>NZ_CABFVU010000002.1:335000-337500 GCF_902150045.1 Chitinophaga polysaccharea
ATAACCCAGACTAACAGCTAAGGTCCCTAATGATATGTTAAGTTGAACAAACGCGGTTCAAATCCTAAAACAGCCAGGATGTTGGCTTGGAAGCAGCCATTCATTTAAAGAGTGCGTAACAGCTCACTGGTCGAGGGTTTGGGCACGGAAAATAATCGGGCATCAAACATATAACCGAAGCTTTAGGCCTAATACGTAAGTATTAGACGGTAGGGGAGCATTCCAAACTGCATTGAAGGTGTGTTGTGAGACATGCTGGAGCGTTTGGAAAAGAAAATGTAGGCATAAGTAACGATAAATAAGATGAAAAATCTTATCGCCGTAAGACTAAGGGTTCCTGATCAACGCTAATCGGATCAGGGTTAGTCGGGTCCTTAGGCAAAGCCGAAAGGCGTAGCTGATGGCAAACTGGTGAATATTCCAGTACCTGCTATAAATTCGATGGAGTAACGGAGTAGTGAAAGGATCGCGCACTTACGGAATAGTGCGTTAAAGGGTGTAGTTATATTCTGAATTGGTAAATCCGTTCGGGATGATGAAACCTGATAGTACAGCAAAGCTTCGGCCGCGCTGATAGTGTCCCTAATCAGACTTCCAAGAAAAACTTCTAAGGTTCGTTTATAGCAGCCCGTACCGTAAACCGACACAGGTAGTCGAGATGAGTATTCTCAGGCGCTCGAGTGATCCGTGGTAAAGGAACTAGGCAAATTGACGCTGTAACTTCGGGATAAGGCGTGCCACAGTGATGTGGCCTCAGTAAAATGGTACAACCAACTGTTTAACAAAAACACAGGGCCCTGCAAAATCGAAAGATGACGTATAGAGCCTGATACCTGCCCGGTGCTGGAAGGTTAAGGAAGGATGTTCGGAGCAATCCAAAGCTTCTGACTGAAGCCCCAGTAAACGGCGGCCGTAACTATAACGGTCCTAAGGTAGCGAAATTCCTTGTCGGGTAAGTTCCGACCTGCACGAATGGTCTAATGAGTTGTACACTGTCTCTACCACGAGCTCGGTGAAATTGTAGTATCGGTGAAGATGCCGGTTAATCGCAACGGGACGGAAAGACCCCGTGAACCTTCACTACAACTTAACATTGATTTTGAATGCCAGATGTGTAGGATAGTTGGGAGACTATGAAGCAGCTTCGCCAGGAGTTGTGGAGTCATCGTTGAAATACCAACCTTCTGTTATTTAGAGTCTAATCCCTTAACGGGGAGACATTGTTTGGTGGGTAGTTTGACTGGGGTGGTCGCCTCCTAAAAGGTAACGGAGGCTCGCAAAGGTACCCTCAGTACGGTTGGTAATCGTACGTAGAGCGCATTAGTATAAGGGTGCTTGACTGTGAGGCCAACAAGCCGAGCAGGTGCGAAAGCAGGCTAAAGTGATCCGGTGGTTCTGTATGGAAGGGCCATCGCTCAAAGGATAAAAGGTACTCCGGGGATAACAGGCTGATCTCACCCAAGAGCTCATATCGACGGTGAGGTTTGGCACCTCGATGTCGGTTCGTCACATCCTGGGGCTGGAGAAGGTCCCAAGGGTTCGGCTGTTCGCCGATTAAAGTGGCACGTGAACTGGGTTCAGAACGTCGCAAGACAGTTCGGTCCCTATCTGTTGTGATCGTTAGTAAATTGAGAGGACATGACCTTAGTACGAGAGGACCGGGTCGTACGTACCGCTGGTGTATCTGTTGTGCCGCCAGGTGCAGTGCAGAGTAGCTATGTACGGATAGGATAAACGCTGAAAGCATCTAAGCGTGAAACCTGCTTCAAGATGAGTTTACTTTTAAGGGCCGTCGGAGACTACGACGTTGATAGGTTACAGGTGTAAGGGTGGTAACATCGCAGCCGAGTAATACTAATTGCCCGTAAGCTTTAATTTTTTCAATTATTACGCTAAAAAGTTTTGAATACAACTTTCCCGATATGTTATCTTATTAGTTTGCTGTAACAGCAAAGAAGATCTTATGGTGGTTATGCCGAGGGTGTTCACCTCTTCCCATTCCGAACAGAGAAGTTAAGCCCCTCATGGCCGATGGTACTGCACTATCATGCGGGAGAGTAGGTAGCTGCCATACTTATTAAGAGAAAAGCCTTGGTGTTTCATACACTAAGGCTTTTTCTTTCTATATAGTAGAGAGCATTGTGTAAGGCAATGCGGAGTACGGCTAAAGAGCAGTACTTATCTCGAAAGGAAATTAGTGAACCGGAGATGTTTATACATCGCCTCACACACTAAAGTAGCCATTAAAGAGTTACAGATCTGCAGTTTATACTGCCAATCATCTGCTCTATATCTACAGTTCTTTGTATCAGCAGTTTTCTGCTACCGTTATCATCAGTGGATTGTTTTATTGCCGATATAATAACAGTTTATAATTGTTACCAATGTTGTCGGGAAGCATTCTACGATCGATACAATCAGCAGCCTGCCGCTGCTATTGGTGACACATCATGGCCAGGCAAAAACCTGCCAACTTACACTTTATAAAGTGTCGCTACTG
>NZ_CABFVU010000002.1:342500-345000 GCF_902150045.1 Chitinophaga polysaccharea
AACTGGGTTCAGAACGTCGCAAGACAGTTCGGTCCCTATCTGTTGTGATCGTTAGTAAATTGAGAGGACATGACCTTAGTACGAGAGGACCGGGTCGTACGTACCGCTGGTGTATCTGTTGTGCCGCCAGGTGCAGTGCAGAGTAGCTATGTACGGATAGGATAAACGCTGAAAGCATCTAAGCGTGAAACCTGCTTCAAGATGAGTTTACTTTTAAGGGCCGTCGGAGACTACGACGTTGATAGGTTACAGGTGTAAGGGTGGTAACATCGCAGCCGAGTAATACTAATTGCCCGTAAGCTTTAATTTTTTCAATTATTACGCTAAAAAGTTTTGAATACAACTTTCCCGATATGTTATCTTATTAGTTTGCTGTAACAGCAAAGAAGATCTTATGGTGGTTATGCCGAGGGTGTTCACCTCTTCCCATTCCGAACAGAGAAGTTAAGCCCCTCATGGCCGATGGTACTGCACTATCATGCGGGAGAGTAGGTAGCTGCCATACTTATTAAGAGAAAAGCCTTGGTGTTTCATACACTAAGGCTTTTTCTTTCTATATAGTAGAGAGCATTGTGTAAGGCAATGCGGAGTACAGCTAAAGAGCAGTACTTATCTCGAAAAAGCAGGTCACACTGCTATCCGATACCAACAGCAGTTACTACTGCTACTGATGATACCACCCGGCTAGGCAACATCCTACCAACTACACTTAAATCCGGTTCATCACCTTAAGCCCCGCGCTTAATACCAATTGACATACAGAAAATAAGAAGCAATTAAGTTGAAATAATTTTTGCTGCGAGTGATAAAGGTCTTATCTTTGCCATCCGCTTCAAAAAAGCACTGTTCTTTGCAAGGTAATGGGTTAATTATTACAGTAATGAAAGCACTTTCCGATAGTTAAGTGATTGGTACTAAGATAATTAAAGTTGTAAAAACTTTCCAAAAGTTTTGGTGATTAACTGAAAGATCACTACCTTTGCAACCCCAACACAAACAATTCAATACGAATAAAGGTTCTTAATTATAATATAAGTAAAGATGTGTAACGAAAGCGTTACCGGGATCGGATCCCACACATCGGCAATGATCTTTCGGGATCAAAAGTTCTTTGACATATTGGGAAATGCAAGTTGTATTCAAGATAGTAATAACTTGAATATTTAAGATTTTTAAAGCGAATAAGAGCGCATGGTGGATGCCTAGGATCTAAGAGGCGAAGAAGGACGTGGTAAGCTGCGATAAGCTACGGGGAGATGCAAACGATCGTTACATCCGTAGATTTCCGAATGGGACAACCCGGCATACTGAAGGTATGTCACCCAGTAATGGGAGCCAACGCAGGGAACTGAAACATCTAAGTACCTGCAGGAAAAGAAAATAAATAATGATTCCCTAAGTAGTGGCGAGCGAACGGGGAAGAGCCCAAACCGGAGTGAAGCAATTCTATCCGGGGTTGTAGGACTACTTTTAGAAAGTCAGATCAAGTTGAATCATCTGGAAAGATGAGCCGTAGCAGGTGATAGCCCTGTAGACATAAATTCTGATGGACGTGTAGTATCCTGAGTAGTGCGGGACCGGAGGAATCCTGTATGAAACTGCCAGCACCATCTGGTAAGGCTAAATACTCCTTAGATACCGATAGTGAACCAGTACCGTAAGGGAAAGGTGAAAAGTACTCCGAACAGGAGAGTGAAATAGTTCCTGAAACCGTGCGCTTACAAGCGGTCGGAGCCAGCAATGGTGACGGCGTGCCTTTTGCATAATGAGCCTACGAGTTACTCCTCACTGGCAAGGTTAAGGTCTTCAGTACCGGAGCCGTAGCGAAAGCAAGTTCTAACAGAGCGAATATAGTCAGTGGGGGTAGACGCGAAACTTTGTGATCTATCCATGGGCAGGGTGAAGGTTAGGTAAAACTAACTGGAGGCCCGAACTCATTAGCGTTGAAAAGCTATGGGATGACCTGTGGATAGGGGTGAAAGGCCAATCAAACTGAGAGATAGCTCGTTCTCCCCGAAATGTTTTTAGGAACAGCCTTGGATATAGACGTATTATAGAGGTAGAGCTACTAATTGGGCTAGGGGGCTTCACCGCCTACCAAACCCTAATAAACTCCGAATGCTATAATATAATCTCCAGGAGTGAGGCTGTGGGCGCTAAGGTCCATGGCCGAGAGGGAAATAACCCAGACTAACAGCTAAGGTCCCTAATGATATGTTAAGTTGAACAAACGCGGTTCAAATCCTAAAACAGCCAGGATGTTGGCTTGGAAGCAGCCATTCATTTAAAGAGTGCGTAACAGCTCACTGGTCGAGGGTTTGGGCACGGAAAATAATCGGGCATCAAACATATAACCGAAGCTTTAGGCCTAATACGTAAGTATTAGACGGTAGGGGAGCATTCCAAACTGCATTGAAGGTGTGTTGTGAGACATGCTGGAGCGTTTGGAAAAGAAAATGTAGGCATAAGTAACGATAAATAAGATGAAAAATCTTATCGC
>NZ_CABFVU010000002.1:352500-355000 GCF_902150045.1 Chitinophaga polysaccharea
ATAATCTCCAGGAGTGAGGCTGTGGGCGCTAAGGTCCATGGCCGAGAGGGAAATAACCCAGACTAACAGCTAAGGTCCCTAATGATATGTTAAGTTGAACAAACGCGGTTCAAATCCTAAAACAGCCAGGATGTTGGCTTGGAAGCAGCCATTCATTTAAAGAGTGCGTAACAGCTCACTGGTCGAGGGTTTGGGCACGGAAAATAATCGGGCATCAAACATATAACCGAAGCTTTAGGCCTAATACGTAAGTATTAGACGGTAGGGGAGCATTCCAAACTGCATTGAAGGTGTGTTGTGAGACATGCTGGAGCGTTTGGAAAAGAAAATGTAGGCATAAGTAACGATAAATAAGATGAAAAATCTTATCGCCGTAAGACTAAGGGTTCCTGATCAACGCTAATCGGATCAGGGTTAGTCGGGTCCTTAGGCAAAGCCGAAAGGCGTAGCTGATGGCAAACTGGTGAATATTCCAGTACCTGCTATAAATTCGATGGAGTAACGGAGTAGTGAAAGGATCGCGCACTTACGGAATAGTGCGTTAAAGGGTGTAGTTATATTCTGAATTGGTAAATCCGTTCGGGATGATGAAACCTGATAGTACAGCAAAGCTTCGGCCGCGCTGATAGTGTCCCTAATCAGACTTCCAAGAAAAACTTCTAAGGTTCGTTTATAGCAGCCCGTACCGTAAACCGACACAGGTAGTCGAGATGAGTATTCTCAGGCGCTCGAGTGATCCGTGGTAAAGGAACTAGGCAAATTGACGCTGTAACTTCGGGATAAGGCGTGCCACAGTGATGTGGCCTCAGTAAAATGGTACAACCAACTGTTTAACAAAAACACAGGGCCCTGCAAAATCGAAAGATGACGTATAGAGCCTGATACCTGCCCGGTGCTGGAAGGTTAAGGAAGGATGTTCGGAGCAATCCAAAGCTTCTGACTGAAGCCCCAGTAAACGGCGGCCGTAACTATAACGGTCCTAAGGTAGCGAAATTCCTTGTCGGGTAAGTTCCGACCTGCACGAATGGTCTAATGAGTTGTACACTGTCTCTACCACGAGCTCGGTGAAATTGTAGTATCGGTGAAGATGCCGGTTAATCGCAACGGGACGGAAAGACCCCGTGAACCTTCACTACAACTTAACATTGATTTTGAATGCCAGATGTGTAGGATAGTTGGGAGACTATGAAGCAGCTTCGCCAGGAGTTGTGGAGTCATCGTTGAAATACCAACCTTCTGTTATTTAGAGTCTAATCCCTTAACGGGGAGACATTGTTTGGTGGGTAGTTTGACTGGGGTGGTCGCCTCCTAAAAGGTAACGGAGGCTCGCAAAGGTACCCTCAGTACGGTTGGTAATCGTACGTAGAGCGCATTAGTATAAGGGTGCTTGACTGTGAGGCCAACAAGCCGAGCAGGTGCGAAAGCAGGCTAAAGTGATCCGGTGGTTCTGTATGGAAGGGCCATCGCTCAAAGGATAAAAGGTACTCCGGGGATAACAGGCTGATCTCACCCAAGAGCTCATATCGACGGTGAGGTTTGGCACCTCGATGTCGGTTCGTCACATCCTGGGGCTGGAGAAGGTCCCAAGGGTTCGGCTGTTCGCCGATTAAAGTGGCACGTGAACTGGGTTCAGAACGTCGCAAGACAGTTCGGTCCCTATCTGTTGTGATCGTTAGTAAATTGAGAGGACATGACCTTAGTACGAGAGGACCGGGTCGTACGTACCGCTGGTGTATCTGTTGTGCCGCCAGGTGCAGTGCAGAGTAGCTATGTACGGATAGGATAAACGCTGAAAGCATCTAAGCGTGAAACCTGCTTCAAGATGAGTTTACTTTTAAGGGCCGTCGGAGACTACGACGTTGATAGGTTACAGGTGTAAGGGTGGTAACATCGCAGCCGAGTAATACTAATTGCCCGTAAGCTTTAATTTTTTCAATTATTACGCTAAAAAGTTTTGAATACAACTTTCCCGATATGTTATCTTATTAGTTTGCTGTAACAGCAAAGAAGATCTTATGGTGGTTATGCCGAGGGTGTTCACCTCTTCCCATTCCGAACAGAGAAGTTAAGCCCCTCATGGCCGATGGTACTGCACTATCATGCGGGAGAGTAGGTAGCTGCCATACTTATTAAGAGAAAAGCCTTGGTGTTTCATACACTAAGGCTTTTTCTTTCTATATAGTAGAGAGCATTGTGTAAGGCAATGCGGAGTACGGCTAAAGAGCAGTACTTATCTCGAAAGGAAATTAGTGAACCGGAGATGTTTATACATCGCCTCACACACTAAAGTAGCCATTAAAGAGTTACAGATCTGCAGTTTATACTGCCAATCATCTGCTCTATATCTACAGTTCTTTGTATCAGCAGTTTTCTGCTACCGTTATCATCAGTGGATTGTTTTATTGCCGATATAATAACAGTTTATAATTGTTACCAATGTTGTCGGGAAGCATTCTACGATCGATACAATCAGCAGCCTGCCGCTGCTATTGGTGACACA
>NZ_CABFVU010000002.1:360000-1460485 GCF_902150045.1 Chitinophaga polysaccharea
GGCTGGAGAAGGTCCCAAGGGTTCGGCTGTTCGCCGATTAAAGTGGCACGTGAACTGGGTTCAGAACGTCGCAAGACAGTTCGGTCCCTATCTGTTGTGATCGTTAGTAAATTGAGAGGACATGACCTTAGTACGAGAGGACCGGGTCGTACGTACCGCTGGTGTATCTGTTGTGCCGCCAGGTGCAGTGCAGAGTAGCTATGTACGGATAGGATAAACGCTGAAAGCATCTAAGCGTGAAACCTGCTTCAAGATGAGTTTACTTTTAAGGGCCGTCGGAGACTACGACGTTGATAGGTTACAGGTGTAAGGGTGGTAACATCGCAGCCGAGTAATACTAATTGCCCGTAAGCTTTAATTTTTTCAATTATTACGCTAAAAAGTTTTGAATACAACTTTCCCGATATGTTATCTTATTAGTTTGCTGTAACAGCAAAGAAGATCTTATGGTGGTTATGCCGAGGGTGTTCACCTCTTCCCATTCCGAACAGAGAAGTTAAGCCCCTCATGGCCGATGGTACTGCACTATCATGCGGGAGAGTAGGTAGCTGCCATACTTATTAAGAGAAAAGCCTTAGTGTTTCATACACTAAGGCTTTTTTATTTTATATCATTTGTGATCTTACCGTATATCATCTCCCCGGAAAAATCATCCTTATTAATTTAATTATTATCTCCGGTTATACCACTGCGCCAGATCTATCGCAACCCCCATGTTGAAATTTACAGGCTGGAAATACTCGTTGAAATTCTTATCGTAAGAACCACTATTGTCGTAAAAACTGTTATTGTTCAATGGAGTTGAAAACTGCAGCTGTGCCTGGAATTTTACGTATTTGAATCCTACCCTGACAGTAAACGCCGGCTCATAGAACACAACCGTTTTATCGTGAATCCGCATAAACTTGGTCTGTTCTGCCTCGTTGTTTTCAAACGCTTTTGCACCAATACTGCTATTGTAAAAGTTTACAAATGAAAACCGGCTGCTGAACGCTGTTTCCACCACCCGGTGGGCAAGCCCGAAACTGGGTTGTATAAATACCTTACTAAAGCGGTTTTTAATTACATAGTCATTCAGGTTTATATTGCCTGTACCATTGTTATCTGATCTGTAATCGCCGGAAAGTGTTTTAAAATGACCACTGCCATAGCCTGCATACACATCAAAAACAGTTTTCTTATTGGGTCCTATTGGCTTAAAGAAACCAATTGCGCCTTCTACCATTCCCCCACGTGTATTATTATCCTTAAATACGCCATCATCATCATAGCTGTTAGTTGGATCAGCATAATTCCATCCCCAGAGATACTGGCCATTGGCCATGATACCTATGTTATCAGTGATGGCAAAGGCGCCCTGGAGGTTAGTAGGCGTGATACTGCCTTTGAATTCATACTTCTCTTTCAGCAATGGAACATTCACCTGGTTAGGTACATAAATACGCTTGTTACAGGAGGATACAGCAATTGCAGCAGTGCATAGTAATGCTGCATAAATGGAAGATTTCATATAGTTGTAGGTTATCAGTTTTACTATTGAATTTATGAGCCGGTAGATTCCCGTTTGATCAGCTCCACCGGGAATACGTAATTTTTTGTCACTTTTACTGTTTCTTCATGATTGATCAGCTGAACGATGGTTTCCACCGCTTTCTGACCCATATTATAACCCGATTGCTCAATGGTAGTTAAAGAAGGCGAAATAATTCTGGAAGAAAGATCGTTGGAATAGCCTACTACTTTGATCTGCTCAGGAACAGCAATATTTCTTTTCTTCGCTTCGCGGATAAAAGCAACTGCAGAACTATCATTGGCAGCAAACATGCCATCCGGTATTTTCTGTTCATCAAATAACTGTTGTGCAGCAACGGTAGCAGAATCCATAGTCAGATCATGTATATAAACCAGCTGTTCATCAAATGGAATATTGTATTGTGCCAATGCTTCTTTATAACCTGAAAGCCTTTGCTGGTAAAGGTTACAAGTAAGCACACCTGAGAAGTGGGCAATGCGTTTGCAGCCTTGTTTGATCAGGTGCTCGGTGGCAAGAAAGCCACCCCTGAAATCATCACCTGTAATAGTATACCCCTGGAAATCAGTAGGCACGCGGTCATAAAATACCAGTGGAATATTATTCTTAATAAACGGACTGAAATGATCAAAGTTAGTGGTAAACATAGAGGCCACTGCAAGCAAACCATCTACACGGAGAGAATAAAAAGTGTGCACCAGTTCCTTCTCCATCGCCACGGTTTCATCCGACTGGCCAATAACAATACTGAACCCATATTTATGCGCCTCATGCTGAATGCCGCTGATAGCAGTGCTCTGGAAGTACATGGAAGTACGAGGTACGATAAGACCAAGAATATTCGACCTCTTTTTGCGCAAACTGGAAGCTATCCAGTTTGGAACATAGCCCATTTCTGTAGCCGTTGCCTGAACTTTTTCGCGCGTTTCCAGGTTGATAAGAGGATTGTTTTGTAATGCACGTGAAACAGTAGATGCCGACAGATTCAGTTTATGCGCAATATCGTATATCGTGATTTTGTTAGTCCGATCTTTCACTTTTGAGGCGTCTAGGTTAATAATGCAGCGATATTAAGCATTTTCCGCAATAATTTATAAGGTTTTGAATATATATAAAGGAAGACGCCCTTCCGGGAATTACCTGGAAGGGCGTCGATATGTATATATACAGATTCGTTATTTAGGATCCAGCGCCTTATTGATACGGGCTATAAGGTCCTGGAGATGATTGCGGCTCATACTGTCGCCACTACCGGCGGCGGCACGAAGCTCAGTTCTCAGGGCCACCAGCTGGGCACGGCCAATGCCAGCCGCATCTGACCGGGACGCACTTGGAGGTGTATAGCCGCCCATCATCGGGTTGGCAGGAGCCGAAGGTGCTACCAGCTCAGTGAGGTTATCCACATAGTCGCGTTGCAGGTTCCTGCGGTATACGTCTATAGACTGGTGTGTATAAATTTCTGAGAAGATGGATTTTTTCAGGTCATTCAGCATTTCAACCGGGTCGTAAGCTTTTGCTCCCAGCGCGGCTTCACCAGTGATCAGTTTATTGATGGTATTGGTGCTCATCAGCCTGTCCAGGATCGGAGCCTGGCGTGAACTGATCAGGGAAACGCCGTCGCTGCCTATGCGGCTTAGCAGATCCTGGTTAATCAGCCATTTGGGTGTGGTAAACAGCTGCTTGTTCAGGAAAGCCACTGCTTCCTTCTGGATTGCCTTTGGCACGTATTCATATACTGCGCCTGCCTGTTCTACCGTTTTAGGTGTTTCATAAATACCGCCTACGTTTTTGGCTACATGGCCCATGTAACGGCTGAACTGACCGGCTACTTCTTTATACAACTCAGACAGGTTAGTATAACCTTCGTTCTCTACTTTTGTCCAGCTAAGAAGGTTAGGCATAATATACTGGAGGTTCTTTATGCCGTAGCCACTGGCTATCATGGCATTGTCGCCCAGGTCTTCGTTCTGGGACCTTGGGTCATCCGGGTTCATTTCAGTACCAAACCAGAACTTCTTATCCTTCAGTTTTTCTATCGTTATTTTATTGAGGATAGGTACTTCAGCTTCGGATGATTTAGCCTGTGGCAACAGTTTATAGCCCCATTCAATAGCCCATTTATCATAGTAGTTAATACGGGGATAAAGATCAGCTCCGGTGATGCCATCGCCGGGTTGTGCTACGTAGTTAAAACGGGCGTAATCCATAATAGATGCAGCGTGGCCATTCTTTTTCACCCATTCTTTGTCACGCAGTTTTTCAACCGGATAAGTGGAACTTGATCCGAAGTTATGACGTAAGCCCAGGGTATGGCCTACCTCATGGGATGATACGAAGCGGATCAGTTCACCCATCAGTTCATCGCTGAACTGCATATTACGGGCGCGGGAATCGTTGGGAGATGCCTGTACAAAGTACCAGTTGCGCAGCAAACGCATTACATTGTGATACCAGTTGATATGGCTTTCAATGATTTCGCCGGAGCGGGGATCGTGTACATGGGGGCCGCTTGCATTCGGTACGTCAGACGGTTTGTATACGATGGCAGAGAACCGGGCGTCTTCGATAGACCAGGTGGAATCTTCCTGGGGAGTAGGCGCCATTTTAGCGATAATAGCATTTTTAAAGCCCGCCTGTTCAAAAGCCGACTGCCAGTCGTTCACACCCATGATAAGGTATTTACGCCATTTTACAGGGGTAGCAGGGTCAATATAAAACACGATGGGTTTAACAGGTTCCACCAGTTCCCCGCGTTTATATTTTTCCATGTCTTCCGGCTTTGGTTCCAGGCGCCAGCGGGTGATCATCTGGAGTTTCTTTACGCCCTGCGGATCCGCATCAAAGTCGGTAACGCTGGTAGTGAAGTAACCTACACGGGGATCAAAGTAGCGGGGCTGCATTGGTACTGCAGGGAGTAATACCATAGAGCTGTTCAGTTCCACGGTAGCATTGCCTCCCGGGGAAGGGGGCATACCCGGACCGGCAGAGCCGCCTGATTTGCTGTATGTTTTTACCGTTTTGATTTCGGTGTTCATCGGGTATGATTTTACATCAGAGATGTAAGATTTATCCGGTTGAACGCCACCGATTTTGAGCATATTTTTAACCTGTCCGTCGAAGAAAAGGATATCGTTGTCGCCACTGATGTATTCAGTCAGGTCAATAACGGTACCTTTCCCGTTTTTGGAGGTGGCCTTTACATCAAATGCTGCCACGATAGGCTGCAGGTTTGAGTTGTTCACAGAGGTGAACATTGGCTGGGTAGAATCTTTTGACACATCGGCGTAGGAGATATTTTTCAGAAAGATGCGATAGTTGGGGCCTTTTTCGAAGCGGATCACATTTTCGCCGATGATATCGCCGCTGAAACCCATCATCATGGCGCGGAGACCGGCAGCGGATTTGGAGATCCTGTTCACTACCAGTACATCTCTTCCCAGCAGGGAATCGGGGATCTCAAAGAAAAAGCGGTCATCTTGTTTGTAGACATTAAACAGGCCGGAATCCGCTTTGGCTTTATCGGTAATTACTTCAGCGAAGGGTTTTGGACCTGGTTTTGGACCTGGTTTGATCATGGGGCCCTTCCCGGTAGAGTCTTTTGCAGGAGCAGGAGTAGTTGGTGCGGCGTTGCGGTTGTGTTTTTTCCGCTGTGCGCTGGCAGGTTGATAAGCTGTAATACCCAGGCAAAGTGCGCCTGCCACAGCTATTATCAGTTGGCGGTAAAATAGTTTGCTCATTACGATTTAATAATTGGTTCTTGATTAGTTGTTATGTTTTTTTAAAAACCTTTGCAAGTAAGTATATTAAGTATTAACTTATCAGGAAAATCCATAAGCGCAGTAAAGGCTGTAGGAATGGAAAAAAAGAAGTAAAATTGAGGGTAGGAGTTAAAACAATAGTTGCGGTGGCAACTTTTTTAATGTAAGTATTTATTGTTATAGAAAATAATAATTTCATATGGCAGAGACGGAAGGAGATGTGTTGATTGCCGCTGCCGTACTGAATTTCGAGTTATGGATCAGGGAAATATTCGATGTTGTGTTGCTAAATGCTATTAGCGTCGCCTGAAACTGTTTACTGGCGCGGGAATAAATAAGTTAGCAGAATTGTAAGATTTCTGTTGGAACATTTGAATTTTTTCTTAAATTGTGCGTCCAACTTTGAAAAAAATCAAACGATTTCAAGTATTGGGACAGTAACAATAAGTTGTGAGAACTGCAATATTGGTTTATTCGCTTATGTAAGTGTTTGCTCTAAAAAAACGAGTGGTCTAAAAGCCCTGTGGTGGGGCTTTTGCGTGTGAAGGTTAATTTTTGTGGGTTTTTTTGGGCTGCACTTGTTTTTTTGGACCAACCGTATAACTTTGCGAATCACTGATTAAAACAGTAAATTGAGTGCTGAGGGGCATTCTAAAGAGAATAGAAACTTCTAACAAACAATAGTTTAATTTTTAACACTAAAATTTCAATCAACATGGCTGAGACTAAAACAACTGTGACTGCAGCTACAGCTAAGGCTTCTTCTCATCAACCTAAAAAGTCATCCAACCTGTTCGCTACGTTGGCTGTGCCTATCTGCTTAGTGATAGGATTCCTGTTTTTCTTTTTTGTATTAGGTAATCCAGCCAATTTCCAGGGTAATAATCCCGATGGACATCCTATAGATTCAGGTATCGGTAAATGGTTTGGTACTGTTTACAAGGGTGGTTATGTAGTACCGGTATTGATTTCCGTATTACTGGTGTGTCTGACTTTCGTGATCGAGCGCTTCCTGTACCTGTCAAAAGCAAAAGGTAAATTCAGTGGTTCTGAGCTGGTACGTAAAGTACAGTACCACCTGGCTAACAAAAATGTAGACGCAGCACTGGCTGAGTGTGACAAACAGAAAGGCTCTGTAGGAAACGTATTAAAAGCAGGTCTGAAAAAGTACAAAGAAATGGTTACCAATGCTGATCTGGATACAGAACAGAAAATCCTGACCATTAAGAATGAAATTGAAGAAACTACTGCACTGGAACTGCCAATGATGGAAAAGAACCTGGTGTTCCTGTCTACCATTGCATCGGTAGCAACCCTGCTGGGTCTGTTCGGTACAGTATTGGGTATGATCAAGGCGTTCTCTGCGATGTCTTCTGGTGGTGCTCCGGATTCTGCACAGCTGGCGTTAGGTATCTCCGAGGCGTTGATCAACACTGCACTGGGTATCGGTACATCTGCTATTGCGATCGTAATGTACAACTACTTCACTACCAATATCGACAGCATCACTTACGCAATCGATGAGTCTGGCTTTACTTTAACTCAGAGCTTCGCTGCAAACCACAAATAATCGGGGATTATTTATGGAATTTGAGCGGTTTTGAATCTATTTAAAGTAAATCATAAAACAGAGTAAAGATGCCTAAAGTTAAAATGCCAAGGAAAAGCACCGCCATTGACATGACAGCAATGTGTGATGTGGCTTTCCTGCTGTTAACTTTCTTTATGCTGGCGACTAAGTTCAAACCGGATGAACCGGTAACAGTAGTTACCCCATCCTCTATTAACACCACCCTTTTACCTGATTCTGATGTGTTATTATTCACAGTAGATAAGGATGGCAGAGTGTTTTTCAGCATGGATGGTCAGCCCAAAAGAAAGAAGCTGATAGAAGATCTGAACACGCAGTACAAACTGGGCCTGGGCGATAAAGAAATTAAAAGCTTTGTGACCGGAGCCAGCGTAGGAGCACCTATTAAAGACCTGAAACAATATCTTTCCCTCTCTGAGGACGAGCGTAAAAAATCAGGACTGGATAAGGGAATTCCTACGGATTCTGCAAATAATGAGTTAGGTGCCTGGATCGAATATGGTGTTGCAGCACAGGGCGGAAGCGTTGCTAAGCTGAAATACTGTATTAAAGCAGATAACCAGACTCCTTATCCTAAGATCAAGGAAATCCTGGATACCTTCAAAAAGAAGCATATTCAGAAGCTGAACCTGGTTACTAACCTGGAAGAAGCTCCCAAAGGTACAGCTGCCTGGGAAGAGGCAAATGCACCTAAGAAGTAAACGGCAGTAAATACTTCCTGACCTGGAAGACTGCTGATTTAAGAACTAAAAAAATTGGCTACTATGGCAGAAATGGATACCAGCAGTAGTGGCAGTGGAAAGAAACACGGCGGAACGAAATCGAAGAAACAGTCGACCCGTGTGGATATGACACCAATGGTGGATTTAGGTTTTCTCCTGATTACCTTCTTCATGCTAACCACTACCATGTCCAAGCCCAAAACAATGGACTTGATCATGCCAAAGGATACCGAAAATGAAAAGGACCAGAACAAGGTAAAAGAAAGTACGGCCCTTACCATTTTACTCGGAAAAGATAATCGTGTTTACTATTACGAAGGTTTGGCACAAGACCCGAATGCCTCTGCTAATCCTGACTTCTTCAAGGCAACATCTTTTGCCAACACGGGGGGAATCAGAGATGAGATCATCAGGAAAAGGGACGAAGTTGCCAAACTGAGAAATGCAAAAGGTGAACCAGAAGATGTTGTGGTGATTATTAAAGCTGATGATCAGGCTAATTACAAGAATTTCGTAGATATTCTTGATGAAATGGCCATCAACAGAATTCAACGTTACGCAACTGTAGATATCAGTGACCAGGATAAAAAATGGATACAGTCTACAGAAGCAGCTAACGGTGTTCCTAGTACTCCTGCAGCTCCGCCGGCTAAATAACTAATTTATTTTTTTGCATCCATCATAAAACAACAACAATGGATTCTGCTAAAGTCTTAAAGTCCGATTTTCTTGATATCCTGTTTGACGGCAGGAACAAGGACTATGGGGCGTACGATTTGCGGAGACAGTATAATAAGCGTGTGCGGAATGCCATTTTGGGTACCGTGTCATTGTTTGTAATATTCTTCGCAACGTATATGATATCACAGTGGGTTAAAGCTTCTGAGGGTGAAAACACGAAGAAGCCGGTGATCCAGGAAATTAAGATGGAGGATGTGAAGTTACCGGATGATCCGAAAACGCCACCTCCACCACCTCCACCGCCCGCACCACCGCCACCGGTAAAACCGTCAGTACAGTTCACTCCTCCTGTAATTAAGAAGGATAATGAAGTACCACCGGATGAGGAACCTCCGAAACATGAGGACATTAAAGATAAAGCCATCAGCACCAAAACTGTAGACGGTGATCCGAACGGTATTGATCCGGGATTACTGGAAGACAGTAAAGGTACCGGTGTGGTAGGCCCGCCTCCTGCTCCTGCAAAAGAAGAAATCTTCACTTTCGTAGAGCAGCCTCCTACCTTCCCTGGTGGTGAGGAAGCACTGGCCAAGTACCTGAGCAAAAACATCCGTTACCCACGCGTTGCGCAGGAAAACGGTATCTCCGGTACAGTATTCGTTCAGTTCGTAGTAGATTCTGAAGGAAACATTAAAGATGTAAAAACAGTAGGTGCCGCAAAAGGTGGTGGCCTGGAAGAAGAAGCCGTACGTGTGGTGAAAACCATGCCTAAGTGGAAAGCTGGTAAGCAAAATGGCCGCCAGGTTTCTGTACAGTTCAATCTCCCGATCCGCTTTACTTTGCAGGAGTAGTACTGTATCAAGCATATTTTTCAAAGGTCCCGTTTCAACATTGTTGGAACGGGACTTTTGATTTTCTGGAATTGGTGATAGCCCCGATTGTGCGTAAATTTGTGCCCTTTAAGAATTGGTAAATTAAAACGGTATGCTGGGGAAACTAACAGGATTTGATGATACAATTGTAGCGGTGGCAACAGCTCCCGGCCTTGGCGCTATTGCTGTAATACGGCTGAGCGGCCCCAATACCTACACCATCTGTAATAGCCTGTTCCCCAGCAAAGATCTCCTGCAGCAGGCCAGTCATACCCTGCATTTTGGTAACCTCGTTTCCAATGGGCATATTATTGATGAAGTAGTACTTAGCCTCTATAAAGGGCCCCGTTCCTATACCGGGGAAGATGTGATAGAAATATCCTGTCATGGTTCTCCCTATATACAACAACAGATCATTGACGCTACTGTTAAGGCAGGTGCAAGGCTGGCCAAACCCGGTGAATTTACCCAACGGGCATTCCTGAATGGCAAATTGGATCTTACCCAGGCAGAGTCGGTAGCTGATCTGATTGCCAGCAATTCAGCTGCCTCGCACCAAACAGCCATGCAACAGATGCGGGGTGGATTCTCCAAAGAATTACATGCCCTGCGTGAGCAATTAATCACCTTTTCTGCCCTCATCGAACTTGAGCTGGATTTCAGCCAGGAAGATGTGGAGTTTGCCGATCGTACAGGCTTATATACGCTTATTTCCAATGCCACCAGGGTAGTTAAGCATCTCATTGATTCCTTCCGAATGGGGAATGTTATCAAGAATGGTGTAAATACTGCAATAGTAGGAAAACCCAATGCGGGTAAATCCACCTTGCTGAATACCCTCCTGAACGAGAACCGCGCGATCGTGAGCGATATTGCCGGTACCACCCGCGATACCATTGAGGAAGTATTGAATATAGACGGTATCCTTTTCCGGCTCATAGACACTGCCGGTATCCGCGAAAGCCTGGATACCATTGAAAGCATTGGTGTACAGAAAACCATGGAAAAAATCCGTGAAGCGGGTGTTGTCGTTTACCTGTTTGATGTGAATGAACTCACTGAAACGGATATACGTAATCAGGTTGCTGCTTTTGAAACACAAAACGTTAACTATCTCCTGGTAGGAAATAAAACAGATGTTACCGGCGAAGCAGTTATCCGAGCTAAGTTTTCCGCTATTCCCGAAATACTTTTTATCTCCGCAAAGAATCATGCACATATCCAGGAACTGAAAGATGCACTCGTGCACAAAGTACTGGCCGGAGATGTTAATACAGAAGATACCATCATCACTAATGCCCGTCACCATGCAGCCTTGCAGGAAGTGTTGAAGTCGTTGCTGGATGCGAAACAGGGAATGGACAACGGGCTGCCGGGCGATTTGCTGGCACTGGATATCCGGCTTTGCTTGCATTACCTTGGAGAGATAACCGGAGAGGTGACAAATGAGGATAGGTTGGATTATATTTTTAGTAAGTTTTGTATCGGGAAATAACCCCTTTCCGCCTTAGACTACTATGTTTTTGCCAAAAAAAGGGCTATCTTAAAATAGTTACTATGATTCTATATGCAACAGTGGTACAGCAAAATAGACCCGGTATTAAAAGGCTTCGTTCAAACTATCTTAATTCTTGATAGTGCCGATCCCCCGGAGCCCGAAGACTTGCCCATATTTACCAACGGCATGTCGGCTTTATTGTGTACATCACAGAACAAGGAGAACCGCCTGTCACTGTTCGGAAAGACCGTTCCTGCAGAAAGATGGGCTGAATGGGGCGATGCTACACTGATCGCATTTTTCTTCAAACCATTTGCTATAGGCCCAGCTTTCAAAATACCTGTACAGCAATTAAAAAATGAAGCCATCGAGTTAAATCGTTGGAATCCGCAAAAGGCAATGGCACTGACCATTCAACTGGCCTATGCTCAATCAACAGCCGAAAAGGTAGAGGTGCTGCACCAGTTTGTTCTTTCCCAGGTTACAGCCAACCAACGGGAATGTATGATCATCCGATATGCTACTGACAAAATGTTGGAGAACCCGGAAACGGATGTGTTAGCTCAGATGCTGCGGGAACTCAACCTTACGGAAAGAACATTTCAACGAATCTTTAAAAAATATGTAGGTATAACAGCCAGCGAATACCGGCGGATCTGTCAGTTCCAGATGGCTTTTTACCAGTTAAAGTCAGGACAATTTGATAAACTGACCGATGTGGCATATACAAACGGTTATTTTGATCAAAGTCATTATATCCGTTCTTTTAAGGAATTTACAGCAACAACCCCCAATGATTACCTGCAATTTGGACTAAAGAAAAAATAATGTCGGTTTTGTACAAGGCCATGTTTGATGGTTGATTCACCTTTACATAAAAAAATGTATGAAAGAACTGATCACACCTTGCTTATGGTTCGATAACCAGGCAAAAGAAGCCGCAGCTTTGTACTGCAAATTAATTCCCGGTGCGAAAATAGTGACGCAATCGCCTATCGTCACCGAAATAGAGATAGCCGGGCAACACATTACTTTATTAGATGGCGGTCCGATGTACAGACCCAATCCATCCATTTCACTGTATTACATCTGTGAAACAGAAGAAGAATTAAAGAACACCTGGGAAGGATTATCCAGTGAAGGCTTTATTATGATGCCTTTGGATAAATATCCCTGGAGTGAAAAATACGGCTGGGTGAGCGACCGGTTTGGCATTTCATGGCAGGTTACTCTTGGAACAATAGCCGCAGTGGGGCAAAAGATCACCCCCTTTTTGATGTTCGTTGGAGACCAATATGGCCGTGTGGAAGAAGCCATCCAGCACTATACTTCCATATTCCAAAATTCAGAAACAGATGGAATACTCCGTTACTCGCAGAATGAACAGCCCGATATAGAGGGAAAAGTAAAGCACGCCATAATAACCCTCAACGGACAAAAGTTTATGCTGATGGAAAGTGCACATGCTCACAAATTCGCTTTTAACGAAGGCGTTTCCTTAACCATCCATTGCAACACGCAGGAAGAAATAGATCACTATTGGGAAAAATTAACCGAAAGTGGTGAAGAAAGCAGGTGCGGCTGGTTAAAAGATAAATTTGGAGTATCCTGGCAAGTAATACCTACCATTCTCGGAAAATTAATGACCGATCCCAATAAGGCCGGTAAGGCAGCCCAGGCGTTTATGCAAATGCGGAAATTTGACATAGAACAGATTGTACAGGCAACGATTGAGTGAATTTTGGAAAGGCCATAACCCGAAAAAGTAGAACAATCATAGTTAATAAGTACAGGCGGCTTTGTTTTATAAGCATCGCCGCCTGTAATCAGTACTGTAATTTGAATCACGGTCATGTGCTGTATTTATTTCTTTACTTCAAACCATATTTAAATTCGGATAAATACAGGAACCAAATCCATTATTGGTTAATTGATCAAATACCTGCATAAAAAACGCCCCCAATCACCACGGATATTGCCCCAAACCCACCGAATATATACCCGGCTTCTTACATTTTAATTTCTATTGATACATTTAAGGAATATTTCAGTATGTTTCACCATGCTGAAATATGCTTAATATATTACTTTAATGAATGCAAGAACCGCATATGCTGCTTTAACGGTAATCATTCTTTTATTTATGGCTTCCTGTAAACAGAAAGGCGCCTCTCAAAAGAATCAGCAAAGCATTACTGATACCACTCACAGAAGGGATTACCTTTCTTTTATTATTTCTCTGGATACCTTATCTACAGCTGATGCCAGGAAAGCGGTCCGTAGGGAAGACAGTTTACTGAGAAATACTGCCGACAGCAGTATTATACCGTTTGCCCATTATTTCAGGGGCGGAAGGTACCGCCAGGAAAAGAAGTGGGATAGCGCTATGGCAGAATACCAGAAAATGAAGGGAGTGCAGAACAACGATGAGATTGAGCTGCTGAAAACCTACGGTATTTTGAATCAAAAAATTCCCAATTCCGGAGCCGTGGAGGCAAACCTGATGAACCAGGTACTTTCAGCCATGAAAACTGCGGAAAGCGCTCATAGCAGGTTCACCTACCAGTTTTATGATCTGATGGCCAAAGCATATTATCAGAATAATAATGAGAATGAATCACTGGTATACGCGGAACGTTACTATAAGCATCATCCATATAAATCGCACCCCGTAATCATGCAGCGGTATTATGATATCTCTTTCCTGTTAGCTTCAAGACTGAATGATTTTGATAAGATGATGTTGTACAATGTCCAGGCACGTAACCTTGCCAACCAAACAGGCGATAGCCTGGCCATTGCCCGCACGTACGACAATGAAGCCTGGATCTTTGTTCGCCAGGGACAGAATGCAAAAGCGCTTGCAAGTAGCAGGAAGTATATTGATTATCTTGCCAGAACAAATAACCTGAACGAGCTCGCGTATAATAATTTAGCGACCAGCTTTGTTCACAATCACCAGTTCGACTCCGCCATCCATTATTTTAGAGAGGCAATCAGCTTTGCACAAAAAGGCCCCAGGAAAAAGCCATCCCCGATTTATTACAAAGGGCTTATAGAAGCGTATAAATTAAAAGGTGATTATGCCAGCGCATTGCAGGTGGCCGACTCCGCCTATGAAATAGAAACAAGGGATATAAAACAGATAGAAGCCGTTAAAGTGGCAGAAATACAAGCGAAATATGAAACGGAGAAGAAAGACAGGAATATCGCAGAACTTAGCAGCAGGAATGCGCTCAATGAAAAGATCATCCGGCAGCAGAGATGGACACTTGTGTTGGCGCTCCTGGTATTCCTCGGAGGGCTTTTAGTCTTTTATTTTATTCATCGTCAGTACCGTTTGAAAGAAAGAAACAGGTTGCTGCAATCGGAGAACAGACGTCTGAATATGGAACAGAAATTATTGCAGGCACAGTTGAACCCGCATTTTATCTTTAATTCCATTGCTAACCTGCAAAGTCTTGTTGCCTCAGGAGATACAAAAGAGTCTGTACGATATCTGTCTGCTTTTTCAGGATTATTGCGGAATGTGCTGGAACAGAGCAGAAGGGATTTCATTGGCCTGGATGAAGAAATCACTTCCCTGGAGAATTACCTGCAGCTGAATAAAATGCGCTTTTCGGGGCTTTTTGACTACCGGATTGATGTGGATAAACATCTCTCCCCCGAGAATGTGCTGATACCTCCCATGCTCGTGCAGCCATTTGTGGAGAACGCGATAGAACATGGTTTCCGGAATATTGATTATAAAGGTATCTTGACGATCTTTTTTAAAACAGATAATCACCAGATGTTTATAACGATAGAAGATAATGGAAAGGGGATGACTACTAAAGAGCCGGGTGAGCAAAAGAAACAATCCCTCGCGGGAACTATCCTTAAAGAAAGACTGGAAGTCCTTTTTAAATCACAAGGACAATACGCGAAATTTGATATCGAGGATAGAAAGGACAGCGGCGGACAAGGAGTGGCGGTACACATCGTTATTCCTGAACTTAAAGACTAATCAGAAATAAATACGCATGAAGCTTTATATTCTTGAAGATGAAGTACGTATTCTGCAACATCTTTTGCAGGTTATACAAGACATTCCATATGTAGAAGTAGTTGGGCATGCCGCAGAAATAGCTAAGGCGGCCAGGGAAATCCCTGCATTGAAACCTGATATTATTCTGGCGGATATCAGGCTGAAAGACGGCGACAGTTTCCGCTTGTTTCATGAAATAGGGAATGATGGTTTCCAGGTTATTTTTCTCACCGCTTATGATCAATACGCTATACAGGCGCTCAATATGGGAGCTTTCGGCTACCTGCTGAAGCCGATAGACGAAGTAGCTTTGGCAGCTATACTGAACAAATGCTATCATCACCGGCAGCAAGAGCAGTTTGACCAGCAGCAGCTGGAAATAGCCAGGCAACACTACGCGGCGCAGGGAGCGACCGCCACCAGGCGTATTGCACTGAAGCGGGTGGAGTATATGGAAATTGTATCTATAGAGGATATTATGTTTTGCAAAAGCGATAAAGGATATACAACTTTTTACCTGAAAGATAAACGTGAGATCCTTGTTTCGAAAGGGCTGATAGAATACGAAAGCATCCTGATCCCCTTTGGCTTTATTCGCTGCCACCAGTCTTACCTGGTCAACTTCCAGTATGTAAAGAAATATTACAGGGAAGGCATTTTGCAAATGCAGAATAATGAACAGGTACCGGTTTCCAGCAGGAAGAGAGAGGAGGTGCTGAGGTACCTGGAGAATATATCCTGATAAAGTAAAAGCAGCCTATCTGCTGTTGAAGAAAATATTTATCCAGTCTTCAACTGTAACAACATAAAGTTCACGCCTGGCGATTTCTATTTTTGCGCAGTAAACGCAGGTCTCTTTCTTCCTGTAAAACGCAAAGAGCTGTGGATGTTGGGGAGCATTCCGAAAAGAATAGAACCAATCTTCATAATGGTCATTTGCCTGGTGCTTTTCAAGTCTGACACCCGTATCTGGTAACAGGTAGCTCACAGTCTCGATGATGCTGTCACCAGTATGATTTAATATCGCGGGAGGAAGAATAGTAAGGGATATGTATATTACATGGAAAGGACTGTCTTCCTGGCCCCAGTATTTTCCGCGAAAGCTAATTCCATTCGAATTATTGTGTTCTTCTGACCAGTGGTATTGATCCGGCAGTGTAATTTTCAGTGGTTTGTATCGATTCATGTTTTTGGGGTTTATCCCTAAATTATTAAATTCCCGGCAATCATCGGGGTATCTCCACAAATTTTTACCGGATAAAAATTTTTTTGGCGGGATGTTGGTCGGCGAGAAACCGGTATATTTATCTTTTAAAACAACCCCTGCAAACGCTCATATATGTTCCGAAGGAAATATTTGAAGGCGCGGGCATTGCTCCTGCAAAACATGGGCAAATACCTGCAAATGAGCACCGACAATATTTAATTTTATTTCTCAATACCATGAATAAAGCATTCCTTACAATAGCGCTAACCCTCCTCTGGTTAGTCTCTTTTGCACAGGATACTATTGTATCAAATCTGCAGAAGCTAATTGATAACAGGCAGTTTGATGAAGTTATCCGGCAGTATGCACCGGAGCCAGGTCGTTTGTCTGCGCCGGCATTATACTATGTTGGATACGCCTGCTTTATGAAGCAGCAGGATGATAGTTGCCTGAAATTTATGGATCTTTCTATAGCTAAAGACGCTGGTGATCACAGGGCACATTTCATAAAAGCATCCACACTTAATTATATGGACCGGTTCGACCAGGCAATTAAATGCTTCAAGACGGCTATTGCTTTAAAACCGGATACCGCAGTGTATTATACAGGGCTGGGAGATGCTTACTATAACCTGCACTTATATGAATCGGCGCTTGAAAATTACAAGATGGCAACGGAAAAGAAAACCCCGGGAGAGCGCCCGTTTTTAATGGTGGCACAGGTGTATTTTAACCTGAACCAGGAAGAAAAAGCATTGCAGGCACTATACGATAATACAACAAGACTCCCGCGTGGAACGGAAGGATATACGAAGTCGTGGTACAACATCGGCCAGATGGAAGCTTCAGGCGGGCACTATGATAAGGCAGAAACGGCTTTTCTCTGCGTTATACAATCAGATTCGTCTGATTTTCATGCATATGCTAAACTGATACAGGTGTATTTTCATAATAAAACATATGAAAAAGCAAAGCCCTACAAAACTATTTTATATGATGCCCATAAACAGAGAATGCTGCAGGGGAATATGGAAGATATGTTTTGCTTTGACCAGTTCAGGTGGAAAGATAAAGCCATCCAGGCATATGAACGTTATGAAGAAGGGCCTAAAGAGAGGATCTTCTATAAGCAGGTATTTTATGTGATTGATAGCATAGGAAACATGGAATTCACCATACAAACGGAATATTCGCCTATTTCCGTGGAGATGGGAGGCCCAAAATATATTCTCTGTGGTTCACAGGGGCGTACGCATTTCAACTACGGTATCGGGTTTAACGATGATCTTAAGTATGATGATTTGAAGAGTGCTGTTATTAAGATCCTGGAAAGGAAATATAACGCAGTGGCTCAAAGTAGATAGGGATGTTATATCCCTGCACGGTTTTCCTCCTCATTTTTACCACGTTGTTTACTGTTATGCGTGGAGCTTCCAAAGCTGTAGCTGAGCGTAAGCGCGGCCCTGCGGTTGCCGAACCAGTGAGTGAAGGCATTGTCAATGATTTTCTTCTCCCGGAAAATATATCTTACCGATAAGTATCAAACAGATCATAACAATTGATCCCTGTATTAAATTTCCCCTTTGCCCAGCTTTTCCTGATACCGGCATCCACACTTGCCGTAGGTTTGGAGATGTATAATCCTGTACCGCTCCTGGAGCGGTAGTAATAGGAAATATCAATAGTAACCTGCTGTGGCAGGGAAAATACCTGGCTGCCGGTAATATTGTAATAACGGCTGAAATATATTCGTCGTATTGGAAACTATTGGAGCGGTTGGCGTCGGGCATAAATACACCGGTGGTATGGAGGGTATCATAGTATAAATTATTTTTCGTGGTAGTAAATGCAAATCTGCCGCCTGCCGCCCATTTTCCATTGCCTGCATTTCCTGAAAGGTCTGCCTGTGCAGACCGTATCAGGATGTTGTTATACAGGTTGGTTTTCCAGTAGTCCAGCAGATGATCTGTGAGCGTATTTTTTGTCCGGATATCCTCTCTCTGGTGATTGTGGATCACCATGAGATTGCCAAGTACCTCCAGTGTAACTCCACCGGCCTTACCGGTATAGTTAAGATTGGCGGCGTAATGCTCAACTGTTGGGTTTTGGATAGCTGATAGTCTATACCCAGCTGGTAGCTAAGATTATTGTTGCTGGTAATTGTTTGCGTATTGGTGGCCATTATATTGGTATTAGCCAGATGCTGCAAGCCGGTATACCGGTAGTTTCTCTCACCGGTCATATAACCCAGGCGGATGCTATATACCAGCTTCCTTGTTTTATAGCTCAGCGAAAAATTATTGTCTGCAGTAGTATAGGCGTTTTGCTGCACTACTACGCCGGCATTCCCTTTCCAGCCGAGCGAAAGGTCCTGTTTCAGTTTAATATCAATAATTCCTTTGTACTCGCCGTCATACCGGGAAGAGGGGTTATTGATCACTTCAATGGAGGCAATCAGGTCGGGCGCAATACTTCCAAGATACTGTTGAAGTTCCTCCGGGCTCATCTGGACCGGCTTGCCATTAATAAATATAGCGGGAGTTGTTCTGCCTGACATCTGGATACTCCCATCTCCGTTTATGTCGATGCCGGGTACTTTTTTCAGGATATCGAATGTATTGGCCGCCGTTTGGAAAAGCGGGTTTCCTGAAACAGAAACAATGAGTTTATCGCCCATCCGGCGGAATACCGGTTTTTGCCCCGCAACTGTTATTTCGCTGAGTAATGTAAGATCGGCTGTCATGGCCAGCTGTCCCAGGTTAATGAGGTTGTTTACCGGTAATACATCTCTGTAAATTTTTTTATAACCATAGGAAGATAGAAGGATTATATATTTTCCCATAGGAACGTTTTGTAACACGAACTCACCGGTTGAATCGGCTACCTGTCCTTTAATAAGCCCCGAGTCCTTTACCGACAAAATACTAACGGAAGCGAATCCTATGCCTTGCCCGGTTTTCTCATCTGTCACCTTCCCGGTGACCATTACCTGGCAGCGAACAGTACAGCAGAAGATCAACAGGATACCGAGCGCACCTGAAAATTTTATCATGAATAACAGTTTCCTGCAAACCTAGAAAGTGATTTGCCTCCGGTAGTTTCATTTGCAGAAATCAGGCGTACGGATTTATAAAACCGTACTGTTTGAAATTTTAACAGGTTGATAACCAGTGAGCGGGTCAGGAGATTTTTTCTTTGTACAGTGCCGGGGTTGTATCTTTTATTTTCCGGAAAGCGGCATAAAAAGTAGATTTGGAGTTATAGCCCACTTCATACCCGATGGCTTCAAGTGTTAAATGATCATTGCTGGAGATCAGCCGGCCGGCAAGGAGGTAGTAGTAGAAGAATACCAGCAGCATGGCGATCCTCAACGGGAAAAGAACAAGAAGCCAACTGTTTTACTGGTAGAAGACAATGAGGATTTCAGGTTTTACCTGAAAGACAATTTACAGGAACATTTTTGTTTGCTGGAAGCCGCCAATGGAAAGGAAGGATGGCAGAAAGCGCTGGCCTTGCATCCCGACCTGATTGTGAGCGATGTGAGCATGCCCGAAATGAATGGCCTTGAGCTATGTACAAAAATCAAACAGGATAAAAGAACCTCGCATATCCCGATTATCCTGCTTACCGCACTGGTAGGAGAAGAGTACCAAATGAAAGGACTGGAAACCGGTGCTAACGACTACCTCTGCAAGCCATTCAATTTTGAAATGCTGTTGTCTAAGATCAGGAACCTGCTTACTTTGCAAACCACTATCAAGAAAGTATATACGAAACAGGTAGAAGTACAGGTAGCGGATATCAGCATTCAGTCGGTAGATGAAAAGTTTATGGCCGCAGCACTGGCATTTGTGGAAGAAAACCTGCAGAATGCCAACCTGAGCGTAGCTGAGCTGAGTAAGCATCTTTGCATCAGCCGGGTATCGCTGTATAAAAAGATGCTGTTGCTTACCGGCAAAACGCCGGTTGATTTTATACGTTCCATCCGGCTACGGAAAGCGGCGCAGATGCTGGAAAAGAGCCAGCTGAGCATTGCAGAGATATCTTATGAAGTGGGCTTCAATACCCCACATTATTTCACCAAATCTTTTAAAGCTGAATTCGGGGTATTACCATCTGCCTATATCCGGCAGTCCGGTAAAGATTCACCGAAGAAAGCAGGATAAATTATAGCAGATATGAAAACGCTAAAATGTTATTTCTTCGTTGCAATATTTCTTGCCGGATTTTTTGCGGAGGCAAAGCCGGCACGGCCTGTATTTACTAACCCTGATGACTATACGTTGCCTGCCGGCTCACCGGTGCAGCGTTATGGAGCGCTGCATGTATCAGGCCGTTACCTGAAAGATCAGCATAACAACACCATCACCCTGCGTGGACAAAGCTTCGGTTGGAGCACCTGGTGGCCGCAGTTCTGGAACCAGGGGGTGGTGAACTGGCTCACCGATGATTTTAAAACAGATATTGTCCGCGCTGCTATGGGGGTAGATGTAAAGCCTGCCTATCTGAACGACCGTGCACATCAGCTTGCATTGCTGAAGAACGTGGTGGATGCTGCGCTGGCAAAAGGCAGTTATGTAATTATTGACTGGCACTGTGAAGCATTTCACCAGAAAGAAGCGGTGGCTTTCTTTAAAGAGATGGCCCAAACTTATGGTCATCATCCGCATATCCTTTATGAGATCATCAACGAGCCCAGTAAAACGCAAACATGGGAACAGGTAAAAGCCTACGCCGCCGCAGTGATTGCAGGCATCCGCGCATATGACCCGGATAACATTATCATTGTAGGCTGCCCGCACTGGGACCAAAAGATCCGTGAAGTAGCAGATGCGCCTTTAACCGGTTACAGTAATATTATGTATACCGTTCATTTTTATGCGGCGTCGCATGGGCAGTGGTTACGGGACGACTGCGCCTATGCACTCAGTAAAAATATCCCGGTATTTGTAACGGAGTGCAATGGCTCCGAAGCCACTGGCAGCGGGCGTATCGACTATCCGCAATGGGAAGCATGGTTTTCTTTCCTGGAAAACAATCAGGTGAGCTGGATCAATTGGTCGGTGTCCGACAAACCAAATGAACTATGTTCTATCCTTTTGCCGGGAGCTCCTGCCAATGGCGGATGGACAGCCAATCAGCTTACGGAATCAGGAAAGTATATCCGCGCGAAACTGAGGGGATACAGCACCCGTAAATAGCTATTTTTTCCGGGACCACAGTTTTCCTATGCCAATGAATGCGAGGGACATTAAAATAAATAAAACACCCATCAGTGCGGCATTAATCAGCGTTTGCTGCAAACCTATATTGCCTAAATGGATAAACGGGTAGGGGTAAAAATTTGAAAAGGAACCGCGCACCAGTACAAACAAAAGATAAATAAAAGGATACCACAACCAGGGAAGAAAATCCTTCCACCGGAGGGAACTTTTGTTTACAAACACACACCAGTACAAAACAAATAGTACCGGCACTATTACATGCTGTACCTCGTTTAATATCTTTTGTAACCCCTCAAATAGCGCAAGCTTCCGGAGTATTATATTATAGATCAGGCCTACAATGGTAATATACACGGCTATCGCGGTAGCAGTGCCTGTACGCGTGAAGAACCGGCCCCAGCGGCTGTTTGGAGCAACCAGCAGTACCGTGCAGTAAACCGCTACCATGGCGTTGGTAAGCAGGGTGAAGTAACTGAAATACCGGATGAAATTCTCAAACCATGGAGCGTTGCCGTTGCCGATAGTGATAAAAAACTGTGGAATAAGTGCAAACCAGGCGAAACAGGATAAGATCACCAGGAAGATTTTTATTGAAATGGGTTTTTGAAGGCTCATCTCCCATTAGTATTTATACGAATATAATCATATAATCCCCACTTAGTGTTATTTCAGGTTGAATAAGTTATTTCTAACTTGCAGCACTGTTTATTTATTCCTGTACTCATTTTTTACAATACCTTCCGGAAAAAGGTCAGGATATTTTATCCTGGCCTTTTTTAGCTAAATTTATCGGTAGAAAAGAAGGAAATGGAAGTTTTCGGTACCCAGAGTCATACAATAATACATGGAGATGCTTTGCAGGCCCTGCAAACACAGGTGCCGGATCATTCAGTGGATCTCATCTTCGCCGATCCTCCCTATAATATCGGTAAAAACTTTAACGGGCATATTGAGAAATGGGATACGGAAGAAGAATACCTTACATGGTGCTACCAGTGGCTGGATCTTTGTATCAGGAAGCTCAAACCGACTGGTTGCTTCTATGTAATGACGGCTACCCAGTTTATGCCATATTTCGATATTTACCTGCGTGGAAAAATAAATATCCTGTCCCGTATTGTATGGAGCTACGATAGCTCCGGCGTACAGGCCCGGAAATATTTTGGGTCTATGTATGAGCCCATCCTGTTTTGCGTGAACGATAAAAGTAATTACACTTTCAACGCTGCCGATATACTGGTTGAAGCAAAAACCGGCGCAAAAAGAAAGCTGATCGACTACCGCAAAAGCACGCCTGCTGCCTATAACACGCAAAAGGTGCCGGGGAATGTATGGGACTTTCCACGGGTACGCTACCGCATGGATGAATATGAAAATCATCCCACACAAAAGCCCGTGGCGCTCCTGGAACGTATTATTAAAGCCAGTTCTAATCCCGGCGACAGGATACTGGATCCTTTTTCTGGTACTTTTACCACCTGCGCTGTGGCCAAAGCCCTGGGAAGGAACTGCACCGGTATTGAGATGCAGGAAGAATATATAAAGATCGGGCTGAGAAGATTGCAGCTCGCTGAAGAATACAAGGGAGAAAAATTACAACGTGAAATGCGCTCCTTTGAAAACGGTATTATCTAACCACCGTTTCAATAAACAGTGACAAATGAACAGCATCATATGATCAGACATCTGAGAACATTTCTGCTCATTGCAGGAAACATATTGTTTTTCTCTTTTAAAGGAATTTCGGAAGATATCCGCTTATCGGTGTTTCAGCTCAACATCTGGCAGGAGGGAACCGTGGTGCCCGGTGGTTACAATGCTATTGTAGATGAAATAGCTGCTGTAGATGCCGACTTTGTAACATTGAGCGAAGTAAGGAATTATAATAACACCCGGCTGTGCGACAGGCTGGTGGCTTCATTGAATGCAAAAGGTAAAAAGTATTATTCTTTTCTGAGCCAGGGCGCGGGGCTGCTTAGCAGGTACCCGATCACAGACAGCTCTGTTATCTTCAGCGACAATGGCGCAATCTGCAAACTGGTAGCCAATGTGCATGGCCGGGAAGTAGCGGTGTATTCAGCTCATCTCGATTACCTGAATTATGCAGTGTATCTGCCAAGAGGATATGATGGCGTTACATGGAGAAAAATGGCAGCACCCTGTACTAACCTCGATACTATCATGGCCTCTAACCTTGCATCCAAAAGGGATGAAGGCGTTGCGGTGTTTTTACAGGCAGCAGCAGATGATATTAGCCGCAACCGGATCGTATTCCTGGGTGGCGATTTTAATGAGGCCAGTCACCTCGACTGGACCGCTGCCACAAAAGATCTTTACGATCATCATGGTGTGGTTGCGCCCTGGACCTGTTCTGTAATGTTGCAGGATAAAGGGTTTAAAGACAGCTATCGGGTTATTTATCCGTCTGCTGTTACCCATCCGGGTTTTACTTTTCCTGCAGATAATAAAGCAGTAGATGTGAAAAACCTGGCCTGGGCGCCGGATGCAGATGAAAGGGAAAGGATAGATTATATTTATTTTTATCCCGACAAGAAGCTCACCCTGCGAAAGAGCGCCGTGGTAGGCCCTTCAGGAAGTATTATCAGGAACCGGCGGGAGAAAGAACAGGGGCAGGATTACTTTCTGCCGCCAACCGGTACCTGGCCTACAGATCATAAAGGAGTGCTAAGTATATTCAGACTAAGTATTTAAGATATTCCATCTTATTTTTGTCCCTGTACAGTTCCGGTTGTACAGGGACTTTATTTTAAACCAGGATATATGGAATTAGCCGATCAGAAAATAGTAGCCGCTATTGAAGGCATTTGGCAGGAGGCAGAGGTTTTGTTTGAAAACAATGATCCTGCCCGGTACGCACTGAAGCTGGAAGAAGCATGGGAGCTATTGCCAGCCCCCAAAGAAGGGTATGAAGAGAGCTATGATATTGCTCTTGCAATTGCGGAAACTTATTTTATTTTAAAAAATCCTGACGCATTAATACGCTGGGCCAGCATATTGCAGCGGTGCGATCCTGCACGTCCCGGCGATGGCGAACGTGAATTCGTGATGGGGAAAGCACTGTTTGAAACCGGTAATATGGAAGGCGCGCGAACGCATTTTACAACTGCTCTGCATAAGTCCAACGGGCGGGTATTTGAAGGCGCTGACGAAAAATACCTCCATGCATTTCCCGGCCTGGCTGTCCTGGTGGAAAAGCTGCCCGCAGATATTTACGAACAGATAGAGGCTTTATCTGAAGCGGGCAACAACCTGGCCGATGCAGATGACTTTGACGGCGCCATTGCCCGGTTCTCCGAAGCGCTGCAACTTCTGCCTCCACCGGCGCAGCATTGGGAAGCCAGTACCTGGTTGTATGCCAGCATAGGCGATATGTACTATTTTAAAGGCGATTACCAGGCTGCGGCCAATAACTTTTTTGATGCGCTTAATGGCCCGGATGCACAGGCTAACGGCTTTGTAAACCTGCGCCTGGGAGAAAGCCTGTTTGAGCTGAAGCAGATGGAGCAATCGCTGGAATATCTTTTAAGGGCGTATATGCTGGAGGGAGAAGAGATTTTTGCAGAAGAAGATGCCCGTTATTTTGAGTTCCTGAGAACAAGGGTACAGTTATAGATCGGGTCTTTCCGCAAATTCATTAATAAGCCGTGCATGATCGCCTAAGGAATATACTGCATCTATCAATGGAGCGTATTTCAGGGTGTAATTGCGGATCATCAGCTGTGAGGCTTCGGTTCTTTCTGTTGGGTTGAATACGCTGCCGGCTTCATCGAAAAGGAACCAGTCGCCCTGAACACTGTTGCAGGATTCACAGTGGTTAGACCAGCAGTGATCTTCCTGCGTATTTGACCAGGCCCGCTTATAACGCGGATAGTGATCGTTCAGCAGTGTTTGAAGATTTTCAGAAATAGCAGATACCTGCTGGAATACAGTAAAGAAATCCTGGGCCAGCCATACCAGTTCATCCCGCTCATTCATATCTTTCTCATAAAAATAATTACCCGCAATAGCTATCACACGGTTATGATGCTGGCATTTCCAGCACGGCCTGCCTGCATGTACAATACTTATTTCAGTGGGCAGGATAATCGCGGGATGTTTTTCCGGTATCCACCGGGCCACGTCTATCAGCCGGTCGTACCGGTCCTCCGGTAAATACCAGGTATGCGCTACCTGGTCCCATTGGGCGCCCATAGATGCAGCATGCTCTTTTTCCGCGTTGGGAACATTCAGTAGTAATGACATAAGAAGCAGGGTATGACTAAAGACTCTCGTTAATGAATTTAAGGAAAAAAAGGGGATTTTGGAGATCTGTTTACGATTACTTAACGGACCTGTTCAGATAGTAGCGGCGGAGCGGCCGGTAAGGGGCAAACAGAGGTTAATCACAACAAAAACATTGGCGATCTTGAAACCTGCTTTGGTATAATAGATACCAGGCAATAACTGGAACGAAGGTATTGATCAGGCCTTAAAAAGCTGTCAATGCCTTCGTTGTATGCCGGTTGGAATAAGGTTGCGGCAACCATATACGCTGCCTGTGTATATGATCAGTATTTATCATCATTGATCTCCAGCCAGTATCCGTCCGGGTCGCGGAGATAGATCTGCTGTACGCCATCCACCCTTTTATTTACTGCCCCGGCTTTGCCTGGCCAGTCTTCAAAGGCGATATTATGTTTTTTCAATACCCCGATGAAGGCCTCCATATCGGGTACGCTAAAGCAAAGATGCGTGTTCTTGTCGTGCGTAGTGGCTTTGGCTGCGCCGGAAATTACGTGTACATGGCTATGAGGCCCTACCTTAAACCAACTGTGCCTGCCATCTTTGAAAGGCTCTTCCATTGGCTCAAGCCCGATAATATCCCTGTAAAATTCAGTGCTTATTTTCAGGTCTACAACATACAGCGCCATGTGGTTCAGCGATGGATACTTTTTCGTTTGTCCGTTCATGTGAATAGAAATACCGGTAAGCGCCAGCAGAAGGAGGCCGCCGGATAATATAAATTTTTTCATACAAACAAGATAATCAGCCTAAATGAAAAGTGCAAGCGGAAATTGGCTTACCGGTGAGCCCGGTCCCGGCCAATGTTTGCCTGCACTTTCAGCAATAGCTTAATTCGCTGCTTTAAACGCTACTGATTCGATGACAACATCCAGCTTTTTCAGGGCTGGCATATCCGAGCGGAGTATTTTATCACCAGTAGCCTGGTCGTATTGTTTGGGATCGCCGGTGTTGTTGGCTTTCAGTATTACGATCACGTTTTTGCCTTCCAGGGCTCCGCCGTTCCAGCTGGTTACCATACCGCCGTTGGTCCATTCGAAAGCATTCAGTTTAAAGGGGCGGCCGTTTACCTTAATGAGTTTATCCAACGGATCGCCGGCTTTTATGCCATAAGGCGATTTCCATTTGGAGGGGTAGTGGGAGAAAGTAAGGATGTTGCCATTTTCACCGTCAAACTGTACTTCCAGTTCATTGTCTGTATCCGGGTATATCAGGTAGGCTTCACCGTCTTTTTCGCCGGAGAGGTTAATCGCGTCATGCTGGGTAACATTGTTGGCTCCGTACATTTCTACCAGTTGTTCGGGGGTGCGTACCTGGAACAGAGGGCGTACCTCCCAGTTTCGTGTATCCGCAGCCGGGGTAGCAGCATCTGTGTTGCCTGTTGCTGCGGCAGCAGTACTTTCATTGCCACCGGATGTGGTGGTAGGTGCGGCGGCTGCTGCCTGGTTGGCAGCGGCAACTTCAGCAATGGTCGCAGGTGGCTTTTTACCGGTCACCGGTCCTGTATAAGTAGCCAGGAAATCTTTTTTATCATCCAGGAGGGCTTTCACCTCTCCTTTGTATTTATTGGCGGTATAGGTGGCGATGGGAAATACGCTGTTGGTTTGAAGCCCCATACTGCGCAGGTTGGCAATAAACCGCTGCCGGTTGCAATCACTGTACTGGTAAAGGTATTTCAGTGCCGCGTCCAGGGCTACCGGGTCTTTTTTCAGGTCAAAAACAGTGGAGTCGATATCCAGGCCGGCATTACCGCTGCGGGTGAGCTGTTCGGCAATGTACCCCGTGATGGAGTCGTGCGGCAGCTGGTAATGGGCGGCCACCCGTGCGGAGAAATCGTCTGCAATATTCTGACTGAGTTTCGTTTGCGCGGTAAGTACTACCGGAACGAGCAGGGCAACCAATATGAAAAACCTTTTCATGTGAGCTGTATTGAGAATCTTTAAAACTAACAACGTTAAGTGGTTTGAGATCACTAATTTATATAATCTTTGCCACAGCAGTTACCATTACCGCAATAATAGCGGGAAATAGTAAAACGTATGGATACTGAAATATAGTATTTTTAGCAGCAGGGGTGCCAAAGAAATGGGACCTGCCATGTTTTATGGCCGGGGAGGTATGCTGTCGCGGATCCTGGTAAATATCCCGTACTGCTTTTTTATTTCCGCATACAGGTCATAGTCGGACGCGGATTTGATAAAGGAATAATCCGGCTGGTAGTATTGCATAAAAAGTTGCAGGCTGTCGCCGTCGAGCCGGGTCACCTTATTTACCAGCGACGGCGTGTATATACTGTTGATATACATCTCCTGTTCTTTATTCAATAACATATGCCGGAAGGCTATTTTCTTTTTATTCTTTTTAAACTGCGTAACCTGGTATAGCTTATGAATATCCACGGCAGTGATCTTGTAAACTTCATACCATTTTGGACGACGGAAAGTCATCTCTTTACTATACTCTTCCCGGAAAGCGGCAGAATCTTTAAAAAAATTATACTGTACAATATTCACTGTTTTCAGTTGTACGGGTGGTTTTACAGTGGTATCGGCAGGTTTGGTTTGTGCAAAACTGCGGGTGACTGCAAGGCAGGATAGTAGTATCCATATGCTTAAAACAGGCTTCATCAGCAGTTAAAATACTTTTTTCTGCTGAAAGGAAAAATTAAATAAACATATCTTCGGCACAGAAAATATCCCGATGAATTATCAATCGTTTTTATTCAGATGTTTGTTGCTGGTGCTGTTCACTGGTTTCCTGGCGTCATGTGATCAAAGTAAAAAACAAAAGTTCAGTGTAGAGGATGTTCCCGATCCGAAAAAATCAGGCGGGGGTTATGTAAGCAATCCGGATCATCTTATTTCCGATGCCGCGGTAAGTGAGCTGAATGAAAAATTATCGGTGCTGGATAAGGATGGCAAAGCGCAGGTAGCAGTGGTAATATTGCGTAGTATCGGTGATAATGAATCGAGGGATTTTGTCCATAAGCTGTTTAACTACTGGAAAATCGGGGATAAGGAGAAGAACAACGGATTGCTGGTATTGATGGTGGAAGATGCCCGCCGGCTGGAGTTTGAAACGGGGTACGGGCTGGAGGCCGATATGCCCGATATTATTTGTTTCCGTATCCAGCAGGAGTATATGATACCGCGTATCAAGGAGCATAACTATGACGCCGCGTTTACAGATGGCATCAGGTCTGTGGTTTCCCTGTTCAATAATGGCAACTATGCGTACGACAGGCTGCCGGAGCTTCCCCCTGCCGATGCCTCCCTGATGGCCGCCGACAGCACCGTGGAGGCATCTGCTGATGCACAGGCAGCGGACGGCGATGTGCAGGAGGCAGCCGTAGCAGACATGGCCACGGCGTCGGGAGATGCAATGGACGTAGCGCCGCAGTCGTTCGCCCAAACAGACATTGCCACCAACTCAGTGTCTAATGACTATACAGGGGATTTCTCCTTCCTGTCCGTGATATTCTGGTTATTCGCTTCGGCGGTGATGATGCATCTTTTTTTTGGGATGAAGGCCAAAAGACGGGACGACGATGCTGATGCAGAACCGTTGAAAATATCGGCCATCCCTAATGAATTCCTGCGTCCCCGCTGGATAGGGCTGATCATTATTCATGCCGTTGCTTTTTATATCATCTATTACATCACTACAAAGCGGCATACAGATGTAGGTTTCCTGAAAGTATTCCTGATCTATTACCTGGTGTGGCTGGCATTTATGCACGTGGCCGTACTCCTTATTGCAGCCCGTTCGGCGGTGATGCTCCGGAATGACGACCGGCATCTCAAATGGCTGCGGCTGGAGGTATTGCGCCGCGATTTACGGATAGCAGGTTATGTGTTTCCATTACCGTATTTATGGCTCTACCTGAAATGGCTGCAATACCGGCTCAATCATTTGCGGAATGATGTATATGAGTGCCCGCAATGCTCCCATCCGATGCACAAACTGGATGAAGCAGAAGATAACACTTACCTCGATAAAGGGCAGGTGATGGAGGAAAAACTGGAATCAGTGGATTATGACGTATGGCGCTGCGACACCTGTAACACCCAAACGGTACTGAATTACACCAACATGCGGTCAGGGCTTACAGATTGTCCTTCCTGTAAGCATAAGACGTATAAATGTAAAAAAACGGTGACCAAACGGCGGGCTACTACTTCCTCGGAAGGATGGGGGATCAGGGAGTATGTGTGCGCCTTCTGTGCCTATGCACACGATTATCAGTTTGTTATTCCGAAGATATCCAAATCCTCTTCTTCCTCTTCATCCGGAAGTTCCTCTTCTTCTTCTTCCTCTTCTTCCAGCTGGGGCGGCGGATCTTCCGGTGGCGGCGGAGCAAGCAGCAGCTGGTAAGCCTTGTTCCCGGAATAAAAAAGAGCCGGTGTAAAACCGGCTCCCCTGTTAAACTGAATAACTATATTGATTTAATTATCGGCATTCATCTTACCAACCACTTTATATCCTGCGATAGAATTATCGCTGTTCAGAACAGACTGGTAGTACATGCCGTCTGGTGATAAAAAGTACTGCTGACCATTGATATTCACGGTGCGGCAGTTATCCGGTAACTGTGAAATCATATCTGTGTTACCGGTTCCGTTGTCGGGATTGTTGTTGTTGTTGCTGCCCTGGTCATCGGTGATATTCACAGTTTTGTCGCCTATTTTACCATTTTTGCCTACTACAATATAACGGCGGCCGTTATCTGTCATGGATTCCTGGTAATAGGTACCATTCAGTTCATAGTAGGTGTTGCCGTCTACCTGTATTTCCTGTGCGCCATCCGGCAGATCCGGAACTGCAGCGCCAAGAGGGGCTTCCACTACCTTATAACCTTTGGAATCGCCGGTGGACTTATAATACGTTCCGCCGTAATAGTACATCGGGCCAAAGGAAGCGCCAAGGGAAAAGTAACCGAAAGGCAGTGAGGAAACATATAATCCTAATGGAGGAAAGAATGGATTGTAGTACGGGCGGTACCAGGGACGCCTGTAATAAACACGTCCGGGACCATAATATCCGTGATAATATCCCCTGTTTACCGGGGCTATCACCCGGGGAGAATATAAACGGGGAGATGTATACACCCGGCCGCTGGAACGGAACCCTCCGCCTCCGCCAAAATGAGCGCCGCCACCCCGGCTTCCGCCCTGGCCTGAATGAACACGTTGCGCACTGGCATTGTTTACTGTAAATGTGCCTAACAGGCCAACCAGCACAAACAGTATATAAAATCTGTTTTTCATTTCTTTAACATTTGGTAATCGTCTCTTCAGTATCTCTTTTCTGTTACTTGTTAGACGGCAAAAGGGAGCTGAAGTTTAACTATAATCCATATAAAGCAAAAATGCGGCCGGTTTGCTGAAAGGTACTGTTTATTGGGTGCTGGTAGTATTGATGGCGGCCATAAACCGGTTGGCGAGATGCCCTATTTCTACTGATTTTACCACCTGGCCGACCCATTGTGCTGGGAGCTGGTCAAAACCATAATGAAGGCCTGCTGCGGCGCCGGCCACTGCGCCGGTGGTGTCGGTATCTCCGCCGAGATTTACCGCTGCGAGCACGCAATCCCTGTAGCCGGATGTATTCAGCAGGCACCAGAGCGCACTTTCCAGGGTATGTATCACGTAGCCGGAGCTGATAATCTGTTGTTCCGGTATTTCGGCTATGTTTTGCTGTAAAACACGCTCATAAAGCTTTATTTCTGCCGGGTTGAAGGGTTGGGTACCCAGGTAGGCATTTACACTCCGCTGCATTTGTAAATACGCATCCCCCGGATTTTTTATGGAAAGCAACGCACGCAGGAATTCAACATAAATAAAACAGCCTAGTACCGACCGGAAATGCTGGTGCGTAATGCCGGATACCTCCCTGGTAAGCTGGTAACGGGCGTGAATATCATTTTCATTGATAAGGAAAAAGGCGAGAGGCATCATGCGCATCAGGGATCCGTTGCCGTTTTCAAATTCCTCAAAGCCGCCGCTAACCAGTGGGGAAGTGCCTGTGGCACAGCGTTGCAGGGCGCGGCGGGTAGTATGCCCGATATCGAAAACCTCGTTGTGCGCGCCCCAGTAGCCTTCCAACGACCAGCGGACGAATGTATCCGCCATGTTCTGAAGATTATAACCTGCAATGAGACTTTCTGCTGTGCAGAAAGTTAGGGAAGAATCATCTGAAAAGGTTCCCGGGGGCTGGTTCCAGCATCCATATCCGGTGAATGTGGTGATTGGGTTTTCTGAGAGATAACTGCGTGTTTTGAATTCTACCGGTACGCCCAGCGCATCGCCAATAGCGATACCGTAAAAAGCGCCTGTAATTTGTTGCTGCATGAGATGGAATAACTAACGTTAAAGGATGTATGTAAATGTGATAATGAATATACGGTTGATTCATTAATTCTGATAACCGGAATTTGATATTTATACAATAATTTTCTTAATTGCCATTATTCATTTTATTCAGCATTTTTTTGTGCTGTTCAGAATTGTTCATTCTCATAATGCCTGTAGAACGTGGTTTCGGAGAATGACAACGACCTATCTTTGCACTATCACGATGAATATATCGCTGAATGCAATTACCGAAAATCTGTTTTTTTAGTTTGTCCTGAGCATTAATATAACCTTATTATCACAGTTAACCCGGCTGCAAAATAAAGGTTATTCAACCATTACTGGTTCCGCTGAATAGCGGGCTATTCCATGTATTTATTTTATGATAATGAAAATTAACCCACATGCAATCTTTTTTGTTCAACAGGCATTTTCAAACATGCACATTTCTTGGGCATTACCATCACCAGTTATTTTCTTTTGTATTGAATTAACGAAAGAATTGTTGCTTCCCGTATGCCAGGTTCTGATCAGACGACAGAACAGACGGGCATAAGGAACAAGATGCAGCTGGTATGATACACCGGCAACTGGTCAGACCTGGTATTACCGGTTTACCTGTAAGGGAATGGCATGTGCACTTGCAGCTACAGTATTCATTGTTTGTTCCCGGCTACAGTTAACCAATCAAATACTTTCACAAGGGGTGATAGTACTACAAGAACGGACAGCTTTTCCAGGCAGTCCGGTTAATTCGATTATTAAGACAGAACATTTAGTCGAAGTCTTTGCGACGCTTGCTAAACGGGACCACTTATTCAGGTAGTCCCCTGATTATTGATCCTGTATATTTTTTAAAACGATAATTGGAGTGCAAATACAACGGAAATAGTAGGTCAGGACCGTTTTTCTAGACGGTCCCTCTTACAGAAATCATCAATATGGAGGTTCATAGCCCTGCATGTTGTTTATATATAAAGCCATATGTTAAACCTACCGGTGCAGAGAGATTATTTATGCTGCGATTGATTCGGAAAATCCGGGGGACTGTTTTTCCAGACGGTCCCCGATTTTTAAAAACCAGGCTGGGAAAGCCTTCCTGATATAATACTTTTCATGGGTTCAATTTGATTTTGGGTAAGTAAGGGGCCATCTTTCCAGATGGTCCTCATTTCTTCCACAGATCATAATAACCAGACATATTCACAATGGATCGGACATACTAAAAAAGCAGGGGCTGTTTTTCCAGGCGGCCCCATTCTACTGATCAACTCATGGTAATACGGTTGGAAGCCGTGCTTACTGCAACATAATTTATTTTAAGGTGGACGTAAAAAATGGATACAGGGGCTGTTTATCAAAACGGCCCATAATTTTTAAACGGATTTATATAAAAATGAAAGTTTTGGCTATAACTTCGTTATGGGCACACTGCATAAGTGTCTTTGTTAAAAACACCATAAACCCGGAATCCATGCAATATCATCTCCTCGGAAAATCAAATCTCGCTGTCAGTGAAATCGGGTTTGGCTGCATGTCGCTCGGTAGTGATGATGCCGCCAATGCAGGTCTCATTCATCAGGCCTGCGACAGGGGCATTAATTTTTTTGATACCGCCGATCTGTATGAATATGGGCAAAATGAAATCACTGTTGGTAAAGCCCTGAAAGACAGGCGTTCATCTGTTATCATCGCTACCAAGGTGGGAAACCAGTGGAGGGAAGACGGCAGCGGGTGGGACTGGAATCCGCGTAAAGACTATATCATGGCCGCTGTGGAGGCAAGTTTGCAGCGGTTGCAAACAGACTATATTGATCTGTACCAACTGCATGGCGGAACTATTGATGATCCCATCGACGATACGATAGATGCTTTTGAAACTTTACAACGGCACGGGAAAATACGCTGGTACGGTATCTCTTCCATCCGCCCCAATGTGATCCGTGAATATGTTAAACGGTCGCACATAGTGAGCATAATGATGCAATATAGCCTGCTGGACCGGCGGCCGGAAGAAACGGTCTTCCCGCTGTTACAGGAAAATAATATCGGCGTGCTGGCAAGAGGCACCGTGGCCAAAGGGCTGCTGGTTGATAAACCCGCAGCAGCCTACCTCAACTATACGGCGAAAGAGGTTGCAACAGCAGCTGCTGCGGTGAAGGAGGCAAGTACTTCTTCAAGGCACGCAGCACAAACTGCGTTACGGTTTGTATTGCAACAACCCGCCGTAACAAGTGCCGTTGCGGGCATACGTACCCCTGCTCAACTGGAAGATGCGCTGAACGCAGTAAATGCCTCCGCTTTATTGCCGGAAGAAATAAAGAAATTACAACAGGCAGTAGCAATAAATACTTATGAGCAGCATCGATAACACGATCCGCTGCTTCTTGTTTTCATACCGTCTGCGTTATATTGTATTCCATCTTAAAGCATGTTGCTATGCAAAAACTGAAAGTGGGAATGTTATTGTTCCCGGGGTTAACGATCCTTGATTTTACAGGCCCTTATGATGTATTTGTAAAAGCGCCCTGCTTTGAAGTGCTTATTATCGGTGAAACCACTGGTATTATCCAGGCAGAAGGGGGCCTGCTTTTACAGCCGGAAGTGGCCCTGGCCAATTGCCCGCAGCTGGATGTTATTTTTGTTCCCGGTGGCGCAGGAATCAATGCCTTACTCACTAACCCTGCGATTTTGCAGTTCCTGAGGGATCAGGCTGTAAAGGCAAAGTATATTACTTCCGTTTGTACCGGTGCTTTGATGCTTGCAGCCGCCGGGCTGTTGGATGGGTTTAAAGCCACTACACACTGGCGTTCGCTGGAGCTGCTGCGGATGTTTGGTGTGGAAACGCTGGAAGAAAGAGTGGTGAAAGACAGGAACCGTATTACCGGAGGAGGTGTAACCGCCGGTATTGATTTCGGGCTGGTGTTGACTGCCCTTATTGGTGGAGATGAAGCCGCCAAAATTGTACAGCTGCAGCTTGAGTATAACCCGGCTCCGCCTTTTAGGGCTGGCTCCCCGCATACTGCAGGGTTGCCGGTATTGCAGCATGCAAAAGAGCAGACCGCGTATATGCTGGAAACCCGGAAGAAAATTATCCGGCAACTATTGCAGGATCGGGCGCCCTCTTCAGCAGAGCCCTCCTGATGGTTCGTACTTCCCGCAAACTGATCATCCGGTCTTGTTCAGGATCCCATACTTTCAGCCGGAAACAGGCACAGATATCACGAAAACCAAGACTGGTGGTTTTAACCTGTTGCATGGCCGGGATGTTTTGCATTACTTCCGGTAAACGGTAAAATGGTATACGTGCGTTGAGGTGATGAATATGATGATAACCAATATTGCCCGTAAACCACTTCATAACAGGACTCATCACCATATAGCTCGAAGAAAGCAGCGCTGCTTTATCGTAACACCAGTCCTTGTTCACGTTGAATGTGACACCCGGGAAATTATGTTGTGCGTAAAAAAGATATGCACCAAGTCCGCAGGCAATGGTAAATGGAACCAGTACAAACAGTAGCCAGCTTTCCCAGCCCAGGAAATAAATTATCCCCGCACTGCCGCCAATATGGATGATGAGCGCCAGTAAAGAGTCGAGGTGTTTACGGGGACTGCTGGCAAAAGACTGCACACACATGCCTATCATAAACATCGACAGGTAGCCGGCAGCAATGGTAATCGGATGGCGGCTGAACAGGTAAGTTCTTCTTTCTGCCGGTGTAATGGATTCAAATTTTTTGCGGGTAATAATGGGATATGAGCCAATGCTGGCGCTGAATAATTTAGAATTATGCTTGTGGTGATAATCATGTGAGCGTTTCCATATACTGGACGGGGCAAGCACATAAATCCCGAAAGTAACCATGATCACTTCTGCTAACCACGATTTATGCAGGATGGCATGATGCTGATGATCGTGATAAATAACAAACATCCTTACAATCAGTAATCCTGAAAGAATACTGGCCATTATTTTCAACACCAGGTAAGGTAATGCCAGGGTGCCTGTTAAAGCCATTATCAACAGCAGTAGCGTTGATATTGTATAGAGCCAGCTTTTGGCCCTTTCTTCGCGCGCATATGGCTTTGTAGCCAATATCAGTTTTTTACCTTCCAGCATATTGTTGTAGGATAATCTGTCTATAGTTTTAGTAATGTAAAGAAATTATATAGCCGCAGTGCGTTTATGTTTCCATCTTTTGTGCGACCAGAGCCAGGTGGCCGGCTGGGCAACAATATCTTCTTCAAGTTTGCGGGTATGCGCGGCAGTGATCGCCCCATCTTTTTCTTCTGCCGGCGATGCAGTGAGTAGTTCTGCAGAAACAGTATAATAACCTCTTTTCTCACGTTGTACCGTTACATATACCACCGGGTAGTTCATTTTCTGTGCTATTTTCTCCGTACCCTTGAAAACAGGGGTATCCTGATGGAGGAAGCTGAGCCACTGCGCAGTTTTAGGTTGAGGCGCCTGGTCGGCAATGAATGCAGTGGCATTTACTTCGCCACGGTTTTGTACCATATCGCGGAAGGTATCCTGCATGGCAATCAGCTTGGTACCAAAACGCGTGCGCATGCGGTACATGAGCCCGTTAAAATGTTTATTGGCCAGCGGATGATAAATTACATACAATTGCTGCCGGCATAGGATACTGAACGTATTGCCCGCCCATTCCCAGTTGCCTTTGTGCCCCATTACCAGCACTACGCTCTTTTTCTCCGCTTCGAGGCGGTTAAAAAGCTCCACCGTGGCTGGCGTAAAGCTACAATGCCTCACCATCGCTGTTTTGCTGATGGTAAGAGTTTTAAATGTTTCGAGAAAAAGATCGCACAGATAGTGATAAAAATCCTTACATATACGCCGGATCTCCGCATCGCTCTTTTCCGGGAAAGAATTGCGCAGGTTCCGGAGAACTACTTTTTTACGGTAGCCCATCACATAATACAATAACAGGTATACTGCGTCGGAAACCAGGTAAAGAACACGAAATGGCAGGAGCGATAACGCGTAAATCAGTGGTAACAGCAAGTAGTAGGCAATAGCAGACAATATGGCATAGGTTTTTGATACTCCGAAAAGTATTATTGAAAATGTAAATGTATGGCTTAAAGAACACTTTTCATAGCATCCATGAAAAAAACGGCGCATTGGTTCATTTAGTATCTTTATTGTGTAGTGTTGTATAAACTTTAACAGATGCAGATGAAGACCATAGCCCGATTTGCGAGATATAGCTGCCTGCTGGCAATGATTGGCGGCCTTTCTTATTGTGCCCGAAATCCGTATGCTGCTACTAACAAGGTGTACCGGCAGGAAGCCAGGTCCTATGCAAAAACGCTGCGGCAACAACCTGGAGCGCTGAATGGCGCCAGTGGCATTGAATCCCCGTCCTGGGTGGGAACGGTGAACTTCAATATGCGTAAGCCCAATCTTGTTATTATACATCATACTGCTCAGAATTCGTGTGAACAAACATTGAAAACGTTTACCCTGCAAAGGACCCAGGTAAGCGCTCATTATGTGATATGCCGCAATGGAGCCATCCATCATATGCTGAACGATTATCTCCGCGCCTGGCACGGAGGTATTGCCAAATGGGGCAACCTTACGGATATCAATTCATCTTCCATCGGTATAGAGCTGGACAATAACGGCAAAGAGCCCTTCGATTCTGCACAGATCCGCAGCCTGCTGGTATTGCTGGATACACTGCAGCACCGATATAATATTCCTGCAGCCAACTTTATTGGTCACGGCGATATTGCACCTGGCAGAAAAGTAGATCCCAGCGCATGGTTCCCATGGAAGCAACTGGCGGATAAAGGCTTTGGACTTTGGTATAAAGATACCAGCGCCACCGTTGTACCCGAATCATTCGATCCGCTGCTTTCACTCCGGCTCATCGGTTACGATGTGAAAGACTCATCGGCCGCTATCATGGCCTTTAAGCGCCATTTTATACCGGGCGACAGCCTTCCCGGGCTTAATGATGCCGGCAGGAAAATACTGTTCAACCTGCAGCAGCAATATCAATGATCTGTAAGGAAGACACGCAACTCTGTTTTTACCCCTACGCGCATCACAGGATTATTTTGTGAAGTGAGATAAATATCATATATTGATAATGAATAATGAGTTGAAGAGAGATAAAAACCAAGATCAGCAATCAAAGAGATAGTTACCCGGACTTGTTATATATACCTATTCTCCATGTTATACTAATCTTTCTTGTTATGAAACATTCTTTGAGGTTCCCGTTATTGCTGGCTGCAGCCAGTTCCGCACTATTATGCTGGCCTCATAAACAGGCCGCCGCCCTGAAAAAGAATTACTACGCCAATGATTCTTCCTGCCTTGTAAAAACTGATGTCAGCTACGATTTTGCAGATAATCTGCACAAAAAGGTAAATGATATCATAGAAGATAAACTTGCGGGTGGTATTGAAGAAAATGGCAAGATTACCTGGGAAAATTCTCCCGATGCACCGGAGTATTACCAGGTAGTGCTGCGCAAAACAAAGGTGACCATTAAATACAAAGGCACTCTGTGTGAAGACAGGATGATCTGGCAAACTATTGAAGATTGTAAAGCTGAGCTGAAAAAATTGTTGGAAGCTAAATAGCTGATGTTTTGAAGATGATTTACCGGGAGATATTTTTCCCGGTAAATTTTCGAAGATTATTTTATTCATTCTGTTAAGTGTTTTCCGGGCACTTTATCCTATACAACAACCCGTTCCTATCGCCAGGATCTGCTCCCACCGGGTATTCTCTGCTAAATGTTTAGCATGTTCTTCTACTGGTATTTTTCAATCTATATAGTCTATAAATTTTGTAGATTAATAATTGTGGCTTACTTTTGCCCCCGATATCACCAATTGATTATACACCAAACAACAAATGCCAAAATCTGAACGGTGTACCATCTCCGCAAAGATCTGAGTCAACTTATAAATCAAGTACAAAGCATGAATTACGTAAAAAGGCTGTTATGGCTGCTGCCCGCTTTATTGTGGCTGCAGCAAAGCATGGCCCAGGAAATCAGGGTGAACGGGGTCATCACATCCCGCTCAGACGCACAACGCATACCCGGCGCAATCGTTCAGGTGAAAGGAACAGGACGCGGCACACAATCGGATCCGGATGGAAAATATTCGATCAGCGCACAGGTGAATGATACGCTGCAATTCTCCTCACTAGGCTTTGAAACAACGTTTGCAGTTGTTGGAAACAATAAAGTGATCAACATCTCCCTGGAAAACAGTAACAGGAAGCTGGAAGAAGTAGTAGTAACCGCGTTGGGTATTTCCCGCGAAAAGAAATCACTCGGTTATGCCGTACAGGAACTGAAATCAAAAGATTTTTCTGAAGCAAAGGAAACCAACCTCGTGAATGCATTGTCCGGGAAAATAGCCGGTGTGCAGGTAACCAACAGCCAGGGTAACCTCGGCTCTTCCCGTATCGTTATCCGCGGAGAAACCTCCATCGCCGGTAATAACCAGCCCCTGTTTGTGCTGGATGGCGTACCGGTAGACAACAGCCAGTTAGGCATAGGAACAGGCCGCGATTTTGCCAACGCCATTTCCGATATCAATCCCGATGATATTGCCTCCATCAGTGTGCTGAAAGGCCCCAATGCAGCTGCATTATATGGCTCCCGCGCATCCAGCGGTGTAATTGTGATCAAAACAAAAACCGGGAAAGATACGAAAGGAGGCATGGGCATTACCGTAAATTCCGGCGCTACCATTGATAAGCTCCTGATCCTGCCCGACTTTCAGAATTCTTACGGTCAGGGTACCGGCGGACAATTCTCTTATAAAGACGGTAAAGGCGGTGGTATCAATGATGGAGTGGATGAAAGCTGGGGACCCAAAATGGATGGTCGCCTGATCCCGCAATTCTTTTCCAATGGAGAAGCCGTACCATTTGTAGCACATCCTGATAACGTGAAAGATTTTTATGTAACGGGGTATACACTGAACAATGGTTTATCTGTAGGTGGTACCAACGAAAAACTGGATTACCGTTTCTCTTATAATAACACCAAACAAGGCGGTATTTTACCCAACACCGGTATTACCCGTAATACTTTCACTGCAAGCAACACTTTCCGTATTACACCGAAACTCACACTCAGCACTTACGCTAATTATGTGCGCAGCTCCGCTGATAATCTTCCTGGTGTGGACGGCAGACGCGGTAACAGCGTTACTCTCCAGTTCATCTGGTTTGGCCGCCAGGTAGATGTGAGCAAACTGAAAAATTATAAGAATGCAGATGGTACAGATTACAACTGGAACCATAGCTATTACAGCAATCCCTACTGGATCCAGAATGAAAATACAGTAGGCATGCTGCGTAACCGCTTCCTGGGCAATGCCCGGTTATCATACCAGATCGTGGACTGGCTCACCGCCAATTTCCGCATTGGTACTGACTACTACCAGGACAGACGCAAGTATAAGATCGCCTACTATACCAATGGTACGCCATTTGGCTCCTATACAGAAGACGCTTATGCAGTAAGTGAAACAAACGGGGAGTTTACATTGAATGCAAAGAAAAAGCTGAGTAGTGATTTTGATATAGATGTACTTGCCGGCGCCAACCTGCGCTCCAACCAGCTGGAACAGAACTACCAGCAGGCGCCCCGTCTTGCTGTAAAAGATGTATATACGCTGAATAACTCCCGCGATCCGCTTGTTTCTACCAGTCTGCTCAACAGGCAGAAAGTATACAGCGGTTTTGCAGCGGCACAGGTAGGCTACCGCAATTATGCGTTCCTGAATTTAACGGCGCGCAACGACTGGTCATCTACACTGCCAAGAGGCAACAACTCATATTTTTATCCTTCGGTAAACGCCAGCCTGATATTGTCGGAAGCCCTGCATATCCAGAGCCCGGCGCTCTCCCTGCTGAAACTGCGTGGTGGCTGGGCACAGGTAGGAAAGGATACAGATCCCTACCAGGAAATTAATACCTATCCGTTTAACCAACCGTTTGGCTCGCTGCCGTTACTCACTGTATCAGACAAGTATCTGAACAAAGATCTTAAACCGGAAATTACCACTTCAACAGAAGTAGGTGTGGAAGCCGGTTTCATCGATAACCGCGTACGGCTGGATGTTACTTACTACAGCTCTCATAGCCGCAACCAGATCCTGCTGGCGGATGTAAGCTCCACTACCGGTTACCTGAAGAAATTACTGAATACAGGTGAGCTGAGTAATCATGGTGTGGAAGTAATGCTGGGACTAACGCCCATCTCTACACGCTCTGGCTTCCGCTGGGATGCGAACATCAATTATGCGCGTAATGTGAGTAAAGTAATAGAACTGGATGCAGATGGATTTCTGACCAACTATGTACTTGGCAGCTCGGGTAATATCCAGGTGCTGGCCAGCAAAGGACAACGCTATGGCGCCCTTTACGGTACTGCTTATAAAAGAGACAGCGAGAACAGGATACTGGTGAATGCAGATGGCACTCCTTCAGTAGACCCGAGTAAAAAAATATTGGGCTACTATACGCCAAAATGGACAGGGAGCATTAACAATAGTTTCTCCTTTAAAGGCTTTAACCTGAGCTTCCTGATAGATACCAAACAAGGCGGCTCCATCTGGTCGGGAACCAACGCTACAGGTATGAGCACAGGCGTACTGGCCGCAACAATGCCTGGCCGCGACGAAGAGCACGGGGGATTGCCTTACTATAACGACGGTTCAAAAAATATCCAGCTGCCGGACCATAATGCTACCGCACCAGGCGGAGCTACCGTAAAGCACGACGGGATCATTTTTGACGGCTATACAGCAGATGGAAAGAAAAACACCGCCATCCTTTCTGCACAGAACTACTATAAAGCCGTATACAGCAGCAACCTGAACGAAAGCGCCGTATACGACGCCTCTTTTGTGAAGCTGCGTGAAATCAAAGTAGGGTATACCTTACCTGTTTCGCTGGTGAAGAAGTGGGGATTACAGGCGGTGAATGTGGCACTGGTAGGCAGGAACCTGGGATACCTGCATAAGAACACACCAAACATAGATCCTGAAACAGCCTTCAATACCGGTAATGGCCAGGGACTGGAAACGCTGCAGATACCTACTACCCGCAGCTTTGGCTTTAACCTGAATGTTTCATTTTAATGATTGAATGATTATGAAAAAGTTGTTGATATCTTTCTCTTTATTAATCGCTGCAATATGGCTGGCCGGTTGCCAGAAGGACCTGGAGCGCACTAATATAAATCCGAATGAACCTGTCGTTGTGCAGCCGGACTACCTGCTGAGCAACGGTATTAAAGCCAACGTGGATACTTACTGGGGCAGCGATGCCACCATGGAAACCACCCTGTTGTATATACAATACTGGGCTAAGATCCAATATCCTGATCCGGACCGTTATATTCCCGCTTCTACCAATATCCAGACGGTATGGAATAATTTCTATGCACAGGGTATAGCAGACTTTACCAAACTGGCAGAGCTGGGAGATACCCTGCACAATCCCAATTACAAAGCAGTGGGCATCATCATGCGTTCCTGGATTTTCCAGGTGCTTACTGATTTGTACGGAGATATTCCTTACACACAGGCAGGCAATATTGATAAATACCTTACACCGGTGTATGATAGTCAGCGGGTAGTATACAGGGGATTGCTGGCTGAACTGAAGAATGCAGTAAGCATTATTTCTCCCTCAGACAATCCTATCCTCGGAGACTCCTTACTGGCGGGAAATATGAATGGCTGGAAGAAATTTGCCAACGGGCTTCGCTCCCGTATTGCATTACGGCTGGCCGACCGCGATCCGGCTGCTGCAAAGGCAGTATTTGCCGAACTGGCTGCGGAAGGCAACTTTTTCCTGGCTGCCGGCGACCGTGAGGTAAAACTAAACTACCTCACTTCTCCCAACCAGAACCCGGTGGGCCGGAACAGGGAAACAAGGAACGATTATCGCATCAGTAAAACTGTGATCGATAAACTGAAAGCGCTGAACGACCCACGGTTAAGCATATACGCTGCACTACCAGCTGATACCAATGCATATATCGGTGTTACGAATGGACTGTCGGCCGATTCAGCTTCCCGCCTGGGCTTCAGTAAAACCTCTGATATTGGTGCAGCGTTTACAGCTACGCAGGCGCCTGCCTATGTGTTCACCTATGCAGAGCAACTGTTTATCCTGGCGGAAGCGGCACAGCGCAACCTGATCAGCGGCAATGCGGCCGACTTATACGCACAGGCTATCCGTGCATCCTTCAAACAGTATGGTGTTACAGGTACGCAGGTAGACACTTACCTTGCACAGCCTGCTGTAGCATATGATGCCAATAACTATAAAAAATCGATAGGAGAGCAGAAGTGGCTGGCATTATTCAGCGAAGGACTGGAAGCCTTTGCAGAATGGAGGCGGCTGGATTATCCGCAGTTAAAGCCTGCTTATACCGGAGCATTACAGGGTAAAATGCCGCTGCGTTTATCATATCCTTCTAGCGAGCAGGCATTGAACGGCGCCAATTACAAAGCAGCTGTAGCCCGCCAGGGGGCGGATCTGCTGACTACCAGGGTATGGTTTGATATGTACTAACAGAAGTATTCAGGGTGGCGGATCTGCAGGAGCTGTTCCTGCAGATCCGTCACTTTTTATTTTTTGTTATTTGCACGGTAGCGCATGATTTCAATACCAGCCTCTATCACGGGTCCTATACCGTGAAAGTCGTTTAATTCTGTTGGGCGGTTATAATAGAAAGAAAGATCTGCCGAAGTGTTTGTACCAATGCAAACGTCTTTCAATTGCCCATCTTCCTGTATTTTCTCTTTTACCAATCCTTCCCAGCCCCTTTCCGCAATAGTGATATAACGTTTATCGAGCCAGCCCTCATTTACGCCGCGTGCAATAGAATATACAAACATGGCGGTACAGGAGGTTTCCGTATAGGAATCTGTACGGTCCAGTACCTGGTGGAACAGGCCACTGGCCGATTGGTATCTGGCGATGCCGAGGATCTGCCGGGTAACATCTGCAATCACCTCCTGCCTGCCGGGATGATTAACGGGCAGGTAATTGAGCAGCTGCACCTTTGCCAGCATGATCCACCCGTTGGCACGGCCCCAGTGCGCAACGCCCTGCCTTTTCAGGTCTTCATAGTAATAGTGTACATACAATTCATTCCGTTCATCCCAGAGGTAGTGTGAAAAATGTTTTACCTGGGCAACGGCATCGTCGAAGTAGGAGTTGTTGCCGGTGAGCTTGCCCATGCGTGCAAGGAAAGGAACGCTCATGTACAGGTCATCGCCCCATAGGGTCCATTTGTAAGGGTAAGGCCGGCATAAAGTGCCGTCGGGCAGCCTTTCCTGTACTTTGCTGATATGGTTGGCCGCTTTATCGATATAAGCCTTGTAATCGCTTCTTTTTATTTTTTCGTAAACGTCTATCAGGCTGGCTCCCATGGCGCCGCAATCATCCAGTACACGGGTATTGATTAACTGGTTAAAAGGAAAACCTTTGTATTTAACTCCTTTTTTACTGAGTGCCTCAAAATAGGCGTAGTTGTCGAACGCAAAGGCTACATGTTTCTGCGAAAATTCGGTATACTTTTTATCGTTCAGGTATTCCCCCAGATCTGTCATAGCAATATTTAACACACCATTGGGATAATGCCATTCACTCAGGTGATCTGATATCCTGGCCGTTGTACCGGCAGGTATTTCCCTGCTGCTGCTCCAGGTTTCATTATTATCTCCTTTGAACCGGAAGGCGGCGTGGGCAATTGCATAGTCGGCTACTTTTTTTACAACTGCAGCATCGGCGGAGTTATCCTGCGACAAACCGGTAAATGGTAAGGCCAGGCCCAGGAAGAGAAGGGTTTGCTTTTTCATATGCGGAACTTTATTAGTACAATATAACCTGCATTCTCGATTTATGCAAACGATTGCATGAAAAATACTTGGATCTTAATATAATTTATTTTAATTATGTGTTTAAGATCGGTTTTAAATTATCGGGATCATGCGTAAAATACGGTATAGGCTATACGAAGAACGAAAATACTTGTTTACTATGGCCTTGTTGCTGTTAACAGCCTGCCGGCAGAACAGTATAGAAGAAGCAGATAACATTGCGGTAGCGGCGCCTTCGGAAAACATCCGGCCGCTTACAGACGAGGAAGATTCCCTGCAGGAGATCAGGCGTAATATTTCCTGGGAGCAGATTGAAGTTTTCCCTTTTGCCCAAGCGCTTATTAATAATAAAGTGCCGTTGTTTACCACCAGGCAGCGCCTGGAAGCAGCCATAGGTGCGGCAGACAGCATAGTTTCTGCCAATGGGGAAGATGTTTGCGGATCGCAGTTTGAGGAAGATTTTGATTTTTTCTATAAAGACGGATCCACTTTTGAACATTGTAAGGATTCACTGGCTTGCGAGGAATTTGTTTTTACAGATAACAATTCACTCACCGCGGGGAAAGTTACGCTCACCCGCAACACTACCTGGGAAGATGTAAAGCGTTTTTATCCCAATGCGGTATTGCAGGCAGAAAACGAGGGTAAAAAAGATATGATCATACTCCGTGATTCCTATAATAAAGACAATGATAGCAGTGTGCAGCTACATTTTGAAAATGGCCGCCTGGTAAGGGTGGTCAATTTTATACCTTGTTAAGAGCGGATTTTGTCTGACTCAGGATTAAACTGATTACGCTGATTACGCTGATTTGATTACTTTGGATTTAAAAGGATTTGGGGAGATTTAAGCCAATATATCCGCCTAAATCTCCCCAGGTCCTTTTAAATCAGTTATAAAATCCTACAAAAATCAAATCAGCGTAATCAGCGTAATCAGTTTAATCCTGCGTCAGACAACCGGCGTTTTCCCTCCATCCACAGCAGTGGAGGTACCTGTAATGTAAGCCGCAGCGGGCGATGCCAGGAATGCCGCCAGCGCAGCTATTTCATGGGCTTTTCCAAAACGCTGCATCGGAATTTCTTTCAGCCATTCAGCTTCTACCACTTCGGGCGATACATTGCGCGCAGCCGCGCTGCTCTTAAATAATCCTTCCAACCTGGCCGTGGAGGTGGAGCCGGGTAACACATTATTCACCGTAATCCCATGTGGCGCCAGTTCTGTGGCAAGGGTTTTGGACCAGGCAGCAACCGCCCACCGGGTAGTATTGGATACTCCGAGGTTTTTTATGGGTGCTTTTACAGAAGTAGAAATAATATTGATAATACGGCCAAAACCTGCGCTGATCATTCCGGGTACAAATATCTGGGCCAAAGCCTGGTTACACAGCAGGTGCTGTGAAAAAGCGGCGGTGAATGCAGCAGCGCCGGCTTCCAGGATAGGACCTCCTGCAGGCCCGCCGGTATTATTGATAAGTATATGAACGGGGTCGCTTGCCGCGATTTTTTCTGCTGCAGCCGTTACCTGTGTTATATCGGAAAAATCCGCCACTGCATAGCTGTGTTGCTGCCCGCTGGCCGTACTAAGTGTTGACAGCGCCGCTTTTAACCGGTCTTCATTCCTTGCAAATAAAATACATTCAGCGCCCAGCAAAGCCAGTTCTGTTGCTGTAGCCAGTCCTATGCCCTGAGAGCTGCCGCACACGAGCGCTGTTTTTCCTTTAAGTGAGAGGTCCATCCGTAATTATTTTATGTACAATGTAGCAAAAAATGTGTTATGTATATAAAAGGAGAAGGGAAGATCGCTGACCTTCCCTTCTCCCTTTATTTTAGTAAGATGATATTATTTATACGCGAACATAGATCTTTTTCCTGTCGAGGATAAACCCTACCAGCCAGCAGGTGAGCATGAACGCCAGCGAAAACAGCAGCGATCCGAACTTACCCGGCGACAATGGCTGGAAGATGGTGTCATTGATCCACTTGTAGAGTGAATCGCCATTCACCATAAAGAAAAAGAACAGGATAGCCAGCACTTCCGACAGGAGATAAAGGAACAAAGGGTTTTTGCCAAATACCGTAAAGAAACCGCTGCCTTTGGTAAAGCCGAGGATATCTATCACAAAAATCAGCAGTGACAATAACAGCAGATCAATTCCTACTGTAAGTAATACATAGGAACTGGTCCATAGTTTTTTATTGATGGGGAATACTGTGTTCCACGCATAGGCCAGTAGCAACAGCAATATACCCATGCCCACCATGCGGCCCAGGCCCACTTTCGTTCTGCCTTGCTGCTGAACAAACAGCCCGGTGTAATAACCTGCCACTACATTTACCACCGCGGGAATAGTGCTGAGGATACCTTCGGGATCAAAGGCAATGCCTTCACCATGGTACATGTGGCTTTCACCTAAAATTAGTTTATCGAGCAGGATACCTGCGTTGCCTCCCATGGTGTACTGTTCACCTGGGGTGCCGCAATACCACATGATAGCCCAGTATCCCAGGAGGAATACGGCGCTTACAGCCCATACCACTTTTTTAGAGCAGTAGTGGATGAGAAGGGAAGCAATACAGTAGCATAAGGCAATACGCTGCAGCACACCCAGTATGCGGGTATCGCTGAATGGTTTGAATACAAGCCCGTTATCGGTATGATGTACAAACGGGAACCAGTACATCAGGTATCCGAGAAGGAAAATGATCAGGGTACGTTTAAATATCTTTCCCAGCACCGCTGAATTTCCCAGTTGTTCATATTTCCTCATGCTGAAGCTCATGGCATTGCCTACAGCAAAAAGGAAAGAGGGAAATACCAGGTCGGTTGGTGTCCAGCCATGCCAGGCAGCATGGTCGAGTGGCCAGTAAGTTCCACCAGTACCGCCTGTATTCACTATGATCATGAAACAAACAGTTAGCCCGCGGAATACATCCAGCGGTAAAAAGCGTTGAGAGCTTTGTGTCATTTCCCTTTAATTGTATTGGTTGATAAGATGGTAAGGAATGAAAGAGCGTTGAGCTGACTACAATATATACATCTAAATTTCAAAATCCAAATATGAATTCCCGGGGAGAGTAACAAATTGAGACATATGGACTAACGTGAGACACGTATAATTACTATTTTGGTAACTCCACTAAAAAGTTACGTTATGAATTACCGATTTATTGCGTTGTGCGTGGCCGTGCTTATCCAGATGAGCTGCAAACAACCCGAAAAAGGTTTATGGTCAAAGGAAAAGGCCAATGCCTGGTATGCAGGCAAAGACTGGATCAGGGGAAGCGATTTTATTCCAAGTACAGCTATTAACCAGCTGGAAATGTGGCAGGCTGCAACTTTTGATACCGCTACTATTAACCGGGAGCTGGGCTATGCCGAAGGCATCGGGCTGAACACCATGCGGGTTTACCTGCACCATGTGCCCTGGGTGGTTGATTCTGCAGGTTTTAAGCAACGGATAAGTACTTACCTGGACATCGCCGACAGGCATCACATCTCCACCTTATTCGTATTTTTTGATGATTGCTGGGACAGCACTTACCAGGCCGGTCCCCAGCGGGCGCCCAGGCCGGGTATCCACAATTCAGGCTGGGTGCAGGATCCGGGCCTGGCTATCCATCAGCGCCCCGCATTGGTAGATACATTGGAAAGATATGTGAAAGATATACTGACATCTTTTGCTGACGATAAGCGTATCCTGTTATGGGATCTTTATAATGAGCCCGGCAATTCCGGCCATGGTAACAAAAGCTTACCCCTGCTGGAAAAAGTGTTTGCCTGGGGAAGAGAGGTGAATCCCTCACAGCCTCTATCAGCCGGTATTTGGGACTGGAAGCTTAAAGACCTGTCGGCATTCCAGGAGGCGCATTCAGATGTGATCACCTATCATAACTATTCCCCGCCGGAAGAACATCAACGGGATATTGACACCTTGCGCCGGTTAGGAAGGCCGCTGATCTGTACTGAATATATGGCCCGTACCCGCAGCAGCCGTTTCGATAATATTATGCCTTTGCTGAAAAAGGAAAATATCGGCGCCATTAACTGGGGACTGGTAGCTGGTAAAACCAATACCAAATATGCCTGGAGCACTCCAATGCCCGATGGCAGCGAGCCTCCTACCTGGTTTCATGATATTTTCCGTCCGGATGGAACGCCTTACAGCGAGGAGGAAGTGAAAGTGATCCGTGGGCTAACCGGTAAGTAATATAGGCCGGCAGCTTACAGGATATCCTGTAAGCTGCTGCCAAACTATTTTGAGAATCCCCTTCCCAATACTTCATGTACTTCGTGTATCACAACAAAAGCTTCGGGATCCGTTTCCTGCACCAGTGACTTGAGGCGCATAAATTCCTGTTTGCCGATCACCACATATAATACTTCTTTGGGCGCGCCGGTAAAGGCTCCGTGCCCGTGCAATACGGTAGTGCCGCGTTTCATTTCGCCGGTGATCTTTGCTGCAATGGCTTCTGTTCGTGCGGAGATAATGGTAATGGCGCGTTTGGTGTTAAGGCCATCTACAATATAATCTACCGCCCTGGCCCCGATGTATACCGCAATAAAGGTATACATGGTTTTTTCTATGCCTATTATAAAGGAAGAAGATATGATCACAACAATGTCGAAAATGAGCATAGCGTTACCCAACGACCAGCCGAAATATTTATTGAATAATCTTGCCACAATAGCGGAGCCGCCTGTGGTACCGCCTGACAGGAATACCAGGCCAATGCCAATGCCTACCAGCAGGCCGGCAAATATAGCCGCCAGTAGCGGGTTGGTGGTAACCGGTGTGAATGTGTTTTCAGTGAGACAAAGGGCTGAGTTACCCATGCTGATAAAACAAAAAAATCAGAAAAAAATCAGGCAAATATTTGGAATTAATAAAACTCGATGTATATTTGTCTACCAAATCAGTAGACTAATAAGATCTACCACCACAGGGAAGCATCAGGCAAACGCTTCCGGCATCCTTTGATCCACCAGCAAGGTGTTGCTGCCATCATTATTGAAAAATGTGTAAATAAAAATACACTATGAAAAGGCACACGCTAACTAGTGGAATGCGATACCACACGCAAAATACAGTGGTAAATATCACCAGTTCCCGTTACATTCAGATAGCAGGCGCTTATTGTAGCCGCTGTTGAAGAAAAAATCTTGCGTTCTGTAAGCTGTAAATAGAATGCCTGGTCAGGCTTGCGGGAAAGGTGTGCTGCAAATTTATTGGTGGTAAATTTATCAGCAACGTACCTCCCCGCATCCTCCTGGCATTTGTCAACTGAAATCTTAAACCAGACCTCTCTCATTTTTTCAACATGAAGATATATGTCATCTGTTCGGCCTCAATGCCTTTACAGGCAAACCGGTTAAGCAGCGTGAAAGAAAATATAACGTATACGAATACACGCTAGCTGTGTGTTTGTAGCGAAATAGAATTGGGTTACTATCCATTGAGATTAAACGATCAACTTCAGTTCAAAAGGGGCGTTGCCTCAAACATTACTGGTGGGTTTTGTTGGTGATTGCCCCGGGAACTGAAGCCATTATCGGATCATTGAAGACTGCTTCCAGCCAACCGTTCATTAAGATATTTTCCGGAAGCAGTCGGGGCTGATACATAATAACGTAGACGCCTATACTTTTTTCGGAAAGCCTAATTAAAATGAAGGAACCACTTGTTTTCAGGTAAGGTCCCCAGTGCCAGCAAGTCCCGACACGTGTCGGGACTTCTATTTTATATACCCCGTTCAATTGTTCCAATATAATATACCCCGTCCCGTTACCCATCTCCCTGAAATATATTTTCAAAAACCTTATGGAAAATATTTTACTGCATCATCTAATTAAAAAAACATATTACCATGGACTCAGCTAAAATCCCGGGGAATGATTTCCTCGACATTCTCTTCTATGGAAGGAACAAAGATTATGGGGCCTATGAATTGCGCAGTCGTTACGACGGGCGCGTTCGCAATGCAGTAATGGGCACCGCTTCTATTATGCTGGTAATGATTGGCGGCTATGTGTTGAATAACACTTTGATGGCGGCTGAAGCAGTACACCGGCCTGTGCTGGCGGAAAAGAAAATTGAATTGAAAACACTGGAAATGCCGCCGGAACCTCCTGTTACCATTCCCCCGCCACCGGTAAACTCCGCGCCCCCGCCATTGGCCGCATCTATCAGGGCCACTACACCCGTGATTGTTGATACAGACGTGCCTCCCGATGAAATGCCACCAAAGATTGCTGACCAGGAGGATAACGTAGTAGGATTTACTACTTCAGATGGGGTGGAAGGAGGAGCGGATATTGACCTGAAAGCCAATGGTAGCGGAGGTGTCGGCGTAGTGGCAGCACCCCCGGCCAGCAATCCCGATGCGCCGCGCACCTTCGTGGAAATAATGCCCGAATTTCCAGGTGGTGAAGCCGCATTGGCCAAATATCTTGGCAATAACATCCGGTACCCGCACACCGCCCAGGAGAACGGCATACAGGGAACAGTATTTATTCAGTTCATTGTAAACCGCGACGGTAGTATTTCCCAGGTTAAAACAACCGGTGCTGCAAAAGGTGGAGGCCTGGAAGAAGAAGCTATCCGGGTGGTTAGCAAAATGCCTAAATGGAGACCCGGTAAACAGAACGGGGAATATGTGGCTGTATATTTTAACTTGCCGGTTCGTTTCACGTTAAGCGACAACTAATAAATAGTTCCCCCGCTTTTTCATTTCAATTAAACTTTATTATTAACCAGGAAAATGCTGTCATCGTTATGACGGTGTGACCTCCTATATTATTATCTCTTTAAGTTTTTATCATCCTGTTTATCCCGGCCTACATCCATAAACCGGCGCATTCTGATTCCTGATACCAGTCCCGGTCCGCATTTAGCGGCCGGGATTGCTTTTTAAGACCGCTGCTTCTTATTAGATAATATTCAAACATTATCACTTTATGTCAAACAAAAATCAAAAAACTAAGAAATTACCATAATAATTATTAATTTAACAGCCGCTTAGTCTTCTTCTTTAGCACTATAAACGGATAATTAGTATGGAAGCGCCGGTAAATAATTCGCTGCAACAGTTCAAAAACCTTGTTGGGACCAAGTTTCAGCTGTATAATAGCCTCTTCACCTCTTTGCCTTTCCACCGCGTGGAAAAGACAGGTATCTTCCTGTCCCTGTTCCTGCTTCATTGCGAAGAAGGATATTCCAAAGGCAACAGCCCTGAAGAGATTATGAACTCTTTTTTCTCTCAGTATACCACCTATACAGATGAAAAACAGCGAACGGACCTGTTGTTCCGCTTTGTGCAATATGCTGAAAGACAGGTAGTACTGTTTGATGCGCTTGAAGATGCTGCTTTCCGGAACATCCGCGATCTGCAGGGCGCCGGCACTTTACGGCATCTGCAATCTGAAGTGATCCAGGAGCAGGCCCAGGACAAGCTGAAGGAGAAACTGAAGGATTTTTCCGTGAGATTGGTGCTGACTGCGCATCCTACACAGTTTTATCCCAGTGAAGTACTTGGAATTATTAATGATCTGTCTAAAGCGCTCATTGATGAAAATACCAGCCAGGTAAATATGTACCTGCAACAGCTAGGTAAAACGCCCTTCTTCAAAAAGGAAAAACCAACACCATACGATGAAGCCATCAGCCTGGTATGGTTCCTCGAAAATATTTTTTACCAGTCGGCCGGCCGCATCCTGTCGTCTATCCGGGCACAGTTCCCGGGGGCTATCAGTAGTGAGAATGCCGTGATCCGCATGGGTTTCTGGCCTGGCGGCGACCGTGATGGGAACCCGTTTGTAAAAGCGCCTACCACCATTGAAGTGGCCGCTGCCCTTCGTGCTTCCATCATGAAATGCTATTTCCGGGAAGTCCGCAACCTGCGCCGCCGCCTTACTTTTAAAGGAGTGGAGAATGTAGTGGCCGCACTGGAATCCAAATTATCCCGCAACCTGTTCCTGCCAGGGCATAAAGCTGATATCAGCCGCCAGGAAATACTGGACACGCTCGCGGATATACGAAATACGATCATGGCCGACCTGAATGGGCTGTTCGTCCATCTGGTGGATAACCTGGTTAGTAAAGTGGAGATTTTCGGGTTGTTCTTTGCTTCCCTGGATATACGCCAGGACAGCTCCGTTCATGAAGCGGTACTGGAAGCCGTAGCCGCCGGAACAGCGGCGCTGCCGGATAACTATACCTCCCTGGATGATAGAGAAAAGATCAGTGCTTTACTTAATATAAAAGAGGCTATAGATCCCCAATCCCTGGAAAACCCGCTGCACCAGGATACGCTGCAAACCATTGCTGCTATCCGGGAAATACAGGCAGCCAACGGGGAAGAAGGCTGCAACCGATATATCATCAGTCATAGTACCAGTGTACTTAATGTAATGGAAGTATACGGTTTGTTCCTGCTGAGCGGCTGGAAGAAAGAGGAAATGACAGTAGATATTGTACCGCTGTTTGAAACCATCGATGACCTGCGCCATGCAGGACAGGTGATGAAAGAGCTGTATGAAAACGCCGATTACCGGGAACATCTGCGCCGCCGCCAATGTAAACAAACTATTATGCTTGGCTTCTCCGATGGTACAAAAGATGGTGGATACCTGATGGCCAACTGGAGCATCTATAAGGCGAAAGAAGAACTTACCGCTATCTCCAAAGATTATGGCATCAACGTGGTGTTCTTTGATGGCAGGGGTGGCCCCCCGGCACGCGGCGGCGGAAAAACCCACCAGTTCTATGCTTCCATGGGCAGGAATATTGCCAATAAGGAAATACAGCAAACCATACAGGGGCAAACTATCAGCTCCAACTTTGGCACCATAGACGCTGCACAGTTTAATATGGAACAGCTGATACATGCCGGCATCAGCAATGAACTGTTTTCTTCACGGGAAGTAACACTCAGCAAAGCGGAAGAAGATTTGCTGCAATCCCTTGCTGATGAAGGCTATAAAGCTTACAATAAATTAAAGACGCATCCGCATTTCCTGGCCTATCTTGATCATGCCAGCCCCCTGCGGTATTATGCGGAAGCCAATATAGGCAGCCGCCCCAGCAAGCGTAATGCCTCTGCCAAGCTCAATCTCAATGATCTGAGAGCGGTACCTTACGTGGGCGCATGGAGCCAGCTGAAACAAAATGTACCCGGCTACTACGGTGTGGGCAGCGCCCTGGAACAGCTGGACCAGCAAGGCAAATGGGAAGAACTGGAAGCATTATACGCACACTCCCTGTTTTTCAGGACCCTGCTCGATAACTGCGTAATGGCGATGAAGAAGAGCTATTTCCCGCTCACTGCCTACCTGGAGAAACATCCGCAATATGGAGAGGTATGGCAGATGATCTATAATGAATTTGAGCTGACTAAAAAATACCTGCTGCGGCTTACCAATGAATCTGAACTGATGGCCGGCAGCCCTATCGACCTGCTGTCTATCCAGATGAGGGAAAGAATTGTGCTGCCGCTGCTCACTACCCAGCAGTATGCGCTTACCCGGATACGGGAGCTGGACTCACATCCCGACAACGGGCATGGCAGGGAAACCTACGAAAAGCTCATTATGCGTTGCTCTTTTGGTATTATCAACGCAGGCAGGAACTCGGCATAAATATGATTCATAAACAGGTTACGGAGTTATGTGGATACAGTGAAGGTAATACCGGTGGCTGTCTCCATCTGACTCCGTAATTCGTAATACGTATTTCGTAATTCTTCCCTACTTTTACACCTCCTTAAGTAACTTCTCTATATATGGCAAACAGCTTATATGACTTTGGAATGATCGGCCTCGGCGTAATGGGCAGAAACCTGTTGCTCAACATGGCAGATCATGGCTTTTCCGTTATCGGCTTTGATAAAGACGCTGCCAAGAACAGCGCACTGGAAGCAGCCGCTACCCCCGGTACTACCGTTAAAGGTGTTGCAGAGCTGGCCGCTATGGTACAGTTGCTGGAACGTCCCCGCAAATTAATGATGCTGGTACCCGCCGGTCAGCCGGTAGATGACGTGATAGCTTCCCTGTTGCCGCTGCTGGAGCAGGGCGACGTAGTAATAGATGGTGGTAACTCCCACTATACGGACACTTTACGCCGTGTACAACATCTCCGCGAAAAAGGTATCCATTTTATGGGTATCGGTGTTTCCGGTGGTGAGCAGGGCGCCCGTACCGGCCCAAGTATTATGCCTGGTGGCGACAAGGATGCCTATGCAAAGGTACAACCCATGCTGGAAGCAATTTCCGCCAAGGTAAAGGGTACTCCCTGCGTGGCTTATCTCGGTAAAGAAGGCGCCGGTCACTATGTGAAAATGGTGCACAACGGTATTGAATATGCCATTATGCAACTGATCAGTGAAAGCTATACCCTGTTGCAAAAAGGGGCCGGACTGAACAACGATCAGCTGCATGAAGTGTTCAAGAACTGGAACCAGGGCGCATTACAATCGTTCCTGGTGGAAATTACCGCCGACATTTTCCTGCAGAACGACGATAAATCCGATAAGCGCCTGGTAGATGTGATCTCCGATAAAGCAGGTTCCAAAGGAACCGGTAAATGGACCTCACAGGATGCTATGGAACTGCCGGTAGCCGTACCTGTAATTGATACTGCTGTGGCTATGCGTACCCTCTCCGGTTACAAAGAGCAGCGCCTGCAGGCCGAAGCGATCTATAAAGCTCCTGAAAATACTATTCACGCCGACGCAGAAATGTGGATCAAACAGGTACATGATGCCCTCTACTTTGCTACCATCCTGAGCTATGCACAGGGATTGGCTATGCTGAGAGAAGCTTCTGCCGACCTGAAAATGGAGATCCCGTTGCCGGAAGTGGTGAAAGTATGGAGAGGAGGATGTATCATCCGTTCTTCCCTGCTGGAAATATTTACCCAGGCTTACCAGAAAAATGCCGACCTGGCCAATATCCTGCTGGATGAAGGCGTAGCTTACCTGGTACAATCGGTGGAAAGCAACACCCGCAGCGTAATCGCCCAGGCTGCCTCCGCAGGAGTGCCCGTAGGCGGATTCATGTCTGCGCTGTCTTATTTCGATGCATTCCGTACCGGCCGCATGGCTACCAACCTGATCCAGGCACAGCGCGATTACTTCGGCGCACATACCTACCAGCGTATCGATATGCCAGGCACTTTCCATACAGAATGGCAGCAACACTAAAAATGTTCATCTTTAATTAAACATATGCAGATCCATAAACGCCCGCCTGCGTCCATCCTGTTCATATTCGGAGGCAGTGGCGATTTAAACTACCGGAAACTAACGCCTGCGTTATATAATCTCTTTTTGGATGATTGGATGCCCGAGCAGTTTGCTATTGCAGGCCTGGGCCGCAGCCCTTACAGCAACGAAGACTATAATAATCACCTGCTGGAAGGGATCAGTAAGTTTTCCCGTCGGAAGGGCGAGCAGAATGGTCACTGGAAAGATTTCAGTAATCATGTTACTTACCTGCAGATGGATGCAGAAGATCCTGCATCCTATAGCAAGATCACCGATTTTGTAACAAAGAAGGAAGAAGAGTGGGGCGTACATCCAACCGTTATCTTTTACCTGGCCGTAGCGCCGCAGCTGGTGCCGAATATAGCCACCCGTTTAGGGGAGCTGAACCTCTGTTCCGATAAACATTGTACGCGCATTGTAGTGGAAAAACCATTTGGCCATGACCTGCAAAGTGCGCATGAGCTGAATGAACTGCTGGCGAAAAAATTTACAGAAGAGCAGATCTACCGTATCGATCACTACCTCGGTAAAGAAACTATCCAGAATATCCTGGCATTCCGCTTCGCAAACGCATTGTTTGAGCCGGTATGGAACCGCAGCTACATCGATAACATCCAGATCACTGCCGCTGAAAGCGTAGGATTGGAAGGCCGGGGTGGTTATTACGAAAGGGCAGGGGCCCTGCGTGATATGGTGCAGAACCACATCCTGCAGATCATGTGTATCCTTGCCATGGAGCCACCGGTATCTTTTGATGCCAACGAAGTGCGTAACAAGAAAGTGGATGTGCTCAACGCCATCCGCCGCATTACACCGGATAAAGTACATGAACATGCCGTACGCGGACAGTACTCTTCCGGCTGGATGAAAGGAAATAAAGTAGCCGGCTACCGCGAAGAAAAAGGAGTGGATCCCAAATCCAATATCGATACCTACGCAGCGGTTAAATTTTATATCGATAACTGGCGCTGGCAGGGCGTTCCGATTTATGTACGGACCGGTAAATACCTCCATCAGAAAGCGACCAATATTATTGTCACCTTTAAGGAAGCACCTCCTTATTCCTTCCCGATTGAAGCTGCCCAGACATGGCGCCCCAACAGGCTCACCATCAGCATTCAGCCGGAAATGGATATCCGGATCCGCTTCCAGGCAAAACGTCCCGGTCAGACCATGACGCTTGACCCGGTAGACATGACCTTTAATTACGATGCCGCTAATGGTGAACATGCGCCGGAAGCATACGAAACATTGCTGCTGGACGTAATGGAAGGAGATGCCACCCTGTTTATGCGCGGCGACCAGGTAGATGCTGCCTGGAAAGTGATCATGCCTATCCTGGAAACATGGGAAAACCGCATGCCGCAAGACTTTCCGAACTATGCACCCGATTCATGGGGACCCGACGATGCCGATGCACTCGTTGCCCGCGACGGTCATACCTGGATTAATTTACCTACTAAATAATGATTACGGACCATTTGTATAATGGTCCGTAATTCTTTTTGTTTTATGGAACTACATATCGCAAAAGATCCTGCCCAACTGAGTGAAAATGTAGCGGCATGGATCAGTAACTACATACTGGAAGTATTGCAAACCCAGGAGCGGTTCACATTTGTACTGTCGGGCGGCAATACGCCAAAGCAGTTATACAGCCTCCTGGCGAAAGCTCCTTACAATATGGTAATACCCTGGGAGAAAATACATTTTTTCTGGGGAGATGAAAGAGATGTGCCTTTTGAAGATGAACGCAATAATGCCCGCATGGCATTTGAAGCATTACTTGATAAAGTAGGCGCAAATCCCGAAAACATCCATGTGATGCGCACCGATATTGGCCCGGAAGAATCTGCTGCTGAGTATGAGAAAATCCTGAAATCGTATTTCGGAAAAGAGGATACCACCTTTGACCTGGTGTTACTCGGTATGGGAGACGACGGACATACATTGTCGCTGTTCCCGGGCTTACCCATTGTACATGAAAAAAAGGCCTGGGTGAAATCATTTTTCCTGGAAGCACAGGATATGTACCGCATTACCTTAACCGCACCTGTGGTGAACAGGGCTGCCTGTGTGCTGTTCCTTACCACAGGCGCCAATAAAGCCATCACGCTGAAAAGTGTGATAGAAGGCACCTTTGACGCGGAGAAATATCCTTCCCAGCTGATCAGGCCGGAAGAAGGTGAGTTACATTGGTTTGTGGACGAAGCCGCTGCCGGCGCAATGGAAATTTAACAAAACCCAAAGCAAGGCCATAAGGGCCCGGACGGATTGCAGGATCCCTCCGGGCCTTCTGCTTTCTGCTTTCAGCTATTTTCTGTAGCTTGTGTATTGTAACAACGATGAGATTATGTTTGATAAGCCCGTATTCGACGCACACCTGCACATCATTGATCACCGGTTTCCCATGCAGCCTAACCAGGGTTTTATGCCATCGGATTTTTCAGTAGCTGACTACCGGCAACAGGCCGCTCCGCTGAAGATTGATGGAGGCGCTGTGGTATCCGGCTCTTTCCAGGGATTTGATCAGGGATACCTGCTGGAAGCGTTGAAGCAGCTGGGGCCTGGTTATGTAGGCGTTACGCAGATACCTGCCAGTACCAGCGATGAGGAAATAGTAGCCCTGCATGAGGCAGGTGTACGTGCTGTAAGGTTTAATGTGCAGCGCGGAGGTTCCGAAAGTGTAAAACACCTGGAACAGCTGGGACTGCGTGTATATGAACTGGTGAAATGGCATGTGGAGCTGTATGTGGATTCCCGGCAGTTGCCGGGATTATCGACCACCCTGCATAAACTGCCTGCTGTGGTAATTGATCACCTGGGGTTATCTAAAGCAGGATTCAAATATTTATTGCCATTGGTAGAAAAAGGAGCGTGGATAAAAGCAACTGGTTTTAGCCGTTGCGATTTTGACGTGTTAACTGCCATGCGGCAGATTACCGCTATTAATGCAGGCGCATTATTATTTGGTACCGATATGCCCTCTACCCGTGCGCCACGTCCATTTGCGGCAGCAGATCTGCAACTGATCCTGCAGAATTTCCCCGAGAAAATTGCCGCTAAGATATGCCGGGAAAACGCATTGGCATTATACCAGCCGCGGATTTTGTCTGGCTCAGGATTATGATGATTTTGCTGATTACTTTGAGTTTTTCTTTTGGATTTTTAAAGATGTTGAGAGATATAAGCAGATGGGGGATAGACTTTAAGAGCGGATTATATTTTTAGAATTTGAAAATATTCAGGAAGAAAAAAAGGAGCTGGGCTTTTATCTTTTACAGATAAAAGCCCAGCTCCTTTATACTAGATCCATGTATCAATTCCCACTGTTTCCATCTCCCTTTTCAGATGTTCCGGCATTAGCCCATTCAGTAATGCGCCCGGGGCTGTGCTAGGGTAGATATCTTCAAAAGTTTTTACCTGGTTCATAAATACCCGGCGGAAAATATGCCGCCTGGTAATATCATGCGGATCTTTTAAACCGGCTGCACCGGTCAGTTCTATGGCGCTTTCTATGGTATCGCGGTGATAATTGGCTACACGGTGTTTTTTATCGTCCACCACCAGGCCGGCCGACAGCCATTTATCCTGAGTGGCTACACCTGTGGGACATTTATTGGTGTTGCATACCAGTGCCTGGATACAACCCAGTGCCATCATCATTGCACGGGCACTGTTACAGGTATCTGCGCCCAGTGCCATTGCACGCAGCATATGGTAGCCCGTGAGTATTTTACCGGAGGCAATGATTTTCATATGATGACGGATATTGAACCCGGTAAGTGTGTCGTGAACAAACGAAAGTCCGTCCATCAGCGGCATTCCCACGGAGTTGGAGAATTCCGGAGGAGCGGCACCGGTGCCACCTTCCCCGCCGTCTACAGTAATAAAGTCGGGATAAATATCTGTTTCTATCATGGCCTTGCAGATAGCATAAAATTCCCGTTGCTGGCCAACGCATAATTTGAACCCAACAGGTTTGCCTTTACTGAGGTCGCGCAGGCGCCGGATAAACAGCATCATTTCACGCGGACTGTTAAATGCTTTATGATAAGGCGGAGAGAATACAGTGGTATGTGGTTTAACATGACGGATAGCGGCAATTTCGGGCGTGTTCTTGGCTGCCGGCAATATACCGCCATGACCAGGTTTAGCGCCCTGAGAAATTTTCAATTCTATCATTTTAACTTGTGCGAGCGCACTTTTTTCCGCAAATAAGCTATCGGAAAAATTACCGTCATCATCGCGGCAGCCAAAATAACCGGTACCAATTTGCCAGATAATATCCCCTCCCTGTTTGAGATGAGCGTCGCTGATGCCGCCTTCACCTGTATTATGTGCGAAGTTGCCTATTTTAGCACCCCCGTTTAACGCCTGTACGGCGTTGTTACTGAGTGATCCGTAGCTCATAGCGCTAACATTCAGGATACTGCCGGAATAGGGTTGTTTACAGTCTTTCCCGCCAAAGGTCACACGCGGGTCCTTCTCCATATTATCAAAGTTCTGCGGTTGAATAGAATGTGCCATCCATTCATATCCTTCAGCGTATACATTGAACTGGGTACCAAATGGCTGGGAATCGAGCTCCCGTTTGGCACGCTGGTAAATAGTGGAACGGTCTACCCGGTTAATAGGGCTGCCATCAATATCACTCTCTACGAAGTATTGATAGATCTTGGGCCGCAATGCTTCCATCCAGTACCGCATACGGCCCACTATGGGGTAGTTCCGGATAATAGCATGTTTGGTTTGCATGATGTCGAGTATACCCATGATAACAATGGGTAACACCAATACCAGCAGCCAGAAAACCCAGGGGAAAAATAATCCTAAAACAACGATAACACTTATACTCACAACTGAGAACCCAATAAATGCTTTGACCATAGACGTATTTTTTTGATTTTTTGATGCTCCTTTGGAGATTATGAATACTTCCTTTGCTATTGTTCCTATAAATCTAATTAACGTTGCCAGATAAATTTGTTAAATCTTTCGCGGATCCTGTCTTTTTCAGGATTCAGATGATTACGCTGATTGACCTGATTTTATTTTCTGTTAATAGGTAAAGGCGATAAGGAATTAATCTGGTTCTTACTCTTCAAAAAATAAGAACCAGGCTTGTCCGCTAATCATTATAATCCAAAGTCAGGCAACCTTCGCTCAATATCTGCTTCGATCAAAAGATGAAAATCAGCATAATCATCTGAATCCTGAGTCAGACAAAATCCGCACTATTCCGCTTCGGTTAAAAAGTAAAAATCAGTGTAATCATCAAAATCCTGGGTCAGACAAAATCCGCACTATTCCACTTCGGTTAAAAAGTAAAAATCAGTGTAATCATCAAAATCCTGGAAAAGACAAAATCCGCGTCAGACAAACCCCCGCGAAAATCAAACTCTAGTTTTTAAATTATTTTATTATCTTTCAAAATAAGCCGATTCAATCATCCACAACATGAAAAGATACAATGATCTTGGCAAGTTGATTGCAACTTGCATGCTCTTATTTAGTACTGTAGCGGGCGTCCGGGCACAACAACCCGCACCCTATGATGCCGCCCGGCTGAAAACCAGCTGGGAAGTAGTGGAAAACCATTACCAGGGCCGCGACAATTTCCAGTCGGCCTTCACTTTTATAAACACAGCAGGTAAACCGTTTCCTTCCAAAGGGTGGCAGCTGTACTTTAATTTTATCAGGATGGTAACGCCAGGCGAACTGCCGGGCCATGTGAAAGTGGAGCACATTAACGGTGACCTGTACCGCTTTACACCGGCAGAAGGATTTACCGGCATCGCTCCCGGCGATTCACTGAAGCTGGCCATTACCGGCGATGCGTGGGCTGTAAATTTTACAGACGCTCCCTCCGGTTTGTATCTTGTGTGGAACGAACAACCTGAAAAAGGTTTCTCTATAAAAGATTATAGCATCCGGCCTTCTACCACTGCAAAACAACTGATGCGCTATCCCGGTGATAAAACCGCCGTAGTAACTCCAACGGATATATTCAAACAGAATGCTACTGTAAAGGATATCCCGGTAGCACAGCTCCCGCTGGTTTTTCCTACGCCTGAATCGTACAAAGCTACCGGCAGCAACCTGGTGCTGGACGCGTTGCCGGAAGTAAAAGCGGATCCACAACTGTCTGCCAGCGCTGCAATACTGGATACCGAGTTGCTAACGTTGCTGGGCAAACGAAAAAAAGGAACAACTACCATCAGTCTTGTGTATGATGCTGGTATTACTGCCCCGGAAGGTTATCGTTTGAGGGTAACGCCGGAAGGGATTACCATCACCGCCGGTACGGAAGCTGGTGCTTTTTATGCGATCCAGTCGCTGAAAACACTGGTTCCTCCTGCTGCATTTGCAGGCAACCAGAAATCCATCACCATCCCGGGTGTGGAGGTGACCGATGAACCGCGTTTTGGTTATCGGGCCTTCATGATAGACGTAGCCCGCAACTTCCATAGCAAACGTGATATGTTCCGCATCATCGACCTGATGGCACTGTATAAATTAAACGTGCTGCATTTTCATTTCAGTGATGATGAAGGCTGGCGTGTGGAAATTCCTTCCTTGCCGGAACTGACAGCTGTAGGTGCTAAACGTGGCCATAGCAGCGACTGGAAAAATATGCTGCCTCCATCTTATGGCTCCGGTCCTGATACCACCAATACAGCAGGTAGCGGTTATTTTACACGCAACGATTTTATTGAGATCCTCCGTTATGCAACGGCAAGGCATATACGGGTTTTACCGGAAATAGAAAGTCCGGGACATGCCCGCGCAGCAGTGAAATCAATGGAATCACGCTACTACAGGCTGAAAGCAGCGGGCCGCGACCAGGAGGCAAAAGAATACCTGCTCACCGATCTGGACGATAAATCAGAATATCATTCTGTGCAATACTGGAACGACAACGTAATGAATGTGGCCCTGCCATCTACCTATCATTTCCTCGATAAAGTGGTGGAAGAACTGCAGGCAATGTATAAAGAAGCCGGCGCACCGCTGGATGCAGTACATATGGGCGGCGATGAAGTACCGGGTGGCGTGTTCGAAAAATCGCCCGCCTGTATTGCATTGATGCAGCAGGATAAATCATTGCAGCATGTAAATGACCTCTGGTATTATTACTATCGTAAAGTGAACGACCTGCTGAAAGCCCGCGGCTTATCCGTAGCCGGCTGGGAGGAAGCAGGGATGCGTAAAACAACTATTGGTAACGAATCGCAGAGTATTCCTAATCCTGATTTTGTAAATGATCATTTTCAGCTGAATGTATGGAATAACGTGATTGGCGGAGGACAGGAAGATCTATCATATCGTCTTGCCAATGCAGGCTACAAAGTAGTTTTATCGGGTGTGAGCAATTTCTACTTTGATATGGCTTACATGAAATCTTTTGATGAGCCGGGATTCTACTGGGGCGGATTTGTAGATGTGGATAAACCGTTTTACTTTATTCCGTTTGATTATTACAGGAATTCAAAAGTAGATGGCAGGGGTAACCCGGTTACACCGGAGTTATTTGTTGGAAAGGACCGGTTAACAGGTTTTGGCGCGTCCAATATACCGGGTATACAGGGATTGCTGTGGAGTGAAACCGTGACCAGTTCCGAACGTATGGAATATATGATGTTACCGAAATTGCTGGGTCTTGCAGAAAGAGCATGGGCACAGGATCCGGAATGGGCCACAGAAAAAGATACCGCAAAAGCGGATGCATTATATGCACAGGCGTGGAGCGTGTTCAGCAACGTGATGGGTAAACGCGAAATGCCCCGCCTTGACTACTACGACGGTGGCTTCAACTGGCGTATCCCGACTGCAGGTGCAAAGGTAGACAATGGCGTGCTGAGCGCCAATGTGCAGATGCCTGGATTAGTGATCAGGTATACAACTAACGGTGACGAGCCTACGTTAAGAAGCCCTGTCTATACTACGCCTGTTGCCGCAGGTGGCAAAACGGTGAAACTGAAGGTATTCAGTACGAGGGGCCGCAGTAGCAGAACTACAACAGTAAAGGTTCCTGTGGCCGATACGCAGATGAAGAGTAATAAATTATAATTTTCCGGAAGATAGAGCGGTGGTGGGCAGCAGGGGAACCTGTAGCTCACCGCCTTTCAATTAAGGGATTATCCCGGTTTATATCTTCCTTTTTTTTACAGATCCGCTGCATTTACCCTTCATCCATTTTCTTCTTGCCCCTTTTGCAATTTTTGTATTTTGTCCGGAAACCCATAGCAACCTGATGTATCGTATCATTCCACTTATTATCAGCTGTAGTTTTATTTGCTTCTCAGTGCGTGCGCAAAAGAAAAATGACGCTTATCAATTGCAGATCCGCAAAGCAGTTTCTCCCATCAAAATAGATGGCGTAATAGATGAAGCGGCATGGCTGCAGGCTGATATTGCCACCGGCTTTCACATGGTGCTGCCGATGGATACCAGCGCCGCCAGACTGCGTACGGATGTGCGGATGACCTATGACGATAAGAACCTCTATCTCGTGGTGGAAAACTATACCGTTGGCAACGGGCCTTACATGGTAGAATCACTGCGCCGTGATTTTGCTTTCCTGAAGAATGATAACTTCCTTTTATTTATGGACCCGTTCGACGATCAGACCAATGGTTTCTCCTTTGGCGCCAATGCTGCAGGGGCGCAATGGGACGGTTTGATGTACGATGGTGGAAAAGTGGACCTGAGCTGGGATAATAAATGGACATCTGTAGTAAAAAATTATCCTGATAAATGGGTGTTTGAAGCGGTGATCCCTTTTAAAACCATCCGTTACAAAAAGGGGATTACCAAATGGGGAATCAATTTCAGCCGGAACGATCTGAAAACGACAGAGAAGTCGGCCTGGGCGCCGGTACCACGACAATTCCCTACTGCTTCACTGGCGTATACCGGTAACCTTGTATGGGATGCAGCGCCTCCCCCTGCAGGTGCAAATGTGTCGCTGATTCCTTATGTGCTGGGAGGCATGCTGAAGGACTACGATAAGGCAACTCCTACCAAATACCGGCGGGATGCAGGGTTGGACGCTAAAGTGGCCGTTACTTCTTCATTGAATCTTGACCTCACGGTAAACCCGGATTTTTCACAGGTAGACGTAGATAAACAGGTCACCAACCTGGATCGCTTTGAATTGTTTTACCCTGAAAAACGGCAGTTTTTCCTGGAGAACGGCGACCAGATGTCCAACTTCGGGTATGCTACTATCCGCCCGTTCTTCTCCAGGCGTATTGGTCTTGGTGGTGTGCCGATCCGTTTTGGCGCCAGGCTCAGTGGTAAGCTCAATAAAGACTGGCGTTTGGGCATTATGAACATGGAAACGGGAAAACAGGAGGAGACCGGGTTGCCCGCGCAGAACTTTACTGTGGCCGCTTTGCAGCGCCGTGTATTTTCCCGTTCCAATATCGGGTTTATTTTTATCAACAAGGAATCGGTGAATTATGATCCCTCTAAAGTGACGGATAAACCACTTTACAACAGGTATAACCGGAACATGGGACTGGAATACAACCTGGCGTCTTCCAATAACTTCTGGACGGGGAAAGCCATGCTGCTGAAGTCATATACGCCCAATAAAACCGGTCATGATATAGCCCATGCGGCTAACCTGCAATACACCAGCAAGGAATGGAATATTGGCTGGCAGCATGAATACGTAGGGCGCAACTACAATGCGGAGGTGGGATATGTGCCAAGGCAGGGCTATATCAGGATAGCGCCGCAGGTGACCCGTCTTTTCTTTCCCTTATCGGGGTCTGTATTGAGCCATGGACCGCAGGTAACCAGTACCTGGTTCTTTGATGAAGCCAATATGCATCGTACCGATAATGAAACCATGCTCAATTATGGTATTGTGTTCCGGAAACGGAACACGCTCAATGTCTGGGCATCCAATACCTATATCAAATTGCTACAGCCTTTCGATCCCACCAATACAGGAAAAGATAGTTTAGTGAACGGGAGCCGGCATAACTGGAATACCATAGGTGCCGATTATGTATCCAAACCTCAAAGTTTGTTCACTTATTCTTTGTCGGCCCGCTATGGAGGCTATTATGCGGATGGCAGCCGGTTAATGACCAATACTGAGCTGGGGTACCGGTTCCAGCCATATGTGAGTATTGCGTTGAGCGCTAATTACAACAATATCAATTTGCCAAAGCCATGGGGCAATAATTCCTTCTGGCTGGTAGGCCCCCGTTTGGATGTAACGATGACAAACACGCTTTTCTTTACCGGTTTTATGCAGTACAACGGGCAGCAGAAGAATATGAACCTCAATACCCGCTTCCAGTGGCGTTACAGGCCGGCCTCAGATCTTTTTATCGTTTATACGGACAATTATCTCCCGGAACCGTTTTACGTAAGGAACCGGGCTTTGGTACTGAAGCTGGTATACTGGCTTAATCTCTAAATAAATCCTGTTTTGTATTAACAGTTAAGATTCGATTAACACTTTCCTTATTTGTACCCTTTATTATTGCACTATAAGATTGATATAATGAACGGCTATACCCGTTAAGATATATATAAAGTTTTCATTTACTATCGTTGTGAATATTACCTCCCTGTGGTTTTTACCATGGGGATTGTTACCATCTAAAAATCTGATTATGAACCGTCCTGTGATAAGGCAGCTGCTGCGTAACAGCTGTGTTTTACTTATGCTGGCAGGAACTGCTGTAGCACAATCTTCCACCGTAATTACGGGTAAGACAGCGGGCCGCCCTGTACAGAAGGTATCATTGTCCTACTGGTATGATCCGGGCATTTCTCCTGCTGTTACTCAGAATACCTTATTAAAACCTGATTCTTTTTATTTCCGCATACCATTGCCGGTGGGGAAGGAAATATTTTTTTATACAGATGCCGGTAGCGGATATAATTTTTATGGGATGATCAGAGGGGGAGATAGTTTGCAGTTGATGATACAGGGCGACAGTATCCGGTTTGCAGGAAGCGCTGCAGGGTTGAACAGGGCTGTTTATGAGGCCAGGCGCGCACAGTTGCGTATAACCGTTCCTGCATCATCCGATGCATTTCAGCTGGCAGCGGCCTACCGTCAGCAATTAGAGGCCGGCAACAGGGTGATGGCGTTATACCGCGACAGCCTGAGCCCGGCCACCTGGGCGATAGCCAGGGCGCATGTGCTGGGTGAAGCGGCATCAGGCCTGGTGAGTACACTATGGAAAGTGGCCACAGCGCCGGATAGTACATTGGAAGAAAGACAGGTGCTTTTTTATAAAGAGAACATATTGCCTGCATTGCCCCAGGTACTTCTTCCGGATACAACACTAACGCCTATACGTTATTTGAGTTATCTGCTGCATAAAGCAGAGGCGGATTATTTTATCCGGCATCGTTATGAGTGTAACAACAGGGCTATTTACGAGTGGCTGAAAATCCATTACAGTGGCCGGTTGCGCGACAGGTTGCTGGCGCATTCATTAACGCTTGGTTTTGCGGCAGGTAACCCGGCAGAAGAGCAGGAGTGGTGTGTGCGCGATTACCTGGAACTGGTACGGGATGAAGCATGTAAACAGGCCATTGCAAAGCTTTACGGACGATCCAGGAAAGGGATCAGCAAAGGTGTAACGGCGCCGGTTTTTAGTTTCCCGGATGCACAGGGAAAATTAATAAGCCTGCAGCAATTCAGCGGAAAGGTAGTACTGCTGCATTTCTACAGTGGATCAGTCCAGGTGTTGCCTGCCCTTACAGCAATAAAAGACTGCTTCCATAACGCGGTTACGTTTGTGAACATCTGCTGCGATGGCGCTGCTGCAAAGGATTTGCCGGGATGGATATGGCAGCTGGATGATCGGCATAGGGAAGTGCTTACACAATACAACATTAGTAAGTATCCCTCATTTATTGTTGTTGGAAAGAATGGAAAAGTATATGCCACCAGGCCTCCGGATCCCGCAGTGGACAAAGGAACAGCCCTTGCCAACATTATCTATGAAGCATTACTGCAGTGAGTTTTTTTAACGTGCATGCAAATAAAAACAACACTGGTACGTTTAGTAAAAGTACGCAGCTAATCCGCATCAGCGCCATTGTTCCGCAGCTAAAATTTCGAAAACCCGTTTAAACCAGATTGTTAATATTTACGTTTAAATATATATATGATAATGCTGGTTTAATAAAGACACAAATCGTATATTCAGTAAATAACCGTTAAGACCCCTCTATGCCACATGCCAAAGCGTTATTTTGACAGACTACAGACCATTGATTACCTCATCAGGATCAAAGGGACCGGTAAGCCCGCTCAGTTAGCCAAGCGGCTTCGTATTTCCGAAAGAACACTCTATGAATTCCTCAAAATGATGAAGGAGTTAGGTGCTCCCATTGAGTACGACCGGTACAAAGAAAGTTACTTCTACTCAGAAAAAGGCGGATTCAATGTCAGGTTCTCGAAAAACCTGGTCGCCGTGAGTACGATGTTCCTTTTATGCTTCCTTATTTGGTAATATGGTCCGCGCACCGACCAGTTAACCGGCCTCCCTGTTAGCTCTCCCTGCGCCCGCGCCGCCCTTTCAGGGCCTTAGATCTGCTGTACGGCTGCACGACAGTTGTTCCGGGATCTTTTATGTAATCTTCCTTAATTGGTGGACTGGGAAAGTATTGTCTTCACAGACAGTTACTTTAACTGTCCACCTTTTCTTTTTCCAAAATACTTAACATTCGATTAACTGTTATCATCACAAATAAGGTCAAATTTACTGTTGTCAGCTTTTGATTAAATCTTATGCTAATAACTTTTTTTCATAACGCGGTTTAGATTAGATTTTAGATTATACGCAGGTTTCTGTTCAGTCACCTGCTCTGTTTAAATCGTCTGTTTCCGTGGCAACTGACTCAAGTAAATTTACGTATCCTTATTTGACCAAAATCAACCCTATGGTACTAAACTGTATTATTTTGGGTAATGACCCGGAGGGATTTGAAGAACTGGAGAATTATTTATCTGCTATCCCCTATGTTTACCTGGTATGCCGCAGCCAAACAATGCAGGAGGCGCGTTTCTGGATAGAAACACAAACCATTCACGTACTGATAGCAGGAGATTACAATGATCCGCTCTCCCCGCCCATGACTATAACCGGCATGCTGCCGGTTTTACTGATGGTGTATAATGGCACCTCATCTGCAGGGTTTGACTTCCTGCCTGTTGCACTTATGCAGTTGCCTTTTACCGCCAATGCGTTAAATGAAGTATTTTCTAAAATATACAAGACTATAGAAATAGAAGCAACAACTAACCCCACCCGTTATTCAGCGGATTATTTCACCCTGAAAACGCAGCACCGCATTGAAAAAGTATTTTATGATGAGCTGCAGTATGTAGAGGTAATGGATGATCATATCATGTTGCATCTTCGCGATCAGAAGCTGGTTACCACCGAAAAACTGGACTGGATCATTTCCCAGTTGCCTGCAAATGCTTTTATGCGGGTGCATCACTGGTTTGTAATAGGATTTCGCCACATTACCTCACTGGCGGAAGATCATGTAATGATTGGTGAAGCCAGGATTACCCTGACAAAGGAAATGAGGAAGGAACTGGTCAGGAGATACCAGCTGCCTATGGAGTAACACCTGTATGCAAACCTGCCAGTATCTTTCCTGCTACACCGGCAGCATCTTCATCATAAGCATGCCCGCCAGGCAGTATCAGTTTTTCGTACCGGACATTCAATGCTGAAAGGTTGAAGTCTTTTTCCTCTGCTCCGAAAACTAACAATAACGGCTTGTTGGTAATTTTATTCATCTCAGCCGGAACACTCATTCCCTTGTTACTGGATTTTCCCAGCATATCTGAGAGGTGTACTTCCATATCAGTATAAAGGGAGGGAGATAAAAATACCAGGTGTTTTACTTCCTCTGCAACTTCCGGTGGCAAACTGGTATAAATAAACGGAAGCACATCCGCGCCCAGTGAATACCCGATCAGCACCACGCCGTGGTTACTGCCCCATTGGCCCTGGTAATAAGTGATCAGGGAGGCGATATCCTTTGCCGCCTGCTGGGGCGACTTCTTACTCCAAAAATACTTCAGCGCATTCAATGCTACCACCGGGTAGTTTTTCTGACGGAACGACTCAATCACATTGGCTGAGAATTTCTTCATTCCGCCGTCTCCTGTTATATACAGGATCAATGGAGCCGTACTGCCGGCGGCAGGCGCCTTGATAACTACCGGCAGGTTACTGATCCCGCTCTGCGCTTTTGACTGAAATATTGTAAATAAGAAGAAAAAGCTAAGCAGCTTTGCTGTATTGAACATTTTACCTGGTGCCATATACTAAATTAACCCATCCCCATAAAACAAAATCCGTTCCGCGATTGTTCGCCTGCCTATGGCTGCATTACCTTACTCAATGCAGATGGCAATTGTATCAGGTCAAAATCATGTTCATACACCAGGTATTTGTTAGTCCACTCAGTGGCATATTTCTCCTTAAATTCCCGTAAGCCCTGATAGTGCCGGAAGAATCGCAGTTTTTCATACGCATACTTCACCATTTTTTCAGCAGTGTTTTCCGGCTGAATAATGCCAGACATGGGTACCATCCCGAGGTTCAGGTAGTGTAAACCTTTTTGCTGCGCATCCTGGATCAATGCAATGATGAGCGCATCCATTACGCCACCAGGCGCGTCGGCACGTTTCCGGATAAGATCATATGTACATTCACCGGGAGCATAGTCGGGGATTATATTAAGAAAGGCCGCTACCTGTCCTTCTGCATCAGTTACGGTAATCACATCCTGGTTCCGGATCACATCTTCATCAAACAGTCCCTGTGAAAAGGTGAGCTCTTTTACTTCATACTGATGCAGCCATTCATCGCTTACTGCTTTTAAAGCCTGCAGCATTGCCGGCGACTGTGGCGCTGTATGGAAAGCAGTTGTATAGCCCTTATTGGCCAGGCTGTTCAAGCCATTGCGCAGCGATTTCTTATCCTTACCACTCAGCGTAAAATCCCGTATATCCATAATGGCTTCCTGGCCAATCAGCATCTTTTTCTTTTTCAGGTAGCTGAAATAATAGGTGCTGTCTTCATCTACCCGGTAAAAAGCCGGCCGGAGGCCCATCTTCCGGCATTGCTGCTCAAATTCCTGTAATACCAGCAGTTTATTATCTTCACTGCACACCGGTTCTTCCAGTACAATAGCAAAGCTGCCGGCTATCCGGTAAGCGATAAAACCTTCATACTGTTCAGATACGAATAATAATTTGTCCTGTCCTATTTTGAAGTAATCCATCGGGGAATCGCCATACTGGCTCAGGTAAAACCGGGCTTTCTCCAGGCTGGTATTGGTTTGCTGGGTCACATGCAGGTAAGGCCGTATGATGGTGTAAAACAGGAAAGCCCATGCGCTCACGCCTAACACACGGATGGCCGACATAAATTCTTTCCCGAACCTGGTAACCGGCTGCAATCCATCGTCTTCCAGCAGCATAAAGCAATGGAAGGCATGGCGAATAGACTGCTGCCAGGTAAAATCTATACCGAAATGTCGCACATTCAGAAAATAAAAACCGATGGTACCAAAGATCAGGACTACAAACAGTGTAGCCATGGCCGTTACCACACCAATGTTCACCAGTTGGGGATTACTTTTAACCCGGTACTGGCGCGAAGTAATAAGCAATATAACACTGGTCACCAGGGCCAGGGACGCTTCTTCATAATCCAGCGCTTTCCCTATATGCCCGAATACCGATAGCAGCGACACTGCCAGTGCAACAATCCACGCGCTTCGCAAACCACGGAATAAAAAGGTGGCGGTTACCAGCAGCACCAGCCCAAGAAACACTACCAGCAAATTAGTGGCGTGGATAGAAGTGCCCGGGATATAAGCCCGCAATAAATGCATTCGGTTGGCTAGGGGAGGGGTGAGCACGGAAAAAATATTCACCATACCCAACAGGAAGATCAGGATGGGCGGAAGTAACCGTAATACCAGGTCCCTACCCTTCAATGCAAAGGCAAACATGCCCCCAATCAGCGGTAACCAGAATTCAAACAGGCGGAATAATAAAGTGATTTCCAGCGATTCCAGGGTGCTGAACCCATAGTTGCTGAGGATATAGGCGAGCGACAATTCAATGGCGCCCAACCCGCGCAGAAAAGGAGAAATGATTAAAAAGATGGTAGCCACAATGTATCCTACACAAGCTGCTTCCAATGATGGCGTAACACCCACGGCCAGCATGCTCAGGTACAGGTGGCCTACACCGGCTACTTCTATCAGCACCGATGCTATTACCGTATTCATGAAAGAAGGCACAGACAACTGAAATGTGAATATTTCATCCACCTGTTGCGCTGCCCCCGGGAAGTATTTCACCAGTAACCGGTAGGCACTGCCCTTAGCCTGCATGGAGCGTACCAGCCATACTACTCCGAGCAGCAGTGAACAAATAGCCACAAGTCCCCACAGGGCATCTTTCATAGTACCTGCATGGAGCATTGCATATGCCACCACAGGTATGCCTACCAGGAAAACGGAAAGGATGCCAACAAATCCGTAGATGCCCGAAGCCTGGTGGATCTGTTGTTTATGCAAACCGGTACGGCGCAGGCTCTGCGGCAGGTAAGCCAGAGAGCTGATACCTCCTGCCGGCAGGAAGACCGATAAAAGATTGCGTTTCAGGAATAATTCGGTACTTCTGCCGGTATCCAGCCTGGCGCCTACTGCCCGGAAGCTGAATACATACATCGCTGCCTGCAGTAAAATATAGGCAATGGTTACCATTACCCCAAGTACTACCCAACCCCTGTGCGCCCTCTCAATAGCAGGGATCAGGGAATATAATTCATGGCGCTGTGAACGGAAAAAATAAATAGCCAGCAATATAAATAACACTGCCAGCAGCTCTTTCAGATGGAGCTTGCGCAGGAATGCCGCAGTAAAAAATTTCTTTTTCAAGGGTCCGTGGGTTTCGTTAATCTGTTGTTCGCATTAACCCGCAAAGTTATACCAACTTTTAACCGAATCCCTGTAAATGCGGGGAGTTTAAGGGGATTTTAATTTATGGGAGATGATCTTCCGGTTTTTATTTCATTAGTATAACCTTCTCCGTATGAATAAGTTCATTATTCCCCAATTAACTGGAGGAAGTAGGTACCGGGGGCAAGACCAGCTTATAGTAATTTCGTTGTTGCAGCTGCCGGGGCGCAGGTTAATGTACAGGTATACTTTAATTATTCATCATTAAAGGTTCCGGATGGGCCATAAAAACTCCCGGCGGGATCGCCGGGAGTTTTTATCAATACGGTTGTATTAATTGTTGAGTGTTAGTCTTAATGCTCTTCCTGGTTATACGGAACTACCAGCACGGGTATACGGGAATGACGGATAATATATTCCGCATTGCTGCCCAGGAGCATATGATCCAGGCCGGTTCTGCCATGCGTGCCTACTACCAGCATAGTTGCATTGCTTTCATGTGCCTGTGCCAGGGTTTCGTTTTTAGGATTCCCGGTACCTACCAGGATGCTGATGTTCTTTTTATCAGGGTAGTTTTGCCTGTATGCTTCCAGTCTTTCTTCCACTTCACGGATCCGTGCGGGAATATCGTCGGTGAATACAGGGCCGCCTTCTGGCAAACCGATACCGATACCTATTTCTACCACAGAGTAGAGGGTAACGGAAGCATTCATTTTATCGGCCAGTTCCAGGCCGGTCCTGATCAGGTTTTCTGAAAAGCTGCTCAGGTCTACTGCGATCATAATGTCTGACATATGCAGATATATTAGTTTGTGAATATTTATTCATTATTGTTATGCTTTCAGTGCATCCCAGCAGAGGTCAAAGGCGGTATTGATCCTGCTTCTGTTAAGGGTGATGCTACTGTAATGCGTTTGTTTAACCAGTTCGTTCATGGCGCCGATAATAAAGGTGAGCAAGAGCCCTGCATCTGCCTGCTTGATAAGTTGTTCTTTCTGACCTCTGTCTATCAGGGCGTAGAAGGGGGCCGAAAGTTGCAGGGCCTTTTCCCGCGTATCGTTGGTGATAAACGGTGAATGATAACATTGTTCCATAAAAATAACTTCTTCAAAATGTTGCAGCTTATAGCGCAGGATATTCAGCCAGATGTTTTTAAACCCGGGCTTGAAGGGTATTTGCGGGTTGTAACCTTTAAAGGATACCTGTACCGAATTTTCCCGGCAGGCAGCAAATAGCGCATTGATCAGCTCATCTTTCCCCTTAAAATAAACATATAAGGTGCCTGTGGCAATGCCGGCTTCCCTGGAGATGTCGCCCATCGTAACGCCGGATAATCCTTTTTCCGCCACCAGCCTGAGCGCCGCCTGGAAGATCTGGATTATTTTCTTATCATCTTTCCGTTTCACACTACAAATATAAGCGAATATATATTCATTTTAAAGTCAAAAAAGCCTCCGCAGTGGAAACTGCAAGGCGCTGTAGCTAGATGATGATTAAATCAAAAACCCATTGGTTGTTTAACCGGTGGGTGATTGTTAACGAGGTTGCGCGTCGTGGGCGACAGAAATCACCCGTCGGCCTGGAAAGGCCAACAGGTGCTGTAGAACATTTCTTAGTTGTATGCATTTTTTCAGTTATCAGAAGATTACTGAATGGAAACAATATTAATTGCTTTCGTAGTGCAGAGAGTTAATTAAATCTAAATAAGAATTGTATAACGGGAGAGAAAACCGGGCAAAAAGAAACCTCTGCCGATGACAAACAGCAGAGGCGTTTTAAAACATTCACATGGCATCTGCGGAATCGCGTCAGATGCTGATAACACATTATAGCCTGTTATTAAGCTAAATAAGATGATTGCTGAATTTTGAAAGTTACTATAACTTATCTGTTACCGAAATTAGATATTACCCTTTATAATAATCGTTAATCATTGGTTAATGACGAAAACTTACCCTCAAAGCCTTGATTGTATCATTTTCCCTTTCCCTGATACCATTTTCCAGGCATTTGCATATACCGGCGGATATGTATATTTTTTACGGACATTACTACTAAATTTAGCTATATGTTCCACCGGATTCCCACGTTGCTAATACTGTTATGCCTGCTCAACCCGCTAAGAGCGAGCACCCAGGATATGCCGGACATGTGGAATAAAGGTGCCGTAAATAACAGATCGCATCCGGGGTTAAAATGGTTTAAAGAAGCAAAATTCGGATTGTTCATTCATTGGGGCCTTTACTCTGAGCTGGGTGGCCGCTGGCACGACAGCAGCTATTACGGCAGCGGCGAATGGATCATGAACCGCGCAAAAGCGCCTGCAGCTGAATATGCCAAAGTAGCTCAAACATTCAATCCTGTAGGGTTTAATGCGGAAGAATGGGCGGAAACGGCTCGGCAATCAGGTATCAGGTACATGGTGATCACCGCCAAGCATCATGAAGGCTTCAGTATGTATGATTCCAAAGTAACCGATTTCGATATTGTTGATGCTTCCCCCTATAAAAAAGATCCGATGAAGGCGCTTTCTGCTGCCTGCCGCGCAAAAGGGATACAGTTTGGATTCTATTATTCCCAGTTCCTCGACTGGCATGAGCCGGATGGTGGTGGGAATAACTGGGATTTTAAAAATAAGGAGAAAGATTACCAGCGATATTACCGCACTAAATCAATCCCGCAACTGAAAGAACTATTAACCAATTATGGCTCCCTCGGCCTTATCTGGTTTGATATGCCTGGAGGCCTGACCGCTGAGCAGACCAGGCAAATGATCGATAGCCTGCGATTGCTGCAGCCAGGCTGCCTTTTCAGCAGCCGCGTAGGGCATGACCTTGGTGATTACCGCGACTTTGGCGACTCTGAAGTGCCACCGGTTCCCATCTCCGGCGCATGGGAATCAATTTATACCCATAACGACTCCTGGGGATATATCCGCCACGACCTGAACTTTAAATCCCCCGCAGAAATTATACACCTCCTGGGAAATGTAGCCTCCAAAGGTGGAAACCTTATGCTCAACGTAGGGCCCGATGGAAATGGCAAATGGCCGGCTTACTCCGTGGATTACCTGAAAGCTGTGGGCAAGTGGCTGAAAACCTATGGAGAAAGCATTTACGGTACCACCTGGGGACTGATCCCCGCGCAACCATGGGGAGTAACCACCAGCAAACCAGGAAAATTATTCCTGCATGTATGGCAGATGCCGGCCAACAGGAAGCTACGCATACCGGGACTAACCGCAAAAATTAAGTCGGTGAAAATACTGGGCAATAAAAATCCACTTACATGGCAACAACTGCCGGAAGAAACCATTATTAATCTGCCTGTAACGTTGCCGGATACACGAAGTACTGTGCTTGAGCTGGTATACGCAGGACAGCAAACAGATTTATCGCAGCTCCGTACACAAACCGTGAGCAGTGAATATCCACAGGCGGAGATACCCGCTGTATGGGCCATTTTCAATGGGAAGGCCCAGAGCAGGCTTTTTACTTACTCCCATTACTTCGGTGACTGGAAGCATGATAACTGCATGACCGGTATGGTAACCCCCAACGATGCCATCATATTTCCACTGGAAGTGCAGGATGCAGGCGACTATAAAATTATACTTGACTATGCCTGCGAGCCCTCAAGCGCTTCACAGCAGGGGCTGGTAACCCTGGGCAGACAGCAGCTCCCGTTCCTTACACTGGAAACCGGCAGCTTCGGCAGTCATCAACCCATGAATTTTATTCAACACGCAATAGGTATCATACATATCGATAAAGCAGGAAAACAGAACCTCACAGTGAAACCGGTTTCCGGTAACAAAAATGAATTGTGCTGGTTGAGGAAAGTGATCCTGCAGCCGGTTAAATAACTTTTATAAGAAGAACAAGAACATGAAAAAAACAAACCTCCTGTTAGGACTGGTTGCCAGTCTTGGTTCAGGCATAGCAGTTGCGCAGGTAAAAACACCTGCGCCCGACTGGTTAATAAATCACCAGCCCTATACCGCCACGGTAACCGAAAAGAACAAGGAAATCACACTCAGCAACGGGTTGCTGAGCCGTAGTTTTCGTATAACCCCCAACGTGATTTGTACCGGTTACAGCAACCTGGTAAGCGGAGAACAATTATTGCGCGCCATTAAGCCGGAAGCCAGGATCACAATTAACGGGCACGACTATATGATAGGCGGTGCATATGGACAAAAGCAACAGGCATACCTGCTCCCTGTATGGCTGGATAACCTGAAAGCCGGATCATCAGATTTTATATACAGCGGTCACCAGGTAACAGCCATCTCCCCCTATTTAAAATGGCAGGCCAGGAGATGGTGCAGTAACTCAAAGCAGCCTACAGGGAAAGAGCTTACTTTCTCCTACCAGGCGCAGGCGCCTGAATTGAAAGGCATCCAGGTAAAAATACACTACGATATATTTGATGGAATACCGCTGATCTCCAAATGGCTGGAAATAGTTAACCAGAGCGGGCAGCCGGTAAAACTGCAACAAGTAGTGAATGAAATACTGGCTACCCCGGAAGAAGAATCGGCCGTAGTTGGCAGTGTGAATAAAATGCAGGTGCCACACGGAATTTATATCGAAAGCAACTATGCTTTCAATAACGCCATGAAGGCAAATCTCAGTGATCAAACCACACACTGGAAGGCCGACAGTACCTACACCACACAGGTGAACTACGACCTGCAAACACCCTGTGTGCTGGAAGTATACCCCACGGTGCCTGTTGGCGTTACCCTGGCCGCCGGTGAACATTTTGAATCTATCCGTACCTATGAGTTATTGTTTGATGGATATGACCGTGAAAGGAATGGATTGGCTAAAAGAAGATTTTACAGCACCATTGCGCCCTGGACTACAGAGAACCCTGTTTTCATGCACCTGGTAAACACCGATCCGGTAAAAGTAAAAGCTATCATTGACCAGTGTGCTGAAACCGGCTATGAAGGCGTGATCCTTAGCTTTGGCAGTGGTTTGAATATGGAAGATACCAGCACTGCCAATATTGCGAAGTTCAAAGCGCTGGCCGATTATGCACATAGTAAAAAGGTAATGCTTGGCGGCTACTCCCTGTTTTCGAGCAGGCGTATCAGTGAGGAAGATGATGTGATTAACCCTGCTACCGGTAAAACCGGAGGTGCATTTTTTGGTAACGCTCCCTGCATGGGTAGTAAGTGGGGCCTGGGTTATCTGCAAAAGATTAAAAAATTTATCAGCGCTACCGGCTTCGATATCTTTGAAAATGATGGCCCTTACCCAGGCGATGTTTGCGCATCCACTACCCATCCCGGCCACACCGGGCTGGAAGATTCCCAATGGAAACAAATGCAGTTGCAGAAAGGATTGTATCACTGGCTCAATGAAAGAGGCGTATATGTAAATGCCCCGGATTGGTATTTCCTGGATGGTACCAACAAAATAGCGCTGGGCTATCGCGAAGTAAATTTTTCCCTGCCACGGGCGGAACAACTGATCCTGAACAGGCAGAATATTTTTGACGGCACCTGGGAGAAAACCCCTTCCATGAGCTGGGGCTTTGTACCGCTCAGTGAATACCAGGGAGGCGGTGCCGCAGCCACCCTAGAGCCTCTGAAAGACCACCTGGACGCTTATGACCAGCTGATGGCGCAGTATTATGGAGCCGGGGTTCAGGCTTGTTACCGGGGCCCGCGTTTATACGATACCGATAGTACCAAAGCCGTTGTCAGGAATATGATCGACTGGTATAAAAAGTATCGCAGTATCCTCAATACAGATATTATTCATTTACGCAGGGCCGACGGCCGCGACTGGGATGGCATTATGCACGTAAGCGCACAACTGCTGCAGAAAGCCCTGGTGATGCTGTATAACCCAACCCAACAGGCAATTACCCGGGAAGTGGCTTTGCCGCTGTATTACAGCGGTCTTACAAAAAATGTCCGTATCCGCGAAAAGGAAGGCGTGCTAAAAACGTATACGCTTGACCGTGGTTACATGGCACATGTAAAAGTAACCATCCCGGCAAACGGCTATACCTGGCTGGTGGCAGAGTAAACCTGTATCAAACCAAATCTGTATAATTTATTAGTTATGAAGAAACTATCACTTTGCGTTCTCACTTTCCTCATGATGCTGGCAGCAGTAAATGCACAGGAAAAGAGAATATTTAACGAAACGGACGCACAAAAAGAGCAACGGCTGGCCTGGTGGGTAAACGACCGCTTCGGGATGTTTATTCACTGGGGACTATACTCCATGCCCTCCCGGCACGAGTGGGTGAAAAGCAATGAGCATATTACAGACAGCGCCTATCAGAAGTATTTTGACCTGTACAACCCAGACCTGTATAATCCACGCGAGTGGGCCCGGCAGGCGAAAGCGGCAGGTATGAAATACGCGGTGATCACTACCAAGCACCATGAAGGTTTCTGTTTGTTCGACTCCAAATACACGGATTATAAAGCAACCAATACAGCAGCGAAAAAGGACCTCATCAAAGAATGGGTGGATGCTTTTCGTGCAGAAGGATTGAAGATAGGGTTTTATTATTCGCTGATCGACTGGCACCATCCTGATTATACGATTGACCGTGTACACCCGCAGCGCCCTGCCGATCCAAAGGATTATGAGAAGCTGAATAAAGGACGTGATATGGAAAAATACCGTACCTACCTGAAGAACCAGGTGAAGGAGCTGATGACCAATTATGGAAAAATTGATATTCTCTGGACCGATTTTTCTTTTCCGGGAGAACATGGCAAAGATCATAACGACTGGAACTCACTGGAGCTTATTAAGATGATCCGCAAGCTGCAGCCCGGAATTATTATCAACGACCGGCTGGACCTGGGAGAGTATGAAGATGGCGGCGACTTTGCCACCCCTGAACAGTATAAGGTATCTGAATGGCCCACCCGTAATGGGAAACGCATTCATTGGGAAACCTGTCAGACTTTTTCCGGTTCATGGGGATATTACCGGGATGAAACTTCCTGGAAAGATAACAAGCAGCTGCTTGTACTGCTGATTGAATCCGTAAGTAAAGGCGGTAACCTGTTGCTGAATGTGGGTCCTACTTCCCGCGGTACTTTCGATGCCCGTGCGCAGGAAAGGCTTAAAGGAATGGGCGAATGGATGCAGGTGAACAGCCGTTCCATTTATGGCTGTACCGAGGCGCCGGCAGAATTCAAACGCCCGGATAACAGCTTGCTGACTTATAACCCAACTACCAAACGCTTATATGTGCATTTGCTCGATTACCCGCTGCAGCGTTTTGAATTGCCCGGAATGAAAGGCAAGGTTAAATATGCACAGTTGCTGAATGACGGTTCCGAAATAAAAATGAGGGGCACCGACAAAGGCGACCTGGCCCTGGAACTTCCGGTGCGCAAGCCCGATGTGGAGATACCGGTAATAGAACTGGTACTTCAATAATAACGGAATTGGTCCTCGAACACTGATTACGCTGATGATAATGATCAGCCTGATTTTTACTTTCTGAATCCTCTGGTAATAAGGGAGATAGAAGCGACTTAACCCGCTTTATCTCCCTTTTATTTTCAAATTTTAAGGCCAATTTCAAACTCTAAAACTAAATCAAACTAATCATTATCATCAGCGTAATCAGTGTCCCAGGAAAAAATCCGCTTATATCTCCCCCTATTATCATCCTACAAAAAAGCTAAATCAAATTAATCATCATAATCATCGAATCAGTGTTCCAAGACAAAATCCGAGGGTCTAAAATTTTTTTAGGAAATCTCGGGAAGATGTATATTTTTATACTAACCATTTTTTATTGTTAAACATCCTGGATGAAAAACGCCTTTTTTTGCCTGAGTACATTCCTATTGGTGGCTGTATCCTTCAGTTTTACAGCGCCTTTGCCGGTTGCAAAAAAGCCGAATATCGTAATTATCTTCATGGATGATATGGGGTATGGTGATCTTGAATGTTTCGCCGGCACTCCCTGGCATACTCCTAATATTAACCGTATGGCCGCACAGGGCATGCGTTTCACTTATTTTTACGCTGCACAGGCAGTTTGCTCTGCATCAAGGGCCGGGTTGCTTACAGGCTGTTATCCGAACAGGGTAGGTATACACGGTGCTTTGTCGCCAGCCTCACCTATAGCATTGGACACTGCAGAACAAACCATTGCATCCATTTTGAAAGCACAGGGTTATCGTACCGGAATGGTAGGTAAGTGGCACTTGGGAAGCAAGGAACCCTGGCTGCCGTTGCAACATGGCTTTGATGAGTACCTGGGCCTGCCTTATTCCAATGATATGTGGCCGGTGCATTATGATGGAAAGCCATATGCAGATACATCTGCCAATCCGCGGAGAAAATATCCGCCTTTGCCCCTGATTGAAGGTAATAAGCCACTGAGGTATATTAAAACATTGGAAGACCAGTCACAGCTCACCACCCTCTATACCGAAAGAGCCTGCCGCTTTATAAAGAACAACAGGCAGCAACCGTTTTTTCTTTACCTGGCGCATAGTATGCCACATGTCCCTATTGCGGTTTCTGATAAGTATAAAGGGAAAAGTAAGGATGGGCTTTTTGGAGATGTAGTGGAAGAAATAGACTGGTCTGTTGGTCAGGTATTAAAAACGTTGGAGGAAAACGGCTTATCTGATAATACCCTGGTGATTTTTACCAGTGATAATGGTCCGTGGTTGTCGTATGGTAATCATGCCGGGAACACGGGAGGTTTGCGTGAAGGTAAAGGTACATCCTGGGAAGGCGGGGTGAGGGTGCCGTGTATAATGTGCTGGCCGGGAAAAATTCCTGCCGGTAGTGTTTGTAACAAAATGGCCTCTACTATAGATGTGTTACCTACTGTTGCTAATTTATGCGGTGCTGCATTGCCTGTCCGCAAAATTGACGGCGTGGATTTAAAATCATTATTGTTTAATGAAGCGGGTGCAAACCCAAGGGATGAACTGGCCGTATATTATCAGGTGAACAGTCTGGAAGCTATCCGGAAAGGGCCGTGGAAGCTGGTGCTTCCGCATAAGGCGAGAACATATAAATTAAATCTTCCCGGGTATGACGGCTTTCCGGGAGCACAGCCGGAAGTAGAGGTGCCAATGGCTTTATATGATATGAGGCGTGACCCGGGAGAAACGCTGGATGTGCAGAAGCAGTTTCCTGAAGTAGTGAAAACCCTGCAGGCAATAGCAGAAAAGTACCGGTTGGCACTCGGAGACGACCTCACCGGGGCAAAAGGAACAGAGCGGCGGATGGCTGGAAAAGTACAATTGTAATATATATGCTAAAGTATAATTTGTTTAAACGAGAGATAAGCTAACTTTTAAATAGTTGATTAGTAACCGATTAGATTCCCGTTATTCCATTAAAAGACTGCCCACAACCACGTTACATTTTCGTTTTATCGGTAATATAAAATGAATTGTATATTAATATTTATTGAAAAACCATATATGTATCCGATTGACTGCTGCATGTAATTGTTTCAAATTTGTTACGGGTATGGGAACCGTATGATTCTTTTCCATTATAATTTATCAACCATACCAGCCTCCGGGAACTAGCAGTTATTAATGGGAAACTTCATATGAATATACATAACCCAAAAGAAATATTATGAAAAAAGTGCGGCCTATTAATCCTGGTAGTTTAGAAGGAACGCCTGTTTTAGAGGTTTCGGGATTGCACAGCGAATCATCAGAAACGTTACAACAATTAGCAAAAGATATCTGCAACCTGGTTTTTATGGATATAGAGATACCCGGACTGACCGCAATAGAAGCCGCCAGCATAGTAAAAGCAGCTTACCCTGATATAAATGTGCTATTGCTCACCCTGAATGAAACGGAGCAGGAACTAAGGCCGGTACCGGCAGCTACCGATTCGTTTAAAGTAGATCATGTACCGCCGGTTTCCCTGTCCGAATTTATTGCCCAGGTATATGAAACCGCTTTGCAATCGAACCTGGTAGCAGTAAACAAAGTACTGGCCTTTTTCCGGAAGGAGAAACAGGTTTATCAGGATCCCTATGGGCTGTCGCCGAGGGAGAAGGAAATTTTACGTTGCCTGGTAAACGGCGACACCTATAAGCAGATAGCCGACGGATGCCATATCAGCGTGGGAACAGTTCGCTCCCATATCATGAATATTTATCGTAAGCTTGATGTAAATTCCCGCTCCAATGCTATTGTAAAAGCAATGAAAGAACACCTGGTCTGATGCTGTAATATTTAGCCCCAGAATCCCTGTGCCTTTACCTGTTTACCTTGCAGACGTAATGATTTACGCACCTGTACCACCATCTGCTGATTTCCTGCTACATAATAAGTAGTATTTCCTGCCGGGAAATCATAATGGTATAACCATTCATGCAAATCGGTGAGATAGTGACCGTTATTGGAAAGCGGCTGCACAGGCATTTGCAGTAGCTGTCGTGTAGCAGGATCTTCCAGTTGGAGGAAACAATAAAACTGCTGTGCGGCTGCTTTTCGCAGATACAAAGAATGGAAATGCCCGGTGGCACTTGCATCTCCTATGCAAACCAGGTATTGAGCATCAGACGGTTGATGGAAACCGCCTCCGGGTCCGGCATAATATACCTCATCACCAGGTTGCAGGTTCAACGCCCAGGAACTGCCAACGCCTTCATGCCCGCAATCCACTATGAGTGTGGCGGTTTGTTTAGCGGTATCCCAGTTTGCTACAGTATAATCACGGTAAGTGTATGGCGCCACCTCGCATTTAAGATGCTGGGTGCTCCGTTCAGGTAATGCCTGTGGCAGTTGCAGGTGTATCTCCAGTAAAAAATTTCCTATCCGCGCCAGGTTTATTACATGCGCAGTTTTTCCTATGCGCGACATCAGGAAACTGGTCGCCCTGTCTTTAATCGAAATCATGTAAGTAAATATAATTGGGTGATTATAAGATGCCGGTCATAGAGGGGTAAGCCCGGATAATAAGGCCCCTGATATTTTCGGACCTGATGCTCAGGTGTTTGAAAACGCTCAGGGCTTCCAGTGCAGGAACCAGTTCAAGCATGTCTTTCAGCGCTGCAGTGTAGGCTTCACTGTGAGTATCCGTACTTTGCTCAATAATTGCAACGTTAGCAAGGAAAGCAGCTACAGAACCTTTCCTCAGGGTTTGACCGTTTATTTCAACATGGTTAACATCACCGGGTAAAATTGCAGATGGTTTCATAAACTAATTGTTTCAGCAAAACTAACGGACCCTTACTTTCCCACTATTATACTATTCCGGGTTATAATTATACTTTTCCCGGCTCGATATCCGGAAAGCAACAGGTGTTTGCCCGGTATGCTGCTTAAAAAAGCGGTTGAAATAGGTAACCTCATTGAACTGCAGGCACCACGCTATTTCCTTGATGCCATGGGTGGAATGCAGTAACATACGCTTGGCTTCCAGTATCCGTCTTGCAGCCAGCAAAGCAGAAGCTGTTTGCCCGGTTTCCTGTTTTACTACCTCGTTCAAATGATCTGTAGTAACATGCAGCGCCCTTGCATAATCGCCGGAGCTGCTCCAGCTCAGCAGGTGTTTCTCCATCAGTTCCCGGTAACGGGTCAATAATTCCGGTTGCAGGGATGCCCCCTTGTTATTTTCAGGAAGACAACGCATAAAGAATGTCAGCAGTACTGCCAGGTAATGCTGCAATACCTGCTCCTGAAGCGCTTTGCGGGTATTAAACTCTTGCAGCAACTGTGCGCATAAGTGCCATATCTCCTGGTAAGTACGGCTGTCGGGCGTTACCGGGCATTCCATACATACAGGTAAGGCAGGGAAACCAGCTGGTAAAAAATCAGCCGTGAAAGAGATCAGGTACACATCCAATGCCTGATCCGCATCCGAAGATAAATGTACCTGCCATGGTGCCAGCAGGAACATACTCTCCGGGGGCATGTCTATCAGCCTGAAATCTATCATATGCTGACTTCCCGTTTTACCCGTTACCGCCAATGTGTAAAACTCATGCCGGTGGGCAGTTGTCAGATCAGCATTGGGGTGATGCGCCGGTTCCCCGGCTTTTTTATAATGAACATCTATCATCAACCCCGGAACAACCTGAAGTTCTTCCAGCCGGTACGATGCAATGATGGATTGTTTTTCTTTTTTCATAGCAACATCCTCACTTTATTATCAGACGATCAGGGGAAACAATTATTGTATAATTTTTTTTCTTTTTGAACGACAGGTACTTTTTTATTTCAACAAGCCTGCATTTCTCTGTATTCCTGTCTTTTTCGCGCTGCCTCAAAAAGATACCTGAAAAAGGTAAAATTGCATATGTTTATTTGCAACCGATTGCATAGTTTCGGGCTATATTGATACAACAAGCATTAAAGCTGTTGCATAAATGCTGACTATACTAATTTAAAGCAGCCGGAGTTGTGTTGCAAACATTTGCCGGAAACTGATGAATTCCATGATGAAAGACGAATGTCTGTATGCTCATACACTCCAAAAAATAATACACTGATGATAAAGCATTTGTTAGCGGCTTCGCTGATGTTAGCCTTCGTAAGCGCCGGTGCCGCATCACCGGCAGATTCCCTCCTGAAGCTCTGGTACCGGCAACCCGCCCGGCAATGGGTGGAAGCCTTGCCCGTTGGAAACGGTCGCATTGGCGCCATGGTTTTTGGAGGTATACAGCAGGAGGAACTGCAGCTTAATGAAGGCTATCTCTGGTCCGGTATTCCCCGTGATGGTAATAATCCCGCAGCAAAAGAAGTGCTGCCTCTTATCCGCCGCCTGCTGGCGGAGGAAAAATACATGGAAGCGGATCAGCTGGCCCGCAAAATGATGGGCACCTATAGCGCCAGGTATCTAACATTGGGGAGTCTTTTTATCAACAGCGATATACCCGGTGAGGCTACGCAATATAAACGTGAACTGGATCTGGACGATGGAATAGCCCGGGTTAGCTATGTGGCTAACGGCATTGCCTATACGAGAGAAGTGTTTTGCAGTTATCCCAATCAGTTATTGGTGATACGATATGCAACCAGTAAGCCGGGATGGCTTAGTTTCAGCACCCGTTTCGCCAACCCCATGCCGCATACCAACTCTGTGGTGAATCCACACTATGTAGTAATGAAAGGCAGATGCCCGGAATATGTGGCGGCAAGGGCCTATGAACCAAAACAGGTTGTTTATGGAAATAAAGGTATTAACTATGAGGTACATCTTGATGCACGCGTAAGCGGGGGACAGGTAAAAGCTGATACCGGCGGTATACATATTTCCGGCGCCACCGAAGCTGTCCTTCTCTTATCAGTAGGTACCAGCTATAAAGATGGATTACCCGATGGCAAAGATCCCCACCTGGCTGTTATAGCCCCTTTACAACAGGCCGGAAGCTATGCCCGGTTATTTGATGATCACGTACACGACTATACGTCATTATTCAGCCGTGTGCAGCTCGATCTTGGGAAAGACAGTTCCGCCTTGCTGCCAACAGATGAACGACTGAAAGTATATACCCTTCACGGAGGTAATCGCGATCCACAACTGACTACACTGCTGTACCAATACGGCCGTTACCTGATGATATCAGGCTCCCGTAAAGGAGGACCGGCCATGAACCTGCAGGGATTATGGAATAAGGAAATGCAGCCGCCATGGGGCTCCAACTATACCATTAACATCAATACGGAAATGAATTACTGGCCATCAGAAACCGCTAACCTGTCGGAATGTGGTGATCCTTTATTCGATTTTATCGCACAGCTGGCTAAGCACGGGCGTGTAACCGCTTCCGTTAACTATGGAGCTAAAGGCTGGACGGCCCATCATACTTCCGACATATGGGGTATGACCAACCCGGCTGGCGGTTTTGATTTTTCTGATCCCAGCGGTAACCCAAAATGGGCCATATGGCCTATGGGCGGCGCCTGGCTGAGCAGGCATTTATGGGAGCATTACCAGTTCACCGGTGATAAGAAAATGCTGCAACAGGTATACCCGGATCTGAAGGGAGCAGCAGTTTTTATGCTCGACTGGCTGGTGAAGGATAATAATGGTCAATGGATAACAAGCCCTTCTACCACACCGGAAAATAATTTTATGGTGAATGGTAAACGGGAAGGATCTGTAAGTATTGCCACTACCATGGACCTGTCCATTATCCACGACCTGTTTAATAACACGATCCGCGCGGCGGAGGTGCTGCAGCAGGATGCGGACCTTATAGCGCGTATAAAACAAACCATGAAGGAAATGTATCCATTCCATACGGGGCAGTATGGCCAATTGCAGGAATGGTATAAAGACTGGGATGATCCGGAAGATTCCCACCGCCATGTGTCACACCTGTATGGCTTGTTCCCCGGGAATTTCATTTCACCACGTAGAGATACGGTACTATCGGCAGCGGCTATACGTAGCTTGCTGCTCAGAGGAGATGGAGGCACCGGTTGGTCTAAATCATGGAAAATAAACTGGTGGGCGCGCCTGGAAGATGGCAATCACGCTTATACCATGTTGAACAAACAATTATTCCTGGCAGGAGGGCAGGCAGTGAGTGTAGCCGATAACAGCGGAGGATCCTATCCCAACCTGTTCGACGCGCACCCTCCGTTTCAGATTGATGGCAACTTTGGCGTAACCTCTGGTATTACAGAAATGCTGTTACAGAGTCATGATGGTGTTCTATACCTGCTGCCGGCATTACCGGATGCCTGGCCTTCAGGCAGTGTAAAGGGATTAAAGGCCAGGGGCGGCTTTGAGGTAGATATGGAATGGAAGAACGGACAGCTTGCACATGCTGTAATCCGTTCTGCATTAGGCGGGAGCTGCCGTATTCGTACGCAGTTGCCCGTTAGTATTGATGGTAAGCCGGCAAAAGTGGCTGCTGGTAATAATACAAACCCGTTTTACCGGTTACAGGTCCCTGTGCGGACTGTTGTAAAGGATCCAACGAAATTGCCGGTGTTGCAGTTGAAAAAAGTTTTTGAGTATGATTTTTCTACTGCACCCGGCAAAACTTATAATATTTTATGAACTGTTCCACCGTTTACTTCAGCTACTAACACTATTTGGGCGATGCTATAAACAAATAATATCCACGATGAAAAAATATAGCTGGTTTTTGATTCCCTGTTTGCTCCTGGGAATAATTAATACCTGGGCCGGAACTCCGGGGCAGTTTGTTCAGGCGCTGAAAAGTAGTACGCCGTTGGTGTACACCGCTGATGGCCGCATAGCGCCCGATTATATCAAAGTGATCCGTAACTGGAAGAATGATCAATGTGAAATACGTATAGTCAATACCGGTAGTATGCCGCTGAGATTGAAAGAAGTAGTGACGGGCATAGCCGGTAAGATATTGCCCTCCACTACCCCGTTTTATGCAGAAGGATTCCAGATGCTTACACAAACGGCAGGTACCCTTGCTCACCCTGAAACGCTGGGTAACTATACAGATGCCGGGCATTATAAAATTCCCCAGCCGGAAGGATACATGGCGGTATATAACCTGCTGCGTTTATACCCTGCAAACGGCGACCAGGTATTACTTGGCTATACATCCAGCAGGCGCTTTGTAAGCAAATTCTATATTTCGGCAGATACTATCAAAACCGTAACCGACCTGGAGAGTCTGGAACTGGCTCCAGGTACTGGTTTCAACCTGGAAGAATTAATGATGATCACCGGCAGGGATGGGAATGTGCTGCTGGACCGCTTTGCTGCCAGGATACAGGAACATCATCCCCGGCTTCAATCTAAACAACCGCCTACAGGCTGGTGCTCCTGGTATTGCTTTGGCCCCAAGGTAACCGCACAGAATATTTATGACAACCTGGATTATATAAAGAACAATATACCAGCACTGAAGTATATACAGGTAGACGATGGTTACCAGCCACATATGGGCGACTGGCTTGAGTCGGGAAATTCTTTCGGGGGAAATGTACAGCAGGTACTGCATACGATCCGCGAAAAGGGTTTTGAACCGGCCATTTGGGTAGCACCTTTTATTTGCGACAGTAATTCCGCTATTTATAGGAATCATAAAGACTGGCTGGTAAAAGATGCATCGGGCGCGCCTTTGCGCAGCGACCTGGTTACTTTTGGCGGCTGGCGACTGAAGCCCTGGTATGTGCTGGATGGAACAAACCCGGCTGTGCAACAGCACCTGGAGCAACTGTTTCGCACCATGCGCAATGAATGGGGTGTTACTTATTTTAAGCTTGATGCCAATTTCTGGGGCGCCATTCATGGTGGTCATTTTTATGATGCCCGGGCTACAAGGGTAGAAGCATACAGACGGGGTATGGAGGCCATTCTCAAAGGGAGTAGGGATGCTTTTATACTGGGATGCAATCATCCGCTGTGGCCTTCGCTGGGATTGATTCATGGCAGCCGTAGCTCTATGGACATCAAACGCAGCTGGTCTGTATTTGAGCGTTCGGGAAGGGAAAATCTTTACCGTGCCTGGCAAAACGGCCGCTTATGGTGGAATGATCCTGATTGCCTGGTGCTGACCGGGAACATGCCCGGCAATGAATTTAATTTTCATGCAGCGCTGTTATATGCAACCGGCGGTATGCTGCTGAGTGGAGATGATCTTACAAAAATATCACAGGAACGGTTACACGTTTTGAGAAAGGCTTTACCACCGGCGGCGAAGGCCGCTGCTTTTGAAGGCACTGGTTTTGAAGTCGGCCAACTGACCACAACAGCAGGTAAACAGGTAATTCTTCTCAACTGGCAATCATCTTCCAAAAAATTAACAGTAAAACTGGATCAGCGATACCAGGTATCAGACTACTGGACAGGCGCCGATCTTGGGATTTATAACGGTTCTTTTGTAATGGACCTGGCAGGGCATGATGGCCGGGTATTGTTATTAACACCCAAAAAATAGCTCCATGCGTATTTTTCTGCTGGCTTTTTTCATAACGCTTTCCTGTGCAATACATGGGCAATCTCCTTTTCAGCTGCAACTGCTTAAAGATACGCGGCCGGAGGTGATCAAACGGGCTGCCTGGGCGCTGCAACAGGCGCCTCAAACAATTACGGCTTTCCGCTGCGAGCGCAGTGCCGGCGGGGTACACGATTTTTATTCGGAAGGAGATTACTGGTGGCCGGACCCGGAAAACCCCAACGGGGCGTATATCCAGCGTGACGGTGAAACCAATCCCGGCAACTTCGTGGCGCACCGGCAGGCTATGATCCGCTTCAGCCGGGTGATGGGAGCATTGGCGGCAGGATATATCGCTACCAAAGACAATACCTATCTGCAGCACGCGCTATTGCATGCGAAGGCCTGGTTTGAAACAGCCGCTACGCGTATGAACCCTTCCCTGTTATATGCACAGGCAATTAAAGGGAAAGTAACCGGCCGTGGCATTGGTATCATTGACACTATCCACCTGATGGAAGTGGTGCAGGCATTGGGTGTTATGGAAAAGGCAGGCCTTATTCCAGCCGCCGATCTGAAGAGTTTTAAAAACTGGTTTAGCGAATACCTGCAATGGCTTACTACACATCCATACGGGAAAGATGAAATGAATGCGGCCAATAACCATGGCACCTGCTGGGTAATGCAGGTAGCAGCATTTGCACGTTTTACGGGTAACCGGGAAATACTGGACTTTTGCAGGACCCGTTATAAGACGGTATTATTACCCCGCCAGATGGCTGCCGACGGTAGTTTCCCGCTGGAGCTGAAACGTACCAAACCTTATGGCTATTCATTGTTTAACCTCGATGCCATGAGCACCATCTGCCAGTTGCTGAGCACTCCGGATAATGACCTGTGGCGCTTTACGGCCGACAGCAGTAAGAGTATCGCTAAAGGAATTGCCTGGCTTTATCCGTTTGTAAATAATAAGAATAGCTGGCCTTATGCACATGATGTGATGTACTGGGATAACTGGCCGGTGGCACAACCTTTCCTTATTTTCGGCGCAGCGGCGCTTCAGCGCCCTGAATATTACCGGTTGTGGCTATCGCTCAATCAGGATCCTGAAGAGGAGGAAGTATTGCGGAACCTGCCCGTACGGAATCCTCTTATCTGGTTATGAGTGTGTTAGAGTTTACAATTATTTAAGATTCAGATGCTTTATTTTCTTAATATAAATCCTTAACTTTAGGTAACTATACACTATGTTTAAACTTTAGAGAAATGAGTTGGATGGATGACTTGTATGTTATTTACCAGAAACTGGATGCCACCGGTTGTGAAGAGGTAAAGCATGACATTTTAAAAGCCCAGATTGATGGCTGCAACCGCGGAGAGATCTATTTCCTGGTATTGCAACAACTGGTCCAGATCAAAACAGGTAAGACGCCTGTTTATGAGTTAATTAAAGGAGAAGTAGAAAATATTATCCACTGTAGTAAAGGACAATACCTGAATTAATCATTTTAATTCTTCTATCAGTTTCTGCACTTTGAGGTAATTCGGCGCACCCGATGGAATTTTCAATAGCCATTCGAGGCACTGCTGTTTACGCCCTTCTTTCAGGTAGCTCAACGCCATATAAAATGCGGCTTCATAGCGAAGCTCACTGCTGTTGTTAAAAACAGTCAGCAGGTCCTGTCGCGCGGCCCCGGTCTGGTTTTGATCGATCAGTGCTACACCACGATAGTAGCGGGCATATAAATTGCCGGGGTTGGCAGTCAGTGCTTTGTTCAGCAACATTACCGCTTCATTGAAGTGGCCATGATTAAACTGTACGATGGCTTCTTCGGGAAGCCGCAGGCTGTCTATGTCCGGGATCTGCATTTCCGTAGAGGCAAATTGCCGGTAAATATTTTTTCTCCAGGGGCTCACATACAGCAATATGGCTAATCCTGCCGCTATCAGTGCAGTGAGGATAACATAGTTCCGGATGGGAATAGGTGAATTATCTTTCAGTGTATACCACGCATTGCGATGAGTGAATAACAGGTGTTGCAATTCATCCCGGTTGGTATCGTTACAGATTCTCTGGCCCAGCAGCTGGCGAACGGCGTCGAAGCGTTTTACCTGCTGGGTAAGCAGGGCATCGCCCTGCAGCCTGTCGGAGAAGGCTTTACGTTCTGCCTCGTTCATCTGGCCGCTGAGAAAACGGTCTGTTTCCAGCAGGTCTTTTTCGGAAAGACTGTTAGCTTTTAATTTGGTATCGATATCCCTGAACAGGCTGCGGAAACAATCGGCTCTTCTGCCGGGAAGCTCTTTAACAGGAATGTTTGTTTCTGCGGCAATATCTTCCTGCAGGCAGCCATCAGTGAGTGACCAGCGGAGCAGTTCCTTACAATCATCTGAAAGGGCAAGGTAGTAGTGATAGGCGAGCCGCCGTTTTTCTCCTTCTTTAAGCACATCTTCCACATCCTGGATATCATCCCTGCTCATGGTAGAAAGCTCCTCAGCTTCCAGGCCTGGAATGCGCTGTCCTCTTCTTTCCAGTTCCTGTTCCCAGATACGCTTGCATAATAGTTGGAGAAATGGCTCAAAGTCGGTGACCTTCAGCGGATGGCGGCGGGCGAAGTAATAAATGTCCATCAGTGCCTCTTCGAAGATATGGGCTGCGTCTTTTACGTGGCCGCTCTTTTGCAGTATGAACCGCTTTTCTTTAGATGCAAACCGCTGATAGATATTTTCAATTACTGCTGGTTTATGGTGAAGCAATCCCTCAATATATTCCTGGTCGTTATTTATTAATTGTTCAGGTGACATACATATCGTTTTTGCCGGTTCCTCTGTATTAAAAATATTAAACCTTGCGGAAGTGGCCTAATTATTTATTCGCCGTTTTCCGCAGTGAAGGGCCTGAGCAGGCTGCTTACCTGGAAAGCAGGCTGGCGGCATGGTTGGCAGAAGGGGTTACCGTACCGGAAAAAGATATCTCTTTGGTTATTCCGTCATCTTCCCGTCGTGTTAGCCGCAGATGGCTGGCTGCTGCTGCGGCAGTGTTGATAGTGGTTATGGGTGCGCTGGTTTATTTTTACCGGCTGGCCCCGGTGAAGCAAATACATTACGTGAACAATACCGGCCATATTGATACCTTGCTGCCAGTGCCGGGTTGTACCCTTATTACAGGCAAAGGCGCTTCGCTTGCTTATGTGGAGGGGTTCACTGTAACCCCGGAATTACATGTGCTGGGTGGAGGTCCTTACCTCCAATATGCTGGCAAAGCGGGAACAACATAAGCCGCTGCAGTTCAAAGCAGTAAAAAGTCAGTCGCTGCTGGCCTGGAAAACAGGCCGGCTCACGTTCCGGAATACTCCGTTGGAAGAAGTGATTGATGCCGTGAACAGTTACTTCGGGCTCGACATACAGGTACCACCTTCCGCAGCCAGCCTGTATAAACGCAGCCTCACTGTCGACTTCGGGAATAAATCTGTGGATGAAATACTGGTATCGCTGCAAAGGGCGCTTAAGGTCCCTTTGGTAAAAGACAGTGGCAACAGGTACTACATAACCTTGAAATAAAGAAGTATCAGCTCAGGTTTAAGCCTGCCGTTAATTGTTTAAGGATTGTTTTCAGTTGTGTAAACGTTTCCTCACCTATTATACTGGCATAGAGGTCCTGTACTTCGTCCACGGCTTCGTAGGCATTGATCATAAACTCTTTTCCTTTTTCTGTGAGAAAGATAATGCTGGCGCGGTTGTCAGAATCGTGTTTGCGTGTGCCTATATAATTATCTGCTTCCAGGTTCTTTACCACTTTACTCATGGCTTGTTTACTGATACGCGCTTTCCTGGCGAGATCGTTGTTAATAGTGCCCTGGGCATCAATATGTACAAGGAGGACCATATCGCCCAGTTTGAAATTTTTGTATCCGCGTTCCTGTAGTTTCTGTGTAATACGCAGGTCTATATCTTTTTTGAACAAATTGATCAGGCGGGCAAGGCTATCCGGTCTTTTGGCCAGGCATGCCTCATATCTCGCATCTATAGTTGCGCTCATCATATTGTAGGTTTGGTAAAAGTGTACAGTTGATAAAATCTTGTCCTGATGCAATGCTACAAAAAAGCAGTGATTTTTTGTGCGGTGGCTTAAAATTTATAATCGTTTATTTAAAACAGTAAGACCCGCCGGTGGGGCGGGTCTTTAATATATTATAAGGGTAGTGTTATTTGTACGCGTAATCAGCCATTACGGTATATGTTCAAATACACTTTCTGCCCTGGTATAGCATCTCAGTCCGACGATGGTATTGCTTATCCCCACCTTTACTCTTTGTGCAGACCTGATGCTGGTAGATGTCAGTCAATCAGAGCCTAAAGCCCCGGCGATGCCCATTTCCAGTCCACGCAGTTCTGCCAGTCCACGTAAACGGCCTATAGCGCTGTATCCCGGGTTGGTTTTCTTATGCAGGTCATCCAGCATCTGGTGTCCGTGATCCGGGCGCATTGGAATGGAAACATTGCGGCGTTTCATGGTGAGCAGGATATTTTTTACTACGGCAAACATGTCTACGTCGCCTTCCAGGTGGTTGGCTTCATAGAAGTTGCCCAGTGCATCACGTTGTGTGCTGCGCAAGTGGATGAAGTGGATATGATCTCCCAGGCGCTCTATCATACCGGGGAGGTCGTTATCTGCCCTTACGCCGTAGGAGCCGGTACAGAAGCACAGGCCATTGGAGGCATATGGAGCTGCAATCAGCAGCTCACGGGCATCCTGTTCGGTGCTTACCACGCGAGGCAATCCAAAGATCGGGAATGGAGGATCATCAGGGTGGATGGCCAGTTTAACACCCACTTCTTCTGCCACCGGCGCTATCTGCTGAAGGAAATAGAAGAGGTGCAGCTTCAGTTGTGTGGCGTCAATGCCTTTGTATTTATCCAATGCTACCTGGAACTGCTGTAGTGTAAAGCTCTCCTCTGATCCTGGCAACCCGGCAATAATATTCTTTTGTAACAGGTCTTTATCCGCTTCGGTCATGCTGTCGAAGTGTTCCTTCGCACGGGCAATTTCTTCTTCACTATAATCTTTTTCTGCTTCCGGTCTTTGCAACATGAACAGGTCGAATGCCATGAACGCGGCTTTCTCAAAGCGCAGTGCTTTGGAGCCATCTTCTACGGTGTAGGACAAATCGGTGCGGGTCCAGTCAAGCACCGGCATAAAGTTGTACGTAACCGTACGAATACCACATGCGGCCAGGTTTCGCAATGATTGCTGGTAGTTGTGGATATAATCTTTAAAACGGCCGCTTTGCGTTTTAATATCTTCATGTACCGGCACGCTCTCCACAACCGACCAGGTAAGACCGGCTGCTTCTATGATGGCTTTCCGCTTTTGTATCTCCTCCTTCGTCCATACCATTCCATTAGGCACATGGTGCAATGCGGTTACAACGCCGGTAGCTCCTGCCTGTTTAATATCAGACAAGCTAACCGGATCATTGGGCCCGTACCATCGCCATGTCTGTTCCATTCTCAGCATAATGCAAATACGTTTAGTAAATCCAGAATTTCTAGTTCCAAACCCCAAAAATATAATCTATCCACACATATACAAACTTTGATTTCAAATTTTAAGGCCGTCTGCGGTGATCAGCATGATCATGAGATCCATCACATTAGTTTGAGTAGGGCCTGTAATCATTAGTCCGCCTGCCTTTGAGAAGAAATGCCATGCGTCGTTCCGTTGCAGGAAACTATTTGGATCGAGCTGCATTTTCCCGGCATTTTTTATCGTTGATGCATCTACGATCGCTCCTGCAGCATTGGTAGGGCCATCGCTGCCGTCTGTACCGCCACTTAAAAAGGTGAGGAAGGGATAAGGCTCAAGTGCAATGCCTGCTGCCAGTGCCAGTTGTTGATTCCGGCCACCAAGGCCATTTCCGGTCACTTCCACGGTGGTTTCCCCGCCAGCCAGCAAACAGGCAGGCAGAGGTCCGTTGTATCTGAGCGCGGTTTGCACCAGGTCAGCAGCTACAGCATGTACATCTCCTGTAACAGTATCAGAGAGCAATACAGGATGATAACCCAGGTCCCTGGCCTTTTCTGCAGCTGCTTCCAATGCGATGCGGTTGGTGCCGGTAAGGTAGTTATGTGTATGCAGCAGTGAAGGGTCGCCCGGCTTGGGCGTTTCCGGGATCCTTCCTGCCACACCGTTTTCGATGTGTTGAAGAAGGTGCGTTGAAATTTTTTCAGTGAGATGATATTTGCGGAGTACCTCCATAGTATCTGAAAACGTAGATGGATCGGCCACTGTAGGCCCGGAGCCTATTACGCTGAGGTCATCGCCCACTACATCGCTGAGCACAAGGGTGCATAACGTTGCCGGGTATATGCTCCTGGCCAGTAGCCCTCCCTTGATGCCGGAAAGATGCTTTCGTACCGTATTCATTTCGCGGATATCTGCGCCGCTTTTCAGCAGCGCTTCAAACAACTGTTGTACTTCAGTTAGACTGCTGTGAGCCGGTACATCCGCCAGCAGTGCAGAGGCGCCGCCGGAAAGCAAAAAGATAACCAGGTCGTTTGGCTGTACTTTTGCCGCCATCTCCAGCAATTTAACGGAAGCGGCTACACTTTGTTCGTCGGGCACCGGGTGGCCTGCCTCTACCAGTTCCACCTGCTGTAACGGTAACGCATGTCCGTATTTTGTAACTACCATTCCCTGCAAAGAAAAGTGCCCGGCAAGGAGGCTTTCCAGCTCCTGTGCCATTGCGGCGGCAGCTTTCCCCGCTCCCATGATCCAAACAACCGCGTGCTCCGCGATGGCGTAGCTATCTCCCGAAATATTAATAACCCGGGAGGCAGGCATTACCTGTACATTTTTCCTGATGAGCTGTTGCGGATGTACCGCAGCAACGCCCTGCATGAAAATATCTTTTATATCGGCAGTTGTGTTGATCATATTAACAGGCATAAAAAAAGCAGTGAGATAACTCACTGCCAATATTTTTCAAGTTAAGAAATTTATCGTTGCTGGGTGGAATCCCTGGCTTCCTTCTTTTGCCGCTTTTTTTCCATTCTTTGTTCCAGTTGTTCCTTTTTATTCATCTCCCAGTCGTTCCACTTTTTATACTGTGCGGGCGTAAAAACGCTTTTAAAGCGCTGGCTGCGTTCTGAATCCAGTGCTTTAAACTGGGTCATACGTTCCTTTTTGGTGAGGGAAGGATTGTTTTTTATTGCATCCATCCGGCGCACAATATCCTGGTTGATCACGAGGATCTTTTTTTCCTGGTCTTTGTTCAGATTTACCTTGTGAGAAATCTTGTCCGTAATTTTATCGGCTCTCCCTTCTGCCGTCCAGCGGCCTCTTGTGCCGGAAGTATCCTTTACCTGGGCATTGGCGGTGAAGGCAGTTGCCGCAAAGAAAACGGAGAGCAGCATCCATGTATAAACAGAAATAAACTTCATAGTCAGCAAGTATTATACGAATTTAAACAAACTTAAGCTGTAAACCTTTTTCAAATTATCCCTTTTTCGTGTGAATGCAAAATACACCTACCACTCATAAAAAATATGCCGTTTTATTTATTCCCGCCTTAATGATTTATTACATTTAGCGGATCAACTGAATCTGAACCGAAAAAATAAAGATTTACATGAAAAAAGCTTTTGAGAACCCCGGAGCAGCCCTGCTGTTACGGCGTATTACCTATGCTATGAAGCGGCACCGCGGTAAACTGCTATTACTGGCCCTGTTAGCAACCGGTGCTGTGGCCAGCGCCCAGGAAACCTTCCCGGTAAACGGGATCGCCGATCCCCGCGAAGGATGCTTCGCTTTTACGCACGCTACCCTTGTAAAAGACCCGCAAACCACTCTTAACGATGCCACGCTGGTGATCCGCGACGGGAAAATAGTGTCGGCCGGTACCTCGGCAGCTATACCAAAAGATGCGGTGATAGTGGATTGTAAGGGAAAGTATATTTATCCTTCCTTCGTAGATATTTCCAGTAATTATGGCTTATCGGAGCCCAAAAGAGGAGGTTCTCCATGGAATGCGGCTCCGCAGTTCCTGTCTAACACCAAAGGCGCATATGGCTGGAACCAGGCTATCAGAAGCGAAGTAAATGCCGTGGATCTTTTTGCAGTAAATGATGGAAAGGCCGCGCCTCTCCGGGAAGCGGGCTTTGGCGCCGTGCTTACCCATCAGCCGGATGGCATTGCCCGTGGCACGGCAGCGCTGGTAAGCCTGGCTGCTACCAGGGAAAACAAAGCCGTTATCCTGGAAAAAGCAGCAGCAGCCTATTCGTTCGATAAAGGCAGTTCCACCCAGAATTACCCGAACTCTCTCATGGGCTGTATCGCCCTGTTGCGGCAAACTTACCTGGATGCCCAGTGGTATAAGACCCGGCCCGCAAAAGAAGGCGTGAACCTTAGCCTGGAAGCATGGAATGCCAGCCAGCAGTTGCCCCAGCTGTTTGAAGTTACTGATAAATGGGACGCGCTTCGCGCAGATAAAATCGGCGACGAGTTTGGAGTACAGTATATTATCAGGGCCAGTGGTAATGAATACCAGCGCATCAGCGAAATGACCGCTACTAAAGCGGCTTTCGTATTGCCGCTTAATTTCCCCGGCGCTATTGATATGGAAGATCCCGCAGACGCCCGCTACGTTTCGCTGGCCGACATGAAGCACTGGGAAATGGCCCCCGGTGAGCCTGCTGCGTTTGAAAAGGCAGGTATCCCCTTTTGTTTAACTGCTGCTGATCTGAAAGATGTAAAACAATTCATGGCCAATGTGCGGAAAGCCATCAGTTATGGCCTCAGCGAACAAAAAGCACTGGAGGCATTAACCAGAACACCGGCCACCCTCATAAAGGCTTATGATAAAGTAGGCAGCCTGGAACCCGGTAAACTGGCCAACTTCCTCATTACCTCAGGCCCCGTTTTTAACGAAAAAACCATTCTTTACCAGAACTGGGTTCAAGGTAACCGCTATACCATTAAAGCCGATGGCTGGAATGATATCCGCGGTATCTATACCGTAAACCTCAGTCCAGGCGGCAGCTACTCTGTAGAAGTGAGAGGCACTGCTACCGCACCTTTACTGTCTGTTTTACAGAAAGACACCCTTCCAGGGCGTATTGATGTAAACGGGAAGCTGGTAACATTGTCACTCCCACTGGCTAAAAACAGTAAAAGCAATGTGCGTCTCAGTGGTATTATCGGTGATAACAGCTGGACAGGTACTGGTGCCGACACCAGCGGCAACCCTGTAAAATGGACAGCAGTATTTGTAAAGGCAGCTCCTGAAAAAGCAGATTCAATAAAGAAGGAAACACCCCTGGCCACTGGCCCGGTGTATTACCCGTTTAATGGTTATGGCTGGGAAAAATTGCCATCTCCACAAGACCTGCTGATTAAAAATGCCACCGTATGGACCAGCGAAAAAGAAGGAATACTGGAAAATACAGACGTTTTGGTCCGCAATGGTAAAATCGCCCAGGTAGGTAAGAACCTTGCTGCCGGCAATGCCAGGGTGATAGATGGTACAGGAAAGCACCTGAGCGCCGGCATCATTGACGAGCATTCGCATATTGCACTCAGCAGGGGAGTGAATGAATCATCGCAGTCCGTTACTGCAGAGGTGCGGATCGCCGATGTATTAAATCCTGACGATATCAATATTTACCGTCAGCTGAGCGGTGGCGTAACGGCCTCTCATTTGCTGCATGGCAGCGCTAACGCCATCGGTGGCCAGTCACAGCTGATCAAGCTACGCTGGGGACAAAATGCGGAAGCCCTGAAAGTAACCAACTGGGATCCCTTCATCAAGTTTGCATTAGGCGAAAATGTGAAGCAATCCAACTGGGGCGAACGTAATACTGTACGTTTCCCGCAAACAAGGATGGGAGTAGAGCAGATCTATACAGATGCGTTTACCCGTGCGCTTGATTATGAAAAACAGGGCTCCGGCAAGCGCCGTGACCTGGAACTGGACGCCCTTGTGGAAATATTGCATCAGAAACGTTTTATTACCTGCCACTCTTATGTGCAAAGTGAAATCAATATGCTCATGCATGTGGCAGACAGCTTCCACTTTAAAGTGAATACTTTCACCCATATCCTCGAGGGATATAAAGTAGCCGATAAAATGAAAGCGCATGGAGCAGGTGCAGGTACCTTTGCCGACTGGTGGGCTTATAAAATGGAAGTGCAGGACGCTATTCCCTACAATGCCGCTATTATGGAAGGAGTGGGCGTGCTCACTGCCATTAACTCTGATGATGCGGAAATGGCGCGGCGTCTGAACCAGGAAGCCGCCAAAAGCATTAAATACGGCGGCATGAAAGAAGAAGAAGCCATCAGGCTGATCACCATCAATCCTGCTAAACTGCTGCATGTAGACAGTCATATGGGCAGCATCAAAGCGGGTAAGGATGCCGACCTGGTATTGTGGAGCGACAACCCGCTGAGCATTTATGCCAAAGCCGAAAAGACCATTGTGGATGGTATCGTGGAGTTTGACCGCGATTACGATTTACAGCTGCGCAAGCGTATAGCAGCAGAGCGCAACCGTCTTACCCAACTGCTGCTCGGGGAAAAGAAAAAAGGTACCCCTACCCGGAAGGCTGAACTGGTGGCGGAAGAAATATATCATTGTGAAGATCTGCAGGGAGGACATCAGCAGGCTATTGGTAACTAATTTTTTAAGCACCGCTAAATGCAACAAGCGATGAGAAAACAATTGATTTTATTAAGCCTGGTACTGGGAGCGTATGCTGCCCGGGCGCAGGAAACGATATCTCCGGCGGGTCCGCAAAATAAACCCGTATACCTCACCAATGCCACTATTCATGTAGGTAACGGACAGGTAATTGAAAATGGTTCCATTGCTTTCAGCAAAGGGAAAATTACTGCAGTAGGCGCTAACATTCCCGCCGCCGGTGGAGATGCCACCATACTGGATATGAAAGGGCAACATATATACCCCGGCATTATCGCACCCGAATCCAACCTGGGGCTGGTAGAGTTTGAGAGTGTACGTGCTACGATCGATGCACGCGAAGTAGGGGAAATAAATCCTTCCGTACGTTCCATCATTGCGTATAATGCAGATTCCAAAGTAATCAATACATTGCGCTCCAACGGGATATTGCTGGCGCAGGTAACACCGGAGGGAGGCATCATCAGCGGCGTTTCTTCCGTGGTACAGCTGGATGCCTGGAACTGGGAAGATGCCGCCTATAAAACAGACAATGCACTGCACTTTTTTATGCCCCGTGTATCACCTGTTGGCGGTGGCCCTGGCTCACCCGACCGGTTGAAGGTGGCAATGGAACAAATAGAAGCGGTGAAAACATTTTTCCGTGAGGCTAAAGCTTATCAGCAGGAAGGTAAACACACCGCTACCAACCTGAAATTTGAATCGATGCGGAAGCTGTTTACAAAGGAGCAAAAGCTGTTTATCCATTGCGATCTGGTAAAGGAAATGCTGATAGCGACAGACTTTGCCAAAGAATTTCAGCTCGATGTAGTGATTGTGGGTGGAACAGATTCCTGGCTTATTGCGGATATCCTGAAGCAGCATAATATCCCGGTGGTACTGGCTCAACCGCATGCTTTGCCGGTAATGCAGGATGATGATGTAGATCAGCCCTACAAAACAGCAGCGCAATTGCAGAAAACAGGCGTATTGTTTTGTTTAAGCAATGAAGGGTTCTGGCAGCAACGTAACCTGGGTTTTGAAGCCGGTACTGCAAGTACTTATGGGTTAACAAAGGAAGAAGCATTGTCGGCCGTTACGCTTAATGCCGCCAAAATACTGGGGATCGATAAAACAACAGGCTCTCTTGAAGCCGGCAAGGACGCAAATATTGCGGTGAGTACCGGTGATATTCTTGATATGAAGTCGAGTGTAATTACGCGTGCATTTATCCAGGGAAGGGAAATAAACCTGGATAATAAGCAGAAACAGTTATACGAAAAGTATGAGAAGAAGTATGGATTGTAAGCAAAGTTTGTTTTGCTGCTGATATATTTGATTTAAAGAGAAGAGGGAAGATAAAAAGCGGATAATTGCTTTTATCTTCCCTCTTCTCTTTTTATGATGAAGGTTTATACTGCCTTTACCAGGAAATAGCTTTTGCCTTTCTGCAGCAAAATATATTTATCTCTCAGTAATGAAGATGTATTTACGATCATGTCAATACCGGGAACTTTTATTTTGTTTACGCTTACCCCCCCGCCCTGTACTGTTTTACGGGCTTCGCTTTTACTGGGGAAAATGCCTGTTTCAGCGAGCAGGCTTACAATATCCTTACCTGCTTCCAGGTCTGTTCTTGGTACCTCAAACTGGGGTACGCCATCCATCACATCGATCAGGTCAGATTCGGAAAGGGATAACAGTAATTCGGCAGTGTTTTTATTATATAATATAGACGCTGCTTCTACTGCGAAGTTATAATTTTCTTCACCGTGAATAAATACCGTTACCTCTTTGGCAAGACGTTTCTGCAACAGTCGCTGCCCCGGATCTTTCCTGTGTTCTTCTATCAAAGCTTCCACCTCCGGTTGTTCCATGAAGGTGAATATTTTGATATAGCTTTCCGCATCCACATCGGTTGTTCTAAGCCAGAACTGGTAGAAAGCATAGGGAGAAGTACGTTTAGGATCAAGCCATACGGTGCCTTGTTCAGTTTTACCAAACTTGGTACCATCGGCTTTTTTGATCAGCGGACAGGTAAATGCGAATGCCTCGCCCCTTGCTTTACGGCGGATCAGCTCCGTGCCGGTAACAATGTTGCCCCACTGGTCTGAGCCACCCATCTGCAGCTTACAGTTTTTGGCGGTATATAAATGATAGAAATCGTAGCCCTGTATCAGTTGATAGGTGAATTCTGTGAATGACATCCCGTTGTCGCCTTCGATCCTTTTTTTAACAGAATCTTTGGCCATCATATAATTAACGGTGATATGTTTACCGGTATCGCGAATAAAGTCGAGGAAGGTAATGTGTTGAAACCAGTCGAAGTTATTCACCATTTCTGCTGCGTTTGGTTTTGCAGCATCAAAGTCGAGAAAGCGCTCCAGCTGGGCTTTGATACCGGCTACATTTTTTTGCAGGGTATCCAGGTCCAGCATTTTTCTTTCTTCCGCTTTAAAAGAGGGGTCGCCTACCATTCCGGTAGCGCCACCCACCAGCGCCAGGGGTTTATGTCCTGCCTTTTGCAGATGCACCAGTAACAGGATGGGAACCAGGCTGCCGATGTGCAACGACTCTGCGGTTGGATCAAAACCAATATACGCAGTGGTCATTTCCTTTTTCAGTTGCTCTTCCGTGCCAGGCATCATATCCTGTAGCATACCCCGCCAGCGCAGTTCATCTATCAGATTCATGATTTTAATAATAATTTTTGCAAACCTACATAAAATTCACAGGATTCGCCCATTTTAGGGATTCCTGGCTGGTATAACAAATATCTATGTAAATTTATAAAGAAGACCGGCCTTTAGTACCCAGCTACAGCCGGAGAAGCATGTGACAAAATTCTTTCTTACCCCAAACCAGGTATATTATGAAAAAAGCTTTTATTTTTTTTTGTTGTGCTGTGCTTTGCAGTACCGGTGCTGGCACAGGATTGCAAGGGATACTATTATCTGCTTAATAATGCAGAAATTGAAATGTCCATTTTCGATGCGAAGGGAACTGCCAGCGGGAAAAGCGTTTATAAGGTTACCAATGTGCGCAGGGAAGCGGGTGGAACTGTGTCTGATTTTACAAATACATTTTACGATAAAAGCAATAAGCAGGTAACCTCCGGAACCGGGCATTTTAAGTGCACTGGCAATGGCGTGTCCATAGATATGAATTTCCAGATGAAGATGATGGGGCAGGGGATTCCAATGAAATTGAGTGCAGTGGAATGGTTTGCGCAGGATTTCGGACCGGTGAAAACCTTATCCAGTAAGGATGGGAAAGATATGGGAGGAACAATGATCACCGCATTGAAGAAATAAAGCAAAGAGATGTATTAAAAGTAAATCATCTTTTAACATGTTCCCATCAGGACCCGGATAAAAAGTGGCTGTCTTTTATTTCGGAGACAGCCACTTTCCTTTTAGCTATTTTTCAGGCATTTGGCCAGGCTATCCCTCCAGTAAGGGATGTTGAGGCCAAAAGTGCTTTTAATTTTTTCCTTATTCAATACGCTGTATGCGGGGCGTTTGGCAGCTGTTTTATACTTATCGGATGTAACGGGGTAGATAGCAGTAGTGGCGTTCGTCATTTCTTTGATAGCCACGGCGAAGTCGAACCAGCTGGTAACGCCTTCGTTGCTGTAATGATATACACCACCAATGGCAGTTTCGGGATTAGCTGCCTTGTATTGCAATATATCCAGGATGGCTTTGGCCAGGTCTCCCGCATAGGTAGGGGTGCCGGCCTGATCGAAAACCACATTCAGTTCCTGTTTTTCCTGCATCAGCTGCCGCATTCTTTTTACGAAGTTAACCGCGTATTCAGAGTAAAGCCAGGAGGTCCGCAATATAATAGTATCTGGATTGTAGCCTGCTGCAGCTGCCTCGCCACGTACTTTGGAGGCACCGTAGATGCTTTCCGGATCAGTTTCATCGTTTTCAGTATAAGGCACATTCTGTTTGCCACTGAACACATAATCCGTGGATATATGCACCAGTTGTGCCTTATGTTGTGCGCATATTTCAGCCAAACCCAGTACTGCCTGGAAGTTCAGCAGAAATGCCTTGTCTTCCTCTTCCTCAGCTTTATCCACTGCCGTATATGCTGCGCAGTTAATACATGCATCGATCTGCTGTGCAGAAAAATAGGCTGCCAGGGCGTCTGCATCAGTGATATCCAGGTCCTGGTAATCGGTATATAACAGGTTGAATTGCGGATAATCGCCTGCTACTTTTTGCAGGGCTTGTCCTAGTTGGCCATTTCCGCCGGTAACAAGAATATTCTTCATAGCAAATGATCAGCTGTTAAAAATAAAATTATGTTGAATGTTTGCCAGTGTGGGGAGGATCAGGTCCTTTTCGGAAACGATGGCATCATCCAGGTTAATGCCCCAATCAATACCAAGAGAGGGGTCGTTATAAATAATTCCTCCCTCGCTGCCTTTATGGTAGAAGTTATCGCATTTGTACATAACTTCTGCTGTTTGGCTGATCACCGCATAACCATGTGCAAACCCTTTAGGTACCAGCAGTTGTAATTTATTGCTGGCGCTGAGTTCTATCGCAAAGGATTTACCATAGGTAGGAGATCCCTTACGGATATCTACAACGGCATCGATAATACTTCCTTCCAGTACCCTTACCAGTTTGGTTTGTGCATAAGGCTCCAGCTGATAATGAAGCCCACGGAGTACCCCGTAGGTAGAGCGGGCCTGGTTGTCCTGTACAAATTTGTACTCAATACCTTCGGCGCTGAAGGTATTGGCATTGTAACTTTCAAAAAAATAACCACGGTGATCGCCAAAAACTTTGGGCTCGTAAATTAACAGGTCGGGTATCCCGGTTTGTTGAAAAGGCATGTGTAATAGCTATAAAAGCAATGGGCAGTTAGTTTTTAGGCTAACTGCGGCATCACTATCTTTTTTGATATTGTTCGTTATAGTATTGCTGGTAATTTCCGCTGGTAACATTGTTGAGCCAGGCTTCATTTTCCAGGTACCAGTCTACTGTTTTTTCCAGCCCCTCTTCAAACTGGAGAGAAGGCTCCCAGCCCAGTTCTTTATTGAGCTTGGTAGCATCAATAGCATAACGGAGATCGTGTCCTGCCCTGTCTTTTACAAAAGTGATCAGCTGTGCAGAGGTGCCTTCAGGCCGCCCCAGTTTTTTATCCATGATCTTGCACAGTAATTGAATCAGGTCAATATTTTTCCATTCGTTGAATCCGCCTACATTATAGGTTTCACCTATTTTCCCGTGATGGAAAATAGTATCGATTGCGCGGGCATGGTCATTTACAAACAACCAGTCGCGAATATTTTCACCTTTTCCATAAACCGGCACCGGCTTATTATTTTTGATATTGTGAATAGCCAGCGGGATCAGCTTTTCGGGGAAATGGTGAGATCCATAGTTATTGGAGCAATTGGAAATAACAGCCGGCAAATGATAAGTGTGATAATAAGCCATTACAAAATGATCCGAGCTGGCTTTTGAAGCGGAATAGGGCGAACGCGGGTCATAGGCGGTAGTTTCAAGGAAAAATCCTTCATCGCCCAGTGATCCGTACACTTCATCGGTAGACACATGATAGAACAGTTTTCCGCTCATGTTATCTTTCCAGTGTTTCCGCGCATTGTTCAGCAATACTGCAGTGCCGAGCACATTTGTCTTAATAAATGCCAGCGGATCCATGATGGAGCGGTCCACATGGCTTTCTGCGGCGAGGTGAATCACCCCATCAAACTGATACCTGGCGAAAAGCTCATCAATGAACGCTTCATCTGTGATATCACCTTTTTCAAAAATGTAATTCGGTTTATCTTTTACATCCACCAGATTTTCCAGGTTACCAGCGTAGGTGAGAGCATCAAGATTTACAATCTGATAATCAGGATATTTATTGACAAATAACCGTACTACATGAGAGCCAATAAACCCGGCGCCGCCAGTAATTAATAATGTCCGCTTCATTCCAGAGAAAAATTTTATTTTAATAAGGCCTCTTTAAAATATTCGTAGGTAATTTTTAACCCTTCCTGCCTGCCTACTTTGGGCTCCCAGCCTAACAGGGTGCGGGCCTTGGTAATGTCCGGCTGCCGTTGTTTGGGATCATCTTTGGGTAATGGATGATAAACAATTTTTTGTTTGGAACCTGTTAATGCAATGATCTCTTCTGCAAACTGGTTCAGGGTAATTTCCTGTGGGTTACCGATATTAACCGGCAGATGGTAGTCGCTTAACAGTAAGCGGTAAATACCTTCCACCAGGTCGTCTACATAGCAGAATGAACGGGTTTGGCTACCGTCGCCAAATACGGTCAGGTCCTGTCCATTCAGTGCCTGGCTCATAAATGCAGGCAATGCACGTCCGTCATTAAGCCGCATACGGGGACCGTAAGTATTGAAGATACGAATGATACGCGTTTCAACACCATGGAAATTATGATAGGCCATTGTAATGGATTCCAGGAATCTTTTGGCTTCATCATATACTCCTCTCGGGCCAACGGGGTTTACATTTCCCCAGTATTCTTCAGGTTGTGGATGCACATTCGGATCTCCGTACACCTCGGATGTAGATGCTACAAGGATACGCGCTTTTTTTTCCTTTGCCAGTCCCAATAGGTTATGCGTGCCCAGTGATCCTACCTTCAGCGTCTGGATAGGCATCTTCAGGTAGTCGATCGGACTAGCCGGGGATGCAAAGTTCAATATGTAATCAAGTTTGCCGGGAACATGCACAAACTTGGTGACATCGTGATGATAGTATTCAAATTCCGGCAACGGAAAAAGGTGTTCAATATTTTTGATATTGCCGGTAAGAAGGTTATCCATGCCAATTACATGAAATCCTTCCTTTATGAACCGGTCGCAAAGGTGAGACCCCAGAAATCCGGCAGCACCTGCAATGAGTATTCTTTTCTTTTCCATATGTCAGGTATAAATAATAGTTACAAAGTAGCCGGTATGCGTCCTACACTTTCATAATGATAGCCGAGTTCTTTCATACGGGACACCTCAAAAAGGTTTCTGCCATCAAAAATAGCCTGGTTATTAAGACTGGCTGATATCTTATTGAAGTCGGGAGTTCTGAACACACTCCACTCAGTTGCAATGATCAGGGCATCTGCATTTTCCAGGCAAGTGTATTGATGATCTGCATATTTAATCTTATCCCCAAGTACCTGTTTTACGTTTGCCATAGCTTCAGGATCAAAAACGCTTACAGTGGCTCCTTCAGCGAGTAAGGCATCAATGATATACAATGCTGGTGCCTCCCTGATATCATCTGTATTAGGTTTGAAGGCAAGCCCCCACAAAGCAAAGTGTTTGCCCTTCAGATCGTTTTTAAAGAAATTTTTTATTTTAGGAAGAAGGAATAACTTCTGATTTTCATTTACATCCATTACGGCATTCAGGATCTTAAATTCATACTGGGCATCCTCTGATGATTTTACCAGCGCCTGTACATCTTTAGGAAAGCAACTGCCTCCGTAACCGATGCCAGGGAAAAGGAAACGCTTACCAATACGATCGTCGCTACCAATGCCTCTGCGTACCATATCCACATCAGCACCTAGTTTCTCGCATAGCACCGCAATTTCGTTCATGAAGGAAATCTTTGTAGCCAGGAAGGAGTTGGCGGCATATTTGGTAAGCTCTGCAGATTTCTCATCCATAAACAGAATGGGATTTCCCTGTCTCACAAAAGGAGCATATAGCTCACCCATTACTTTTCTCGCTCTTTCGGACATTGTACCGATCACCACCCTGTCTGGTTTCATGAAATCATCTACTGCTACACCTTCCCGCAAAAATTCAGGGTTGGAAACCACGTCAAACGGAGTTTTGCAATTTTGAGCGATGGCAGCAGTTACTTTTTCGGCTGTACCTACTGGTACAGTGCTTTTATCAACAATTACCTTGTAATCTGTCATGATCTTACCCAGATGCTCTGCTACATTTAACACGAAGGAAAGGTCAGCTGCGCCATCCGCCCCTGGTGGTGTGGGTAGTGCCAGGAAAATCACTTCAGCATCTTTAATGCCCTCTTCCAGGCTGGTGGTAAAGAATAAACGCTCTTCCTTTAAGTTCCGCTCAAATAATTTTTCAAGCCCAGGCTCGTAAATGGTGATCTGGCCTGAAGAAAGCTTTTTTACTTTGTTGGCGTCAATGTCTACGCAGGTGACATCATTTCCTGTTTCGGCAAAACAGGTACCGGTCACGAGACCTACATAACCGGTTCCTACTACTGTAATCTTCATGTGGGGAGATTGTTTAAAAATGATTTAACTGACTGGATAATATATTCCAGCTGATCGGGATCCATTTCAGTGTGTATTGGCAAGGAAATCACCTTGGTGGTGAGATTATCGGTTACGGGGAGATCAAAAGCTGCGCCGCCGAAGTGCTCGAACATTTTTTGGCGGTGAGCAGGAACAGGATAGTAGATCATCGCAGGAACTTCTTTTTCTGCCAGGTATTTTTGCAGTTCATTCCTGTCGGCGCCATTCAGCTGCAGAGTGTATTGATGAAATACATGGTAACTGTAAGGGGCGCGGTAAGGTGTTGTTATCTGTGGAATATCTGCAAATGCAGCATCATAAGCGTCTGCTACTGCACGACGCGCTGTAATATATTCATCCAGCAAAGGAAGTTTGATGCGTAATACAGCAGCCTGTACGGAATCGAGACGGGAATTACAACCTACCACATCATGATAATAACGTGCAGACTGGCCATGATTGGCCACCATGCGGATCTTTGCCGCCAGGTCGTCGTCGTTGGTGAAAATAGCACCGCCATCTCCGTAACAACCCAGGTTCTTGGACGGGAAGAAAGAAGTACAGCCAATATGCCCGATGGTACCGGCCTTTTTCTTTGTGCCGTCGGCAAAAGTATAATCAGCACCTATCGCCTGCGCATTATCTTCAATCACATACAGTTTGTGTTTTGCTGCCAATGCCATCAGCGGCTTCATATCCGTTACATGACCATATAAATGTACCGGCACAATGGCTTTGGTTTTGGGTGTAATTGCCTTTTCTACAGCCGCTATATCTACACAATATGTTTTAGGGTCCACATCCACAAAAACAGGTTTCAGCTGCAGCAGGGCTATTACTTCAGCCGTAGCTATAAAAGTGAAAGAGGGAGTTATTACTTCATCACCTGGTTCCAGTTCGAGCGCCATCATGGCAATTTGAAGCGCATCTGTACCATTTGCACACGGGATCACATGTTTTACTCCCAGGTACGATTGCAGTTCGCTGCTAAACTTTTGAACCGCACCACCATTAATAAAAGCGGAACTATCCAGCACTTCGCCGATGGCTGCATCCACCTGTGATTTAATCTTTGTATACTGGCGTTTCAAGTCCACCATCTGAATAGGAACCATATGATCGTATATTTTTATTTTGTTTAAAGTGTGCAAATTTACAAATTTTGGGATTGGATGGGGATTATCTTTGCATTCAGCTGAAAATTAAGTAAAAGTACGCAGGAGAATGATAGCAAAAGGAATTTATAATGCCGGGCTTCAATTATATAAAGCGGGGGTACACCTGGCTGCATTTGCAGGGAAAGCCAAAGCCAGCCGCTGGCTGGAAGGCCGGCAGAACTGGCGGTTGCGCATGCAACAGGATGGTATTGGCACTCACCCGGTGATATGGATCCATGCTGCCTCACTGGGCGAATTTGAACAGGGAAGACCCGTACTGGAAGCTATTCGTACTACCTGGCCCTCGTATAAAATCCTGTTAACTTTTTTTTCGCCCTCCGGATACGAGGTACGGAAAGATTACAAGGGCGCCGATTATGTGTATTACCTGCCCCTGGATACCAGCCGAAATGCCCGCGATTTCCTGGATATTATTCAGCCCACCCTGGCTATCTTCATAAAATATGAATTCTGGTATCACTATCTTACCGCCCTCTATCAGCGGAATATTCCAACATTGCTGGTATCAGGTATTTTCCGCCCCGACCAGGTATTTTTTAAGGGATACGGAAATATGTTCCGGCGCCTCCTGCGGCAGCTCACACACATCTTTGTACAGAATGATGCCTCGCTGGAACTGCTCCGCGGAATAGGGCTTCAAAACTGCAGTGTTAGTGGTGATACCCGCTTCGACCGGGTAGCTGCATTACTGAATGAACACCGGGAATTGCCTGAAATTTCCGTTTTTTCCGGAGAAAGCAGGTTGATTGTGGCGGGTAGCACCTGGCCGGCTGATGAAAAAGTATTGAGCGACTGGTGGAAAGAAAAGGGAGAAACCGGCATAAAGCTCATCCTTGCCCCACATGAAATTCATGATAGCCACATCCAGTCGATCCTGGCATTATTTCCGGGGGCGCAACTTTTTTCGAGGTTGAAGAATGGGGGCGGTAACGGATCTGATGTGTTGATCATAGATAATATCGGTATGCTCACTACGCTTTACCGGTACGCTTTCATTACTTACGTAGGCGGCGGCTTCGGCAAAGATGGTATACATAATGTACTGGAACCGGCGGTTTACAGCAAGCCGGTGATCATAGGACCCGGGTTTGCGAAGTATTTCGAAGCAGTAGAGTTGGTGTCGGCAGGCGGAGCATTGGTGGTACATAATTATAGAAACCTCCACACTTATATGGAAAGGTTGCTGGCAGACACAACGTCTTATTCCAATGTGGCGGCCATTGCTGGGAATTATGTGGCGGCTAATAAAGGCGCCACCCAAAAAGTATTGGATTATATTCAGGAGAAACGCTTTCTCAGCAATGAATAAAAGTGCTGCACCAGGTGATTGTCATCTTCCCAGCCCTGTATAATTTTTATTTCACGCTGTATCCAGTAGTCGGCCTCCCGGAGATTACCAAATTCATTAATGGTTTTAATAGAACGTTCGTACAGGTCACGGTCGCCCCTGAACAGCTCCTGGATAAACTGGTATTTATCGTTGATGCCAATGGCCTGGCGGAGATCATTAATAGGCATTTCCCCGAGCTTTTGTGCTACCTCAACCTGTTGCTGACGTAAACGGTCGTTTAATGATGTACCGGTACTGCCAACAAGTTCGTTGAGATCTTTTCTAAGCTCACCGTTACCGGAGGATGCTGTATCTTTTGCAGGCGGGATATCATCAAACAAGGTGGCTGCAGGCGTGGACCTGGGCTTTTCCGCTGCCGGTTGGTTTACTACCAGCGTGGGAAGAGGTTGCGCTGTTACCACCGGTTCTGGCTTAGGCGGAACCAGGTCTGCCGCAGGAGGTATTTCCGCAGGTGATGCCGTTGGCGTTGCCGCCTGTTCGTTTGTTGAAGGGGCTTCTGCCTTTGCGGCGCGGGTGTTAATATCTTCAGAGATTATTACAGTGTTACGGGTAGGTACATCATTTTGTTTTGCCGCACGGGCATTCACTTCTTCTGGTTCAGGGGAGGCAACAGGTGCTTCCGCCGGTTTATTTGAAGGTAATGTTGTAGTTTGCGGCGCAGCAGCTGCGGGCATTGTTACAGCCACAGGTTGCTGTGCCGGCATAATTACCGCGATATTTCCCTGGGTGGACTGTACCTGTTGCTGATGCAGCTTGTTGCGCGCATGCAGCACCTCTGCCTGGAGCAATTGCGCGTAGTACGAAATTGCTGAAAGCTCAGCCCCGGAATTTTTTAATTCCTGCAGTTTATCAATTAATGCATTAATTTTTTCCATGCCTTAATTGTTAACGGGTTAGTGATTGAAATTATTTTATTTTCATAAAATTAGAATATTTTAATTAATTAGTAATCAAATTAGTATAATATGTTTATTGAACCTTCTCTTGCAGGAGGGCGGAGGGGCTGGATTGAAGTTATTTGCGGCTCTATGTTTTCAGGGAAAACCGAAGAACTGATCCGCCGGCTCAAACGGGTGCGTATCGCCAATCTGAAAGTGGAAATATTCAAACCCGCGGTAGATACCCGCTATGATGAAGGAAGCATCACTTCTCACGATGAAAATAAGATCATTTCCACCCCGATAGAAAATTCCCAACAGATATTGCTGCTTGCCCAGGAAGTAGATGTAGTGGGTATTGACGAGGCACAGTTTTTCGACGACGAGTTACCTAATGTATGCGACCAGCTGGCACTTCGTGGAGTACGTGTTATCATCGCCGGGCTGGATATGGATTATACAGGAAAACCATTTGGCCAGATGCCTTTTCTGCTGGCAAAGGCAGATTACATTACCAAGCTGCACGCCATTTGTGTAAAGTGCGGGCATATCGCCAATTATTCTTACCGCAAATCGGCATCTAAAGAAACGTTGTTATTGGGAGAGAAGGATTTGTATGAGCCGAGATGCAGGCATTGTTATTATGAGGAGGTATAAAAGAAAGAGGAAGGTCGCCGACCTTCCTCTTTCTTTTATACCTGTTGTTTCACCTTGAAAGTAAATTTCTTCTGGGTAAGGTAACTGAAAGTTACCACCAGCGCAGTGGTAAATATTTTACCAATGGTAGGATAGAAGTGAAGCTGGTCCACAAATATCTTCATAAATAAATAGTTCAGCAGAATACAGATACCTACCAGCATAAAGTACCGGAACAATTGTACGCGTCCCCTTAAATTGGATTCAGAAAACACTACATATTTGCTGAGAAGGAAACCGGTAGGGAACGTAACGGCCATTGCCATAAAAAGGGCGGCAATATGCGCGCTCATATCAATAGCGCCCAGGTGAACAATTTGCTTATGCAATACAAGGTTATAACATATTGAGTACAGTGCTATATCCAATACCGTATTGCCCCCGCCACACGCGAGGTAGCGGAAGGTTTGCCAGGGCATCACCTTGGAAAAGGGCTGGTAAAAGAATTGCAGGATCTGTAAAATGATGTTACGTAACATAATTAAAATTGGCGCAAAGTTAGACGTTTTAGCGTTTTTTGAAAACACTTTAACGAAAGTTAACAACTGTTTGGGCTTATCTTAACATATTCCTTTTTTTCCAGGCCGATTCACGTGGATTGCTGCTGATGGTCGCTTCCTGTAAATTTATATTGTTTTGCTGCCACACATATGCAGCCAGTATGGCGGCCAGTTTATTGATGTCTTTTTCGTCTGTGAGCAGCGACTGTGGCGTAAAATATTTATTGATGAAATTGGTGTCGAAGTTTCCTTCAATGAATGCGGGCTGCTGTAAAGCCCAATGGCCAAAAGGCAGCGTGGTTTTGATCCCCTTTACCTGGTACTCCCCGATGGCACGGATCAGGCGCAGCCTTGCTTCCTCGCGGTTGCTGCCCCAGGCGATAAGCTTGGCAATCATAGGATCATAATAGATTGGAATGTCCATTCTCTGTTCATATCCGTCGTCTACTCTTACACCATAGCCCTGCGGACGGATATAAGTTTCCAGTTTACCGGTATCGGGCAGGAAGTTATTGGCCGGATCTTCGGCACAGATGCGCAGTTCAATGGCATGGCCGTTTATTTTAAGACTATCCTGGGTAAAGGACAATTTTTCGCCTCGGGCTACTTTTATCTGTTCCTTCACAAGGTCGAGGCCGGTAATCAGCTCCGTTACCGGGTGCTCTACCTGCAGCCGTGTGTTCATTTCGAGAAAATAAAAATTCAGCTGCTCATCCACCAGGAATTCTACAGTACCGGCCCCATAATAATCACAGGCCCTGGCTACATCTACTGCACATTGTCCCATGGCCGCGCGGATTGCTGGCGTAAGACAGGAGGAGGGCGCTTCTTCAATCAGCTTCTGGTGGCGTCTTTGAATAGAACATTCCCTTTCAAATAAATACACACAATTACCATGGCGGTCGCCCAGTATCTGTATTTCTATATGGCGTGGGGAGCCCACATATTTTTCTATGAATACAGCATCATCACCAAAAGCGCTAAGGGCTTCACTTTTAGCCATCCTGATCTGTTCATCCAATTCTTCGGCATTGTTCACTACTCTCATTCCTTTACCTCCACCACCGGCGGAAGCTTTGATCAGGATAGGGAAACCTGTTTTCTTTACTACTTCCCGGGCTTCTTCCACGCTGCGTAAGGGCGTTTCAGTACCAGGCACCATCGGTACACCGAATTTCTGCGCGGCCTGTTTGGCTGCCAGCTTGCTTCCCATTACCTCGATGGAAGCTGCCGAGGGGCCAATAAAGGTAATGCCGGCATCAGTTACCTGTTGTGCAAAGCGGGCATTTTCACTCAGGAATCCATAACCGGGGTGAATACCATCCGCACCTTTTTCAATAGCTGCGGCAATTATTTTTTCGCCCAGCAGGTACGACTGATTGGAGGGAGCAGGACCAATGCAAACGGCTTCATCTGCATATTGTACAAAAGGCATGGTACGATCAGCCTCGGAATACACCGCCACTGTTTGTATCCCCATTTCACGTGCAGAACGCATAATACGTAATGCAATTTCTCCCCTATTGGCAACCAGAATTTTCTTCATCGGCAGTTTGCTTTTAAAAAGGCCCCTTTGCTATGGGGATGTCATTTTTTAATGAGGGGCTAAATATACTTAAAAATGAGTAACGGCTGAAAGCTAATTGTGATTAGCTATCTTTGCGCCTGATCATGAAAAAAAGCAACCCTCTGCACCAGACATTCACCCTTGTAAAAAAGGATCTTACACTGGAACTCCGCCAGCAGTATGCCTTTTATGGGGTATTGCTCTATATCGTGTCTACCGTCTTCGTTATTAACCTGATGATGGGACGGCCTGACGATAAGGTATGGAACGCCCTTTTCTGGGTGATACAGCTTTTTGTAGCAGTAAATGCAGTGGCCAAGAGCTTTATGCAGGAAAGCCGTGGACGGCTGTTGTATTTCTATTCCCTGGTGAATCCGCGTTGCTTTATCGCGGCAAAACTGATCTATAATGTGATTCTGATGACCCTCATGAGCATCATCGCCCTGGTTTGCAGCATTGCTTTCCTGGGGAATCCCATTATCAATCCCGTTTATTTTGTGGGAATGGTGCTACTTGGAGGTACCAGTATTTCCCTCCTGTTTACCATGCTGGCGGCTATTGCCGCCCAAGCCAATCACAATGCCGCGCTGATGGCGGTGATGGGATTCCCGCTCATTATGCCGGTACTGATGCTGCTGGCCAATATCTCTTTGTCGGCTTTCGTAACAGTATACCAGCCCGAACTTCCCAAGATGTTCCTCCTGCTGGGAGGGATGGATATACTGGTTATAGCCCTGACAATGATACTTTTCCCGTTTTTGTGGAAAGACTGATATTAGAAATATCAAACAAAAAGCTCACTTCTGTAAAGGATATTTAACAGGGAATTACAGCCGTTGGATAAACTTAAAATCCCCGAAAATCTTTGTGATTAGGTTTAAAACCTGTAGGTTTGCCCCCGAATATAGCTATTAAAAAATGGCCAGACATTGGTGGAAAGCATTAGCGATACTGCTTCTTTTATATGTAATTATCGCCGGGTTCACTGTTAAAATACCTATAATAGGAACCAACGGACAATCATCCCGCGGATTGTTCTTTCACGTACCGATGTGGATATGTATGTATACTATGTATACCATATCTCTCGTCAACTCTTTGCTTTATCTGTCGAAATATGATCTGAAGAAAGATGTAATTGCCTCCAGCGCTGCCGGAGTAGGCACTTTCTTTGGCGTATTGGGATTTGCAACGGGTACGCTCTGGGCTACCTACACCTGGGGAGGAACGCTTACAGACGATCCCAAACAGATGTGCACAGCCATTGCCATTCTTATTTATATGGCTTATCTGGTATTGCGCATATCCATACACGACCTGGACAAACGGGCACGGATATCCGCAGTTTTCAACATTTTTGCCTTTGCCTTGCTGATACCACTAACCTATATCATTCCCCGTATGGTGGATTCCCTGCACCCGGGAAGTGCTACCACACCAGGTTTTGCATCAAAAGACACCGATGGATCCATGAAGCTGGTGTTGTATCCCGCCTTTATTGGCTGGACCCTGCTGAGTGTGTGGATATTCACGCTGGTAGTACGTTACAGGAAATTACAGCTTAAAAATATTTTTAAATGATCAACAGAGCGTTTTCATTTTGCCTGACCATGGTTTTGCTATTCATTTCGGTACTGGCAAGTGCACAACAGCAGAATACAGAGAAAGGACCGGTCAACGAATTCTTCCGCAGCAACGATAAAATTTATGTTATTGTCGGTGTTTTAGTGATCATCTTCTTAGGAATTGTGTTATTTCTTATCAATCTCGACAGGAAAATTGGTAAGCTGGAAGAAAAAGACAGAAATAATTGACACAGAAGCGTTTAAAATCTATCGTTATACCAAAACAATAATTTATGCCGCAAGATCAGCATTATAGCTTCTTCCAGAGCGTGGAGAAAAGCTTCGACAAAGCAGCTGCATTCACCAAATGGGATAAAGGTATCCTGGAGCAGATCAAAGCCTGCAACGCCGTTTACCAGATTAAATTCCCGGTGAGAATAGGCGATTCTGTACAGGTAATTGAAGCTTACCGCGTACAACATTCACATCATAAACTTCCCTGTAAAGGTGGTATCCGCTTCAGCGATGAAGTAAACCAGGATGAAGTAATGGCACTGGCATCCCTGATGACCTATAAATGCGCCATTGTAAACGTTCCTTTTGGTGGTGCCAAAGGTGGTTTGAAAATCAACCCCCGCAACTATACACCTTTCCAGCTGGAAGCGATCACCCGTCGTTATACCGCGGAACTGGTAAAGAAAAACTTTATTGGCCCCGGCACAGATGTTCCCGCTCCTGATTATGGTACCGGTGAAAGAGAAATGAGCTGGATCCTGGATACTTATATGAGCTTACGCCCGGGCGAAATAGATGGTTATGGCTGCGTTACCGGTAAACCTGTATCACAGGGCGGCGTGCGCGGTCGTACGGAAGCAACCGGCTTAGGCGTGTTCTATGGTTTGCGCGAACTGTGCAATATCAAGGAAGACATGGACCGTCTTGGTCTTACTACTGGTATAGAAGGAAAAAGAGTAATTGTGCAGGGAATGGGTAACGTAGGTTATCATGCTGCCAAATACTTCCACGAAGCAGGCGCCAAAGTGATCTGCCTGATCGAGTGGGACGGCGCTATCTATAACGAACAGGGAATGAACCCCGACGAAGTGCTGATGCACAAAAAAGCTACCGGCTCAATCGTTAATTTCGCAGGCGCTACCAACCTGAATAAGAACACGGACGGCCTGGAACTGGATTGCGAGATCCTGATCCCTGCGGCATTGGAAAATGTAATAGACAAGCACAATGCGCCAAACGTTAAAGCAAAGATCATCGGTGAAGCCGCCAATGGTCCTTTAACACCGGAAGCAGACGAAATCCTGAACAAGAAAGGAGTGATCGTTGTGCCGGATATGTTCCTGAATGCCGGTGGTGTAACTGTATCCTATTTCGAATGGCTGAAAAACCTCAGTCACGTGCGTTATGGCCGTTTGGGCAAGCGCTTCGACGAAAATATGAACATTCACATCCTGCAAACCATCGAGGATCTGACCGGTAAAAAAGTATCTGATAAAGAGCGGAAGTTCATTGCGCATGGTGCTGATGAAGTGGACCTGGTATATTCCGGCCTGGAAGAAACCATGCACGCTGCGCTTCACGAAGTGCGCGACGTAATGATGGCCAATCCACTGATCCATGATATGCGTACAGCTGCTTATGTAGTGGCCATTAATAAAGTAGGTGCCGCTTACGAGCAACTGGGTATTTTCCCTTGATGCAGCAGAGGGAGCGCCTTCGGCGCTTGTCTTGGAACACTGATTACGCTGATTATGATGATTAGTTTGATTTTATTTGGAATTTGAAAATAGTTGAGGGAGATTGAAGCGAATGCTTTTATCTCCCTTAAGTTTTTTATAAAAACAAATTTTTAGAATGGAAATAATAAAGGGAGATAAAAGCATTCCACTCTTATCTCCCTTAAATCCTCTATAAAACCCCAAAAAATAAAATCAAACTAATCATCATAATCAGCGTAATCAGTGTTCCAAGACAAGCGCCGAAGGCGCTCACACAAACGCCGGTAACTCGCGCAGGAACCGCCATTTGCTTTCGGTAGCTACATAGTTGCCACAGAACGTGTTCACGCCATTAGTGATCACCAGGTAGGTAGCCGGGATCACCATGTTATAGCGAATCACCTGTTGCATGGTATGCTCGGTAAGCGGCACATTCATTTCCTTGCATTCCACCAGCATCCAGGGTTGTGCTGCACGGTTGTAGATAACGATGTCGTATCGCTTCTTCATCTCTCCCAAAAAAATTTCCTTTTCAATACCTATCAGGGAGGCCGGGTATTCCAACACCTTTACCAGGTAATTCAGAAAGTTTTGTCTTACCCATTCTTCCGGCGTGAGCGCCACATATTTTTTACGGAAGCGGTCAAAGATGAGCTCTTTGCCGCCTTCTCTCATAATTTTAAAATCGGGTGGGGGGAAGCTGATAGCGATCAAGAGATTATTGCTTTTATACTGCTGCGAAGATAGTCACATTAGGATAATATTGGGGTTAGCGAACAAAACCTTATATTTGCTTGTCAAAAAGCTATGAAGACAAAAGCCGAAATTGTAGCTAACTGGCTGCCCCGCTACACGGGTGAGAAACTGGATCGGTTCGGATCCCATATCCTCCTCACCAACTTCAGTAATTACGTAACAATGTTTGCCGAATGGAACAACGTGGGAATCGTTGGTGCAGGCAGGCCTATGCAATGTGCCACTGCAGGCGACATTACCATTATTAACTTTGGTATGGGAAGTCCGGGCGCTGCAACAGTAATGGACCTGCTGTCTGCCATCTCTCCCAATGCCGTGCTATTCCTTGGTAAATGCGGAGGTTTAAAAAAGAAGAACAACATCGGCGACCTGATATTACCCATTGCTGCTATCCGTGGCGAAGGTACCAGTAACGATTATTTTCCTCCGGAAGTGCCTGCGTTGCCTGCATTTGCTTTACAGAAAGCTATTTCCACTACTATCCGTGATTCCGGTTACGACTATTGGACCGGTACCTGCTATACCACCAACAGGCGGGTATGGGAGCACGATGCCACGTTCAAACAATACCTGGAAAGGATAAGGGCAATGGCGGTAGATATGGAAACAGCCACCATCTTTTCTGTGGGCTTCTTTAATAAGATTCCTACCGGGGCTTTATTACTGGTTTCCGATCAGCCGATGGTGCCGGAAGGCGTAAAAACGGAAGAAAGCGACAAAAAGGTAACCAACAAGTTCGTGGAACGCCATCTTAAAGTAGGGATCGATTCCTTACAGAAGCTGATTGAAAGCCACCAAACCGTGAAGCACCTGCGTTTTTAGAATTGTTGTATCTTCCGGGTATGCTTTCCACGCGGGTAGAGATACAGGACCTGGAGGTAACTTTCAGGTCAGGACAAACATCAGCAACAGCTGTTAATCAGATTTCCCTTTCTGTAGGTAAGGGTGAAATAGTAGGCGTAGTAGGAGAATCCGGTTCCGGAAAATCCGTTACCGCCCTCTCCATCATGCGCCTGATCGATATGCCTGGCGCCATTTCCGGCGGAAAGATCCTTTACCAGGCTTCAGAGGAAACAGCAGTAAACCTGCTGCAATTGCCCGACGCTACCATGCGGAGTTACCGGGGCAATGAAATTGCCATGATTTTCCAGGAACCCATGACGGCACTGAACCCCCTGCATACCTGCGGGGAGCAGATTACCGAGGCTATCCGTTTGCATACCGGCGTAAGCCGCCAGGATGCCCGGAAAGAAGTGATATCGCTTTTTGAAAAAGTAAAACTGCCCGATCCTGCCGGGATGATGAACCGTTATCCCCATGAAATTTCCGGCGGACAAAAACAACGGGTCATGATAGCGATGGCCATTTCCTGTCATCCCCGCCTGCTGATTGCCGATGAGCCCACCACGGCATTGGATGTTACTGTGCAGAAGGCTATCCTGGAGCTACTCCGGGAATTGCAGCAGCAGATGGATATGAGCGTTATTTTTATTACGCACGACTTAGGCGTGGTAGCAGAAATAGCGGAAAGGGTAGTGGTGATGTATAAAGGGAATATTGTGGAAGAGGGAACGGTTAAAGAAGTGTTTCTGCATCCGCAGCACCCGTATACCAAGGGCTTACTGGCTTGCAGGCCCCCACTGGATAAACGTTTGAGCAGGTTACCGGTGATCCGGGATTTTATGGAAACGGACTCACGTGGACAGATACACGAAAAAGCCGGCGCCATCCGCGATGTGATGCAGTCGCTGGTAATACCCGAAGCAGTCCTGAAGCAGCGGGAGCAACAACTGGCCTTAGCTGTACCATTACTGGAAGTGCATCAGCTGAAAACCTGGTTCCCGGTAAAAAGAAGTATTACCGGTAAGGTGCTGCAATGGGTCAGGGCGGTAGATGATGTGAGTTTCCAGGTAATGACTGGTGAAACAATGGGCCTGGTAGGTGAATCCGGCTGCGGTAAAACTACCCTGGGACGGTCGTTGTTAAGGCTTGCAGAACCAACTGCCGGAAGTATTGTTTATAAAGGCCAGGATATACGAAGTTTATCTGCAGCCGGAATGAGAGCGCTGCGAAAGGATATGCAGCTTATTTTTCAGGATCCTTATGCTTCGCTGAATCCACGGAAAACCATTGGCGCCGCCATACTGGAGCCAATGATGGTACACGGGCTTTACAATACAGAGCAACGGCGGAAAGCCAGGGTGCTGGAATTACTGGAGAAGGTAAACCTGTTGCCGGAGCATTTTAACCGGTACCCCCATGAGTTTTCCGGCGGGCAGCGGCAACGGGTGGTAATTGCCAGGGCGCTGGCAGTAGAACCGTCTTTTATTATCTGTGATGAATCTGTAGCGGCGCTGGACGTAAGTGTGCAGGCCCAGGTTCTTAACCTGCTGATCCGGCTACGCGAGGAGCTGGGGTTTACCTGTATCTTTATTTCGCACGATCTTTCAGTGGTAAGGTTTATCAGCGACCGGATGATGGTGATGCAAAAAGGGAAGATTGTAGAACAGGGCGCAGCCGACAAGGTATACAATCACCCCGAAAATCCTTATACCCAACAGCTGATAGCAGCCATTCCTAAAGGAATATAATATATAACTGGTTGTCTATTATTATTTAATATCATTTTTGATGATGTAGATAATAATCGGTAACTTTGCACCTCTAAAAATTTATTCATACCGTAATATGAAACTATCACAGTTCAAATTCGATCTTCCTTTAAATCTGATCGCCCAGCACCCTACCAAGACAAGAGATGAATCACGTTTAATGGTGGTACATCGCAATACCGGCAAAATTGAGCACAAAGTATTCAAAGACATCCTTGGTTATTTTAACGATAAGGATGTAATGATTGTGAACAATACAAAGGTGTTTCCTGCAAGGTTATATGGCCGTAAAGAAAAAACAGGAGCAAAAATTGAAGTATTCCTGCTGCGTGAGCTGAACAAGCAAAACCGACTGTGGGATGTAATTGTTGACCCGGCACGTAAAATCCGTGTGGGCAACAAATTGTATTTTGGCGACGACGAGACGCTGGTGGCAGAAGTGATTGATAACACTACATCAAGAGGCCGTACTATCCGTTTCTTATTCGAAGGTAATGACGAAGAATTCAAACAGGTGCTTGATCAGCTGGGTGAAACTCCGTTGCCTAAGTATATCAAACGTAAACCGGAAGATGAAGATAAGGAGCGTTACCAGACTGTGTATGCCAAATATGAAGGCGCTGTAGCTGCACCTACTGCAGGTTTGCACTTTAGCCGTGAGTTGATCAAACGTTTGGAAATTAAGGGTGTTAAGTTTGCAGAAGTAACCCTGCACACTGGTTTAGGTACTTTCCGTCCTATTGAGGTGGAAGACCTGAGCAAGCACAAAATGGACGCGGAGTATTTTCATATTGAAGAACACGCTGTGAAAGTGGTGAACAAGGCCAAAGAGGAAAACCGCAAGATCTGTGCTATCGGAACTACTTCCGTGCGTGCTGTTGAGTCTTCCGTAACTGCGCAAAACCACCTGAAAGCTGCTGAAGGATGGACTAACACATTCATTCATCCGCCGTATGATTTTGCTATTCCAAATGCGTTGGTAACAAACTTCCACCTGCCAAAAACCAGCCTGCTCATCATGACCTGTGCTTTTGCAGGATATGACCTGATCATGGAGGCTTATCAGCAGGCGATTAAAGAGAAATACCGTTTCTTCAGTTATGGCGATGCCATGCTGATCGTTTAATTACAAAGCATTTTTCGGGGATTTTCTTATTCAGCCTACTGGATAAGGAAATCCCCGATCTTTTTATATGGAATATAAAAAAGTTGCTATCATCGTTGCCGGCGGGTCCGGTACCCGGATGCAGAGTGCTGTCCCCAAACAGTTCCTGGAACTATCCGGCAAGCCCGTATTGTATCATACCATTGCTGCTTTTGCGGCTGCGTTTCCGGATATGGAGATAGTGCTGGTACTGCCTGAAGCGCATTTTACTTTCGCCAATCACCTGTTGCAGGCTTTTGATAACCTGCCGCATATCACCATCACAAAAGGAGGAGATACCCGTTTCCATTCTGTAAAGAACGGGTTGCAGCTGGTAAAGCAGCCTTCCGTGGTATTTGTACACGATGGCGTTCGCCCGCTGGTATCCACTACGTTGATCCGTGCCTGTTATGAAGCCGCCCTGGCCTATGGCAGTGCTGTTCCGGTAATTGAAATGAAAGATAGTATCCGGGAGATATCAGCCGGTAGTAATGCTGCTGTGGACCGTGATCGTTTCAGGATTATCCAGACGCCGCAAACTTTCCTTTCAGAATTGATCCTGCCAGCCTTTGAACTGCCCTATGATCCGTTATTTACAGATGAAGCTACCGTTGTGGAGCGTTTAGGGCATCCCGTGCATTTGCTGCAGGGTGAAGAATCCAATATTAAGATCACCCGGCCGCTCGATCTTGCGATTGCAGCAGTACTGCTGGAGCAACGGGGATAGTGGGCACGGTAACGGGTATATGAAATAATGTTACCTGCTGGTGAAGCCGGCTGCTCTTGCTTTTGCGGTGTCTTCCAGCATAATATCTGCCTCAATCCGCCGGGTAGTAAGGGTATCACAGTTGGTGTGATTTGCCGCAGCCGGAAATATTTGTCCCCGGATAGTTACATGTTCAAATTTGATTTTTTGTTTGGTAAGCCAGGCAGATACTGTATCGCTGTTGGTGGAGAGCGCTTTTCCCCAGGGATCATTGCAAAGGGTTTCGTAATGCCACATGTATTGAGATATGACAGGAGGGTCATGGAAACAGGAAGTCATGAGCAGCGCCGCTGTCAGTACAAAAAGAATTCGTTTCATATATGATTGTTGTTATATGGAGACGGACTGACAGCAGCGTTTGTTACAGGTATTAATTATTTAGCAGAAGCAGTTTCAGACAACCCCTTATTTATTTTTGCCAGGATCTGGTGGGCTACATCCATTGCCTGGAGGCCATCTATGGCATTAACGGCTACCGGCTTATTTTGCAGGATGCTGTCGCGGAACATTTCCAGTTCCATCCGGATGGCATTGGATTGCTTTATTTCCGGGTTATCAATAGCAATAGTTTTTTTGCCGCTGTTGGTTTCAATATCCAGGGTGAATAAGCCTTCGTCTTCCGGTGTTTTGAGTTTAATGATCTCTGTTTTCTTATCGAGGAAGTCGATGCCGATGTAGGCATCTTTCTGGAAGAGACGCATTTTGCGCATCTTTTTCAGGGAAATCCGGCTGGAAGTGAGATTGGCCACACAGCCGTTATGGAATTCGATGCGTACGTTGGCAATATCCGGTGTGTCGCTCATAACAGCCACGCCACTGGCGGAAATACGGCTAACGGTAGATTTCACGATGCTCAGCACAATGTCGATGTCATGGATCATGAGATCAAGGATAACGCTCACATCTGTACCGCGGGGATTGAATTCTGCCAGGCGGTGTACTTCAATGAACATGGGCTTAAGATCGTATCCTTTGAGGGCAAGATAAGCAGGATTAAATCTTTCCACATGACCTACCTGGAATTTGATATTCGCTTCTTCTACCAGCTTTACCAGTGTTTTGGCTTCATCCATGGTGTTGGTCATGGGCTTTTCCACGAATATGTGTTTGCCATTGCGGATGGCCAGTTCACATAATTTGAAGTGCAGGGTGGTAGGGGCCACAATATCGATGGCATCTACCGACTGTATCAGTTCTTCCGCGGTAGTATACCGTGGAATATTATATTGCTCTGAGATGCTGGCTGCATTTGCATTGTTGGGATCATAGAAGCCTACAACTTCTATATCTTTCATAGTGGCCAGTTGAGAGAGGTGTATCTTACCTAAATGTCCTACGCCGAAGAGTCCTATTTTGAGCATATGGAAAATGAATAAATATGTGCGAAAGTAAAACACATTTCGGGATTTATATCATCCCTTCTTCCGCAAGGCTGTAATAGCCGGTTTCGGACACAATGATATGGTCCATTACCTGTATATCGAAGAGCATTCCCATATCTTTTATCCTGCTGGTGATCCGGAGATCTGCCTGGCTGGGGCGTAGGCTGCCGGATGGGTGGTTATGACAGAGTAATAGCTTAGTGGCGCCTGTATCGAGCGCTTCCCGGAAAATGATACGGGGATCCACTACAGTGCTGGTGATACCGCCTGTGCTGAGATGGCGGTAGCCGAGCACTTTATTGGCATTGCTGAGGAATAATACGTGAAATGTTTCAAAGGGCTTGTCTGCAAGCATGGGTTTGAAAAACAGGGCAGCGTCTGACCCACTGTTGATCACTGTTTTTTTATGGATACTGCCAGCCTGCCGCCTGCGGGCCAGTTCCATAGCCGCCAGTATGGTAACGGCCTTTGCATAACCCACTCCGCGAAGTTTTTGCAGTTTTTTTACATTTATTTTCCCCAGTTCTGCAAGGTTATTATCGGCCAGCCGGAGGATTTCCTTTGCCAGTTCCAGGGCTGATTTGCTTTTATGCCCCGTGTGAAGCAGTATGGCCAGCAGTTCTGCATCGCTTAGAGCAAACGCGCCAATATTGATTAGTTTTTCTCTGGGCTTTTCATTTTCAGGCCATTTACGAATAGCCAGGTGGGGAGCCGGGTTAACGTTAACAAACATACTTATTCCATTTATCCAAATATACGAACCTATCATGAGACCTTCCGCAACCCAAACACATTTTTCTTTACTTATACCAGCAGATCATTATAAAATCATTATATTCGGTAAAACCAATCGTTATGGGAATTTTTCGGGACGCTTTACCTTTTTAAACGTTATGATAATGTGTTATTTATAGTTGATCTTTAGCAGATATGTATTTTGTATTTGAAAAAAAATCAGGCTGGTACTCCCAAAAATCCTAGTTTTGCAACCTCTTTTCCACTAGTATCTAGTATGCAACCTTCAGTAAAAATTTTCACCGGCAACAGTAATCCGGCATTGGCCGAGAAAATTGCCAAGAAATATGGCAAGGGTCTTAATGGCGGTCTTGGCAAAGTAAAAATTCAGAAATTCAGCGACGGCGAGATCCAGCCTGTATTCCTGGAAAGTATCCGGGGCGATTATGTTTTCCTGATCCAGGGAACCAGTGCTCCTTCAGATAACCTTCTGGAACTGCTGTTGATGATAGATGCCGCCAAACGTGCTTCTGCCGGCTATATCACTGCTGTAATACCCTATTTCGGATATGCGCGCCAGGATAGAAAAGATAAGCCCCGTGTGGCTATCGGGTCTAAACTGGTGGCAAATTTGCTTACCTCCGCAGGAGCTAACAGGGTGATAACCATGGATTTACATGCTCCGCAGATCCAGGGTTTCTTTGATATCCCGGTAGACCACCTGGATAGTTCAGCTATTTTTATTCCTTATATAGAGAATTTAAGACTGGAAAACCTTACCTTTGCGTCCCCTGACGTAGGTAGTACCAATAGGGTACGTGAAGTAGCGTCTTACTTTAATGCTGAGATGGTTATTTGCGACAAACATCGTAAACGTGCCAATGAAATAGCATCTATGGTAGTGATAGGAGATGTGACTAACAGGGATATAGTGCTCATTGATGACATCTGTGATACTGCGGGAACACTTTCAAAAGCCGCTAACCTGTTAAAGGAAAAAGGCGCAAGAAGTGTACGTGCATTTTGTACCCATCCTGTTTTCAGTGGAAATGCGTACGAAAATATCGAGAAATCAGTGCTGGAGGAGATAGTGGTATGTGATACCATTCCTATCAAACCACAGGGAGCAGGTTCCAAGATCAAAGTGATATCTGTTGCAGAGCTTTTTGCGGTAGCCATCCGTAATATGCATGAAAACAAATCGATCACCAGCCTGTTTATTCACAGCCACCGCCGGGGAGAGGCCTAATAAGTATTTTTAATCATCAATATAAATTGTCTAAACAATGAACACAATAACCATCGAAGGACAACTCAGGAGCGAATTCGGCAAAAAAGCCACCCGCCAGATCCGTTCTGAGGAACAAGTGCCTTGCGTTATTTATGGGGGTGCAGAAACTGTTAATTTTTCAGCTCCTGCCAAAGCATTCAAATCACTGGTTTACACTGCAGCTTTCCAGATTGCAGAAATTAAACTGGGTGCTAAAACTTACAGATGCGTATTGAAAGATCTGCAGTTCGATGTAGTTACTGATGCACTCGCTCACGTTGATTTTATGGAACTGGTGGAAGACAAACAGGTATCTGTTACTATTCCAATCAAACTGGTAGGTTCTTCCGTAGGTGTTAAAGCCGGTGGTAAGCTGGTTAGCAAACTGAAGGCACTGAAGGTAAAAGCGTTACCTAAGCACCTGGTTGAAAATATCGAAGTGAACATCGATAACCTGGAACTGAACGCAAACATCCGTGTAGAAGACGTGAAACTGGAAGGTATTGAAATTACCAACTCTCCGCGTATTCCTATCGCTTCAGTGGTAATGACCCGTCAGCTGCGCCAGGAAGAAGCAACTGCTGAAAAAGATGCTAAAAAGAAATAATCTTTTAGATATATTTTTCCAAAAAGCCTCTCTACTTTTAGAGGGGCTTTTTAATTTTGGAAATCTCCAGCTCCGAAAACGACGCTCATGAAATACTTAATAGCAGGATTAGGCAATATTGGCGACGAATACAAGCATACCCGTCATAATATAGGCTTTGACGTGGTAGATGATTTTGTGGCCAGGCATAAGGCCACTTTCAGGAACGATCGCCTGGCTGATGTGGCAGAATGTAAATGGAAAGGCAAAACATTTATTGTTATTAAGCCTACCACTTACATGAATTTGAGCGGTAAGGCCATAAAATACTGGCTGGATAAGGAAAAGATCCCCATGGAGAACCTGCTCGTAATCCTGGACGACCTTGCCCTGCCGCTGGATGTGCTCCGCTTACGCCCCGGAGGAAGTGATGCCGGTCATAACGGACTGAAAAGCATCCAGGAATCCCTGGGTACCAATCAGTACCCCCGCCTTCGCTTCGGCGTAGGAAACAACTATCCCAAAGGCCGCCAGGTGGAATTTGTGCTCAGTAAATGGAAAAACACGGAAGAACGGATAGTGGAAGAGAAAATATGGAAATGTTCGGATATTATTGAAAGCTTTGCCAGTATTGGCATTGCCCGTACCATGAACGACAGTAATAAACTGACCTTCCCATCTGTGAAATAAATTTGTTCATCTGATCCCTATCTCCTTTTTTTATACCTTAAAAACAAACGCATTATGAAAATTATTTGCGTAGGCAGGAATTACGCCGACCATGCCAGGGAATTAAAGAATGAAGTGCCCACAGAGCCTGTGTTATTTATGAAACCAAAGAATGCGTTGCTGCAAAACGGCCACCCATTCTATTACCCGGAATTTACTACCAACCTGCATTATGAATGTGAACTGGTGCTCAGGGTGAGTAAAAACGGTAAACATATCCAGGAAAAATTTGCAGATAAATATTATGATCATATCTCGGTAGGCATCGATTTCACCGCACGGGACCTGCAGGATAAACAAAAGGCAAAGGGATTACCCTGGGAAATAGCCAAAGCGTTCGACAACTCCGCCGTGGTAGGGAACTTTATACCTATCACCCCGGAAATGGATAAAAAAGACATTAACTTCTGCCTTTATAAAAACAAAGCATTGGCCCAATCAGGAAACACACAGGATCTCTTGTTTTCCTTCGATTTCCTGGTAGCATACATCTCCCGCTTCTTTACCCTGAATATAGGAGACCTCATTTTTACCGGTACCCCCGCAGGTGTAGGACCAACAGAAATAGGAGACAACTTTGAAGCATTTATTGAAAATGACAGCCTGCTGGAATTTTCTGTTAAATAGCACAGCCTCCGCGGGTTTTGTCTTGGAACAGTGATCAGGCTGATTTTGCTGATTGGTCTGATCTTAAATATATAGGGAGATGAGGGTGTTAATCACTTTCATCTCCCTTTATTTTGGCGATTATTGCCGTTTATTTGTGGAATCCGTTAATATTGACAGATAATTAAAATAATGGTGAGCCGCAGATAAGCCATATCTTATAGATATGGGGTAACTCCGGCGCAAATATGGCGTATATATGGTGGAACTACGGCGGAACCCGGGAGTATCCATACCGGAGCTATACAGAGTGTTAGTATAGAAAAAGAATCAAACAAGAACAAATCAAACAAATCAGTATAATCGTCGTAATCAGTGTTCCAGGACAAATGCCGATTTAGGGAATATTTGCATAAATCGTGTCGAGTATCCGCGTTAATTCCGCGTAATCCGCCTCAGTCAGGGTTTTCCACCCAATTTTTCGCATATCGTACACCAGCGACTTCACATCCTTATATTTTTCCACACCTTCAGGGGTAAGCTGTAAATACACCTTACGCCGGTCGTATACATCGGCCTCCCTTTTTACCAGCCCCTTTTTTACCAGAAGCTCAATAATGCGGGAAATAGTGGTAATATCTTTCGAAGTATTACGGGCCAGCTCATTATGCGTGGTTTTTTTATGTTTATATAAATTCTCTATCAGCAGCCATTGATCCACTGTAATGTCCTTCTGTTGGGCATCAAACGTTTTTTGCCAATAGTTGCGTAATTTTTTGAGCGTAGCATCCAGCTTAAAAAAAGATGGATTACTGACGAAAGTATCAGTCATATTATTTAATTTGCATTAGCAACTGTTGCTATGGCAACTATTGTTTTTAATTTACCGTCATCACCAAAACAGTCTTATTGTGTTTAAAGATAGCACAAGCGTTTCAACTTTTAAAACGCCTGCCTCCAATACAGGTGGTAATACCGGCGAACGGACTGAATTACTTACAGCCTGGCGATTGATGTGCGAAGCCGGCAGTATGGCCGCTACCTATGAGGCAAACAGGTCCATCTGCAAATATGTTCACTCTACTTCCCGGGGGCATGAAGCCATACAAATAGCCACGGGACTACAGTTACGGCCCTGGGACTTTGTGAGCCCCTATTACCGGGATGAGAGCATGCTCCTTGCCATGGGCTTCACTCCCTATGAATTAATGCTCCAGCTGCTGGCGAAAGCAGATGATCCTTTTTCCGCCGGAAGATCTTATTACAGTCACCCCAACAGTAAAGAGGCTAATAAGCCGCAGATCCCGCACCAGAGCAGCGCCACCGGTATGCAGGTGATCCCTGCCACCGGTATAGCCCAGGGTGTGCAATACCTGGAGCAAATCCATTCCTCCCTGCTGAAAAGAGGCCCTGATGGAGAATTGCCCATCGTGCTGTGCTCCCTTGGAGATGGCAGCGTTACAGAAGGAGAAGTGAGCGAGGCCCTGCAGTTTGCAGTACTGAAACAGTTGCCGGTGATTTATCTGGTACAGGACAACGAATGGGGCATTTCGGCCACAGCAGCAGAAGTAAGAACAATGGATGCGTATGAATATGCGGCCGGTTTCAAAGGACTGGAGCGCATGCAGGTGGATGGCAGCGATTTTACCGCCAGTTATGCCGCTATGGAAACAGCCATCAGTTACGTAAGACATGAGCGACGCCCAATATTGGTGCAGGCCAACGTACCCTTGCTGGGACATCATACCTCCGGCGTGCGGAAAGAATGGTATCGCACCGCGGAAGACCTGGAGAAGCATGCTGCCAATGACCCTGTTCCCAAACTAAAGGCGCTTTTATTGAAACACGGGGTAAGTGCTTCTCAACTGGATGAAATTGAAAAAACGGCGGCCAGTGATATACAGGCTGCTTTCAATAAAGCGGTACAGGCACCGGATCCGTTGCCTGAAACAGTGCAGGAACACGTATTTGCGCCGGCCGCTATAACAACGGAAAGCGGTACCCGTTCACCTGTGGGCAAATCCAAAGTAATAATGGTGGATGCCGCTTTGCATGCGGTGGAAGAAATTATGCAACAATACCCGGAAGCTATTTTGTTTGGGCAGGATGTGGGCGTAAGACTGGGAGGCGTTTTCCGGGAAGCGGCGACATTGGGTGAAAAATTCGGGGCACACCGCGTATATAACACCGCGATACAGGAAGCGTATATTATAGGGGCTACTGCCGGCCTGTCTGCCGCAGGCGTAAAACCCATAGTGGAAGTACAGTTTGCCGATTATATTTACCCGGGATTTAACCAGCTGGTAACGGAAATTTCAAAATCGTGTTACCTGAGTAATGGCAAATTCCCGGTACAAACCCTTATCCGTGTGCCCATCGGGGCATATGGCGGGGGAGGGCCCTATCATTCAGGCAGCATAGAATCCACGTTGCTAAGCATCAAGGGTATTAAAGTAGTGTACCCTTCCAATGCCGCGGATATGAAAGGCCTGATGAAGGCGGCGTTCCTCGATCCCAACCCGGTTGTTATGCTGGAACATAAAGGGTTATACTGGAGCAAGGTGCCGGGAACACTGGATGCCATGACAATTGAGCCCGCAGCAGATTATGTGTTGCCATTGGGGAAAGGAAATATTATACAACATGCGCATCCTAAGGATACCGCGCAGGGAAATACAGTTTGTATTATCACGTACGGTATGGGAGTATATTGGGCTAAAGCGGCTGCTCAAAAATATCCGGGGCAGGTAACTATTGTAGATCTTCGCACACTTTTCCCAATGGATGAAGAACTGGTATATGAAATGGTGAAGCAACATGGGAAATGCCTGATCCTTACAGAAGAACAACTGAATAACTCTTTTTCCCAGGCACTGGCCGGACGTATACAGCAAACATGTTTCCGGTTCCTTGATGCCCCGGTATTTACACTTGGAGCGCTGGACCTGCCGGCCGTTCCGCTGAATACCGGCCTGGAGGCTGCAATGCTGCCAACGCCTGCAAAAGTAGCTGCGGCTATCGACGAATTACTTGCTTATTAAATACAAAAAAGAAACGGCCATCTCAGTGAAGAGACGGCCGTTGGGTTTTCCGCATCCGGGGTTGAAGCCGTTTACTGCTTCTCACCCAAATCAGTTTATCAGTAACCCGGGTTTTGAACCAGGTTAGGATTAATACTTGTTTGTTTAAACGGAATCGGGAACAGCTTGTACTTATCAGCAGATGGTTGATGATCCCACCAGCTGCCGGTAGTGAACTTGCCAAAACGGATCAGGTCTGAGCGGCGTTTGCCTTCAAAGATGAACTCACGGCCTCTTTCTGCGAGCAGCTCGTTCATGGTGAGACTGGTAGCAGTATATGCTTCAGCGGCCCAGTCTTCCGGCTTGAATGCCCTTTTCTTACAGGTGTTGATAAGATCAACAGCTTCCTGTGTAGCAATGCCATTATTTTTTCTCATCAATGCTTCAGCCTTGTTGAAATAGATTTCTGTTAAGCGATATAATACGAAGTCGTTGCCCCAGTAATTAGGATCGTCTTGTTTGCCGGGTACATATTTAGCGAAACGTGCACCGCTGTTTTCTTCACCCTGCGTCATACCACCGGCGCCGCTTGCACCTTCAGAATTCCTGCGGATCTCTTTTACAAAAACAAGCGGTTTACCGTTGTATTCTTCTGTACCGAGTACCAGGCTGTCGCCAACGCTGGTGCGCAGTGCCGGATCTTTTTTCTGAGGTCCGATCAGCATCCATTTCTGCTTGCGGAGGTCATTGTCCTTATACGCATCATAAGCAGTAGGAATAACAACGATACTGTTGTTTCCATCTACATCAGCGTTATAGATCTGGCGTTGACGGTAGTGCCAGAAATCACCTTGCCAACCAAAGCGGGAGTTACCTGCTCTAAGGTCATAGGCAAGCTGGAACAGGTTTTCCGGAGAGGTATTGTTGTTGTTGGCAAAAGCACGGAAAATATCCGGTTCCAGTGCCGGCACAGCGCCGCTCAGGGAACCGCCGTCGCCGGCAATGATCTTGTTGCAATAGGTAATGCAGTCGTCCCAGCGTGGAGTACCTGTCCATTCCTGTGCGTTGAGATACAGTTCCACCAGCATGGCATAGCCGCCTGCTTTGGTAGCGCGGCCCACCATATCTGCAGATAGTGGCTTCAACAGTTCTACATTTTCTTTGAGCTCTTTTTCAACAAACTCAAATACCTCTTTACGGGATTTGGTAGCCGGAGATGCCGGCTCGCCTACTTCTGTTACGATGGGAATGTTACCATACAGGTCCATCAGTTTCAGGTAATGCCAGGCACGCACTACTTTTGTTTCTGCAATAAATGAGGCTTTGTCTTCATTGGTCATACCAATTTTGGCAAAGTCCATAGCCGACAGATCTTTCAGCGTATTATTACAGAAACCTGCGCCCCAGAACATCAGTCGCCACGGATTCCAGGCATTGTCTTCATTCGCAATCCAGGTATGGTTATGCAGGCGGATCCAGTTACCGCCATCATAGCCGTGCCTGCCTTTCTGTGGCCATGCCAGCTGGTCGGCAGATAGTTCCTGCAGGCGCCAGTAACCGGTTTGACCTGTAGGTGCAGCCCATGCGCCGGCATGGGTAAACGGGCGCAGTACGGCAGACAGTACTTCTTCTTTATTACTATAAAAGTTATCTGAAATAATTTCGCTGTATGGTTTTTCATCGAGCTTGGTGCAGGCACTCAATCCGAGAGCCAGCAAGGCTGCGCTGATATATGCATTACTTTTTTTCATACGTTACAATTTGTTGCTTTTAAAATCCAAGGTTCAATCCGATAGTATAGGAGCGGGTACGTGGATAAAATCCTCTTCCATCTATACCGGAATCCAGCGCAGTATCCTGCAGCTCAGGATCAAGACCGCTGTATTTGGTAATGGTGGCAATATTACGGCCGCTGGCATATACACGCAGGTTGCGGATATATTTGGTTTTCAGTTTGAAATTATAACCGAGGGTGATGTTATCCAGTTTTACAAAATCTCCTTTTTCCAGGTAGTAATCTGAGAACTGGGGATCATCGTTCAGCTTGGCATTTTTACCGATGGCAGACGATAACATGTTATTCGGTGTCCATTTTTTGTTACCGAAGTACATATCCTGCAGGTTCAGGATATCGAAACCGAATTTGCCGCGGAGGAAAATACTCAGGTCAAAGTTTTTGTAACGGAAAGTATTGTTCCAGGAAGCCATGTACTTTGGAATACCATTTCCGATCACTGTTTTATCGTCCGGATTGATTTGGGAAGTAGTGGCTTTGCTGCCGTCTTTTTTGTAGAACAGCCATTTGCCATCGTCGGTAAGACCGGCGTAGCGATAGCCGTAGAAAGTACCCAGCGGACCGCCCTCTACTACGCGGATGGCCTGGCCAAGGTTACCCGGAGAAGGGAGATCTCCATAATACTGTTCAGTGGCTTTATAGATCTGGTTGGAGAATGACACCATTTTATTCCGCTGGGAATTGAAGGCGATATCACTGTTCCAGGTAAAATCTTTGGTTTTTACCGGTACGGTATTGATCACTACTTCCACCCCGCTGTTGGAGATCTCACCTACGTTGGTAAAGATATTATCCAGGATGTTGGAAGGCAGCTGTGCGGTGTAGTTGAATAACAGATCCTGTGTTCTGCGGCTGTACACATCAATGGAACCGCCGATCCTGCTTTGCAGCACGGAGAAGTCAACACCTACGTTGAATTCTTTCTTTTTTTCCCATCTCAGGTCCGGGTTCGGATTTTTATTAGGCCCGTAAGTCTGGATCCATTTACCGTACTGAAGGTAAGCGCCACCTGTTCCCAAGGTGATGAGCGATTGATAGTTGGGAATGCCCTGGTTACCGGTAATACCATAGCCTGCGCGGAGTTTCAGGTTATTGATTACAGTGATGTCCTGCATAAAGGCTTCTTTTGAAATCACCCATCCTGCAGATACAGCGGGAAAGTTACCCCACTTGTAATTGGCGCCGAAACGGGAAGAGCCTTCATGGCGCAGGATAGCCTGCAACATGTATTTCTGTTTGTAGTTATAGTTCAACCTGCCAAAGAACGCAATGAGGGTATTATCTACCTTGTTACTGCTTTGTGAAGGGCGGGGAAGTTTGGGATCATTTAATGCGTTACCTGCAGAAATGTTCCAGTCTTCAAACGCATCGGTGAGGAAACCATTATTATCCATGGAATACTTTTCCAGCGTGCTGTATTGATAGCTGTAGCCGCCGAGCACATTGAATGTATGGTCTGAGGCGACTGTTTTTGTGTAGTCGACCGTAGCCTCAAAGGTTTTGTCCATAGCGGCGGAATTGGCTTTATACGCATAACCGCCACCCTGGAAGTCCTGAATGGAAGAGCGGGAGGCCTTCATTTTATACTGGCGGTCGGTATATTCGTCGCGGACAATAGCGCCGAAAGCAGAAAATTTCAGATCATGTATAGGCTCCAGTGTCAGGCGTACATCTCCCGAATAGGTTTTTTGATCCCTGTCATATAATTCCTGCCGTAAACGGGCCAGTGGGTTATAGTTATTGAAACCATTTGTTTCCACATATTTACCATCAGGGCCAAAGATGGGAGCGGTAGGATTCCGTTGTACTGCCTGCTCAAAATCGGCGCCTGCGTTACCGGCTTTATTATCTCCGCCACCGCTGTTACCACCGTTTAAGTTGGCTTTGCTGAAATTACCTGCCAGGTTGAACTGCATGGTGAGCATGCCCTGTAAACCGGTCTGGTTTACATTCACCCTTCCTCCATATTGTTTGCGGCCGTTTTCGATAGCAATACCGTTGGCATCGTTGTAGTAAAGGGACGCGCGGTAATTGCTGTTTGCAGTACCACCGGAGGCTGCGAAGTTGTGATAATGACTGAGGTTGTTTTTGTCGAGCAGAAGATCATACATATCTACATCGGCGCCCTGGTTGTTGGTTGCACCGGCTACTTTTACATATTCTGCAGCACTCAGTATACTTGGCCTTTTGGCAACAGCTTCGCGTTGCAGGTAAGTAGAGTAGGTATATTGCGGATCCCCGGCTTTACCTTTTTTGGTAGTGATGAGAATTACCCCGTTATTACCGCGGGTACCATAAATAGCCGCCGCAGAACCATCTTTCAGTACATCGAAGGTGGCGATGTCATCTTGCTGCAATAGGTCGAGGTTACCGCCGGGAATACCATCAATTACGATCAGCGGGTTCATATCCCCGGATACGGAGCTAATGCCCCTGATTTGTATGGAAGCGCCGCTGTTGGGGTTGTTGCCCTGTGTTCTGGTAACAGATAAGCCGGCCACTTTACCCTGGATCAGATCCATAGGGGAGCGGGAGCCGCCCTGGTTAAAATTTTCTGCTTTTACGGTAGCCACTGAAGTAGTTACTTCATTTCTTTTTTGTGTACCATAACCCACTACTACTACGTCTTGCAGCGATTTTACAGATGCTGCCAGTTTAATGTTCATAGCGGAAGCGGATGCAGGCACTTCCTGTGGAAGATAGCCGACGAAAGTGAATATCAGCACAGCATTTTCAGGCGCCTGTAAGCTGAAGGTACCGTCGGCTTTGGTGATGGTACCGGAGCTGGTCCCTTTGATCTGAACAGATACGCCGGGAATAGCCGTGTTGTCGTTGGCATCCGTTACTTTTCCGGATACATTTTTGCCCTGTGAGAAGGCGAACAGCGAGAAGAGCATCAGTACCATACTGGCAAAGCAGGTCCGTGCCCAAAACGTGGATCGTTTGTGCATATCAATTAATTGAAGTTGGTTAATAAAGAAAAGCCGGTGTCGCTTATTGAAAAAACGATTTAGCAATAAGCCTGCAGGCTATTTTTTAAAATTTTTCAGATGCTGGTTTACTCATTTAATTGTGAAAAATATCTTCTGCTGAAGATGCTGCCCGGTTTCCGTCGGACAGGCAATGGTTCCCTTATATTCGCATAAGCAAAATGTACGATTCCTTACAGTACTTACTTTATACAGTAGTATATCGATTTAGCAAACAATCAAAATAACAAGTTTCAATTAGCTTTTACCTGGAATACATTTCAATTACTATATTTTTTTCTTCATACGCGGGTGTGTCATACATGGATTTCCCGGTGTTTATCATAGTACCTATTAAAAAAATCGATTTAGCAATAGGTTCAAAAAAAAGATTCACTGGAATCTTTTCTGAAATAACAAGTCAGATTATACCACACATTTTCTCCTGCCACGGAATAAAAGTAGTATTTATTTGTATTAAATGAAATGATTTTTAACATTTTTTTTTGAGATGCAGGAAATGAAATCCGCGGGGAATTAATCGCCGCCATACATATCACTGATTTCTTTCAGGATCTCATAAACGGTTTGCTGGTTACCTTCATTATACCGCCGGGCCCAGAAAGAAACTAACCAAACCGCCATCCGGCGGGCATTCAGGTCATTGTTGTTAAGAGATGGGTCTACCCGGCCCATATTATCTATTACCAGCTTTACATCTTCAATGAAATCTTCCGATGCAGTATAGTCAGTAACAACGGCCATTTTGGTATAGAGCTTTTCCAGCCGTGCAGTTATATTTTCTTTTGTTTGCAAAGCGCTATAGGTGAGCAGCAGTTTGTCTACATAATAGTGTACAGGAGAGCGCTGGTAAGTATTATACGGAAGTATTTCATATAGCAGCAGGAAAGAACAAAGTGATTAACTGGAAGCCAGTTAATCACTTTGCAGATATATTACCAGGGTGTCATGGATAGATGAATCTTATACCTGTGAAGGCGCTTACTGGTAATTCAGCGCGGCACAGAGGGGTGATGCAAAGGTAGCATTGCATCAATTGCGTCTGAAATCGATTCAGGAAAAGTATTTATAGAATCCGGAAAAAGAGGAAGGGGAAATAACAGGAAGGCTGCTTAGCGGCCTTCCTGTTGAAGAAACTATTGAATATCATTCGCTGTGCCGGAGGCTTTCGCCGCCTGGGTATCGCGGGTATTTTTCTGAACGGTAATGGCGCCGAAAACGCTCAGCAGAAATGCGAAGGCATAAAAACCTTTTTCACTTGGCGCAAGGGTAGCGTTCCATAAGCCGATGGTAAGCAGCAGGATAGTGAGCAGCATCGACACCCAGCTGAGACCATAATAAATATCTGTTACCGGAACGCCTTCGAGCCTGTCGCGTACACACTTCTGTACAGATACGGCGGAAAACAGGCCGTACATCAGCACGGTGAAGTAATACCCTTTTTCATTCAGCTGCATAGTGGATGCATTCCACAGGCCAATGATAAAGCCCAGGATGCCTGCAAATACGGCCACCCAGGAGGCGGCAACAAATGCCATTGAAGGTTTTTGTTTCATTGATTAAATAAAATTTTATTTAGGGATTGGGTTGATGGCTAACAAAACTGCTTTCAGTATATTGATTGCCTGCTGTAATAATACTATTTATTTTTTGATCTGCCGACCTATAAAAAAAGTCCTGCACGTGTGTACAGGACTTTCATTTTTGTAGCGAGGAGCGGATTCGAACCACTGACCTTCGGGTTATGAGCCCGACGAGCTACCTCTGCTCTACCTCGCAATGTGAGGTGCAAATGTAGGTAAATAATTTAAACCGCAAAATTTAAATGTTGTTTTTTATGAGCACAGCCGCATGTTTCAGGGGAGTGATATTTTTCAGAAGGAAATTAAAACGAGTGTAATATAGTGCTGTGGCTCGTTTTGGGCCGTTGTGGTATTGCTGTTTTTCTTTTTGTGAGATGAGATTTTTTTGAAGAAGAGATGACCAGTTGTTTGGAAATAAGCGAACAGCTGATCATCTCTTCTCACAAAAAAAAATTATATCCGGCTCCTGCGTAATCTCAACAGGGTATTTACCAGGGTATCGATGTCCGCGCAGCTGTTGTAAAATGCCAGCGACGGCCTTACGGTGCTTTCCACGCCAAACCTGCGAAGAATTGGCTGAGCGCAATGATGGCCTGATCTTACAGCAATCCCTTCCTGGTTGAGGGCGGCCCCTACCTGCTCGGTAGTGAAATCTTTAAATACAAAAGACAACACGCTTGTTTTGTCGGGAGCCGTGCCTATTAATCGCAAACCAGGCACTTCCTTCAGCAGCTGTGTAGCATATACAAGCAGGTGATGTTCATACTGGTATATAACATCAATGCCTATATGATTTACATAGTCGATGGCTGCTCCCAGTCCTACGGCATCGGCTATATTACCGGTACCGGCCTCGAAGCGCCAGGGGGCTGCATGATACTGCGTATGTTCAAAGGTTACATCTTTGATCATATTTCCGCCGCCCTGCCAGGGTTGTGTTTCATTCAGTAATGCTTCCTTACCGTACAACACGCCGATGCCGGTGGGACCAAAAACCTTATGTCCGGAAAATACGTACCAGTCGCAGTTAAGCCGCTGCACATCTGCGCGCATATGCGATACTGCCTGAGCGCCGTCTACCAGTACCTTTGCGCCGGCCTGATGAGCCAGTTCCACTATCTGCTGTACAGGAGTAACAGTACCCAGGGCGTTGGACACCTGCGTGAAGGATACCAGCTTTGTTTTAGGGCCAAGCAGTTTTTGATATTCAGACAATATGATCTGCCCATCTTCATCTACCGGGATTACCTTTATCTGTAATCCTTTTTTTGCAGCCAGCTGTTGCCAGGGGACTATGTTGGCATGGTGCTCCAGGTGGCTCAGAATAATTTCATCGCCCGCCTGCAGGAATTGCTCACCCCAGCTTTTGGCTACCAGGTTGATGGCTTCCGTGGCGCCGCGCACAAATACAATTTCATTGACAGATGCTGCATTTAGGAAGGCCCTTACTTTTTCCCGGGCACCTTCGTAGGCATCTGTGGCGCGTGCAGCCAGTTCGTGAGCAGCCCTGTGGATGTTTGAATTTTCGTGTTCATAAAAATAACTGATCCTCTCAATTACGCTTCGCGGTTTTTGCGTGGTGGCGGCGTTATCCAGCCAGATTAGCCGGTGGCCATTCACATGTTCCTGCAATACCGGGAAGTCTGCCCTTACGCGGTTAATATCCAGCGGCGGCTGGGTTGCGCCGGTGATCCCGGCTGTTTTTTCCGGTAAGAAGTAATAGGAAGTTCCTGCAGAAGGCAGCTGGGACGTATAAGATGATGAGGGTATACTTTTCAGCGCGCGTTGCAGTTCCTGTTCAAAAGACGGATCGTAGGCCGTTGCCGGTTGTTTAAGCGCAGACGGCGAAATACCGCTGCCTGCTACGGAAGCGGGAATGCCGCCGTTGCCGGAGAAATGAGGATCCGGTAAGCTGGTTGGCGCCTGCGTAACATCTGTTACGCTTCCCTGCTGCAGTAGCGGGTCCTGGATGGGAGCAGCTGATGCATAGCCCGTGGAGGGTACATCATTACCGGATTGCAAAGAGGAAAACAACTGGTTGGCCAGTTTTTCCAATGCAGCAATATCCGGTAATCCATCTGGTTGGAAATTATTTGTATTCATGGTACTTGCCTATTTCTACATCATCCAATACAGCAATGGCATCGTCTACCAATACTGCCAGTGAACAGTACAGGGATACGAGATAAGAAGCAATGGCCTGATGGTTAATGCCCATAAAGCGTACGGATAAACCGGGCGATTGTTCACCGGGAAGATTAGGCTGGTATAATCCAACTACCCCTTGCCTGCTTTCTCCGGTACGCAGCAGAATGATCTTTGATTTGCCGTTTTCAACAGGCACTTTATCGGATGGGATCAACGGGATGCCACGCCATGTGATGAATTGGGAGCCAAACAGGGAAACGGTAGGTGGCGGAACGCCCCTCCGGGTACATTCACGGCCAAAAGCGGCAATGGTAAGCGGGTGCAGTAAAAAGAACCCCGGTTCCTTCCATACTTTGGTGATGAGTTCATCCAGGTCGTCGGGCGTAGGGGCGCCGGTACGGGTTTTAATTCGCTGCGACGCTACTACGCTGTTCAGCAGGCCATACTCCTTATTGTTAATTAGTTCGCTCTCCTGGCGTTCCTTAATTGTTTCAATGATCAGCCGCAACTGTTCGCTGATCTGGTTGTAAGGTTTGCTGTAGAGGTCTGATACCCTGGTGTGTACATCCAGCACCGTGTTCACGGCGCTCAGGTTATACTCGCGGGGATTGTCGATGTAATCCACGTAGGTTTGGGGAAGCTCGCGTTCATCCCTTCCGGAGCAATCTACGGTTACATTGCTTTCATCTTTTACTTTGTTAAGCCTGTATACGCCCGATTCTACGGGGATCCAGCTCATTAACCGGGTTAGCCAGCGGGGAGTAATGCTGGACATTTGTGGTACCGTGCGGGTGGCAATTGCCAGTTGTCTTGCGGCAACGTCGCCAAGGGCAGTCTGTACTTTCTGTTGAGTTTCATCAGCCATGGGGGATCAGTTTTTGAATTTTAAAAATGTAGTCTTGATTGCAGGGAAGAAAAATGTGTGGTGGCTCATTTTCCATTCTGCTGGTGGGTATAATGGAAGTTAAATTAAGCCTTTTTGTTTAATTATTGAGCCGGATTTTTTAACCGGAGAGCCCTGTAACGCGGAGAAGGGTTAAATACTGAAAACAGTGGGGAGAGAATGGGGAAATAACATCATAAAAACATGTGGCGGGTATGCTGCCCGCCACATGTTTTACTAAAGGTCTGAATAGTCTGTTGGCCGCAGGAACAGGATATCTGATTTTGATACATTGTGACTGTATTCTTCCATCGCTGAAAGGGCTTTCCATTTCGGATCTGCACTAAATGCCTTCCAGTGCTCATCACGGTCTTCCTTGTTATTGAAAGTGGTCATGTACATAAGGTTAGGCATGCGGGAGCCTGAAATAACAGTAGCATAAAATACCGCGTTAAAGTGAAGGTTCCGGAAAATGCCGATTTCATCGCCGGTATTAAACATCTTTACTTTATTGATATGATACTTTTCGGAAGGGCTTTCATAACTCCGTAATTCGTATACCCGTTCCTGTTTGGGAGCCGTTAAGGAAGGCGCCTCCAGTACGGGCATCCCGGGAAATGCCTGTAGCAGGATGGATTCTATACGGGTGTAAGGAATATTGTTCCAGGCGGCATCTGTATAATCTTTCCCGTTAGTGCTGAATGCTTTGCTGGATGCCAGGGTTTTATCCAGGTTAACAAATTGTTCGAGCGACTGGAAGGGAATCAGCACATAGATCCGGAGGTCGGCCGTATCAGGTGTAACCGGTTTGAAAACGCCGGCCTGTTTGATACCCGCCTGGTGCAGCGCGGGAAGAAATGCTTTTTCCAGGTAATTATCTACCAAAGCTTCCTGTTCTTTTGTTTTCAGATGATAGATCTTGATCTGGTAAAATTGTCTTTCTTTGGCCGTGAGTGTAACGGAACAAAGTACCAGGAGTGCCATTAGCAATGTGGAATATATCTTCATAAAAATTAATTATATACCAGACAAAATACAGCAAATGGAGCAGGAATTATAGTGATGCTTTAGAATACTGTATTTTTGCGGACTTAAAAATGTACTTATGTCTGAGCCGGTTATGTTAATAGAACAGCCTAATAACAGAGGAACTTTATATGCCGTAGTGGAACAGGACGACAGGGTAGCTTATTTTTACCTGTATCCTTCGGAATTACTGACCACTAAGTATTCCCCGCGCCCATGCTGGCTGCGGAACCTTGGCCCTGCGCCGGAAAAGAAAGACGTGGCTGCCATGAAAGAAGGGATGGCGCCTATGCTGGAAGCGGCCTACTGCCGGCATCCGCAAGGCAGTGAACCGCTGGAAAAAGAACGGATCACCATTGTATGGATGGAAGAGGGAGATGGGGCAGCAGTATTATACGACAACGAAATACTGGGTGTAATACCCGGCTGGAGCCTTTATAATGATGAACATGCAGTGGCCTATGCTGCTGATTGTATAGGCGCCGGCGATAACGACCGGCTGATGCCATTGGGAAAACGCGGCGCTAACGCCATGTATGAACGGGTAGACCAGGCCATAGCTTTCTGGAAAGACTGGGAAGGTGAAGCCAGCCAGGCCTGGAGCATCCTGCAGGATCAATATATAAAGGCCTATGAGGCAGTATTCGGGCCTATTCAGCAGTATTATGCTATTGATGGAGGGCAATGGCCGCCAATGGCACTGGGCAAATTTGAAAAAGATGACGTGGTGTACCTCCTCACCCTGGGAATAAGCATCCGCCCGATGCCCTGGGTGGAACTGCTGTACAACGACCGTTCCCCGGGATTCCGCCGCATGGAACTGGCGATGGCAGTTAGTAAAAAAGATTTTACAGATAAAGAGATCATGGCGATGGCCGGCCTCATGTCCGGTATGGCAGACAGGCCCTGGAAACAGATCACCTGGCTCGGCGAAGGCCACACGGTAAGCTCGGATGAACTGCCGGAGCCTTTCGAAAGCGTGGTAGTGTCGTCGGCTTTGTATAATGGCCCCGCTATAGGGCTGCCGGAGGTATATGGCGATAAGGTGAACCTGTACTGGCTGGCGCCTATTACCAAACTGGAAAGGGAATATGCCCATTCACGGCCCAATGCAGGCTACGACCTGCTGGAGAAAATGATTCAACATAACCTGAGCCACCTCGTTACGCGGCGCGCGGAACTGCCATCGGACTAACAGGGACCTCTTTTTTATACATAACAGCCTGCTGTAAGGCAGGCTGTTTTATTTACCGGTGGTGGAATTAGAGGTTTTTTGAGAAAAAGTTGAAATATTTTGTAACAAAATGATTCCATGGCCTACTAATCCGGAAAGAAAATCAAAAGCACATGAAAAACATCTTCAAAAATATTACAGCAGCAATAGTGGTAATCGCCGGCTTATCTGCGGGTAAAGCAGCTGCGCAGGATAAATCATTATTGTGGGAAATCAGCGGCAACGGGCTGGTTAAACCTTCTTATTTATACGGTACTATTCATATGATCTGTGAAAATGATTTTAAAGTAACGGAGAAGACAAAAAAGGCATTACATCAATCAGATCAGCTGGTCATAGAAGCCAATATCCTTGATCCCAATATCAACACGATTATGGCCAAAGCAATGACCACCGATGTGCCTTTAAGTAAAAGGTTGTCTGCCTCAGATTACCATATCGTGGATTCCATTATGAAAGCGAAATGTGGCGTACCATTGGCGCCGTTTGAAAACTACCAGCTGGTGGCGGCTATTTCACTATTGGCCATGAAATCGTTTCCATGTGAGGAGCTTAAATCTTATGAAACTGCTTTTATAGAAATGGCGCAGGCAGATAAAAAGAATATCGGTTACCTGGAAGCATTGGAAGAACAGGTGGGATACCTGCTGAAATCCTATACCGACAAGCAGGTGGCAGACCAGGTAAAGGCTTTCGACAGCAGCAGCATAAACACTGATAAACTGGTAACGGCCTATAAAGCAGAGGATCTGGGAGATATGTACGCGCTCCTTACCGCGCCTGATCAAATGGATGAAAATGCCATTCATTGGATGCTGGAAGTAAGGAATAAAAACTGGGTAGAAAAAATGCCCGGTATGATGAAACAGGAAAGTACTTTTTTTGCGGTAGGTAGCGCACACCTTGGAGGCCCCATAGGATTGATTAAATTATTAAAAGAGAAAGGATATACCGTTAAACCCATTTTGAACTAAAGCTATCACCTTTTGAAAAGCAAGGAAAAAGAATTTCTAAGGAAAATGAATAACGCGGATGTTGTCTGACTCAGGATTAAACTGATTTGATTTTTTAAGATCTTATAAATGATTTAAAGGATTTGGGGAGATGTAAGCGAACCGCTTACATCTCCCCAAATCCTTTAAAATCCAAATAATCAAATCCAGGTAATCATTGTAATCAGTTTAATCGTGAGTCAGACAACATCCGCACTATTGCTGGTAGCTCCCTGCCAGCTTTACCAGTTTATCAGGTGCATTGGAAATAATTCCATCTACTCCCCAGGAGATCAGTTTTTTTAACTCGCTTTCATCATCTACCGTCCAGGGTATTACTGCTACTTTTTTATTGTGAGCCTCCTTTACCAGCTCTGGTGTTACCAGTTGATAGTTGGGACTGTAAATAGTTGGTATAAAACCGAGCTTTTCAATATTTGCGCTGAAGCTGTCTTTATTGCCTGTCAGCAAAGCCGTTTTCTGAGCAGGATAGCGGCGGTGCAACTCCTGGAGTGTACGGATGTCGAACGATTGAATTATAACACGCGCCGTTATTTTTTTCCTGTTGACAACTTCCATTACCCGGGCTACAAATTCTGCCGGACCAGGGTTGTAAATGCCATCCCCGTCCGGGGAGCTTTTGGTTTCCATGTTATAAAACACCGGCTTGAGATGATGTGCCTGTACATACGTCTCCACGCTGTCTATCAGATCGGTGAGCAGTGGCCGGTGAACCATCATTTTTTCCTGTTGGGGAAAACGGGGATGAGGTTTGGTGCCGGCATCATATTTCCGGATACTATCGTACGACATTTTATATAGCGCAAGACTTTTTTCTTCTTCTTTTGAGATATCCGAGCCATCCGGCTTACGCATAAATTCTGCCGACATATACGCGTCGTGCGATACTACTACCTGGTGGTCTGCAGTGATAATACAGTCCAGCTCCAGTGTTTTCGCGCCCAGCTTCACTGCATTGATCATAGCAGGGATTGTATTTTCCGGCATCAGTGCCATTCCACCCCGATGTGCCTGTACATCTATTGATTGTTGTGCTGTTGCATTGCTGGTAAACAGGCCTACCAGAACAGCCAGAAATAAAGTACGTTTCATGGTTGCAAAGTGAATATAAATGGATTATCAGCAATGTTATTTTATTGTTGCTTCACAATTCTTGCTGCCCATCCGCCGCCAACATTCATTACTACGGGTACTTTTGAATGTTTGTCTACGATAATCTGTTCCATTTTATAATCCTGTCCGTTCCTGTCGGCGTTAATACCATCTTTCCAGATATGCATGGTATAGCTGCCATCCGGGAGGAAAGAGCAATCCAGCGTCAGGGTCCGCGGCGTGAAGTTAGTCATGCCACCTACGTACCAATCGCCGGAAGCAGCCTTGCGGGCCGTAAGTATATAATTGCCCACACTGGCCTGCAAGGCAATAGTAGTATCCCATACACTGGGAACTGCCTGCAGGAACTGCATACATTCAGGTTCTTTGTAATAATGGGTAGGATTATCGGCCAGCATTTGCAGCGGGCTTTCATACACTACGTACATGGCCAGCTGATGGCAACGGGTACCGATGCTCATAGGGTTACTGAAATGAGGCGCCCAGTCTCTCTTTTGTGCGTTGAGCATGGCACCGGGCGTATAATCTGCCGGTCCTGCGGCCATACGGATAAAGGGGAAGGTAACATTATGGTCCGGCGCAATGGATTTACTTTGATCGCCCTTGCTTTGTTCCAGTCCGTATACGCCTTCAAAGGAAATAACGTTGGGGTATGTACGTTGTAGTCCTGCCGGTTTATGCGCGCCATGAAAATCAACCAGCATTTTATGTACGGCAGCGGCTTTAGCCACGCGTTCATAATACTGTACCATCTGTTGGTCGTCGCGTTGCATGAAATCGACCTTAATCCCTTTGATCTTCCATTTGGCAAAGAGATCCAGTGCTGCATCCAGCTGCTGATCCAGCGCCAGCCAGGTAGTCCACAGGATGATGCCTACATTTTTGGAAGCTGCATAGCGCGATAATTCCTCCATATCAATGTCCGGCACCGTTTTAAGAAGATTGCGGGTATCGCTCCAGCCTTCATCCAGCACTACGTATTCGAGGTTGTATTTAGCGGCGAAGTCGATATAGTATTTGTAGGTGGCGGTATTGATGCCGGCACGGAAATCTACCTGGTAAATATTATTATCATTCCACCAGTCCCAGATGGCCTTACCGGGTTTCACCCAGCTATAGTCGCCGGCCGACGGCTCTGCGAGCTGATAGGGAAGTTCATTTACCAGCAGGTCTTTATCTTCTGGTGCAATCATCACAATACGCCAGGGCAGTTGGGATGCGCCCTCTTTTTTAGCGATAAAGTTTTCCCTGCTTTCCACTTCTTCATCCCGGTCGGAAGTGATCTTTTTATTAATAGGGTAGTGAGGGAATACCACTTCCAATGTGTTGCTACCATTGCCTTGCAGCCACATGCCGGCATAATTAAGGAGGGCCGTTTCAGTGATCAGTAATTTAATACCGTTTACACTGAACAGTGCCGGCAGGCTGGCCAGGCCTTTTTCACCACGGATGCTGTCTATGGTCAGTTTCTTATAAAGGCGCTCGTTATGGGAAAAGAACCCGCTTTCTACCGGGTACCAGGCGCTGTCTTTTGCCTGGAAGCCAAAGCCGGCCTGTTCATTTAGTACCTGCCAGTTGCCTTTGTTGTTAATAAGCCAGCGCCATGCAATACCATTATTGTATGCCCGCCACTGTAGCGAGGTATGGTTTTTAAAATTGATCTGCAACTGGGTATAACGGTCTTCAATAAACGTGCTTTTTTGTTTTACTACAGGGCGGAGGGTTTGTGTTACTGCCGATGTTTTGGTACCGGCCACTTTCCAGTTGCCGCCGGGACTAACGGAGGTGGCTACACTAATAGTCGCCGGTTGTAGTAACAGTTTCCCGTTGTAGGATAAGGAATACTGTATACTATCCTTTACGGATATGCGTACGGTGGTTTTACCATCGGGCGATTGTAAGGTGTAATCCTGTGCTCCCGCTGTGATACCAGCGGTGATAGCTATCCAGGCAAGCATCCATCGTTTCAGATTCATCGTTTCAGTTTTTATAAAAGTTACGGGGCGGTCCCCGGCATGTTTGGTTCCGGGAAAGAGGGCGGTAAATTAGTCGTTATTTTATAAACTTTACATGATAAATTACAGACGGTATCTCCAAGGCCGTAACCTGTTATCTGTATTACGATAGTTGATAAATTGCCGTATTTTTTATGCATTGGCCGTATACCGGTAATACGCTGGCGCCCCATGAATTGCCGGGTGAATAAGCATTTGTTTGCGGCCCGCTTTTACCTGGGATGCTTTTCCTTATTTTCCCGGCATGTTTTCAGATACAGGTATATTGAATGAGGTATATATTTATTCTTGTTTTTAACTAGATAAATTTGCTGGTATTGCGATAAAGATATTGCTTGCAGGAGTTTGGAGTTTTCCGGGCCGGATACGCGTAAGAGAAGGGGCAATGTTTTTACAGCGGAGATATTTCTGACAGGAACAATGCATGGTTACAGGAGGGTAGCTTGGAAAGCCGTCGTCATGGGAATAACTACCATAGCGTATAACAGCCGGGGTATGTAACATTAGGCGTCCTATTCATATTATTATTTAACGGCAGAGCTCTTTTATTTCGTTGTATGGTGGCGTTATTTTTTTGCGGGGAGTGATTGAAATTCTGACACTTGTTGTATATTAGTTCCTGATAATAAAAGCCATGTTTATCTACTGTTGCGTGTTTAACCCGTTAATGGCAATAGCAGATATTAATTCCAGATTTCTGAAGTAGTTACCCAATATCATTTCTTTAGTGATAGAAAGGTAGTAACCATATTTAAAACCGTAAAAGCTGCGAAATGTCATTGTATACGCACACCTCATTTACTATTGGTGATCATCAGTTTACTTCTTTTCATTCCCTTACCCTGTATCAGACTATCCGCGGCCATCATAGCTTTGAAATCATGATCGGGTACGACTGGCTCACTAAGCTGGGAAAAGGATTATTCAATGCCGGTAAGGAATTCCTGGGTAAGGAAATATCTATCTCTGTAAAACCTGTTGAGTTAAATGCTGTGTATAAGCCGCTGAATTTTAACGGTATTGTTGATGGTATCAGTATGGGAAAAGAGAGTGATGGCACACACGGTTTTTGTGTGATAAAAGGGCACAGTGTTACCATCCTGCTGGAGGATGATGAAAACATAGCGTGTTATGAACAGAAAAATTTGTCGGCCATAGTCACTGAAGCCCTGAAAGGATGCGGACCTTACGCCAAATCACCTGCGGTAGATCCGGCGCATACAGATACCCTGAAATATATTGTACAGTATAAAGAAACCACTTACCAGTTTATAGAGCGGCTCGCGGCCCGTTTCGGGGAGTGGTTTTTTTATGATGGAGAAAAGGTGATATTTGGAAACTACCGGCCACAGAAAACGACGCTTACCCATCAGGTAGACCTGATCGGGTTTAACCTTGATCTTACTGTGAAATCCAATAACAGCCGGCTGTACGGATATGATTACCGGCAAAGCCAGGTAGTAAGCAACGATACCCTTTCTGTACCTGCAGGTAACACCGATGTATATACGAGTCACCTCAAAGAAATAAGTGAACGTCTTTATAAAAAAACATCACAATATAAGCTGAACCAGTCGTTTGGAACAGGTGCAAAGTCGCAGCTGGATAAATATACACAGGCGCAAAAAAAAGGAAGGCTTTCCCGGATGGCGGTGCTCAAAGGTACCAGCCAGCAGAGCGCATTACGCATTGGTGATATCATTACAGTGAATGAATCGGTACTTTCCAATGAGCATCATGGTGAATTTGTGGTAACAGAGCTGGTCCATTACTGTACGGAAAACGGGCTGTATAAAAACACATTTGAAGCCATTCCTGCGGCTGCCGCCATGCCGGTGGTAGACCTGTACAGCACACCGTTCTGTGAAGCGCAAAGCGCTGTGGTAACAGATAATAACGACCCAAAGGGACTGGGCCGCATAAGGGTAAAATTCCAATGGCAGCAACAGGGATCCACTCCATGGTTACGATTAGTATCCCCGCATGGAGGTACCGACAAAGGATTTTATTTTATACCTGAAACCGGGGAGGAAGTATGGGTAGATTTTGAAGGCGGCAACCCTGAAGTACCGGTGGTACTCGGCACCGTATATAACGGGAACGCCAAAACCGGTTTCGGGGATGCACAAAATAACCTGAAGGTGATCAAAACCCGCAGCGGGCACCTCATCCGGCTGGATGATACCGATGGGGCAGAGAGTATTACCATCACAGATAAATCGGGGAATATTGTAACAATGGATACCAGCGCCCAAAGTATCAACATCGCTGCAATGGAAAATATTACTATCAACGCTAAGAACATCAGCTTTACAGCAAAAGAAAATATACAGGTAAGCGCAGGTAAAAATCTGTCGCAAACTGCGGTGAAAGACTTCAGCCTGCTCGCCGCCAATATTAAGGAAGTAGCTGATGATACACTGCAGCGTACTGCTAAAAGTATTGAGAAAACAGCGGAGAAAGTAAGCATGAGCAGTACTAAGGAGAATATTGAAATGCATAGCGCCAAACAAATAGTGAATAAGAGCGGCGATAAAGCGAAAATGTTTTAACCCCACATAACCAGCCACAGATGGGAAGTATCATCTCAATAGCAAAGTCAATTGTTGAAAGCTCCGAGCTGTCAACTACCTATGCAACTAACGGAGATATCAGCTTGAATGCCGCCAGCCAGGTAAAATTACGGAGCACAGAGAAAATTATTTATGATAAGTATAAAGCACCGGAAACAAAAGAGAAGGAACTAAAGAAATTCCTGGTACACTTCAGACGGCCGGCGGAATATAAAGGAGAATATGGGTTCGACTGGCTCAGGGACGAATACATTTATGCGTTAACTTATATTGAGCGCGATAACAATAACCAACCCTGTAACAGTACCGTGCCGCTGGTAAGCGACGTAGCTGCCGCTAAAAGCGAGTATCTGAAAGATGTAGAGAACCCTGTGAAACCATATGGTGTTGACTATTATCCCGCATGGTTATCACTGTTTCCTTACACTACCTCGCAACAATTCAAGTATGGCTCTTCCATGAACAAAGATGGCGCAAGGCTGGATCTTGAACTGGAAGAAATAGAAGAAGTGATCAATGATGGCACAGAGATCATCTTCGAATCAAAAAATCCGAATCTCAAAATATCCCCGCAGAAAATAAATATTGCCGCAGTAATGGGAAGCGGATTGCAAACCCGCCACCGGCCGGGAGGGGTAAAAGTCAAGTACTATAAGCTGAAAGGCGCTGTGAACGTAGTAAATACCAATGCTCCTCTTCAGCAGCATGAAGAAATAAAAGTATTTGCAAAATTGGGCAATAAGAAAGAAGAAGTGGGCAAGCTGATGGTGTACAATAACCACATCATTCCCAAAATGGAACTGATCCTGGTAAAAGTTGGTACACAGGCCAACAGCCTTCCTTCCATCGATCAGCAGCTGGTGAAAGATATGGAATACCAGTTCAAAAGGGCTTCCTATAACCAGGCCCTCATCCGGGCGGAACTTAAAACAGATACTGTTTTCGAAACAGGGGTACTACCTTTTACCGACAGCACTGTTACCAGTTACTGGAATAATGTATTGGGAGGATCTGCATCGTTTAATGAACAACAGTTTCTTGAAGATGTAATTAAGCTGTATGAAAGATACGGACAGCACAAACCCAACGGAGGCCGCATCAATGCCGATGCCAATAAACGGACCTATATTTTTCTCACGGATTTGCCAGCCAGCTTTAATGGCCTCACCGCTGCTGACAATGGAGATGTGATCAAGGAATTTGTATGGGGAAATGCCTTTGTAGTATTCCTGAGCGGACTGAATCAACGGCGTACACTGCTGCATGAAGCCGGCCACTCGCTGGGCCTGCAACACACGTTCAGTGCAGGAGCGCCCATGGCAGGGCTTAAGCCGCCGCCTTATACTTTTTACCAGGGACATACCGACAATATCATGGATTATACCTGGCAAACAAACGGTAACCTGAATCCGTACAATGCCAAAGACAATATGCGTTCTTTCTTCAAGTTCCAGTGGGATATCATGAGACAGGACCGGAGCTTAATTTTAAATTATTAGTATGCGCGGCAGTTTGCTTACCCTTTTATTCGTAATAACGGTAATGGATATACTACCGGCACAAACGAAGTCCTCATCCACTCCGGTGGCCTGGGTACATTTTGGTGTTTTTTCCAACAGTGCCCGTGTGAAATACCGCATTACACCCGCTGCCCTGGAACGCTACTGGCTGGATACCAGCGGTGTGAAAATTGACTCCTCCGTACAGCAATTATCTGCTGCCCAATGGCAGCGGAACCGCTTTATACTGGACGCTATCCCATCCCTGCTGCTAACCGCCGGTACTACTACATATAGCTGGGGTTGTCTTTATTGTGGAGAGCAGCCGGTAATAATAGTAGATATCGGGTTCGCTGATAAAAGGCCGGGATTCTCTTATCAGATAGATGGCGATACCAGCCGTATTCCTGCAGGGATACGGAAGTACGTAAAGAATATAAGGAGCGCAGTTGCACAGCTGATTGCGGAGGAAAGTAAAAAACAGTAGCCATTCCGATATGAATAATCGTTCTTTCCGGTTTAACCCGGTGCATCTCAACAGAACTTATGGTGTAACCTATGTTATTCAGTCGGCAGGCATAGAACAGGTGATCAGCTACGAGATAACAGTTAATTGTTCTAAAAGATTGCCCGGCGATATGTTCCTGTTTGAAATAAATAAAGGACAGGTATACATCAACAACCAGGCGCCTGAAAAGATGATTGATAAACTTGCGGAGCAATGTGGAAAAGTATTATATCCGTTGCAGATAAGGGTAAATAGTGCCGGGCAGTTTTCCGGTATTGTTAACCAGGCGCAGATAGCGGCTGCCTGGGAAGGCATTAAACCTGCATTGCAGCAATATTATACGGGAGAAATTACAGCGCAGATCATGTCCTACATGGATCTTGCAGTAAGCAGCGAGCCGCATATTTACCGGTCGCTCTGTCGCGATTGGTTTATGGCGCTTTATTTTGCTGACCTCTACCAGCCCGGGAGCGATATTATGAAACGCGGGCTTACCGCAGCATTGCCGCTAATGCCTTATACAACGCCGGTATTGTTTAACGTTACGCAGCAGCCGGTGCAGCATAATACAGCGAGTGGCAGCCTGGTATTGCAGCAGAAAGGAAATTGCAGCGATCCGCGTAGTGTGGAAGATCTTATGGCAGGGAAGGAAATTCCATTATCACAGCAGCTGCACGGTATTCACACGCCCTTAAAGGGGCAGGCATATATCAGCTATAAGTTATATCAAACGGATTATTCCATCAATGCCATAACGGGAGAATGCAGCTTGCAGCTCGCACCCGGTGAGGATAAGAAAGTAACGTTCACTGTTTATCATTTACGGGAGAAAGATAAAACGCTGGCCCCGGTTATGCCGGTGCTGCTGCCGGAACAGGAACCGGCCGCAAAAAAGAAAAGGCGTTTTTCCTTCTTTTTCAAAAATTAAAAGGATATGAGTGAAAAACATCTGGTTTGCCAGGGCGCCCTTTGTAAGTGCCAGTTTGGTACCACCCCCGATAAGCTGAAAGTGAAAAGCCAGCAGGTACATTATATCAACGATAAAGACGGCGCCGAAAAGCCGTTGGCCAATACAAAGGACATTGGTCAGCCTTTTGAAGCCAATACATTTGGCAGTTGCAGCAAGAAGAATAATAACCCCTGTACGCCATCTGTTACCGGATGGAGTGGGTTTTATGATAAGGTGGTATTACCGGGAGATGCCTATATTTTACTGGAAGACAGTAAAGCGACCTGCGCTACCGGCGGGAAAGACTGTATCTCCATCACTTTTCACGGGCAAACAGCCGATATGACAAAGAAAGATGCAGAGAAAGCCGATAAAGAAGTACAAACGCATCTGAACCCAATGATGGATGTGCAAAAAGTAGAGGAAGATTTATTTCTGATCCGGTTTCCGCAGGGACAACCGTTTTAAAAATAGTTGCCATGTCTCATAATAAAAAGCTGGTAGTCACTATCCCGGCAGCAAAAGGATCGGTGGATGCAAAAACGTCGACCGCAGTATTGAATGAAGCGGGAACGGTACGGGCGGAGATGAAGGGTATCACTACGATGGTAGAAAAGGCGCCTGCACCCGCAAAGGTCACCATTCCCATGAAAGCGCCGGAGGCCGACAAAACGCCTTATCGCTGGATCTGGTCCATGTTGCGCACACTTACATTTAAGAAAACAGATGTAAACGACACACTGAAAGGACCATTGGTATATCCTAACTTTCCGAAAATTGTGGAAGGCGGCGGGTTGGGATGGCTGGAACCTGTGCTGGAAGGACAGGAGCCCACTAACTCGGCTGCTCGTGGTTACTTTATTGCTGCACGTGGAAAACCCGCGGTTCTTTCAGCAGAGTGGAGGGAGTTTACCCCTAACAATGATGGCAAAATAATCACCGGCGGCAGCAAAAAATTCAGGGAAAGCGTGCAGCTGCATATTTATACCCGTGCTTTGTACGGACAGGAATTAAGGATCTTCCTGATGGACAATGATACTGCCAGCGCCGACGATGATCTGCCACCCTGGGAACGGACTGCCGGAGTAGCCCAGATTGAAAAAGGGAAAGAAACGCCCGATGATGCCATCAAGTATTTTACCCGACAGGTGAAAATAATGCCTATCCTGCAGGATGAAACTACCCGCGGAGAGGCCTTACAGGTAAGTGATTACGTGGTGAAGGATAAATCAGGGAAAGATATGAAAGTGGCCGCCGGTTCTATCCACTACCAGGCTTTTGTACAGAAAATAGTGGTGGATGTTTTCCTGGACGACCTCTGGAAGCCGGGTGCAGGTGAAGTGCTGGAAATATATCCCATCATAAAATCAAGAGATGGTAAAATCACCAAAACCCTATCAAAGTGTTTTCTCAGTGTAAAGGAAGATCCTGCCGTAAAAGAATCCCCCCTGCTGTACGGTGGTAATAAACCCGTGCTGGCAGGCGATATTCCAACAAACACACGGAAATTCCAGCCATGCAAATACGGTATGATCACCGTGGAAGACAAAGACGGCGTACAAACCATATTTGATGAAAATGTGCTCGATTTCAAGCCCCCGGAGAATCTTACCTATAACATAGTAGCCGGAAGTGAAACTGCGAAGAAAACTATTAAGCTCAGTGTGCAAAGCCTGGTAACTCATGAAGATGAATGTACCGCAACACCTAAGCACAAGGATCATGTAATTGACATAAGTAGCTTTGGCGCCAAAGGATATAAAAAAGAAGATACCAAAGCAGGCGTAAAAAGGGAACCGGAAAAGGAAAGCGCCGCCAAAGGAAAATTTGAAATAAAAGCCAATAATTATAAATTCAAAAGAGATACCAATGCTTCTTTTTCCGGTGTGATAAAAGTATCTGATGAAGAACTGGAATTTGATGCGCAGTATAAATATCTCTTCTTCGATGAAAATAATCATATCCTTTTCCAACGGATACTGGGCTACCTGTGGATTCCCGAGGCACAGGCCGATCATTTCCCGGTAACTATCCAAACCTGCCGCTGGAAGCATGTTATCGATTTTGCTGTGTACCCCGATATCAAATGGACCGCAGCCCTGGCCTTTAACATGGAAAAAGCCGATTTTGATGCGTTGAAAACCAAATTCGCGGAAGCCAATAATGGTAAGGGAATAAAGAACGCCCTGCAGCGTTTTACCATGAACCGCCTGGAAAACGTGGAAAAAATAGGGGAAGTCGCAAAAGGCCGCTGGAGCAAACCTACGCCTACGTTGGACCGGCATAATGAGGAACTGGGTACTGAGCTGGGTGAAATGTTGGCCCTGCCAAAAGATAAAAAGGCAGCGCCAACACCCGTAAAAACCAGGGGTAAGTTTGCGGAGTTGGTGGAACTGCTGAAGGAATTTGATTTTTCCATCAAGGTAGAATGGAATAATGATACCGAGAGTGTGGATCCTATTGAAGATATGATTGCCAAATACTACAACGTATTAAAGGCAGGGTGGCACCTGGTAAAGGAATTCAGGAACATCATTCATGGCGATCATACCACCAAGGCAGATACCTCCGGGGATGATGGGAAAAACCCTGATGAGTTTATCAATAAGAACAGAACGAATCCCGACAAGAATATCCAGGGCCTTATTCAGCGAATGCAGCGCAAGCCGTTTGATTATGAGCTGCAGTTTCCAAAGCTGGGACTGGCTGCCTCCTGGTATTATGAAACTATGCCGCCCAAGAACGGCGACAGTAAATTATGGGGAGCCGGCAGAACCGTAGTGGTAAAGCTGGATGCCAAGCCGTTGGTGGGCATCGATCTTAAATGGGATTTCCTGGAACTGCTTTGCCGCAGGCACCCTATCGCATATGCTATTCTGAAAGCTGTGGATGCGCTGCTGTATATATGTGCAGACGACGACAGTAAAGTGGATGTTAGTGTGACCATTTCCGGTAAAATAGACCTGGAGGCCACTTTTAAGCATAATACGGTAGGAGGAAATGTGCTTACCCGGGAGAAGGGCGCTTCTGAAAAGAAAGAGGACCTGATAAAGGGCGGCGCTGCAGTATCCGTAAAGCTGGAATGTAAGCTGTACCTGAGTAAATCAGCTACTGCATTCAAAGTGAAAGTGGTGGTGGCGCTGGGGATAGGACTGGAAGGAAGCTCCGGGCTGGGATTGCAGGCCAGGATTGGTTCTGATGCCGCGGGATTGTTTGTAGGGTTTGATCTGATTTTTGAAGGCATAAAAATTGAAGGGTATGTAGAAGCAAAAGTGAATGTAGGAGAAAAAACAAAGGAAGTAAAGAAGAAGAAAGGAGAACCGGAAAAGCCGGCAGAGTATAATAAAGTGGTAGAAGCCAATCCCAAAGCGTCTTTTGAAATCGGTATCGATGAGAAAAAGATCTCTTTGAAAAAAATATATTTAACTAAAAAAGAGTCCGACGGATGAGTAAACCGGGAGTTTTCATCTTATTAATTCTAATGATCAGCCTGCACAGTTGCGGGCAGGGAACAACTGCAAAAAAAGAAAGCATGAATCAGGGTATTAAGGAAAAATATCTGAACAGTTATAAACTGGTGAAGAAATACGACTATAATCCACGGTTTATCCTGGATTTTAACAGCTACAACTGCACTTATGAGATCCTGATCAATGATATGCCGGCCTATTCCGACTTTGGCAGTGGGAACCAGGGCGGTGCGGTATGGCCGGTATCTCCCAATATCCTGAAAAGCGGCAAACAAACCATTACCATCAGGGTATTTCCCAAAGTAGATGACGACGATAAGATGGATTCATTTTTACTGGCAAAGAATTGTGGCCTGGAAGTGAAAGTAATGAGTGGTGATGAGGAAAAGGAAAAACCAAAGGAATATAAACAGTTGTTCTATTATAAGATGCCCGAAATAAACCTGGATAATGTGCCTTACCTGGAGTTTAAAGGCGTTTTCGAAGCTACCACCCCTTATCAGTTGAAAGGATGGAGCCAGAGCCAGGATCTCCGGAAGGAAGACAAGGCAAAGCTTACAAAGGAAGTACTGGCTTTTTATAACCAGTACCGCAAACTGATGGCAGATGGTAATATGAATGCAGTGGCGGAGCAGATCTATAACCGGGAGCTGGAAACCGAACAGGCCTATTTTCAGAACAAGCCTGCAGATGCAGCAGAAACCTGGAACCGGTTTGACCAGATTAAGGCGTATCACCTGGAGATGTTACCACTGGAGCATTATGAGCTGCGGTTTTTTGGAGATGGCAGGGTAGTGGGGCTGATCCGCACAGATGATGAACTGAGGGGTGAATCGGCCCTTGCAGGCATTACAGACAATAAGTACAAGATATACAACCTGTTGCTTCACAAACCGGTTGGCAGCGATCAGTTACAGGTGATCAGGTAAAAGAAATGATTTGTGATCAGGGGGCAACATTGCACATGTTGTCCCCTTTTTTATTTTACCGGGATATTAAAAATCAACATCTTTTTACTAACCTTGTGAAATATGTCGCCCTGGGATTTTCAATCAAATCTAAACGTTATGAATATACGAATACCTGCCTTTATCGGTATTATTGCATGGATGGCTGTTTCATGCGCAGACACGAAATCGCCTGAATCCGCTGCTGAACTGCCTTTAACCGGCACCTGGAAGCTGGCTTACAGCAAGATGATCAAGAATGGAGATACTACTGATACTTACCCGGTAAAGGGGCAGGAGATGATTAAAATCTTTAATGGTAGTCATTTTGCTTTTTTTCAGCACGATGTTTCAAAGGGGAGCGACAGCAGTACGGCTATATTCGGGTCCGGTGCCGGTACGTACATATTGTCGGGCAACAAATACGAGGAGCATTTGCAATATTGCAGTTTCCGCAGCTGGGAAGATAAGCATTTTACTTTTACGCTCACTTTGCAGCATGATACGCTGATCCAACGTGGGATAGAGAAGATTGACAGTTTAAACGTGAACCACGAGATCATAGAGGCGTATATCCGTTTACGTTAAAATATCTATAATGGGTATGAATATTCCTTTTCAGACCATCGACTGGTCATCAGTTCCGAAAACAGTATATCCCGGTGAAGAAGGCACTGCCTGGTGGCAAACCCTACAGTTCCCGGGGCTGCGGATACGGATTGTAGAGTACTCTCCCGGTTACCTGGCAGATCACTGGTGTAAGAAAGGGCATATTGTACATTGTTTACAAGGTTCTTTTGTAAGTGAATTACAGAATGGTGAAAAATTTGAATTATCTGAGGGCATGAGTCATGTTGTATCAGATGATTTGAGTGTTCATCGTTCTGCTTCAGCAGGTGGTGTAAAACTACTGATTGTAGATGGCGATTTTCTGCAGCCGTCTTTATAATATACTTCCCTGGTTATTTAATTGAGTGGAGCTCTTCCATCTCTTGCCCTGTATTATGGTCTCTGGTTAACGTCTTTTTAATGTAACCATTTGGTTTCTTTTTTATGATTTTTCATAATATGTTTTTCCGGCGTAGAACCGCTATGGCATTGAATCTTCCCACTTCTAAAACATTCGTGCTTAACAATGGATTAACCACTCCTGATGTTTTATAGCGTTACTTTTAATCTGGATTTCAAGAAAGGGAATGCAAAATAAACCACTTTCAACCACCGTGTTAAACCATAGAAAATTTGATTTTCTAACACCGGACCATCAATAATTTTTCCTAAACCAGTCTCTCAAAAAGGAAATGAGAATGCAACAAAACAACCAAGATGCCGTCCTGCTGGAGCTGCTCAAAAATGGTAGTACCGAAGCTTTTACAGCAGTATACAAAAAGTACAACCGTATTCTGATGATGCTGGCAACAGACATGCTGAAGGATGAAGACAAAGCACAGGATGTTCTCCAGGAATTTTTTCTCGATTTCTGGCAGAAGAAATTATTCCTGAAAATTGATGCTAACTACCAGAACCGCGACAGTGGCTGTATTATGAAGAGTTATCTTTACGCCAGTATACGCAATCGCTGTCTTAACAAAATTACCCGCGAAAGGAAATTTTCCTGTGTAATTCCGGATGAGGCTTTTTTACCGGATGATCCGCTGGAAAGTAAAGAGATCTACTGCCAGGTGAATATCGCGCTGAAAAAGAAAGTGCCGCCTAAATCATCTACTGCCTTCCGTTTGAGGCATTACGACCAGAAAAGTCATAAAGAAATAGCTGAGGAAATGAATACAAGTATTCAAACAGTGAAAAACCAGATTGGTACTGCTGTAAGAATTTTGCGCGGTTACTTTGCACCTGCCCACCTGTAATCCTTAAACCCTGCTTTAATCAATGGATGCCTGTTGCCCAAATCGCTTCAATGGGTTACAGCAGGGGTTTGCCTTATATGGTTATCCTGATGGACCTTTTGGGCCTGTTGCGGCTTTTGCCAGGATAGGTACAGGATAGGTATATGATAGCCAATTCCTCAACGCGGACAAGGGCTTTACCGAAAAGTAAGCCTCTGCCCGGTGAACAGCAGCTTACGTTTGCGGGCCCCTGCTTACTTAAAGATAAGCGGGGCGCCAGCTTCGGAATGCCTGCCGGTAATGGCCGCCATGCCAGATGACAACAGGGTTGCCCCCTGTGGATAAATAATTATTTCCCGATCTCGTAAATCGTTTTCCCGATACGGTAGATAATTTGGCCTTTTCTGACTGCAACTTTGCGGCGTAAACGATAAGACCAACATGACAAGGGCATACCTTTTTCTTACTTTTTTCCTGCTTCCTTTTACCATGATATACGCCGGCGTGCCGGACGAAGGAGCCAACAATACCATCCAGGGCGTTATTACCACATCAGACGGTCATCCGGCTACAAACGTAACCGTTGTTCTGAAAGGTATCGCGAAAGGAATGATCACAAATCAAAGCGGTGAGTTCCTCTTTAAAAATATTCCCGATGGTAACTATGAACTGGAAATATCTATGGTGGGGTTTGAAACCATCAGGCGAAGCGTTGCTGTAATAAACGGCAAAAGTGTTCTCCTGCAAATAGAACTGAAAACATCTTCTCAAAACCTCGAAGAAGTGGTGGTAGCTACCGGGGGAAACCGTTTCGCCAAAAAAGAAAGCGAGGATGTATCCAAACTGCCGCTGAAAAACCTGGAAAATCCACAGGTGTACAGCGTGGTAGGGAAAGAACTGATGAAAGAACAGCTGGTAACAGATTACAACAGCGCCTTTAAAAATATTCCCGGAGCAGGTATCCCTATTGTATACAACCAGGGAAGAAGCTCGGCTACCTCAAGAGGCTTTACCACCGCCAACCTGGTGCGTAATGGGGTAGGCAGCTTCGTGTACTCCAATGTGGACCCTGCCAACCTGGAGCGCATAGAAGTGATCAAAGGCCCCTCTGCCACACTGTTTGGCAGCACTCTTTCTTCTTTTGGCGGTTTGTTTAACCGCGTCACCAAAAAGCCATTCGACAGTTTCAAAGGAGAAGTGTCGTACTCCGGCGGCAGCTGGGACCTCAACCGCCTTACATTGGATATCAATACCCCTGTGAATGAACAAAAAAACGCGCTGTTCCGCTTCAACGGCGCTATTCATAGTGAGCGCAGCTTCCAGGACGCCGGTTTCAGTAAGAACTATTTACTGGCGCCCAGCTTCTCCTATAAGGTAAATGACCGGCTCACTATTTTACTGGATGTGGAAATGAGCGGCTATAAAGCTACCTCTCCTACAAGGTTAAGTCCTTACACCAAAGGAAAAGCACACAGCGTGGAGGAACTGGGAATACCCTATAAACTATCCTTTGCCAATAACTCCATGTTTTATACCAGCCAGCAGATGAATGTTTTTGGCCAGATAAAATATAAGCTGTCTGACAAATGGACGTCGCAAACCGTGTTTTCCCGTACCCGGTCTACCTCCGACGGGTTCACTACGCAGCTGAATATGTTGAGCGACAGCACCCTGCGGCAAGCTGTTACCTCTCAAACATATCCCTATTATGGTACGGATATCCAGCAAAACTTTATCGGCGATTTCCACATCGGTAAAATGCGCAACCGGCTGGTGGTAGGCGTTGATTTTTACAGCCTGCGCGCCTCCCGCAATGATACCATCGTAAATATGCCGGCCCTGAATTACAGGAACCCGGGCGATGCCTATTACAATTTCAATAGGGACAATGTAACACCAATGTTCGCCAAGCTGAAATTCCTGGCCTTCGATAGCAACCGTGAAAACACTTACAGCGCCTATTTTTCAGACGTTATCAATATCACGGAACAGTTATTGGTAATGGCCAGCTTAAGATTGGATAATTACCATAATCTTGGCGCTTATTACCCTGCTAAAGATCTTACTGTGGGTAATTATACACAAACCGCTTTATCACCCAAATTCGGTATCGTATACCAGGTGATTAAAGACAGGATGTCGCTCTTTGCCAATTACATGAACGGATTCCAGAACCAGTCGGGTACCGACTTTGACGGCAATACATTTAAACCGCAACAGGCTAACCAGATTGAAGGAGGGATTAAAGCAGATCTTTTCAATGAGAAATTAAATGCTACCCTGAGCTACTATGATATATCCGTTACCAATTCCGTGTATGATGATCCTGCACATAGCGGGTTCTCTCTTCAGAATGGCACCCAACTTAGCAGGGGCTTTGAAGCAGAAGTAATTGCCAACCCGGTTCCGGGGTTAAATATCATTGCAGGTTACGCCTATAATGAAAGTAAAATGGATAAGGCAGATGCCAAGTTCCAGGGGTTACGGCCATCGGCAGCGGGGCCAGCTACTACCGCCAATCTTTGGGTAAGCTATCGTCTTGTGCGTGGCGAGGCCAAGGGGCTTGGTTTTGCTTTTGGGGGCAACTATGGCAGCCAGTCATTCCAAACCAACACCAATACCTTTGCATTCACCATACCTTCTTATACTGTACTGGACGGCTCCCTGTTCTACGACAGACCCGTATACCGTTTTGGATTGAAAGTGGATAATATTACCAATGAAAAGTACTGGTCGAACCGGTTGGCAGCACAAAATCCAACCAGGATAACTGCCAATCTTACTATTAAATTTTAAGCAATAACTGCAGGAGAAGTGGTCTCTCCTGCAGTTATTTATCTTCCTACAGGCTATACAAATGCTGTTCTTTTATAATTTTCCCATTTTTCCAGTGCGCCACAGAAATCTGCTGGTAATTTAATTTCCCCATTTTTGGATGCATGAACTGGTAATGCCATTCTGCTACGGAATAACCCTTGATCACCATACTGTTTTTCAGTGCTATTTTTAGATCGGTGGTGTTACTGAGAAACCCGCTAACCGCCTTGCGCATGGCTTCCAGCCCTTTAATAGCCGGACCGTCATTATCTGAAGAGCTTATATTTTCATCATAATACTTATCCAGCGCTTCAAGAAATTTTCCTTCACTGATAAGACGGTGAAATCCTGCTACTGTTGCTTCAAAATTTTCCATGCTTTTTTGCTCAAATTAAAGAATAAATCAGGAAGATGATGGCATCATGATAACATTCATTTCTCTGTAACTTTTTCGCATGCTCGATTGCGCAGAAGTGGAAGAAATAGACTTCTGCCGGAAGTATACCTCCGGTTGTGCCGCTTGTATCCGTTCGCAACTGAACAGTTATTTGTACTGAAAATGAACAAAGCACGTAATTTTATCTGTATAATTTGCTGTGGTTAAGATGATTGGGAACTGGTATATTGTTTTCTGCGGGACGGGAGTCAAAGACTTTGAACTATGTTTGGAAACTATTTTAAAGTGGCATGGCGGAATCTCATCCGGAACAAGGCCTTCTCTGTCATTAATATCCTGGGACTCACTATTGGCCTGGCCTGCAGCCTGCTGATAGTATTATGGGTATGGGATGAACGCAGCATAGATAATTTCCATGAGCAGGGGAGCCGTCTTTATCTGGTATATGAGCGACAGTTTGTAGATAAGGAAATATTTGCCAGTTATAAAACGCCAGGTATGCTGGCAAATGAAATGAAGCGTACTATTCCCGAAATAGCGTATGCCTCCAATTTTTCATGGATAGACGATAATCCCGACCGGCTTACTTTTGAAGGGAACAATAAAGTTGCAAAGTTTGATGCCTGTTATGCGGACTCCGATTATTTTAAAATGATGAGCTATCCTCTGCTGGAAGGGAACCCCACTACAGTGCTTAATAAACCTGGCAGTATATGCATTTCGGAAAAGATGGCAAAGGCATTTTTTGGCAGCGCAGCTGCTGCTATAGGTAAAATCCTCAGGTATGATAACCGGAACAGCCTCGCCATCACCGGTGTATTTAAGGATCTGCCGCAGCATGTTTCTGCAAAATTTGATTGCCTTATCGACTGGGCAAGTTTCCTGCGTGAAAACGATTGGGCAAAAGATTGGGGGAACGTGGGACCTAACACTCTTATTCTGCTGCATAAAGATGCCTCTCCACAAAAGGTGGCAGCTAAGATCAAGAACTTTCTGGCTAAGTATAGTAAGAGCAGTAATTACCGGGCGGAGCTGGAATTGCAGCGTTACGGCGATAGCTATCTGCATGCAAATTTCAAGGCAGGCTACCTGTCGGGCGGCCGGATAGAATATGTAAGATTATTCAGCATAGTAGCAGTTTTTATTTTGCTGATCGCCTGCATAAATTTCATGAATCTTACTACTGCCCGTTCTGCCAAGCGTGCAAAGGAAATAGGCATCCGTAAAGTGGCCGGCGCCGCCCAGTCTGTACTGGTACGGCAATTTCTGAGCGAGGCAATGCTGGTTACGGCGTTATCGGTGTTGCTGGCACTGATGCTTGTTTATGGGTTGTTGCCTTTCTTTAATCAGCTTAGCGGCAAGCAGCTCATTTTTCCTGCTTCAAATATTTATTTTTGGTGTAGCCTGGCAGGCTTAACGCTTATTACAGGTCTGGCTGCAGGTAGTTACCCCGCTGTTTTTCTTTCGTCTTTCAGACCATTGGCTGTTTTAAAGGGAACCCTGAAATTCGGTAGCACTGATATTAGTTTGAGGAAAGGACTGGTGGTATTCCAGTTTACGCTATCTATCCTGTTCATCATAGGAGCTATTGTTGTTTCCAGGCAGGTGAAATATATACAGCAGGCAGACCTGGGCTACAACAGGGAAAACCTGGTTTATCTGCCCATAGAAGGCGATCTGGCTGCCAGGTATCCCGTGTTTAAGCAGGAAGCAATGAATGCGCCCGGTATTAAAATGATATCGCGTATCGGGGAAGCGCCTACTTCAATAGGCAGCAGCACCTGGGGGATTGATTGGGAGGGCAAAATGCCGGGTGATAACCAGATGTTTACTCAAACGTCTGCAGGATATGATTTCGTGAAAACCCTCAATTTGAAGATGATAGCTGGCAGGGATTTGTCTAAAGACTTCGCATCAGATTCTGCAGGTTACCTGGTGAATGAAGCGGCGTTAAGGATAATCGGATATAAGGATCCTATTGGCAAGCCGCTGAGCATGTGGGGGAAAAAGGGCACTATAGTAGGGGTATTAAAGGATTTCCACTTTTCATTATTCCACGACCCTATTCATCCTCTCATTGTATGGAACGGAGAGAAAGACGAATATGGAAGTATACTGGTCCGCACTGAAGCAGGTAAAACAAAGGAGGCACTGGCCAGCCTGGAAAAGATCTGTAAAGCATTGAATCCTAAATTCCCGTTTACCTTTACTTTTTCTGATGAGGCCTATCAGAAAACATATAACAGTGAAACTGTAGTGAGTAAGCTCTCCGCTGGTTTTTCGTTCCTTGCTATATTTATATCCTGCCTCGGATTGCTGGGGCTGGCCATGTTTACAGCTGAGCAACGGACGAAGGAAATTGGTATCCGGAAAATATTGGGAGCTGGTGCAGCTTCCCTGTTCACATTGTTGTCAAAAGAGTTTATTGTACTTGTAATTATTGCCTTCTTTATAGCGTCGCCATTGGCGTGGTGGTTCATGAACAACTGGCTGCAGGGCTTTTCGTATAAAATTGATATGGAGTGGTGGATGTTTGTAGCGGCTGTTTTATTGATCACGGGGATTGCCTTGCTCACTATCAGTTATCAAACCATGAAAGCAATATTAATGAAGCCGGTGAAGAGTTTGAAAGGGGAGTAGCTTAGTATATCAGAAAGGTATAAAATTAGGGGAAAGAGCCTGACCTCTTGACAGGCGCTTCCTCAAACCATTGACGCTTCTTTTTATACCAGGTATCAGCTTTTGTACCACTACCCCGGGAAATGTCAGAAAATACAAAAAAAACAGCATTTATGTTGCTTTGCCGATAAACGCACCGCTTACTTTTGTCACCTAAGGTAATACCCTGTAAAAGCACTTATTTATATTTATTACATGCAGATAAAAATTCTTTGTACACGATGGGGCCACGAAAATATCCCTATAGAAGCTTTTTTCGAAAAGGTAAAATCCGCAGGATATGATGGCATTGATTCCTGGCTGCCTGAAAATAAAAATGACAGGAAGGTGTTTATCAAACGTAGCAGGGAACTGGGATTGCCAATAGTTGTACAACAGCATCAGGCGGAAGGCCAGGATATTCAAAGCTTTTGCAAAAGCTTTGAATACCACCTGGATGCAGCAATGGAATGCAACCCGGTAATCATTAATTCGCATTCAGGGAGAGATTTTTTTTCGATGGATGAACAACTTGCCGTTATTGATACGGCAGAGAACTTTTCGGCAAGGAATAATATCGTTATCGCGCATGAAACACACAGAGGCCGGATGGGGTTCAGCCCGGCGAATGCAGGAGAACTGTTTAAGCAAAGGCCTTCCATGAAAGTAACCGCCGATCTTTCGCACTGGGTTTGCGTTACGGAAAGCTATCTTGAAGGATTCAAAGAAACAGTTGACGAAGCAATCCGGCGCACCATACATATACACGCCCGTGTGGGGTTTCCTGAAGGGCCACAGATCCCTGATCCGCGACTGCCGGAATGGGCTGAGCCGCTGAACTACTTCACCGGCTTGTGGTCCAGGATCATCCGGGAAAAAGAAGCTGAAGGCACATCACTGCTTACCATTACAACAGAGTTCGGACCACCACCTTATATGTGGACTACCCCGCCGGGCAATATACCAGTGACTTCGCAATGGGATGTGAATTTATTTATGATGCATCTGCTGAGAGATATAATTACACCACAACAATAACCCTCATGTATTCAGCTCTACATTATTTTACCTGGTAACGCATTTTTGCTAACTTTATCTCTTAACACGTTATGTTGTGTTGATGGGCGGAAATCTTTCCCACCTTTAATAACGCCGGTTGCAACCAATATTTAAGAGAAAAGATCATTCAATGGGTAATAACTTTTTTAAATATCTGAATACAGGTCCAATCGAGGAAAAATGGGGAATCTATGTGACTACGGTAGGTTACTCAAAAGTAACACCGAATGAACGTTATCCCAAAGAAGAGCATCCCGAAAGCCATCAGCTTACATGGAACAGGGGAAGGATCCTGACGGACTATTACATGATCTTTATTTCAAAAGGAAAGGGAACATTCTGTTCGGCATTAACCGAACCGGTGGAAATTGAGGAAGGAACCTGTTTTTTTCTTTTCCCCGGAGTATGGCATCGTTACAGGCCGGATATCCGCTCGGGATGGGAAGAGTATTGGGTGGGCTTTCACGGGTACTATGTTGATCAGCTGATGAAACAGGGCTTTTTTGATCCCGGTCAGCCATGTCTCAAAACAGGGCTGGATAGAGAGATGCTGGTATTGTTTAAAAAGATGATTGACATTGTAAATGCGTCACTTGTAGGTTATTCACAACAGATCGCAGGCTTAACGCTTCAGATACTTGGTTTGGTCAATACCATATCGCTCAGTAAACAATACGATCATAGCCCGTTGGAAAAAGCAATAACGAAAGCAAAGTTCCTGCTGCAGGAATCATTGGAACACCCGGTAGATATCCCGCAACTTGCCCAACAGTTACCTATGGGATATTCTGCCTTCAGGAAGAATTTTAAGGCGGTAACGGGCCTGTCGCCTAACCAGTACCATTTAAACCTGCGCATAGAACGGGCAAAGGAATTGCTTGAATCTACATTGCTAAACGTAGAGGAAATCGCCGACCAGACAGGGTTCGACAGCATTTACTATTTCTCCAGGATCTTTAAGAAGAAAGTTGGTCTTTCTCCTAATATGTATCGTAAAACGTTTTCTGTTGAATAGGCCCCCTAGTTTGCTTCACCACTTTATTTACCTTTTATTTTATCCCGGTATTCGCCAGGAGATAATCCTGTTTTTGATTTAAAGAACGTTACAAAATAACTGACGGATTCAAAGTTCATATGAAAAGCAATTTCTTTTACTGGCAATACTGTGCTGGCTAACAGTTCTTTTGACTTTTGCAGTTTTATTTCAAGTTGATATTGTGCCGGCGAAAACCCCGTATACTGTTTAAATACTCTTCTGAACCAGGAATAACCAATATTTAGTGTTTTAGCGATCGATTCGGGAGTAACATCTCCGCCAGCATTTTCACGCATCATCATTCTTGCTTTATCAATCTGTGCGATGATTGCCTTATCTCTGAAGGAGTTGTTTTTTTCTGAGTAAAAAATAAAGCCCAGCAGAAGACTGGTAATGCCGGCAAGTACTTGCTGATAGGCTGTTTTCTGGTAATTGGCGGTTTCAATGCCCTGGTTAAATAAAGCCACAATCTGTTCATTAAACCCCACATTATACACCGGGTTTTTCCTGGAAAAGAAAAGATTGCCGGTTAATTGTTTCATATAGCTACCATTAAAACCCACCCAGTATTCATTCCATCCTTTGCCTTTAAGCGGCCGGTAGGTATGCCATTCGCCGGGAAATAACAACAGGATGGTACCGGCAACAACTTTAGTGAGCTTGCAGCTTGCCGATTCAAATGAACCTTCTCCTTCTGTAATATACAGCAGGATGTATTCCTGCAATACTCTTCCCGTATTGGGGCTGAACCAGTAAGCCGATGGATGGCTTTTGGGAGGGTAATCACTGTTGGGCGATATCACCTGGAAACCAATAGTAGTGGTGTATAATCCCCACAGTTCATCTGTGTCATTTACTGTCAGGTAATTGACGTTTTGATTCCTTTTATTTTTCATTGGTGTGTCAAAAAGTTAAATAATTCCATCAGAATTTATCAGTGCAACTTTTAGATTCGGGTTACTTTGCATTACCAACTTAATTGAAAAAGCAGGATGGATGATTATTGAAATATTAAAGTTCAGGATGACTTTAAATTGTTCTGTAACGTAAAACTTTTGATAGGAATTTTCAGCTAAAAATAATGCTTTTTACGTTGATAACAACGTTTCATTCCGGCTGTATCACAAAAGCCGGAGATTAAATTCACGTTTGAAAAATTAAACTTTATGAATGTATCAATCACTTGCCGGCAGCCTGCCGCGCAGGAGTAATAGTCGTTTCTACGTTGTAAATAATTCCACTACCAGCGATGTTTAAAACCAAAATCTCATGTTATGTTAAAACAGCAATTTGATTCTCTATTGCCTGCTAAAGTATCATTTTTATTGCTGCTCTTTTTGAGCAGTTCATTTATTTCCTTTGCTCAGCAAAAAATAACGGTAAGCGGTAATGTCGTATCAGACAGCAGTGAACCAATTCCCAATGTATCTATAAGAATAAAGGGCGGGACTGCCGGTGGAACTACTGATGAAAACGGCTCCTTTAAAATTAGCGTTGCTAAGGGTGCAGTCCTGCTTTTTTCTTCTGTAGGATTTGAAGAAAAACAGGTAGCCGCCATGAAAGATGGGCAGGTACTAACGGTGAAGCTTACACCGAGTAATGCCCGGTTGAACGATATTGTGGTGGTTGGATATGGAACACGAAAGAAGGAAACCCTCACCGGCTCTATTGCTTCCGTTAAAGGAAGCGACCTCGTAAAATCGCCGGCGGGTAACTTTTCCAATTCGCTGGCGGGCCGGTTGCCCGGCTTGGTGGCTATTACCAGGACAGGCGAACCGGGAAACGACGGATCTACTTTAAGGATCCGTGGCGCCAATACATTGGGCGATAATTCCCCGCTGGTGGTTGTAGACGGTATTGCCGGCAGAAGCCTGGAACGGCTGGATCCCGCTACCATTGAATCTGTTACGATCTTAAAAGATGCGTCTGCAGCAATATATGGATCACAGGCAGCCAACGGCGTTATTCTTGTTACTACCAAACGGGGCGCATCCGGTAAGCCCACCATCCAGTTTTCCCTGAACCAGGGTTGGAATACACCCACCGTTCTTCCAAAAATGGCTGATGCGCCACTTTATGCGCAGCTACAGAATGAGATCTCTGCTGCTTATCATCCCGGCGACCCATTGCCTTATTCGGCAGAAGATATCCAGAAATATAAAGATGGCTCTGATCCCTGGGGGCATCCCAATACGGATTGGTTTAAAGAAACCATAAAGAAAAATTCTCCCCAACGTTATGGCAACTTAACATTATCCGGCGGGGCCGAGTCAATAAAATATTTCATTTCAATCGGATCGAATTTTACCGACGGAATTTTCAGGGACGGTGCTACCAACTATTCACAGACTAATTTTCAAAGTAATATCGACGCAAAAGTTACTAACAGCATCCGCTTAAGTTTTGATGTGGTTGGGCGGCAGGAGAACAGGAACTATTCGGGAGGAGGCGCCAACGGGGGAAGCGCTGATCAGGCGCAGAATGTTTTCTGGGCATTAAACAGGTCATTTCCAACATGGCCCGCAAGATGGCCTAATGGGTTACCCGGACCGGATATTGAGTATGGCGCTAACCCGGTGGTACTGGTTACTGATGCCACGGGTTATACCAAATCGAGAAGTTATATTTTTCAGAGTAATCTGCGACTCGTGATTACTATTCCATGGGTAAAAGGATTGTCGTTAACAGGTAATGCAGCAATGGACAGAACCATTGTCAGTACCAAACAATTCAGGAAGCCATGGTTCCTCTATACCTGGGATAAAACAAGTTTAGATTCCAATGGAACCCCGCTGTTGGTAGCATCCAAAAAAGGAAATACGGATCCGCGGCTGCAACAATGGATGGATAACAATTCTAACGTAACCCTCAACGCGCTGTTAAATTATGACAGAGTTTTTGATAAACATGATATCAAGGTCCTTTTCGCTGCAGAACGCATTGCCGGTGATAACATGAATTTCTGGGCTTTCAGGAGAAACTACACCAGTGATATCCTTGACGAACTGGATCTGGGAAGTAATGAATTAAAAGATAATGGAGGATCGTCCGGTATGGCCCGCAGGCTGGACTATTTTGGAAGATTAAGTTATGCCTACGATGCAAAGTACCTCGCCGAATTTGTATGGAGGTACGACGGTTCTTATATCTTCGATCCGGCGGGTAAACAATTTGGATTTTTTCCCGGCATCTCCCTGGGCTACAGGATTTCCAATGAGAGATTCTGGAAGGATAATATCTCTTTTATCAATGAAATGAAAATAAGAGGCTCCTGGGGGAAAACCGGTAACGACCGCATAGGGCCCTACCAATACCTTACTACATACGGCTATAATGGCGGTTATGTATTCAACGAAAATGTTCCCCAGCAGGCATTGAAAGCATTACGTATTCCGAATGCCGGGGTTACCTGGGAAATAGCTAATCAATCCAATATTGGTTTTGATGTAGAATTGCTCAACAATAAATTGGCTGTTAGCGCGGACTACTTCTACAACCTGCGCACAAACATCCTGGCCTACAGAAATGCTTCTGTACCAGGTTCTGCGGGGCTAAGCCTGCCGCAGGAAAATATCGGGGAAGTGGTTAACAAAGGCTTTGAATTGCAGGCATCATATCGTGGTAGTGCAGGCGATTTCAAATACCAGGTGTCTGCCAATGGAGCCTGGGCAAAAAATCATATCAAGTTCTGGGATGAAACACCGGGTGTTCCCGACTATCAGAAGTCTACCGGCAACCAGATGAACGCAAGATTGTATTACCAGGCAATAGGTGTATTCGTAGACCAGGCAGCTATTGATAAATACCCTCATTGGACCGGCGCCCGCCCTGGAGATATTATATTTAAAGATGTAAATAACGATGGACAGATTGATGGTCAGGACCAGGTGAGAAGCAGGAAAACTACTATACCAACATTTACCGGCGGTCTGAGTATCGATTTACAGTATAAGAACTTTTATGCAAATGTATTATTCCAGGGAGCGGCCGGTGCGGAAAGATCCTACCGTACCTTCTCCGGCGGGCCGGGTGTTGGAAACTTTATGTATAACCTCGTAAAAGACCGCTGGACGCCAGAACATCCAAGTGCTGTTAATCCAAGAGTATGGGAGCGTGGCGGCGCATACTGGATGACAGATGGAGAACCTAATAATACTTACTTCGTTAGAAACAGTGATTATTTAAGATTAAAAAACTTTGAAGTTGGTTATAACCTGTCACCCGGTATTGCACAGAAAATCGGTATACAATCACTGAGGATCTATGTCAGCGCCCTGAACTTTTTAACGTTTACCAAGATGAAGGATTTCGATCCTGAATCTCCTGATGATGCTCCGGGCTCCATCTGGGTGAACAGTGAAGTGTATCCTTTGAACAAAACAACCAACATTGGATTAACAGCAACCTTCTAAAATCAAAGTGTATGAATTGCAGAAACTCAAACTTAATATATATAATTATAGGGGCGGCATCCCTGGTGCTAACATCGTGTGGCAAAAGCTTCCTTGATACAAAACCTTCCACACAGTTTACAGAAGAGGATGTCTGGTCGGATCCTAACCTGATACAACTGAATATGAATAGTATTTATAACCAGAACCCCTGGTCGTTCTTCCTGACATCGCTGGCTGTAGATGAGGCCCGGTGCTATGATGGGGGTAATGATTATAATATGAGCAATATGCTGATGTCGCCTGATAATGCGGGCTGGGGCGACTGGAACGGCAGATACAGCGCCATCCGGGACTGCAACATCTTCCTGGAAAATATAGACAAATTGCCGGACGATCCGGCGCTGATTGATGGTGTTACACTGAAAGACAGGTTGAAAGGAGAAGCGACTTTTTTCAGGGCCTGGTATTATCAGTTGCTCATCAGTTACTTTGGAGGAGTGCCCCTTATCACGAAATCTTATAAATTAACAGACGACTTCTCCGCAGCGAGGAACAGTTATGCAGAGTGTGTACAGTTTATTTCCGGTGAATGTGATAAGGCAGCTGAATTATTACCCCTGGTAAATACAGGTGTTAATAAAGGGAGAGTAACAAAAGGAGCCGCTTTGGCGCTTAAGTCGAGGGTGTTGCTTTATGCAGCCAGCGATCTTCACAATGCCACATTCCCCGGGTTTTCCAATCCTGAACTGCTGGGCTATGTTGATGGCGACAGGAAGCAGCGCTGGCAGGCCGCCAAAGCGGCTGCCAAGGCAGTAATAGACCTGGGGATATACGGTTTGTATCAGCCTGCTCCTGCATCAACAGAGGAGGCCGTTCAAAATTATGAGGACCTGTTTATCTCAAAAAACAGCGTAGAAGACATCTTCATTCGCTACTACAACGCCTCTGTAAACCAGGGAGCCGATTACTGGCAGGTTTTCCCCAATGGATATGGTGGCATCGAAACAAACGGAGCCCCCAGTGAATTGGTGGATGCTTATGAAATGGCAGATGGCACTAAGTTTTCCAGAACCAATCCTGCACAGAACCTGGAGCCTTATAAAAATAGGGACCCGCGTTTTTATGCTTCCATTTTATACGAAGGGGCGAAGTTCAGGCCAAGGCCATCGAACTTACTGGCAGCCGATCCTGTAGGTGTTTTGCAGGTAGGTACCTGGGAAAAGTGGGATGCGGCTACTAATAAAATCGTTTATACTTACGGGTTAGATAGCAGGAACAGCGTGGTTTATGGAGGCGGTTATAATAACACTGGCACCTGTATGCTTAAATTTATAAACCGCAAAACCGACATGTATGTAAATCACCAGGATGACCTCACCTGGCGCTTCATCCGTTACAGCGAAATCATACTCAATTATGCAGAGGCCTGTATTGGATTGGGAGAGGAGGCGGAAGCACGTACCTACATTAATATGATCAGGAAAAAAGCGGCTATGCCTGATGTGATGGACGCCGGCCCGGCCTTATCAGCAAGATACCGGAATGAAAGACGCATTGAACTGGTATACGAAAATCACCGCTTTTTTGATGTGCGCCGCTGGATGATCGGGCCGGAAGCCTATCACCCAATGCATGGGGTTAATGTTGTGTACAAACTGAATCCCGATCATACAACCGCCACCATCCCCACTGTTACCCCGGTGGAAATCACAAGCGGCAAGTGGGATAATAAGGCCTACTTTTTACCAATTGCCAGGAGTGAAATGAATAAGAACGATAAGTTAGTGCAGAATCCTGGTTATAATTAATGGCGTGTAGCAGCGATGGATTTTTATTGGAAATAGTATTCATACCACTTATTAACTCAAAACAGTAATGAGATATACATACCTGAACATCCTTTTTACCGGTTGCCTGCTAACAATTACCCTGAGCATATCCGGGCAAGCTGAATGGCAAAAAAAATATAGCGATCCCAAAACGGTTCAACAAATGTTTGTTAACCCCCCAATGTTCTATGCTCCCCATACTTTTTGGTTCTGGGATGATACCATCCGGGATGAGCATTTTACGGCTGCAATGGCAGAGGAAATGATGAAGCAGGGACTGAACCCCGGGTATGCGCATCCCCGGGGTTCAATGGACCGCTTAAACCCGGCATTTTCTTCATTGCCATATCAGCAATACCTGGAAAAACCCTGGTTCAGCAGTTTCGGAAATGCCATGCAGGCGGCAAAGAGCAAAGGATTTACCCTGGGGTATTGTGATGAATATGACTGGCCCAGCGGGCAGGCAGCAGGGCGGGTATTGGCGCAGCATCCTGAACTGGAAGCAAAATACCTGGATTGGAAACGGTATAAAGTAAAAGGGAAATCGACCGTTTATTATGATTCAACAGATTTTGCAGTGGCAGGTAAAATGGCAGGTAATGCCATTGATGCCTCATCGCTGCGGATCATTGGAGAAGGAAACCATTTAAAATGGACAGCCCCACCGGGCGAATGGGTGGTGTATACTTACACAAAAAGATTCCATCCCGGCATTGATGGGGGGAGAGTTAATTACCTCGACCCCAGGTTAATGGAAGTTTTCATTCCGCTTGTTCACGCGCAGTACGCCAAACATTTTGCAAATGACATGGGGAAAACGATCCCGGGTGTTTTTGTTGACAATGAAGGCGACTATGGCTGGCGGATGGCATGGTCTGAATATCTTGCCCAACGGTATAAGGAAATGAAAAACCAGGATATTCGTTTATGGCTTCCCCTGTTAACAGAAAAGGACAATAACGGTTTATTTGCAAAGGCCCGTTGCGATTGGTTTGATGTTGTTTCAGACGTGTATAACAAATGCTACTTTGAGCCTTTGGTGAACTGGCTGAAGCAATACAATATGTATTACATCTCCAACCTGTGGGAAGAGTCGTTGTTGCTGCAAACTGCTGCCATGGGCGATTTTATGCGTGTTACAAGAACAGCAACTATGCCCGGAACAGATTGCCTTTTAATGAAGTCGCAGGATGTGCACGACTTTAAAGAAGTGCAAACAGTAGCTGAATTGGAAGATCGTCCTTTTATGAGTGAAATTATGGGCGTTGCAGGATGGGAGCAAACACCCGCTATGATGAAAATGACCATTAATTCTATTACTTCATTTGGTGTTAACCATGTAGTGCCACATGGCATTAACGTGAACCGGAAAATTGAACAGGACCCGTACCCGCCGGATTGGTTTACCGAAAATCCATATTGGCCTTACCTGCATAACTGGACGGACTTTTCCAGGCGCGCCGCCTTTGTAAACCGGCAAAGTAAGCTTGTTGCAGATGTTCTTCTGGTAAACCCGCTTGAAAGTATCTGGGCAAATTCTGAAGGCTTTTTTACGCATGAGGAAAGTTTTGGCCTGCTGGAAGGCAAAGAAGTCTGGGATACGCTCTCCCTGGAGATCAACCAGGTGTATTCCGATGCGATGAGGGAATTGAATAAAAATAGCATCGATTTTTTAATCGCTGATAAATATTACCTGGATAGAGGAAAAACAGGAACCATTGATAACGGTGTAAAGATCACTATTAACGACCATAACTTTTCGGCGGTTGTTCTTCCCCCGGCTTGCATTATTTCTCACGCTGTATCTGCTAAGCTACTTGAATTCGCTAAAAAGGGAGGTGTCGTTTTACTCCTGGGCACAGCACCCCAGGGATCGCCGGAGAAAGGCATGAAAGATGCATTGATCATTAGCCGGATGAATGCTTTAAAGCAGTTGCCCAATGTTATTGACCTGTCAGAAAATAAGGACAGGTTGAATAAAATGGTTACTGTTTTGAATGAAAAGATCCGCCCGCAGATCCGGTTGGAACATTCAGGCCGGCTTTACACGGCTCACAGAACTATTTCCGGTAGCCACTTTTACTGGCTTGCCAATAACTCCGATACCGTGAGAAATTTTTCGGCCTGGTTCCGGGACGGGGATGGCATGGCCCGAATATGGAACTGCGAAACAGGCGAACGTACACCCATTGCATTCGTAAAGGAAAAGGGATATAACAAAGTAAAAATGACTTTACAACCTTACGAAGGCTATTGGCTTGTATTTGAGCCCCGGACAAGTGATATGGATCCGCTGGTACAGCATGAATTTAATTCAAAAGAAATTAAGCTGGATGATAAATGGACGATCAGCTACCCGGGGAAAGACACTGTTTATAAAACCACGGCCACCTCATTCACTTTAGCCGACAATGCGTTAAGCGAAGATCTTATGTTGTTGGCATATGATGATTCAAAATGGAAATATACCAGTTTTATGGCAGCACAAAAACGGAACGGGGAGGGGCAGAAAGATGAAATAAAAGATAACGATGCCACCGGTTACCGCTACTGGAGGATCAATATACCGGTTGGTGCAAAGGCGTTAGTATTTCCTGATAATATGATCGGTACAACGGTTTGGATTGATGGCGTAAAAACAGGCGTGGCTGCTGCGTCAATTGACTTGCCTGCTGATGCGCGGTTGCTGTCGTTTGCAAGGTCCGTTAAAAGCGAACAGACGCTAACTGCCCCGTTAAAATTTGTTGTTGGGAATAAGCAGAACTGTACCCTGCAATCATGGTACGCCTATGGCCTTCAGCAGTATTCAGGATATATTGATTATGAAATACCGGTTGTGCTGAAAGATATAAATACCAGGATCTCCATAGACCTGGGTGATGTAAAATATATGGCAGAAGTGTTTGTTAACAACAAATCCGTTGGCGGCCGGCTATGGCCTCCCTTTGTATTTGATATATCCAAATACCTGCAGGAAGGAGAAAACAAAATAAGAGTACGGGTTGGGAACCTGATGGTGAATGAAATGTGGATGAAGGCAGATATGGGTAAACTCCGTACCTGGGGCTGGGTTGGTGCGCCCGATTTTGATAAATACAACGCTGGTTTGTTAGGCCCCGTGAAGTTAATACAGGCAAAATAATGATACTATGGGCTTACAGGTATTTGTATGGTACGCCTGATGTTTTTAAAAAAAAGTTGCAGATATATGAACACGTTACTCACGCAAAAGCAGATTCAATCTTACAGGGAAGATGGATTTTTAGTAATTGAGGACTTTCTTAACCAGGAAGAACTTTCCCATTGGCGGCAGGTTGTTACGGAAGCCGTTGAACAGCGGGAAGGCAGGAAAATGCCCGGCAGCGATAAAAAGACGGGTGAAGACGATGGGATCAATAAAGAAAGTGAATATTTTGGAAAGGTGTTTGACCAGATGATTAATATCTGGCAAACCAATGATGCCGCAAAGCAAATTATGCTGGATGAAAGATTGGGCAAAATGGCTGCAGAGCTGGCGGGGTGGGAGGGTACCCGCATCTGGCACGACCAGGTGCTCATAAAGCGTCCCTGGGCCAACCCTACTTCATGGCACCTGGATACGCCTTTCTGGTCGTTCACCGACAGGCGGGCCCTGTCCATATGGGTGGCTTTAGACGATGCTACCTATGAGAATGGGTGTTTGTATTTTATTCCCGGCTCCTGTCACGAAGCCAGTTTTGAAAACCAGGGCATCGGCAAAAACATGGATGCAATATTCCAGGTGTATCCCCAACTGGTAACCAGAAGGTCTGTTGCTGCACCCATGAAAGCAGGCAGTTGTTCTTTTCATAACGGCTTAACGATTCACGGTGCTGGAGCCAATATGACCAACGGTTTCCGCAGGGCAATGACCTGTGCTTATATGCCTGACGGGGCTAAATTTAACGGCACAAAGAATATATTAAGTGATGAACAGGTTGCCAGCTTAAAAGTGGGGGATCTGCTGGATGATGATGCGCAGACCCCGTTGATTTATACAATCAGGAATCAATAAGCCCGGCAGGTAATACTGCTTAAAAAAGGCATTACATAAACAGGATAAACATATAAAAACCGGGTGCTTTCAGAGCCCCGGTTTTTATATGTTTATCCTGTTTTATTATAGAAGTGATGCTTAATGGGATGTTCTCCTGATTGAAAAGTTAACAGGCATGTTGCAACGCTTAGCCAGGGCAATGCTGCCATTGTTATCAGCCCGCATACTGGTAATATGCTTATTTGTTACCACTTCGTATTTTGCGCCTGGTTGCAATCCGTTAATTGTAAACCGGTAGTTGCCACGTGATGAAATAGTCCATGCGAATACATCATTCTTCCAGGAATCAATTTTCATGTCAATACGATTGCCGGGATCAGCACGAACCTGGAGTTGCGCAGTATCTTTATTACCGGGGTAGAACTTAAGCGTATTCCCGCTTTTATCTGCACCAAAAGATTCGTTACTTTTTACAGAAAAGCTACTGGTGCTCATTAAATAATCATGAACGCTTAGCTCAAGATGATAAAGGGTACCTCTATGGGTATACGAAAATTTTGTTCCGTTCAGTGTTTCAATCATATTGGGTTCCAGGCCCATCCTGTTCCATTTTGGGCGAAGGCCGTAAATATCCCTGTACAGCGCTGTAATGCTGGTACAGATGCCTGCCAGGATATCCTCGCCCAGCCCAAGCTGGGTGGTTCTGCTGTACCGCTGGGAGGAAAGTCCATCTTTTTTATACTGATCAAGGAGATGATTAACGTATTTGAGCGCGATGTTCTTATCATATTTTACATATGAATTGATGCCAAGATATCCCCATGTAGGGAATATATCCCCGTTCTCATATTTGGGGAAAGGCCAGTTCCCATCGCTTACCTCTTCTCTTTTAAAGGAATCGAAGCAAAGCGGCCAATGAAACAGGTGTTCTGCCATTGTTCTTTGTTCTATCTGATCAAGAATGAGTTTTATACGTTCCTTATCGTCGCATAATCCAAAGGCAATGGCAGCAAAATTTACAGGAGTAACCAGGTTGTCGCCATGAATGGTGTTGTCTTTGTCACGCCAGTATACATACTGCTGTTTGGCGGGCGACCAGAAGCCGCCTTCATCAACCGGCTTATTAAACGCATTTTTAAGACGGGTGGCAATTGCTGTATAATGACCGGCCATTTTATGATTGCCTAAAATCGTTTCACATTTTGCCCATAATGTTAATGCCTCGTATAATTGTGCATTTACAAAAGCGTTTTCAAAGCTGGCCCAAACAATGTCTAACCAGTCGCTTGCCTTTTTTTCTGCGACGCCGTTATTCATCATTTCATAGATCCCGTTGTTGTTGGAGTCGCGCTTTATCAGCCAATCCAGGGCCTTTTCACAGCTTGTTTGATGTGAACGCAGCCATTGCAGGTCCCCGTTCAGTTCAAACAGTTCGCTGGTGTTGATCACATAGCCTGTTTGTGAGTCAATGGTATATCCCCACATGGCTTCATAATAGCCGGTTTGCGGATTATAGGTGCCGGGAATTTCATCGCCCGGTACATTGTGCCACCGGGATAACACACGGCCGTCATCCAGCATCGCCTGGTCTCTTTCCTGGTCCAGTGTTGCCGCCAGGTTTTTTATATAGTGAGGATCATTCAATGCCATCCCGATTTGGGCAAAAAATGGTTCGTGCAGGCATTTCCAGTTTGTTAGCCAGCCGTTTGCACCTACTATATTGTTATCTACCACGCCATACCGCCCGGTTGTGTTTAATAGCTCCCGAACTGCTGTTGCATCAATACCGGGAAGCGTTCCCCTTGAATATATTTTGCTGTAATCAATGTATTGCAGTTCCAGGCTTATTTTTACGCTTCCTCTTTTTACCTGGAAAGGAGCAAATACCTCGTTTTTTTGTGATACAAACCGGCTCAGGTGATGACGTTGCTGCAATTTGGAATCAGTTAGCAGTTGTGTGAAAGTAAATTCACCGTTTTCGCTATGCGAGTATTTTGACGCCATTTCACTTCCGCTTCCTGGTTGGGGCGATATCCTTAATGCATCTCCCGAATCAGTATTCCAGAATGTTACACCGCCGGTATGAACACCATAGGTGTCGTTGATCTGCTTTAAGTATTTACACCAAACCATTCCCCCGTTATCAATAATTCCTCCCTTCCAAACGGATAGGTCTGTAAAATTCCATTTGGGAAAGGCCATGTCTTCGAGGTTGGTTGTTGTACTGTAGCTGCGGGTGATATCCCAGGTTATTTTATCTCCTTTGATATTAAAATCCCATACTTCTTTAATCTCAACAGCCTCTGTTCCGTAGGTGATCCCGCTCAGTGATATCCCTTTCGGAGTCTTTGTTACTTTGATCTCGCCGGTTTGACTGGCAGATGTGGCGGTTTTACTGCCTGTAGCGATACCCGTGTATACACCTGATGGTGATATCGTATTTTTATTTTTCAGGTTCACCTCTTTAATAATACATCCCCTGGAATAGTCTACCTTGATGGAAAGATGCTGATCAGGCGTTGTAATGGTAATAACCCTGGTATCCTTGTTGTGCAGGATCCCATTTTGTGAAAAGCATAGATGCGGGATCAAAATGAAACTGGTAATGATTGCTAGTATTCGCGTCATAAACGGGAAGAAATTGAACACCGGTTGCCAACGGGCATAAACGGTGTTGGTAAAAATTGTCTTATAAAGTTAATAATATCCTTCGGTCAGCCAGGCTGCACCAGCGAATTTACGCCCGAATATTAAGAGCGTTTTTATATTAAAGCGGCTTTTATTTGCACTTTTTGTCAGCTGTATGGCTGTCCCCTGATGAACAACGCTTTTGTTAACGGAAATGCCTGTATGGCTTTCAATACTGTTTCTTTTCATAAAAACATCAGCGACTTTGATTTTTTCTCCTGCGAAAGAGAAGCTGAGCATCATATTTTTTCTATGGGACGGGATTTAGATGAATATTGTGTGGTAGAGCTGAAATCTTTTGATGCCACTGTGCGCGGAATAATTTATGGGGTTGATGAATACCGCTGGTATAACACAATCAGCCCGGATCTTTTACGACGTGAAAACGGTATTGAGATGAATGAGAAGGTATATGAATATCATAAAAAGCAGTTGAGGAGCCGGGCTTTCAAGTTGATGATCGCTAACCATGAGTTAATCAACATCAGGAAACGGACCAGGAATGGTATTAGAACCGCGTTACAATCAGGAAGGTTCGTTAATAAAGCCCCTCACGGTTTTTATTGGAAGGCATTTGAGATGATAAATGGTAAGCCGAAATAGCGTTCCATACCTAAGTCTGATGTTCCGCTCCGGGGAATTTTGAAATGCACCTGCGGTTCTCATCTTACTGCAGGGTACAGCAAGGGTAAAAAGAAATATTATTTGTATTACCGGTGTCTTGCAGAGCCCGGGAAGAACTTTCGGGGAGAAAAGATTCTCGCCCTTTTGTCTGAAATTTTAGAAGAGCTTTCTTTTTCTAATTCCCAGCTGAACGTTATTTATTATAAGGCAAAGGAGAAATTGGACGAAGCGATGAAGAACAGGAAGGCTATGTTAATTGCAAAGCAAAAGGAAGTGAAAGACATTGAAGTGAAAATTGAGGAAGTTGAAGAACGACTGATGAATAAGGAAATTGAACCAGCTACGTACAAGAAGTGGTATAATAAATTATCAGCTGCGAAGTCTGTCTTGTTTCATGAAATTGAAAAATTAAGTAGCCATATAAACGAAAAAATGAGCAGGTTGGAGAAGGCCATACCATATTTATGCAATCTTAAAACCTTGTACGAATCTTTAGGGTTGATGGGGAAACAAAAGCTCTTAAATGGGGTATTCAAAGCTAATCTCATATTTACCGGAGAGCAACTTAGAACACCTTTGCCACATCCTGCGTTAATGTGTAATTATCTGAAGACTAATAAGAAAGGGCTGCTCTTTGTAGAACAGCCCTCAAGCAACTTGGGAGAATCTCCTATTCGTAGCGAGATCGGCACTATCACCTATTTAATTGCCAATATTCTTATCTTACTTTAAAATGTACTTGTATTGCTCTGTAGTTAATGGTTATAGCCCTTGTTGTTACCCTCAATGAATTAATCGAGATAAAAATAAATTAAGAGAAGTAAAGGAAAACCGACCACCAAACCGACCACTAATTTACTTAATTTAATATCTTTGCTTCTATTACCCCGTCTATGATAAATATTAACTTTAATCTCAGAAAACAGGATAGCAAAAGCCCTCAAGTAATCTATTTAGTTCTACGATGGCATGGCGAATATTACCGGTATACCACCAGGTTTTCAATTGCTCCCAAAAATTGGGATATAGAAAAGCAGCGGGTAAGGAATGTTATTACCGAATTGCATAAGGATACTATCAATAAATACCTTAACGACCTGGAAAATGCAGCCAAAGGAATTTATGCTAATGCTATTGCCAAACAGATTCCCGTAACAAAGGAATATTTGAAAAGCGTATTGGATAGGTATACCGGTAGGGTAGTGGATGAAAAAAAGACTTTCTGGTCATTTCTTGATAAGTTTATTGCGGATGCTCCAACCAGGACCAACCCCCAAACAGGCCAAATAATCAGCACCCGGACAATTCAGAAATATAATACGACTAAAGATGTGCTGGTGGAATTTGAGAAAACTATGCCCCGCAAGCTGGACTTTGAATTTCTGGATTTGGACACCTTGAATGATTTTAGAGATTATTTGACCCAGGTAAAAAGGCATGGGGCTAATACGGTAGCCAAACACATTGAAACCCTTAAAGGGTTTTTAAATGAGGCTGCGGCTGTGGGTATTCCTGTGAATAGTAGCTATAAGAGCAAACATTTCAAGGCCAAACGGGAAGATTCGGCAGCTATCTATTTATCAGAAACCGAATTGCAATTAATAGCTGACCTGGATTTATCTACCAACGCCCGCCTGGATCGTGTCCGTGATTTATTCCTGATTGCAGCCTTTACGGGTTTACGCTATTCTGATTTTACGGAACTAAAGGAACATCACATCAAGAAAGATACTATCGAATTATTTCAGATAAAAACCGGTGACCCGGTTATAATTCCTTTGCATCCTAAAGTGCGGGAACTATTGAAAAAGTATGACGGCAAACCGGCTCCTACTATTTCCAATCAGAAATTTAATGAATACCTAAAGGAGGTGTGCGAGGCGGCTAAATTAACTGAAATGGTAGAGATTCAAAAAACCAAAGCGGGAAAGCGGGTTAAGGAGGTTTTTGAGAAATGGAAATTAGTAAGTAGCCATACGGCCCGCCGTTCGCTAGCCAGCAACTTGTATAAGCGTGGGGTGCCGATGCAAACGATTATGATAATTACCGGCCATAAAACGGAGAAAGCGTTCCGCCAGTACATCAGGTTAGGTAAAACGGAACATGCTGAAATTGTTCGTAGTGTTTGGGAGGATACCCGCGCATAGGTACTTTCGTTTTCAGAACCCTGTTAAATATAAATAAAGTGGATTTATTAAGCATAGAAATAGATTTTATCATAACCAAAGTCCTTGCGCAGAATGGAAATGAAGCCTATCAGCAACAGCTTTGGGATTTTGTTGAAAATCAAATGGCAAAACGAGAGGATGAATGGAAATCAAATGCGAAGAAAAAGGCGTTTGATGAATCGAAGTGGTTCAATAGCTACTTTGAAGCATATAACAGACTGGATAAAACCCTAAATTATATCGATTCCTATAATGTCGGTAGTGTTCCATCTATATATTTTTATCAGTTTTCATTTGAGTTTGAGGGTAGGACGTACTATCGGAATACCATTAGTGAAGATGATAAATTTGTTCAGGATGTCTTGATAATAAAAACTGCTAAACTCCTTTGGCAACTGGCTAATCAGGAAAATGATGTGTTGCAGAATGATGCAAAACTTAGTTGGATAGGCAAGCCCGCCCAACTAGGGCATATCATCAGTGAATTAGTGAATCAGGGATATATTGCAGCACCGCGTAAAAAAGACAATGAGATAAATTATAATGAACTAGCCCGTCAAGTACTTGCCGCTTTTGATATAAAGGCCGGTTCTACTGTTAAGTCATTGTCGCAATCTTTGAATCCTAATAGTGAAAACGGCCAACTGACGGACGATAGAAAAGCAAAATTCAATATTCCATACATAGGATTAATCAATTAAACCCCATTCATTGCTACATAGCCGCTATGTGCGGCTATGTTAACTGCCTTTAACCTGGGCTTTCTTTGCTAATAAATGAACTATTTATGATAGCAAAGCAAGTTTTACAGATTGACCACTTGGAAGGCAGTACAGTTATTAAGTTGTTTGATAGCCTGAATAAAAGATTAGACGAACTGGTAACCAGTCCAAACAGTGAGCAGGAAACCTTTCTTACACGCCAGGAAGTCGCCGATTTATTCAAAATATCCCTGCCTACTGTTCATGCCTGGATGAACGCGGGAATATTGAAGCCTTATAAAATTGCTAATAAAACCCGCTTTCTCCGTAGTGAGGTGTTAGCTTCCGTAAAGGATATTTCCGTAAAAGGAGGTAGTCATGCCTAATAAATTAGCTATTCTATTCCTGAAAGAACGGGCCATCATCGCGGCTTTTGATGAACTCGCCGTAATTCATATTACCGGCCATCCCACAATTCCAGTATTACAGGCGGTGTTAATTGCTCTTTATGGTTACCCTAACCGTGATTTGGATACCCAATGTATGCCTGATGCGATTGTTGCAGATAATACTACCCACATGGCTATAGGATTGCTGGAAAGCTGTATCAAAAATAAGATGCCCCAAAATGCTATCTATATTATCGGACAATTGTTAGGAATCGCTTTAGAGCATATACAAGCCGCAATTACCAGGCAAACCACAAAACATTAATTATTCACCTGCATTGAGTTGGTATGATAGACGGTATAAAGAGCCATCACCCATATTTAACGCCTTGTGTATGGCGTGATAACCCGGCCCTGCTCTATGGTGTTAATGTGGATTTGGCAACCGGTGAAATTATATCGGTTGGACAAATGGCGGTTTTTAAGGGATTGCGGTTTGAAATTAGGCCATCTCTCAAGGGACAGGGGGACACTCTTTTACTCAATGGCTCATTGCATAAGTATAGTAATGATGGTCTACACAATGCAAATGACTACCCATTTTGTAAGCTGGTGAATACTATAAAGGATTTAATAACCATGTTTGCAATTGTCCCGGAAGCGGCACCCCTACACGGTTTAGAGATTGGGGTTAATATAAAATTGCCATTTTCCCCATTAAGGATATTTAAACAGGTGCTTTGTTATAGGAATAAGCCATTTACTCAAATAGATAAGAGGGCAAAGCATCTAGGGCTTATTTGCTGCCTCACTGACTATGATATAAAGCTATATGATAAACAGGCACAAAGTAAGCAGCTATGTGGATACCTGTTACGATTTGAGGTGAAGGTTAAGAAAATGCGGTATCTCCGGCGCTATCAAATTATAACGATGGCTGACCTTTTAGATATTGATAAAATGTATAGTCTGTTAGATGTGCTCATTGAGGTACTCCAGGGTATCATTTTTTTTGATCGTTCAATAGATCAGAAACAATTATCAAAGCCAGAGTTAAACCAATTTCTAACCCTGAGTAGTCCGATAGCCTGGGCAGCTATGAGTAAATACCAGTTGACCCGCAACCGGCAGCGACTAAATGACCTGTTGATGAAATATTCAAAAAGGCGCTTTAAGCCGTTTTTAAATGCCTTGCTGGTAGAGAATTGGAACACACTTTTTGAAGCTGAAAAACTGCAACCTTTTCACCGGTTATCGTGTGTGCAAAACGGTTACCAGGATGCAACCTTTTCACACCTTGAATATGTAGGGGAAAACGTTGCACCACTTGATAACAGTAATAAAGAAATAAAAGGTGCAAACCCTGCACAAATTTACTCACTAGGCCAGGTTACTGAAAATATAGAAATATATAGCGCAGAAAACGCACAAAAGCATATCTGTAAAAGTTGTGGGCGCGATATTACCGGACAACGTATCACAAGTATATTTTGCAGTGAAAGCCGGTATGGGAAAGCGGCTAAATCCTGTAGAAATAAAGACAGTAACCGCCGTAGGGATTTAAAACGCATAATTTTTAAAGCAATGAGTGTTCAAAAATTTATATCAATTACTTATCAGGTTGGGGGAAAGACTTATACAGATACGTTGCACCCTTTAGAACTTGATATAACTAAAACATGGTTAGACCGGATTACCAGAATTGATATAATGCCGGTAGTATCAGGAGAAAAACGGGAAACCATTAAAGGAATGGCGGCCCGACAATTCATACAGTCAAACTTTAAAATAAAAGAATAATGAAAGACTTAATTAAAATTCAGAATCACGCTGGACAGAACGTAGTATCAGCAAAAGAATTGCACAAATTTTTAGAGGTTAAACGCGCCTTTCATAAATGGAGTAAAGAAATGTTTGCCTATGGATTTGAAAGCGGGTTAGACTTTCGGCCAATTTTGGCCGAAAGTATGGGTGGCCGTCCTTTAACGGATTATGTTTTAACAATGGATACTGCAAAGGAAATATCGATGTTACAGCGGACGGAAAGGGGAAAGTTTGTACGGCGTTATTTTATTGAGTGTGAAAAGCAGCTAAAGGACCAGGTACATAATAAAAATGGGGAATATCGTTTAAAGTCCAGGTTATATGATATTTTCCTGATCCGGAAGGGACTAAGCAAAGAGGCCGCATTTATCCGGTATCAATTGCGTAATGCGGAAAAGGATAGCGCTATTTTATGCTATCCGGTTTTTGTCCAATCGTCATTATTTACCGCCTAAGTATGCATCTATATCTTTCACCGGCTCGTAAACATGTATGGGGGGTATTATCTAAATCAGTTCAATAATATGTACCATAGAGCATTCCAGGTTGCGACAGCATTTAGTACAATTTGGGTTAATTTAAAGTGAATTAAAATGACAAATGATCATACGGCACTTATAGCACCTTTTCAAAACAGGAATGTGGAAAAGGTTTACCGCTACTATTTAAAGGGGTTAAATGCCATGGAAATAGGCAAGCTATTAGATATTTCGCCGCGTACTGTCCAGCGGTACATAAAGGTGCATAAATTCAAAGAATTGATGGCACCTAGAGCATTACAACAAAAAGCCCTTGAGTTGTACCAGCGTGGCTATAGTTACCGGGAAATAGGACAGGTAATAAGAAAGAGTAGGACTACCGTGTATTATTACTTAAAGCAAATACGTGTTACAGTAAAATAGAGGCTGTCTCATAAATAAATGATGCAGCCTTTTTTTATTTACTAATTAGGGTCCATTTATCCACGTTGGTGGTTGATAAATATTTTGATTTTGGGGTATTTGCAGCCAAAATGATTGCCTATTTTTAATTTATGGCAAGAGGAAAATCATTAGTAGTGTCCTTTAAGAGCAATCACCAGTATCAGGGAATGCTCCTACCTCCTGATTTAAGTGAGCTGGTGGCTCAAAATCACCCTGTACGGGTAGTCAGCGATATTCTGGACAAAGTAGACATTGGGCAGTTAATGCAGCAGTATAAACCAGGAGGGGCAAGTAACTATCATCCCCGAATGTTGCTGAAGGTACTGGTTTTTGCATATATAAATAATATATATAGTAGTCGCAAGATAGAGGAAGCCCTTCATCAGAATATCAACTTTATGTGGTTAAGTGGCATGAGTAAGCCCGATCACAATACAATTAACCGATTCCGGGGCCAACGTCTTCAAAAAACCTTGCAACCTATCTTTACGCAGGTAGTATTACTATTATGTGAAGAAGGAGTTTTGAGTTTGAAAGAACTTTACACCGACGGCACAAAAATAGAAGCCAATGCAAACAGATACACTTTTGTATGGGGCAATTCCATAAAAAACAACAAGGCAAAAATGCAGCAGCAGCTGAATGAATTATGGCAATACGCTCAATCTATTGCTGCTGCCGAGTTAGATGACGATCACGATCCATCGGGCTTTGATAAAATTGCCAGTGAAAAAATTGAGCAAACAATAGCCACGATAAATGAGGCATTAAAAGACAAACCAATAGATAAAAAAATAAGGCAGAGATTAAACTATGCTAAGAAAAATTGGCCTTCTGCACTAGCGCGTTATGCCGAACAGGAAAACATAATGGGGGATGACAGAAGCAGCTATAGCAAAACAGATGAAGATGCCACTTTTATGCGAATGAAGGAAGATCATATGAAAAACGGACAATTAAAACCAGCATATAACCTACAGATAAGCACTAATAACCAATACATTGTCAATTACAGTCTTCATCAGAATACCACTGATACCAATACCCTGCAGGGGCATCTGAATATATTTAGACGCCAGTATGGGAAAATGCCTTCCAATATCACGGCTGATGCAGGATACGGAAGTGAACAAAACTACGAATGGCTTGAAAAAAAACGTATTACGGCCTATGTAAAGTATAATCATTTTGACCGTGATCAACATGGAAATAGCCGGAATAAAAACCCATATAGGACAGATAAACTTACCTATGATCAGGAAAAAGACAAATATATCTGTCCGTCTGGGAAAACGATGAAAAATATTGGTAGTCACCAGCATCTTACTAAGGCTGGCTTTAAGCAAACCATCACCAGGTATAAAGCTGGAAAATGTAATGGATGTCCATTACGGAGTGATTGCCATGGGCAAAAAGGGAATCGAATAATCGAGGTAAATCACAATTTAAACCGCTTAAAACGGCGAGCAGAAAAAAGGCTGAAAACCAAGCGGGGCATCGAAAAACGTAAGCAAAGATGCCATGACACCGAACCTGTTTTTGCTAATATCAAGCATAATCACCTATTTAAGCGATTTATGATGCGAGGGCTGGACAAAGTGAGTATTGAAGCCGGATTATTAGCATTAGCACATAATCTTCGTAAGAAGGCTGCTTAAAATGGCTGGCGAACCCTTGGTTTTTAATTTTCAAATCAAATTGACGGAAATATTATTATAAACGAAAGAAGCTGCCTCAATATTTATGAGACAGCTTCTATTTTTACAATGTATCCTGCTATGATCGTTTGGATGAATGGCGACTCCTTTTTAGTTTTTTCGCTAACGGCGAAAAGATAATATCAGCTTTTATTTTAAGGGCCAGCCGTTCTTTTTTTAAATCTTTTATTTGTTGTTGCAGTATTGAAATTTTTTTGTCCATTTCAGAAATCGCAAACATTAGATATAGCTTTTCGATCATTTGGACGGTTCGATTTTATTTAGCATATAAATAAGTTCCTATCGCTTCGTGTATTTTCTCCGTAATCCCCCTAATCTTTTCCCTTTCCGCGTTGCTAATAACCGATATTACTTTTTTAGGATTAGTGGGATCAATACGGTCGTTAGTTCTCACCTTTCTATAAAATGTGGGGATACTCCAATCGCATTCATTACAAACATGATCGCGGAATATTGCCGGTATAGATGTCATAAGAAAATATAAGTCTGAAACAGTATTGGGCTTATCAGCAATTATCTTATCTAAAAGATCAGGTAGCATAAATTTTAATTAAAGGGTTATAAAAGTAGGAGTAAGAGGTAATGAGGTAGGCACAAAAAAATGGTGCAGGTGAGTTCCTACCGTCCCGAAGGGCTACGACACCCTGACAACGAGATAAGAACGCCTACACCAATATAGTATAGGCGATTTACCTTATTCTCCCATTGTCTTGAAAGGTCGTAGTTTTCGGTGACGAGAGCAAAGCAAACACGCTTAATATTCTTTATGTGCCTGCGAAAATACAAATAGAATTATGAAGTATCGAGCCGGTACATGTTTTTAAAATAATTTTGAAGGTTACCAATTTTTATGAAGATACGTATAAATTACGAAATGATAAGTTATACGTATCTTATGATAAGTAAAAGTAAATATTGATAACTACAACTTATTGAATGATAACAACTTGTGCTGTTTAGACTTGTTTTTTGTCTTAAATTTGATAGTAACCTTATCAAAATGGCAGAAAAACTAAAGATTAACAGGATTAAAGCCGTATTAGCGGAGAAGGATATTATGCACAAGGATTTGGCGGCTATGGTGGGAAAGACGCCTAGTGCTATTACGAGGATATGCAATAACGATTTTCAACCAACGCTAAAGTTGTTGAGGGATATAGCTATAGCGCTAGATGTTAGTATTTGTGAGTTATTGATTGATCCTAAAAGGAAATGATGTAAATTACATGTAAAATTACTCTTAAATAGTTAACCCTATAAGGTCAATAAGACTTTTTTTATTATATTTAATTATGCGATTTCCATTTGATACAATTAAATCTGTGGCAGCTATTAAGCTGGTCTTATCCAATATGGATGAGAAGCTTTGTAACTTTCACAAATTGTTTAAAATTTTATATTTCTCTGAGAAACAGCACCTTTCTCGGTATGGTCGATCGATTACTGGTGATAAGTATATTGCGATGAAAGATGGGCCTGTTCCTAGCAGCATTTATGATATTTTAAAAATTTTGAGAGGCACTCCATCAGTTATTAAAACGTCTATCGATTGGAGCCATGATTTCGAGGTGAGAGAAAATCATTATTTGAAAATGATTAATTCTGAATTTGATATGGATATTTTTTCAGAATCAGAAATTGAGTGTTTAAGCCAGTCTATTGCAGAAAATAAAAATTTGAGTTTTACAATATTGAGGGATCATTCTCACGATTCAGCGTGGGAATCAGCCAACCAAAATGATGAAATGTCGATTTTTGATATTGCAAAGGCAGGAGGGGCTAACGATGAGATAATTAAATACATTGCAATTGTCTGTGAAAATCACTCTGTAACTGTAAATTAAGATATGTTGTTTGAAATAGGCGCTATTTTGAAATTGTACGTTGAAGATACAACCCCACCAAAAGTAAAACTTTGTTTGATTGTAGGAAGTTGTAGCGATAAGATAGCAGTTGTATATATTAATTCCGAAGTTAACCCGAATTTCCTTCCTGCTGATTTGCAAGGGCTTCATTGCCCCATTACTAAAAAGGATTGCGATAAGTTGTCCTATGAGAGTTATGCAGATTGTTCTGATATATTCGAGAAAGATAAATCGGAATTAAATACCTTATTGCAAAAAGAACCAGGTCGCAAACTTTGTAAATTATCTAATGACCGGATTACAATGATATTAGGAGTGCTGCAAAGGGCAAGAACTATTTGGGACTATTTCAATAAGTGTGTAAACTTAAAAATCGGGGATCAAATTAATAATTAGATTCTCACTCTTTTATCAAAAATAGTTAAAAACTGATTTAGGACCATGCCCCAGTTTCTAATGGGCATGGTCCATTTTTTTGATACTTCCCGTAAAGCCAGGTATACTGATTTAAGGACAGCTTCATCAGTAGGGAAGGATAGTTTGTTTTTGGTATATTTTCTAATTTTACCGTTCAGATTTTCGATGAGATTGGTCGTGTAGATGATCTGTCTGATCTCCATGGGAAAGTCAAAAAAGACAGTCAGGTCTTCCCAGTTTTCGCGCCAGCTTTTGATGGCGTATGCATACTTTGTACTCCATTTAACATCCAGGGCGTCAAGAGCAGCCATGGCAGCCTGTCTGGTTGGTGCAGCATAAACATCCTTCATATCGGTGGTAAACTCCTTTTTATCTTTCCAGACTACATAGCGGCAGCTGTTACGTATCTGGTGTACGACACAAACCTGAGTTGCAGACTGAGGGAACACCGATTTGATAGTCTGAGTGAAGCCATTAAGATTATCCGTGGCTGTAATTAGAATATCTTCCAGGCCACGGGCCTTCAGATCTGTAAGTACAGTCATCCAATAGGCAGCTGATTCATTCTTACCCAGCCACATTCCCAGGACTTCTTTGAGGCCATCCCGCTTTAGGCCGACAGCGATATAGACGGTTTTATTCACCACTTTGCTGTTCTCCCGTACCTTGAACACAATGCCATCCATCCAGACTATGAGATAAACCGGTTCTAATGGCCGGTTTTGCCAGGCGACAATATCTTCTGTCACCCGGCTGGTGATGCGGCTGATCGTGGCCGTGGAAACGTCAAATTTATATACTTCTCTTATTTGCTCTTCGATGTCGGACACACTCATTCCCTTGGCATAAAAGGACACAATTACCTCTTCCAGGCCCTGAGCCATCCCTTCGCGTTTAGGGATGATCATAGGATTAAAGCTAGCATCACGATCTCTGGGAACTTTTATCTCAGATTCACCATAGCTGGTCTTAATCTTCTTCTTACCATAGCCATTACGGCTATTGGCACTATCATTATGTTCATGCTTGTCATAGCCCAAATGGCTATCTAGCTCTCCCTCCAACATCTTTTCAATACCCCGCTTCTGAATCTGGGCAAGAAAATCGTTTAGCTGATCTGCTGTTTTAAACTGCTTCAGAAAGTCGTCTGATAAAAAATCTTCTGTCTTCATAAAACTGTATATGCTTTAAAATTAAAAAATCAGAGCTAAACCCCGATTTTTAATATTTACACAGTTTATGAGATAGTGTCAACTATTTCGGTGGCGAAAAAGAAGGCGTACTCTATACTTTGATCCTAAACTGAATTAAGCCCCCTTTTTATCGTTGGAGTAATCTATCCCCAATTTTTCAAAGTCGATTATTTGGGTATTGTTTTGCCTGATAACCATTACGGTAGCAACCTCCCATTTACCACTATTTTCGTATACAACTTTTGATTGCCGTTTACCAAAGACAAAAAATCCATTTTCTTCTATATCTCGAATCTGATTATTAAGATCAAAGCCGAGTTGAGTGCGTCTACCAGACTCAAATGAGTCCATACCTATTAAATCCCCCCAGTCCTCAAGATTCTGTAAAAAAGCCCCTACTAAGTTTACCTCATCTTGATTGTTAAGTTCATCATGATTGAATTCATAACCGTAAACATCACTAATAATTGCGACTAATTCCTTGCCAGAGTGAATTCTTGGTAGAAATTCAACATCGGTTTTATTATTATCCTTTACGTCTAAGGAGCTTTTTACCCAATCCTCATGATTTGACTTTATGGCTTTTATAATATCAGTCGTGTAAGTTTCATATAGTTCATCTATGGTTCTATGATGGTTTCTACAAAGTAGAATTAGATTGTCGTAGCCATCATAGTCATTGTAATCAGGGGTATGTCTTGGCCCGTTAGGTTTTTCGCTGATTAAATGACATTCATCTCCAATATTTAGGTTTTTTGATTCTTCCGTGGGAGTTACTACCAGCTCTATTTTACAGATAGCACATCTATTTCCTGAACGGCCCCATAATGTTTTTCTTGTTTTATCAGAAATTGACATATAACATAGTTAAGAGTGATCAAAATTGTCCCCAATCAGGAATAGCATCAGCTACAGTACTATTTTTATTCTTCGTTTCTAATGTTTGAATGAATTTAACTGTTGCTGTGATATTCGAAAAGATGAGAATGCTTTCATCATAATTTAATACAGGATTATCATGGGCAAAGCTTTTATTGTTTCGAATATCGTTAAATGCGTCCATAATCTGAAAAGAAAACTGAATGATTTTTTCGCTCATTGAAGATGACAGGAAATCTTTGGCTTTTATGGCTTTGATATATTTTCCGAATAGAGCATTGACAGTTTCCTCCTTATTAAAAATAATTTCATGGCTACTGCAAAGCTCTTTTAGGAATTTGACAAGGAAAGTGTGAAGCCTATCTAATGCAGCCTCTGGTTCATTTTTTTCAATACTTTCTCTAATAAGTCGTGCAAGTTGATGAAAGTCTTTATCATCATTGATAGCTTGTATTGCGTCAATATCTTGTATAACTTTTTCAGAAAGAAGTCGTTCTGTTACTTTGTGGAATGCCAGTTCAAGCGCGGGGTTTGATAGCCCTGAATATAGTTGATTTTGGTGTAGTTTATACTCATATAATGCTTTGAAGAGTTTACCTATGGTATATTCACTTTCTTCATTTATGAAGCCACGCAATCTTTTGGCCTTCGAACTTCCATAGGCTCTATATTTGGGATCATCAATATTTAGGCCGATTGTGGAACCTATAAATTGTTGGAAAGTTCTATCAGAAAAATTTAGAACATAACCACCACCCATGTCAAGAAAGTCTTCTACAGTTTGAGTTTCAAGGAAAGTTAGATTTGCCATCTTTTTTCTAGTCTTTGATATTAAATAAATAGTAATAGAAGTTCATATTTCTATGGATGGCATCGCAAACCCTTTCTCTATAAACAAATCCCTTATTTCCAGAATCTCTTTTTTCCGTAATTGACCAACAGCTTTTTTCTTTTGATAAATGGCCCCGGTTCCTAAATGGAGTTTTAGACCATTTAGGAGATTATGCGCATGGGGAGAAGAAGGGAAGGGGTCTGCATCGTATTTATGTAGTACCCAGACAATCCCCTTATGTTTAATTTGGCCTTTAATTTCTGAAAGTGAAATATCGATTCCCTCTTTAGAACTCTCGAACGAAAATCTATTGAATTCAAAACGATAGTCTTTTAGGTCATTAAATAAAATATCAAAATTTGGCTCAATTGAATACATGTCTAACGGATGCTCAAATTCAGGATGGTCTGATAATAGAATACAAATTGCATTGCTAATATCGTTTAGGCTTATTCTCTCACCGTTTCGATAACGAATTAGTTCCGTTTGTAGTTTACTTAATAGCTGTTCCCATATTAACAAGTCATCTCCGTGTCGTGGGTTTAGAGGGCATTCCTTAATTCGCATTCTTTGTTAAGTTATAGGTTTTATGAATTGGGGAATCAATTAGTCAAATTTAGGGGAATTATTAAGTTATGTTCTCGGGTATAAATAGCTATAATTAATTTTCTGACCACCAAACCGACCACCATACCCAAACGAAAAAGCCGCAAACACTTTACTGTAAAGTGTTTACGGCTTTTTATCTGTAGCGAGATCGGGAGTTGAACCCGAGACCTTTGGGTTATGAATCCAACGCTCTAACCACCTGAGCTACCTCGCCTTATTCTCCGTTTGCATCGCTGTAACCACTATCAGTAGCGACTGTTGCGCCAAAACGGGAGTGCAAAGATAACGGCTTAAAAATGAAAATTCAAAATGAATCGAACGTTTTTTGCAATTTTTTTTTAAACAGTACCGCCCGGAGCCGGCTTATCCCATTTTTTTAATATAGACTCATCTACAGAACGGATATGTAAATCCCGCTGTGGATAAGGGATTTCAATACCTGCCTGGTTAAGGGCTGTATAAATAAAAGACATTACCTCGTTTTGAAGCCTCCCCGCATTATCGAGGTCGCCTACCCAGAAGTATACCTTGAAATTCACCGCGTTATCTCCGAAGTCGGTCAGTTGTATAAAGGGCGCCGGAACAGTGAGTACATCCTTACGATCGGTAAAGGCAGAGCTGATAATTTGGGTGACCTGGTCAATATTGCTGCCATAATTAACACCAATCGCTAATGTTATCCGTTTATTCCGGTTAGTCCTGGTCCAGTTGATCAGTTGTTGGGAGATGAGGTCGCCATTGGGAACAATCACTTCGGAGCCATCATAAGCGCTGATCTTACTGGAACGGATCCCTATTTCTTTTACAACGCCTGAACGGGGACCCAGTTCTATCACGTCACCTACTTCTATTGGTTTTTCAAAAGCGAGAATAATACCGGATACCAGGTTGTTCACTATGTTCTGCAAACCAAAACCAATGCCCACACCAAGGGCGCCGATCACGATGGTGATCTTGTCCATCGGGATCCCGGAGGCGGCAAATGCCAGCAGCACGCCCCCGGCTAATACAGCCAGGCGGAGCAGCAACAGGGCGGAACCGAATTTTGTTTTCTTGTTCGGACCGGCGCTCTGTCCTGTGTTGCCAAACATATAGGCAATTAGCTGGGATGCCACAGTAGCCACCCATATCACCAGTATAAAAATAATGATGCTGCTGAAAGTAAAATCTGAATTGCCTAGCTTATGCCGGGAAGAAAGAACGTCTTCAATTACTTCGTATATGATATCATACAAATAAACACTGCGCGATATAATTACCAGCCAGCCAACAAAGGCCAGGATGGTCAGGAATGTTTTCAGCTTTTTCTGCACCTCCTGGTAGTCCATAAAGGAAATGAAAGTACTGGAATCTTTATTGGCCTCTACCTGCAGGTATACGGCTTCCATCAGTATTTTCACGAGTATAAATAAGCTCAGGGCCATTACTGTGCTCACCACTGCTGTAGACCCCATTATTTTTGCTGTGCCTACCCTCGCTAAAATAACCATGATCAGGGAAAAGGCACTGGTAAGCATGAACAGCATCAATACCGGCCGGGTAAATTTCGGTTGTGCAAAGGTGGTGAGCAACGACTCCTTCAGCAGCCGGTTCCCCAGCAGTAACGAAAGAACAGCGCCGATCAGTAATCCCCATTGTTCTGCATAGGTGATTTCAATCAGCAGGTTATTTAAACTGTAAATGAATAATAGCCCCATCAGTAATAGCCAGCTTTTGAATAATGTTTTAGGGAGATGTGTGCGGAAGATAAAACTCAGTGCTATCACATTTAAGCCCCAGGTGATCTCTGTAAAAAGAATGGGATAACGTACGGATAGTACTGACGACAATGTAGCAATCAACACAATGGTACATGCCACCGGGTAGCGGTACAGGTACCGCGCATGCTGCAGGATGGTTTCCCCTTCCTGCTCTGTATGATTATGCCGTATGCGTTTAATATTATTGTATACCCACCAGGAAAATAATACTGCCAGTAACAGCCACACAAAAAAAACAGGCCATTGTATAGAAAAGAAAATGCCCAGTACCTTGGTGCTTTTATGCAGTGAGTTTTTCAGCACCGGGAAAAATTCAAGCGGATTGATACTATCGCGGTGAGGCTTCCACAAATACCTGTAGTCCCGTACAAACATGTTGGAGGCAAATTGCTGCAGGCGGTAGTCCATATCCTCATAAAGGTTGGAGGCCTCAATATACCGGTTAGCCACCTGGTTTTGCAGCAGCCCTATCTTAATCAAACTGGCCTTGTTGGCACTGTCTACCGAACGGAATTTAAGCACCAGGTTGGTCACCTGCCCAAGGTAAAATCCATACAGGTCATCTTCAGACGGGATGTTCCGCATAGCCGTATCTCCCCGGATCAGCCGTATGGTGTCATTGATGTTTACCAGCTTCTCATAATAGGAAAAAAGTGCGCCTTGCCAGGAGGTGAGCTTTCGCTGCAGCTGCTCCAGCATTACCTTGTTGGTATATATATCGTTGATGTTGGGTGTACGGCCCAAACTGGCAATATTATACCTGATCAGCGCAAGGGAAGTGTCTGTCAGCGGCAGGCCGGCAACGATCCGTGAGGTGTCGAACCCGCGGCGCAGGGAGCTCATAAGATCGTTCAGCGTAAGGGTGTAACCCTCAATACGGTTGATCAGGATCGACACGGAAGTATCCGACTTTCTTACCCTGTTCGTGTCTTTCGATAATGCCTGGATATTTTTGCTGATAGTAGCGCTGTCTACGGCTATCAGGTGAATAGTATCACTTTTCGGTTTACGTTTCCGGCCCTGCGCATCAGCATTATAACTTCCGGTGGTCAGCACCGTTAATAGCAGCATTTGCAAAAAACATGTATAATTAATGTGTATCCTGGTCAGCATACGAATCTGTAAAATTGAATAATCTCTATGGAGGAACATTTTTAATGCCTAAATGTTCCTGAATTTAAAACTTTTAACCCTCCCGGTCGTTAAGTTTTCTGGAACCAGGTTGCTTTATTTGTCGGGTACCGGAATCCGCAGTATTTTGTATATGATTGGCAAGTCCAATGAAAACTGGCTTATGAACAGAGAAACGCTCGTTGCCTCATTAAGAAAAGACCTGAGCCCCTGGGATATTATAGTGATCGGAGGAGGGGCTACCGGCCTCGGCGCAGCCCTGGAAGCGGTAACAAGAGGTTACAGAACCCTGCTGCTGGAGCAGGTGGATTTTGCAAAATCCACTTCCAGTAAAAGCACAAAGCTGGTACATGGAGGCGTACGTTACCTCGCGCAGGGCGATGTGTCGCTGGTGAGGGAAGCCAGCGTGGAAAGGGGATTGCTGGCTGCCAATGCGCCTCACCTGGTACGTAACCTGGCTTTTGTTATTCCTACTTTTAATTTCTGGGAGAACCTGAAGTACACTATCGGCCTCAAAATGTACGATTGGCTGGCCGGGCGACTCAGCCTTGGCAAATCAGTACATATTTCCCGGACAGCCACACTGGAGCGCCTTTCTACGCTTAAACAGGATAAACTCGCCGGAGGTGTGCTGTATCACGACGGGCAGTTTGATGATGCACGACTGGCCATTAACCTGGCCCAATCCATTTCAGATAATGGAGGCACTGTGTTGAACTATATGAAGGTAACCGGTTTGCGGAAAGATGAGCTGGGAAATGTCAGTGGACTAACGGTGAAGGATACCCTGGATGGAGGAGAGGAAATTTATCTCAATACCCGCGCAGTGATCAACGCTACGGGCGTGTTTGCTGATGATGTGCTGGAAATGGATAACCCCGCCGCACCTAAATCCATTGCTGCCAGCCAGGGAGTGCACCTGGTGCTCGACAGCGATTTCCTGCCCGGGCATAATGCCCTGATGATCCCGTCTACCAGCGATGGGAGGGTGCTGTTTATTGTGCCCTGGCACAACAAAGTGGTGATGGGCACTACCGATACTCCCATCAATCACATCAGCCTGGAGCCCCGGGCCCTGGAAGAGGAAATTGCTTTTATCCTCCGCACCGCAGGTCAGTATTTATCAAGGGCGCCGCAACGTTCCGATGTCCGCAGTGTTTGGGCCGGGCTTCGTCCGCTGGCTGCCGCTAAGGCGGAGGGACATAAAACAAAAGAGATCTCCCGCAGTCATAAGATCATCGTTTCAAAATCAAATCTTGTTACCATTATCGGCGGTAAATGGACCACCTATCGCCGGATGGCAGAAGATGTTATACAAAAGCTGGAAGAGGTACTGAAATGGAAGGCTACTGTTTCCGCTACCCATCACCTGAAAATCCATGGTGCGTCTGATAATGTTAACTGGGAAGATCCCTGGTATTTTTATGGCAGCGATGTGCTGCACCTGCACCAGATGGTGGCGCGACAGCCCGATTTGCAGGAAGAGCTGAGCCGTGATTATCACATTATTAAAGCGCAGGTGGTATGGGCGGTGAAAGAAGAAATGGCCCGCAATATTGAAGATTTTCTGGCCCGACGCACTCGACTGCTTTTCCTGGATGCCAGGGAAGCCCTGCGTATAGCCCCTGCCGTAGCCAGGATCATGGCGGAAGTATTACATAAAGACGAACATTGGGTGGCCACGCAGATCAGCAGCTTTGCAGAGGAAGCGAATGGTTATCTGTTAAAATAATTTTCCGGAAGATGGAAACCGGCCTGGTCTTCATCTTCCGGAAAATCACATCCACTTAAACTTCTGATCAAAAGGTTTCAATCTTCTTCCGGGTTGGGCAGGTTCATCTGTATAACCCATATAAAAGAAGCCCAGTACAAGGTCTTCTTCTCTCAAACCAAAATAATCCTGCATGGCCGGATGGTAGGTCATACCGCCGGAACCCCAATAAGCGGCAATGCCCAGAGCGGTAGCGCCGAGCCATATATTTTCCACAGCGCATGATACTGCGGCAATTTCTTCCAGCACAGGTATCTTCGGATTGTTGCCCCGTTTCATACAAATGGCCAGCACATGCGATGCCAGGTTGCCCTGTGTTTTCAGTTTATCATAGTTACCCAGAATGTATTTGTCGGCAGGGGTAAATTGCTTATACATCTCCGCATGATCATTACAAAACTGTGCTACTTTATCCCCGCTGTACACCACGAAATACCAGGGCTCTGTATACCCGTGTGTAGGGGCCCAGTCGGCAAGCTGCAGCAACTGCTGCACAGTTTCATCCGCAATCTTCCGGCCGTTCATACTGGTGGGTTTCACTGTACGGCGTGCCGTAATCACCTGTTCCACAGTAGTGGGTGTTGTTGTTATATCCATGATCTGTTGTTTTTATTTTCCCGTTTCCAGGCGTGCTTTCGTATCCGCCGGCAGTTTCACTATTTTGTGTGTTTTGTAATCAAAACATATCATGCCGGTTTTAGCTTCCGCGATCGTAATCGTTTGTCCGTTACGGTTAGCAGTGATAAGATAAAATAATTCAAAGCCCAGGGCGTTAAATTCACCCGCTGCAACAGCTATTTCAAATATATCTCCATAAAAACCTTCGCCTTTATAAGCAATTGCTACATCAGCCATGATAAAACCGCTGCCGGTTTCGTGATCCAGCTCTTTATAGCCGAGAGCGCCGAGGAACCGGATCCGGGCTTCATGTATAATAGAAAGGATAGCGTCATTGCCTACGTGGTTGCCATAATTAATATCCTGGATCCGTACGGGCATTTGAAAACTGAATGGAAATGCTGCCGGTAAATCTATCTTGATCCTTGCCATTGTTATTTTTTAGAGAGATGTTAAACGTTTGTTGTTTGTTTAAGGAAAGCCACAAATTTTTCGAAGGCCCTTGCCCGGTGACTATACCTGTTCTTTTCGGAAAGATCCATTTCCGCGAAGGCGCGTGTTTCTCCTTCGGGGATAAAGATGGGGTCATACCCAAATCCCTTTTCTCCTTTAACGGCCGTGGTGATATGGCCTTTGCTCACGCCCTCAAACTGGTACTCCTTTCCATCCAGTATCAGGGAAATAACGGTACGGAACTGTGCGGTGCGGTTTGTTTCCCCTTCCAGTTCGCGTAATACCTTCGCGATATTGTCGGCGGCCTCTTTCTGTTCCCCCGCGTAGCGGGCAGACAGTACACCCGGTGCTCCGTTGAGGGCGGCTATTTCGAGGCCGGTATCTTCCGCGAAACAGTTTTCCCCGGTCATCCGGTGAATGGTAACAGACTTTTCTGTGGCATTGGCTTCCAGTGTATCGTGTGGCTCGGGGATATCTATATCGATGCCGGCTTCCAGGAGGGTAATGATCTCGAACTGATCTCCCAGTAACGACCGGAACTCTTTTACTTTATTCTGGTTATTGGTAGCGAATATCAACTTCATATAATTCGAAAAGAAATTTAGATGCCTAATAATTGTTTTAATCCGGCCCATAGCCTGGCTTTCAATATTTTATCACTGCCTATCAGCGATAATTCGTCGGAAAACAGTAAGGTGGTACCATTTACCGTTACCAGCTGGTAGGAGGGAATATCATTTAATCCAAGCTGCTCCGGTGCAATCCCAAATATAACGCTTCGTTCTATCTTCACGGCAGCCTGCCAGTCAGCAAAGGTAAGAGAAGGGTAGTGGATCATGTTAATAAGTGATACATCCTGCATGCCCAGTTTACAGGCATTTAATATATTAGTGAGGAGGTTGAATAATTCCTCGTTTAAGTATGCTTCATTTCCATTTTGTATGAAGAGCGCAATGTTTTTTTGATTTTCTCCTAAATATTTGACTTTGGGCGCCACTTTTTCCGCGACTGCAGCTGGCGTGCTTTTCCCGGGAATGATTGGCTGGGTAAAGATTTTAGCCAGGAAGTACGGATCAAGTTGGGTTTGCTCAAGCGACATGTTTATTATCGTTTATTTTAATATGAAAAGCCCCTCTGGGGAAAAATCAGTTTATTTGCACTGCCGGTTCCGTAATGGGCCGGTGGCACAGCGATTAAAATGTAAAAATATCGAGATAAAATTGATTAACCATGATGGTAGATAAATCAACAGTTAAGGAAGAGGCACTTAAGAAGATCAAAGTCACCAAAACTACGCAAAGCAGGTTGAGTGAGGTTGATTTCAATAACCTGGTATTTGGTAGAATGTATGCCGACCATATGCTGGTGGCCGATTTCGACGGCAAAGAATGGAAAAATGCGGAGATACTGCCTTTTCAGCACCTGTCTGTAAGTCCTTCAAACGCTGCCTGGCATTACGGGCAGGCCATTTTTGAAGGGATCAAGGCTTACAAAGACCCGGAAGGCCATCCTATGATCTTCCGTCCATACGATAATTATAAACGCTTTAACGCCTCTGCGGAAAGAATGGGAATGCCCCAGGTACCGGAGTGGCTGTTTATCGGAGGGATGGATTTGCTGATCGACCTGGACCGCAACTGGGTGCCTGCCGGTAAGGGCTGTTCACTTTATCTTCGTCCTTTTATGATTGCTGCAGACGAATTTATCGGCGTACGCCCATCTGATACTTATAAGTTTGTTATTATCAATTCACCTTCCGGTGCTTATTTTAATAAGCCCATTAAATTACTGGTACAGGATAAATATGTACGGGCTTTCCCCGGCGGTGTTGGATATGCTAAAGCCGCAGGTAACTACGGTGGTACCATGTATCCCACCATGCAGGCAAAAAAGAAGGGCTACGACCAGATCCTCTGGGTAGATGGCTATGAGCATAAATACCTGCAGGAATGCGGCACTATGAACGTTTTTGCCATTATCGGGAATACAGCTATTACACCAGACCTTACCCAGGGAACCATCCTGGAAGGGGTAACCCGCGCCAGCGTGATGGATGTGCTGGCAGATATGGGACTTAAAGTGGAGGAAAGACCCATTTCCATTGATGAAGTGGTAACCGCCTATAATAATGGTACGCTCAGGGAAGTATTTGGTACCGGCACTGCTTCCAGCGTTGCTTATGTAGAACAGTTGGATTATCTCGAAACCCAGATTAAACTGGATACCACCAAATATGAAGTTGGCACGGAAGTAATCCGGCAGTTGGATGATATCCGTACCGGCCGCGCTACCGATATCAGGCATTGGAACTATCTAATAGACAGGGAATAAGTACTTTATATATTATTGTCGATATAAGAACAGGGCCAATAAAAAGGTCCTGTTTTTTTATGGTAGTTTCTAAGGGATATCATACCTTTGCAGTCCGGTTTTTGGTAATCCTGAGCTGCTACCAGAATAATAAGACCTTTCCCTGTTTATACCAGGAGATCATTCCGGCAAAAATATTTTCGAAACAATTTTGTTATTCACACATATAGTTTTACCTTTGCCGTCCCAAAATCCCTTTGTGGGGAATTTGGATGTCATTGTAAACCGACATAAAAAACTAGGTAAAGAATGCCTACTATACAACAATTAGTAAGAAAAGGAAGAGAAATTATCCGGGCTAAGTCTAAGTCCAGGGCATTAGATAGCTGCCCTCAGCGTCGTGGCGTTTGTACTCGTGTATACACTACCACGCCTAAGAAACCGAACTCCGCTCTGCGTAAGGTAGCGAAGGTGCGTTTAACCAACAAAGTTGAGGTGATTGCCTATATCCCTGGTGAAGGTCACAACTTGCAGGAGCACTCTATCGTACTGATCCGTGGTGGAAGGGTAAAAGATTTACCAGGTGTTCGTTACCACATCGTTCGCGGTTCCCTGGATACTGCAGGTGTGAAAGACAGAAAGCAGAGCCGTTCCAAATATGGTACTAAAAAGGAAAAGGCTAAAAAATAATAATTATAAATAGTCGTAATTTTCAATAAATGAGAAAGCAAGCTGCAAAGAAATTGCCTCTGGCTCCGGATCCTCGGTTCAATGACAAGCTGGTAACCCGCTTTGTTAATAACGTAATGGAACAAGGAAAGAAGAGCGTTGCCTATAAAATTTTCTACGATGCTGTGGATAAAGTAAGCACCATGACCGGTGAAAACGGTTATGAGGTTTGGAGAAAAGCATTAGCTAACGTTACTCCTGGTGTGGAAGTTAGAAGCCGCCGTATTGGTGGTGCTACTTTCCAGATCCCTGCGGAAGTTCGCCCGGATAGAAAAATATCCCTGAGCATCAAATGGTTAGTACGCTACGCCGGCGAAAGAAACGGTAAGAGCATGGCTGATAAGCTCGCAAACGAAATCGTAGCAGCAAGTAAAGGTGAAGGCGCAGCATTCAAGAAGAAGGAAGATACTCACCGTATGGCTGAAGCTAACAAAGCTTTCTCTCACTTCAGAATCTAGTTATAGCCCTCACAGGCAACTCAATATATTTGGCAAACAGTTCCTTCCGGAGCTGTTTGCCTTTTTGTGTTGATAAGTAGTGATAATGTTAATCCAACCGAACCGTTGCAGTTCCGGCCACCTGATCCTGTTACTGCCAGCCGCAGGTTGCGGCATTTTTACATATTTGCAGGTTCCGCCTGGCTTCAGGTTGCCGCCGATGGCATACATGGCATTGCCAAACGGCATTTGCAGATACCGGCAAGCTCCTCCTGGCATTACTTTCCTTGTTGCAACTTCCTTTGAAGGCTTGCAAAACAGCGTAGCGAATGCAAATAATCCGGGCTTATAAATTGCAGGAAACTTCCGAAGCAGGTTCTATATAAAAAAGGCGGACATCCGCAGATGCCCGCCTTTCGCTATATCCAGGAACACTTATTTTACATTCACCAACACCTTGATCTTACCTTCTGTACCATCAAACTCCTGCAGCGCTTTGCCAAGTACCTGGCCCGGTTTCACTTTATTTATATCGGCTTTCATTGCATAACCGGCTTTACTGGATGTAACCAGCAGATCCCCGCGATGGATAACCCCATTCTCGTTACATACTTTTGTTGGAATCACTCCTATTACCCCCATTGGCACTTCGGTGTCCAGGTCGGCGTCAATATCCTTCTCGGTTAACAGTAATCCCGGCTTGGTGGCAAACACACCCGCAACCAGCGTTGAGTAAGCACCGGAAGATTTTTCCACCATACGGTCTGTATGTGTAGAGATCACCAGTACATCCCCGGCTTCATAGGTGTTGCGCTCGCCGGCTACTGCAAATGATTCGGCCACATCCGCACCACTGTTCTGGGTGCCGCCGTTAAAGAAACCCCTGCCTGCTTTATTGATGCGGGCTACATTCACACTGGCGCTCTGGAATACCGCAACACTTCCGGATGGTCCCTGGTGATTAATAAGCATACCATTGCCGGTACCAGTAGTAGTAATATGTACCACTGGTTGGCTGTTGGCATTATTAAAGTTGGCAAACCTGCCAGCTTTACCTGTTCCAAAGTTGGGTACAAAGCCGGAAATAGCATTTCCACTTCCATCACAGGAAGCTTCAACACCATCCCCAGTGCCGCCGGCATTGGCTGTTATACCATTGCCACTACCTTCTGTCAGGGCGAGTACTGCGGGGCCACTTCCTGCAGGGTTAGAGGAATAAAATAAGCCGGCGTATCCCCCGGTACCGGAAGAAACCCCGTATATACCTGCTGTTCCAAAATTGGCAAACATGGAGTTTACTTCCCCCTTAACAGCTGGAGAAGTAGCTGTTGTTTTGTCTACTTTAAAATTACCGGCAATGCCATTGCCCACTGTTTTAACAGTCATGACATCACTGGTGTTGTTTTCGTTAAAAATCTCGAACCTGCCAGCCCGGCCTGTAGCAAAAGTAGGAACCCACGCATACAGGGCGTTACCTGCTCCATCTATGTTTGTTTCCACCCCATTGCCATCTTTTCCGGCATTGGCGGTAATAGCGTTACCATTACCATCTGTGAGCGCTATCAGCGACGCGCCATTACCTGAAGGATTGGAAGCGTAGAACAAGCCGGCACGGCCGCCGGTGCCAGAAGAAACCCCAAATACTCCAGCCGCTCCGAAGTTGCCAAAAATGGTATTTACCTCAGCTCTTACGGCAGCTCCAACACTGTTGGTATTGTTTAACAGGAATGAAGAAGCATTACCCCGCGTATTATCTGGGATATTACCATTACCGTTGCTTTCCACTTCCAGTACGTTTGCTTCAGTATTGGTGTTGTTGAAGTTCTCAAAACGACCGGCCCTGCCCGTACTGTTGTTTAAACCTACCTGGCCTAAAACACCTATTCCCGTATTACTGGTGTTGGTCGCAATAAATCCACGTACGCCGTAACCACCGCCATCATTCCGGCCCACAACGGCTCCTGCAATATCGCTGGTGGTTCTGCCCACTACAGCTTCGCCGCCGCCGTTATTATCGCCTACAACACCGGCTGATGTCTGGGCGCTGGTAATGCCATGAACGCCAAATCCGGCGGCGGTGCTGCTGCGTACGCCGGCTCCGTTGCCGGTTGTAGTTACATTCACCACCGTGCCATTTCCTACTGAATTAACAACCAGGGCATTATTGTTATTGGCATTGTTAAAAATTGAAATACTCGCCGGGATACCATTGTTGCTGGTAGCAGTTAACCCGGTGCCTGTATTACTGTTGGCATATACGCCGGTTCCATTGGCAGAGGCGTTGCCATACACGCCAAGCCCGTTGGGAGTAGTACCATACACGCCCCAGCCAGATCCGTTCTGGGATCCATAAACACCAACGCCTAAACCACCGGTACCGTTATTGATACCTCTCACCGCGCTGGAAAAGCCACCTGGGGAGGTGGAGCTAACAATACCCCTTATGGCCGCAATATTGGAGGTGGGAGTATTATTCACCCCTTCAACGGAGGTGCCGTCGCCATTATTGGTAATGCTGAAAAGTGTGGAGGCGTTATTTTCTGTGGCAACAAAGGGTAAGGTAAGGCCACCTCCCGGAGGCGCACCCGCAGCCCATTGTGCACCATCAAACTTAAGAATCTGGCCTGCTGCGGGAGCCACATTGCTTACCGGCTGGCCCTGCAATCCCTTTACAACCGGGTTGGGGTAAGTGCCTGAAAGGTCCCCTCCGGCAGGGCCGTTGGGAGGAAGGGTAGTAGGAATCACGCCTGCCGCAATTTTTGCCAGTGTTACTTTACCATCTCCTATCAGGGGATTAGGATAGGTACCTGAAAGATCACCACCTGCAGCAACACCGTTAATATCACCTGCAGGTCCCTGGGGGCCTGCTGGGCCAATGGGGCCTACAGGTCCTACAGGTCCGGCTACACCGGGATCACCCTTAGCACCTGCTGGTCCTACAGGTCCAACTGGGCCAATGGGTCCCGCTGGTCCGGCTACACCGGGATCACCCTTAGCACCTGCCGGTCCTACGGGTCCAACTGGTCCAACGGGACCTGCTGGTCCGGCTACACCAGGATCTCCTTTAGCGCCGGCAGGTCCCGCCGGTCCAATTGGCCCTACGGGTCCCACCGCACCGGGATCGCCCTTAGGGCCGGCAGGACCTGTAGCACCTGCTGGTCCGGCAGGACCAGGATTACCATTGGCGGCATACAAGGCATAGGGAACGCTCATTAATTGAGAGGTTCCCAATTCATTAAAATTACCACCATTTATAGATACTTCTACTTTTAGGTACTGATTGGCATTTGCCCATGGAACACCACTGTAAGTACCGCTTAAAGGAGTTCCTTTACCTATTTGTAAAGTAAATAGGCCCAGGGTATTGGTGGTAGTATTATGCGTTTCCTGGTATTGTACAGGTCCTGCCGCAGAACCGCCCAAAATAGAAAAACGCACCGTTAAGGATTGGTTGCTGAGTATCGTTCCATTCGTATTGCGGGCTATTGCCTGGTAGTTGGTTCCGGTTAACCCACTTTGTGCCCGTACAATTTGAAATGATACCATCAACAGCAGGAAGGTCAGGTAGCATATCTTTTTCATAATAATCATTTTTGTAATAGTTTACGATGCGCTTAATTCTTTTTGGGTTTAGGTGATGCTCCGCCGTCCTGGTTAGGTATAGGAGGAATAACTTGTTTACCGGCCTGGTTATCCGGTCGTGCCACCGCGGCACTGTCAGACGGAAGGGGTCTTGTCTTGCTTTGGGAAGTACGCGACCGGAGCGCAGCATTACTATGCTGTGCCTGGTAGTTGGTAAAAAGACGTGTTTTTGCGTCTTTTGAAACCTCCGCACGATCCATTGCAGGCGGAGCCGATCTTTTGTTCAGCTCAGCAATGTCTTTCTGGAATGTGGGGAATAACGCGTCCCTTACCTTTCCAGTATTCCCGCCGGTATTTTCCGGCTTAACAGATTCCTGTGCAAAAACGCCGGGAATGAACCCTGCAAACAAAAGAAATGCGAGTATGATCAGTGGCTTCATATTGGGTGTTATAGATTCGTTTTTCATGTTGGGTATTTTAGCAGATAAGTGGCTGAATAATGGATTAGTTTATGGTTGTATGGCTTCGTCCCGGTTTCCTCCTATGTTATAGACCAGCGAGAACTTCAGGGTTCTTTTCTGGATCAGGCTCTCACCTGTGGGCAATTGGTAAGCGATATCCAGTGCAAGATTGGATACGCGAACGCCCAGTCCTGCTGAAAAATGTTGCCGGTAGCCCTTGTTGGGATGTTCATAGAAATATCCTGCCCGTACAAAAAATGCCTGTCTGTAGGCATATTCAACCCCTGATCCGATGGTGAACTCTCTTAGTTCTTCATGAAAACCACCGGGAGCATCGCCGAAAGATGAGAACATGGCGTCCACAATACCGCGGTCCGGATCTTTACCTTTCAGGATCTGGCTGGTTTCTATGCCATTGGAATCCAGTGCATACAAGGGAGGGGTAGGCACCAGTAGTTTATTGATGTCTACAGAAAGGGTGAATTCGTGTTCATAGGTGTGTACAAACGTATAGCCGCCACCGATACGGAGGTTCATGGGCAGAAAGCTCTTCCTGTTGTTATCATCTGAGTATTGCAGCTTTGTGCCTATATTGGTAATACTTACTCCAAAACAATAGCGGTTGCCGAAATCCAGCTTGTCTACACTGTTCTGGTAATAATAGCTGATATCACCCGCAACAGCTGATGCCGGTTTCTGCTGGATATTATTATAGGAGCCTTGTCCAAGCTGGCTGCGCACGTACCGCATGCTGAGCGCCAGCGATGTGTGGTTGCCCAGTTTTCTGGCATAGGTACCATCTATGGCAAATTCTTTGGGATTGTAATCCTGCAGTACTGTGCCGTTATCATCCCGGAATGTAACGGAGCCATAATTAAAGTACTTCATGGAAAGTCCTATACCTTCTGTTCCGTTCCAGGTTTTGTAACCAGATACATAAGCCATGTTTGACTTATTATTGTTCAGCTCCCACATCCAGGGCGAATAATTGGCGCTCACACCCCAGTCGCCTGCAAATACTATTTTAGCGGCATTTGAGAACAGGGAGTTGGCGTCTGCTGATAAACCGGTGGCAGCATCTCCGGTGCCGCTGCTCCTGGTGTCGGGGTTAACCAGCAGGAAACTGGCGCCGATATTTGGAGGTTTCTGAGTGGCTTTTTGTGCCGTTAACCGCATACCTGTAGCCAGTATCCCGGCAAAAAGCACGAGTGTATAACTGTATTTCATAATATCATCTGTTAAAGGGTGATCTTGTTATTGCACAATAAGTTTCTCAAAGAACACATTGCCGTTTACATTCAGCATAACGGTGTAAATACCGGAGGCAAAATGATTTACAGGCAGTACCACGGTGCTTTTGCCCGGGCCCATTTCCAGGAACTGGTGATGTATCACCTGTCCGGCGGGGTTGATCAGTTCAAGGGTTACATTTACTTTTGCCAGCAGGTCAAATACAACCCTGGTGTTGGTGATAGCCGGATTGGGAAACAGTATATAGCTCTTTACAGGGTTTACCCCCGGTGTCAGCTTTATAAAATCTTCCGGTTGCTGAAATCCCTGTGTCAGCAATACCCTGCCATCTGTTATCGGTAAAATGACAGGCTCACCTACTGTATACTGGAACTGAATGTTCTGAACCACCGCGGAACCGCCCGCGTTGGCAACCACCTGGCGCTTAAGCACTACCTGGGCATGGGATGAAATATAGGCGCATACGGGCAGCAACAGTGCGAGCGTGCATCTGAGTACAATTGATCTCATATATGTATGGTTATAAGTAAAAGGTTCAGGAACTGCTACAGCGCCGGACAGGAAGGGTACAATAGTAAGTAACTTATCTGCCTGTTATACAAGCGCGTGGAGTATCTTTCTATTTCATGACGATTTTATTTAAGGGAAACCGATTTTTCAAATCTTGGTCTTCGCTGTATTTTTAATACTCAGTCTTCAGGTATATCCGGTTTACAATGCTTCACAAATATGACAGAATTATAACACCTGGAAAACGTCAATTTAACTTTTGGTGGAAATTGATAAAAAAGTGGTCGCTACCGTCTAAAAACTGGTTTTCGCAGAACTATTTATAATTATTAAATATAATATGAATAAGACTATCGTCTGTTTTTGAGAAATAACAATTTGGAAAAGAAGGTCATTTTATTTATTGTTAAAAATAAATTACCTTTGCCCCCCAAATTGCATTATTTAGTCACTTTAATATTATGGCAGACTTAAAATTTCAAAGGAACTTTGGTATTGCGGCGCACATCGATGCGGGTAAAACCACTACCACAGAACGTATCCTGTATTATACAGGTAAATCCCACAAAATTGGAGAGGTGCACGAGGGTGCTGCTACAATGGACTGGATGGCACAGGAGCAGGAGAGAGGTATTACCATCACATCTGCGGCAACCACTTGTTTCTGGAATTTTCCAACCTTACAAGGTAAAGCCTTACCTGATACCAAACAATATAAATTCAATATCATCGATACCCCGGGTCACGTGGACTTTACCGTAGAGGTAGAACGTTCTCTCCGTGTATTGGATGGTCTGGTAGCATTATTCTGCGCTGTATCCGGTGTTGAACCTCAGTCTGAAACCGTTTGGCGCCAGGCTAACCGCTACCGTGTACCACGTATCGGTTTCGTTAATAAAATGGACCGTTCCGGTGCAGACTTCCTGAACGTGGTAAAACAGGTTAAAGAAATGCTGGGTGCTAACCCTGTGCCTTTAACCCTGCCGATCGGAGCTGAAGACACCTTCAAAGGTGTGGTAGATCTGATCACCATGAAAGGTATTATCTGGGACGAAGAAGGTAAAGGCGCTACCTACCAGGAAGTTCCTATTCCGGAAGATATGGTGGCTGAAGCAGAAGAATGGAGAGCTAAACTCGTGGAAGCGGTTGCTGAATACGATGATACCCTCATGGAGAAATTCTTCGAAGATCCTAATTCAATTTCTGAAGATGAGATCCACGAAGCTATCCGTAAGGCTACTATCGATATCGCTATCATCCCGATGATGTGCGGTTCCTCCTTCAAAAACAAAGGCGTACAGAAAATGCTGGATGCGGTTTGCCGCTACCTGCCTTCTCCGCTGGATGTTGAAGCTGTAAAAGGTACTGATCCCGATAGCGGTGAAGAACTGGAACGTAAACCTTCTGCTAAAGAACCACTGGCTGCACTGGCGTTCAAAATTGCAACCGATCCTTTCGTAGGTCGTCTGGCGTTCTTCCGGGTTTATTCCGGTCACCTGGATGCAGGTTCTTATGTACTGAACACCCGTACCGGCAAAAACGAGCGTATCAGCCGTATCATGCAGATGCACGCTAACAAGCAGAACCCTATCGATTTCATCGAAGCTGGTGATATCGGTGCTGCTGTTGGTTTTAAAGATATCAAAACCGGTGATACCCTGTGCGATGAAAAAGCACCGATTATCCTGGAATCTATGACCTTCCCTGAACCGGTTATCCACATTGCCATTGAGCCTAAAACTCAGGCAGACGTTGATAAAATGGGTATGGCCATTGCCAAACTGGTAGAAGAAGATCCTACCCTGAAAGCAAAAACCGACGAAGAAACAGGTCAGACCGTATTGAGCGGTATGGGTGAGTTGCACCTTGAAATCATCGTTGACCGTATGCGCCGCGAATTCAAGGTAGAAGTAAACCAGGGCGCTCCTCAGGTTGCTTACAAAGAAGCCCTCACTACCAAAGTTGAACACCGCGAGGTATTCAAGAAACAAACCGGTGGTCGTGGTAAATTTGCCGATATCCAGATAGAAATCGGACCTGCTGATGCCGAATGGCTGAAAGAGAACGAAGGTAAATCCCTGCAGTTCATCAACGACATCTTTGGTGGTGCTATCCCTAAAGAGTTCATCCCTGCTGTACAGAAAGGTTTTGAACAGTCACTCAACCAGGGTGTGCTTGCAAACTTCCCGCTGACCAGCTTAAAGGTTCGCCTGTTCGATGGTTCATTCCACCAGGTGGATTCCGACGCCATGTCGTTCGAATTGTGCGCCAAACAAGCTTTCCGTGAAGCTGCCCGCAAGGCTAAACCAGTATTGCTTGAGCCGATCATGAAAGTAGAAGTACAGACTCCTGACCAATACATGGGTGATGTTACAGGTGACCTCAACCGTCGTCGTGGTATGCTGGAAGGTATGGACTCTAAAAACGGTGTACAGGTTATCAAGGCTAAAGTGCCACTGAGCGAAATGTTCGGTTACGTAACTCAGCTGCGTTCCCTGTCTTCCGGCCGCGCAAGCTCCATCATGGAGTTTTCTCACTATGCTCCTGCACCAAATAACGTGTCTGAAGAAGTGATTGCAAAAGTGAAAGGCAAAGTAAACGCTTAATCTTAGCTTTTTATACCAGAAAGGTTGTTCTGCGAAAGCGGGACAACCTTTCTGCTTTTCAGAACTCTGACTGACATGAAAATGCTATTGTCATGAAAAGAATATTCGATATTTTACAATAGCAATAACCTACAACTGCAATTTACTTTTTGCTAACTGCCAGAGGTCCTGTTTTACAGGACCTTTTTTATTATTGGGCTGCTTGATAGGGGGAGATTTCCCTTTTGACGTCATAGGTATAGTGGATTATAAACTGTCCCAACCGGTATTATTTACTGATAGCCTTTGAATTATGTCATTAGAGTTATTACAAGCACCTCCTACAACTGTGGTACATACATCGGGAGAAATGGTCTCATTAACTCCCGGTCTGGATTTGATTCTGCCCTGCTGGAATCCTGCGGGTCCCTGGGTGGAATCACTTATCAGGCATTACCACGAGATAACAACTCTTATGGGCGATACACCTGTTCAGCTTATTCTTGTGAATGATGGTTCCGTAAAAAATTTTACCCCTCAGCATATTACCTGGCTGGAAGTGGCTATCCCTGGAATCATCATTGTCAGTTATACCCGCAACCGTGGTAAGGGATTTGCGGTGAGGGAAGGTGTAAAGCGCTCTCAACATGCGTTCCAGGTATACACTGATTTGGATTTTCCGTTTGGTGTAAATGCTGTAAAAGAAGCATATGATGGTTTGCTCCGGGGCATGGATGTGGTAGCTGGTGAAAGGGGAGAGGCCTATCTTCATAAATTACCCCATAAGCGCCGCATTATAACCAGGATCAGCCGCCTGCTGAACCGGCGGGTACTGAACCTTAAAGTGGAGGACGCCCAGGCCGGGCTGAAGGGTTTTAATGTTTATGGAAGAAATATCCTGCTCTCTACCCGTATTGATGGTTTTCTTTACGATAGTGAATTTTTATACCAGGCAGGTAAGCGTTCACATCTCAAGATAGGCGCAGTTGCAGTATCTTGCCGGCCGGGTATCCAGTTTTCATCTTTCAGAACCAAACTTTTAATGAAGGAGGTAATGAATTACTGCAGGATTATTTTCAGCTCATCTGCCGCTTAACTTTATGGAACATAGGAACAGGATATTGATCAGTGTAGATGTGGAAGAATTTGATATCCCGGAAGAATTTGGTCAGCAGGTGCCCCTCCAGGAGAAACTGGAAGTTTCCAGGAATGGTCTGCAGGCAACATTGGCTTTATTTGAGAAATATAACGTACGCGCTACTTTTTTTGTCACCGCCTACTGGGCGCAGCACTATCCTGAATTGATCAGGCAGATGGCTGCAAAGCATGAAATAGCTTCTCATGCCTATTACCACAGCTCTTTTACGGAAGCCGACCTGGAAGGTTCCCGCCTGGCCCTGCAGGAGATCAGCGGTCAGCCGGTGCAGGGTTTCCGTATGCCACGCCTCCGCAAGGTAAATATGCGGGCGCTCAAAGCGGCCGGTTACCTGTATGACGCCTCCGTGAACCCTACCTGGCTTCCCGGCAGGTACAATAACCGGCACCTGCCAAGAACTGTGTTTAAAGAGCAGGATACCTGGATCATTCCTTCTTCAGTATCTCCTTTACTAAGATATCCGCTGTTCTGGCTGAGCGTAAAAAATATGCCCCTGTGGATAACCCGCCACTTCAGTAAAAGGATATTGAAAAAGGACGCTTATCTCTCTTTTTATTTCCATCCATGGGAATTAAGTGATATTAACGCCTACGAACTGCCCGTTTATATCAAACAGGTTTCGGGAGAAAAGATGCGGCAGAAAATGGATGGATTCCTAAGTTTCTTACAGCATCAGGGAATTTTCTGCACACATGCAGATCTGCTGAAAGACCGCTCCTGATCTGTTTCAGCTGATGATCTCCTTATTCTTTTGGCATGATTCCTGTTTTTATGCAACAACATTGGAAATTCAAATGTTATAGTAATAATGAATAAGGATAAGTATTCATGTAGAGAGAATAAATGAAGGGATCTGATCCTGGAGTTTTTAGATTTTTTTTGAAGAATGAGTATTTATTAGATTCATTTTCAGTAGTTTTGCGCTACAACAGTTGTTGTTAACACGTGATGATGTTTGTTTGACGATGTGAAGCTACTCCCCATTATCCCCTGCCTTTATTTTTTACGGCTGATATCAGCACTATTAATTGTAAACGGAAAGCGTTTACCTGCTAATTTCTTATTCATTCAACATGTAAATTGTTAAAACTAAAAATCAGACTATGAAAAGAATTCGTCTCTTAACCCTTGCATTTGCGGCTGTATTGTTTAGTTCTGCTGCTAACGCTCAAATTCAGAAAGGTAATATTATGGTAGGCGCCGATCTGACCAATCTTAATGTTACTTTCCAAAAAGAGAGCACTGCTTTTAATTTTAATCTGTCACCGAAGATAGGTTGGTTTATCAAGGACGGTCTTGCTATTGGTGGCTATGTTAATTTTGGCGCAAACACCACAAAGAATAAAACGACCGATGTGAGAGCATCCAATACGACTTATGGTGTTGGCGCTTTTGCCCGTTACTTTGTGGAGGATAAAAACGTCAGAAAGCTGGAGTTTTCCAAGAGAACGCGGTTCTTCGTGGAAGCAAATGCCGGATTTGCCGGTACAAACCCCGCGAGTGGTGCTTCTACCAATGGTTTTAATGTTGGCATTGGCCCCGGTATTTCTTATTTTATCACGCCTAATATAGGTTTGGAAGGATTGTTTAAGTATGACCTTACCGTAGGTGGTGGTAATTCAACTACTGCTAACCGGCTTAGCCTGGGTGTAGGTTTCCAGATCTATCTGCCATCGGCAAAAGCTAAACAGATCTACAGGGAAGAAACCGGAAAGTAATTTTAATATAAAAACAAGTTCAGCAACGGCGGCAATGTATTATTGCCGCCGTTGCTGTTATAAGGGATCCTACCTGTTACAGTTGCTGAATAAAATGAACAACTGGACTTGGAATGAACTAATTGAACAGGAGCTTTTTTACCGGAACCACTTATTTTAGTAGCCGTCTGTGAGGGCACAGACAGGGGGATGCTGAAAACCCAATATAGAGTAAGCACCACATCCGTAAATATTCCCGGTATGTTAAACACTATTCTCCAGGCAGTGCTTAGGTTCCTGAGCACTGTAGTGGGCGCACTGTAATCTTTAGTCTCAATGGGATTGCCGAAAAACATATGAAGGAGTAGGCGCTTTTATAATCCCTGATGCACTAAACACATTTCTGAAAAAGGCTGCTGGGCATTGCTGGTATCTGCACTCGGCGGCATTTAACCTGTACTATGAGTCCTATACCAGTACAACCGGGTATTGAAACATGAGCGTAACTGCATATGTGGTGAATACAGATCCGCTTGCCGGTAGTTCCCAAACAGCTTTTATAACATTGAGCAGCCATCAATGTTAAATGATGAAAGCCCCGGTATTTGCCGGGGCTTTTATCATTTAATGGGAGTACGCCATGATGGCTCATTGAACAGCAGTACACCAGGATGCCGAACTGAACAAAATGAACGAACGTAATTATATGAATAGCTGTTAATTTCGACGCACACTTAAAAAGAAGTGTACCTGGGATTGCCGAAAACCAAAGAAAGAGAGTAGGTGTCACCCGTAGTAAAAACTATCTTATGAATTTACTGACTCAATTGCTGGCAACACTGGTTGCTCTGCTGAAATCTCTGCTGGGTGGCCTGTAATAAGGACTCCTGTCAGTAAGGGATTGTTCCGTACTTGATGAAACTATTTCCCTTACACACATCATCCTGGAGGCTGTTCCACACCGGAACAGCCTCTTTATTTAAACCTGATATCGCTGTAAAGACGCTATAGCAGCTGAATGAACGGATGCTTGTTAACTGTTTGAAATGAACAAAATGAACGACTGAATATTGATTGATAGCTTTTAATTTAGTCGTGTTAACTGAATAACAACTGGGGATGCCGAAAACCAGGGAATAGAGTAGGCAGTATCTTATAAAAACCTTTTCCATGGATTTACTGAATCAACTGCTGACATTAGTCTTAGGATTAATTAGTTCATTATTAGGTAGTTTACCACTTTAATGGTTATTGGGTCGTTTGACCACAGATCATCAAACCACTTTAATTATTCGGAGATGGGTTGTTCCAGGTAAGCGGGAACAACCTTTTCTCTTTTAGGTTTGCTCTTCTTTTTGCATATCACTTTCCCCCATGTATTTTTTACCTGCTTTGAATATCCCCGGGGCAGTTATCCCTGGTAAGGAAGTTCCCGGAATACAATATCTTAATTCTGGGTCTGAAATGGTTGAGGGGCGTGTTGCATTGAAATACAATACTTTAATTTCCCGGTCTCTACCAGCAGGCAGGGAATCCGATGTTAGGATCTACCTGTTTGGGATCTCCTCCTCCCACAGTTTCTCCGTTTTCCCATCTCCCGGAAAAAAATTGTAAAGAAATTCTCCTTTTTTTGGTTTTGAAATTTGTTTTCCTATATTTGTCGAAACGAGCATGTGAAGTTACCTTAAGGCTTAATCTACACACAATGAATGATTTCTGAAGCCTTAATACCGGATAATATCATTTTTACTGCACTTCTATCGCCTCCGGAGCCAGCCCCTTGCCCGGTTTCTTTTATTTTTTCCTGAGAATTATTTGCCAAATAGAAAAAACGGGTTACCTTTGCCCTCCCAAATTGTATTGGGAAAAAACAAGAAGAAGTTCATTGCATATGTCTCAGAGAATAAGAATCAAGCTGAAGTCCTACGATCATAACCTGGTAGACAAGTCTGCTGAGAAGATCGTTAAAACCGTGCGTAACACGGGTGCCGTGGTAACAGGTCCAATTCCTTTACCTACCGAGAAGAAAATATTTACAGTATTACGTTCTCCGCACGTAAATAAGAAAGCGCGCGAGCAGTTCCAACTGTGTACACACAAACGTTTACTGGATATATACACGTCTTCTTCCAGAACTGTAGACGCGCTGAGCAAGCTCGATCTGCCTTCCGGAGTGGAAGTTGAAATTAAAGCATAGGACAACAGCGAGGCGGGCGAAAGGCCGGCCTTTTATTGATTTATGGTTATCTTGTTGATTACCAGCGGGATAACAATTTTAACAAACAAACATAGGTCGCGCCTTCTGGGCGGCCGCCCAATAAATGTATTTAAACCGCCCATCCTGGGGATAGCACGAAATCCCCCAGGCGCTGGGTAAAATCATATAAAAAATGAAAGGTATTATTGGCAAAAAGATTGGTATGACCAGCATCTTCGAGTCTAATGGTAAACAAACAGCTGTTACCATTATCGAAGCGGGTCCCAACGTTGTAACCCAGGTAAAAAGCCTGGAAACAGATGGTTACAATGCAATTCAGGTTTCTTTCGGTGAAAAGAAAGAAAAACACACCACTAAAGCAGAAAGCAGTCACTTCGCGAAAGCAAGCACCTCTCCCAAACGTTTCGTAAAAGAATTCCGCAACCCGGATGTACAGAAAGCCCTCGGTGAATCTATCACCTGCGAAATCTTCGCAGAAGGTGAAACAATTGACGTTGTAGGCACTTCCAAAGGTAAAGGTTTCCAGGGTGTTGTAAAACGCCACGGATTCAGCGGTGTGGGTGAAGCTACCCACGGTCAGCACGATAGAAGCAGGGCTCCTGGTTCTGTTGGTGGATCCTCTTATCCTTCCCGCGTTTTCAAGGGTATGCGTATGGCCGGCCAGACAGGTAATGAAAGAGTGAAAGTGAAAGGTCTGAAGATCGTGAAAATATTCCCTGAAAAGAATTATATCCTGGTAAGTGGTTCCGTTCCCGGCCACATTGGTTCAATCGTTTTAATCCAGAAGTAATATGCAAATCGATATTTTAAATATAGAAGGTAAGAAAACCGGAAGGTCTATTGAGCTTCCTGAGGAGATCTTTGGTGTTGAGCCTAACAACCACGTAATCTACCTGGCTGTTAAACAATACCTGGCTGCTCAGCGTCAGGGTACCCACAAGGTAAAAACCAGAGCTGAAGTAAAAGGTGCTTCCCGTAAACTGCACAAACAAAAAGGTACCGGTGGCGCCCGTAAAGGTAACATCCGTAACCCATTGTATAAAGGTGGTGGTACCATCTTCGGACCAAAACCGCACGGTTGGGGTTTCAAACTGAACAGGAAAGTGAAAGATCTCGCAAAGATCTCCGCCCTGTCAGTAAAAGCTAAAGAAAACAGCATCATTATCGTTGAAGATCTGCAGCTCGAAACACCAAAAACCAAACAATTCGTTGGTTTCCTGAAGAATCTGAACATCAATGTTGAAGGCAGAAAGACTATGTTCATCACGCCTGAGCACAATGACAATGTTTACCTGTCTTTAAGAAACATCCCAACTGTAGACGGTACTGTTCTGAGTGATATCAATACTTACGACATCATGAACAGTAACTATATCGTGTTCACAGAAAGCGCTGCAAAAATCTTCACTGAAGAGCCTGCAGAAGCTTAAGGATGTCAAAACCAATTCAATAACAGCTGGAGGGTAATACCAACAGCTTAATGCTATAAAGAAGATGAAACTTTCTGACGTTTTAATCAAACCGGTGGTATCCGAAAAGGTTAACAAAGCAACTGAAAAATTCAACCGCTACTACTTCATTGTTGACAAAAAAGCCAACAAACTGGAGATCAAGAAAGCAGTGGAAGAGTTTTACGGTGTAACCGTAGCAGATGTAAATACTGCTGTAATGCCAGGTAAAGCTAAATTCCGCTTTACTAAAGCCGGTTTCATCGCAGGTAAAAAACCGTCTTACAAAAAGGCGATCATTACCGTTGCAGCTGGTGAAACTATAGATCTGTATGCTAACATGTAGTGCCGTTCCGGCCTGAACAGCCGGGATGTGGATGTATATACAGATCACTATTTATATTTAATAACAACATTTAACTTTTTAGGAAGTAATGGCACTGAAGAAGTTCAAACCAATGACGGCCGGTACCCGCTGGAAAATAGGCAACGCTTACGCTGAGCTGACATCGGATACCCCTGAAAAAAGCCTGCTGGAGCCTATTAAAAGGACCGGCGGTAGAAATGCGCAAGGCAGAATGTCTATGCGCTACATAGGTGGTGGTCACAAGAAACAATACCGTGTAATTGATTTCAAACGTGATAAGGAGAATGTTCCTGCTACTGTTAAAACGATCGAATACGATCCTAACCGTAGTGCATTCATCGCACTGGTAAGTTATGCAGATGGTGAAAAACGTTACATTATTGCTCCACAGGGCTTACAGGTAGGTGGTACTGTTATCAGCGGCGCCGATGTAGCTCCTGAAGTAGGTAACGCTTTACCGCTGAAAAATATGCCACTGGGTACTGTTGTACACAACATCGAGCTGCAGCCTGGTAAAGGTGGTGCTATCGCAAGAAGCGCCGGCGCTTATGCACAGCTGTCTAACAAGGAAGAAAAATATGCCGTACTGAAAATGCCTTCCGGCGAGCTCCGCAAAGTATTAAATACTTGTAAAGCAACCGTAGGTACTGTTTCTAACTCCGATCACGCCCTGCAATCTATCGGTAAAGCAGGTGCTAACCGTTGGAGAGGTATCCGCCCCCGCAACCGTGGTGTGGCAATGAACCCTGTGGATCACCCGATGGGTGGTGGTGAAGGTAAATCTTCCGGAGGCCATCCAAGATCAAGAACTGGTAAATATGCGAAAGGTCTGAAAACCAGAAAGCCGCATAAGAGTTCTGATAAGCTGATCATTAGCAGGAAAAACGGTAAAAAATTATAATATTTCTGAATCAGGGCTCCGGTGGCAATACCGGATCCCTGGTTTGAAAAATCATAAATCAGTAAGACATGGCTCGTTCCATAAAAAAAGGTCCTTACGTAGACCTGAAATTAGAAACAAAAGTTGAAAAGATGAATACCGGTACCAAGCGTTCTGTTATCAAGACCTGGAGCCGTCGTTCTACTATCACGCCTGATTTCGTTGGTCACACTTTCGCCGTTCACAATGGCAACAAATTTATTCCTGTTTATGTAACGGAATTTATGGTTGGTCATAAACTGGGCGAATTTGCACCTACACGTAACTTCAGAGGACACGTTAACAAGAAAATGTAAATTATAGTCTGAGGTTTGAGGTTTGAAGTATTCGTTTCAAACCGGAACATCAAACACCAGACATCAGACATTAAATAATAAAAGAAATTAATCACAATGGAAGCAGTAGCTAAGCTGAATAATAATCCTACATCTCCCCGCAAAATGCGTTTGCTCGCGGACTTAATCCGTGGACTGGATGTGGAAAAGGCTTTGAATATTTTGAAATTCCATCCGAAACACCCAAGCGTACCTTTAGAGAAGTTGCTGATATCCGCTATCGCAAACTGGAAAGTGAAGAACGAAGGTGCAAGGGTAGAAGATGCTAACCTGATCGTAAAAACCGTTTTTGTTGATGGCGGCCGCACACTGAAAAGAATGCGCCCGGCTCCGCAGGGAAGGGGTTACCGTATCCGCAAGAGAAGTAACCACGTAACGATTGTAGTGGATGGTAAAGCACAGTAATTCAGTGCAAACCGGAAACGAAATAGAAACAAAACTATTAAACTAATAGACAAATAACCAGAACATGGGTCAGAAAACAAATCCTATTGGTAACAGGTTAGGTATCATCAGAGGATGGGACTCTAATTGGTATGGCAGCAAAAAAGATTTTGCGACCAAACTGATCGAAGATAACAAGATCAGAACTTATCTGAATGCCCGTATCAACAAAGGTGGCATTTCAAGAGTTGTGATCGAAAGAACTTTAGGTAAGTTAATCATCACTGTTCATACTTCTAAGCCTGGTATCATCATTGGTAAAGGCGGTAACGAAGTTGATCGCATCAAAGAAGAGCTGAAGAAGCTGACAGGCAAAGAAGATGTACAGATCAACATCCTGGAGATCCGTCGTCCTGAAATGGATGCTAACATCGTTGCTGAAACAATCGCAAAACAGATTGAAAGCCGTATCAACTACAAACGTGCTATCAAAATGGCGATTGCTACCGCTCTGAGAATGGGTGCTGAAGGTATCAAGGTTAAGATCAGCGGCCGTTTAGGTGGTGCTGAGATTGCCCGCTCCGAAGAAATGAAACAAGGTCGCGTGCCTTTACATACTTTCCGTATGGATATCGACTACGCTTCCCTGTTCGCATTAACCGTTTATGGTAAAATCGGTATCAAAGTATGGATCTGTAAAGGTGAAGTACTGGGTAAACGCGATCTCAACCCGAACGTTTTAACCGGTAAGGAAGGTGATAACCGTGGCACGGGTCATGGTGGTGAAAGAAGAGAACATCACGGTGAACGCAGAGACAACCGCGGTGGTGGCGAAAGAAGAGGCGGTGGAGAGCACCGTGGCGGTGGCCGCAGATAATATCTGGCGGTTAAGCAGACATTAACAATTACTATTAACATTAACAACATAGACGATGTTACAGCCAAAAAGAACGAAACACAGGAAGATGCACAAAGGCCGCATCAAAGGGAACGCTAAAAGAGGCGCTACCCTCTCCTTTGGTACTTTCGGTCTTAAAGCATTAGAACCTAAGTGGATCACCGACAGGCAGATCGAAGCTGCACGTGTTGCGCTGACAAGGCACATGAAACGTGAAGGTAACGTATGGATCCGCATATTCCCTGACAAACCTATCACTGCTAAGCCTTTGGAAGTGAGGATGGGTAAAGGTAAAGGTGCTCCTGACCATTGGGCAGCAGTTGTAAAGCCAGGTAGAATTTTATTTGAAGCTGATGGCGTTCCCTTACAGGTAGCAAAAGAAGCAATGGAACTCGCAGCGCAAAAACTGCCCATCAAAGTAAAATTTGTAACCAGCCGCGACTACGTAGCTTAATTACAGGTACACAATAACTAAAATCCGGTAACACTGCTCCGGCAGCTAACCGAATCAAACTCAATACAATGGCAAAAGAAAAGCTGGAACTGAAAGGCCTGAGCGAACAGGATCTGAAAGAGAAAATCTCTGCAGAAGAACTCCGCTTGAAAAAAATGACCTTTGGTCACGCAATTACGCCAATCGAAAATCCAATGAGCATCCGCGCCGTAAGACGCGATATCGCTCGGATGAACACCGAACTGCGTAAAAGACAACTGGGCTTCTAAATCTTCAGTCCCGGTACGCCCGGGGCTGCTGACATAGCATTAGTATAACACAATTTATGACCTCCTCACCGGAGGGTTAAATAACTTTCAACAATGACGACCGAAAGAAAATTAAGAAAAACCAGGATTGGTGTGGTTGCCAGCAACAAAATGGATAAAACCATTACCGTAAAGGTGGAGCGTAAGGTGAAACACCCGATCTATGGTAAATTCGTGAAAAAAACTACCAAGTTCATGGCGCATGACGACAAGAACGAGTGCAGTATCGGCGATACCGTTAGAATCGCGGAAACACGCCCTCTGAGCAAGAACAAATGCTGGAGACTGGTAGAAGTAATCGCTAAAGTAAAATAATTATTTATTTGTTTCAAGCTGCTGCCGGCAATCCCGGTGCCAGCCGCTGACTAAACAATATCAAATCTCATTTCGATGATACAACAAGAATCAAGACTGAGTGTAGCTGATAACAGCGGTGCCAAAGAAGTATTGTGCATCCGCGTATTAGGTAACTCCGGTCAGGACTACGCAGCCGTAGGCGATAAAATTGTAGTAACCGTTAAGGATGCAATGCCAGGCGGTGGTGTGAAGAAAGGTATGGTGACCAAAGCTGTAATCGTAAGAACTAAGAACAAATTACGTCGTAAAGACGGTTCTTATATCCGTTTCGATGATAACGCGGTTGTACTGCTCAATAACTCAGACGAACCTCGCGGTACCCGTATTTTCGGTCCGGTTGCACGTGAGCTGAGAGACAAGGGATATATGAAAATTATCTCCCTCGCTCCTGAGGTATTATAATAAATATAGCGGTACAGGGATTTTGGAATTTTATGATTTTTATCAAAAAAAGCCAAAATCCCAAAATCCCAAAATATTTCTTATCTTTGCAGCCCGTTTGCAAAACGAGAAAAAACATTAATCAAGCGAAACTATTGTTTCGCTTGGCGTTTATAAATAAATCAAAGTAATGAAAACTAGATTTAAGCCTAAATTTAACATTAAGAAAGGCGACCTGGTTGCGGTAATTGCCGGTGATGACAAGGACAGAACCAAAGCGCGTAAAGTGCTGGAAGTGGATCCTGTTAAAGCCCGCATTCTTGTAGAAGGCGTTAACATTATTACCAAACACACGAAGCCAACTGCCCAGAATACCAAAGGTGGTATTGTTAAGCAGGAAGCTCCTATCGCCATCTCTAATGTGATGCTGTGGGATGCTAAAGCTGGTAAACCGACCAGAGTTAACAGGCAGAGAGAAAACGGTAAATTAATTCGTATCGCTAAAAAATCAGGGGAGGTAATTAAATAATGTCAAACACAAAATATACTCCGAGACTGCAGACCAAATACCACGAGGAAGTTAAATCTGCACTGATGAAGAAATTCAACTACAAAAGTGTAATGCAGGTTCCTCGCCTGGTAAAGATTTGCCTGAACCAGGGTATCAATGGTGCAGTAGGCGATAAGAAACTGGTAGACATTGCTGTAGACGAAATGACCCGCATCGCTGGTCAGAAAGCTATCGCTACCCTGTCTAAAAAGGATATCTCCAACTTCAAACTCAGGAAGAACATGCCGATCGGTGCACGTGTAACTTTACGCAGCACTAATATGTACGACTTCCTGGATCGTTTAATCGCGGTATCCCTCCCACGTGTACGTGACTTCAAAGGCGTGAACGAAAAAGCATTTGACGGTCGTGGTAACTACACAATGGGTATCACTGAACAGATCATCTTCCCTGAAATCGATATCGATAAAGTAACGAAAATGTCCGGTATGGATATCACCTTCGTTACCACTGCCAATACCAACGAAGAAGCTTACGAGCTGCTGAAGGAAATGGGCATGCCTTTCAGGAATATGAAAAAAGATAATCAGTAAATCGAAACGATAATATAATTATGGCAAAAGAATCCGTAAAAGCCAGACAAAGGAAAAGAGAAGCTATGGTAGCCAAGTTTGCAGAAAAACGCGCTGCCTTGAAAGCTGCCGGTGACTACGCTGCACTGGATCAACTTCCTAAAAACGCTTCTCCTGTTCGTCTGAAAAACAGATGCCAGCTGACCGGTCGTCCTAAAGGATATATGCGTCACTTCGGCCTCTGCAGGAACATGTTCCGTGACCTGGCACTCGCAGGTAAAATCCCTGGCGTTAGAAAAGCCAGCTGGTAATTCAAGGTATTTATCAGTCCGGATTACCGGATGAATAGATCCAGAAAAGTTATTTGATTCCCATCTTATTACGATTGGATATCGCATTGTAAACATTTATCAAACTATTACAACAATGGTTACTGATCCAATAGCAGACTTCCTGACACGCATCCGGAACGCGCAAATGGCCACCCACAGGATTGTGGAAATTCCGGCTTCCAAGCTGAAAAAACGCATTACAGAAATTCTGTACGATAAAGGTTATATCCTGAAGTACAAATTCGAAGAAGATACTAAACAAGGCGTAATCAAAATCGCTTTGAAGTACGATCCGATCACCAAAGAACCCGCTATCAAGGAATTACAACGCATCAGCCGCCCAGGTCTGCGTCAGTACGCTAAACCAGAAGAGTTTAAGCGCGTGAAGAACGGTTTAGGCGTAGCGATTATCTCTACTTCCAAAGGTGTAATGACCGATAAGGAAGCAAAAGCTCAAAACGTAGGTGGCGAAGTAGTTTGCTTCGTCTATTAATATATTGAATGACTAGTTGGTTATCCAGCCGGTCATTCACTTAAGTTATCTGACAATTAAGCTCTCTATACGGCGCTGAACACGGATAACCGGTACATCAATATCAAACAACTTTAAATTAAAGTTATGTCTCGTATAGGTAAAAGTCCTATCAAATTGGCCAGCGGAGTTACAGTTACTGTTTCTCCTACCAATGAAGTAACCGTAAAAGGCCCTAAAGGTGAACTGAAAAGAAGCATCGACAGGGATATGAAAATTGAGGTGAAGGACGGCGTTTTAACAGTTATCCGCCCAACCGAACAGATCCGCCACAAAGCACTCCACGGTTTATACCGCGCTTTACTGGCCAACATGGTTCAGGGTGTTACTGAAGGATTCAAAAAACAACTGGAACTGGTGGGTGTTGGTTATAAAGCAGCAAACAGCGGTCAGTTACTGGATCTCGCTTTAGGTTACTCTCACAATATCGTTTTCGAAATTCCGAAAGAACTGAAGGTTTCTACGCTTACTGAAAAAGGTCAGAACCCTAAGATCATGCTGGAAGGTATCGACAACCAGTTGCTGGGCCAGGTAGCCGCTAAAATCCGCAGTCTGCGTAAACCAGAGCCGTACAAAGGTAAAGGTGTTCGCTACAGCGATGAAGTGGTACGTAAGAAAGCTGGTAAATCAGCCGGTAAGTAAAATATTTAATTGGCTAATCAGCTACTATAGCTGGTTAGCTGATTTTAACAGATACCCCGGCAGCATCGGGGTTATAAAATAAAACTCAAAATGAGCACAAAAGTTAACAGGAGACAGAAAATCCGCTACCGCATCCGTAAGAAAATTTCCGGTACTGCAAAGCAACCAAGATTATCTGTATTTCGCAGCAACAGCGATATCTATGTGCAGTTGATCGATGATACCAATGGCACTACCCTGGCTGCAGCTTCTTCCCGTGATAAGGATATCAAAGCACAGGCAGGTACCAAAATTGAAAAATCTGCACTGGTAGGAAAAGCACTGGCTGCAAAAGCACTGGCACTGGGTCTTACCACCTGCGTTTTTGACAGAAGTGGTTATTTATATCATGGCCGCGTGAAAAGCGTAGCTGACGGAGCAAGAGAAGGCGGTCTTCAGTTTTAATCACGGAGTCCGAATCTTATAATTCTGAACAAGTAATTCTTATAAAATAAAATGGCAAAGAATTCATTCAATAAAGTAAAGGCTGGTGATCTGGAGCTGAAAGAGAAAGTAGTGGCGATCAACCGTGTTACTAAAACCACCAAAGGCGGTCGTACATTCAGTTTCTCCGCGCTGGTAGTAGTAGGTAATGAAAACGGTGTTGTTGGTCACGGTCTTGGTAAAGCCAAAGAAGTACAGCAGGCTATCACCAAAGGTATAGACGATGCTAAGAAGAATCTGATCAAGGTTCCTGTTATGCACGGTACCATCCCTCACGATCAGTTTGCTAAAGAAGGCGCCGCCAAAGTATTGATCAAACCAGCCGCTCACGGTACCGGTGTGATCGCAGGAGGTTCCATGCGTGCAGTACTGGAAAGCGTTGGTGTAACCGACGTTCTGGCTAAATCTCTGGGTTCCGCTAATCCACACAACGTGGTGAAAGCTACCTTCAAAGCTTTAGGCATGTTACGCGAACCAATCGGCATCGCTAAAACAAGAGGCGTTTCCCTGAAGAAAGTTTTCAACGGTTGATTCTAACCTGCCGGAAAGCGGGTATCAACGGGGAAATTTTGAAAATAATTCATTAACAATTAAATTACTCCGCTTTTAGCGGATAGGGATTTATGGCAAAGATTAAGATCACTCAAGTGAAAAGTGGTATAGACCGTCCTGAAAGGCAGAAACTGACCTTGAAGGCACTGGGCCTGACTAAAATGCATGCTACTGTTGAAGTAGAAGCTACTCCTCAGATCCTGGGTATGGTCCGTAAGGTTAATCACCTTGTAACGGTAGAAACAGTTAACGCTTAATTAAGTAACACTGCTGTGGGATTGTCTGTTGATAATCTTACCTTTACATTTGTGACTTTACCATTTTTATTTTAATATAAAGCGAGCGGTTAATTTCCGCGCAAGTAAAAACAATTAAATTATGAATCTGCATTCATTACAGCCTGCACAAGGCGCTGTACATAAAGAGAAACGTCTCGGACGTGGTGAGGCTTCCGGTAAAGGTGGTACCTCTACAAAAGGTAACAAAGGTATCCAGCAACGTGCTGGTTATGCCAGCAAGAAAGGCTTCGAAGGTGGCCAGATGCCAATCCAACGCCGTATGCCAAAACGCGGTTTCAAGAATAACAACCGTGAAGAATACACAATCTTCAACCTGGGTCAGCTGGATCATTTAGTTGAAAAATATGGCCTTCAGGAGTTTAATCTGGAAAACCTGTTCATGAACGGTCTGATTAACAGAACCGCTAAAGTTAAGATCCTCGCTAACGGCGAACTCAAAACCAAAGTGTCTGTTAAAGTTAACGCAATCAGCGAAAAAGCTAAACAGGCCATCGAAACAGCAGGTGGATCAGTAGAACTGGTATAAGACTTTACGACTGAGGAGACGCCTACGGAGTAGTGCGTCTTTTCATATTTAATAGCGCTATTAAACCTTTATCTTCCTGTGAAGAAATTTATCGAAACGATTAAGAATATCTGGAGTATTGAGGATTTGCGTAACCGCATCCTGACCACCCTGCTCCTGGTCCTCATCTACCGCGTAGGATCCTATATCGCTTTGCCCGGCATTGATGCAAATGCGCTCACCGACTTTGAGAAAAATTCTAATCAGGGTATCCTGGGTTTGGTTAATATGTTTGCCGGCGGATCGTTTTCTAGGGCTTCCATATTCGCATTGGGTATCATGCCATACATCTCTGCGTCCATTGCTATTCAGTTATTAACCATAGCTGTTCCGCAATTCCAGAAAATGCAGAAAGAAGGTGAAAGCGGCCGCAAAAAAATTAACCAGTTCACCCGTTACCTCACAGTTATCGTAACAGGTTTCCAGGCGAGTGCTTACGTTGCTTATCTGCGTAATCAGTCAGGTGGCGCTATTATTGCCGAATATGGTACCTTTTTCTTCTGGCTTTCTACTACCGTTTTACTTACTGCAGGTACCCTGTTCGTAATGTGGCTCGGTGAAAAGATCACAGACAAAGGAATTGGTAATGGTACTTCTATCATTATCATGATGGGTATCCTTGCCCGTTTGCCACAGGCTTTAGTCGCAGAATTTTCCAGTAAAGTTGCAGGTGAGGCGGGTGGACCGATCCTGTTCCTTATTGAAATTGCCATCTTTATCTTAATCACCGTAGGCCTTATCCTGCTTGTTCAGGGTACCAGGAAAATACCGGTGAATTATGCCAAACGTATTGTAGGTAACAAACAGTATGGTGGTGTACGCCAGTTCATTCCCCTTAAAGTGAATGCTGCCGGTGTAATGCCTATCATCTTCGCCCAGGCTATCATGTTCATCCCTGCAACTGCAATAGGCTTTGCTACTTCTTCAGAAAGTGCATCCGGCTTTATCCGCATCTTCAGCGATCATACTAATGGCTGGTATAACCTGATTTACGCAGTACTCGTTATTGTATTTACTTATTTTTATACTGCGTTGATTTTCAATCCAACCCAAATGGCGGATGAAATGAAGCGTAATAACGGGTTCATTCCTGGTATTAAACCTGGTAAAGCTACTGCCGATTATATTGGTGCTGTAATGGACCGTATCACCCTGCCCGGAGCTTTCTTCCTGGCAATTGTGGGTATTATGCCTGGTTTGGCTGCTGCCTTCAAGGTGAACAGTAACTTTGCTACCTTCTTCGGAGGTACCTCCCTGCTGATCATGGTGGGAGTTATCCTGGATACACTGCAACAGATTGAAAGCCAGCTCCTGATGCGTCACTATGATGGTCTTATGAGCACCGGCCGTATCAAAGGCAGAACTGCTCCGGCTAATGCATAAGTAATTGAACACAAAAATGCTACAAGAACAATAAAATAGCCACAGAAGCCTTCCGCTTTAGTGGCTATATTATTTTTGAATAAAGAACAGTTAGTCCTTCGCAGGTTTACAAGCCGGCTTAGATACTAATTATGAATGAAAAGGGTTGTTATGATTCACTATAAGACGAAGGAAGAAATAGAGTTGATACGTAAAAGTGCCCTGCTCCTGAGTGCAGCCCTGGCTGAAGTGGCCAGAACCCTGAAACCAGGTATGAGCACACTGGAGGTGGACGCAGTTGCTGATAAGTTTATCGTTGAAAATGGTGGAACTCCCTCCTTCAAGAATTATAAAGGATTTCCGAATGCCTGCTGCATCTCCGTAAATGAAGAAGTAGTACACGGCATTCCTAATAAATACGTGCTGAAAGACGGCGATATCCTCACAGTGGATGTGGGAGTGTATATGAATGGATTTCATTCAGACAGCGCCTATACCTTCGCCATCGGTAATGTACCTGAAAACGTACTCCGCCTGATGACGGCCACCAAAGCTTCCCTGTACAAAGGCATAGAGAAGGCGGTTGTTGGCAACAGGATAGGTGACATCTCCTATGCCATCCAGGAGTATACTGAGAAAGAGCGTGGTTACGGCGTTGTAAGGGAGCTAGTAGGGCATGGCCTGGGCCGGAACCTCCATGAGGATCCCCAGGTACCTAACTACGGTAAAAGAGGTAGCGGCCCTGTAATGAAAGAGGGACTGGTTATAGCAATTGAACCTATGATCAATCTCCGCTCCAAGGACGTGGAATACCTCGAAGATGGCTGGACGGTTGCTACCCGCGACGGAAGCCCGTCGGTTCACTTTGAGCACACTGTTGCTGTTGGAAAAGGGAGGGCAGATGTATTGTCGACCTACGTGGATATAGAAAAAGAGGAGAAGAACAACCCCGAATTGAATTCAAATTACTAGTAATTGGCTTTGGAATTATCTAATATAGCAGGGGTTTTTAGGGGTAAAACGACAGGTTTTGGCAAAAAAACTGGCAATTATAATAATAATCCGGGTAAATTTTTCTATTTCAAAAGATAAATGCTATCTTTGCAGTCCTAAAAATTTTTATGGCAAAACAGGCACTCATTAAACAGGATGGAATTATATTAGAAGCCTTGTCGAACGCTATGTTCCGTGTAAAATTGGAAAACGGGCATGAGATCCTGGCCACCATTTCTGGAAAAATGAGAATGCACTATATACGCATTCTGCCAGGAGATAAGGTTGGCGTGGAGATGAGCCCATACGATTTGTCAAGAGGCCGTATAATTTTCAGATACAAATAAGCGGGAAAGCGTAGAGGAGACCGGAACAGTAATTTAACAAATATCATAACCTTTTATAAAGTATTAATCATGAAGGTAAGAGCTGCAATCAAAAAAAGAAGTGCGGATTGTAAAATAGTTCGTAGAAAAGGTGTTTTGTTGGTGATCAACAAAAAGAATCCTCGTTTTAAACAACGCCAGGGTTAATCGGTTCCCCTAACGGAATTTGATTTTTTAATCAGAATCATAAAATCTAAAATAGAAATATGGCACGTATAGCCGGTATAGATCTTCCTAAAAATAAAAGAGGAGAAATTGGCCTCACCTATATCTTTGGTATAGGCCGTTCTACCGCCCAATATATCCTGAACAAGGCGGAAATTGATGTAAACAAAAAAGTGCGTGAATGGAATGATGATGAGCAGGCTGCCATCCGTAACATTATTAACGGTGAGTTTAAGGTAGAGGGTCAACTGCGTTCCGAAGTGCAAATGAATATCAAGCGTTTGCTGGATATCGCTTGCTACCGCGGTTTACGTCACAGGAAAGGCTTACCGGTAAGAGGTCAGCGTACACGTACCAACAGCCGTACCCGTAAAGGTAAACGTAAGACAGTGGCTGGTAAGAAAAAAGCAACTAAGAAATAATAAATAAAATCCCAGGTTGAGATCCCAAGTCCGAATCTGAGGGGTTTCAATGACCTTGAGTCGTGTAATTTGGGATGCGGAATTTCATATTTGGAATTTAAATCATTATGGCAAAAGCAAATAATACAAAAACTGCTGCTAATAAAAAGAGAGTAGTAAAGGTAGATAACTACGGAGATGTTCATATCTCTGCTAGCTTTAACAACATCATTGTGAGCATCACCAACAAGCATGGTCAGGTTATTTCCTGGTCTTCTGCTGGTAAGATGGGTTTCAGAGGTTCTAAGAAGAACACTCCGTACGCTGCTCAGCTGGCTGCACAGGATGCTGCTAAAGTTGCAATGGACTCAGGTCTGAAAAGAGCAGATGTATTTGTAAAAGGCCCTGGTGCTGGTCGTGAAAGTGCTATCCGCGCTATCGCTAACTCCGGTATCGAAGTGAACATGATTAAAGACGTTACGCCTTTACCTCACAACGGTTGCCGTCCTCCTAAGAAGAGAAGAGTATAGTAATATATATTTACAGCATCCAGATACCAGATTTCATTAGAAGTTTGGTATCTGGACTTTGTAATATAATTAATAAATGGGTGCATGATCAGGTTTTCAGATTTTTTGAAGAGCATGCATCATTAACTAAAAAATCTAAAGTATATTTAAAACATGGCAAGGTACACAGGACCAAAAACCAAAATTTCCAGAATTTTTGGTGAGCCCATTCTCGGTAATGGCAAGTATTTAAGTAAGAACAGTAACCCTCCGGGTCAGCATGGTGCTAACCGTAAACGCAAACAATTAGGCGAATACGCACTGCAGCTGAGAGAAAAACAGAAAGCAAAATACACTTATGGTTTGCTGGAGCGCCAGTTCCGTAACCTGTTTGATGAAGCTACCCGCAGAAAAGGTGTTGCCGGTGAAGTATTGATCAAATTACTCGAAGCCCGTCTGGATAACACCGTTTTCCGTCTGGGTATCGCTCCTTCCCGTCCTGCTGCCCGTCAGCTGGTTTCTCACAAACACGTTACTGTTAACGGTATCGTTGTTAACACTCCTTCTTTCCAACTGAAACCAGGAGACGTTATCAGCCTGAAAAATAAAACCGCAAACAATTCTGCACTGACCAGCGTTATCCGTGGAAAAAATCCTAAATTCAGCTGGTTGGATTGGAACGAGAAAGAAATGAAAGGTGTATTCATTGCTTATCCTGAGAGAGAGAGCGTTCCTGAAAACATCAAGGAACAACTGATCGTAGAATTGTACTCTAAGTAATAAATAATTAGTCCATGGCCAAAAGGTCATGGACTAACCTCATATTTAACAAATAAATCTATCATATCAATGGCAATTTTAAATTTCCAGAAACCTGATAAGATCGTATTGCAGAAGTCTACCGACTTTGAAGCTCAATTCGAATTCCGTCCATTAGAACCAGGTTATGCTGTGACTGTCGGTAATGCGTTACGTCGCGTACTGTTGTCTTCTTTGGAGGGCTATGCCATTGTGGGTATTAAAATTGAAGGAGCCGATCACGAGTTCGCTACACTGAAAGGTGTTACTGAAGACGTTACTGAAATCATCCTGAACCTGAAACAGGTTCGCTTCAAGAGGATTTCTGAGAGTGATGTAACGAACGAAAAGATCACACTGTCCATTAAAGGTAAAACAGAGTTCCGCGCTGATATGATTGAAAAAGCCACCAGCGCTTTCCAGATTATGAATCCGGAACTATTGATCTGCACCCTGGACCCTTCTGCCAAGCTGGATATCGAACTGACTATCGGTAAAGGCCGTGGTTATGTTCCAGCTGAGGAAAATAAACCCAAAGATGCAGTATTTGGCTACATTGCGATCGACTCTATCTTTACGCCTATCAAAAACGTAAAGTACAGTATAGAAAACACCCGTGTGGAACAAAAAACTGACTATGAGAAACTCGTTATGGAGGTCATCACAGACGGTACTATCCACCCGGAAGAAGCTGTAAAACAAGCATCCCGCATCCTGATTCAGCACCTGATGATCATCACTGATGAAAACATCAGCTTTGATACCAAAGACACTGAAAAAGAAGATGTTGTAGATGAACAAACACTGCAACTGCGTAAGATACTGAAAACACCACTCGAAGATCTCGATCTGAGCGTACGTGCTTTCAACTGTCTGAAAGCTGCTAAAATCAATTCCCTCAGCGAACTGGTACAATACGAACAGGAAGAACTGATGAAGTTCAGAAACTTCGGCCAGAAATCACTCAGCGAAATTGAACAGGTATTAGGTGAAAGAGGTCTGCACTTTGGTATGGATCTGTCTAAACTGAAACTCGAAGAAGAATAGTATTTTATCTGTTAAGCCAAAGCCGTTGCACCCGCATCGCTTTGGCTTAACTACTTTATAATTAACAAGTACCTTACAATTCCTGACACGGTGTAAGGGTTAAAACAAAAATGTCATGCGTCACGGAGTTAAATTAAACAAATTAAGCAGAACGGCTTCTCATCGTAAAGCCCTGATGTCCAATCTGGCTTGCGAACTGATCAGCCACAAACGTATCACCACTACACTCGCTAAAGCGAAAGCTCTCCGTGTGTATGTTGAGCCGCTGCTGACAAGAGGCAAAACCGATTCTACCCACAACCGTAGAATTGTGTTCAGCTACCTGCAGGATAAAGAAGCTATCAAGGAACTGTTCGGAACGATCAGCGAAAAAATAGCTACCCGTCCTGGTGGTTACACCCGTATCATTAAACTGGGTAAACGTGTGGGCGATAACGCAGAAGTTGCTCTGATTGAACTGGTAGACTTTAACGAAATCTACGGTAAAACAGAAGAAAAAGCTGCTGCTAAGAAAACCCGTCGTGCCGGTGGTGCTAAGAAGAAAGCAGAAGAAGCAACTGAAACTAAAGCTGCTGATACTGCTACAGAAGAAAAATCTGCTGAGTAATCTTATATCAAACGATACGAAAAGGACAAAGCCTGGCTTTGTCCTTTTTTATGCACTAATAAATGCATATATTTCGTAATATTACACCAGCTTTAATGAGTATCCTATGAAATACCTGCATTGTGATAATTGTGGTCATCCTAACCCGCTTACATCTGAATACCTTACTTTTTGTAATACCTGTGGCAAGAAGCTCCCGCATAGCTTTGCCAGCTGGCAAAAGCAGCATCCAATGGCTACATTCCCGGAGTACTGCCGGTCAGTTGGCGTCTCCCTGAAAGAAAAAACAAACACAGGCCCGCTGTATTGGATAAAGCACCAGTTGCAAACAGCCAATAAGGGAAAGATCATTCTTTTCTTTTCCCTTGTTTTTATATTGGTTGCTGTTACAGGTAGCTTGTTTGGGAAAAGGGCTATGTTTACTTTCCTGTATCCTAAAGTATCGCCATCCAGTTTGTACAGCACCTGGCATACTGCCACCATAGGGCGCCAGGCCCTGGAAATCAGCACGCCCGTAAAGCTGTGGGTACATGATCAGCCGCTGGAAGAAGAGGACGCAAAAGTGATAGAATATGCGAAAACCTATAGCAATGAAGACGGGGGAGGCATTCGCATTGCTGTAAATATGTTCAGTTATATCAGTAATGTGGCCAACAGCCTGGAAGAAGCAGTAGCAGCTTCGCATAAAAGTATGCAGCTGAAGGAAACTGCTACAGAAATGGACTGTAAATCTGTACCAGTGCTCATTTCCGGTATGCAGGGAGTGCTGGAGGAGGGGAATTACCTGTATAAAGGCGGTATCCGCCTGGCATTTTGTAACCTGGTAATGATCAAGGGAAGCAACCGCTGGCAGATCCAGATCAATTACCGTGAAGACGATCCCGTGGGCCGCCAGGTGGCACAAAGGGTGCTCAAATCCGTGAAAATCAAATAACATTTCCTTTCTGGTAAAAAAAATCTGTATTTAACTGTTGCATTTCATACCTTTGCACGGTTTTTTATCCGAACCTTCAGGGCATTTTGTACCCTTGAAGGTTTTTTTTAAAATATAAAACAAGACAGATACCAGAAATGCCTCAGACAAGAACCATCCAACCTGCCATACTGCTGTTAGAAGACGGTACGGTTTTTCAGGGAAAAGCTTTTGGAAAAATTGGCACAGCCGCCGGTGAATTAGCTTTCAATACCGGTATGACGGGTTACCAGGAAGTGTTTACGGACCCTTCTTATAAAGGACAGGTACTTATAATGAACAACTGCTACATCGGGAACTACGGCACCAAGAAGGATGACGTAGAGAGCAGCAGTGTAAAGATCAACGGTTTGATCGCTAAGAATATCGCGCACAACTATTCCAGGAAAATGGCCGATGGGTCACTGGAAACGTTCCTGACCGATAATGACCTGGTAGCCATTTATGATGTAGATACCCGTGCGCTCGTTTCCCACATTCGCAGCAAGGGTGCTATGAATTGCATTATTTCTTCCTCCATCCTGGATATTGATCAGCTGAAAGCGGAGCTGGCAAAGGTTCCTTCCATGGAAGGACTTGCCCTCTGTAAAGACGTGACCACCCCGGAAGCTTACAATGTGGGTGATCCGGCTGCAGAGATCCGTATTGCTGTACTCGATAACGGAGTGAAAAGAAATATGCTGAAATGCCTGTCTGAAAAGGGCGCCTACCTGCAGGTATTCCCAACGGACACAACTTTTGAAGTTTGCGAGAAATTTAAGCCACATGCTTACTTTATCTCTAACGGCCCCGGCGATCCAGCTCCGCTGACTTATGCCGTTGATACTGTAAAGAAGATCCTGGCTGCAGAAAGACCAATGTTTGGTATCTGCCTCGGGCATCAGCTGCTGGCACTCGCCAATGATATACCTACTTACAAAATGCACCACGGGCACCGCGGTTTAAACCACCCGGTAAAGAACCTGAAAACAGGTCTGTGTGAGATCACTACCCAGAACCATGGTTTTGCAGTAGATGCAAAAGCGGTTGCAGCCAGCGAGAACGTGGAAGTAACCCATGTAAACCTGAATGATCACTCCGTAGAAGGAATCCGTATCAAGAATAAACCTGCGTTCAGCGTACAGTATCACCCGGAATCAACCCCCGGGCCTTTCGATAGCCGCTACCTGTTCGATGATTTCTTTGAGATGATCAAAGCGAATAAAGCTTAACATACCGGCCTGAAAAGGCCGCAATATATTTGCTTAAATGAAAGACGGTCCCGAGGAATCGGGACCGTTTGCATTTTAAAATTCCACGTTATGAAAACAAACGGATATTACCATCGCCAAAGCGCTGGTAACCCGCCCGTTTTATTACATAACAATATTATAGAAAAAAGGTAAACGCGAAAGGGAATATTTTAAGAATATTTATAAATACAACTGATTTTTCAATGTTGAACAGGGGGATAAGGCAAAAAAATACGGCTCTGTGATCAGAGCCGTTTGCCTTTATAAATTCCACGTTATGAAAAACTGATACAAAAATACGATATTTTGCTAAAACGTTTTAGTTAATCTTTGAGTTTTACAGAAGACTGATAAATCTTCTTGCTTTTATAATTCAAAGGTCGGACCAAATAAACGTTATAAGAAATAATGCAGGTTAAATTTTTCTTAAACAAGTTTAGATTTTGCGATCTATCGTATCTGTAAATATTTTTATAATTAAATAATTTTTGTCGTTGTTGTTATTTCTACATCAAATATACGAAACAAAATATCAAAAATCCAAGTAGTGAGTGTTAAATAATTGCTTTTTTCTTCAAAAAAACATATATAGAATTTATTATAATGTATTTAGGGACTTACTGCCCGGATTTTATCTTTAATTATTTGAGCAAAATTATTTGGAAATTCTACCCGGATATATTTCCAAAGCTTTTTCCAGGCAGACCATTGCGTGACGAATGTCTGTTGTATTTAATACATAAGCCAGCCGCACTTCATTCTTCCCTGATCCTGGCGTAGCATAAAAGCCGGTTGCCGGCGACATCATCACCGTTTGCCCTTCATATGAGAAAGATTCCAGTATCCATTGGCAGAATTTATCTGAATCGTCAATTGGCAGCCTGGCCATGGCATAGAAAGCACCACCCGGATTAGGACAAAATACCCCGGGGATCTCATTCAGCATTTTTACCAGGATGTCGCGGCGGCTAAGATATTCCGCCTTAATACCATCAAAATAATCGGTTGGCAGATCCACTGCAGCTTCGCCGGCTATTTGCGCAAAAGTAGGAGGGCTCAGGCGGGCCTGGGCAAATTTCATTACGGCATCCAGTACCGGTTGGTTTTTGGTAACAAAGGCCCCAATGCGGCCTCCGCATGCACTGTATCTTTTAGAAATGGTATCCAACAGGATCACATTGTTTTCCATACCCTCCAGGTTCATCGCCGAAAAATGTTCTCCTGTATAGCAAAACTCCCGGTAAGCCTCGTCGGAGAAGAGGAACAGGTTGTATTTCAGGCAAAGCTGTTTCAATACTTCCAGTTCTTCCCGGCTGTAAAGATAACCGGTGGGGTTATTGGGATTACAGATCATGATAGCTTTGGTACGTGAGGTAATGGCCTTTTCAAAATCAGCCATCGCCGGTAATGCAAAGCCGGTTTCAATACTGGAAGTAATGGTTTTGATCTTTATTTCCGCTTCTACGGCAAAACCATTATAGTTGGCGTAAAAAGGTTCCGGAACAATCACCTCGTCGCCCGGATCCAGGCAGGCCATAAAGGCAAATATGATGGCTTCCGAACCACCGGTGGTAACAATGATCTGGTTATGGTTCACCGCAATATCAAAACGGCTGTAATAAGTAACCAGCTTACGGCGGTAACTCTCAAAACCTGCACTGTGACTGTATTCCAGGATCTTGAATTCGGAATGGCGTACCGCATCCAGTACGGGTTTAGGGGTTTCGATGTCTGGTTGGCCGATGTTCAGGTGGTATACTTTTACCCCTTTTTTCTTGGCTGCTTCAGCGAATGGTACAAGCTTTCTGATGGGAGAAGGCGGCATTTGCTCACCTCTCTGGCTAATGGTAGGCATAAAATTGTTTTGATCTTTTGCTGTGCAAAGATAGGGGATACGATGGGCAACAAAAAAACCTTACAGGATTAAGCTGTAAGGTCTTAGTATGTTTAAAGTGTGGTAATTATTTATTGTTGGAACCAACTGTACCTGTCAGGTGCAGTTCTTTGTCCTGATCCACGCCTCTGAACTTTACCCAGATGGTTTTATTCTGTTGACCTAAACCATTTGCACTGTAACTCGCGGTTACTTTTCCTTTTTTACCAGGTAAAATAGGTTCCTGTGTCCATTTTGGAGTAGTGCAACCACAACTGGCGCGGGCTGCTTCAATCAGCACCGGTTCTTTGGAAATGTTAGTGAATTCAAAATCAACGGTAACTGGCTTGTTTAACTCAGTTTTACCAAAATCAACCGTTTCTTTGGCAAATTTTACTTTGGTATCTGCTGGATTCTGTGTAGTAGCGGTTTGAGCCCACAAGGCAGTAGTCAGCAGCATGCTCGCAAACAGGGATAAGATAAATTTTTTCATTTTCATATGATGGTTTTAAAGCGACCGGTAAAAAAATATTAATATCTTTCTTGGTTAGAACAAATTTACAGCCAAAAAGCATTATAAACCTTACAATTTATTAAAATCTTATTAAAAAAAATCAGATTGTTTTAAATGAAAGATTTACAGCATTTTTCAACTGTATAATTAACCTTACTTTTGTACTTTAACCATGAGGCATGATAGAAAATAACGAACTAGCTATGAATTTAGAAAGCCGGTTGTCATTCGAAGAGTTCCGCAAGGAAGTGCTTAATGATTACAGGTTGGCCTGCGAAAGCAGGGAAGTTAGTCTGCTGGCCCGTAAGGAAGTGCTTACAGGTAAAGCAAAGTTTGGCATTTTTGGAGATGGAAAAGAAGTGGCGCAGATAGCAATGTCAAAATACTTTCAGCCAGGGGACTTCCGTTCCGGTTATTACCGCGACCAAACTGTTGCATTTGCCACTGGTATTGCCACTCCCGAACAATTCTTCTCGCAGTTATATGCAGATCCTGATCTGAAAAATGATCCATTTTCAGGCGGACGACAGATGAACTCTCATTATGCCACACCTAATCTTGATCAGGATGGCAACTGGCTTCCTCTGGTCCAAATGAAAAACTCTGCAGCTGATATGGCCCCCACGGCCGCCCAGATGCCCCGCGCACTGGGGCTTGCCTTTGCCTCTAAAATGTTTCGTGAGGTGGAAGCTTTACATCAATATAAACATCTCTCCAACAACGGTAACGAAATCTGTTTCGCTACTATCGGTGACGCCTCTACGTCGGAAGGACATTTCTGGGAAACCATGAATGCCGCTGGTGTTTTGCAGGTTCCACTCGCCGTTTTTGTTTGGGATGATGGTTATGGTATTTCCGTACCCCGTAAATATCAGACCACCAAAGGATCTATCAGCGCAGCATTGGAAGGCTTCCGTAAAACAGAAGAATCCAACGGCTTTGATATATACAATGTAAAAGGCTGGGATTATGCCGGCATGTGTGAAGTATTTGAAGCGGCTATCCGGAAGATCCGCGAAACGCATACTCCTGCGCTGTTTCATGTGGAAGAGATCACACAGCCCCAGGGCCACTCTACCAGCGGCTCGCACGAACGGTATAAAAGCAAGGAACGTCTTGCCTGGGAACGGGAGTTCGACTGTAATGTGAAGATGCGCTCCTGGATCATCGAAAATGCTTTGTGCGATGAAGAAACCCTGCTGGCCGTTGAAGCAGAAGCAAAAGTAAAAGCACAGGAAGCCCGTAAAGCCGCCTGGGAAAAATATATTACACCGATCAAAGAACAGGTGCAGTTGTTTGTAACACTGGCTGTACCTGTTGCAGACATTGCAGGCGCAGATGCCAATACGGTGAATACGTATATCCGCGATCTTCAGAACAACCGTGAGCCGCTTCGCCGCGATATCCTGAAGGCTGGCGCTATGATCCTGCTGAAACACCGGCACCTGAAATCAGCGCCCGCTGTGCAGGCATTACAACAATATTATGATGCTTACCTGGCAGCAGAAAAAGAAGTGTATAATACGCTGCTTCACGCAACCGGCGTTAACTCTGCACTGAATGTACCGGTAGTACCTGCAGCATATGACGCAAACAGCATTGCCGTAAACGGGTACGAAATACTGAATAGATATTTTGATCAGCTGTTCACCAATAATGAACGCGTATTTGCTTTCGGTGAAGACGTGGGAAAAATTGGCGACGTAAACCAGGGCTTTGCAGGATTACAGCAGAAACATGGTAAAACACGTATAGCCGATACCGGTATCCGTGAGTTAACCATCATAGGACAGGGTATAGGGCTGGCATTGCGCGGCCTGCGCCCCATTGCTGAAATCCAGTACCTCGATTACCTGTTGTACGGCCTGCAACCACTCAGCGACGATGTGGCTTCCCTGCAGTATCGCACCAAAGGAATTATGTACTGCCCGCTGATAGTACGCACCCGTGGTCATCGCCTGGAAGGCATCTGGCACAGCGGATCACCAATGGGTATGATCATCAATTCCCTTCGTGGTATGCATGTATGCGTGCCGCGTAACATGGTACAGGCAGCCGGTATGTATAACACCCTGCTGCAGGCCAATGAGCCCGCACTGGTAATTGAATCTTTAAACGGTTACCGCCTGAAAGAAAAATTGCCGGCTAACCTGGAAACGTATACTGTGCCATTGGGCACCCCGGAAATACTGCACGAAGGAACAGATGTGACCATCGTTACTTACGGCTCAATGACCCGTATCGTGGAAGAAGCAATGGTAACATTAACAGAAACAGGGATCTCCTGTGAGCTCATTGATGTGCAAACCTTACTGCCTTTCGATATTCATCACAGTATTGTGAAGTCGTTGCAGAAAACAAACCGGATCCTCTTTGTAGATGAAGATGTGCCTGGAGGCGGTACTGCCTATATGTTCCAGGAAGTAATTGAAAAGCAGGGCGGCTATCGCTGGCTGGACGTTGCTCCGCGCACTATGAGCGCACAGGCGCACCGGCCGGCATACGGCTCCGACGGGGATTATTTCTCCAAGCCCAATACAGAAGATGTAGTAAAAGTAATTATGGAGATGATGCAGGAATAGTTGCATCCTTAAATCATACACAAGCCGGTATCCTTAACAGGGACCGGCTTTTCCTTTAATAGGCGAAGCCACCATAACAGCATTTTATCTGCTGAAATGGTGGCTTCTTAAATTAGCTGGAGTATCGTGCTATTATGGCGCTGCAAAGGTGACCTGATTTTTTGTATGCGAAAAGAGATGCGACCGGAGTTAATGATTATTTCATGTATGATGTATCTTGTTTCATAAAATGAAGACCATGAAAAACATCGTAGTACTGGACGGATATACCCTGAACCCCGGAGACCTCGACTGGAGCGGGTTACAGGCATTGGGCAATGTAACATTCTACGACCGCACGCCTGAGCACGAAGTAGCGGTAAGGTCAAAGGATGCGCATATTATACTGACCAATAAAGCGATTGTAAGCGGGGAAACCATCCGGCAACTGCAGCAGCTGGAGTATATTGGCGTAACTGCTACAGGCTTCAATATAGTGGATATCCTGGAAGCAAGAAAAAAGAACATCCCGGTAACAAATGTGCCGGCTTACAGCACAACATCTGTAGCCCAGCTGACTTTTGCGCTGATCCTTGAATTATGTCACCACACCGGTTTGCATGCGGAGAGCGTAAGGGCAGGGGAGTGGAGCAGCAGCATTGATTTCAGTTACTGGAAAACACCGCTTACAGAGCTGGCCGGCAGTACACTGGGGATTGTGGGGCTGGGACAGATAGGACAGGCCGTGGCCCGTATCGCGCTGGCATTTGGTATGAAGGTGATTGCCAATCATAAGCATCCTGAAAGGGACGCTATGTCAGGTGTTGATTTTGTAGACCTGGCCACCTGTTTCCGGGAGGCGGATATTGTTTCGCTGCATTGCCCGCTGAACCCTGCCAACAAAGAGTTTGTAAACGCCGGCTTACTGGGCACCATGAAGAAGAATGCTTTCCTGATAAATACCAGCCGGGGCCTGCTAATCCGGGAGGCCGACCTGGCCCATGCCCTGGAGAAAGGAATTATTGCCGGCGCCGCACTGGATGTATTGTCCGCAGAACCGCCGCCAGCCGGAAATCCTCTGATCAATGCGCCAAGTACTATTATTACCCCGCATATTGCCTGGGCCACACAGGCAGCCCGGAAAAGACTGATGCATACCTCGGTAGAGAACGTTAAAGCCTTCCTCGAAGGAAATCCTAAAAATATTATCAATTAGGATTACCCGTTAAGCGAATAAACAGGTTATTAGTAAAAAGAGCGTAAACAGAAAATAATGGGCTTTGGGGTATACCGCGTAACCGAATGGTTGAAATGAATGATACACTCAGAAGTGAATAGGATGGATGGCCTGCATTATGATTATGTTATTTATTTTTGGATAAAGGTACCAGCTACACTTATATATAAGGTACATGTACAACTAAAATCTATTCATTCGCTTAAAACCAACGTTACATGCAATCAAGCATTCTTTTGGTAGAGGACGATGTATTTTTTGCCAAGGTGGTAAAAAGACACCTCGAGCGCGCCGGTTATAATGTCAACTTCTGCGAAAACGGCCAGGAAGGTTGGGAAAAATTCCAGAAACATGTATTTGACCTGTGCATACTGGATGTGGTAATGCCCAAAAAAGACGGGTTTACCCTTGCCGGCGATATCCGTTCTATGGATGAAAACATTCCCATCATCTTCACTTCTTCCCGTTACCTGGAGCAGGACAGGCTGCAGGGTTTTGAAGCAGGGGCAGATGATTATATCACCAAGCCTTTCAATATGCAGGAAATGATCTGCAGGGTGGAGGTATACCTGAAACGCAGCCGCCTCCTGAAAAGCGAACGCCGTGTTGTATATACCATCAGTAACCTGATCTTCGACTATTCACAATATCATATCAGGCATAAAGATGCCGACTCCCATGTTCGTATGGCCCCAAAAGAAGCGGAGTTGCTTCGCTTTCTATGCGAAAATTCAAACAAAAAACTAAAGAAAGATGATATCCTGTCTGTTATCTGGGGACAGGAAGATTTTTTCGCTTCACGTGTGATGGACGTTTATCTGACCCGTCTTCGTAAACACATTGCGCAAGACCCTGCCGTAAAACTTGAAACCTACCACGGTAAGGGGCTCATGTTCATCGCAGATGACCTGGGACGCACACACACCATCGCTAAGGTTTAGCTGTTTTTGGTTTAGAAGGTTAACCGCATCAAATGAAAACGTCCGCCTTAATAGCGGACGTTTCCCTTTTTATATGTAATAATATCTTATCTCAGATTGTGGAAAACCTGCTGTACATCCTCATCCTGCTCCAAACGGTCTACCAGCTCCAGCACCTCTTTTGCCTGTTCTTCATTCAGCTCAACAGTAGTGGTCGGAATACGTTTCAGCTCTGAGCTGATCACTTCCAGGCCTTTCTCTTCCAGGGCTTTGGCCATATTGCCAAATTCCGTGAACGCCGCCCGGATAATGATATTACCTTCACTGTCTTCCCCTATTTCTTCCAAACCAAAATCAATCAGTTCCAGTTCCAGTTCTTCAAGGTCCTGGCCGGCATTCTTTACTTTGAACTCACCTACACGGTTAAATAAAAATCCAACAGATCCGCTGTTACCCAGGCTACCACCGCCTTTTGTAAAGTGCATACGCAGGTTGGCAACAGTGCGGGTGGTATTATCAGTAGCCGTATCAATCATTACCGCCACTCCGTGAGGGGCATAACCCTCATAAACCACTTCCTCGTAATCAGTTTTATCTTTCCCCATGGCGCGCTTGATAGCTGCGTCCACACGGTCTTTAGGCATGTTAACACTCTTCGCGTTGAGAATGCAGCGACGGAGTGCGGGGTTATTATCCGGATCAGGACCAGACGCCTTTACGGCAATGGCTATTTCCTTACCTATTCTTGAAAATGCTTTCGCCATCTTATCCCAGCGGGCAAACATGGTCGATTTTCTTACTTCAAATATTCTTCCCATTGGAGTGGTATATATTATAGTGACTTTTAAAAACAGAACGCAAAAATAAGGATTTTCAGGTACCGGAATAGCGGATTTACCTGATTTTAACTAAAGCGGAGAACAAAACGGGGGGAAATCCTTCGTTCTGTTCTCCGCTTTTATTATTTCCGGAATTTTTAATTTCTGCCGGTTATCCCTGCATCTTACGGGCCTTACTGTGTTTTACACTATACCCGAAATAAACCACAAAGCCTATACCCAGCCATACAAACAACCGCGCCCAGTTTTCTATACCTAAGCTGATGATCATAGTAAGACAGAAAACCGCTCCCAGTAAAGGAATGATTGGTACCCACGGCGTTTTAAAGGCACGTGGTATTTCCGGGTTGGTTCTGCGCATTACAATAATGCCGAAACACACCAGTACAAAGGCAAACAGGGTACCGATACTGGTCATATCGCCAACCACATTGTCTGGAATAAAGGCCGCAAACAGGGATACAAATACAAAGAACATCCACTGTGAGCGGTAAGGCGTGCGGTATTTTGGGTGCAGCTTGGCAAATACAGATGGTACCAGGCCGTCATTACTCATGGAGTAAAACACCCTTGTCTGCCCCAGCAACATCACCAGTATAACGGAGGAAAAACCCGCAAGGATAGCCACTGTAATGAAGGTCGACAACCAGGAGTAGCCAGGCATATAAGTATCAATCGCGTAAGCCACGGAAGCTTCGCCACCAGCTTTCAGGAAGTCGGTAAAAGGAGCAATACCTGTCAGCACAAAAGAAAACAGGATATATAACAACGTACAGATAGCCAGTGATACAAGGATACCGATGGGCATATTCTTTTTTGGATTCTTGGTTTCCTGTGCAGCAGTAGATACTGCATCAAAACCAATAAAGGCAAAGAATACCACACCGGCCCCCCTGAGCACGCCCGCCCAGCCATGGTTCCAGAAGTTAGAGTAATCTACCACCTGGCCATTGTGCATTTTTACGGTACCGGCATCTGCAGGAATGGTAAAAGGTGTGTGGTTAGCAGGGTTGATGAATTTCCATCCCAGGAAGATGAACAACATTACGATGGCCACTTTGGTAATAACGATGATGTTATTTACAATGGCAGAACCCTGTGTACCCCTGATCAGCAGCAACGTGAGCGCCAGGAGGATAAACACAGACGGAACATTCATAATGCCCTGTACACCGGCATCAGAGGTTTCAAACGGACTATGGCACCACTGGTAAGGTATGGTGACATGAAATACATTGGTAAGCAGCTTATTCAGGTACTGCGACCAGCCGATGGCCACCGTAGCTGCGCCCAGTGCATATTCCAGTACAAGGTCCCAGCCAATGATCCAGGCAATAAATTCTCCCAGTGTTGCATAGGAATAAGTATAGGCGCTTCCCGCAATAGGAATCATGGAAGCAAATTCGGCATAGCATAAACCCGCCAGCGCGCAACCTATAGCAGCAATAATAAAGGAAATAGTAACGGCAGGTCCGGCATGCTGGCCTGCAGCAGCAGCTGTTCTTACAAAAAGGCCGGCGCCAATAATAGCGCCAATACCTAATGCTATAAGAGAACCTGCACCAAGTGTCCTTTTCAGACCCTTTTCAGATTCTCCAGCTTCGGCCATTAAAACAGATAGTTGTTTTTTAGCAAAGAGTTTGCTCATACGCAGTCGTATTGTGGTTGATGTTTTAAGGTAGTTTAGTTTGTTGTTGTTCTGTTGATCGCCAAATATAATATCTAAAATCAAAAACAGATACTTTTATTTTGCCCGCCAAAGCGCATTTTTAGCTGCTTAACCTTATTTTTGATAAATTTTCCGGTTACAACTTTAAATATTACAAGATAAATTCTGTCTAAGCATGAAGAAATCATCGAATCTGCTCACATTATATATTTTCATTGCTATGGTAATCGGAATAGGCACTGGCTATGGTGTTTTCCTTGCCTATGGCAATGCTCCTGCCACCACGGGAACCAAGGATACCCCGCAGATCTTCGCTGATAACATCTCCATCCTGACAGATATTTTCCTTCGCCTCGTTAAAATGATCATTGCCCCGCTGGTATTCTCCACCCTCGTGGTGGGAGTGGCCAAGCTGGGCGATATAAAAGCCGTTGGCCGCATTGGCGGCAAAACAATGCTGTGGTTTATCAGTGCAACATTTGTATCATTGTTTTTAGGCCTGGTACTGGTTAACCTGTTGAAACCGGGATTGTCCCTGTCGTTGCCCCTGCCCGATGAACATGCTTCTTCCGGCATTGCCAAGGCAGATATGACCCTCAAAGGCTTTTTCCGGCACGTAGTACCGGACAGCGTGGTAGACGCTATGGCCCATAATGAAATACTGCAGATCGTGGTATTTGCCATATTCTTCGGCGTAGCGGCGGCGGCCATTGGCGAAAAGGCCACCCCCGTGGTAAAGCTGCTCGACAGTGTGGCTTATATCATGCTGAAAGTGACCGGTTTTGTAATGAACTTTGCCCCCTTCGCGGTATTTGGCGCCATGGCCGGTATCATTGCGCTGAAAGGCCCCATCGTATTGGTAACTTATGGTAAGTTCATCTTACAGTTTTATTTTGGGCTGGTTTGTTTGTGGGTGGTTATTTCCCTGGTAGGAGGACTGATCCTCGGCAAACGGGTATTCAGGTTATTGGGGATGATCAAAGATCCGCTGTTGCTGGCTTTTGGCACCGCCAGCAGCGAGGCGGCCTATCCGCGTACTATGGAAGAGCTGGAAAAATTTGGCTGCGACAGCCGTATTGTTAGCTTTGTATTACCGCTCGGCTATTCCTTTAACCTGGATGGCTCGATGATGTATATGACCTTTGCCAGTTTGTTTATTGCCCAGGCATATGGTATGCACCTGGGTATTGATCAGCAGATCACGATGCTGCTGGTATTAATGATCACCAGTAAAGGGATTGCGGGCGTGCCCCGTGCATCGCTGGTGGTAATAGCCGGCACACTCTCGATGTTCAAGATCCCCGAAGCCGGACTTATTCTGTTGCTGGGAGTAGATCACCTGCTGGATATGGGCCGTTCTGCCACCAATGTTATCGGAAATGCAGTGGCTACCGCCGTTGTTTCCAGGTGGGAAAATAAACTGGCGCCGTCAACAGAAGTTACTGCCAAAGCCTAACTTAACAAATGCGTAACAGTTTATTGATTATTTTACCACTTCAGAAATAGAAATAGCGTATTTAGCATGGACCAGATTATTGAGTTTTTTAAACACCTCATTAATCCCTCGTGGATTATTGAACATGGTGGACTTTACCTGTTACTGGCAATTATTTTTGCAGAAACAGGCCTCTTCATAGGATTCTTTCTGCCGGGGGATTCCCTGCTCTTTGTAGCGGGTATCTACAGCGAAGACCTTTGCCACAGCTTCTTTAATCTTCCATTTGTGGTGATCATGTTCCTGATTGCCACCGCCGGTGTGCTGGGAAACATGGTAGGCTTCTGGTTTGGTAAAAAGTCCGGCCCTCTGTTATTTAAGAAGAAGGATACATTCTTTTTCAAGAAGAAACACCTGCACCAGGCCCATGATTTCTTTGTAAAATATGGCGGCGGCGCTATCTTCTTTGCCCGCTTCCTCCCTATCATCCGTACTTTTGCACCTATAGTGGCGGGTATTGTGGGTATGGACGGCAAGAAATTTATGTTCTTTAATATCATCGGTTCCTTTGCCTGGGTATTTTCCATGATGCTGGCGGGGCACTACCTGGATAAAGCTTTTCCTACCCTGAAGGAGCACCTGGAACTGATCATCCTGGTAATAGTACTGATCACCACTTTGCCGGTACTGATCAAGGTGATATTTGGTAAAGTAAAACCACAGCATGCGGCTACTACCGCTGAACCAGAAAAAACTGATTCTCCAATATAATTTTTTTATATCTTTAAAAGGGCCTTCTTAAAAGGCCCTTTTTTTTATTCCCGTTATCGACAACCAAACAAAATGAAAGCCGACAAAAGTTCCGTCTCTATTTTCAATATCGCCGTAATAGTGGCATCCCTGGGCTATTTCGTGGATATTTATGATCTCCTGCTGTTTACTATTGTAAGGGTACCAAGTTTAAAATCGCTGGGGTTGCCCCAGAGTGAAATTGATGCCGGCGCCGGTATGCTGCTTATCAATATCCAGATGGTGGGATTGCTTGTGGGAGGTATTTTCTGGGGTATTATCGGAGATAAAAAAGGCCGCCTGAGCGTATTGTTCGGTTCTATTCTCATTTATTCCGTGGCCAATATCGCCAATGGCTTTGTGCAGGGCATCAACGGGTATGTACTATGGCGCTTTGTGGCCGGTTTCGGGCTGGCGGGAGAACTGGGTGCAGGTATTACACTGGTGTCGGAGATCCTGCCAAAGGAAAAGCGGGGATATGGTACTATGATTGTGGCCACAGTAGGCGTGTCCGGGGCAGTGGCTGCCAACCTGATTGCAAAGCTGGTGGGCGACTGGCGGATCTGTTATTTCATTGGTGGCGGTTTGGGACTGGGCTTGCTGATCCTGCGGGTGAGCGTTATGGAATCGCAAATGTTTAATGCAGTGAAAACGTCTACCGCATCCAGGGGCAGTTTTGTAGCGTTGTTCACCAACCGCGAGCGGTTTATTAAATACCTGAAATGTATGCTGCTGGGCACTCCTACCTGGTTTGTGGTAGGTATACTCATTGCTTTTTCCAATAAGTTTGCCACCCTGATGGGAGTAAAAGGCGCCATTAATCCCGGCGATGCCATCGCATTTTGTTATGCAGGGCTGGTATTGGGCGATTTCGCTTCCGGTCTTATCAGCCAGTTATGGCAAAGCCGCAGGAAGGTGATGTTGTTATTCCTGGTGCTTACAGGTATTATGGTAGCTGTATACTTAAATCTTCATGGTGTGGAAACCTGGGTGTTTTACACCGTATGCTTTATACTTGGTTTCAGCGTTGGGTTCTGGGCAATTTTTGTGACGATTGCAGCCGAAAGCTTTGGTACCAATCTGCGGGCTACCGTGGCTACTACTGTTCCGAATTTTGCGAGAGGGATGCTACCTTTGATCTCTATCTTATTTATACAAATACAGAAATATTTTACTTTCCTTCAAAGCGGGGCTATTGTGGCGGTGATTTGTATCGGAGTTGCGTCGATTACTGCCTGGAAGGTGGAAGAAACGTTTGGCAAAGATCTTAATTACCTGGAAGAGATTTAATCAATGATAGCTGTCCAGCATTTTGTCCAGTAATTTATTCAGCTGGATCACTTCTTTTTCGTTTAACGACTGAAGGGTGTTATCCAGTTGCCTGATTTCGGTATCTATTAATTTCAGCAGCTCCAGCCCTTTGTCGTTGATGCGTACATCCACGGCGCGCCTGTCCATTTCACTGTTTTTCCGTTCCACAAGGTCTGCTTTGCGAAGCCGTTCCACAAGGCGGGATACATCGCTCATTTTATCCAGCATCCTTTCTTTCAACACATTGATGCTTGCCGCCTGGGGGTGTTGCCCACGGAGGATCCGCAGTATGTTGAACTGCTGCATGGTGATACCATAGCGCTTAAAGAATTGCTGGTGGCGCGACGTTATCCAGTTACCAATGAAAATCAGGCTGATCAGGCCACGTTGATTTTCGCTTTCAAATGTTTTCTGCGTAATCAGTTTTTCCAGGTTAGACATACATTCAGAGTTAAACCAAATTTTATGAAACTATTTAGAACTGCTTCATTTATACTGTTTTAGCCCGTTTCGGGAATGGGGTAAAATTACGAATAAAACGCGAAATCTGTCTGACGCGGATTTTGTCTTTTCCAGGATTATGATGATTACGCTGATTATATTTTTAGATTTTTTGTTTAACTAATAATATAATGACTAAGGGAGATAAAAGCGAAAGTATATCCGTTTTTATCTCCCTTAGTCCTTTATTAATTCTGAAAAATAATTTCAAATTAATCAGCGTAATCATCATAATCCTGAGTCAGACAAAATCCGCGTTAAGCGGTGGCAGACTGCATTTTGTCCAGCACGTCCATTACTTCTTTCACGTGTTGTGCGGAGGTGTTCAGCAATTCTTTTTCAGCATCATTGAGCTGCAGTTCGATGATCTTCTCAATACCTTTCTTACCCAATACTACGGGTACACCCAGGTAAATATCTTTCAGCCCGTATTGGCCGGTAAGCCATGCGCAAACGGGGAAAATGCGTTTTTCATCTTTTACAATAGCTTCCACCATCTGGGCAGCTGCGGCGCCCGGGGCATACCAGGCGGAAGTGCCAAGCAGGTTCACGATTTCACCGCCACCTACTTTGGTACGCTGGATAATAGCTTCCAGCTTGTCGTTGGCTACCAGCTCTGTTACAGGGATACCGCTAACGGTGGTATAACGCGGCAGGGGAACCATGGTATCGCCATGGCCACCCATGAGGATAGCCTGGATATCTTTTGGTGAGCAGCCTATTTCATCGGCCAGGAAAGCGCGGTAGCGGGCGGTATCAAGGATGCCGGCCATACCAAATACTTTGCTGCTGTCCTTTTTAGCCGTGAGGTAGCTGCAATAGGTCATTACATCCAGCGGGTTGCTTACAATGATGATGATGGCATCCGGAGAATGTTTTGTAATATTTTCGGTAACCGATTTCACAATATTGGCATTGGTAGAGATCAGGTCGTCCCTGCTCATACCAGGTTTACGGGGAAGGCCGGAAGTGATCACCACCACATCGCTGTTCGCGGTTTTGGTGTAATCGTTGGTCACCCCTGTAATTTTGGTGCTGTAATAATCAATGGGAGCCTGTTGCCATGTATCCAGCGCCTTACCTTCAGCCGTTCCTTCTTTAATATCCAATAAAACCACCTCCTGCAGAAAATCTCTGTGGGCCAGTACATTGGCACACGTTGCGCCTACATTCCCGGCTCCTACTACTGTAACTTTCATTTTGTCTTTAGCTTTAAAAGTGAAGAATGAATGTGATTAAACAAATGTAATGATTCGGCACTACAATAATCCGCTGGCAGCTACATTTTCACAAAGCATTATTTGTTGAGGTAAAACAGCAGTGAATCAAGTTTTGCTGTTCCTTCAAAACCCTTTACAAACTGTTGTTTCTTATTATATATATACAGGCCAGGGAAGTAATGAAGGTCATAAAAATACATGATCTGGCGGGTGGGCTCACTGGCCATGATAATGTTGGGATAGTTCTGGATCTTGTAATGATCGTAGTACTCTTTCATCTGCTCCACTTTAAAGGGAGTTACCATTACGATCTGTGTTTTTTTGAACTTGTCTATATTTTTAAGCATTTCCTCGGTGAGGTGTTTGCAGTGATCACAGTCAACGCTGAAAACGAAGAGCATAGTCTTCTCATTTCTTTTCAGGTCGTTTTTGGTAATTGTATGACCATCGGCAAGACTGAGCGGGAAAGCAGGGATGACAGGGTATTGTAAATAAGGTGGTTTGGTGCTGGTATTAGCGGGCGTCTGGGCCATCAAAAACACGGGAAAACAGCTTAAAATAACTAAAAACACGTAGCGCATACTTATAAAAGTTTCTTGATTTGAGTTTAAAAATACCGGATAAATGTCATTATTTGAATAAAAAAGACGAAAATTGAGCCGAAAAGGGACTAATCTCTCTAATTTTGGGAATTAGTTGCTTGTTCATATGCGAAAATTTTTACTTTTGCAATCCGTATAAATTTTTAACTTAAAATCAAGTAACCTATTTATGGCTACCACCGCAGATATCAGAACAGGATTAATCATCAAACTGGATAACAGTTTGTATTCTGTTGTAGAGTTTGGTCAGAATAAAACCGCCCGTGCAGCCGCAAAGGTTTGGGCTAAATTGAAGGGCGTTGACAATAGCCGTTCTATTGAGCACACCTGGAACTCAGGTGATACTATCTTTCCTATCCGTATTGAAAAGAAGGCTTTTCAGTATTTATATAAAGATGATACCGGCTACAACTTCATGGACAATGAAACATTTGAGCAGATCGCTATGCCGGAAACAGCTATCGATGCACCTCAGTTCCTGAAAGAAGGTCAGGAAGTAAGTGTACAGATCAACACAGAAACTGATCAGTACATGGCGGTTGAATTACCCGATAAAATTGTAGTGCAGGTAACTTACTCCGAGCCCGGAGTAAAAGGCGATACGGCAACCCGTACCCTGAAACCTGCTACCGTTGAAACCGGCGCCACTGTTATGGTTCCACTGTTTGTAGACGAGGGAGAACTGATCCGTGTGAACACCAAGAATGGTGAATACATTGAAAGAGTAAAAGCATAAAGCATTTCTGAAATACTGGTTTTCGGAGAATAGGAATTTTGTTTCCGAAGGGAGATCTTTCTGAAACAAAGTTCCTGAATGCGTTAAAAAGTATTTGTCATATTCTATATATTTCTAAACCAAAAACTGTCTACATGGACTTTAAACAGATTCAGGAACTGGTAAAAATGATCAACAAATCAAATATCAGTGAACTGAGCATTGAACAGGACAAGTTTAAGATTACAATAAAGCAGAAGGATAATGAAGTTCAGCAGGTAATCGCCGTTCCTGCACCCGTGGCGCCTGTACAGGCAGTAGCCGCTGTAGCTCCTGCAGCAGCTCCGTCCACCGCAGCACCCGTGGCTGCCGCACCTGCTGCTCCTGCCAAAGCAGATAACCTGGTAACCATCAAATCTCCCATGATCGGTACCTTCTACCGCAGCGCCGGCCCAGACAAAGCACCATTCGTAAATGTTGGTGACGAAGTAGCTCCCGGTAAAGTGGTATGCATCATCGAAGCAATGAAGTTATTCAACGAAATAGAGAGTGAAGTGAGCGGGAAAATCGTAAAAGTACTGGTAGACGACGCTTCTCCGGTAGAATATGATCAACCTTTATTTTTAGTTGAACCGTAATAATAGCCTTTACCGTTAGCCTTTAGCTTTCAGTCTTACCCATGGTAGTGCACTGATGGCTAAAGGCTAACCGCTAAAAGCTAACAGCTATTATTAACTTATAAGGAAAACAATGTTCAAAAAAATATTGATTGCCAACCGTGGTGAAATTGCCCTCCGGATTATCCGTACCTGTAAGGAAATGGGTATTAAAACGGTAGCAGTTTATTCAACGGCAGATAAAGACAGCCTGCATGTGAAGTTTGCCGATGAAGCAGTTTGCATAGGTAAGCCACAAAGCTCGGAGTCTTATCTGAACATCCCTCACCTGATGGCTGCTGCAGAAATCACCAATGCAGATGCTATCCACCCCGGTTATGGATTCCTGGCTGAGAATGCCCGGTTTGCCGAAATCTGTGGTGAACATGGCATTAAGTTTATCGGCCCCACCCCGGATATGATCCGCAAAATGGGTGATAAGATGACTGCCAAGGAAACTATGATTGCCGCCGGTGTACCGGTTATTCCTGGTTCCGAGGGCCTGCTCCAGAGCGTGGAAGAAGCAAAATCCATCGCAAAAAGCATGGGTCTTCCGGTGATCATCAAAGCTACTGCCGGTGGCGGTGGTAAAGGTATGCGTGTGGTATGGGAAGAAAGCGAGATCGAGAATGCTTACAACATGGCTAAAAATGAAGCCCGTGCTTCCTTCAGTAACGACGGTATTTACATGGAGAAATTCGTGGAAGAGCCCCGTCATATTGAAATCCAGGTAGCGGGCGACCAATACGGCAAAGTGTGCCACCTCAGTGAAAGGGACTGCTCTATCCAGCGCCGTCACCAGAAACTGGTGGAAGAATCACCTTCCCCGTTCATGACACCTGAACTGCGTGAGAAAATGGGCGATGCCGCTATCAGGGCTGCCAGCGCTATCAACTACGAGAGCGTGGGTACTATCGAGTTCCTGGTAGACAAGCACCGCAACTTCTACTTCATGGAAATGAACACCCGTATCCAGGTAGAGCACGGGGTTACAGAAGAAGTGATCAACTTTGACCTGGTAAAGGAACAGATCAAAATTGCTGCAGGCATTCCCATCTCCGGAAAAAATTATACGCCACAGATGCACGCCATCGAGTGCCGTATCAACGCCGAAGACCCCTACAACGATTTCCGTCCTTCTCCCGGTAAGATCACTACCCTGCATATTCCCGGCGGTCATGGCGTAAGAGTGGATTCTCACATTTATGCCGGTTATGTAATTCCGCCCTACTATGATTCCATGGTAGCAAAGATCATCACCATGGCGCAAACACGCGAAGAAGCGATCAACACTATGGAACGCGCATTGAGCGAGTTTGTAATTGAAGGCGTGAAAACAACGATTCCTTTCCACCAGCAGCTGATGCGTGATGAGAACTTCCGTAAAGGAAACTTTACCACCAAGTTCACAGAAACATTTAAGCTGGTATAATAGTAACGGATATATTATTTAGAAAGTCCTCCTGGTTTGATCAGGAGGACTTTTTTTATTAATGCCGGTAACTGATTTCGTAAGTCTTAAAAGGAAACTGGAGAAGTGCGGCGCCGGGAATTTTATCGTTGCCGGTATTAACGCGCAACAGCAAACCATAGTTATTGCAGGCATCTGCAACAAAGACATTGTTCCTACTGTAATCCTGGTCAGTGAATTGCCATACTGCATGCAGCTGGTGCGGGTTACGTTATCATCATAAGCAGGGGACGATTCAGTGGGCGGATCTTCATTGTACTATGTTACAATTTTATACGCATTGCCGCAGCGTTGTAGAAATAAGAACTGGTAAGGTAATGATAGGGCATATTATCAACCCTGTTGTTAACGGATTTCGTGATCCTGTGCTGGTTGTCGTAAGTGAAATTAACCACAAATGTGGCATGTGATGTACCGGATATCAATGTGAGACTGGCAGGATCGTACTGTCCGAAATAGAAAATACTGTCGGCGATGATCCTGTTTTGCTGGTCGTACACATATTGATGGGCCAGCTCATAGGTAGGGATTCTTTCATAAGCGCCGATGTTTACGCGGAGTCTGTTTTTGGAATCATGTCCCAGCAGGAATTTCGGGTAGCCTGTGGATACCATGGACCCAATGAGGCTTACAGGGTTGCCTTTGGCGTTGTAGGTGATTTCCCGTACCAATATTCAGGGCCTTACGAATATCGGCAATACTTTGCTTTTGCTGGTAAAGGATCCGTACCATGTCCGCAGTCTTTTCAGCTTTTCCTGAAAGCCGGCAGCCCGCCCCCCTTCTTTCCCCGCTCTCTCGCATATTCTACAAGATCATCCGTTCTTTCTTCTACCTCGTTGATTTCATTTTCAGCTAAACGGAAAAAAGGTGAAACATCAGCTTTCCGGTCTGCATTCTGGTATTAATCCCCTGCTTGATCGCTACAAAGTGGATGTTCGTTTGCGTAAAATCGCGGAAAAGTTTAATAAGCTGTAGCGCGGTCCAGCCCAGCCGGGAAAGCTCTTTCACTACTATAACATTACCAGGGCGTACCTCCGCCATCATTTATTAAATTCCGTTCTTTCCTTCCTCCCGGACTTCCTTTCTATAAAGATCCGTTCACAGCCTGCCGCCTTCAGTATTTCAGTTTGTTCCTCAATAGAAGCACTTTCACCCCGCGCCGCTTTCGGCTTTGTCGTGTATATCCATATAGCATATATTACACTTTTTACATCAACTACCAAATATAATGTAATTTGAAATTGTGTAAAGGTTTTATGTAACTACTTTTTAACGGTTCCAGCCGAAAAGTGATCCTTGCGGAAGATTTACACAAAACTGATCAGTTTTGTGTAAAATGAAAATTATAACACTATTGTGTTACACAATTGCGGTGGTTATAAAAAGTGACCTGTTTCTTTTCGATCTCAATTATACTCGCCATTACCACCTTAGTGTCACTTCCCTGTATCCCACACCGAAACGAAGTTTTAGTAATTTTCAAATCGTTTCCATTCCAAATTCCACTAAAATCCAATAGAGACAAGTAATTTCAAAGTACTTATTTATTCAGCATCGAGTCAACACTGACTACCATTGTGTGTTAATCTTTCTCTACCAATTTGATTTATTAAACATGTTTAATGGCAGATAGATTATTTAGGATTATTATTAGTATAATAAGTTTCCTATGAAAAATAAATTATCTGTTTCTCATGTTCTCCTGGTTTTACTTCTTTGGGACTCTTAAATTCATGCAAAAAAGAAAACCAAATTCCTGATTCAACAAATCAGCCCAAACAACTCATAGATGATCCATCATTAAAAGTACTCAGTATTTTAAATGACCCCGCTTATATGGACATTATAATGAATGAAGCAGCAAAAAGTAATTTTCAAGATTTCTCTTTCTATGAAAAAGTAAGTGCTGAACAAATAAAGATAACATCTGAGCTAATACGCAAGTATTCATTAGGCTAAGACCCGAATGATGTTATTTTTAAAACTATAGTATCCTATAGGGAAAACTTGATTAAAACTGGAGTAAAAGATGAATGGCGTTGGAAATTGTTACCGCAGCCGGATTTAAAAATCAATAACAAGCTTAGTGTGATTGGAGAAAAATCTATGCTTATAAGTAGCAATGGAAATGCCTTACCTTCAGTCGATGTAAAAGGCATCAATATTTACGTTTGGAGAAACGCTGTGTCGGACCTTGCTTTGAAAATGCAGGTCTGTCCTGAAGGTTATACCCTTATAATGAGACAATTCGATTATTTGGTAGCTTCGTTCTTTTCTCATGATGTTGAGATTGTTTACGACAAAGAGAATGAGAGAATACAACGCGTGCTATTAATGTTTTCAGATTTCTATAATCATGTAATCCCAGCCATAGCACAAAACGCTTGTAGAAAACCTACTCCCGTTCCCTTAGACCCGGGAACTCCCCATCCGATCGGAGGTGGAGGTGGTAGTATAACTATTATTAAAAATCCTTGCGACGAAAAGAAAACTATCGACAATAACATGAAAGACCCCGCTTTCAGTAAACCATTGAATGATTTAAGGGATAAACTTGCAACATCCCCAAACGAATGGGGAGTAGAACAGGTATTAAGTTCTACAGATATCAATAGAAAATGGATTCAAAAGACGCCCTACTCTGATAATAACGTAGATCGAATACATTCTAATTTCACATGGAATGCGGGGGACGGATATACTATCGGGTTTGCCCACAGCCATCCCTCGGGAAGCGCCCCTAGTCCGCAGGATATACTTGACCTTGTAGACAAGGCTTTAACCAGTCCAGCGTTTAAGCTCTATCCATCCGATCAGAATTTCTTTATCAATAATGCAAGTATTACAGTGGTAACAAAAGACAATAATTATATTATAACGTTGAATGACTGGGATAAGATTAAAACATTATATGAGTCTTTCAAATCAGATCCGGTCGCCTTTGAAGAAAATTTCCTAAATCAGTCAAATAAGTTGCAGTATGGGTTGGCAGGACTGCTTTCGATATTTGGATCGGCCATAAACATATATGTAGATCCACTTGATGGGGGTGGAGTTATTCCAGTAAAATTGGATAATAATTCAAAAAAGCCAGTTGCAACCCCTTGTTAATTTTTTATATAATCAATAGTTCCTTCTTAAATAAATGACATGAAAAAAATATATTCTTTACTCGTAACTCTAATGACTACTATTGTCTCGTTTTCAAGTTTTGCTCAGGAAGTTGGTAACACTTCAGCATCATTTCAACTTCCTAAAGGATTTAAGCAGACTCCAGTTACAGAATACAGAACTCTGATAAAAAAGCATTTATCAGTTCCAATGCAGCACTCTGATGAAGACATATATTACTACAACGATAAGGGTATTGGGTTGGTTGTACGAGCTGGGGAGCCGAATAGATTTATGCCTGCTAGCCTCAGCGAAAGAAAGCAAATGTACGATGGTCTTGGGTTTGATAATTATTCGTCTGCTATAGAGATCTTTAATGGAGCGAAATTCTTGATAGTCAAATATACCTTTGGTGGCGGTTGCTATACCGAGATCGCATCTGATTTAAAGCAGGGTAAATACACTATTATTGTATTAGAATGCAACAAGACGATGTCTGAGGAAGAAAACAGTATTGTAGAGTCAATCAAAAAAACTGTACGTTTAAAATAATTTTTGGGAGTGCACCAGGCACCTGTTCGGCTTTACTCATTCTGGATGTCGTACCTAGATCGGTTCCAGGAGATAATAAACAGCCACATTCAAAACCTCCGGTTTGTGAAACAAGATTACAGGTAACCGATCAGTTTTGTGTAATGTAAAAAATATAACACAAAAGTGTCGTTTTATATTCAGCTGATTGGTTTTGATCACCCTTTTTAGAAATGGCCTGTCTTTATTGGTAGATCAGTTTTGTGTAATCATGGAAAATATTGAAAATATGTTTTAACGATTGCACCTGTTCCCTATTTTCTTGCCTTCAATACTGACAGTTATCTTTCTTCAAATATTCACTCAAAATTTATCAAATGTTGAAACAAGGTTAATTACTCACCATTTTTGCGTTTCTGTTATTTTCTTGCCAAAAGAATACTAAGAATGATTTGCCCACTGAAAAATCGCGTGTTGAAGTTTATAAAATTCACGACTATTATAATAGTGACAGCATAGAAATTGAACATCCCGATGGAAAAATTACTCACATAAAAAAAGACAGTCTTCAAATTAAATCTGGAACAATTAATTTGAGAAAAATAACAACAGAAACAATATTATATCCTAAAATAACAACCACTCCTATATTTCCACCAACACTTCCAAAAATACCTGAATCTAACACAGAGGAAAATTTTTTCAGTGGTGTACCTTTTGTTTTTAGTGAAAGTGCAGACGCTGTTTCTCAATATGGCTTAATAACTAGTATTATTAATATTGGTGTTGAAGTGTACCCAAAGTCGGCTTACTTCACAAGTAATGGACGTGAAGTTACCAGAACTGCCAAAGTTTCGCAAGTAACTTATGACTGTACTCCTTTGTTGCCTGTACCAGAAACAATTTTTACCTTGCATTGGATGGTATTTGCTTATTATACTTATACTCCCTATTACCCACCATTAACAAAGCAATTTTATTATGACAAATCAACACATATAATAGCAAAAGAATAATATTTTTATGAGTAAACTTAAGCCGACTGGCGTCCGCATTGAATTTGAGCCTTTCAACGCTACAATTACTGAACTGAAGAAAAATGCTTCGCAGAAACATTTTATAATAACTGATGAAATTATTATGGAAAAAATAAAAATTTCTAAAATTGACCTTATCAGATATTATGAAACAGACAGGGCACCAGATAACGTTTTTAATGAACTTAGAACACATTTTGGAGATTATTTGAAAGTAAAAATCATTCGGATAATTACGACATCAATAGATGAAAATCCAGAATCTGATTTAGATTAGAACATAGATAAAATAAGTAAATACTTATAAAAATAAGTAAGCAATATATTTGATCCGTTTTATGAAGCTGGATCACGGGTAACCGATCAGTTTTATGTAATGCAAAAATCCCAGACGAAGCAAAATCTTTTTATTTAAGGCAGACTGCAATAATTATTAATCCTAATGAAGCTGGATATTTAGGAACACCAAATTGGAACAAAACGTTATTTGTCAAAGTTTCGATAAAGTGAGTGCATTAAAAATTGCACTTAAAAATTCCGGGACACTATCTCATAAACTGTGTAAATATTAAAAATCGGGGTTTAGCTCTGATTTTTTAATTTTAAAGCATATACAGTTTTATGAAGACAGAAGATTTTTTATCAGACGACTTTCTGAAGCAGTTTAAAACAGCAGATCAGCTAAACGATTTTCTTGCCCAGATTCAGAAGCGGGGTATTGAAAAGATGTTGGAGGGAGAGCTAGATAGCCATTTGGGCTATGACAAGCATGAACATAATGATAGTGCCAATAGCCGTAATGGCTATGGTAAGAAGAAGATTAAGACCAGCTATGGTGAATCTGAGATAAAAGTTCCCAGAGATCGTGATGCTAGCTTTAATCCTATGATCATCCCTAAACGCGAAGGGATGGCTCAGGGCCTGGAAGAGGTAATTGTGTCCTTTTATGCCAAGGGAATGAGTGTGTCCGACATCGAAGAGCAAATAAGAGAAGTATATAAATTTGACGTTTCCACGGCCACGATCAGCCGCATCACCAGCCGGGTGACAGAAGATATTGTCGCCTGGCAAAACCGGCCATTAGAACCGGTTTATCTCATAGTCTGGATGGATGGCATTGTGTTCAAGGTACGGGAGAACAGCAAAGTGGTGAATAAAACCGTCTATATCGCTGTCGGCCTAAAGCGGGATGGCCTCAAAGAAGTCCTGGGAATGTGGCTGGGTAAGAATGAATCAGCTGCCTATTGGATGACTGTACTTACAGATCTGAAGGCCCGTGGCCTGGAAGATATTCTAATTACAGCCACGGATAATCTTAATGGCTTCACTCAGACTATCAAATCGGTGTTCCCTCAGTCTGCAACTCAGGTTTGTGTCGTACACCAGATACGTAACAGCTGCCGCTATGTAGTCTGGAAAGATAAAAAGGAGTTTACCACCGATATGAAGGATGTTTATGCTGCACCAACCAGACAGGCTGCCATGGCTGCTCTTGACGCCCTGGATGTTAAATGGAGTACAAAGTATGCATACGCCATCAAAAGCTGGCGCGAAAACTGGGAAGACCTGACTGTCTTTTTTGACTTTCCCATGGAGATCAGACAGATCATCTACACGACCAATCTCATCGAAAATCTGAACGGTAAAATTAGAAAATATACCAAAAACAAACTATCCTTCCCTACTGATGAAGCTGTCCTTAAATCAGTATACCTGGCTTTACGGGAAGTATCAAAAAAATGGACCATGCCCATTAGAAACTGGGGCATGGTCCTAAATCAGTTTTTAACTATTTTTGATAAAAGAGTGAGAATCTAATTATTAATTTGATCCCCGATTTTTAAGTTTACACACTTATTGAAATAGTCCCAATTCCGGATTAAATCATCTGCTGTTTTAAGCCATTTACGATTCTTACCATTCTTGCGGTTCCCATTTGCCCGCTGCTCGTCATCCAAATGAGCTTCCATCTCGCCTTCCAGTGCGGTTTCCAGAATATCTTTCAGTAGTGACGCAAAAGCTCCATCTTTGCCAAACAGGGACTTACCAGAGCGCAGTTGCTCCAATGTCTTCCGTTTGAGTGCTTCGTAGTCAAATTTTCCTTTTGGTTCCATAAAAAAAACTGTATTAAAGATCTTGAATTTTTAATCTTTGACACAGTTTATTTACAGTCTCAATCTTTACAGAATCTTTTTCGCCTGCAAAGGTTTCCCCTTTTATGCCGGTAATTTCAAAATACTGTTTATCAGGAAGTATGACCGGCGGGTTGAGGCAACTGCTGATAAACAGGGAGCAGGCAAGGGGCATGGCGCCAAGCGCGGGGCTTAGATGTTTTTTCATGTGGGGTGTGTATTTGTTATTAAAATGTGTGAACCGGCTGTTGGCTGTAGGTGTACGGTACAGGAAAATCGGGGTATAGGTATAATGTGAAGATAGTTATAACCGGAGGTTGGGCAAATCCCTACTTGGGGTTAGTAAAGGGGTAAAAAAAACAAAGCCCCGGATGAAGATCCGGGGCTAATCATACACCAAAACAATCTTACGGTTTTATCGCAAGAAAAGCAGCTCTCTGTATTTAGGCAGTGCCCATTTTTTGTCGTCCACCAGGAACTCCAGTTTATCGGAGTGGTAGCGGATAACATCAAAGTACGGCTTAATTTTTTCACAGTAGTCAATCGCTTTCTGACGGCTGTCGGTAAGCTTGTTAGCTACCTTACGGGCCTCAATCATAGCCTGTACATTCTCACTGATTACGTTAATATGTTCAGCTATTTTACCAGCAATTTGTTTTTGAGCTTTTATTGCTTCCTCACCCAGGCCAATTTCTTTCAAACCGTTGATATTAACTACGAGATCGTTCAGGTAGCTGATAGCAGACGGGAGGATGGTGTTGGTAGCGAGGTCGCCGATAACGCGGGCTTCGATCTGTACTTTCTTCACATAATCTTCCAGCAGTATTTCGTGGCGTGCGTGCAGTTCCTTTTCGTTGTAAACGCCGGTTTCAGCATAGAGTTTGGTTGCTTTTGGCGTAACCATTGCATCCAGTGCCTTAGGAGTGGTTTTTACATTTGGTAAACCTCTTCTTTCAGCTTCTTTTTCCCATTCTTCGCTGTATCCGTCGCCTTCGAACAGTATTTTTTCCGAATCTACAATATATTTCCGAAGAGTTTGCATAATCGCAATCTCTTTTTTCTCGCCTTTTTCGATCAGTGAATCTACCTCAGCTTTGAAGTCAACCAGGGTTTTAGCCATGATTGTATTCAGAACGGTCATTGCAGAAGCACAGTTGGCAGAAGAACCTACCGCGCGGAATTCGAACTTGTTGCCGGTGAAAGCAAAAGGAGAAGTACGGTTACGGTCGGTGTTATCCAGCAACAGTTCAGGAATATGACGGTGCAGATCCAGTTTCAGGATAGCTTCGTCCTGTTCGTCGAACTTGTTGTTTACACGGTTTTTAACTTCCTGCAGTACATCGAAGAGGTATTTACCGGTAAATACGGAGATGATAGCAGGAGGTGCTTCGTTGGCGCCCAGACGGAAGTCGTTGCTTGGAGAAGCAATAGCAGCTCTCATCAGGTCGGCGTAGTCATGCACCGCTTTAATGGTGTTCACAAAGAAAGTGAGGAACATCAGGTTGGTCTTCGGAGTTTTACCGGGAGCCAGCAGGTTTACACCGGTATCGGTGGACATGCTCCAGTTGTTGTGTTTACCGGAACCGTTGATGCCTGCAAAAGGTTTCTCGTGCAGTAACACTTTCAGTTTGTGACGTTTTGCCACTTTATTCATTACATCCATCAGCAGGGAGTTGTGGTCTACTGCGATGTTTATTTCTTCAAATATAGGAGCACACTCGAACTGGGAAGGAGCTACCTCGTTGTGGCGGGTTCTTAAAGGAATACCCAGTTTGTAGCATTCTACTTCGAAATCGCGCATGTAAGCGTAAGCGCGCTCAGGAATGGCGCCGAAGTAGTGGTCTTCCAGCTGCTGTCCTTTGGAAGGAGCATGACCTACTACGGTACGACCGGTCATGATCAGATCCGGACGGGCGTTAGCCATAGTTTCATCTACCAGGAAGTATTCCTGTTCCCAACCCAGGGTACCGGTTACTTTGGTAACGTTCTTATCGAAATAGTTACATACGTCTACTGCAGCTTTATCCATAGCAGCCAGCGCTTTCAGCAGTGGTGCCTTGTAATCCAGGGATTCGCCGGTGTAGGCAACAAAGATGGTAGGGATGCAGAGTGTTTTACCATAATTCTGTTCCAGGATGAAAGCAGGAGAGGACGGATCCCAGGCAGTGTAGCCACGGGCTTCGAAGGTAGCTCTCAGGCCGCCGTTAGGGAAGCTGGAAGCATCTGGTTCCTGTTGTACCAGTGCGTCGCCATCAAATGTTTCCAGTGCAGTACCATCACCTTTCAAAGTGAAAAATGAGTCGTGCTTCTCTGCAGTTGTGCCGGTCAGTGGCTGAAACCAGTGTGTGTAGTGTGTTACACCTTTTTTCATTGCCCATGCCTTCATGCCGGAAGCGATCTGCTCGGACATCTTACGTTCCAGCTTGGTGCCATTTTTAACAGAGTTCATCAGGCTCTTATAAGCCTCATCGCTCAGATATTCCCGAACAACTTTACCAGAGAAAACATTGCTGCCAAATACTTCGGTAATTTTACCGTTATGTTCGGTGAGAGTGGAGTCTACGCCAGCTAATCCTTCCAGCGCTTTGAAACGTAACGATGTCATGCTGTAAATTATTTTACACAAAAGAACGCATACATCGCTATAAATACAAATAAATTGTTCATTTTAACTGAAAAATTACATTTAGCTATTTAAAATGGCCATTTTTTTATCATTTCATCAAATATTCAGAGTGGATAGACTTTAAATCTGATGAATTTAAAAATAAATAATATGATAGCGGGCTGCAAAGAAACAGCAGAAAAGCCACCAGAGGGTTCTCTTGGCATTTGAAGGAAAATCATTTACTTTTGCGACTTCTTTTAAACATCTCGTTTTTTATACTTAAATACATGCAAACCACCGTAGAAATTGCTGAACAGCTAGGACTTACCGCTGACGAGTTTGAACGAATTAAATCTATTTTAGGCCGTATCCCCAATTTTACAGAATTAAGTATGTACTCTGTAATGTGGAGTGAGCACTGCTCTTACAAAAACTCAATCGTCTGGCTGAAGTCTCTGCCCCGCGAAGGCGACAGGCTCCTGGTTAAAGCAGGAGAAGAAAATGCCGGTCTGGTAGATATAGGTGATGGCTACGCGGTGGTATTTAAAATAGAATCGCATAATCACCCTTCCGCTATTGAGCCGTTCCAGGGAGCTGCTACCGGCGTAGGTGGTATTCATCGCGATATCTTTACAATGGGCGCCCGCCCTATTGCTGCGCTGAACTCCCTGCGCTTCGGTAATATTCATGATCAGAAAACACAACACCTGGTAAAAGGTATTGTACATGGTATAGGCCACTATGGTAACTGCTTTGGCGTTCCTACCGTAGGCGGCGAAACTTATTTTGAAGACTGCTACGGTACCAACCCGCTGGTAAATGCCTTTAGCGCAGGTATCGTAAAAGTAGGCCAAACCGTTTCCGCTACTTCCTATGGTGAAGGCAACCCCGTTTTCATTGTGGGCTCCGCTACCGGTAAAGATGGTATCGGCGGCGCTTCCTTCGCTTCCGCAAACATTACGGAAGACAGCGTGGAAGATTTACCTGCTGTTCAGGTAGGAGATCCTTTCCAGGAAAAGAAACTGCTGGAAGCCTGTCTGGAGATCATCAAAACAAATGCTATTATCGGTATGCAGGATATGGGCGCTGCCGGTATCACCTGCTCCACCGCTGAAATGAGCGCGAAAGGCGAACATGGTATGAACATCTGGCTGGATAAAGTACCTACCCGCCAGAAAGATATGAAAGCATGGGAAATGCTGCTGAGCGAAAGCCAGGAGCGTATGCTGATTGTAGTAAAGAAAGGAGAGGAAAAACCGGTGCTGGATATTTTTGAGAAATGGGACCTGCACTGCGTTCAGATCGGTGAAGTAACGAAAGATAAAAACCTGAGGTTCTATATGAACGGCGAACTGGAAGCAGATGTTCCTGCTGAAAGTTTGGTACTGGGTGGCGGCGCTCCGCAATATCACCGCGCTTATACAGAGCCTGCTTATTTCGCGAAAATAAAAGCATTCGATATCCAGAATATTCCTGATACAGAACATCCGCGTTTTGTGGCAGAAAGAATGGTGGCATTGCCTAACATTGCCTCCAAACGCTGGATCTACAACCAGTACGACAGCATGGTAGGTACAGCAAACGCCAGTACCAATGCGCCAAGCGATGCTGCCATTGTATTGGTGAAGCCTACCAAAAAAGCGCTGGCTATGACCACCGACTGTAACGGCCGTTACGTATTTGCCGATCCTCATAAGGGCGGACAGATCGCTGTAGCGGAAGCTGCACGTAACATCGTTTGCTCCGGTGGCGAACCGGTGGCAATCACCAACTGCCTGAACTTCGGCAATCCTTACGATCCGGAAGTTTACTACCAGTTTGTACACGCTGTACAGGGAATGGGTGAAGCCTGCCGTAAATTCAATACGCCTGTTACCGGTGGTAATGTGAGCTTCTATAACCAGTCGCCCGACGGCCCGGTTTACCCTACACCAACCATTGGCATGGTGGGTATCCTGGATACGCTGGATCAGCGCATCACGCTTAACTTCAAGGAAGAAGGCGACCTCGTATACCTGGTGGGCCGCCCCCGTAACGATATAAACAGCTCTGAATACCTGCATAAGATCATCGGTATAGAATACAGTCCTGCGCCGCACTTCAACCTCGATGAGGAACTGCACTTGCAACAGGCCATCACCAGGCTGAACAAAGCCAAGCTGATCCAGTCTGCTCACGATGTAAGCGATGGAGGTTTATTTGTTACGCTGCTGGAAAGCGCCATGCCTTCAGGTTTAGGCTTTGAATTGACACTCAACAACAAGTTCCGTAAAGATGCCTACCTGTTTGGTGAAAGCCAGAGCCGTGTAGTGGTAACCGTTAAACCCGCTGATAAAGAGAAGTTCGAGGCCCTGTTACATGGCCTGGTAGATGCTTCAGATAATTCTGTACGCTACGAGAAGCTCGGTGTGGTAACCGGTGAAACCATTAAAGTGAATGGGGAAGACTGGGGCAAGATAAGCACCTGGAAAAAAACATATGATACCGCTATTGAAGAGCATCTGAAGAAATAATCTTCCGCTTTTCATCAACATAAAAAATGGTCCGCATAATTTATGCGGACCATTTTTATGTTAACAACGCCGCTAAGCAAACCACCGGCAGGATCAGTAAAAACAGCTTTGTTACGGGTAATTAAGGCGATTGTAGCCCCGGTTCTACCATTTAACAGGGCCAAAGTGCAGGTTCATGGTACAGACGCTTAAACAGGCTGTATTTGAATATATATTGCCGGCATTAACGAAAGTGCTATGCCTGCTCCTTTACTGCAATGGCAGTGCAAAGGTTCAGTATGTATTGTTTCGGTACAAAAGTATAGCGGGTATGCACGAGAATCCTTATGCAGGCCGGGAAATTATTGAACAGAACGGTATCCTGGTGATTTATCGCCGCAGTATGGAAGCTTTAACAAGCCATTAACAAAATCCCACGGACGTGTTATAATTTTTGCTGAAATCTACCCTATTTTTGAATAGTATCAATGAGCAAAAAAACCGAATTAAGATAAAACTTATTTATAAGATACTTGGAATCACTTGGTTATTCCAATTTCTATGAAAGCCAATTGTTCTCTACCATGTCCTGATGAAATCTAATGAAAAATTACACCTAGTGAAAGAACGATTTGAAGTAAAGGGCTGAGTAACATCAGCCCTTTTTGTTTTACCCGATTTGCCGTACCTTCTCAGCTATGACCCCTCTGGCCTTTTCCCATTTTTAATAGAAAAGCCTTCCTGAAAAGCAGGAAGGCTTTAATTTTATATGATAAAATGTGTCAGTTATACCATCGGAATTTCAGCCACCTGGTACACTTTTTCATCGAGTTTTGCCTTGGTTTCGCTAAACGCTTTCAGGGTAAGCTCAATATCTTCATCGCTGTGGGCAGCGGTTGGGATCAGGCGGTAAATGATCTGTCCTTTTGGAATAACAGGGTATACCACGATAGAACAGAAGATGTTGTAGTTTTCACGCAGATCCAGGCACATTGCCGTAGCCTCGGGAATATCGCCCTGGAGGTAGATAGGCGTTACCGGGGAATTGGTTCTGCCGATATTAAATCCGCGCTCTTTCAGGCCATTCTGCAGTTTATTCACATTATCCCACAGCTTCGCTTTCATTTCAGGATGCTGGCGCATCAGCTGTACCCTTTTCAGGTGGCCGATTACGATAGGTAAGGGAATGGATTTTGCGAATATCTGGGAGCGCATGTTGTAGCGCAGGTAATTAATGATCTGTTTTTCTCCGCTGATGAAAGCGCCGATGGAAGCGCCGGATTTTGCGAAGGTATTGAACAGCAGGTCAATTTTATCCTGAACGCCCTGTTCTTCACCGGTACCGGCGCCAGTTTTACCCATTGTTCCAAAGCCGTGGGCATCATCTACCAGCAGGCGGAACTCATATTTATCTTTAAATGCAGCGATCTCTTTCAGTTTACCCTGGTCGCCGGCCATGCCAAACACGCCTTCAGTAACCACCAGTATGCCACCCCCCTGTGTTTTAGCCAGTTCAGTAGCACGTTTCATCTGCTTGTCAAAATCTTCCATGTCGTTATGCTTGAATACATAACGCTTGCCGGGGTGCAGGCGCAATCCATCCAGGATACTGGCGTGGCACTCTGCATCGTATACAATTACATCCCTGCGGCCTACTACAGCATCAATAGCACTCATGATGCCCTGGTAACCATAGTTCAGTAAGGTAGTTGCTTCTTTACCCATGTAGTCGGACAACTCATTCTCCAGCTGCTCATGGTAGTTGGTATTTCCGCTCATCATACGCGCTCCCATCGGAGAAGCCATTCCAAAGTCTGCAGCAGCTTTGGCGTCGGTAGCACGCACTTCCGGATGGTTGGCTAAACCCAGGTAGTTGTTCAGGCTCCAGACAATCTTTTCATTTCCCCGGAATTTCATGCGGGGGCCTATTTCCCCTTCCAGTTTAGGAAAGGCAAAATAGCCATGGGCTCTGTCTGAATGCTCCCCGATAGGGCCCAGATGTTTCAGCAGTTTCTCGAAAATATCCATACGGTATATTATGTAATGGTTAATTCATTCCATTTAAAATGGACACAAAGGTATTAAAATATTACTTTTTGTAAACTTGGTTCACATTTGGCCAAAGCCTTTTTTTACATTTATTAATACAATAAGATGATCTATCTTATTGTATTACAAAGACTTTTAAATTATTACAATCTGATGAAATTTACACATTTTCTGGCAGCCGCATTCCTGTTGTCTGCTATTAACGGCGCTGCGCAGAGCACTTCTTCTTCAAAGCCGTCCAACTCTCTTCCTGCTGCCGGAAACACCCAAACAACTGCCCGCCCCAAGCTCATAGTAGGTATGGTGGTAGACCAGATGCGATGGGATTACCTGTACCGCTATGCCGGCAGGTATGGAGCCGGTGGCTTTAAACGTTTGCTGCAGGAAGGTTTTTCCTGTGAAAATACCCTGATCAATTACACGCCTACTATTACTGCTTGCGGGCATACCTGTGTGTATACCGGCTCTGTGCCTGCTATACATGGTATCATCGGCAACACCTGGTACAGCCCTGAACTGGGCCGCACGGTGTATTGTGCAGAAGATACTACGGTAACAACAGTAGGCAGTTCTTCTGCTGCCGGTAAAATGAGCCCGCGGAATATGCTGGTAACTACGATCGGCGACGAATTGAAGTTATCCAATAATTTCCAAAGCAAGGTAATAGGCGTAGCCATTAAAGACCGCGGAGCTATTCTCCCTGCAGGGCACAGCGCCAATGCGGCTTTCTGGTATGATGCCGGCACTGGTAACTGGGTGAGCAGCACCTACTACATGAATGAGTTGCCCGCATGGGCGCAGGAATTCAACCGGCAGAAATTCCCGCAGCAGTATTTAAGCAAACCATGGACCACCCTTTATCCTGCATCTACCTATACCCTCAGTACCACTGATGAAAAATCTTATGAGGGAAAGTATAAAAATGCCGCCAACACTTCGTTTCCGCACCAGTTGTCGGACATCGCGAATACCGCCATTTCCGCCTCTCCTTATGGCAATACCATGACGCTGGAGTTTGCCAAAAAAGCAATGGAAGCCTATGGCCTGGGAAAAGGGCAGGCAACGGATCTGCTGGCTGTAAGCCTTTCTTCTCCTGATTATGTAGGGCATCAGTTCGGTCCTAATTCCATAGAGGCAGAAGATACTTATCTGCGCCTGGACCAGGACCTGGCAGCGTTTTTCTCCTACCTCGATGCGAAAGTGGGTAAAGGACAGTACCTGTTCTTTATCACCGCCGATCATGGGGTAGCACATGTGCCCGGATTTATGGCGGAAAACAAACTACCCGGCGGTACCTGGGACGATAAAGCGGCGGTGGCATCCCTGAACGGGCAGGTAGCAGCCAGGTTTGGTGTGAAAGAAGCAATAAAAGCTACCGATAATTACCAGCTCTGGCTGAATCACGATGCTATCGGGCAGGCTGGTAAAAACGAAGCGGAAATTCGGCAGTTCATTATCAGGGAATTGCTGAAGTCGCCCGCCATTTCCAAAGCCTTCTCTACAGATAACCTCATGTGGACTGTTTTACCGGAGCCTATGCGCACTATGCTATCCAATGGTTTTAATACCAAAAGGAGCGGTGATATCCAGGTGGTGTTAACACCAGGCTACATCGATGGCGGTAATACAGGCACCACTCATGGATTGTGGTATCCTTACGATGCGCATATCCCGCTGGTGTGGATGGGGTGGGGCATTCGCCCGGGCAAAACCAACCGTACTATTGGCATGACGGACATTACACCCACCCTGGCAGCCTTACTGCATATACAGATGCCAAGTGGCAGCGTAGGTCAGGTAATACAGGAGATTACCCATTAAATTTTTTTTGTTTAGATTGCCATAAACAAGGCCTGGAAATTCTTTGTTTATGGCATTTTCTTTTATCGAATATACGGTGTCTGAGCGGGTAGCTACCATCGCCCTGAACCGGCCGGAGAAGCGTAACGCGCTCAACGGGCCCATGGTGGCGGAGCTCCGTGCTGCATTCCGTACGGCGGCAGCTGATGAAGCCGTGAAAGTGGTAGTGTTGAAGGGGAATGGGGAGGCTTTTTGTGCGGGCGCCGACCTGGAATACCTGCAGCAACTGCAGCAAAATACCTATGATGAAAACCTCGCAGATTCCCGGGAACTGATGCAATTGTTCCGGGAGATCTATGATCTTGATAAGATAGTGATTTGCCAGGTTGAAGGACATGCTGTTGCCGGTGGCTGCGGTTTAGTAACCCTGTGCGACCTCAGTTATGCAGTACCTGAAGCGCTGTTGGGGTACACGGAGGTGAAGATCGGATTTATTCCCGCCCTGGTGGCGGTTTTCCTGGTCCGCAAAATAGGAGAGGGCCGCTCCCGCGAGTTATTGTTAACCGGTAAACTGGTAACGGCGGAAAAAGCGGCGGCCGACGGCCTGATCACGGCGGTAGTACCCGCGCCAGAAATAGCCCAAAAGGTAGCGAAAGTGGCTGCCAGCCTATGTAATGAAGCTTCTTCAAACTCCCTGAAGGTCACCAAAAAATTGATTGGCACAGTGTTGGACTTACCGGTAGCGGAAGGGTTGGCGCACGCAGCCATACTGAATGCTGCCACCCGGGGTCATGACGACTGTAAACGCGGGATAGCCGCTTTTTTAAACAAAGAAAAGCTAAACTGGTAACGGATCACTGATTGCCATTATCTTAATTCACCACACTATGTCAAATCGGTTGTTATTAACTTTTACCTTTCTGTGCTGCACCGGCACATTACTGGCGCAGCGTGTTATTTCGGATGCCAAGATCGTTTACAAAATGGAGCTGCCACCTGAGCAGCTGCAAATGGATGCCATGCTGGAAGGCAGCACCTTTACCCAGTATATGCGGGGGCCTCTGAGCAGGATAGATATGAATTTCAATATTGTACATTATACCTACCTGATCAACAGTAAAGATGAAACCATGACCACGCTGATAGACCAGCATGGTAACAAGTATCTGATACGCGCAGGGAAAGATCAATATGAAAAAGACCTGAAACAATACGAGGGAATTAAGTTCCAGGACCAGGAAGAGATCAAGAAGGTGGCGGGTTACGACTGCAGAAAAGCCATTGGCACAATGCCAGATGGAAAAACTTTCGAGGTATACTATGCCATTGATCTTGTTCCGGAAAACAAGCAGTATAACCGCCGCTTTGTAAACCTGAAAGGCATTCCCCTGGAGTTTGAGATCCTTACAAAAACCGGGTCTAAAACGAGGGTAATAGCCGTTAAAGTGGAATTGTACCCGATCCCTGCTTCCTATTTCGACGTACCTAAGACGGGGTATAAAGAGGTAAGTCAGAAGGAATTACAGAATATGTAGACAGGGCTTTTTCTCTAAGGAGCAGGTGGACTTGATCTGCGTGTATGAAGGAGATGATGCGAGGGTTTATTTCCTCTGGAAAAAAGTATAAAGAAGCACATTTCCGGTGTATAAGAGAGGGTTTATTTTCTTCAGGGAGATGAATCGGAGCGGTTGCTTTCTTAAAAGCAGGCATTTGGCCACGTATTTACATAACAAACCATGAAGCATATGCTTCGGTTAACCAATAATCAACAAATTCAAAGAAGGAAATAAGCTCATTCCAGTTGATACAGCGCTAGGCGCTATTAGTAACTAACGAAAGGGAGTGCATGCGGGATTGGACGCTGTTTAAAGTGAGTTCGACCGGGATTAGAATTTATTCAAAGGGAAAGCATGAGACCTTGGAAGTTGTCTAAAAAAAGAGCCGGTTAAAAAGCTGTTGAACTTTTTAACCGGCCCATATTGTAATTGAAGAAACGTTGAAGTTATTATCCTTTCTTAAGCGGCAGAATGATCTGCAGTTTCTGAAAGTTCATGTTTCCAGGAGGTTGCGCCTGTACCTGGACATTGGAAGGAACTACGTAAGTAACATTACCCTTTGTATAGGTCATTACCGCTTTCAGGTTAATGACAGTATTACTGTTGTTGGTAGTAGTAAACTTAAAGGCTGAGTTGAAGGTACCGGAAAAGCGGTAGCCTGCGTCAAGGCTCAGGTTGGTTTTGGGCATAGCTGTGTTCAGCACAAAATGTGGGCTGTCAGCTGTTTTTTTCACTTTGTCTTTATTATTATCGGTCGGCAAAAAGTTATTATTCGCCACCGCATTGAGAGCAAAAAACGCCATTGCGCCCGCTAACAAGCAAGACAATGAAAAGGTGCGTGATATGTAAGTTTTCGCTTTCATTGTAACACAAATGTACAAACTTTTTGATATATCATATAACATCTTCTTAACGCAAGATACGAAGAAATCACAAAGAATTGTTAAAAATATTTTAAAACATTGATTTACCCCCATATTTGGGCATAAATAAAAGTACTATATTTACAGTAATGAGTAAAGACTTTTCATTTTTAAACGAGGATTTTGATGATCTGAGAGACTTGTTGCAGCAGTTTGAAAACCTCCGGGCAGGTAAGTCTCATTCTTTTTTGGACGAAGATTCATTTGAGCAGATCATAGACTATTATGACGAGCATGACGAAATGCCGACCGCATTGCAGGCCGCAGAAATAGCCATCGAACAATTTCCCTATTCCTCCACCTTATTGCTCAAAAAGGCCAACTTACTGATAGAAACCAAAAAATATAAGGAAGCACTGGATCTGCTGGAGAAAGCAGAAGTTCTGGACCGCACTGATATCAATCTTTATATACTGCAAACAGACGTTTATCTGGCGCTGAACCAGCACCAGAAGGCGGCTACCGTGCTGGAAGAACAGATTGAACAGTTCTCGGGAGAAGACAGGACGGAATTATTGCTAGAACTGGCCGATGTGTATGACGACTGGGAGGAATTTGAAAAAGTATTCGACTGCCTGAAAATGGCGCTGGAATACGATCCTACCAGCGAGGAGGCGTTGCATAAGATCTGTTTCTGGACAGAATTTACCGGTCGTAATGAAGAAAGCATCCGTTTGCACACCGCCATTATCGATGAACATCCGTATAACCAGCTGGCCTGGTTTAACCTCGGAACTGCGTTCCAGGGGCTTAAGCTGTACGAAAAGGCGATAGATGCTTACCAATATGCGGTGGCAATAGACGAGAAATTTGATTACGCCTACCGTAATATGGGCGATGCGTATATCCGGCTCCGTAAGTATGCAGAAGCGATAGAAGTGCTTCAGAAACACCTGGAAATAGCCAAGCCGGAGGATGTGATCTATGAAGCCATCGGGCATTGTTATGAGCGGCAGCGGAAATTTACGCAGGCCCGTTATTACTACCGTAAAGCTTCGCATCTGAGCCCCAGCGACGATAAGCTGTATTACAAGATCGCTGTGGCCTATATGATGGAAGCCAACTGGGAAAACGCTGCCAAATCCCTGCTGAGCGCACTTAAAATAAATAAAACCAACGCAGAATATAACATGAGCCTGGGTGAATGCTACCTGGAGCTTGGAAAGAACAAGGATGCACTGGTACATTTCATGAATGCTGTACGTACCAGGCCTAAAAGCGCAGTTACCTGGCAGGAGCTGTTAAAGGGGCTGTATGTATCCGGTTTCCTGGAGGAAGCCCTTGTACAATTGGCCATAGCGGAGGAAAAGGCCGGACGGAAGCCCATTTTTATTTACTACCGGGCCGCTATCCTGATAGCTATGGGTAAAACAAAAGAAGGGTTGCTGCACCTGGAAACAGCCCTGCAACAGGCCCCGAAAATTGTTAAAAAGCTTGTAGAGCTTGACCCTGCTGTATTACAGCATGTGAGTGTGGTGGATCTGATTGCCCAATATCGCCGCAAACGTTAACCAATGTTATTTACTTTAATAAAATAAAGTATACTTCTTATTTTTGCGCCGGCTTTTAATTGTCATGGACAAAAGTCAATAGTATTTCCGGTTACTAAAATTGCATCTACGCTATCCCGAAGTGCCTGGCGAAAATTAGTATGTGTTTTACTGACCAATAAGAAGATAAAAATATTTCAAATGAATTTTAATCTGACACAAATCCCGGAAAGGACAAAGAAGCCCCGTACACATGGACTCACTATGGTAATGGACAAGGGGCTGAGTTTGGAAGAAGCACGAAATTTTTTATCGGTAGCAGGTCCGCATGTTGACATCCTGAAACTGGGCTTTGGCACTGCTTTCGTTACGCCCAACCTGCGCGCAAAAATTGAACTTTACCAGTCGGCAAACATTCCCGTATACTTTGGCGGAACACTGTTCGAAGCCTTTGTAATCCGCAACCAGTTTGAAGAATACATAAAAGTGGTAAAGGAATTCGGTATCAGTTACATGGAAGTTTCCGACGGCTCTATCACCATCCCGCATGCTGAAAAATGCGGCTATATTGAGAAACTGGCTAAGATCGGACTGGTATTGAGTGAAGTAGGCTCTAAAGATGCAGAGCATATTATACCTCCCTATAAGTGGATAGAACTGATGAGCGCTGAGCTCTCCGCCGGCGCCACTTATGTGATCGCAGAGGCGCGTGAAAGCGGTAACGTAGGTATTTACCGCGGCAGCGGTGAAGTTCGCGAAGGACTGGTACAGGAAATCCTGACCCAGATCCCTGCTGAAAAAATTATCTGGGAAGCACCACAGAAAGCCCAGCAGCTTTACTTCCTGGAGCTGGTAGGCTGTAACGCCAACCTCGGCAACCTGGCTCCCAATGAGGTGATTTCCCTGGAAGCCATGCGTATTGGTTTAAGAGGAGATACCTTTAACCTGTTCCTCGACAGAGAATAGTTTTAGAAATAATTGCAGGATATTAATAACGGATGAAGGATTGTGTGGATATGATTGCATCAACACAGCTCCTTCATCCGTTATTTATCATTGGTAATGATCAATTCCCCCGTGCATGAAAATTTATGGACTTATAGGCTACCCGCTCAGTCATTCTTTCTCCAAAGGTTTCTTTAAAGAAAAATTTGAGAAAGAAAATATTTCAGGTTGTGTGTATGATAATTTCCCTATCCCGGGTATCTCTGAATTTACGTCTTTGCTGGAACAGCATCCGCAGTTGCATGGTTTGAACGTTACCATTCCCTACAAGGAAGCAGTGATCCCTTTCCTGGATGAGCTTAGCGATGCAGCTGCACAAATAGGCGCGGTGAACTGCATTCATTTTAAAAACGGGAAGAAAACAGGCTACAATACCGATGTGATAGGGTTTACCAAATCGTTGCAGCCACTGCTGCAGCCCCATCATCAAAAGGCCCTGGTGCTGGGCACCGGTGGCGCTGCCAAAGCCATCATGTATGCATTGGAGCAACTTGGCATTACCTACACTGTAGTGAGCCGGCAACCGGTGAATGGCGCTGTGTCGTACGAATCGCTGACCAGGCAGGTAATGGAAGATCATACGGTGATTGTGAATACAACACCCCTGGGCATGTATCCCAAAACAGGCACTTTCCCTGAAATCCCTTACCAGTATATTACTTCCAGGCACCTGCTATATGATTTGGTGTACAACCCGGCGGAAACCGCCTTCCTGCAACGTGGCGCTGCACAAGGCGCTGCTATCAAGAACGGGTATGAAATGCTGATCCTGCAGGCGGAAGCCTCCTGGGAAATATGGAATGCAGCGTAGGGGATCGCCGGAGGCGATCTACACCGGTTTTATCATATAGTATACGCACGTGGTGACGAAGTTCCTGAAGAAAGGAATCGCTGCAACAGGTTTCCATTGCACACGTGCATTAACACCGAATTTGTACTTATAGATAGGATTGATCAGGTAGAACCTGCGTTGTGTGATCTTGTACTGCTGTCGCTTTACAATGCGTTCAAAACGCTCAATGGAAATGCCGGTGGATTTTACATCCATAAGGTCAACCACTACATCATCGCCTTCTCCGAACATCCGCAGAACGCCTTTGTAGAGCGGGCGGGGGAGCAAATGAATGTAGGGCACCATACTGAGGAATTTGTTCTTGCAGATCTGCTGGTGGCCGCCATGGGGCATATACCAGGGTGGAAAGCCGAAGTATACCTGCCCGCGGGGGCTTAGCAACTGTTTGAGATGACCAATGATCTTTTCCTGGTCAGGAATATGCTCAATGGCATCTTTCAAAATAATAACATCAAAAGAGTTCCGGAATTCTCCCAGGAAATCCAGGTCATAAATATTTTTAGCGATCAGTTTTAATTGTCCGTTGTCGAGGTATTGCTGCAGGAAAGTTTTAGCCAGCTCAATACGGTCAGGTGCAAGATCCACGCCTACGCAGTTGCATCCTTTTTCCAGCAGGGGAGTAAGCACGCCGCCTTCCCCGCATCCTACCTCCATAACGCGCAGGCCTTCCAGTTGCGGAAATTCCTGCTGTATGAATGGCAGCACGTAGTCGCGCGAATTATCCACCTGTTGCTTGTGCCGTAGTGTTGCGTCTAAATGATGTTGTAAAGCCATGTATTTAAAATTGCGTGAATTTAATAAAAAGCGCTTAGCTTTCTGCTTTTAGTGGTCTTAAATAAATCCTATAATTGCCGGCCACATGCTGCGGGCTGCCTGCTAATAGCTATCTTTGCGGCATGCAAACGAACGAAAAGACCAATTACCAGGAAGGGGCCGTGATATTGATCAACAAGCCTTTAACGTGGACTTCCTTTGATGTAGTACGTAAAATAAGAAACATCACCAAAGCTAAAATAGGCCATGCCGGCACGCTGGATCCTTTAGCTACCGGGCTGCTGATTTGCTGTACCGGTAAAATGACCAAAAAGATCAACGAATACCAGGCACAGGAGAAAGAATACACCGGTACTTTTACATTGGGCGCTACTACGCCTACGTTCGACAAGGAGTCTGAGCCGGAAAATTTCAAAGATATCAGTCATCTTGATGAAGCCGCTATACTGGCTGCCACCCGGCCTTTCATAGGAGAGATCATGCAGCTGCCTCCCATACATTCTGCTATTAAACAAAACGGGAAACCCATTTACCTGCTGGCAAGAAAAGGGGTGGATGTGAAAGTTGAACCGAGGAAATTAACCATTACTGAATTTGAGATCACTAAAATAGCATTGCCGGAAGTACATTTCAGGGTGGTATGCAGTACGGGCACGTATATACGTTCCCTGGCAAACGATTATGGCGCACAACTAGGTTGCGGCGCTTACCTGAGCAGTCTTTGCAGAACCCGTATCGGTAATTTCAGTTTGGAGAATGCTACTGATATGGAAGATTTTATTGCGGCTAATTCCGTTCCTAAAACGGATAACCAATAGCGATATTCCAGATGATATTTTCACGGCGCCAGCGGCTGTCTTTAAGATCCCACTCACTTACGTACCAGCCGTTCTTATTCCCGGTGAAGTAAGGCACTTTCAGCGGGATACCCCAATCCAGGCGGATAAGGAAGAAAGAGAAATCCAGTCGCAGGCCCGCGCCTGTGCCCATGGCCAGGTCATGGTACAGCTGGTCGAACCGGAATTCGGAGCCGGGCCGGGTGGAATCTTTCCGGATCATCCAGATATTACCCATATCCAGGAAAGTGGCGCCTTTCAGGTTTACAGTGCCGCCAAACATTCTCAGCAGATCGAAGCGGTATTCGATGTTGCCTTCCAGTTTCATATCGCCGGTTTGATCGGGGAATGCCTGCGCAGTAGCAGAGGAATCTTTATAGGAGCCGGGGCCCAGGGTACGCAAACGCCATGCACGGATACTGTTGGGGCCACCGGAGGTGAACTGCCGTACATAAGGCAGTACCTGTGAATAACTGTACGGAATACCAACGCCGGCATAAGCCCTGGTAGCGAGCCCGCTGTGCAGCCCCAGTTTCCAGAAATGACGGTAATCTGCTTCTATCTTTACGAAATTCGAAATATTTACGCTGGTCAGCGTTTCCAGGTTTGTCTTTTTACCGCTGATGCGATTCATCAGGCTGTTGATGCCGCTGAGCCAGAGCCCTGATTCTTCCACGTTCACCCTGAAGTAGCTGTAATGGCGCTGGTGCAGCAGGTCCTGGTTGCTGAAAATAAATGAAACGCTTTCCCCGCCAATGAGTGCCGGTTCAAAGCTGCGCTTCAGGTATGGATTGGTATTTACTACGCTGTCGCGGAAAGTAGGGTCAAGGCTCACACCTACATAGTTGAGCGTAAAAGGCCGTACGATCCAGCGTTTGTAGATTGTTTCGTTCCAGTCGTATCCATAAGATAAATTCAAACTGGTAACATCAAATTTTTCTATGCGGGAAAGGTAGTTGGCGCCCAGTGTTAATCTTGTTTTTACATTGGAGCGGTTGCTCTGTTTAAAATTGAACGGCAAGGCAAACCGTGGCCAGGTAAGACTTACCTCGCCTCCAAACTGTTTGGATTGTAGCACCCAGCCAGATTCCTGGGGACGCACCAATTCAATACCGGTGCTCAGCGCCATACCCAATTGGGTGGCGGTTTTATTCAGATTTATATGCCGGTAGTTCAGCGTAACGCCCGACCCCAGCGTATAGTCAGAACTGTTACTTAACTCGAAGCTCAGCCCCAGTTCCTGTTTGCGGCGGGGCGTCAGGAACACATATGCATCGAGGGTGTTTAAAGAGTCTTTGGGCTCTTTATATTGCAGGGTGACGAACTGCCATACACCGATGTCGTACAGCTTATTAACGGTATTGGTGTATTGCTGGATGGAATAGGTTTCTCCTGGCCGCAGCAAGATAGACCTGGAAAGGATCTTTGGTTTCAGCATTTCCTGGTGCGCGCGGATGGTAATATACTTCCGTTCGTCCTGTTTCAGGGTGCTGTCGTTTGGATTGCCGTTGAGAGAAAAGTCGGGATAGGCGTAGATCTTACCGATATGATACTTTTCCCAGGTATCGGCACTGTCTTCCGGGTTTTTGATCCGGACTTCCACATCCATTGTCAGTTTATCTCTTCTTTTATTTTCATTGAAGATATTTACAAATCCTTCGAAAGGGTTGAGGGTGTTACGGAACAGGGCTTTGTTGAGAGTATCTACACTGAATTCTATGGCATCGCGGTTAAATTTGTAGTACCCTGCATCTTTGATGAGACGGGTGAGTCTTTCCCTTTCGCTGCCCAGGGTGGCTGATTTGAATACAATGCCTTTCTTAATCAGCGACAATCCTTCATTTGCTTTTACAATATGGAGGATGGCAGAATCGGGCACATTGTAGGTGATCTTATCTATTACGAAGTTTTTCCCTGTATTAACGCTATAGGTAACGCTGGTTTTGTGGCGCGATGTTTTTTCCTCATAGTTTACGCTGGCATAAAAGAAACCCTGGTTGTGAAGATAGCTGGTCATACGTTCCACTGATTCCTTGGATTGGGTAGAATCATAGACCACTGGTTCTTCCAGGTTTCGTTTAGCGAGTACGAGGTTCCAGAACCAGTTGGATTTTTTTTCGTTGTACTTCTGGTTATAGAGCCATACTTTGATGCGGCTGTTGAGCAGTTTTTTATTGGGTTGTTGCGTCATCAGCGATTTGGATGAAAGGGAGCTACGCAGGTCCTGTTTTTCAGAATTGAGGATTTCCCCGTTTACATCTACTTTGGCGCTGGTGTAAAGTGACTGGTCTTTCCGGAGATATTTGGTATTGGAGCAGGCCGCCAACGTGAGTATTACCGCCCATAGCAGCAATTGTTTCAGCAGTAAGGTTTTTGAATTGGGAAGCAGCTGCATCACGGGCAAAAACGTTGTTAAATTTTTTTAAGGTCAATGCTGACAAACGGGTAACCATGCCTCTTCTTGGCTGATTAAAAGAAATCGTGTAGGTTTGATCCCATGTTGTCAAAGGCGCAAATTAAATATATTCAATCATTACAGCACAAAAAAAACAGGCAAAAATCCAGCCAGTATGTGGCAGAGGGTGATAAGATTGTACAGGAGCTGCTACAGGCGGGCATGCCGGTGAAAGGAGTATTTGCAACAGCCGATTGGCTGGAGCAGCATAACTCCCTGACCAGCCATATGCCGGCAGGTACTGTAACTGAAGTGGATGCTGCTGTGCTCAAACAATTATCGTCGCTCACTACGCCCAACCGGGCGATGGCCTTACTGGATATGCCCGCACCTGTGAACCCGCTGCCGGCCTCCGGTACAGTGGCACTGGCGCTGGAAGCCATCCAGGATCCGGGTAATATGGGTACGCTGATCCGTATTGCCGACTGGTTCGGGATTCCGCAGATCATTTGCTCGCCCGACTGTGTGGACGTGTATAACCCCAAAACCATACAGGCCACCATGGGCAGTATGATACGGGTTCGTATAGCCGAATACGGTATCAGGGAATTGTTGCAGCAAACAAAGCTGCCTTCTTATGCTGCCACACTTCATGGAAAGAATATTGCGGTGTTTCCCGCTATCAAAGAAGGTATCATCCTGATCGGTAATGAAGGAAGGGGATTAACGGAAGATGTTACCGCTATGGCTACCCACCGGGTCACCATTCCCCGGATCGGCGGCGCCGAATCATTGAATGCTGCGGTAGCTGCAGGGATTATCTGCGGCCGCCTGCTTATTTAACCACTCATGAGCCCCAGGATATTATTCATCATCATATTATTGTTTTCCTGTAATCACGCTGCGGAACGGAAGGTAACGCCGGCATTTTATTACTGGAAGCAAACCTGGACGGGTAACAGCGCCGAGCTGAAATATATGCAGGAGCTGCCTGCCAGGCGGCTGTATGTAAAGCTGTTTGATGTGGATGTTAACGGGGCTACCCAGGCGCCTGCACCGGTAGCAGTGTTCAATCAGAAAGCCGCTTTTCCTGCCGGTGTGGAAATAGTACCGGTAGTATTCCTGATGAATGAAGTATGGGAACATCCTGCCCCCGGGCTGGCAGCCAATGTGGCCAGGCTGATAGAGCAGCTGTGCGATTCCCTGCCGGCCGCCGGCATAAAGGAGATCCAGCTGGACTGCGACTGGACACAGGCTTCCCGGGATGCCTATTTCTCTTTTATAAAACAGATCCGGCAAACCCCCTTTTTCCGGCATCGCCGCGTATCGGCTACCATCCGTATGTACCAGGTGAAATATAAAGTACGCACCGGTGTGCCACCGGTAGACAGGGGATTGCTGATGTGTTATAACATGGGCGATCTGCGTAAACCGGGGGCACATAATTCCATTCTCGATATAGATGCTATGGAGTCCTATCTTGGTGAAAACAGGGTGGCAGGGTATCCGTTACCCCTGGATATTGCATTACCTTTATTCAGCTGGAGCGTTCTATTCCGGAATGGCACTGCATATACCGGTATTTTAAGAAACATCGGTACGCAGGAATTACAGGATACCACTACCTTTGCAATTGATGAGAAACAATTGTATACCGTGCGGAAAGATACCCTGCTGAATGGTTATCCCTTAAAAGAAGGAAATGTTATACGGCGCGAAACCATTGACCAGCCTTCATTGGAAGCAGCTGCAAAAATGGTGGCAAAACAATTGCGGACGCCGGATCCGGTTATCATATTTTATCATCTTGATTCAACAACCCTGAAAAAATATCCCTTAAATGAACTGCAAAAAGTTTGTCGTTTTTTTAATTAGTTTTTGTGCTGTTTTCTTTGGCAACGTGATTTACACTTTATCCTGCGGGCCTACACCGGACCCGTATGATTATTACATTTCATTTTTCAGTCCGTATACCAAAGGCGGCGGCTACGAGCCGTTTTATTACACTGCCCTCACCAATTTTTTCGGGAACCCCACGCCGTCTGAGGAAACAGCCAATGTGGCCGACTGGCAAAACTATGCCGGTAACGGGGTAACGGAGAAGGATATACGTGAATGTATCTATACCTATCCAAAGGAGCAGTTATCTGCTATTGCAGAAGGCAGTGCTGCATTACCGGACAGTGTGAAGAGGAACACTTTTGCACAGTTCCTGGGAAAGGAAAAGAACCGGGAAGCAGCGCGTTACCTGTTGTTCGCAAAATCCTGCGAGCCGGCAGTAACCAGGGAAGACCAGTGGACTGCGCCGCAGCGCAACAATGTATTGATGGAGGCATTGTATAAAGAGGGGCTGGAGCTGCATGATAAAGTAAAGGATAAGGATATCCGTGACCGTTACAGTTTCCAGTTGATAAGGCTGCGGCATTACAGCCAGCAATACGGCGAGGCGGTGGCTTCATTTGACCAGCTGTTTGGAGAAAAGGAAAGAGCTTCCCTGGTATATTATAAGGCGCTGGCACTCAAGGCAGGCGGCTTATATCACCTGAAAGATTCTGTGCAGAGCGCTTACCTGTTTTCCCGGGTGTTTGACAAGGCGCCATCGCTGCGGCTTTCCTGTTTTACCAGTTTAATGTGGACCAATGCGGGCATGGAACAGGTATACCCGCTTTGTAAAGACAATCATGAAAAGGCAATGGTAGCTGCTATTTACGGCTTCTCCAATCCTGAGCCGGATGTAACGGCTATCCGGTGGGTGTATGCTTTTGATCCGGCGTCTCCGGCACTGAATATATTGTTGGGAAGGGAAATCAATAAACTGGAAGATGCTTACTTCAGCCCGCTGCTGGGAGAAGGAGGAACCGACATGGTGGGTATCAGGGAAGACTCGCCCGGAGAAAGGAGCAGGATGCTGGCAAAGTTAAATGAATTACAAACTGTAACAGATAGCCTTGTTCAAAAGGGTAAGTTAAAAGATGCGGACCTGTGGCGGGTTTCATCTGCCTACCTTTCCTATATCCGTAAAGATTACCCGGCGGCTGCGCAGCAGCTGGCGGCAGTGCGTGCAAAAGACCCCGAAGTAAAAGACCAGTGGGAGATTGTAAACCTGCTGGTAAACATCAACCAGCAAAAAACGATTGACAGCGCATTTGAAGCGAAGCTGCTGCCTTCCCTGAAATGGTTTGATACCAAAACCGCCGGCATCGGAAATTACTGGAACAGGGCCTGGGATGGCAGTGACGATAAGCGTTTTGCATTTGGTAAGATCTATCGTAACCTATTGTTCGCCATACTTGCGCCACGTTATCATCGGCAGGGCGAGCTGGTAAAGGAGTCGCTGATCAGGGGACGCTGTGATTCATTGAATATGAACGACTATTTTGTTTCCGGTCAGACTTCGCTGGACCAGATCAATAACGACATGAAACCGGCAACGCTTATACGACTGAAAGAATTCCTGCATCAGCCGGGTAAAACACCGTATGAATCTTACCTGGCAGGGTTCTTTCCCAAGGGCGTTAACCTGGACCAGGCTATAGGAGTGAGTTATGTGCGGCTCCATGATTTCAGTAATGCGCGCGACTGGTTTAAAAAGGCGGCTCCAGATGCGCTGGCTGTTTCCTACCAGGTGTTTCATGAGCAACTGCAGGATTTCGGGGAAGATACCGCTGCAGGGCCATACAATAAAGCTATTACACAGCTGCAGTTTTGCGAGCGCATGCTGCAGTTGCAGGAAAAGATGAAAATAGCGCCGGTGCCGGCAAAAGTATATTACGATTATGCTACCGCGTTATTCAGCATTTCCTACTATGGCAGAACATGGTATTTTGTGAAAGGTTACCGCCCCAGCACTTCATGGTACTCTCCCGATTGTGATAAAGACGCTTTTGACAAGCAGTATTTCGGATGTTATGCGGCTGAAAGCTATTATACGAAGGCTGCACAGGCCAGCACAGATAAAGAGTTCAGGGCACGGTGCGCGTTTATGGCAGCCCGTTGTTCCCAGAAGCGGATCGTTAGCAGGGATGACCGCGACAAGTATATTCACACATGGATAAATAACCGCTATTTCCCGTTGCTGGCTGGCAGTTATAGGGAAACGAAGTTTTACCAACAGGCATATAACCAATGCAGTTACCTGCGTGATTATGTGAAAAGTACCCGGAAGAAATAACTATTTAAACTGGATGGCTTTTACCGGTGTGATACGCCGGATGATCCTGGCCGGCACCTGCAGTATAAGTATGCAGATGAGGAAGGTGCCTATGTTGATCAGCAGGATATCGACCCAGTGCAGAGATACGGCTGCCACCGACATGTAATAGGATTCTTCCGGCAGTTTGAAGATGCCTGTGGCCTGCTGCAGGAAAGCAATGCCCAGCCCGAAGAAGTCGCCGATCAGTATTCCCAGGATAACGATATAGGCTGCCTGGTATACAAATATTTTCTGGATATCCCAGTTGCGCATACCCAGTGCTTTGGCAATACCTATCATATTGGTGCGTTCCAGGATGAGGATAAGAATGGCCGTGATCATATTTATGATGGCAACGATGGTCATGATAACAATAATGATCAGCTCATTCTGGTTTTGCAGTTGCAGCCAGTCGAAAATATTGGGATAAATATCCTGGATGGTGCGGGTAAACAACTGATCCGGCAATGCGTTGTTATCCATATACCTGGCCAGGGAATCCATATTGCGGTAGTTATTGATAGATAGTTCATAACCGCCCACCTGATTGGGGTCCCAGTCGTTGAGCTTGCGCACCAGGTTAAGATCGCCGATCACATAAGTTTTATCATATTCCTCGATACCGGTTTTAAATATGCCCGTTACCGTTAGTTTGCGGGCGCGTGGCGGTAGTCCGCCTCCCTGTATAAAATAGATGATGGCCTTATCATTTACTTTCAGCTGCAATTCCCTGGCCATGTATTCGGAGATCATAATTTCCGGGGCATAGGAGCTATCGTTGAACTGCAGCAGGTTACCGGCCTGCAGAAAGCGTTTCAGCTGTGGCCAGTCGTACTCTTTATCTATTCCTTTAAAGATGATGCCGTCTATTTCCTTTTCGGATTTTATAATGGCAGATTTGGTAGCGTAGTTGCTGATGGATTTAATGCCGGGCACTTTTTTCAGGCTATCCAGCAGGCTTTGGCGGCTGTAGAAGGGAATTTCTTCTGTGAGCGGGCCCGCGTTTGGCTGGTATTCATTGATATGGATATGGCCCCAGAAGCTGAAGATCTTCTCCTGGATCACCTGCTGAAAACCGTTTACCAGCGCTGTTGCCAGGATCATTACCGCCACGCTCACCGCGGTGGCGGCTACAGCGATATTGATAATGAACTTTGAGAAAGAAGATCCCTTATTGAAAGCAATCCGTCTGGCAATAAAAAATGATAAGCGCATAGAACAAATATAGGGAAAAGCTGAAAGTGCAGCGCATAAAGCAAAAAGGTAGGCCAATGGCGCCCGTGCCGGATAAATATTTTATCTTCGCCGGGGTCATTTGCTATCTGGCTTTTGGCTCCGGCTTTCCGCTTTTAATCGTAACTTGAATAATATCAATTGCCTCATATGCGTACAGCAGCATTATTTTTTACAATAGCTCTTGTTGCCTGCCTGTTTAACAACGGCGCATCTGCACAAGTGAATGCTATTACCCCGGACCATGTATACCACAACAATATCAGATCTGTGAAGTTTAACCAGGTAGGTGATCCGTTGAGCTTAGCCATGTATACCATTGGTACCGGTGAGAAGCTGGAGCTCTCGTTCGACGACATGGACAATGATGTGAAGAACTATTACTATTCCTTTGTGCTTTGTAATGCCGACTGGACGCCGGCGCCGGTGAACCAGTTTGATTATATGCGTGGATTTTCCGAAACCAGGATCCTGAACTATAAGTTATCCAGTGTATCCTTACAGCGTTATACACATTACAGTATCCAGCTGCCGGGTACCAACAGCTATCCGGTAAAATCCGGTAATTATATGCTGAAGGTATACCTGGACAGCGATACCTCGCAGCTGGCCTTTACCCGCCGGATGTATGTGGTGGAAAATAAGGCCAGTATATCAGGATTTATCCAGCAGCCTATTGCGCCTAAATTGTTCCGTACGCACCAGAAGATCAACTTTGAAATAAACACCGGTTCCCTGAATATCCAGAACCCTTTTGACCAGATCAAAGTGGTGGTGCTGCAAAACTACCGTTGGGATAATGCGCTCACCAAACTGAAGCCACAGTTTATTAACGGGAATATTCTGAAGTACAATGCAGAGCAGGACTGTATCATGCCTGCCGGTAAAGAATACCGCTGGATTGACCTGCGCAGTTTCCGCCTGCAAACGGAGCGGGTACAGCGTTCGGAATATCATAGCAACAGCACAGATGTATTTGCTGTAACGGATTACGAAACAGCCGACAAGCAATACCAGTTTATTAAAGACATCAACGGGAAATATTACCTGGCTACGCTGGATGATTATGACCCTAATTTCGAAGGAGATTATGCCACTGTGCATTTCTCTTTTGGAGCACCGGAACCTTATGCGGGATATGATATGTATATTTTCGGAGAGTTTACCAACTATGAGCTTAACGATAACAACAAGCTCACTTATAATGGCGCCAGCCGCGCCTATGAGGGCAATATTTTCCTGAAGCAGGGGTACTATAATTACATATACGGACTGGTAGACAAAACAGCGGCTAATCCCAGGTTCGATACTGATATGACGGAGGGAAATTATTGGGAAGCGGAGAACAACTACACCATATTGCTGTATTACCGGGCGCTGGGTGGAAGGTCTGATGAGCTGGTATCGTCAATCACATTGAATTCGATTTTGAATCGTAAATAGGAAGAAATATTCTAAAAGAAGAAGGGAGATGAATCATTCAACTCCCTTCTTCTTTTTATTTATGCGCCTATACTCTGGCGTAGTTTAACAATATTGGCGGCGCCCCGTTTAATGATGATGCGGGTACCTCTTTCGTAGGTGAAGTAGCGGTAGAACCAGTTAATGAAAACCACCAGCTTATTTCTGAATCCCAGTAAGCTCATGAGATGTACAATCATCCAGGCCAGCCAGGCAAGGTATCCGCTCATGCGTATACCTGAGAACTCGGCCACAGCCCTGTTGCGGCCAATGGTGGCCATGCTGCCAAGATCTTTGTAATAAAAGCCTTTCATGGGTTTATTTTCCAGGGAGAGCCTGAGGTTATTCGCTACATTTTTACCTTGTTGTATAGCCACCTGCGCCACCATCGGGTAGCCTTTGGGGAAGCGGGGATCGTTGGTCATCTGGGCAATATCGCCTATAGCGTAAATGTTGGTAAATCCCCTGACCTGGTTCAGCTCATTCACCAGGATGCGGCCGTTGGGCAGGATAATGTCTGAAGGAATGCCTTTTACAGGGATGCCTTTTACGCCGGCAGACCAGAGCAGGGATTGGGTTTGGATCAGTTCACCGGTACTGAGTGTAACGGTTTTGCCGTCGTATTCTTTTACGCCTGTGTTGAGTAATACACGAACACCGATCTCCTGCAGTGCTTCCAGTGTTTTCTGAGAGGTAGTTTCACTGAAGGAGGCCAGTAGTTTAGGGCCTGCTTCGATGAGGTATACGTTCATGAGCGACTGGGGCAAGGTGGGATAATCTTTGGGCATAATGTATTTGCGGAGCTCTGCAAAAGCACCGGCCAGCTCTACGCCAGTAGGGCCGCCGCCTACCATCACGAAGTTTAGTTTGGGTTTTATTTCTTCCGGGTTTTGAAGCAGCAGGCTTTCTTCAAATTGTTTCACCACGTAGTTCCTGATCTGCACGGCTTCTATGAGAGATTTCATACCGATGGCATTGTCTTCGATATCTTTATTTCCAAAGAAGTTGGTATTGCTGCCGGTGGCAAAAACGAGGTAGTCATAATGTATTTCACCTATACCGGTTTCAAGTATATTTTCTGAAGAGCGGATACCGGTTACTTCCGCCATGCGGAATACGAGGTTTTGCTGTTTCCTGAAGATGCCTCTCAGGGGAAAGGCGATGCTATCCGGTTCAAGGCCGGCGGTAGATACCTGGTACAGCAGTGGTTGAAAGAGGTGATAGTTGTTCCTGTCGAGTAACACTACCTGAACGGGTGCATGTTTAAGCTGTTTGGCAAGGTTTACGCCGCCGAATCCACCACCTACTATAACGATTCGAGGTTGTGTGGTTTCGGGGATGTTGGGCTGAATCATAATTCATCATTTTATATGTTGCCGCAATTGTGATAATATGGTCTTAGATTGGGTATTGCAGGTTGTTGTCAAACCGCATACCGCATTAAATATTCTCAAAGTTACGAAACTTTCAGAAAAAAATGAAAATTATAGATGGGAATGCAGCGGTAAGGGAGTTATTTGGAAATATTTAATCTCCTTAATAATCTGAAAAGGAAGGTTACAGTTGAATTATTAATATGTGATACGTGGAAATAATGCGATATCCCTGCCTGGATATAAAATTGGGATATTTAGGATGAGGAGGCTTATATATTTAAACTATTGTTTTGTTGGAGCATTAGGTCAAACTACTCTTATATGAAATAGTTGGGTATGTCAAGGGGTGAAAATTAAGTTAACGCCTTTAAACCCGATATGGTATAGAGAGCAAAGTTTATGGAATAATACTTAATATTTGAGTTATGACAATTACATCATATAAAAGACTAAAGCAGGCGCTTATTAAACAAAGGCGCGAGGTTACCGCTTCTCCCCAGGCGGCAAGTCGTTTTATTGATGATTTGGGACTCAGAGATATTGTTATAACTTCTGCTGAGAATGCTGCCGCTCCAAAAAAAGCGGCCACTCGTAAAGCTGTTCCCAAGAAAGCTGCTAGTAAATAATATTCCACAATTTGCTATAAATTTCCCTAATCTTCAGGGGCGTTGTTTTTAAATATGACCTCAGCGGATTATATATACTCTTCGGATCCCGGTTTACTTATTGGTTTTCATGGTTGCTCACAGAATTGCGGAATAATGTCGTCCTTGGAAAAACCCCTTTACGTCAGAGTAATGATCCATGGGATTGGTTAGGGGACGGTATTTACTTTTGGCAAAATAATTATGATCGGGCATATCACTATGCAAGCAATCCTCCGCCTATAGTAAAAATTGACAAGCCTTCAGTACTTGGGCAATATTTAGTTTGGGAATTGTCTTGATTTTACGGACAAAAAGTATATAGATTTTCATACGAAACATTAGAGAAGACTACAAAAGCGGAAGGCACAAAACTACCAACAAACATAAACCCTAAAGGCAACGGGAATTCCGGAGATAAGATTATAAGACGACTGGATTGTGCTGTTATAAAGAATATTCACGAACAAATGCGAATATTGGGTGAACCACCATTTGATTCTGTAAGAGGAGTATTCTTCGAAGGAAACGAACTATATGAAGGGGCCGGTTTTTTAGATAAAACCCACATACAAATTTGTATTAGAAATCCTAATCTTATCAGAGGATATTTTATTCCGCGTAAAGAAGTAAATGGCCATAATCAATCCCGTCACTATCTGCGATGGAACTATGTCATAGCAGATGTTAAATCCTATGTAAAGCAATATTGTTTAACCAATTGCCTTAAATCTTCCAAAAATCTTCAAAAACAATAAAAATCGAAAGCAGAAAACCCAATAACCACCTTTAAAAATCAAATCATCATAATCATCATAATCCTGAGTCAGACAACCTCCGCTACAATCCCGCCGCGCTTAGTGCAGGAAATACTGGTACAGGAAAGCCGCTGCTGCTGCGCCGGTCAGCGGACCGAGAATGGGAATCCATGCGTAACCCCAGTCGCTGTTGCGCTTGCCGGGGATGGGCAGGAGGAAGTGCATCAGTCGCGGCCCGAGGTCCCTTGCAGGATTGATGGCGTAACCTGTAGGCCCGCCGAGTGACAGGCCAATGGCCAGTACCACGAACGCCACCGGCAAGGCGTCTAATGAACCGATGCCCGCAGTGGGACCGGTAATATACGAGATGGCCAGGATGAACACCAGGGTAGCGATGAACTCTGTGAGGAAGTTATATTTCGGGTTACGGATGGCTGGAGTAGTACAGAATACGCCCAGCTTGGTATCCGCATCAGGTGTTTCATCGAATTGCTTTTTATAGGCAAGCCATACCAGCAGCGCGCCGAGCATAGCGCCGGCTATTTGTGCGGCTATATAAACGGGCACGTCTTCCCAGGGAAGTTTCCCCTGCAGCGCCTGTGCGAAAGTGACAGCAGGGTTGAGGTGGGCGCCGCTGTATTTAGCAGTGGCATATACGCCAATGAATACCGCCATGGCCCATCCCATGGTGATAACGATCCAGCCACCCTGGTTGCCTTTGGATTTGTTGAGGATTACGCTGGCTACCACGCCGTCGCCCAATACGATGAGAAAGGCGGTACCTACCAGTTCTGCTAAAAAAGGTGACATAAGGAATATTGATAAGCGTGGGTAAATGTTATTCTTCGGTCCATGCCTGGGCTGCCCTGATGGCGCGTTTCCATTCACTGCACAACCGTTTGTTTTCAGCAGGCTCCATCGCAGCGTCGAAGGTGGCATCTATTTTCCATTGCTGCGCAATGGTGTCGATGCTGTCCCAGAAGCCGATGGCAAGCCCTGCAAGATATGCTGCTCCCAGTGCGGTGGTTTCTGTAATGGTGGGGCGAACCACTCTTACATTGAGCAGATCGGCCTGGAATTGCATGAGCAGGTTATTTTTTGTAGCGCCTCCATCAACTCTTAGTTCGGAGATGGGCATACCGGCATCCGCTTCCATTGCTTTCATGACATCCATTGTTTGAAAGGCGATGCTATCGAGCGCAGCGCGGGCAATATGAGCGGCGGTAGAGCCGCGGGTGAGGCCTACCATGGTACCGCGTGCATGCTGGTTCCAGTAAGGGGCGCCCAGGCCGGCAAATGCGGGCACGAGGTATACTCCATCGCTGTGAGGCACGGTAGCGGCCAGTTTTTCTACATCTGCGGAGTGGCGGATAATACCAAGGCCATCACGGAGCCATTGCACAACAGCGCCGCCAATAAAGATACTGCCTTCCAGCGCGTAAGTGGTTTTGCCATTGATTTTCCAGGCTACGGTGGTAAGCAGGTTGTTTTTGGAAGGAATGGGCTTATCGCCGGTATTCAGCACCATAAAACAACCGGTGCCATAGGTGTTTTTGAGCATGCCGGGTTGTGTGCATAACTGCCCGAACAGGGCAGCCTGCTGGTCGCCGGCAATACCGGCGATGGGAATACGGTAGGGGGTAAGGTTAGCTTCGGAGTAACCATACACTTCGCTGGATTGCTTTACTTCCGGCAACATGGAGGCTGGAATATCAAAGAGATCCAGGAGTTCCTGGTCCCATTGCATATCATGGATGTTAAATAACAAAGTGCGGGAAGCGTTGCTTACGTCTGTGATATGCAGTTTTCCGTTGGAGAAGTTCCATACGAGCCAGCTGTCTACCGTACCAAATGCGAGCTCGCCGTTGTCTGCTTTCCTGCGGGCGTCCGGCACGTTATCGAGGATCCATTTTATTTTAGTACCGGAGAAGTATGCGTCGATGCGCAGGCCGGTTTTATCTTTAATCAGTTGTTCCTTACCTTCTTTGATAAGGGTGTCGCAATAGGCCGCAGTGCGCCTGTCCTGCCATACAATGGCGTTATGTATGGGTTTGCCGGTGCGTTTGTCCCATACGATGGTGGTTTCGCGTTGGTTGGTGATACCGATGGCTGCAATGTTTTCTCCGGACACTCTTAATTTGAGGATGGCTTCAGCGGCTACGCTGGCCTGTGAGGTCCAGATTTCCATTGCATCATGTTCTACCCATCCGGGTTGGGGGAATATCTGTTTGAATTCTTTCTGGGCAACCGCTTTGATGCTGCCATCGTGGTCAAAAATAATGGCGCGGGAGCTGGTGGTGCCCTGATCCAGCGAAAGAATATATTTTCCCATTAGCTTTTCATTTATATATTACCGGGTTTACGTGGATATTATTATTGAATTTAGATAAATTATCCAACAAAACATGATCATCTCCCCGAGGGAAAAAAAATCCCCGGCGCAATTACTGCACCGGGGATACACCATCTAAAAAATATTGAGACTACATTTTCTTTGCGTCTTCCAGGAATTTAGCGAGACCGATATCTGTTAACGGATGTTTTAGCAGGCCGAGAATAGAATCTAACGGGCAGGTACATACGTCGGCGCCCACTTCAGCACATTTCACAATGTGAAGAGCGCTACGGATAGAGGCAGCCAGGATTTCGGTTTTATAACCCTGTAAGCTGTAGATCTGTGCAATCTGGGCGATCAGTTCCACGCCATCCCAGTTGGTATCGTCTATACGGCCAATGAAGGGAGAAACGTAAGCTGCGCCTGCTTTTGCAGCCAGGATGGCCTGACCTGCAGAGAACACCAGGGTACAGTTGGTTCTGATACCATTGTCAGTAAACCATTTGATGGCTTTTACACCATCTTTTATCATAGGCACTTTCACCACGATGTTCGGGTGAATAGCGGCCAGTTTTTTACCTTCTTCAATGATAGAATTAAAATCGGTAGAGAGCACTTCTGCACTTACATCGCCATCTACTATTTCGCAGATGTCTTCGTAATGTTTAATAATTGCAGCGTCGCCTTTGATACCTTCTTTGGCCATCAGGGAGGGATTGGTGGTTACACCATCCAGAACGCCAAGATCATGAGCTTCTTTGATTTGCGCCAGATTAGCTGTATCGATAAAGAATTTCATACTATGATAAATTAGTTGTCAGGAAATGAGCGTTTGTGGAGATGCTGTCATTAGTGAAAGAGGTGGAGAAAATAGCAACCAGAATACTATTGACAAGCAACTAATGACAATAAAACAAAGAAAAAAAGGCAAGTTACTTATATCGCACCGCTACAACCACCTACCCTTGCTACATTCCTGTCCTGGGGGAGTTCAGTAGGAGCTGGTCGTATAAGACTTGCCGGTTGCAAAGGTAATATAAAGCACTGAATATCCAAATATTAGAAATGGAAATGTTGAAATATTTTTTAAAACCGTAGGAATACGTATTCTTTGGAGGTTAATACTGATTACGCTATGTAATGGGAAAAATTATATATATTTGGAAAGTGAACGTATCCCAAATTATATTGTCATTCATTTTACAAACCACTTAAACCTCAATTATGGAAACAAGTTATGAAAGCAGCAGTGCCTTCGGCGCCATGTTCAGTGGCGTATTTTTGATTATCTGTTTAGCGTTTCTCGTCTTTTTTGTCATCTGCATGTGGAAAGTATTCGAGAAAGCAGGCCAGGAAGGCTGGAAAGCAATTATCCCTATCTACAACGTTTATGTGCTTACGCAAATCATTGGCAAGCCCTGGTATTGGGTGATCCTGATGTGTATTCCCTACATCGGTATCATCTGGGGGATCTGGGCTACCAACCTGCTCAGTAAAAGTTTCGGTAAAACAGAAGGGTTTACAGTAGGGCTGGTATTATTGCCTATCGTGTTTTACCCGATCCTGGCATTCGACCGCACTATTGTGTACAAAGGTCCTGCAGGTGATCCTACCCGTTTCAACAATGTGAACGATGATCTGAATTCGATAGGAAAAACGGCCTGATCAAAATAATTGGCATTAAAGAAAGGCGGCTGAAACTCAGTCGCCTTTTTTAATGCTCTTTAGTAGTATAATAATTATAATCATTCAGCACTGTTTCGAGGAAATACGTATTGGGGAGTTCCGATTCAATATGCAGCACTTCCTTCACCCTCATTGCCACCCTGCCTGCGAGATCCTCATCATTTGCCTTCAGTGCGCGGTCCAGCAGGTCTTTCACTTTATTCATATCCCTGTCGGAAAGTTTCATGATCTGCGGGAACTGCGGTTTGTAATCGCTGTTGGAAAGATCCCGGAAGATGGTTTCTTCAATACTGCCTTTTCTTTTGGTACTGATCACGATGGTGCCGGCTACCAGGTCGCCCAGCCGCTGGTTATAAGGTGTGCGCACAATTGATACGGTAGGGATAATGACTGGTACCAGCATGAAAAAGTACAGGGGCGTTTCTATAATACGGAATATCCATCTTATCAGGTGCTGGCTGATGCTTGGCTGGTTGCCTGTCATGCTTACCACCTGCAGGTTCAGTATTTTTTTTCCGGGTGTTTGTCCTTTCATACCTATTTCCGTGGCCGGAAAATAAAATAACAGGGGCAGCAGCACCAGGATGAAATAGATACCTATATGACCTTCCATTTCTATGCGGAAAGAACTTAATGTCATGTATGCCACCAGGTAATAAAAAGCACGGATGGCAAAATCGATGAGCCAGGCCAGGAATCTTTTCATGATATCTGCTGATTCAAATTCCAGGTCTATATTGAAAGAAGTCGGTATTTTTATGTCTGCCATACTCAAATTTACATATTTGTTTATATATTGTTAGACGATTTAGTATGTTTGCCGGTATTTCCCCATTAGTAACCCATTACTGTAGGTGATATCTGTATTTTAAAAGGGAAAGGACTCACTATGAGAGAATCGCTGTTTATCAAAAAGAATTTGTCGCGCTGGAAGAAATACCAGGAGGAACCGACAGACGACCCTGATGAAATGGCGGAAAGATTTGTATCACTGCTAGATGATCTGTCTTACGCTAAAACTTTTTACAGCTTCAGTAAAGTAACCCGCTATATCAACGGTTTAGCTGCAGGTATTTATCACCGCATTTACCAGAACCGCAAGGAAGATGTAGGACGTTTCCAGTTGTTTTTTAAATATGAATTACCGTTGTTGTTCCGTAAGCATCACCGGTTGTTATTATTTACGCTTTGTTTCTTTTTATTGTTCTGTATCATCGGCGCATTTTCATCGGCACATGATGAAACCTTTGTGCGTGGCGTATTGGGAGATGAATACGTAAACATGACCGAACGGAATATTGCCAATAAAGATCCTTTTGGCGTATATAAAGATGGCAATTCTATACTGATGTTTTTCCGGATTGCCTATAACAATATCATGGTATCTTTCTATTGCTATTTAGGTGGCATTTTCCTTGGTGTTGGTTCCCTTTACCTGTTGATGCGCAATGGCGTGATGCTGGGCGTTTTCCAGTATATCTTCTTTTCGCACGGGCTGGGTTGGAAATCTATCCTGGTGATATGGATACATGGCACGCTGGAAATATCCAGTATCGTGATTGCCGGTTGCGCGGGTATCATTATGGGCAAAAGCATCCTGTTCCCCGGCACGCGGAAAAGACTGGATTCCCTTCGCAAAGGCGCTAAAGACGGTATCAAGATCATGGTAACCCTGATCCCGGTATTTATTGTAGCAGCTTTCCTGGAAAGTTTTGTAACCAGGTATACGGAGATGCCGCTGGCGGTAAGTCTTTTTATCCTCCTGGGCTCACTGGCTTTTATACTGGGCTATTTTATTTTTTATCCCATTTACCTGCATAAGAAAGGATATCGATTGAGTGCGGAAGGGAAAGTATTAACACCATTTATCCTTTCAAAGCAGTAACATGAATATTTTTCACCGGATTAAATACTGCCTGCTGTTACTGCTGCTTTGCGGGGCCCTGCAAAGTATGGGGCAATATGAACAAACCGCCAGGAGCAAGGAAGAATACGACAGTTTACTGCAAGCAGGGATCACGGAAGATAGCATTGCTACCGTAAATGCAGCCGCTGAAGCGGAAGAAACAGCCGCCGGATCAAATGAAAATTATGAAGAGGAAGCGCCTCCCTTCGAGCTGCGCACTGTACCGGATTCACTGGTAAAAGCACTGAAAGAAAATAAAAAACTGCAGTATAAAGACATACCACCGGAGCCTCCACCGGATAACTCCTGGATGCAGCGGTTTTTAATTGCTTTATTTTCCGCTATCAGCACTATCCGCATTATTGTAATGCTATTGTTGCTGGCGGGTTTGGGCTTCCTGGTATATTGGTTCATGAAAAGCAATGGCATTGGCTTCTTCCGCAAACCTAAATTAATAGAAGGTTTAACAGAGGTGCATGAGGAAGAACTGCACAGTGCGCAGGAATACGAAGAAAAAATAAAAGCGGCAGTAGCAGCCGGGGAAACGCGGCAGGCCATCCGCTGGTGGTACCTGTATACCTTATTCCAGCTGGCAGGGCGGGAGCTGATAGTACCCGGAAGAGAGAAAACCAACAACGACTACCTGCGCAGTATGCGGAGTACCCCCTATTATAAAAAATTTGCCACACTCACACTGGACTATGAATATATCTGGTACGGAGGATTTGATGTAAGTGAGGAAAATTTCAGAAATATTAACCAGGAGTTCAGGGATTTTAATAACACAATCGGAAAAGTTTCGTGAAGAAGAAGCCTATATATGCGATCCTGTCTGTTTTGCTGCTGCTGGTAGTACTGGTAGTGGCAAGCGGGAATTTTGCGAGCAGAAAGAATGAGCAGTCTACCGACATGACGCAATCATCTTTTTACAGCAAGGATAAAAAAGCGGGAGGCGCCTATGCAGCTTTCAGAATGCTGCCGCAGCTGTTCCTGAGAAATTCTGTGCAGGTGGTAACAAAGCCATTTGCAAGAACTTTTGATAAAGACAATGAAATAAAATTCCGCAATAATGTATACATCCTGGTAGCCGACCGGCTGTTTACCACAGAGACGGATATAGATGCTATGCTGGACTACGTATCGCGGGGAAATGAGTTGTTTATTGCCGTCAATACGCCGGATCCCCTGCTGGAGAAAACGCTGAAATTTGTTACCGTGGAAAGCAGCAACATGCAATTCAAAAAAGCAGGTGTAGTACAGCGGTATGCAGATGAAACCATCCCGATGGATACTTCCTTCAGGTACCCGGGTATGGTAAGCGGCAGTTATTTCTCAGGGGTAGACAGCAATACCACCAGCATTCTGGGCTACAATTATAAAAACAAACCCAACTTTATCCGCATTGCCTATAGTCGTGGTTACGTTTACCTGCTGCTGAATCCATATACTTTTACCAACTACTTTTTACTACACCGCGATAATGTAAAAGCGCTGGAAACACAGTTGTCGTACCTGGCAGACGGCGCCAGTAATGTATACTGGGATGATTTTTATAACAGCCAGCACAGTGCGCAGTCCGGCGATTTCAGTGAATGGCAGGTGCTGATGCGTTATGCATCCATGCGCTGGGCAGTATGGCTCACCGTGGCACTGCTGCTGTTGTATGTGGTGTTTGAAAGCAAGCGCCGGCAGCGGATCATTCCCGACAGGCCTCCTGTAAGCAATACTTCGCTGGAGTTTGTGGATGCCATCGGCCAGTTGTATTACCAACAGCATAATAACTACAACCTGGCGCATAAAATGATCGTTCATTTTATGGGGTATATCCGTTCCCGTTATTACCTGAACACCAATGTACTGAACGATGAATTCATTGCTTCGCTATCGCGTAAATCGGCGATGCCGGAAGAAGATATAAGGAAGCTGCTGCATATGGTGCACCAGGTTCAGCTGAAAGAAAATATAAGCGATGAAGAGCTAAAGGACTTTTATAACCGCATTCAACAATTTTATATAAACACGCAATAAATGGATACCAATACATTTCAACCCAGGACTGATTTTTCTGCCTTGCATGAAGGTGTGGAAGCTATCAGGGAGCAGATAGGTAAAGTAATAGTAGGGCAGCACCAGATGGTGGACCTGCTGATAGCGGGTTTGCTTACCCAGGGGCATGTACTGATTGAAGGTGTTCCCGGTGTGGCCAAAACGCTCACTGCCAAGTTGCTGGCGCAATGCGTGGATGCTGATTTCAGCCGCATCCAGTTTACGCCTGACCTGATGCCGGCGGATGTACTGGGCACTTCTGTTTTTAACCCGCAAACCAGGGAGTTTGAATACAAGAAGGGACCTGTTTTCAGCAACCTGGTGCTGATCGATGAAATAAACCGCGCCCCCGCCAAAACGCAGTCGGCCCTGTTTGAAGTAATGGAAGAAAGGCAGATCACCAATGACGGCACCACCTGGTCGCTGGACCGGCCATTTATGGTAATTGCCACGCAAAACCCGATTGAGCAGGAAGGTACTTACCGGTTGCCGGAAGCGCAGCTGGACAGGTTCCTGTTTAAGATAGAAGTGAAGTATCCCAACCTGGAAGAGGAAGTAGCGGTATTACGCGGCATTCATCATTTCAACGGAGAAACAGATCTTACAAAAATGATCAGCAAAGTGGTGACAACCACGCAGATCATAGAATTCCAGAACCTGGTAAGACAGGTAGTGGTAGATGAAAAGCTGTTTCATTACATTGCCTCTATTATCAACGAAACGCGCATGAACTCATCGCTGTACCTGGGAGCTTCACCACGTGCATCCATTGCCGTTATGAACTGCGCCAAGGCATCTGCTGCAATGAAGAACCGTGATTTTGTGATCCCTGATGATGTAGTGGAAATGGTGCCCCACGTATTACGCCACCGTATTATACTTACTCCTGAAAAAGAAATGGAAGGCATCAAAACAGATGATGTGATCGCACAGATCGTAAAAACGATAGAGGTACCGAGATAATCATCTCCAAGAAGATATTAGTATGTCAGCCACTGTAAAAAATAATTTATTCCAGATACTCTTTTTTACCAACAGGCTTTACTTCCTGCTGGGAGGGAATATCCTGTTGTTTATCCTTTCGTTTTTTGTTCCGCGTATTTTCAATATTGCGGTGATCGCGTTTATTGTGCTGGTGGGTATTGTATTGCTGGATATGATCCTGCTGATCCTGCGCCCTTCTTCCATTGTATCGATGGAACGGAAAACCGGTAACCGTTTCAGTAATGGAGATGATAACGAGGTGCTGCTTGACTTCCAGAGCCGGTATCCGTTCCCGGTATTTGTATCTGTAATAGATGAGCTGCCGATGCAGTTCCAGCGCCGCGATTTTTTACTCCAGGCAAAGGTGCCGGCGGGGGGTGGGCATACTTTCCGGTATGTATTGCGGCCTGTTGAAAGGGGGCTGTATAATTTTGGTTATAGTAATGTATTTGTGAGAAGCGCATTGGGTATTGTGAACCGGCGGTTTATTTTTAATAATGAACAAACCATCAGCGTATATCCCAGTTTTCACCAGCTGCGGCATTATGCATTGTATTCGTATATGAACCGGCTGAATGAGCTCGGCGTTCACAAATGCCGGGTAATTGGCCATAGTATGGAGTTTGATCACATCAAGCCCTATGCAAAAGGAGATGATGTGCGTATGCTGAACTGGAAAGCCACTGCCCGCAGTGGTAACCTGATGATCAATAATTATGTGGAAGAGAGATCGCAGCAGGTGTATTCCATCATTGATAAAGGCCGGAATATGAAGATGCCTTTCAATGGGTTATCGCTGCTGGATTATGCGATCAATTCATCGCTGGTGTTCAGTAATGTGGCGGTTGACAAAGGGGATAAGGCCGGGCTGGTTACTTTTACGGAAAGCAAAGTAGAGGTATTGGCAGCCAGCAATAAAAAAATACAGGTGAACAAGATCCTTGAAACGCTGTATGCACAGGAAACATTATGGCAGGAGAGCGACTATGAAGCCCTGAGCGTGCAGCTGCGCGGTAGTTTATCCACACGGTCGCTGCTGATGATCTATACTAATTTTGAGTCGATGTCGGGCCTGCACCGGCAGTTACCTTTTTTACGGCGTTTGGCGCGTTATCACCTGGTGCTGGTGGTGTTCTTTGAAAATACAGAGCTGAAGCGCGTTACGGAGCAAACCGTGCAGGATGTGGAAGGTATTTACAAACAAACCATTGCGCAGAAGTTTGCTTACGATAAGAAGCTCATTGTAAAGGAGCTGGCTAAATATGGTATTATGTCGTTGCTAAGCCCCCCGGAGCAACTGACACTGAATGTAGTGAACAAGTATCTTGAGTTGAAATCCCGTATGCTGATCTAGTTAATTTCTCCGTTTTCTTTTAAAGAGCCCGTCGGTATTTTTCATAATGAGCGAGTCCGCGTCCGGGGCTTGTTTTACGGGGATCACCGAGCGCAGGTAAAGCCGGTTGTTATGTTTGTACCAGGCTTCTACTGTTACTGATTTTACCGTATCATTTTTAGGTAGTAAGAGATCCTGACCAATTAATTTCCCACCTGAAGCAGCAAAGCGGACAGCGCTTGTATCGAGTGGAAATACTTTCCCGCTGCTGAATTTTCCTTCTACATTCAGGTAAAAACGGATATCGCGTTTTATACTGTCGGCATAATGATTGAACCGTATGCCGGTGATGACGGGTAGTTGCAGGAAAGCCTGATGAGTGGAGTTGTCGGGTGTAGTAACGGTAAGGGTTATACGGTAATTATCTTTCACCAGCTGTTCCCTGTTAAAACGTAATACACCGTTTTGTACCTGCCCATTGCTGCTGTTTATGGTTAATTTGTTCCAGCGCAGGTTTCCTTCCAGCAGGCCTGCTGTTTGCTGTGTGGAGCTGTCGGTATACGTAAGCCGGATGCCCAGTGGGGCTGTGTTGTACAATTCGGTTACTGCATCTGCATCATAAAAGGCTGTTATGCGCGCTACTTTTGCCTGCTGTGCATTTGCCGGCAGGGTAAAAAAAAGGACGGTGCAGAGCAGGAGATATTTCAGCATGCGGTTTCCATTTGTTTTAGCGCCCGGCAGGCGCCGGGTGTATTAATTCCTTACCGCCATTTGCCTGGCCACGTATTTACCGAGGATATCAAATTCCAGGTTTACGAGGCTGCCGGTTTTTATTTTCGATATATTGGTGAATTCGTAAGTGTATGGAATGATGGCCACGGAGAATTCATCGTTGGTAACGTTGAAAACGGTAAGACTGATGCCGTTGAGACAGATGCTTCCTTTTTCCACGATCAGCGCTGCAAATTCGGAGGGGTAGCGGAAGCGGTAAAGCCAGCTGCCGTCCTGTTCCTGGCAGGAGAGGCATTCGCCTACACTGTCTACATGGCCCTGTACCAGGTGCCCGTCGATGCGGCCGTTGAACACCATAGCTCTTTCCAGGTTTACGAACTGAGTGGGGCTGAGCTGGCCGAGATTTGTTTTTTGCAGGGTTTCATCTACCGCTACGGTTTCGTAGGTATTGCCATTGATGTTGGTAACGGTTAAGCAAACGCCGTTATGCGATACGCTCTGGTCTACTTTCAATTCGGCTGCCAGTGGCGTTTGTATCGTGATCACCAGGTTGCCGCCTTCTTTCCTGGTAGATACTACTTCTGCTAGTGTTTCTATGATTCCTGTAAACATTTGGCAAATTTAAGCAATTTTCTATACCCGGGGTTTCCAGGGGATTTCAGCTGCACCCAGTTTGTGGCCGGTCCAGCGGGCAAGTACAAAAAGATAATCGCTGAGGCGGTTAATATATTTCAGTACCAGGGGCTCAATGAACATATCGTGTTCCTGCATGCCTACGCAGAGGCGTTCTGTGCGGCGGCATACGCAGCGGGCGATGTGGCAGGTGGATACGGCTACATGGCCGCCGGGAAGGATGAACGACTTCATGACAGGGAGCTCCTCATTCATCTGGTCGATGCTTTTTTCCAGGAGGGTAATATCCGCTTCGTGGAGGTCCGGTATTTTCAGTTTGGTTTCCTTGTCGGGGTCGCAGGCCAGTGCGGCGCCTATGGTAAAGAGGCGGTCCTGTATTTCGCGGAGCAGGTTTTTGGTATCCTGGTCGGCGATGTAATCGTTTACCAGGCCGATGTAGGAATTGAGCTCATCCACGGTGCCGTAGGCATCGATGCGGACATCGCTCTTGGGTACTTTGGTACCGCCAATGAGGGATGTTTTGCCCTTATCGCCTGTTTTAGTATATATTTTGAAAGACATGGGTGTTGGTGTTGCTTGGTCTGCAAATTACGAATAACGGCATTACGGATCACCTCAGCCGAGGTGTTATGGATCGCTGAGATGCCTGTAATGTGCCGTTGTTTGTAACTGATATTTTACGCGTGTACTTTTTCGTTGATACGGTCTGATTCGATAACGCCGTCACGGAGGCGGATAACACGGCGGGCGTGGTCGGCAATATCCTCTTCATGGGTAACCAGTACTACGGTATTACCGGAGGCATGGATGGTACCAAAGATCTCCATGATTTCCACGGATGTTTTAGAGTCGAGGTTACCGGTGGGCTCATCGGCAAGGATGAGGGATGGATTGTTTACCAGGGCGCGGGCGATGGCCACGCGTTGACACTGTCCGCCGGAAAGCTCATTGGGTTTGTGTTTATAGCGTTCGCCAAGACCTACTTTTTCCAGCATGGCGATGGCTCTTTCGTCTCTTTCCTTTTTGCTTATGCCTGCATAGATGAGCGGGATAGCTACATTTTCCAGGGCGGTAAGGCGGGGCATGAGGTTGAACTGCTGGAATACGAAGCCTATTTCCTTGCCGCGAACAAGGGCCAGATCGTTATCTTCCATTTTGCTCACATCATGTCCGCTGAGAACATATTTCCCTGCGGTAGGAGTGTCGAGACATCCGAGGATGTTCATGAGGGTAGATTTCCCGGAGCCGGAGGGGCCCATGAGCGCTACGTATTCATTTTTGAAGATGTCCAGCGATACGCCTTTTAGTACCGGTAATTCATTTTTACCGAGAAAATAGCTTTTCCTGATTTCTTCCAGGTGTATGACGGACTTTTCCATGTGGGTTATTTCTTTATTATTTTCGGTACTTTAAAGTATTCCTCCGTGGCGGAAGGCGCGTTTTTCAGAGCTTCTTCACGGGTGATCACGGGTATTACCTTATCTTCCCTGAAAACATTATAATCATCTGTCAGATGAAGTAATGGTTTTACGTTGGTCGTATCCAGTTCATTGAGTTTCTCCACAAAGGTGATCATCCTTTGGAGGTCTCCCCGTATTTCAATCTTCTCCTGGTCATTGAATTCCAACCGGGCCAGATCGGCCAGCTGCTGCACCAGTACGTCGTTCACTTCCATAATCAAATTAAATCAAAAGATAATGAAATATAAATGGTAAATATGATAGTATCTCAAAATTAGGGATAAACGGACAGAATAAAGTGCTTTTGATCATCTGCTTTTGGCTTTTGGCGTTTTTTTTACAAAACAGCCTGTTGTGAATGGCTAAAAGCTAAAAGCTATTCTTTAAATTGCGCCCTGTTATGGCTACTGAAAAAGAAATTGTGGTAAGCGGCATACGCCCTACCGGTTATTTGCATTTAGGCAATTATTTTGGCGCTATCCGTAATTATATCCGGATGCAGGACGAGTTTAACTGCTATTTTTTTGTGGCAGACTGGCATTCGCTGACCACCCATCCTGATCCGAAGGATCTTCCCGGGAATGTAATGCGGGTATTGGCGGAGAATATTGCATCAGGACTGGATCCTGAGAAAGTATCACTGTATGTACAGAGCGACATCCCTGAAATAGCGGAGCTGTACCTGCTTATGAATATGCTGGCCTATGTGGGCGAGCTGGAAAAGGTGCCTACCTTTAAAGATAAAGTGCGGCTGCAGCCGCAGAATGTGAACGCGGGGCTGCTTACTTATCCCGTGCTCATGAGCGTGGACATCCTGATCCAGCGTGCGGTAAAAGTGCCGGTGGGCAAGGACCAGGGGCAGCACCTGGAAATGGCGCGTAACTTCGCCCAGCGGTTCAATCACCGTTATGGTGACCTGTTCCCTGAGCCGGAGGCATTCAATTATGGTGACAGCCTGGTACGTATCCCCAGTTTGGATGGCAATGGTAAAATGAGTAAAAGTGAGAATGAACTGGCTACCTTATACCTGGCAGATGAGGATGATAAGATCATCAACAAGATCAAAAAAGCTAAAACAGACAGCGGCTCCGGTGAGCCGGGCGCACCTATACCTGAAACGGTACAGAACCTGCTGGATCTGATGAAACTGGTGTCTGCCCCGGATGCGCCGCCGTTCTATGAATCTGAATGGAATAATAAGGGCAATATCCGGTTCGGGGATCTGAAAAAGCAGTTGGGAGAAGATATGGTGAAATTTATATCGCCTATCCGGGAGCGGTCGAAAGAGCTGCAGCGTGATACCGACTACCTGAAGAAGATTATGAAAGCCGGTGCAGAAAAGGCCAGGGCGAATGCGGCACAAACTTTGCAACAGGCGAAAAAACTAATTGGAATAAATTATTATTGAAAAAGTCGCCAACTGTAGCTATTTTCAGTATTAACCACTTCATATCGCATGGCAAAACAGCATAAGATCAAACATATCGCCATCGCCGGCAATATCGGCGCCGGCAAAACCACGCTCACAGAAATGTTGTGCAGGCATTACAAATGGCATCCCCAGTATGAAGATGTAGAGCACAACCCTTACCTGAACGACTTTTATGAAGATATGCCCCGCTGGTCTTTCAACCTGCAGGTATATTTCCTGAACGGAAGGTTGAAACAGTTGCTGGAAGTGCAGAACGGGAAAGAAACGGTGATCCAGGACAGGACCATTTATGAAGATGCACATATTTTTGCGCCTAACCTTTATGAAATGGGGTTGATGACCAAACGTGATTTTGATAACTATTTCAATTTTTTTGAAACGCTGAAAAGCATGGTGAAGCCACCGGACCTGCTGATTTACCTGCAGGCATCCGTTCCCACGCTGGTAGCGCAGATACAGAAAAGGGGAAGGGAGTACGAGGAAAATATCCGCCTCGACTACCTGAAACGCCTGAACGAATATTACAATAATTGGATTGAAAAGTATAACGAAGGACCATTACTGATCATTGATATTGATAAGAACAAATTCCCTGAGAGCGATGAGGACCTGGGAGAAATTATTTCGAGGATCGATTCCCAGTTGTACGGTTTGTTCTGATGTGTGCGCGGATTTTTTCTGACTCAGGATTTTGATGATTACGATGATTTGATTTTTGGGGATTTGAATGTTTTTTTGTTTTTGAGTAGATGATTGGCGGGTTTTGTGAAATTATAGAAGGTTGTTTCTTTATCAGGGAAACAACCTTTTTTTATGGGATATGCTGAGAGTAAAAGAAAGCTATATAATCAATTTAATCATGGTAGTCCATTTGGCACTGTAACTTCCTTTTTAGAAGTAAGCTCACGACGAATAGCATCTTTAAAATTCTGTTGCAGTAAAGTTAGCGCATCATCCATACCCTCCAAAGAAGTACTTGTTGTTGCTTACTTTTTTCTAATTTCCCATCCTTTAATTTTTAAACAGGCGCTTAAACTTACCAGAGTATTGTCATTGTATATTGTAATATTCAGCTACTTTAAATAGCAGTAAAGAAGGAGTGGATTAGGACCTTCAATTTTGTTCCACTAACACTGAGGTCATTAAACATAAGCATTGTGAAAACATATCTGATCGTTACCAATGAAGTTGCGTGCTACCTGGTACCATTTTACTTTCAGTTTTCTGCAGTGGTAGTCCGGATCCATGCATAACCTTTTTCACTTATCAAGTCGACTTCTCCAAATTGAAATATTCCAGGATAAAGATCATTGGCATTTGCAACAAAAGACCCACCTAAGCAGTTTTAATTAGAAAAATGAAGCAGATAAAAAATCCAATCACTCCCTTTGAATTCATAATATAACTTAGGTGTGTGATAATGCTTTGCGGATATCATTAGTGTCTAGTCGTTGACTCTCATCTATTTCTATATTCGAAGCATTCATGACAATAGGAGGTCGAAAATAGCTGAACTTAAGTCATAATTCGTATCATTGAAATTATAAATCTGTGTAAAATAATTCGCTGTCACAAGACCATTTTCCGGGGCTGCAAATACAAAATGAACTGAATCTATTATTATATAGACAGTAAGTAGTAAATCATACCTTTTCCGTGAAGGTTGCCCATGCAGGAATGCAGACCATTTAACATCAGCTTGCTGCAATTTCAACAGATTATCTTTAAACTCTTCGGGAGCGTTCTCTGAGAATTTAAGGGATCTTTTGGTGATAGCTCATTATCCCCCAACGAGTTAACAGTCCTGGCTACCCAGCTTTTAAGTTGATTAGAGATAGCAGCATTAAGCATTGCCTTAAAGGATAAGTAAAGTATATTTCCAACTAATCTACGGTATTGGTTTACTTATAGAAATGACTAAAGGCTTAAGAAAAAATAATGAATGTTGCGGATATTTATCAAAAGATAGTCCAGCATTAACAATGTCTGCAAACTCCCCAGAATTTATTCTCTCATTACAGTCAGTACTTAAATAATAAACCATTGGTACAAGGAATGAGTAAGTACCACTACTTTTTATGCTAGGAAACAGCTTTTCCCATTTTATGGATTCTAAAATCACAAGGTTATTTAATATATCGTTTTTAAGCTCTATGGGAAAATTTTTTGAGAATTGAATTTCTTTCTTTATAGCGATGTTTTTGTTTAATTTCCTATCAATTCTAATAATAAATGCGATAACAGAAGATTTGCAGGATTCTGCAACATCTCTGGGAATTCTGAAATTACGTATTGTTTTTTTAGCCAAAGTATCAAATTCTGCCTGATACATTGTCTCTTTGTTTTGGGCAGTTACCATAATTCTACCAAAGCAAGATAATAAGATTAAGATGCAAAATGTTTTCATAAGAGTCTCCGATTATTATTAATTACATTTCGTCCCTAATGTACCAGTTTTATATTTCTTATTGGCTTCAATTATTGAGTTAATACCATGAACAGCTTCATGAAGGATTGTTGCGGCAATATATTCTTTCGAGGCATTTTGAAGCTCACTGGTATTTAAGGTAATCCCTATTGCTCTGTATCCTCGTGAGGTACCCATATCTCTTGTATCTCCATCAACCCCCTGTTTTAATTTACCTTCTTCAATATCCAAATTTATGACATCCGTGCTTCCAAAAAGTTTATTAAGCATTTTACTAATTGTATTTTGCAATGTTTTAGATTGTATTTCTGAGAATATAGTTTTAAAACACGGTGTTGTTAATTTATTTGCAATATCAAAAACGCTGGTATGGGTACCACTCCCTCCGCCCCCTATAGGCATTGGATTATTAGGAGTAACCGGCCCGCCAGGCTTAGGCAGTACCGGCTCTGAAGGAAAAGGAATATTAGTACCAGGAGTACTTGGAGTACGCGGTCCGGGTGCGGTCACTTCCACTGGAGGGAGGTCAATTTCAAAGCCTGGACCATCATCATCAAGACCTCCTGGTTTTTTCTTTGGCTTCGGCGGATCTATGGGATCATCCACCATCAAAGCCCGTGATTTGTATTTCAGGTCACCAGTCACAAGGCCATCTTTAAAACGTCTGCCCCTGAGAGGAACGTTGTCAAATGGATCAAAAATAATTATGTCACCAGTAAAATCCCCATTGGTCACAAATTGCCTCATGTTTTCATCTCCCTCCCGACCTTTTGCAGTCAGATATGCTTTAACCGGCCGTACTTCCTGAATAGCTCCTAAGACAATCCCATTTGAATCTTTTTGAAACAAAATGTCCCGGTAGCCGACTGGAAGATTATAACCGATTAATGGCACTTTTAAAATGCTTGATTTATCTTGAAACTTAAAAAACTGGGCGTTTCCCCAATCCGGAATTCCAGGGTTAGGTCGTTGCTTTAGCACCGGTTGAATTCCTGATGGTCCTAACGAAAGCCAATTTTTCGCTTCTTTAACTGAAATATCGGTTGGTCGATTTTGGGCTAATTCAGAAGAATTTTTTTGGCAGCCGGATATAGCTAAAACCAACAGAAGAAGTACAGGCATCGCCGACTTAAGGGGTCTCATAACAATCTTTAACATGTTACTAGGGGTGCGGGTTAATCATTAAAATTTAGTTCTCAAACAGACTTTCATGAAAGTACATGCTTCGGGTGAAATAAACAAAATAGATCACAAAATTCAATGATCTAGATAAGTACAAGATGTTTGAGATTTAGTTGCTATGAGATATAGAATCGGTGTACGTATGAAAACGTAGCCTCTTATTTATATATCCCTGCAAGCTAACCACGAATTGCATCTTTAAAATCCTGTTGCCATTCCCCAGTTAAATCAGCGTAATCATCATAATCCTGAGTCAGACAACATCCACGGTGTTTATGTTTCATTAACACTTCTCTTATTTCAGCTGTTTATTTTTGTAGTCGCCGGTGAGATATTGTTAACCTGTTTGCCGGCTGATTTTATTGTTAAACCCAATTCCCTGATGAAACAGTTATTGCTGACCTTTTTATTCACGTGGTGGATATCGTTGCTGTATGCGCAATCTTTATTAACACCGGTAGGAAAGTATACCGGTAGCGGCAGTTACAGCCGTCATTTCCAGCAGTTGTTGTCTGCCTGGTCCAACCCGGCAGGATTATCGTGTTTGTCTTCTTTGTGTGCAGGTATTTATGCAGAGAACAGGTTTATGTTGAAGGATGCGTCTCTATATGTGGCGATGATAGCTGTTCCTGTTCACAGAGGTGCATTCGGCGGCAGTATTGCACGGTTGGGTAATACTGCCTGGCATCAGCAGCGAATGAGCGGTGCCTATGGTATGCAGGTGGGAAAGAAGGCTGGTATCGGGTTGCAGTTCAATTATGAAACCATTAGTGTGCAGGGATTTGGGAGCACAGCGAAAATCAGCGTGGATGGGGGATTGCTCTGGCATATCAGTGAGCAGTGGCATGGAGGATTGCATGTGTACAAACCAGCCGATGCGGCTATTGTGTACAGCGGTGGCCTGGGATTTGAAGCATCGCGCGATTTCCTGCTGACCGGCGAAGTGATTGGCATGGGTACTTTTACAACCGTAAAGGCATCTGCCTATTACCGTATTATCCGGCAACTGGCCCTGGAAATAGGTGTTGCATCCGGCGCCGCTTACAATAATGCGGCGGTGATTTTATTTCTAAGGTCACTACGGATAGATATTGCTGCCGCGTTTCATCCGCAGCTTGGCATTACACCCGCTACTTCCCTGGTATGGCAGCTTTCACCTTCGTCACCAACAGAATGATGTGGAAAATCTTTACGCTGCGGGCGAGGCGGTTTTATATGTACCCCGAAGTTATATCCGGTGTTATTGATATGGGCACTAACCGTTTGATGATGGGAGGCATTGCCACCTGTTTGTTATTGCTGCTGGCGGGTAGCGAAGCATACGCGCGTCAGCAGGAAGAAGTATTGTCTCCTGCTGCAGAGAATAACCTGGAACGGGAAACAGCTGGAACGGAAATGGTATCAGAGGATGATGCCCAGTGGCAAACGTTAAATGCCTTAGAGCGGCATAAGATCAGGTTGAACAGTGCAGATGAAGCAACGTTACAGTCGATCGGTTTGCTGACGCCTTTACAGATCAGTCGGTTTTTGCAGTACCGGGCTTTACTGGGAGATCTGCTGAGCATTTATGAATTACAGGCAGTGCCTGGGTTTGAGCCGGATGTGATCAGGCGTATACTTCCATATGTAGAGGTGGGCAATGACCTGGCTCCTCATTATACCCTGAAGGACTATGTGCGTAAAGGGGATCATTCATTGTTACTACGATATAGCCGTGCAGGGGAGAAAGCAAAAGGTTATATGCATACCGACAGTACTTTGCCTGCTTACAGGGGAAGCCCGGATAAAGTGTTTATGCGTTACCGTTATAGTTTCCCGCGATACATGAGCTGGGGGATAGTAATGGAGAAAGATGCCGGAGAAGCTTTCTTTAAAGGTGCACAGAAACAGGGATTCGATTTTTACAGTGCACATATTTTTATCCGGAACTATGGGAAGGTGAAAGCGTTTGCATTGGGCGACTATACCGTGAACATAGGTCAGGGATTACTGAACTGGCAGGGCCAGGCCTATGGTAAAGGAGCTGCTGTGATGCAGGTAAAGCGGGAAGGGGAAGTGTTGCGGCCATATACATCGGCAGGGGAATTTTATTTCTTCAGGGGAGCAGCTATTACGCTGGCGCAGCGGCGTTGGGAGCTGACAACCTTTGTTTCGCTTCGTAAACAGGATGCAGGCACGGATACTCTGATGGATGAGGTGACCGCAGCCAGTATCATCAGCAGCGGTTATCACCGTACGGTAACAGAAGCAGCCAAACGCGGACAGGTGCAACAGCTAAGCGTCGGTGGCAGTATCCGTTACCATGCTGCAAGATGGCAGCTGGGCGCGAATGTAACCAGTCATCATTTAAAGCCGGTCCTGCAAAAGAAACTGGCGCCGTATAACCAGTTTGATTTTAACGGCGGTGAGCTCACTGCCGCGAGTGTGGATTATTCCGGTACCTGGAGAAATGTACACTTATTCGGTGAGGCCGCTATGAGCAGTAACGGGAAGCCCGCTGTGGTGCAGGGCCTGCTGACAAGCGTGGCGCCAACGGCAGATGTGGCCATTGTGTACAGGTATTATGATAAAGCTTACCAATCATTGTACGCCAAAGGATTCGGCGATGGCTACCGGACTGCTAACGAACAGGGATTATATGCTGCGGTTGCATTGAAAATAACCCCACGATGGCAGATAGACGGATACGCGGATCTTTTTCATTTTCCCTGGCTGAAATACCGGAGCAATGCGCCTTCTCACGGAAAAGACTTTTTCCTGCAGGGTAGCTATGTGCCAGGTAAGAAGATGGCCTTATTGCTGAGGTATAATTTCCGGCAAAGCGAAGAAAACCTGTTACTGCCCGGTAACCCCATAAAGGTACTGGCGGCTGTAACGGCTACGCGCCTACGTTTTCAATGGAGCCTGAAAATAAACAGGCAACTGGATATCAAAACAAGGTTGGAATACAGTAATTACAGGCTGGAAGGAGATAAACAGCGGGGATGGATGATTTACCAGGATGCCAGTTACCGGTTTAATCATTTGCCATTCACAATAAGCGGCAGGTTATCACGTTTTCAGACGAGTAGTTACAACAGCAGGATATATGCAACAGAAAGCAGTGTGCTATATGATAATGCAGTATCACAGTTGTATGGCGAAGGATGGCAGTATTACCTGAATATAAAGTGGAAGGGTAGCCGCCGGTTAACATGCTGGGGACGCTTCCACCAGGGTTTGTATCCGGGCCAAACCAGTACCGGCAGCGGTAATGATGTTATAAACGGAAACAGGAAAACAATGTTCCAGTTTCAGCTGCAGTATCTTATAGCCGGAAGATGAATTTTTTTAACTTGCTTGTAAATTGATTATCAGTTCTTTGCGTAATAAAATTTATCAGCTGTTAAAATAATGTTAAGTAGATGTACCGTGATTTACTTTTTTTTTCTACCTTGTGGATATCAACCAAAATCTAAATTTGATTTGCTTTATGAGAAGGACTTATCTGCAAGATAATAAGGCTTGTGATTATGGCTGTAAACCCGCTACACAACGTTTGTCATGATTCAGATCAATAATAAATAAGACACAGAGAGAGCTAAGACTAAACTTTTACCAATTGCGATTAAGACGGGCACTTAACCATATTTCCTTTAATTATTAATGAGATTAACTGTTTACCAACAGTGAAAAGTACAACAAATTGCTGTGAGAGGACATAGATAGTCTGGCATAGACTTCTAAACCAATTGTACAACCAAAATCCGAACTGTATATGAAAAAGAACAATGCTGCTTTTACATAGTAATCCACCATTGTATTAACAGTATAAAGGATGCTTATTGGTTGCTGCGAACGCAGAACCGGTTTCATCTTAATCATGTCTTTGGAACATGAAAGGCCTCTTTATGCTGTTAAAGAATGGCATCATGATACAACAATGCCCGGTGAATACACCGGTAGCAGCTCCTGGTGATATTTACCGGGTAAGCATTTATACGACCCAGTGTATTTCTTCTTCAACCAAAATCTGAAACTTTTATGAAAAAGGGGTTCCTCCTTTTTGCCATGCTAATGGCAATTATCAGCCTGGCCTACTCGCAGCAGCGACAGGTTACAGGTACCGTTAAGGGTAATGATGGCAATCCGGTTCCGTTTGCTACCATCCAGGTTAAAGGTACCTCCACAGGCACTACCGCCAATGATAACGGCGTATTTAACCTGAGCGTACCTGGTGCATCTGCAGTGCTCATTATAAGGAGCGTTGGATACAAAGCACAGGAAGTAACCGTGGGTGAAAGTTCCAATCTCCAGGTTACATTGATAGCAGATAATAAAAACCTGCAGGAAGTAGTAGTAACAGGTTTAGGACTGGTGCGGGAGAAAAAGACCGTTGGGTACGCCACCAGTAACTTTGCTACAGAACAAATTAACAGGGTGGCGCCTGTAAGTATGATGGATGGCTTGTCCGGTAAAATAGCCGGCGCGGAAATATCCACTACCAGTGGCGCTCCCGGCGCATCCAATAAGGTAATCCTGCGCGGCTATTCTTCGTTGCAGGGTAGTAACCAGCCACTGTATGTAATAGATGGGGTGCCATTGAATAACGATCGCCCCGGTTCTACCGTTGATGGAAAAGGAGTCAACAACGGCGGTTACGATTTTGGTAACAATGCCAATGATATCAACCCTAATGACATTGAAGCCATCAGTATCCTGAAAGGCGCCGCTGCTACCGCAATTTATGGCTCCAGGGCCGCCAGCGGAGTGGTATTGATCACCACCAAAAAAGGTAAAAGCGGACGATTGAAAGTTGATGTGGCCTCCGCTGCCACATTTTCCAATGTAGGTATGTTGCCTACTATGCAGGAAAAGTTTGGTCAGGGATGGGGCGGTACTTTCATTCTTTCTGAAAATGGTAGCTGGGGCCCGCGCTTAACCGGTGAGAACCGCGAGTGGGGCGCCCCGGTGGATGGGGTGTCATTAACAAAACCATTTTCTTTTGTAAAGGATAATGTACGTAACTATTTTACAACCGGTAAGGAACTGAACAACAGTATTGCTGTTAGCGGAGGAAATGAAACCTCCACTTTTTTCCTGTCTTATGGTAATGTATACAGCGACGGTATCCTGCCTACTGATGCAGATTCTTATAAAAGAAATACTTTCTCTGCAAGAGCATCTACAAAATATGGCAGGTTCTCCGCTTCTGCTTCCTTTAACTATGTAAATAAAAATGCTAAAGCAGTGTCTACCCGCAGTGAATCCGGACTTGGATCTTCTTTGTTTGAAGACATTATCCAGATCCCGGTAGACATCAATATTTCCCAGTTCAAGGATTACAAGAATAAGTATTACAATGTAGATAACTACTTTACCCCATACGCAGAGAATCCTTATTATTCCCTGTATGAAAATGGGAATAACCTGAAGAGTAACAGGATCTTTGGAAACATTGACCTGAAGTATGGTATCACAGATTGGCTGAATGTACAATGGCGTCTTGGTGCTGATGTTACAAATGCCCAGTCTAAAACGTATAAGGCGAAAAACAGACCATCGCTCGACAGCTGGAATGATGGCAATAATGTGGAAGGTGCGCAAAGGCAGGAGGACGTTGGTTATGTAAGGGAAAACAGTGATTATAGGGGTGAGTTCAACTCCGATCTCCTGCTCACTGCCAATAAAAAGTTGAGCTCAGATTTTACCCTCGATGGATTGATTGGTTTTAACGTTAACCAGCGGGAAGGAAAAATATTCACTTCGGCGGTGAAAGGCCTGGCTATTCCGGGCTTCTACGTGATCTCCAACTCACCTAATACACCGGTGTCACAAACACAGGAATTCAGGCGCCGTATTTATGGTCTTTATGCACAGGCAACTCTGGGCTTCCGTGAGTACCTGTTCCTGACCCTGAATGCGCGCAACGACTGGTCGTCTACCTTACCAGAAAAAAACAACAGCTATTTCTATCCGGCCGTAAACGCTGCCTTCATTTTATCTGAAGCGCTGAAACTGGATGAACGGGGTGTTTCTTTTGCGAAACTTCGCGCCAGCTGGGGTAAAACAGGTAATGATGCCGGTCCTTATCTCACTAAAACAACTTTATCTACCGGGCAGATCATAGATCTTCCTTTTGGTACGCTGGATTTTCCTTTTAATGGTATCCCGGGTTACACGGTAGGTGATAATATTGGTAACCCTGAGCTTGGCCCCGAGCTGAGTACAGAATATGAATTGGGTGGTGAAGTGAAATTCCTGCGCAACAGGTTAGGATTTGATCTTGCCTATTATAACAAACTTACCAAAGGTCAGATCCTTGCAGTGCCTACCACACCCAGTTCCGGTTATGCCAGCATTACGCAGAACTTTGGTAAGGTGAGGAATAAGGGTATAGAATTATCTGTTAACATTATACCCGTAGAAACAAAAGATTTTACCTGGAACATAAATTATACTTATGCCCGCAACAGGAATACAGTCGAAGAACTGCCATCAGGGCTTAACCAGGTTGTACTGAATTTTGTTTACGACGTAAAATTTGTGGCCCGCAAGGGTGATCCGCTCGGAGTATTTTATGCACCGGTATCGGCCACCACACCAGACGGGAAAACAATTGTGGATGCTACCGGGTTGCCAAAGGCAGCAGATGTGGATGGATATTACGGTACCTCCCAGCGCGATTTTACCATGGGATTGGTAAATACGCTCCGCTATAAAGACTTTACCCTCGGCTTCTCTTTTGACTGGAGAAAAGGAGGCGTGTTCTACTCCGGTACTGCGGATCTTACCTACTTCGTAGGAAATGCGTTGCAAACTACCTATAACGACAGGCGGGCATTCGTAGTGCCAAACTCTGTAATGCAGATAGGTACTGATGCCCAGGCTAAGCCGATATATGGTGAAAACACCATTCCGCTCACAGACTATAATTATGATGCCTACTGGTATCATACTACCAATAAAGGCAGTGCCTATTCACAGCGTATTCTTGATAAAACCTTTTTAAAACTGCGCGATATCACGCTTTCTTACAGCTTACCTTCTTCGGCTGCCAGGAAAATTGCCGCCAGCAACCTGACGCTGACAGCCTTTGCGCGCAACTTATTTATATGGACACCGGAAGGCAATACATCCATTGACCCTGAAGTATCCAACTATGGTAATGACCTGAACAGTGAGCTCGGTGAATTCAGGAGCATGCCTACCACCAAATCTTATGGTGTTTCATTGAGGGTAACCTTCTAATCTTTTTAAATTCTGATATCATGAAAACGTACAATCATCAATATATTTTTATCCTTCTTTCTGCGGTAGTGATGTTGGGCACGTCCTGCAAGAAGAACCTGGATATCAACAACGATCCAAATAACCCGCCGCTGGAGAAGGCTACCCCTTATGTGCTGTTCCCACCGGCAGTGATGTCTACCATATCATGCGCCGGTACTGATGGTGCTATCATTGGTGGTATCTGGGCGCAATACTGGACACAGAGCAATGCCTCTAATCAGTATAAAACAATTGATGCCTATAACATCCAGCGTACCGACTACAATGCGTTGTATACACAGATGTTTTCCGGTGCACTGGAAGATTACAGCCTGATGCTAAAATTGTGCGACAGCCTGCATGATTATAGTTTTGGTTTGATGGGAACCGTGATGAAGGCATATTCCTACCAGATACTGGTAGACCTGTACGACCAGGTACCTTACCAGGAAGCCTTTGGGGGATTAAACCAGCTGCAGCCGAAATTTGACAGGGGCGATAGCATTTATCAATGGTTGCTGAAAGAACTGGATGTTGCGTTGTCAAAAGACCTCACCGTTACCATCCTTGATGAGAATGCCGCGCAGGATATTATTTACAAGGGAGATATGGATAAATGGGTGAAGTTTGCCAATACGCTGAAACTGAAAATGTACCTGCGGCTGGTGAATGCAGATCCCAACCAGGCAAGAACAAAGATCATGGAGTTGATTAACAGCGGCGCTGAGTTCCTCACCGATGTGGATGCTTCCTACAGTAACTTCAAGGATGCTCCGGGCCAGGACAATCCCTTATATGAATCCAATATCCGCAGCCTGAATACTACCACCAACATCCGCGCAAGCTATACCATGATGTCGTGGCTGCAGAAGAACAAAGATTCACGGATGAACAAGATCTTCCGTGCACCGGGTGCAGCAAGGGACGTTTATTATGGCATCAACCAGGGCGATTTTACCAGTTTATCTCCCACTTACAATGTAGCAGCTATTTACAGGCAAACAGCTATAGACACCGCTTACCTGATTTCCAGGGCTGAAACCAATTTTATGCTGGCTGAAGCAGACGAACGGTACTTCGGTGGCGCCAAGGCGAAAGATTACTATGATGCAGGAGTACGTGCTGCATTCCAGCAATACAAACTGAGTGCTGATACTTTCATCCAGGCAGGAAAGGTATATGCTTATCCAACAGGAGCATCCTTCGATAAAAAACTGGAAGCCATCATTATGCAGAAATGGGCTTCTTTCCCCGGTTCGCATGCACTGGAAGGTTTCCTGGAACAAAACAGAACGGGGTATCCCAAGTACAGCCCAGTATATTCTACTGATCCGTCTTACATCCCCGGCCAGCTGGTATATTCCCGTAACGGGGTAACCGGCGCCGGCAAATTCCCCAAACGACTGGTATTCCCGGATGTGGAAAGGAGCAGGAACAGTAATACACCAGCGGAAGTGCCTATTTATCAAAAAGTTTGGTGGGCTTTATAATGTTAACGGATCTTAAAACAATTACCATGAGAACAATAATGAATAAACTATATATCGCAGGGTTGCTGCTGGCTGGCGCTGTTCTTTTTGCTTCCTGTAAAAAAGAATTGCCGGAGGTGAAGAACACGCAGGTAGTGAAAATGGCTGGCACCTGGTGGGTAACCATGTCGCTCAACGGTGCTCCGCAGCTGGACGGGGACCATGTGCAGATCAATACTTTTAACACGGCCGCCGATGACGGGAAGCAAATGTGGGTACAGGATGAAGGACTGGGATTTGATTTCCAGTCGAAGGTAGATGTGAACCTTTCCGATCTCACATTCAGTGCCACCAATGCCAAAGATGAGAACAGTGCCGCTACCGTTACCATCACTTCCGGAAAGGTTTTCCCTGATGGAGGTAAATCAAAAGCCGGGCATGTAACCGACAGTATTTACATGGAACTGCAAATTTCTTCCGATCCCGGGAAGAAGTACGTGGTGGCGGGTGTACTGCGGACAAAATTCGACGAAGACGACTATTAGTACCGGTCAATCCGCTGTTTATAAAAAAAGAGGGCTCATTTGAGTCCTCTTTTTCTATTTTTGTACGGCTAAATCGTACAACATGGAAAATCAGCATGAAGAACAGAATCAGCTTAATATAGAGTTGAATGAAGAAATCGCCGAGGGGCAATATGCGAATCTCGCTATCATCACCCATTCCAATGCCGAGTTTGTGGTAGACTTTGTGAATGTGATGCCCGGTCTGCCAAAGGCTAAGGTGAAGTCGCGTATTATACTCACACCGCAGCATGCCAAGCGTTTTATGAAAGCCATGCTTGATAATATTAAGAAATACGAATCTGTACACGGCCCGATCCAGGACCAGGAGCAGGTGTCAGTACCATTGAATTTCGGTGGCCCCACCGCTCAGGCCTAACCCCGTTGACAGATGGAGCATATTTTTTCTTATCATCATTTGAGAGAATTCACCAGGGAAGTATTTATCCACATGGGTTGCAGCCTGGAACATGCAGCCCTGGCCAGCGAAGTGCTGGTATCGGCAGATCTGAGAGGTATTGATTCCCATGGAATAGCCCGCTTATCGGGCTATGTTCGTTTATGGGAGGCTAAGCGGATCAATGCCAGGCCCAATATCCGGGTGGTACATGAAACTCCCAGCACAGCTGTTATCGACGGCGATGCCGGCCTGGGGCTGGTAGTAGCGCCTTATGCCATGGAAGTAGCCATGCAAAAAGCTGCAGCAGCAGGTACCGGCTGGGTAAGCGTGAAAAACTCCAATCACTTTGGGATCGCTGGTTACCACGCTATGAAAGCGCTGGACCAGGATATGATAGGGATGGCAATGACCAATGCCAGTCCACTGGTAGCGCCCACTTTTTCCACTGAACGTATGCTGGGCACCAATCCCATTGCAGTGGCTATTCCGGCAAAGGAGCAGCCTGCATTTGTGGCCGATTTCGCTACTACCACCGCAGCGAATGGTAAGCTGGAAATATTGCAACGTAAAAATGAAGAAGCTCCTTACGGATGGATCCAGGATAAAGAAGGCAACCCAAGCAACAATCCTCATGAACTCAAGAGTGGCGGGGCTTTGCTACCTCTCGGTGGCGATCGTGAGCATGGAAGTCATAAAGGGTATTGTTTGGGAGCAATTGTTGATATATTTTCGGCCGTTCTTTCAGGCGCCAATTATGGTCCATGGGCGCCGCCTTTTGTGAGTTTTCTCCCGCTGGCGCCGGATCCGGTAGGAGAGGGCCTGGGGCATTTCTTCGGCGCTATGCGTGTAGACGCATTCCGGCCGGCAGATGAGTTTAAGGCGAATATGGACACCTGGATCGGCCGTTTTCGCGCAGCTGCACCGGTAGCGGGGAAAAAAGTACTGATCCCCGGGGACCCTGAAAGGGAAATGCATCATGAGCGGCTGGAAAAGGGCGTTCCCGTAATAGCGCCAGTGGTAAAGGATTTGCAGGAAGTTGCTGCTAAGTTTAATTTGAATTTTTAATTCTCAATCGTTCATAAAAAACATCCGGAGTGAAGCCAATGCAGCATTCCGGGTAGCTAAAGCAAAATATACATTCAGATGAAAGTGTTAAAATTTGGTGGAACCTCCGTGGGAAAACCAGAGCGTATGCAGTCGGTATCGCAACTGATCACAGCAGATAATGATCAGAAAATTGTGGTGTTGTCTGCACTGTCAGGCACCACAAATTCTCTCGTGGAAATCAGTCAGTCGCTGTCGGAAGGCAAGAAGGAACAGGCAAAGCAGCAGATAGATAAGCTGGAAAGCCATTACCGGACCTTTTGCAACGACCTGGTGAAGCAGGAAGCCGGCCGCGCAAATGCCAAGGCTATCGTTGATGAACACTTCGAATTTCTGAATATCATCCTGAAAATATCTTTCAACGAAGCATTGAATAAAGATATTCTTGCACAGGGCGAGTTATTGTCCACACGTCTTTTCTGCGTATATCTCGAAGAAGCCGGCATTCCCGCAGTACTGTTGCCGGCGCTGGATTTCATGAGCATCGATGAATTTGAAGAACCGGAAATTCCAAAGATCAAGATCAAGCTGGCTAACCTGATCAGCCAGCATAAAGGACAGCATATCTTTATCACACAGGGATATATCTGCCGTAACGCCAAAGGCGAGGTGGATAACCTGAAACGCGGCGGCAGCGACTATTCTGCTTCCCTGATAGGCGCTGCTATCCAGGCAGATGAAGTGCAGATCTGGACAGATATCGATGGCATGCACAACAATGATCCGCGGGTAGTGAAAAAAACCTTCCCTATTGATCAGCTTTCCTTTGATGAAGCGGCAGAATTGGCCTACTTTGGCGCCAAGATCCTGCATCCTGCCTCTATCTGGCCGGCGCAGCATTTCAACATCCCGGTGAAGCTGCTGAACACCATGCAGCCGGAAGCAAAAGGCACTATCATCACTGAAATGCCTAATGGCAACGGGGTAAAAGCTATTGCTGCAAAAGACGGCATCATTGCCATCAAGATCAAGTCGAGCCGCATGTTGCTGGCCTACGGCTTCCTCCGCAAGATTTTTGAAATATTTGAGAAGTACCGCACACCTATCGATATGATCACTACTTCTGAAGTAGCGGTGTCTGTTACCATCGATAACCAGCAGTACCTGGACCAGATCCTGAAAGAGCTGCAGCCATTCGGCACGGTGGAACTGGATTATCATCAAACCATCGTTTCCATTGTTGGTAACGAGGTAGCGGCTACTCCATCTATCATCACCAAATTATTTGATGCAATAGAAGAAATTCCTTTACGGATGATCTCCTATGGCGGCAGCAGGCATAACATATCTATCCTGATCAATGGTCAGTATAAAGAGAAAACGCTGCAGGTGCTGAATAAGGGATTATTTGGCCTGGAATAGGAAGAAAGATGTTGAGAGACAGAAAACAGCGGATGATTGTCCGCTGTTTTTTTATTTCTTCAAACGCTGATCAAATACGAAGGGCTGGGTATTCACGATGGTAATATTTTCAGCATCGGGATGCAGCGGGTTGATCAGGTAATTATATTCATCGGCAATAACTACAGAAGGGATGCGGAGCACCGCATATTTAGCAGTATCTATCCATTCATCCCCGATACATTGCAGTTCCGGCGAGGGCGCCAGCGATTGCCAGCCGGAGGGCAGATCGTATTTGGTGAGCACTTTAATGGCAATATTATCCGGGATCTGCAGGGTAGCGATGCAGAAGTCCTGTACAATATTTTTCAAAGGAATATGTACCAGCACTTCCAGCGCAGATAAGGCCCTGCTGCCGGCCGTATACACAATAGCATGCCCCGGGCTGTTCCAGCGGCCTCCATACAGGCGCGCACCTGTTCCACTCAGATCATTGATGTAAGCGCACTTACTGATCCTGTATACTTCCATGTTGATGGTTTCGTAGATTTATGCAAAGATGCCATGTTCAATGCGCCCCAACTCATCCTGGATAAGCTGGAACCCAAAAGTGGTATCTAAAAGCGAAATAGGGGTTTGATAGTTGAAGGCAGGTAACGGAGTTCGCATCCATTCCTTGAAGTTTTCCAGCTGACCGAATACTTCAGTGCCGCGCTGGTAAAGTTGGGAGAGTAAAATAGCACGCTCAGACGTGTCGGCAGACAATTTCTCGTCGTCTGCATAGCGTTGCAGCGTTCTTTCTGAAACATGGACCACCTGTGCCAGTTCTGATAAAGAAAAAGACAGCTGCCTGCTCAGGTTCAATAAAGCTCTTTTAATAATTCCACTGCGGGAAAGTTGTATAAAATCAAAATAGCCACTACCGGCAATATATGCACTTCCTCCTGGCTGTTCTACTATTAACAACGCATTTTCCTGCACGCGGTATCCTTTTACGTGTTTCATATACCCGACATTTGTCGCAAAAATACAACAAATTGTCGGGATTAGAGCTTTTTATCTTCAAAATACCCAATCTTCCACATTTTATTGATTTCCAGCTGTATTACGCCATATTCTTCTGCCACTATGCCCTGGAGCACATAGAAACCGCCTTTTTGAAAGGGGTATCTGCGAAAGCTTTCGGGAAAATGAATGGTATCCATAAATGCGCCGTCCCGGTCCAGGAATGTGCCAAAGCACATGGGCTCGCCTTTATTGCTGCGCAGGGTTTTGGTGGTAACCAGGTAACCCAGTGTTGTAACCGGCTGGCCGATATGTTGCCTGAACTCACGGGAAGGCATATACGCACTTTGATCGTGTTGTAATACCTTGAACGGAGATTGCAGCGGGAAGCCCAGCAGGTCTATTTCATCAAAGGCATCTTCATGTGCGTGGTACGCCAGCGTGGGTAATTCGCAATTAACAGCAGTGGTATTACCGAACAGGGAAACGCTGTGTGGGTTGGCTTCTTTCTTACTTACAAGCAAACTGCTTTTCCACAGCAATTCCTTTTTGGTATGGCCGGTAAAATTGAAACAACCGATACGGATCAGTATTTCCAGTTGTTCCGGCCCTGTGGGGATGCGGCTGGTAAAATCCTCCAGGTGTAAAAACGGGCCGTATTGTTCACGGTCTTTCAGGATCCTTTCCGCCAACTGTTGTTCCAGGCCTTCTATATGGATCAGGCCTGTGTACACATCGCGGCCACTGATATTGGTGGCATAGTCGCTGTGATTAATACAGGGAGGATGTAATGTTACGCCTGTTTTCTGCAGTTCCCGGAAATAGAGCTCGCGGTTATAGAAGCCGCCGAAGTTATTGATAACAGCTACCATAAATTCTGCGGGGAAATATGTTTTCAGGTAGAGGCTCTGGTAGCTTTCCACCGCGAAGCTGGCGGAATGCGCTTTGGAAAAGGAGAAATTGGCGAAGCTGGCGATCTGCCTCCATACTTCTGCTGATACATCCGGTGGCCGGTTGAGCCGTTCGCAGTTGCGGAAGAAACGTTCCTGGATCATCCTGAAGTCGTTCGATCCCCGGTATTTCCCTGCCATGGCCCGTCGCAGGCTGTCGGCATCTGCAAGTTCCATATCGGCGTACCGGTGCGCCACCTTAATAACATCTTCCTGGTACACCATGATACCAAAAGTTTCTTTCAGCAGTTCCTCAATAACAGGGTGCAGGTATACCACCTGGGATGGATTGCGGTAGCGGTGGATATATTGCTTCATCATCCCTGATTGCGCCACACCGGGGCGGATAATGGAACTGGCGGCCACCAGGGTGAGATAATCATCGCAGCCCAGTTTCAGCAGCAGTTGCCGCATAGCGGGTGATTCGATATAGAAGCAACCAATAGTGTTCACCTCTGCCAGGTTCTTCCGTACGAGAGGGTCTGCCTGGAATGCTTTTACATTGTGAATGTCGATGTCTGTGCCGCGATTTTTCTTAATGATATCAATTGCATCGCGGATATGACCGAGGCCACGCTGACTGAGGATATCAAACTTAAACAGGCCTGCTCTTTCCGCCTGCCACATATCCAGTTGTGCGGTGATAAAGCCTTTGGGCGGCAGGTACGTAGTGCAATACCGGTGAATGGGCTCATTGCTGATCAGGATACCGCCGGCATGAATGCTGAGATGGTTGGGAAATGCTTTTTCTGTATCCATCAGTTTACTGAAGCGGGCTATTTTCTGATGGATGCTATCGTCTTCCAGCTTAATGTGGAAGCCATTTTCCAGGATCCTGTCGATTTCCTTTTTAGGAAGCCCGTATACTTTTCCCAGTTCACGGATAACGGCATTGGTTTGAAAAGTGGTGACGGTGCCCAGCAGGGCGGTATGTTGCGCGCCGTATTTATTGAAAACGTACCGGATAATTTCATCGCGGTCGCGCCATGAAAAATCGATATCAAAATCAGGGGGCGAGCTGCGGTAGGGATTCAAAAATCTTTCAAAATAAAGATCAAGCTCCATAGGATCTACATCCGTAATTTTTATGCAGTAGGCGATAATGGAATTAGCGCCGCTTCCCCGGCCCACATAAAAGAAACCGCGTTCCTGTGCATAGCGTATGATATCCCAGGTGATGAGGAAGTAGGATTCAAAGTTCAGCTGCGCCACAATGGCCAGTTCTTTTTCGATCCGCGACCGCGCTTCTTTATGATCATGGCCATAGCGGTATATCATGCCTTCCAGGGCCAGTTCCCGGAGTTTTGCACGGTCTTCTTCCACGCTGCCCAGGAAACATTTTTTATTCCGGGAGATGGAATGATGAAGGGCTGTTTCTATGCAGCAATCTTCCATCACTTCCACGGTACGCTGTACGATATGCGGGTAATCGGCGAAGTGTTCCACGAGTGCAGCCGGCGTAATGAATTGTTCCTGCGGATGGCCGGTAGCAGCCGGTTCCAGCTGTGTGATCAGGATATTCATATCGATGGCGCGCAGCAGCTGGTGCAGTTCATAATGGGTGTTGTCCTGGAAGGTAACGGGTTGGAGGATCACCAGTTTATTACGCAGTGCGGCAGTATCTGTTCTGAATAATTTATTGCGTTGCCAGGGTTTAATGCCTATCAGCTCATGAGGCGCCAGGTCTTCAGGAGAGCGGCTTCCAAGCTCATATACTACCCAGGTGTCCGGAATAACGGGGGCCTGGTCGGGGAAGGGTGTTTCCTGTTGCAGGTGAGTGGATAAAAAAACGTTGATATGATACCAGCCTTCCTGGTTCCTTGCCAGCAGGAGATATTTGAAATCATTTCCATTCCTGCATTCCAGTCCGAGTATAGGTTTAATATCGTGTTTGCGGCAGAGGCTTACAAATTCCCATGCATCGGAGGTGATGTTGATATTGGTGAGCGCAAGTGTGCCGATTCCCAGTTCATGTGCTTTGCGGACCAGCATTTCCGCGGGCATAGTGCCATATCGCAGGCTGAAAAATGTTTTGCAGTTAAGGAACATGAATGATTATTTAAAGTACGGCATGATATCTTTTTTGGGCCGGAGCTGTCCTTTTTTTTCCGGCGGTATTACGTTGGTGCCTTTCATCAGATATTCCCATCCGAAGCGGTTCTTGATCTGGTCTATAGCCTGGTAAAGTGCGATCATTTCCTGTTTATCGTCGAACAGGCTGATCTGGTAATTACCCTGAACGAGATGGCTGAAACGCACGCCGATAAGGCGTACCAGCAGGCGTCGGTCGTACAGTTTTTTGAAGAGGTCTTTTACTTTTTCCAGCAGTACATGATCGGCGCAGGAGTAGGGGATGGACATTTGTTTGGTAACGGTTTCAAAGTCTGAGTACCGGATTTTGAGGGTGATACAACCGGTAAGTTTATTCTGCTGTCGCAGTTCAAACGCAATTTTTTCCGTCATGCGTACCAGTTCTGCGTGCAGGAATTGCATGTCGATAGTATCTGCGGGAAAGGTACTTTCCGTGGAGATGGATTTCTGTTCATAAAAAGGCACCACCGGCGATTCATCGATTCCATTGGCTTTTTTCCAGAGGGCTATTCCGTTTTTTCCCATCCATGCTTCCAGCAGGGAGATGGGCACTTCACTCAGTGTTTTTACGGTTTCTACGCCGCGGCGCCTCAGCAGGGCGCCGGTTTCACGGCCTACCATCGGGATCTTTTCCACCGCCAGCGGCGCCAGGAAATTTTTTTCTTCTCCAAACAGGATTTCAAGCTGACCATTAGGTTTGGCTTCATCGGTGGCTACTTTGGAAACGAGTTTGTTGGAGGCCAGTCCGAATGAAATGGGCAGTCCTGATTCTTTTATGATCGTTTTCCGCAGTTCGGAGGTCCACTTCATCGAGCCAAAGAACTTGTCCATGCCGGAGAGATCCAGGTAGAATTCATCAATGGAAGACTTCTCATAGAGGGGGGCTTTCCCGGCGATGAGCTCTGTGATCTCCCTGGATTTAGCGCTGTACAGCTCCATGTCGCCGCTGCGCACAATGGCATGTGGACAAAGGCGCAGGGCGGTTTTCATGGGCATAGCTGAATGGATGCCGTACCGTCTTGCTTCATAGCTGCAGGCAGCTACCACCGCGCGATCACTACTGCCGCCTACCAACAAGGGCTTACCGCTGAGGCGACTATCCCGCAGGCATTCTACTGATACAAAGAAGCAGTCCAGGTCGAAATGCGCTATTGTTCGCTGTTGTAAAGTGATCATAATGGCAACGGTTTATGGATAAACAAAGGACGGAACAGGCAGGGGCTGTTAAAAGTGATTACGGATGGCGGACCGGGCAGAGGGAGGGTAGTATAGCAGCAGGCCTGCCAGCCGGAATCCCTTTTAAAGTGACCACTAAGTTACTAATTTATTTAGTAATGCTAATAAAATTAGTAAAAAATATTGAAATTCCGGTCGCCCCAATTTTCGTAACTTTAATACAACATATCTGGCAATCAATATGTAATAGATAGGAGAATGGAAATGAAGGAAAAAGGAGTTATGTGAACATTTAAACTGATCTCCACATGAAAAAACCGGATTTTACCAGGGAGTTACTTATCCTCGCTTTACTGCTGGTGCCGATGGTTTACCTGGCTGTTATCTACAAAGACTTACCAGCTGTATTATCCAATAGTGTGAATGCGGCGGGCTCTCCCGAGATGGGGACGAAGAATGATTTTCTGCTGCTGATGATCTTTCTCTTTTTTACCAACGGGTTGATCTATTTCCTGTTCCGTTATATTCCGCGGGCCGATGAAACCCAGTTAAGGCCTTCTGCTATTGAGATGGAGCATAAAGAGTATTACAGGATACGGTTCCTGATCCATGCTTACCAGGCAGTATTTACCTGTATCATTATTTTCCTGGTGAACCAGGGCAAGCCATTTATCATGGAGCGCTGGGCTTTTATAGGCGTAGGGTTGCTGATTGTGGGTATAGGGGCGTACCTGCGCAAACTGAAACCTAACAATTATGTAGGGGTAAGAACGCCGTGGACATTACAAAGCCCGGAAATATGGACAGCAACGCACCAGATGGCGAGCACCCTGTGGATCAGTATTGGCGCTGTGATCATTGTTGGAGGATTTTTCCTGTCGCTTATTACGGGGGTATTTATTATTTTCTTTGCGGCACTTGTGCTGGCGGCATTACCCTACATCTATTCTTTCAGGTTATATAATAAAGACAAAGGTTAATTCAGTGGTCAATCAATACATCGGAAAAAGAATGGCGTCCCTGACCAGGACGCCATTTAATTTTATAAAGCGGTATATACTTTTTAATTTTTCGGGGAGGCAGCAGGCTCTAATGGGAAACACCGCCTCTTTATAAGGGGGGATCCGGCCGCTATAGGGTTTAGAACCAGCCTTTGCCCAGCGCTGCCCGGAATGGCCATGGAATGAGCGCCAGTATAAGAATAAGGGCAAGGCCAAAAAAGATCAGGCCCAGCTTATGTTTCTGTGCGTCTGAAACGGCTTTCTTGATTTTTGATTTACCGATATGTACCAGCGCGATGGCGATGATGGCCATTGTTTCATGTTCCACTGTGAAGAAGCGTAAAACGGGATCCTTCATAGCTCCTCCCATATCGGCTATGCCTGCTTTGGAAAGAGGGCTCAGGAAAAAAAGGATCAATCCTACTACCAGCTGAAGATCGCAGAAGATCATGAAGAAAAGCCCGGCCTTTTTATCTGCTGCAGCATATGGTGCGTTACCTGTTACGCCTTTCAGGGAGCGGATTACCGCCCAGAGCCCAGCCAGCAATATAGCCCATCTTAGGAACGAGTGTACATAGTTTATTAACATATCGAGTTGGATTTTACCGGGCAAAAATAAGCCACGCCGCCCGAATATATTTGGTAAATGATAAAAATATTTGCTAATTTTGTTAGCAAGGTACTAAATTATTTAGGTTATGTCCGTAGTATGTCAGAATTTGAAATACCTGCGTAAGCAAAAAGCCTGGACGCAGCAAGAGTTTGCCGATAAGCTCGGTATCAAGCGTTCGTTGCTGGGTGCATATGAGGAAGAGCGTGCAGAGCCCCGTACGGAGATCCTGGAACAGGTGAGTGATATGTTCCGGGTGTCTATTGATGATCTGCTCCGCCGTGATCTTGGCTCCCAGAAAGATAATTTCCTGGAGAAGCGCCGCCAGCTTAAGCTGGGGAATTCCCGTCAGGCGATCCATTTTGTGCCGGTAAAAGCGGCCGCCGGTTACCTGGCCGGTTATAATGACGACGAATTCATTGAAGAACTGAACACCTTTACCCTTCCTATGCTGGGGGCCGGTGATTACAGGGCTTTTGAAATAGCGGGAGATTCCATGTTGCCTGTTACTTCAGGATCGGTGATCGTTTGCCATAAGATAGAAGGATGGGATGAGATCAAGAACAATGAAACCTATGTGGTGATCACTTCCAGGGAGGGCATTGTTTTTAAGCGGATACTGAAGAATAACCGTTCTAAATCAAAGATCACGCTGGTATCTGATAACCCGCAGTTTGAGCCTTATGGCGTGGACATGGAGGAAGTACTGGAATTGTGGCAGTCTGATGCGGTGATCAGTAAAGCAGGGCAGCAAAGCCGGATGAGTGTAAACCACCTGGCGGACATGGTGAGCCATCTGCAGGACCAGGTAAGCCTGCTGAAGAAGAAGCTGAAGGACTAGGCGGGAATTGGCCGGCTACCTTATTTTATATATAACGGGTGGACCGGGGGCGTGTGCTTCCGGTCCACCCGTCATGCTATTTCGCAATTCTTTCTTAATTTCGGTTATCTGAGAACACGTTAAATCAACCACAGGATGAGATTTCATGTTTCTTTTGCCGAGTCGTTACGACAATTGGAGAAAAGCGATGATGATTTCGCAGTATTGTTTGAGCACGGTTCCATGCGGGGAGTCATTTTTGCCCCGGATGAGATAGATAGACAGGAACCGCATATTCAGGATGAGATTTACCTGGTGATGAGGGGGAGCGGGGAGTTTGAAATGGAAGGGAAGGTAGTGAAGGTGGGAGTGGGTGATTTCCTGTTTGTGCCTGCCGGTGCATCGCACCGGTTCCGGAATTTTACCCCCGATTTGCTGTTATGGGTGATCTTATATGGAGTTGAAGGTGGGGAAATGGAATAATTCTTATGGTCTTTTGTTTTTTTACAAATCTTGTATTATCTTTGCGTTCCTAAAAATAAGAGGCAAAAATTATGTTGATCATTGATTCTAAAGATTGCGAAAACATAGACAAGGCGCTTAAAAAGTATAAAAAGAAGTTTGAAAAAGCTCGCATTTTACTGCAGCTGAGAACGCGCCAGTCTTTTACTAAACCATCTGTTAAACGTCGTAACCAGGTGTTAAAAGCCGTTTACAAACAACAGTTGGCAACAGGTAAATTTGAAGATTAATATTGCTCAGGCGATAAGCCTTTAGCAGCTCAAAATATTTGATGATTGTAAGGTTATTTAATAACTTTACAATCATCAATCTTTTTGTGTTGAACGAAGCTTTATATTCCTTAGCGGAGCGGTTTATATCCTATATCCGGCTCGAGAAACGGTACTCAGCGCATACCTGCACTGCCTATCGCAACGATCTTTCCCAGTTTCTTGACTATATAACCTTTAGCTATGGCGATACAGCTGTTGGGGATCTCAGTCATATTATGATCCGCAGCTGGCTGGCGAAGCTCATGGAAGATACCATGACCGCCAAAAGTGTTAACCGCAAAATCTCCACACTCAAATCTTTTTTCAAATTCTGTCTGCGTCAGGGCCTGATTAAACAGTCGCCCATGATCAGGGTTATTGCGCCCAAGATCAGCCGTCGCCTGCCCGGGTATATCGAAGAAAAGGGCATGCGGGCGCTGGAAGACAATGTGAGTCCTGCCCCGGCTATTTCCCCATATATTTTCGCCAACGATTTTGAAGGCATTACCCACCGGTTAATTTTTGAGATCTTTTACCAGACGGGTATCCGTTTGTCGGAGTTGATTGCTTTACAGGAATTCCGGGTAGACGAGGGAAACCAATCTTTAAAGGTAATGGGGAAAGGGGGGAAGGAGCGGATCATACCGGTGAGCCCCGGGCTGCTGGTACAGATACGCGCGTACACAGAGGAGAAGCGCCGCCGGCTGGAAGAATTTGAGAAGGGGGTATTGCTGGTTCATCCGCACAGTGGCAGGCGTTTATACCCGAAATATGTATACCTGACGGTGAGAAAGTATCTTACCGAGCACCAGATCACTACATTAAAGAAGAAGAGTCCGCATATATTGAGGCATACCTTTGCCACACATCTTGCCAATAACGGGGCAGACCTGAATGCGATCAAGGAGTTGCTGGGGCACTCCAGTCTGGCCGCCACACAGGTTTACACGCATAATACGATAGAACAGTTAAAGAAGGTGTATAAGCAGGCGCACCCGAAAGCATAATTATTATTTCAGGCTTTTAACAAAATATTACGCAGCTAAACAGCATTGCATTGCAAAAGTGACTATATTAGTAATCAAGTTCATTATACTAAAAGAGAATGCCTATGACCTTCCTTTACTAACTAGAACCTAGATTGTTAAATATTTAAAAAATTAGTGCTATGAACGTACAAATTCAAACTGTGCATTTTGATGCTGATTCCAAATTGATAGATCACGTGAACAAGAAAGTGCAGAAGTTAAACACTTTTTATGATCGAATCATTAGTGTGGACGTATTTCTAAAGTTGGACAATTTTGCGCATCAGATCAAAGATAAAATAGCAGAGATCCGAGTTCGAATACCCCGTCAGGATTTGTTTGTTAAACATGAGTCTAAATCTTTCGAAGAGTCCTTCGACCTGGCCTTTGAATCCCTGGTTGAGCAGGTTAAAAGAAAGAAGGAAAAGAAATTTCAATAATTTTCTGAAATAATTTTGGAAATATTAATCTCTTTGCTACCTTTGCCATCCCGATTCAAAAAGAGGGTCGGTAAAGGTAGCAAAGTTCTTTATGGTAGGGCGTTTTCGGGGAAGCAGATAAAATTTTAAATATCTGTAACAAACTGAAAAAAAGATTTTGAGAATTGAAAAAATCTCTTAATTTTGCGCTCTCTTTCAACGAGTTACTTTACTTGAAAGAATGTTTTTTGAAAGATGCCAGCATAGCTCAGTTGGCCAGAGCTACTGATTTGTAATCAGTGGGTCGGGGGTTCGAATCCCTCTGCTGGCTCATCGGTTTTTATTTGGTGATATGGATGCACCGGATGACAAAATCAAAAGATAGTTAGGGCAGGTTCCAGAGCGGCCAAATGGGGCGGACTGTAAATCCGCTGACTACGTCTTCATAGGTTCGAATCCTATCCTGCCCACAAAACAGCGTGTTCCGCTTTTGCCCTTCGCAGAGGCGGAACATAGTTGTGAGTAGAAGGTGAGTTATTCAGAAGTAGTAGACAATACCCTAAACCTGTGGTACAACAGCCTTATAAAGCTCTTATTTTTATTCTAATAATTCTATAAGTGGAAAGTTGCAGTGTTGTTTGCCGGAAGCTTAGTGAATTAAAAAATGCGGGAGTAGCTCAGTTGGTAGAGCGACAGCCTTCCAAGCTGTAGGTCGCGGGTTCGAACCTCGTCTCCCGCTCGTATTTTTAAGCAATTTTTCAAGCTGTTGTAGCTCAGGGGTAGAGCACTTCCTTGGTAAGGAAGAGGTCGAGAGTTCAATTCTCTTCAACAGCTCAAATGAATTTTAGAAGAATAGTTGTAGTGAGTTTTTCAATCGCCTCAACAAACTCCATAAAATTCGAATTTCGGAATTCGAATTTGTTAATTCTGCACTCCGAAATTAAAACTTAGCGTTGTAGCTCAATGGAAGAGCAACCCATTTTTATTTAGGGAAGGCCATGAGTTCAATTCTCATCAACGGTACAAGTTTGTAAAACCGTTTTTTTAAAACAACAATCAATACAATCTTTACAAACCATCTAAAAAGAAAATACAATGGCAAAAGAAACCTTCAAGCGGGATAAACCCCACGTAAACATTGGTACCATCGGCCACGTGGATCATGGTAAAACTACTTTGACTGCTGCCATTACCACAATTTTGGCAAATAAAGGTCTGGCAGAGAAGAGAGGATATGATGAGATCGATGCTGCTCCTGAAGAAAAAGAAAGAGGTATTACTATCAATACAGCTCACGTTGAGTATCAGACAGCTTCTCGTCACTATGCTCACGTTGACTGTCCTGGTCACGCGGATTATGTGAAGAATATGATCACCGGTGCTGCTCAGATGGACGGTGCTATCCTCGTGGTGGCAGCTACTGATGGTCCTATGCCGCAAACAAGAGAGCACATCCTGCTGGCTCGCCAGGTAGGTGTACCTCGTATCGTAGTATTCATGAACAAAGTTGACCTGGTAGACGATCCTGAGCTGCTGGAACTGGTAGAGATCGAAATTCGTGATCTGCTGTCTTCTAACGGTTTTGATGGTGACAACGTTCCGGTTATCCAGGGTTCTGCAACCGGCGCTCTCGCTGGCGACGAAAAATGGGTTTCTGCTATCGACCAACTGATGGATGCTGTTGATACTTACATTCCGCTGCCTCCACGTCCGGTTGATCAACCGTTCCTGATGTCAGTAGAAGACGTATTCTCTATCACCGGTCGTGGTACCGTTGCTACAGGTCGTATCGAACGCGGTCGTATCAAAGTTGGTGAGAACGTTGAAATCGTAGGTCTGCAGGAAGAACCACTGAAATCTACTTGTACTGGTGTTGAGATGTTCAAAAAACTCCTCGACGAAGGTGAAGCAGGTGATAACGCTGGTCTGTTGCTCCGCGGTATTGAGAAAACCCAGATCCGTCGCGGTATGGTTATCTGCGCACCGGGTTCTATCAAACCTCACTCTGAATTCAAATGCGAAGTATACGTACTGAGCAAAGAAGAAGGTGGCCGTCACACTCCGTTCTTCAACAAATACCGTCCTCAGTTCTACTTCCGTACAACTGACGTAACCGGTGAAGTTGAACTCGCTGCAGGTGTTGAAATGGTTATGCCTGGTGATAACGTAACTCTGACTGTTAAACTGATCCAGCCTATCGCTATGGACAAAGGTCTGAAGTTCGCTATCCGTGAAGGTGGCCGTACAGTAGGTGCTGGTCAAGTTACTGAAATCCTGAAGTAAGCAACTCAATTATATTAAAAGCCATTAGCTTTGGCGATTAAATGTCAGGATTTTTTTAGATATTTGCTGACGCTGAAAGCTGAGTGCTAATGGCTTTATACACGGGTATGGTGCAACGGTAGCATACGGGTCTCCAAAACCTTTGATCTGGGTTCGAATCCTAGTACCCGTGCAGGGTTTAAAAAATAATTAAATGGTTGAATTGTTGTTATTACAAAATAAAACAAGTCAACCATTTTTTAGGCTTTAAACAATTGACCATAAATAGTTAACTTTATATAATGAATAAGATCAGAAACTATTTCCGGGAGTCTTATCATGAATTGGTTTACAAGGTGTCCTGGCCTACCTGGCAAGAGCTCCAGTCTTCTACCATGATCGTGCTGATAGCAACAATATTTGTTACCGCACTGGTATGGGGTATGGATGCCGCTTCCAACTTCGTGTTAACTCACTATTACCAAATTTTCAAAGCTAAATAAATGGATGCAGCCAATCTTCCTGCTCAGGAAACAAAGTGGTATGTACTCCGCGTTGTTAGTGGCAAGGAAAAAAAAGTGAAGGAATACCTGGATATTGAAGTACGTCGCTCCGACTGGGGTAACGTGATCAGCCAGATCTTCCTGCCGGTAGAAAAAGTTTATAAGGTGCAGGCTGGTAAAAAGGTAATGCGCGAAAAGAATTTTTATCCCGGTTATGTGATGATCGAAGCGGTTGATGGTAAAATGACCGATGAAGTAATACAGGCAATACGTAACGTATCCGGTGTTATCCACTTCCTCGGAAAAGAAAAACCTATCGCACTCCGTAAAGCAGAAGTGAACAAAATGCTGGGTAAGGTAGATGAACTGAGTGATCAGGGATTGACCATGAGCGAGCCCTTTATCGTGGGCGAAACCATTAAGATCATTGATGGTCCGTTCAACGACTTTAACGGTGTGATAGAAGAAGTAATTGAAGACAAGAAAAAACTGAAGGTAACTGTAAAGATCTTTGGCCGTGCTACACCGGTAGAGCTGAACTTCATGCAGGTAGAAAAACTTTCATAGTAACTTATATAACATCTTTATTGAAAAGCGTTCCGTTTACCCGGGACGCTTTTTCTCGTTTATCACATATGCCCTATATCTGTTGATATGAGATCAGTGATTGTTGTGATGCTGGGATTCTTGTTGATGAACACTGCGGGCGCCCAGCCAGGAAAGCTCAAACAAGTTAAACCAGCCTCCGTTGCAATTGTTTCCGTCCCGGAAGAGGCAACGGCTTCTCCAACGATGATGGCCAAATGGCTGAAAGCCCATACAGGGAATGCTGTAGCGTTGCAACAGGCTTTATTTAACTGGATGGCCACGCATATAGCCTATGATGTGGAGAATATGAACCGGGTAAGCAGCTACCGGGATTCGGCGGCTGCGATGCTTAAAACATTGCGTACCCGTAAGGGGCTGTCTACCGATTATGCGGTTTTATATGCGCAGATATGCAGGAAAGCAGGAATTCCTGCCACTGTGGTAACCGGTTATGGCCTGCAGAACGGCATTCCCACCGGTTCGCATGATTGGGTGGTGGTGAAGAACGGAGCCCAGTGGGCAATAACAGATCCTACCTGGGGAGCCGGGGTGGTGGAGAACGGCCGTTTTGTGCCGGGGATCAACTGGACCTGGTTCCGGACGGCGCCGCAGGTAGCAGTGAAAACTCACATGCCTTATGATCCCATGTGGCAGATGCTGCCTTTCCCTTTACGTCATGATGAACAGGGCAGCCAGGCTTTTGCGGCTGCCACCAAACGCCCCGTTTTTGCTTATAATGATACTTTGAGTAACTGGTTCCGGCAGTCGAGACTGCAAAGGCTGGAATATGCGGCTGCCAGGATCCGCCGTTTCGGGGGAGCAGCCAATCCGTTTATTATGAGCGAGCTGGACTGGATGGACCAGTCGATCAAAGTGCTGGTCGCCAACCAGGAAATTGAGGCCAGGAACCGGAGTATAGACGAGTTTAACAGGCTGAGCCGCGACTATGCAGCTATTGTGCAATTATATAATGAGTATGTGGATTTCAGGAACCGGCGGTTTACCCCGGAAGTAGAGGATGAAACGTTAAGGAAAACGATCGGGGAAATAGCGGTGAGGCTGGGGGCGGTTGAAAAGGCGCTATCCGGGTTGCAGGGTGGCGATGATGCGATGAAGGGGAATATCATGGAATTGCAGCGGGCACTTGCACAAATGAGGGACAAGGTAAGGGATGAGCAGCAGTTTGTGAATAAGTATATCAAAACGGAGAAAGGCAAGCGTAAGGAATTGTTGTATGCAAATGGAGGATAAATTGTAACTTTGCCGGCTTCGGAGAATAAGGAAATTTTACGGGAAATGCAATGGATTTGTAAAAAAAATCTGATCATGAGCAAAAAGAATGCCCAATTTCAAATACTTTTTGACAAGTTCGTAATAATATATACCTTTGCATCCCCTTTAAAAGGTTATTTTTAGTCTTTTACTTTTGGGAGTTTCCTGTTTTGCAGGGAGCGTTTAACCAAATTAAATTAAGAAACATGGCAAAAGAAATCGCAACGTACGTGAAATTGCAGGTGAAAGGCGGCCAGGCCAACCCTGCACCTCCAATTGGACCTGCGCTGGGTTCTAAAGGTGTGAACATCATGGAGTTCTGCAAACAGTTCAATGCCCGTACCCAGGATAAAATGGGTAAAGTATTGCCTGTGTTGCTGACTGTTTACACAGACAAATCTTTCGACTTCGTAATTAAAACTCCTCCGGCACCTGTACAGCTGCTGGAAGCTGCTAAATTGCAGAGTGGTTCTAAAGAACCTAACCGTAACAAGGTGGGTAAAGTTTCCTGGGCTCAGGTAGAGGCTATTGCACAAGACAAGATGGCTGATCTGAACTGCTTTACGCTGAACAGCGCTATGAAAATGGTGGCTGGTACTGCTCGCAGCATGGGTATTACTGTTGATGGTAAAGCCCCTTGGGAAAACTAATTGTTTCACCCTGTTGAGGCAGGATCTTAAAATCATTTTGACAAATGGCAACTAAAAAGAGAAAAGTAGCTGACGCTAAGCTCGAAAAAAATAAGATTTATAGCCTGAAAGAGGCTTCCAGCTTAGTTAAAGATATTAACTGTACTAAATTCGACAGTTCTGTCGATTTACATATCCGCTTAGGCGTTGATCCTAAGAAAGCAGACCAGGCGATCCGTGGTTCCGTAACGCTTCCACACGGTACTGGTAAAACTAAAAGGGTGTTAGTGCTTTGCACACCTGATAAAGAAGCTGCTGCAAAAGAAGCAGGTGCTGATTTCGTTGGACTGGATGAATTTATCCAGAAGATCGAAGCTGGCTGGACTGAGGTAGACGTAATCGTAGCTACTCCTGCTGTAATGCCGAAGATCGGTAAACTGGGTAAGATTTTAGGTCCACGTAACCTGATGCCAAACCCTAAGACCGGTACTGTTACCAACGACGTTGCAGCTGCAGTAAACGATGTTAAAGGCGGTAAAATCACTTTCAAGGTAGATAAGGCTGGTATCATCCACGCTTCTATCGGTCGTGTATCTTTCGCATCTGATAAAATTGAGCAGAACTCATTAGAGCTGATCAACGCTATCATCAAGCTGAAACCAGCTACTGCAAAAGGTACTTACCTGAGAGGTCTGTCTATGGCTAGCACCATGAGTCCTGGTATTGTTATCGATACTAAATCTGTTCAAAACTAATTATTGATCACGAGTTGTAGCCGTTATCTGTAAAGATGGGGCTTGCTACAAACGTTATAATATGAATAAAGATCAAAAACAAGAAGCGATTGAACTGCTGAAAAGTAAGTTCTCTCAATATAGCAACTTTTATATCACTAATACCGAATCATTAACGGTAGCGCAGGTGAATGACCTGAGGAAAGTGTGCTTCGATAAGCAAGTGGAAATGAAGGTGGCTAAGAACACCCTGATCCGTAAGGCTTTGGAATCTCTGGACAGCGAAAAGTATGCAGGTGTTTATGACAGTCTGCATGGCGTAACTGCCCTGATGTTCTCTGACAGCCCGAAAGAGCCGGCACTGATCATCTCTTCCTTCCGTAAAGCAAACGGTAAACTGGAAAAACCGGTACTGAAAGCTGCATTTGTTGCCGATGAGGTATTTGTAGGCGACAACCAGCTGACTGCTTTAACCAACATCAAGACCAAGAACGAGCTTATCGGCGAAGTTATCGGTCTGTTGCAATCTCCTGCAAAGCGCGTTATTGCTGCTTTACTGGAAAAAGGCAAGAAAGAAGAAGCTGGGGTGGAAGCACCTGCAGCAGAATAATATGGCTGGCCGCGGGCTATCCATATACAACATTGGCTTCCAAGTCACAATATAATTAACAACAACATTACAAACATTACATTAAAACATTATAAAATGGCAGACGTAAAAGCATTAGCTGAACAATTAGTAGGTTTAACTGTTAAGGAAGTACAGGAACTCGCAGATGTACTGAAATCCGAGTATGGCATCGAACCAGCTGCTGCTGCAGTTGTGGTTGCTGCCGGTGGTGGCGAAGCTGCTGCTGCTGAAGAAAAAACTGCCTTCAACGTTATCCTGAAAGCTGCAGGTGCTAGCAAACTGAACGTTGTTAAGATCGTTAAAGATCTGACCGGTTTAGGTCTGAAAGAAGCGAAAGAACTGGTTGACGGTGCACCTAAATCCATCAAGGAAGGCGTTACCAAAGCTGAGGCAGAAGACCTGAAAGCTAAGCTGACCGAAGCTGGTGCTGAAGTTGAAATTCAGTAATTCTTTGCTTAAGTATACATCTTTTAAAGGTCAAAAGTGCTTTTGCACTTTTGGCCTTATTCCCTTTGGGAAAGTGTCTTTTTCAGAGAGTCAAAACGGGGAATCACTACCAGGTGACTTTGACCACGTGCAGAAGGCATAAATAAATTGGGATGGTATTGGCAAAGAAATCTTAATTTCCCTAATTCTTACAAGTCATATAACTGCTAACTTCGAATATGTCTCTAAAAAAAGCCCAAACAAACGAAAGAGTAAATTTTGGAAAGATCAAACAAGTTACTGAGACACCGGATCTGTTGGCTATCCAAATCCAATCTTTCAAGGATTTCTTCCAATTAGAAACCACACCAGACAAGCGAAACAACGAAGGCCTTTTTAAAGTATTTAAAGAGAACTTCCCGATTACAGATACCAGAAATATCTTTAATCTGGAATTCCTTGATTATTTCGTGGATCCTCCGCGTTATACCATCGAGGAGTGTATTGAGCGCGGGCTTACTTATTCCGTACCGTTGAAAGCGAAACTCCGCTTAAGCTGTAATGATGAGGAGCATGTGGATTTCCAGACGATTGTGCAGGATGTGTTCTTAGGAAACATTCCGTACATGACTCCAAGAGGTACTTTCGTTATTAATGGTGCTGAGCGTGTTGTTGTATCCCAACTGCACCGTTCACCTGGTGTTTTCTTTGGTCAATCTGTACATCCGAACGGAACCAAGATCTACTCTGCAAGGGTGATCCCGTTCAAGGGCGCATGGATGGAGTTTGCAACGGACATCAACAACGTGATGTACGCTTACATCGACCGTAAGAAGAAATTCCCGGTAACCACCCTGTTGCGTGCCATCGGCTATGAAACAGATAAAGATATTCTGCAGCTGTTTGGCATGGCAGATGAAGTAAAAGCAGACAAGAAAAGTCTTGATAAATATGCCGGCAAGAAGCTGGCAGCCCGCGTTTTAAGAAGCTGGGTGGAAGACTTTGTGGATGAAGATACTGGTGAAGTGGTGAGCATCGAGCGTAATGAAATTATGCTGGAGCGCGATAGCATCCTGGATGAAGCGAATATCGAAACCATTGTAGACATGGGATTGAAAAGCGTGTTTGTTCAGAAAGAAGAGGTGAGTGGTGATTTTTCCATCATCTATAATACATTAAACAAGGATACATCTAACTCCGAGCTGGAAGCCGTTCAGCACATCTACCGCCAGTTGCGCGGAGCTGATGCGCCGGATGATGAAACAGCAAGGGGTATCATTGATAAATTGTTCTTCTCCGACAAACGTTACGATTTAGGTGACGTAGGCCGTTATAAGATCAACAGAAAATTAGGTCTTCCTACCCCGTTAGACATGAAAGTGCTGACGAAGGACGACATCATCTCCATCATCAAGTACCTGGTACAGCTCACAAACGGTAAGGCGGAAATCGATGATATCGATCACCTGTCAAACCGCCGTGTACGTACTGTAGGCGAGCAGCTATATGCTCAGTTTGGTGTTGGTCTTGCACGTATGGCACGTACCATCCGTGAAAGAATGAACGTACGTGATAACGAGGTATTTACGCCAGTGGACCTGATCAATGCGAGGACGCTGTCTTCCGTGATCAACTCCTTCTTTGGTACTTCCCAGTTGTCACAGTTCCTGGATCAGACAAACCCATTGTCTGAAATCACGCATAAACGCCGTATTTCCGCTCTCGGACCCGGTGGTTTGAGCCGTGAAAGAGCAGGCTTTGAGGTGCGTGACGTTCACTACAGCCACTATGGCCGTTTATGTACCATTGAAACACCGGAAGGTCCGAACATTGGTCTGATCTCCACCCTTTGCGTTCACGCCAAGGTGAATGAGATGGGCTTTATTGAAACACCTTACCGTAAAGTAAACAGCGGTAAAGTGGATATGCATAAAGTGGAGTTCCTGAGCGCTGAGGAAGAAGATTCTGTGAAGATTGCGCAGGCTAATGCTCCACTGGACGACAAAGGACATTTTATAAATGATAAGGTGAAATCCCGCGAAACCGGTGACTTCCCGATCCTCGACAGGGATGAAGTGGAATTCATGGACGTGGCGCCTAACCAGATCGTAGGTTTGAGTGCATCACTGATTCCGTTCCTGGAGCATGATGATGCCAACCGTGCGTTAATGGGATCAAACATGCAACGTCAGGCTGTGCCACTGCTGAATCCGGAAGTTCCTATCGTAGGAACCGGCCTGGAAGGCAAGGCAGCGCGCGACTCCCGTTTGCAGATCACCGCAGATGGTAATGGTGTGATCGAATTTGTGGATGCAAATGAAATCCATGTTCGTTACGAACGTGATGAAATGCAGAAACTGGTGAGCTTTGAAGATGATCTGATCGTTTACACACTTACCAAATTCGTAAAAACCAACCAGAGCACCTGTATTAACCTCAGACCTTGCGTAAAGAAAGGTCAGCGTGTTAAGGATGGCGACTTCTTAACAGAAGGTTATGCTACCCGTGGCGGTGAACTGGCGCTGGGACGCAACCTGAAGGTAGCGTTCATGCCATGGAAAGGTTACAACTTTGAGGATGCGATCGTAATTTCTGAGCGTGTTGCACGTGAGGATCTGTTTACCTCCATCCACATCGATGAATATGAACTGGAAGTTCGTGATACCAAGCTGGGTGAAGAAGAGCTGACCCCGGATATCCCCAACGTAAGTGAAGAGGCTACCAAAGACCTCGACCAGAACGGTATTATCCGTGTTGGTGCACACATCAAGGAAGGCGATATCCTGATCGGTAAAATCACTCCGCGTGGTGAATCTGATCCTTCCCCTGAAGAAAAGCTGTTAAGGGCGATCTTTGGTGACAAGGCTTCTGATGCGAAAGACGCTTCATTGAAAGCGCCTCCGTCAACAGAAGGTGTGGTGATTGATAAGAAACTGTTCAGCCGCGCGAAGAAAGATAAGAATTCCAAAACCCGCGAAAAGGCAGCTATCGAGAAACTGGAGAAAATTCACCAGAAGAATGCGGAAGACCTGCTGGAAGTGCTGATGAGCAAGTTGCAGGTATTACTGAAGGATAAAGTATCCCAGGGTATTACCAACACTTACGGTGAAGTACTGATTTCAAAAGGCTCCAAGTTCTCTCCGAAGAACCTGGTAAATATTGATTTCATGAACGTAAACCCGCTGGGCTGGACAACAGACGAAGTGGTGAACGATCAGATCAATACCCTGCTGCATAACTATAACATCAAGTTCAACGAAGAGCTGGGCCGTTACAAGCGTGAGAAGTTCAACATCTCTATTGGTGATGAGCTGCCAGCCGGCGTACTGAAACTGGCGAAGGTTTACCTGGCCAGCAAACGTAAGCTGAAAGTGGGTGATAAGATGGCGGGACGTCACGGTAACAAGGGTATCGTAGCCAAGATCGTGCGTGATGAAGACATGCCGTTCCTGGAAGATGGTACGCCACTGGATATCGTACTGAACCCACTCGGGGTACCTTCCCGTATGAACCTCGGACAGATCTACGAAACCGTATTGGGTTGGGCAGGTCTGAAACTGGGAGTACGTTTTGCTACGCCGATCTTTGATGGTGCTACTACAGAAGAAATTGCTGAATATATTAAGGAAGCAGGCTTACCAAGCTTTGGTCACGCTTACCTGCACGACGGTGAAACGGGCGACCGCTTCCACCAGAAAGCAACCGTGGGTGTTATCTATATGCTTAAACTGAGCCACATGGTGGATGATAAGATGCACGCCCGTTCTATCGGACCGTACAGTCTCATTACCCAACAGCCGCTGGGTGGTAAAGCCCAGTTTGGTGGTCAGCGTTTTGGTGAGATGGAGGTATGGGCACTGGAAGCATACGGTGCATCCAACATCCTGCAGGAACTGCTTACTATTAAATCTGATGATATCGTGGGTCGTGCCAAAGCATATGAATCTATCGTGAAGGGCGACAACATACCGAAAGCCGGTGTGCCTGAATCCTTCAATGTATTGATCCATGAATTGCGTGGTCTGGGTCTTGATCTGAAATTTGACTAAGAGCTTTTAGCTACCAGCCATTGGCAGTAATGCCAGTGGCTGATAGCTTGGATATTTCGCAGGAATAAAATTTTTGTCGCTGGCTTACCACCAACGGCTAACAGCTAAAAGCTAATTACAGATGGCTATCAAAAAAGAAAATCGTCCTAAATCAAATTTTAACAGCATTACCATCAGTCTGGCTTCTCCGGATGTTATCCTGGAGCGTTCATACGGTGAAGTGCTGAAACCTGAAACCATCAACTACCGTACTTACAAGCCGGAACGTGATGGTTTATTCTGCGAAAGAATATTCGGACCTGTAAAGGATTACGAATGCTATTGCGGAAAATATAAGCGTATCCGTTATAAGGGTATTGTGTGTGACCGTTGTGGTGTTGAGGTAACGGAGAAGAAAGTACGTCGTGAGAGAATGGGCCATATTCGTTTAGTGGTGCCCGTTGTACATATATGGTATTTCAAATCCCTGCCTAACAAGATCGGTTACCTGCTTGGAATGAGCTCCAAGAAACTGGAAACCATCGTTTACTACGAAAGATACGTAGTGATCCAGGCGGGTATGAAACAGGAAAAAGGTATGAACTATGGTGACCTGCTCACTGAAGAAGAATACCTGGATATCCTGGACACCCTGCCAAAAGACAATCAGCTGTTACCGGATGAAGATCCTAACAAGTTTATTGCTAAAATGGGTGCCGAAGCGGTGGAAATGATGCTGGCCCGTATTGACCTGGACAGCCTTTCTTACCAGCTGCGTAACCAGGCTGCCACTGAAACTTCCCAGCAACGTAAAGCGGAAGCGCTGAAGCGTTTGAGCGTAGTGGAAGCATTCCGTGAAGCCAATGGCCGTGTGGAAAACCGTCCTGAATGGATGGTAATGCAATATATTCCTGTAGTACCGCCGGAACTGCGTCCGTTGGTTCCGTTGGATGGTGGCCGTTTTGCGTCTTCCGACCTGAACGACCTTTACCGCAGGGTAATCATCCGTAACAACCGTCTGAAACGTTTGATCGAAATTAAGGCGCCTGAGGTGATCCTTCGTAACGAAAAACGTATGCTGCAGGAAGCAGTGGATTCCCTGTTCGACAACTCCCGTAAATCCAATGCGGTGAAAGCGGAAGGTGGTCGTGCCCTGAAATCCCTGTCGGATGTACTGAAAGGTAAACAAGGCCGTTTCCGTCAGAACCTGCTCGGTAAACGTGTGGATTATTCCGGACGTTCTGTTATCGTGGTAGGACCTGAACTGAAACTGCACGAGTGCGGCCTGCCAAAAGATATGGCGGCAGAGCTGTTCAAACCATTTATTATCCGTAAGCTGATTGAAAGAGGCATCGTTAAAACCGTGAAATCAGCGAAAAAGCTGGTAGACCGGAAAGAAGCGGTGGTTTGGGATATCCTGGAAAACGTGTTGAAAGGTCACCCGGTAATGTTAAACCGTGCTCCAACCCTGCACCGTTTGTCTATACAGGCTTTCCAGCCTAAACTGGTGGAAGGTAAAGCGATCCAGCTGCACCCGCTCGTATGTTCTGCGTTCAACGCGGATTTCGATGGTGACCAGATGGCGGTACATGTGCCTTTGAGCAATGCTGCAATCCTGGAAGCCCAGCTGCTGATGCTGTCTTCACATAACATTCTTAACCCGCAGAACGGTACGCCTATCACCCTGCCTTCACAGGACATGGTGCTTGGCTTGTATTACATCACCAAGGGTAAGAAAACAATGGGAGATGTGGTGGTAAGAGGAGAAGGTAAAGCTTTCTACTCTGCTGAGGAAGTGATCATCGCATTGAACGAAGACCGTATCGATCTGCATGCACATATCCGTGTTAAGGCAGATGTTAGAAATGCAAACGGTGAGCTGGAAAGAAAACTGATCGAAACAACTGTGGGGCGCGTACTGTTCAACCAGTTCGTACCTAAAGCTGCCGGTTATGTGAATGCACTGCTTACCAAAAAATCACTGCGTGAGATCATCGGTGATATTATCAAAGCAACCAATATCCCGGCAACTGCCAAGTTCCTGGACGACATCAAACAATTAGGTTTCCGCATGGCGTTCCGCGGTGGTCTGTCATTTAACATTAATGACCTGATCATCCCGGATGTTAAGCAAGACATGATCGATGGTGCTTCCAGCGAAGTAGACGAAGTTTGGGATAACTATAACATGGGTCTGATCACCAACAACGAACGTTATAACCAGATCATCGATATCTGGTCACGTGTGGATACGAAGGTGACAGAAACCCTGATCCGTGAGCTGGCAACAGACAAGCAGGGATTCAACTCCGTATACATGATGTTGGATTCCGGTGCGCGTGGTTCCAAGCAGCAGATCAAACAGCTGGCTGGTATCAGGGGTCTGATGGCCAAGCCGCGTAAGAGTGGATCTACCGGTTCCGAGATCATCGAAAACCCGGTATTGTCCAACTTTAAAGATGGTTTGAACGTATTGGAATACTTCATCTCTACGCACGGTGCCCGTAAGGGTCTTGCGGATACGGCGTTGAAAACGGCGGATGCGGGTTACCTGACCCGCCGTCTGGTAGACGTTGCGCAGGATGTGGTGATCAATGAGGAAGATTGTGGTACACTCCGTGGTATTGCTACTTCAGCGTTGAAAGATAATGAAGAAGTGATTGAAACCCTGTACGACCGTATCCTCGGACGTACTTCCCTGCACGATGTATTTGATCCTCATAATGATGATGAGCTGATCGTTGCTGCCGGTGCTGAGATCACTGAAGAAATTGCACACCGCATTGAGGAAAGTGCGATTGAAACCGTAGAAATCCGCTCTGTACTGACTTGCGAAAGCCGCAGAGGTGTGTGCGTGAAATGTTACGGTAAAAACCTGGCGAGCGGTTATACTGCACAGAAAGGTGATGCCGTGGGTATCATCGCTGCACAGTCTATCGGTGAGCCTGGTACACAGCTCACACTGCGTACCTTCCACGTGGGTGGTGTTGCCGGTTCTACTTCAGTTGAATCCGGTTTACCAGCCAAGTTTGATGGTACTGTTCAATTCGATGGCTTACGTACTACCACCTACGAAAACAACGATGGTGAAAAAGTACAGGTGGTTATCGGCCGTACCGGTGAGTTGCGTATCATGGACGTGAAAAACGATCGTCTGCTGGTAACCAACAACATTCCTTACGGTTCTACCCTGCTGGTGAAAGACGGACAGAAAGTAACGAAAGGCGATATGATCTGCACATGGGATCCGTTCAACGCCGTTATCGTGTCTGAAATTCCTGGTACCATCCGTTTCGACAGCATCCTGGAAGGTATTACCTTCCGTGAAGAAGCTGATGAACAGACTGGTCACCGTGAGAAAGTGGTAATTGAAACAAAAGATAAGAATAAGATCCCGTCTATCATGGTAGATGGTAACAAAGAGGTGAAATCCTACAACTTACCGGTTGGTTCACACATTGTCATCTCCGAAGGTGATAAAGTAAGAGCCGGACAGGTAATTGTAAAGATCCCACGCGTTATCGGTAAACTGAGAGATATCACGGGTGGTCTGCCACGCGTAACTGAGCTCTTTGAAGCACGTAACCCGAGCAACCCTGCCATCGTTTCTGAAATTGACGGTGTGGTAGCTTTTGGTAACATCAAACGTGGTAACCGCGAAATCATCATTGAAAGCCGTGAAGGCCAGGTGAAGAAATACCTGGTGCCGTTAACACGTCATATCCTGGTTCAGGATGGTGACTTTGTGAAGGCCGGTACTTCACTCTCCGATGGTTCTACTACTCCTGCAGACATTCTGTCTATCAAAGGACCGTTTGCCGTACAGGAATACCTGGTAAATGAGATCCAGGAAGTATACCGCTTACAGGGTGTGAAGATCAATGATAAACACATCGAGGTGATTGTTCGCCAGATGATGCGTAAAGTAAACATCGAAGATCCGGGCGATACCCGCTTCCTCGAAGGTGATACTGAAGACAGGTTTGATTTCTTCGAAGAAAACGACATGATCTTCGACAAGAAGGTAGTAACTGAAGCAGGTGACTCCACTAACCTGAAAGCAGGTCAGATCGTGACACTGCGCCAGGTTCGTGAAGAAAACTCCCTCCTGCGTCGTGCAGATAAGAAACTCGTAGAATACCGTGATGCACAGCCGGCTACATCCAGCCCGCTCCTGCAGGGTATTACGAAAGCGTCTCTTGGCACACGTAGCTGGATCTCTGCCGCTTCGTTCCAGGAAACCACCAAAGTATTGTCGCAGGCTGCCATCAACGGTAAGATCGACGATATGATGGGTCTGAAGGAGAATGTGATCACAGGTCACCTGATCCCTGCCGGTACTGGTTTACGTGAGTTCGAGAACATGATCGTAGGTTCGAAAGAAGAATACGACATCCTGGCCTCTTCCAAAGAAGTGTTCCAGTTTGACGAAGAAGAATAGTATTCTACAGATATTAAAACAAAAAGCGCTTGCCCCAAAGGCAGGCGCTTTTTGTTTTAATATCATTACATTTGAGTCCGTAAAAAGAAGCGGATTTCATGAAACACCTGATCATTCCTGTTTTAGTACTGCTGGTGGTAATAGGCGCCTGTAAAAAGGACAGTGATAGCGCAGTGCCCGACACCCATGGTAACTTTTTGTTTGTAAATGCAGCGCCCGGCAATGTTCAGTATAATGTGAAGCTGGATACATTCAGCATCGGGAATAATATAGGTTATGGTACCAATACCGGTTATAAATCGTTGAGGGCACAGAAGTATAACCTGATCATTGCAGACAGCAGGCAGCCGGGTAAGGAATTATTCCGTGGTCAGATCTATCTCCGTAATAACCGTTACTATTCCGCTTTCCTGGGGGCGGACAGTGCCGGCGCCCCGCTATTGATCACTACAGAAGACGATCTCAGGGATCCAGGTGCAGGACGGGCTAAATTCAGGTTGATTAATTTTGCCCAGGGCTTCAGGCCCGACCGGTCACCATTGCTCATGGACCTGTATTCCGATACGCTTCCGCGTTTTTTCAGCAGGATTCCATTTCCTGCGCAAACCGGTTTTGCGCCGCTCAATGGTGATAGCGCTCATTACAAGATCAATTTCCGTTCGTCCGACTCTTCCAATACTTCCAAACCATTAAAAACCGTGGACATGGCCACTCAAACCGGGAAGATCTACACCCTTATCAGCAATGGTTATCCGCTGGATCCGGCCAGGTTCAATGTGTTGGTGATACAGCATAACTAGAGCGCCGGCAACACAGTGCTGAGCAGTGCCAGACCCAACACCGGGGAAAAGGATCCGCCGGTCTTCAGTTGTGTAACAATGGCGCCAATGCCCGCAGCAGTTTTTCGTTTGTAAATGCAATACCGGGCATCTTTTTAAAGCTTTATATTAATTTAATGCAGTGATTTTCCACCCATGGGGTGGAAATAAATAAATTGCTCGCTATTTTCAGCACAAACGCGGATAACATGAACAATTGCAAAAAAATATTTCTGATGGCAGGGATCACCTTAATGGGTACAGCAGCAGCAGGGCAACAGGCCAGTGCTCCTTACCTGGACGCCTATACGATTCCGGTTCAGCAAAAGAACGCCGTAATCGGGAAGATCTACGACAGGAACGGGCAGTTATCGGCTGCCACATTGCTGGAAGATAAATCAGGGTTATTTACCGTTAACGGTCATGAATTAAAACTGAAGAAAAAGGCGGCAATAAGCAAAGAAGGCAGCTTTACATACCCTGTACGCATTAAGGCGGGTGCAGACACGGCCGATTTCCTGCTGGTGGCAGACGATTTTATCCGTAATAAAGTAGTGGCGCACCGTGGCGCATGGAAGCACCATGAGGGGAGCCAGAACAGTATTACTTCGCTGAAGGATGCGATAAAACTGGGTTGTGAGGGATCGGAGTTTGATGTGTGGTTATCATCGGATAATGAGATGGTGATTTCGCATGACCCGGATATAGGAGGGAAGAAGGTAGAAGAGAGCACGCTTGCGGACCTGCAAACCGTGCAGCTGAAGAACGGGGACAGGGTACCTACGCCGGAAGAGTTCATTGATATAATTATGAAGCAGCACCGTACGCGGCTGGTACTGGAGCTAAAGCCATCACGTACCGGCAGGGGCGATCTGCTGGCTTCCAAAGCGGTGGCAATGGTGCAGGCGAAGAAGGCCCAGGCGTGGATGTTTTATATCAGCTTTGACTACAACATCTGCAAAAAAATAAAAGAACTTGACCCTGCGGCCAAAATAGCCTATCTCAACGGCGACAAGACGCCTGCGCAGTTACAGGCAGACGGGATATGGGGACTGGACTATAACCAGCAGGTATTTAAAAACGATCCGCAGCTGATAGCTACTGCAAAGCAACATAAAGTGACCACTAATGCCTGGACGATAGATAACCCGGAAATAATGGATGATTTGCTGAAAAACGGCGTCGATTATATTACCACCAATGAGCCGGAAATCCTATTGGATAAGGTGAAATAATAATATTAGTTAAAACCTAGCTAAAAAAACGGATGGGAATATGAAAATCCGGTAAAAACCTTATTTTAGCCGTTCCATTTTTAAAATGTACTTAAAGCAAATCCACCTATTAACATGCGCACTTGTAAACAATTAGTGACTAAAGGATTATTAGCGGCATTTTCAGCCGGATTATTGATGTCTTGCCAGGGTAATAAAGCTGGTAACAGTGCGCCAGCTGCATCCTCTGCTGCAAACAGCAATACTCCTGCCGGGGGTAGTTTCAAAATTGCGTACGTAGACCTGGATTCACTGGAAGCGCATTTTGAGTATTTCAAGGAAAAAAGGGCATTGCTGGAACAAAAGCAGCAGCAGATGGATAATCAGTTGAAAGGCAAGGCCCGTGCATTGCAGAGTGAGTATGAGGATCTGCAGCGCAGGGCATCTACACTTACCCAGGAACAGGGCGAAGCCGCGCAGCGCAGCCTGATGTCCAAACAACAGCAGCTGGAGCAGGAAGCGCAGAACCTGCGTGCCTCTTATACCGAGCAGGAAACCAAATTTAACGAGGAGTTGCAGAAGAAACTGGACGATTTCCTGAAAGCATTTAATGCCGACAAACGTTTTGCATATATATTTTCTTACCGCAGCACAGCCAGCAATATCCTTTATAAGGATCCGGCTTACGATGTAACACCGGAAGTTATTAAGGGTATGAACCAGAATGGTTCAGCAACTTCTGCCAAATAAGCGAATAAACATCAGAAAAATTTTCTATCTTATAGTCCCGGTTCCTTTTATGAGCCGGGATTTTTTATAAATATCAATATGGAAATCAACCAAACTAAATCATTCAAGCCATCCCTGGGTCTGCTGGACGCCACCATGATAGTGGCCGGTTCTATGATCGGTTCCGGGATCTTCATTGTAACTGCAGAAATTGCGCGCAGCGTGGGCGGCGCCGGATGGATCACCGCTATGTGGGTGCTTGCAGGAGTGGTAACGCTGATTGCTGCGCTCAGTTATGGTGAGCTGTCGGGGATGTTCCCTAAAGCAGGAGGTCAGTATGTGTATCTCCGGGAAGCCTACAATCCTTTCATTGCGTTCTTATTCGGGTGGACGCAGTTCGGCGTTATTCAAACCGGTACTATTGCCGCGGTGGCAGTGGCTTTTGCCAAGTTTACCGCTTACCTGATCCCGGGTTTCAGCGAGAAGAATATACTGTTGGATGCCGGTATTGTTCAGATTTCTGCAGCACAGGTAGTGGCTATTATATCTATCATCTTACTAACATTTATTAACACCCGTGGTGTACACCATGGTAAGCTGATACAAACGGTATTTACGCTGGCAAAGCTGCTTTCTTTGTTTGGCCTCATTATTTTCGGATTGCTGTTTGGGGCAAAATCGGGGATCTGGAATGCCAATTGGCAGCATGCCTGGTCCGCAGCCGCAGTTACTTCACAGAATGGTACGGTGATAACAACTGCTTTATCGGGACTGGCGTTATTTGGCGCCATCGCTGTTTCCATGAAAGGGTCGTTGTTTTCCAGCGACGCATGGAACAATGTAACTTTTATTGCGGGAGAGATTAAGAACCCCGCCAAGAATATTGGCCGTTCCCTTTTCCTGGGAACGCTGATTGTGACTATCATTTATGTGAGCTGTAACCTGATGTACCTGGCCGTACTGCCGCTGAATGAAATTGCATTTGCCGCCAACGACCGTGTAGCCGTAGCCGTAACTGAAAAGATCTTTGGCGCCAGTGGCGCCATTATTATTGCCATCATGATCATGATCTCAACTTTTGGCTGTAACAACGGGCTAATCCTGTCGGGAGCCAGGATCTATTACACCATGGCAGAAGATAAATTGTTCTTCAAAAAAGCAGGTGAGCTGAATAAGCACAGTGTGCCCGGCTATGGTTTGTGGATCCAGTGCGCATGGGCTTCCCTACTTTGTTTGACAGGGAGGTACAATGATCTGCTGGCACTGGTAATTTTCGGTGTACTGATATTTTATGTACTTACTATCCTGGGTATTTTTATTTTAAGAAAGAAACGCCCGGAGGCAGAGCGGCCATACAAGGCATTTGGTTACCCGGTGCTGCCTATGATCTACATTATTGTAGCGTTATCGCTGGCGGCACTGTTATTGGTGTTTGAAACCAGCTACACTTTACCCGGACTGGGCATTATATTATTGGGCATTCCGATTTATTATGCTACCAAAATAAAGCTGACGGCTGATCCGGAAAGCTAATTTGGACAAAAAAACACATTAATTACCACTAACGTTGTATAAAAAAGGGGGTCCACTGCAGTGTAAAATGCAGTGGACCCTTTTAATTTGCACTAAGACACAAGGACATAACAATGTCCGCTTTTAAACCCTGATTTTTTAGAAAACCCGTTACTATTTGAGAATAATTAAACAAATGAAATTGTCAACATTAGCAGAGGAAATCCCATAAAAGCAGTGGTGAGAACCACTTCCGGTTGATGAATAATGTAACGTCTGTGATCCTGGCCCTGTAATTGGTGATCTGACAATTTGTTAACAGCTATATTATTTAAACACCCTCAATTAAAACGTGTAGCCATTAGAGTGATTGATTTTTACTGCATTCAAAAAAAATATTCAAAGCAACAAATCATTATAAAATATTATTGCCGGGATGGTGCAATGGCATCATTTACGGTAAAAAAAGGAAATAAGGTGGTATAACCTTGACGGCATCTCAACCCCAAGATAACCATTGAAAGCCTTCACGATTTGCATTCTCGAACATTCACATGACAATCTTTTACAATAAGCGTATGGTCTCTACCATGCGCTTCTTTTTTATTGTTAGCCTTTTGTACATTTGCGCCATGTTTACACAATTGTGCAATAAGATATTTAACCAGAGTATCGTGGCCTACCATGAGCACAATGACGTGCATCAGGCCATTTCCAATCCCTATGAAAAGAGCAGTATTGAGCACCTGCTTTTCCTGAAAAACTGGATTGACACAGTGCAGTGGCACCTGGAAGACATTATCCGCGACCCGAACATTGACCCGGTGGAAGCATTGGGGATTAAGCGTTGGATAGACCGCTCCAACCAGGAGCGTACAGATGTGGTGGAGTATATCGACAGCTATTTCCTGGAGAAATACAGCAACACGGTACCCGCTGCAGATGCCACCATTAATACGGAAAGTCCTGCCTGGGCAATAGACCGTTTGTCTATTTTAGCCCTGAAAATTTATCATATGCAGGAAGAGGCCACCCGTGCAGACGCCACGCCTGAGCACCGGGCTGCCTGCCAGCGTAAGCTGGATATACTCCTGGAGCAGCAGAAAGACCTGGGCACTGCCATTGAGGCGCTCCTGGCCGATATTGCTGCCGGCAGGAAGTTTATGAAGGTATACAAGCAAATGAAGATGTATAACGATCCTTCCCTGAACCCGGTTTTATACAAGAACGAAAAATAAACCTCCATACTTGGGCACAGTTAAAACGATATTGGTTACCCGGTTGTCTGCTTTAGGCGATGTAGCCATGACCATTCCTGTAATGAAGCAGGTACTGGATGAAAATCCGGATGTGGAGATTGTTTTTGTGACCAACCAGAACTGGGGAGCTTTGTGCGCGGGCATTCCCCGGCTCAGTTTTTTCCCGGCAGATGTAAAAGGGATTCACAAAGGGGTAAAAGGATTGTACCGCCTGTTCCGTGAAGTGAGGAAAGCCCACCGGATTACAGCAGTGGCAGACCTGCACAATGTGCTGAGATCCCAGATCATCCGGACTTTTTTCCGCCTGAGCGGCACGCCCGTGGCGGCTATTGACAAGGGCCGTGCAGAAAAGAAGGCGCTGACCCGCCGTGAAAACAAGGTATTACAGCCGCTCAGCAGCACAATAGAACGGTATGCGGAAGTTTTCCGGCAACTGGGTCTTCGCTGTGAGATGGGCCGCAAACCTGTTTTTCAGCCCCGTATACTGCCCGGATCAGTTACAACGGTAACAGGTCCCAAACAAGGCAAAAAGTGGATTGGACTGGCTCCTTTTGCCACTTACCGGGAAAAAATGTATCCTTTGGAGAAAATGGCGGCAGTATTAGGAATGCTGGCGCGGGAGCAGGGGATACAGCTGTTTTTACTGGGAGGAGGTAAACAGGAGGTGGCATTACTGACACAACTGGCAGCGCAATACCCGGAGGTAATTGTGGCGGCAGGGCGTTTTTCCCTGAAAGAGGAATTGGCGCTGATCAGCCAACTGGATGTGATGATCAGTATGGACTCGGCTAACATGCACCTGGCTTCCCTGTTTGGAGTGCCGGTAGTATCTGTTTGGGGCGCTACCCATCCTTTTGCAGGATTTATGGGTTATGGGCAGGCGCCGGAAAATGCTGTTCAGATTCATGATCTTCCCTGTCGCCCCTGTTCTGTATTTGGCAATAAACCCTGTTTCAGAGGGGATCACGCCTGTATGGAGTGGATAAAACCGGTACAGATAGCGGAAAAAGCAAATGAGATTGTTTTATAAGTTGTTGCAGCAAAGGATTTCAAGGGATATTTTAAAAATATTGCAAGTTTTTTTTGCAGGAATAAAAAAAGTTATACTTTTGCCATCCCAAACAATAAGGGTATTGCCCAATAGTATAATGGTAGTACGACAGATTTTGGTTCTGTTTGTCTAGGTTCGAATCCTGGTTGGGCAACAAAAATAAATAGAAAGTCCGCTGATCAGCGGGCTTTTTTTATTGGGGAATGGTTATGATAGTAACCTATCTTTTATGGTTGATGAGGACAATGGAAATCAGGCTACCTGTACTACCCTTGTTGTAGTAAATCCTCCGGCCTGTGGTAACGATGGAAATAAGGTAATTATTTGCCATAAAGGAAAAACCATTTGCATTTCAAAAGATGCAGTGCAGGCACATCTGAATCATGGAGACCACTGGGGAGCATGCAATGGCTCTGCGACTATGATGGAATTTGCAGACGATGATAAACCCGGCAAACACCTGCAGGTGAAAGTATATGTAGTGAGAAGCGGTGTTCAGGTTGCAACAGAGAGAATAATTATTCAATAGCATGCCGGTAATTGGCAGATGCAAAAGCCCCCAGCTGGTTTTTCCGGCTGGGGGCTTTTCGTTTTATGATCCTTTCCTGCATTTTATAATAATAAACCGGAAGGAAGGTTTGCCCGGCATTGTTTTATTGGGCTCTTCTATCTCAAAAAAATCTGTTAGCCCGTATTCTCCGAATTCCTCCCGGACAGATTCGTTGTCGTAGAAAAATATCCTGGCTCCCTTTGTTGCTTCAAAACGATCCTTGCCTATCTGTGTGCCTGCTCCGTAATTGGGTGAATTTTTTGAAATAACGGAGAAGAAGAGGTATCCATTGGGTTGCAGCTGATCATAGCAGTCGCGGATGAGCTTTTTCCGTTCTTCTTCATCCAGCAGGTAAATCAGCCCATAGCTGAAAATTCCCCCGTAACGATGATGATCAAAAGGCATATCTGTTACTGAGCCATGATAGATTTTCATACTGTTGCCATAATGCGCTCTTGCCAGATCAATAGCCGTTTTCGAAATCTCTATACCTGTTACCTTGATACCATTGTCTATAAACACTTTTGCATTCCTTCCGTATCCTATGCCCGGAATCAATACATCTTTAATATCTTCCTTTATAAAAAAATCCTTTGCTAAAAGGGTAGAGTCAGCCGGCTCAAATCCCCACATAGTCTGCTTGTCAATAAAGCTGGATTCCCAGAATGACCCTGTTTCATGAGAGCTGGGTTTACTTTTGATACAAACCTTGTCTTCCATCAGCATACAAACAAATCCCAACGCCCGGACAGTTGAAATGACTGCATCTGTATTAATTTCCGACGCCTCCACGCGAAGTATTTTGTCGCGATCATTATGATCAAAGTTGATACGTGCACCGGGAAGCGTTTCTTTCAGCGCCTTTAACACGTTTTCTGCCAGCTCCGGTTCCGGAATATTTGTTTTGAAGATTTCAATCATGATAAAGTATTTATGTGCCGGCAATTGCAACAGCCTTCCAGTCATGTTTCTTCCAGCTGATTTTATTTTGCCGGGATTCTCTGAAAGACAAAGGTAGTGATAATTTTCATTAATGCAACATTGTTGCATTAATGAAAATTATGATCTTAGCTGTTAATGCTAAACATCGGCGCCATTAATGATAATTTCCTGTGAATGTTGATGTGTTGGAACTTAATAGTAAAGCGGGTATCAGCGGGAATTAGTAACTGTTGTCCAACTTTTTTTTGAGCAGCGCTTGCGTTTTCCAAAACCCGGTTGTATATTTGTCTACAATTATAGTAGACTAATAGGATTTACCACCACCAAAGTCTTTGTCACCCACCATACAAAGCAAACCTTATTAGCTACCATACTTTATTGAAGTCGCTTCACAGAAGTGCCTTGTTCAACCAATTTAATATTTCAACAATGAATCAGCTATTGTACAACAATAGAAACAACGGAAAATTTAACGCGGATGCATTTATATCCGCCTGTTGTTGTTGCTAAGGCTTTCCGGTCAAAACATCCGAATAATTAAATGACGCGTAGCGTAGTCATCATGGGCATTTTATTGCCCCATTCTTCCAACATCTAATCCCCCTTTGTATGTTCAGATATTTACGTAATGCACTATTGTGCGCTGCATTGTTGTCCTTTACCAGCAACGCTTATTCGCAGGCGGCGGTGCTGTTGAAAGGAAAAGTGATTGACAATAAAACGCAGGAGGCGCTGCCAGGCGCATCTGTGCGTATTAAAGGCGGTACATCAGGTACACTGGCAGATGCAACAGGCGCCTACCAGTTAAGCCTGCTGAAGCTGCCTCAAACCATCATTGTTACTTTTATCGGGTATCAGCAGCAGGAAGTACTGATCACAAAAGATGACCTGAACAAGGTGATAAAACTGGAACAACAGCAGTCGCTGTCTGAAGTGGTAGTGACCGCCGTAGGTATAAAGAGCGCTACCAGGTCGCTGGGCTACAGCGTTGGTGAGGTAAAAGCCGCTGCATTGAAAGACAGCCGGGAACCCAACATAGTAGCGGCGCTCAGCGGAAAGGTAGCCGGTGTACAGATCAGCAATTCCGGGGGCTCCCCCGGTGGATCATCTACCATAAAGATCAGGGGTAACAGCTCGCTACTGGGAAATAACGCACCACTGTTCATTTTAGATGGTGTGCCTGTGGATAATTCCATACAGGATATTTCCCCGGTATCAAACAGCGTGTCGCTGGCTACACCATCCAACCGCGGTATTGACATTAACAGTGCAGACATCGCGAGCATAACAGTGCTGAAAGGCCCTGCTGCCGCTGCATTGTATGGTATCCGTGCATCGAACGGCGCGGTAGTGATCAATACAAAAAGAGGCAGTTTGCTTACGGATAAATCTTTCGGTGTGAGTTACAGCGGATCATTTACTGTTGATAAAATAAACCGTCGCATGCAGCCGAGGCAAACCATTTTTTCAAACGGCATCGGCGGGCAATATGTGAAACCAGGTATCACCGGCTCCGATGAAAACTGGGGCGCATTGCTGGATACGCTCACCTACAGCTCAGTGCCCAGTAATTTTGATAAGAACGGAACGATTGTAGGAAAGAGCGATGCTGCTTCTAATGGTATACCTGTTAACCGCTATGATAACATCGGTAACTTTTTCGTTAACGGCTATACGAACGATCAGAATATAAGTTTCTATGGTAATACGGGTAATGCGGGGTATTATTTCTCCTACGGTAACCTGAAGCAAACCGGTATTATTCCTACTACAGATTTCTTCCGGCATACTTTCCGCTTTAACGGCGATTATACGGTGAACGAGCGGCTGAAAGTATCCGGCGGTGTTAATTACATTAAGGACGGAGCAGGCAACAGGGCGCTGATGGGAGGTTTTAATACCAACGTAGTACGTGCGCTGATGAATTCTGCTGTAAATTTCGATATTACAAATGGGTACTCCAAACCATGGGAGCACCCGGAATCCTATAAGCTGCCGCCCACTACTAACAAGCCATGGAGCGACAGCCGCTCATACGCCAATGGTATTGGATGGGATAATCCTTACTGGTCGCTTAATATGAACCCGCAAACCGATGAGCTGAACCGCTTTATTACTTTTGCGGAAGCCACCCTGGATATTACCAGCTGGTTAAAAGCCACCGCCCGTTATGGGATCGATAACTATACCGATGTACGGAAAGGCGCTTTCAGTCGCGGTACCTCAGGGGTAGCCACCGGTACTATCAACGATGTGAATTATGCAAGGAGAGATAACAACCTGGATGTTTTACTGGTAGGCGATCGTAAGCTTAACAACGACCTGCAGCTTACCGTAGTGGCGGGGTACAACTATTACAATTCCTGGAAGAACCAGGTGAATACCCGTGGTGATGGATTAACGATCCCCGGTAATTTTAATATCTCCAATGCTTCATCTACCCAAACTTTTAATCAAACCATACGCAGAAAGCTGGTAGCCGGGTATGCAGATGTGAAGCTGGATTACAGGAAGTGGTTATACCTTGAGCTTACCGGGAGGAACGAATGGACCTCCACACTGGCCAAAGGAAAGAACGCTTTCTTTTATCCTTCAGCCAGTACCAGTTTTATTTTTACAGATGCACTCCATTGGAACAGCAGTATCCTGAATTTTGGTAAGATCCGCGCTACCTATGCACAGGTGGGAAATGATGCTGACCCTTATTCCCTTGAAACCTATTATGTGCCCACTACCAGCGGCGGATGGATACAGAGTGGTATCAGTTTCCCGTTCAACGGCAAGCAGGGGCTTAGCTACAGTGCTACCATCGGTAACCCCAACCTGAAGCCGGAACGGATCAGTACCTGGGAAACCGGTCTGGACCTGCATTTCTTCCATGATAAAACACAACTGGAAGCCGTTTACTATTACAACAGCAGTAAAGACCAGATCATACCGGTTACCTTACCTTACTCTACCGGCGCCGCCTATACGCTTACCAATGCCGGTAACATCATCAACAAAGGAATTGAAGCAAGTTTGCAGCAGCGTATTTTCAGCGGCAGAAGGTTTTCATGGACGGCTACCGCACTGTTTAACAAAAACATCAGCCGTGTGAACTATATCGCTGATAATCTTTCCAATGTTAGTCTTGGTGGCATATGGATGGAAGCCCGTGGCCAGGCCGGACAGCCATACGGCGTATTTTACGGCACCGACGTAAAGCGTAACGATGCCGGCAAACCTATCATCGACGATAACCCGAACAGTGCCACCTATGGATACCCATTGGTGAATACCACCTTTACAAAAATCGGGGATCCGAATCCTGATTTCAATGTGGGTTTGCGTAACGAATTGCGATATGGCGCATTCAGCTTTTCCTTTTTACTGGACGGACGGTTTGGCTTTGACCTGTTCAACGCCCCGCGTTTGCAGATGGTGTTTAACGGTGTGGATGCATCTACAGCAGCGAGGGGCACTATCACTGTTTTTGATGGCGTTACTGCCTCAAAGGGAACGCCTAATACCATTGAAGCGGTGTTGTCGCAGGCATGGTATCGCAACACTTTCAACATACAGGGGCTCTATATTGAGCATGATCTCTACTGGGTGAAACTGAAAGATGTAAACTTTACCTACGCCCTGCCGGCCACCCTGTTGAAACCTGCGCATATAGCGGCGGCCAGTGTTACGCTTACCGCCAGGAACTTTTTGCTTTCCACCAACTATACAGGCAGCGATCCCGACCTGGGAAGCCGCAATGGTTTGTCGAATGCAGCGGGTATTGATTTCTGGACAACGCCCAATACGAAAAGTTACGGGGTGGCAGTAAACGTTTCTTTCTAATCCATTAAGTAATCAGCAACATGAAAATATATTCATCTACTATAGGACGTTTATTTATTGCAGCGGGCATGTTAACGGTACCGGCCTCCTGCTCGCTTGAGGATACGAATGTTAACCCCAACGCCTCTACGGAGGTGTCTGTGAGCGCAGTGCTAACAGGCGCCGAAGTAGCGCTTGGGTTTAACCTGGGCGTTAACGCAGGCCTTATCGCCAATATCTATATTCAGCAGGCATCCGGTGCAAATGGGGACGCTGCTTCCTTTGACAACTATGCTTCATCTACCCAGTATTTTAATCAAACCTGGAGGGGATTTTACGTTGAGGTGCTTGACGAGCTGAAAATTGTGAGAACCACTGCGGCGCAGCAGCAACTGCCTTATTACAGTGGTATTTCCCGGGTGCTGAGCGTATATAGCTATGGCACCTTAACCGATCTTTTCGGGGATATTCCATACAAAGAATCATTGTATGGCAACAACATCACCAACCCGGCGTATGACAAGCAGGAAGATATTTACAAGTCGCTGCAGGAGCAGCTGGATTCTGCCATTGCGGAGTTGTCGCAACCGGCAGGAAATAACCTGGGCGCACTGCCGGCCACGGATGATGTGATATACGGCGGAAATATTGAGCGGTGGAAATCGCTTGCGTATACATTGAAGGCAAGATATGCGGTCCATCTTACTAAAATAAACAGCAAAACGGCAGCACAGGCCGTGTTGGATGCACTGTATGACGGCGCCCGCTACAGGGGAATAGCAGATAATTCTGCTGATGCGCTGGTGGTATTTGGCGCTTCTACCACTAATGCCAATCCTTTTTACCAGCAGAATACCAACAGGCCGGGATGGATAGGGCTTGGGGCATCTTTTGTAAACCTGTTGAACGGAAACGAAGTAACCGATGCACCTACCAAACCGGAAGGGTTGTTTGTAGATCCGCGCCGTGCCTATTTTGCCACTCCATATCCTGCAGGCAGTAATACTTACAGAGGCAGCGCACCGGGAGTGCCTGGCGCATTTTCAGTGATCGGCAGCTATTATGGCACTGCTACTTCACCGGTGGTGATCAGCAGTTTCTCCGAAGCCAAATTCCTGGAAGCGGAAGCGAGGTGGAGGATCAACCCGGCAGACCCTTTAGCTAAAACAGCGCTGGAAACGGCCATCCGGGCCTCTTTCCAACGGGTGATAAGCAATAGCGCAGATCCTTACGCTACCCCGGAAAAGCAAAAGGCATATATAACGGCTAAGGCTATATTAAACGGAGATTCAGGAAATGATCTGAAGAATATTATCACACAAAAATATATTGCCTTGTTCCTGCAACCGGAGGCCTGGTCGGATTACCGTAGAACAGGCTATCCTGCATTGCCGCTGGCAAAGAATGCCACCAGCGTTGCCAACCCCAACGGGCAGATCCCGCGAAGGATCCCTTACCCGCAGAATGAGCAGTCGTTGAATAAAAACACTCCTGCGGGATCGGGGTATCAAACCCCTGCTTTGTGGTGGGACAAATAAAACTTCAGCCAATTAAATCAAAAGAAATGACTTTCTCTTCTTCTTCCGGATCCTTTATTTCATTACTGCTGCTGGGCGTTGTATCAGGCACTTATGCACAATACAGCCCGCAGAAAAGTTACGCCGGGAAGCCGGGTACTACCCTTGCACAAACGGTGATTACCCCTGCGCCTTTCAATCCCGTTGCACCCGCGGGAGCCCCTAATATTATATACATTATGCTGGATGATGTAGGATGGGGCGCCAGCAGCGCATTTGGCGGGTTAGTGGAAACACCTGTTTTTGATAGTCTTGCCAATAACGGTCTGCGATATACGAATTTCCATACTACTGCTATCTGTTCGCCTACACGCGCGTCTTTGCTTACCGGCCGCAATCATCATTCGGTGAATGTGCCTACAGTCATTGATGCCGCGGTGAACCTGCCCGGTCACAATGGTTATATGCCGTTTGAGAAAGGCACGGTAGCAGAAATATTAAGGGAAGATGGGTATAACACTTACGCTGTTGGTAAATGGCATATAACTCCCAGCCCGGACCTCACGCCGGCAGGGCCTTTTAACCGCTGGCCTACAGGCCGTGGGTTCGACGCTTTCTTTGGATTTATGGCCGGGGAAACAGACCAGTATACGCCCGCGCTCTGGGAAAATACTGTGAAGGTAGAACCGGACCTGCAGGGAAAACATCTTACCACCGTATTGGTGGATAAGGCTATTTCCTATATCGCCGGGCAGCATTCAGCTGCACCTGATAAGCCTTTCTTCCTGTATTTTACACCGGGCGCTACGCATGGCCCGCACCAGGTAGATAAGTTCTGGATAGAAAAGTACAAAGGTAAATTTGATGCAGGATGGGATGTGTACCGGGAGCAGGTATTGGCCCGGCAAAAGCAGCTGGGGCTTGTTCCGCAGGATGTAACACTGCCGCCGCGCAATCCCGGTGTAAAACCATGGGAGTCGCTTTCCGCTACCGAGAAAAAGGTGTTCTCCCGTTTCTTCGAGGTATATGCAGGATTCCTTTCCCATACTGACTATGAAGTAGGCCGCCTGGTTAATTACCTGCGTGAAACCAAACAGCTGGATAATACGCTGATAGTACTTATTATAGGCGACAACGGCGCCAGTAAGGAAGGCGGTTTGAGCGGTCATGTGCATGGTATTAACGAGTATATAGATGGTAGTTTGTTTACCGAAAACTATGAAAGCAGGATAAAGGATATTGATAGTTTGTATGATAAGATAGGCAGCCCGGAATCGGGGCCTAACTACCCGGTGGGATGGGCACAGGCTGCGAACACACCGTTCCGTTACCTGAAGCAGGATGCCAACAGTGAGGGTGGTACCCGTAATCCGCTGGTGATCTTCTATCCCAAACTGATCAGGAAAGGAGGCATACGCACGCAGTATTCACATGTGAACAGTGTTACGCCAACCGTGCTGGAAATTGCAGGGCTGAAAGTGCCTGAAGTGATCAATGGCTATCCGCAGGATACGCTGGAAGGTATCAGCCTGGCTTACACTATTAACAACGCCACCGCTCCGGGCAGACATCATGTGCAATACTACGAAATAGCCGGTGGGCGCGCTATCTACAAAGACGGCTGGAAGGCTGCAGTAAGCCACAAACGCGGCACCCCATTTACCGCAGATAAATGGGAGCTGTATAACCTGGATAAGGATTTTAATGAGCAGCATGATCTTGCCGCTGCCAATCCTGCAAAACTAAAAGAGCTGCAAGATCTTTTTGATAAAGAGGCCTGGAAGTATAAAGTGTACCCGTTGCTGGGAGATACTACCCGCCTTACTCCCGCGATCCTCACCCGTGGCCCGCTGGATAACAGGGCCAGCGCAATATTATACCCCGGTATAACGCAGGTGCCTACACGCTCGGCTCCATTTCTTTCAGAGCAGTCGTTTATTATTAAGGCAGATGTGGAGTTGAATGATGTAAAGAATGAAGGCGTATTGTTAAGTGTTGGCGGGCGTTTTTCAGGATTTACTTTTTTTGTGCAACAGGGAAAACTGAAAGCAGTACATAACAATAACGGGCGGTTAACAGATCTTACCTCAGGAAAAACGCTGGCGCTTGGGAAAGCGGTGCTTCGTTACGAGCTGAAATATACACCGGCGCTGCAGCTTACAGACCCGGCCGGTACCGAAGCATTATACATCAACGATGAGAAAGTAGCGGAGCGTGCCATCACCAAAGCAGATGCAACTATTTCTCCTTACGACGAAGGGCTGGATGTAGGAAGGGATCAGGGTTCTGCTGTATCGCCCTTATACAGATCGCCTTTTAATTTTACCGGTAAACTTAACCATATCGAAATAATACATCCTTCACTTTAAATCTTCTATTATGACGTTAACAGATCTTGTTTTAATAACAAAGAAAATTGCCATCGGCATAATAATATTCCTGGTGCCGCTGGTGGTTATCGGTGGCAGCATCTGGCTGATTCATTTTTTATTCAATCAACATCATTGATCACATAAAAAAGATAATTATGACAACAACAGCAAAAACGCCGTCGCGTGTAATCCTGAGGGATTCCCTGATAAGCTTACTGCTATATATATTGCCGATAGGGCTTATGTTCCTGTCGTTTTATATCAGTGGCAGTAAACCCTGGCTGCAGGCCACTTCCGAGCATCTAGGTTTCCACGCCCCCGCATTTGTGGAAGCCGTGTTCAATAACCTGAAAACATGGGGACTGCCGGCTATTATGGTGGTAGTAGGGGTGATAGAATTTTCCGTGGGATTTTATGAGAATAAATGGACGAAGAACGAGCGCACGCTGGATATAGTTTGCTTTATACTTCCGAAGGTGGTATTACGCCCGATGATTGCTTATTTCGGGTTGAAATTATTACCGTTTGTTTTGCCTGATGCAAAGAATATATTTGCGTGGGTGCCTTTCTGGTGGGGTTTTGCCATCATGGCTGTGGCGGATGATCTTACGCAGTACTGGTATCACCGGCTGCATCATCAGCTTCCGTTACTATGGCGTTTTCACCGCACGCATCATTCCGCTCCTTATATGGGTATGGCAATGACGGGCAGGCAGAACATTATTTATACGGCATTCTTTTCACAGATCTACCTTACAGTTACGCTTACCTACCTGGGGCTTGGTTACCCGGCGCTTTTTGTAGGCGGCATAAAATCACTGATCACAACGGCAGCACATTCCAGTATTAAATGGGATAAGCCATTTTATACCATCCGCTGGCTGAACCCTATTGGCTGGGTAATGGAGCGCCTGATTTCAACGCCCGCCACGCATCATGCGCATCACGCGGATACATCGGATGATGGCATCGGGTATTACAAAGGTAATTTTGGCAACATGTTTTTCATCTGGGACCTGATCTTCGGAACAGGTATTATTACCCGGCAGTACCCCGTTGCATATGGATTGAAGCATTATAAAGAAGAAGAGTGGTATGCCCAGTTGTTGTGGCCCATTTTTAAATCAAAGAAGGCGGGCAGTGAACTGGCGCATAACGGGCCGGTAGTAGGAGATGAAGTGGAAGAAGCGCCTGACGTGGTTGTACAGCCGGTGGCTGCCATTGTGCGCGCAGAAGCGGTATAATATATTGGATATAGCAAAAAGAAACCGCTCCGGACATATGTTTGAGCGGTTTCTTTTTGTTACGTTTATAACCTGAAAGCATTCACATTACCTGAAAAATCTGCCACGTAAAGCATTCCATAATGAAAGCCCGACATCAGTTGTAATGCCTGCAATACATCTTCAATACTTTGTTTCCGGAATGCGCCTGTGAATACTTCCTGTTTGTATTTATCATTTTTAAAACGCAGGGTTACGTTGAACCAGCGTTCCAGGTCGTGCGACAAATCTTCAAATGTTACATTGTCAAAGTCGAAGCGGTCGTTTACCCAGGCGGTAGCCGGTTTTTCCGTTGTTGTGTTGTTACCGGTAACGGTCATTGTTCTTACCGGCGTGATGCTGAAGTTGGTTTTTCTGTTTACAGGTATTTGTATATTTTCTTTTGTGCCGATGATTAATTTTTGTTCAGGTTGCAGCTGCACGGTTTTCCTTCCCCCGGTATTATTGTTATCCGGGAAATCCACTTCCACTTTCCCGCTGAGCAATGTTGTTTCCACGGTAGCATCCTCTGTATAGGCTTTTACGTTAAATACGGTGCCTAATACGCGGATATTTACCTTGCCGGACCGGATGATGAACGGGTGCGCAGGGTCGTGTTTTACATCGAAATAGGCTTCGCCGGTAAGGCCTACCTCGCGTTCTCCATTCAGAAAGCGGGTGGCGTCGTATTGCAGGCGGCTGCATGCGTTGAGTATTACGCTGGTGCCATCCGGCAGTACCACGCTTGTTTTGGAGCCGGTTTTGGTAACTACTTCATTGCGGAAAGACTGCCTGCGCGGCATGGCCGGCCACAGGGTGTAGGCGGTAATGAGGATGGCAACGCCGGCGGCAATGCCGCTGATCATCCGCCAGGGAATCAGCCGTTTGGCAGGAGGGAGGTCTTGTTCCTGCTGCAGGAACAGGTTCATGCGATCCATCCCTTCGCTGGCCAGCCGTTCTTCTTCAGCAGGAGAAAACCCGCCGGCACTGTTCACGGAACTGATATCACCAACAATGGTAAAAGCATATTGCAGTTCCGGAAACTGCATCAACAGCATTTCCAGCTCTTTCAATTCCTCAGTAGTGGCCTCCCCGGATATTTTCCTGGCCATCAATATATTTACCCGGTTGCGCTCAATCATTTATTTTTTGTCCGTGTTATACCAGAAGGACGAAAAGAAAATGGAAAACCCCCAAAAGCCAGGAAAAAAATTCTTCTATGGAAACCAGCGCAGGCACTGCCACCTGACGCCGGAAAAATACCGCCGCCAAAAATAAATGGCGGGATAATTTATTTTGTTAACTTTAGCGTAATCTGCGTTATATATTATTGCAACCAATATCAGTGGCTTAAAAGGGATGGATCAGTGTACAATCAATTATTCAGGAACATCACGGTGAACAATGACCAGGCGGCCTTTAAAGCTTTCTATCATCATTTCTTCATCAAACTGTTGCGTTTTTCCTTTTCGCTTACCCGTAACAAAGAGGTAGCAGAAGAAATTACGAACGATGTTTTTATGCATTGCTGGCAAAAAAGGCAATCACTGGCGGACATAAAAAATCCGCAGGTATACCTGTTTGTGGTAGCAAAGAATAAAGCAATTGATTATATGAGGAAACCGGCCAGTTCCCGGAAGGTAATTTTTGCGGAAGAAGATAAACTGGAAATCGCCTTTGAAAGCGATCTGGAGCAGCTGATGATTTCCGCGGAAATGATCCGGAAGATGGAATATACCATTGAACAGCTTCCTCCCAAATGCAAAATGGTATATATCCTTGTGAAGCAATACGACCTTCGTTATAAAGAGGTAGCCACCATCATGAACCTCTCGGTTAAAACGGTGGAAAACCAGCTGGCTATTGCCATGAAGCGCCTTACGGCTGCCGTGAACTTTACGTTGGAGAAAGCATGATCAGGGTATTACTTTCATCTTCTTAAAATTTTCAAAGATTTCCAGGAACATTTTTTCTGTATCCACAAATTCCCCGAAGCCGGCACGGCGGGCTTTACTGCCATCGGCAAAGAAATCATAGTCCCACGAAAAAACAAAGTCGCCGAACTTCCACGACGATACCTCCGCATAGCTATATTGCAGCCCGTATTTTTCCATCATACTGTTCCACAGCGGTTCTTTATCTGCCATTACAATGTCCAGCTGCATGGGCAGGGGCACAGCTGTTTCCATGCCGAAGTAGCTGGCTATACGTGGCCAGAGATCCGACCAGCGGAAGAGGTCGCCGTTGTTGATATTAAAGGCCTCATTGGCGCCGGCGGGGCTTTCCGCCGCCCATACCGTTGCTTTGGCCAGCAGTCCGGCATCCGTCATTTCCATGAGCTTATCGTAAGCGCCGGGTTTCCCGGGAAAGCGGAGCGGCAGGCCCAGCTCTTTTGAAACAGTGGCATACACGGCAATTACCATGGCAAGGTTCATGGGGTTGCCCAATGCAAAGCCGCCTACTACCGATGGCCGGATGGCAGACCAGGACCAGGGCTTACCCTGTTGAAACGTTTCCAGGAAACGCTGTTGTTCCATATTGAACTCCGGCGGCATAAAACGGCCGGCATCCGTTTCGCGTGCAGGTGTTTTAAATGGGCCGAGATGGGCGCCATATACCTTGTAGCCTTGCATAAGACTGATGTGCTGCAGGCCGGCAGCAACGGGAGCTACCACTTCCACCACATTGCGGAGCATGGTCATATTAGGGGCCACCAGCTCCGCCCAGCTGCCGCGGTCCTGGTAGGCGGCATAAAATATATGCGTTACCGTAGTAAGCCCGCCAAGCTGCTGCTCACTGTTTTCCCGGTTCAGCAGGTCTACTGCAATGTGTTTTACCTTTGCGCTGTTTGTACCGCCTCTCCTGGATAGCCCGATGATCTCCCAGTTGTTCTGCGTAAGGAGGTGGTCAATGAGGTTACGTCCTATTACGCCCTGTGCGCCTGCTATCAGGGCTACTTTCTTATTATTATGCTGTTCCATCACTGTGTTGTATTTTTAACAGTACAAAGGTCAGCCTCCGTTGTCGGACATTACTTGTATATCTGCGGGGTTCATTGGTATATTTTAAAGAATGAAGAGATACATACAACACGAATACCTGAAAGTGTCGCACTTCACTGCCGGTGAGTGGGAGCACCCGGTGCATAACCATAATCATTTTGAGCTGATCTTTATCCACAAAGGCAGCGGCACGCATTGTATTTCGGGGATGAATATTCCGTATACCGGTCCCTGTTTATTTTTGCTGGCGCCCTGCGATGCGCATCATTTTGAAATCACGGAGCCTACTACATTTACCTTTATCAAATTCACCAATGTATACCTGCATGGCAGTGGTAATATGCGGTTGCAGCAAAGCTGGAACCAGGAGCTGGATCAGTTGCTGCTGCAGGCCAGGCAGAAAAGGATGATCACGGAAAATATTCACCGTATGGAGCCGCTGATCCGGCTGGTGGCGGCGGAGTGGAAGGAAAGCAGCAACACCGTTTTCTTTTTGCTGCAGGCGTTGTTTACCATGATCAGGCAGGTAACTGAGCATGAACTGCCGGGGGCCGGCCCTAAGAACGACGCAAGGGTAACGCATATTCTGAACTATATCCATGAGCATATTCACCAGGCCGGCGATATACAGGTAGAACAGCTGGCGGAGCTTTTCGGGTTTTCCAAACATTACCTGGGCGCGTTTTTTAAAGAGCAAACAGGTAGCACGTTGCGGGATTATGTGAACCAGTACAAATTGCAGCTGTTGGAAAACAGGTTGCAATACAGTGTTTTTTCTTTAAAGGAAATCAGCCATGAGCTGGGATTTAATGACCAGAGTCATTTGAATAAATTTTTCAGGAGATACCATGATATGAGCCCTTCCGCGTACCGCGAACAGGTGCAGGGTGTTATATAACGGTTACCGGCAATGTTAAACAAAGAGGGGTGTTCCGTTCAGGAACACCCCTCTTTGTTATTGACGGCCCAGCTTTTTGAGCATGCGGGCATGTTCCCACAGGGCGTGTATAAAAGTGGGTTGTACCTGGTAGGGCACGTTGAACGCGGCAGCCTGTTGCTGCACAATAGGCGCCAGTTTCCGATAGTGTACATGGCAGATGCCGGAAAACAGGTGGTGCTCGATCTGGTAGTTTAACCCACCGATGAACCACGACAATACACGGCTGCGTGGTGCATAATTGGTTGTATTTTCCATTTCATGTATGGCCCAGCTGTCTTTCATTTTCTGATCCGCATCGGGAATCGCGTATGCGGAAGAGCTCATTACATGCGCCGGCTGGAAAATGCAGGCCAGTAGTAAACCGGCAGTAAAGTGCATGAGGAAGAATCCCGCAAGCACCCAATACCAGGGCATTCCGGAGAATATTAAAGGTAACACAAGGATGTACCCATAATAAAACACCTTGAACAGGGAGATCCGGAACATCGCCTGTTTTAACGTCACTTTTTGTTTTGAGAGCAGGCCACGGCTTTTATAGCGCAATACCTGCAGGTAATCTTTTGCGGTCATCCAGAAGAGCGTCATCAGCATGTAAAAACCCCAGGCATACATATGCTGGTAGCGGTGATACCAATGCCGCGGTTGGTTGGGTGAAAAGCGAAGGAATTTTATTGAGTCAATATCTTCATCCAAACCTGATACATTGGTATAGGTATGATGGAGCACGTTATGCTGTATTTTCCAGGTGGGCGCGTATCCCCCGATGATCTCCAGGATATGGCCCATGATGTTGTTAATGCTCTTTTTGGGAGAGAAGGAACCATGGTTGGCGTCGTGCATGATAGACGCGCCAATGCCGGTAACCCCCAGGCCCGATAGCAGCCACAGGCCAAGGTAAAGCCAGGTATTTCCGGCGCCCAGGCCTGTTACCATTAAAACATAGGGCACAAAATATAAAGCAAGCATCACGATTGTTTTGATCCACATTTCCCTGTTGGCATACACAGAGATGTTGTTAGCGGAAAAGTAATCCTGTACTGCGGCTTTGGCAGACTCAATAAAGCTGTTGTTACCGCGCGAAGCAAAGCGCACTATATGCCATTCATCTTTTTTCATATTATTATTTTAATCAGAAAACGGTGTTTGATACAGAAAAGAAGCAGGCGGGGGAGAGATGCTAATCATTGTATTGAATGTAATTTACGATAAATGTTTTTAGCAGGTGTTTAGCAGATTTCATCACTATCAAAAAAGGAAGTATATTCGGGTTTGCACATATATAACCTATAGAACTGTCAATTATGGAACATCTGCTTACCGTTGACTCGCTCATAAGCCTGTTAACGCTAACTACCCTGGAAATTGTGTTGGGGATCGATAACATTGTGTTTATTTCCATCCTGGCGGGAAAACTGCCGGAAGATAAGCAAAAGAAAGCCCGCCGTCTTGGGCTCGGGCTGGCGATGTTTGTACGTATTTTATTGCTGTTGTCTATCAGCTGGATCATGTCGCTGACAAAACCGCTTTTTAATATAGGGGAATGGGTAGGTGTTCAAAATGCGGCGTGGCTGGAAAAACTGGCTATTTCAGGCCGGGACCTGATCCTGCTGGTAGGAGGGTTGTTCCTCATCTATAAAAGTACCGCAGAGATACATGAAAAGCTGGAGGGAGGTGAACATGCAGCAGCAAATGCCAAACCTATGAAGTTCAGCCAGGTAATTGTACAGATCCTCCTGCTGGATATTGTGTTTTCACTGGATTCCGTGATCACGGCCGTAGGAATGGCAGATCATGTGGAGATCATGATCATCGCTGTTGTACTGGCAGTGGGGGTAATGCTGCTGGCCTCTGAATCTATCAGCCGTTTTGTGAATAACCATCCTACCGTGAAGATGCTGGCGCTGTCGTTCCTGCTGCTGATAGGCGTTTCACTGATAGCCGAAAGTTTCGATCAGCATATCCCCAAAGGCTATATTTATTTCGCGATGGCTTTCTCAGTATTCATCGAGGTGCTGAACCTGAAGGTAAAATCCCGCTCGGAGAAACCCGTGAAACTGCGTAATGAAGCGGAAATGCCCGAAAAGAAATAATAAGCTGATCATCTTCAAAAAAATAACGGGAAAGGGTATACGCTTATGAACGTATACTGCTTTCCCGGACAATCAATTTTCCGGGCAGGATAATTTCTTCCGGTATAAAATTTTTCTTCTTAATATGATTCAGCAGTAGCTGGCAGCTTTTCTTTCCTATCTCAAAGGCTGGTTCTGCAATAGTAGATAAGGAGGGGGAGATGATAGCAGACATAGGATCGTTCGTAAAACCGATCACGCCCACATCTTTCCCTACTGCAATATTTTTTTTCTTCAGTGTAACAATGGCGCCTACCGCTTTACGGTCGTTTACTGCAAATACTGCGTCCGGTTTATCGTTCAGCTTCCATAATTTTTCCATGTCGTTTTCACCGCATTCCTGTGTAAACCCTGAGTGGATGATCCATTTTTTGCGGATGGGCATTCCGTTCCTGCGCAACGCATCAAGATAGCCATTAAGACGGCTGTCGGTGAACGTAAGTCCCTCCGGGCCGGCAATATGCGCTATTTTTTTATATCCATTGGCAATGAGATGCGTGGTGGCTTCAAAGGCGCCGTTATAATCGTCCTGCATCACCTTGGAGGTGCGGATATCCGCCGCCACACGGTCGAAGAACACAACAGGAATACCATCATCAATGATCTCCTGGAAGTGATCGCAGGAGCCTGCCTGCGAGGAAACAGATACCAGCAGGCCATCCAGGCTGCTGAAGGAAAGATTGCGGATAATATTTAATTCCCGGCCGGCATCATCATTCGTCACATATAAAATGATATTATAATTATGGCTGTAGGCTATTTCCTGGATACCGGTAAATACGGTGGAGAAATAGTAATTGGTGATCCCCGGCAGTATCACCGCCAGGTTGTGCGTACTGTTCTTTACCAGGCCGGTGGCGTTGAAGTTGGGTTTGTAGTTTAGCTTCGCAGCCATATCCAGCACCAGTTTACGGGTGTCTGCACTTACGTCATACGTATCCCGTAACGCCCTTGAAACGGTAGATACAGAGATATTTAATGCATGAGCGATGTCTTTTATGGTAGCATAGTGTCGGCGCATTCTTCTTACAGGTCTGTGGTTGGAATACTTAAATATAATAAATCCACCGGTAACGTTCTCGGTGAATTTTCTGCAGAAAGGAATCATCAGATGTATTTTGGGTGTACAATTACCAACCGGGATCCATTAAAAATTCGTAGTGTATGAGAAGCTGTATTAGTCAAAAGCCACACCTGTATTTCCTGATTATGCTAATTGCCTTGTCATGGCAGCTATCTGCACAAGATCAGTTATCACTGAAGGGTGTTGTACGGGACGCTGCTTCCAAATCGCCGCTTCCCGGCGTAAGCGTTGGTGTAAAGGGCACCGCCCGTGGGGTGAGCACTGATGCTGAAGGAAAATATGCTATTTCCGCGGCAGCCGGCGCCATGCTTGTATTTACCTATGTAGGATATGATAAGAAAGAAATCCCTGTATCCGCACAAACAACTATTGATGTGGCGTTGCAACAAAGCGCCACAGGCTTAAATGAAGTGGTGGTAACTGCATTGGGTATAGAGCGTAAAACCCGTTCCCTCGGCTATGCTACGCAACAACTGGACAATGCCACCATCAACACGGTGAAAGATCCCGGCGGGAATATCATGAATACCCTCAGTGGTAAAGTAGCCGGCGCTGTGGTAACCCCCGCGGCATCAGGCCCAGGCGGCGCCGTAAGGGTGATATTGAGAGGGAACCGCTCTATCAGCGGTAATAACAATGCGCTGATCGTGGTAGATGGCGTGCCGATAGACAATACCATGTCCACCGAAAAAAATGGGGGCGGCTCTGCCAACACCATTGGTACACAGCCTAAAAGCATTAGCAGTGGCTACTCCGGCAGCGATGGCGCGGCCAGTATAAATCCACAGGATGTAGAGTCTGTGAACGTGCTGAAAGGCCCCGCAGCCGCTGCTTTATACGGTAGCCGTGCGGCTAATGGCGCTATCATCATCACCACCAAAAGCGGTAAAAGCGGCAAGCTGGCAGTAAATTATAACGGCGGCGTATCGCTGGATCAGCCCAATATGCTGATGAAGTTCCAGAATACCTACGGTAGCGGCAGCAAAGGTCAGGCAGGCAACCGCGCCCCGGCCAGCTGGGGAGCGCCTGCGCAAACTTACTCCGATAACGTGAGAAGCTTTTTTAACACGGGAACCACAGTGAATAATTCTATTGATATTTCCGGCGGCAACGATAAACTACGTGGCTACGCATCTTACACCAATAATGCCATCAGTGGTATTATCCCGAAGAACAGAATGGAAAGAAATACGCTGAACCTCCGCGTTGCCGCTGAAATATTGCCCCGCCTGACAACAGACGTAAAACTGACCTACATCAGCCAGGATATCAAAAACAAGCCCCGCCTGGGCGACCAGGGCGTGGCCAATGAAGCCTACCTGATGCCGCGTGACCTTAGTAAGGATTCGCTGAAGCATTTTGAGGGAATGGATGCTACGGGGCAACCTTATCCTATCTACTGGACCAACTCCACCACCTTCCAGAACCCTTACTGGGACGTGTACCGCAACATGGTGGATGAATCGCGCAACCGTATCATGCTGCTGGGATCAGCCAAATACCGGCTTACCGACTGGCTCAGTTTACAGGGCCGGTATAGCCTCGACCGTTACGATGATAAGATCACTGCTTCCTATTACAATGGTACTGTAGCTTTCCCTGTGCAGCCCGGCGGCCGTTACCTGGAAGCATATGTGAATCACTGGGAACGGAATATGGACCTGCTGCTAACCGGCAGTAACAGGTTATCCGGCGATTTCCATGTAAGCTATAACCTGGGAGGAAGCATACTTACCAGCAAAGGATACAATTCGCAGGCACTGGCTAACGGGCTGAGTATCCCGAATCATTTTAATCTCATGTTTGCCACCGCTCCGGCCACCACCAACACTACGGTGCAGAAAGAGATCCAGTCTGTATATGGCAGCGCGCAGCTGGACTTCAGGCAATACCTGTACCTGGATGTAAGTGCGCGGAACGACTGGTCGTCTACCCTGCCGAGGCCATACAGCTATTTTTATCCTTCTGTAGGATTGTCCGCCGTAATATCTGATATGTGGAAGATGCCTTCCTGGATTACATTTGGTAAGGTGCGCGCTGCATATACGCAGGTAGGTAATGATGCGGATCCTTACATGTTGCTGCAGGCATATTACTACAGTGTTGGCGCAGGCGGAGGCTTTGTATCGAGAGATAATACCAAATCTATTTATAACCTGAAGCCGGAACAAACAAAGTCGTGGGAAGCAGGACTGGAATGGAAATTCTTTGATGGCAGGCTTGGACTGGATGCTACCGTATACAAGAACAATACCATTAACCAGCTGCTGAATGTTGGATTGCCACAGGCCAGCGGTTTTGATGATCAGTATATCAATGCCGGCAACATCGAGAATAAGGGGCTTGAAATTATGTTGAGCGGCACACCTGTTCAGCGTAAGGATTTCACCTGGAACAGCAGTGTGAATTTTGCCACCAACAGTAACAAAGTATTATACCTGGCCGAAGGTGTAGACCAGATCAATCTTTCCCCCGCTACCAACTTCGCCACCTTGCAGGCAAAGGTTGGAGGTAAGTATGGAGATATGTATGGTTATGCGTGGCAAAAGGATCCGAAAACAGGACAGTACCTGGTAGGTACAGATGGTTTACCGGTAGTAGCACAGAATCAGTATCTCGGCAATTTTAATCCCGACTTCACATTGGGCTGGAGCAACCAGCTGCAGTATAAAAAGCTCAGCATGTCGTTTCTCATTGATGGTCGTGTAGGCGGCATCGTTATATCGGGTACAGATGCGCTGCTGGCCTCCTACGGGGTGGCCGACTATACTACCAGGTACAGGGACGGCGGACTGGTATTGCCAGGGGTGCTGGCAGATGGCAGCGTTAATACAAAAGCGATTGATGCAGAAGATTTCTGGACAAAAGTGTCACAGGGTGGCCGCGACGCATGGGGGCAATTCTTTGCTTTCAGCGCCACCAATTTCCGTTTGAGGGAACTGTCGTTTGGATATGATTTTGATTTCGACCAGAAGCTGGTAAAACGTGCACGGCTTTCATTGACTGCACGTAACCTGTTTTTCCTGTACCGGGGCAAGTCGGTGCTCGATATACCGGGCATGGGTAAACGTAAATTACCAATTGATCCGGAATCAGCGCTGGGCACCAGTAACTACCAGGGTATTGAGGCTGGTTTACCGCCGGCAGTGCGCAGCTTTGGCCTGAACCTGAATGTATCCTTTTAGTTAACAAAAAAACACAGCCATGAACAAGCAATTAAGATATATACTTCCACTGGCGCTGACGATGATGATGGGCAGCTGTACAAAGAACTTCGATTCCATGAACGTGGACCCCAGCGGGTTAACGGGTGTTGGCAAAAGTGAGTTGCCTTTTATGTTTGCAAAGGCAGAATCATCGGCCGGTGTTAACCAGGGATATTATCAGACTGTACAGAACCTGTATGCGGATTTATATGCACAATATTTTGCACTGAACACCAACAGTTTTCAAACAGACCGTTATGTGATCAACGATGGTTGGTTGCCGCGGCCGGGCATCATTGCCTATGTGCAAACGGTGCCGCAGCTGCGAACCATTTTTGAGAACACAGAAGAAACTTCCGGCGAGTATGCCTTGGCGGAGATCATGTGGGTGTATGCCTTTCATCACCTGACGGATTATTTCGGTCCGGTAGCTTATTTTGATGCCGGGAAAGCCCAGGATGTGATCCCTTACGATGCCCAGGATAAAATTTATGACGACTTCTTCAAAAGACTTGATCACGCAGTCAAAAATCTTAAAGCCGGTAGCGCCACCAATATTTTCGGCGCCAACGACCTGATATATGCGGGGGATGTACAGCAATGGATCCGCTTTGCCAATACGCTGCGTTTGCGGCTCGCACTGCGGATTTCAAAGGTACAACCGGAGCGTGCCAGGCAGGAGGCGGAAGCCGCAGTAGTTGCCGGCGTAATGACGGAAGCTGCCCATACCGCCATGATGAAGAAATCACTGAACGGTGGCGATGGCAACGGGCTGGCAAGAGTGGCATCCTATAATGAATTCAGCATGAGCGCCACTATGGCGTCTTATATGAAAGGCTACAACGACCCCAGGATGGGTGTTTTTTACCAGCCTTCAGTAAATGGAGGTACTTTCAGGGGCGTGCGCAACGGATCGCCGGCGGTATCGCTGAATAACCCGCTGAACCAGGCGCCGCAAACTTCCAATGCTGGCACTTATTGGGCCACCTATAACCCGCTGAACCTCTCCTGGCTGCCGGCACTGGAAGCGCCCAAGCATGTAATAATGGCTGCCGAAGCTTATTTCCTTCGGGCAGAAGGCGCTTTAAATGGTTGGAATATGGGCGGAGCTGCGAAAGACCTGTACGAAAAAGGTATTGCGGTAAGCATGGAAAACTGGGGTGTGAAAGATGCTGCTGTTGTCAGCGCTTATACAAATTCCACCTCGGTACCGGTAGCCCCGGGCGATGCTGAAAATTCTGCCGCTGTAGCCAATATACCGGTTAAATTTGGTACAGCGTTGAATATACAGCGCCAGCAGGTAGGCACACAGAAATGGCTGGCTATTTACCCCGACGGACTGGAAGCATGGGCCGAATATCGCCGCAGCGGTTACCCGGTGATGTACCCGGTGGTAAAATCAGATAATCCTGATTTACCGGCAGGCACTTTTATCAAACGGTTACCTTATCCTTCTTCTGAAGCAGTGAACAACGGGGAAGAGCTGAAGAAAGGTATACAGTTACTGGGCGGCCCGGATAATGCTGCTACCCGCCTCTGGTGGGATGTAGATTGATGTATCACTAAATGCAATTATACTTGAAGACGTTAGTTTCATTTTTCATGGTGTTGTTCTCACTGTTCCATGCCCAGCAGGGGCCGTTGCCGAAAGTTTTTTCCGGGGAAAGGACTGATATCATCCAGCAACAGCTGAAACAGCAGGCGGCTACAGCGTTCCAGGCGCAGGTACTGCCTGCCTCGGAGCAGGAATGGGCACAGCGGCGCCGGCAACTGAAAGCCGCCATTCTGCAGTCGACCGGCGCTGTTGAACACCACGCGCTACCCCTGCAATTAAAAGAAACAGGGCGTACACAACTAACGGGATACCATATACGTAATATCCTGTTCCAGACGAGGCCGGGGGTATTTGCTACGGCCAACTTATACATACCTGATGGCAAAGGCCCGTTCCCGGCAGTGATTAATATGCACGGCCACTGGAAAGATGCCCGTATGGGGGAAATGGTGCAGGCCACTGCACATAGCCTGGCATTGAACGGTTACATATGCCTCAACATCGATGCCTGGGGCGCAGGTGAAAGAACTACTGATGAGGGAGTAACGGAGTATCATGGCGCTAACCTCGGTGCTTCGCTGATGAATACGGGCAACACACTGCTGGGAATGCAGCTTACCGATAACATGCGGGGAGTGGACCTGCTATGCAGTTTACCGGAAGTGGACAAAGAACGTATAGGCGCTACCGGGGCCAGTGGCGGTGGAAACCAAACCATGTGGCTCTCGGCCATGGATGAGCGCATTAAAGCCGCGGTGCCGGTAGTGAGCGTAGGTACTTTTGAATCTTACATCATGAACAGCAACTGTGTATGTGAACTGGTACCGGATGGGCTTACCTACACGGAAGAATCGGGGATACTGGCCATGGTAGCCCCTCGCGCACTGAAGATCTGTAATGCCCTGAATGATGCGAGCAGGTCGTTTTATCCTTCGGAAATGCTGCGCAGTTATAAACAGGCAGCGCCTGTTTACGAAGCATTGCATGCCAGTAATAAGCTCAGTTACCAGCTGTTTAATACTGTGCATGGGTACTGGCCTGAAATAAGGGAAACTATGATAGGCTGGATGGATCTGCAGTTGAAACATATTGGTACAGGTGCACCCAAAAAGGAACCTGTTTTCAGCCTGCTGCCTCCTGCCCGGCTGCTTACTTTTCCCAATGGCGGGCGCGATAGCAGTGTGACCACCACAGCCACCTGGTGCAGCCGGCAGGGACAATTACTTCATGAAAGATTGTTAAACGAAAAAATTGATGGCGAGGCAAAACGAAAAGCGCTCCGCCAACTGTTGCGCATAAACGAAAAGAGAGCATTGAAACAGGCGCATAACTATTCATCGCAGGATGGATGGGAGCGTATTGCCCTGGAAACAACCGATGGCTCACTGATCCCTTTGCTGCAGAGGGCGCCCCGTGGTAAAAACAAAGAGTATGTAGTAGTAACGCATCCGGGCGGAAAGGACAGTGTACCGGCGGCATTGATCAGTGAGTTAACAACTGCAGGTAAAGGCATTGTGCTGGCGGATCTCTGGGGCTGCGGTGAACAGGGCTCTGCTGCCGCTGCTGTCACAGATGGCAGCCTGCCGCCTTACCACACGCTGGCGCGTTCGGCTTTGTGGCTTGGTACCACGGTACAGGGGAGATGGGTAAGCGATCTGCAGATTATTACAGACTATTTGAAAATGGCAAATAGTGAGGGCCGTGTTGTGCTTAACGGTAGCAGGGAGGCTGGCGTGGCCTCCCTGTTTTTTACTGCGCTGGGAGGCAAAGTAAACGAAGTAATATTGGATGGCAGCCCGCTGAGTTACCGCTTTGATGAGCGCACAGGTATCGACTATTTTACTATGGCTATACATGTACCTGGTTTGCTGGTATGGGGAGATATTTCACTGGCCGCAGCGCTGACCGGAAAGGATATCCTGTTCAGAAAACCGGTAACCATGTCCGGGCGGCGGCTGAGCGATGCCGGATTAGCAGCCCAACGTGAAGAGTTTTCCCTGTTAAGGAAGCGCTGCAAACAGCCGGGGCAAACCATTTTTCAATAACGGAAAAAATACACCTTTATGAACAATAAACGCAGAGATTTTTTAAAGCTGCTCGGACTGGCAGGCGTTGGGGTCGGGGGCAGTACATTGATTCCCGGTTACGCTACGGCCCAGGAAAAGCAAGGCAGGGCGCTGGACCAGATCCGGAAGCAGGCCGGAAGAAAGCATCCGCAGCAGTTTAATATGAGCGGCTACGCCGCACCTAAAATTGACACGGTACGGATAGGCTATATTGGTCTTGGTAATCGCGGCTCCGCTGCCGTGGAGCGCATTACCTATTTACAGGGCATAGAGGTAAAAGCATTATGCGATATCAGGCCGGAAATGATTGCCGCTACTAAAGCAAGGATCAAAGGTTCCGGTTACCAGCCGCATGAATATACAGGTTCGGCAGATGTGTGGAAACAGTTATGCGAGCGGGATGATATTGACCTGGTATACATTGCCACGCCATGGGACCTTCACACGCCTATTGCCGTATATGCCATGCTGCATGGCAAACACGTAGCTACAGAAATTCCAGCTGCCATCACCATTGATGAATGCTGGCAGCTGGTGGAAACCTCTGAGAAAACAAGAAAACATTGTGTGCTGCTGGAGAACTGCTGCTACGATTTTTTTGAACTGCTTACGCTGAATATGGCCCGGCAGGGCTTTTTCGGGGAACTGATACATTGTGAAGGCGCTTATATCCACGATATTTTTGACAGCCTTTTTGATAAGAGCAAGCGTTACGATATGTGGCGGTTTAAACAAAACGCACGCCGCAACGGTAACCTGTATCCCACGCATGGCCTGGGGCCTGTATGCCAGGTGCTGGATGTGAACCGTGGCGATAGCATGGAATACCTGGTATCTATGCAAAGCAATGATTTTCTGCTGCATAACAAGACGGTGGAGCAGGCGGCTACCGACGATTTTTATAAGCCATACGTAAACGCGCATTTCCGGGGCAATATGAACACTACTACTATCCGCACCCGCAAGGGCCGCACCATTATGTTGCAGCACGATGTAAGCTCCCCGCGGGTTTATTCCCGCTTACACCTCGTGAGCGGCACAAAAGCCACCGCCCAGAAATACCCGCTGGAACCCAGAATTGCAGTGAGCCACGAAGGATGGCTAAGTTCTGAAGAATTTAAAAAACTGGAAGAAAAATATACGCCTGCCATTATTAAAAAGTTAGGTGAGATGGCTAAACAGATAGGTGGCCACGGTGGTATGGACTTTTTAATGGACTGGCGCCTCATCGATTGTTTACGCAATGGTTTGCCGGTAGACATTGATGTGTATGATGCTGCCGCATGGAGCGCCATCGGGCCGCTGAGTGAATGGTCTGTAGCCAACCGTTCCGCTTCCGTCGATATTCCGGACTTTACCAATGGCGCCTGGCAACACAACAAGCCAACGGATATTTCCCTGCTGCAGGGTGGTACTACCGGGGTAAAGAGCAAAAAGAAATCATCTCCTGAAAAATAAAAGCGCAATGAAAGTAATCCAATCCAAAGACCCGCAAACATTAGGTACTGCAGCCGGTAATGCTGCAGCGGCATTGATTAAGACTGCCATCGCAGAAAAAGGCAGCGCCAATATTATACTGGCCACCGGAACCAGCCAGTTTGAAACGATCCGGCAACTGATCGACAGCGATATCGACTGGGGAAAAGTAAGCATGTTTCACCTCGATGAATATATTGGCTTACCGGTAACCCATCCGGCCAGTTTCCGGAAATACCTGAAAGAACGTTTCCTTGATAAAGTAGCGCCACTGAAATCAGTATGCCTGATCAGCGGGGAAGGTGATCCTGAAGCTGAATGCAGCCGGATCAGCGCTCTTATACAGGCCCACCCTATTGATGTGGCATTAGTTGGGATAGGAGAGAACGGGCATCTGGCTTTTAATGATCCTCCGGCAGATTTTAACACCACTAAACCGTATCTTGTAGTAAATCTCGACACTGCCTGCCGGCAGCAACAGATGAATGAAGGTTGGTTCAGTGCCGTTTCAGAAGTGCCATTGCAAGCCATCAGTATGTCGGTACACCAGATCATGCTGTCGGAACATATCATTTGTTCCGTGCCTGGTGAACGTAAGGCACAGGCGGTGAAGAACAGCCTGGAGCAGCCTGTAAGCAATTTGTTTCCCGCCAGTATTTTACAAACACATGCCAGCTGTGTGTTTTACCTGGATGAAGCATCTGCCACAAAGCTGCAGCCGGCGCAGAAAACCATTTGATCCATGCAGGAAATCATTAAGATCATAAACGGCCGCCTGATCACACCATTCCGGGTAATTGCATCCGGCAGCGTGCTGGTTAAAGACGGGCGGATTGCAGCCGCGGGAGAAGGAACTATCCCGGATTATGCAGACAGGGTCATAGATGCCGGGGGGAATTATATTGCCCCCGGTTTTATTGACCTGCATATTCACGGAGGTGGTGGCCATGACTTTATGGATGGTACTGTAAATGCTTTTCTCCGTATAACGGAAACGCATGCACGATATGGTACCACCGCAATGGTGCCTACCACCTTAACCGCAGAGAAATCCGGCCTTTTGCATACGCTGGACATCTACCGGCAGGCAGTGGCACAGCCGCATAACGGCGCATCTTTCCTGGGCATTCATCTCGAAGGCCCCTATTTTGCCATGAGCCAGCGTGGTGCACAGGATCCGCGTTATATCCGTAACCCCGATCCTGCGGAATACCGGGAAGTACTGGATTACAGCGAACATATTGTGCGCTGGAGCGTAGCGCCTGAATTACCCGGTGCGCTGGAAATGGGTAATTACCTGCGGCGCAAAGGGGTTTTGCCGGCCATTGCCCATACAGATGCTGTTTACGAAGAAGTGGTGAAAGCAGTGGAATGCGGCTATACACTGGCTACGCATTTTTATTCAGCCATGTCTGGCGTAACGCGCCGTAACCTGTACAGGTACGCCGGCGTTATTGAAAGCGTGTACCTGATAGATGAAATAGATGCAGAAGTGATTGCAGATGGCGCACATCTTCCTGCACCGTTGCTGAAACTGATCTATAAAATCAAAGGACCAGACAGGATAGCGCTGATCACAGATGCGATGCGGGCAGCAGGCATGCCTCCCGGCAAAAGCGTATTGGGACCGCTGAACGGAGGCCTGGAGGTTATAGTGGAAGATGGAGTGGCCAAACTTCCTGATGGCAGCGCGTTTGCCGGCAGCGTAGCTACTACCGACCGCCTTGTACGGAATATGGTGAACCTGGCAGGCGTGCCGGTGGCGGAAGCCGTACGGATGATGAGCTATACCCCTGCCCGCATAATGGGTGTGGACAACCTGAAAGGCACACTGGCAGCGGGGAAGGATGCGGATATTATTATTTTTGACGATGATATCAGGGTGCAGCTCACCATGGTATCAGGAAAAGTTGTGCATCGTATCGGAGAATGAAATAGCTTTGCCCTCAAAATTGTTGAGGCATGAATTTTTATACACGGAAATGGGTAAAGCCGGAGGATCTGAATGCGCACGGCACTTTATTTGGCGGTAGTTTGCTGCGCTGGATCGATGAAGAAGCAGCTATTTATTCCATCATTCAGTTAGGAACCAACCGCTGTGTGACCAAGTACATGTCTGAAATTAATTTTATTAATTCTGCCCGCCAGGGCGATATTGTAGAACTGGGCATCAAGGCCACCCACTTTGGCCGGACTTCTCTCACACTCACCTGCCAGGTGCGGAATAAGATCACACAAAAAACAATTCTTACAGTAGATAAAATGGTGTTTGTAAGTGTGGATGAACAAGGCAAACCTGCTCCTCACGGCAGAACTGCTATTACCTATACCGATGAGCGATTGAGGGAAGAATAGTATTTATATTTTCAGTCCACCGAACATACTGAATAAAATAATCCCCAGCACCAGCGTCGTGATGAACACATACAGCCTGTCTTTTTCCAGCGCAAATGCCAGCAGTGAGAAAAGGATACGGAGGATGGGGGTGGCCAGCAACACGAGCACGCCCAGCTGTATAAATTCTGTGGGGCTGCCGGTAGCCACGCCGTGGAAGATGCCACGGAAAGAAGTGTATTCCGCGCCTTCCCCTTTAAACTGTGAATAGTCAGGCACACTGGCCGCGCCCTGCTGCGCCAGGTAAAAGATGCCTCCCAGCAGCGCAATGCAGCTGGCAGTGACTACGCCGGTTCTGAGCTGTTTGCCGATGAGCAATTCTATATCGCGGTCGCCAAGTATTTTCTTAAATACATTCATGAGGCAGTAATTAAAACTGGTGATTAAATCCGTTATAGATCATTTCAAGCGCCACAAAAGTGATGGCTACGGAAAAGATGATCCTTAGCGTGCGTGCATTTATAAACGTAAGTAAACGGGCGCCTGTGAAGGCCCCTCCCAATACGCCCAGTACCACCGGGAAAGCCATGCCCGGATCAATATAACCTCTCTGCAGATACACCACTGCACTGGCTGCAGCAGTAACGCCGATCATAAAATTGCTGGTAGTGGTGCTCACCTTGAAGGGGATGCGCATGGTGCTGTCCATGGCCAGTACTTTTAATGAGCCGGAACCGATACCCAACAGGCCGGATAATACGCCTGCAATAAGCATGATGCCAAAACCGCCGGCCACATTTTTCAGCCGATAACTCACTTCCCCGTTGGGCGTTGGATAACTGCTGTTCAATTTTAAAAGGTGAGATAATTTACTGCCTGTTTGTTCCGCATGTTCGTGCTTTTTCCGAATGGTCATGGCAGCGGAAAATATCAGCACTACGCCGAGCAGGATAGCAATGGTATTTACAGGCGTGAATATGGCCAGCAGCGCGCCTCCTACAGCACCTGCCGTAGTGGCTATTTCCAGGAACATGCCCAGCCTGATGTTGGTGATCCCTTCTTTTATATAAGCAGTGGCGGCGCCGGAAGAGTTGGCAATAGAAGCCAGCAGGGCTACGCCAATGGCATAACGGATGTCTACATGAAATACGAGCGTTAGCAGCGGGATCAGTATCACACCTCCGCCGAGGCCGGTGAGAGAGCCTAATAGTCCCGCCACATAAGCGCCTGCCAGCAGTATTAAGCTAAAGATCAGGATGTTCATTTATTAATACTTTAGTAGTTATTGTCCAGGATATCTTCCATTACCTGCCGGGATAATTTGGCGTTACCGCTTTTGATGGCTTTATATAACTGTTCATGCAGGTGATGGCTGATGGCAAAGTGGCTGATGCTTTGTGTATCGCGTTTGGCGAAAAAGTCGCGGATCACTGTTGTAAAGCTGCGGAAAAGATCCGCCAGCACATTGTTGCCCGAGGCTTTGGCAATGGCAGTATGAAAAGCGATATCTGCTTCCAGGCATTGCTCGTATTGCTGTTCCAGGATAGCTTTTTTGCGTTGCTCCAGCAATGATTTCAACTGGTGCAGGTCTTCTTTGGTATGGTTTTCAGCTGCCAGCTTCACAATTTCGTAGTCCAGCATCCGCCTTACCTGGTTAATTTCCTCGAAGTCGGCCCTTCTCAGGCGCTGGTCCAGCGATTCCGCCTGCACGGTTTCGTTTACAAAGGTGCCGGCCCCTTGCTGCACACGGAGTATGCCCGTCATAGCCAGTGTTTTAATGGCTTCCCGGATGGTAGAGCGGCCAACGGCGTATTGTACCATCAGTTCGGGCTCAGCAGGTATTTTCTGGCCCGGTTTATATTTTCCCTGGGAGATATCTTTCTGGATGGCGTTGATAACGCGGTCCGATAATTTGGATGTACGCTCCATAATTTTCCGTTTACAGTACAAAGGTATGATGTTTATGTAAACATCAGATGTTTTATTTTGAAGCCTTGATAATTTCACATTTTGTATGGAGGAGAGTAGAATAGCTGTTTTTTTATCGTTTAAAAGATAATGCTTAGAAATACAGTTTATTAACTGTATTTTATTTGCTCTTCTAACTGAAAATAAATGCATCGCAGGAATTTTTTACAGGCCGGATTGCTCACCGCCACGTTTTCATTTCCGGAGAAGTATTTACCCGGGAAAGTTTATCAGACCAATGGCACTATTGTTTTCAACGCGGGTATTGGCGGGAATAATACTGCCGATCTGCTGAAGCGCATCGACAAAGATTGCCTGGCGCATCAGCCGGACCTGACCATCCTTATGATAGGCACCAATGATATGAATTCGATGAAGCATATTGCTTTACCGCAGTATGAAGCCAATCTGCGGAATATAGTGGGGCAACTGATAGCTGCAAAAAGCCGGGTATTACTGATGACCATCCTGCCGGTATATGAGCCTTACTTATACACCCGCCATCCGCGCGCGTTTTATGAGCCTGAAGGGCATGCCAAACGGAAGGAGCAGGTGAATGATGTGATCCGGAAAATTGCAGCGGATAATAAGCAGGACTTACTGGATATGGGTTATATTTTTCAACAGGCGGGAGATGTAGGAGAAGGGATGGAAAGCCTGATTCAGAATGTGGTCAACAGTAACAAGCAGGACGGCGTGCATCCCACACCGGCAGGATACCGCACCATGGCAGTGGCGCTGTATGAATATATTACACAAAGGCAACTGCCTCATGGCAGGGTGGTTTGCTTCGGCGACAGTATCACTTTTGGTGATGGCGGCACAGAAGGAAAAAGTTATCCGGCATATCTAAAAAAATTATTGACAGCATGAGAAAAAAAGTACTGTTAGCAACGATCCTGGTAGGTGTTTGTTTGTTTTCCCGCGCAGCGGCGCCGGATTACAAGGCAGATGTAATTATTTACGGCGGCACTTCTGCGGCTATAACGGCTGCAGTGCAGGCGCATAAAATGGGCAGGACGGTGATAGTGGTATCGCCTGATAAGCATATGGGAGGCCTTTCTTCAGGTGGACTCGGGTTTACTGATACCGGCAACAAATCGGTAATAGGCGGACTGGCCCGCGATTTTTATCACCGCATATGGCTGCACTACCAGCAACCTGCCGCCTGGAACTGGCAACAGCAGGCGGAATACGGTAATAAAGGACAGGGCACGCCGGCAATGGATGGCACAGAGCGCACTATGTGGATCTTTGAACCGCATGTGGCAGAGCAGGTATTTGAAGATTACATCAGGGAGAATAATATTAAAGTTTACCGGGATGAATGGCTGGACCGTGAACAGGGGGTGAAAAAGAAAGATGGAAAGATACAATCCATTACTACGCTCAGCGGCCATACTTATAGCGGCAAGGTATTTATTGATGCTACCTATGAAGGCGACCTGATGGCTGCTGCCGGCGTAAGCTACACCACAGGACGGGAAGCGGTGGCTACCTATGGCGAAAGCTGGAACGGCGTACAAACCGGCGTTTTACATCACGGGCATCATTTCAAACAGAACATCAGCCCTTACCGCATTCCCGGCGATCCCAACAGCGGTTTGCTGTCGCGCGTTTCCGGGGAAGATCCCGGTGAGAAAGGTGCAGCAGATAAAAAGTTACAGGCCTATTGTTTTCGTATGTGCCTTACCGATAACCCTGCCAACAGGATTGCTTTGCCAAAGCCGGAAGGATACGATTCCACGCAGTATGAGCTGCTTATCCGCGTGCTCGACAGCGGCTGGAATGAAGTGTTCAACAAATTTGACCCTATCCCCAATCATAAAACGGATGTGAATAATCATGGCCCTTTCAGCTTTGATAATATCGGCATGAACTACGATTACCCGGACGCATCCTATGAGCGCAGAAAGGAAATTATTCATGAGCATGAAGTGTACCAGCAGGGATTATTGTATTTCCTTGCGCATGATGCCCGCGTGCCCGCTGCTATTCAGCGCCGCATGCAAACGTGGGGCTTGTCGGCCGATGAGTTCCGTGATAATCATAACTGGCCGCACCAGCTGTATGTACGTGAGGCAAGACGCATGAAGGGCATGCACGTTATGACGCAGCGGTCAGTACTCGGAGAAGTGCCCGTACCGCAATCTATTGGCATGGGCTCTTACACACTGGATGCACATAATGCGCAACGATATGTGAAAAAAGACGGCTATGTGCAGAATGAAGGCGATATAGGCGTGGACATAAAAGAACCTTACCAGGTATCTTATGGGTCTATACTTCCGCAACAGCAGGAGTGCAGTAATCTGTTGGTGCCGGTATGCCTGTCGGCCTCACATATTGCCTACGGATCTATCAGGATGGAGCCGGTGTTTATGATCCTGGGGCAAAGCGCGGCTACAGCAGCGGTGTTAGCCATTAATGGCAACAAAGCGGTACAGGAGGTGAATTACGAACAACTGAAGGCGCAGCTGGAGAAAGACCACCAACGTTTATCAGCGCCGCCGCAAAAGTAAATAGCAAACAGAAGCAGAGTGGCATGCGTGGCATAATGATTGCAGCGGCAGCAGTATGAAAAAAGCTATGATACCTACTATTTGCCGGGTTATTGGCCTGGGTATGGTTGCCGGGATGCGCAGCGCTATGGGCCCTGCTTTCGCCAGTTATTTTGTTAACCGGCAACCATCGGAGAAACTGCGTAAATCGCCATTGGGTTTTATGCAGAAGCAAGGAACTTCACGTTACTTACAAACTATGGCTGCCGGTGAGCTGGTGGTGGACAAAGCCCCGGGTATCGGGAATCGTATAGCCGCCACCGGTATTACAGGCAGGGCATTATCTGGCGCGCTGGCCGGAGCTACTTTATACCAGGCCAGGGGAGAAAAAGCCTGGAAAGGTGCAGTGATCGGCGGCGTGGCTGCGGTAGCCGCAGCGTATGCATTCTTTTACCTGCGCAAAGCCACCGGCAAAAGACTGAAAATAAAAGATGCCGCTGTAGGTGGACTGGAAGATGCAGTAGCAGTGGGAATAGCAGCATTATCTATCAGCAGGAAAAGATAATTGTTTTCTTTAAGAAAAAAATTACATTTGCATCCCCGGTAAAATTGATGCCTAATAGTATAATGGTAGTACGACAGATTTTGGTTCTGTTTGTCTAGGTTCGAATCCTGGTTGGGCAACTGGAGAGCAGGAACCAATAAAAGCCGTTACAGTCGAAGACTGTAACGGCTTTTTTTATGTACGGATAAAAACCGCATCACTTCTGAATGCCACAACATCAATGAACAATCCTGCTTTACATGATGAGATATGCTGGTAGAAAGTTGCATATCATCTTCCTAATACTTATTAAATAATTATCGTTTTACAATAATTATTTATTATTTTACGATAATGTTTACGAGATGTTGAACATTGATTTAAATGTATGAACCGGGTAAAGATCGGGGCAGGCTTTGTATTCTAAAACCCGGAGCCATTTGCAGCATCCGGGAATATAAGAAGACCAGAACAACAGAACATTATACTAACCCAAAAGCAATGCATGTTATTGCAGGGCATCCCATTGTCTAAACTGAAAAGTAAAATAATGAATAAGATATCAATTGACCAGGTTTCGTTGAGATATCCGAACGGCGTACAGGCGCTGGAAAAGGTTTCCCTGGAAATTGGCAACGGCATGTTCGGGCTCTTAGGTCCTAATGGAGCTGGTAAATCTTCACTGATGAAAACCATAGTCGGTTTACAACAGCCCAGCGGGGGAAGCATCCATTTTAATGATACCGATATTGTGCGCCACCCGGAGTTCATAAAAAAACAGCTGGGGTTTCTTCCGCAGGATTTTGGGGTTTATTCCAGAGTTTCCGCCTACCGGCTCCTGGAACATCTTGCCTTACTGAAAGGTATAAGTAATGCGGCAGAACGTAAAGCGCAGATACTGGCCCTGCTGGAAAAAGTGAACCTCTCCGCTTTCAGGAACAAGGAAGTGCATACTTTTTCCGGGGGAATGAAGCAACGCTTCGGAGTGGCCCAGGCCCTGCTGGGCGATCCTAAGATCATTATCGTGGATGAACCTACCGCGGGTCTTGATCCGGAAGAGCGGAACCGTTTCAATACCCTGCTCAGCGAAACAAGTGAAGAAGTGATCGTAATCCTTTCCACCCACCTGGTGGAAGATGTGCGTAACCTGTGTCCGCAAATGGCGATCATAAAAAAAGGCCGCTTACAGGCATGGGGCAAACCTGCGGAAATGGTGGCGGCGCTGGAAGGAAAAATATGGACAAAGCAGATCCACCGGTCGGAGCGGGAAGCGTATCAGGCCCGCTACCAGGTGATCAGTCACCTGCTTATAGAAAAGGAGATGCATATTGTTGTATATGCAAACGAATGCCCGCAGGGTTTCCGGGAACAACGGCCCACACTGGAGCATGTTTATTTTCACGCCTTATACCAATGATCAGCATTTATGAGAGCTATTTTCCTGTTTGATCTTACAAGCTATACAAGGAGCCTTTTCGCATATGTAGCCATGATCTTCCTGCTAGGTACAGGTTTCTTTTCAGGAAGCCGGTTCAATCTGTCGCCGGGAACAGGTATTTATTTTAATTCCCCCTACACCACCGGGTTTATGCTGGGCATGTTAAGTCTTGCTGTTATTTTTATTGCCACTATTCTCGCAAACCAGTTGTTATTTAAGGAATGGGATACCGGCTTCGACAGGATCCTTTTTGTAACGCCCATCTCCCTGAAGGGCTTTGTGAGCGGGCGTTTCCTTTCCTTTTTTGTACTAACCTTCACGTTTTTTTTATTGATGGTGGCCGGCTTCATAGCAGGGCAATGCCTGAGAACAGGCCCCGAAATGCAGTCCCGGTTCAATATCGCTTACTACCTGTACCCGCTGCTTGTTTTCGGGGTGGTCAATAGCCTGTTCACCTGCAGCGTGCTTTACCTGCTTGCCTGGCTTAGCCGGAAAAAGTTGCTGGTGGCAATGGGAAGCCTGATGCTATACATATTATACATGGTATTGCTGGTATTTTCCAATTCACCTTTTATGGCTGGCAGCCTGCCGCAGTCCACGACGCTGCAGCGGGCATCCGCGCTTGCCGATCCGTTCGGGTTATCTGCTTATTTCCTGAGCAGCAACGGCTTTACAGTGCTTCAGCGGAACACGATGATAGTGCCGCTGTCCGGCTACTTCCTGCTTAACAGGTTAATAGTAACCGGGCTTTCAATATTGTTTATTATGCTGGGGTATAGAAGCGCTGCGTTTTCGGCAGGAGTGGTGAAGGGAGGGAAGACAGATAAACCCGAAGACTTGTTTTATCACTATAGCCACCCGCTTCGATGTGTGGCCCCTGCGTTTAATTTTCCTGCAAGATGCCGGTCTGTGTTTTCCTTTGCACGGATGGACCTGATTTATATCTTTAAAAGTATTGCCTTGCCTGCAGCAAGTATCCTGCTGCTTTTTTTTGTGGGCATGGAAATGTATGCGGAGATTGAGAAAGGTATCCGCCTGCCTCAAAACTATGCCAGCTCCGGGTTGATGGCCACTACCATATCTGAAAACTTTCATTTACCGGGTTTATTATTAACCATCTATTTTGTAAATGATATTTTTTGGAGAAGCCATATGGCAAAATTCTCAATGATTGAAAGCACTGCCTTTTATTCAACATCAAAACAGGCGGGGCATTGGTGGGGCATTAGTATTTTGCTCCTGTATTTTACGCTTTTACTTATTGTCCCTGGTTTATTATTCCAGTGTTTTTATCATTATTTCCGGGTAGATATTAGTGCTTACCTGGGTGTTTTTGTATTTAATACCTTCCCGCTGATGCTTTTCGCGGGTTTCCTGTTGCTTATCAATACAAGCGCCGGGAACAGATACATTGCCCTTGGTATATCTGTATGTGCAGCATTGTTTACTGCCGGTCCATTATCAAAGATGTTTATCACGCAACCGCTGCTCCGTTTTTTTTCAGGTTACAAAGGCGTATACAGCGATTTCAACGGTTATGGAATATACCTGTCGTTATTTGTCTGGCGGCTGGTGTCCGGCACGTGTATAATAGCGGTGCTCTGGCTTGTTCATTATACAATAAAGAACAAAAGACCAACACCGGCGATCCTCGTATGTATGCTGCTACTGGCTGTTGCGGGGTTTATTTCGGGGAAAATATTCCTGCAGGGATATATCGCGCCAAAAAACAGGGAAGCGTTGTTGAACGATGCAGCGCAATACGAGATCAGTTACCGTAAGTACCAGCATCTTCCGCTGCCCACTGTTACAGAGGTGAATACCAGGATAGATCTGTATCCCAGGCAACATGCCTACTTTGTTGAAGGCAGTTATCTTATAAAAAATCTTACCGGGGAAATGATCAGTAGCATCCTGGTTAACTTTAACCGTGATTTCAGGATCATTAAAGCGGGGTATGTTTCCGCGAAGGAAGCCACGGGGATAATTGATCCTGTTTCTGTATTGGTTTTAAAATATCCTTTACAGCCGGGAGACAGCGCCCGCATTCATTTTGAGATGAACTACCACGGGTGGGCGGTGAACGGTTTACAATCTATGAACGCCATTATAGAGAATGGCTCCTTTATGCGCATCAGCAGGTATTACCCGCAATTGGGCTATCAGCCGGATAACGAAATAACAGATAGTTCTCAAAGAAAACAATATAGGCTGGGAGAGGCAACAAAAATTAAGAAGTTAAGTGATCCCAGGTCTTCAACGAATGATTTTATCCATTTAAATATGTTAATCTCAACAGACCATGACCAAACAGCAATAGGTACGGGAGAACTGGCAGAACAATGGAAGGAGAAGAACCGGAATTATTTCCGGTATGAAACACCTGTGCCTATTCCATTTCGATTTGCTTTATCATCGGCGGCATATAACCTGAAAAGTACTGTGTATAAAGGGATTTTCATCCATGTTTTTTACAATCCCCTGCATGCGGAGAATGTAGATCACCTGTTGAATAACGCAAAGCTCAGCCTGGATTATTGCAGGGACAATTTTGGCCCTTACCCTTTCAGGTCCGTTACTTTTGCAGAGGTATCATCTTTCACCAGAGGCTTTGCGGCTACCGCCTATCCTGCCGCTATTTTTATGACGGAGAATGTGGTATTTCATGCCAATATCAAGGCCGATAAACAGCAGGATGTTATCAATGAGCTGGCAGGGCATGAGCTGTCGCATCTCTGGTGGGGAAGCAACCAGATTGCGCCGGATGAACGGGAAGGGGCCGCAATGCTCACAGAAACATTGGCGATGTATACGGAGATGATGATGTATAAAAAGATGTATGGAAAGGAAAAAATGGAGGAACGGGTAAAAGTGCATCAGCAGATCTATGATTCGGAGAAAGGATTTTCGGAAGATCAGCCGCTGTATATGGTCACAGCAGAGAATGCGCATATCAGCTATTCAAAAGGCGCTGTTGTAATGGTAAAGCTGAGCGAGCTTATCGGGGAGGCTAAAGTAAATGAGGCATTGCGGAATTTTCTGCGCTTGCACCGGTATCCCAATGCGCGGCCGCTTTCTACCGACCTGGTGGATGAAATATTGAAAGTAGGCGATCCGCAGTATCATAAAGCTATAAAGAAAATGTTTATGGAGATATGATCAGGATGTTTGTAAAGATGTAATGCCGGGCAGGGAAATGTGCCGGCTGATCAAACGGTATAACATTAAAGCCGTCTCAGAACAGGAGACGGCTTTTTTGGTTTTAGTTATGGCGGAAGTTGTTATTACCAGTTGCCAATTGGATAGGTCATGGGACCATCTATTTCATATATGATGCTGTTACCACACCGGTGCTTCCTGATAATGCGCCGTTGCTGGCCATATTCCTGTATGGGCTGGTCTGCGCCGGTATTGAGCGTGGAAAGCACATATTGCCCGCCGTTCCCCTCCCTGATCACAATAAACGCATGCCAGTCGGGGAAGCCGTCAAAGTATTCGTACACATAGTTTGTATACTCAGAAGGATAGAGTTTGTCAGGCTCCGGTTCGGTGGTTCGTTTCAGCACGCCGTTCAGCAGGGCGTTGAAATTAAAGCCTGCATTGGGTGCATCGCTGTATTGATAAATGCCTATTGCATTCATCGCAATATTATTTGGAAGGAACATGATGCAGGGGATCTGCCCGGTGAGGTGTTGGCGCAACGTATCGTTCAGGCTTTTGTTTGCAGGTGTGAGCGACATGTAATCCATTACCGCACCGGTAAGATCCATACCAGGATCTTTTTGCAGGTATTCGAGAATGTTATTGGCGGCAATGTTAGCGGGCCTCACTGCCACGGTCAGCCCGTCCTGCCTGTACTTCGGGCCATTGTAGGTTTGCCAGCTTAGTACTGCATGAAGGCCTGTACCGGTGGGAATCACGATGCGGGCGGTGTCGGGCTTCACAGCAGTAATGGTAACAGGCACACCGTCGAGCCACACTTTCAGCGCTGCCGCATCATAGCCGAGATTTTCGCCGGAAAGCAGGATAGTGTCGCCGGCATAGCCATAGCGGGGATTGGCGGTCTTAATTTTGGGAGAGCCAATTACTTTCACTTCGGGCCACTGAGTGGTTTGCGGACCAATATGCACTACGATGTTGCCGGTGAATATTTTTTCAGGAACCAGCAATTGCAGTTTGGTATCGGACTGACTGAGAATACGGGCAGGGTGATCGCTGATGAAAACCTCCGTAGTATAGTTGGGGAGTTGAAGGTTTTTGCCGGAAAGCTCCAGCGTATCGCCCGACTGCACCGTTTCGCGGCTTATTGCAGTGATTTCCGGGGATGGCAGTGCAGGAACCTCCTCTTTGTCCTTCCGGCAGGATGCCATTATTCCTAGTATGATAACGGTATAGACTATACGCATTTTTCAGCTGGTTTAAAAATTGATAATTGCAGACATGTTAATGGTGGTGTTGGGATCTTCTCCCTGCTGCTGTATGTATCCCCGGAAGATGAAGGTATAGGAGCGCCCTGCATACATGGCAAAGGCTTTCCGGAGCAGGTGTGGCTCATCTTTCGCGGCGCCTGTTCTTTTTACCCGGAAGGATGGATTCTCAGCAGGTGCTACTTCTGTAAAGGGAGTAATGGTTTTATATACAAGGCTGTCCATCCCGGTCACTTTTACCGTATCGATAAAAAAATCCACCGGTCCGCTGTCGGGCGACAGGTGCACAAACCTGATACGGGCATTGCGCCCGGGGCGGTCGGACATATTTTCTTCGGACATCAGTACCTGGTAATAGCCCAAACTATCTGCCAGGTAAAATGTATACCAGGTATCCTTTGCCAGTGTGGCATATTTCTCCACGATCTTTACCTGGCCGCTGGTATCGGTAAAGCCTATACGGTGTTTGCCTGGAGCTATCCAGTTGTAGCTGGCATTGTTGAACATTCCCATCCCGGAGCCATTGATATCATTGTAGGCGCGTGTTGTTATAAATGCGGTATCTACAAACACCTGGCTTGGTTTGCCGATAAATGCCGTGCTGCCGTTATAGATCATCAGGTGGGTGATTTCAGGAGATGCCGGTGCTTCTGTCGATTTATTGCAGGCGGTTGCCCAGCAAAAGAATAGCGGCAATAATAATTTAAAAAAGATATTTCGCATAGCAGGATCGTTTATTACCGGGTGATGGAGATGGTGGATAAATGTATCTGGTCAAAGAAATCATATCGCGTGTAGCCTACATATAGTTTCCCGAACTGGTCGAACAGGATACGGCTTACCGCACCCACAATGGCCGTTTGACCGGGCTGGGGTTTTGTGGCGTCTGATGCGCCTTTATAACCGGCTATTTTGTACACCATTTCTTTATTTACATCAATTTTATAAATGCAGCGGGGCTCTTCCACATAGATCTGTTCATCATACCCGATGAGAATATTGCCATCGAAATCTGCATCAAAGGAAGTGATGGTGCGCATATCTACTTCTTTAAAAGTACCGGAGTACAGGAAGTTATCCGGTGCGTTAACCGCTTTTCCAATGATAGTGGTTACTTCTTTGGTGAGCGGGTTGTATTCCCGTACACATTCTTTCATTTCAGCGCTGCCGGCTCCCTGCGCAAGGTATATTTTACCGTTCCCTCCCAGCACAATACCCCGGGGGGAGTAGATCCTGGCTTTTGAGCCAAAGCCGTCTGCCGTGTTGGCGCTGTTGTTCACATAGGCGCCGGCTTTTATAGTTTCCGGGTGGGTGCCGTCGTTGTCATAAAATACATAATCTGCCAGGTCGTCTACTGCGCCGGCCTCTGTTGTTACCATGCCATCGGCAGATATTTTCCGGAGCACAGCTCCTCCTCCTGCGAGGCCGCCATCCAGGAAATAGAGATTACCTGCCTTATCCAGTTCCATACTTTGCACAGCGCCAATCATCGCCTTATCCGCGGGCCCGTCCACGATGGCTTCGTATACCATACCATTATCGAGGCAGTATTTGTCGTTGCGTCCCACCAGTGTTTTTACTTCATTAGTTTGGGGATTGATCTTCAGTATGCGGTGAAAACGGAGCTCGTACTCTAAAACGTCTGTACTGCCTGGCAGTGTTATACGCGTCAGCGGGGCATTAGTTACCGCGAGATAGATGGTACCATCTTCTGCAATCTTCATGGCATCGATGCTGTTCAGTTTCAGATCACCCAACTTCGTTGCAAATTCATTGCTGCCTCCGCCACCGAGCGTAACGATGCGGTTGCCGGCAAATTTCCGGATGGTCATATTCCGCCTGTTGTAACCATGATCCGGGTTATAATCAAAAGCCCCGTTGTCAATAAAATAAATGGCTCCTTCCTTATCCATGCCCATATCATGTACTGCGCCCACGGTAGCAACGCCCACGGCCCCGTCTACCGGTTCAAGGGCAGCCCGGGTTGTCATCAGCAACGGGCTTACTGTCACGGCGCCGGGATAAAGGATATCAGGCTTCTTTACTGTGAATTTGAAGGGCGCGCTTCTAACGCCATTTACTACAATGTAGATGCTTGTTTCGCCGATCTGTGAAGAGTCGGGCACCAGCATCCTGAAAGTATCGGCTACAATGGTTTCTTTATCGTCTGTGTATTTGGATATGGGCACATCCAGTTGGGTTTGCCCATGCGCGAGTATGGCTGCTTCGGCATTGCCTATAAAAATTTTCAGGTTGGCATCTGGTTCACCGGCTTTTACATAGAGAGTGATTGGCTCACCACGCATGGCAATACCGGGCGTAGTGGAGGAGGTCTTAACAATGCCTGATTCTTTCTCCCGTTTATCCAGTTCTTCATTGAATGTTTTTTTACAGGAGAAGCATACCGGTAGTAAGAGCAGCAGGTAATATTTTATGTGGTTCATATGCACTGATTGGTCAGGATTAGTAAATAAAATTCAGGCCAATAGAATAATAGGGTCGCGGGCTGAAAAGCTGGTATGGCCTGTCTTTTGTCCAGTTGTCGCGATCTTTCACAACTCCGTCGTATTTATAGTTGCGGTTAAAGTCGAGGAACAGCTCCCGTTTTTGATCCAGGAGGTTTTGCACGCCGGCTTTGAAATGCACATGTTTGTTCAGGCGCTGGCTCCAGGTAAAATCCAGCAGGTGCTGGCGGCGCTGCATTACATCCGGAATGCCGGTGATCTGTTCACTGGGCCGGTGGCTGTTGGTGCCCAGCAACACGATCATAGGACCGGTAATATTATAGCCCAGGGATATTTTGGTACCGATGGCGGGGTCTTCATAATTCAGCGACGAATTAAGGATGTAAGGTGCCTGTCCCTGCAGCGGGCGTTTGCGGCCTGTCTGGTTTCCGTCTGAGCCCTGGGGTTGCATATCTACACGGCTGTATATCCATGCCCCGTTCATCATAAAGGAAAGGTTGCGGAAGAAGGCGCCGGGTATGAAGCTGAGGCTTTTACGCATTTCTGCTTCTATTCCGTATACTTTTGTCGGGCCGGAGTTGATAAACCCGATTTCGTTGATGAATGATGCGTAGTAATTTTCCCTGATCAGGATTTGTTCAATAGGTTTATCCAGTGTTTTATAAAAGAAGCCGAGGTTGAACATTTCGTTTTTCAGCATACTTTCCGGATACCATTCCAATCGTATATCGTAGTTGTCGATATTCACGGGATGTAGCGCAGGGTTACCTACATACATCAGGTAGTTTTCTATATCGGCATAAGGGAATGGGGCTACTTCACGGAACTCGGGCCGGTTAAGTGTTTTACCATATCCTGCGCGTATAATGATACGCTCCGCCGGATTCCAGTTAAGGTTTATGGAGGGGAGCATATGTGTGCGGGAGTTTTCTACCACCAGGGGATAATTGGCCTGGCCGGCCATCAGGGCGCCAATAATCCGAAGGCGGTTGTTTTCCACCCGCAGGCCGCCAAAGATGGAAAGATTGGAGTGAGGGATGCGGATGTCTGTGGCCAGGAAGTAGGAGAGGTTGCGGTTATCTGCAAAATAGCTGTCGTAAGGACTGGTTTCTTCAAACCAGGTATGGCCGGTATTATCTGGCCGGAAATTGTCCGGCGACATATAATGATCCAGCATATCTTCTGTGAGTTGATAGCCGATATGGCCGTTTTCAAAATCACCGTTGTATGCAGCGCCCTGGTTCAGCCCGAACTGGCGCAGGTTTACCCGTCTTTCTTTCTGCTCGAAAAAGAACCCTGCTTTTGCCGACCACCAGGGCCGCAGCCAATGTTCTGCTTCTGCATTGGCCTGCGCGGTATTTTCGTTGATGCGGGTGTAAATGCGGCGTATGCCGAAGGTTTGGGCGGCGCTGCCCACCAGCCAGGGATCGCCGGCGATATGCTCTGGGTAGGTACTGTCCTGGCTGTTCCGCCGGTACCATATTTCACGGGTATCAGGATCATTCCTGCGCACCAGGGTATAACCTGCATTGGCAAAGAGGTGGGTGTTTCCTTTGTTCTTCAGGTTCCAGTAGGCGCTGAGCTGGGCAGTATAGAGGAAGGTACTTTGGAAGATCAGCTGATTGTCTTTACTCTGGCCGGAATAATCACTTTCTCTCGACAGGATATACGACATCATTTGTTTGTTGCCCAGCTGGTTGGCAAACTGTTTTAATTCCAGGTGCGCACTGTCGCCAACAGGCAGGGTATTTTGCTGGATAACAGTGATGCGTGCGGATTGTGTGCCGCTGCGGATCACGCCTTCCGACCCATTTGAATTGCGGCTGTCGTATACCGGGATCGTATTGTTTTGCGTGGTATTGGTGTAAGCGATGGAGGTGAGGTTATTGATATGTTTGCGGCCTACTTTCCATGCATCATAGTAATTGGCCAGTATCCGTTTATCGAGATCGGTTTTTATTTTGAATGATTTAAAATTGTTGGGAAAGGCCTTCCAGTATTGTGCATTGTCTTTCGGGTTACCGGTATTGAACTTTACCAGGTCAGGTAATCCGGCAGGTAATGCACGTGTACCATCGTCGAAACCCAGCACATCATAACGGCCGCCTGCATAGGTGGGCATATCGCTGAAGCTGGAGCCGGGGCGGTACTGAGCGGAGAGTTGCAGATCGAACTGCCGTGTGAGCTGGCTTTTCTTCGTATATATTTTTACGACGCCTCCTGCAAAATCCCCTGGAAGATCCGGTGCGGGGGATTTATAAATAAGGATACGATCTATCATGCTGCTGGCGATCTGATCGTAGGAAAAGGCTTTGCTGTCCAGCTCCGTTGCGGGAGCGATGTTGTCGTTCAGAAAGGTAACATTATACCGGCGGTTAAGTCCGCGTACAACAATGAACCGGTCGTTTGTGATATTCACGCCGGCTACCCGGCGCACTACTTCAGCCGCATCGCGGTCCATGCTGCGGGAGATCTGCTCATTGGAGATGCCGGATATCACGCTGCGGGCCGTGCGTACCTCATCTACCAGCTGTGCATCCGTGGTATTGATCACCTTACGGTGCGGAATACCAGTTACCACTACTTCCTTCAATCCGCGTTTGGGCTGTAATTTAAAACTGGCTTGTAACGTAGCCCTGGCTTCTACCTTCACGCCATTCAGACTGCCTGTTTCGTATCCAACATAACTGAACAGAAGGTTGTATTTGCCGGGCGGAATTTTGTCGATCATGTAATATCCTTTTTCATCTGTAACAGTGGCGAAAGAAGTATTGGCCACTCTTACGGTAGCGCCGATCAAAGGATCGCTGCTTTCAAAATCCACTACACGGCCGGTGATCCTGCCCGGTATTACCTGGGGTTTGGGCGATACGATGATATTGTTGCCATCTATTGTAAACTGCATGGCGGTGTTGGCAGAAAGCCGGTCGAGGCAGGAGTGTATGCCTGTACGACCGGCAACGGTGATAGGGATGGTTACGATCTTCTGTTTTACAATGGCCGGATCATAAATAAAATGAAAGCCCGTATGGTCTGCAATACGGTTCAACACAGCCTCCAGTGTTTCCTGCTGTTCCACGATAGCTTTCGCGGCAAATGAAGGAAGCAGGGACAGCAGGAGCCAGCCTAAGCAAAAGTGTAAAATTCTGTGATGCATATTTGTTTTTTATGGGACAATAAGCGGCCTGCCGCAGTTTTGCTGCGGTTGTACCAGGTCCGGGAATGAATATGAATGTTTGGTTATCGCATATTAATAAGCACTGTATCCCCTTTTTGTACAAAGTGAATATTCCGGCTGATGCTTAACAGCTCCAATACTTTTTTGAGCGGCACGTTTTTGTCAAAAGAGGCGGTGAACAATTCTTTACGGCAGTGATTGTCTGTAAATACAAAAGAAACATCGTAACGGGAGGAGAGTATGGCAGCAATATCCTGCAATGACTCTTCGTAAAAATTCAGTTCACCGTTGATCCATTTGCTGTACCTGGCGGCTGATACCTTTTGCACTGCATAAGTGCGATCAGCCGTAATTGTCAGCTGCTCATCGGGTTTTAGCAGGATGGGCTGTGGCGCAATGCCGGTATGCACGGATACTGATCCCGTGAGCAGCGTGATATGCATGCCTTCTTTTTCTGTATAGGCCTGTATATTAAAGGAAGTGCCAAGCACCCTGGTTTCCACTCCTTTACTTTTTACAGTGAAAGGGTGGTTGGCATGATGGGTTACATCAAAGAAAGCCTCGCCTTCTGCAAGTACAATTTTCCTTTCGTGTTTATTATAATCTGTCGGGACCAGCAAACGCGACTGGCTGTTAAGCACCACCGTTGTGCTGTCTGCCAGCAGGATGCTGCGTACCTGGCCAATGCCGGCATCTATGGTATCATACAAAGGCCCGCTTGTTTGCGCTATAGCAGTTGTACCGGTGGGCCGCAGAGAATAATAGAGCGATACAGATACCAGCGCCAGTACAGTTGCTGCTGCCGCCGTGCTGCGTACATTAAGCCGGCGGCGTTTGGGCTGTATGGTTGTATGGATCTCGTTGCTGAAGCGCCCGAAAGCCTGCTGATAGCCTTCGTCATAAACGCCTATCATTTTATACAGTTGTTCCGCTTCCCGGAATATGTGCGCCATTTCGGGATGCGTTTTAAGCCAATTGGTCCAGTAGCGTACATCCTTTTCAGGTGCGCCCTTGCAATAGTTACAGAATGAGATGTCAGATAAAAAGTCTTCCGGCAGTGCGTAAAATTGTTCTTTCAACGATCCTGTGTTTATAGTTCCGTTAGTAGGACAAAGCAGGAGGCTGGATTTCCATGATAGAAAAACGGAGTTAACGATTCCTTAATATGGGAATGTGGGTTTGCCCTTCAATTGCTTCCGGAGCACTGTGAGGGCTTCATGCACATAGTTGTAAGCTGTTTTTACAGGCTGACCGGTGATCCGGGCAATATCTTCGTAGCTGTATTGCCGGAAAAAACGCATCTCTATCACCTGCCTGTACCGGGGCGGGAGATTCTGCAGGGCGCGTTGTAAGTTTTGCTGCATGGCGGTTTCATCTGCATTACGTATCAGTATTTCTTCATAGGAGTATTCCACGCCATCCATTTCGCCGGGCTCGTAGGGTACTGTTTTGTTTTGCTGCTTCAAGGCAGTGAGCAGCCGGTTGCGCAGTGAAACGGTAAGGTAACTTTTCAGATGCAGGATATTAGAAAGTTCGTCCTGTTTTTGCCAGCAATGGAGAAACAGCTGGTGGATGCAGTCGCGTATCAGCTCCTTATCATCCGTAAGATAACAGCCTGCGGCAAACAGCATATGATAATGCGTCTGGTATAGTTGTAAGATGGCATCCCTGTTATCCATTTCATGTATAAGCGATCCGGTGTGCTCAAAGTTACCATATCGGCTGGCAGGCACGTTTTAAGAAATTGTTAAGCCTGCGGGGTATCCCAACGGAAAAAGAAGTAAAAGAGAATGGAATGGATTTGGGGAGATGAACAAGTTGTATATCTTTTTTCAGTTCTTCTTTATTAAAAAAAGAAGAAGAGAATGATTAAATTGCCGCCGGTCTAACTCAGGAGATATTGCGCGGCGCCAAGTTTCATATAGCAAAAGAATTACTGATCAGTATATCGGAAGGAGACGAAGTGGCTTTTCGTGAACTTTTTTATGGGGCTCTTCCCTGGCTTACTTCTTTTATACAAAGGATGGTTAAATCGCCGGAGGGGGCCCAGGAGATTGTGCAGGAAACCTTTATCCGGATCTGGCTGAGCAGGGATAAGCTACCCGGGCTTCTTGAGCCGCAGGCATGGATTGTACGGGTAGCCAGCAATGAGTGTTTCACCTGGTTCCATAAACAGGCGACGCTTCGCAGGGTGACCGGTATCAGCGAAGAAGAAGGTACTGCTGCTGCCAACTACGCGGAAGACCGGCTACAGGTGCAGGAAACGCTGCAGCTGATCAGGGAGGCGGTGGCTCAATTACCGCCGCAGCGTAAAAAGATCTACCAGCTGAGCAGGGAAGAAGGGTTGAAAATACAGGAAATTGCCGACCGCCTGCATTGTTCTCCCAGCTATGTGAAAAATACGCTTAGCGCCGCGCTGAGCTTTATCCGCGGACGCCTTACTGCTGCCGGTAAAATACTTTCCCTCTTATTTTTCCTCTTTTTAACACACTGAAAATAAAGTACTTAATTTTTATTTCCCGTTATTTTTAAAAAAAGTGAAAGGCCGATGAGTACCAACGGCCTTTTTTTCATTCTTTATAATATTACGTTGCCTGCCGGCGTGCACCTGTAATTATTTTACTACGTTTTGAAAACCACTATGGAACAGAGAATTACTTTTTTATTGAAAAAAAGTGGGGAGGAAGGATTGACTGCAGCTGAGGAGAAGGAACTGACCGCTTTTTTTCAGGATGAAGCTAACCGGGAGCTGTTTAACAGCGCTACTGCCGCATGGCCGGTAGAGATTCCCGGTGATGAGGCGGCGGATACTGTAAACTGGGAGCCTGTGCTGCAGAATATACTGCTGGCAGATAAACCGGGAAATACTCCTGTGAAGATAATGTACCGGAAATGGTGGCAATACGCAGCAGCGATAGTATTCATCGTGGCGGCATCGGGCGCATGGTTCCTGTTACAGCACAGAAAGCAGGTAACGCATCATGTTCCGGAAGTAGCCGCAGTTATAGCACCTGGCGCCAATAAGGCCGTGCTGCAGTTATCGAACGGGAAAACCATTGTGCTTTCCGATACGCAGAATGGCGTGGTAGGCCAGCAGGGGAGTGCACAGGTAGTAAAAACGGATAATGGCGTATTGGCGTACCAGCGCGGAACAGCAGCTGCCGGCAATACCGTGGAATACAATACAATGATCACACCCCGGGGTGGGCAATTCAGGATTGTATTACAGGATGGTTCAACGGTGTGGCTTAACGCCGCCAGTTCTTTAAAATACCCGGTGGAATTTAATGGCGCAGAGCGGGTGGTAGAGCTTACCGGGGAGGCCTACTTCGAGGTAGCGGCCAGGCCAGGCCAGCCTTTCCGGGTAAAATCGAAAGGACAGGAAGTATTGGTGCTGGGCACCCATTTTAATATCAATGCTTACCCGGATGAAGCAATGACTACCACCACACTGATCACAGGTAAGGTAAAGGTATCCGGCGCAGGATATGCCGGCGTATTGCAACCGGGAGAGCAGGTACAGCAGCAGGAAAACAGCCAGTGGCAGCTGCTGAAGAATGTAGATACAGAAACTGTGATGGCCTGGAAAAACGGGTATTTTTCTTTTAACAAGGCCAATATTGTTACAGTGATGCGGCAACTGGCCAGGTGGTATGATGTGAATGTAATATTTGAAACCAAAAATACAGAACAGGCCTTTGTGGGTGAAATACCCCGCAACGTAAGCCTGGATAAAGCTTTAGAAATACTTCAGTTCAGTAATGTCCATTATGTAATAACAGGAAGAACGATCAGGATCATCGATTGATTAATTAGCCAACTACGATTTATTATCAACCAAAAAACAACCAACCATCAATGAAAAAAAATACGTCATAAAAAAGAAAACAGAAGTGCTTGCAACACTTCTGTTTTTAATCCGGGTTTACCGACAACTATCCGACTAAAGAAAGTTTAATCAATTCACCCAAACATTACAAATGTATGCAATTATGTAATTGCTATCGGCATTTCTTTGCCCGTTCCCTCCTTAAAAAAACGATGCTCATTATGAGATTGAATTTTTTCCTGATTGTTGTGCTATGCCTGCATGTAAGCGCAAAGGGGGTGTTTCAGGAGATTACATTATCATTGAAAGAGGCTTCACTTGAAAAAGTACTGCCAGGTATTAAAAAACAGAGCGCTTACCACTTTTTTTATGATGCCCGGCTGTTGCGGGAATCTATGCCTGTAAGTGTGCAGCTGAAGAACGCCACGCTCCGGCAGGCACTGGAGCAAAGTATGCAGGGGCAGCCATTTACCTGGCGTATTGATGAAGATAATAAGATGGTGGTCATCGGCAGGAAAACAGTTACTGTAACACCGCTGATAAACATCGCGGTGGCATCCGGTACGATAACCGGTGTGGTGGTCGACGATCAGGGGAAGCTCATACCTGGAGCCACCGTGAGCCTGCGGCCATTTAACCGGGGCACCGCTACTAAAGAAGACGGCTCCTTTGCTTTTAAAAACCTGGCTGCAGGCAATTATACCATCGTAGTAACTTTTGTGGGCTACGGATCTTATGAAAAAAATATTAAAGTAGGCGCCACCCCGGTGGAACTGACCATTGCACTGAAACCGGTACTTACAGAATTGAATGCTTCTGTGATCGTTGGTTATGGGGTCACTACAGCGCGTAACAAAACGGAATCAATGTCTTCCGTAAGATCAAAGGAACTTACAGAGAACCATTCCAGTATAGCCGTATCGGATATGCTGGCCGGCAGGTTGCCGGGATTATACGCGGTAAAGTCCGGCGGGGCGCCGGGCTCGGGTTCCACGCTGTTTGTACGCGGACTAAGCACCTTTAACAACTCGGCGCCGCTGGTGGTGATAGACGGTATCCCCGACAGAAGGCTGGACGACCTGAATGCCAACGATATTGATGTAATATCGGTATTGAAAGATGCTTCTGCGATTTCCGTTTATGGCGCCCGTGCCGCTAACGGGGTGATACTTGTAACCACAAAAAAAGGAAACATCGGTAAGCCCAGTATCACTTTTGCCGCTAACGTGGTGAACCAGCGTCCTACGCAATACTACAAACAGATGAATGCTTTTGAGTATGCCTTCATCTACAATGAAGCACTCAGAAATGAAGGGTTGTATCAGCCCGGCATAGGTATGGGTTTCAGTGACGAAGCCCTGCAGAAATACAGGGATGGCTCCGATCCGGACCGCTATCCTAACGTGAACTGGATTGATGAAGTACTGGCCACTTTTTTATGGCAAAGCAACTATAATCTTTCGGCCGCAGGTGGAAGTGAAAATATCCGTTACTTTATTTCAGGAGGCTATTCAAAGAACAACGGGCTGGTACCGGTGGAAGGTTACAGCCGCTATAACCTGCGCAGCAACCTGGAAGCAAAGGTAACGCGCGACCTGAAAGTGACGATGAATTTAAGCGGCTCTTTCAGCAAGCAGGATGCAGAATCAGTGTATGGATCAGAATACGTTATTTCGAATATGTACTCTACGCCTCCTATCCGCGCCAACCGCTTTACCAACGGATTATATGCCATGGTACCGGAACAGCGGGGCAATGCTTACCAGCAATCGATAGGTGCATCCGGTTATTATCTCACTAATACCAATATCTTTAATTCAGTAGTTAACCTGCAATATGATGTTCCTTTTATAAAGGGCTTGTCGCTCAAAGGCAACGGTGCTTTTGATAAGCTTTATTCCTTCGGTAAACGGTTTGCCACACCGTACGATATGTACACTATTGATGCGGCAGGGAACTTCAGAAAGGCAACACCTTATCCAACAGAGCCTTACCTGGGGGAAACCTTTGCGCAAACACAGCGTCTTACACTGGAAGCCGGCGCACAATACGACCGTTCGCTCGGTAAGCATGATTTATCCGGTTTACTGCTCTTTACGCAAACCAATAACACGGGCGACAATTTTAATACACGGCGTTTGGGCTTTGTATCATCCAGTTTATCGCAGCTGGACCTGGGAGATCCTACACGGGTAACTAACGGAGGCAACGGCACACAGAATGCGAGAAGGGGCCTGGTAGGGCGTTTTTCTTATAACTATGCGTCGCGCTATCTGTTCCAGTTTAATTTCCGGTATGATGGCTCTGATATTTTTCCTCCTGATCACCGGTATGGATTTTTCCCGTCGCTCTCCGCAGGCTGGGTTTTATCGGAAGAACATTTTATGGATAATGTATCCGATAACCTTGATTTCCTGAAGCTGAGAGCTTCCTGGGGACAGCTGGGTAATGATCGTGTAGATCCGTACCAGTTCCTGACTACCTATGCCCTGGGAGCTACACCGGGGTATTCTTTGGGAGGAACTGTGCCTCAGTATTATCAAACGCTATCGCCCAATGTACTGCCTAACCCGGTATTTACCTGGGAGCGTGCTGTGATCACCAATGTGGGAGTGGAAGCGCATTATAAACAGGACCTGTTCAGACTGGAAGCAGATTATTTCCAGAAAAGAACAAAAGATATCCTGGCGCCGCCGGCACAACAGGTACCTGCTATAATTGGTATTGGATTACCGGATATCAACAGCGGTATTGTAGATACCAAAGGACTGGAAATTACTTTGAGTCATACACAGCATTTCGGGAAGTTCTCTTATTTCATCTCCCCCAATTTTACCTTTAGCAAAAACAAGATCGTTTACTACCCGGAATCACAAAGTATCCCTGAGTGGCAGAAGCTCAGCGGGAAATCTATCGGTTATTTTTATAACAGGGTAGGCACCCAGGCAGCAGGATATATTTCTGAAGGCTTATATCAGAGTGAAGATGAAATTGCCAAAGGCCCCAAACCACTTTATCCCGGCACAGCTCCCGGTGATATCCGGTATAAGGATGTGGATGGCGACGGCGCTATTACAGCCAGGGACCAGGTAGCTTTTGGCGCTGCATTTTTCCCCAAGATCCAGTATGGTATCAGTTGGGGCGTTAAATACAGCAGCCTGGAGCTGAATGTGCTGATGCAGGGCGCTGGCAATGTACAGGGTTATGCGTATAACAATCTCCCTGCTACAACGGATAAACTGGATCGCTGGACGCCTGATCATACCAATGCTTCCTATCCGCGTTTATGGTATAATAACCAGAATAATGAAGAACGCTCTGATTACTGGGCCCGTAATACGGCCTACCTGCGTGTGAAGAACATGGAACTGGCTTATAGCCTGCCTGGGACTGTGCTGCAGCGTATTGGTGCAAAGAGCTTGCGTATCAGTGTTAGTGCAAATAATCTCTTCACTTTCACTCATTTTAAATCATTTGATCCCGAAAGTGCAGGACAGGTACGCGACCCGCTGATGAAATCGTTCGCAGCCGGCGTCACGCTGCAATTCTGATCTGTGAAAATGAATTTATTGAACATCTAATGCTCTCAAATGAAAAGACTAATCAGCTATATAGTCCTTGCTGTAACCATGGGAACAGTTGCCTGTAATAAAGAGGCATTGAATAAAGGCCCTTTGAACCTTTACAGCGACAGCAACGTATGGAAAGACAGCGCCCTCATTGGCCGGGTGGTACTGGAATCATACAGTAAGATACATTCCATTTATGACGATGCCGGCAACTGGATGATCTGTGATATCACTGATGAAGCCAAATGCGCCAAATCGTTCCTGGAAGCCAACCTGGTGAACTCCGGACAGTATTCACCATCTTCCAATATCAACACCAGCATCTGGAACGACACTTACATTGCAGTGCGTAACTGCAATAACGTGTTATCGCATATGGATGATATGCCGCTCAGCGCAGCCGGAAAACAACAGATCAAAGGTGAGATGCTGTTTCTCCGGGCGTTGCATTACATGGATCTCTACTTTACCTTCGGGCGTTTCCCGATTGTGGATAAAGTATTATCGCTGGATGATGAGCTGTCGATTGGTCGTGGTACCGATGAAGCCTGTGTAAATTTTATGGTGAAAGACCTGGATGATGCAGCCGCTATTTTGCCAGGAAGCTATCCTGCGACCTCTACAGGCCGTGCTACCCGTTTTGCCGCATTGGCCATGAAAGCAAGGTTGTTGCTGAATCATAAGGACTATAGCGGCGCTGCTGCCGCTGCCAAAGAAGTGATAGACAAAGGCGGGTTTTCCCTGTTCCCGGATTATGGCGCTATGTTTTTCCCGGAGAATGATGACAACCGTGAAGTGATCTTTAATAAAGAATATGCGGGAGATCTGAGCGGGCAGGTACATGGACTCGACGATTACAATAATTCCACCTACTTCACCGGTTTTGGCAGTGTGAGAGATTGCCCTACGCAGAATATAGTAGACCAATACCTGATGACGGATGGTAAACCCTGGAATCAATCGACGTTATACGATCCCGCGCATCCATACGCCAACCGCGATCCGCGCCTGCATGCCAGCGTTATTTACGATGGTATCACCTGGATGAACACCGTAATGGACCTTAAACTGGGCTCTGCTATGAATCCCGGAACTTCCAGCACAGCTATTACCGGTTACCTGCTGCGTAAGTTTATGAACCCCAACTATATTTTCGGGGGTAATAATACCAATTATCAGAACTGCATCATGATGCGGCTGGGTGAAGTGTATCTCAACTATGCAGAATGCCAGCTGAAACTGAATAATCCGGGTGAAGCGCGCACTTATGTAAACCTTCTCCGTAAACGGGTGAATATGCCGGAAATAACAACCCAGCTCACCTGGGATGATTATGTACGTGAGCGCACCGTGGAACTGGCATTTGAAGGCCAGCGATTCAATGATATACGGAGATGGGGCACCGGTAAAACGATGATTGGGGCTGCCATCAAATCCATGCAGATAGGCATTGTAAACGGCGCCAGAACATATACCGCCGTACCACTGGAACAGCGCTTCTTCGAAGACAAGATGTATTATTTCCCCATACCACAGGATCAGCTGCAGAAATATCCTGCGGGGAAAGTTCCTGAACAAAACCCCGGTTGGTAATTATCTACATAAAATTATATACAGTCAAACACCAGCATTATGAAAATAACTTTCAAGCATTTAAGCGCATATACCATTGCCGCAGCGGCGTTGCTGTGCCTGCCCTCAATGGCAGGCGCCCAATCGAAACAAAAAGGCGACAGCCTGGTTGGCGTTATCAATAAACACCCTGAGAATGTTGCTGCCCACGAAGCTTATTTAATGGCAATGAGGAAAGATAGCGCTGGAGTAGTAAAACAGTACCAGCGATGGATAAAGCAATTCCCCAAGGTAGCAGCCGTACAATACGGTTTGGGCAGATTTTATACAGGCATGGAAAGCCCCGCAGCACGGCCATTTCTACTAAAAGCAGTAGAAATGGATCCTAAACTGGCGGATGCATGGCAGGAATTATCTGTTGATGCAGAACGCTGGGGAGAATTTGATAAAGCGAGGGAATTTATGGGCAAAGCATCTGCAGCAGACCCAAACAACCCGGATTATTTTTTCTACTATGCCAATGCCTTTGAGAAAGATAACCCGCAGAAATACCGCGAGATGTGTAATGAGCTGATCAAAAAATTTCCGGAGAGCCAGCGTGGCGCGCAGGCGCTGTACTGGATAGCCTTCCGTGAACCAGATCTGCAGAAAAAGAAAGCGTTGTATGAACAGATGCGCCGTGATTTCCCGGTAACAAAATTCAGCTGGTCCAATTCCGGTATGGACGAATATTTTGATTTGCTATTATCCGAAAGCCCTTCGGAAGCCATGAATCTGGCCTCAGAACTGGCTGCTACACCCGGTTTGGAAGCAGAAAGCAAAGATGCGTTTGAAAAAGATGCAAAGCTCGCCGGGCAGTTTGTAGCCGCTGAAAAATTACTGGCAGAGAACAAAGCCGGTGAGGCGGCCACAGTACTGAATGAAATAAAGCCCAAGAGATGGGGCAGCATGCCGCAAACACTGGCGCTGCTCAAGGCTAAAGTAGCCGCTTCCGGAGGACATCCGCAACAGGCGTATGATACCCTGATGAAATACTATGCCGCTACACCCGCCAGGTCGCTGAAAGCGCAGCTGCTGGCATATGGTAAGGAAGCCGGCAAAACGGAAAGCGCTGTTTACAGTGATCTGAAACAACGGTTAAATGCTGATGCCAGAGAAGCATCTTTTTCGCTGGAGCAGTACCTGGCAAGCGGTAAAACCACCATGCAGGACTACAAGGGGAAAGTAGTGCTGCTCACTTTCTGGTTTCCCGGTTGCGGCCCCTGCAGGGGAGAGTTCCCTCACTTTGAAAAAGTGCTGAAGAACTTTAAAGGTCAGCCTATTTCCTATTTAGGCATTAACATGGTACGCGACCAGGACGAATACGTAGTACCGTTTGTAAAGTCCAGTAAATACAGTTTTATACCGCTGAAAGACATAGAAGCAAACCGGAAAAATCTGCCGGCGAGAGGTGCGCCTACCAATTACCTGATTGACCAGGATGGAAAGATCATCTTCAAAAATTTTATGATCCAGAACCACGATGCAGAGCTGATGCTGGAGGATATGATCAGGTTGTTGTTAAATGATAAAGTTTCATAATAACTTAAAATAAAGCCCTGTTGAACAAGCAGCCATGAGTGATCAGTATCACCCATGGCTGCCTCATTTTCGGTGAAGTTTTTTTTATTCAGGAAGGTTGAGTAGTTTGGTGGAAAATTAGCCCAATAGTTTGATGCGTATTTCCCTATATATTTTTGTTATCACAGTTTTTAGCTTTAGCCTTGTATCCAGTCGTGTATTTAGCCAGGCCAGTTTTGCCGGCCCTGATACTGTTTGTGTAAACACGCCCATAAACATAACTAACACTTCTGTGGGAGGAAATACTTTCCTGTGGAACTTCTGCTCCGGTGGATTATATAACCCTCCACAGGTTACCAACCTGGGAAATGTAGGAGGACAAATGGATATACCTGTATTTATGGTGACAGCCAAAGAGGGGGCTAACTATTATGCTTTCTATACCAATAATGTGGGTAATGTGGTGCGGCTGTCATTTGGTACCAGCCTGTTAAATACACCGGTTTCACAGAATCTTGGAAACTTTGGGAATCTGCTGGTTAATACCACTGAGGGATTGCAGTTAGTTAAGGATGTAACTGGCTGGCATCTCATAATTGTGGGTGGAAATGAAACAAGTACTGCGAAGATCGTAAAGCTTAATCTTGGGAATTCGCTGGCAAATGCTGTGTCTACCTGGGCTGATTGGGGCAATATTGGTACGTTGCATTACCCGGTTGACTTGTATATAACACAGGAAGGTGGGAACTGGTATGGATTTACGGTAAACTATTATAACAATACGGTTACCCGTTTTGAGTTTGGTACTTCATTTACTAACAAGCCAACGGCTACCAATTTTGGAAATCTTGGTGCAATGGATCGCCCTACAGGTATCTTTGCTATGAAGGAAAATGGGGAATGGCATTTATTTGTTACTAATGAAGGTTCTTCTACCATTACCAGGCTGGATCTCGGCAATTCGCTTTCCAACACACCTACGGGGATAAATCTCGGTAACCCGGGAGGTGTTTTAAATGGTCCCAGGGACCTGTCGTTGATACACGATTGCGGTAATATATTTGCGCTTGCTGTGAACAGGAACAGCGATAATATGGTGAGAATTGATTTTAAAGATGGAATCAATAGCGAGTTGCCGGATGGATTAACTGGTACCGCGATATCTGCCAATGGAAATTTCAGCTTTCCGCATTCTATTTCTACTGTTTTCAGGGAAGGAAATAACCTGTATGCCTTTATCACCAATGCATATAATAATACTTTATCGAGGCTTGTATTCAGTAATTGCACCAATTCAAGTATTGCGTCTGCCAATACGAAACAGCCGCCGGTATTTTCTTATAAGGATCCTGGTATCTACACCGTGAACCTGTTGGTGGACGAATTTACACTTACTGAAAGCGCATTTTGCAAAAATATAGTTGTACTGCCACAACCGTCGGTAGACCTGGGTAGCGATATACTTGTATGTGATGGTACGACCGTGGAATTGGATGGAGGGGCTGGCTTTTCGTCCTATAAATGGAATAACAGTGAGACCACCCGCAAAATTTCGGTGGATCGATCTGGCATTTATGAAGTAGAAGTTAGTAACGGTGGCTGTACTGCAAAAGACCAGGTACAGGTAGATCTATACAAAGTTGCCATTAACAGTGTTATTACGGATATTGACTGTAACCACCAGGAAGGATCCATAAAGCTGGATGCAACCGGCGGAACGGCACCTTATACATTTTCGATCGATAATGCCACACCTGGGACAGATCCTCTTTTCGAAGGATTGCCACAGGGTGATTATAGCTTTAAGGTAACGGATAAGAACGGTTGTGATGCAACGAGTATTTTAACCGTGAAGATAGCGGAGGACAGGTTGCTTAAAACAACAGTTTCGGCCACTCCTCCTACCTGTAATGGTACCACGGATGGTACTATCACTGTAAGCGTGCAAAAAGGTATACCACCTTTTGAATATGCATTAAAAGGAGAGCCCTTCCAGTCGCAACCAGTATTAAAGGATATTGGCCCCGGTAGTTACATGGTATATACCCGCAATGGCGTTTGCCTGGATAGTGCCTACCTGGAGATAGTGGCGCCCACTGTGATGGATTTAAAGGTATTAACAGAGGATGATATTTGCGACCGGAAAATAGGAAAGGTATTAACAGATATTAAAGGTGGCACACCTCCCTATAGTTTGTTTTGGGAGGGAACCCAGGTAACTGCTCCTATTGAAAAACTGGGCGCAGGCAGTTACTACCTGAAAATCCAGGATGCCAATAAATGTAGCATAGATACTACGATTAACCTGGTGAATAATATAATTCCACGGGTGGAGATCCTTAATAGTGATATTTCGATAAATATGGGTGAAACAATTTCACTTACTGCTGTAAATGCCCCTGATTATGAATGGACACCGGCAGAAAGCTTAAGCTGCTTCAACTGTGCCAATCCTATTGCCATGCCCTTGCAGAATACTACTTACATTGTAACCACCAAAACGGGTCTTAACTGTATTAAATCGGACACATTACATGTTACGGTGTCCAGCGTCAGAACGCTGTATGTACCAAACGCCTTTACACCGAATAATGATGGTGTAAATGATGTTTTCCGGCCAAGAGTAAATGGCGTAGCCAAATATCACTTAGCGGTTTATAACCGTTGGGGGGAATTAATATTTGAAACAAATAATACGAAAGCCGGTTGGGATGGACGTTATAAGAATGTGTTGCAACCAATAGGCGCTTATGTATATTTTATTCAATACTCGTATTACGGGTTTGAGAACCAGATGCTCCTGCGAAAAGGAGCCTTTACGCTTTTGAAATAATACCAGGTAATCATTTATAACAAGATCGGTTCAAAGAAGACTCTACTTTGAACCGCTCATCTTTTTTGCCCCAACCATAATAATTTAACCCCTATATTTATCCCCGGTATTCCATCTCACCATAAAAAAATTATAATCAACCATGCCGGCCATTGAGGGGCAAACAGATGAAGCTTTGTTGTTGTTGTTACAGTCGGGTGATGAACAGGCGCTTAGCCTGTTGTACAAGCGGCATTGGGAGCCCCTGTTCCTGTTGGCCTACCAGGTGCTGAAAGACAAGGAAGCCTGCAAAGACCTGGTGCAGGAACTGTTTACAGAGCTGTGGCAAAGATCCCATCGTATCCGGCTGAATGGCCCCCTGAAAGCATATCTCTCTGCCAGCATCCGCTACAAAGTGTTTCGGTATATCAGGCAGAACCCCGTGCGGGAGGAACTGTTTGACCACCTGCTGGAACGGATGGAAACTGCTTCCCCGGAAAGTGAGCTGGCCGTAAAAGAGTTGCAATCCCTCCTGAATACACTAATAGACAGTCTCCCCGAAAAATGCCGGGTAATATTCCGGATGAGCCGTGACCAACACCTTTCCTATAAAGAAATTGCACAGCAATTGAACCTTTCGGTAAAAACCGTTGAGAACCAGATCAATATTGCCCTCCGTAAGCTGCGCTCCGCCCTCGGCTATGCCTTGCTGCTGCTCCTGTTGATCAATAAGTAAAATTTTTTTGCTCCTGCTTTGGGGGGTAGCCCTTCTTTTTTGTCACTAATGATAAAATACCCGGTATGAACAGACAGGAGTTTTATTCATTGATAGATAAATGGATGGACGGATCGGCGAGTGAGGAAGAGGTGGAGCAGCTCATGAACTATTATCACAGCTTTAAAACCACGCAGGAGTGGAATGAGGCGGAGCTGGGCGCCAAATCCTTGCTGGAAGAGGAAATGGAGCAACAGTTGTTGTCCCATATCCGTGTTGCCATACCGGAAGTAGCGCCGGTTAAACGTACCTGGTGGCCAAAAATAGCTGCCGCTGCAGCAGTATTGTTTGTATTGTCGGCAGGCGGCTGGTGGTATTTCCAGCGCCCGGTGGCGCCAGCACCTGTTCATTCCCTGCAGCAGCTGGTAGTTACTAAGGCGGGAGAACATAAAAAGATACAGTTGCCGGACAGTACTACCGTTTGGCTCAGTCCTGCTTCCACACTGGCATATACAGATGGCTTTGGGAAAGAAAACCGCGAGCTCACGCTGAGTGGTGAAGCCTTTTTTGATGTAAGCACCAATGCGGGGAAGCCTTTCATTATTCACAGCGGACGTGTAAACACACGTGTACTGGGAACCTCCTTTAATATCCAGGCGTTTGATGCACAGCCGGATGTAGCGGTAACGGTGCTGACCGGTAAAGTGGCGGTGGGCAATGCTGATAGTGCGGTGCATGTATCTCCCAGTGAGCGGGCTGTATTCAGCAAGGCAACGGGCACTATCAGGAAGGAAGACGGGGTGGTTGTTGCTGGCCTGCTCAGCAGGCGTGAGGGCATCCTGAAGTACGACAGGGCCGGTTTACCTGAAGTGGCGGCTGAACTGGGATATTATTACAATGTAAAAATTGAGATCAAAGGAAAGATCTCCAACTGTTTTTATTTCGGGGAATTCAATACCAACGGCACTTTAGAGAAAGCATTGCGGCAGTTGTGCTTATCGCTCAACGCCACTTTGGAAAACAATGGCAGCACGTATATCATCAGGATGGATAAGGAATGCTAAACGTTATGAAATAAATCACCCGCCTATGCATAAGGAAGCGGCACCTACATAAAAAGAACCTCCCTTGCGGGAGGCTGAAAGTTAAGTCTTAACGCTAGTTTGCCACACTGGCCTGGTAACCGATGGCAGCTAGTTTTTACTCAACCTTAATCTACGTAAAAGTATGAAAAAATGTGTACCTGTAATAGGCATGCTAATGAAAATGTCATTGTGTATTGTAGTCGTTGTATGTAGTACCACACTAACATTGCTGGCCAAGCATACCGAAGCCCAGCTGCTTGAAAAAAGGATCACGCTGAAAGTGGAAGGTGGCGCATTGCATGATGCGCTGGATGAGATCGGCGCCAGCGCCAATCTTTCTTTCAGCTATGCCGTTAACCGGGAAATCTTTAACAGCATTGTTACGATCCGGGCAAAGCACCAGAAAGTAGGCAATGTGCTGAAAGAGCTGCTGGCCCCTTTTTCCCTGGAATATTTTATAGCAGATGATAAAGTGATCATCCGCCGAAGCAATGAAATGCTGGCAAATATGCCGCTGGATGCAGATGCCGGCCTCCAGTACAAAGATATCCGCGGGAAAGTGGTGAATGAAAAAGATGAACCTTTACCTGGCGTGTCTGTACGGGTGAAAGATGCCTCTATGGCTACTGTTACTGATGAAAAAGGGGAATACCTGCTGAAAGGCATTCCTGAAAATGCGGTGCTTATTGTATCCTTTATGGGCTATAATGCCCGGGAGATAGCCAGCGGTAGTGACACACAGTTGCGTATCGTACTCACGGAAGACACAAAAAAGCTCGGTGAAATTATAGTGGTGGGGTATGGCTCCCAGAAAAAGGCCAGTCTTACCAGCGCCGTAGCCTCCGTAAAAGGAGCCGCCGTAGCGGAAAGGCCAGTGCCCAACGTGGTGAATGCCCTGCAGGGCCAGGTCCCCGGGCTGTTTGTACAGCAAACAGACGGTATGCCGGGAACCAATAACAATAAACTGAATATCCGCGGTATCAGTACCCTGTCGAGCAACCCGGTGCTGGTGCTGATAGATGGGGTAGCCGGGCAGCTTGAAACAGTGAACCCGCAGGACATCGACAACATCAGTATCCTGAAAGATGCTTCCGCTACCGCTATTTATGGAGCCCGCGCCTCCGGCGGGGTAATACTCGTAACTACCCGTAAAGGTAAACTGAACAGCAAGCCTTCGCTGGCGTATGATGCCTACGCAGGCACACAACAGCCTACCTATCTCCCCAAACTGGTAGACGCAGTATCCTTTATGCGCAAATGGAACGAATCCCAGCTGAACGATAATCCCGATGCCACTGTTCGTTTTTCCGACGCCGATATCCAGAAGTACGCCAGCGGAGAACTGCCCAGCACCGACTGGATCAGCGCCATCTTCAAAAAGAACGCCCTCCAGATGCAACATAACGTGGGCATCTCCGGCGGAACAAAAAATACGGATTACTTTGTATCACTTGGCTACCTGAAACAGGAAGGACTGGTACAAGGCGTGATGAACGAACGCTTTACTTCCCGGGTAAACGTGAATACACAGATCCTGGACAACCTGAAGTTCGGGATCAATACCGTATATATGAATGCGCCTAAGAGTTTTGCCGGCGCCGGCATTTATACCACCGCTATGCACTGGGCATATATCCTGAACCCTACTGAGTGGGCTTATACCCCACAGGGGCGCGACAGGAGCTACCGCGGAGGTTCCCAGCCGGTAGCTATTATCAACCATGGCGGGTTTGAAAATTACAAGGATAATTACCTTAACACCAACCTCACATTGGATTACGGGATCACCAAAAACCTGTCGGTAAAAGGACAGTACTCTTATAACAGCCGTGATATTAAACACAAAACTTTCTGGGCTACCTATAAATTGTATGATGATGACGAGAACCTTGTTACCACGCAGCAATCGCCCAACTCGCTGAGAGATGAATATAATACTGCTATTAACCAAACATTCATCGGTACGGTGAATTATGGCTTACAGTTAAAGCAGCACGATTTTAAAGCATTGCTGGGATACAGCCAGGAAAGTATGAAATACGATGCCTATTCCCTGGGCCGTCAGGATTTCCTGAATAATGATATCCATGTGATCAACGGGGGCAGTGTTAAAAAAGACCAGTGGAGCACCGGCGGCAGCGCCTATGAATGGGCTATCCAGTCGATGTTCGGAAGATTATCCTACAGCTTTAAAGACCGCTACCTGCTGGAAGTGAACGGGCGGTACGACGGATCTTCCCGCTTCAAAAATAACCGCTGGGGATTCTTCCCCTCCGTTTCTGCCGGATGGCGGATTTCGGAAGAAGACTTCCTGAAAGGATCGGCCACCATCAGTAACCTGAAACTGCGTGCTTCCTACGGAAAAGTGGGCAACCAGAATGCAACGGGAACGGATACACGCGGTATTTATTCATGGGCCAGTTTGATAGGCACCGGCGCTTCTTACTTCAATGATAAAGCGCAAACCACTACCTACTACAACAATACCGCTAACCCGGATCTGACCTGGGAGGAAAAAGTAACTGGGAATATTGGTGTGGATGCCGGGTTTTTCCAGGAGAAATTAACGCTCACCGCAGATGTATTTAAAGAGAAAACCACCGGTATTTTGCTCACCCCCAGCGTGCCTTCCACCTTTGGCCGTGATGCACCGGTAATGAACCTGGGCCGTATGAGCAACTGGGGATGGGAAGTATCTGCCGGCTACCAGAACCGCGATAATAAACTGAAGTACGGTGTAATGGTAAATATCTTCGATTCACGTAATAAGATCCTCGACCTGGGCGGCACACCGGATGTATTGCAGGAAAACCCGGTGATGGTTGGACAGTCACGCTGGACCTGGTACGGCTACAAAGCACTTGGCCTGTACCAGTCTGATGAAGAAGTAAAAGCATCGCCCGCTTATAAACCACAGAATAAAGCTGGCGACATCAAGTACCAGGATACCAACGGTGATGGCCAGATTACCCCGGAAGACCGGGTAATACTGGGTGATGCGGATCCGCATCTGATGTTTGGCGTAAACGCTAACTTCTCCTGGAAGCAGTTTGATTTAAGTATGTTATTCCAGGGTGTGCTGAAGAATAAAACATACCTCACCGGTTATGCCGTAAGTCCGTTCAATTACGGCGGTTCCTTCACCACCGACCTGATGGACTCCTGGACGCCGGAAAACAAAGGCGCCCGCTATCCCCTGATGCGGCAGGACCTGAGCGTGAACTACGATTTTTCCGACTGGTGGTTGTATGATTCAAAATATGTGCGCCTGAAGAACCTGCAGCTGGGATACAGTGTGCCCAATAATATTTTGCAACGCGCGAAGATTGGCCAGATCCGTTTTTATTTCATGATGGAAAATGTACTGACACTGAAATCAAAACGTTTCCCGAAAAACTTTGATCCGGAAATCGACAACTGGCAATCAGGTGTGAACTTCCCCCAGATGAAGACTTACACCTTTGGCCTGAACCTGAAATTCTGATGACGCCCTCACTGCAAAACAACATCAACATGAAACGACTACATCTCATCGCTATATTATGCGCCTGCAGTGTTTTAGCTGCCTGCTCAAAAAACTTCCTGGACCGCGCGCCGCTGGATCAGTACTCTGATGCTACCTACTGGACCACGGAATCCGACGCCGTAAAGTTTGCTTCCAGGATCTATGAGTTCCTTCCTTCCGCCGATTTTTTTGTTTGCTATGAAGGCATGAGCGATAATGCTTTTTCCAAAACAGCTTCCTGGGGCAACACCCTCCGCAATGCACAGCTGATAGGCAACAGCACCTTTGTGGCCACTACCGGTTATTTGGGCGATGAATGGCAATACGGCCAGGTAAGGCATTGCCTCGAATTTCTTGATCATGTGGATAAAGTGCCGGATATGAACGAAGGGTTAAGGAAAAGATTAAAAGCAGAAGTAAAAGTGATGCTGGCTTACCGCTATTTCATAATGGCTACGCTTTTCAGGGATGTGCCTTTGGTGATGAAAGTATTTGCTACACCGGCAGAATCGGATGTGCCGCAGGATAAGAAAGCGGCAGTCATATCCCAGGTGATCAAATGGCTGGATGAAGCCGCCCCCGATCTGCCGCCATCCTACACCGGCGATGATAAGGGACGCTTCACCCAGGGCGCCGCCCGCGGACTGAAAGCAAGGGTGTTGCTATACACCGGCGATTATGCAGGCGCCGCTGCGGAAGCAAAGAAAGTGATGGACAGCAAAGTATATTCCCTTTACCCGGATTACTATAACCTGTTCCAGCAGGAGGGAGATTATTCTTCCGAAAGCATCATCAGCTATATTCATGTAAAGGAACTCCGGGCCAACGGGCTTCGTGACATTGCCGGTGTGAACTCTGTTTCCGGGGGAACCTTGTACCTGAATCCATTGCCTTCACTGGTAGATGATTATGAAAGCGCCAGCGGTTATTACCCTTATACCAAAGACCCGGCGTATGATGTGCATGCACCATGGAAAAACCGCGATCCACGTTTAAATGCTACTATTTATTATCCCGGCAGTACGCTGGCCAATGATAAGATGTATGATCCGATTAACAGCACGCTGGATAAAATTGGCGGCGATAAAGCCACATATACCGGTTATGCTTTTAAAAAGATCTTTGATAAAACAGAGCTGGAGGCCCGTGATAATGGTGGCAACGACTGGAAGATCCTCCGTTACGCGGAAGTATTGCTTACCTATGCAGAAGCAGCCAACGAGGCCACCGGTCCATCTGCAGAAATTACCAATGCACTGAACGAGATAAGGACACGCGCAGGCATGCCCAATGTAGCAGCTACCTTCGCCCTTAATGGCTGGAGTATGAACAAGGAAACGCTGCGCATCTTTATCCGTCATGAGCGCCGGGTAGAGCTGGCTGGCGAAGGGCACCGTTATTTTGATATCCTGCGCTGGAGGATCGGGCAACAGGTGCTGAACGGGCCTGTTTACACCATGGATGCCTCTGCCGGGTTAACAGACATTCCTGCTACCGGTGGCAAAACCAACAAGTATCCAAAAACAAAGCTGGAAGACCGTCACTTTAATACAGATAAATTCTATGTATGGCCTATACCACAGGGCATACTGGACCAGGGCCGCAAATTGGTGCAGCAGCCTGAATGGAAGTAGTAAATTTTATTCTTTATATTTTAACTCATCAGCTTGTGAAAAAGAATCAGGTTATCAGCATTCTGGCAGCAGTACTGTTATTTGTAACAGGAAATGCCGGTGCGCAGCAAATGCCGTCGCTGCATACATTGCAGCAACAATTTGTGGATCTGCGTTTCGGTATGTTCATCCATTTTAATATCCCCACTTTTATGGACGACGACTGGGCAGATCCGGAGGCATCGCCGGCTATCTTCAACCCGAAGAAACTGGATTGTAATCAATGGGCAGCAGCGGCCAGATCGGCGAATATGTCTTATGGTTGTTTAACTACAAAACATCACAGCGGCTTTGCTATCTGGGATACCAAAACCACACCTTATAATGTGATGAACAGCCCGTTGAAAAGGGATGTGGTAAAAGAATATGCCAATGCCTTCCGTGCGAAAGGACTGAAGGTGATGTTGTATTACTCTATCCTGGACACGCACCATAAGATAAGACCGGGACAGATTACAAAGGAAGACATTAAGATGATCAAGGCGCAGCTCACCGAGTTGCTTACCAACTATGGGGAAATCACTGCGCTGATCATTGATGGATGGGATGCGCCCTGGTCAAGGATCTCATATGATGATGTGCCTTTTGAGGAAATCTATGGGCTGATTAAAAGGCTGCAGCCTAACTGCCTGGTGATGGACCTGAACGCAGCGAAGTACCCTGCAGAAGCCTTGTTCTATACAGATATAAAATCGTATGAACAGGGTGCGGGTCAGCACATTTCTACGGAGAATAACCACTTGCCGGCATTATCGTGCCTGCCTATCAACACGGCATGGTTCTGGAAAGCGGATTTCCCCACTACGCCGGTGAAGAGCGTTGACAGGCTGGTGAACGAAAACATTGTTCCGTTTAATAAAGCCTGGTGCAATTTTATTTTGAATGTGGCGCCTAACCGCGATGGACTGATTGACAACAATGCCCTGGAAACCTTAAAGCAGATCGGGAAGCAATGGAAAAATGACGGACCTGTAGCGGCATTACCCGCGTATGCATCTCCCATTATTTCACCTAACATTGCCAAACACCAACCGGCTAATTCCAGCTGGAGCAGTGATATGAACATCATGGATTTTGCGAACGATGATAGTTTCAGAAGCACGTGGCAATCGAACCGCGCGGTGAAGCAACCCTGGTTTGAAGTGGAATTTGACCGGCAGGAGGGCTTTAACATGATAGTGATTACCGAAGATAAAGCGCGTATTAAGCAATACCGGCTGGAATACAATGAGAACGGGGAGTGGAAGCCGTTGCCATCAGAAGGGGAACATGCGGGTCGTGTGAGTATTCATCGTTTCCCGCGTGTATGGGGTAATAAAGTAAGGATACTGATAAACGGTTATTCCGAAACGCCTGCGATTGCAGAGTTTGGCGTGTATAACGAGAAACGGTAACCGGTGTATTTGTCCGCAGCCTTTGCCAGGGAGCATATTCCTCCCGGACAAAGGCTGCGGATTTTTTATTTTTTTTCTTCATGGTATTCCTGTTCCGTATTTATAGACCAGATATTTGATTTGGTAACAATGCCGTTGGCAATATTATCTACCGCCACCATAGCGGTGAGCATGGAGTGATCGGAATTGTTGTATTTGTGCATGCCGTTGCGGCCCACCAGGAACAGGTTCTCGAAGGTATCTATATAACTTTTCAGTTCTTCGAAGCGGGCATAGGTACCCCAATAGGCAGGGTATGTTTTTTCCATCCTGAGCACGGTAGCATCGAGTACATCGGCCTGTTGTGCCAGTCCTATTTTACAGAGTTCGCGGATGGCTGTTTCACGGATCTCTTCATCGCTCAGGTCCCAGAAATCATCTCCCTTATTACAAAAATATTCCATTCCCACCCAGGTGGTATCCCGGTCTTTCACCATGTAGGGGCTCCAGTTATTGAACAATTGCAGCCTGCCTACCTTTACATCTTTTTCCTGGATGTAGATCCAGGTATCTTTCAGTTCCAGCGGCTTGTGCTCACCGGTTTTTTTATCTTCGAAGCTGAGGTTTTTTAGTAAGATGCCGATGGTGATAAAGTCGCGGTAATGCAGTCCTGCAGCGATTTCACGAACATTGCCTGGTACATTTGCTTCCAGGTCGGCCACCAGTTCTTTGATGGGCATGGTAGAGAAGAAGTAGTCGCCTTCCAGCACCACTGTTTCCCCTGTGCTGCGATCCAGCGCTTCTATAGCAGTGATCTGGTTGCCGGAGGTATGGATCTTTTTTACATCGTGTTGCATCAGCACAGTGCCGCCTTTGTTGATCACCTGGTGAGCTACTTCTTCCCAAAGCTGGCCGGGGCCATGTTTAGGATACAGGAATTGTTCGATCAGGCTTGTCTCCACATTTTTTTGTTTAAGGTCTTTCGGTTTGCCTGCTTCCACCGCAGATTTCACCGCATGGGCAATAGCTTTCCCTATGGAGATGCCTTTGATCCTTTGCGCGCCCCATTCCGCAGATATGGCTTTGCAGGATACGCCCCACACTTTTTCTGTATAGTCTTTAAAGAAGAGATGATAGAGGGTAAGGCCAAAACGGTTTACCATGAAGTCTTCCAGCGATTTTTCATTTTTCCGTGGAAAGATCTGTGCCCACAGGTACGACATCATGATGCTGATGGTGGTGGTGAAGCCGAGTTTACGCAGCGTATCTACCGATAACTGGATGGGATAGGTAAAGAACTTATGGAGAAAATAGATGCGCGACAGGCGTTTTCTCACCAGCATGATGAGATCCGGATCGGGAGCTACCAGGGTGTCGGTATTATTGTTGTTGCGGTTCACCTTTACTTCTTTTGTTTTTTGCTGGTAGCTGATGGAGAATATTTCAGCGGCTTCCTTATCCAGCGGCATCATGTTCATCCACCAGTCCATTACGCGGTCTGATTTGGAGAAGAAGCGATGGCCGCCGATATCGATGCGGTTACCTTTGTAGTTAACGGTTTTGGAAATACCGCCGATGTCTGTGCTTTTCTCCAGTACAATAGGGGTGATACCGGTGCGCTGTAGTAGTTCATAGGCAGCGGTGAGGCCTGCGGGGCCGGCGCCAATGATGATAGCTTTCTTTTGCATGAGCGAATGAGGTTATTGAATTAATGGTTCTGAGGAGAGCTGTATGTAATTCCTGTTTGTAACGGTTTACCGGGATGGCATTCCCCGGGCAAAAAAATGGTGGAAGCTGTTTGTCAGTGGCATAGTAAAAAATGGTTTTGCTCCAGGTGTTTCCCGGCGGGGGAATCATCTGTTTTTGAGGGTATATGAAATACGGGTTAGCAGCAGATAGTGAAGGCTGCACGCACTATACAAGTATAGGCGATGTTACTGAAATGCGACGTCAGCAGTAAATGTTAGCGGCTTAGAATTTCCATTTATAAAAATTTACAGGCGCATGTTTTCCTTCGCTGATGGTTACATAGCCGCTGTTATCGGGGAGTATGGCGATACCTTCTCCTTGTTTTTCGATCACGTAAGGGAGCTCTTTTGCGGTTTTTGACATGGCTTGTTCCACGCTTTCGCCCGTGTTGCGATGCCAGTAATAAACGGTGGTGAGGGTTTTAATAACGATGTGGTGCCCGTCTTTCGAAATATCGCCGGAGGTAACCCAGGTGTAGGGGAGTTTTATCAGTTTTTCCAGGGTGGCTTTATCGCCGTCTTTGAAGAACAGCTGGCTGGTTTTATACAGGCTTATTTCTTTTTCTCTTTTGCTGAGGATATAGATCTGTTTGCTGATAGGATCTATCATGAGCGATTCTGCATCGCGGGGGCTGTTGGGATAGTGCAGTGTAAGCACATCCGGTGTGATTTCCAGGTGAGCGGCCGGCAGTTTATCCGGTTCCTGGAAGCGGTAAATGCGGATATGGTTTCTTATACCGGAGTTATCGCCTATATCGCCTACATACACATAGTGCTTGCCTTTTACCGGGCCTATCCCTTCTGCAATGTCTTCCCAGTCGCGGTTCCCTGCATCAGCGAGTTTTACGGTGCTGATCAGTTCTGCTTTGTTGTTGAGCAGGTATACTTCGGGTTTATTGCCGCTGTCGTTATGAGTCCAGAAGCATCCTTTCAGTGTGGAGCTGGAGGCGATGCCGGAGGCTTCTTTGATTTTATCGGTAGACAGGGCGCCGAGTTCCACAGGGGTAACTGTTTGCGCCATTACTGAAACGGGCGAGAGGAGCATGAGTATATAGAAGGTGATATAACGCATCCGTTAAATTACGGAAAAGTTTGGGGATTTTGTCTTGGAACACTGATTACGCTGATTACTTTGATTTTATTTTTTAATGATTGTTGTTTTGGGAATATGTGGCTGATGCCTGGGAATAGCTGTGGTGTGGCTTAGGGCATACTGTATGCTTGCAGAGCGTGTGCAGGAAAGGTGGACTTGATCTGGGGTTATATTTTGGGTGAGATAATGGGTGTTTGGTTGATTTTCTTGTTTGGGGAAAGGAGGGTGCGGGTGTTTAAAATGCGTTTTATTGCCGGAAGGGTGACTTGATAATGTTTTTTGCCTGGTTTAGTGATACCCGGAAGCCGGGATATATTGCCAGTGGGCATGAAACACCGCAGAGATACCGGCTCTGTGTTTGTAATGATCTTATTTGAAAGATGATTTTATGCGCGTGTGGGTGTTCATTCCCGTGGCCATTTTCTTCTCTTGTTGCGTATATCCGGCGCCGGTAGTTTTTCTTTATTGGATGTTGGTGTGTAAGGTAGTACCTTTCTTACATCCGGTATCTGTTGTTTTCGTTTCCTGCTTTCTGTTGTGGTTGCGGCTATGATATCGGCGGCCATGAAGCGGCGGTCCGCACTTGTTTCTTTTCCCTTCAGCACCTTCACCTATAGTACAACAAAAAGTGTTCCTTTCCCGGGAAAGGCGGCTTCCAGTTCCGCGCCTTTGAAGAGGGTATTGATATCGATGGTGATGGTTGCTTTTTGATGTTGAGTGATAAGTCGTTCTATGAAGCTGATGCGTGTAGCCACCACTGTAAGCTCAAGGTGTGTAGCGGCACCCTGCGGCGGTAATGATTGCGCAGGAATGATCAGGTGGCCGTTTTGCATAACCGGTTGTATGGAGAAAAACTTTTCTGTGCCGGTATGCTTATTCAGCCGGAATCCTTCCAGGTGCTTGGTCTGGATCAGCGTTTTATTCAGGCGGTTCACAAAGGAGCCATCGTAGTTAATATCCAGCTGGGGCATTATTGCCTTCCGGATAAGCTTGGCCTTCCTGCTGGCGATCCCGAAGTTGCGGGATGCCTGCCGGGTGGCGGATGTTTGTTTGACCGTTGCCGGCATAGAACGAACAAAATAGTTTCCATTTCGCCGGTAGCCGATTACATTACCCAATTTACCAGTGAATTGGAATAGCCCATTTTGTTTTGCCATATCTATAATTTAGTTATACCGAATATACGAATTTTTTATAGTTAGGAATCCAAATGATAGTGATTCTAATTGCATGAAGCGTATCAGTGGATTGATGTATCCGTATTCCTCAAATGTGGCTGCCCATACACGACGGGATGCATCATCACTGTTGTACAATCAGCGCTGAAGCGGAGTAGGGGATCATCTTAATGGCAACGGAGAGGGAGCCCGTTACCATCTTTATATCCTTTAAATTTCATTACAAAATAAGGGCGTATAAAAAGTGGGGTACTTGTTAGGGAAGATATAGGTGCATAATCCACCCATGCAAAAGAGGCTTAGGTGATGCCCGGTTCTGGGTGTATCGTGCCGGAAAGCCAGATAAACCAATTGCAATATGACCAGAAGTACTGGATTAACTTATTTGAGTTGAATTAATATTTACTATTTAATATATTCACTTACAATAATTTATGAAATGTATTTTTTAATCACCGCATTTTATGCGGTGATTAAGGCAAGGTTGCGGCGATTAATGCGTATATTCGCCGCATAAAATGCGGTGATTAAATGTATATTCATCAACAACCAGGATGGCCGGGGTTTAAATGGGATGCCGGGAAATTGGCGGATCAGTTGGCGGAGGTACGCTTTCGCCAGGGAAAAATATTAGGCTATATGGAAAGTCTTGGCTTTGATCTGCAAACAGAGGCCTCCCTGCAAACACTTACGTTAGACGTTTTGAAATCCAGTGAAATAGAGGGAGAAATTCTTGATACCGATCAGGTGAGATCATCTATCGCAAGAAGGCTTGGAATTGATATTGCAAGCCCTGTATATGCCGACCGGGAAGTGGAAGGTGTTGTAGAAATGATGATGGATGCCACCCAGCGATATGAAAGTACACTCAATGATGAGAGGCTGTTCAGCTGGCACGCTGCACTCTTTCCTACAGGGAGAAGCGGAATGAGAAAGATTATAACGGGAGCATGGAGGAACAATCCTGATACAGCTCCTATGCAGGTGGTTTCAGGTCCTTATGGCAAAGAAAAAGTTCACTATGAAGCGCCGGCAGCGGGCAAACTATCTGGTGAGATGAACATTTTTCTTGAATGGTTTAATCGTGATGTGGATTATGATCCGATCATCAAGGCTGCCATTGTTCATTTATGGTTTGTTACAATACATCCATTTGATGATGGCAACGGTCGTATAGCCCGGGCTATTGCGGATATGCAACTTGCGCGTTCGGATAATAACAACCAGCGCTTTTACAGTATGTCGGCTCAGATCAGGAAGGATAGGAATGCATATTATGCTATACTGGAGAAAACGCAAAAGGGCAAGCTGGATATAACCGGGTGGATTGAATGGTTCCTCGCATGCCTCCATCGTGCAATGATGAACACTGATGATATTCTTGTTAATGTTTTAAAGAAAGCCAGGTTTTGGAAGGAACATAAAGACGCTTCATTTAATGAGCGGCAAAGGAATATTCTTATTAAACTACTCGATGGATTTACTGGAAAACTAACGTCTTCAAAGTGGGCAAAGATCACCAAATGTTCTTCTGATACCGCTGTACGGGATATAAACGACCTGGTACAAAAAGGCGTATTGAAGAAGGAAGATGCAGGAGGAAGGAGTACGAGTTACGTTTTAGTGTAGCAAAATAATGATCAGGAATGTTGTTTTTCGGATCAAGTTGAAAAGTTGGGGGATGTCCATAAATTTTAAGCATAGAGTTTAGTTAATCTATAGAGAAAGAATTCTACATCCCGCACCCCTCGTAGTGCATTTCTAAAGGCCTTTACTTTTGCATTGAATGATTCTGCAGCCGCATTGGTGGCTCTGTTGTTGAAGAAGTTGAGGATACCCAGATAATGAGTTCTGATAGTCCTGGCAACGGTCTTGAAGGATAAAATCCCCGCTTCCTCCACGTCATTATACCACAAAGCCAGCTTCTTAAATGCTTCTTCTTTACACTTACAATGTCTGTAAACCTCACCGAGTCGCAGGGATAGCTGGTAGGATTTATGAATAAGGGGGTAATGACTAAATAAAAGTTCCGCTCTCTGCTGCTGCTCTCTGGTCCATAGTCTGGGATGCTTAAATAGCAAGTATCGGCTTCTGGCCAGCAGCTGTTTAGCTGTATCGCCGTTAGCGAGCCTGACTGGCTCATACTTCATTGCGGCTCGTTTTGCCTGCTCGTATTCCAGATTCTCCTGTTCCAGGGCTTCCCAGCGATGCTTTATTCTGATTTCCTGTACCGCATCAAAAGCCAGGTGTTGCACATGGAAGCGATCTATCACCCGATGGGCGTTAGGGAAACAGGCTTTAACAGCGCTATTAAGGCTACCAGACATATCGATGGTAACTTCCTGTACTCTTCCACGCAGGCGTTTAGGGATCTTAAACAGTATTTCTTTCAGAAATTCAGACTGAGTGCCCTTGATCATAGCCACTATTGAGCCTTTGCGCCCTTTGGCCAGCTTATTAGTGACAATTGTATACAGTTCTCCACTGGAAAAGGCTGTCTCGTCTATACTTAAAGCGGCACCAATGTTTTGTTCAAAAAGCATCCATTCAGTAGCATGTTCTTTTTGATCCCAGGTACCAAAATCACTGAGATGATGCTTGTATTGCTGGCCTAACTGTTTACCGTCTATCTGAAAGAAATGGCCCAATTGCACAGGGCTTACAGGATATTTATCTAAGTAATCCTTTTAAAAAAGCACCGAACTCCGGTGTCATTCGTGTGCCTTTTTTAACTATTTCCCAATCTCTTGTTATTATTTCTCCATCCTCTAAAACCTCCCACCGACGGCGTTTGGCATGCAGGGTGACCTTTTGGCCACGTATAGGAAAATCCTGAATTGCAATTTCTGAGAAGAAACCTTTGGAGTGTGCTTTTCTATGCTGATGCTCTACTGGGATTGTATTCTTTTCTTCCAGGTATATATCAATACCCTCCTTATTCTGACTTGAATCAATTAAGTCAAAATACTCTAAAACCCCTGCTGGTAACAGCATCTCTACTAGTTTGCGAAAATTCTGATCCACGTGCTTCGTTGGTTAATCTGCTGCAAAAAAACTACTTTTTATCCCATCCCCCAACTTTTCAACTTGATCCTGTTTTTCCCAGATGGATGATAGTATCACGTGATACTATCATCCCGCTTTTCCCCAATAAAAAAAGCCCGCCGTTAAGCGAGCTTTTTTTCGTTGCCTGACCTGGATTCGAACCAAGACAAACAGAGTCAGAGTCTGTCGTACTACCGTTATACTATCAGGCAATAGCAATTCAGGACCGCGAAATTATAACATTTCCGATAATTACCAAATTTTTAATCCCTTTTTCTGGAAAAAAGTTCTTTAAAACGTTGGAAATCACATACTGATACGCCAATTCAGTAACCTCTTTTATACTTGTAATTCTCAAAACTGGCTATGTTATTACTATCCACCCCATCCCCTGGTTTCGGCGCGTTTATATTCAGCAACCGGCGTAATGGCCTGCTTCTGGCAGCGGCTGTTGTTATTGCGTTAATGAAGATGATCATATTTAAGCATTTCTTCCCCTATATGGATTTTACCTCTGATACAGGATCCTATATGGAAACGGCTTTGCAGAACAGGAACTATAACCTCTGGCCGGTGGGTTATTCCAAATTCCTGTGGTTGTTTCACCAGTTTTCACGTTCGGAAACCATGCTGGCGGCAGTGCAGTTTGCGATGCTGGAAGCCAGTGCATTTTTCTTTTACTTTAGCGTGTGTTATATTTTTAACCCACAGAGTTATTTCCGGTATGGGTTTTATGCATTCCTGCTGATTAATCCCTTATTCCCTTTCCTGAGCAATTATTTTATTTCTGATGCCTTGTTCCTTTCGCTGGGGCTTACATGGATTACCCTGCTGCTATGGATCCTGCATAAGCCTACCACATTGCTGCTGGTATTTCATGGAGCATTATTAGGGTATGCATTTACAGTACGGTACAATGCCATGTTTTACCCGCTGGTAGCACTGATACCGATCCTGCTGTCGGCTTACCGGCCCTGGCAGAAAATAGCTGCTATTTTACTGCCCGTGGTACTGATTGTTTCATTTGTGATATTCACCCGTCAGAAAACGGCAGAACATTCCGGGGTGAAAATATTCTCTGCTTTCAGTGGCTGGCAGATCATGAATAATGCCATGTACATGTTGCAGTATATACCGCTGGATTCAGCGGGAGTACCGGCGCAGCTTGCGGTAACCCATAAAGCCGTGTATCATTATATTACGGCGGTGAGGAAGTTGCCCAGAAAGATCGCTGTGTCTGACGGGTCGTATTTTATGTGGGATATGAACGGGCCTCAGAAGGGAATGTTGAGGGATTATGTACTGGCGCATAAAGACAAAGACGTATACGCCGGCTGGAGCGCAGTAGCGCCCCTGTGTAGTGAATACGGCAATTATATGATCAGGAAGTATCCCTGGGATTTTACCCGTTACTACCTGCTTGGCAATGCGAAGCTTTATTTATTGCCGGAGCTGGAAGTATTGGGCGGCTATAACCGGCCGGTAATTAACCTGGTGAATAAAGAGGTAGCTGCTTTTTTCAAAGATGGAGATAAACCTAAGCCGGAAGGTAAATACAACGATCTGCAAAGCACGCTCATGTCGCTGTTCCCTTCACTGATCGTTATTTGTCATTTGTTGTTCCTGGAAGAAACCATCCGTTATCTTGTTAAAAAAGGGATCCGGAAAACCAGCCGCAAATTTAATGTAGCGCTGTTGTTATGCTGGGTTTTCATTGCACTGAATTTTGCATTCAGCGTTTTTGCTGCACCTATTGTACTAAGATACCAGGTGCTGCTGATTGTATTATTGCTGGGTTATACCCTGCTGCTTACAGAAATAACCGATGCGCCGTTAATACACTGCGAAGAAGCCGAAACGGAAGAAGAGCCCCTGATGCTGGGCATATAGCAGGCCTGTTTCAGCTGGAAATATGAATTATATATTTGTATCTTTAACCGGCCTGTTACAAACTGCATTCATGCATCACGAATGAAAAGACTGATAACTTCTTTGCTTATCTTGTGTTTTGGGAAATATTTATTTGCCCAGAATTCTCCCCGCTGGTTGCGTTATCCTTCTCTTTCTCCTGACGGAAAAACAATTGCATTTACTTATAAAGGCGATTTATATAAGGTAGCTGCTACCGGTGGTACTGCTGTGCGGTTAACCAGTAGCAATGGAGAAGAGTGGATGCCTGTATGGAGCCATAATGGCCGCAGTATTGCTTTTGCGTCGGATCGCTATGGTAACGCAGATATTTTCCTGGTAGATGCCAGCGGCGGGAATGAGAAACAACTCACCTTTCATTCTGCTGATGAGTATCCGTATGATTTTAATGAAGATGATCAACAGGTTATTTTCGGAGGAGCAAGAATGGATGCAACGGATAACCGCCAGTTCCCCTCAGAGGCACAGCCTGAGCTTTATCGTGTGCCCGTGAACGGTAGCCGGGTATTACAACTGCTGCCTGTACCTGCAGAAGATGCAAAGATCAGCCCGCAATACATTGTTTATCATGATAAGAAAAACCGGGAGAACCAGTGGCGTAAGCACCAGGTATCCGCTGCGGCAAGAGATATATGGCTGTATAACCGGCAAAGCGGCGTATATAGGCAGCTAACGGATTTCCCCGGGGAAGACAGATCCCCCGTGTTTACAGATAATGGAAAGGCTATCTGTTATCTGAGTGAAGCGGGCGGCAGTTTTAATGTATACCGTTTGTGGCTGGATCGTCCTGCGAAGCCTGAACAACTGACCATATTTAAGGATTACCCTGTGAGGTTTTTGAGCGCAGCCGGCAATGGCTTGCTGTGCTTCGGTTTCAACGGTGATATTTATTTGCAAACGCCGGGCGCCGCACCCGAAAAAGTACACATTCAAATTAACAACCAGGCCACAGAAAATATAAAGGTGGTGCCGGTAGCGGATCATATTAAATACGGTGTAGTGTCGCCCTCCGGTAAGGAATTTGGTTTTATTTTCAGGGGAGATGTATTTGCCGCCGGCATGGCTCATGGCGCCATCAGGCAACTGACGCATACACCCGGAGAAGAGGCAGACCTGAGCTTTTCACCGGATGGCACAAAAGTACTGTACGCCAGTGAAACCAGCCATGGCTGGCAGCTTTGCACAGCGGATCTGCAACATGGAAAAGAAACGGTGTTGCTGGTCAACGGACAGGAAAATTACCAGCCCTTGTATTCCCCGGATGGAAAAGAAGTGGCTTATATCGAGAACAGGGTTACGTTAAAGGTATATAACATCGCTTCCGGCAAGAGCCGTCGCATAGCATCGTTGTTCAGCCGTAAAGACCACGACCAGTACTTCCGCTGGAGCCCTGATGGCAAATATTTGCTGGTGCAATATAATCAGCCAGGCGCGGGTAACCAGGAAATAGGCCTGGTACCAGCCGATGGCCAGGGCAGCCTGCAAAATATTACGCAAAGCGGTTTTAACGATGAAGGTGCACAATGGGCAATGAACGGGAAAATGATGATCTGGAAAAGCGACCGGAACGGACTGCGGGGTTTTTCTTCCGGTAGCGGCCGGCAACAGGACGTATATGCGTTACCGTTCACCGGCACTGATTTTAAAGAAGCCGAACGGATCACAAAACTCACGCCTTCCTCAGCAATGCTGGGAGATGTATTGCTCAGTAAAAACGGCAATAAATTATATTATCTCGTAAAATCCGGCGTTACTTACCAGTTGTGGATAACGGATATACCAGCCAAAACATCCGCCATGCCTTTGTCGGTAAAGGCGGAAGATGCCTCCCTGCAATGGGATACTGCACAACAGCAGCTTTTCCTGGTGGCAGATGCCCGCCTCCTGCAACTGGATACCACGGGTCAGACGCAACATAGCATTACCATTAATGGCAGCATGAAAGCAGACCTGGCCGCGGAACGGCAGGCGATGTTTTCACATATATGGAGAAGAACAAAAGAAGCATTTTATACCGCCGGTTATCATGGGGCCGATTGGGAAGCATATGGCCGGAATTATGAACAGTTCCTGCCACATATTGCCAATAACTTTGAACTGGCGGAAATGATAAGCGAAATGCTGGGAGAGCTGAACGTGAGCCATAGCGGCGCAACAGGCAGCAATATTGCTGATGAGAAAGAAGAAACGGCTTCACTGGGTATTTGTTACGATGTATCTTACAGTGATGCCGGTGTGAAAATAACCAGCATACTCCCCACCGGACCGCTGGACCAGGAAGCATTTGGCCTGCAACCGGGAATGCTTATCATGGCTATAGAAGGGGAGGAGATTACGGCAGACAAAGATCTTTCCCAATATCTCAACCAAAAGGCAGGCAAGAATACGCGGCTTACTATCAATGATGGCCATCAGCTGCGGGATATAGCCGTAACGCCGGTTTCACGGGATGCGGAAAGCGAGCTGCTGTATAAAAGATGGGTAAAACGCAACAGCGAAGAAGTAACGCGCAGCAGTAACGGGCAACTGGGATACGTGCATTTATACCGGATGAATGACGCTGCCTATCGCAATGCCTATAGCGAAATAATGGGCCGGTATGCAGGTTGTAAAGGTATTATAGTAGATACCCGTTTTAACCGGGGAGGCGATCTGGCCTCAGACCTGAACATGATGCTGACCGGCACGGAGGTAAGAAAAAATACTACGGACTCCCAGGTGGAAAGCATTGAGCCGGGCTTCCGGTGGACAAAGTCCTCAGCAGTGATTGCCAATGAAGCCAACTACAGCGATGGCAGCTGTTTCGCGTTCGATTACCAGTATCTTCACATAGGCAAGCTGGTAGGAATGCCGGTGCCGGGAAGCTGTACCTTTATGACAGGAGAAACACTGCCCGACGGTAATCTCCATTGGAGCGTACCTTCACTGGGGGTGAAAAGCAGGGAAGGGTATTACCTGGAAAATCATCAGACAGAACCGGATATACGGGTGAATAATCTGCCGGGGGATATCACCAGGGGAAAGGACCAGCAGCTGGAAGCAGCCATCCGCCAACTGATGAAGGAAATTGCACCATCAACATTATAACGACCTGTATTTTTATGTCTTATGAAGAAGACAATAATATTCAATGGGAGCGCCTGAGAAACGGCGATAAACAGGCGTTGTTTGCACTGTATAATAATACCTATTCACACCTGCTGAGGTTTGGATTAAAAGTATGTGGCAGCGATGAACTGGTAAAAGATTGTATTACACAATTGTTCCTGCAGCTGTGGTCCCGGCACCAGGGACTGCCCGAAGTGACCAATGTACCTGCCTATTTATTTACCGCATTGAAAAGACAGTTACTGGATCAACTGGCCTACCAGTCGAAGATCCATGCTGCTATTCATCGCATGACCGATAAAGAAGCGGAAAGCGAATTATCTTATGAGGAAATTATCATCCGGGTACAACAGGATGAAGAATTAAAACAGCGGCTGCAGGTGGCGCTGAAGGCGCTTACTCCCCGGCAGATAGAGCTGATACGGCTGAAATTTTTTGAGGGAATGTCGTATGAACAGATCGCTGCACAAACTTCCCAAACGGTGAAAACGGCCTACAATACCATCTATGATGCCATTAAATCACTAAGGAAAATGCTGAAGTAACAAGTGTTCCCCCATCTCCTTTAGCAAACTATGATATCATTAAATCATGAAGGAAAACACTTCAGCAACAGGCGTTTTCCATCTTCCTAAAAAAAATTTAAGAAAACCTTAGGAAAACCGGCTGGTTTTGCCGTCTGTATAATCAAAGGCATTACCTACATGAATTTCCTGGATTTCGAAGCCGCCGATTTTGCATGTGATGAATCTTTCCAGCGCTATTGCCTGGAAGAGAATGACACCGATGTATTATTTTGGGAGAGCTGGATAGCCCGTCATCCTGAAAAGGAGGCTGCTGTACAGGAAGCCCGGTATATGATCGGGGTATTGTCTGCCCGTCAGGGCAGCCGCCTGGAACAACTCAAACATCTCAAAGATGGCATTGCCCGGTATGATTTGCTCCATATGGCCCTGGAAGAAACACCTGAACGAAATGCCTCTCCTTCCGCCAGGAGAACCAGTTCGTTATTTAAATATGCCGCTGTATTGGCAGGTATGGTAATGCTGGCCGGTGCTATTTACCTGTTCAACCGGTATAAGACCCCGGCAGATATCACATCTCCCAAAACAAGCATTGTGATCAATGCCGGCAACGATCCCCGTAAAACAGTAGTGCTGCCTGATGGCTCCTCCATTATTCTGCGGAAGAACAGTTCTGTGGAACTGGCCGCCGGGTTTAATGAAGCCAACAGGAAGCTTACCCTTACGGGCGAGGCTTTTTTTGATGTAACACAACATGCGCAGTACCCTTTTATAGTGCATACCGCTGCTTTTGATATTAAGGTACTGGGCACCGTTTTTAATGTAAGCGCCTATGCCGGCAGCCATGAGGCGGAAACCGCTTTGTTTAAAGGCAAGGTGGAAGTTACACTGGCCGGCAAACCGGAAGAAAAGATCGTATTACAACCAAATCAGAAACTGACAACCAATGCAGTTACATTGCCCGCACCAGCTTCCCCGTTTAAAGTAGTGCCGCTCGATGCGGACCCGGTGAACCATAAAGCCAGGGAAATAGCCTGGGTAAGGAACCGCCTGGAAATTGAAAATGAGCCGCTGGAAGTTATAGCAGGCAAGCTGGAGAAATGGTATGGCATTAAAGTCACCTTTGCAGATGAAGCCGTGAAGCAATACCGGTATTCCGGCACTTTTGAAAGTGAAACGATCCTGAAAGCACTGGATGCACTGCAGTTATCTTATCCGTTCAACTTTAAAATGGTGAACGAGGAAATCATTATCAGTAAATAAACAATTTATATATCAACCAAATAAGAAAGGGGAAGTGCTGGCACACTTCCCCCGGAATTAGTCCAGAAAATGTCCTGACATGATCATTAACTAAACCAACATCAAAGGTATGTTAAAACTTGTATTCCTGGAATGGAAAGGGAAACCTGTTCCCGCCGGCAAATTGCTGCTTACTATGAAATTGACTGTTCTTCTTTTTTTGACCTGCCTTCAGGTGCAGGCTATTTGTTTCGCGCAGGAAACGATCACCCTGCAGGTAAAAGAAACAAGTATCAAACAATTGCTGAAAACACTGGAGCATCAAACGGCTTACCGTTTTGTATTCCACGATAAAACACTGCCTGAGAACAGGAAGGTGACCGTTGCGGCAAAAGAAGCCACGCTGGATGCAGTGCTTTCACAGGCATTTGCAGGTACCAACCTGGCATACACCCTGAAAGAAGACGGGCTGGTGGTAGTATATGCCGGCACAGAAAGTACAGCTGCTGCCGTGAATATAACTATCAATGGAACAGTAAGGGGCCTGGATAACCTGCCCTTACCGGGTGTAACCGTCCGTGCTACCGGTACCACCGCCGGTACGCTTACCAATTCAGACGGCGCTTACACACTCGTTGCCCCGGATAACGCTACCACGCTACAGTTTTCACTGGTGGGCTATGTTAGCCAGCAGGTAACCATCGGCAACAGGCGCGAGATCAATGTAGTATTAACAGAGGATGTGAAAACACTGAATGCGGTAACGGTTACCGGGTATACGAATTATGCGAGGGATAAATCCACCGCCGCTGCCGGCGTTGTAGGTGCCGATAAGATCACACAGGTGCCCATGGCCACGTTCGACCAGATACTACAGGGCCGTGTGCCGGGAATGGTAGTATCTGCCGGTTCCGGTCAGCCCGGCACCAGCGCCACTATTACCGTTCGTGGTGTAGGTACTATCAATGGCAGCTCCTCCGTTTTATATGTAATGGATGGTATTCCCATTGAAGCCGGCCAGTTCCAGGGCATCAATCCTTCAGATATTGCTTCCGTTACGGTATTGAAAGACGCTTCCGCAAAAGCATTGTACGGATCCCGTGGCTCCAACGGGGTGATCGTGATCACTACCAAAAAAGGACAATCCGGGAAAATAGCAGTATCCTATAAATCGCAATATGGTTTTTCCAATATGACCACTCCCAAATTCCAGATGATGAATTCCAAAGAGCATCTGCAGTTTGAAGAGGAAATAGGCCTGGAAACCGGCGCCAACCTGGGGCCCGGCTGGGAGTTCTCCAGTAAAAACCCTGACTACGCGAATAAAACCCCGGCCGAACAACGGGAAGCAGATCATATACTCGATAGCTTAAGGAATACGAATACCGACTGGCGGAAAATTTTCCTGCAAACAGGCAAATTCCAGGAACAACAACTGAGCGTGAGCGGCGGTAACGACAATGTGAGGTTTTACAGTTCCGTAAATTACTACGACCAGCAGGGTATTGCCAGGCGCTCTGAACTGAAACGTTACAGCTTTAAGAATAACCTCGATTTTAATGCCGGTAAATTAACCGCCAATATCAACGTGGGCCTTGCCTATTCTGAATCTTCCTTTATAGAAAGGGAAGCATCCAGCAGCGGCAGCAACCCGCTGGCAGCCGTATACTACGCCCTGCCTTATGAATATCCATATGCGGCGGATGGTACACTGGTAACCAACTATAATGATGATGTGTACCCTGTGTATGACCTCCGCGAAGGCAGCAATGCCCTGGAAGCATTGTTGAATACCAGCAGTAAAGACAACCAGCTGAAAAGCATTATCGGTACTTCACTGAATTATATACTGGCAAAAGGACTGGTAGCGAAAACCAGGCTGGGCATCGACTTCAGGGAAACTACCACAGAGCGCTATGTGAACCCGGATTCCTATTCCGGTTATAAAGTGGATAATGGCGGAAGGGGTAGTTTTGGAGAAGGCGTAACAAGGAATGTTACATTGGTAAGCACTTCCGGGTTAACGTATTCAAAAGTAACAGGTAAACACGATTTTGAAGTATCAGGTTATTTTGAGTTTACCAAAAATAACTACCGTGCATTTAATTATACCGGTTATGACCTGGACGACAGGTTGCCCGCCACGCCTGCGGCCATTACACCCGGCTCGCCGTACAGCCCATTGCTGGGTGGCGGCCGCACTAAAAGCGCACTGGCCTCATACATTGGCGTAGGCCGGTATACCTTTAATGAAAAGTATACGCTGAATGCCAGTTACAGGTACGACGGCGCTTCTACCGTACCACCAGATAACCGCTGGCATGGCTTCTATTCCTTTGGTATTGGATGGGAAGTAAAAAGAGAAAATTTTTTGAAAGATGTGAGCTTTGTGGATAACCTGCGCTTCCGGGCCAGCTATGGTACTTCTGCCAATCCATTTTCCAACCTGGGGCCTTTTGCTTACTTCCGTACTTACGGAACCGACCAGTATGGCGGTATCCCGGCCATTGTGCCTAACCAGCCGGGCAACCCCAACTACGATTGGGAATATGCGAAGGAATTTAACATGGGCTTCGACCTGGGCGTAATGAATAACCGCATCCGCCTGGTAACGGATGTATATAATAAAATAACGAATAACCTCTTCATAGAACAACCTTTATCTATTACTTCCGGGTTTTCCACCATGTTCCTCAACTCCGGCGCTATGCGCAACAGGGGTATAGAAGTGGATCTGCAGGGAGATATTGTGAAGGGAAAAGATTTCACCTGGTCGGTAGGGGTGAACTTTGCGTATAACAAAAATGTGATCACCGACCTGGGCGCTTCCGGCGAATTTACGCAGGGCACCACGCAGATCGTGAGGGTAGGCCTTCCTTACGGCTCCCATTATGCGCCTAAATGGGCCGGCGTGGATCCGCAAACAGGCGATCCTTTGTACTACGATAGATCCGGTAAGAAAACCAGCGATTACAATGAAACAGCTTTAAGCGTAGCTGAATTTGGCACCTATATTCCTCCTTTTACCGGCGGATTTAATACCGGCCTTACCTGGAAAGGTGTTTACCTGAATGCGCTGTTTACGTTTGCGGATAAAACCATGCGCTATCTCAACGAAGATTACTATAACGAAAACCCCAGCTTTGCCAGCAGTAACCAATCAGTGCGCATGCTGTACGACCGCTGGAAAAAAACCGGCGATAACGCCATCCTGCCTAAGTTTGACGCCAGCAGGGGATTCTCTTCCAAAGATATCCAGGACGCCTCTTACCTGCGTTTGAGGAATGTGAACATCGGTTATAATTTCCCGAAAGAAATAATGACCCATATCAGATTTGTGCAGGGCATCCAGGTATTTGCGCAGGCGCAGAACCTGTACACCTGGACAAAATGGAAAAGTTTTGACCCGGAAAATAACAATGGCGAAGGCAGGTTTGATTACCCCAACGCAAGAACCTACACTTTTGGCCTGAATGTTAATTTTTAAATTATTGAGCTCATGACAATCCGTTTTTTCAAATATACTTTCAGATACCTGGCACTCGCGTTGCTGGTAAGTACGCTCGCCTGTAACAAACAACTGGACCTGTCGCCCACCGACAGTATCATTGACCCGGGAAGAACCTTCCGTACGGTGAACGACCTGAACGGAGGTTTACTCGGCGCCTATTCCGGGCTCACTTACAATACCATTTACGGCATATCGCTGATCACAGACGAATGCACCCTGCCCAGTGAAAACGGTACAGGCGGCGGCGTAGCTACTTACCGCTGGCGGATAGATCCCAGTAATACCACTATCACCGCTTCTTTCGGGGAATATTATGTGGCCATCGACCGTGCCAACCGCGTTTTGGGCGCTATGGGCGCCGTTACCGCCAAAGGCGATGAGGAAACAGCCCTGAAGAACCAATACCGTGGAGAAGCGCTGGCGCTGCGCGCCTATTGCCATTTCCAGTTATTGCAGAGTTATGCGGAAGCATATGAGCCTACTGCCATGGGTGTGCCTTATATGGATACTGCCGTTAACAGCTTTCCTTCCCGTAATACTTTCGGAGAAGTGGCTGCCGCTATAGAAAGGGATCTGCAATTGGCCAAAACACTGGTGCCTGCTGATTTTGATGATAACACAAGGATCACGCTACCGGCTATTTCAGCTATCCAGGCAAGAGTGGCGCTGTATGAAAAAAAATGGGACGATGCGGTAACTTATGCCACCGAAGCCATTGATGCCCTTCCGCTGGCATCTGCTGCCGATTTCCCGGGCATCTGGAAAGATATGAAGGAAAGTGAAGTGATCTGGAAACTGAAACAGGTTGCCGGCAGCAACGATGGTTTGATCGGCAGCGTTTACTTTAACCGGAATGTAGCTTTATATGTTCCTTCTTTTGAGCTGATCAACCTGTTCGATAAAACCCATGATGTACGTTATCCTGCCTACATACGGTTTGATGATACCCGCGGCGCAGGCAACTCTGAATACCTGGTGAATAAATACGCCGGTACATCTGGTAGCCTCGGCCTGGCCGATATCAAGTTATTCAGGACCGGTGAAATGTACCTGATCAGGGCGGAAGCGCTGGCAGAGAAGAACCAGGCAGGCGCTGGCGCCGATGATCTGAATGCGCTGCGTGCTGCCCGTATTTCAGGTTATACACCACAAACCTTTGCCGGCAAAGATGCACTGATCACTGCTTTGTATACAGAACGTTTTAAAGAGCTGGCTTTTGAAGGACAGCGTCTTTTTGACCTGAGAAGAAGAGGGCTGTCTGTTACCCGTAACCCGGAAGACGCCATTAACGCACTGGGCGCAGTGTTACTGAAACCAGGCCAGAAAGGATATGTATACCCCATTCCTGATGCGGAAACCAAAGCCAACAAAAACATGAAACAAAACCCGGGGTACTGAGTGTCCTGAATGAATGCTGTTATCAAATTAGTTCTTTGATCATAGATATTCAATGCTGGGTAAATGATGATGGCAGGCCCATCGGGGGCTGTTTTCAGGAGCAGCCCTCAAACCACCTTCAGCTGCTGCAATTAAGAGTTGTGGTAGTGAGCATGAAAGGAAAAGGCATATTAAATATGTCAGGTGTGTGTTAAGAAGACGAACACTGTGAACTGTCGATAGAGGCGTCGAAAGGGTAAGAAGATGTCAAAACCAATGTCCAGTACCGTCATTGGGACAAGCAGCAAAGTTACCTGATTACTGTTGCTGTGGCATCCGGCGTATAGACAGCGTGATCTTAACACAGGCGTTTACCGGGAACAGGAGAACCTGTCGCCGGCATGTTAAGAGAAAATATCAAGCTGCAAGGACAGCAAGATAGAAAGTATCGATGGCCTGCACAGGGGCAGAAGCCTTTGTAGTAGTAAAGAAGTTCCTGTAATGGGAATGGAGCGAAGGGAGGCTGTTATCAAGTTTTTTTTTCATGGAAGAAAACTGAGCTGGAGCTCAGGAGGTACTGAAATGAGCAAAACAAAATCGTTTAGTATAAGTCGCCGATTGGTGAGTTTAGCCTATTATCAGGTAAGATCGAACAAGGGAGCAGGTGGAGTAGACGGAATCAATCTGGAATCGTTCCATATAGGATACAGAGATCATCTGTACAAATTATGGAACCGAATGAGTTCAGGAAGCTACATGCCCCCACCGGTGAAACTGAAAGAGATACCGAAGAAAGGAGGTGGACTAAGACCTCTGGGTATACCCACGATATCGGACCGAATTGCCCAGACAGTAGTAAGAGGCTTATTAGAACCGGGGTTAGAGCAGATCTTTCATGATGATTCTTATGGTTACCGGCCTGGAAGGTCGGCACTACAAGCGTTGTCGCGTGCAAGAGAGCGGTGCTGGAATCAGAGTTGGGTAGTAGATGTTGATATCAAAGGTTACTTTGACAACATTCCGCACGACTTGTTGATGAAGGCTGTCAGACTACATTGTAAGATTCGCTGGATGCTGCTGTACATTGAAAGATGGTTGAAAGCACCGTTGCAGCAATCAGACGGAAGGATAGAGGAAAGAACTAAAGGAGTTCCCCAGGGTTCAGTTATTGGTCCTGTACTGGCAAATTTATAACTGCATTATAGTATGGACAAGTGGCTGGAAAAGTGCTACCCGCACTGTCCTTTTGAAAGATACGCAGACGATGCTATCATTCATTGTGGAAGTATGGTAGAAGCGGTAAACCTGAAAGCATCGTTAAGTGATCGACTGAAAACATGTGGGTTAGAACTGCATCCAGAGAAAACCCAGGTGGTCTACTGCAAGGATAGCAACAGGAGGCAACAAGGAGTAACGAAAATGTCTTTCGACTTCCCTGGCTACACCTTCAAACCACGATTGGCACGAAATAGTCAACGTGGAGTTTGGTTTACCAACTGGCTACCGGCAGTAAGCATTGGGTCGATGCGCTCGATGAATGAGAAGATGGGTAAATGGGAAGTGCTGAAACGAACGACGAATACATTGCAGGAAGTAGCGGCAGAGATCAATCCGGTATTAACCGGCTGGATTAATTACTACAGTAAATTTTACAAAGCAACACTTGTGAATTATATGCACATAGTCAATGTAAAACTTGCGCGCCGGGCAAGACGAAAATACAAGCACCTGAGAGCCAGTGAAATGAAAGCGATACGGTGGTTGCACGGAATATCCGTCCGACAGCCCACGCTCTTTGCCCACTGGGCACTCTTAGGATCGAAACCAACGATTTGATAACCGGAGCCGTGTAACGGGAGACTGTTACGCACGGTTCTAACAGAATCTCGGGCTGAGATGCCCGGGTTTACTTACTGATGAAAATACTAACAGCAATACTAACAGCAACGGCTATATGTTCCACTGCATGTACAATGCGCAATCCCCAACTGCCTACTGTTCCTGGTCGCCCGGCCTCCATTGGCTATATCGGCGATACGGCAGATGTAACCACGCCGGTAAAAGGCGGCGTAGCGCTCATTGGCGGCGGGGGTAACGTAAACGGGGCCTTTCAATGGATGATTGACCGCAGCGGCGGTGGAGACGTAGTGGTGCTCACGGCTTCCGGCAACGGCGGTTATAACCATGATATCGACTCACTGGGAAAAGTGAACTCCGTGGAAACATTGAATATCACTACCCGCGAACTGGCCAATAATGACACGGTGGCCAACATTATCCGTAATGCGGAAATGTTGTTTATTGCCGGAGGGGATCAGTCGCGCTACATGAACCAATGGAGAGGCACCAAAGTGAATGCAGCCATTAATTACCTGCTGCAGGAAAAGAAAGCGCCTGTGGGCGGCACCAGCGCAGGTTGCGCCATATTAAGCGGGCTTTACTACAGTGGAGAAGGCGGCAGCGCCGTATCGGATTCCGTACTGGCCAACCCGTATGATCCGCTGGTAACGCTGTATAACAATGACTTTCTGCATGCGCCTTTCCTAAGCCAGGTGATCAGCGACCAGCATTATGTAAAACGTGGCCGTGCTGGCAGGCATGTTACCTTTATGAGCCGTATTGTGAAAGACCATGGCATTTTCCCGAGAGGCATTGCACCGGATGAGAAAACGGCGGTATGTATTGATGAAACAGGTATGGCGAAAGTGTTTGGAGTGAGTAAGGCTTATTTCATTTTGTCGGATAGTTTGAAAAAACCTGAACTTTGTGAACCGGGGCAACCGCTGGAATGGAATCACAACGGGGAAGCGCTGAAAGTATATGAGATCCAGGCCAGCGATACCGGTAACGGCAGTTTCCAGGTAGCAGACTTTGACCCGGCCAGGGCCAGCGGCGGTGCCTGGTATTGGTGGTGGGTGGAAAAAGGGCAGTTGAAGAAGAAAGCAATTTGATTATTCTCTTAATAAAGTTTGATATGAAAGGCAGGTTTGGTATTTTATTTTTCCTGGCAGCGTTTTTTGTTTTACCCGTAATTGCACAACAGAAAACATCTTCCTATGTATTGGTGATCCATGGTGGAGCGGGTACTATCCTTAAAAAGAATATGACCCCGGAAAAGGAAGCGGCTTATAAATCATCGTTGAAGAAAGCGCTGGAAACAGGGTACAGGATCCTGCAATCAGGCGGTAGCAGCCTGGATGCGGTAGAGGCCACCGTAAGGGTGCTGGAAGACGATTCCCTGTTTAATGCAGGCAAGGGCGCTGTATTTACCCACGAAGGGCGCAATGAGCTGGATGCAGCCATCATGAATGGTAAAACGAAAGCGGCAGGTGCGGTGGCGGGTGTTACCACTGTGCGTAATCCTGTGAGCGCGGCAAGGGCCGTGATGGAAAAATCGGAACACGTAATGATGGTAGGACCGGGTGCAGAAAAATTTGCCAGGGAAGCAGGGCTGGAAATTGTAGATCCTTCTTATTTCAGAACCGAAACACGCTGGCAGGACCTGCAACGGGCCATCCGGGAAGATTCGCTGGCTTCGGCTAAATCCAACGCCTATACGAATCCCGGGAAGCTCGGTATTAAGAACAGGGATTATAAATTTGGTACCGTTGGAGCTGTGGCGCTGGATCAACAGGGCAACCTGGCGGCGGCTACTTCTACCGGAGGTATGACCAACAAGAAATACGGCCGCATCGGCGATTCGCCGATCATTGGGGCGGGCACCTATGCAAACAATGAAACAGCGGCCATCTCCTGCACCGGCTGGGGAGAGTTTTACATCAGGAACGTAGTAGCTTATGATCTGTCTGCTTTAATGGAATATAAAGGGCTTTCTGTGCAGCAGGCAGGTAATGCGGTGATAAAAAAAGTAGGAGATATGGGCGGCGACGGCGGCCTTATTGCGCTGGATAAAAAAGGGAACATGACCATGTCTTTCAATACTGAAGGTATGTACCGTGGCGCCGTTACGAAAGACGGTAAAATTCAGATTGAAATTTATAAGTAAATATTAAAATAACGAACGGATACGGGGCGTAGTACCCGTATCCGTTCGTTATTTTCACTCCAGCGGTCTCTTTGGTGAATCATCTTCTTCCAGTGCGTTCTGGTTTATATCCTCGTCTGTAATATCTCTTTCTTCCAATAGTTCATCTACCTGTACATCGTCCTCTTCTTCCTCCAGTAAATCATCGGAGGTGTCTTCCCCCCGTCTTGATTGTTCATCCTGGTTGCCTTTTGAAGGCACCGGCTGTTGCTGTTGATTAATTACATCATCCGGTTGAATTTCATCTTCGCGGAGCGGCCCTGGCGTTTTGGGAATTGTGGTCATAAGTAATGTTTTAAGGATAAAGACCCAAACATCGCACCACTAAAAAAAGGCTTGATTTACAAGGGAAGTGGGAAATGGCTGCGTAAATAAATACACAGTAAACGTGTAATAATTATTCATATACCACTTTGCTGGTTTTAAAAACAGCGCTCCATTTGCTGATAAAGGCAGCCGGAAGGGTTTCTGTTTTCTGCGCAATGAACACCGCATGAAAGGATTTAGGCCCCTGCACTACGTAATACAGCTGTGACTCGGGGTTGCCTGCACCGGGCGTTTCCACCTTAAACAGTGCCCAGCGCCGCTGTGGATTATTTTCTTTTCCCAGCAGGGTGGTTTTAGCCTGTGAGGCGTTTTTTGCTGCGGCTTCAGAAAAGTTTTTTACTGCAAGATCGATGTTACCGATCCGTGCATTTTCCATGGTCATATTATTGAGGAGCAGGGTCCATTGCTGTGGCGTTTCGTCCGCAGGAAGGAATTGCCGGGTAGCAAGGTTGTCTACTTCGGTATCTGTGATCATGATCCATTTTATACCGGCCGGCAACGTTATTTTAAGACGTTCTTTCCGCGCTGCTTTGCCTGTAAGGAAGGAATTACCAATCTGGTGAAATAGGGGCGTATAGGCGGCGGAAAATGACAAAAGCGTGGTAGCGGTTAACAGGTAGGTTTTATTATCAGAGTAATCAATAAAAACGCTGGCGAAAAATGTATCTGGCCTGTTTTCTTCCACATGCATTTCATCCAGCCAGATCATTCTTTTACCATTGCGGACAATACTGCCGGAATCTACCAGTTTGAAGTAAGGGTTGCGGCTGATATAATACAGCAGTTTTTTGGTAACGGCATCCACGTTGGAACGGGGCTCGTCAATCACATTAATATTGAAATTTTCCGGTTCAAAGCGGGCGCTGTCGGCCGAAAGCCGCCTTGCCATCAGTTTCAGCGCAGGGATCTGTTTGTTTCTGGTTACCTGCCATCCCGCTGGAATTCCTACGGAGAAATGATTGGCCGTATCGCGGTAACTGACCAGTTGCTGGCTCCGGGCAATAAAAGAAAGTAACACAAAAGCACACAGCAAAGCATATTTCATCTGACTAATTTATATACAAATAAAACATATTTGCAATTAAAAAGATAAAGCCTCCGGCCGGAAGCTTTATCTTTTTTGCGGGCTAACGCACAACGGACTATATAAGGCAAGTACTATACGCGGTTATCTCCCGGGTAGCGCAACCCGTAGAATTTTTCCTGGTTGAACTGTTCGTGGTTGTAAAAGTCGCTATTGCTATCATTATATGCTCCCGGCGTTACAAATACGTTGCGTATATCCTGTTCAATATCGGGTGTAACAGTCACTCCTTTTTCATAAAACGGGAGTATATTGATCTGCATATGGGAAACTTCAGGTAGCAAAACGGTATCATCTTTTCCGTGCAGGATGGCTACACCAATAGGCAATAATACCTTGCGCTCTGAAAGCCCCAGCCGGTTACCTTTAAGGTTTACTACCAGGTAGCGCACCCTGCGGGAAGCGGGGTTAAATAACAGGTCATCTACCTTTCCCAGTTTATTGCCGTGCAGGTCTTCCACTTCCCAATGCCTGACATCAGGCTGACCATCGGCGACCTCGAACCGGCTGCCGCTTAATTCTTCAAGACGATTAGCTTCAGTAATAGACATGGTAATATTTTTTTGAGATGAAGAATCGGGTGAAATGCCAGGTTATGGTTGCTTAGCCGCGGTGTCTGTTGCGGGTGCAACGGTGTTTGACATACTGTCGGTAGCAATAATCGTGTCATGGCGGGTATTGTTGCCACTGCGCATCAGCAGGAACATGATAGCCAGGATAACAACGAGTCCCAGGATGAGCCATAGCCAGGCCAGGTTCCTCTTTTTGGGTTGAACTTCCAGGTGTGCCATAGTAGTGCATTTAGTTGGATAATATTGAGGATGGGTTCATCCAAAACGGTTCATTTTTTTTCAGGCAATCATTATACCAATACATGCCGGGAATGTTGAAAAGGGTGGATTGGCTTATGTGGAGATAGTTTTAGGGGATCGGTCCGCAGATCTGGGAGGAGAATCAGCCCCATTACAGTAGGGTCTTTTTTCCCACGTATTGCGGAAATTATAAGCCGCTGCAAACACTCATAGCTACCAGCAGCATGCCGAGATAATGTTCTTCTTTCAGCTCCCTGCGCAATACCTGCAGGGCTTTGCTCATATGCTTTTCCACTGTTTTTACAGAGATGCCCATTTCCTGTGCAATCGCTTTGTAGCCCAGGTTATCGTAGTAGCTGAGCATAAACACCTCGCGGCATTTTTGCGGCAATGTATTAATACTGCAGGCAATGCGGGTTTTCAGCTCATGCTGTTCCAGTTGAACAGGCTGTGCCACCTCCTGCTGGTGTGCCTGCCTGATCAGCACCTGGTGATGGTTTTCTTTCAGTAATTTATTGCGAAGCTGGTTGGATACTTTGTATTTAACGGCATTGTTGAGATACCCGCTGATGTTAACATCTCCGGGCAGTTCATCTCTCCTGAGATATAAACTGGTAAAAACATCCTGTATAATATCCTTCACCTGTTCACGGTCTTTCAGGATACGGAATGCCTGGTTGCTGAGCGCAATAACCGTTGCCTGGTATAACCTCTCAAAGGCTTTGGTATCGCCGCTCCTGGCTTGCTGCCATAGCGTATCGCATGTATGTTGACCAGTAGAGCAGATAAGCGTTCAGTTTTGGTGGCAAAGATATCTACTGGACAAAAGTTTCTATGTTAACTTATAGTAAACAACTGCTCCAATGTTAACTAAATATGAATTCCATCTTTTTTGAGAAAACGGAGTGGGGGTAAATCCCGGTTTATGTGATAAGTATAGCAAACACCCATACTGATGACGCCATCGCGCCTGCAATATTTACTGGACCGATACCTGAATGGAACTGCTACGGAAGCGGAGCAGGCAGAGTACGATCATTGGTATGAGCAACAGCAAGCACCGGGAGCAAACGCTTTTACTGCTGAGGAAAGAAGTGGGATGTATACCGTAATAACTTCCCGTATAAAACGCAAAAACCGCGTAGTGTACCTGCGCCGGGCCGCGGCAACAGCCGCGGCAGTGGTTATAGGCGCGGGCATATTGTGGATATTCCGCACCACATCACTGCCGGTGCGAAAAGTAGCAGTGAAGCAGCAATTGGCGCAGCCCGACAGTACCATGATCGCCAATACTACCGGCTCCCGGCGGACGCTTCATTTACCGGATGGCTCAGAGGTAATATTATACAGAGATGCAGAAATCCGTTTTGCCAATCCGTTTGGCGCAAAGAACAGGATAGTGCAGCTGAAGGGTAAGGGCTATTTCAATGTTGCGCCCAATGCACCCATGCCATTTACGGTATGGAGCGAAGGGGTATCCACCACCGCATTAGGTACCAGCTTTACCATTACAAGCAAACAAACAGAAGTGAAAGTAATACTGCATACCGGTAAGGTAATGGTGAAAACCAATGAGCAGGTACGGTACCTCACACCAGGCCAGGCGCTTGTTTGCAATATGGCTACCGGGATGGCCCGTTTACAATCCACACCGGAGAAAATAGTGATTGCGCCCGCCATTGCCTATGGCGCTTTACGCGGCTTTGCCGCTACATTTGACCAGGTGCCTTTATCCGGCGTATTTGATACTATTTCCAGGGGATATCATGTGAACATACAACTGAAAGCAAACACCTTTAACGATATCGCCTTCTCCGGTGTAATCCGGGATACAGATTCACTTGCACAGGTGCTGCACCGCATTGCGATGCTGCACGATTTGAAAATTACATCAACAAATACAGGTTACCGTATAGAAAAAAATCACTAACTAAATATTTGCGTATTATGACACATCGCTACCTGCTAGTGAAGGGCGGAGCTTTGCCCCTGAACCACTCCAACAGGCTTCTGCAGGGCTGTAAATTTATCAGCCTGCTGTTCCTGATGGTTTTTATCAACCTGCTGCCGGCACAGGCGCAAAAGAAAACATGGATCAAAGGTTTAATTGAAGATGAAAAAGGACAGGCTATACCAGGCGCATCTGTACAGCTGAAAAGCGGCCCCGATAGCCTGAAAAGCTTTGCTGTTACCAACGAAAAAGGGGTATTCACTTTTGACGATTCCCATATACAGGGACCATTTGTGTTTACCATCGCTTATGTGGGTTACGTAACGCAGGTGATCACCAAAAACAGCCTGGACCCGCAAAAGGAACAATCGCTTTACGTGGTTTTGAAAGAATCTTCTGCTGCACTCAGTGAAATAGTAGTGGTGGGTTATGGCACCCAAAAGAAGATCAATCTCACCGGCGCGGTAGACCAGGTAGGAAAGGAAGTATTTGAGAACAGGCCCATGACCAGCGCTACCAAAGGCTTGCAAGGGGTACTGCCCAATCTGAATATACGTATCACGGATGGTAAGCCCATCCGCGGAGCCACCTACAACGTGAGAGGTACCACCTCCATCGGTGCCGGCGGTAGCGCATTAGTGCTCATCGACGGTGTACCCGGAGATCCGAACTTATTAAACCCCAACGATATTGAAAGCGTGACCGTATTGAAAGATGCGGCTTCAGCCGCCATTTACGGCGCCCGCGGCAGCTTTGGCGTAGTGCTCATCACCACAAAAAATCCCGCGAAGAATAATACACAGCTTACTTATTCCAGCAACTATTCACTGAACGACCGTACCGTGAAACCCAACTTTGTTACCAACGGTTACGAATGGGCCAAAAATTTTGATGAGGCCTATTACGCATGGAACGATTATAAGTCGCACCCCGCTAAAGCCAACAGCGTATTCCCTTTTTCACTGGACTACCTCGATGAGCTGAAACGCAGGAACGACGATCCTTCCCTGCCAAAAACAGACATCGACCCGGCTACAGGCAACTACGTTTATTATGGTAATACCGATTGGTTCAAAGAGCTGTATGCAGACCAGAACCCAGGTACAGAACAAACCCTGTCCGCCTCCGGCGGCAATGCCAAATCGGAATATTATCTCTCCGGCAGGTATATGTCGCAGCACGGGATTTTCCGTTACAATCCCGATAAATTCAAGATGTATAATGTAAGGGCAAAAGGAGCGGTAAGGCCGTTCGACTGGCTGAAGCTGGAAAACAACTTCGACTTTTCCCAGCGCACTTATTTTTTTCCTATCCTCAACCATCCCAGCAATACGCCGGTATGGAGAAGGATCTCGGATGAGGCATTCCCTATTGCGATGCTGAAGAACCCTGATGGCTCGCTTACGGAGAACGCCGCTATCGTATTCGGCAGCTTTTTAACGGGAAATAATTACTCTGACCAGACACAGCTGATGCTGAGAAACACTTCCCGTTTTACCACTTCTTTCCTGCATGATAAACTGCATGTAAACGGCGACTTCACTTACGCCTATACTTCCAGCGTGGAAACCCGTTTGTATACCCCGGTGCCATACAGCAAAGCGCCGGGCCAAACGCTCACCCGCGGAGAAAGCAAAATGAATGAAGAAAACGACCGGACCACCTACACCGGTATGAACCTGTATGCGGATTATGAACAGCGCGTTGCAAAAAACACCTTCAAATTACTGGTAGGGTACAATTATGAAAACACCTTGTTCAAATCAAGGTACTACCAGCATGATGGATTGATCAATCCGGGTATGCCCGATTTTTCGCTGATGAATGGTCTTAACTATGTGCTTACAGGCGGTGGTTATGAGTGGCGTACGCTGGGTGGTTTCTTCCGCCTGAACTATAACTATGATGAACGCTACCTGCTGGAAGTGAATGGCCGTTACGATGGGTCTTCCAAATTTCCCGAGTCGCAGCAGTTTGGCTTTTTTCCTTCTGCTTCTGCCGGGTGGCGCGTATCGAAGGAAAAGTTCTGGAACGTATCGCCCAAAGCAGTGAGCGATCTGAAGCTGAGAGCGTCCTATGGCGCGCTGGGCAACGGCAACGTAAATCCTTACCAGTTCCTGCAAACCATGACCGTAAGCAAATTGCAGATGGCCATCAATGGTGTGATCCCTGATTATACACAACAGCCCAACGTAATTCCCAATGGCCTTACCTGGGAAAAATCCACTACGCTGAATGGCGGTATAGATATAGCCCTGCTGAACAGCCGGTTAAAAGTTTCCTTTGATAAATATACCCGCAACACCACTAACATGTTTACCGTGGGACTGCCAGTTCCTGCTGTGTTTGGAGCCAGTGTGCCAAAAGGCAACTATGCCGATCTGAAAACAAAGGGCTGGGAATTATCGGTGAACTGGTCCGACCAGTTTAAGGCCAGCAGCAAACCTTTCGCTTATTCACTTGGTGTGGTGCTGTCTGATTACCAGTCGTACATTACCCGTTTCAATAACCCCAATAAGCTGATCAATACTTATTACGAAGGCATGCGTGTGGGAGATATGTGGGGCTTTGTAAATGATGGTTATTTCCAGAGCCAGGATGAAATTGATAAGTACGGTGTAGACCAGTCTTTTATCCGCGTATCCAATGCCAACAAACTGTTACCGGGTGATATCCGTTTCAAAGACCTGGACGGCAACAAAAAAATAGACCAGGGCGATGGTACCGTGGATAAACCGGGCGATCAGCAGGTGATTGGTAATACAGAGCCACGTTATGCCTTTGGAATTACCGGTAGCGCCAACTGGAATAATTTCTTCCTGAGCTTTTTCTTCCAGGGTATTGGTAAGCGCGACTGGTGGCCGGGTACAGATGCTTCTCTTTTCTGGGGGCAATACAACCGTCCCTATAGCTGGATGCCGCAGGAGATCATGGATAACCGCTGGTCGGAAACCAATCCCGATGCTTACTTCCCCCGTTTCCGGGGATACACGGCGCTCAATTCCAATGCAGAGCTTACCGTACAGCAATCAAAGTACGTGCAGAACGTGGCCTATATCCGTTTAAAGAACCTCACTGTTGGCTATAACCTGCCACAGGAATGGATTTCAAAGATCAAGATGAAAAATGCGAGAGTGTTCTTTACAGGTCAGAACCTGTGGACATGGTCGCCTTTGTACCGTATCATGAAAACGCTGGATCCTGAAGTGATTGAGGGCTCCGATCCCGAGCTGAATAACAATGCCGCGGGCATTGGTGCAGGTAACGGAATGGCATACCCGATGCTGAAAACATACACCGTTGGCGTAAGCGTAACCTTTTAACGACTAATTTTTATGAAGATGAAAAATAGTATTTATCTTTTATTGATCCTGGCGATAGTGTCTTGTAAGACAGACCTTAACCTGAAGCCGTTTGATAAGCTGGATCCCGGCAATGCGTTTAATACAGAACAGGATCTGCAGCTGTATGCCACTTCTTTCTATAAAATATTACCTGATGGCAATGCCATTATCAGGGGAGATGTGATGAGCGATTATATGGCCGGAAAAGATGTAAATACCTTTATCCAGCGTGATGCGTATTCCGCTACACAATCTACCGGCTGGAGCTGGGGCGACCTGCGCAACATCAATTATTTCCTGGAGCATTACAGCCAGGCGAAGATTGCCGACGAAGCCAAGAACCATTATGCAGGTATTGCCCGTTTTTTCCGTGCTATGTTTTACTTTGAAAAAGTAAAGCGTTTTGGCGATGTGCCCTGGTACGGAAAAACCATGACCATTGATGATCCGGACCTGTATAAAGGCCGCGATCCCCGCGCTGCTGTAATGGACAGCGTCCTGGCGGATCTTGATTTTGCCTGTGCCAATATACGTAACAAGAAAGACAACAGCTGTTCACAGATCACCCGTTGGGTAGCGTTGGCGTATAAATCCCGCGTATGTTTATTTGAAGGTACTTACCGCAAGCACCGCCCCGGTACCCGTGTGCCCGGTGCAGATACCTGGCTGAATGCTGCTGTGAGCGCTGCAGATGAAGTGATCAGGAGCGGGCTGTATACCCTGAACACTGGTGGCGACCCCACCATGAATTACCGCAACCTGTTCATCAACGAAACACCCAATACAAATGAAGTGATCCTGGCTTATGTATGCAATAAGAGCTTACGCGTGTTCAATGATGCCAACTGGTATTTTACCAGTGCCACCTATGGCAACAGGATCAGCCTGGTGAAAACATTTACCGATACCTATCTGAATATTGATGGCAGCCGCTTTACCGATACGCCCGGTTATGATAACCTGCCTTTCAATGAAGAAGTAAAGAACAGGGACCTGCGTTTGCAGCAAACCATCCGCATGGGGAAATACAGCCGCGAGGGGCAAATTGCGCCGCCTGATTTTACTTATACCTACACTGGTTACCAGCCGCTGAAATTCACCATGGACTCAAAGGCCACAGATGGAGTAGCAGAGAACAACAACTCTGTGCCCATTATCCGTTATGCGGAAGTATTGCTGAATAAAGCAGAAGCAAAGGCAGAACTGGGTGTGCTGAGCGCAGACGATTGGAATAGCACCATAAAACTGTTGAGAGCACGTGCAGGTTTGAAAAATACTGATATGCCATTAACAGCGGACCCTTACCTCGTTGATTATTTCAGGGATAAAACAGCGCGCCCGAATGTTAACGCAAGCGTAACAGATGCCGCGTTACTGGAAGTACGCCGCGAAAGAGGGATAGAGCTGATCCTGGAAGGGTTCCGTTTTTATGACCTGGTACGCTGGGGACTTGGACCTTTACTTCTGAAGCCTTATATTGGTTTGTATGTGCCGGCGATGGACGCCCTGATGGATTTGAATGAAGATGGAAAACCCGATGTATCCTTTGTAAAGAAAACGCCTGCTACAAAAGTACCGGGAGTGTATTACTTCCTGATTGATGATGATCAGACCAAATTATCTGCCGGTACCAGTGGTAACCTGATCTGGTTGAGCAATATTGAGCGTCAGTGGGAAGATTACAAGTACGTATACCCGATACCGTATAATGAGCTGGTATTGAACCCTAAACTGGTGCAGAACCCCGATTGGAAATAAAGTAAAATATAAATAGTATGAACAAGATTACCGGTATAGCATTATTGCTGATAATAGGCTGCGCTTCCTATGCACAGAAGGCCGCGCATGTGGTGCTGATCACCATTGATGGTTTTCGCCCGGATTTTTATACAGATGCTTCCTGGGGCATGGTAAACCTGCGGGCCATGAAAGACAGCGGCGTTTATGCAGATGGGGTGAACAGTGTATTTCCTACAGTTACTTATCCCAATCACACCTCGCTGATCACAGGGGTAACACCAGCTAAACATGGTGTTTATTATAACACGCCATTTGAGCCCAACGGCGCTACCGGCATCTGGTATTTTTATTACGACAGTGTCAAAGTTCCCACTTTGTTTGATGCGGTGCGCAAGGCCGGTAAGAAATCAGCCAACGTGATATGGCCCGTATCCGTAGGGGCGCCTATCGATTATAATATACCTGATGTATGGCCTATCGGTAAAAAAGACAGGCGGGAGCTGATGGCTACGGTTACCAACCCTGTGTCCCTGTGGCAGGAAGTACAGGAACATGCTACCGGTAAGCTGGGCGCAAAGGATTTCACCATGGAAGATGAAGAAATGATCCTGGATGAAAATGTAGCGCGCATGAGCGCTTACCTGATCACTACTTATAAGCCGGCCTTTACCACGTTGCACCTGGCCTGTACGGATCATTATGAGCATGAGCAGGGACGCGACGGGCTGTTGGTAAGAAGGGCGGTAGCGGGCGCCGACAGGGCGCTGGGCACTATCATAGAAGCATTGAAACGGGCTGGTATATACGAAAGCACAACTATTATTGTTACCGGGGATCATGGTTTTGTAAATATCGCCCGGAGCCTTTCTCCCAATGTGTTACTGGCGCAGAATGGTTTGCTGAATAATGTAAAGACAGGTGATTGGAAAGCACAGTTCCTTTCTTCCGGCGGTTCGGCTTTCCTGCACCTGAAAGATCCGAAGGATATGGCCACACAGCAGAAAGTGATAGCGTTGCTAAAGGCATTGCCGGCTGCGGAGCAGCAGATGTTCCGTATCATCAGCCGTAAGCAGCTGAATGAGGTAGGTGCAGATCCCCATGCAGCCATGGCAATTTCCGCGGTGGATGGTGTAACCATTGGCGGTGGCGCCACCGGTGAACTGGTAAGGGCTGCCAAAGGAGGAACGCATGGTTATTTCCCGGATTTTAAGGAGATACAAACCGGATTCGTGGCTTCCGGGGCAGGGATAGCGCCAGGCGGTCATGTAAAAGAAATGAATGTAACGGATGTGGCGCCACTGGTAGCGCAGCTGCTGGGATTGCAGCTGGATAATACAGATGGTAAAGTACCTGCAGGGGTAATAGCGAAATAAGCAACTGGTAACGTAACAATAGTAAGCGGGCGTCTCTCTCAAGGCGCCCGCTTTTATGTGAATTATAGACAGGTAACGGGCTGGTTCCTTATCTGCCTCGGTTATTTACACCTGAAGGGCAGGTAAATTTTCATAAGCCGCCGGGGCTATGATGGCAGCATCATCGGGCTGCACTTTCCTTACGGAATTCACTGGCCAGTATTCCAGCTGTGTATGTGGCAGTTCATACCGTATAATATCACGTATATCCGTATCTGTTAGCTCCGGTTGCAGCCATTGTTCAGCCAGATCCGTAGTAAGCATCATGGGCATTCTTCCGGCGTTATCGCCTCCGTTATGGATTTGCGCCATCAATGGATTGGCGGCGCGTGTCAGTAAGGTGAATGTGGGGATGCGTGCGGGCTTATCCACATCCCAGGAGTTGGACATGGCCCATAGCCCTGCAATAAAAAAGAGTTCCTGTTCTTTTGGTTTAATATAATAGGCTACTTTATTTTTCCAACCTGGTATCTGCCGGTATTCAAAGAAGCCGGTAGCGGGTACCAGGCAGCGTTGGTGCCGTATGGCATTCCACATAGTACCGTTCTCCAGTACTTTTTCACTGCGGGCATTCAGGAAAAGTTGCCGCTGGCGTTTTACTTTTTCCGGGGTATCCAACATTTTAGGTACCGGTCCCCATGTATATTTCTCCAGCCTGAAGCCGTTGTTGTTAGTGATTACCGGCCATTGCGGGTAACTCATGCCGATCTTATGCCAGGTAGGGTCGAAGTGGATGTCCAGGTTGCCGTTGCGCTTCAGCCGCGGCAGGTATTTGTAAATGCTCTCTATACTGGATGTAAAAGCGATATCGTAACACATATGGATCTAAATCTGATAAAGATACTTTTATTTTCATCTCAATAGCAACTGCTGTTATACAGCTGCAGTGCTTCCCGGTTATTTACGCATATCCACGATCACAGCGGTTACCACGCCCCATACCTGGAAGTCGGTGTCTTCTGTTATCACTATCGGCTTATAGAATGTGTTCTCAGGGTGTAATACCCAGCTGCGGCCGGCTTTTACCAACCGTTTTACAGTATATTCTCCATTGAGCGCTGCAACCACAATATCTCCTGTTGATGGCCGGATGGAGCGGTCTACAATGGCCATACAGCCATCGGGGATACTGGCGTCTGTCATGCTATCGCCTTTAACCCTGATAATAAAGGAGGAGGCGGGGTTTGGCTGTAGTATCCGGGAGAGGTCAATTTGTTCTTCTCCGGAATCGAGGGCAGGGGCGGGGAATCCTGCGGGAATGCTTGTATTAAAGAATGGCAGGGTTATGTTCAATACTTTCATATAGCTATCGTTTAATAATTAAATACTAATATTATTAGCAAAATAAAGCTAAAATTATTAGTTTTTAAAATCCATTAACACATTGTTTGCAAAAGGTGGAGATCCGCGGCAGGAGTGAAAAAGGATAAACGGCAGGAGATCAGTGAGCTATGGATTTTGAGTGCTAAAACGGGCGCAGTAAGCGGATTTTGTCTGACTCAGACAAAATCCGCGTTTGTTAATCACTTGTTATTCAAGATATCCGCATTTTTTTTCTACACTTCCTTCCCATCCCTTGAATAACTTAGGGCACCGCTTAATCATACAGCGATAGCATTGTAAACCTCATTTGTAAACCTCTCACAATCCTTATTTCTTATGAGCATTCAAATCAAAGCACTTCTGTTCTACTGTCTGGCAGCATTCGTATTTTTTATTCCCCGGGAAGTGGCCGCAAAAGTTAAATCTAAAAAGATCGTCATCAATACAGAGAATGATGCACGGATCTATGTGGATGGGAAACTGGTCAATAATACCTCTACGGAAATTAAAGTAGGGGCATATGCACAGGTAAATATCCGTGTGGAAAAAGTAGGCTTCATCACCCAGGAAAGGAATTACATCAATGATGGAAAACACACGCTGCCGTCAACGGATTATATCAAACTGGAAAAAGATGATGCGTACGAGAATTCCATGGTCACCAACCTGGCCAACCAGGATATAGATGTACGGACCAACCACAACGAAGAAGAATCCTGGAAACTGATCAACCGCATCATTACCGGTTATTTTGATGTGATTGCCGTTACCGACAAAGCCACCGGTTATATGTGCACCGCCTGGGTGGTAAAATCATTTAAAGCGGCTACTATCCGTACCCGTCTTATTATTAAAACAGGTAATACAGATCCCCTTACCTACAAGGCAAAACTGGTGAGTGAAATAGCTCCTCCGGGAGTATCGGCCAGTTCCGATGAATCATTCCGCAACTGGGACCGGCTCCTGCGCACATTTGAAAATGTAGTGCCCGAACTGCAAAGCAGGCTGGCGAAATGACCGGCATTCAACCATCTTATTGTAAAAGGGATTATATATAAGCGCTTATATTTAAATTCCCGGTCAATTCCAAAAAAAACCTTTGTTATATCGTTTTACTTGCTATTTTTGCACCTGAAATTATGATTACAAACAAACATACACATCACCACCATCATATCTTACCACAAGGGTAGGCAGGGGATGATTTGTGTATATCACCATATTACATCATCAACAGGGGCTTACCGGAAAGGTAGGCCCCTTTTTTATTTTATCAGGGATGAAACTGAAAATTGCAATCCAGAAATCAGGCCGCCTGCACGACGATTCCATTAAACTGCTGAAGGAATGCGGCATCGACATCAATAATGGTGTTAATAAGCTGAAAACAGAAGCTACTAACTTCCCGCTGGAAGTGTTTTTCCTGCGGGATGATGATATTCCGCAATATATAGAAGATGGCGTTGCAGATATAGGAATAGTGGGTGAAAACGTAGTGCTCGAAAAACAAAAGCAGGTAAATATTGTTCAGAAGCTGGGCTTTGGCAAATGCCGTTTATCCATGGCGGTGGAGAAATCAGTGGATTATACTTCTGTAAAAGACCTGCAGAACAAAAGGATTGCTACCAGCTACCCCGTGATAGTGGAAGATTTCCTGCAGCAGAATGGCATCACCGCGGAGATCCACGAAATCAGCGGTTCCGTGGAAATAGCGCCTGGCATAGGTTTGGCGGATGCTATCTGCGACCTGGTAAGCAGCGGTTCCACCCTGTTTATGAACGGTTTGAAGGAAGTGGAAACGGTACTGAAATCGGAAGCCGTGCTGGCTGCCTGCCACAGCCTCAAGCCGGAACAACAGCTGCTACTCGATAAATTGTTATTCCGTATCCAGGCGGTAAGGAAAGCAAAGAATAATAAATACATCCTGCTCAACGCGCCTAACGATAAACTGAATGAGATCATTGGCTTGCTGCCGGGCATGAAAAGCCCTACAGTACTGCCTTTGGCGGAAGCGGGATGGAGCTCTGTGCATTCCGTGCTGAATGAAAACGATTTCTGGGATATCATCGAAAGCCTGAAAGAGGCCGGTGCGCAAGGTATCCTGGTAGTGCCTATTGAAAAAATGGTGATCTGATAAACTGAGTAAACGATGCAAACGACCAGATTTCCCGATAAAAGTTCCTGGAATACACTGCTGCAAAGGCCTGTGATGGATACTTCCACGCTCGAAAAAAAAGTGAGCGATATCCTGCAGGAAGTACGCAGCGGTGGTGATGCCGCTGTCAGAAAATTTGCAGCGGAATTTGATAAAGTTACACTGGATGATCTGCAGGTGCCTGCCAGCGCTTTTGCTGCAGCGGAAGCTGCCCTGGAACCCGCGTTGAAAGCAGCTATACAGCAGGCGGCAAAAAATATTACCGCTTTTCACCGCGCGCAACAGGAAAAGTCGCAGGTAATAGAAACCATGCCCGGCGTGCAATGCTGGCGTAAATCAGTGGCCATTCAAAAGGTAGGCTTATACATACCCGGTGGCTCAGCCCCACTGTTCTCTACCATCCTGATGCTGGGAATACCCGCCATGATAGCGGGTTGTAAAGAGATAGTGCTTTGTACCCCTTCTTTACATCCGGCCATCCTTTACACAGCGCAGCTGACCGGGATTGAAAAAGTATTTACTATTGGCGGCGTACAGGCCATTGGCGCTATGGCTTATGGTACGGAAAGCGTGCCACAGGTATATAAGATCTTTGGTCCGGGTAACCAGTATGTTACCTGTGCAAAACAGCTGGTGAATAAAAGCGGCGTGGCTATCGACATGCCGGCGGGCCCTTCTGAAGTAGCCGTATTGGCAGACGATAGCTGTGTGCCGGCCTTTGTGGCGGCCGATTTATTGTCGCAGGCAGAGCATGGGCCCGACAGCCAGGTGGTGTTGGTAACCACCAGTGAAAAAGTGCTTACCAATGTAACCGATGCGCTAAATAAACAGCTGAACGAACTGCCCCGCAAAGGTATTGCTACGGCAGCCCTGGAAAACAGTAAAATGATCCTGGTACAGGATATGGATACGGCCATCGATATGCTCAATGCGTATGCACCGGAGCACCTGATCCTGGCCTGCGAAGGAGCAGAGAACCTCGCTGATAAAGTAACAGACGCAGGCTCCGTTTTCATGGGGAATTATACACCGGAAAGCGCCGGCGATTATGCTTCCGGTACCAATCACACGCTGCCTACAAATGGCTATGCCAGGGCTTATAGCGGCGTATCGCTGGATAGCTTTGTAAAAAAGATTACTTTTCAGCAGATATCTCCCGAAGGGCTGCAACACATTGGCGCTACTATAGAAGCCATGGCCGCCGCCGAAGGACTGGATGCGCATAAAAACGCCGTTACCGTACGATTAAAAGCGCTGGATATACCGGCTCAGTTATAACAGAATAATTAATGCAATATGTTTAATCTCGATACCCTGGTAAGGGAAAACATAAAAAGACTGGTACCGTATTCTACTGCCAGAGATGAATTTAAAGGAGAAGCTTCCATTTTCCTGGACGCTAATGAAAATAACTTCGGCTCCCCGTTACCGGTGAATTACAACCGCTATCCCGATCCGATGCAATGGCAGCTCAAATACAAAATTGCTGATATCAAAGGAGTGCCTCCGCAGAATATTTTTGTTGGTCACGGTAGCGATGAAGCAATAGACGTGCTTTACCGCTCCTTTGTGAATCCCGGCGTAGACAACGTGATCCTTTGTCCGCCTACCTATGGCATGTATGAGGTAAGTGCGCACATCAATGATGCGGTGATCCGTAAAGTAACGCTCACGGAGGATTTCCAGCTGGATATCCCTGCACTGCAACAGGCCATAGATAACAACACAAAGCTTATTTTCATCTGTTCTCCCAATAATCCTACAGGGAATTCCATCAATCGCGCAGATATAGAGCTGCTGCTGAATAATTTTGATGGTATTGTGGTGATAGATGAAGCATACATCAATTTCTCCCGTCAGAAAACCTTTATACAGGAGCTCACAGAATATCCCAACCTTGTGGTGATGCAAACATTATCAAAGGCATGGGGACTGGCTGGTCTCCGCATCGGGATGGCTTTTGCCAGCGAGGAAATTGTGAATACCTTGAACAAGGTGAAGCCTCCTTATAACATCAGCCAGGCAACCAATGAGCTGGCGCTCCAGGCGCTGGAAAATGTAAGCCAGGTGAATGAATGGATCCGGGAAATAGTGATAGAGCGCGACCTGCTCTCAGCTGCGCTGATCCAGCTGCCGGAAGTGCTGCACATTTACCCCAGCGATGCCAGCTTTATACTGGTGAAAACCACGGATGCAAAAGGGATCTACAACTATCTTATTGAACAGGGCATTGTAGTGCGCGACCGCTCCAAGGTAGAACTGTGTATGGGATGCTTGCGCATCACCATTGGCACGCCCGCTGAAAACCTGCGTCTGCTGGAAGTATTGAAATCTTTTAACCTGAAAACAGCCACAACTGCATCTGCATGAAACGAGTGCTCTTTATAGACCGTGACGGCACCCTGATCAAAGAAGTGCCGCCCACCTACCAGATAGATAGCCTGGACAAAGTGGAATTTTATCCCAAAGTATTTGTGAATATGGCGAGGATCGCCGCTGAGCTGGATTATGAGCTGGCCATGGTAACCAACCAGGATGGTTTGGGCACCGCGGCTTTCCCGGAAGATACTTTCTGGCCGGCCCAAAACATGATCATGAAGGCGTTTGAGAACGAAGGAATTAAGTTTGATGAAGTGTTCATTGACCGCTCTTTCCCCGCCGATAATGCGCCCACCCGCAAGCCCCGCACCGGCATGCTCACCAAATACCTGGATGGTAATTACGACCTGGCCAATTCTTTTGTGATAGGCGATCGCATCACCGATGTAGAGCTGGCAAAGAACCTGGGTGCAAAAGCCATCTGGATCAATGAAGGCTCGGGACTTGGCAGTGCAGAGATCAGCGATAGTGCCGCCGCCCTGCAATCCGTTATTGCATTGGAAACCACCGACTGGAACCGCATCTATGAATTCCTGAAGCTGGGATTAAGAACGGTAACGCATGTACGTAAAACCAATGAAACCGATATCAGTATTGAACTGAACCTGGATGGTACCGGCAAAGCCGATATACAAACCGGTTTGGGTTTCTTTGATCATATGCTCGACCAGATTGCCCGCCATGGCGCTATAGACCTGAAAATTCACGCCAAGGGCGATCTGCATATCGATGAGCACCACACCATAGAAGATACCGGTATTGCACTGGGAGAAGCCATTGCCAAAGGCCTGGGAGATAAACGCGGTATTGAAAGATACGGCTTCTGCCTGCCGATGGATGATTGCCTGGCCCAGGTGGGCATTGACTTTGGCGGCCGTAACTGGCTGGTATGGGACGCGGAATTTAAAAGGGAAAAAATAGGGGAGATGCCTACCGAGATGTTCTTTCATTTCTTCAAATCCTTCTCAGATGGCGCGAAAGCGAACCTGAACATCAAGGCAGAAGGCGAAAATGAGCATCATAAGATAGAAGCCATCTTTAAAACCTTTGCCAAGTCCATAAAAATGGCGGTAAAGCGGAACCCTGCCAATATGCAGCTGCCTTCCACTAAGGGGGTGCTGTAGCGGGGAGGGCGGCGCCGAAGGCGCCGCCCCCGCAAAAAAAAATTTGCATTTTCTGAAAAAATGTTTCATTTTTGTTCTCGCTATGCAAAATATCATTACAAATAAACATTGGTGGTGGCACGGAATCAAATCCTGATCTGTGTTACAGTGCCATGTTTCGTATAGAAATATATTTGGAAGGCCCGCTGTTACACAGCGGGCCTTTCGCTTTTTCCGCCCTTCCCATTTTAAAATAAAACAAACACTTCAGCCAATAACTCATGCGTACCATCCAAGTAAAAACGAGATCCAAACAGATGCTGGCAGACATTTTCACGCCAGTGGGAATATATCTGCGGCTGCGCGATAAGTTCCCGGGTTCTATCCTCCTTGAAAGCACGGACTACAGGGCCAGCGACAACAGTTACTCCTTTATTTGCGTGAAGCCGATTGCTGGGATCGAAGTTACTTCCACCACGCACTTCGAATTCAAATATCCCAACCTGCCTGTAGAAAAGAAAGAGCTGAAGAATAAACAACAGGTACTGGATGAAATGGAACAATTCCTCGGCAACTATTCCTTCACCGGGAAACACCCGGTACCAATGGCACAAAGCCTTTTCGGCTACACCACCTTTGATGCCGTTCAGTTCTTTGAAACCATTGAATTCAACAAGCAGAAACAACAGGCCGGTAACACCATCCCGCTGATGCGTTACCGTTACTATCAATATGTAATAGCCATTAATCATTTTAAAGATGAGCTTTATCTGTGCGAAAACCAGGTAGAGGGTATAGACAGCGAGTTTGAGCTCCTGGAATCGCTCATCCGGCACAAGGATTCCCCAGGCTATCCGTTTGCCACTGCCGGGGAAGAGAAAAGCAATATGACGGATGCGGAATATATGCAGATGGTAGAACAGGGCAAACAACACTGCTTCCGCGGAGACGTTTTCCAGGTAGTGCTTTCCAGAGCTTTCCAGCAATCCTTCACTGGCGACGAATTCAATGTATACCGCGCTCTCCGCTCCATCAACCCCTCTCCTTATCTCTTCTTCTTCGATTACGGCGATTATAAATTAATGGGCTCCTCACCGGAAGCACAGATCGTGATTACTGATGGTAAAGCCACCATTCACCCCATTGCAGGCACTTTCCGTCGCACCGGCGATGATGAACAGGACAAGCTCCTGGCCAATAAACTGCTGGAAGACCCGAAAGAGAACGCCGAGCATGTAATGCTGGTGGACCTGGCGAGAAATGACCTTAGCAGGAATGCCACCAATGTGGAAGTGGCTTCGTACCGGCAGGTACATTTCTACTCACACGTTATTCACCTGGTTAGCGAAGTGACCGGCAAGGTAGATCCAAAGCTGAACCCCTTTACCCTCCTGGCTTCCTCTTTCCCGGCAGGCACGCTTTCAGGCGCTCCAAAATACCGGGCTATGGAAATCATTGACCAGTATGAGCCCACGGCGCGTGGATTTTACGGCGGCTGCATAGGTGCTGTCGGTTTCAACGGCAACTTTAACCACGCCATCATGATCCGCTCCATACTCAGTAAAATGAATACCCTGTACTACCAGGCTGGCGCTGGTGTAGTGGCCAAATCTGTAGCTTCTTCAGAGCTGGAAGAAGTGAACAACAAACTCAATGCGTTAAAACAAGCCATTCTGCTGGCACAAAAAATTTAGTATGAACATCCTCGTTTTCGATAACTATGACTCATTTACATACAACCTCGTTCATCTCGTGGAAAAGATCATCAACGGTAAAGTAACCGTGGTGCGCAATGATGAAATTCCACTGGAAAAAGTGAACGGTTACGATAAGATCATTTTATCACCAGGCCCCGGTATCCCGGAAGAAGCAGGATTACTGCTTCCGCTTATTAAAGAATATGCCCCCACTAAATCCATCTTCGGGGTGTGCTTGGGGCAACAGGCCATAGGACAGGCTTTTGGCGCTTCTCTTACCAACCTGAAAGAAGTATATCATGGCGTGGCTACCAACGTAAATATTATTAAGGAAGATGGACGGCTGTTTAATGATCTGCCACGGCAGATCCAGGCCGGCCGCTACCATTCCTGGGTGATCGATGAATCTACCATGCCTGCCGAGCTCACTATCACCGCTAAAGATGAGGATGGGTTTATTATGGCTGTACAGCATAACAAGTATGATGTAAGCGGCGTACAGTTCCACCCGGAAAGTGTGCTTACCCCGCAGGGCGAAAAGATTTTAAGAAACTGGTTAAGCCTGTAATAACAGCACGACACCCGTTTTAACATTATCGAACACCCAATCAGCAAAAATCTTTCAAAAATGAAAAAGATTCTTAACTACCTTTTCGAACATAAAACATTCAGCCGCGAAGCTGCCAAAGATATCCTCATCAGCATTTCCAAAGGCATGTTCAACGAAAGCGAACTGGCCGCTTTCATGACGGTATACCTGATGCGCAGCATAACCATCAACGAACTGCTGGGCTTCCGTGATGCCTTGCTGGAGCTTTGTATCCCGGTAAATCTCAACGGTTACGATGTACTGGATATAGTTGGTACCGGCGGAGATGCAAAAAATACTTTTAATATTTCTACCTTGTCGTGCTTTGTGGTGGCAGGCGCCGGCGCTAAAGTAGCCAAACACGGCAACTATGGCGTATCTTCTGTAAGCGGCGCTTCCAACGTGATGGAGCTGGTAGGGTATAAATTCAAGAACGACGACAGCAAACTGAGAACAGAACTGGAAGATTCAGGGATCTGTTTTCTTCATGCACCACTGTTCCACCCGGCACTGAAACATGTGGCAGGTATCCGCCGGCAGCTGGGCATCCGCACGTTCTTTAATATGCTTGGTCCCCTTGTAAACCCGGCGCTGGCAAAGCACCAGCTGATAGGCGTATACAGCCTGGAAATGGCAAGGGTATACAACTACCTGTTCCAGCAAACGGATAAGCAGTTTGTAATTGTTCACAGCCTGGATGGGTACGATGAAATATCCCTCACCGCGGATACGAAGGTGATCACCAATAGAGGAGAACAGGACTGGACACCGGAGCAGCTGGGCAAACGTAAAGTTCACCAGGAAGACATTTACGGTGGTAATTCCACCGAGGAAGCTGCGAAGATCTTTATGAAGATCCTGAAAGGAGAAGGGACCTGGGCACAGAATTCCGTTGTTTTTGCCAACGCAGCAATGGGCCTGTACAGCCTCGGGAAATATAATTCTTATGACGATTGTTTCGCTGCCGCGGTAGAATCCCTGGAGTCGGGCAATGCACATAATGCATTTAAAAAACTGATTGCTTTGCAGTCGTAGTACCAGATAATTTATCATGAAGAATATTTTAGCAGAAATAGTTGCTCACAAACACATCGAGGTAGCAGCCCGCAAGCTGCAGCGCAGTGCGCAGGATCTGCAGCAGTCGCCTGCATTCCAGCGGGAAACATTATCGCTGCGCCATTTCCTGCAGCAGCCCGGGAAAACAGGTATCATCGCGGAATTCAAGCGCCGTTCCCCTTCAAAAGGACTGATCAACGGAGACGTAACGGTGCAGCAGGTAACCACTGCCTATACCCGTTATGGGGCCTCCGGCCTGTCCGTGCTCACTGATGAAAAATATTTCGGAGGATCTTCCGACGACCTGCAACAGGCGCGCAGCTTTAACCAGATCCCCATCCTGAGGAAAGATTTTGTGATAGATGAATACCAGATCCTGGAAGCCAAAGCCATTGGCGCCGATGTGATACTCCTTATTGCAGAATGCCTGGATGCCGCACAGGTGGCGCAGTTGGCCGCCTTTGCACATAACCTCGGGCTGGAAGTGCTCCTGGAAGTGCACAGCGAAGCACAGCTGGAAAAAGTGACCGCGCATACACATTTGGTAGGGGTGAACAACCGTGACCTCATCACTTTCCAGGTCGACTTTAACCGGTCGTGCGAGCTGGCGCCAAAGATCCCGGCAGATAAAGTGAAAGTGGCAGAAAGCGGCATCAATGACCCCGCTGCGATTGTAACCTTGAAAGCCGCGGGATTCCAGGGCTTCCTTATAGGAGAGCATTTCATGAAGCAGGAAGATCCGGCCCGCGCTTTTGAAAACTTTGTTCAAACACTCAACGACCTGCAGCATAAATCATAATAATATGCGTATTAAAGTTTGCGGTATTACCAGGATAAACGATCTGCAGGGACTGTTAGATAATGAGGTGGATTATGCAGGATTTATTTTTTATGAAAGATCCCCGCGTTTTGCCGGTAATAAAATAGATGCAAGATCTGTAAGGGAAACCACCGGCATCACCAAAGTGGGCGTTTTTGTAAATGCGCCCCTGGAACAGATACAGCGCACTGTTAATGATTATGGCCTTGACCTGGTGCAGCTGCATGGCGATGAAACGCCGGAGTTTTGCGCAGCTGTACGCGCGTTTATCCCGGTAGTAAAAGCTTTTCGTATAGGTGATAACGTTAACTGGCAAACGGAAGTGGCGCCTTTCATACCGGCAACGGATTATTTCCTGTTCGATACCGCTTCTGTAAAAGGTTATGGCGGCACCGGCGAGAAATTCAACTGGGAACTGCTGCAAACCTACCCGTTTGATCAGCCCTTCTTTTTAAGCGGTGGCATTACGCCGGAGCAGGGAACAGAGATCCGTGAAATGCAGATCCCTGCGTTGTTTGCCGCAGATGTAAATAGCAGGTTTGAAGATAGTCCGGGTGTAAAGAACCTGGCGCTGGTAAAACAATTCGTAAAACAAATTCATTCATCAATTATAAAATAAACGGTCATGGATATTGCGATCAATACCGGCAACTCCAGGTATCAGGTGGATAAGAATGGCTATTATGGCAGATTTGGCGGGGCCTACATTCCTGAAATGCTGTATCCCAATGTAGAAGAATTGCAGTCACAATACCTTGGTATTCTCAGTGATCCTTCTTTCCAGCAGGACTTTGAAGCCCTTTTACGGGATTATGTAGGAAGGCCTTCCCCCTTGTATTTCGCCAAACGTTTGTCTGAAAAATATAAAGCAAAAATTTATCTTAAAAGAGAAGACCTGAATCATACAGGCGCCCACAAGGTGAACAATACCATCGGGCAGATCCTGCTGGCGCAACGACTGGGCAAACGCCGCATCATTGCGGAAACAGGGGCCGGGCAACATGGCGTGGCTACTGCAACGGTATGTGCCTTGATGGGCATGGAGTGCGTGGTGTACATGGGTAGTATTGATATAGAAAGACAGGCGCCCAATGTAGCCCGTATGAAAATGCTGGGAGCTACCGTAGTGCCGGCCACCAGTGGTAGCAAAACGCTGAAAGATGCCACCAACGAGGCTATCCGCGACTGGATCAACAATCCTGTGGATACACATTATATCCTGGGCACCGCTGCAGGGCCGCATCCGTATCCTGATATGGTGGCGCGTTTCCAATCCGTGATCAGTGAAGAAATAAAGAAGCAACTGCTGGAGAAAACCGGCAGCGAGGATCCTGATTATGTAGTAGCCTGTATTGGCGGTGGCAGTAATGCAGCCGGCGCCTATTTCCATTATCTCGACAGGGAGGCTGTAAAGCTGGTGGCGGTAGAAGCCGGCGGAAAAGGGGTGCACAGCGGTTTTTCAGCTGCTACCACCCAACTGGGCACCATTGGGATCATCCATGCCAGCAAAACGCTGCTGATGCAAACGGGAGATGGACAGATCGTGGAGCCACATTCAATTTCCGCAGGACTGGATTACCCGGGTATAGGACCTATGCATGCGCATTTGTATGAATCGGGCCGTGCGCAGTTCCTCTCGGCCACCGATGAGGAAGCACTGGCAGCGGCTTATGAACTGAGCCTGCTGGAGGGAATTATTCCCGCTATGGAATCGGCCCATGCCCTGGCTAAACTGAAAGACCTGCCATTGAACACGGATGATGTAGTGGTGGTATGCCTTTCAGGCCGCGGCGATAAAGACCTGGATACCTATATCCGTCACATGAATAAATAAAATGGATTATGCAGAATCGTATAGATCAACTGTTTGCCAAGAAGCAACACGGCGTTTTAAATATATATTGCACGGCTGGTTTCCCGCAGTTGAACGACACTTTACCGGTGATGACCGCCCTGCAACAACATGGTGCGGATCTTATTGAGCTGGGAATGCCGTTCTCCGATCCGCTGGCGGATGGCCCCGTGATCCAGGACAGCAGCACCAAAGCGCTTCAGAACGGGATGAGCCTACAGAAGCTGTTTGAGCAGCTTGCCGGTTTCAGAAGCAGTATCCGGGTACCGGTGATCCTCATGGGATATTTCAATCCCGTACTAACGTATGGTGTGGAAGCGTTTTGTGCCAAATGCGCGGAAGTAGGTGTGGATGGCATTATTGTACCGGACCTGCCGATGGCTGAATATGAGAATGAATACAGACCTGTTTTTGAAAAATATAACCTGCACCTGATCTTCCTGGTAACACCCGAAACCAGCGAAGCACGTATCCGTAAAATAGACAGCCTGAGCAAAGGCTTTATTTACGCGGTATCCTCGTCTTCCACTACAGGGAAAGACAAGGACATGAAGGACCAGCAGGCTTATTTCGAGCGACTGAAACAGCTGCAGCTGAAGAACCCGGTTTTAATTGGGTTTGGTATAAAAGATAAAGCTACTTTTGAGGCGGCATCTGCACATGCCAATGGCGCCATTATAGGTACTGCGTTTATAAAAGCTATTGAGCACAGTACTAATATTGACGAAACGGTGAAAACGTTTATTTCGGGAATAATTCAGTAATAACATGAAAACGGTTATCATAAAATATAACGCCGGTAATATCCGCTCTGTGCAATTTGCATTGGAGCGTTTAGGCGTAAACGGTACTGTTACGGATGATCATGAAGAGATCATGGCTGCCGATAAGGTGATTTTTCCTGGTGTAGGAGAAGCCAGTACGGCGATGCAGTACCTGAAGGAAAGAAAACTGGATGAGGTGATTGCCGGCCTGAAGCAGCCTGTACTGGGTATTTGCCTGGGAATGCAATTGTTGTGCAAACATTCGGAAGAAAACGATACCAAATGTATCGGCATATTTGATGTGGATGTGAAACGGTTCCAGTCGCCCGTAGAAAACCTCCTGAAAATACCGCAGATCGGCTGGAATAATATTACCGGTTTGCACAGCGTAGTGTTTGAGCATGTGCCGGAAAATGCCTACATGTATTTTGTGCACAGCTATTATGCAGCGCTTGGTGCAGATACAGTAGCTATCACCAATTACGTGATCAACTACAGCGCAGCCCTGCAGAAGGATAATTTTTACGCGGTACAGTTCCACCCGGAGAAATCCGCAGTGGCCGGCGCGCGTATCATTGAAAACTTTTTGAACCTTTAAGATGAATATCCGGAAGATCAGCGCAGATGATACTTTGCAGCTCCGCAGGGATGTACTGTATCCCAACGAAACGCTGGATGCTGTAAAGGTAGACCATGATGAGGACGGGCTTCACTTTGGCGTTTTTGACCAGGGGCAGCTGGTAACAGTGGTCTCTCTTTTTCCCGGTGGTGAAAGCGCGCAGTTCCGTAAACTGGCTACTGCACCGGCTGCGCAGGGAAAGGGCTTTGGCAGGGCGATACTCGCACACCTGGCAGACATCTGCAAAAAAGAAAAAATAAAACTGCTCTGGTGTAATGCACGGGACACCGCGGTAACTTTTTACGACAGGCTGGGCTATACAAGAAAAGGCGATTACTTTGTAAAAGGAGGGATCACCTTTGTTAGAATGGAACTGTCTTTGGATCAGCAAAATATGACAACTAAGAAATTTGAGATCATACCTGCCATTGATATCATCGGTGGTAAATGTGTAAGGCTTACCCAGGGCGATTACAGCCAGCAGAAAGTGTACAACGAGCATCCGCTGGAAGTGGCCAAAGAGTTTGAAGCGATAGGCGTGCGCCGCCTTCATTTGGTTGACCTGGATGGCGCCAAAAAAGGAGCGGTGGTGAACTGGAAGGTGCTGGAGAGCATTGCCGGTAAAACCTCGCTGGTAACCGATTTTGGAGGGGGCATTAAAACGGATAAGGACCTGGAAATAGTATTTGAAAGCGGTGCAGCGCTGGCTACCATAGGCAGTGTGGCAGTGAAGCAACCAGAACTTTTTTTCAGCTGGGTGAAAAGATATGGCGCCGGTAAAATATTCCTGGGCGCTGATGTGAAAGAGGAGAAGATCGCAGTAGGCGGCTGGCTGGAAACAACAGAATTATCTGTATTTGATTTTCTTGAAAGCAATATTGCACAGGGCGTCACCAATATCTTTTGTACAGATATCGCCAAAGATGGCCTGTTGCAGGGGCCATCCGTTGATCTCTATAAAAAAATAACAGAACGCTTCGCGGGTATTAACTTTGTGGCCAGTGGCGGCGTGAGCAATATTGAAGATGTGGCTGCCCTGCAGAAAATTGGCTGCAGCGGTGTTATCATTGGCAAAGCGATCTATGAAGGTAATATCTCCATGGATGCATTAAAAACATTCCTGTAAACTATTAGCACATGTTGACCAAACGCATCATACCATGCCTGGATATTAAAGACGGCCGTACCGTGAAGGGCATCAATTTTGAGAATATCCGCGATGCCGGCGATCCCATTGAGCTGGGGGCTTTGTATGCGGAACAGGGAGCAGATGAGCTGGTGTTCCTGGATATAACGGCAACGAACGAACGAAGAAAGACGCTGGCGGAACTGGTAACAGGTATTGCCCGTCATGTGAATATTCCTTTTACCGTAGGTGGTGGTATTTCTTCTGTAGAAGATGTATATGTACTGCTGCAATCCGGTGCAGATAAGATTTCCGTAAATACTTCGGCTTTTAAGGACCCCGCACTGGTAGACCGGCTGGCCCGTGAATTTGGCAGCCAGTGCATTGTACTGGCTATTGATACACGGTTTGAAGACGGCGACTGGTACGTGTACCTGAATGGAGGCCGTGTGAAAACGGAAGTAAAGGCATTCGACTGGGCCAAAGAAGCAGTAGGCCGCGGCGCAGGTGAAATACTGCTTACCTCCATGAACAACGATGGCACCAAAAAAGGCTTTGCGCTGGATATAACCGGTCAAATGGCACAGCACCTGAATGTGCCGGTGATAGCTTCCGGCGGTGCAGGCACCATGGAACATTTTACCGATGTTTTCGAGAACGCACAGGCAGATGCAGCCCTGGCAGCCAGCATCTTCCATTATAAAGAAATAGAAATTCCTGCGCTCAAAACCTTTCTCTATAGCAAAGGGGTGAACGTAAGATTTTAAGATACCTGAAATAAGTAAACATGCAGATAGATTTTCAAAAGTCGCCCGATGGCCTGGTACCGGCTATTATACAGGATGCCGTAACCAATAAGGTGCTGATGCTCGGTTATATGAACCGGGAGTCGGTAGAGAAAACCGTTTCGGAAGGCAAGGTGACTTTTTTCAGCCGCTCAAAAAACCGTTTATGGACAAAGGGTGAGGAGAGCGGTAATTTCCTGATCGTGAAAGACCTGATGGTGGACTGCGACCAGGACACCATTCTCATCAAAGCCAGTCCTGTAGGCCCGGTATGCCATACCGGCGCCGATACCTGCTGGAACGAAAAGAATGTAGCCAATGATTTTCTTGCCACCCTGGAAAATATTATTACGGACAGGAGGAACAATCCTTCCGATAAATCTTATACTGCCAGTCTTTTTGCCAAAGGCATCAATAAAATTGCGCAGAAAGTAGGAGAGGAAGCAGTAGAAGTGGTAATTGAGGCGAAAGACAATAACGATGAGCTGTTCCTCAATGAATCCGCCGACCTGTTGTTCCATTACCTGATCCTCCTCCAGGCAAAAGGTTTCCAGCTCTCAGATGTTATATCGGTGTTAAAACAGCGGCATAAATAGTCCGCCGGCTTCGCCGACGTGGAAATTGTCTTGGCTCAGGATTTAGATGATTACGCTGATTACACTGATTTTATTTTTATTCATTAGAGGTTGATAATTAAACTTGTAAGCCTAATTAAGAAAATAATAAAATCAGTGTAATCAGCGTAATCATCTAAATCCTGAGCCAAGACAATTTAAAAGCCGGCGAAGCCGGCATCTTCTCCGTGAAAGAATCTCTTCGTATATTACACCCCACTAACTAATTAAAATAATTTGTAATGAAACAGATTTTCCTGTTAGCCGCTGCGGCGTTGGTTTTCGCAGGTGCGAATGCCCAGCAGGTATCGGGTATTGTGAGAGGGGCAAACGGCAAAACCATTTATCTTTTTGACGACCAGGACAACAACCCGGACGATTCGGTGGTGATAAAGAATGAACAATTCAGTTTCCGTGTGAAAAGCGGTAAGGAGCCTTCCGTATATGCGTTGATCCTGCAGGATGTAAATTATCCCATGTTGTTTGTAACAGGGAATGATCCTATACAGTTTACTACTTCCCTGGCTACATACCCTGTAGCGACCTCCGTGAAAGGCAATGTCAATACGCTGGCAATGCAGGAATATCAAAAGGCATTTGAGCCATTGATCAAAGAGGCCCAGGAACTTAATACTGAAGCCAAACAGATCAATCCTGAAGATGAGCCGGGAAAGAATGCCTTCCGCAAGAAGGCAGAAGCTTTCAGCAAGGATGTGGTGAATACCGGTAAGCAGTTTATTAATTCGCATCCTAAGAGCATTGCCAGCATCTGGCTGATGATGAATGAACTGCGCAGCAGGCTGGAGCCGGAAGAGTTCAGGCAATTGTTTGAGTCACTTGATAAGTCTGTACAGGAAAGCCAGTATGGAAAGAGCGTAACCGCCTATGTAAAAAGCCTGAAGGCAAATGTGCTGAATGTGGTTGCCGATGATTTTTCACAGGAAGATACCAAAGGACAGCCGGTAAAGCTGTCGTCTTTCAGGGGCAAGTATGTGCTGGTTGATTTCTGGGCGAGCTGGTGTGGTCCCTGCCGCCAGGAAAACCCCAATGTAGTAAAGGCTTATAACAGGTTCAAGGATAAAAATTTTACCATCCTGGGCGTTTCCCTGGATGATAACCGTGAGCGCTGGTTACGTGCCATCAGCCAGGATGGACTGGCCTGGACGCAGGTATCCGATTTACGGGGCTGGGGCAACGAAGTGGCAGTGCAGTACGGGGTTCAGTCTATTCCCACTAATTTCCTGGTAGATCCTGCGGGAAAAATTATTGCCCGCAACCTGCGTGGAGAAGAACTGGAAGCTAAACTGGAACAGTTGTTAAAATAGCCGTTTATCAAAATCAGGTTGTTAATGAGCGGCCGATTTTACAAATTTGTTATTCGTAAAACAAAAACCAATGAAAAAAGCAATTGTAGGTATAGCCCTTTTAGTACCGGCAGTGATGTTTGCCCAGGATAAGAAAGGCACAGCTGCAGGCAAGCCTTATACTATACAGGGAACTGTTTCCCAACAGCATGACCCTGCTACCGTGTACCTGAGAATGCGCAAAAACGGCGAAAGCTTCATGGACAGCGCACAAATCAAAGATGGTAAATTTACGTTCAACGGCACCCTGGAAGAAGCAGGACTGGCCAGCCTGATGCTGGTACAGAAAGGCAGTGAAAAACCTGTGTCTATGGGACGTGATATGCTGGCGGTTTTCCTGGATAAAGGCGTTATCACCATCAATACTACAGATTCTATCAGCAAGGCTACCGTAACCGGTTCCAAAGCCAACGACGATTATAAAAAACTGAATGAGCTGTTGAAAGATGTGAATGAGAAAGGTGCAGCATTACAGAGCAAATACCGTGAACTGGCCAAGAATAAGGACGAGGAAGGAATTAAAAAGCTGGAAGCGGAATTTGATACATTAGATACAGAAGAGAAAAAGATCGAGAATGATTTTCTTGCCAGGAATACCAATTCTCCCATTGCGATGTTCCTGTTGAACCAGGTAGCCGGTTATGATATCAAGCCTGCTGAGGTAACGCCCCTGTTCAAAAAATTAAGTAAAGAGGCAAAGAGCTCCCCTTCCGGTAAAGAATTCTCCAAACGCCTGGAGTCTGCCCGCAAAACAGCTGTAGGCCAGCCTGCGCTTGAATTTGCACAGGCGGATGCCAATGGGAAAAATATCAGCCTGTCGTCTTTCCGTGGCAAATACGTACTGGTCGATTTCTGGGCAAGCTGGTGTGGTCCCTGCCGTGCAGAGAACCCCAACGTGGTAAAGGCCTACGATAAATTCAAGAATAAAGGCTTCGAGATCCTCGGTGTTTCACTGGACGACAAGAAAGATAAATGGCTGGCCGCCGTAGATGCCGATAAGCTCACCTGGACCCATGTTTCTGATCTGAAAGGATGGAAGAATGCGGCAGCAGACCTTTATGGTGTTCGCGCTATCCCGCAGAATGTACTGATTGATCCGAAAGGGAAGATCGTGGCTAAAAACCTGCGTGGTGAAGAACTGGCATCCAAACTGGAAGAGATATTGAAATAATTTCCGCCCGGGAAGAAAATATACAGGGAGGTGCAAAGGTTCAATCCTTTGCACCTCTTTCTTTTTATCCGGTTCCCTCCGCTTAAATCATCTTCCCAAAAAAAATATTTGTTTATCTACGAAACATTCGTAGATTTACGAAAGAATCGTAATCCAAATTATTCAATTACTATGGAAAAACTTACCCAGCAAGAAGAAACGGCCATGCTGGCTATCTGGAAAGTAGGGAAAGGTTTTGTGAAAGACTTCCTTGAGGCGCACAGCGCGCCGGCTCCCCCATATACTACACTGGCATCTACCATTAAGAACCTGGAGAAGAAAGGGTTTGTGGAGAGCCGGAAAATGGGTAACGTATATGAATATACGCCGGTTATGGAAGAAGCAGCTTACAAACAGAAGTTCATGAATGGTTTTGTAAAGGATTATTTCGAGAACTCGTATAAAGAGCTGGTATCTTTTTTCGCAAAAGAGAAAAAGATCAGCCCTGACGAGCTGAAAGAAATCATCAACATGATAGAAAAAGGTAAATAATAAAATTACGGCTATGGTACCTGCTATTTTAATATACCTGTTAAAGGCAAATATCGCGCTTACCTTATTTTTCCTGGCTTACCGGTTTGGTTTGCGCAGGCTCACCTTTTACACCGGGAACAGGTTGTTCCTGCTCACAGGTATTGTTTTTTCATCCCTGTTTCCCCTGATACCTATTGATGCGTTTGTAAACAGGCACGAAGTGCTGGCAGACGGTGTGATGACCTATGTTCCGGATCTGGGCGGCTGGCAGGCGCCGGCGCCGGTGTTTACCATCTGGACGCTGCTGGTATACATATTCTGGACCGGCGTATCGGTAATGGCTATACGTTTTTGTTTCCAGTTATTATCTTTATGGAAAATACACCGCAGCTCCAAACGCAGTAAAATAGCTGATACCACGGTGCAGGTATTACAGCAACCGGTAAATCCTTTTTCTTTTTTCCGGAACATCTACATCAACCCGGTATTGCACCAGCCGGAGGAACTGCCGGCCATCCTGCGGCATGAAAAAGTGCATGTGCAGCAATGGCACAGCGTAGATGTAGTACTGGGAGAGCTTAATAACATTTTTTACTGGTTCAATCCCGGCGCATGGCTGATGAAAACTGCCATCCGTGAAAACCTGGAGTTTATTACAGACAGGTACCTGCTGAAGCAGGGCGTGGATAAAACCGCCTATCAATACAATTTAATTAAAGTAAGTGGGATCCCATATGCGACGGCCATCGCAAACAATTTCAATTTCTCACATCTAAAAAACAGGATCATCATGATGAACAGCAAAAAGTCATCACGTTATCAAATGGCGCGTTACCTGGTATTAGGACTGATGGTAGGAGGAACCGTATTATCGCTCAATTACACAAAGGCGCCTTCCGTTCATCCTTTTGCCAACGTTATTGTTAAAGATACAGTACCGCCGCCTCCTCCGGCACCGCCAAAAGCACCACCACCACCAAAGGTAGAACAGGTGACGAAAGGAATACCAAAACCGCCCCTGCCACCAAAAGTGGAACAGGTGAAAAAGACGCCGCTCAAAGTAACTAAAGATACCGTGGCGCCCGGGCAAAAAGGAACTGTGCTCACACTTCGCGGAGTAGATCCGGATAAGGCCCCGCTCTACATTGTAGATGGCAGCCCCGTGGAATCCATTGAAGGCATTGCACCGGATGGTATCGAATCTATCAGCGTACTGAAAGACAAATCAGCTACTGCAATTTATGGCTCCAGGGGAAAGAATGGCGTAATACTGGTTACCACGAAAAAGAATGGGGAAAGAATGGCGGCACCGGTAAAGGATACTGTCAGTACCATCAGGGTGATAGGATACCGGACCGATAAGAACAACAGCGCACAGTCGCTTCCGGCCGGTGCATTATTGGTGGTAGATGGTAAAGAAGTTTCCAGGGAGGAAGCCAGCAGCATATCCGCTTCTTCCATCAAATCGGTAAATGTTTACAAAGGAGGCAAAGCCACTATTTACAAAGGGAAACGACATCCTGAAGGCGTAGTGATGATCACTACCAAAGGTGAAGGAAACGCCATGAAAGTTGATTCAGATACGATCATTGTTAAATAACGAAAAGGCAATAGCCTGTCACAAAAAGCCACGGTCCGCCACCGTGGCATTTTTGTTTTTGTAGAACATTATTCCCCCGCAGCTGTTTATATAGGACCAACAATTTAACCACATATGTTACAGAAAGGCGAAACAGCTCCTGATTTTACCCTGGAAGCCACACCGGAAAAGAAAGTACACCTGAAAGACCTGCGCGGGAAAAATGTTATCCTGGCCTTTTACCCGGCCGACTGGAGCCCCGTATGCAGTGATCAGATGACATTGTACAATGAAATGCTTCATTATTTTGAAAAATATAATGCAGTATTACTGGGTATCTCTGTGGATGGCGCCTGGTGTCACCAGGCATTTGCCAGTGCCCGCCAGATCCATTTCGACCTGTTGTCTGACTTCGAGCCGAAGGGCGCCGTATCCCGTGCTTACGGGGTATATGAAGAGAGAACGGGGATCAGCAAGCGGGCTTTGTTTGTAATAGATGCCAATGGCATCATTCAATGGAGCTATTTATCGCCGGTAAATGAAAACCCCGGAGCTGATGGCATCCTCGAAGCATTGGAAAACCTCAAAAAATAACTGTCATGCCTACCCTGATCCCTCCCGTAAACGCATTGGACCATGTACTCGGTGCGGCAGACGCCACTATTGAACTGGTTGAATACGGCGATTTTCAATGTCCCTACTGCCGGGAAGCATTTTTTGTAGTAAAGGAACTGCTGGCAAGCTTCGCTGGCCGGCTGCGGTTCGTATTCAGGAACTTTCCATTGTCGGAAGCCCATGAGTATGCGATGGATGCAGCACTGGCTGCAGAAGCCGCTGCCAGGCAGGGCCGCTTCTGGGAAATGCATGACGCCCTTTACAACCGCCAGGCGGAATTAAATAATGGCCTGCTGATAACCCTGGCAAAGGAGCTTGAACTGGATCTGCACCAGTTCAGGGAAGATATGGAAGCGCCCAAACTGTTGAGCAGGGTGGAGGCGGATTTTGAAAGCGGTATTCGCAGCGGTGTAAATGGCACACCTACTTTTTACCTGAAGGGCAAACGGTATAACGGCGATTACCGTGACCTGGCATCAGTGCTGACCGAGTGAGCGCACACAACGGAAACCCAGGTTGGCCAGGCCGGATTCGGGCGTACTTTTCATACGCGCCGATACCCGGTATCCACGGCAGTATTCATCACTGCACATAAAAGATCCTCCCCTGATCACCCGTTTGGCCTGACCAGGATCATCCGGGTCAAACGCCGCTGCGGGTCCACCGGGGTTCTTTACGCCTTTTTCCCCCTGGATATAATAGTTGGCATCGTACCAGTCTTCGCACCATTCCCACACATTCCCCGACATATCATACAGCTGGTAACCGTTAGGACTATACGATTTTACAGGCGCCAGGCCGTAATAACCGTCTGTTTTGGTATTGTTATAAGGAAAATTACCATTCCAGGTATTGGCTTTGGGTTTACCGCTGGTAAGCGCTTCAGTTCCCCAGGGATATATTTTCCCTGCCAGTCCGCCACGTGCAGCGTATTCCCATTCGGCTTCGGTAGGGAGCCGTTTGCCTGCCCATTTGGCGTAAGCCTGTGCATCCAGCCAGGAAACCTGCGTAACAGGCTCGTTATCCCGCTTATCGATATTGCTGCCGGGGCCTGCAGGGTGTCGCCAGGTGGCGCCTGCCACGAACGACCACCATTGTGAAATATCATTGAACGGTACTGCATGGTCGGGTGGTGTGAACACCAGTGCGCCCGGTTTCATCATGTCTGCCAGCGCGCTGCTGTCGGGCTCCGGTGTGCCCGGAGGTAAACTGGCCAGCAGTTCTTCTTTGCTGATGGGCTTTTCCGCAGTGGTTACATAACCTGTTGCCGCTACAAACCGTGCAAATTCGGCATTGGTCACTTCATGTTCATCCATCCAGAAACCGTCAATATCCACGGTGTGTTTGGGATATTCATCGGCCATACCGGTTGAATCATCGGCGCCCATGGTAAAGGTACCTGCCGGTATCAGCACCATTTTATTCAGTGAGTCCCTGTTATCTGCCCCCGCATCCGGCTTTCCGGGAGGAGCCGCGCAGGCGCCCAGCAATGTAAGGACCAGCAAAAGATATATCTTCCCTATCATGTTTGTCTATCATTTTTGTAAGCTTTCAAAAGTAATATTTTAAAACAGCTTTTGCGAATTTTCACTCATCATCATCCCTTAACAATTATATAATTAATTTTCCCCGAAAACTGTTGTAAACTGCATGTTATTCCGGGAAGCACTTGCCCCGGTTCACAGGTATTGCATATGCAAACAACTGCTGTACCCTTTACCCGAAAGGATTTCGGGGACGATTTTCTCTGGGGGGTTACTATTTCCGCATTTCAGAATGAAGGTGCCTTCAATACAGATGGCAAAGGCCCTTCTATTTGGGATACTTTCTCCAGCCGTAAGGGAAAGATCAAAGATAAGAGCCATGCCCAGGTAGCCACCGATTTTTACAACCGTTATACACAGGATATACTGCTGGCAAAGCTGCTGGGCTTTTCCGTATTCCGTTTTTCGTTGTCGTGGTCCCGCATCATACCCAAAGGTACCGGTGCAGTAAACCCAGCGGGGATCGACTTCTACCACCGGGTGATAGATGCCTGCCTGGAACTGGGGCTGGAACCTTATATTACGCTCTATCACTGGGATTTGCCCCAGGCGCTGGAACATAAAGGCGGCTGGAGCCACCGGGGAGTTGTTTTTGCTTTTGAAGAATTTGTAAGGGTATGCGCCCGTGAATATGGGAATAAAGTGAAGAACTGGATCGTGATGAATGAGCCGTTTGGCTTTACTGCCCTGGGATATATGCTGGGCGTGCATGCACCGGGTAAATTTGGCCTGTCGTGGTTTTTGCCGGCGGTGCACCATGCGGTGATAGCGCAGGCGGAAGGCGGGCGCGTGCTCCGGAACGAGGTGCCCGGCGCTAATATTGGCACTGCATTGTCCTGTTCCCAGATCATTCCGAACAGCAACAGTGAAGCCGATCAGATGGCTGCACGTCGTGCAGATGCACTGTTTAACCGCCTGTTCCTGGAGCCTTCGCTGGGCATGGGATATCCGACAGGCGATTTTCCATTGCTTAAACGTATTGAGCGCCGTTACGCTCTATGGCGCGACTGGGACCGGCTGGCCTTCGATTTTGATTTTATTGGTGTGCAGAATTATTTCCCGCTGGTAGTGAAATACAACACATTTATGCCGGTGGTGAAAATCTCAGAAGTGAAAGCAAGATATCGCAATGTACCGTTAACAGGACTGGGCTGGGAAATTAACGGCAACGGGCTATACGAAGTGCTCAGGCAGTTTGCCGCCTATGAAGGCGTTAAAAAACTGATCGTTACAGAAGGCGGCGCCGCCTTCCCCGATATACCCGGTACAGATGGCCGCATAGCGGATCTGGCCCGTATCAGTTATTTCCAGGAATATTTATCCGGCGTATTGAAAGCCAAAAAAGAAGGGATACCCGTGGAAGGCTATTTCGCCTGGACCCTTACTGATAATTTTGAATGGGCAGAAGGCTACCGCGCCCGTTTCGGCCTTGTATACGTGAATTTTGAAACGCAGCAGCGAATGATCAAAGACTCCGGCTACTGGTTCCGCGAGCTGCTGTCGCCCGGCGGGTAAAGATCTCTTTCGGCGCGGATTTTGTCTGACTCAAGATTACACTGATTACACTGATTACACTGATTACACTGATTTTATTTCTCGGGATTTTATAAATGATTTAAAAAGATTTTGGGAGATATAAGTGAAAAATCCGCTTCCGTCTCCTTTATCCTTTTTTAAAAAATTCAAAAGTATCAAATCAGTGTAATCAGTGTAATCCTGAGTCAGACAAAATCCGCGTATCACCTAAGGCGATACCGGCAGTTTTTTATTGTGCGAGGCGTTTGAAGAACCAGATATCCCTCAGGCTGAAGTTAAATACAGCATTGACATATGTTTCCTTTACCAGTGCTGTTCCTTCTTTTCCGCGTTGCCCTGCTTCGAGGCCTATATAATACCTGAGCTGCCCGTTTTTATTGGGAAGGGATACGCCCAATGTGCCGGAGATATCAGTGATTTGTGTGCTGCCTACCACCAGCGGGGTTTTGTTGTAGGCGAAGCCCGCCTGTAAAACAGCGCCTTCAAAGCTTTGGTTATAGTAGTGCCGTTTTATCGTGTATTCCACACCGGTAGAATATCTTTCTCCATCCTGGTAACGGTAAGTAGGGCCTTTTTCATTCAGTGAGTTCCACAGTGAGTGGCGGTAATCGGCTACCCAGGTAATGGTACCGTTGGTAAGGCTCAGGCCCGCGCCATATTCAGCGGGCAGGGTGAGGAAGGAGGGATCTTGGTCTTTCTGGTATAACGAGGTACCGTCCTGGTTTACGATATTGAGTTTTTCCTGGAGCTTCATGGTTGTTTCGAAGCGGTAGGTAGCACCCAGTCCGAGTTGCCAGTCCTTGCCCACTTTACCGGCATATTGTGCACCTGCAGTAAAGTTAGGTTTGAACCCGTATTGATTATGCTGTGTTTGTAAGGAATCCGAACCAACGTATTGTGTGATATTCCGCGGACCGAACAGGAAAGCGGTTGATACACCCACAGAAAAGTTTTTGCTGAGCTGGAAGCCATTGGAAATATAAGCCTTGTTAAAACCGCCTGTACCTGTGGTAGTGGCGGTTACCGGCGTACCGGTACCGGTTACGAACTGCTGGTTTTCCAGTTTATAGTCTATCGTGCTGAAGGGAGTGATGCCAGCCCCAATGCCCCACCACTTGGCGGCTTTAAAGCCGAGGGCCAGCCGCTTGAAGTTGATGTCGCCGGCGTTTTGTGAAATATTATTGCCGCTGTAGTTGATCTGCTGTGCTTTCAGCGACACATCAAACATAAAGTTCTGTGGTGGGAGTGCGCTATAGGAGGCGGGATTAAGTTCATTGAGATAGCCGGAATGCCTGCGGCCGATGCCGGTGCTTCCCAGCCCGAAATTGCGGCTGTAATCCCTCGATTCCAGGTCGCCTATGCCATAGGCGGAGTAAATGGAATTGAGCCCGTGTTGCGCCTTTACAGTGGCTGTACACAACAGGAGTATGATTAATCCGCTATATATTTTTATTCGCATGAGTGTCCTTTATTTATACAACAGGTAGTATAACTGTATTTTAAGTTTATTGTCGGTGTTCTGCTGATCGCCGGTTACCAGCCTGTCCAGCGTAGTCCTGCTGTCTGTGGCGCTTGGCGTAAGCAGCAGGCCCCGCGAGTCTGTGGTGCTGGCAGTTTGTTCTTTGATTACATAATTGGTGATATCAAAGGTGTAGTTGGTGTTTTTATCATACAGCTTATCTACTGTCAGCTGGCCATAGGTAAGGGTATCTGTTACCTCGTTCAGCTTATTTACCTCGCACAGCGCCATTCTTGGCGGCAGGCGGTTATCTGTGTAGGTACCGAGCACCGGTTTAAGCGTCATGTATACTTTCATTATCTTAAAGAACTGTCCCATGTACACAAGGTTTTTGATGTAGGGGATGTCTATCCGTGTAGCCGACCCTGTTACCGGTTGTGTGAAAACCCTGTTACCGGTGCTGGCGGAAGGGAGTTCTGTAACGCTGCCGGTAAGTGGCGCCAGTGGCGTGCCGGTATGGTCTGCCACTACCTGGTTGAACTGCAGGTTAGACGCCTGCATTTTGAAATCCACATATTTTACCGTGGTTATGATTTCGTTGACGTGGTAGTATAACCGCATCACGAGGGAGCTGTCGGTAGCAGAGAACCCGGTAACAGCTTTACTGCCTGGTCCGCCTCTTACATTCAGCCCTTTAAAGAATTCCAGGAAAGTATTATTTGCGGTGATATCCGGGCTTTTGTCGCGCAGCATGTTAAAGAGCAGGCTGCCCAGCTGATCAGACATATGTACGGTAACGGTTTTATCGGTAAGCGGGCGGATAACGCCGCTGAAGCTGCCGATCGGCGTACTTTCGGTAGAGAAGCTGCTATTGTTATACAGGTAGTAAAAGTTTTTGGCGGTTTGTATGGTAGATGTAACCCGGTACACCTGGAATTCCTGTGGAATAGTGGAGTCGCCGGCCATATAACCGTTAGGGCGCATGATCAATACCATGGAGTCATATGCGGAGCCATTTACCGGGATGTCTACCGTGGCTGGCTGTGCTATCTGGAAATAAGACTGGATGGTAGCGGTACCAAACAGGGGGTCTGTTCTTTTACCGGCCAGCAATACCTCGGTGCCGGAAGTAGGTACGGAGTCCTGTTGTACCGTTTTTACATTTACGGTGAGTGTATCTGACAGGATGTAATCTGTATTCTGGTTATTATCTACAATATTATTATAGGAAAACCCGGTTTTCTGGCAGGAAGAAACCGCCATGGCCAGTAAAAGTGCAGGAAGGTACCTGTAAAGGCCCCGTGCTATGCGCCTGAAAAATAAGTGATACATGGTATTGTTCATGGTGCGCAATTTTAGACAGGATCGATACTTTCAGTTCCTTTAATATGCCAACGGCCAAAATTCATCGATGAATAACGAAATATATCCTTTATGCCGCCAGTAGCGCAGGAACAGGCATTTCGGGCGAAAGAAACCAACTGGTAGATGAAATAACGGTATCCGTCCGCTAAAAACAGGGGAACAGCTATTTCCTGTTTGCGGGAATGCTCCTGCGGATAATTTTGGCGCTAGTAAAAAGAACATGCTAATGCGATATTTAAAAGGTTTTAGTTTATTATTGATGGCTTCCCTGGCGGCCTGTTCGAAAGGTTCAAATACTACAACGCTGGTGGGGAACTGGATGAAGCGCTCTCAATACGAAGGCGTGGCCAGGAGCTCGGCAGCTTCCTTTGTAATTGATAATAAAGCCTACGTAGGCACCGGCTATGACGGAACAGAAAGATTACAGGATTTCTGGGTATACGATGTGGATCAGAACCAGTGGACACAGATAACCTCCTTCCCAGGTGTAGCCAGGAATGGCGCCGTTGGCATGGCGATGGCCGGTAAAGGCTATGTGGGTACGGGTTATGACGGGTTAAATAAACTGAACGACTTTTACGAATATGACCCGGTTGCCAAAACCTGGACTAAGAAAGCAAATTTTAAAGGCACCGCCCGTTATGGCGCAGTGGCTTTTGCACTGAACGATAAAGGGTTTATTACTACCGGATATGATGGTAACTGGTTAAAGGACAACTGGAAATTTGATCCTACCGCTCCCGATGCCGAGGCATGGACACAGGTGGAAAGCATGAACAGCGGGAAAAGAACAGATGCCTCTGTTTTTGTGATCGGTAACAAAGCCTACGTTTGTATGGGCACCGCCAATGCGGCTAATGTAACAGACTTCTACGCGTTTGACGGTACCCACTGGGCCACCCTCAACCCTATTGCCAACGTAAACGACGACAGCTTCGACGATGACTATAACTTCGCCGGCAGTTCTGCTGCAGCTTTCTCCATGCAGGGTAAAGGCTATATCGTTTCCGGCATCAAGGGCAGTTACTCTGCCGCCGTGTGGGAATATACTCCGGGCACCGACCGCTGGGTACAGAAAACAGACTTTGAAGGCGCCGCCCGCTCAGGCGCGGTTGGCTTCAGCCTGAAAGACCGTGGCTTTGTTGGACTGGGCGCCAGCTCCAGCCTGTCGCTCGACGACCTTTGGGAATTTAATCCTACTGCAGAATACAATAAGAATGACTAAGCGTAATATCATTGTCGTAGCCGGTATAGCCGTAATTGTACTGGTTTTTGTGATAGGGAAATCATACCGGAAAACAACACAGGGGCCGGGCGCCGATATGGTGCCGGTAGTAGTGGTGCCCTTTGAAATAAACAACGGGTGGGGATATAAGGTAAATGTAGACGGTCATACGTACATCTACCAGGACGTAATTCCCAGTATCCCCGGCAACCATGTGTTTAGTTCAAAAGAACATGCCATGCGCGTAGGCCAGTTCGTTGCGGCGAAACTAACACAGAACAAAATACCATCCGTATCCCCGCAGGAGCTGAGGGATATGCAAATAACGGAAGCGCAATAGTGCGGATTTTGTCTTGGAACACTGATTACCCTGATTATGATGATTACATTGATTTTTACTTTTTGAATTTTATAAATGATCAAAGAAGATATAAGTGTTTACAACTCTTTTGATCACTTACAAATTTCTAAAAATTATCAATGTAATCATCATAATCAGGGTAATCAGTGTTCCAAGACAAAATCCGCGTTTTAAGCTGTTTTTAATTTCTTTATTAAATTTAACAAACCCTTATATCGGATTAACAAATTTTAACACAAGCCTAACCCTATCTGGTGTAAGTTTATCGCATCAAACAAAGTGATGCTAAATTTCAAACGGATTATCAGGAGTCGTCCCTTCCTTATTTCACTGCACATCCTTGGCTGGACGTGCTTTCTGTTTTTCCCTTTCTTCATTTACCGCATCCAGATCCTGCACACAGGCTTCTTTATAAAAGAACTGATTGATAACCTGTTTCTCATTGGTATTTTTTACCTCAATATTTATGTGCTGATCCCCCGTTTTTTTAACGGGAAAAAGATCGTCATTTATCTTAGCAGCATTGTTGTGCTGATTGTTTTTATTACACTGCAGCAGGCTGCCTTAAATTATTATTTCTTCCGGAACTATGCGCACAGGGGGCATCCGATGATGACCATACGGATGGACAAAAAATTTAACAATTCAGAAGTAACATCAGACGACTTTCCACCGTTTCACCGTCGTCGTATGATGATGAGGGCAGGGTTTGCACCGGCTGTTCCTGCCGGCCAGGCAGCTACAGTTTCCGGAACTTTTGATACCACCGGTGTAGCCGTTGCCAGCCTGACTCCTATGCCTTCGCTACCAGGGCAGGCAATGCCGCTGATAGATGCGGATGGACCAAGTATCCTGGAGTACCTGTTTTTTCCGGAAGTGTTGCGGAGATCCGGATTTTTTGCATTGCTCATGCTGTTTATGAGCGGATTTATAAAGATTGCCCTTGAATGGTTTAAAAGTGAAAAGCAGCGGGAAGAACTGAAAGTGGAGAAATTAAATGCGGAATTAAAATTTTTAAAGTCGCAGATTAATCCTCACTTCCTTTTTAACTGTCTAAATACCATTTACTCGCTGGCCCATAAGCAATCGGCGCAAACAGAACATGCCATTCTGAAACTGTCAACCATTATGCGCTATATGATCTATGAGTCCAACGAAGCCCGGGTATTGCTTTCACATGAACTGAAATACCTGCATGATTACATTGAGATACAACGTTTAAGGTTGCCGAAAGATATAGAGATCAGTTACCGGCTTACGGGGAATGCCGATGGGGTGGAGATTGAACCGATGCTGCTGGTGCCTTTTGTGGAAAATGCCTTTAAACACGGGATCAGTTATACGGAAGATTCCTTTATAGATATAGACATCGCTACAACTGAAGATATGATCAGATTAACAGTTAAGAACAGTCACTTTAAAGAACGGGTAGCCGAAAGGGGCGGGGTAGGCCTCGACAATGTATTAAAACGATTGGCGCTGCTTTATGAGCATGAACACGAGATCGATATCACGGAAACCGAAAACCAATTTATTGTTGATCTTAAAATTGTGTTGAAAAAATGATAAAGTGTATTGCAGTGGATGACGAGCCGCTGGCGCTGGAGATCATGGAAGATTATATCCGCAAGGTCCCTTTCCTGAGCCTGGCCGGTAAATTCGAAAACGCGGCCACCGCGTTACGCTTCATCCAGGATGAACCGGTAGACCTGGTATTCCTTGATATCAAAATGCCGGATATCACGGGCATCCAGTTCCTCAAATCCCTTAAGTACCCGCCCATGGTAGTATTTACCACCGCTTACGGGGAGTATGCACTGGATGGCTTTAACCTGGATGTGGTGGATTACCTCCTGAAACCCGTTCCTTTTGAACGCTTCCTGAAGGCTGCCGCCAAAGCCAGCGAAACCTGGTCTGCCTCCCAACAGAAGAACGTGAGCGCCGGCAATAACGCTATCGCCATGGATGCCGCATGGGTAAATGACTACATCTTCATAAAAACAGAGTATAAGATCATCAAGATCAACCTGGAAGATATTCTTTTCATTGAAGCACTGAAAGACTATACGAAGATCTATACACATAACCTGCCCGTACTTACGCTGCGCAGCCTGAAATCATTTGAAACCCGTTTACCGGCCGATAAATTCATCCGCGTACACCGCTCGTACCTGGTTTCCCTTAATAAGATAAACTGCGTAGAGAAAAATACGGTGATGATCGCCAACCAGTCCATTCCTATTTCCGACGGTTACCGCGACCGGTTCTATGACGTGATTAACAGAAATTCTTAATATATCTTCCCTTCGGGAGATGTGAATTAAAAGGAAACAACGCGCTGCAACACTATCAGCGGGTTGTTTCCTTTTAAATTTCCGCTCATAAAAAACCAAAATCAAAAATCCCAAAATTTTCGGAACTTCGTTACCTTTTAAGACCACCAACCACCATTAATTATTATTCTTTTATCAAAAACCACCAAACATTGGAAAGAATATACTTCGACAATGCAGCTACCACATCACTGGATCCGGCGGTGTTAGAAGCAATGCTGCCATTTATGACGGAAAAGTTCGGTAACCCTTCCTCTATCTACTCTTACGGACGGGAATCAAGACTGGGTATCGAAAATGCACGTAAATCAGTCGCCAAAACATTAAATGCACATCCGGGAGAGATCTTTTTTACCTCCGGCGGCACCGAAAGCAGTAACACTGCTATTAATGCTGCAGTAAGAGACCTGGGCTGCAAACACATCATTTCTTCGCCTATTGAGCACCATGCTACCCTGCACACCGTGGAATACCTGCACCACCACGATGGCGTAGCCCTTTCTTTTGTAAATGTATTGCCCAGCGGTCATATTGATATGGACCACCTGCGGGAACTGCTGCAAAATTCAGAAGAGCGTTGCCTGGTAAGCCTCATGCACGCCAACAACGAGATCGGCAACCTGCTGGATATTCATGCCGTTGGAAACCTTTGCAAGGAGTTTGACGCCATTTTTCATTCGGATACCGTGCAAACCGTAGGTCACTACCCATTCGACCTCCGCAATACGCCCGTGCACTTCATTACAGGCGCCGGTCATAAGTTCCACGGCCCTAAAGGAGTAGGCATCCTGTATATCAATGAAAACGTTAAGATAACGCCTTTCATCCAGGGTGGCAGCCAGGAACGTAATATGCGTGCCGGCACAGAAAACCTGTATGGTATCATCGGTTTTGCAAAAGCCCTGGAACTGGCCACCATTCACCATGAGGAGCACAGCGCCTATATCAATGGCCTGCGCATGTACATGGCGGAACAGCTGAAAAAGCATATTCCCGGAGTAGCTTTCAACGGCGATCTGTATGGCAGTAGTCTTTATACTGTACTGAACGTGGCATTCCCCAAATCCGAAAAAACGGAAATGATCCTGTTCAATATGGATATCAACGGCATCTGCGCCTCCGGCGGCAGTGCATGTACCTCCGGCGCCAATGCGGGATCACACGTTATTCGCGCCATTAATAGCAATCCTAACCAAATCGCGGTGCGCTTCTCCTTCTGTAAAAACAACACCAAAGAAGAAGTGGACAAAGTAGTGGAGAAGCTGAAGGAATTGATGTAACGCGGATTTTGCCTTGGAACAGTGATTACGCTGATTTTGATGATTACGCTGATGTTCTTGAGCGTTTTGCACAATAATTTTTGAATAATAATTAAGGGAGATGACAGCGAAGTTTCACTGTTATCTCCCTTAATTATTATAAAAGATCAGCAAGTAACTACATGAATGATTAAGGGAGATACAGGCGTTAATCCGCTTATATCTCCCTTAATTATTTTCAAATTCTAAAATAACATCAGCGTAATCATCAAAATCAGCGTAATCACTGTTCCAAGGCAAAATCCGCGTGATCAGTGCATGAACTCTTTAATGTCCTGCATGATCCTTTTGGCAATGTTATCTGCCGTGGTTTCGTTCTGGCTTTCCGCGTAAATACGGATAATGGGCTCTGTATTGGATGTACGGAGATGTACCCAGTCTTTATCGAACTCAATTTTCAGCCCGTCTTCTGAATTTAAAGGCTGGTTTTTATACTTTACCTTGATCTTTTCGAAGATGGTTTTTACATCCACGCCTTTATCCAGTTCTATTTTATTTTTGGAGATGAAATAGTCGGGATAGCTGTTACGCAGGGCTTTGATGCTTTTTTTGCTGTGTGCCAGGTGGCTCAGGAAAAGACCGATACCGATCAGGGCGTCGCGGCCGTAATGCAGGTCCGGAACAATGATGCCTCCGTTGCCCTCTCCGCCGATCACCGCGTTGGTATCTTTCATTTTCTTTACCACATTCACTTCACCTACTGCAGAAGGAGTGTATTGACCGCCGTGTTTCAGCGTTACATCTTTCAGCGCCTGGGTAGACGACATGTTGGAAACGGTATTACCTTTTCTTTTGCTCAGCACGTAGTCAGCTACTGCCACCAGGGTATATTCTTCGCCAAACATACCCCCGTCTTCACAAACAAAGCAAAGACGGTCCACATCCGGATCAACGGCGATACCGAGGTCGGCATTGGATTTATTCACTTCATTGGAAAGAGCGGTCAGGTTTTCTGCCAGCGGTTCGGGATTATGGCTGAATTTTCCGTTTACTTCCGCAAACAGCACTTCTACTTCTTCCACACCCAATGCCTTCAGCAACGGGGGAACAAATAAAGCGCCGGTAGAATTTACGGCATCCACCACAATTTTGAAGTTGCGTGCTTTAATGGCAGGCACATCCACCAGGGGATAGTTCACTACCAGGTCGATATGTTTCTGGAGGTAAGTGTCGTTGGCAGTGTAGGAGCCAAGTTTATTTACGTCCGCGAAGTTAAAGTCTTCCTGTTCTGCTATTTCCAGCAGCTGGGCCCCATCTTCCCCGGAAATGAATTCACCTTTGCTGTTCAGCAGCTTCAGCGCGTTCCATTCTTTAGGGTTATGGCTGGCGGTGAGAATAATACCGCCTGCGGCATTTTCCATTGTAACTGCCAGTTCCACGGTTGGAGTGGTAGATAAACCGAGGTCTATTACATCAATACCAAGCCCGTTCAGGGTGGATACTACCAGGTTTTTTACCATTTCGCCGGAAATACGGCCATCACGGCCTATTACCACCTTACGGTTGTCTGTTTGCCGGCTCAGCCAGGTGCCGTAGGCAGCTGTGAATTTTACCACATCTAATGGAGAAAGTCCCTCGCCGGGCTTACCGCCTATGGTTCCGCGTATGCCGGATATCGATTTGATCAGTGCCACAAGATTCAATTTTTAAAGGAAGGCAAATATAAAAAAATCCATTCCAGAAATCCTAATTATGAAAAGATGACCATTTACAGGCCCGTGTTATCCCTATTTTTAAATTTTACACATTCACTTTTCACTATATTTGCAGCTACGCTTTTCAAAAAACAGCTATACGTTACATGCAATACTCGTGGAAGAATATACCCCGGTATATTCGTTATGTGTTTGTTCAAACGCTTTACCTCTTCCTGCTAATGGTGATGTTCAGGGCTATATTTTACCTGTTCTTCTTTAAAACCACCATTACAGAGCATGCAGCGATACTCAAAGCCTGGAACCTGGGATTAAGATTTGACCTCCGGTTGGCACTTTACCTCATGATCCCCATTTTGTTATTAACGCTGATTACCCGGAATAAATTTTTTACCTCGCGGACCATACGTAACATCAATTTTACCTATTTCTTTCTTATTTACCTGCTCCTCACCCTTCTTTATATCCTCGACCTGGGTCATTATGATTACCTTGGCCAGCGACTGGACCCTTCTGTATTGAGGTTTCTTGCAAAAGGGGAGCGGGCAGACAATGCCCGGATGGTATGGCAAAGCTACCCGGTAGTGAGAGGCGCCCTGGGAATTTTTGTTTTCATGTTCCTGGTATACCGCCTGCAGAAAACTACCTGGAGAAAATTTGCCGCCCAGCCGGTTATACACCTGCGCAAATGGCCCTTTACAGGTTATGTGATCGGGATGGTACTGTTGTTCGCGGCAGGGATCTATGGTAATATCGCTTATTTCCCGCTTCGCTGGAGCCAGGCCATGTTTACCCGTGATAATGGTGTAACCAGCCTGGGGCTCAATCCCATCCTGTATTTTGCGTCTAACTTCTCTGTAAAGGGCGATACTTACAACCTGGAGGCTACCAAAAAATATTATCCCTATGTGGCTTCCTATCTTAAAGTGGACTCCACCGATGCGAATAACCTGAATTATGTGCGTACAGTGGCAGGCGACAGCAGCAAGCCCCGGCTCAACGTGGTGCTGGTAATGCTGGAATCTACCGGTGCGGCAATAACCAGCATGTATGGCAACCCCATGCAGGCAACGCCTAACATGAAACGGCTGGCCGACAGCGGCATCCTGTTCAAAAATTTTTATGTGCCTGCCATCAGCACGGCTAAAACTGTATTTGGCGTGCACACCGGGCTGCCTGATATTACTGCTGTGAAAACAGCCAGCCGTCATCCTAAAATGCTGGACCAGCGCATTGTAATGGATCAGTTCAAAGGATATGATAAGCTGTACCTGTTGGGTGGCAATACCAACTGGGCCAATATCCGCGCAGTATTTACAAACAATGTGGAAGGGATCCGTATTTATGAAGAAGGTATGTATAAATCCGGGAAAGCCGATGTGTGGGGGATCTCCGATTATGACCTGATCACCGAAGCAAGTGGTATTTTTAAGGAAGATAATGATAAGAAGCAGCCTTTTGTGGCTTTTCTCCAGCTGGCAGATAATCATCCGCCCTACACTACCACCAGCGGCGCCGGTGATTTTAAAAAGGTGACGGAGAAAGACCTGGACATGAAAAAGTTCAAACAATCGGGCTTTGTGTCGGTTGACCAGTTCAATGCGCTGAGGTATGAAGATTATAACGTGGGCCATCTTATAGACATGGCGCGTAAAGATGGCTATCTTGATAATACCATTTTTGTATTTTTCGGAGATCATAACTGCGTGCTCAACCCATATAGTTTTATGCCGCTGCCGGAATACGAGTTGTCTACCGGCGGAGTGCATGTAACCGCATTTATGTATAGTCCCGGGCACCTGGCGCCGCAAACGGTAACCACTCCCGGCAGCCTGCTGGACGTATATCCGACTGTGGCAAAAATGGTGGGAATGCCATACAGGAATTATACATTGGGCACAGATCTTTTCGATAGTACCCGGGTGAACAACAAGTATGTGTTTATGACCTATCTGCGTAACCAGATGCCGTTTTACGCGATGCTGGGCGATCGCTACCTGTATGAAATAAATATGGCCACAAACGCTACTGCGCTGTATGATCTGAAAGGCGACCCGTTGAAGAATATCAGTGCCCGGCAGGCGGATACAGCAAAGAGCCTTGATAATTTAACACGTGGCTTTTACGAAAGCACCCGATATTTGATGTTTAATAATAAAAAATAAGCTGTTACCTTTTGTTGATAGCTGCACAAAACATGGAAGTAGATAAACAATGGTTTAAAGATTGGTTTAATTCTCCTTACTATCACCTGTTGTACAATAACCGGGATGACAGAGAGGCTGCGGCATTTATCGATAAGTTGCTTACCTACCTGCAGCCAGCCCCGGATGCGGAAATGCTGGATGTAGCCTGTGGAAGGGGGCGGCATGCTAAATACCTGGCAGACAAAGGTTATTATGTAACCGGGATCGATCTGTCTGTTGAAAGCATTAATGTGGCAAAAAAGCTGGAGAACGACCACCTGAGCTTTTTTCAGCATGATATGCGTTTGCCTTTCCGGGTAAACTATTTTGATGTGGTGTTTAACTTCTTTACCAGCTTTGGTTACTTTGAAACACAGCGCGATAACGACAACGCCCTGCGCACACTTGCCAATGCGCTGAAACCAGGTGGTAAGCTGGTACTGGACTACCTGAACAGCAGCTATGTGGCCACGCACCTGGTAACCGATGAGGTAAAGGAAAAAGACAACGTGGTATTTGATATCCGCCGGGAACTGAAAGCGCATAAATTTATGAAGCAGATCAGTATACTTGATAAGGAAAAAATGCGCCGCGCTACTTACACCGAAAGCGTGAACGCCTTTACCAGGCCGGAATTTGAAGCCATGTTTGCCAAACAGCGGCTTGCTATAACAGAAATATTCGGCGACTATCACTTTAACAGCTATGATGAGCAGCGTTCGCCACGACTGATCATCATCGCCACAAAATCATAGCCATGCTTGAATCGATATTACGCGGGGATCTCCGGCTTTTTTTTCATATCAATGGGCAGTGGTACAATGGATTCCTGGATGTAGTGCTGCCTTTTTTAAGGGAACCTTTTGTTTGGGCGCCGCTGTACCTGTTCCTGGGACTGTTCGTAACTATTAATTATGGCTGGAAAGGTCTTTTCTGGATACTGTTCTTCCTGCTGTGCTTTGCCGTAGCCGACCAGAGCAGCCTGTACCTGAAAAGCGCCGTTGGAAGGGTAAGGCCCTGCCGCGATCCGCTGGTGTCGCACTATGCCAGGGTATTGGTTGTATACTGTCCTATGAGCGGAAGTTTTACTTCCAACCATGCCGCCAATCATTTTGCGCTGGCTACATTTTGTTTCATAACTTTAAAACATGCATTTCACCGGTACGCCTGGTTATTCTTTGTATGGGCCGCTGCTATCGGCTATGCACAGGTATATGTAGGCGTGCACTATCCGCTCGATGTAGCAGGTGGTGCGGTACTGGGTATTTTAATCGGGCTGCTGAGCGGTAGTTTCTTTCAACGCCGCATAAGACTGGAGCCTGAACTCGCATCATGAACTGGAACTATCTGATACTGATACTGGCTGCAACCATTGCTGGTGGGATGATCCCCATGACAGTAAAACGCATTAATGCCAACTTTTCTATTTACCTGCTTGCATTTACAGGAGCCTTTCTTTTTGGGGTGATCATTATGCACCTTCTGCCTGAAGTGTATGAAGAACTGGGGCACCAGGCAGGTATTTATATAGTACTGGGATTTTTCCTGCAGGTATTCCTGCAGCAGCTCTCCCATGGAATGGAGCACGGGCATACCCATATGCCGCAGGAGCATCACCATCATATTGCAGTAACACCGTTGCTGCTGGGGCTTTCCATCCATGCTTTCATGGAAGGATTGCCACTGGGATTTAAATACAGTGACCATTCTGCACTGCCATCGCTGATGGCAGGAGTGGCCGCCCATAAGATCCCTGAAGCATTAACGCTGATCACGGTGATGATGCATGCGCACCGCAAAAGAGCAGAGCTCTGGAGGATCCTGATCATTTTTGCGCTGGTAACGCCGCTGGCAGCAATATTGGCAGGTTGGCTGGGCAGCCGTTTTGAAGTGGTACAACATTATCTTTTATACGTAGTGGCGCTGGTAGTGGGAGCATTTTTGCACATTTCCACTACTATCTTTTATGAAAGCGGTACAAAACATCATGAGCTCAGCAGGAAAAAAGTACTGGCAATAGCCATAGGCCTGATCCTCGCATTTCTGACCCTGATATTTGAATAATTTTTTATTTTTAGGCTTTATATATGGAAGTCGTCATTATCCTCATCCTTATTTTATTGAACGGCCTGTTCTCGATGTCGGAGATAGCATTGGTCTCGGCCCGGAAGATCCGATTGGAGAACCAGGCCAATAAAGGGGATGAAAAAGCAAAGGCAGCTTTAAAGCTTGCCAACAATCCGGACACCTTTCTTTCTACCGTGCAAATCGGTATTACCCTGATCGGCATCTTAACGGGTATTTATTCAGGCCAAAACATCAAAACAGATGTGATGACCTGGCTCAACACCTTTCCGCTTATACAGCCTTACAGCAGTATAGTGGCCACTATCCTTATTGTAGTGGTGATCACTTATTTTTCCATGGTATTGGGAGAACTGGTACCAAAACGCATAGGGCTGGCCAGGCCCGAAGCCATTGCCAAGTTTATGGCTAAACCCATGCAGGTGCTTTCCTGGCTTACTTTTCCTTTCATCTGGCTGTTAACGGTTTCTTCTGCCGCTCTTATAAAATTATTGAACCTCAAATCCGGGGAGCCGCATGTTACGGAAGAAGAGATCAAAGCTATCATTAATGAAGGCACCAGCTCCGGCGCTATTGAAGAAACGGAACAGGAGATCATAGAAAGGGTATTTCACCTGGGCGACCGTAATATTACCTCGCTCATGACCTACCGCAACGATATTACCTGGCTGGATATTAACGATGACCCCGCCACCTACCGGCAGAGGATCCTCGAAAGCCTGCACTCAGTATACCCCGTTTGCGACGGGCAGATAGATACAATCAAAGGACTGATCACCATCAAGGATCTGTATTCCCTGTCAGGAGAAGCAGCCCGGCTCCCGGAAATTATCCGCAAGCCGCTATTTGTGCCGGAAAACAATACTGCTTACCAGGTGCTGGAAAAGTTCAAGGAAACGCACCTGCATGCCGCTTTTATTGTGGATGAATACGGCACCTTTCTGGGAATGATCACCCTCAATGATATACTGGAAGCTATTGTAGGCGATATGCCGGAAACAGCTGAAAGCGATGATTATGAGATGGTGCTCCGGGATGACGGCACCTGGCTGGTAGACGCGCAGATACCTTTTTATGATTTCCTGGAAGAATTTGATAAGGAAGACTGGATGACCGAATTTGAGCAGGATTTTGATACGCTGGCAGGTTTCATCCTGCATCACCTGGAACATATTCCGCAAACAGGCGAAAAGTTCTCCTGGAGAGATTTTACCTTTGAAATAGTGGACATGGATGCACATCGTATCGACAAAGTACTGGTTACACCGCCAACAACAACAGAAGAAGAATAGGCTTGTTCTCCTCCCCGGATAAGTAATAACCGCATGCGTAATTACCCGTAATCTGATGAATGGGGCCGTTATTTATTTGGATAAATCTAGCTTTATGCTAATTTTGAGCACTTTTTTACATATACAAATAATTTAATTTAAGATAAAATGGTTGCAATAGGAAGTAAGGCACTGTCCCTGGAAGAAGTGTACAGGGTCCTTTTGGGCGGCGAAGAGCTGACGTTGGAAACAGCCGCTTTGCAGCAGGTGGAAGCTAGTTTTCTATTCCTTGAGAAGTTTTCAGCAAAGAAACTGATCTATGGTATCAATACCGGTTTTGGCCCCATGGCCCAATACCGGATCAGCGATGAGGACACATTCCAGTTGCAGTATAACCTGATCCGCAGCCATAGCTCCGGGGCCGGTAACTGTATGTCGCCTTTGCATACCAAAGCCCTGATGATAGCGCGTTTGAGCAGCTTTATGCAGGCGCATTCCGGTATCCACCCGGAAGTAGTACATCTTTTAAAAGACCTGATCAACAAAAACGTATATCCCTGTGTGTTTGAGCATGGTGGCGTAGGCGCCAGCGGCGACCTGGTACAGCTGGCCCACCTGGCGCTGGTATTGATCGGGGAAGGAGAGGTTTGGTATGAAGATAAATATCAGCCTACGGCTGATGTATTTGCAAAACTGAACCTGAAGCCTATAGGTATTCACGTGAGAGAAGGACTGGCCATTATTAACGGAACATCCGCCATGACGGGTATAGGGCTGGTAAACCTTATTGAAGCAAAGAAACTGCTGGGATGGTCGGTGGTATTATCTGCCATGATCAACGAAATAGTGGAAGCATTCGACGACCACCTCTCTGCGGAACTGAATGCCGTGAAAAAGCATGAGGGCCAGCAAAAGATCGCAGCCAAAATGAGGGAAATCCTCACCGGCAGTAAAATGGTCCGCCATCGCCCCGATCATCTTTATAAAGAACTGGAAGAAGAAATTTTTAAAGATAAAGTACAGGAGTATTATTCCCTGCGCTGCGTTCCGCAGATCCTGGGCCCTGTATACGATACCCTTGCACAGGCAGAAAAGCTGGTGGTGCAGGAGCTGAACTCCGTGAGTGATAATCCCGTGGTGGATCATCACCTGGAAAACGTTTTCCACGGCGGAAATTTCCACGGCGATTATGTTTCCCTGGAAATGGATAAGATCAAGATAGCGATCACCAAATTATCGATGCTGGCAGAAAGACAGCTGAACTACCTGCTGAATGAAAAGTTGAACCACAAGTTCCCTCCGTTCATGAACCTGGGCAAACTTGGCTTCAATTTTGGAATGCAGGGGGTGCAATTTACGGCAACCTCCACTGTGGCGGAAAACCAGACATTGTCGTTCCCGATGTATGTGCATAGTATTCCCAACAACAACGATAACCAGGATATTGTGAGCATGGGCACCAATGCCGCTACCATGACCAGTAAAGTAATAGAAAATACTTTCCAGGTATTGGCCATACAGGTGATGACGATGTTGCAGGCGGTGGATTATCTGAATTGCCAGGATCGTTTGGCAGGATTCTCCCATAAAGTATACCAGGAAGTAAGGGCAATTTTCCCTAAATTTATTGAGGACAGCCCGCGCTATAAAGATCTTCAGCAGATTAAAGCTTACCTGGTAAAGAATATGCCAATCCAGTTCTGATCGTAGTGGTTAGCCGTCATTCGTAATTCGTAATTTGTAATTCATGAAATGTGCATTAGTAACAGGAGGGTCAAGAGGAATAGGAAGGGCAGTATGTACCAGGATGGCCGAAGCAGGTTATCATGTGCTGATCAACTATAAGGGAAATGAGGCTGCAGCGCTGGAAACGCTGGAAGCAGTGAAGGCAAAAGGCAGTACAGGTGAGCTGATGCAGTTCAATGTAGGCGATGCCGCCGAAGTGCAGCAGGTATTGGGTAGCTGGGTGGAAAACAATAAAGAGCAACAGATAGAAGTGCTGGTGAACAATGCAGGCATCCGGGAAGATTCCCTGATGTTCTGGATGAATGAGGCGCAATGGAGCAATGTACTCAATATCAGTTTAAATGGATTTTTTAACGTCACCAAGCAGGTGCTGAATGGCATGTTGCTGAAGCGTTACGGGCGTATCATCAACATGGTGTCGCTGTCAGGTATAAAAGGGTTACCCGGTCAAACCAATTACTCTGCTGCCAAGGCAGGGGTTATTGGCGCTACAAAGGCGCTGGCACAGGAAGTAGCCAAAAGGGGAGTAACGGTAAACGCTGTTGCACCTGGTTTCATTAAAACAGATATGACAGCTGAGCTCAATGAAAAAGAGCTGGCAGCGCAGGTTCCGATGAACCGGTTTGGTACTGCCGAAGAAGTGGCAGATGCCGTTGCCTTCCTGGCATCCAGGTCGGCAGGTTATATAACCGGGGAAATTTTGAACATCAATGGGGGGCTTCATACTTAATAACGTCAATATACCGGGCTAAAGGCTGACCGCTAAAAGCTAAGAGCTATGAACAGAGTAGTGATCACTGGGATGGGAATCTATTCCTGCATCGGAAAGGATATGCAGGAAGTGAGGGATTCATTGTATCAGGGTAAATCCGGTATTGTGCTGGACCCTGAAAGAAAAGCATTTGGTTATCGTTCCGGATTAACCGGGTATATAGAAAGGCCTGAGCTCAAAGGGCTGCTTGACCGTCGCGCGAGGCTGATGATGCCCGAGCAGGCGGAATTTGCCTACATGGCCACCCGCGAGGCCCTTGCCCAGGCGGGAATGACTCCTGAATATATCGACTCCACCCCCATAGGGCTTTTATATGGCAACGACAGTTCTGCGAAGCCGGTAGTGGAAGCCAACGATATTATGCGGGCAAAAAAAGATACCATGCTGGTAGGTTCCGGGTCTGTTTTCCAGACCATGAACTCCACGGTAAATATGAACCTGGCCACCATCTTTAAGCTCCGTGGCGTGAACTTCACCGTAAGCGCAGCCTGCGCCAGCGGTTCGCATGCTATCGGGCTTGGGTATATGTTTATCAGGAACGGGATGCAGGACGCTGTGATCTGCGGCGGAGCCCAGGAAGTAAATGTATACGGGATGGGTAACTTTGATGCCATTGCTGCATTTTCTGTAAGGGAAGATGATCCTGCCCGTGCTTCCCGGCCTTTTGACCGCGACCGTGATGGACTGGTGCCCAGCGGTGGCGCAGCCACCGTGATCCTGGAAAGCCTGGAATCCGCACAGCGCAGGGGCGCCACCATCTTAGGGGAGGTGCTTGGATATGGCTTCTCGTCCAATGGCGCACATATCTCCAATCCAACTGTAGACGGACCTGTAAGATCCCTGCAGATAGCCCTGCAGGATGCCGGTTTACAACCCGGCGATATAGAATATATCAACGCACACGCTACCTCTACCGCCGCCGGCGATGCCAGCGAGGCCAAAGCTATTCACGAAGTGTTTGGCGCCTCCCGGCCCTACGTAAGCTCCACTAAGTCAATGACCGGTCATGAATGCTGGATGGCTGGTGCCAGCGAAATCGTATATTCCATGCTCATGATGCAGCACGGTTTTATAGCCCCGAATATCAACCTGGATAACCCCGACGAGGACGCCGCAAGGTTAAATATTGTAACCAGTACAATTAATAAAAGTTTTAATATATTTTTGTCCAACTCTTTTGGCTTCGGAGGAACAAATTCCTCCCTGATAGTAAGGGGGTGGAATGGAAAATAAATATCATTAACTTTGGCGCTCGGAATAGGATTAACTGATCAATGGACTAAATAAACACAAATTTTTAACCGACCTATATCTGATTTCACACTTTATGGACACTAGAGAGATAATAACTGTTACGAATAAGTTTCTGGTAGAGGAGTTTGAAGCAAACCCCGCAGCCATCACGCCTGAAGCAAACATGAAATCCACGCTGGATCTGGACAGCCTGGATTATATCGACATGGTGGTAGTGATAGAAGATAACTTCGGATTTAAAGTAAAACCGGAGGAATTCCAGGCTATTGTTAGCTTCCAGGATTTCTACAACTATGTAGCCACTCGTGTACAACAAAAAGAACTGGTATAATGCCTTCCTGGCAAGGAAAGTCTAAAGGGAATAAGTTCGGATATAGTTGTTTTGTTTTCCTGTTGAAACATGGAGGGGTAGCACCGGCGTATCTGTTGCTGAAGTTTGTGGCCTTCTATTTTTTTGCGTTTTCCTGGAGTTCCTCAAAACCTGTCTATCATTATTTCCGTACCAAAATCGGCTACAGCCGCGGGCGCGCATTGCTCAGTTTATACCGGAATTATCATGTATTTGGCCAAACACTGATCGATAAGGTAGTGGTAATGGCAGATATGTCCAATAAATTCACTTTTGAATTTGAGGGTGAACATTATTTACGCGAAATGATTGCCGGCGGCAAAGGCGGCATCCTGCTAAGCGCTCATGTGGGCAACTGGGAAGTAGCCGGTCATTTGTTCAAGCGCCTGCAAACCCGTATCAATATAGTGATGTTCGACGGAGAGCACCAGCGTGTAAAGGACTATCTCTCCGGTGTTACGGGCGACCGTAATATGAATATTATCGTGATCAAGGATGACCTTTCGCACATTTATGCCATCAATGAAGCATTAAGTAACAAGGAGCTGGTGTGTATGCATGCCGACAGGTTCCTGCCAGGCAATAAAACAATAACGGCTCCTTTTTTAGGACAGGATGCACGTTTCCCGGTAGGGCCCTTCCTGCTGGCTGCCACTTTCCGGGTACCGGTTTCCGTGGTATTCGCCTTCAAGGAATCATCTACCCATTATCATTTTTTTGCCACTGAACCCCGTTTATACCACGGCCGGCGTAACCAGGGCGTAGAAACAGCCCTGCAGGATTTTGTACAGCATGTAGAAGAAAAAGTATACCGTTACCCGGTGCAATGGTTCAATTATTACGACTTTTGGGAATAAATGCGTGTTTTTACTGTTAATAATTTCGTATAATTCTATTTATTTCGTGTTTCATTTTTAATAATAACTTGTGCAGATGTTTATTCATTCAGACGATATTACCGCCTATATTCCCCAGCGTACGCCCATAGTGATGATCAGTGGCATCCTGGAAGTAAATGGTCCTGTAACGCGCACTGGCCTGCACATCGCCGCAGATAATATTTTTGTGGAGAACGGCGTGCTCACCGCCCCTGGCCTGATGGAAAATATTGCACAAACCGCCGCTGCCCGCATCGGCTATATCGCCAAACAGCAAAATACACCCGTTCCCCTGGGATTTATTGGCGCTGTAAAAGACCTGGAAATACTGGAACTGCCGCCGGCAGGGCAAATGATAGAAACCACCACCGAAATCGGTGCTGAAGTATTCAATGCTACTATGGTAACCGGCAAAGTAATGTTTGAAGGCCGCCTGATGGCACAATGCGAATTGAAAATATTTACCAATCCCCAAATTTAATCACACATGAACTGCAGAAAATTAATTGCACTTCCGTTGCTGATGTTGAGCATGATGACCATGACCGCGAATGCTCAAACGCTTAAAAACTTCCTGGAGAACAAAGATTCTTCCTTTACCTGGCTGGGTGTGGATTTTACACAAGCCAGGCTGCTTGGCGACGCCGCTGCCAAAACAGATGCCATCGTAGACCATGAGTTCACTGCCCTTAACCAGGTAATTGTGAACGAACAAAAGAAGTATGATGTACCAGGCGCCTTTCACCGGGATAAATACAATACCAGTATTGGTTTGGTGAACAAACGCAATGAAGCCATCAATGGAGATGCACTGAAATCTGATGAATCTTCCGACTTTGAACGTCTTAAACCGGAAGACATTACCAAAGTGGTGAAATCGTACGATTTTTCCGGAAAACACGGAATTGGCGTAATGCTGGTAATGGAAGGCATGAGCAAAACCACCAAAAGCGCCTCTATGTGGCTGACCATTGTAGACATGGACCGGAAAAATGTACTGCTTACAGAACGTTACATTGGTAAAGGCCAGAAATGGAGCTTCGCATGGCGCAACTATTGGCTCGCCACCATTAAGAGCGTACTGGATGATATCGACGACGACTACAACAAACTGAAAACCAAATACGCCGATGCCAAAGACCCCGAAGATCCAAAACCGGTAGTAGCAGCACCTGCAGCAAAGAAAGAAACCAAAGCCACTACAGCACCGGCAGCAAAGAAACCAAAGAAGAAAGGATAAATTTATGATACTGACTGAATGCACCAACATACTGATTAGATTCAATGAAGCAGATCCGCTGGGAATAGTATGGCACGGGCATTATGTGCGGTATTTTGAAGACGGCAGGGAAGCTTTCGGTGAAAAATACGGGCTCAGATACCTGGATATTTCTGACGAAGGATTCACTGTACCGGTAGTAAATGTACAATGTGATTACAAACGCTCCTTACGCTATGGCGACAGGGTGGTGGTAGAGACAAAGTATATCGACGACCTGGCAGCAAAAATAAAATTTGAATACATCCTTACCAATCCTGCCACCGGGGAAATAGTAGCAAAGGGCTCTTCTGTACAGGTATTCCTGGACAAGGAAACTTCGTCCCTGCAACTGATCACCCCTCCCTTTTTCATGGAATGGAAAAGAAAGCACGGACTGGTATAACCAAAGGGTATTATGCAACAGGTGTATGTAGTAGCAGATAATATTGTGGGGCCTCTTGGCAGTACTACCCGGGAAAATTTTGACCAGGTGTTATCTGCCAACAGTGGCATAGCGCAGCATAACAATGCCGCCTATGCCGCTGCTCCGTTTTATGGCGCTATCACAGCGCCTGAACAACTGGAAGCCTTTACGGCGCATATTAACGTAAATGGATATACGCGGTTTGAGAAACTGCTGGCTGCTTCGGTGCAATCGGCCCTGCAGCAAACCGCTATTACGCTTACGGATGCCCGCACCGGCTTTATTATTTCCACTACCAAGGGAAATATTGAATTGCTGGAGCAGCAGCCGGAAGGCATGGCAGCACCGGTGAAAGACATGCAGCTGTACGCTACAGCAAAAAAAATGGCGGCACATTTTAATGCAGTCAATGAACCACTGGTGATCAGCAGCGCCTGTATCTCAGGGCTGGTAGCCATTTTAACGGGTAAGCGGCTGATCCGGTCAGGACGCTACGATCATGTGGTAGTTACCGGCGGGGATGTGCTCACCCGCTTTGTATTGTCAGGGTTTCAGTCGTTCCAGGCAGTAAGCGCCGTTCCCTGTAAGCCCTTCGATGCCAACCGGACGGGCGTTACACTCGGAGAAGGCGCGGCCACCGTAATACTCAGCCGGGAAAAAGGCAATGCCTCTTTCTCGCTGGGCGAGGGCGCCATCAGCAATGATGCCAACCATATTTCCGGCCCTTCCCGCACCGGTGAAGAACTGGCGGCAGCCATACAACTTGCGCTGAAAGGAAGCGGGCTAACTGCTGCAGACATAGGGTTTGTTTCTGCACACGGCACCGCTACCCTGTATAACGACGAAATGGAAGCAAAAGCGCTGCATCACGCAGGGCTGGCCAATGTACCGGTAAACAGCCTGAAAGGCAACTACGGTCATACCCTGGGCGCTGCCGGTCTTATAGAAGCCATTATCAGCATGCATGCCATGAAGGCGGGCGTAATATTGCCAACAAAAGGATTTGAAGTACCCGGTGTAAGTATGCCGGTGAATGTTCATAACACCCTGCTGCAGAAAACATCCCGTCATTTCCTGAAAACAGTTTCAGGTTTCGGTGGATGTAATGCAGCTATGGTCTTTAATCTTAACAGCTAAACAAAGTTATTGTCGTGTTTAATAAAGAAACAAAAACAGCACTCGAAGCAAAAGAAGCTGCATTACGCCTGGCATTTGCCCCGGTTGCTTTCCAGGCCACCAGGGCATTACGGGATATGGGCATTTTAACAGCTGTGAGCAACAGCCGTTCTGCCGGTATCACCATTGAAGAAATAATGGAACAAACAAAATTGTCGCGTTATGCTGTGAGAGTGCTGCTGGAAGCCGGTTTAGGCATGGAACTGGTGATCGTGAACGACAAACGTTACACCCTTACCAAAACAGGTTACTTTATTCTGCACGATCCCCTTACCCGCATCAACATGGACTTTTCACAGGATATCTGCTACAAAGGCATGAATCACCTGCAGGAAAGTTTAAGAGAAGGAAAACCCGCCGGTTTACGTGAACTGGGCCCCTGGGATACCATTTACCCGGGCCTGTCGCTGCTGCCGCCTGAAGTAGGCAAAAGCTGGTTCGATTTCGACCATTACTATTCAGACCTTGCCACTCCGCAGGCGCTGGATATTGTTTTTGAAAAGAAACCCAAACGTTTGCTCGATATAGGCGGTAACACAGGCAAGTGGGCCCTGGCCTGCACCGCAAAAGATCCGGAAGTGGAAGTAACCATCTTCGACCTGCCGGGTCAGGCCGGACTGGCACAGCAGAAAATGAAGGATGCCGGTGTGGAAAACCGTGTGCATTTCCATATTGCCAATATACTCCACGAGGAAGTGCCCTTCCCGCAAGGCTTTGATGCCATCTGGATGAGCCAGTTCCTGGATTGTTTCTCTGAAGCAGAAATTGTTTCCATTCTGAAACGTTGCCGGGAAGCGCTGAACGAAGGAGGTACGGTTTATATCCTGGAGCCTTTCTGGAACCGCCAGCAGTTTAAGTCCGCCGCTTTCTGCCTGCAGCAAACGTCCCTGTACTTTACGGCTATGGCCAATGGCAACAGCCAGATGTACCATACAGATGATTTCTTCCAATGCATTGAGGATGCCGGTTTGGCTATCATCGAGGAAAATGACCAGATGGGCATGAACTATACATTGCTGAAATGTCAGAAAAAATAAACCCAATCCCATTAAATCTATAACGCCCAAAATCGTCACTTATGAAAACTGAGCAAGTTGATGTACTGGTAATAGGAGCAGGTCCGGCAGGAACAGTAGCGGCATCTATTATTCATCAGGCAGGCTACAATGTAAAAGTGGTGGAGAAACAGAAATTTCCCCGCTTTGTAATAGGCGAAAGCCTGTTGCCACGTAGCATGGAAGCACTGGAAGAAGCCGGCTTTATTGATGCTATTAAAGCAAAAGGTTTTCAGCAGAAGTCGGGGGCGAAGTTTGTAAAGGGCAACGCACTCTGTGACTTTACTTTCCAGGAACAATTTACACCAGGCTGGACCTGGACCTGGCAGGTAACGCGTGCCGATTTTGATAAAACACTGGCCGATACGGTAGAAAGCATGGGTGTGCCGGTGGCGTATGAAACAACAGTAACGGATATACGTTTCAATGGATCCGATTCCATTACAACAGTAGAAGATAAAGATGGTCAGCAATCACAGATAGCCGCCCGCTTCATCGTAGATGGCAGCGGCTATGGCAGGGTGATCCCGAAATTATTCAACCTGGAGAAAAACTCCAACCTGCAACCCCGCAAGGCGCTGTTCGCACATACCGTGGATGCACGCCGTTCCATGGCAGATGAACCTAACCGCATCACTGCGGTGGTACATAAAAAGGGCGTATGGATCTGGATCATTCCTTTCGCTACGGGGATCACCTCCCTGGGCTTTGTGGGAGACCCGGAATTTTTTGAAGAATATCCCGGCACCGATGAAGAGAAATACCGTGCCCTGCTGGAAGCAGAGCCCTATACCAGGGAACGTTTCCGCGATGTGGAGCTGGTATTTGAGCCCAGGATACTGCAGTCGTGGTCGGCCACTACAGATAAATTTTACGGAGACGGGTTTGTGCTGACAGGCAACGTAACAGAATTTCTGGACCCGATTTTCTCTTCTGGTGTAACTTTGGCCTGTGTTTCATCACAAACAGCCGCAAAACTGGTGATCCGGAAACTGAAAGGAGAGGACGTAGACTGGGAAAAAGAGTACATGGAGCCTACCATGCAGGGCGTGAATACCTTCCGCTCTTATGTAATGGCCTGGTACGAAGGCACCCTGGATACCATTTTCTTTAAGAAAGATGCGGATCCGCTGATCAAAGGACAGATCTGTTCGGTATTGGCGGGTTATGTGTGGGATATGAACAATCCCTTTGTGAAAAATCATGACACGGCATTGAAACGCCTGGCCAGGACCATTGAATTAACAGAAAAATTAAAAAGCAACCCGGAGATTGAATAGCGGATCGACATATATTACAGGAAGTTGCATCATACGGCAAAACAAGGTGTTCTTAAACGGTGCTTTGTTATGGGAGGCGGATCCCGCGTTGGAATTAGCGGGCTTTCTGCGGGCAGGATATGATCATTTTTCCGGGCAGTATCCCAAATTCCATAAAATGGATGCGCTTAGCAAACTGGGCTGGCTGGCAGCGGAAGTATTGCTGAAAGACACAGCCATTCATTTGCTGGCGCCTGAACAAACAGGCATGGTATTATCCAACCGGAGCAGCAGCCTGGATACCGACCTGCGCTATTATGCCACGGTAAAGGAATTTGCCAGCCCCGGGCTGTTTGTATACACCCTGCCAAATATTGTGATGGGAGAGATCTCTATCCGGCATGGTTTTAAAGGAGAGAATACTTTTTTTGTGTCAGATATTTTTGATACGGATTTAATGAGCGCCTATCCTGCGCAGCTGCTTGCAGAAACGCCTTTGCAGGCTTGTATTTGCGGGTGGGTAGAAGTAATGGACCAACAGTACGAGGCGGCATTATTCCTCGTGGAAAATAAACAGCGAGACAATGGCATACCGTTAACAGCGGCGGCTTTGTCTTCACTATACCAACAAAAATAACAGTTAATAACTTTAATCAAATTACAGTGGAAAAGTTGATGGCGGATCTGAAAGCGCAGATCATAGAACAATTGAACTTGCAGGAAGTAGCACCGGACAGTATTGGTAACGATCAGCCGTTGTTTACAAAGGAAGGGCTTGGGCTCGATTCTATCGATGCGCTGGAATTGATCGTATTGCTGCAACAGCATTATAACATCCGCATTGCCAATCCTGATGAAGGACCAAAGATCTTCCACTCGGTACGTACCATGGCAACGTACATCACCGAAAATCAAACCATAAAGGCATGAGTGAAAAGGTGTGGATAGCAGGTGGCGGGGTGATCAGTGGTATCGGGCTGGATATACCGGCCTGTATACAGTCGTTCCGGGATATGACACCGGGTATGACGGCTATGCAGCACCTCTCTTCTGTGCATCGTAATACATTTCCGGTTGCAGAAGTAAAGGCAGATAACGCTACCCTTGCGGATATAGCGCGGATGCCGGAAAACATCAGCCGCACGGCCCTGCTCAGTATGATTGCGGCCCGTGAAGCCTGGCAGTCCAGCGGACTGGGAGATATTTCCCAGTACCGGGTAGGATTTGTTTCCGGTAACACAGTGGGAGGTATGGATAAAACGGAAGACTTTTTCGCTGCGTATCTGTCTGACCCCCGTGGTGGCCGCCTTCAAAACCTGGTGCATCATGAATGCGGCAGCATTACCGAACTGGTGGCCGACAGCCTGGGCGTACGGCATCACATCTCTACCATCAGCACCGCCTGTTCATCCGGCGCCAATGCCCTGATGTATGGTTCCCGGCTTATCCGCAATAATATTGTGGATGTGGTGATCGCCGGCGGTACAGATGCCCTTACCCGTTTTACGCTTAATGGGTTCAACACGCTCATGATCCTGGATCAGCAACTCTGCCGGCCATTTGATGACACCCGCACCGGGCTTAATCTTGGCGAGGGCGCCGGTTATGTAGTACTGGTATCGGACAGCCTGGCAGCCCGTTTGCAGCCATGGTGCCGCCTTAGCGGCTTTGCCAATGCCAATGATGCTTTTCACCAAACGGCCTCTTCGCCGGATGGCACGGGTAATTACCTGGCTATGAAAGGCGCGCTGGATATGAGCGGACTGCAACCACAGCAAATTGGTTATATTAATTTACACGGCACCGGTACACAGAATAATGATGTATCGGAAGGAATCGCTATAAACCGGCTCTTTGCGCCGCATTTCCCGGCCATGAGCTCCACCAAATCTTTCACCGGTCATACGCTGGGCGCCAGCGGTGGCATAGAAGCCGTATTTTCGGCGCTGGCGGTGAAGGAAGGAATTATTTACCCGAATGCGCGCTTTGAGCACCAGATGAAGGAATTACCGTTTGCACCCGTTACCGCCTTTTCTACAGGTCATGACCTGCAACATGTAATGTCCAATTCATTCGGATTTGGCGGTAATTGTTCCAGCCTGGTATTTTCAAGGGCCAGTTAACAGCTATAAATTATGCATATCTATATAAATGGCACCGGTTGTATTTCTCCGCAGGAAACTGCGCTGGGAGGCCCTTTGCTGGCCACTCCCAGGGAATATGAACAGGTACGCCTGGCCACGGTGGATCCGGATTACAAACAATGGATCGATGTGAAACAGATCCGCAGGATGAGCCGCGTGGTAAAAATGGGGGTAGGCGCCGCCAGCCTGAGCCTGGAAGCCGCCGGCATTACCGCTCCCGACGCTATCATTACCGGCACCGCATACGGCTGCCTGGATGATACCGGTGTGTTTCTTACCAAAATGGTAAACCAGCAGGAGGAAATGCTTACGCCTACTGCATTCATACAAAGCACTCACAACACCGTGGCCGGCCAGATCGCCCTGCTGCTGGGTTGTAACGGGTATAACAACACTTTCGTTCACCGCGGCTTTTCCTTTGAAAATGCCCTGCTGGACGCTATCATGATACTGAAAGAAGGATCGGCAAAAAATATTCTTGCCGGCGGAGTGGATGAGATCACCAATCATAGTTTCCAGCTATTGTCGCGTTTCGGCCTTTATAAAAAGACGCCGGTAAAAACGATGGAACTGCTGAACAGTCCTTCCAGGGGCACTATTGCAGGGGAAGGCGCCGCTTTTTTTACTCTGGGTATTACCAAACAACCCGGTGCTGTGGCGGAATTGTCCGGCGTGAGCACATTATACAAACCATTGTGGGAAGGAGAAGTGATCGGCCACATTATGAAGTTCCTGGAAGATAACAATTGTACCCCTGCAGATATCGACCTGATCGTTACCGGCAGGAACGGAGATATTGACCAGGATGAGATTTATGAAGAAGTAGCGGAAGCCTTGTTCCCTGATCACGCGGAAGCGAGCTTTAAGCACCTTTGCGGTGAATATCCTACGGCGGCATCATTTGGCGTATGGATGGCCAACGCGGTTATCGCACAGCAGGAAGTACCCGAAGCGGCCGTGTTTTTCGGCGCAGCTCCTGAAAAAATAAAGAAAGTATTAGTCTATAATCATCACCAGGGAACACATCACTCCCTGGTACTACTCACCGCATGTTAAATAACCGGGTTGTAAATATCGTAGCTGTAATCACTCTCCTGGCACTCCTGTTCCTGGATAAGGTAATGGCGTATGGTATTTCCTTCTGGTGGTATGGCCTGCCGGTGCTCATCTTCCTTCCGGTTACCGTTTATGGCGCGATGAATATTGAATCAGGCTTCTTCCTGAAGGTACGTTGTGAAGCGGATACCACGGAAAAAGTAGTGGCGCTTTCTTTCGACGACGGGCCACAAGAGGCTTTTACACCGGAAATACTGGATATCCTCCACAGGGAGCAGGTACCTGCCGCTTTTTTTTGTATCGGGAAGAATATCAAAGGCAATGAGCACTTACTGAAACGGATATACGACGAAGGTCATGTAATAGGCAACCATACCTATTCGCATCACTTCTGGTTCGATATGAAGCTGTCTGGTAATATGCTGAAAGATATGCAACAGATGGATGCGCTCACGGTAGGAGCTACAGGACTGCATCCGCGCCTGTTCCGACCGCCCTATGGCGTTACCAATCCCAACCTGGCAAGGGCAGTGAAAGCAGGTAATTACCTGCCCGTAGGCTGGAATATACGCTCGCTGGATACGGTAGCAAAGGATGGAACAGCTTTATTGCACCGCATCCTGGCGCAACTGAAACCAGGCGCCGTGATTTTACTGCATGATACCTGTAAAATTACTGCTGATATACTCCCGCAGCTGATCCGGGGGATCCGTGAAAAAGGATACCAGCTGGAGAGAATTGATAAAATGTTAAACGTACGTGCATATGTGTAAATGGCTGTTAATTTTGATGGGTTGTGTGATAAGCCTGCAAATACAGGCGCAGTCCGGTTTTAAGCCGGTAGGGGATATGGCGCCGCTGAAGCAGCAGTTTGCAAAAGCCGCCCAGCACACGCAAAGTATCCAGTGCGATTTTGTACAGGAGAAGAACCTGAGCATGTTATCCGACAAAATTGTATCTAAAGGAAAGTTCTGGTTTAAGAAAGATAATAAAGTAAGAATGGAATATCTCCAGCCTTCTTATTATTTGCTGGTGATCAACGGGAAAGATATCCGTATCAAAGATGCGCAGAAAGAAAATAAAGTATCGGGGAAGAATAATAAACTGTTTGAACAGATCAATAAAATTACGGTCGACTGTGTAAGAGGAACCGTGCTGGATAACGCTGATTTTTCCGTGAAGGCGGCTGAAAACAGCCAGTACTACCGCCTGGAGCTTACGCCGGTGAACAAGGTAATGAAGGAATATTTTCAAACTATCATACTGTTGGTGGATAAGCAGGATTACTCAGTATCAAAAATTACGATGACGGAACAATCAGGCGATGATACCACTATCAGTTTCTTACATAAACAACTGAATACAAATATCCCCGATGCGGTATTTTCTGCTAAGTAGCCTGTTGGCAACAGTGATGCTGATGGCGGGCTGCCGGTCGGTATATAAAGGGTTACAGCCTGTAAACGGGGATGTGAACTGCATCAGGCAGTTCAGTCCGCAATTTACCTCTACGCTGTACAGCACCCAGGTGGATATCCTGAAGCATCACCTGAGCGGGCTGCTGTTTTTTAAGCAGATGCCCGACAGTAGCATCCGGGTGGTATTTGCCAACGAAATGGGATTTAAGTTCTTTGATTTTGAATTTGATAAACAGGGCAATTTCACTAAACACTACCTGATGGCCAAAATGGACAAAAAGGCGGTGGTGAAAACATTACAGCAGGATTTTGCATTGGTATTACTGCGGCCTGATCTGCAGCAGGCGCATGCAGCTACGGATAACCATTACCGTTATATAGTAGTGCCCACTGAAAAAGGGAACAACTATTATATCACGGATACCACCTGTACAAAGCTGGTCCGGATAGAGAAGTCGTCGCGCCGCAAACCCGCTGTTACCGTATGGATGCAGCACTACAGCAATGGCGTGCCGGATACCATCCGGATCCGTCATGAGCATTTCAAATTCAATATTTCATTGCAGAAGGTAGAAAAGTAAATACGTCAACATAATTATATAATCACATCGTCCAATGTTAGCAGGAAATTTTTATACTGTCACCTCGCAATCCCGGGAAGCCGGGCAGGTGGCTGTCACCATCGAACTGAATGCGGCACATCCTATATTCCAGGGGCATTTCCCGGAGCAGCCTGTAGTGCCTGGCGTATGCATGATGCAAACCATTACAGAAGTACTGGAAAGCGCATTGGACAAGAAAGTGAGGCTGAAAAAAGCCAGCCAGATGAAGTTCCTGAACATGATTGACCCAACAAAACAACCGCTGGTAGATGTTACGCTCACTTATAAGGAAGAGGAAGGCGGATGGAAAGTGAATGCTACACTGAAGCGCGACGACAAAACATTTATGAAGTTCCAGGGTATATTCAATTAAGTGACCAGCCAGCCTACACATAACGAACATTTTGAGCGTCACCGCGCTGCGGTGCTTATTCCTACGTATAATAACGCGGGAACACTGGGCAATGTATTGTCGGACGTACTGACTTATACCAGTCATGTGATAGTGGTGAATGACGGTGCCACCGACGAAACAGCCGCAGTGCTGGAGCAGTTCCCCTCCCTGCAGTTAGTGTCGTATAGCCCTAACCGTGGTAAGGGCATCGCCCTGCGCCGTGGCTTCGCTTATGCATTGCAGCAGGGGTACGACTATGTGATCACGATGGATGCCGACGGGCAGCACTTTGCTACCGACCTGCCTGCTATGCTGCAACAGATCGCGGAAAAGCCGGGCGCCCTCGTAATAGGCGCCCGTAACCTGCACCAGGAGAACATGCCCGGTAAAAGTACCTCCGCCAATAAGGTATCCAATTTCTGGTTCCAGGTAACTACCGGGTTGAAAGGGCCCGATACGCAATCGGGCTACCGTTTGTATCCCTTGCGTCGCATGGGAAATATGCATTACTTCTGCACCAAATACGAATTTGAGATAGAGGTATTGGTACGCAGCGCCTGGAAAGGTATTAAAATAGACTGGACACCCGTGCGGGTGTACTATCCGCCACCGGAAGAACGGGTATCCCATTTCAGGCCGGTGAGGGACGTTTCCCGTATCACTGTACTGAATACGGTATTGGTACTGGTTACCTTTTTATATATCAAGCCCCGCGACCTGGTCCGTTTTCTTTTAAAAAAAGAGAACTGGAAAAAGATGTGGAAAGAAGAAGTGCTGAAGTCTGATGAATCCAATATCAGGAAAGCAGCCGCCATTGGCTTTGGTATTTTTATGGGAATAGTGCCCATCTGGGGATTCCAGCTGCTGGTATCTATCCTGCTGTCTATTAAATTCAAACTGAATAAAGCACTGGTGCTGCTTTTTGCGCATATCAGCACACCACCGCTTACGCCTTTCGTGATCTTTGCCAGTTTCCTGGCTGGCCGGGTATGGATGGGACAAACCGCCAAAGACCTGGTATTCTCCAACGGCATTACCTTCGACACCATCAGGGATAACCTGTTGCAATATGTATTTGGCAGTATTACCCTGGCAGTAACCGGAGGCTTACTGGCCTGGTTGATCAGCTGGGCAATACTGGCAATTTTTAGAAAAGAACAGAAAAATGGGTAATCTATTTGTAGCGATCTATAACTTTTTTGAACAGCGTAAAGCATGGATGTGGTGTTGCACCATTGCCAGTTTTCTGCTGGTAGGTTATTTTGCCGCACAAATAAAGCTGGAAGAAGATATTACCAGAATTTTGCCGCAGGATAAGAAACTGGATAAACTGCAACAGGTGTTCCAGGATTCAAGATTTGCGGACAAACTGATCATTACCATCTCCCAAAAAGATACCTTAAAGGAAGCGCAACCTGATAGTTTAACCGCTTATGCAGCGGCATTAAGCACCAGGGCCGGCGCACAGTTGTCGCCCTATATCAGGCAGATCCAATCGCAAACAGACGACGCCATGATCATGGGATTAATGCAGGTGATACAGCAACACCTGCCCGTTTTCCTGGAAGCAAATGATTATGCAAAGATCGATAGTTTGCTGACACCCGGGCAACTGCAGCAATCTTTACAGTACGATTATAATACGCTGATATCACCAGCCGGACTGGTGCTGAAGAAAATGATCCAGGCCGATCCGGTTGGCATTGCCTGGATAGGCGTAAAGAAGCTGCAGCACCTGCAATACGACGACCAGTTTGAACTGTACGATAACTACATCATCACCAAAGATCATAAACACCTGATGATCTTTATTACGCCTGCCAATCCGCCAGGCGCTACAAAAATAAACGCGCAGTTCCTGAAAGGGCTTGACAATATTAAAGATACCCTGGATCAGCAGTATCCGGGAATTGCTGCTTCCTGGTTTGGCGGCACCGCCGTTTCTGTAGGCAATGCCACGCAGTTAAGACAGGACACTTTTCTCACACAAGGTATCACGATAGTATTACTGATTGTATTGATCGCGTTGTTTTTTAAGAAGAAGAGAGCGCCGGTGCTGGTGATGCTGCCGGTAATTTTCGGCGGCCTGTTCTCACTGGCATGGATATACTTGATCAAAGGCCACATTGCTGTGATGGCACTGGGCGCCGGCGCTGTGGTGCTGGGTATTGCAGTGAACTATTCCCTGCATGTGTTTAACCATTACCGCCACTCGCATGATATCCGTGAAGTGATCAGCGACCTGGCCACGCCTATGACGCTGGGAAGCTTTACCACCATCGGAGGTTTTCTCTGTTTGCAGTTTGTGCATTCGCCTATGCTGAAAGATGTGGGATTGTTCGCCGCACTCAGCCTGGTAGGAGCCGCGTTGTTTTCACTGATCTTCCTGCCGCACTGGATTGTAATGGGAAGAAAGCCAGCTGCTGTAAATACGCAGCATCACAACTGGCTCGATAAACTATCCGCGCTCCGGCCCGAGAAAAATAAATACCTGGTGAGCGCTATTTTCCTGCTCACAATTATATTTTTTTATACCGCGCGTAACGTATCATTTGAAAGTGATATGATGCGCATGAACTATATGACGCCGGAATTAAAAACGGCGGAAGCGCAGCTGAACAGTGTGAACTCCTACGTGGCGCAGTCTGTTTACGTGGTATCCGACGGCCCGAACCTGGAAGGAGCGCTGGAAAACGGGGAGCGGCTGATGCCGGTTATCAGCCAGTTACAGGATAAAGGTATTGTGAAGAAGTACGCCGGCGTACAGGCGTTACTGTTATCCGCCCGGGAACAGCAGGCCCGTATTAACCGTTGGAATAATTACTGGACGGCCGATAAAAAGCAGCAGCTGTTGCAATACCTCCGCAGGGAAGGTAGTACGCTGGGCTTTAGCGCATCTGCATTTGATCCGTTCGAAAGGTTGGTCAACAGCAACTTCCAGCCGCTTGAGCCGGAGGCGTTAGAAACATTACGCAGCGGTAACCTCGGCGATTTTATTATAGAGAAGAACGGGACTACGTCAGTAGTGACCCTGCTGAAAGTAGATCCATCCCATAAACAGGCAGTATATGATGCGCTGGAAAAATTACCCGGCACCACCGTGCTGGATAAACAATATGCTGCAAACCGCCTGGTAGAAGTAGTGAAAGATGAGTTCAACAGCATTGCCTGGATGACATCCCTGCTGGTGTTCTTCGCATTGTTGCTATCATACGGCCGTATTGAACTGGCGCTGATCACCTTTATCCCCATGGCGGTGAGCTGGATATGGATACTGGGTATTATGGGCCTGTTTGGCATTAAATTCAATATTGTAAATATCATCCTGTCTACTTTTATTTTTGGTTTGGGAGATGATTACAGCATCTTTATGATGGATGGGCTGTTGCAGGAATACAGAACAGGAAAGAAGACACTTTCTTCCTTTAAATCATCCATCTTCCTGTCGGCCATCACTACCATTTTAGGACTGGGCGTGCTCATTTTTGCACAGCACCCTTCGCTGAGATCCATTGCGCTGATCTCTATTATTGGCATCGGAACAGTGGTGCTGATCTCGCAGGTGATGATCCCTTTCCTGTTTAACTGGCTTATTACCGGGCGGGTGCGCAAAGGCTTTGCACCGTGGACTTTCAAGGGATGGGTGCTCTCTGTATTTTCGTTCACTTATTTCGCAACCGGCAGTTTCCTTCTAACTGCCATTGGCACAGTGCTGATCCGCTGGAACCCTTTTAATAAAGAGAAAGGAAAGGTATTGTATCACCGCATCCTTTCCGCATACACGCACAGTGTATTGTATATTATGCGCAATGTAAAGAAGCGTATCATCAATCCCTTGAATGAACAATTGGAAAAGCCCGCGGTGATCATCAGCAATCACCAGTCGTTCCTCGATATACTCGTGTCTACCATGCTGCATCCTAAAGTGATATTGCTTACCAACCAGTGGGTATGGCGCTCACCGGTGTTTGGTGCGGTGGTACGACTGGCAGATTATTACCCCGTAGCAGATGGGGCCGAAGGAGCCATTGAAAAACTGAGAGAAAGAGTGGCGGCAGGATATTCTATTGTGGTATACCCGGAAGGCACCCGTTCTCCGGACCCGGCTATCAAGCGGTTTCACAAAGGCGCTTTTTATATTGCAGAGCAACTCGGACTGGATATTTTACCAATGGTGATTCACGGTACCGCCTATACGATGACCAAAGGTGATTTCCTGTTGAAAGACGGAACGGTAAGCGTAAAGTACCTGCCCCGTATTACACAGAACGACAGATCCTGGGGAGATAACTACAGCGCCCGTACGAGATCTATCAGCCGTTATTTTAAACAACAGTATGAAGTATTACGCGCGGAAACGGAAGTACCAAAGTATTTCCGGGAACAGCTGAAATATAATTACATCTATAAGGGACCGGTGCTGGAATGGTACATGCGGGTGAAAACAAAGATGGAGAACAATTATGAATTGTTCCATGAATTGTTGCCAAAAGAAGGCCGTATACTGGACATTGGCTGCGGGTACGGCTTTATGGACTATATGCTTGCATGGACGGCGCCCGGCAGGAACATCACCGGTATTGATTATGATGAAGATAAAATAGCCACTGCGGCGCATTGCTTTAAGAAAGCGGAACAGCTGCAGTTCATTCACGGCGATATCTCCGCCACTCCGTTTGAGGAATATGATGCCTTTATTTTGAGCGATGTACTGCACTACCTGCCTGCAGATGAACAGGAAACGTTGTTACAGCAATGCATAGCCCGGTTGGCGCCCGGTGGGGTGATCGTGGTCCGCGATGGCGACAGCGACAGGGCCAAAAGGCATGAGGGTACGAAGTTTACGGAGTTTATGTCTACGAAAGTAATTGGGTTCAATAAAACGAAAGATCAGCAGTTATCGTTCTTCTCAGCTGCACATGTGCGTAGCCTGGTTCACAAGTATGGTGCAGAAGCAGAGGAAATAGATAATACCCGGTATACCTCCAATGTCATATTTGTGATAAAAAAACTCCCCCGGAAAAATTATGCAACACTATGATGTTATCATTATAGGCAGCGGCCTTGGCGGTTTGGTATGCGGAGCGATCCTCAGCCGGCACGGGTACCGCGTATGCATATACGAAAAGAACCGGCAAACGGGGGGATGCCTGCAAACCTGGTCCCGCGATAAAGTAATTTTTGACTCCGGCGTGCATTATATAGGCGGACTGGCCCCCGGTGAAAATCTCTATAAAGTATTTAAATACCTCGGTATTTATGATAAGCTGCGCCTGAAACGCATGGATATGGACGGGTTTGATCATATCAGTTTTGCAGGCGATGATAAAGTATACCGCATTGCCCAGGGGGAAGAAAATTTCATCCGTACCCTGCTGGCAGATTTTCCCGGTGAAGAAGCGGCACTGCGCGCTTATTGCAGCAAGATCTCTGAAGTATGCAGCAAATTCCCTTTGTATAACCTGCGTACAGGCGATTATGAAGAGAAGCGCTCAGTACTGCAGCTCAATACAGCCGATTATCTTCGCAGCATTACCGGTAATGAAAAACTGCAACAGGTGCTGGCCGGCAACAACCTGTTATACGCGGGCGTAGCAGAGAAAACACCTTTTTATGTACATGCGCTGGTGGTGAACAGCTATATGCAAAGTTCCTGGAAATGCATAGATGGTGGCTCACAGATAGGGAAGCTGTTATGCCGGCAAATCAGGGAACATGGTGGTGAAGTGATCCGTAACATGGCCGTTACGGCTATCAAAGGGGAAGGCGACCGGGTAGATCATGTAGTATTACAGGATGGCAGTAAAGCACAGGCCACGCATTATATCTCCAACCTGCATCCCGCGCAAACCATGGCTATTACGCACAGCGATGTACTGCGCAGCGCTTACCGCAACCGTATACAGGGCCTTGAAAATTCAGTAGGCGCTTTTGTGCTGAACGTGGCATTGAAGCCGCGTACCTTTAAATATCTTAACTATAATCATTATTACCACGCCAGTGATAATGCCTGGGCGGGTATTGCCTATAAAGAGGAGGAATGGCCCCAAACCTATGCCATGTATGTATCTGCCAGCTCAAAGGACGAAACATGGGCAGATAGTTTGTCGGTGATGACCTATATGCGGTATGAAGAGGTGCAGCCATGGCGGCATACTTTCAACACCGTATTGCAAACAGGCAGCAGGGGCGCGGATTATGAAGCTTTTAAAGAGAAGAAGGCCAACCTGCTCATTGATTGCGTGGAGAAGCAGTTCCCGGGTTTTCGTGATTGTATCCATACTTCCTATGTAGCAACGCCTTTGTCGTACCGCGATTACATTGGTACCGGCGACGGCAGTATGTACGGTATCGCAAAAGATAGTGCAGATCCTTTACGGTCAATGGTTTCCGCCCGTACTAAACTATCCAATTTGTATCTTACCGGGCAAAACCTGAACTTGCATGGAATTCTGGGGGTAACCATCAGTGGTGTGATCACCTCGGCAGAGCTGCTGGGAATGGGTTTCCTGGTAGATGAAATTAATCAGTCAATATATACATAAGTGAAAAATAAGAAACGCAGCGGCTGGAGAATATTTGGACGCATACTATTATACATCACCGGCTTTTTCATATTGCTTTTTGTGGGGCTGGCCATTTACCTGGTAGCCATAAGCAAAATGCCCCCGCCGGAAATTGCAGACAAGAGCGCATTGCAGCTGCAACGTACGGCGCTGGACAGTACCGCGTATACTTTGGGCAACAACTGGTTCCGTAAAAGCAACAGCGGTTTGTATGAAATGTATGTGGAAGGAGCGCCTTTCGAAAGAGGTGTGATCAACGGTAAACTTTCCGGGGAGCTGATCCGCCGGCAGGAAGACGTATTTGTGGCGCAGTTCAGCAAAATGGTACCTTCTACTTTTTACCTGCATTTCCTGAAATATTTTATTGGCTGGTTTAACCGGGACCTGGCAGATTATGTGCCGGAAGAATTTAAGGAAGAAATATACGGGGAGTCCTTTTCTGCTTCTCCGAACTATGATTATATCGGTACCAACTATGCGAGGTTGATGAACTATCATGCCGCGCACGACATAGGGCATGCCCTGCAGGGCATGATGCTGGTAGGTTGCACCTCTTTTGCTACCTGGAATGAGCAGTCGGCCGACAGTAACCTGATCATTGGCCGTAACTTTGATTTTTATATGGGCGATGATTTTGCGAAAGAGAAGATGGTGGTATTCTACCGCCCGCAGAAAGGTCATAACTTTATGTTTGTAACCTGGGGCGGCTTTACCGGCGTGGTATCCGGCATGAACGATAAAGGACTGACGGTAACCATCAATGCGGCTAAAACAAGTGTGCCTACTGCCGCTGCCACCCCGGTTTCGCTGGTGGCGAGGGAGATACTGCAGTATGCGAAAAATATCAACGAAGCCTGGGAAATTGCGCGGAAACGCAAAATGTTCGTATCAGAATCTTTCCTGGTGGGTTCTGCAGAAGATAACAAAGCCGTGATTATCCAGAAAACACCAGAAGGTATGGACATGTACAGCTCCGGTAAAAACTTTATCACCTGTACCAATCATTACCAGGGCGATTCTCTGGGCGGCCTTGCCTCCAACAAACTGCAGATAAAGGAAAGCGCCTCCGGGTACCGTTTTGAAAGGCTGGCCGAGCTGATGAAAGAGAAAGGCCCCAACACCGTTCAGAAAACAGTGGATATCCTGCGCGACCGTGGCGGGTTACATAATGCCAATATAGGGATGGGAAATGAGAAAGCCATCAACCAGCTGATAGCGCATCATTCCATTGTGTTTGAGCCTAAGAAAGGAATGGTATGGGTATCTACTGCTCCCTACCAGCTGGGGCAGTTCGTGGCGTATGATCTGAATAAGATATTCAGCATGCATGGTCTTACTACTGATCATGAAGTATACGACAGCGCACAGAATATTGCGGCCGACAGTTTCCTGTTGTCAAAAGAATATCTTGCCTTTGAAACATACCGCCGGCTGCGAGACCAGCTGAAAGAAGGAAAGGCAGTGGATATCAATGCGCTGATTGCTTCCAACCCCGCCTATTACCATACCTATGTGCTGGCAGGCGATTATGAGTATAAGCAGAAAGCATATGCCAAAGCAAAATCCTATTATGAAACGGCTTTAACAAAAGTAATTGCTACCAAAGGAGAGGAAGATCATATCCGCAAGCAACTGGCACTGTGTAATGCTAAATTAAAAAGCTAACTGTTATGATCATTGGCATCGGGACAGATATCGTAGAAGTGCCACGTATAGCGGCAAAGCTGGCGAAGGGAGATGGATTCCGTAACCTGGTTTTCACTCCTTTTGAAATCAGTTACTGCGAAAACCAGGCGGTGCCGGCAGAAAGCTATGCGGCCCGTTTCGCGGCAAAGGAAGCCCTGCTAAAGGCTTTGGGCACAGGCTGGGGCAACGGAGGCGTAAACTTCGACGAAATAGAAATACGTAACGATGCCGCCGGGAAACCGGAGTTATTTTTAATAGGGAACGGAGCTGCCAGGTATGAACAGGCAGGCATAAGGAAAATATGGGTATCCTTATCACATGAAAAAAGCGCCGCCGTTGCCACGGTGATTTTAGAAGGATAAATTTACAGAAGATGTATATACCGGATATAGAACTACAGTCTAAAGCAGCTATCAGGGCTTACCAGGAGAAAGAAGTACTGCGCCTGCTGGGATACCTGCGTGAGTTTTCACCGTTCTATAAAGCATGGTTTAAAAAGCATGACATTGTTGCGGACCAGGTTCAATCGCTGGAAGCATTTTCACAGATACCTCCCGTTACCAAAGAGGATTTGCAGGAACATAACTGGGAATTCCTTTGTGTGGATAAAAGCAAGATAGCCGAGTACACCACTACCTCCGGTACATTAGGACGCCCCGTGATCATTGCTTTAACGGAAAAAGACCTGCAGCGTTTAAGCTACAATGAATATATTTCTTTCTGTTGCGCCGATGGTACCGACAGCGACATTTACCAGCTGATGCTCACACTCGACCGCCAGTTCATGGCCGGGATGGCTTATTATAACGGCATCCGCAAACTGGGTGCTGGCGTGTTGCGGGTTGGTCCCGGTGTGCCCAGTATGCAATGGGAAAATATACAGCGCATTCAGCCTACCACCATTGTAGGGGTGCCTTCCTTTATAGTAAAGCTCATTGCTTACGCAAAAGAGCATCACATAGATATTAACCAGACCTCCGTAAAGAAAGCCGTATGTATCGGGGAAAATATCCGTAACACAGATTTTTCACTCAATGTACTGGGTAAGAAGATCACAGAGCAATGGAATATCAAGCTGTATTCCACTTATGCATCCACTGAAATGCAGACTGCCTTTACCGAATGCAGGGCAGGGCAGGGAGGTCATCATCATCCCGAACTATTGTACGTGGAGTTGCTGGATGAAAATAACCAGCCGGTAGCCCCCGGTGAGGAAGGAGAAGTGACCATCACTACACTTGGCGTGGAAGGCATGCCCCTGCTGCGTTACAAAACAGGCGACATTTGCCAGTATCATTATGAAGCCTGTTCATGCGGCAGGCATACGCTCCGGTTATCTCCCGTAATAGGACGTAAAAAACAGATGATCAAATATAAAGGCACTACGCTGTATCCACCGGCCCTGTTTGATTTGCTCAATGATATGGAAGATGTGAAGGAATTTGTGGTAGAAGTATACTCCAATGAGCTGGGCACTGATGAAATACTGCTCCACCTGTGGCCACGCGAGGAATCAGAGGAGATGGACCGTAAAATAAAATCCTACCTGCAGGCGAAGCTGCGCGTAATCCCACAGGTAAGGTATACCGGGCAGCAGGATATTATGCGGATGCAGTTCCCGGAAAATAGCCGTAAACCGGTGAAGTTTGTGGATAACAGGAGTTAAACATGTTGCATAATAAAATCCGCGTCAATTTTGAGCTTGTGATATATTTTTTTTAAAAAATCTACATCAGCATTCCGTTTGCCGTTTAGGATCTGTGAAAATTTAGCCTCTCCAATATCCAGCATAATTGCCATTTCTTTTTGTTTGAGTTTCATTTCAAACATTTTAAGTTCTATCATACCTGCTAATGTAGTTGGTTTGGGAAGCGGATAACGTGTATCTTCATAGCGCTCAGCAGCGATGGAAAGTTGTTGAAGTTCTTTTAGTTCGCCGGCTTTTAAATTTGACTCGCCTTTTTTCATTAACAGGTGAATACGTTGCATTGCGGCAGCATATTCTTTTTCTGAGGACAATGAAGGGTTGCGTAACTTTTTCATATTATCGTTTTTGCTGTATGCATACATCACCCATATGCTGATTGGGCCTGTCGCCTAAAGTGAACCAGGTTTTATTTTATCATATTCTTATGCGTTCCTATAAATCTTATGTATATGGTTCGGACCCGAAAGAAAATTCTTGCTATTAATCTGAATTTATTTCCACCTATATCAAAAACATATAGGTCATCACCAATATAATCAACCGTATTAAAGCTTTCCTTTATATCCGAAAACTTTGACCAGTCAGCCAGTTTACTAACATAATATCAGTACAATAAAGGGTCAACAGCATCTGGATGCTTAAGGAAAACTCATTGATTGCCGTTTTCGAGACGATCACCATAACATGAGTTTATCTTCCAAAATTAGAAATTAAATTTCAAATAATGAAATTTAATTTAGACAATGTAAATGAGCTGAATTCCCTTTTTACCCTTTAAAACCCCATCACCACCATATCTTCCGGGTTATCCAGCTTGGTGCTTTTCCGCTCTCCACCAACCAGCACATGCACCATATTCGTTTGCGAAGGATGCCGTTCATACAACAGGTTATTCTTCACCTGTACCTTTTTGGGCGCTGGTATATTTTCCGCTTCCAGGAAGCTCCATACCGCATCTTCCTCTATCCTGTAACCAATAAAATGCAGGGGAATATTTTTACCGTCGAGAGTAATTACAAGATGTTGTGAAAGATAGGCGGCCACGTATCCCTCCGCCTGTTTCCTGTTGGCAGGATGGGTAAGATCCAGTGGGGCCTTGTATTGCGCTTTAAGCGTGTTCTCCAGGTCATCTGTAAAAATACGGCAGCTTACCTGCAGTTCTTTTTTACCGGCATCATGTGAAATCTCCGTCACGCTTGCATAAAAGGGATGCATGGCTGTAAGCCACAATGCCATCCACCATTTACATAATAATAAACCCACTGGACTAATATTTTTAAAAAAATTAACTTTTACGCTTTATAATTACCAAAATTATAGAAAAGGGGACAATGGATGAGTTGTATTTTCAGCTGGGGTGGCAACATATTATAAACTGGGATGCGTATGACCATATTCTTTTTGTAATAGCGTTGAGCGCCATTTACCTGCTGCGCGACTGGAGAAAAGTACTGGTATTGGTGACTGCATTTACAGTGGGTCATTCTATTACGCTGGCTTTAAGTGTGTTACACATTATCCGTATACCTGCGGCACTGATTGAATTCCTGATACCCGTTACCATTTGTATCACCGCCATTTCCAATATTATCCGGAAAGACGATGAGCCGCAAAAACTGCAACTGAATTATTTCTATGCGTTATTTTTCGGATTGATCCATGGACTGGGGTTTTCCAATTACCTGAAAAGTTTGCTGGGAAGCCAGGCAAATATTGTTAAACCACTCCTGGGATTCAATTTAGGACTGGAATTCGGACAGATCATCATTGTAATGTGCATTCTGCTCATTTCTACAACGATCGTGAAATTTGGCAGCTTAAAACGCCGGGATTGGAATATGTTCCTTTCTTCTGCTACTTTTGGCGCGGCATTTCTGATGGTTATTCAAGGCGTAAGAGCACTGTTTATATAATACTGTTTATGAGAAAACAACTTTATCTCGCCGGGGTTTTGTGCTGCAGCGCATTGCTGCTGAAGGCGCAGAGCAATCCCGGATCCAATCATGGCAACCGTTTTGAGCAGCTGGGCGCCATGTTACAAACACCTAATATGTACCGCTCCGCGTCCGGCGCTCCCGGGCCCAAATACTGGCAGCAACGGGCTGATTATGATATAGAAGCGCAGCTGGACGATGAACAGCAGAAACTTACCGGCGCGGAAACCATTACCTACTTTAATAATTCGCCCGATCCGCTTAGCTACCTGTGGTTGCAGCTGGACGAGAATGAGCACGACCCCAAAAGCGACAACCAGCAATTCGATGAAAGCCGCATGTCTGATAAAATGACGATGGCTACACTGAACAGGATCCTTCCTCCGGTGAAAGACCTGGGCGTAAAGATTGTAAAGCTGACAGACGCCGATGGTAAAGCGTTGCCTTATACGGTTAACCAGACCATGCTCCGCATAGATCTGCCAAAACCATTGATGCCAGGTGAAAAGTTCCGGTTCAGGGTATCGTGGTGGTATAATATCTCCGACCGTATGACTATCGGCGGCCGCGGTGGTTATGAATATTTCCCGGAAGATAAAAACTACCTGTACACTATTTCACAGTGGTACCCGCGACTGGCAGTATATTCCGACTTTCAGGGCTGGCAGAATAAACAGTTTACCGGCAGGGGGGAATTTGCCCTTACATTCGGCAATTTTCGTGTGCGCATGACCGTTCCCGCTGATCATATTGTTGGCGCTACCGGCGAATGCCAGAACTACAAGGAAGTGCTCACACCGGCGCAGTACCAGCGCTGGCAACAGGCGCAAAACAGCAGCGAACCGGTGGAAGTGGTAAATCTCGATGAGGTGAAAAAAGCTATGCAGGGCCATTCCGGTAAAACAAATACCTGGGTATACGAAGCACAGAACGTACGCGATTTCGCCTGGGTCTCGTCCCGCCGCATTGTATGGGATGCGATGGCAGCTAACGTGGAAGGCAGTAAGGTAATGGCCATGTCGTACTACGGCCCGGAAGCCTACCCGCTGTATCGCCGGTATTCCTCGAAAGTAGTGGCGCATACGCTTAAGTCCTATTCCAAACATACTATTCCATATCCTTACCCGGTAGCCATTTCCGTGGAAGCCGCCAACGGAATGGAATATCCCATGATCTGCTTTAACTACGGCCGCGCCGATAAAGACGGTACCTACAGCGAAGCGACAAAGAACGGTATGATAGGAGTGATCACCCATGAAGTGGGACACAACTTCTTCCCTATGATCGTGAACTCCGATGAAAGACAGTGGACCTGGATGGATGAAGGGCTCAATACTTTCTGCCAGTTTATGGCGGAACAGGAATGGGACAGCAACTTTCCTTCCGGCCGCGGCCCTGCCCATAAGATCGTGGATTATATGAAGATGCCGAAAGATCAGCTGGAACCTATCATGACCAACTCGGAGAATATTGTGCAGTTTGGGCCGAATGCTTATGCAAAGCCGGCAACAGGACTGAATATTCTGAGAGAAACCATCATGGGGCGCGACCTGTTTGATTTTGCTTTCCGTGAATACGCCCGCCGCTGGGCATTCAAACACCCCACACCGGCCGATTTCTTCCGTACCATGGAAGATGCCTCTGCTGTAGACCTGGACTGGTTCTGGCGCGGATGGTTCTTTGGGATTGAACCGGTAGATATCTCTATCGACAGCGTAAAATGGTATCGCATGGATGGGAAGAACCCGGAAGAAACTGCCAGGAACGAACAGGCTACCTATGAGAAAAATATGGACCATATAGCCAGGCAGCGCAACAAAGCCGCCGGCGTGAAATTCGCGGTAGACCAGGATACCAGCCTGCAGGATTTCTACAGCAAATGGAACCGCTTCGGGGTAAGACAGGAAGATAAAGCCGCCTACAACCAGTTTTACAATGGGCTGAGTAAAGAAGAAAAAGCGCTGTATGATAGTAAGAAGAATTTCTACCAGCTTACATTTTCCAATAAAGGTGGACTGGTAATGCCCCTTATTATTGAATGGACCTTTGCAGATGGCACAAAAGAAACCGACCGTATTTCTGCCTATATCTGGCGCAAGAATGAAAATGAAGTAACAAAAGTGTTTGCGAAAGATAAACAGGCGGTAGCTGTGAGGCTGGACCCACTGCGCGAAACAGCCGATATAGACGAAAGCAATAACAGCTGGCCACGGGAGGCTGCGGCTTCCAGGTTTGAGCTGTTTAAGTCAACCGGGGGCGTACGGGGCGCTTCCAGCGGCGATAACCCGATGAAGAAAGCCAGTATAAAATAAACAAGCTATTTTATATTTTGTGGCGGCTATCATTATAGTATGATAGCCGCCTTATTTTTTAAGATGCTTTAAAAGCCAGAGTAATGAAAGCAATAGCCCATTTCTTATTATTGATATGCCTGGCGCAAACGGCCAGGGCAGCGGATGTGGATACCGTATCTATTCTCAGCGCAAAAATGAAGCGCGCCTACAAATGTGTGGTCATTACGCCCGCCACCTATAAAAACGGTACGCAGCGGTACCCGGTAGTATACCTGCTGCACGGCGCCGGTGGTAATTTCGCCAACTGGGTGACCAATGTGCCGGTTATCAAGGAACTGGCGGATGCCTACCAGTGCATGATCGTATGCCCCGATGGCGCAGTAACCAGCTGGTATTTTGACAGCCCGGTAGATAGCTCTATGCGTTTTGAAACCTATGTATCAAAGGAAATTCCGCAATATATAGATCAGCACTATCAAACCCTGCCAGAGCCCGCTCACCGTGCCATTGCCGGCCTGAGCATGGGCGGCCACGGTGCGCTGTTCCTTGCCATCCGCCACCAGGATATGTTTGGCGCTGCCGGCAGCATGAGCGGCGGCGTGGATTTCCGGCCCTTCCCGAAGAACTGGGATATTAAAAAACGTCTCGGTGATCCCGGAAAGGATGGGGCTAACTGGTACGACTATACGGTAATTAAGCAGGTAGACAGCCTGAAGTCCGGCGCTTTATCGCTGATCATCGATTGCGGGGTGAAAGACTTTTTTATTGATGTAAACCGGGATCTTCATAAAAAATTATTGCTGACAGGTATCGATCACGATTATATAGAGCGTCCCGGGGAGCATAACTGGAACTACTGGGCAAATGCGGTGAAATACCAATTGCTGTTTTTCCACCAGTTTTTTCAAAAGTAAAAGAGCGGATGTTGTCTGGCTCAGGATTTAGATGATTACGCTGATTACACAGATTTTTTTAAAGAAAACAGATCTTTTAAAATTGATAAGAACAAATAGGGAGATAGCAGCGGAATGCGCTTTTATCTCCCTAGTCTATAAAAAAAACTAAAAGGTAAATCAATGTAATCAGCGTAATCATCTAAATCCTGAGTCAGACAAAATCCGCAAAGAATGCCGGTCCTCAACAGAACCGGCCTTTTTTATGCACGCGATTCAAAATAAGAATGTCTGTTTTTATTTTTTAGGATCCCACCACAGGTGCGTACCGCCCACATCTTTGGGCTCACTCAGCGTGGCAACCGCTTTGGTAACACCTGCGCCGTTGGTAGAGTATTCATTACTCGGGAATGGGGCTCTGCGAACAAAATCAGTAGTGCTTACTTTTCCACCACTGTTGTTCACAACAACCGGGAACAGTTTCGGATAACCGGTGCGGCGGAATTCACTCCATGCCTCCTGTCCTTCAGGGAAATTAGCGATCCATTTCTGGGTAATGATACGTTCCAGTTTCCTGTCGAAGTTGGCGCCTTCATCCCATTTGATGGTGATGGTGCTCAGGTACTGCGAACCTTTTTTAATATCATTCTGGCCGGCTGTCATTGCTTTGGGATCAATGTATTCAGCAGGCAGGGAAGTGGCATTGTTATAATAAGTGCCGGCGCTGCCCAGTGAATATTGATTAAAGGATGTTTGTATACCGGTTTCATAATTGGTTTGTGCGTTACCTGCACCGGCCCATCCGCGGATAGCCGCTTCTGCTTTCAGGAACCAGGCTTCAGCAGCCGTTACCAGTTGCAATTTGCCAGGCAGGTCTGCCAGCTTGGAATAATCAGCATAGCGCGCTTTACCATCAATATTGATACCATTGCGGATACCGATGTATTTATCTTTTACAACAGGATCTACTGCCTTCTTAAAGTATAAAGGAAGGCGGGGATCATTGTACCCGCCGAGGTAAGTGCCCATTGGCGCCCCCATCAGGATATCGCCCCAGGAACCGCAGATGGTGTTCAACGGATGGGTGGTGGTACCAATATCCACGGTGAAGTTATCTTTATAGGTTTGCAGTAATCCGCCTGCATTGGCCAGGGCGGCTTCCCCTTCCAGTTTGGCTTTGGCTGCATCTACGTTTACAATGCGTAAGGCAAGCCTCAAACGCAGTGTGTTGGCAAATTGTAGCCATTGTTTGTAGTTGCCGCCGTATACAAGATCTGATTTTGTGAACAACGCTGTAGAAGGCTTATCTGCCAGCGGCGTAAGGATATCGATCGCTGTTTTCAGCTCTTCAAAAAAAGTATAATACACATCCTTCTGGCTGTCGTAATCGATAGAACCATCTGCATTCGGTGTATTGTATTTGCTGTAGATGATAGGGCCGAAGATATCGGAGGTGCGGTGCATGGCTTCCACCTTAATGATGAGCGACATGGCATAGCTGTCCGGTACTTTGCCTTTTGTGAAACCGGCCACTTTGAAGCAGGGGTTCATTACATTCGTATAGCCGGTACTGAAAGTGGTGTTGATCCAGCCATCCACGAAGCTGTAGGTGATGTTGTTGATATTGCCGCCAAAAGGTGTGGGCGACATCATATAACCACTGTAAATATCGCTCAGCAGGTTTTGCTGCAGCTGGAAAGTGGGAGCCGGCTGATACAGGTAAATACTGCGTTGCGCCTGTTGCAGCAAGGCCGGAACCAGTGCGAAATCGGCTGCCAGTTCATCGTCGGTGGAACCGTAGGGATTTTTATTGATGTCTTCAAAGTTTTTGGTACAGCTGCTGAAGCATAGCGTGGCTGCCATAGCCAGACCTGCTATTTTGAATATTTTATAATTCATAGCTCTTGTTTTTGTTGTTCTTAATCAGGTTAAAATGCACATTTCAGGTTCAGTCCAAAGCTGCGGGTAGATGGTAAACCAAATACATCCACACCTTGTACACCATTGCCGGTGCTCATGCTCAGTTCGGGATCATAAGGCGCTTTTTTAGTGATGAAGAACAGGTTACGTCCTACCAGTCCAAGCTTCATATCTTTGAAGAATCCTGGTTTCAATGCAAAACCATAGCTGATGGATAATTCCCTTAAGCGGATGTTGGTAGCATCATACATATAGAATTCAGTGATGCCTGCACGGCCGCCAATACCCTGGTAGTACAGGTCTGCCGGTATTTTGCCGGTGTAGGCCTTGCCGCTGGCGTACACAGCGGGAACATCCACGCCGCCGTTATTACGTGCGTCTGCAGTTGCTTTTGATACGCCGTACTGGTCCATCATCGCCTGGGTAATGCTCATTACCTTACCGCCAAAGCGGCCATCCACAAGGATGTTCACATTGAATTTTTTCCAGTTGATGGAGTTGTTCCATCCCAGCAGGAAATCCGGCGTAGGGTTGCCCAGGTATTCCAGTTTGCCGTCTTTTGCTTTGGGCTTGCCGGTTTCATCATCTATTACCAGCGCACCGCTTTCATTGCGTAAGGCTTTCTTTCCGTAGATGTCGCCATAGGCGCTGCCTTCATGAAGTACTAACGCATATGTATTAACGTTGTCTCCTTTTGGCGTGATGGTATAATCCCCGTTCAGCTGCGGTGCCAGTTTGATCAGTTTGTTCCGGTTACGGGTAAAGTTGAAGCCGGTGTTCCAGCCTACGTTCTTTTGCTTGATCACCTGGTATCCCAGTGTGGCTTCAATACCGGTATTCTGTACATCGCCTGCATTCAGGTAAGCATTAGGATACAGGTAGCCTACGGATACAGGGAAATCGAAGTACTGGTTTTTGGTGTGGGAGTTGTACCAGGTAACATCCAGGTTGAGGCGATTATCGAAGAACCTCCACTCGGTACCAATTTCAACGGAAGTAGTGATCTCTGGCTTCAGCGCGATACCGCCAAAAGGACCGGCAATATTGGATATCAGCGTTCCTGAAATCACCTGGTTGGTTGGTCTTGTTACAAACTGGTCCACATCATTACCCACTTTCGCATAGGAAGCGCGGATCTTTGAATAGGTGATGGAAGAAGGCATCTTGAATACATCGCTGAGAATGGTATTTAAACCGGCGGAGTAATAGAGGTATCCTTTCTTCATGGAAGGAGTATAAGCCAGGGTGGACGACCAGTCGTTACGGGCGGTCAGGTCCAGGAATACTTTTTCGCTCAGGTTTATGCCGGCGGTTGCAAACACAGACTGGGTCTGCCTCCTGGCGCCGGTGGGCGTTAATTTCGCTGCAGGGCTCAGTTTCAGGTTACCGATGTGGAATACATTCGCAAATGCAAGATCGCCGTCTTTGGAATCTATAAAGGTGCGGTCCTGTTTCAGATCATTGATACTGGTACCGGCAGTAAAATTGAATCCCAGTTTATCAGATAATTTCCTGTTACCGGATACCAGCAGGTCGCCATAGTATTGCGTACTGGTAAGGTAATCGTATGTATAACGGCCGTTGGCATCAGCGATGGTTGTTTGTGTACCTGCGTTTGCTTTCAGTTCATACTTGTCCCATGCTTTGTTGGCGTTACCACGTACCTGTACATTTAACCAGTCGTTGATAGCATACCGCAGGCTCAGTGAAGCAATGAGATTATCTTTCCTGTTTTCGGTAACGTTCCTGTTCAATATCCAGTATGGGTTCTGCTGGAAGTCTTCCCCCGCCTGGCCTTTATCATAGTTGATATTCCACCAGTTCTGCATGTTCACGTTACGCATGGTGGAGAAGTACTCATAGTTGTTTTTGTAACTTTCAAAATCCAGTCCCCTGGGGAAAATGTATAAACCGGTAAGCGGGTTATAATACAAACCGGAAGTAGGGCGGTTATGCGCATTTTGTGTAGTCATCTGTACATTTGCGTCGGCAGTCAGTTTGTCGTTCAGGAAAGTACCTGTTTCCCTGAAATTGAGCGTGTGCTGGCCATACTTTGTGGTAGGCATGATGCCCTTATTCGTGGTGTTGGAATAAGAGAAGTAGGTTTGCGCTTTTTCTGTACCGCCGGCTATGTTTACAGAATTGATCCAGGTAGTGCCTGTCCGGAAGAAATCTTTCACAATTTCCCGGCTGCTGCCTGCTTTGCCCCAGCTGTCGATCGTACCTGCGCCTGTTTGAAGATAGGAGTTTTGTGATTCGGGGAGATAAGCGAGCCTGTCGATCGTGAAGTTGGAGGAGAAGTTCACCTTAGCCTGACCTATCTTTCCTTTTTTCGTGGTAATGATAATCACCCCGTTACCGGCCTGGCTGCCATACAATGCAGATGCGGAAGCGCCTTTCAGTACGTTGATGCTTTCAATATCATCCGGGTTGATGGTGCTTAGAATATCGCCTCCGTCACGGCCGCCGGAAGATGCGCCGGATGCCTGTCCCCACAGGTCGCCGGGTTGTGCGCTGGTGAAGTTGGCAATAGGTACTCCATCTACTACATACAGGGGCTGGTTTTCACGGATAGATTTTTGTCCGCGTAATATCACCCTGGCAGAACCGCCCACACCGGAAGCGCTGCGGTTGATCTGTAAACCGGATACTCTGCCGGATAAGCTATTGATAACGTTTGTTTCTTTTACATTGGTAAGATCTTCTCCTTTTACCTGTTGGGTAGAGTAGGTGAGGTCTTTTGCTTTACGTTGTATACCGAGTGCGGTAACTACCAGTTCATTAAGTCCTTTTACATTGTCTTCCAATGTAACATTCACGGTGGCGTTGCTGCCAACGCTGCTTTCTTTCACAGCGAATCCAACATAGCTGAAAACAAGCACATCACCGGTTTTAGCATTGATATGATATTTACCTTCTGCACTTGTTTGTGTGCCTTTGGAGGCGCCTTTGATTTGTACAGTAACACCGGGAAGCGGGTTGCCTTTGCTGTCCTTTACGGTGCCACTGATTTCTTTTTCCTGGAAAGTGCTACGGAATGAAGATGCGGGCGACCATGCATAGCCGGCGGCCTTCGCATATGCACTGTCGGCTAATATGGAAGTGAGGGCCAGACCGGTCATAGCGCACACTTTCATAAGGCGTAGGTTTTTTTTCATACTTGCCTTTTTATTTGGTTAATAAATGGGATTTATATTGTTGATTTAAACTGTTCATTTTTTGCGTGCTTTTAGAAAATGAATACCCGTTAGCATGGCGCGCACCATCCTTTAGCGGTTGTTTTCCCCCGCGTTATATGCAATACCGGCCCATAGGAGCGTGCAAAGCCTCATTGCCTATCGCAATGTGTTGAACCGGGTTGAGCAAAGCAGTGTTGTTGTGATGTGTTTCCCTTACATGAAATATGTTTTTGATAACGCCTGCCTGTTACAGGTTACATAGCCTGAAGCGCTCAAATGCGGCGCTTCAGGAAAGGAGTCGTGCGGAGTTATTTTTAGTACTATCCTGTTTTAAATTATTTTTATTTTTTGGGGAGATGTTAACGGAGATCCCACCAGAGCGGGGTTCCGCCGGTGTCAGGGCCTCTGAGCGTGGCTATGGCACGGGCAACCGCCTTGGGGTTGGTAACAAGTTCTATCTGTGGCATAGGCAGGCGCCGGATAAATTTTTCAGTAGAAATAGTATTACCGCTGTTATTGATCACTACAGGAAATAATTTCGGATAACCGGTGCGGCGGAATTCACTCCAGGCTTCCTGCCCTTCGGGAAACATGGCGATCCATTTTTGTGTGATAATGCGTTCCAGTTTCCGTTGTAATGGCGCATCTTCTTCCCATTTGATGGTAATGGTGCTTAAGTGGGGATCACCTTCCGGCACGTTGTTATCGCTGTTCTGCGGATCAATATAGGGATGAGGTTTATCCACGCTATTGTTCATATATGCATTGACGTTAGGAATGCCGTACTGATTAAAAGAGGTACTGATACCGGCGGCATAGTTGGTAGCGGCATTCCCGGCGCCTTTCCATCCGTATAGCGCTGCTTCAGCTTTCAGGAACCAGGCTTCCGCTGCCGTCATGAACAGGATCCTGTTGTCAAATTTCACCAGCTGTGAAAAACCGCTGTATTCTTCCTTGGCGGCAATCCTGATACCGTTGCGTATGCCATGATAAATATTTACCCCATCGTCTGTAGGAACAAAATAATGAGCCAGCCGCGGATCTTTATACCCGGTTAATATTGATTCCATAGGAGCGCTCATCCTCAGATCGGCCCAGGTGTAGCACATGATATTCAGCGGATGTGTAACCGGCGATATATTCACTGCAAAATTATCTGCGGGCAGGGTGAGCAATCCGAGTGGATGGCTCAATGCAGCTTCTCCTTCTTCCTTTGCTTTCTTCGGATCAATCCCCGAAATACGGATGGCCAGCCGTAAACGCAGTGTGTTGGCAAATTTTACCCACTGGGTATAATCGCCTTTGTATACAAGGTCGAATGTGGCGAAACGTTGGGGAAAGCCGCTGCTGATAAAACCGGTGAGTGTGTCTATCGCTTCACCCAGGTCTTTAAAAAAAGCATAGTAGGCTTCCTGTTGTGAATCATAATCAATGCCCATTTCTTCATTCAGTATGCCATACTTTGTATAAATAACGGGCCCGTAAATATCGCTGATGCGATGCATGGCTTCCACCCTGATGATCTGTGCCCATGCATAGAAATCAGCGTAATGTCCTTTGGCTTTGGATTGTGCAAAGTCGCAGGTTTTCATCACATTGCTGTAGGTAACCTGCCAGGGTTTATTATTCCAGTAGTATAACAGGCCGTAGTTGGTATTGTTGATATTGCCTTCAAAGGGAGTAGGCACCATCATATAGCCGGAAAAGACATCCGCATTGAGATTTTGCTGCAGCTGGGCGGTGGGGGGATCGTTATAAATGAGCAGGTTCAGCTGCGCCTGCGACAAAGGTTCTCCCATCAGCCGGTAATCGGCTTTCAGTTCCTCTTCTGTAAAGTCGAAAGGATTCTTGTTGATCTCATCAAATTTCTTCGTACATGCACTTGCCAGCATAATTGCCATAACAGCGAATAATGTGGTTGTTTTCCAGCTTTTCATTGGTGAGTATTTTAAATTCCTAATCTCAGGTTAATACCCATACTGCGTACGGGTGGTAACCCAAAAACATCTACACCCTGCAGGCCATTGCCGGTACCCATAGATACTTCAGGATCAAACGGGGCATGCAGCTCAAAAAAGAAAAGGTTCCTGCCTACAATGCCCATCCGCATATTGCGGATCCATTTCCATTTCAGTGGTATGCGGTAGCTCAGGCTCAGTTCCCGTAAGCGGATGTTGGTGGCATCATACATATACATTTCACCGATACCGGCCCTGCCGCCAATGGTGGTATAGTAGCTTTGCGCATCAATTTTTCCGCTGTGGGGTGTACCGTTGCTGTTTACGGCATTGATATCCACGCCGCCATTATCACGGGCTTTGGCGCTTACTTCACTCACGCCGTACCAGTCGAGCACCGCCTGGGTAACGCTCATTACCTTGCCGCCGAAACGGCCGTCTACCAGGAAGCTCAGGTTAAAGTTCTTATAGTCGATGCTGTTGTTCCATCCTATGGTGAAATCAGGATTAGGGTTGCCTACTTTTTTAAATGCATTGCGCGTTTGCAGCTTACCTGCTGCATCGATGATGTAGGCGCCCTTATCATCCTGTACCAGTTCCTTATTGGAATAAATATCTCCCCATGATCCTCCTTCCATGATAAAAGAGCCGAACATATTCACGCCAAAATCGGTGAGCACAAACATACTGCTGGTATCTGCGCCGATGATCCTTGAGTTGGAAAGCGATATGATCTTGTTTTTATTCGCGGCGAAGTTGATGGTGCTGGTCCAGGAAACGGCCTTATTACGTATAGGCATCAAGGTGAGTGTGGCTTCCCAACCCTGATTTTGTATGTTACCCATGTTGAGATAGTAGGTGTTATACTTATTACCAAGTGGCGCCGGCACTTCCATGTATTGTTTGTAGTTATTGTTTTTGTAGAAGGTAACGTCGGCGGTGATCCTGTTTTTCAGCAGGTGCGCTTCCAGTCCTATTTCAAAGGAGCGGTTGTCTTCCGGCTCCAGGCTAAGCCCGGGGTATAGTATACGCTGGTTCAGCACTACGCGCGTAACGCCGGCGATGGTTTGCAGGCTGAACGCTGCGGGCCTCGAGGAGTAAGCAGCAATGTCGTTCCCTACTTTTGCATAGGAAATGCGGGAGCGCAGGAAATCGATGGGCGCCGGCATTTTAAACATCTCGCTCCATACGGCCGATAGGCCGGCGGAATAATAGAAGTATCCTTTATGCAGGGTGGAGGTATAGGCAAATGTGCTGGACCAGTCGTTGCGCCCTGTAAGATCCAGGAAAAGATAATTGTTGATGCCTGCCTGTATGTTGCTGAAAAGTGCCTGCAGCTGTTTCTGGTCTATGCTGTGCTGCGCATCGAGCGAGGTACTCAGGATATTGGATACGGAAAATTTATTCGGATAGGTAAGGCCCGGATCTGCATTGGGATTGGAGCCGTTAAAGGTGCGCTCATGCGCTTTGGTATCTGTAATACTTGCCCCGATATTACCGGTCAGGTGCAGCCACTTATTCATTTTGCGGCTGGCATTCAGCATCATGTCCCCATATAGTTGGGTATTGAATTCCCGCTCAAGCGTGTACCGCCCGTTGGAACCGGCTAATACGATCTGTGTACCGGCATAGGCTTCCAGTTCATACTGATCCAGCGATTTGTCGAAGTTGCCCCGTGCTTTGAGCGACAACCAATCATTCAGCTGCCAGGTGAGCGACAGCGTAGCGAGGCCACGGTACCTGGAATCCAGCCGCAGATCGCGGTGCAGTGCCCACATGGGATTCTGCTGATCGTCCTGCCCTATCCATTTTTTATCATTACGGATATTCCACCAGTTCTGCATGTACAGATCGCGGCCCTGGTCGTAATATTCAAAGTTGTTTTTATAATAATCGAAATCCTGTCCGCGGGGAAAGGTGTAAAGCCCGGAGATAGGACTGTAGTACAATCCCGATGAAAGCCGATTGGTAGTGCTTTGTGCGGTGAAAGATACATTGGCGTCCATCACCAGTTTATCGTTCAGCAGTTTCAGTGTTTCGCGCAGGTTTACCGTATGACGGTCGAATTTGTTGGTGGGAAGAATTCCTTTATTGGTTGTATTGGCGTATGAAAAATAACTCTGCGCGGTTTCCGTACCGCCGCTGAAAGCGATGGTATTGGTGAAGGTGGAGCCGGTGTTATAGAAGTGCCTTACATGATCCGGTACGTTAACAGGTCGGCCCCAGCTGCCCAGGGAGCCGGGTTGCGGGGTGCCTACTTTGTCTACGCCGGGTGTATCAGTTTGGGCATACCGGTATTGCAGGGGAGGAAGCAATGCGGGCATTTCCCTGGTATAATCAGAAGAAATGTCAATTTTGCTCCGGCCGGGCTTACCTTTTTTAGTAGTGATGAGGATAACGCCGTTGGCGGCCTGGCTGCCGTAAAGCGCGGCTGCGGAAGCGCCTTTCAGGATACTGATGCTTTCTATGTCATCGGGGTTGATGTTGGAAATGCCATCTCCTCCATCGCGGCCACCGGCGCCGATGATGTTATGCGTCTGCCCCCATACATCCGCCGGCTGTGCAGGGGTATAGTTGGCATAGGGTACGCCATCAACAATATATAGCGGCTGATTTTCACGGGTTGACTTGTTGCCGCGCAGCACTACTCTTACCGAACCGCCGATACCGGAAGCACTGCGGGTGATGGTGGCGCCGGCCGTTTTCCCGTTCAGGCTGTTGATCACATTGGCGTCTTTTACCAGCTGAAGGTCGTCGCCATCCAGCTGCTGGGTAGCGTAAGGCAGTTCCCTGCTTTTTTTCTGGATGCCCAGGGCAGTGACCACCAGTTCACTGAGGGCTTTTACATTTTCCTGCAGGCGCACATGGATAGCCGGATCGGTACCTACGGTAACTTCGCGGGTAATGAAGCCTACGGAACTGAACACAAGCACATCGCCGGTGCTGGCTTTCAGTGAAAAACCGGCATCGGCGTTGGATTGGGTTCCTTTGTTGGAATGTTTGATCTGAATGGTGACTCCGGGGAGTGGCGTGCCTTTGTTGTCGCGTACTGTTCCACTGATATCTCTTTCCAGGGACACATGATCCAGCAGGTTTACAGCAGGTGAGGTCCCGGTATCACTTTCTGCTCCTACTATAATTTTATTATTGATACGGGTAAATTTTAACCCTGCCTGCACTGATAATAACGTAAGAACTTCATCTATGGGTGTTTTAGTACAGTTTAACGTAATCTTTTTCTTCAGGTTAAGGTCTGCTTTGTCGTAGTGAAAATTCAGGCCTGTTTTCGCCGAAATTTCGGTCATTACATCTTCCAGGTTTTTGTCTTTCACCTGAATGGTGACAACTATAGCTGGGGGCGGGTCGGGTATTTGCGTGATGGCACTAGTCGTTGTGTTCAGGCTCCCCGCCAACAGCAGTGTCAGCATCAACCCCGTGGATACAAACCACATCAGGGGGCATGGCTTTACCCTCATATGGACTAGTTTTTATTTTGCAGGTAAACGGTATCGTTTTTAATGGTATAAGAAAGGGATTTGGCGAGGCAGATAATATCCATCACATCTTTCAGGCTTTCATTTTTGAAAGAGCCGTTATAGTTCCATTCTTTTTTGTTGCTTTTGTTAACAACGGTGATGCCATAGCGGTTTTCTATACCTGTTACTATTTCATTATAGGGAGCATCCCTGAATACAAGGTATCCCTGTTTCCAGCCGGTTACTTCTTCGGGTTTGCTGAATACGGATTTTACCATGCTGAGTGAAATACGGTCGTAGCTGATTTGTTCGCTTGGCAGCAGGATGAGTGAAGAAGATGAGCGGCTGTTTTTATCCAGCTGGTCTACTTTCACTTTACCGCTTACCAATGCTACCGTTACTTTGTGTTCGCTGGCATATGCCCGGATGTTAAACGCCGTGCCAAGTGCGGTGGTAGCCAGTTCCCCGGTATTCACCACAAATTGCCTGGCCGGATCCGGCGCCACATTAAAGAAGGCCTCACCTTCTTCCAGGAAGATGGTACGGCTGCCGGCATCAAAATGTTCAGGGTAGCGCACCTTGCTGCCTGCGTTGAGTTCCAGCGAGCTGCCGTCTTCAAGGGTAATACTTTCTTTATTTCCCTTGGGAGTGGTGATTTCCACGAACCCGTTCCTGATCACCCGGTTGGATTGCAGTGCAATCACCGGGGGCTGGAAACTGCCGGCGGCTGGCCGGGTAGCGGGCGATGGCCGGTTAAACCAGAAAAGCCCTGCAGCAAGTAATAGCACCGCTGCTGCGGCAGCATACCAGTAACGGGTATAGATAGGCCGCACTTTTGGCGCGGGGCTGATCTGTTCATTCAGTTGTAAGCGGATGCTGTCCAGTTCCTGGTCGAGCTCCTTGTCTGCTACGTAGGTGGACTTATGCCGGTTGATATTTTCAAACCATTGATCTACAATAGCCTCTTCTTCAGGAGAGCAGTTCCCCTGGTTATACCGCTCCAGCAATATTTTGATCTGTTCTGTGTCCACCTGTTGCCGTTTTAAGTGTTCATAAGTCGTATTAACGTGGAAAAGGTACCATGTACATTTAATTATTTTTTACCCGGGTCAGGCAAATAAATAGACAAATGCCAAAAGTATGGTCAGGTCGGTCCTGGCATAGCTGGTCCTTAGTATCTTCAACGCTTTGGTGATCTGGTTCTTTACGGTTTGCTGCGAAAGGCCAAGATGGGTGGAAATCTGTTCCACGCTGAGGTTTTCAAACCGGCTGAGCATGAAAATTTCTTTCATACGGTCGGGCAGGTGATTGATGGCCTCGAACAGTTCCTGTGTCCGTGCTTTGTTGTCTACCGTTTCCGTGATGGAATGCGGTTGTGCATCGAAATGTTCGATGAGTTGCTGCAGGTATTTACGGTAGGTAGCGTTTTTCCGGTAGATGTCGATGATCTTGTGGCGGGCTACCTGGTACAGGTATGCTTTCAGTGATTCCCGGAGGATCAGTGAATGCCTTTTTTCCCAGAGGGAAATAAAGAGCTCCTGCAGCACATCTTTGCTGATCTCGGTAGCGTCCAGTTTACTGTGTATAAATAAATACAATGGTTTACTGTAGCGGTCGTAGATGGCATTAAAGGCAGCGGTGTCGTCGCTTTTCAGCAGCGAAATTAACTGGTTGTCGGAATAACTGCTGTACATCGAATTACAGTAGTAATTAAGCGTTTTGGTTGATAATTACTGAACTGAATGTAAGAAGAAAATTTTGATATTAGGACATTTGGCCCCTTGCTTTTTAAAATAACTCAATAACCAAATGATAAAATAATTACATTTTTTATCATGCTTCCTTCAGGCGCAGTTCATTTTTATATTCCTTGGGGGTTTTGCCAACTATTTCCTTGAAGAAGCGGTTGAAGTTAGACAGGTTCTTGAATCCGCAGGAGTAGGCTATTTCAGCGATGGACCAGTCTTCTTCGGTTAACCGTTTGCAGGCGTGGCCTATGCGTACTTCGTTCAGGAACTGTACAAACGACTTTTTGGTGCGGTTTTTAAAGAAGCGGCAGAAAGATTGTGGCGACAGGTTGGTGATGCTGGCCACATCCTGCAGGGATATTTCTTTGGAGAAGTTATTCATTACATACTTGAATACTTCATCTATCTTATGGTTGTCTTTTACGTTATAGGCATGGGAATAGCCGGTGCTGGCCAGGTAGTAGCAGTCGCGGGTTTCCGACAGTGTTTTCAGGATATTGAGCAGGGATATGATACGGTCCAGCCCTTCTTTCCGCGGTAGGGCCAGGATTTCCGGTTTCAGCAGCTCATGGGTGGCGCCGGTGATCTTCATCCCTCTTTGTGCGCGGTGGAATAATTCGCTGAGGGCCTTGGTTTCCGGCAATCCGTAAAACTTCTCCCCGAATATATCTTTTGGAAAATAGATGACCACTGAACGGGCCTTCAGGTTTTCATCTCCCTTATAATATTCCTCCTCATTATACCACACATGCGGTATATGCGGGCCAAGAAACACCATATCGCCCTCTTCAAAGCTTTCAATGCTATCCCCCACAATTCTTTTCCCGTGGCTTTCTGTTACATATACCAGCTCGCATTCGGGGTGGAAATGAAAGGGTGTATTGAAATAAGGATCACTTCTTTCTATGATGGTGATCTGATTATCGGCAAAAGCCCCCACTTTAATAAGGATGGGTTTCATTCATGTATTAATTTAAGCTACTATATTACTGTGACTGTTCTGTACTTTATTACCATCGCCATTATTACCGTTTAGGGGAACCCTATGCAGGCAGGCGAGTAGTATTGAGAATGTCCTATGAATGTTGCCAAATTATTAAAAATTGGTTAAAAAAATATCATTCTTCTCAAAATAACCATTTTATGTGATAAAAATCAGACAAGACGAAAGAGAATAGTTTTGCGGGAGTTACTTGGAATAATTGGTACAACAATGTAATTTCCAACTTCATTTTGTAAATTACGTCCGGCTAAATCGATGTAGCATTATTTCTATGAAAGGGATCTCTATTAAAGATATTGCAAAACAAGCCGGAGTATCTCCCACAACGGTATCGTTTGTACTCAACGGCAAAGCAAAGGAGAAGAGGATCAGTGAACAGGTAAGTAAGAAAATCCAGAAAATTGCAACGCGGCTGAAATATAAACCCAATCAGCTTGCCCGCGGATTGCGCACCGGTAAAACCAAAACCATCGGCCTTATTGTGGAAGATATTGCCAATAACTTTTTTGCTACGCTGGCCAAAGTGGTGGAAGATGAGGCGGACAAGCACGGTTATAAAGTGCTTTACGGCAGTACGGAAGACAACACAGAAAAGGCCAAGGGCTTGCTGGAAGTGTTAAAGTACCGGCAGGTGGATGGATATATTATAACGCCTACAAAGAACCTCGACAAAGAAATTGAACTGCTGCAATCTGCCGCCAAACCACTGGTACTGGTAGACCGTTATTTTCCGCATGTGAGCAGTCACTATGTAGTGCTCAACAATTACCAGGGTGCATATGAAGCCACTGCACACCTGGCAAAACAGGGCTACAGGAAAATTGCCATCGTCACCATTGCATCTGATCAAACGCAGATGAAAGAAAGGCTGGATGGCTTTACTGCAGCGCTTAAAGATCATAAGATCCCGTTTAATAAATCACTGGTGAAGCGGTTGCCGTTCGATCTCGACCGGGAAAGTTTCAATAACGAAATGAAGAAATTCCTTACCTCAGTGAAGGACCTCGACGCCGTTTTTTTTGCTACCAACTACCTGGGAATTGCTGGCATAGAGGCTATCCGCTCGCTGGGATGGGAAATAGGCAAACAAATAGGGCTGGTTGGTTTCGACGATCACGATCTTTTCCGGTTACACAGCCCGTCGATCACCTGCGTGTCGCAACCTATTGCCGCTATTGGAAAAAGCCTGGTAGATATACTGATGAAAGAGCTGAACCACGCTGCGGGCAGTCCTGCTTACCCACAACAGCAGGTGGTGCTGGAGCCTGAGCTGATCATCAGGGACTCGTCGCGGAGATGATCGCTTGCCGCGTCGCCGAAGGCGGCCAGGGAGCGATTATCTAATGTTATTTTAAGCACAGGAAATAGTATTTTCTCTTTCTTAACGAGCTGTTAACTATAAATAAAAAAATTGTTAAATCTTCTTTGCACTTCTCATAATTATCCCTAAGTTTGAAACCATTATTCAAACAAATCAGCCAAACTTGTAGCGAAAATGAAAAGTGAGAGTGGTTTACAGGTTTTTTTTATGTGGTGTAGCTAAAACGTTTTATCACTGGCATGATGTCAGAATAACAATTAATACCAATGGAGTAATTCCATTTTATTTTTTAAGAACGGAAACCACGTGATTACCATCGGGACTCCTGTGCAATGCAGGTATGTTTATGGTAACGGGACTTCCGTGTTTTTTGCTTATGTGTCTGATTCACTTGTTATAATTCACTAAACCAAAAGGAAGCTATGCGAAGATCACTTCTTCTCACCACGTTGCTTTTCTTATGCTGCTGTATCACTGCCTGGGCGCAGGATAAGAAAGCTGTTACGGGAACCGTTAAGGACACAAAAGGAACGCCTTTACCAGGTGTTACCGTAAAAGAGAAAAACGCCTCCAACGGAGCTACAACCGGCCCGGATGGAAATTTTAAAATCCAGGTAGCAGATGGTGCTACCCTCGTTTTTTCCTACATCGGATTTATTAACCAGGAAGTAGCTGTTAACGGACAGTCTGCACTAAACATCGTATTAAAAGAAGACAACAAGAACCTGAACGAAGTAGTGGTTACCGCTATGGGTATGAAGCGCGAACAGCGTAAACTCGGGTATGCGGTAACAGAATTAAAAGGGGCTGATGTGGCTAAAACCAACTCCATCAACCCTGTATCAGCTCTGCAGGGTAAAGTAGCAGGTCTGGACATCTCCGCAGCTGCCGGCGGTCCTGCCGCTGCCCCGCGTATCGTGCTGCGTGGTGCTAAATCATTAAATGGTAAAGACCAACCCATTTTTATACTGGATGGTGTGATCTTTGAAAACGATGAAAGCGCCAACGACGTAAACTTCGGTAATGTGCTGAAAAACCTCAACCCGGACGATTACGAATCAGTAACTGTATTGAAAGGTGCTGCTGCTACTGCGTTGTATGGCTCCCGCGCTATCAATGGTGCGATCCTGATCACTACCAAAAAAGGTATCTCAAGAAAGGGTATAGGCGTTACAGTTAGCCAGACTGCCCAGATGGAAAAAGTATACCGCGGTGCTATTGACCTGCAAAATTCGTACGGTCAGGGGCTCGACGGTAAATACGATAACACAGCAGGAGGTTACAGCTTCGGTTCCAAAATGGACGGCAGCATGGTAACCCTGCCTAATGGTATGCAGGTTCCTTACACCGCCAAACCCAATAATGCAAAGGATCTGTACCAGACAGGAAAATATTTTAATACCAACGTAGCCATGGAAGGCGGTAATGATAAAGGAACTTTCCGTTTATCTTACTCTCACCTGGACAATAACAGCGTATCTCCAAACAACAGCTTTGGAAGAAATACCTTCGCATTCCGCGGATCTTCCCAGATATCAAAAGTACTGAGCGCAGATGCAGGGGTGACTTACGCTACCAGTAAAACACTGAACCCCGACCGGCAGGGTGGCGATTATACCAACTACAATATTGGTCGTAAATGGGCATATGTATTTCCCCGTAACTACGACCCAAGCATATGGAGCAAACCAGAAAATTTCACCGGACCTCAGGGCGGCCGCGCAAATCTGAGCACAAATCCCGGCGCTGACTACTTCTTCCAGCAGGCTTATAACAGCTGGTCACGCAAGGAATCACTGATCACGGGTAATTTCTCCCTCACTGCCACCGCTACTGACTGGCTGAAATTTGTAGGTAAAGCAAACTTCAGCACCGAGCAAAGTACCGACGAACGTAAGGAAGCCGGCACAGGTATTAACTTTACAGGTTCCGACGGTTTTTATTCTATTGCAGGTGTGAACAAATCCCAATATACTTTCACCGGTATGGCGACGATCACACCAAAGCTGGGTAATAAATTTGAAGGTAGTTTAAACCTGGGTGGAGAAACCTGGAACAGCGGTATTGGTAAACAATATAACAACTATACCAGTGGTGGTTTACGCATACCGTTCCTCTATGACGTCAGCAATAGCACAGGCGCCGCGGTAATAAAAAATGATCCGTTGCTGCGTAAGCAGATCAATTCCCTGTTCTTTGCAGCCAGCCTGTCTTATAACAATGAATTGTTCCTGGATGTAACCGGCCGTAACGACTGGTCCTCTGCGCTGACTTATCCTAAAGGAAGCCTGGGAAACACTACCAACTCCTATTTCTATCCATCTGTAAGCGCTGCATGGGAATTTACCCAGACGCTGAAAAATACACTGCCTGAATGGGTAAGCTATGGTAAACTGCGCGCTTCCTACGCTATGGTAGGCGGTGACCTGGACCCATACCAGATCAACACAGGATATTATACTTCTGATTATTTCAGAGGTTCGGGCACAGGCGAAAACCTGCCAATGGTAAATATCTTTAACCAGGATATTCTGCCTAACATGAACCTGAAACCCTCTATCTCCAAGAGCGTGGAATTAGGCGCGAATGTCCGCTTCCTGAATAACCGTTTGGGCTTTGACGTTGCCTGGTACCGTACCAATATTACCAACCAGATCATTAACCTGCCAACTACCATTGAAAGCGGTGTGATATCCCGCTATATCAACGCCGGCAGCATGATCAACAGGGGTATTGAGGTAATGATTAACGGAACACCGGTACAAAGTAAAAACTTTACCTGGGATGTAAGTCTGAATGGTAGCCGTAACAAAAACAAGATTGTAAGCCTCACGCCTGGTGTAGACCAGATGCAGCTGAATGAAGACCAGGGCGTACAGGCTATTGCTAAAGTGGGCGGCGCCTATGGCGACCTGATCACCGACTACGGTTACACCAAAGATGCCAATGGCAACAACCTGATCACTTTTGGCGGTTCTGATTTCCCATACAAATTTGTTCGCGGCCGTAGAATTGTTGGTAACATCCTTCCCGACTTCAACCTCGGTTTACAGAACTCCTTTACTTATAAGAACTGGTCGCTCGGTGTATTGATCCAGGCACGTATCGGTGGCGACTTCTTCTCTGCTTCCCATCAGTATGGTACGGGTAGAGGTAATACAGCCAACACTATGGGCGGACGTGACACAGAGCATGGCGGTATCACTTACACAGACGCTTCCGGTACAAAAAGAAACGATGGGATGATCCCCGATGGTGTGTTTGCTCCGGGAACCGTTATCAGTAAAGACGGGCAGAATATTACACTGGATGGTATGACATACCAGCAGGCTTACGAGAAAGGTTATGTATCGCCCGTTACACCAATGCAATACTATGGTATGATTGGCGATTGGGGAATTGGTATCCGTGAGGCTTCTGTATTTGATGCTTCCTATGTGGCATTGCGTGAAGTATCCCTCGGGTATTCTTTGCCAACAGATATGGTTCAACGCTGGAAACTCAACAGTCTCCGTGTATCACTGGTAGGCCGTAACCTGGGTTACCTGTTTAATAATCTGCCGGATCATATTAACCCTGAAGCAGTTCGTAATAACAAAACTTCTGCATTCTCCGAATATGGCGCTGTACCATTTGTTCGTAACATGGGTGTAACTGTGCAGGTAGGATTCTAATAACCGTTTAACAACAAAAAAAAGAAAAATGAAAACTGTTAATAAATGGGGAATAGGTGTGGCAGTTGCCGGTTTAATGCTGAGCTCCTGTACGAAAAATTTCGCTGACCTGAATACAAGTCCGGTTATTACACAAGATCCCCCACCGGAGCTATTAATCACACAATCTGTAAAAAGTATTGTAGATCGTGATTTTGACTGGTTCTATGATGCATATCAATACCAGATGCAGTGGATGCAGTTTGGGGTAGCTTCACCCGGAACATCTCCCACCGGTTTATTTAGCCCGACTAATACCAATGATTTTTATAACGCATTATATAAGAACATTGGCCGTAACCTGGTAGAAATACAGGACGTAGTGGCCAGGAAACCCCAGGATCAGCAGGCACAGTACAGCAACCTGGTGGCTATTGCACAGATATTGAAGGTATATTCCTCCTGGAGAGTGTCTGACGCTAATGGCAGCATTCCGTATACAGAGGCATGGGCTGCCCGCAGCGACGCTAATTTTACGCCTAAATACGATACGCAGGAAACCCTGTTTACCACCTGGGACGCAGAACTGAAAAAAGCAGTAGAAACATTGGCAGCCGGATTACCTACCCAGGTAAGTTATGGCGCTAACGATATCTTCTACAGCGGTGACGCTGCAAAGTGGGCAAAAGCTGGTAATGTGCTTCGCCTGAAGATTGCCATGCGCCTGTTGAAAAGGGCTCCCGAGAAAGTAAGCGCCGTTGCAAAAGAAGTGTTGGCCAGCAATGCCGGTATTTTTCAGTCCAACAATGATGAATGGAAATTTGTGTCTGCGGCGATAAACTTCGCTCGTGGCGGTAACTGGGCCATGGATAATAATCCGCTGTCTGCTGCCAAAAACATGGTAGATTACATGGTAGATAACAAAGATCCGCGTCTGAACCTTTTCTTTGAAAAAAACAGTTATACCAAAGCGCTGTTCGACAGTCTGAAACTGGCAGGTATTTATAGCCCGACTGCACAATATGTGGATCGCCGCTATGTAGGCCTTCCTTCCAGCCCGGATAAGAGAACCAATGCTGCTTACAGTAACGTGTTTACTGTTAAAAAGTATACAATGGTGATCAACGGTAAAACAATCAACAGGAATGCGGATACTATATCGCCTCTTCAGCGCAGGTTATTTAACCTCGATGCAGAGAATGGATCCAATAATGGAGCCCGTTATACGCAGCCTATCCTTACCTATGCAGAACAGTGCTTTATGCTGGCGGAACTGGCTGTACGTGGTATGGTAGAAGGGGACGCTAAAACTTACTATGAGAATGGCATCACCGCGTCTGTAAATGCATACGATGCAATGGGCAACCTGGCAAAGATCCAGGATTATGCACCGGTGGATGCAGCTGCATTACAGGCTTATATTGCAACTCCTGCAGTAGCTTTCACCGGCACCACAGATGTGTTACTGGAGAAAATCAATATCCAGAACTTCCTGAACCATTTTAAATCACCATGGGAAGCATGGGGTGCATGGAAAAGAGCAGGTGTTCCTAAAGTAGATGGTATCCTGCCAATGGAACCAATGGTGTCTTCCGGGCAAACAGTGGCCATTCCGCGCCGTTGGTCATTACCTCAGCCGTCTATCGCGAACCAGATCAACTGGAGAAATGCCATTACCGAAATGCAGAAAACGGGTGAATACGGAGCTAATGATAACGACTTCACCGGCCGTGTTTGGTGGGATAAGAAATAGGGTAGCCGTATAGGTTAGTGTATAAAAAAACGTCCCGGGTTTCCCGGGACGTTTTTTTATATGAAGATATTTAACCGATCATATTCTTGATCTCGCTCAGCTTCAGCAATGCTTCCACCGGTGTAAGCCGGTTGATGTCTACTGTATCAAGTTTCTCACGGATCTGCTGGAATACATCGCTGTGCGCATCAAAAATGTTCAGCTGCAGTTTTTGTGAAGGAGTGCTGATCTGTTTGATATTTTTCTGTAGTGGAGCGTCAATATGTTTTTCTTCGAGATTGGCCAGCACTTCATTTGCCCGGTTGATCAGTTCAGGCGGCATGCCGGCCATACGGGCCACGTGTATACCAAAGCTGTGGCGGCTTCCGCCGGTGGCCAGTTTACGGAGAAAAATGATTTTATTGCCGGATTCCATATTGGTGATATGAAAGTTCTTTACCCTTGCGTGTTTGTTCTCCAGTTCATTCAGTTCATGATAGTGAGTGGCAAACAGCGTTTTGGGCCGGTGCGCCGTCATATCGTGGAGGTATTCCACGATGCTCCAGGCAATAGAGATCCCATCGTAAGTGCTGGTACCGCGGCCTATTTCATCGAGTATCACCAGGCTGCGTGCCGTGATGCTGTTGATGATGCTGGCGGTTTCATTCATCTCCACCATGAAGGTAGATTCGCCTCCGCTCAGGTTATCGGAAGCGCCTACACGGGTGAATATTTTATCGGTCAAACCAATATCTGCACTGGTGGCAGGCACAAAGCTGCCCATGTGCGCCATCAGGGTGATAAGCGCGGTTTGCCGCAGCAGTGCTGATTTACCGGACATGTTAGGCCCTGTGAGGATAATGATCTGCTGAGATTCCTTATCGAGCCGGAGGTCGTTGGAAACGTAGGTTTCACCGGGAGGCAATCCTTTTTCGATCACCGGGTGCCGGCCTTCTTTTATCACCAGGTCGAACCCTTCCGTGATATTCGGGCGGCGGTATTTATATTGCATGGCGTTGTGGGCAAAACACAGGAGGCAGTCGATCCGCGCCAATACCTGCGCATCTTCCTGCACAGGCTTAATATACGCCTGGAGGCTCTGCACGAGGTCGTCGAACAGTTTGCTTTCCAGCACCTGGATCTTATCTTCAGCGCCTACTATTTTTTCTTCATATTCTTTCAGTTCGGGTGTGATATAACGTTCTGCATTGGCCAGTGTTTGCTTGCGCATCCAGCGGTCGGGCACTTTATTTTTGTGGGTGTTGGTTACTTCCAGGTAATAGCCGAATACGTTATTGAAGGCTATTTTCAGGGAAGGGATGCCGGTGGCTTCGGATTCTTTTTGCTGGATCTGGAGAAGATAATCCTTTCCTTTATTGGCGATGTTGCGCAGGTCGTCCAGTTCTGCGTTTACACCTTCTTTAATGCAGCCGCCCTTGTTCACCAGTACGGGCGGGTTTTCCATGATCTCATTAAGAATGCGGTCCAATACGGGAACGCAGGGATCCAGCTTTTCGTTTAGCCGCCGGAGGTAGTCGCTGCTGCTGTCGGCCAGGAGAGCCTGTACCGCCTGTACCTGTTGCAGGGAGCGGGCCAGCTGTAATACTTCCCGGGGATTTATTTTCTTTAGTGGTATTTTCGATACAAGCCTTTCCAGGTCGCCGGTTTGTTTCAGGTGATGGGCCAGTGATTTGGAAAGATCTGTTTCCCTGATAAAATATTCCACGGTATCCAGTCTTTCGTTAATGGCCTTGATATCGCGGAGGGGGAATACCATCCAGCGTTTGAGCAGGCGGGCGCCCATGGGAGTAATGGTATTGTCCAGCACTTTCAGGAGGGTATGCCCGTTTTCCACGCTGCTGTTGAGCAGTTCCAGGTTACGTACCGTGAAGCGGTCCATCCACAGGAAATCGTCCTGGCTGATGCGCTGCATGCGGGTGATGTGCTGGAGGTTGGGATGTTCGGTATCTTTCAGGTAGTGGAGGGTGGCGCCTGCGGCGATGATCGCGGCCGGCAATCCGTCTACGCCATATCCTTTCAGGGAATGGGTCTGAAAGTGTTTCAGCAGTATTTCTTCCGCATAGGTAGTGGTGAATATCCACTCATCCATGGTATAGGTATAGAAACGGGTACCGAAGATGGCCTTGAAGTTTTTCTGCTGTTGTTTGGCAAACAGTACCTCTGCCGGGCGGAAGCTCTGAAGGAGCTTATCCACATATTCTGTGCTGCCCTCTGCAATAAAGAACTCACCGGTGGAAATATCGAGGAAAGATACACCGGTGGTATCCGTGCTGAAATGAACAGCAGCCAGGAAGTTGTTGCTGGAATTTTCCAGCAGTTTATCATTGATAGCTACGCCAGGTGTTACCATTTCGGTAACGCCGCGTTTTACAATACCTTTTACTGTTTTGGGATCTTCCAGCTGGTCGCATACGGCCACCCGGTGACCGGCCTTTACCAGTTTATGGAGATAAGTATCCAGTGAGTGGTGGGGAAATCCTGCCAGGTCAACATAAGAGGCGGACCCATTGGCCCTTTTGGTTAAAACAATGCCCAGAACGCGGGCGGCTATAACTGCGTCCTCATTAAACGTTTCATAAAAATCGCCAACACGGAACAACAGTACGGCATCAGGGTATCTCTCCTTGATGGCCTTATGTTGCTGCATGAGCGGGGTTTCTTCCGTTTTACTTTTTGCCATGGCGCAAATATATAAAACTCATCCCATCCTATTATCTTTGCAGGTGATGAGAAAATTAAGCATGGATGAACTGGGCCGTAAAACGGTGGAAGAGTTCAAGGCTGCCGATAAAACGCCTGTTGTACTGGTACTGGATAATATACGCAGTATGCACAATGTGGGCTCGGTGTTCCGTACAGCGGATGCTTTCCTGGTACAGGGCATTATCCTTTGTGGCTATACGCCGGTACCCCCGCACCGCGATATCAATAAAACGGCGTTGGGCGCTACCGAAACCGTGGAATGGCAGTATTTTGATACTACCGTAAGCGCGGTACAGGAGCTGAAAGCGGCCGGTTATAAGGTGATGGCCATTGAACAGGCGGTGAACAGTTTTATGCTGGACAGTTTTGTTCCGCCGGCAGGGCAGCCGCTGGCGCTGGTTTTCGGGAATGAAGTAAGCGGGGTGGATACGGAAGTGATGAAGCTGGCGGATGGTTGTATTGAAATACCCCAGCTGGGCATGAAGCATTCCTTAAATATTTCTGTGAGCACCGGTATCGTGGTTTGGGATATCTTTGTAAAATTGAAGCAAGCTTAAAGGACTAATAATATGATTTCTACGGTCAACAAGTATTTATCGCTGGTAAAGTTCAGTCATACCATCTTTGCCATGCCTTTTGCCCTCACCGGTTTTTTTATGGCCACTACCAAGGGAGGTGGCAGCTTTAGCTGGCTTACATTCCTGCTGGTAGTATTATGCATGGTGTTTGCCCGCAGTGCGGCCATGGCATTTAACCGCTGGCTGGATGTGGATATCGACAAGCTCAATCCCCGTACGGCAAAAAGAGAAATACCGGCCGGTATCATATCTCCCAAAAATGCCCTGTTTTTTATTATCGCCAATGTGGTACTGTTTATTATTACCACCTGGTTTATTAACCCGGTATGTTTTTACCTGTCGCCGGTAGCTTTGATGGTGGTGCTGGGTTATAGCTATACCAAGCGGTTTACCGCCTTTTGCCACCTGGTGCTTGGCGTAGGACTGGCCCTTGCGCCCATAGGCGCTTACCTGGCGGTGACCGGCAGTTTCGCGTTGTTGCCGGTGCTGGTATCCTTCCTGGTGTTATGCTGGGTTTCCGGTTTTGATATTATCTATTCCCTGCAGGATGAGGATTTCGACAAATCCCAGCAGCTGAACTCTATCCCTGCCTGGCTGGGGCTTTCCGGCGCCCTGCGTTTTTCCGAATTGCTTCATGTGATAGCTGCTGCGCTGGTGGTAACCATCGGTTTAACCGGGCATTTTCACTGGGTATACTGGATTGGCACCGCTGTATTTGTGGTAATGCTGGTTTCCCAGCACCTGCTGGTGAAACCAGACGACCTGAGCAGGATCAATATTATGTTTATGACCACCAACGGGATTGCAAGCATGGTATTTGCCACTTTTGCCATCACGGATATGCTTGTTTTTCAGTAACAGACCAATAAAGTTAGAGATATGGCCCGTTTGATGGCAATAGATTATGGAAAAAAGAGAACGGGACTGGCAGTAACAGATCCTTTACAGATGATTGCCACCGGGCTTACCACCGTTGCCACGCACGACCTGATCCCTTTTCTGAAAAAGTACCTGGTTACAGAGCCTGTGGAAACCATTATCATAGGGGAACCCAAAAACCTGGATGGCAACGCTACAGACGCCACTGCCCTGGTAACCGAATGTATCCGCATTATTAAAAAGAACTTCCCGGAGATACCGGTGGTTACAGTGGATGAGCGTTTTACTTCCAAAATGGCCTTCCAGGCAATGATCGACAGCGGCCTGAAAAAGAAAGACCGCCGTAATAAAGCCCTCGTTGACGAGATCAGTGCCACTATTATATTACAGGAATACCTCCGTAATAAAATATAATAACATATAAAAAATCAGCAAAATCAGCGTAATCCCAGGACTGACAACATCCGCTTAAATATGAAATTGTCTATCTTTGCGGATTAAACCAAGTATTTGAACATGATTTTGCCAATTGTAGCTTACGGGCACCCGGTATTGAGAAAGGTAGCGGAAGACATTACTCCTGAATATCCTAACCTGAAGGAATTGATTGCCAATATGTGGGAAACCATGTATGGCTCTAATGGGGTGGGCATTGCCGCCCCGCAGGTAAATAAGGCGATCCGGCTGTTTGTGGTAGACAGTGAGCAGATCATTCATAACCTGGAAGAAGACGAAAAGAATGATTATCCCGGAGATGAAGGTGTAAAGGGAGTGTTTATCAACGCGCATATCGTGGAAACCGGGGGAAAGGACTGGGCTTACAATGAAGGATGTTTAAGTATTCCGAAGGTACGGGAAGACGTAACCCGTGCGGAAACCGTTACCCTGAGCTATGTAGACGAAAACTTCACCCCGCATGTAAGAACTTTTACCGGCGTGACTGCCCGGGTGATCCTTCATGAATACGATCACATAGACGGTGTTTTATTCATTGATCATCTGAAACCGCTAAAACGCAGGATGTTGAAAAGTAAATTGGAAGATATCACAAAAGGCAAAATACGGGTGGATTACAAGATGACTTTCCCTAAATAGGAAATAATTTTGTAATGTAAAGAAAACCTGTTATTTTGGTATCGCAAAGTATAACATCCATATCCTCAAACTTGGGAGCTACCTTAACATACACTGAAGTGGAATTGATTCAGGGCCTTATGGCCAGGGATGAAAAGATATTCACTTACTTGTATGACCACTATTCACCCGCATTATACGGTGTAGCCCTGAAAGTAGTAGGAGAAGAAACTGCAGCCGGAGATATATTACAGGAAGTATTTGTAAAGATCTGGCGGAATATTGACCGTTATGATGCTTCAAAAGGCCGGTTGTTTACCTGGATGCTGAATATTACCCGCAACACGGCTATCGACAGTCTTCGCTCAAAAAATCACAAACTCGAACAGCGCGTACAGGATGTAAACAGTGTGGCACTGATGTATGAACCCCAGCTGGCGGTACATTTATCAGTGGATCATCTTGGGTTGACAAAAGTGATTGAGCGGTTGCAGAAAGATCAACGCATTATTATTGATATGGCTTATTTCAAGGGGCATACCCAGGAAGAAATAGCCAAGACACTCGAAATACCATTGGGCACTGTGAAAACCCGCATGCGCAATGCAATTATACAATTGAGAATACTGTTAAAACAATTGTAATTATAAGAGATAGTGGATGTACAACGATACATATCATCCGGAATCCTTGAAAGCTATGTATTCGGTATGTTGCCGGAAGCGGAACAAGGTGAGGTAGAAACGGCCGTATCACAATACCCCGATGTCAAAGCCGCAGTAGATTCCCTGCAGCATGATAAAGAGCGGTTTGTACAGCTGTATGCCATAGCACCGCCGAATAGCATCAGGGAACGGCTGATGGAAATTATCCATCACGAAAATACGCAGGAAGGAAACGACCTGCTGCCGGATGAACTGCGTGCGCCTGCTCCTGTATCTCTTAACGGGAAAGCTGTTCCACTACTCCTGAACGAAAAAAAAAAGGAAAAGCAGCAGCCACGGAGGGGGGAAACGCCGGTGAAACAACTTCCGGCAGCTAAATCCTCCAATGACCGGATCTGGAAATATCTTACTGCTGCTATTGTGGTATTGCTGCTGGGCAGCATTTTTATGAACTTCTTTTTCTTCCGGAAATCTACTGATTATAAAAGCCGTTACCAGTCGCTCATAGCTACCAAAGAGAAGCTGGAAGCCGATAAAAAACAACAGTCGCTTACCCGTTTGAAAGAAACGCCGGCTGAAGCAGACCCGCTGAATAACCCCGATTTTAAATGGACAAAGCTCCCCGGCGGCGGGAAGTATGCCGGCAACATAGTTGCTGTGGGATGGAATGAAAAAACACAGGTGGTATACCTGCAGGCGCAACTGATGCCCCTGCCTCCGGCCGGCAGGCAGTTCCAGCTGTGGGCCATTGTGAATAGGAAACTGGTTGATGCCGGTGTTTTCCTTACCGGTGGTGAAGTATCCCGGCAATTACAACAAATGAAAGCCGTGGCAGCAGCACAGGGCTTTGCCATCACACTTGAAAAGAAAGGCGGCAGCCCTGAGCCGAGCATGGACCAGGTATGCATGTCGGCAAAGCTGGAAAGATAAGGCCTGTTCTGTCATGTGGAGTTTATCCGTCCGGTATTAAATACGAAACTATATCCAATCTGTTTTGGAATACGCTGCTATATATACAGAAGCTGAGCTGGTGGTTTTTCCCGTATCCTGGAAAAGCTCACTAAAGAATAGCATACCCTGACAGATTACGCCTATCATAAAGGTTGTACCCGAAAGAAATTGCGGGGTAATGGAGATCATCGGGGTACGGTGAAAACGGCAATGCGCAACGCCAGAGGATATCAAAGCTCGTTTATTCACACAAATCAATAATGAATCCATTTTGCAGGAGGGTGAGCCTGTACCCGATCAAGACCTGCAGCAACCAAAAATAGTGTCCATGCAAGAAACTAAAAGCCTATCCTGGAAATGGCTTGCCGTCGCTGCCGCTGTGCTGCTGATAGGAAGCCTTATTCTAAATTATGTGTTCTTTAACCGGTACAAGGAATTCAAGGAGTACAAAGATAAATACCAGTCTTTACTCGTATCCCAGAACTCCATTTTGTCAAAGAGCAATCTTTACAAAACCCGCTTAGAACAAATGCAGGAATCCATGGAAATCATCCAGGATCCTAAAGTCCTGAAAGTGCCAATGCCGGGTACCAAAGCGTTCCCTGAAGCATTAGCCACTGTATTCTGGAACCCGCAAAGTCAGGAAGTGTATCTGAAAGTTAACAAACTGCCGGAACCAGCTGCCGACAAACAGTATCAACTCTGGGCTATCGTAGATGGCAAACCGGTTGATATGGGCGTGTTCGAAATGGGTGATACAGCCAGCCTCCTCCAGAAAATGAAAGTAACCGGCAAAGCACAAATGTTTGCGGTTACCCTGGAAAAGAAAGGTGGTGCGCTGCAGCCTACTATGGAACAAATGTATGTGGCCGGAAAAATTCCCGGTTGATAAAAAGAGATAACCCTCTTTTTAAAGAAAAACAGGAAGCTGTTGTAAGTGATACTTGCAACGGCTTCCTGTTTTTAGCATTTGTGTAACACCGGCTTTGCGCTTTTTTATTAAATTGCAGCCATGTCACAATTTTGGAAAAGTATAGCAGGAGTCGCTGCCCTCAGCCTGTTACAATGTTTGCAGCTCAGCGCTCAGGACACAGCCCGCTATAAAGGAATGACGGTTAACCTGGATGAAGTGATTGTAGCTGCAAAGCGTATAGGCTTCGACGTTAACAGCTTTATAAAAAGGGTAGAAGATGACACCACTTTTTACCGCGCATTTAAAAACCTGCATATTGTAGGATTTGATGCTATCAATGATATACAGGTACTGGGCAAAAATGCACAGGTACAGGCCTCGCTGTATAATCAAACCCACCAGGAAATAAAAGGAAAATGCCGCACTATGCAGGTATCCAATGAAAAGGTGACCGGCGATTTCTATACCCGCAAAGGAAATTATAACTACTATACTGCCGAATTATATGCTAACCTGTTCTTCACCAAGGGCACTGTATGCACTGATGAACAGGGGGAAGATCCCGATCGTTCAAGTGGCAGCCTGGCACGGCATAAGGCGCAGCTGAAGCAGCTGATCTTTAATCCGGGGAAGCCTATACGGGGCGTACCCATTGTGGGATCCAAAGTAGCCATTTTTAACAGTGAGGTAATGCGGTTCTACGATTTTTCCATTACTGCCGAAAACTATGTGGACGGTACCTCCTGTTATGTGTTTACAGCTAAAACAAAGCCGGGCCTGAACCGGATCGACCGGGCAGATGTGGTGATCGACGAGCTTATCACCTGGTTTAATAAGGAGAATTTTGAGATAGTAGGCCGCAAGTATGCCCTTTCCTATAAAACGATGCTGTTTGATTTTAATGTGAAGATGAATGTGCAGATGACCAAATACAATGGCCTCCTGATCCCCGCCCTGGTTACCTATAACGGCACCTGGAATGTGCCTTTCAAAAAAAGGGAAACAGCCGTTTTTGCGGCAAAATTCCTCAATTTCACCGGTGCACAGTAACCAATTTAATTCACCAGCGTGATGGTCCCTGTTTTATGTACAGCAAACCGGGTGATCGCTTCTTTATAATCCACTATCCACACATAGGTGGCAATATCCGCTAAAGTGCCATTCACACGCCCGTTCCAGCCTACCTGCGGATCGGTGGTGTAAAAGACCCGTTCTCCCCAGCGGTTATATATGCTAAGGGTATAATCGTATATGGGGCACCGGTATACCGGCCGGAAATAATCATTCCTTCCATCCCCGTTGGGAGAAAAGGCAGTAGGGAAAAACAACTGGCATTCGCAATCGTGATATTTTACTTCTACAGAATCAACAGACGTTCCGCAACTATTGGTAGCCACCATGGCGTAAAACCCGGGCCGCGTAACAGTATACATTGGTGTGCTGGTGCTGTCCTGCCATTTGTAAATGCCGCCGCCCGCGCCGGTAGCGCGCAGCTGATATACTTCATTCCTGCAAAGCAGTGTATCAGGACCGAGGTTTACCCGGAGCGTATCTTCAAATTTTACTGAGATGCTGTCCATGGATTCGCAGCGGCCTATTTGTGCGTGCACGTAATAGAAGCCGGGCTTGGTGACGTAATAGGTGGCCTGGTCGGAGCCATCCTGCCAGAGGTATTGGCCATTGCCAAAATCAGCTGTAAGCACCAGGAAGTTGCCTTTGCAGATACTGGTGTCGTTACCGAGGTCCAGTTTTTTTAAGCGGTTATAGTTAATGAAGATGGTATCTACCACGCTGCAGGTATTGTTGATCTCTACCAGCGCCCAAAGGTTGGTGGTATTGCTGATGGTAACGACGGGAGTGGTAGCGCCTGTGCTCCATTCCCAGGCAGTGGCTTCGGGAATGCTGGGAGCCACACGAATAGACTCACCGGGGCATAGCAGCGTATCCGGCCCCAGTGAAAAAGGATAAGGCGTGCCTGTAAAGGTAATGGTGATCTCGTCTGACATGGTGGGGCATCCTTTCGGGAACACATCTACATGATAAGTGCCCGAGGTATACACATCCTGCGTGGGCTCTGTATTGCCGGTATTCCAGAGATAGGTGCAGTTTTGCGCGGTGGCATCCAAAGCAATATGCTCACCGGTGCATAGTATAAGATCTTTGCCAAGGTCAATTTCGGGAATGGGTGTATAAAACACATTCACAGAATCAGGATTGGGGCAACCGTTTATTTTTACTTTATAGGTAGCGGAAGTATCCACAAGGATGCTGCTGTTGGTAGAGCTGTCCTGCCAGAGATAGGTAGCGCCGGGAATAACGGGAGCCTGCAAGGTCATAGTGCCGCCTTCACACAGGGTAATGTCCTGGTCGCCCAGGTCAAAGATCACCGGCGTAACAATGGTAACAGGTTGCACGGTAGTATCCGGAACGCCGTTGCGCCAGGCTATGAGGGTATCGGTATATGTGCCGGTGCTGGTGTAAATATGCCAGGCACGCATGCTGCGGGAGGAGTCTTTATCTCCTGAAGCAGGATCATTAAAGAACCATTTTACCGAGTCGATGCCCGCAGGATTAATGATCAGGAAAAAAGAAGTGTCGTTCACACAGGTAGAAGATACTGCAAAGGGAGTGTTCTGAGCGGCGGCTTTGTTGATAAACATGCTGCATACCAGGAAAACCGGTACAAGGAATAAGGATCGACAGAAAGTAGATATTTGGTCTCTCATGCAATTGACATGGGTAATTGCTGCTAAGATAACCTAAACATGTAGAATATTTATAATAATAAATATGATTTTTATGATAAGACGATTTTAGCGGAGCATTGCTCAGCTAAAATCGTTGCGGGCTGGTTATTCCCCATCGTCTTTCAGCGGTCTTGCTGAAATATATCTTCTCCATTTTTCCAGGACGGAGGTAAAGTCGGATGGTAACTGGCTTTCGAAATGCATTTTTTCGCGGGTGCGCGGGTGTATAAAGCCCAGTTGTTGCGCATGCAGGGCGTGACGGGGCATTATATCAAAGCAGTTTTCCACAAACTGTTTGTATTTCGTGTATACGGTTCCTTTAACGATGCGGTTGCCGCCATAGGTTTCATCGTTGAACAGGGAATGACCGATATGCTGCATGTGTACGCGGATCTGGTGGGTGCGGCCGGTTTCCAGCCGGCATTCGACCATGGTTACATAATTGAACCGTTCCAGTACACGGTAATGGGTAATGGCTTCCTTGCCGTATTCGCCGTCGGGGTAAGCGTCCATGATCTTGCGCAGGCGTTGGTGGCGGCCTACATGGGCTACAACGGTACCTTCATCTTCTTCAAAGTCCCCCCATACCAGGGCAATATAACGTCTGTGCACAGTGTGGTCAAAGAATTGTTTGGCCAGGTCGTTCATCGCTTTATCGGATTTGGCGATCACCAGCAGCCCGCTGGTGTTTTTATCGATACGGTGCACCAGTCCGAAGCGGGGCAGCTCAGGTTCGGTAGCCTGGGTTTTATCGCCCAGGTACCAGGAGAGGCCGTTCACGAGTGTGCCATCCCGATTGCCGCAGCCGGGGTGTACTACCAGGCCGGCGGGTTTGTCGATGACCATTATATCGTCGTCTTCATATACAATATTCAGCGGCAGTTCCTGTGGAATGATATCTGTATTTTCCGGGTTCCTGTTGGAAAACACAACGATCCTGTCCAGCGGCCTGATCTTGTAATTGGCTTTAACGGGTTTGTCGTTCACCAATACCATTTCACCATCCAGGGCCTGCTGGATTTTATTGCGGGTAGCGCCTTCTATGCGGTTAGTAAGGAATTTATCAATACGGACGGGCTCCTGGCCTTTATCTACCACCATATTGATCTTTTCATACAGTTCCTCGCTGCCATCCCCGTTATCCAGCTCATCTTCCAGTTCCAGCAATTCTTCAGCCATTAATACAATTTTTTGCAAAGGTAAAGTTTAGTTGGCAGTTTAGCGGCCCCGGGGTAAATGTTCTGTATCACGGCGATTTGGCGTACCTTTGCGCAGCTGAAAAAGACCAATATGATCATGGACAAAGCAAAGCAGAAGATTGTTGTAAAAGACCTCGGCGTGATAGATTACCAGGCAGCCTGGGATTACCAGGAGCAGTTGCTGAAGGAGAATGTGCAGTTGAAAACCCGCGTGGCTGGTCAGTTATCGGGAGCTACTACCAATTACCTGTTGTTTTGCGAACATCCTCCTGTGTATACCATTGGTAAAAGCGGGCATATAGAAAACCTGCTCATCTCCCAGGAGGAGCTGCAGGAGCGGGGTATAGGCTTTGTGCCTACCAACCGCGGCGGCGATATTACTTTTCATGGCCCCGGCCAGGTGGTGGGCTATCCTATCCTGGATCTCGAAAATTTCTTTACTGATATCGGCAAATACCTGCGTTGCCTGGAAGAGGTGATCATCCGCACCCTGGCGGAGTACGGGGTAACCGGCGATCGCTCTGCCGGGGAAACCGGTGTGTGGCTGGACCCGCACGATAAAGCAAAGGCCCGTAAAATATGTGCTATGGGCGTACGCTGCAGCCGCTGGGTAACCATGCATGGTTTTGCGCTGAATGTAAATATCCTGATGGATTACTTCAATAACATCATTGCCTGTGGCATTGCCGACAAGCAGGTGGCCTCACTGGACAGGGAAGTGGGCGGCCCGGTAAGCCTTGAAGAGGTGAAAGCGAAGCTGAGCAGGCATTTCGGTGAGGTGTTCAGTGCCGAAATGGTATAGCCTTACATTTTATAGTTCAGTGGAATAAACAGGCTCCATTTCTCCTTTAATTTTCCTTCCTCGAATATTTCGAAGTTGAACCATCCTGCGTGCATAAAAATGGCTTTCTCCAGTATAAGGAAAGGCGCTTTTACCTGGTCTATATCAAAAAGGAAAGTGCCGTTGGCTTCATAGAACTTAACGGAGTATTTTTTCTGCGGGGCGTCCGGCAGTTTTATGTTGACGTTACCATCGGCGGTAGTGTAAATGTAGTTGGAGGGATGCCAGGAAACTCTTTCAGGCTCCCTGTTCTCCTGTTCTTTACCCCTCAGTCCTCTTGAGGCGTCCATAATATCGGCATATTGCAGCTTCTGGTCTGCACGTATAGTGCTGTCCGACAGGGCCAGCACGGTTTTACTGTACATGAAGCGCCCGTTGGTGAACAGTATAAAGAGGCGGTAGTAATTGGTACCGGGCAATGGTTTATTATCGAGATAGGCGTTCCTTGTTTGAGTAGGATAGCTGGCGTAGCCGATGGTATTAAAGTTCAGCACGCTGTCGAGCGAGCGCTGTACGCCTATTTCCTTTACCTGGGTGAAACCGGAGATCCAGTCCAGTTGTATTCTGCCGGTTTTGATAGAAGCGGTAAAATTAGGCAACACAGGCGGCACAAACTCCTGTGCCTGTGCATTTCCGGCAAATCCTGTCAATAAAAAAATTCCAATAACAAAAGTTATACGCACAAACTGCTTCATACTGATTATTCCGTGAGCTCTTAAAGTTGGCAAAAATACACTACCGTTCAAATATAATGAACAGTTTTTAAAAGGATAGAACGCCGGGAGGGAGAGAAAGATTGCCCTGAAGGCCGCCGGTATGTATCAGCAGTACCTTGCTGTTTTCCGGGAAGTAGCCCTGCTGCGCCAGTTCACGGAAAGCCATTACCAGTTTACCTGTGTAAATAATGTCTGTGGGGATGCCTGTTTCGTTGTAAAAACTATTGATAAAATCTATAAGGGCGGGCGTTTTTTTTGCATAGCCGCCACCGTGGTGCCCGTATAAAAGCTGCCAGTGGCTGGTACCACCGGGTTGGAGCAGGCCGGCTACTTCTTTTTCAAGGTATTGTGCGCCTTTCAGCACCGGGATGCCGGTTACCTGCTGATAGGGCTGCGCGCTGTTGATAAGACCTGCGAGGGTAGTACCGGTGCCTGCTGCACAGAGGATATGTGTGAAGCCGATGGCGGGGAGTACCGAAAGGATCTCCCCGCAACCTTTGGCGCCTGCTGCATTGTGCCCGCCTTCCGGAACAATATGGTAATGGGGAAACATCATTTCCCAGGTATTGGCCGCTTTGCCGCTGCGGTAGTCTTCACGGCTCACGAAAACCAGTTCCATACCATTATTTTCTGCGGTTTGCAGGGTGTGATTAAGGTGTTTATGATGTTCTTCTCCTCTTATAACTCCTGTGCAGTGCAGGCCGGCTTCCTTACAGGCCAGGGCGGTGGCGGCAATATGGTTGGAGTAGGCGCCGCCGTAAGTAAGGATGCCCCTGCAGTTATTTGCTTTGGCTGCCGCGATGTTGTATTTCAGTTTAAACCATTTATTCCCTGATATTTCCGGGTGTATCTTATCCAGGCGGAGCATACCGGCGCTGAGGTGCGCCGGCAGCCAGCTGGTTTGAAACGGGTCGAGGGTAATATGATCGTAAGAAAGCATGCGCGGTTCGGGTGATTGATTAATCGTTCGTCAGGAAGCCGCCCTGACCCCTGTACAATTTTACGGGTTTATCCAGCTTCACTTTCAGTACGGTGATGTATTTGTCGTGCACATTTTCCGGTACATTGATGAATACCAGTCCGGGTACCGGGCTCCAGGAAATTTTGCCTACTACTTTATGTGTAAGCTGGCTGTTATTGCCCAGCACGGTGATGTTTTCAATTTTATTGGACAGGCCTTTTACCATTACCTGGCCGCTGGTTTTGGCGGGAAGGAACAGGTAAAGGGTGGTGGAATCTTTAGACAGGGTAGTAGGGCCATAGAAGTGACCCTGGGGGATACCGCCGATGGTATTGAACACAGCTTCGCCGTTGCGTTGGTTCCAGGCGCCCAGTTCTTTCAGCACGTTTACTTCTTCTTCGGGGATGCTGCCATCGGCTTTGGGGCCGATATCGAGGAGAAGATTACCGCCGTTGCTTACTGCATCCACGAAGATGGTAATGATCTCAAAGGGTGTTTTCCAGTTGGTATCCTGTGGCTGCCAGCCCCAGTTGCTGTTGATGGTCATGCAAAGTTCCCACCAGTGGTACTTCGGGCGTGACACGGGAAAATTCTGTTCCGGGGTTTCATAATCGCCATAGCCTTGTAAACGCCCGTTGATAATGGTGTTGGGATTATGGGAGGTGAGCATCTGCCGCATTTTGGGCGCTTCCCATTCCTCTGCGGAATGTTCCCAGTCGCCATCGAACCACCAGAGGTCCGGGTTGAACTTCGTCATTACTTCCGCCATTTGTCCTTCGTAGAACTTCAGGAAGCGCTGCCATCTTTCAGGCTGTGCTTTGATATCGTAGCGGTTACTGTCTTTCAGGAACTGCGGATAATCATTGTGGCTCCAGTCGATCAGGGAAAAATAGGCACCACATTTGATGCTATCGCGCCGCAAAGCCGCGTAGAAAGGCGTGAGCACATCTCTTTTCGCCGGCGTACTGTTAACAACATCCAGTTTACTGTATTTGCTGTCCCACAGGGCCACGCCATCGTGGTGTTTGGTGGTCATTACCGCGTAGCGGGCGCCGGATGCTTTGATAAGATCGGCCCATGCCTGGGGGTTGTACTTATTTGCAGTAAAGCCTTTGAGCTGCTGCATGTAATCGGGGTAAGATATTTTTTTGTTGTGGAATGACCAGGATTCATCTACTCCTTTAACTGAGTAGATGCCCCAGTGGATGAAAATGCCCAGTTTGGCATCAGCAAACCACTGCATTTTTTCTTTGATGTCATCCGGATTTGTTTTCTGTTGCGCATTGGCAGCGGTGAAAAGCTGCATGGCAAAGGCTCCCAGCACTAATAATCTCTTCATTGTTCAGTTTAATTAATCTTTAAAAAAGGGCACTACTACAAAAAGAAAGTGTGAAAATAGTTTTAATGATTAAATTTAGCGCCGATATTTTTAGGTAAATAGTTGACACTTTATAAAACTAATATCAGAAAAATGCAACCGACTTTATTGATTCTGGCGGCCGGTATGGCCAGCCGATACGGCAGTTTAAAGCAAATCCAGAAATTTGGCCCCAGCGGTGAAACTATCATCGATTACTCTATTTACGACGCTATCAGCGCCGGTTTTGGAAAAATAGTGTTCATCATCCGCGAGAATTTTGCAGCAGATTTCAAAGAGATCTTTGAACCGAAGCTCAAAGGCCGCGTGGCTGTTGATTTTGTATACCAGGAAATGGATGCTTTTTTAGATGGTCATACAGTGCCTGCTGACAGGACCAAACCATGGGGTACTGCCCATGCGGTTCTTTGCGCGAAAAACGCTATCAATGAGCCATTTGCAGTGATCAATGCAGATGATTTCTATGGTACCGATGCTTTTGTTAAGATGGCGGAGTTCCTGAACAACGGCTGTAAGCCCAACGTATACAGCGTGGTAGGGTATGAGCTGGGCAAAACGATCAGTGAGCATGGTTCTGTTTCCCGCGGTGTATGCGAAGTGAGCACAGACGGGAACCTGGCGGCTATCAATGAAAGGACCAAGATATACCCGGAGAATGGACAGATCGTTTACGAAGAGGCAGATGGCAGCAAGCACCCGCTGGCGGCCAATACGCCGGTATCCATGAACTTCTGGGGATTCCATCCGAGTGTATTTGAGCTGAGCCAGGGCCTTTTCAGCGAGTTTTTGGAGAAGAACAGCAGCAATCCTAAATCTGAATTCTTTATTACAATTGTAGCCGATGAATTTACCCGCCGTGGCATTGGCACGGTGAAGGTGATACCTACCAGTGCAAAATGGTTTGGCGTTACCTATAAAGAAGATGCACCAGGCGTGCAGGCCAGCTTATCGGCGCTGGTTGAGAATGGAGAATATCCAGACAATTTATGGAAATAAAACCCAACAAAAGCATCCTTCAGGCTTTTGGACTTGAGCCTGAAGGATTAAATGTCCGAAAATTTGGATCAGGACACATCAACAACACTTTTTTGTTAGAAAAAAAGCAGGACGGCAGTAACTACGTTTTACAAAAGATCAATGTAAACGTATTTAAGGAACCAGGAGTCATCGCCGCCAACCAGAGAATGGCAGCAAACTATCTGGCAGTACATCATCCCGGCTATCTGTTTATTACGCCGATCCCCACGGTTAACGGGGAAGAGCTCTTTGTAATTGACAACGAATACTGGAGATTGATCCCTTTTATTGCGGATTCCGTAACGGTGGATCAGGCCGACAACCCAAAGCAGGCGTATGAAGCAGCCAGACAATTTGGCCGCCTCGCCAGTTACCTTTCGGGTATTGACCTGAAGCCGTTTAAAGCTTCGATTCCAAACTTTCACAACCTGACCCTCCGGTACAGTGCTTTCCAGGAAGCGATCCGGACGGCGAAGGACGACAGGAAAGTTGCAGCAGAAGAGATGATTGAAGATTTCCTCCGCTATTCTGACATCGCAGTAACGTATGAACAACTGAAAACAAATCCTGAATTCAGGGATCATCTGATGCACCACGATACCAAAATCAATAACGTATTGCTCAACAAGGATACTTATGAAGGTATTTGTGTATGTGATTTAGATACCCTGATGCCCGGAAAAATCATCTCAGATCTCGGCGACATGATACGCACTTATGTTTGTCCTGTGTCTGAAGAAGAAAGGGATTTCAGCCAGATCGTTATCCGCGAAGAATACTACGAAGCCCTTATGCAGGGGTATCTCGCAGAGATTGGCGGTACTTTGACAAAAGTAGAAAAGGAACAATTGTTCTTTGCCGGGAAGTTCATGATCTACATGCAGGGGATACGCTTCCTCACCGATTATCTGAATGGTGATGTGTATTATCCCATCAAGTATCCGACACACAATTACGACCGCGCAAAGAACCAGCTGGTTTTACTGCAGCGGCTCATGGAAAAAGAAACGGTACTGCAGGATATCATCGACAAATGCCTGCATGTAAACGTAGCAAGTGAACAGTAAATGAAATCATTTTTTAGAACGTGAACAGTAATGAAATGAAATCATTTTATCCCGGTGCTTCCTGCACCGGGATTTTTTTTGCGGATTTTGTCTTGGTTCAGGATTTAGATGATTACACTGATTTTATTTTTTTGACTTTAAGGGTTGGAATTTCCAATGTATACCTGCTTTGGACTCCCCAATGCCTGAAAAATCTAAAAAAATAAAATCAGTGTAATCATCTAAATCCTGGAAAAGACAAAATCCGCGTCTTTTTTACACAAAACCGGTAGATTAATTTATAAGGATCATGCAATTTGTTTAGAAAATACGCAGCTATTCGTTTGTTTTTTTAAATATTTTCAAAAACCTTTAATGTGATTGATTTTTTACTAAATATTGGGTGTGTTATTGTTTTTTATTTTTTTCACAGATACTTTTGTAGAAACGCTAAAGAAAATAAGGACCTCCATGTGGGTAAATAAAGACAATATAAAACTTAATCACATCGTACCTCAGCTCAACTGGGCTATCACGAAGGTCGTGATTATCGTCGTTGTCATTATTAGCCACCAGTATGGAGGATAGGTAAACGTGCATATAATCACAAAATATAACGCCTTCCTCCGCAAAGAGGGAGGCTTTTTTTTGGACTGTATATTCCTGGTATAATTTCAATTTTATGTATAGCTATTACAACGACAACACCATTCTTTACATCAACGGTGAGTACACCAAAGCAAATGCTGCTACAACTGACCTGTATGGCCAGTCGCTCCACTACGGCTATGCTGTTTTTGAAGGCATCCGCGCCTACAAGACCGCAAGCGGCGAAGTGAAGATCTTTAAAGCAAAAGAACACTTCGACCGTTTGAAGCGCTCCTGCGAGCTGATCCACATCCCCTACAAATTTAATAACGAAGAGCTGATCGCCGCTTGTTATAAAGTACTGGAGATGAATAACATGGAAGAAGCCTATATCCGCCCGCTGGTTTTCTGTCCGCCGAATATGACACTGAAAGCCGCCGCCGAATCGCACATCCTGATCTGTGCATGGGAATGGGGGGCATACCTGGGAGAAAAGCTGCTGCGTGTTATGACCTCCTCCTACGAGCGACCGAATCCAAAAGCCTTTAAAATAGAATCCAAATCTGCCGGTCTTTATGTAAACTCGATACTGGCCTCGCAGGAAGCAAAAGAAAAAGGTTACGATGAAGCGCTGCTGCTGGATATGAATGGTTACGTTGCAGAAGGCCCCGGTGCTAACATCTTCTTTGAAAAAGACGGCAAAATATACACTCCTCCCGCCGGTAACATCCTCCCAGGCATCACCCGCGCCACTGTTATCGAACTTTGCCAGGAACTGAATATCCCACTGGAAGAAAAATTATTTACCATCCCTGAGTTAAAAGAAGCTGAATGCGCTTTCTTCTGCGGTACTGCAGCAGAAGTGATCGGTCTCGACTCCCTGGACGGCCAGTCTTTCAGCAAACCATGGGCACAGTCGCTCGGAAAATTACTCCAACAGGCCTATAAAGCCAGAGTGCTGGAAAAATCATTTCAACGCGAAGCACAATTAGCATAACCGTTGGCTGTTAGCTGTTAGCATCTGCTAAAATGCTAACAGCTAACAGTTAAAATCCTTTGAAGGTCGTAAATCGAAAAACTTACAATCCTTTACAGTAAAGGGTTTTGAAGTTAAAAAGGCAGATTTGAAGACCGGTAAATTGGAATAAGTTGGTTTGAATTTGACGACGTCACCGGGTAATTTGTGCAGAGTTTTTAAAATAGGGCACCTATAAACACCTGTAATCGGGGTAATAACAAAAAGCAATGGAATTAAATAAATACAGCAAGACGATCACACAAGACCCTACGCAACCAGCTGCGCAGGCACAATTGTATGGAATTGGTTTAACAGAAGAAGATCTGAAAAAGGCACAGGTAGGTATCGTTAGCATGGGCTACGATGGCAATACCTGCAATATGCACCTGAATGATCTGGCAAAGGACGTAAAAAAAGGCGTCTGGGCAAACGACCTGGTCGGACTCATTTTCCATACTATTGGCGTCAGCGATGGCATGAGCAATGGTACGCCGGGAATGCGCTATTCCCTCGTTAGCCGTGATCTGATTGCAGATTCCATTGAAACCGTTGCAGGAGCGCAGTATTACGATGCGCTGATCACCGTTCCCGGATGCGATAAGAACATGCCCGGTTCCCTGATGGCTATGGGTCGCCTCAACCGCCCTTCTATCATGGTTTACGGCGGTACCATCGCCCCCGGAAAATATAAAGGCCAGGATCTCAACATCATCTCAGCATTTGAAGCGCTGGGCCAGAAAATGGCAGGCAAGCTGGATGAAGGCGATTTCAAAGGCATTGTACAGAATTCCTGCCCCGGCGCCGGCGCCTGTGGCGGTATGTACACCGCTAATACCATGTCTTCCGCTATCGAAGCACTCGGTATGAGCCTCCCCTACAGCTCATCCAACCCCGCATTGAGCCAGGACAAAAAAGATGAATGTATCGCTGCCGGTAAATACATCCGCCTGCTCCTTGAAAGAGATATTAAGCCCCGCGACATCATGACGAAAGAGGCGTTTGAAAACGCGCTCACCATCATCATGGCCCTGGGTGGCAGCACCAATGCCGTACTGCATTTCATTGCCATCGCAAAATCAGTAGGCGTCAATATTAAACTGGATGATTTTCAGCGTATCAGCGACAAAACACCGCTGATCGCCGATCTGAAGCCAAGTGGTAAGTACCTGATGGAAGACCTCCACAACATTGGTGGGGTTCCGCTGGTAATGAAATACCTCCTGAAAAAAGGATTTATCCACGGTAACTGTATGACCGTTACCGGTAAAACAATAGCCGAGAACCTGGAAAACGTGGCAGACATAGATTTCAGCACACAGGATATCATTGTGCCGCTGGAAAAACCACTGAAACCAACCGCCCACATCCAGATCCTTTACGGAAACCTCGCTACTGAAGGCTCTGTAGCCAAGATCACCGGTAAGGAAGGCGAACGTTTCAGAGGCCCTGCCCGTGTATTCGACGGCGAATTTGAACTGATTGCAGGTATTACTTCCGGTAAAGTGAGAGAGGGAGATGTGGTCGTCATCCGCCAGGTAGGCCCGAAAGGCGCTCCCGGTATGCCGGAAATGCTGAAGCCTACCAGCGCCATCATGGGTGTGGGACTTGGCAAAAGCGTAGCCCTCATCACCGATGGCCGTTTCTCCGGTGGTACCCACGGGTTTGTGGTAGGCCATATTACCCCGGAAGCTTTTGAAGGGGGAAATATTGCACTCGTAAAAGACGACGATATCATCGAAATAGACGCAACGAAGAACTTTATCAATGTAGAGATCAGTGACGAAGAGCTGGCCTCAAGAAGGGCCGCATGGAAGCAACCTGCATTGAAAGTAACCAATGGAATCTTATTTAAGTACGCAAAACTTGTAAAAAATGCAACAGAAGGATGTGTTACCGATGAAGCCTGAGATAGCAGATAAGCAGTTAGCTGTAAAGCCTGTGATTACAGGCTCCGAAGCTGTGATCCGTTCCCTGATCGAAGAAGGAGTGGACACTATTTTCGGGTATCCGGGCGGGGCGATCATGCCTATTTATGATGCCCTCTACGATTTCCAGGATCGGGTTCATCACATTCTCGTCCGGCACGAACAGGGTGCCACGCATGCTGCACAGGGTTATGCACGTAGCTCCGGCAAGGTGGGCGTAGCTTTTGCTACATCCGGCCCGGGCGCCACCAACCTGGTTACTGGCCTGGCCGACGCTTATATGGACAGTACCCCCATGGTTTGCATAACCGGCCAGGTAGCCGCCGCCCTGTTAGGAACTGATGCATTCCAGGAAACAGACGTGATCGGTATCACCATGCCTATCACCAAGTGGAATATACAGGTAACCCGCCCGGAAGATATTCCCGGCGCAATAGCCAAAGCATTTTACATTGCCCGCAGCGGCCGTCCGGGCCCTGTGCTGGTGGATATCACCAAAAACGCACAGTTCGGGGAATTTGAATACGAGTACAAAAAATGTGAGTATATCCGCAGCTACCGCCCTATACCTGAATTAAACCAGGAAGCGGTAACAGCAGCTGCAGCACTGATCAACAGCGCTAAGAAGCCATTTATCCTCTGTGGCCATGGCGTACTGTTATCAGGTGCGGAACAGGAACTGATCGCACTGGCAGAAAAAGCACAGATCCCCGTGGGGTCTACTTTACTGGGCCTGTCGGCCGTACCGGTAGATCATCCGCTGTACGTAGGTATGCTGGGTATGCACGGTAACTATGGCCCCAATATGCTTACCGGTGAAGCAGACGTGGTGATTGCGGTAGGCATGCGTTTCGACGACCGTGTAACCGGCGACGTAGGTACCTATGTTCCCAATGCCAAAGTGATACACATCGAAATCGATGCCGCAGAGATCAATAAGATCGTTAAAGCTGATGTAGCCGTTCACGCAGATGCAAAGCCGGCCCTGGCAGCATTGCTCAAACAGGTAAATCCTGCTGAACATGCAGCCTGGCTGGAAGAATTCCGCGCCGCAGATAAAAAAGAATACGATAAGGTACAGCATGCAGAACTGTATCCGCAGGAAGGCGAACTGAAAATGGCGGAGGTGATCCGCCTGATCTCAGAGAAAACCAAAGGCGAAGCAGTACTGGTAACAGATGTTGGACAGCACCAGATGGTGGCCTCCCGCTACTATCGTTTCAAAAACCCCAATACCAATGTCACCTCCGGTGGAATGGGTACCATGGGCTTTTCGCTGCCGGCAGCTATGGGCGCCAAAACAGGTACGCCCGAAAAAGAAGTAGTAGCTATCATCGGTGATGGTTGCTTCCAGATGACGCTCCAGGAACTGGGCACTATTCATCAGTCACAGATCGGTGTGAAGATAGTGATCCTGAACAATAACTTCCTGGGAATGGTAAGACAATGGCAGCAACTGTTTTTTGACAGGCGCTATTCCTCCACTGAAATGGTCAATCCCGATTTTGTACAGGTTGCCAAAGGATTTTATATCCCCGGTAAAAAAGTAACAGCAAGGGAAGATATATCCGCCGCTATTGATGAAATGCTGGCGCACAAGGGCGCTTATCTGCTGGAAGTAGTAGTGGAAAAAGAAGATAACGTATTCCCTATGGTGGCCGCAGGCGCTCCCATTACCAGCATCCGGCTGGAGTAGCAGCGCCCGGAGGATTCATATTGATCATTTGTAATTCACAACAGGTATATGCAAAAAGAATATACAGTAACGGTATATACGGAAGATCGTATAGGTATAACCAACCGTATCACTATCATATTTACCCGCAGGGGCATCAATATCACCAGCTTAACCACCGCTGAAACAGAAATTCCCGGTGTGTATAAGTTCGTAATAACGGTGATGTCTACACGTGAGAAGCTGGATAAGGTAGTAGGACAGATAGAAAGACTGATTGAAATTCACCGTGCTTTTGTGCATGAAGAAGATGAGGTGGTGTACCAGGAACTGGCACTGTACAAGATTTCTACCAGGTCGTTACATACAGGTGATATCGAAAGACTGATACGTGAAAACAATGCGCGTATCCTGACGATCACCGCAGATTATTTTGTGATCGAGAAAACCGGCCACCAGCAGGAGCTGACAGACTTTATCAAGAAACTGGAGCCATATGGCCTGATAGAGTATACAAAGAGTGGCAGGGTGGCCATTGTGAAATGGAGCCGCCGTTTTCACGAGCATCTGAAAGAATTGCATACACAGGAAGCTCCCGGCATTTAGCCGTTGCTTCCGGCAAATAACTGGCTGCCGGCCAGCGCTGGCAGCTGATCTTTTAATCATTATTCATTCAAATCACATCTCAGCTAATAGCTGACAGCTAGTAGCTAAAAGCTAAAAAAACAACACATGGCAACCATCAATTTTGGAGGGGTACTCGAACAAGTAGTAACCAGAGAAGAATTCCCTATGGAAAAAGCAAGGGAAGTGCTGAAGAACGAAGTGATTGCAGTTATTGGTTATGGCGTACAAGGTCCTGGCCAGGCACTGAACCTGAAAGACAATGGCTTTAATGTTATTGTAGGTCAACGTAAAAATTCCAAAACCTGGGATAAAGCAGTTGCTGATGGCTGGGTTCCCGGCGAAACTTTATTCGATATCGAAGAAGCTGCACAGAAAGGTACTATCATCCAGTTCCTGCTGTCTGATGCCGGACAGATCACCCTGTGGCCTACTTTAAAGCAACATCTGACCCCTGGTAAGGCACTGTACTTCTCTCACGGTTTCGGTATTACCTATAAAGAACAAACCGGTATCATTCCTCCAGCTGATGTAGACGTAATCCTGGTAGCTCCGAAAGGCTCCGGTACTTCCCTTCGCCGCTTGTTCCTGGCTGGTCAGGGACTGAACTCCAGCTTCGCTATCTTCCAGGATGCCACAGGCCGTGCTAAAGAACGCGTAGTAGCGCTGGGTATCGGTGTTGGTTCCGGCTACCTGTTTGAAACAGATTTCAAGAAAGAAGTATACTCCGATCTGACCGGCGAACGCGGTTCCCTCATGGGTTGTATCCAGGGTATCTTCGCTGCTCAATACGAAACACTGCGCAAGAATGGTCACTCCCCTTCTGAAGCATTCAACGAAACAGTAGAAGAACTGACCCAGTCACTGATGCCACTGGTAGCAGAAAATGGTATGGACTGGATGTATGCTAACTGCTCTACTACTGCCCAGCGTGGTGCGCTCGACTGGTGGAAGAAGTTCAAAGCAGCTACCCAGCCTGTATTTGATGAACTGTATGCCAGCGTTGCTGCAGGTAAAGAAGCTGCCCGTTCTATCGCTTCCAACAGCACCCCGGATTACCGCGAGAAGCTGAACGAAGAACTGAAAGAGCTCCGCGAAAGCGAAATGTGGCAGGCAGGTGCGGCTGTACGCAAGCTGCGCCCTAACAACGCGTAATAGCTATATTATAAATTACAATGGCAAAGCATTTTCGAATTATTGAAATTATTGGCGCTCGTATTTAGTACGGAAGGATATTGCTTTCTTATACTGAATACAGGTTCCATGATTTCGATAATCCCGAAGATGCTTTGCCTTTTGTATTAATTACATTTTATGTCTGAAGTAATGAGTAGTGTCAATTCCCTGAATATCCTGGACGCAGCGGTGAAACTGAAACCAATCGTAACCCGCACTCCGCTGATGTATAGCGCTAATCTCTCCCGCCGTTATAACTGTGACGTATATCTGAAAAGAGAGGATATGCAGATTGTACGCTCTTATAAATTGCGTGGCGCCTATAACCTGATCAGCAGCCTGCCTGCTGAGCTCCTGGCCAAAGGCGTTACCTGCGCCAGCGCCGGAAACCACGCCCAGGGCTTCGCCTATGCCTGTAAAGCCATGAACATAAAAGGAGTGGTGTTTATGCCCGTGATCACACCAAAACAAAAAGTTAACCAGGTGAATATGTTTGGCGGCGATCACATAGAGATCCGTCTTGCAGGAGATACCTTCGATGATTGCTCCGCGGAAGCCCAGGCATTTACAAAAGCCAGCGGCATGACTTTTATTCCCCCGTTCGATAATGCAAAAATAATTGAAGGCCAGGGCACTGTGGCAGTAGAGATCCTGGAAGACCAGTCCGCCATCGATTTTCTATTTGTGCCCGTTGGCGGCGGCGGCCTCGTAGCCGGTCTTGGCACTTATTTTAAAACATACAGTCCCAGCACCCGCATCATTGGCGTGGAACCGGAAGGCGCCCCTTCCATGCTCCGGGCATTGGAAAACGGCGGCCCCGTTACCCTCGATGAAATAGAACGCTTTGTAGATGGAGCAGCAGTGAAAAGAGTAGGCACCCTTAATTATGAGATCTGTAAAGACGTGCTGGATAAAATGCACCTGGTACCGGAAGGAAAGGTATGCTCCACCATTCTCCGGTTATACAATGAAGACGCTATTGTGGTAGAGCCCGCAGGTGCGCTCTCTATCGCCGCCCTGGACGATTATGCAGATGCCATCAAAGGGAAAAAAGTAGTATGTGTTGTAAGCGGCAGTAACAACGATATTGACCGTATGCAGGAAATAAAAGAACGTTCACTCCTGTATGAAGGGCTGAAGCATTACTTTATTGTCCGTTTCGCACAGCGCCCAGGTGCGCTGAAAGAATTTGTAAACCACATACTTGGTCCCGATGATGATATCACCAGGTTTGAATATATCCAGAAGCACAATAAGGAAATAGGTCCCGCGCTTGTAGGCGTGGAACTCAGGCGCCGTGAGGATTACGATAAACTGATTGCCAACTGCAGGAAATATAATTTCCAGATCACCGAGCTGAATAAAGACGATAGTTTGTTTGGCTATCTTGTGTGATTAAAACGGGAGGTTGTTTCTTTTTCTGAAGCGGCTTCCCGTTTTACTTTTCCGCCTGTGGTTACCTCCGGAAGATCCAGTAATTCACATTCCTCAATTTTAAGATCTCAGATCTGCCCCCTGCAATAGCCCTTCAGCAATACCGGGCTGCCTTTTAACAGGTACAACTTTGCATGCTACCCTGGTAAGCCACCGGTTAAAACAATTCTTTTACTGTTTTTTCAATAACTTATACAGCAATAGGCAGACAGCTGATTTTTATTTTTGATATAAAATAACAAGATCATGGAGCTTCATTTAAAAGGCAAAGTAGCCATTGTTACCGGTGGCAGTAAAGGAATCGGCAAAGGTATTGCCGCCTCTTTACTGCAGGAAGGCGTTACCGTAGTGATCACCGCCCGTAATGCGGATGAGCTGGAAGATACTGCAGCCATGTTCCGCCTGCAGGGACTGGATGTAATGGCGGTAGTAGCTGATATGACGAAGGAGGCCGACCTGCAGCGGCTGGTTAACACCACAGTGCAGCAGCTGGGCCATATCGATATCCTGGTTAACAATGCCGGTGGTATAGACGCTTTCGGTCCACTGGATACCATCAGCATGGCACAGTGGCGCCAGGTATTTGACGTTAATTTCTTTGGCCTGGTAGCGCTCACCCAACTGGTGATCCCTCATATGAAAAAGCAGGGTGGCGGCAGGATCATCAATATATCTTCTGAAAATGCGGAGCAGCCGGATCCCAATATGGGACATTATAATGCCACCAAAGCAGCGCTGAACAATTATTCCAAAACACTATCGCAGAATTACGGGAAAGATAATATCCTTGTGAACACCGTTTCCCCGGCATTTATCAAAACACCGCTGGTAGATGAAATGCTGGAAGGCATCTCCAAAGAAAAAAATATTTCAATTGCCGAAGCTGCGAGGGTATTTCTTAAAGAGAACCGCCCTTACCAGGTATTGGGGCGTCCTGGTACACCGGGGGAAACCGGCAGCCTGGTGGCATTCCTGGCTTCGGATCATGCTTCCTTTATCACGGGTGCAGTTTTCAGGGTAGATGGCGGATCTGTAGGCGCTGTATAAATAATAGCTCTATGTTAAGTTTTTGGGAGAAGGAAAGCCTGCTGCAATACGACTACATTATTGTTGGCAGCGGTATTGTTGGTTTATCGGCTGCCATCAGCCTGAAAGAACTGGCGCCCGGCAGCAGGGTGCTGGTATTGGAAAGAGACATTTTACCCACCGGCGCCAGTACCAAGAACGCCGGTTTTGCCTGCATCGGGAGTATGACCGAAATCCTTACCGATCTGCAAACCATGCCTGCGGAAGCAGTGAAGAACCTGGTAGCTCTTCGCCTGCGTGGCCTTCGCCTGCTGCGCAGCCGCCTGGGCGATGACGCTGTTAATTATCGTGAAAACGGCAGCCATGAACTGATTGGCGCCCGCGAAGAATGGGCCCTGCACCAGCTCCCGGAAGTGAACCGACTGCTCGGAGAGCTCTTTGAAGGAAAACCGGCCTTCACCCTTGCTAACGAGCGCCTCCCTGCTTTGGGCTTTGCTCCCGGTTATGTAAAAGCTTTGATCAGCAATAATTTTGAAGGAGAGCTGCATACCGGCAAAATGATGCGCGCCCTCATTGATACCGCCATATCAAAAGGAGTGGAAATTAAAACCGGGTGCACCGTAAAGGCAATAGACGATTTTCATACAGGGGTAAACGTTATAGTGCCGCATCAAACCCTGCAGGAAGACATGGCCTTCGCCGCCCGTAAAGTAATCCTCTGCACCAATGCCTTTACCCGCCGCCTGCTCCCGGAAGAGGAAGTGGTGCCCGGCAGGGGGCAGGTGCTTATTACTTCACCTGTGAAGGATCTTCCATTTAAAGGAGTTTTCCACATGGAGGAGGGATATTACTATTTCAGGGAGCTGGAAGGCAGAGTGTTGCTGGGTGGTGGCCGCCAGCTCGACTTTGCCGGGGAAACCTCCACTGATTTCCGTTTCAACGACAATATCCAGCACCAGCTGGAAGAATTGCTGCATAAGGTAATACTGCCTGGCCGGGAGGTAACCGTGGCCGACAGGTGGACCGGCATTATGGCCTTTGGCAAAACCAGGCAGCCTATCGCAAAAGTACATACGAAAAATGTGATCATTGGCGTCCGTATGGGAGGGATGGGAGTGGCCATCGGTTCCATAATCGGGGATAACATCGCACGCATGGCACTGGAATCCTGAGCATCATAACCCTGCTGAAATGTTTTTTTTCCGCTTGGGCGGAAAAACTTGCTTCCCGATTTTCTGTGTTCTATATTTATTTTTTATTTCCACGCTATCAGGCATTCAGTTGACAACTCCCACCCCCTAAAGGAAAGGAAATCAATCTGGAAGGTATTTTATGCGTTCACGGGTGCCTTTTGTGAAAGTAAAGGGTATCAATTGTTTCTTTTTACATAAATGCACTATGAAGAGTAAATTAAATGTATAGTTTTATCACCCGTAAAATGAGGGCCGCCCTTGTGGTTTTTTATATTTCCCGTTAAAAAAAACAATTGTAAGCGTATTTTTTACATTTATTATGTATATTGATTCGCTAAATTTTTTATAACCACGTTTTGAACGTTTATGCAAACAAAATCCTTACACATCTTTGATTACCTGGTATTCCTGGTATATTTCGTAATAGTGGCTGGTTATGGTTACTATATCTATCAGAAAAAGAAAAAGGTCACAACAGACTCCAAAGACTTTTTCCTGGCAGAAGGTTCCCTTACCTGGTGGGCTATTGGCGCCTCTCTTATTGCTTCCAATATTTCTGCAGAGCAGTTTATCGGTATGTCAGGCAACGGGTTTAATATCGGGTTGGCTATTTCTACCTACGAGTGGATGGCGGCGGCCACACTCATTGTAGTAGCGGTATTTTTCCTGCCTATTTACCTGAAGAATAAGATCTATACCATGCCCCAGTTCCTGGAACGCAGGTATAACCAGACGGTAAGTACTATTATGGCGGTTTTCTGGCTGCTGTTATACGTGGTGGTAAATCTCACTTCAATTCTTTACCTCGGTGCGTTGGCTGTTTCCACGATCTCCGGTATTAACTTCTATGTGTGTATGGTGGCACTCGCCTTTTTCGCCATCCTTATTACATTGGGAGGGATGAAGGTGATTGGATACACGGATGTAATACAGGTGTTTTTCCTTATCCTCGGCGGACTGGCAACTACATACCTGGCGTTACAGCTGGTATCTGAGCATTTTGGAGAAAAAGGTGTATTAAAAGGTTTCTCCCTGATGACGCAACATGCCAGTGAGCATTTCCATATGATCCTTCATAAAGAAAATCCGAAGTATCTCGATCTGCCGGGCCTGAGCGTATTAATTGGTGGTATGTGGATCGTAAACCTGAACTACTGGGGATGTAACCAATATATCACACAACGCGCACTGGGGGCGGATCTGAAAACTGCCCGCCAGGGATTACTGTTCGCTGGTTTCCTCAAACTGCTGATGCCTGTGATAGTGGTATTGCCGGGTATTGCAGCTTATGTGCTGTATTCCCAGAACCATGGCGACTTTGCCCAATCCATGATGAAAGGAGGTTCCCTCAACGCAGATAATGCTTATCCCGTGTTGCTCAATCTCCTGCCCATCGGTTTAAAAGGACTGGCATTTGCAGCTTTAACAGCCGCAGTGGTAGCTTCCCTGGCAGGTAAGGCCAACAGTATCTCTACCATTTATTCACTGGATATTTATAAAAAGATATATAACAAAACTGCCGATGAAAAGAAGATCGTAAGCGTGGGCCGTGCAGTGGTAATTATTACCATGATCATTGCCATTGTGATCTCTAACTTCCTCGGTATCGATAAAAAAGGAGGCTTCCAGTTTATCCAGGAATATACCGGCTTTGTTTCTCCCGGTGTATTTGCCATGTTTGCCCTCGGGTTTTTCTGGAAACGGACTACCTCCAGTGCAGCCATGTTTGCAATGATCGGCGGTTTGCTCCTTTCCTTTGTCCTGAAGTTTATGCCGGCATGGGTAAACCTGGAGCCGCTGCACCAGTTTGGCTTTGCCGCACTGAACCCCGACAGCGGTTTGTGGGAAATGGCCTTCATTGACCGTATGGGATTAGTGTTTGTAGTGTGCGTGATAGGTATGATCATTATTACGCTGGCAGATAAACGCAGCGTGAACAATCCGAAAGGACTGGCTATTGACAGCAGCATGTTTAAGCCCAACCTGGGCTTTACAGTAGGCGCCTTGCTGATCGTGGGCATCCTCATCGCATTGTATACTGTATTCTGGTAATCAGTTCATTTTATAATTTCAGTATCCGGATATTTTAGGGCAGTTTTTTGTCTTAAAATATCCGGTACTTTTTCAGACCGCTAATTCTTTCACGTTATGTACTTTATAGGATACGATATTGGGTCATCATCTATCAAGGCGGCGCTGCTGAATGCCGATACCGGCGTTTGCGTAGCCAGCGCCACCTGCCCGGAAAAAGAAATGGCCATCGATGTACCACAGCCCGACTGGGCTGAACAGGATCCCGAAGGCTGGTGGAAAGAGATCATCCATGCTACGGAAATCCTTTTACAGCGCTATCCCGTTGATCCTGCCCAGATCAAGGGAATAGGCATTGCCTACCAGATGCATGGACTGGTATGTGTGGATAAACAACAACAGGTGCTGCGGCCTGCTATTATCTGGTGCGACAGTCGCGCTGTTAATACCGGCAATACCGCTTTTAAAGCGCTGGGAGAACAATATTGTCTCGAGCACCTGCTCAATTCCCCCGGTAACTTCACTGCATCCAAACTCCGCTGGATACAGGAAAATGAACCGCATATTTATGAACGTATTCATAAAGTAATGCTGCCCGGCGATTTCATTGCCATGAAATTAACCGGTGAAGCCTGTACTACCATCTCCGGTTTATCAGAAGGTACTTTCTGGGATTTTGAAGCAAATGCGGTTTCAAAAGCGTTGCTGGAATATTATCAGATAGATGAACAACTGTTGTCTGCCATCGTACCTACGTTCGGCATCCAGGGGCAGCTCACTGCGACAGCCGCCGCCACGCTGAAACTGGCGCCTGGCACTCCGGTTACCTACCGGGCCGGCGATCAGCCTAACAACGCTTTCTCCCTCAATGTGCTGCAACCCGGCGAAGCCGCTACCACAGCGGGCACTTCGGGCGTGGTATACGCGGTTCATGACAAGAACAGTTTCGACCGGCAGAGCAGGGTCAATACCTTTGTACACGTAAATAACGATCACGCGCATACGAGAAACGGGGTGCTCATGTGCCTTAATGGTACCGGTATCGCCAATAGCTGGCTCAAGAACCTGGTAGGGGATATCACTTACCCGGAAATGAATACCCTTGCCCAACAGGCGCCTGTTGGCGCCAAAGGCCTGCAGGTATTTCCTTTTGGCAATGGCGCTGAGCGCATCCTGGAAAACAGGAGCCTGGGGGCCACCCTCCGTAATCTCGATTTTAACCGCCACAGCCGCGCCCATATTATGCGCGCGGTGCAGGAAGGAATTGTGTTTGGTCTTAACTATGGGATGGATATCATGGTGGGAATGGATCTTAATATTCACCGTGTAAGGGCAGGGCACGCGAATATGTTCCTCAGTCCCTTGTTCCGGGAGGCTTTTGCCAACACCGCCAATGTAGTGATAGAATTGTATAATACAGACGGAGCGCAGGGCGCCGCCCGTGGAGCAGCCATCGGAGCCGGTTATGTAAGTGCTGCCGATGCTTTCAGGGGTATGGAATGCCTTGCTGTAATAGAGCCCGATGCAGCGCTGCAATCCCAATACCGGGATGTTTACGGCAACTGGCTGAACGGACTGAATACCCTGCTGCACTAACGCAGATCCAGCATTAAAAAATCACATCAGTTATGAGTATTACATTAGGTAACAACGAGTATTTCAAAGGAATCGGGAAAATACAGTTCGAAGGACCACAGTCCGATAACCCGCTGGCATACAAATGGTATGATGAGAACCGCCTCATTGCGGGCAAATCCATGAAAGAACTGTTCCGTTTTGCCGTATCCTACTGGCATACCTTCTGCGGAACCGGCGGTGATCCCTTTGGGCCCGGTACCAAACAGTTTCCCTGGCTTAGCTCCCGGGATGCCAACCAGAGCGCTAAAGACAAGATGGACGCGGCTTTTGAGTTCATTACCAAAATGGGCCTCCCTTACTACTGCTTCCACGATGTGGACCTGGTAGATGAAGGCGCTAACGTAGCAGAATACGAAAGCCGTATGCAGCAGATCGTTGCCTATGCCAAACAGAAACAACAGGCCAGCGGTGTTAAACTGTTATGGGGAACTGCAAACGTTTTCAGTAATCCGCGCTACATGAACGGTGCAGCCACCAACCCCGACTTTGCTGTACTGGCTTATGCCGGTGCACAGGTGAAAAACTCACTGGATGCCACCATTGCATTAGGCGGCGAAAACTACGTGTTCTGGGGTGGTCGTGAAGGTTACATGACCCTGCTCAATACCAACATGAAACGCGAACAGGAACACCTGGGCCGTTTCCTGGGCATGGCCCGCGATTATGCACGGGCACAGGGTTTCAAAGGAACGTTCTTTATAGAGCCAAAACCCTGCGAACCTACCAAGCACCAGTACGACTACGACGCAGCTACAGTGATCGGCTTCCTCCGCCAGTTTGGGCTCGATAAGGATTTTAAACTGAACCTTGAAGTGAATCACGCCACACTGGCAGGGCATACCTTCCAGCACGAGCTGCAGGTAGCGGCAGACGCAGGTATGCTGGGTAGCATTGATGCCAACCGCGGAGACGCGCAGAATGGATGGGATACCGACCAGTTTCCCACCAACCTTAATGATCTCATTGAAAGCATGCTCGTGATCCTTGAAGCTGGCGGATTTGCCGGCGGCGGGGTCAACTTCGATGCAAAAACCCGTCGTAATTCCACCGACCTGGAAGACATCTTCCACGCACACATCGGCGGTATCGACACTTTTGCAAGAGCTGCTATCATTGCAGAAAAAGTGCTTACTGCCACCCCGTATAAAAAATTCCGCCAGGATCGCTATGCTTCTTTTGATAGCGGCAAGGGACAGGAATTTGAAGCAGGCAAACTAACGCTGGAAGACCTCCGCAATTTCGCAGCTGCAAATGGAGAACCAAAGCAAACCAGCGGCAAACAGGAATGGCTGGAAAACCTGATCAACGCAAGCATTTAAAATACCATCGGGATTTTGCCAGTGAGTTATAAGTTAACAACAAACAGCTGTTATCAAATAATCACAGGGCAAAATCCCAAAATGTTTTATATTTTCTTCCAAAATTATGAACAATGAAATTTGGCATCCATTCTTTTCAAGAGGCAGGATTTGATATCATTGCGCTCCAGGACCTGGAAACAGGAACGCAGGTGGAAATAATACCTTCTTTCGGTGCATTGCTGCATGCTTTCAAAGTAAAACACGCAACAGGAAACCTGAACCTGATAGACAGCTACAAGGATCTTAACGACCTGGAAGCCAATCTGCGTACCAGCTTTAAAAGCGTAAAGCTAAGCCCGTATGCATGCCGCATGAAAGATGCGCAGTATACCTGGGAGGGCAAATCTTACAGCATCCAGAAAACACTGGCGCCCGGAAATGCTATCCATGGCCTGTTATACGATGCATCCTTCACAGTAACAACGCAACAGGCAGATGACCAGCAGGCATCTGTAACCCTCACCCATCATTTCAGGAAAACAGATGATGCCGGGTATCCTTTTGCGTACGATTGTATAGCTACCTTCACCCTCCGTGCTGCTAATGAGCTGCAGCTGAGCACCACTCTTGTAAATCAGAGCGGCGTTACTATTCCTGTAATGGATGGATGGCATCCGTATTTCAGCACCGGTACCCCGGCAGATGAGCTGGTATTAACTTTTGCATCCAAAGAAATAGTGGAGTTCAATGAAAAATTACTGCCTACAGGAAAAGTATTGCCATATACTGAATTTGTTGCCGGCAAACTGCTGAAAGGAGTAGAGCTGGATAATTCCTTTGTATTGGATCTCACAAAGCCACAACCGCTGGCCACGATCCACGATCCGAAGAAAAATATCAACATTGCTTTCTATCCTGAGAACAGTTACCCTATCCTCCAGATTTATATACCACCACATCGTACCAGCATAGCAGTAGAGAACCTCAGCGGCGCCCCGGATGCCTTTAACAACGGGATTGGACTGGTTCAGCTGGCTGCCGGTGAAAGCAGGGTTTTTACCACCCGTATCCAGGTATCTTTATAACTGGGCCCGGCGATGGCATATTCTTTGGCTCTTCACTTCCATAGTAACCCGATTATATCACCATATAAATTGAGAGATTATGGACAAGTTAGAGATCAAAGGAAAATGGAATGAGTTAAAAGGTACGCTGAAACAGCAATACGCCGATCTGACAGACGACGACCTGTTATATGAAGAAGGACAGGAAGATAAGCTGATTGGAAAGCTGCAGCAAAAGCTGGGCAAAAGCCGGGAGGAAGTGATCGATTTACTGAAGTCTGCCTGATTGGATAACCTGGAATTTAAATACAGTGATCCTTCTGCTCCGGCAGAAGGATTTTTGTTTTTTTTAACACCGTGGCATTTTCTTTAATTTGTACCTTGTTAGGGAGATGAACAATGTCTATACTGATCTGTTTGTGAGGAAGTGAAAGGGATTCAGCTGTTTAAATTATTATATTCTATATGAAGGTTTTCATGCGCATCATAGCACTAGGCTGTATATTCAGTATGGCATTTGCTCCTAAGGTACAGGCACAGGTAACAGTTACCGGGATGATTTCGGACAGTAACAGGCTGGTGCTGCCCTACGCAACAGTAAGTAACCTCAACTCGGGGAAGCGCTCGCTTTCCGACCAGGGTGGTTATTACAAGATAACCGCTTCCCGCAACGACCGGCTCGTGGTTACCTTTGTGGGATACAAACCGGATACGGTGATCGTTACCCAGTCGTCCGGTACCCAAACCATTAACGTAGTGATGGAACCGGCCGGTAAGTTCCTGAAAGGAGTAGAAATCACGTCTGAATACACTCCATACCAGATAGATTCCATGGAAAGACGCCATCAATACGGTTATATCCTTGATAATCCCAACAAGCCGCTGGCTGGCGGCAGCACACCGGAGGGGGCCGGTATCGTGTTCAGCCCTATCACCCGTTTCTCCAAAAGAGAAAAACAGAAACGGCAGTTTAAGGAGAACTACGAGAAGATGGAAAAAGAAAAGTTCATCGATTCCCGCTTTACGCCCATTTTGGTAAGCCGGGTAACGGGACTTAAAGGGGATTCACTCCAGTTATTTATGCGGGATAATTACCCCGATTATAATACCATGCGTACTATCAATAACAACGATCTGCTTTACTGGATCACTGATAAGTATAAAGCCTGGATGAAGAAGTAATAATGATTGAAAATGAGGCGGAAGCGCTTTTTATTATCTGATTTTAATGATTTTTCCTGCTTTTATTTGTTTCCCATGAAGCGTAATCCGGTAAAAAAGGATCCCGGAAGGCAGATGGGCAAGAGAAATCTTATTTGTATAACCGTTGATCTTGTTTTGTAAAAGAAGGCTGCCTGATGACGTATATAAAGACAGAATATAGTCATTGTTGGAGCCGCAAAGAATATTGATATCTGTGCTTACCGGGTTGGGGAATAATTGTATGTCGCCCGCCCGTACTACTGTTACATCTAACGGAAAAGGAAATGTAAGCCCTTCTTGTGTTTCAAGTAATACGCGGTATTTATTTCTGCCATCAGAGGGCACCGGATCCGTAAAGGAATAACAACAATTATCAGGCTCATGAATTACGCCGATTTCTTTTACCTGGTTTAGAGATATTATTTTCTGGCAGGTAATTTTGGCAAGGTGCTGGAATCCGGATAATGACAGGGCCAGTTTTACCTGGTCGGTTTCCTCATCATATACACCTGTGAAGGTTTTCAGATAACAACTGACTCCTTGTTTCTGAATATCAATGGTTGGACTTTTTATTCCTTCACATTTCGGAGTTATAGCGCTTACTGCCCAATAGGGCGTATTCATATCTGCTGATGGGATGGTAACAAAAGTATCTGTAACTGTTTTATAAGGTATAAGCAGATGATCGGAGAGATGATAAACAGTATAGGAACTAGCCAGTGGTATCCTGGGCCAGTATAGCTGATTTTCATCCTGACAGAGATAGCCAACTGATAATACAGGATGGGAGGAGATTGAAAATACAGGAGATAATTTGTCGGTATTATTGATCGTAAGTTTTAATATGGCAGTAGAGAATGTTGGGGGCGTTGTCCAAAGGTAATAACCTTTTGCAATATTAATGGTATCCGTAACAAACTGCCAGCTTTTACCCTCATCCAAACTGTATTGCAAAGTTGCCTTTCCGGAAAGGGTAGTATTCCATCGGATATAGGTATAACTATTACTAAATAACTGATCATCAGATAAGGGATATGTCCACTCAAAGCCGTTTTCTGAGTAGAGCTGCCAGCTAAGCGCGAACTTTTGCAGCATATTGATTTTTCGTCCAAGAACATGCATATCATAGTTTCCGGCTGCTGGCAATTCCAGGGTGACCTGCTCCACATTGTTGATAGAATCAATGCCACGTAAAGCTGCCCTGGATAAAGAGTCTGCCTGGGGAAAACTGCTCAGCACCCATGGGCGTATTGTATCTCCATTATTGCTGGTCACATATAAATCAAGATCATTTACCAGTGCGTAGGGAGCATTTATGGCTGCGGGAGGGTCATTCCATGCAAGTGTGACTTTTACTTTATGCGTATTGGCAGGAATATTAAGTGAATATTTTTTTGTATTTCCAGCACTCACTTCTCCATTAAGATATTGTTTTTGTTGGATGATTTTTCCCGCATCCAGCGCATTGATGTTTCCAAATCCGGTTTTGTAACTAATACCGCCGACATTACTCGCAGACGAGATGAGGATTGATTTTATTAATGCAGCAGAAGGAGCAGTGTGATTAAATTGATAATAGAGCTGAGATAAAAGCGTGCCAATACCAGTACAGGCGGCGGCAGCACCCGATGTCCCATCAACGCCTCCAGCTACGAGCTCCGGCTTTATCCTGCCATCATAAGAAGGGCCATTGGAACTAAAGTTTTCCACTTCGTATTCAGCGTTTACGGCGCCAACTGTCAGGATATTTTTTGCCTGCTTGAAAGTCCCTGTAAGATTTGCAAATCTGCCTACACCTGTATAAGTCCCGCTCTGCGGTATTTCATCTCCGGAATTACCAGCAGAAAAAATATGAAGTAAAGTATCTTCCTGGTATATCTGTGCATCATATTCCGAAGCTTCAATACCATAATAATTTTCAATTCCAACCCCATAGGAATGATTCTGGATTCTGCTGCCAAGCAATGTTATGTTATCGGGAGAGAGATTATTGTAATCAGTTGAGACCAGGCTGGAAGAGGGGGCAATTCCATTTCCCCTTATATAGCTATTCCCGTTACCGGCAATAATGGTAGCCATCATAGAGGCGTGAACAGACGATTGGGAAGATGCCAGCTGGCTTAAATTAGCTCTGCCTGAAATATCAATATCTGCTGTATCAAATTTATCTTCCTTAATGACCACTAAATTATTTTCTCCTTTTACATCCGGGAAATAATGATGAAAAGCGCCCGATGAATTAACCGGTATATCCAGTTCTGTTATTAGCTCCGTTGCAGGCTTCCTGACAAGGTCGATAAATTGTATGTCTTCCTGGTTTAATAAGGTATCGATTTGAGTGCTGGTAAGGTTCCGGATTTCCTTTGTATATCCGGATAAGCTCTTTCTTGCTATCATCACCTGGATAAGCGTTCCACGGTCACTATTAATGAGGCTTAACAGATTATCTGATGCTTTAAAGTAGTTGCCTGCCGCATCAATTTGCCCTTGTTGCAGTGAATAATGTTTATTTGTTTGAATAATGGCAGCCGTTGGCGATAGTTGTTTTATTAAACGATTGTCACGAAGAAAAGGTTGCAGCGCTTCAGGTGAAAAGGTACGGATCAACAGCCTGCCCGAATCGGCAGTGATGGCAGGATGCTTTCTTAATAACAGGTAATTGGTGTCCGGATGCTGGGCGTACAGCGACAAAGATGCCAGCAGTAAGCCTATTAACATACGATACATAGTCAGGTATAATAATGAATGCTTAAAATTACCGGCTGGTACGATAACCAGCCGGTAAAATATCAGGCTATAATGGTAATGCATAAAATGCAAGTCCCTGGTAAGTAAACTGGGGGAAGCTTGCATTGAAATTTATATTTGGTGTATATACGTGTGAAGTCATTGAATTGCTATAAAATTCATAAATCGGAATTGAGCCTGACACCGCTGTCTGGTACGCGTAAAAGTTAGTTCCGTTTGATTGCCAGTTTTGAAACTGTAATATACTGGGATCATTGTTTACAAAAGAGAAGCAATGATCCTTGGAAACGGGGTTGTAATATTCGTACAGAACTTGGGTGCCCGGAGCTTGTTGTATGAAAGCACGGAAAACGTCGCCGTTATAGATCCATTCATTGAAAAGTCTCGGAATATTCCTGTTAATGTAATAGGAGTGGTCCTGACCTCCGGGGCTGTAGAACTCATGTACTATCTGGGCTCTTGTTTTGTGATCCACATTGTACAGGTACGATAATGCGACAATGTCATTATCTACAAATCCTCTTGGGTTGGCATCATCTGGTGTGCATGCCAGCATTAATGATTCTACATCTACACCGGTTGGAGTACCAGGAATATTGATAGCGCCATCGGGGCCTGCTGTTTCACTATTAGGACCATTTGGATTGTATCCGCAGCTGTAAGTGCGATCGAAGTAATCTGTATGTCTGAGCCCTAATGTATGACCTAATTCATGCTTTAAGGTGCTTGTTAAGAGTGCAGTTTTGGAAGCTGATGTAAAATAATTTGTATTTATAAGTATTGGCCCGCCAGGATTTCCGTTTGATGGGTATGCGCTTGCACTTGCATAAACGTTGCTGGGTAATGAGGTTGTTCCGAAAACTTCTATATCAGCTTGTCCGGAAACAAATTGAAAGGTGATGTCCAGCTTAAGATCATTATAATCTTGTATAGCCTGATTAAGTGAAGTCTGATAAAAGGCTGGTAGTCCTAATGTTCCGAACCTTATCCTTAGCACCCTGGGAAAGCCTGTTACCAGATTGTTTGTGCGATACTGCTCATTTTTGGCAATTCTTAATGTAGTCTGTTTTTCCGATGGTTTTTTGTCCAGGTCTGTCGATTTGATGTAGATATCATTTTCAACAATATAACCTTCATTAAAAGGGATGATATGACTGGTATCATACCCAAGCTTTTTAATTTTCTGGGCTACAGTTACAGCGTCTTGTAAGGGTTCTTTTACTGAGTCTTTGTTCTCCTTATCGCAGGAGCTAAAGAAAAAGGCACACGAGATTAACGCTAAAGAAGCGATTTTTAGGTTTTGGGTCATTTGGATATATTTTGATTAGGAAATGCTACAGGGTCTACATATATCTGGGATCGTACCGGTTATTTATGGTTATTTACTGGTAACCCAAATTAATCAAATAATGTTATGGGAGGGCATTAAATTTTATCATGATAAATTATCCGGCTGTTAAAAGTAACCAATCGCTTCACTATAGGATCTTATAAACAATTTGAGAAGACTTCTACCCCGGACAGGGGTTAAGTGGATCAACAAAAAAATCCCGGTTACCCAAGTAACCGGGAATATCTTAAACCCATTAAGGTTATAATATTAGCTTATTGATAAATTCAGTGCCGGGGCAAATCGTTGAATATTCCCCCTGCTTCCAACATTAATTATACACCTTCACCATATACACAAAGTCTTCCAGCTTCTTAATCTGATCTACCCTGTTCATACCTTCCAGGCGGCTCTTGTGGTTCCAGTCTCTCCGGGTTTGCTTGTCTTTCGGCATTTCATCCAGCAGGTGTTTGAGGTGAGCTGATTTTACGGCAAAGGCAATACCATCCGAGGTAGTTTGTTTGCCCGTTACTATTCCCACTACATCTCCCTTGTTGTCGAGCAGGGGAGCACCGCTATTGCCGGGGTTTACGGGGATGGATACCTGGTAGGCGGTTGTATCTCCGTTAAAACCTGTTTTGGCGCTGATATAACCTTTGCCATAAACAATTTCATCGCGGGGGAAGCCCATGGTGAATACTTCTTCGCCGATTTTTACGCTTTGTGGTTTCAAAGCATAAGGCAGGGGCTGACTTTTAAAAGAAGAATCTGCAATCTTCAGTACTGCCAGGTCACTGGAAATATCTTCAAAGATACTGATGGCTTTAAAAGCTTCTCCTTTATTATTCTGCACATATACGGAGTCGGCGCCGGCCACTACATGATAATTGGTAACAATATAGCCATTGCCTGATACTGCGAAACCGGTGCCACCATAAGTGCCCGGGTTTAGCGGAGCCTTACTCTTACTGTTCATATCATTGATAAGAGCATTCTGGGAGCGTTGAATATTATTCAGCACCCTTCTTACATCCTCGTATTGTGCAGTGGATTTGTTTTTTGATACGTTCTGTATAATCGCGATGGTAGACAACGAAGTTACCAAAGCGATACAGGCGGCTGCAGCAAGATTGCTAATGGTCCTGCGGCGGATGCTCAGTCTTCTTGCAGTCTGGTTTTCTTCCTGGGCCTGTTTGCGCAGGCTAGGCATATCCAGCTGATGATGTATGTGGTTGAGCTTTGCCTGTAATTGCTGACGTTTGCCGTAATTGCCCAGGTGCTGAAGGAACAGCTGATGTTCTTCTACCTGTTTATTTATCAGCGGATTGGTATGACGCAGTGTATCGAAAGCAGTTTTTTCCTGTTCGCTCATTTCCCCTTCCAGGTAACGCTCAATTTCACGTAATAAGGTCATGTCTTCTTTCATGGCTGCTTTCTGCTTATAATGATGTGTTGTATTGATCAAAAAATAACTTCTTCAAACGCATCAGGCACTTGTACTTCTGGTTCTTTGCATTTTCTGCATTGGTGTATCCGAACTTCTCCGCTATTTCCTGCATAGATCTTTTATGCAGATAATAATCTTCCAGGATGGTTTGACATGGCTGGCCGATATTGCTCATCGCTCCTTCCATGATCCTAAACTCCTGGTCCCTTGCCTCATGCTCTTCCAGTGCTTCCGTAGCCGGGATCACTTCTTCCAGTTCAGGTGTTAAAGCATATAATCCGAAGGTCCGCTGTACTTTTTTAAGCCACAGATGGCGGCAAACCGAATAAAGAAAGGTTTTGAGCCTGCTGCTTAACGTAAAATCACCGGTTTGAACCTTTTCATATAATACTATAACAGCCTCCTGGAATACATCCTTTGCGTCGTCTTCCGAGCCATTATGCTGAAGAATCATCCGTAAAACCACTGGAAAATTTTCTGAATAGATGATTTCCAATGACTTATCCTCACCTTTTGCCAGTCCCAGCAATAATTCCCTGTCTCTTGTTATGTCTTGATTTTGCTTCACTCTTAATACAGTTATTAGGCATTTGGTAACCCAAAGTAGCGAAAAAAAATATTTTTAAAAGTTTGGGTTACCTTTTAGGTGATCCCGGTATAAAGGTTAAATCATTCAAAAACAACTTAAATAATTGTATCATGAAGAACGTAATCAAAATTGGTTTCTTAGCTCTGTCTTTCGGTCTGTTCGCAGTTGCTTGCGGTGGCGCAAAAACTGAAACTGCTACTGACTCTACCGCTACTGCTGCTGGTGCTTCTATCGATTCAGCTGCTCAGGTAGCTACTTCTGCTGTTGATTCTGTAGCTGATGCTGCAAAAGCAACTGTTGATTCTGCTGCTAAAACTGTTGATTCAGCTGCTGCTCATCACTAATCTAACTTTAGAATTTTATAATTAACCGTTCAGGCTTGGCCTGGACGGTTTTTTTATGCCCCGTTTGCTTAAGAAATTCCGATTTTTTGAAAGTTATTCAATAATTTACCTTTATTATTGAAAAAAGTATATTTTTCAATGATACCCCTTGGATAATTAAAATCGTGCCGTATTTTTGTTCTACACTCAAAACGAGTAACAAATAATAATATGATACAACAAACCTCTTTTGGCTTTTTTAGCTTTTATTATTTCTGGTACCAGGAATAGGGAGGTCGTTTGTAAAAAGATAAAAGAACTACAAAAAGGCCTTCCGGAACCGGAAGGCCTTTTTAATATCAAAAACAGGCATGCAGCCAACTGATGCCAACAATAAATAAACATATGTTACAGCCAGTTTCAGGCAATTACTTTTTTTATTACTTCTCTTACTTCTTTTATGCGAAGAAGCAGGGGACCCGTTTGCAATAATATACTTATATATAAAAGTACAGCGCAAAGGGTCCCGGATCGGGACCCTTTCTGTTTTTAATAGCTAGTTGCTACAGCAACTATAACAAAATAAAATCAATCACATACACATGAAAATTGCCATACAGGGGTTTGAAGGATCTTTTCACCAGGTAGCTGCTCAGGGGTATTTCGGTAAGCAAACTGAAATAGAATGCTGTGCCTCCTTTGCAGAGCTGGTTAAAAAAGTCAAACAGCAACCCGATGTGGATGCAGGTATCATGGCCATTGAGAACTCAATTGCCGGCAGCATTTTACCTAATTATAGCCTTATCAAAAACTCCGGTCTGCATATTACCGGTGAAATTTACCTGCAGATCAACCAGCACCTGATGGTTTTACCGGGACAAACGCTGGAAGACATCCGGGAAGTACATTCCCACCCTATGGCCCTGCTGCAGTGTATGGATTTCCTGGAAAAATACCCGCATATTAAACTGGTGGAAACAGAAGATACAGCTCTCAGCGCCAGGCATGTAAGGCAGAAGAAGCTGAAAAGCACGGCCGCAATTGCAGGTAAACTCGCTGCAGAGATCTTTGAACTGGATATCGTGGCGCCTAATATTCACACCAATAAAAATAACTATACCCGTTTCCTGGCGGTATCACGTACGCCTATAGACACTCCTGAAGATGCCAATAAAGCATCGGTATATTTTCAAACCAGCCACGACCGCGGTAGCCTGGCTAAAGTGCTTACCCAGATTGCGGTGGCCGGTATTAATCTTTCAAAGCTGCAGTCGTTCCCTATCCCCGCAAAAGAATGGAATTATTACTTCCACGCCGATATGGAATTTGATAACGCCGCTCATTTTGAAAAAGCATTATCGAAAATAGAACCGCTCACAGAGCATCTGAAAGTGCTGGGTATTTATAAAAAAGGAAAAACACATTAATCAGGTTTATGCAGATACAGGTTGCTAAAAGATTACAAGGCACGGAAGAATATTACTTCTCCAAAAAGCTCAGGGAGATTGAGGAAATGAACCAATCCGGCACAAAGGTGATCAACCTTGGTATCGGAAGCCCGGATCTGCCTCCTCATCCTTCAGTGGTGGCTGCATTGAACGAAAATGCCGCTTTGCCCAATACGCACAACTACCAGGGATATAAAGGTATTCCGGCCCTGCGTAAAGCAATGGCAAACTGGTACCAGCGCTATTATAATGTAACGCTGAACCCTGATACGGAAGTATTGCCGCTGATAGGTTCCAAGGAAGGGATTATGCATATCTGTATGACTTACCTGCAGGAAGGTGATGAGGCCCTGATCCCGAACCCGGGCTACCCTACCTACCGTTCTGCAGTGAACCTGAGCGGGGCTACCGTTGTTGATTATGATCTGACGGAAGAAAACAGCTGGTTACCCGACCTGGATGCACTGGCACAAAAAGACCTGAGCAAGGTGAAGCTGATGTGGGTTAACTATCCCCATATGCCTACCGGTGCAAAGGTAAACAGGGAGTTTGCCGCAAAGCTTATCGCTTTTGCCAAACAGCATAACATTCTTATCTGCCATGATAATCCTTACAGCTTCATCCTGAACGAGCAGCCCGAAAGTTTGCTGCAGTTTGAAGGTGCAAAAGATGTGGTGCTGGAACTGAATTCCCTCAGTAAATCGTCCAATATGGCCGGATGGCGTATAGGCATGCTGGTGGGTAAAGCAGAATGGATTGCACAGGTACTGCGCTTTAAAAGCAATATGGACTCCGGTATGTTCCAGCCTATGCAGATGGCCGCTGTAAAGGCGCTGCAGCTGGGAAAAGACTGGTACGATGATTTGAATAAAATTTACCGTGCACGCAGGGAGAAAGTATTCCAACTGCTGGATCTGTTGCATTGCACCTACGATAAGAACCAGGTAGGTATGTTCGTTTGGGCGAAAATACCTGCTACTAACGAAAACGGTTATACGCTCACTGATGAAATACTGCAGAAAGCCCGCGTATTCATTACTCCCGGGGGAATATTCGGTAGTAACGGCAACGGCTATATCAGGGTGAGTCTTTGCCAGGATGAGAAGGTTTTCCAGGAGGCGATAGAACGTATCAAAACCAACGTAAAATGATTGCAACAGTAATAGGGATAGGTTTAATAGGCGGCTCGCTCGCTATCACGCTGAAAGAAAAGGGTGTGGCAGAGCGGATCATTGGAGTGGATCAGCGCCAGGAGCACCTGCAGCGGGCGCTGGAGCTGAACATCATTGATGAAGCAGCCACCCTGGAAGACGCCATGAAGCGCTCCAGCCTGGTGATACTGGCCATCCCTGTGGATGCGGTATTACAGGCACTGCCCGGCATTATGGATAAAGCGCGTCCCGGCCAGGTGATTATGGATGTGGGTTCTACCAAAGAAAAAATACTGCAACTCGTTGCCGGTCATCCCAACAGGGGACGCTTTGTGGCTGCCCACCCGATGGCCGGCACCGAGTATTCCGGGCCGGATGCCGCTGTACGCAACCTCTTCGTACATAAAACAATGGTGCTCTGTGATGTGAAGAACAGTGATGAGGACGCCCTGGAACTGGTGGAAAATATGGTAGACCAGCTGCAGATGCGCACTGTATACATGAATGCGGAAGAGCATGACCTGCATACCGCTTATGTGTCGCACATCTCCCACATTACTTCTTTCGCGCTGGCATTAACAGTGCTGAAAAAAGAAAAAGAGTCAGGACGCATCTTTGAACTGGCGAGCGGTGGTTTTGAATCCACTGTGCGTTTGGCGAAAAGCTCTCCTGATATGTGGGTGCCTATCTTCAAACATAACCGGAACAATGTGCTCGATGTACTGGACGAACATATCAGCCAGTTACAGCAAATGAAAACATTGCTGGAGAATGAAGACTACGACACCTTTTACAAATTGATTCAAAAATCCAATAAAATCAGGAAGATCCTGAAATAATTAAGTTCTGATAATCTACTTAACTTCAATACTATGGTACAGACAATGGAACAGATTTTATCTAAAACCAAATTCTCCGATCCGTCTTCCGATAAAAAGCCGTTGATCATTTCCGGGCCCTGCAGTGCAGAAACCGAAGAGCAGGTATTAGCCACCGCGCTGGCCTTGCAGAAAACAGGTAAAGTGGACGTGTTACGCGCCGGTATCTGGAAACCCCGTACCCGCCCCGGTTCTTTTGAAGGCATTGGTACCAAAGGTCTTGCCTGGTTGCAGAAAGCCCGCGAGATCACCGGTCTGCCGCTGGCGGTGGAAGTAGCTACTGCCAAACAGGTGGAAGATGCGCTGCATTTCGGTGTGGATATTCTGTGGGTAGGCGCACGTACTACCGTAAACCCTTTCTCTGTACAAGAAGTTGCTGATGCGCTGAGAGGTGTGGACACTACTGTTTTAATTAAGAATCCTATCAATCCTGACCTGGAATTGTGGATTGGTGCTGTGGAAAGAATCCAGAAAGCAGGTATCAATAAAGTAGGTTTGATTCACCGTGGCTTCTCCAGCTATGGCAATACCCAATACCGTAATGCACCGATGTGGCACCTGGCTATTGAGCTGAAACGCCGTATGCCTGAACTGCCTATGATCTGCGATCCTTCGCATATCTCCGGTCGCCGCGATATCCTGCAGGAAGTTTCCCAGGAAGCAATTGACCTCGATTACGATGGCCTGATGCTGGAAACACATGTTGATCCGGACAACGCATGGAGCGATGCCAAACAGCAGGTAACACCTGAAAAACTGGCGGAACTGCTCGACGGTATCACCTGGAGAAGAGAGCACTCTGATAAAAAAGATTTCAACTCTGCACTGGAGAAACTGCGCGCACAGATCAACCAGGTAGATGATGAAATTATGCTGCTGCTCGGCAACCGTATGAAAATTGCAGAAAAGATCGGTGTGTACAAGAAAGAAAATAACATTACCATCCTGCAAACAAACCGCTGGAATGAGATCCTGGACCGCGCTGTTGCCAAAGGTGAGAAACTGGGCCTGACCAAAGACTTCATCGTGAAATATTTCGATGCAGTGCACCTGGAATCCATCAACCGTCAGAACAAAGTAATGAACGAAGATAAGTAGATACATCAGCCGCCGGCTGCTGATACAAACAACAGCCGGCAGTAGTTTTTCCTAACAGCAAAAGCGAACCGCTTCATGCAAATACAAACCCACCAGTTTCAACAGCAGGAAACCACCTATTTTTTAGGTGCAAGCCTGATGGAGTTGGGCAATCATGTAAACCGTCAGAGAACAGTACTGGTAATAGATGAAAATGTAGAATACTATCACGGTCATCATCTGCACAACTGGAATAAAATTGTGGTGCCCGCAGGGGAGGAATTAAAGAATATGGCAACGGTGGAAAGGATCATCGATGGCCTGATATCTTATGAAGCCGACCGCAAAACCATGCTGGTAGGCATTGGTGGCGGAATGCTCACCGATGTGGCAGGATTTGCAGCCAGCATTTACATGCGTGGAATTCCTTTTGGCTTTGTACCTACTACTTTACTGGCACAGGTAGATGCCTCTATCGGTGGAAAGAACGGAGTGAGTCATGGTAAACAGAAAAACCTGCTGGGCGTTATCCGCCAGCCGGAGTTTATCTTCTTCGATTACGCTCTTCCGCTCACTATGCCGGCAGAAGAGTGGCACAACGGCTTTGCAGAGATCATCAAATATGCCTGTATCATGGATGCGGCCCTGTTTGATTATCTTGAGAACAACAAGGAGAAAGCGCTGGCCCGGGATGTGGAAGTACTGCAATACCTGGTGGAAAAATCAGTGGCAGCCAAAACCAAAGTGGTACTGGAAGATGAGCTGGAGAACGGCCCCCGCAGGTGGCTCAACTTTGGCCATACGCTTGGACATGCAGTGGAAAAGCTGGAACATATAGCGCATGGAAAAGCGGTGGCTATAGGAATGGTAGCAGCTACCCGTTTTTCCGGGAAGTTGATGAACCTGCCGGCAGATCAAACGGTACGACTGATAAAACTGATCAGCGATTACCAGTTGCCAGTAGCCTTCAGCTCTGATAAGGATGCTGTGTTCGACATCTTTAAACTGGATAAAAAAAGAGAGAAGGATGTAATACACTTTGTATTGCTGGAAGAGATCGGGAAAGCAACCACTATGCCCATTCCCATTGCAGAACTGAAGTTGTTGCTGCAGGAATTGTAAATTTTTTTCTAATTAAATAAAGGCAGACGAAATATACATATGCAAGTTACTGTATCACCAGCCATCATTAAAGGCACAGTTACGGCCAATCCTTCTAAAAGCGCCATGCAACGCGCTGTAGCAGCGGCTTTGCTGGCAAAGGGAAAGAGCATTATCCGTAACCCCGGCCTGAGCAATGATTGCCTGGCAGCACTGGAAGTAGCCGAGAACCTGGGCGCTAAAATCAAACGTGAAGCGGACTATTTCGAAATCACCAGCAATGGTGTGGCGCCGTTTTATGATGAAATCAACTGCGGCGAGTCTGGTTTGGGTATCCGTATGTTCACGCCCATTGCAGCATTATCGTCACTGCCCATTACCATAGAAGGACACGGTAGCTTAACCACCCGTCCTATGGATTTTTTCGAAGAAGTACTACCGCAGCTGGATGTAAAATGTTCTACCCAGGGCGGTAAATTACCGCTTCATATCCAGGGGCCATTACATCCAAAAGATATTACTATCGATGGCTCTCTCAGTTCACAGTTCCTCACCGGTTTGCTTATGGCATACGGCGCTGTGGCGGAAAACGTAACCATTACGGTAACGGATCTGAAGAGCAAACCATACATTGCGTTAACCCTTCAGCTGATGGCGCATTTTGGCGTTCAGGTGGAAGAAAAGAACTTTGAAACATTCCATTTTGGAAAGAAGCAGGCATATAACCCCTGCGATTATACGGTGGAAGGCGACTGGAGCGGCGCTGCATTCCTGCTGGTAGCAGCGGCGGTAGCGGGTAAGGCAGAAGTGCAGCATCTCAACACTTCTTCTGCCCAGTCTGATAAAGCCATCCTCGAAGCATTGGAAAAAGCCGGCGCACACCTGATGTCTGGTGTGTTTACCGTAAATATAGAAAAGGGCGGATTGAATGCATTTGAAATAGATGCTACCGATTGTCCTGACCTGTTCCCTCCGCTGGTAGCGCTGGCGGCTAACTGTAACGGCACTACGAAAATTAAAGGCGTGAGCCGCCTGGCTCATAAAGAAAGTGACCGTGGTATAACGTTGCAGGAGGAGTTTGGCAAGATGGGTATTAAAATAGACCTTGAAGGCGATATCATGCTGGTACATGGCGGCACCGGTATTAAAGGCGCCCAGGTACATTCACATAACGACCACCGTATTGCTATGGCCTGTGCTGTGGCGGCGCTTACAGCAGATGGCCCGGTGATCATCGACAATGCAGAAGCGATCAATAAATCCTACCCGGAATTTTATGATCACCTGGAATTGCTGGGCGGCAAGGTGGCAGTAACCGTATAATTTCACTTTAAATCATCAGCGTGTGAACAGTTTTGGCAGATTATTCAGGGTAAACGTTTTTGGAGAATCACATGGCGCCAGCGTTGGCGTAAATATAGATGGTATACCAGCAGGTATCCCGTTAAAACAGGAAGATTTCCTGGCAGACCTGGAGCGCCGTAAAGGCGGTTCCAGGGGCACTACGCCCCGTAAGGAGGAAGACCTGCCTTTTATCAAATCGGGCGTTTTTAACGACTTCACCACCGGTGCGCCTGTCACTATTCTTTTTGAAAATAATAATACCCGCAGCACAGATTATGAGAAGCTGCGTGAATTTCCGCGCCCGGGCCATGCCGATTTTGTAGCTACTGAAAAATTTGGCGGCTTTGAGGATTACCGCGGTGGTGGTCATTTCAGCGGCAGGCTTACCCTTAACCTGGTAGCGGCCGGTGTAATAGCAAAAAAGATCCTGGGAGAACAGATCCAGGTAAATGCCACCATTACGGAAGTAGGTGGCAATCCCGATCCTGAAGCTGGTCTGGAAGCGGCTATTGCAGCTAAAGATTCAGTAGGCGGCATCGTGGAATGTGTAGTGGACGGGTTGCCTATCGGGTTGGGCGAGCCCTTCTTTGATTCATTGGAATCTGCATTGGCACACGCTGTATTTGCGATTCCTGCCATCAAGGGAATTGAATTTGGGGCTGGCTTTGCTGCTGCTAAAATGAAGGGACTGGAGCATAACGATCCGATCATTGATAAAACAGGTAAAACAGCTTCCAATCATGCCGGAGGCGTAGTGGGAGGTATTTCCAACGGCAACCCGCTGGTATTCCGTATCGCGGTAAAGCCTACGTCGAGCACGCCTAAAGAACAGCAGACCCTTAATATTAAAAGCGGGGAAGTGGAAACTTTCAGCGTAAAAGGCCGTCATGATCTTTGTATTGCACTTCGTGTACCTGTAGTGTTGGAAGCGGTGACCGCTATGGTACTGGCTGACTTCCTGTTACTGGAACAACGCCGGCCACGTGTGTTCTCAGCGAGGTAGCGCCTTCGGCGTCGCGGATTTTGTCTTTTTCAGGATTTAGATGATTTTTATTTTTTAGATTTTGAAGTTTTGATAAAAAAATTAAGGGAGATGAGAGCAGGTAAATTAGCTTCATCTCCCTTACTTATAATAAAAAAATCAGCGAAATCATCTAAATCCTGAAAAAGACAAAATCCGCGGCGACCACTACTGCTCAATCGCAAGCAGCTCCACGTCGAAGATCAACGCTGCGCCTGGTCCAATTTTAGGGCCTGCACCGCGATCGCCGTATGCCAGCTCGGAAGGGATAAAAAGACGCCATTTGGAGCCTACAGGCATTAACTGCAGCGCTTCTGTCCAGCCTTTGATAACGCCGCCTACAGGGAAGGAAATGGGTTGTCCCCTGTCTACAGAGCTATCGAACACTGTACCGTCAATTAAAGTACCGTGATAATGCGTTTTCACTTTATCTGCGGCTGTGGGTTTAGGCCCGTTGCCTTCTTTCAGGATCTGGTATTGTAACCCATCGGGTAATGTTACCACTCCGGGTTTTACTTTATTTTCCGCCAGGAATTTAAGCCCGGCTTCACGGTTTTTGGCAGCTTTATCTGCCTTCAGTTGCTGTAAATAATTACTTATACTCATATCACATTGTTCTTTTGTCATTGTTAATGGCTGGTTTTTCAACGCATCCTGCACTGCCTTGGCCATAAGGGAAGGATTGATGTTCTCCAGCCCCTGTGCTTTCAGGTTTTCTGCAATGCTTACGCCAATTCCGTAACTCACGGAATCCAGCTTGTTCTTTAATATCGGGGCTTTAACGGCTGTTTTGGCCACGGGCTTCTTAGGTGCAGGTTTAGCCTGACTGAAACCTTGTAAGGATATGAATCCCAGGGCTCCTATGAACAGGTATTTTTTGTACATAATCAATAATTGACAGAAATGTTAGTTAAAATAAGGCTTTTTTAAGATGATGCAAGTTAATCAATATAATATTTCACAGGTAAGCTTATGAACCTTCTGCGGAAGGTAATAAATACCGGGATGATACACTGCCGGCATCATCCCGGAGGGATCATTATTTTACTACCGGCAGCACTACATTGGACGGGTGCTGTGCATCATGATAAATGCGGATGGTAGCTTTTTTGAAATCTTTATCAGTAGCCTTGTAAATGTCCATGAACTGTTGTGGATTGCGGTCTGTGAGCGGGAACCAGCTGCTTTGTACCTGGATCATAATACGGTGTCCTTTCTGAAACGTATGTGCTACATCCGGCATAGTGAATTTTACTTCAGAAGGCTGGTTAGGAACAAACGCTTCCGGTTTCTCAAAGCTGTTGCGGAATTTGCCACGCATGATCTCTCCCCGTACCAGCATCTGGTAGCCTCCCATTGGGTAGGTAGATGAAGGTACCCGCCGGTGTTCGGTTGGAGCATCTTCTTCGTATTTGAAATCGTCGGGGAATACATCTATCACTTTTACGATAAAATCGGCATCAGTGGTGCTGGTACTGGCTACCAGGTCGGCTACCACCGGGCCTGCCAGGGTAATATCTTTATCCAGCACTTCGCTTTCAAATACGGCCACATCAGGTCTGCGAGCGGCAAAGCGCTGATCGTCGGTCATATAGTTGATAGTACGGCCAAAATGTACGTCTTCCGTATAAGGAACCGGTTTGGCGGGATCGCTTACATATTCGCTGAAACTGTTGGCAGCAGATGGTTTGGTAAACGATAGCTTACCATTTTCCTGTAAGTAAACGGGTTCATCTTCCATATTTGCCGGAGGCCATTTGGGAAGTTGTTTCCATTTGTTTTCGCCGGTGAAGAAGATGGTGGCCTCTGCGATATCAGGTGTGGCGCCCTTGCCTTTGAGGTAATAATTAAAGAAAGGAATTTCTACATTTTGAGCGTAGTATTCAGCGGTATTGCTGCCAAAGCGCACATTGCCCAGGTGAGTGCCATCATTGGAGGCCCACTGGCCATGGTACCATGGCCCCATCACAATACGGTTATTGGTGGAGGGGCTTTTTGTTTCGATGGCTTTGTAGGTATTCCATGCACCAAAACAATCTTCTGCATCAAATACGCCGCCTACTATCAGCATGGCAGGTTTTACGTTGTTCAGGAAGTTACGCACGTTGCGGGCTTTCCACCAGCTGTCGTACGTAGGGTGTGCATACATTTCATGCCAGAAGGTAACGCTGTCGCCGATAATTTTGGCAAAGTTCGGAAGCGCGCCGGTTTCCAGGTAATATTTGTAATTGTCATGGGTGTAATAGTCGATACCTTTAGGCCCTTCCGTAGTGGGTTTGGGGTGCGGGTGATCAAACACCGTGTAAAAGGAAAAGGCGTCTGCAATAAAAAAAGCACCGTTGTGATGGAAATCATCTCCCAAAAACCAATCTGTAACAGGCGCCTGGGGGCTTACTGCTTTTAGTGCAGGGTGGCCGCTCAGCGCTCCCATAGTGGAGTAGAAGCCGGGATAGGAAATGCCGAAGATGCCCACATTGCCGTTGTTACCTTTAAGGTTCTTCACCAGCCAGTCGATGGTATCATAAGTATCGCTGGCTTCGTCAATATCTTTCTTTCCTTTTTTATCAGGATTAAATGGTCTTACGTTTACAAATTTACCTTCGCTCATCCAGGTACCTCTTACATCTTGTATCACCATGATGTAACCTTCTTTCAGATATTCTTTATAATGATTTTTATAGAGCGGACGGAAGGCGTTTTCCCCATAAGGTGCGCAGGAATAAGGTGTGCGCGTCATCAAGATAGGATGTTTCTCCGATTGGTCTTTTGGCAGGTAAATAGAAGTAAACAGCTTAATCCCATCGCGCATGGTAATGTATACTTCTTTTTTGGTGTAGTGTTCGTGCATCCAGAGTGAATCCTGGTTAACAGCCTTACAGGCAGCCGGAATTATAAACAGCGCGGCGCAGGCCAGCAGCAGCCATTTTCTCATAAACGGTTTATTTTAGATTAGATAGCGGCTAATGTAATAAAAAAATAGTGGATGGCCGGCAGGTATATGGGGAATGGTTACCGACCCAGTTTTTCCCTTTCTTTTTTGGGTAGGCTGGCCACTACCAGGTCGTACGATTTCCGGATCCATTCCAGCAGCAGTTTATTGGGAATGCCGGAATGTACATCTATGGTATTCCAGTGTTTTTTATTCATGTGATAGCCGGGGATTACGCCTTCATACCGCTCCCGCAGTTCAATGGCTTCTTCAGGGTCGCATTTGAGATTAATGGTTTCAAAATTTTCCAGCCCGCTGAGGGCGAACATTTTTCCACTCACTTTATAAACAAGGGTTTCATCTCCAAAAGGAAATTCTTCTGTAACGCCGGGTAAGGAAAGGCAGTATTCCTGAAATTGAGCCAGGTTCATGAGCTATAATTATTGATGATATCAAGGTACAAAAGTCCGGAAAATTTCCGTAATGGGTATACGTTAATCCGCTTTAATAACTTTATAGGTGTAGCTGAGTGTTTTATTCAAACCGGCAATAGTTTGTGTTTGCGGGAAGTTAGTGGTGTCGTACATTTTGTATGTTACAGGGCAGTTCTTTGGTGCTATCTGTTCAGATTCATACCTGATATTGGTAACGAGGTGCTCACTTATTAAATACGGGTAAAACTCATTGGAGAAGAAAGGATAATTATCGTTTACAATAGCGCGGAACAGGTTCGGGTTTTTGGCCACCTGTGCAAACAGTGGATTATTGAGTTGGCTGTAGGCTAAGTCAAACCGGCTCATTGTCAGGTTAGGGGAACCATACCGGACGAGAAAATAATTCATATCGGTAAATTGATTGACATCTTTTCCCTGGTAGCGATATTGTCTGTATATAACCGCTATGGCCGGTATACCATCCAGCACGAGCGTATCAGTGCTTCCCTCCAGGGTTAGCAGCCGATCAGGGGTGATCTGCATATAAGCGGTATCATAACCTGAGATCTCCGTGCCCAGCTCCCTGTAAAAAGTGGTATAAGTTACCAGTTGTGCAGGCTTCCATACAAGTGAGTCTTTCTGGCTGAGGCTTTTTACAGTATTGTCATTTTCATTATAATATTTTGCTATTGACAGATACCCTTCCTGGTTATACTGGTAGACGATATAGCTTTGCCAGATGCGATAAGAAGGATTGTAATCCCATCTTTCTGTAACCTGGTGCTGGTCGTTATAAACGAGGCTGTCTTTAGGTACATTATTCACACGGATGGCGGTAACAAGGTAAATGTCTTTGGGCGGTTCCGGCTGTGGTGGGGGAGTGATGGTATTGTCTTTTTTACACTGGCAGCCGGGCGCTGTTATCAGCAGCAAAAGGGCTGTACCAAGTAGCAGGGTTATCAGCGGGTATGAAAGGGATGAACGCATATGTGGATAACAACGTTTAAAGCAGCAGTTTATTGAATGCTTTCCGGCGAATTTTTCATTAAAGTTATCCAGTGTATATCGGCATGAGGAGGTATTCAGGTCTGATACCGCTAACCTGAAAAAAATAAAATTCCAGGATCCACAGCAGCTTATTTGGGTTTATCCTTTCCTGCTTAAAAACGTTTAGTCCTGTACGTTATATCAACATACAGGACTGTGTAAAACAAAAACGGCAATAGATTATTTTTTGCTGATACTGATGATTACACGCGAATAACGGGCATAGGTGATCTCTACTTCCTGCCCTGCCCTGTATCCTTCCAATGCCCCGCGCATCCAGTAAAACAGGCGTTTTTTCTTATTCTCCAGCAGGATCATAATATTGGTTTGTGTGTCGTTGTTCTCCAGGTATACCGCTTCCATCGGCGCCTGCAAGGTACCTTTCTGCAAGGCGGTAAGATCCTTTTTTATAGCCCAGTAGCGTACGTCTGTTACTTTTATCAACGCAAATATCAATGCTATCACAAAGCATAACAGCCATACCCAGAACCAAAGGTTTTTGAACGACAGGAGCGAATCATCTGCATCACCCAAACTGTTGTGGGTATACAGATAAATTTGTGGTATCACAGCAGCAACCAGTAACAACCCCAAACCTATAAGGGTGAATTTGGTTAACTGTTGCTTATTCCTCTTCAGCGCATCCTGCAATAAAAAATGTTCTTCAGTAGTAATAAAGGTGTAATCAGACATAGTTGTTGTATGGTTTTTCAGTAGGCTAATATATAGATAAACAATCAATTAATTAAAATTATATATATAATTTTTTATCTTGTGGTTATCATTTTGCTTATTTGGGGATATTTGATAACAATATCTGTTAAAATATTATTACATATTAAGGAGATGAGATAGGGATAGTAACCCAGGGCTGCGCTTTTTTTAGCGCATTTATAATCAGGGGATATAGTTTTGAGTGGAAATAGTTTTCTATTTTGCGCTCATTATAACCCGGTCATCTGTTATTCTTCCCCATTTATTACCATGCTATCATAAATATCATAGAAAGTGAAGAAGATTTTTTTATTAGCCGCAGCCCTGTTATCAGTCAGTGTGGCCGGCTATACACAGGATACGGCCCAGCTGGTGGTGGAAGGCAGGAAGAATAGCGCCACACAGCAATCAAAGCCTTATGTTATAATGATTTCTATCGATGGCTTCCGGTATGATTATGCTGAGAAGTATAATGCACAGCATCTGCTACGCTTATCCGGCGACGGTGTTCGTGCCACCGCGATGCAACCTTCTTTTCCTTCGCTTACATTTCCCAATCACTATACATTGGCAACAGGTCTTTATCCTGCCCATCACGGCCTGGTGGATAACCTTTTTTATGACCGGAAGCGTGATGCTGTTTATAAAATAGGCAACCGTGAAGCTGTGGAAGATGGCACCTGGTATAACGGGATCCCATTATGGGTATTGGCGGAAAAACAGCAAATGATCAGCGCCAGCTATTTCTGGGTGGGATCAGAAAGCGCTGTTCAGAATGTGCGTCCTACCTATTATTTTAAATACCAGGAAAAAACGGGTATTGATCAGCGTATCGGGCAGGTGATAAACTGGCTTCGATTGCCGGAAGACCAGCGCCCGCACCTTATTACATTCTACTTTTCTGAAGTGGATCATATGGGGCATTCCTGGGGACCGGACAGCGACAGCGTACGGAGTGCTGTACAATTTGTTGATGCCGCCATCGGAAAAATGGTTGCTGAAGTTGCAAAGCTAAACCTGCCGGTAAACTTTCTCGTGGTATCAGATCATGGTATGATGCAGGCAGATACAATTCACACCATTACACTACCTGATGTTCCAGTACTTCAACCGCTGAAAAGCATGCCAGGTAACGAAAAGGTGATGTTGTACGGAAAAACAGATGAGGAAATTAAAGCGGCGTACGATTATCTCAAACAACACGAAAATCATTATACGGCTTACCTGAAAAAAGAAACGCCGGAAAGATGGCACTACGGCCAGGAAGATATCTACAACCGCATTGGTGATATCATCCTGCTGGCGGAAGCCAGCTATACTTTTGGAAACGGTAAGAGAGTACATCCGGGTCATCACGGGTACGATAATAACCTTACCGATATGAACGCCGTATTCATGGCATGGGGCCCGGCTTTTAAGACACATACCCGTATTGCCACTTTTGAAAACGTACATGTGTACCCGTTAGTGGCAAGAATATTAGGCCTTGATATTACACAGCCTATTGATGGCCGCCTGGAAATATTGGAACCGGTTTTACAACCTTTATAGTCAATAAAGAAGGGGACAGATCATCTATCTGCCCCCTTCTTTATTTTATATCGAACCAACAGCTTATACAGCTGCTTCCTCATATGCACTTGCAGGTTCGCAGGTACAGATCAGGTTCCTGTCGCCGAAAGTATTATTGATACGGCTTACGGAAGGCCAGAATTTATTGGCTTTCACATATTCCAGTGGGAATGCTGCCTGCTGACGGCTGTATGGACGGGTCCATTCATCGGCGGTGATCACCTGTTGGGTATGCGGTGCATTTTTCAGTACGTTGTTCTGTTTATCGCTCAGGCCCTGCTCTACTGCACGGATCTCTTCACGGATAGCCAGCAATGCGTCGCAGAAGCGGTCCAGTTCACCTTTGTCTTCACTTTCAGTAGGCTCAATCATAATAGTGCCAGGAACCGGGAAGCTCATGGTAGGAGCGTGGAAACCATAGTCCATCAGGCGTTTGGCCACATCTTCCGCTTCAATACCGGCAGCTGCTTTAAACGGACGCAGATCTACAATGAATTCATGTGCACAGGTGCCATTAACACCGGTATACAGGATATCGTATGCTTTTTCCAGTCGCGCTTTCATATAGTTGGCGTTCAGGATCGCGAATTCGGAGGCCTGTTTAACGCCATTGAATCCAAGCATGCGGATGTAAGCGTAAGAGATCAGCAGGATACTTGCAGAACCGAATGGAGCCGCAGATACTGCGTTGGAAGGCTTACCATCGTTTAGTGTTACGTGTCCTGGCAGGAACGGTGCCAGGTGTTTGGCTACGCAGATAGGGCCCATGCCGGGGCCGCCACCGCCGTGAGGAATAGCGAAGGTTTTATGCAGGTTCAGGTGGCAAACATCTGCACCGATCAGTCCGGGTGCGGTTAAGCCTACCTGGGCATTCATATTGGCGCCATCCATGTATACCTGTCCGCCGTGTTCATGTATAGTAGCGCAGATATCTTTTACACTTTCTTCATATACGCCGTAGGTCGACGGATAGGTGATCATGATACCGGCCAGGTCTTTACTGTGGGCTGCTGCTTTGGCTTTCAGGTCATCTACATCGATGTAACCATTTTCCAGCGCTTTTACAATCACCACTTTAAAGCCAGCCATTACCGCAGATGCAGGGTTGGTACCGTGTGCACTGATCGGGATCAGCATCACGTTACGATGGCCTTCACCTATGCTCTTCTGGTATTCACGGATCACCAGCAGACCGGCGTATTCACCTTGCGCGCCACTGTTGGGTTGCAGGCTGCAGGCATCAAAGCCGGTAATTTTGCTGAGGTATTCGCCCAGTTCTTCTGCCATCTGTAAATAACCACCTACCTGGCTCTTTGGTGCAAATGGATGCATTTTGCTCCAGTGCGCCCAGCTCAGGGGAATCATTTCGGTGGCTGCATTGAGCTTCATGGTGCAGGAACCCAGGGATATCATGGAGGTGTTGAGGGAAAGATCCTTGTTCTCAAGCATCTTCAGGTAACGCATCATCAGCGATTCGCTGTGGTAGCTGTTAAACACCGGGTATTGCAGGTAAGGGGAAGTACGCTGCAGATCAGCAGGGATGCCGGTGGTACCGCCGGAAACGGCTGCTGCGTCTGTAGTACCTGCGCCAAATATGTGCAGGATATCGTTTACATCGGCAATGGTAGTGGTTTCATCGAGGGAGATACCCACATTGCCATTGGCGAAGTAACGGAAGTTGATACCCATTGCTTCTGCAGCATCTTTCACGTTGGCGCCTTCTACCACAATAGTATCGAAGAAACTGTCGGATGCCAGTTTGAAGCCCTTGGCTTTCAGTTTACCTGCCAGTGTATTGGTGAGCAGGGAAACACGGGTAGCAATATTTTTCAGGCCTTCCGGACCGTGATATACCGCGTACATGGCAGCCATATTGGCCAGCAATGCCTGCGCAGTACAGATATTGGAAGTAGCCTTTTCACGTTTGATGTGTTGTTCGCGGGTTTGCAGTGCCATACGCAGCGCACGGCCACCGTTGGCATCAATGCTCACACCAATGATACGTCCGGGGATGGAGCGTTTAAAGTCGTCCTTCACCGCAAAGAATGCGGCATGCGGGCCACCAAAGCCCAATGGAACGCCAAAGCGCTGGGCAGAACCAAAGGCTGCATCTGCGCCCATATCGCCGGGAGAGGTGAGCAGGGTCAGTGCCAGCAGGTCGGTAGCTACACCCACAAATGCGCCCACTGCATGTACCTGTTCGATGAAAGCGCGGTAATCGGCAGCAGCGCCCACATTGTCGGGGTACTGGATCAATGCGCCAAAGTATAATTCATCGAAGGCAGCGGTTTTGTAATCGCCTACTATCACTTCAATATGAAGCGGGGTAGCGCGGGTATAGATCACATCCAGCGTTTGCGGATATACATTCTTATCTACAAAAAACTTAGGCCTGGTTACATGGTCATGATCCTTGTTCAGGGCATTGAAGAACATTGTCATGGCTTCCGCAGCCGCAGTGGCTTCATCCAGGAGGGAGGCGTTGGCAATGGGCAGGCCGGTCAGGTCACACACCATGGTCTGGTAGTTCAGCAAACTTTCCAGGCGGCCCTGGGAAATTTCTGCCTGGTAAGGGGTATACTGTGTATACCATCCCGGGTTCTCAAATACATTACGCAGGATAACGCTTGGGGTAATCGTATCAAAGTAGCCCTGGCCAATATAATTGCGGTATACTTTGTTCTTCAGCGATATTTCCTTCAGATGGCGGAGATAATCACTTTCACTCATCGCAGCCGGAATTGCCAATGGCTGCTGCATGCGGATGGCGCCCGGAACGGTCTTGCTGATCAGCTGGTCAAGGTTGGAGGCCCCGATGGTTTCCAGCATCTGGTTGGTCTCTCTTTCATTCGGCCCTATGTGACGGTGCACGAATTCATTTTGTTGAATATCAAAAAGATTCATGATGTAAGCAGGTAATTTGAAATAGAATGCGCAAAGCTATGCAGATTTTAAGCAACGGCCAAACAATCAGCACTGGCGGGGGAAAACGGTGATAAATGATCCATCGGGAAAGTGTTCCTGTGTCATAATTTTGTCCACCGACTATTTACCTATCTTTGCATCAAATGAGTAAAATATTAGAAGACTGGCAACAGAAGGCCCAGGATAAGCAAAAAGCCAATAAGCAGTTCCTCGCAAAACTGCAAACCCGCCGTGGAAAAGGGGTGGAGAAGCTGTTGCCGGACCTGCATGAGGAAGCATTCAGTAAAATTGACTGCCTCGAATGCGGTAATTGCTGCAAAACCATCAGCCCACGGTTCAAAGGCCCTGATATCAGGCGCATTTCCAAACACCTGGGGATGAAGGAAGGAGAATTTATTGATACCTACCTGAGGATTGATAAGGATGAAGACTACGTGGTGAAGTTCACGCCATGTCCGTTCCTGGGCGATGATAATTACTGCGGGATCTATGATGTACGTCCGGGTGATTGTGCCAACTATCCTTATACAGACAGTTACGATTTCTTTAAACGCCCGAAGATCACCTACGAAAACAGTACGGTTTGCCCGGCTGTTTATTATGTGCTGGAAAAGTTAAAGGAAAAGATGGACCTGTAAATACGGCAGGCGGTTAGCCTGTTAAAGACCAGCCGCCGCCAGCTAGGGCTTCAGATCAAGCTTACGCATTGCCGGTGAAATAACATAGGTAGTGATCACCACACCCAATGTAACACATCCTCCAAACACAACAGACGGTACCAAACCCATTGCCCTGGCCATAAAGCCGCTTTCAAAGGCGCCCAGCTCATTGGAAGACCCCACGAACATGGAGCTTACAGACGCCACCCTTCCACGCATATCATCCGGGGTTTTTAACTGCAGGATCGTTTGACGAATAATTACACTGATGCCGTCCAGCGCGCCGCTGATCAGCAAGGCAAACATCGACAGGTAAAAGCTGGTGGAAAGGCCAAAGAGGATAATGGTTAAACCAAACCCAAATACCGCCGCCAGCAGCTTGATTCCAGGTTTGTTCACCAAAGGCCGGTGCGCCAGTATGAACATGGTGATCAATGCACCTACTGCAGGCGCTGAACGCAGCAGCCCATAGCCCAGGGAGCCCACATGCAGCACGTCTGTAGCGAATGCAGGTAACATGGCCACCGCACCGCCAAACAACACGGCAAACATATCCAGCGCCATGGCATTCAATACTACTTTTGTTTTCCACACAAACCGCATCCCTTCGGTAAGACCGGCCACAAAGCTTTCCCCTTTGGGTTTGTAATAAACTGGTTTGGGTTTTATTTTTAACAGACTGTATAACGGAGGCAGGAAAATAAATACCACTATCAGCATAGACCAGTGAACCCCGAACCAATGTATAAAAAGCCCGCCCAGTGCGGGGCCCAGCACACCGCCTATCTGCCAGGCAGAGCTGCTCCACGTAGAGGCGTTGGCGTAGAGCTCACGGGGTACCAGCAACGACAGCAAGGTGAAAGTGGAAGGGCTTGTATAAGCACGCACAATACCTCCTATAAAAACCAACAGGTAGATAAGGTTAAGCACCCAGTGTTTTGAAATACCCGCCACTGCGCGGTCCCAGGTTAAAAGGAATAATCCCGAGCTGATAAACAGATAAGCAATCACACATTTGAGGAGCATGGACCGTTTCTCCCGTTTATCTACCATATGCCCGGCAAAAGGGGCCAGTAACACGGCAGGGATTACTTCAGCCAAACCAATCAATCCCAGTGAGAATGGATCTTTGGAAATTTCATATACTTTCCATTCTATGATGGCAAATTGCATTGCCAGCGCAAATACAAGCGCAAAGCGGATTACCAGGTAATAATTGAATTCCGGAAAGCGTAGCGAAGCGTATGGGTCGTTCTTTTTCGATGCCGTAGTGTCCAACCTGATGAGTTTTTTGCGAAGGTACAAAAATCACGAAACGCGACCACGGAATATGAAACAACCCGCTTCACCGCTCACCACAATCAGTTCTTCTTTTCCGCTTTCTGGTTTATATTTATTCTGCATTAATATCGCAGTTCTATGGAAATACATACCCTTATTTTCCGTGCATTACTACCCGCACTGTTTATACAGATGGCCTGTGCCGGTAACGGTTCCAAAGATGATAGTCCTGAGCCTCCGGCGCCGGCGGCCCGGAAAGCGAAGCTACAGCTGGTAACCGACCAGTTCATATCTCCGGTGAACATGGCCGTGCCGGGGGATGGCAGCGGCAGGTTATTTTTTTGCCAGAAAGAAGGAAAAGTATGGGTTGTACAGCAAAATAAACTGCTGCCCGCACCTTTCCTGGATGTAAGCAGCGACATGATTTCTGTAAACCCCGGCTATGATGAACGCGGCCTGCTGGGAATGGCTTTTCACCCCGATTTTAAATCGAACCATAAATTTTATGTGTATTACAGCTCGCCTGCGAAAAAGGCCGGCTTTGATCACACCAGCCGCCTGGTAGAGTTCACCACCAGGACAGATAACCCCAACCTGGCTAATCCCGCATCCAAAAGGATCGTGCTGGAAGTGGACGAACCGGAATCCAACCACAATGGCGGCCAGCTGCAGTTTGGGCCCGATGGCTATTTGTATGTGGGGCTTGGCGATGGCGGCGGTGGTGGCGACAAACACGGCACTATTGGCAACGGGCAGGATCTTAATACTTTACTGGGTAAGATATTAAGAATAAATGTAAATGGAACACCCTATTCCATACCGCCTGATAATCCTTTTGTGAACAGGCCAGGTGCCCGGCCTGAAATATGGGCCTATGGCCTTCGTAACCCCTGGCGCTTTTCATTCGATAAAAGTACCAAAATGCTTTTTGCCGGGGATGTAGGACAGAATAAATATGAAGAGGTGGATATTATCACCAAAGGTGGCAACTATGGCTGGCGTATCCTGGAAGGGAACCACGATTATAACGTGCCGGCAGGAACCGACAGGTCGTCGCTGATTGCTCCCATCCACGAATACGGCCACGATGTGGGGATAAGTATCACCGGGGGCTATGTATATCGCGGAACTGCCATCCCGGCATTAAAAGGGTTATATATTTTCGGCGATTACAACGGGAAAACCTTCATGCTCATACCCAACGGGAAAAAATGGGACAGCGCTCCGCTTGAGCTCACAGGCCGTCCGGCAGACAATCTCCAGATCCTCAGCTGGGGCGAGGATGAACAGGGAGAGCTTTACATGCTTGCCAGTACTTCCGGCAGCAGCGGTTTTAAAGGAGCAGTGTACAAACTGGTAAAAGACTGACAGGCAGCAACATTCCTGGCATTTTATTCGTTTACTATAGGCCCCTTTATGGTTTAACCGGACATGGAGCATCCCCGTGGACGTTAAACAGGTACTGCAGCGAGCCGGAAAGAGCAGCGCTTTTCAGCCACGTATCTCGCCTGGAGGCCGTTTGGCCCAAATTTTTGTTAAAAGGAAATAAATTGCTCAACCGACGGGTGATTTTATTTTATATTTGATTTGACAACGTTTAAGTTCAATTGAGATACATATGAGACTAAAAGTGATTATACCGGTTGTGCTGCTTAGCATCTCCGCAGGCGTGTTGGCTTTTAATAAGCTCGGACATAATGACGATCCTCCTGGTCGTTATGAGGTGATCATGAACCTGGTGGGGCAGATGCTGAAAGAAGGGCATTACCAACCCAAAGCAATAGATGATAAATTCTCCACCGAAGTTTTTAATAAATACCTGCGTAGCCTGGACACGGAAAAGAGATTTTTCCTGAAAACAGATGTGGATAAACTGATGCCGCTCTCCGTTCATATTGATGATGAACTGAAGGGTGCGCCGATCGACTGCTTCCGCAGTATCAACGCCCTGATCAAGCAAAGGGTGGCCGAAGCGGCAGCCATTTACCCGGAAATCCTCTCCAAACCTTTTGACTTTACGGTAGATGAAAAGATAACCCTGGATCCCGATAAGCTGGACTATCCCGCAGATGAGAATGCCCGCAAGGAATCCTGGCGTAAAGTATTGAAATACCGTACACTGGAAAAACTGACGGATCTCCAGGAAATGAGGGAAAAAGATAAAGGCAAGGACAGTGTTAAAGCCAAAACCGATGTGGAACTGGAAGCAGAAGCCCGCACAAAGGTAAAACAACTGTACGACCGCTATTTTGAACGCCTGAAAAACAGGCAGAACGATAATTATCGCTTTAACCTCTACGTAAATGCGATCACCACTACCATGGATCCGCATACCGACTACTTCCCGCCGGATGAAAAACGTGCGTTTGAAGAGCAAATGGCCGGTAAATTCTTTGGTATCGGCGCCCAGCTGAAAGAAGAAGGCGACAAGATCCGCGTGGTAAGCATTGTGACCGGAAGCCCCAGCTGGAAACAGGGACAGCTGAAAGCCAACGATGTGATCCAGAAAGTGGCACAGGGAAATGCCGAACCAGTGGATATTACCGGTTACCCCGTGGAAGACGCGGTAAAACTGATCCGCGGTAAAAAGGGCACTCCTGTAAAACTGACCGTGAAAAGCGTGGATGGTACCACCAAAGATATCACCATTGTACGTGATGAAATTGTTGCCGAAGAAACATTCGCCAAATCAGCGATCATCAACGGACAGCATAAAATAGGCTATATCTATCTGCCGGAATTTTACGCCGACTTCAACGACCGTAACGGCGCCCGCAGCGCGGAAGACGTTGCCAAGGAAGTGGCTAAACTGAAAGCGGAAAATGTGGAAGGCATCATCCTTGACCTCCGCTTTAACGGTGGCGGCTCCCTCCAGGATGTAGTGCAGATGGCCGGCCTGTTCATTCCGGAAGGGCCTGTAGTACAGGTGCGCTCCCGTGGAGGCGATGCAGTAGTGCTGCGCGACCGCGACAAGAATGTACAATATGAAGGCCCGCTGGCTATCATGGTAAACGAATACAGCGCTTCCGCCTCTGAAATCATGGCCGCCGCCATGCAGGATTATAAGCGCGCCGTGATCATTGGCAGTTCCCAAACATTTGGTAAAGGCACTGTTCAGCGCCTCTTCAACCTGGATGACTTCTACCCGGTAAAAGACGGTGGCAGCCTCGGCGCCCTGAAACTTACCCAGCAGAAGTTCTACCGTGCCAACGGTGGTTCTACCCAGCTGAAAGGTGTGGCTTCTGATATCGTATTGCCCGATCCATACTATGAAATAGCGGAACGTAAAGACTCCGATGCCCTGGTATGGGACGAAATTCCCCGCGCAAGCTTTACAGCATGGAATAACCCGGTAAATACGGAATCGCTGAAAAAGAGCAGTGAAAAAAGAATGGCTTCCAGCCCTGCGTTCAAGTTACTCAACGAAAACCTGAACACTTTAAAGAAACTGGAAAAACAGGAAACTTATTCGCTGAACCTGCAAACCTATAAATCAGAGCAGAAAACAAACACCGCTGCACTCAAAAAGTATGATGCAGTAAATGATAAAGTGAAAGAGCTCAATATTGTAAACATCAAATCCGATATGGAGAAATTTGGCAGCGACTCATCCAAGATTGCCAGTAACAAGAACTGGATCAAGGTCAGGACCAAAGACATCTATCTCGACGAAGCAGTGAACGTCATGAACGACCTGATCGTTCAGTCGTTGCCTAAAATGCAGCGTAAGAACCAGTAGCGGATTTTGTCTGACTCAGGATTTTGATGATTAGGCTGATTAATTTGATTTTATTTTTATGATTTTATAAAATGTTAGGGAGATAGAAGCAGATATATAATCTGCATCTATCTCCCTAAATTATGTTGTCCTGGGACGCTCCATTATTTTAAAGAGGTTAGGGAAGATAGAAGCGGATATCCGTTTTATCTTCCCTAACCTCTTTAATAAACAAAATTTTAAAAATAAAAATCAAACTAATCAGCCTAATCATCAAAATCCTGAGTCAGACAAAATCCGCTTATATCTCTTTATTATTTATAAAATCCCAAAAAAATAAAATCAAAATAATCAGCGAATCATCAAAATCAGTGTTCCAAGACAAATTTCGCATCGCCGAAGGCGATCACTCCGCTGCCCCCTTTTCTTTACTCACTACTTCAAGTGCTTTCTTCACCATAGGGTCTTCCGCATTGATGGCTTCGTAAAAACCTTCCGTTCTGTACAGCTGGCGGGCCAGCATAGCTTTGAGCCGGGTGCGTATTTCTATTTCGTCGCGGGCAGTAAGATGATCCAGGCCCGGAACGCTGTCTTTTTTAGCGTAGGCTTTGAAGTCGCCGATCAGTTCGGGTGTAGCCCGGAAGTTTTTAGTGAAATCGGCTGCATCTTTATAAGATTTAAATATCTCCCGGTGCGAGGTGTAATACTGGTAAGCAAAATTGCTGAATGTATTGCGGGTATAAATAGCGGTTAAAGTAGGTGTAAAACGGGAGGTGTCAAACGGAATAAAAATGTCCGGAGTAATACCGCCGCCGCCATAAACAGGCCGGCCTGCCGCTGTTTTATAAAGCACGGTATCTGTTATTTTGATACTGTCTTTATTCACCATTTCTCCGTGGTGATAACGTTCAATGATATCATCGTCGTAATCATCATGTCCCTTACCGTATGGCTTCTGGATACTTCTGCCGGAAGGGATGTAGTAACGGGCTACGGTAAGACGCAGGGCTCCTCCGTTGTCGAGGTCGTATTGCTCCTGTACCAGGCCTTTACCGAAGGTGCGGCGGCCGATAACAGTACCGCGGTCCCAGTCCTGTACAGCGCCGGCAAGGATTTCGCTGGCAGAAGCGGAGCCTTCGTCGGTAAGTACTGCCAGGGCGCCCCTTTCAAAAAGCCCCGGCCGTTTGGTTTTATAATCGGTTCGTGGAAAGTCTTTGCCCTTTGTATATACGATCAGTTTCTGGTCGTCGATCAGTTCATCCGCGATGCGGGTGGCTGCATCCAGGTAGCCGCCGGGATTCTGCCGGAGGTCGATCACCAGTTTTTGCATGCCTTGTTTTTCCAGCTGCCGGATGGCTTTCATAAACTCATCGTAAGTGGTGGCAGAAAATTTACTGATCTTAATATAGCCTACACCCGGCGCCGCCATGTAGCTGGCGTCTATACTGTATAAGGGAATAACGCCGCGCTTAATGGGAATGGTGATCTTTTTATCCTGTCTTAATACCAGTGTGTTTACAGTAGATCCGGCCGGGCCTCTCAGTAATTTGCGGATCTTTTCCGGTGTAATACTGTTACCGGCCACCAGGCTGTCGTTCACTTTCAGGATTTTATCGCCGGTTTGCACACCTGCTGATTCAGACGGGCCTCCGCTCAGCACACTTACTACATTCACCGTATCTGCAGTAATATTGAATTCTACCCCGATGCCCTCAAAATTTCCTTCCATATCTTCATTCACCCGCTGCAATTCGGAAGGCGGTATATATATGGAGTGGGGATCCAGGTGGGTCAGCAATCCTTCTATGGCTTCCTGCTGTAACTCATCTGTATTCAGGGAATCTACATATTTCGCTTTGATCAGGTCCATTACTTCCTGTAATGGTCCCCTGTTGGGTTTGGTGAAAAACACGGTGGCCCCTCCGTTGTTCGATCCAGGCATTTTATGTCCGAGGAACATTCCCAGGGCTAATACAACTGCAAAGAGAAGAGGTAAAAAAACATTCAACTTCCTGTTAGACATAATCAGATTATTATCCCGCTAATTTATATGACCAATCTTTGTTTCCATGTAGCAAAAGCACCTGGCGGAAAGCAATCTGCTGCATACATGTATCATCATCACTTAAACTTAAAGCGGTCATTTGTTTTTATGAACCCCTTTTGTTTAAATTGTGACAAAAATAGCATAAATCAGGTGCAAACTTTTAGGATTCTTAAATTTCACAAATAACCGGATATGGGTGCTGGAATAAAGTTAGTGGCAGACAGCGGATCTACGAAGACGGAGTGGGGCGTGCTGGGCGCCACGGAACCCGTGGTGTTGAAAACGCAGGGCGTAAGCCCTTATTTTCAAACTGCGGAGCAGATAAAGGCTATCCTGGAAAAGGAACTGGTACCGCAGTTACCTGCCGGTAAATCCGTAACGGATGTATTCTTTTATGGAACGGGCTTATCTCAGCCCAAGAACCTGCAACTGGTATCGGATGCTATAAAGGCTGTTTGGCCGGATGCTGCATACGATGTGCAGCACGACCTCATGGGGGCCGCACGTGCACTGTGCGGCACGCAGGAGGGCGTAGTGAGCATACTGGGCACCGGTTCCAATTCCTGTTATTACGATGGGAAGGAAGTGGTGAAGAATAATCCAGGTCTTGGTTTTATCCTCGGGGACGAAGGCAGCGGCGCTTACCTGGGACGAAAAGTATTACAGTATTATCTCTACCATAGTTTTGATGCCGACCTTCATGCGCGCTTCGAATATAAGTACCACACTACCAAGGATGAGATCCTGGAAAGCGTATACCGCAAGCCGTTAGCCAACCGCTACCTGGCAGGGTTTACCGAGTTCCTGTCGGAGAACCGTGAGCACTATATGATCCAGAATATCCTGGAAGACGGGCTGAACGACTTCTTCTTTAACCATATTTATAAATACAGGGAAAGCTGGACTACTGCGCTTCATTTTACCGGCGGGGTAGCCTGGCATTTCCGCGATATTATCAGCGAATTGTGCGAGCTGTATGAACTGCCTATGGGCAAGGTATTGCGCACGCCTATGGAGGGTTTGCTGAACTATCACCGTTAATCATTTTCAACCTTTTAATATGTCATTTGTAAAAGTAACGGAACAGGCTTCTCATTATCGTCATCTTGAAAAGATGAGCGTGCAGGAGCTGCTGGCCAACATGAATAAAGAAGATCAGACCGTTCCGTTAGCCGTGGAAAAAGCTATCCCGCAAATTGAGAAACTGGTCACCGCCGTGACAGATAAAATGCTGGCAGGCGGCCGCCTGTTTTATATGGGCGCCGGTACCAGCGGCCGTTTGGGGGTAGTGGATGCTTCCGAGTGCCCGCCTACTTTTGGCGTGCCGCAGGGCCTGGTAGTAGGATTGATCGCAGGCGGCGACAGCGCTATACGGAAAGCAGTGGAGTTTGCAGAAGACAGCCGTACTCAAGGTTGGGAAGACCTGAAGGCGTATAATGTAACTGATAAGGATGTGGTAGTGGGCATCGCTGCCAGCGGCACCACTCCTTATGTAATAGGAGCGCTCAATGAATGCCGTAAACATGGCATTGTTACCGGGAGCATCAGCTGTAACCCCGATACGCCGGTATCTGCGGCAGCAGACTTCCCCGTGGAAGTGGTGGTAGGACCGGAGTTTGTAACGGGCAGCACGCGCCTTAAAAGCGGCACCGCGCAGAAGCTGGTGCTGAACATGTTGTCGACCGCCGTAATGATCCAGCTTGGAAGGGTGGAAGATAATAAAATGGTGAACATGCAGCTAAGCAACGAGAAGTTGGTGGATCGCGGCGTGAAAATGCTCATGGAACAATTGTCGCTTACCAATTATGAACAGGCCCAGGAACTGCTGTTAAGGGCCGGCAGTGTAAAAAAGGCGGTAGACGACTTTACCGGGAAATGATCTGAAAATCTTTATACCCATAACCAGGTATGCATAACATAGAGCCATATTACAACTGGCGGCACCTGTACACCGCCGAAGAAGATGAGTATTCCCCGTTTTACGGAAGGGAATACAGTGAGTTTGAATATTCCAATTCGGTGTATAATTATTATATACATCCGCAATGGGATGAATTTGGCTCGCGTAACTTATACATGAAGATCCTTTTTACGGACTACCAGTTTAATTTTGTGATCATAGAATTACTGGGAGAATGGAATGATGCTATTGACAACGACATCATGACCATGAAGCGTAACATCATCGATACACTTATTGCGCAGGGCATTACAAAGTTTATTCTCATCACTGAAAATGTAATGAACTTTCATTCTTCTGATGATTGTTATTACGAAGAATGGTGGGAAGATATCCGCGATGATGGCGGCTGGATCGTAAGTCTCAACATGCCTGTGCAAACGCGTGAGGAGTTTGAAAGAGCCCGCCTGCATTATTATGTGCACCTGCTGGACGACGATAAATGGCGGACATATCAGCCTTTGCACCTGTTCAATATGGTGGATAACATCATGCTGAAACGGCTGGAATAATATTAATTTTCATTACAAAATGAAAGATATTATGCGTGTTATGATGATTATTAATTTATAATGCATGTAAATAATATAATATCTGTATTGAAACCTGATAAATATCATTTGGTTTTTATTTTTCCTGCGTTAAATTTGCCCGACATTTCAAACATCTTTTTATACTAGGAAGCTTAGAATTTTACTTATGAAGTGGTCACAGTTCTTTAATACCTCTATCGGTAAGAAGTTATTGGTAGGTGCTACCGGCTTGTTTCTTTGCAGTTTTGTTATTGTACACCTGGCGGGTAATTTCCAGTTGCTGTACAACGACGAAGGCAAGGCCTTTAACGCATATGCTGCGTTTATGGGACATAACAGCCTGATTCAGTTTATTGCCTGGGGGCTGAAAATTGTGATCCTGCTGCACGCATTTATTGCGCTTCAGCTCACGTTCAGCAACAGGGCCGCCCGTCCGGTGAAATATGCCGTGAACCCGGGTAATCAGACATCTTCCTGGTTCAGCCGTCAGATGGCCATCATGGGAAGTATCCTTCTCGTTTTCATCGTTATCCACCTGGTTAACTTCTGGGGAAAATTTCACTACACGGAAATGCCTACCCGTACTTATGAGGGCAGTATTGAACCGTTGAAAGATCTGTATGCCTTGTCTTATGAAACCTTTAAGAACGGCTGGCTGGTAGTATTGTATGTGATCGGTATGATCGGCCTGTCTTTCCACCTGATCCACGGTTTTAAAAGCGCCTGTCAGACCTTCGGTTTAAATCATAAAAAATACAACGGCCTTCTCAGCTTCATCGGTATATGGGTGTTTGGAATAGCCATCCCTGTTGGTTTTGCTATTATTCCCGTTGTAATCTATTTCAAATAATTCTGTAAAGTAAGGATATATGTTGAACGCAAAAATTCCTGCCGGACCATTAAATTCCAAATGGGAAGACTATAAAGGACATTGTAAGCTGGTGAATCCTGCCAATAAACGTAACCTGGAAGTGATCATCATTGGTACAGGTTTGGCCGGTGCATCAGCAGCAGCTTCGTTAGGTGAGTTAGGATATAAAGTAAAAGCATTCTGCTTTCAGGATAGTCCGCGCCGTGCACACAGTATTGCTGCCCAGGGTGGTATCAACGCGGCAAAGAATTATCAGAACGATGGTGACTCTGTTTTCCGTTTATTCTACGACACTGTAAAAGGTGGTGACTACCGCGCACGTGAAGCCAACGTACACCGTTTGGCGGAAGTAAGCGGTAATATTATAGATCAGTGCGTGGCACAGGGTGTTCCTTTTGCCCGTGAATATGGTGGCCTGTTAAGTAACCGTTCCTTCGGTGGTACACAGGTACAGCGTACTTTTTATGCAGCAGGCCAAACCGGCCAGCAGCTGTTGCTCGGCGCTTACTCTGCACTGGAACGCCAGGTGGCACTGGGTAATGTGAAAATGTACAATCGCCACGAAATGCTCGACATCGTAAAAATTGATGGCAAGGCACGTGGTATCATTGCACGTAACCTGGTAACCGGTGAACTGGAACGCCATTTCGGTCATGCTGTACTGATTTGCAGCGGTGGCTATGGCAACGTGTTCTACCTGTCTACCAACGCAATGGGCTCTAACGTAACAGCCGCCTGGAAAGCAACAAAGAATGGCGCTTATTTCGCTAACCCCTGCTTCACACAGATCCACCCTACCTGTATCCCCGTGTCAGGCGATCACCAGTCAAAACTGACCCTCATGTCAGAATCACTGCGTAACGATGGCCGTATCTGGGTGCCCAAAAAACAGAACGATACCCGCAAAGCCAGCGAAATTCCTGAAGAAGAAAGGGATTATTACCTGGAAAGAAGATATCCTGCATTCGGTAACCTTGTTCCCCGCGACGTGGCTTCCCGTGCAGCAAAAGAAAGATGCGATGCCGGTTATGGCGTAGGTACTTCCAAACAGGCAGTGTACCTCGACTTTGCCGCCGCGATCGAACGCTATGGCAACATTGAAGTGGGTAAACGCCAGATCACTAATGCTTCCAAAGAAGAGATCATTAAACTGGGTAAAGAAGTAGTAGCCGAAAAATATGGTAACCTGTTCGACATGTACGCCAAGATCACCGGTGAAAATCCCTACGAACTGCCCATGCGTATCTATCCTGCGGTACACTATACAATGGGTGGCCTTTGGGTAGATTATGAACTGGGAACCACTGTTCCCGGCCTGTATTCCCTGGGAGAAGCAAACTTCTCCGATCACGGCGCTAACCGCCTCGGAGCATCTGCACTGATGCAGGGCCTGGCCGATGGTTATTTCGTGATCCCTTACACTGTAGGTAATTACCTGGCAGATGAGATCCGCACAAAAGCAATCCCTACCGACCATCCTGCTTTCGTGGAAGCAGAAAATAAAGTAAGAGACACCATTAATAAACTGATGAGCATTAAAGGCTCTAAGTCTGTCGATTTCTTCCACAAAAAACTCGGTAAGATCATGTGGGATAAATGCGGTATGGCACGTAATGAACAGGGCCTGAAAGAAGCAATTGAAGAAATCAAAGCGCTGAGGGCAGAGTTCTGGAGAGATGTGCGTATTCCCGGTGAAGCGAACGAATTCAACCCTGAACTGGAAAAAGCCGGTCGTGTGGCCGACTTCCTGGAACTGGGCGAACTGATGTGCATCGACGCACTGAACCGCCGCGAATCCTGTGGTGGTCACTTCCGCGAAGAATCACAAACCGACGAAGGGGAAGCACAACGCGACGATGAAAACTTCAGCTATGTGGCTGCATGGGAATATAAAGGCGATGGCCAGTACGAACTGCACAAGGAACCACTGGAATTCGTTGAATGTAAACCAACACAGCGTAGCTATAAATAATGGTTATTGGCGAACTGTTTAACGGTTAGCCAGGATTATAAATCAAATAATTGTCCAAGGTATATGGAACATTATAACATGAACCTCACATTAAAAGTGTGGAGGCAGAAAAACAAAGATGATCAGGGTAGATTTGAAACGTTACAGGCAAAAAACATTTCTTCTGAAATGTCGTTCCTGGAAATGTTTGATGTGGTGAATGAAGAGCTGATCAATGAAGGCAAGGAACCAATAGCATTTGACCACGATTGCCGCGAAGGGATCTGCGGTATGTGCTCCATGCACATCAACGGCCGTGCACATGGTCCGTGGAATGGTACTACTACCTGCCAGCTGCACATGCGCGCTTTCAAGGATGGCGATACCATCACGGTAGAGCCCTGGAGAGCAGGAGCATTCCCCGTAATCAAAGATCTGACGGTAGACAGATCGGCGTTTGACCGTATCATTGAAGCGGGTGGTTATATTTCCGTGAATACAGGTAACGCACAGGATGCGAACTGTTTACCGGTAGATAAAAATAAAGCGGACCTGGCTTTTGCTGCAGCGGCCTGTATCGGTTGCGGCGCCTGCGTGGCAGCATGTAAGAACTCTTCTGCCATGCTGTTCGTATCTGCAAAAGTTTCCCAGCTGGCATTGCTGCCACAGGGCCAGCCTGAAAGGCAAACCCGCGCACTCAACATGGTGGCGCAAATGGATAAGGAAGGCTTTGGCAGCTGTACCAATACCGGCGCCTGCGAAGCGGAATGTCCGAAAGAAATTTCCCTCACCAATATCGCCCGCCTCAACAGGGAGTTTATTGCTGCAGGTTTTTCTTCTGAGAAATAAACGGATGTTTTCAGCGGATTTTGTCCTGGAACACTGATTCAGATGATTTCGCCGATTTTACTGATTTTATTTTTTGAATGATATATAAAGGAGATGGGAATGTTATGGCATTCCTATCTCCTTTCTTTTTTAGCGCGGGTGTTGTCTGACTCAGGATTATAATGATTTCGCTGATTACCCTGATTTTCACTTTTACTCTTGAATTTTAATAAGTATTAAGGGAGATATAAGCTGCTACATTGCACATCTCCCTTAATATTCATCAATTCCAAAAAAATAATCAGCAAAATCATCATCATCCTGAAAAAGACAACGTTCGCGTATATCTCCTCAGATTATTATAAAAAAACTAAAAAGTAAAATCAGGGTAATCAGCGAAATCATCATCATCCTGAGTCAGACAACACCCGCGTTGAGCTCCGCTCATCCTTTCGACTTTAACTTTCTAAATTTTTTTATTATTATGTGCTTTTTCCACGTAATGTAAAAACAGAAAACATATGTCAGAACAATCACGCAGAAAGTTTATCAAGCACATAGGCAGCACCGCCGCACTGCTTGGTATAGGTCAATTGGCCGCCATCGCCAAGGACCAGGAACATGTAGAGATATTACAGCCCGAAAAAAGGGTAACCCCCAACGATAAAATCCGTATAGCCTGCGTAGGAATGGGTATTATGGGATTCGGGGATGTGGAAACGGCTATCAAAGTGCCGGGAGTGGAATTTGTAGGCGCGGCTGATCTGTATACTGGTCACCTTGAGAAAGTAAAAGAAGTGTTCGGTCCGCAGGTTTACACCACGCGCGACTACCGCGAATTGCTGAAACGGAAAGATATAGACGCTATTATAGTAGCTACGCCCGATCACTGGCACGATACCATTGCCATTGCCGCTATGGAGGCAGGAAAGGCCGTTTACTGCGAAAAACCGATGGTACAGCAGATAGACGAAGGTCACAAGGTAATTGCCACACAACAACGTACCAAAGCCGTTTTCCAGGTAGGCAGCCAGCGCGTTAGCAGCGTGGCGCTGGCAGAAGCCCGTAAACGTTACCGGGCCGGTGAAATAGGACAGTTGAATGTAGTGGAAGCAAGGATGGACCGCCACAGCGCGCTCGGCGCCTGGCAGTATTCCATTCCACCGGATGCTTCACCGGCTACTGTAGACTTTGACACTTTCCTGAAAGATACCGCCAAACTGCCGTTTGACCCGGTACGTTTTTTCCGCTGGCGTAACTACCGCGCCTACGGTACCGGCATTCCAGGTGACCTGTTTGTGCACCTGATCTCCGGCCTGCATTTTATTACGGGATCACTCGGGCCTACCTCCATTTACGCCAGCGGCAACCTGGTGCAATGGAAAGATGGCCGCGATGTGCCGGATGTGGTAGTAGCTATTTTTGATTACCCGGAAACAAAAGAACATCCTGCTTTCCAGATGACGCTCCGCGTGAATTTTGCCGATGGCAGCGGCGGTGGGGAATACACCCGTTTTATCGGGACCGAAGGCGTACTGGAACTGGGCTGGAACGACTTCAAAATCAAAAAACATAAGCTGCCGGAAGCACCGGGCTATGGGGGCTGGGATACCTACAACACATTTACCAAACAACAACAGGCGCAATATGTGCAGGAGTATAACGCAAAATATCCCGCAGATAAACGGAATACGGTAGAAACATCCAGCGCTTTTGCCGCTCCCAAAGGGTACGACGACCGCCTGGACCACTTTACCAACTTCTTTGAATCCATGCGTTCCGGCAAACCCGTGGTGGAAGATGCGGTATTTGGCCTCCGCGCCGCCGGCCCTGCCCTCGTAACCAATGAAAGCTACTTCAGCAAAAAACTGATTAACTGGGACCCGGTGAATATGAAAATAGTGTAGGGAGAATTCGTAATTTGTATTGCTTTTGAGTTAAACCATACTATTTAAATCTATCTCCTATGTTTAAAAACTTCCAGGGTAATTGTTGGTTGCTTTTGGGAATGGTGCTTTTGTCTTGTAATGAAAAGAAAAAAACTATGAATGACCAGGTTGATGTAAAACCTCCTGTAGCAGAGAAGATAGCTAAAGAGCTCAGTATCCACGGCGACAAACGGATAGATAATTATTACTGGATGAATAACCGGGAAGATCCGAAAGTACTGGCCTGGCTGAATGCAGAGAACGCGTATCTCGACACCATCCTTTCTCCCGAAAAAAAACTCCGTGAAAAACTCTTCACCGAGATGAAGTCCAGGATCAAGGAAACAGACATGAGTGTACCCTATCTTAAGAACGGGTATTATTATTACACCCGTTACGAGGAAGGGAAGGAGTACCCTGTGCATTGCCGCAAAAAAGGCAGCCTGGAAGCGCCCGAAGAAGTGATCCTGAATGTGAATGAGCTGGCAGCAGGTCACGCCTATTGCCAGGTAGCCGGGTTGAGTGTAAGCCCCGATACGAAACTGCTCGCTTACGGGATAGATACGGTAAGTCGCCGGCGTTATACTATCCGGATCAAGAACCTGGAAACAAACGAGCTTCTTGCAGACGAGATCCATGAAACCACCGCCGGCAGCACCTGGGCCAGTGATAATAAAACCCTTTTCTATTCCCGCAAAGATACCGTTACCCTCAGGGCCGATCGTATTATGCGGCACTCACTGGGTGTGGCTGCTGATAAGGAAGTGTATCATGAGGCGGATGAAACATTTGATGTAGCTGTTTCCAAAACGAAATCGGGCAAATATATTATCATCAACAGCGAAAGCACCTTGTCGTCCGAAAGTCGCATCCTGGATGCCTCCAAACCTAATGATGCATTCCGCATTTTCCATCCGCGGGAAAAGGATATGCTGTATCATGTGGACCATCGCGATGATAAATTCTATATCACCACTAACTGGAACGCTCTTAACTTCCGGCTAATGGAAACCCCGCTGGATAAAACTTCCAGGCAAAACTGGAAAGAGCTCATTCCCAACCGCAGCGATGTGCTGCTGGAAGGCGTGGAGCTGTTTAAAGAGTTTACCGTATTGGAAGAAAGAAAAGGCGGCCTGACACAGATCCGCATCATCAATGATAAAACCCATACCGAAAAATACCTGCCATTTTCAGAAACGGCTTATACCGCATCTGTAAGCAGTAACCCGGAAATGGACAGTAAGGAACTGCGGTATAATTATACTTCCATGATCACACCCAACTCGGTGTATGATTACAATATGGAAACAGGGACCAGTGAATTGAAACGTCAGCAGGAAGTGCTGGGCGGTTATGATCCCAAAGATTATGCAACAGAGAGATTATTTGCCACTGCTTCGGATGGTACCAAAATACCGGTGTCGATAGTGTATAAGAAAACCTTTGAAAAAAATGGCAAAGGACCGTTGTTGTTGTATGGCTATGGCTCCTATGGCAACAGCATGGATGCCACATTCAGCTCCACCCGGTTAAGTTTGCTGGACCGTGGTTTTGCCTTTGCCATTGCGCATGTACGCGGCGGTCAGGAAATGGGCCGTCAATGGTATGAAGATGGCAAAATGTTTAAGAAGAAAAATACGTTCACTGATTTTATAGCCGTTGCAAAATTCCTGGTACAGCAGCACTACACAGATTCTGTACATCTTTACGCAATGGGTGGAAGCGCCGGCGGCCTGTTGATGGGCGCTGTTGCCAATATGGAGCCAGCCTTGTTTAACGGCATTGTGGCGCAGGTTCCTTTTGTGGATGTGGTTACCACCATGCTCGATGAAAGTATTCCGCTTACTACCGGTGAGTTTGATGAATGGGGCAATCCAAAGAACAAGGATTCATATGATTACATGAAGTCCTACTCCCCTTATGATAACGTAGAGCGTAAAGCTTATCCCAATATGCTGGTCACTACCGGTTTACACGATTCCCAGGTACAATACTGGGAGCCGGCCAAATGGGTAGCGAAATTAAGGGAGCTGAAAACAGATCATCATTTACTGCTGCTGCATACTAATATGGAAGCCGGCCATGGCGGCGCTTCGGGGAGGTTTAAGTCGCTGGAAGAAGTGGCGCTGGAATATTCCTTCCTGTTGAAGCTGGAAGGGAAAGAAAAATAGTAAAATGAAGCTTAAACGACTGCCGGCCTTCATCAGGTATCAAATAAAAAGAGGGTGTATCGAAAATACGATACACCCTCTTTTTATTTGGTGAGCATCTTTGATGAAGCCACTGTTTTACCGTAAAAGATCTCCGCCATCTTATCAAAAATTCCGGGATCGTCGGTGGTATAAAAACTACGCTGTTGCTGTTTACTCAACCTGATTTCCATTTCAGGGTGCCGTTTCAGGTAATCTTTCAGGCTGTGCGCCACGATTTTACCCTGTGATAAAACAGTGATACCTCCCGGTAAAAACTGTTTGATCTTTTTCATCAGCAGCGGGTAGTGAGTACAGCCAAGTACAAGGGTATCGATGCCTGGTGAGGCCAACAATATTCTGTCCAGGTATTCTTTTACAAAGTAGTCCGCCCCTTCACTTTCATGTTCATTGTTTTCAATCAGCGGCACCCACATCGGGCAGGCCAGCTGATGTGTTTTTACATGTGGAAAAAACTTCTGGATTTCCAGCGGGTACGATTCAGACGATACTGTACCGTTGGTGGCCAGTATGCCTACTTCACCGGTTTGCGTGATGGTGCCTACCATTTCGGAAGTAGGGCGGATCACGCCCAATACCCGGTTATCGGGAGCAATATGCGGCAGGTCTTTCTGTTGGATAGTGCGCAGTGCTTTCGCGGAGGCAGTGTTGCAGGCCAGTATTACCAGCGGGCATCCCATTTCAAACAGCTTTTGCACGCACTCCAGCGTGTAGGTGTGAATGGTATCAAAGCCGCGGTTGCCGTAAGGCGCGCGGGCATTGTCTCCCAGATAAATATAGTCGTACTGCGGTAGCTCCGCCACAATTTCCCTGAGTACGGTCAAACCGCCATAGCCGGAGTCGAATATGCCTATCGGGCCCATGTTTATTCGGTATCTTTTTGCATCAGGCCGGAACCCGTTAAATCATAAATCTTCTGTATTTCGTGCAGCACGCCTTCAAAATCTATTTCCAGGTCTTTCAGCGCGCCGTTCTTCAGGTCATATACCCAGCCATGTACAGTGGGGAAACCTTTTGCCACGTACGATTTCTGTACAGCTGCAGTTTTGATGACGTTAATGCATTGTTCCTGCGTATTCAGTTCAACGAGGCGGTTATAACGTGCATGCTCATCCGTTATAGCGTTCAGTTCATCCATGTGAAGGCGGTATACATCGCGGATATTACGCAACCAGGGATTGAGGATACCGAGGTCTTTGGCCTGCATGGCAGCTTTTACGCCGCCACAGTTGTAATGGCCGCATACAATGATATGTTTTACTTCCAGGTGTACCACCGCGTAATTGATCACGCTCATTACATTGAGATCGATATTAGGTACAAGGTTGGCGATATTACGGTGTACAAACACTTCTCCTGCTTCAAGGCCCATGATTTCATTGGTTGGAACCCGGCTGTCGCTGCAGCCAATATACAGGTAGTCTGGTTTCTGTGTGTCCGCCATTTTCTCAAAAAACTGCTCGTCTGTGGCTTTTTTAGTAGCTATCCACTGCTTGTTGTTCTCGAATATCTGCTTATATGCTGTCATGCGGTTTTCATTTTTATGCGTTAAAGATACGTATTGAAAGCATATATGCAGACAACCCTTTCACGATGAAAGGGTTAAAGAAATATTGCATCTCTTTCTGACGCTGGATCACAGCGTGCCCAAAATTTATAAAAGGTTGTTGTAAAGATATTTATTCATATTGTTTATTGATATGTCTGCTATAGTTCATTCTTGGAAACCCCGCATAAAATCAGTACCTTCGCAGCTTCAAAATTTGATAGCCAGCATGATCAGTGTTAAAAACGTAACGCTCTCTTTCGGTAAGAGAGTATTGTTTGACGAAGTAAACCTCAATTTCACAAAAGGGAACTGTTATGGTGTGATTGGGGCCAATGGAGCAGGGAAGTCTACTTTTCTGAAGATATTGTCCGGTGAGATCGAACCGAATAAGGGTACAGTGGAAATCACTCCCGGTGAGCGCATGAGCGTGCTCACGCAGAACCACTTCCAGTTTGATGAGGTTACGGTGCTGAATGCCGTATTGATGGGTAATAAAAAGCTTTGGGAAATAGCGAACGAAAGGGATACTATATATGCCAAGGAAGATTTTACCGAGGAAGACGGTATGCGTGCAGGCGAACTGGAAGCTGAATATGGTGAGATGGGCGGCTATACTGCAGAAAGCGATGCAGGTGTGTTGCTGAGCGATCTGGGCGTGAAAGAAGAAGTGCATGGTATGCTGATGAAGGATATTGCCGGTAGCCTTAAAGTGCGGGTACTGCTTGCACAGGCCCTGTTTGGTAATCCTGATATCCTCCTGCTGGATGAGCCTACGAACGACTTGGATGTGGAAACCATTGGCTGGCTGGAGAACTTCCTGGCCGACTACGAAAATATTGTGATCGTGGTATCCCACGACCGTCACTTCCTGGATGCCGTATGTACGCATGTGGCAGATGTGGACCGCGCAAAGATCCAGATCTTCAGTGGTAACTATACCTTCTGGTACGAATCATCCCAGTTGATGGCCCGCCAGATTGCAGATAAGAACAAGAAGATGGAAGATAAGCGTAAAGACCTGCTGGACTTTATCGCCCGCTTTAGCGCCAACGCCTCCAAAAGTAAACAGGCTACTTCCCGTAAGAAAGCCCTGGAAAAACTGGTGGTGGAAGATATACAGCCATCTAACCGTAAATATCCCGGTATCATCTTCAAGCAACAGCGTGAAGTGGGTAACCAGATACTGAACGTGGAAAAACTGGAGAAGCTGGCAGACGGCCGTAAACTCTTTACAGATGTTACTTTCTCTGTTAACAAGGGAGATAAGATCGCATTTCTTTCTAAAGATCACCTGGCACTTACTACTTTCTTTGAGGTGATCAACAGTGAAGCAACAGCAGACAGCGGCAAGTTTGAATGGGGTACCACTGTAACCAGTGCCTACCTGCCAAACGATAATGCTGCCTACTTTGCCAATAAAGACCTGAACCTGATGGATTGGTTACGTCAGTACGTGCCACCTCATGTAACAGATGTGGATGAACCTTTCCTCCGTGGTTTCCTCGGTAAAATGTTATTTGGCGGAGATGAGATCATGAAGAAAACTTCAGTGCTGAGCGGTGGTGAAAAAGTACGTTGCATGATCAGCCGTATGATGTTGCAGGACCCGAATGTGCTCATACTTGATGAGCCTACCAACCACCTGGATCTTGAGTCTATCCAGGCTTTCAACGAAAGCATGATCAACTACAAGGGAGTGGTGCTGTTCACTACCCATGACCATACCTTCATGCAATCAGTAGCTAACCGTATTATCGAGTTAACGCCTAAAGGTATCATCGACAGGCTCATGACCTTTGATGAATACCTGGCAGATGAACGTGTGAAAGCGCTGCGCGAAGAAATGTATGGTAGTGCAGTTCCGGCGTAAAAGAGATAGCTTAAAAATATGGAAGCGAATGACCAGCCGGTCATTCGCTTCTTTTTTTGATGGTGAGTTTATATCTTCTTACAAATACTCCTCTATTACCTTTAATTTGTTCTTATCAAGGGGCTTTGTAATGTACGCCATCAGCTCCGGCGTATGTTGTACTTTTTGCATGTCCCGTACATCCACAGAGGATGAGCACATGATGATCGGGATAGTATTTTTAAACGATGTTTTTAATCCCCTGTATGCCTCAATAAAATCCCAGCCGTTCATTCGCTGCATATTCATATCAAGAATGATAAGAGAGGGTAAGGTAGGTTGAGGGGCTCTGGAAAGCTGTTCCAGGGCTTCTTCTGCGCAGAGAAAAGAGGTAACTACCAGATGATTGCTTTGGTGCCCCAACATTTTTTTGATAATGAAATGAAATATTTCATCATCATCTACAACGTACACTATTTTATTCATGTCTTCCATGCTTCGGTTTTAATTGGGCTTCTTATCTTATCCGATAATAACAAAAGGCGCACAAAAAGACGATGTTAAGGAATTACGTGGCCCTGTTTGTTGCAAAGTAGGGGCATTGACTTCAGGGATAACAAGTGGCTGAAATCAAATCCTTCATCGTAAACATGGGCTGGGTCGGCATTTATAGTATGCCTGCCACATTCTTCTTCTTAAGCATTGGTCATGGGAGTGCAGTGGCCTCCGGCTATCTTTAATTGTGAAGCAAAGAACGTTAATTTAATTTTATTTTTATATATATGTTTTTGTCAATAACTAATCATTAACAAATGAGATAAGCGAAAAAAATATCACGAATCTGGTGAACACTCTCCCTGAAAGGCAATGGCCGGAACGAAGTATGATCTTCGTTCCGGCCATTGCCTTTATCATTAAAGCTGATTGCTGTTAAAACAAGCCGCCTTTTTTCAATGTTACTTTACCTTGTCCGATTTTGAAACCGTTATGGTAGATTTCAACAGCATAATCGCCTGCCTTGAAATCGGAATTCTGTTTCCAGTCCATACTCACGGATTGTTTCTGGCCGGTAGTGTAAGTCACTGTTTTCTTGGCAGTATATAGTTTTTCAGTGCCATCTTCCAGTGTGAAACGGCCGGAGCCCAATGCTTCTACTGCCAGTGGAGCACCATCCGGAGCTGTGATAGCTACGAAGATCTCTTTATCACCGGTGGGTGCAATACGGTTGTCGTCCAGGTCAAAGGTAACCCGCATCATATCTGCACGTTTTGCTTTGCTGGTTTCTACTTCTTTACCGTTGTTCTTTACACGGATCGGTAACAATTTAATGTTGGATGCATGTAATACAGATCCCAGGTCTACCTTCTTATTGAGGCTGTCTTTTACAACAGACACTGAGTCGCGCTCTTTACGGGCATAATCCCTTTCACCGGCCAGTACTATCTTTTCTCCTTCCAGGCGCTCGATGGTTTGAGTATAACCCTCGATGTTGGATTTCAATTGCTCAATCAAACGGCGTGCTTCTGCCAGTTGTGCCTGTGTAGCGTTTTTGTTGGACAGGATGCTGGAGATCCTGGCCTTCATATCCTGTATTTCTTTATCTTTTGTTTTAACCAGGCTGTCCATCCGGGTGTTCTGCGATACCAGGTCATCCAGGCGGGCATTGGCCGCGTTGTATTCCTGCTGCAGTGCATCACGGGAAGAAGAGATCGAATCTATCTGGGTGTTTTTTTGAACGATTTGCTCGCTGGATTTATTTTTGTCATATAACATATATATCCAGGTACCGGCTAATGCTGCAATTAAAATACCGTAAATTAGACCATTGCGGCTGCGTGGTTTTTCTGGTCCGGGTGATCCCGGTGCAGGGGAATTAAAGGTGTTCTCCGTCATAGTTGTGAGTTTTATGTTTTTTGTTATATGGTTAAAAATTGTTATTCAAAAGTACTTATAATATTCTTATTTTATAAATAGCTATAAAACTGTTTTTTAATTGTGCTTCCAAATATTGCGTTAGATCAATTATTACTGTTGGACATAGAAACAACACCGGCGGCTCCAGCTATAGAGCACTTATCTGAAGATATGCAACAGCTTTGGCGGGAGAAAATGGCAAAAACTGCGCCAGTTTCAGGAAACGATGACTCAGCATACGTCGACAGGGCTGGCATCTACGCCGAATTTGGAAAAATAGTTTGCATTTCGGCAGGGTTTTTCAGCCTGGAAAATAACAGGTACCAGTTAAGGCTGAAATCGTTTTATCATGATGATGAAGCAGTTGTGCTTTCCGGATTTTTAGAATTAATTAATAAATTCTATGCAAAGTATCCCCGGTTCCAGTTTGCCGGGCATAACATCAAAGAATTTGATATTCCTTTTATTTGCAGGAGGTCTGTTATCCATCTGTTATCTTTGCCACAACCTTTACAGCTGCATGGATTTAAACCCTGGGAGGTTCCCATGCTGGATACCCTGCAGCTGTGGCGCTTCGGGGACTTTAAACATTACATTTCCCTGAAACTCCTGACCGCCGTAATGGGCATTGATACGCCCAAAGACGATATAGACGGCAGTATGGTAGGGAAGGTGTACTGGGAGGAAAAAGACCTGGAACGTATTGCCGCCTATTGCCAGAAAGATGTACTGGCAGTAGCACAGCTGCTGTTAAAATTCAAACGGTTACCGGCTTTGACCCCGGAAGATATTATCATCGTAAAAAAATAGTCGTAAAGACGAAAAGTAATGTAATAATGGAGTACCAGGACATCATCAGGGATTGGAAGCAACAGAAATTCAAATCATTATACTGGCTGGAAGGAGATGAAGACTTTTTCATTGACCAGGTAACCAGTTATGCTGAACATGAACTGCTGCCCGAATCGGAGAAAGGCTTCAATCTCACAGTCCTTTATGGAAAAGATACGGATTGGACCCAGGTGATCAATGCCTGCCGGAGATATCCCATGTTCGCAGAAAGACAGGTGGTACTTTTGAAAGAAGCACAGGCCATGCGCGACCTGCTGAAACTGGAAGCATATATAGATAATCCGCTTACCTCCACCGTGTTTGTAGTAGCGCATAAACAGGGCAAAATAGATGGCAGGAGTAAAATGGCCAAACTCATAAAAGAGAAAGGCGTGCTGCTGTCTACAAAAAAAATGTATGATAACCAGCTGCCTGGTTGGGTGGAAGGTTATGTAAGCAGCCGCGGACTGGCCATCTCACAAAAAGCTGCCATTCTCCTGGTAGATCATATCGGCAACGACCTGTCACGTATTGCCAATGAAATTGATAAACTGCTGGTGAATCTGCCTGCCCAGAAAAAGATCGATGAAACAGACATTGAAAAGTATGTGGGCATCAGCAAGGAATACAATGTGTTTGAGCTGCAGAACGCCCTGGGGCAAAAAAATACTGCCAAAGTATTCCGGATCATATCCTATTTTGCCGCTAATCCCAAAGCGGCGCCCATCCAAATGACGTTGCCGGCCCTGTATAACTTTTTCGCGAAAGTAAACCTCATTTTCAGCGTAAAAGGAGGGGAGAAAGAAGTGGCTTCGGCGCTCGGTGTGCACCCGTTTTTTGTAAAGGATTACATGAATGCAGCCCGTCAGTATGGACCGGAAGGCACAGAGAAAGCTATTTTGCTGTTACATCAGTATAACCTGCGGAGTATAGGCATTAACGATAGCGGTGTGGAAGATGGGGAACTGATGAAGGAGCTGATGTATAAGGTGATGAATTAAATAATCCCTGTAAACTGTTTCAATGGCTGTTGAAATAAAAAAGATATTCAGAACGCTGTTCGGTATTTTGTTTTTCTTTCTGGGTAGCTTTTGCGCTTTTATAGTGCTGCTGAATACTGTATCAGTCGGTAATGGAAGGGTCAGTGTAGACCTTAAAATGGATGCATACGCAGCTGTGTCGATGTGCTTTTATATAATAGCGTCTGCCTTTTTTTTCTGGCGGGGAGTTCGTTTAATGAAGCCTCTTAAAAAACGGGAAGAAACGATAGATTTCCTCGGCGAAGAATTCTAAGCACCCGCCAATATTTCCTTTGCCTGTGCGGAATCCTTATCCATCTGCACTATCAGCGCATCTATATTATCAAACTTCAGGTTGGAACGGATGTATTCCACAAAGTGAACGGTTAATTCCTGCCCGTAAATATCCTCATTAAAATCAAAGATATGCACCTCCAGGCGAAGGTCGGTGCCATTGAAGGTAGGGCGGAAGCCAATACTCATTACCGCCGGTAGCAATTTACTGCTGCCGCTAAGTTGTGCATTTACAGCATAAATACCCTCGGCAGGAATCAGTTTTCTTTCATCACTAAGATGCAGGTTAGCGGTGGGATAACCCAGTTGTCTGCCCATTTTATCGCCATGTACCACTTTGCCGGTGAGGAAATAGGTGTAATCCAGTAACTCATTGGCCAGCCGTATATTGCCTTCCTGCAGGCTTTTGCGAATTTTGGTGGAGCTAACGGTAAGGTCATGCACTATCTGCTGCGGAATCTCTACCAGGGTAAAACCATATTGCTGCTGCTCTGCCTCCAGCAGTTCAAGCCCTCCTTCCCGGTTGTGGCCAAACCGGTGATCATAGCCTATGATAATAGTATGCGGCCTGAAACGTGCTACCAGGAAATCTTCCAGGTAACTGCGGGCAGCCATTTCAGAAAACGCTTTGGTAAAGGGTACTACTACCAGGTGATCGATCCCGGCGCGCTCCAGCAAAGCGATCTTTTCAGGTAAGGTAGTCAGTAAGCGGATGTTATTGGGTGCAGGCTGTAATACTTCGCGTGGATGCGGATCAAAAGTAATGATCACGGTTTCGCCTCCGCAGGCAGTGGCAGCCTGCTCCAGTTGCTCAATAATGAAGCGGTGGCCTGCATGTACTCCGTCGAAAGTGCCTATTGTGATAACAGCCTTACGGAATTCCGGTAAATGGTCTAAGTCCCTGTGAACCTGCATATAAATCAATAACTATCAAAATCGCCGTGCAAATCTAACACATTCGGCGGGCATTCTGCATGGAATCTGTTACTTTTGCAGCCTGAAGAGCATCTTTATTTAGTTTATTTTTTATTTACATATTTATTTATTTCCCGGTGGATAATAATATTTACGCCAAACGTGGTGTTTCAGCAGGTAAGGAAGATGTGCATAATGCCATTAAGAACATTGATAAGGGGCTTTTCCCTAAAGCATTCTGCAAAATTGTACCCGATATTTTAGGAGGCGATGAAGCCTACTGTAATATCATGCACGCAGATGGAGCCGGTACCAAATCCTCCCTGGCTTACATTTATTGGAAAGAAACCGGGGATCTGGGCGTATGGAAAGGCATTGCCCAGGATGCTATTATAATGAACATGGACGACCTGCTTTGCGTAGGCGCCACCGACAATATCCTTCTTTCTTCCACTATCGGGCGGAATAAGCAATTGCTGCCCGGCGAGGTGATTGCTGCTATCATCAATGGTACGGAAGAAATCCTTGCGGAACTGCGTAATCACGGTATCAGTATCTATTCCACCGGTGGAGAAACCGCCGATGTGGGCGACCTGGTACGCACTATTATTGTAGACTCTACAGTTACCTGCCGCATGAAACGTGAAGAGGTGATTTCCAACGACCGGATCCAGGCAGGGGATGTAGTGGTAGGACTGGCTTCTTACGGGCAGGCCAGCTACGAATCGGAATACAATGGCGGCATGGGCAGCAACGGCCTTACCAGTGCGCGTCATGATGTATTTAATAAAGCAGTGGCTGAAAAATACCCTGAAAGCTTTGATCCGGGTATACCTTACGACCTGGTGTTCAGTGGTAAAAAATCACTGACAGATAAAATAGATATCCCGGGCTTTGGCGCTATGGATGCAGGTAAGCTGGTACTATCGCCCACCCGTACTTATGCACCGGTGATCAGGAAAGTGCTGGAGCAATTCCGCCCGCAGATCCACGGCATGGTGCATTGCAGTGGAGGCGCTCAAACCAAAGTGCTGCATTTTATTGAGAAGCTGCATGTGATCAAGGATAACCTGTTCCCGGTACCTCCGTTGTTCAGCCTTATCCAGGAGCAGTCAGGTACTCCCTGGAAGGAAATGTACCAGGTGTTCAATATGGGACACAGGATGGAGCTCTATGTACCGGAAGCAATAGCCGCAGACATCATCAGCATCTCCAAAAGCTTTAATATTGATGCACAGATTATAGGTAGGGTAGAAGCGGCGGCAGAAAAGAAAGTGACGGTGAAAGCACCTGCAGGAACTTTTGAGTATTGATCCTGATAATTTTTTAAAAAAACCGGTCACCATACAGTGACCGGTTTTTTTTATGGATTTATATTATTTGCCAATAAAATTCATGCTCCCCCAATCCTTCAAAAATCCAAAATGATCCAATCAATCAGCGTAATCCTGAGTCAGACAATCTTCGCTGCAAAAAAAGCCCCGGCGTAAGCCAGGGCTTTTCATTGATTGTTTATAGTTGTGTTAATTAGATATACTAAACCTGATAGGAAGATTAAACTGCACGGCTACCAGTTGTTTATTCTGTTCGCCCGGCTTCCATTTAGGCATTGCCTTAACTACCCTTATCGCTTCATCTTCCAGGCCATAGCCTTTCTTTGCACCAACTGTTTTCACATCACGGATCGAGCCATCTGCATCTACAATAAACTGTACAAAGGTAGTACCATCAACTTTGGCTTTCTGCGCCTCTTCGGGGTAGCGGATATTTTTATTGAGATAGCGTGCCAATGCCTCTTCACCTCCGGGAAATTGTGGTGGCTGTTCAACGAAGGTGAATACTTCCTTGTTGTCTGATGACGGGTGGAAAGTAATGGTCTTTCCGGGAGCAGGTGATGGTGGTGGTGGCGGTGTTTGTTTTCCTGCCTCCAGTACAAACCGGATGGGAAGGTTAAATTGTACAGCAACTGTTTTCCCCTGGTGTTTGCCGGGTATCCATTGCGGCATGGCCTGCACTACACGCAGACCTTCTTCAACAAGACCAAAGCCCGGATTCTTTCCAACGGCATGTGCATCTTTGATATAACCTTGTTCGTCTACTACAAATTGTATGAACACGGTGCCGGCTATTTTTTTATCCACTGCTGCCTTAGAATACCGGATATTTTTAGAAAGATATTTTGCCAGCGCTTCTTCGCCTCCCTGGAAGGAAGGGGGCTGCTCTACGAAAGTATATACATTGTCTTTCGTTTTGTTTGCCTTTTTAACAGGCGTGGTATCCATGGCAACCGCGGATGCAGGAACGATTGCAGGAGTGGGCGCTGCAGTGGTTGTGATGGTAAGCGCCGGAATGGCGGACGGGCGCTTATCGGCCACAAAAGCAAGGGAACAAAAAATGAATGCAGCCAGCGGCAGCACCATGATGCGCCGGAGGTAACTGAACCTGGGTGTATGGAATTGTGTCAGCATAAGGATTCTTCTTTTTATTGGCGGATGAAAAAAGTCGTTCGTAATACTGAATTGTTTGCTTTGAAAAGCCATCTGCAGGATGGTTTGGGCATAGCCGGCTATTTCTTCCCCCGCTGCTTTTTTGTCGGCCAGGAATTCATGCACCAGCGCCAGCTCCCGTTTTATCAGGTGAAAGAAAGGATTGATCCAGCATGCCGCGGTAACCAGCTCCATGAAAAGCTTATCGGCGCTGTGTTTCTCCTGAAGGTGTACCAGTTCATGTTTAAATATCTGTTGTCCTTCGGGCGAATTCAGGGAAGTTTGATGATCCCAGAAAATATAATTGAAGAAGGAGAAAGGGGCTTTGATATCCTTGTGTTTTACAAACCGGTAAGGAGGAATGTCCTGTACCTGGCTGCGGCGGATGAGGCTTTTGAGCCGTAAGAGGCTTACCAGTATTCTTATCATCAGTAAGCCAATCACAATAATGTACAGGGTATTGAGGATGGCATCGGAACTGATCCCCGGATTAGCCGGTATCACAGTTTCACGGAGGTCCACAATGCGTGCGGTATACGACAGCACCCTGGATGATTCCTGCGCCTGGCCCGGCAATGGGATCTGCAGGAGGGGGGTGAGCAGTGAAATCAGGGTGATCAGCATCAGGTAATACCGGTTCCACTGGTGGAAACGGTTGTTGCGCAGGGCAATATGATAGTAGCCGTATAGAACAGCAGAACAGATGATCACTTTGGAAAGATAGGTGAGCAGGACTGTCATGGTTAAGGTTTTTGGGCTGCTTTAATTTTTTGTACCAGTTTCTCCAGCTCGGCAATGCTCAGCTCTTTTTCTTTCACAAAAAAAGACACCATGTTGCTGAAGGAGCCGTCGAAATAACCTTTTACGATGTTGTTCACCGTTTTGTGGCTATAAGCATCTTTGGTAATCAAAGCAAAATACTGGTGGGATTTACCGTAGGCTTTAAAGTCAACAAATCCTTTTTCAATCAGTATTTTAACCAGGGTGGATACGGTATTGTAATGCGGTTTGGGTTCCGGCATTACTTCAATAATATCCTTTACAAAGGCGGGCCCTGTTTCCCATAAGGCCTGCATGATCTGTTCTTCTGCTTTGGTGAGCTGTTTCATATGTCGCGGTTATAGGAACCAAGTTAAAACTAATTATTTAGTTTGACAACTATTTTTTTAGTTTCAGAGAGATGGATATTTGATATATTATCACAACGAGTTATTTTTTAATTAGTTATTTTTGTCCGCACAGACCGTAAAAACAGAAAGGACATGACGCCTGAACAACCTATCATACAATTAACAAATGCCAGTATATACCAGGGCCATTCATTGATATTGAGTGATGTGAACATCACGGTAAATAAGGGTGAATTTGTGTATCTCATTGGTAAAACCGGTACCGGGAAATCCAGTTTGTTAAAAACATTGTATGGAGATCTACCTTTGAATGATGGCACAGGACAGGTGGTAGGCTTTGATCTTAAGAAGATGGATTGGAAAAAAGTGCCGTATCTTCGCCGGAATCTGGGGGTGGTATTCCAGGATTTTCAGTTATTAACCGACCGCAACGTGCATGATAACCTGAAATTTGCGCTCCGGGCAACCGGCTGGCAGGATCCTAAGGAAATGGAAAACAAGATCACGGATGTGCTGGAAAAAGTAGGATTGGGAACCAAAGGCTTTAAAATGCCGTATGAATTATCAGGAGGGGAGCAGCAGCGTGTGGACATTGCCCGTGCTATGCTGAATTCGCCTAAACTGATCCTGGCGGATGAGCCTACGGGTAACCTGGATCCTGAAACGTCCGACGGTATTATGCAGTTGTTGTTCCGTATCTGCCGGGAAGGCACAGCCATAGTAATGGCCACCCACGATTACATTGTATTACAGAAATTCCCGTCGAGAGTACTCCGTACGGAAAACGGGCATGTAACGGATAATGCAGCTGTGAATTTCTCTTCTTAGGAGTTGTTGAGAGAGAAAATTTTACAGATCTACATTATTCTCATTTATTATTAATTTCCGGTTAATTGGTAATTCCTATTTTTTGAACTACCTTTGCACCGGAAAAATAGCGACAAAAAACATTATTATTACTTATTATTTTTAAAGATGTCTTACTTAACTGTTGAAAAGAAAGCCAATATTTTTAAGGAATTTGGTGGAAGCGAAAAAAATACAGGCTCTGTGGAAGCACAAATCGCGCTGCTGACTGAGCGTATCAACAGCATTTCCGGTCACCTGAAACAAAACAAAAAAGATTTTTCTACCCACCGTGGTTTGATGAAGATGGTTGGCCAGAGAAAGCGTTTGCTTTCCTATTTATCTAAAACCAACCTCACAGGCTATCGTGCCCTCATCGAGAAGTTAGGTATCAGGAAATAACCATGACTTAATTATAGCGCTATTCCCAACTTATATGTTGGGAATAGTTTTTTTGTATGTATACGTTTTGTTATCCGATTGATTTGAAATGGATAACGTTATCTAATTAATCCTCACTTTATTATGAATCTGACACCTATTTCAGTGAAATTCGATATAGGAGACGGTCGTATGGTGACCATCGAAACCGGCAAGTTGGCCCGTCAGGCTGATGGCGCGGTTACGGTGCGTTTAGGTAATTCAATATTGCTGGCCACTGTGGTAGCAAATAAAGAACCCAAACCAGGCCAGTCTTTTTTCCCCCTTACTGTTGATTACCAGGAAAAGTTTGCATCTGCAGGCCGCATCCCTGGTTCCTTTTTCAAACGTGAAGGCCGGTTGTCTGATTCCGAGGTACTTATTTCCCGTTTGATTGACCGCGCTCTGCGCCCCCTGTTCCCCGATAATTATTTCTGTGAAGTACAGGTACTCGTTACCCTGATTTCATCTGATCCCGAAGTTATGCCCGATGCACTGGCCTGCCTGGCTGCATCCGCTGCACTGGCTGTTTCCGACGTGCCCATCCAGGAAATCATTTCTGAAGTACGCGTAGCCCGCATCGATGGCAAATTTGTGATCAACCCTAACCGTACCGAACTGGCCAAAGCCGACATGGACTTCATCATCGGTGCCACCGATAAGAACATCATGATGGTGGAAGGTGAAAGTAAAGAGTGCCAGGAAGAAGATCTGATCCTTGCCATTGAGGCAGCACACGCTGCTATCAAGGTGCAGGTAAAGGCACAGGAACAACTGCGTGACCTGAAAGGTGTAACCGGCAAACGTGAATACGCACAACCTCATCAGAACGAAGAACTGAAAGCAAAAGTAGAAGCTTTTGCAAAAGATAAAATTTACAAGGTGGCCAAATCGGCTTCCGCCAAGCACGACCGCAGTGATGCGTTTGCTGCTATCGGTGAGGAACTGAAAGAGCACCTGGGTGAATTACCGGAAGAAGACCAGCCGCTGGTAAAAGAATACCTGCACGACCTGGAAAAAGAAGTGATCCGCAACATGATCCTGGACGAATCCGTTCGCCTGGATGGCCGTTCACTGGACCAGGTACGTCCGCTGGCAATGGAAATCGATATCCTGCCTTCCCCTCACGGTTCAGCCCTGTTTACCCGCGGTGAAACACAGTCCCTGACCACTGTTACACTGGGTACTCCGGAAGATGAACTGCTGATCGAAAGCGCGGCGGTTTCCAACTATTCCAAATTTATCCTGCACTACAATTTCCCTCCCTTCTCTACAGGCGAAGTGAAAATGATGCGCGGCCCCGGCCGTCGTGAAGTAGGACATGGTAACCTGGCGATGCGCTCCCTGAAGCAGATGATGCCGGGCAGCGACTACGCTTATACCGTAAGGGTGGTTTCCGATATCCTCGAATCAAATGGTTCGTCCTCCATGGCTACCGTATGTGCCGGCTCCCTGGCACTGATGGATGCTGGTGTACCTATGCCAAAACATGTTTCCGGTGTGGCAATGGGACTTATCTCCCGCGCTTCCGATGGTAAATGGGCAGTATTAACAGATATCCTCGGTGATGAAGATCACCTCGGTGATATGGACTTCAAAGTAACCGGTACCCGTGATGGTATTGTGGGTATCCAGATGGATATTAAAGTAGATGGCCTGAGCATGGATGTAATGCGCTCTGCACTGGCCCAGGCCAAGAAAGGCCGCCTGCATATCGTGGAAGCTATGTACGAAGTAGTACCTGCTGCCCGTCCTGAACCAAAACCACATGCACCACGCATGGAAAAGATCATCATCGACCGTGAATTTATCGGCGCTGTGATCGGGCCCGGTGGTAAAATTATACAGGAGATCCAACGCGAAACCGGTACTACCATCAACATCGAAGAAGTTGGTGAAACCGGTGAAGTAAGCATCTTCTCTGCCCAGAAAGAAAGCCTCGATAAAGCAGTGGCATGGGTGAAAGGAATCATTGCTGTACCTGAAGTAGGTGAAGTATATGAGTCCGTTGTAAAATCCATTATGCCTTATGGTGCTTTCGTTGAGTTCATGCCTGGTAAACAAGGCTTGCTCCACATCTCCGAAGTTTCCTGGAAACGCCTGGAAACAATGGAAGGTGTGCTCACAGAAGGCGAAAAAGTGAAAGTAAAACTGACTGGTACTGATCCTAAAACCGGTAAATTTAAGCTGAGCCGTAAAGTGCTTATGCCTAAACCGGATGGATATGTGGAAAGACCAGAACGTGAAGAGCGTGGCGACAGAGGCGATTTCCGCGATCGCGGAGACCGTGGTGATCGCGGTGATCGTGGCGACAGACGTGGTCCCCGTGACGACAGACGTGGCGGTGATGACAGGCGCGGTGGCGGCGACAGGCGTGATTTCAACCGCGATGGAAACCGTGGCGGCGGAAACTACAACGCAGGTCCTGAAAAACCACAGGAGCCCACCTTTGATGCCGAATAGGCGCTGTTATAGCTAGCAGATAACTGGAATTAAATACAAAAAGAAAGCAGTCACCCAGGTGACTGCTTTTCTATTTATGATGGATCCGTTTTTATCTCCTGGTGAGCTGTTCTACCCGGAAAGTGCTTTCCCTGAAGATCTCCCGCCCGCTATTCAGGCGGAATACGCGGTAGTTGGTACCATCAACAGGCTCGGCAATCATTTTATAAGCCGGTTGTATTGCCTTTGTACTTCTGTCTATCACCCTTACTTCACCCGCAGCCAGCAGGTCTGGCATTATTTCTTCCACATAGGGAAGCATAATGCCCCCATCTTCTGCCCATAACATGTTCATTTTACCGGTACTGTAGCTGAAATCCTTATTGGCAGTATCTTCCAGGTAACAGTAGGCCTTACGGAAATGATTGCCCATATCTATGGCATTCAGGTGTGCAAACTGCACACTGTTAAATACCTTATTGCTATACTTACTGTTGCGGAGAGTGGAATCCATGGTCGCCATATATTCCGTAAGATGCTTCCGGTCAAAGATCAGTGTTACATTTTCGGTTTGATAAATAATAGAATCTGTGATAGGTTCAGGAGGCCGTACTTTGATTACCTGGGCTATTCCGGTCAGCGACAGGGCCATGCCGGTAAGCAGGAGAAACAGTGCTTTCATAGGATATGTGATATAATTTAAAAATCAAATATAACAAATTTTTATATCAGGAAGATGCGCGGGTTTACTTTGAAGCGATGAACAATCCCTATCGTTACCCGGTGAGGTAAAATAACCCGATATAATGTTTACGTTGAAGTAATGAACAATCCCCCGGCTGCCGCAGGCACGGGAAGCCGCCGTTTAATACAGCAGTGAAATCCATTGCTGTAAACGCTGAAAGCTACCAGCTAATAGCTATCTTTGCCGCCTATGTCCTACATTGCCATTACCATCCGCGCTGCTGCGGCACAAACAGACCTGCTGATTGCACAATTGTCTGAACTGAAGTACGAAGGGTTTGAAGAACAGCCAGATGCGCTGATCGCCTATATTCCCGCTGCCGATTTTGATGAGGCCGCACTGGAAGAGAAGCTTACCGCTCACGGGGTTACCTATACGAAAGAAACCATACTGCCGGTTAACTGGAACGCGGTATGGGAAAGTAATTTTCAGCCTGTGCAGGTAGACCGCTTTTGCGGTATCCGGGCGGAGTTTCACCCGCCGTTTGACCCGCAGCCCGAATATGAAATTATTATTACCCCTAAAATGGCTTTTGGTACCGGGCACCATGCCACTACCGCCTCTATGATAAAGCTCATGGAGCAGCTGGACCTTAAAGATAAAAAGGTGTTTGACTTCGGCACAGGCACCGGGATACTGGCTATACTGGCGGAAATGATGGGAGCAGCAACGATAGATGCCATCGACTATGATGAATGGTCTGTAAATAATACCCTGGAAAATATCGCCGCCAATGGAATGAGCAAAGTAAAGGTATGGCAGGCGGACAATCTTGATGTGATTACCGGAAAATATGATATATTGCTGGCAAATATCAACTATAACATTTTGATGAAATTTATGGGAGATATGTACCGGTTACTGGTGCCCGGAGGCAAATTACTGCTGAGTGGCATTTTACCTACCGATGAAGAAAACATTACAGCAGCAGCAGTTTCTGAAGGATTTACCAGGGAAGAAAGAATAGAAAAAGATAACTGGCTGGCGCTCCGGTTTTGTGTACCGGAAGTAAAATAAATAAAAGTTACATATAAATAGCGTTGATAATCCAACTTTTGTGTTACAATCTTTTCTAATATTCTCTCTATTTTAACACAGAATTTGTTATCTTAGCATTCCTAACTTGTAGTGATGGTAGAAATTTTATTGCTTATTTGTGCTTATCTGGTAGGATCTGTTCCTACGGCTGTTTGGGTGAGTAAAGGCGTTTTTGGTATGGATATCCGGGAGTATGGCAGCGGCAATGCCGGCGCCACTAATACTTTCAGGGTGCTTGGTCCGAAAGCGGGTACTTTTGTAATGGTGGTAGATATGCTGAAAGGTGTATTAGCCGTGCGTTTGGCTTATCTGGCGCCTTATTATCTTGATCCTGAGCACCTTACCCAGCTGGTGAACCTCCAGATCGGTTTGGGGCTCGCCGCAGTGGTAGGTCATATATTCCCCATTTGGGCAAACTTCAAGGGAGGTAAAGGAATTGCTACCCTGTTCGGACTGGTACTGGCTATCCAGCCCCTGGTAGCTTTGTGTTGTGTAGGGGTCTTTTTAATGATCCTTTTCCTGACAAGATATGTGTCTCTCAGCTCTATCATTGCCAGTATCGCTTTTCCCATACTTATCCTCTATATCTTCAACGAACCTGAAATTTTTTATCGCATATTTGCTATAGCTGTTGCTTTAATGGTGGTATTAACCCACCAGAAGAATATCACGCGGTTGTTAAAAGGAGTGGAAAGTAAAGTGCCACTGTTTAAAAACAAAAAGGACAAGAACTAGTTATAGTTATATTATTAAAGCAGGAAGCAAAAAGCGATAGCCATAAAATGTGCATGCTTTTTGCTTTGTGCTTTTTGCGTTTTACGCATATTTAAATTGATGCTCCCATGAAAAAGTATGTCTTATTCTTTACTGCAAGCCTTGCATTGGCGGCCTGTTCACGTGTACCCATTACCGGCCGTAGCCAGTTGAACCTTGTTCCTGAAAGTACCATGCAATCTATGGCGCTGCAGCAGTACCAGTCGTTTTTGTCAGAGAACAAAGTAGTATCGCAAACTGCCAGTAAAGATGCCGAAATGGTAAAAAGGGTGGGCCAGCGTATTGCGAACGCGGTAACCAGGTACATGAACCAGAATAACATGGGTAATGAAATATCCAGCTATAAATGGGAGTTTAACCTGGTAGACAGTAAAGAAGTAAATGCCTGGTGCATGCCGGGTGGTAAAGTGGTGGTGTATACCGGTTTGCTGCCGGTAACCCAAAACGAAACAGCACTTGCCTGTGTAATGGGACATGAAATTGCACATGCTATTGCCCGTCATGGTAACGAGCGTATGAGCCAGGGCCTGGTAATGCAGGGAATCCAGGTAGCAGGTTCGGTAGCATTAAACAGGAATCCCACCGCAGTAAATATTTTTAACCAGGCATTCGGAGTTGGCGGTAATTTAGGTACCCTGGCTTTTTCCCGTGGTAATGAGCTGGAGGCCGATCACCTGGGCGTGATATTCATGGCGATGGCAGGTTACAACCCGCAGGAATCCATTCCTTTCTGGCAGCGTATGGCTAACATGAGCAAGGGTCAGAAACCGCCTGAACTCCTGAGCACTCACCCAAGCGATGCTACCCGCGTACAGAAATTGCAACAGCTGATGCCGGAGGCAATGAAATATTATACTCCCGGTAAAGCATAAATTATAAAAAAGCAACGGGCCGGTAATGTATCATTACCGGCCCGTTGCTTTTTTATCTTCCTTATTCTGTTATAATTTCAATCACCTTTTTATTTTTCTGCACTTTCATTTTATCCGGAACATGTGCCAGGATCTCTTTCTTAAAAGCCTCAATCAACGCCTGTTTGATAAAATGACGGTGTGTTACCAGGCTGATCTCCCTTACCGGTTCCGGCGCTTTGAAATAGCGCACCATATTCAGCTGGCGGGTGGAAAGATCCTGCAGCGACAACTCCGGTAAAATCGTATAGCCTTCATTGATATCCACCATTCTTTTCAGCGTTTCCACACTGCCGGTATTGTATTCCAGGTTCTTATTATCGCCCATGGTGAACTTATCCTTGCAGATATTCAGCACCTGGTTACGCATACAATGGCCTTCATTCAGCAACCATACATCTTTGATGTCCAGGTCTTCTGCCTTCACTATTTTTTTCTCGTACAGGGAATTGGTTTTAGCAGCATATACTACAAACGATTCATAAAATAAAGGATGCTCTTCCAGGTGGGGATTGTGCAGTGGAGTGGCCAGTAAGCCGCAATCCAGCAGTTCCTGTTTCAGCTGCTGCATAATCTGTTCTGTAGGATATTCCCATATCTCCAGCCGTACTTTCGGATATTTTTTCATGAAACCCGTGAGTATACGGGGAAGCAGGTAAGGCGCCAGGGTGGGGATGATCCCTACTTTCAGATTTCCCTGTACCTCTTTTTTCTGATCTGCAATGATCTCCCGGATACGGGCATTTTCTTTAATAATGATCCTGGCCTGGGCTATCACGGATACGCCTATTTCTGTAGGCACTACCGGTAATTTACTGCGGTCAAACAGTTTAATGCCTAATTCATCTTCCAGTTTCTGTATCTGCATGCTCAGCGTTGGCTGGGTTACAAAGCATTTCTCTGCTGCTACTACAAAACTTCTGTATGTATCTACCGCAACGATGTACTCCAATTGAACTGTGGTCATTTCCTCTGAGATTGTGGAAACAAAGGTATAAATAAAATCTATAGGAAAGACGTTAAATCCTATAAAAGCGAATGACGGCAAAGAAATATTTTCCTGCCGTCATTTGCATTATAATGAATGTATTTAATTAGAATATCCGGTAACGGTATTTAATTTTTTCCGTATTGCTATACAGTTCCCTGATGTTGATAGACGCCTGGATTTCTGCCACTGCTTCTGTTTTCAGGTTCCTGAATTCAGCCTGCTTGGTGTCGATAATGCTTTTATCGGCAAGCCCGTTATCCTGCGCTATTTTTAGTGAGTTGTTCACTTTGGTATAATATGAATCCAGCAAAGTGAAATACTCGTTGTAAAGATTTTCAAACCGCTTGGTTTGCAGCACCAGGTCTTCCAGCTGGTTGTTTACTTCTTTCAGGGAAGAATTCTCGCGGAGCAGGGATTCGTAATCGATCCGTTTGCCTTTGGTGTATTTCTCTTCCAGTTTTGCAAAGTAATCCACTACCTTCTCTTTCTTGAAATCAAAAAAGTATTCATTCATCGTTTGGCTCAGACCCTGGTTGCCTTTTTGAGGAGCAGGGAATTTAAGAGAGGTGGCGGTAAATGAAAGATGATCAAACAGGTTATCCTGCAACAGGCTTAGCTGATCTTTGTTAAAGTTCAACCCATATTCAAATTTCTGGTTAGCATCATTCAATGCAGTATAATACACCACATATTTATTCAGCTCTTTTTCGAATTCCTGTAATGACTTCTGGTTGATCTGCTTATTATTCACACTCACGCTGTGAAGAAAGTTCATCACCGAGTTGGCAATAGCCAGCGGCGGCGTGAGGGAAGTAAAGCTCTGGAAAATAGGGCTGTTGATGATGGATTTGGTAGACTCCACAATCTTGGAGTTCTTCTCACTTTTATCGCCCTTATTTTTCAGGATAATCTTTTCAACCAGTTCCACGATACGGTCGCTCAGCGAAAACCCTAACGCTTTACTTTCAGGGTTATTCAGGGAGGTAATAAAAACATCGAGGTTATTGGTAGTGGTACGCGACTTCAGATCGATGATCTTTTTGTTAAGCAGGTAATACGTTTCGCTGGCATTGATGATATTGTTCTTTATCAGCTCGTATTTGGTGATGTTATCTATTTCCTTTCCCTGTAAAAGAGCCTGTATCGCAGTGGAGTTTTGTTTGTCATTGTCGGTGATCCGTTGTATGTCTTCCATCAGTTTACGGATAGTGGTATCCTGCGTTTTGATTACAGGCGCTGTGGTACTTTTCAGTTCCGGGTCCTGTGCGTAAGCTGTCTGGAAAGTAAAAAGTAAAACAAGAGGGGCTGGTAGCACTTTCATCCATCCGGTGGTCAGGAGTCTCTGAGCCAGGTGTACTAACGGTAATGACTCATCGGGCTTGCAGGTCAAGCGTTTATCATGCCTCATTTCCGTTGGTAGGTGTTTTAACATGTTGTTTTTGCTTTTTGTTAACAAAAATTTAAGAAAATATGATGCCAAAAACGTCATCACGCAAAGATAAATAATTAATAACAGTTAAAATTAAATCATGATAGGTGGCATCGGGCTGGCATTTACCTGATATATTTTGAATTATCAGCAGGTAAGTTACCTTTGCTGCCAAATTTGATCCACTTTCATGCTTAACAACAAAAAGATAGTGGTTGTATTACCGGCCTACAACGCAGCACTTACACTGGAAAAAACATTCCGGGAGATCCCTTTTGACATAGTTGACGACGTGGTACTGGTAGACGATGCCAGCAGGGACGATACCCTTGAAGTCGGCAAGCGGCTTGGGATTCAGCACCTGATACGTCATGATAAAAACAAGGGTTACGGAGGTAACCAGAAATCCTGTTACAACAAAGCACTTGAGCTGGGAGCCGATATCGTGGTGATGTTGCACCCCGATTACCAATACACACCCAAGCTCATTATTGCTATGTGCAGTATTATTGCCAATGATGTATACCCGGTGGTTTTCGGGTCCAGGATCCTGGGAAAGGGCGCCCTGAAAGGGGGAATGCCGATGTATAAATATATATTTAATCGTTTCTTAACATTGACACAAAACATCCTCATCGGTCAGAAACTGAGTGAATATCACACCGGTTACCGGACATTCTCATCGGAGGTATTGCGTAATATCAACTATATGGCTGATAATGACGATTTTGTGTTTGATAATGAAATGGTTTCCCAGATATTTATGAAAGGATACGATATTGCAGAGATTACCTGTCCTACCAAATATTTTGACGAGGCCTCCAGTATCAATTTCAAGCGCAGCGCCATTTACGGCCTCGGCGTATTGAGAGTGTCCCTGCAGCATCGTTTGCATATGTGGGGCATCGTAAAAGGAAAGATCTATTAAAAAATAATTCAGCCAGTGGGTTTAGCGCAACAGTATAATTTAGCAGGAAAATACCTGAAGTATTATTTTACTTCAGGCAATCGTCATGATGTACATTCTCCCTTTGTATTTTCACTGATAGAAGACGTGTTGCTGGATAAGAAACAGCATCCTGCTTTCCGGGAAATAGAACAGTTGCGGAAACAACTTCTGAAAAGCGATGAAACGCTGCAGGTGACCGACCTGGGCGCAGGATCACTGATGTCGGCCGGTAATGAGCGTCGTGTGCGGGACATCACCCGTTATGCCGCCAAACAGCCTAAATTCGGCCAGTTATTTTACCGGCTGATACAATACCTCCAACCTGCCCGTATCCTGGAACTGGGCACTTCTATGGGGCTTTCTACGGCATATATGGCAAAGGCTGCCCCGCATGGCCATGTTTATACCATAGAAGGATGCCCTAATATAGCAGCCAGGGCTGCCAAAAATTTTGAAGCGCTGCACATAAAAAATATCAGGCAGATCACCGGTAACTTCGACACCGTGTTACCGGATGTATTAAAGCAGATACAGTTGCCCGACTGGGTTTATATAGATGGCAATCACCGCAAAGAGCCTACGCTGGCCTACTTTGAGCAGTGCCTTCAGTTTGCGGATGAGTATTCGGTTTTTATTTTCGACGATATTCACTGGACCCCGGATATGGAAGCAGCCTGGCATACCATACAGGAACATCCGCAGGTAACCATGACCATCGACCTGTTTTTTATAGGGCTGGTATTTTTCAGAAAGGATTTTAAGGTGAAACAACATTTTACCCTGAAATACTGATTTTGAGGTAGTATATTAGGGCATAAAATTTCCCCGTTATGCGTTACCTGAAAATACTCCTCATTGCCTGTTCGCTCTCCGGCAGCCTGGCAGCCACTGCACAGGATAGTCTTTCCCAATACAGTAAAGAATCGTTTATCCGTAAGGGTGATACCCTGCGGTACCGTCTCCTGTTGCCGGCTAAATACAACCGTCATAAAAAATACCCATTGGTTGTTTTCCTGCATGGAGCAGGGGAAAGAGGCCGGGACAATGAGGCGCAACTTAAGCATGGAGGCGCCATGTTCCTGCGTGATACCATACGTGCCAACTACCCTGCATTTGTACTTTTCCCCCAGTGCCCGGATAATCAAACCTGGGCGCCTATGAAATTTGTGCGCGATAGTACCGGTAAAGTCATACAGGCAGATTTCCCGCTGGATGGCGATCCTACACCTCCCACTGCTTTACTTAACCAGTTGCTGGATAGCCTGCTGGCAAGCGGAAAAATAGATATCCAACGTGTATACATCGGTGGTTTATCGCTTGGAGGAATGGGTACTTTCTATGAAATCACGAAACGTCCCAACCTTTTTGCTGCTGCGTTTCCTATCTGTGGCGCAGGTAACGTGGCCGCCGCTGGAAACTTTGCGAAAAAAGTGCCGGTGTGGATCTTTCACGGCGGAGAAGATAAGATAGTGCCGGTAGAGGCTTCCAGGGCTTATGATGAGAAACTGAAAGCATTGGGCGCCGAAGAAAAATATACAGAATATCCCGGCGTGGGGCACAACAGCTGGGATAATATGTTTGTGGAGCCCGGTTTTATGCCCTGGTTATTTAAACACCGTAAAAAATAAAAGAAGAAGGAGCGTTCAGGCGCTCCTTCTTCTTTTTTACATCTTAATTACCACCCAATGCCCTGTACAGGGATACCATGCCCTGGTATACATTACGCCGCGTGGTTACCAACGCCAGTTCGGCTTCCAGCACATTTTTCTGTGCAGTGATCACTTCCAGGTAGTTGGCATACCCTGTTGTGAAAAGCACATTTGCTGTAGACACCGCCTGTTGTAATACCAGTACCTCTTTGCTTTTCAGCGCATACGCTTCCTGCTGGTTCTCTACTTTATTCAGGGCAGATGCCACTTCCTGGTATCCATTTACAATGGCCTGCTGGTAATCGTAGAAAGCCGTCCACGCATTGGCGGTACTGATATTGTATTGTGCCTTTATCTGTTTTTTATTGAAGATGGGGGCGGTTAAATTGCCTACAGCGCCCCAGGCAATGGATGCGGGCGACTGGAACAGCAACCCCGCTTTGAAGGCATTAAAACCTGCATAAGGGGTAATGGTAAGGCCAGGTAAAAAGGCCGCCCTTGCCGCTTTAACATCGGCTTTTGTAGCAGCCAGCTCCAGCTCGGCGCGTTGTACATCCGGGCGTTGCAGCAGCAAACTGGCGGGAATCCCTCTTTTAATAGCATCGGGCAAGGCCTGCGTGTCCTTTACAACGCTGCGCTCAACAGGCTGTGGCAACCTGCCCAGGAGGGCGTTGAGCTGGTTTTCAAGGGAAGCAATTTCCTGTTTGACGCCATACTCCAATGCCTGCGTGCTCAGCAGCTGTGCGGTGAATTGTTGTACTGCGAGCTCTGTAGCGCGGCCACCGGCTTTCTGAATGTGCACGGTAGCAACAGCCGCTTCCTGTAATTTGATATTGCGTTGAATAATAGCCAGCTCATTGTCCATCGCAGTGAGTTCGTAATACAGGCCGGTAACGCCTGCTACAATTTGTGTGGTAAGCAGGCGCCGTCCCTGTTCACTGCCCAGGAAGCGTGCATAGGTAGCCTGGCGCTGACTTTTCAGTTTTCCCCACAGGTCTATTTCCCAGCTGCTTCTCAGCCCGGCGAAATACTCAGGCGTTGGGCCGGGGATACGTTGGTCTTTACTGATATTGGGCGACAGGTTGGTATCAAAGTTACCTACACCGTTAAGTGTATAGTCTGCGTACTTATCCACACCGGCCGACAGGGAAAGGTTCAGCGATGGCAGCCATGCATTCTTCGCCATCATCAGGTTGGCCTGGGCGGTGGCCACCCGCTGTGCTGCGGAGAGCAGGTCGTAGTTGTTACGCAACGCAGTGTCGATGAGGCTCCGCAGATGAGGATCATTAAACACCTGTGTAAAGTTTTGCAGCGAAATGGTATCGCTGCTGTTACCGGAAACCACGGGAACGCTTATACGTTCCGGCAGGGCCAGTTCCTTTTGTGTGCTGCAGGCCACTGTTGCAGTGGCCATGGCAGCATATAATGCGTATTGATATATTCGTTTATTCATTGGTGTAAGCTTTTAGTTCAACGGATTTTTTCCTGATCATGGAAGCAAACAGCACATATAATCCGGGTATGATCAGTACACCGAAGATGGTTCCGATGAGCATTCCGCCCGCAGCGGTGGTACCGATGGAACGGTTGCCCATGGCGCCTGCGCCGGAAGCAATACAAAGGGGTATCAATCCGGCTATGAACGCAAAGGAGGTCATGAGAATAGGGCGTAGCCTGGATACGGCTCCTTCTTTGGCCGCTGCCAGGATAGTAGCGCCATGTTTGTTTCTCAGGATGGCAAACTCCACGATGAGGATAGCGTTTTTACCCAGTAATCCTATCAGCATTACCAGCGCTACCTGCGCATAGATATTATTTTCCAGGCCCAGCAGCTTCAGCGAAAGGAAGGCGCCAAAGATACCGGCGGGCAGCGACAGCAACACGGGCAACGGCAACAGGAAGCTTTCATACTGGGCCGCCAGCAGCAGGTACACAAATACCAGTACGATAATAAAAATATAAACCGCCTGGTTACCGGAAAGGATCTGCTCCCTGGTCATACCGCTCCATTCATAGCTGTATCCCCTGGGAAGTTCTTTGGCGGCTACTTCCTGCACGGCAGCAATGGCCTGGCTGCTGCTGAACCCGGGTTTGGCGTCGCCATTGATCATAGCGGCGGTATACATATTATACCGTGTTAGCTGTTCCGGGCCGTATACGCGTTCCAGTTTTACGAAGTCGGAATAGGAAACCATTTCACCCCGGTCGTTTTTTACGTATAGCCGTAACAGGTCGTCGGGTTTGGCACGGTAAGCCGGATCCGCCTGTACCATTACCTTATACATTTGCCCGAAGCGGATGAAGTTAGACGCATAGAAGCTACCCATCAGCGTTTGCAGGTTGCTCATGGCATTCTCTATACTCACCCCTTTTTTGGCTGCCATGGCCTGGTCTACATGGATCAGGTACTGGGGGAACTCCGCATCAAAGCTGGTGAAGGCGCTGCCTATTTCCGGCCGTTTTTTCAGTGCATCAATGAATTGATTGGTTACCTGTGCCGTTTGCCGCAGGTCGCCGGTACCGCTGCGGTCGAGCAGCCGTAATTCAAACCCGCTGGAGTTACCAAACCCGGGAACGGTAGGCGGCGGGAAAAATTCGATACTAGCATCTGCAATAGCGGCTGTTTTCTTTTGTAAGATTTCAATGATATCCTGTACGGAGGCTTCGCGCTCGTCCCATGATTTCAGGTTTACCATGCCCATGCCATAGGAAGCGCCGGCTACCTCATTTACCAGGCTGTAACCCGCCAGGGTGGATACGGATTCTACTTCGCCCAGTTCAGCGGCAATAGCCTGTACCTGGTCCAGTATGGCTTCGGTGCGTTCTACAGTGGCGCCGGGAGGAGTGGTTACGTTTACATAGATCATGCCCTGGTCTTCAGTAGGGATGAACCCTGAAGGGAGGATAGCGCTTACGCCCCAGGTGGCGGCGAAGAAAAAGATGAGGCAGGCCAGGGTGATCAGTCTCCTTCCTGCGATGAAGCTGATGAGCTTCGCATATTTATTTTCAGTAGCATTATATCCTTTGTTGAAAGCATTAAAGAAGCGCTGCAGCAGGTTCTTTTTACGTGGTTTGCCATGTGTGTCTTTCAACATGATGGCACAGAGTGCAGGCGTTAACGTTACTGCGTTAATACCGGAGATCACGATAGAAATGGCCAGAGTGAGGGAGAACTGCCGGTAGAAAACCCCGACCGGGCCCGACAGGAATGCCACTGGTATAAATACTGCAGACATTACAAGAGTGATGGCCACCAATGCTCCGCTGATCTCCTTCATGGCGGCCAGCGTGGCTTCCATAGGAGGCAGGTGCTCTTCACTCATCTTTACGTGTACCGCTTCCACTACAACAATGGCATTGTCTACCACGATACCAATAGCCAGCACCAGGGCAAAAAGAGTGAGCAGGTTAATAGAGAAGCCCATCATCTGCATAAAGGCCAGCGTACCGATCAGTGCTACCGGTACGGCAAGGGCCGGGATGAGGGTGGAGCGGAAATCCTGCAGGAAAATAAATACTACTATAAACACCAGCAGGAATGCCTCAAACAAGGTTCTTACCACTTCATGGATAGAGGCATCCAGGAAGCGGGATACGTCGTAGTTGAAGTTGAAGGTCATGCCCGGGGGAAATGAGGATTGCTTCATTTCTTCCATTTTTGCCTTCACATTGTTAATTACATCACGCGCATTGGAGCCGGGCCGCTGTTTGAGCATGATAGAGGCAGAGGGTTTACCATCTGTTTTGGATACCATGCTGTAGGTGAGCGAACCGAATTCTACATCGGCAATATCTTTCAGGTGAAGCACCGAACCATCCTGGCCGGCCCGCAATACGATCTGCCGGTATTGTTCCGGCTCAAAAAACTTACCGGTATACCGCAATACATATTGCAGCATATTGGGGTCTTTATCAGAGCTTTCGCCGGTTTTACCGGGAGCGGCTTCAATGTTCTGTTTACGGATGGCCTGTATCACTTCATCGGCGGATACGTTGTAAGCCAGCATGCGATCGGGTTTCAGCCATACGCGCATGGCGTATTCCTTTGCACCCATGATTTCCGCGCGGCCTACACCGTCGATACGTTTCAGTTCCTGGAGCACATTGATATCTGCAAAGTTGTAGATGAACTGCTCATCAAGGGTGGTGTCTTCACTCATCACGTTGAGGTACAGCAGCATACTGTTCACCTCTTTTTCCGTGGTAACACCCGCCTTGATCACTTCTTCCGGCAGCTCATCAATGATGGTGGCCACGCGGTTTTGTACGTTTACAGCTGCCTGGTCGGGATCTGTACCCACCTGGAAAAATACCTGGATCACCGTGATCCCGTCGTTACTGGATACAGACGACATATACGTCATACCAGGCACCCCGTTAATAGCCCTCTCCAAAGGTGTAGACACCGCCTTGGCAGATACTTCTGCGTTGGCGCCGGTATATTTGGCCGTTACTGTTACGGAAGGCGGCACAATATCCGGGAACTGGGTAACCGGTAATGTAAACAGGGCAAGCAGGCCTACCAGTGTGATAATAAGCGATATGACCAGTGACAACACCGGTCTTTTTATAAAAGTTTCAAACATTATTGCGTGGTTTCAGCTAAGGAGCTGTGATTATAAACTGAGTAAACTATCCATTGGAACGCCGCGCGGTGAAATCCGGATACCATCACGGATGTTGCGCACACCTTCACATACAATGCGCTCGCCGGGTTTCAGCCCTGACCCAACAATGTAGAAGTGTGCGAAGCGGGCCTGTGGAACAAAGTTTCTCATCTTCACTGTATTAGCGCCATCCACCACAAATACATAGTTTTTATCCTGCATTTCGAATACTGCTTTTTGCGGGATGATCACTGCACTGTCTATTTCGGTAGTAAGACGAACTTTCCCGCTGGCGCCATGTTTCAGCAGTTTGGAAGGATTCGGGAAGCGTGCCCGGAAGGCAATGGAACCTGTGTTTTCTTCAAATTCGCCTTCTATGGTTTCTATTTTACCGGGATGATTATAATCGGTACCATCTGCCAGTACCAGGGATACTGTGCGGTAACTGTTATCGCCTTTTGCAAGTGCTTTGTTATACTGGAGATACTCAGTTTCTGAAACATTGAAGTAAGCATAGATCTCGCGTGTATCCGATACCGTTGTAAGCAGGGTACCTTCACTGATGAGGCTTCCTTTCTTTAAAGGGATACGGTCAATGATACCGTCAAAAGGAGCGCGGATACTGGTGTATGATAAGCGCATTTCTGCATTGGAGGCGGCGGAACGGGCCTCTTCTATCTTCGCCTGGGCTGCAGCCAGCTTGGCATTGGCAACTTCCAGTTCGGAAGGCGCCACTACTTTTTTCTCCACCAGCAATTTTACCCTGTCAAGTTCCAGTGCGGCGGCTTTGCTCTCTGCCACTACGCTGCTCAGCACAGCTTTGGCCTTGGCCAGCTCGGCGCGGTATTCTGCATCACTTATGCCGAACAACAGCTGTCCCTTTTTTACTTCCTGGCCTTCATCGATAAATATTTTATCAAGAAATCCGTTAACACGGGCGCGTATTTCCACATTTTGTACGGCCTGGATATCTGTTACATAAGAACGGTGTAACAATGTATCTTTTGTTACCAGTGTGGTAACCGGTAAAACTTTAAGATCCTCTTTGTTGGTACTTTCTCCTTTGGTGGCGCAACCAGCCATGAAAAGAGCGATCAGCGATGTTAAGATCCCTGTATATTGACGCATAGCAATAAAATATTGATCCCGGAATAACCGGAATAGGTGAATACAACACAACAGGAGGCCATCTGCTATGGAAGCAGAAAACACAGGCATCTCCCTAAAAAAAATTAAAAAAGATTACAATAAAAGATGTGCTGGTATTCAGAAGGGAGTAAACCGGAAGAGAAAGGAATAGTAGGCAGGCAGGAAGGATTTCTGACGGCCGTACTCACCGGTTTTATTCTCAGTAATATAAATACTGCGTGCAGTATTATCTGCATCAAGATAAACAATACGGGTAGCAGTACTCACCTGTGGAGCAGCTGCATTGAGGTACAAGCGGGTTTTACGCCGGTGTTTGGTGATGTGCCACATTTCTGCGCCATCATCATCTGCATCAAAATGTACAGGGATTTTATTAACAAGACTTAATAACCTGTCCTGCTCTACCTGTTGCTTATGCAGATCCGGTAACAGAAAATAATGACGATGTGCGGCAAGTGAAGGTAGAACGGCAGTTACCAGCTGTAAACACAGCAGGAAGCTAACCAGGGTCCACCGTTTTAATATGTGCGCACGATTATTCATCAAGCCGCAAAATTAATTGTTTTTAATTTATTTGAAGATTAGATTATTGTAAAGGAACTATTTTTTGATAACCGGTAAGATGATTATTAAAAAAGATAGGCTGCATATAGCCTCTTTTATGCGCATATAATTCGCCCCGCAGTGCTACTTCATCATCCAGCATGGCAGCGTGGCAACATGACCGCTACCATAGTGTATTGGCAACACACTGCCCCCTTCCGGGCTGCCAGGATAACATTTACTACCCATAAGCCAATATCATATCAAAATTGGCTTATTATTTAAAAATTCAGGGAGAAGAAATAGCTTTATTTGCAAGTTCGTTCAAGTTGTTTAAACGTTAAAGCTGTTTAATATCAATCAAATTCTATATAACAGGGGTTGATACCCGGAGCGCAATAAAACACATATAAATCCACTGGTTATGAACAATCACCGCTTGAAAACACAATTTTCAGGAGCAGGACTGTTATGCCTCTCCGGAGCTGAAAAACCGTCCCGGAGCACTGTATAATAATTTATTATACTCCTCCTCTTCCACTTTATTCTTAACAACTGATCACTACTGGTAAAAACAATGCCACTGCGGTCTTACACGCCTGTAAATAATTGCCGGGATACGGTCCACGGTTGCTATGTAGTACCCGGAAAATGCGATAGCAATTTTATCACCCAAAAAACAACTACGGTCTCATGAAAAAACAGTATTCTTCCAATGACAGGACGCATGGCGGGCGCGGGTTCCCTGCCTATACCGGAAAATGGATATTACAGGGTATCCTCTTGTTGTGCCTCAGCACCGGCGCATTTCTAAGCGCATGGGCACAACAGGCAAAGACCATCACAGGCGTGGTCAGGGACGATGCCGCCAACCCGCTGCCTGGTGTAGGGATTACAGCTAAAGGCTTTCCTGTGCATGCCACCACCAACGACCAGGGCAGGTACCGTATTGATGTACCGGCCAACGCCACCACACTGGTATTCACTTACATAGGGAAAGAAACCAGGGAAATACCGCTAACGGCTGCACTAACATATGATGTGATCCTACTGGGCCAAAGCAAAGACCTCAGCGAAGTGGTTATCTCCACCGGTTATATGACCCAGCGGAAAGCAGACCTCACCGGCGCCATCACGGTAATCAACCGGTCCGACTTTGACAAAAATCCCAGCGCCAATGTAATGCGCTCCATGCAGGGAAAGATACCCGGACTATATATCACTACCGACGGTAACCCCGCAGAAAACGTAGGCATACAGGTAAGAGGTATCACCTCTATCAACTCCTCACCCCCCTTGATCGTGCTGGATGGCCAGCCCGTTAACATCAACCTGCGCGATATCAATCCTAATGATATTGAATCCATGCAGGTGCTCAAAGATGCTGCCTCCGCATCCATTTACGGATCACGAGCCGCCGGCGGAGTTATCCTCATAAATACCAGGAGAGGCAAATCAGGAGAAACCAGAGTTACCTATGAAAGCTATGTAGGCGTATCCAAAATAACAGGCGTACCGGATATGCTGGATGCAAACGGCTACGGAAGAGCGCTCTGGCAGGCTACCGTTAACGACGGAGACGACCCTGCTGCTGCCATCCGCATTTATAAATACGACTGGAACCGCGATAAGAACGGCATACCCGTTTTAAATGCTGTAACCCCTGTGGAATGGTTAAACGCGGACAAAACTATGCCGTCTTCCAACACCAACTGGTTCAAAGAAGGCACCCGTACAGGCATCAGGCAAAACCACCAGATCACCATCACCGGCGGGAAAGAGCATTTATCCAGCCTGTTCTCGTTCAACTATTACGATAACCAGGGAACACAGATCACCTCCTCTTTCAGACGCTATTCTGCACGCTTTAATAATGAATACGAAATGCTGAAAGGAAGACTCACCATAGGGGAAAATTTTACCATGACCAATCTCCGGATAAGAGACATCAACAGCACCTATGGCTTCCTGGTAATGCCGCCCAATATACCCGTATACGATAACAACGGCGGATGGGGCGGTGTAGCTATGGCGCTGGGAATGGACGACTTCAACAACCCTGTAAGGGACCTGGAGATCAATAAAGACAATAAAGGCAACTTCCTGAAGATACTGGGTACAGGCTACGCTAATCTCAGGATCCTCGATAACCTGGCTTTTAAAACACAGTTTGGCCTGGACTATAACATGTGGTACGACCGGAACATCGAACATAAATGGAAGGAAGCAGGCGGCAAAAGCAGCGATATCAATGGCGTCAGACAAAACAACTGGCAAAACATCGGCCGCACCTGGACAAACACGCTTATCTACAATCTGAAGTTCGGCAAAAATCTCTTCGACATATTAGGCGGTATAGAAACCTACCGGTATGTATATGAATTCACCAATGCCTACCGCAATAATATCCTGCTGGAAAGCCGGGACTATGCATATCTGTCTGCCGCCACAGGCGATAATAAATCATTGACCGGCGGTGGCGATGAAAGGACGCTGTTATCTTTTTTTGGTAAGATCAACTACTCCTATGAGTCAAAATACCTGTTGTCTGCCACCGTCCGTCGCGATGGTTCTTCCGTATTCGGGGAGAATAACCGGTACAGCACCTTCCCCGCATTTTCTGCCGGATGGAGGATCAGCCAGGAACCTTTTCTAAAGAATGCCGGATTCCTGAACGATCTGAAACTGCGGGCCAGCTGGGGCCAGAACGGTAACTCCGCCCCGCTCACCGCCGGCAGCCTCGTAAACATTTACCTCGGGGATTTTGATGGCACCGCCTATGCTATCGGTGGCAACCAAACAGGCAGTATCCCCTCCGGATACCGCAGGAACAGCCTGGGTAACCCCGACCTGAAATGGGAAACCACCACGCAAACAAACATCGGCGCCGACTTCAGCTTCCTGGACGACCGCTTGTCAGGATCTTTCGACTGGTTCAATAAAAAAACAACAGACATGCTCTTCCAACCGCCCTATATAGGTGCATTGGGTGAAGGCGGCTACCGCTGGGTAAACGCCGCTGACATGACAAACCAGGGCTACGAATTGCTGCTCAGCTGGGGCGAAAGGAAACGGGAATTTACCTACCGCCTCACTGCCAATGTATCCGCATATAAGAACAAAATCAACTCCATACCGGAAAACGTAAAGTATACATACGGCGGTAACGGCCTGCTGGACAATATTATTGGCCGCCCCCTCAACTCCTTCTACGGCCTCGTGGCAGACGGTATCTTCAAAACTCAGGAAGAAGTGGATAATTCCCCGCAACAACAAGGGAAAGGTGTAGGCCGCATCCGGTACAAAGACCTTGACGGCGACGGCGTGATCAACGAAACCTACGACCGTACCTGGATAGGTGTAAGAGATCCTAAGCTGATGGCCGGATTAAACCTGGAAGCAACCTATAAAAACTGGGATATCACCATTTTTGTCCAGGGAGTGTTTGGCAACAGCGTTTACAACAACTGGAAAGAACTCAGTGACTTCTGGAACATCGGCGTGCAAAACGACCGGAACCACCCTTCCCGGATACTCGAAGCCTGGTCGCCATCCAATCCCAACTCGGACATTCCTGCCCTCTCCCGCCGCGATGCCAACGGGGAAAAACGGATGTCTACCTATTTCATTGAAGATGGCTCATACATCAAACTAAGAACAGTAGATATCGGCTATACCCTCCCTAATAGTTTAATGGAAAGATGGCACATGAACCGGGTCAGGGTATACATATCAGGACAAAACCTCCTCAACTTTAAAAAGACATGGGGTAAGGACAAATTTACCGGCGGAGATCCTGAAAATCCCAATGAAGCCTACCCGCTGCCTGTTAACGGTCTCTTTGGATTGAATGTCACCTTTTAAACGAACAACATGAAAACACGTACTATAATATTCATCAGCCTGGTCGCCCTGCTCACTGCCGGATGTAAAAACTTCCTGGACGTCAAACCGAAAGGAGTATTATCCGAAGAACAGGTAGAGGGCGCCGACCAGATAGAGAACTTCGTGGTTGCTGCTTACTCCTATATGCCCTCTCTTGGCTACGGAGATACACATGCGCCGTGGATTCAAAGCGTAAGGTCTGACGACGCCTATAAAGGCGGCGGTGGCCTCAGTGACCAAACACCCTGGTATGAAATGGAAATATTTACCGGCGTAACGTCCAACATCGGCAACAACGACGGTCCCTGGTACCGTGGCTACTGCGGCATCAGCAGGGCCAATACTGCCCTGCGTTTGCTGAACAAAGTGGATCCCAACAGCTTCAAGGCCCGTGATCAACGCATCGCAGAAATGAAGTTTATCCGGGGATGGATATACCTGGGCATGAAACTACGCTGGAACTATGTGCCCTACATAGATGATGAAGTAAAGAATGATGCCATCATAGTAGAAGGTATCTCCAACCGCCCTCCGGAAATGACCAACGATCTGCCCCTGTGGGATAAGATCATCAAAGACTTTGAAGATGCTGCCGGAGTGCTGCCCGAAACACAGTCAGAAAAAGGCAGGCCTACCAGGTATGCAGCACACGCACTGGCAGCAAAGGCGTTGCTGTTCAGGGCCTATGAAAAAAATGACCGGCACCAGGTCACCATTATCAACCAGGAAACACTCAACAAAGCACTGACCCATATCGATGCTATCACAGCCAAAGACGGCGCTATGTTTGATCTCACGCCCGACTTTGCAGAAAACTTCATGATAGAATATGATAACAACACCAAAGAATCATTATGGGAAATACAATATTCTATTGATGATGGTACCACCAATGGCCGCGTTAACTGGGGCGACCAGCTCAATGCTCCCTGGTGGAATCCCTGGTTCAGCTGCTGCGACTTCCACAAGGTGTCCTACACCATGATCAATGCATTTAAAACAGATGGTACCGGTCTCCCCGATTTCGATAACTACAACAATACAGAAATGGGCGGTCAGCAATATAAACAGTTCTTCACCGCTCATGCTTTTGATCCCCGCATGGGCCATACTGTTGCCATTCCGGGATATCCCTGGAAATATGACAACCACCTTCTTTTTGAAGAATCCGGCTCCCGCGCCCCCTTCCAGTACGGGTATTTCAATTCCATGAAAGAACAGGTACATCCCAGCTGCAACTGTATGTACAAACCTTTTTATGTACAGAACAGCATGAATAAAAAAGAGATCCGCTATGCAGAAGTATTGTTGTGGAAAGCAGAAATACTGATACAGCTGGGACGCTTTAATGAAGCACTCCCGCTGATCAACAGGGTCAGGGCGCGGGCTGCCCATAGCACCGGGCGGCTGAAGAAAGACGACGGCACCTTATGGTTGAACTATAAAATTGAAGAATATAAACCCGGCATCAACTGCAACTGGACCAAAGAATTTGCCTGGCAGGCACTCATGTGGGAAGACCGCCTGGAGCTGGCCTGCGAAGGAAGAAGGTACTTCGACCTTATGCGCTGGGGTGTGCTGGAACCCGTAATGAATGCATTCCTTAACAAGGAAAAGAACCGGTTCGACTGGTTCCGTGTAGCGCATTTCACCGCCGGCAGGGACGAATTCCTGCCCATTCCACAGGCACAGATGAACTGGTCGAAAGGTGGTTACAAACAAAATCCCGGATATTGAGTGTCCTGAATGATTTGATAACCGGAGCCGTGTAAAGGAAGATTGTTACGCACGGTTCTAACAGAATTTCAGGCTGAGATGCCTGGGGGTACTTACTAAAACATACACGCCATGAGAAAATTCCTGCTATTTGCCTTCGGCACATTATTATTGACAGCAGCTGCCTGCAGAAAATCAGTGGATGACGTAACCAAACCAGGCGTTAGTTTGCCGGCTGTTACTGATCTTACCTTACAGCAAACAGATGCCAGCAACGTAAAGATATCCTGGAAAATACCCGGTAATATCCCGGTGGCAATACAACAACCACTGAACGTATACATAGAAGTGAACCAGGTGCTTACCGTGATGAAGACCGTAAACGTAGCCACCGCTACATTACCCGGTGCGCCACTGGAATATGCCTTCACACTACCCGACCCGGCACAAACCTATCACTTTACGGTAAAGCTGAACGGGCAAACCCAGAAAACGGATAACAATTACTCCGGCAATATTTATTCCCCGGGGCAAACCGTTATCTATCATAAATAAAATCAGTCCACCGTCCCGGCCGGGACGGTGGACTGATTTTCCACTCTGCACAGGATTGAATTGTTAACTATTTTATTGCCTGCATGGCAGATTTAGCAGCAGCAATGGTTTCATCCAGGTCTTCTGTAGTAAGTGCATTACTCATAAACCAGCTTTCGAAAGCAGAAGGCGGCAAATAAATGCCACGATCCAGCATAGCGTGGAAGAAACGTTTGAATAATTCGTTATTGGCAGCAGAGGCGGCGCTGAAATCCACAATGGGGTATTCAGTGAAATGTGCGCTCAGCATTGAACCCATCTGGTTAATGCTATGTACTATACCTGCGGCGCCAAATGCTTCTTTTAACCCGTTTACCAGGTAGCTTGCCTTTTCCTGCAGTTGCTGGTAAATAACTGGATTATCATTCAATGTTTGCAGTAAGGTATAACCGGCAATCATTGCAATAGGGTTGCCGCTTAAAGTGCCTGCCTGGTATACTTTCCCGGCAGGGGCTAGATATTCCATGATTTCTTTCGGACCGGCTACAGCACCTACCGGCATACCGGCCCCGATGATCTTACCAAAGGTAACCAGGTCGGCCCGGATGCCCAGTAATTCCTGTGCGCCGCCGCGGGCAAGACGAAAACCTGTCATCACTTCATCGAAGATCAGCAGGATATTGTTGGCATCGCAAAGCTGACGAAGACCTTCCAGGAAGCCCGGCTGCGGAAGTATACAGCCCATGTTGCCTGCTACCGGTTCAATGATCACCGCAGCAATCTGGTTAATGTTATCTGCAATCAATTGTTCTACTGCAGGTAAATTATTGTAGGGAGCCGTGAGCGTATCTTCTGCCACGGAGGTGGTAACACCCGGTACTGATTGAATGCCAAGCGTAGCCACACCACTGCCGGCGCTTACCAGGAATGCATCTGCATGCCCGTGGTAGCAACCTTCAAATTTGATAAACTTATTACGGCCGGTATAGCCTCTTGCCAGCCGGAGGGCTGTCATACAGGCTTCTGTACCGGAGTTTACCATGCGTATCATATCGATGTTAGGCACCATGCCTACAATCAGCTCTGCAATCTTTATCTCCAGCTCTGTAGGCGCACCGAAAGATGTAGAATAGGTGGCATATTCCTGTATGGCCTTTACTACCGGTTCGTAAGCATGACCGAGGATCATGGGACCCCAGGAATTGATATAGTCGATATAACGGTTACCATCTACATCATACATATAGGCGCCTTTTGCACGTTCCATGAACACGGGTGTGCCGCCTACACTTTTAAATGCGCGTACGGGAGAGTTAACACCGCCGGGAATTACCTGCTTTGCTTTCCCGAATAACATTTCACTTTTGCTGTACATCTGTTGGTGGTTTATTATTTTACGCAAGATAGGGAATTATGCATTCAGCAGTTTTACCGCGTCCTTTGCAAAGTAGGTAGCGATCAGATCAGCGCCGGCACGCTTCATGCTGGTCATGGTTTCCAGGATGGCCTTGTTTTCATCCAGCCAGCCCCTCTGTGCTGCTGCCTTGATCATGGCGTATTCGCCGCTCACATGATAGGCACTCACTGGAACGGTTACACGATCTTTAATAATACGCATAATATCGAGGTATGCCATTGCGGGTTTTACCATTACAATGTCAGCGCCCTCTTCAATGTCCATCAGCGTTTCTTTGATCGCTTCACGGGAATTGGCATAGTCCATCTGGTAAGTTTTCTTATCGCCGAAGCCGGGAGCGGAATCCAACGCATCGCGGAAGGGGCCGTAGAAACAGGAAGCATATTTGGCGCTGTAAGCCATAATGCCTGTTTTGTCGAAACCGTTTTCTTCAAGGATGTTGCGGATCGCCAGGATGCGGCCATCCATCATATCGCTGGGAGCCACAAAATCGGCGCCAGCCTGCGCATGGCTGAGGCTCATGCGGGCCAGTACTTCCACGGTGGGGTCGTTCACTATTTCTGTTCCTTCCACGATACCGTCGTGGCCGTAAGAGGAGTAAGGGTCCAGCGCCACATCCGTCATCACCACCATATCGGGAATGGCATTTTTGATACCACGGATGGCGCGTTGCATCAGGCCATCCGGATTTACCGCTTCGGTACCCTTGTTATCTTTTACACTATCCGGTGCTTTTACAAACAGCAGTACACTTTTAATGCCCAGGCTCCAGAGTTCCTTTGCTTCTTTAATAGTGAGGTCAAGGGAATACCTGAAATAACCTGGCATAGAGCTGATCTCTTCCTTCACATTTTCTCCTTCGGTAACAAATAACGGCGCCATGAAATCGTTGGGCGTTAAAATTGTTTCCGCTACCATTGCGCGAATGGCGGGAGATACTCTTAAAATTCTGTTTCTTCTGATCATCTTTATAAATTTTTTTATTGTTTTATATCGTCGTCTGCCGGTACATTATTTTACCCATTCCCTTGGCTTCAGAAATTCTTCCAGCTGTGCTTCGGGGCTGCCCGGAGTGGTGTGGAAGTCGTATTCCCAGCGGGCTACCGGTGGTAAGCTCATCAGGATGGATTCCGTACGTCCGTTCGTTTTTAATCCAAACAACGTTCCCCTGTCGTGAACCAGGTTGAATTCAACATAACGTCCACGCCTATACGCCTGCCAGTTTTTATGTGCTTCTGTATAGGGAAGGTGTTTTGTTTTTTCTACCAGGGGGAGATAAGCATCAAGGAAAGCCTTTCCGTTCGCCTGGGAAAACTCCAGGAGTGCTTCCGCTGATCTTTCTGCATTTGGCCGGAGATAATCGTAAAAAATACCGCCTATGCCGCGTGCTTCGTTGTTACGGTGCTTATTGATAAAGTATTCGTCGCAGTGCTTCTTATAGGCCGGGTACAGTTCTTTTCCAAACGGATCACAGGCATCTTTAAAGGTACGGTGAAAATGGATACCATCTGCTTCTTCCAGGTAATACGGAGTCAGGTCTGCACCACCGCCAAACCAGCTGTCTTTCAGCGTTCCGTCCTGGTCGTACAGTTCAAAGTAGCGGAAGTTGGCATGTACCGTAGGCACAAAAGGGTTCAGGGGATGAAGCACCAGTGAGATACCGCAGGCCATGAACCGGCTGTTGGTAACGCCAAACTGCTGCGCCATTACTTCCGGCAGTTCTCCATGAACAACGGAAGTATTAACGCCTCCTTTTTCAAATACGTTGCCGTTGGCAATTACACGTGTTTTACCACCGCCGCCACCGGGGCGTTCCCAGCGGTCTTCCCGGAAAACGGCTTTGCCGTCTGTTTTCTCGAGTGCTGCACAGATCTCGTCCTGCAGGCCGTGTATAAACGATATGAAATTATCTTTAATGCTCATGGTAATTATCCGTGCGCTTTAACTGTTTCTACGAATGCTTTGGCATGGTCAACCGGCACGTTGGGTAATATACCATGTCCCAGGTTGGCGATGTAACGCTGTCTGCCAAAGCCTTTCAGCATTTCTTTTACTGCTTTTTCGATTTCGGGGATGGGCGCCAGCAATTTGGCGGGGTCAAAGTTTCCCTGCAGGGTGATGTTGCTGCCGGCAAACTGCCGGGCCAGCTCCGGCTTAATGCACCAGTCGATACCCAGTCCATGAGCGCCGGTAGCGGCCATGTCTTCTAATGCAAACCAGGCGCCTTTTGCAAACACAATGGTCGGACAAACATCCTTCATTGCCGCTACTATCTGGCGGATATATTGTAAAGAAAATACTTCAAAGTCCTGCGGGCTGAGCAAACCTCCCCAGGAATCAAACACCTGTACGGTATCAGCGCCCGCGGCTACCTGTGCTTTGAGGTAAGCGATGGTGGTATCGGTGATCATCTGCAACAGCTGATGTGCAACAGCCGGCTGCTGGTAGCAGAATGCTTTTGCTTCATCAAAAGTTTTAGAGCCTTTGCCTTGTACCATGTAGCAGAGCAGGGTCCAGGGAGCGCCACCAAAGCCTATCAGTGGTACTTTGCCATCCAGTGTTTTTTTAGTGAGCTTCAGGGCATCGAAAACATAGTGTAATCTTTCCTGTACATCGGGAACGCATAAACGCTGCAGGTCCTGTGCAGTTTTAACGGGAGCGGGGAGAAGCGGTCCTACTTTTTCCACCAGCTGTACTTCCATGCCCATTGCCTGTGGTACTACCAGGATATCGGAAAAGATAATAGCTGCATCAACGCCAACCTGGTCTACCGGCATCACCGTTATTTCGGTGGCCAGTTCCGGGTTTTCACAACGTTCAAAAAAAGTATACTTATCACGCAGTTTGATATAATCCGGTAAATAGCGACCAGCCTGGCGCATCATCCATACGGGTGTGCGGGAAACGGTTTCACCTTTAAGGGTCTTCAGCAATAAGTCGTTCTTCAATGGGCTCATTCGTAGCAGTTAATGTTGTTAAAATAAAATATAGCAGTTTGCACCATGCTGTCTTCACTGATATCGGTGCTCATTATAATTTTGTTATCGGTATGCTCTCTCAGTTCTGTAGCGGTTGTTCTGCCAATGGCAAAGCAAACGGTTTTGCTGTTGATCCTGTTGGCAGACAGGTAGCTTTTAACGGCGCTTGGACTGAAAAATAATATGCCATCGTAACCATCAGCTACTACAGTAGGCGCAGGAATGTTTTCGTAGATCACAAATTCATTCACAGTAATACCTGCCTGTTTTAAAGCATCTGGTAATTCATGTCTTCTCTGGGTGCCGCAATAGAAATTTACCTCGCTGATATTTCCTAATGCAATCATGGCTGCCGCCAGTTCGCTGCCGTAAGGGGATGAGGCTAAAATTTCCGCGCCGGGAAAAACTGCCTTTGCCTTTTCCAGTGTTTTGCCGGATATGCAACAGATACGGGCGTTGTCGGTTAGGAAAACAGTACGGAGGCCATTACGCAAACCACGCACCCCAAAGTAATTTTGTTTCAATACATTCAGCGCATTGGCGCTTGTAAAAACCGACACATTAGGCGCCTGAAAAATATTGGATATATGCGTATCGTTCCAGCCGGGCTGGTTTCCTTTTAATGATGGAAGTATTACCGGCTTTATCTGTATAAAGTCCTGTACATCTATGCGGATACCGTTATCACCAGCAACAGCAATGGAGCTGTCTGTTAAATGTCTGGTGCTTAATATGCGGTATTTATCATTTAGCATTTCTGATCTGTGCTACAATTTCAGCGCCACCCTGCGCCATAATATCTTCTGCAGCTTCCCTTCCCAGGTGATTGGCCTGGGTTACCGGCACTTCGCGTGAAATGCTGAAGAAGCGGGCGCCATCCAGGCTGCAAAGCTCTCCGCTGAAGTGAATGTGATCGTTTTGTATATAAGCGTAAGCGCTGATGGGAGTGGTGCATCCACCCATCAGGGTGCGTAAGAATTCGCGTTCAATATGTGTGGTAAGGGCGGTATCTGCGTGATTGAAAGCAGCGCAGGCATCCAGGCAAAACTGGTCATCTTCCCTGCAAACGGCTACCACTGCGCCTTGCGCAGGGGCTGGCAACATCCAGTCGAGGTCAATGGAATTGGAAGGGCGTACATGGATCCTTTCCAGGCCTGCCACAGCGAAGATAGCGCCGTCCCAGTTTTCCTCTGCCAGTTTTCTTAAGCGGGTATTAACATTACCACGCAGGTTATGCAGCTGGTGTTGCGGATATTTCCGCAGCCACTGGGCTTTACGGCGCACACTACTGGTAGCGATGTTAGCTATATAATCCGGTTGTGAGAGGAAATCAGTATCGTTTTTATAAACCAGCAGATCCTTTACCGGTCCGCGTTGCAGGACAGCGGCATGTACAATTTGCTTTGGCAGTTGTGTAGGAACGTCTTTAAAGGAGTGAACGGCAACGTCTATACGGTTGTTGAGCAGTGCCAGGTCGAGGCTTTTTGTGAAGATGCCCTGTACGCCTATTTCATAGAGGGGTGTTACCAGGTCTATATCTCCTTCGCTTTTAATAGGTACCAGTTCGGTGCGGTAACCTTGTGCGGTGAGCAGATCATTTACCTGGTTTGCCTGCCACAAGGCCAGCTGACTTTCTCTTGTGCCTATCCTGATAACTTTATCCATTTGTTTATTCCTGGTTAACTCCTGTCTCAAAAATATCGTTGATCATGGCGATATACTGGTCGCTTTTGTCTGTTTCCTTGCGTACTTTGCCTGCCATTAGATTAATCATTTTTTGTATGATGCGGGAAGAGACAAGCTCGATATCTTCCATATTGTAGTGGCCTCCGTTCTTCTGCTGCTGTATTTCGCGGGTATGTATTTCCTGCAGTTTATCCTTTACCGCTTTCAGTACTACGGCGTGTTTGCGCATTTTGTACCAGTAAAGGAATTCTTCCATGTATTCATCTATGATGGCAATGGCCTTTGGCACTTCTCCCAGCCTGTTTTGCAGGGTTTCGTCCTGCACTTTGGAAAGCTCATCCACATTCACCAGCGTAATATGCGGAAGCTCACCTACTGCGGCTTCCACATTAAAAGGAATTGACAGATCGACGATGAGCTTTGGAGAACTGTTCCTGAAATGTTCTGCCAGCACTGTTGGGTGTGGCGCATTGGAAGCAACAAGGATAACATCTGCCTGCTGCATTTCGCTCACCATATTTTCAAACGGTGCGTATTTCAGCCCTTGCTGGCCGGCAAATTCAGCGGCCACCTGAAGGGTGCGGTTAATAAGGGTCACCTCTTTTACGCCGAGATATTCGATCATATTCTTGCAGGTGTTGCGGCCTATTTTGCCTACACCAAGTAATACGATCTTTTTATTTTTTATATCAGGGCAGATGCGCTCCAGCATTCTTACTGTGGCAAAAGCCACAGACACAGTGCCTTTGCTGAGCCCTGTTTCAGTTTTGATGAGTTTGGATACCTGCAGAACGCTGTTCACCAGGCGTTCAAGGAAGCTGCCCAGGCTCTGGTGGGCCTTGGCGAATTTGGCGGCATTACGTATCTGGCCTATTATTTCATAGTCGCCAAGGATCTGGGAATCAAGGCCCGTTCCTACCTGGTATAAATGCCTGATGGCATCTTCTCCCGACTTGGTATAGGCTAATTCTTCAAACTGGCTCCTGTCGCCGTTTGATTCCCTGCAAAGCAAATCTATCAACTGCCCGGGATGCGCTGCAAATCCGTAAATTTCTGTCCTGTTACACGTAGAGAGTACAAATAGATCGTCTAATTGCACAACCCTGGCATGCTCCAGGAGTTGTTGATACTGAGCCGGATTGATGGCGTATAATCCCCTGATAGCAGCGTCGGTTTTCTTATAGTTGATCCCAACAATATGAAAATTTGCTATTTCTTTTGAATGACTGACCTGCATGTTCTTGTATAAGCTTCCGGTTGCAAAAGTACTTTCATACGCCCCAAACATAAGAGGTTAGCTGTCATTAGTGTGTCATTTCTACTACTGGTAATCATTACGACGAAAAAATGATTTTTATCAGGTTTTGCCTTTACAAAAGAATGACAGTTATCGCGCCGTATGCAGGACTTTTCGCTTCCGGCTTTTTGCTTACTTTTGCACCAATTTAAAAGAAATGGTGTCTAAATCTGATGTAGGAATAGTATTAATGAACCTTGGATCGCCAGATTCCACTGCTGTGCCGGATGTGAAGCGTTATCTGATCGAGTTCCTGATGGACAAGCGTGTGATCGATTATCCCTGGCTGTTCCGTAAGATCTTAATCGAAGGGATCATTGTACCAAAGCGTGCGGAGCAATCTGCCCGGGCTTATGAATCTATCTGGTGGGAAGAAGGATCACCATTGGTGGCGCTAACGAAACAGCTGCAGATGGCCGTGCAGAACGATATGGAGATACCGGTGGAAATAGCCATGCGTTATGGTAATCCGCATCCGCAGGTGGCTTATGATAATCTCCTTAAGCAAAATCCTGATCTGAAGGAAGTAGTGCTGTTGCCGTTATATCCGCATTACGCCATGTCTTCCTACGAAACAGCGGTGGAGTACGCACAGGAAATCTACAAAAAGAAAAAATATAAATTCAAGCTGTCGGTAGTGCCTCCGTTCTACGATGAGCCGGATTATATCCATGCACTTACTGAGAGCATGCGCCCATATTTGCAGCAGGACTATGATTACGTATTGTTCAGTTATCATGGTTTACCGGAAAGGCATATGCGTAAGGCAGATCCTACCGGTGCGCACTGTATGAAAGTGAACGACTGCTGTCATGTGAAATCACCTGCCCATAAATATTGCTATCGTCACCAGATCACTGTTACTACCGAACTGGTAGCAGAGAAGCTGGGACTGCCGCGTGAAAAATGGGGCATCTCCTTCCAGTCGAGGCTGGGCCGTGAAGAATGGCTGAAACCTTATACGGCCGGTTTGCTGGAAACGTTGCCTGCCGAAGGAAAAAAGAGGTTGCTGATCGTGTGCCCTGCATTTGTATCGGACTGCCTGGAAACCCTGGAGGAGATAGCTGTGGAAGGAAAACATTCTTTCCTGAACAGCGGTGGTGAGTCTTTTACCATGATCCCGTGTCTGAATATTCACCCGTTATGGGTAAAAGCAGTTGTGAAATACTGCACACAGATCATTGCCACTGAAGCCGTTTAAATTTGCCATATGTCCGTTCAACCCGTATTGATTGTCGGCGCCGGCCTGTCCGGGCTAAGTATTGCGTATGAATTACAGAAACTGCAGGTACCTTACCAGGTACTGGAAGTTTCGGACCACACCGGTGGTGTAATGAAATCCATACAGGAAGATGGTTTTGAACTGGACGCAGGCGCCAATACTATTGCAGCTTCTCCCGAACTGCTGCAATATTTTACGGAACTTGGGCTGGACAAAGAAATACTGCAGGCAACAGCCGCCAGCAAAAACCGGTTCCTGGTAAGACGGCAGCAACTGCACGCCGTTTCTCCACATCCTTTTAAGATCATAGGCTCTCCATACCTGAGCCGCAGCAGTAAATGGCGGCTGTTTACAGAGCGCTTCCGTAAACCGGCGCTTTCAGCAGGAGAGGAAACCGTTAATGATTTTGTAACAAGAAGATTTAATAAAGAAATTGCAGAATACGTGTTCGATCCTGTGTTGTCGGGCATTTACGCCGGTAATCCTGAGCAGATGAGCATTGTGGAAGTATTGCCCGCATTGCCGCGGTGGGAGCGGGAATACGGCAGCGTAACCAAAGGACTGATGAAAGATAAAGGCGCCATGGGCGGCCGGAAAATCATCAGTTTCAAAGGCGGCAACCAGTTGCTCACAAACCGTTTGCAACAATTGCTCACTACGCCTGTACGCTTTAACTGCAGGGTAATGGATATCACTGCCGCTGATAATGGATACAGGGTGAGCGTAGTGGAAAATGGCCAGCCCGGAAGTTATACTGCTGAAAAAATTATACTGGCCACGCCTGCCTACAGCACGGCAGAAACCATTACCCACCTAGATACAGCAGCTGCTGCACTACTGAACAACGTACATTATCCCCGTATGGCCGTGCTGCACCTGGGCTTTGATGCCGGCGCCCTGCCACAGCCACTGGATGGTTTCGGCTTCCTGGTGCCGAATGCAGAGCATATGCATTTCCTCGGCGCTATCTGCAACTCTGCTATTTTCCCGGGTAAAGCGCCCGCAGGAAAGATCCTGTTCACTGTGTTCCTGGGAGGAGCCAGGCAGGAACAGCTGTTTGATCAGCTGGACCAGGCAACCCTGCAACAACGCGTGGTGGCTGAAATAACACCGCTGTTACACCTTTCAGCTCCGCCGGTGATGCAGCGCTTCAGTACCTGGAATAAAGCGATCCCGCAATTAAATGTAGGTCATGTTAAGTTGCGGAATGCTGTAACAGACTTTGAAAAAAAATATCCAGGTATCCATATCACGGGGAATTACCTGCAAGGCGTAGCCATCCCCGCTTTACTGCAACATGCCGCCGCTTTGGCCGCATCTCTGAAGAAAAATTAAAGAGAAAAATAGTTCTTTGTTGCCGTTTTTTCTTAAATTCCATTATAAATTTCCACCAGATGATTGCAGGAATTTTAAAAGAGAAAAACGGCGAAACCAGGGTATCTCTAGTCCCTGAAGTAGTAAAACAACTACAGCAAATGTCGGTAACCGTGTGGGTGGAGCAGGGCGCCGGCAACAATGCCTTTTATAACGACGACGCCTATATGCAGGCGGGCGCGCAAATAAAAACAGCTGCGGAGATCCTCACCGGTGCAGACATCATCTTTACACTGCAACCTCCTTCCAGGGAAATAACAGACCAGATCCCCTCGGGGAAAATCATCGCTGGCATTTTACAGCCCCTGTATCGGGTAAATGAAGTAGAGTACTGGGCTTCCCGTAATATCACTGCTTTCAGTTTAGATACTATTCCCCGCACCACCCGTGCACAGGTAATGGATGTGCTTAGTTCCCAGGCCAATATAGCCGGTTATAAGGCAGTGTTGCTGGCGGCGTATAGCTATTCCCGTTATTTCCCCATGTTTATGACAGCTGCAGGGAGCATTGCCCCGGCTAAGGTATTGATACTGGGCGCCGGTGTTGCCGGTTTACAGGCTATTGCCACCGCACGCCGTTTGGGCGCTGTGGTGGAAGTATTTGATACCAGGCCCGCTGTTAAGGAAGAAGTGATGAGCCTGGGTGCAAAATTCGTGGAAGTGGAAGGGGCCGCAGATGCTTCCACAGCAGGCGGTTATGCAGTAGAGCAAAGCGAAACGTATAAGCAACAGCAGCAGCAACGCATCGCTGAAAGCATTGCCAGGGCAGATATTGTGATCACCACTGCACAGATCCCCGGGAAGGCTGCACCCGTACTGGTCAACAATGAAATGCTCGACCGCATGCGCTCCGGCGCTGTGATCGTAGACCTCGCTGCTGCCACCGGCGGTAATACCAGCGCTACAAAGAACAATGAAACCGTGCAGTATAAAGGCGTTACCATCATCGGGAATTCAAATCTACCGGCCACTATGCCGGCAGATGCCAGCAAGTTGTACGCAAAGAATGTATTTAACTTCCTGAAACTGATACTTACAAAAGAAGGAGCGCTGCACCTGGATTTTGAAGATGATATTGTAAAAGGCGCCTGTATTACGCACAACGGGGAAGTAGTGAATGAACGTGTGAAAAACCTGATGCAGCCCGCTTAGTAGTTGAGATCGTAAAATACCCGTCTGATATGGAATATATTTTAACTTTTCTTCGCCAGCATATCGATCTTATCTACATCGTTATCCTGTCTGTTTTTCTGGGAATAGAAGTGATTTCGAGGGTGCCATCCGTGTTGCATACCCCGTTGATGAGCGGCGCCAATGCCATTCATGGCGTGGTTATCATCGGGGCTATTATTGTAATGGGGAAAGCGGAAACGGATAATTATCCTGCACTGATCATCGGCTTCCTGGCCGTAATACTTGGTACGATCAACGTGGTGGGAGGTTTTGTGGTAACCGACCGTATGCTGGAAATGTTCAAAGGAAAAAAGAAATAGCTGTAAAACGGTTGCCAGTACACAGGTATTAACTGTTCAACAGCGGAAAGCTAACGGCTAAAAGCATATACTTATGGGATCCAGCATTTTATCAATTATTTACCTGATCGGCTCTGTTACTTTTATCCTCGGACTGAAAATGTTAAGTAAACCGGATACTGCCCGCAAAGGCAATATGGTAGCGGCTGCGGGGATGTCGCTGGCTATCCTTGGCACCATCTTTCTCTACCGGGTGAATGATGCCCCCCTGCATAACTATGGCTGGATATTCACCGGGCTCGCCATTGGTGGCATAATAGGCGTGTTGTCTGCCAAAAAAGTGAAGATGACCGCCATGCCGGAAATGGTAAGCATGTTCAACGGAATGGGCGGCGCCTGCGCGGCGCTGATTTCCATTGTGGAGTTTGATCACCTGATCAAACTGATAAAAAACCTGTATGCGCCCGTTGCCGACGACCACCTGGCGTTGCAACTGCTGGAGTCATCCACTTCCAGGGGAACCGTGATCATTATTCTGCTGAGCCTTATCATAGGCGCTGTATCCTGTGCCGGCAGCATAGTGGCCTGGGGAAAGCTCACCGGTAAAGTGAAGGACTTTTCCTTCAATGGTCAGCATTTTCTTAACCTGGGGGTATTAACACTGATCGTTGGATTATCTGTGTGGCTGGTATGTATTTTCGACACTTCGCCGGGAACAGCTCTCACAGTGTTCTATATAATTTTCGGACTGGCATTGTTCTATGGTGTATTATTCGTAATGCCGATCGGAGGCGCGGATATGCCTGTAGTGATATCGCTGCTTAATTCTTTTACGGGGGTAGCTGCTGCCTGTGGCGGATTCCTTTACAGTAACCCGGTGATGCTCACTGGTGGTATCCTGGTAGGTTCTGCGGGTACTATCCTCACTATCCTGATGTGCAAGGCCATGAACCGGTCCCTGAAAAATGTGCTGATAGGCTCCTTTGGTGGTGGTGCAGCCGGTGCGGCCGCAGCTGGAAAGGATCAGGGCAATTATAAAGAGATCAGTTTGAACGATGCCGCTGTAGTGCTGGCCTATGCCAGTAAAGTGATTATAGTGCCGGGGTATGGCCTGGCCGTAGCGCAGGCCCAGCACGCTTGTCATGAGCTGGAGAAACAACTGGAAGAAAAAGGAGTAGAGGTAAAATATGCTATTCACCCCGTAGCAGGCCGTATGCCTGGTCATATGAACGTGCTACTGGCGGAGGCAGATGTACCTTATGAGAAGTTACTGGAAATGGAAGATGCAAACGCTGAATTCCCTACTACTGATGCAGTATTGATCTTAGGCGCCAACGATGTGGTAAATCCTGCCGCGAAAAGTGATCCTGCCAGTCCTATTTACGGGATGCCTATCCTGGAAGTGGAAAACGCCAAAGTGGTGATCGTAAATAAACGCAGCATGAAACCGGGATACGCCGGTATTGAAAACGATCTCTTTTTCCAGCCCAAAACGTCTATGCTGTTTGGCGATGCGAAGAAGGTGCTGCAGGAACTGCTTTCTGCTATTAAGGAGGTGTAGAGCGGGTTTTGTCTTTTTCAGGATTATGATGATTTCTATGATTATATTTTTGGATTTTAATAAAGACTAAGGGAGATATAAGCCGGTACATCTGCTCATATCTCCCTTAATTATTTTCAAAATTCAATAGTAAAAGCAAAAATCAAAGTAATCATCGAAATCATCATAATCCTGAAAAAGACAAAATTCGCTAAATTTGTCGAAAAAACTCTCGTGTCCAGTCACTTACCAGCGGCACTGCTAGACTCATTAGCAGGACTTCCGGGTTATAACCGGGAAACATTTGAGCAGGTGCATGCCGCCGCCGAAAAAATTACTTCACTCCGATTGAATCCCAATAAAATAAAAGCGCCGGAACAGGTCAGTACTGTGTTGCAGTCACTGTCGGCCGATGGCGTAACCCAGGTACCGTGGAGTAGTCAGGGGTACTATTTGCCGGAACGGCCTTCCTTTACTTTTGATCCTTATTTTCATGCAGGCGCTTATTATGTGCAGGAAGCATCTTCCATGTTCCTGGAACAGGTGGTACGTGCAACAGTAGATCTGACGCAGTCGCTGAAGGTACTAGATCTCTGCGCTGCGCCGGGTGGAAAATCTACGCTGTTACAGTCGCTGATAAGTCGCGATAGCCTGCTGGTGGCCAATGAGGTGATCAAGGCAAGAGCGGGACTGCTGGCCGACAATCTTACAAAATGGGGTGCCGCCAACGTGGTGGTAAGCAATAATGACCCGCGCGATTTTTCAAGGCTGCCCGGTTATTTTGACCTGGCAGTGGTAGACGCGCCCTGTTCAGGTTCCGGCTTATTCCGCCGTGATCCGGAACTGGTGGAAGAATGGTCGCCAGAAAATGTAACCCTCTGCAGCCAGCGCCAGCAAAGGATCCTGGCAGATGTATTACCGGCTGTAAAAGAAGGCGGCGTTGTTATTTATTCAACCTGTTCTTTCTCTGAGGAAGAAGATGAAGCGATCCTGGATTGGCTGGCAGATCATTTTGAGCTGGAAAACATCCCGGTTCCGCTGGATACCGGGTGGAATATTGTTACAACGGCAACGCATAAACGAAACTGTACAGGCTACCGGTTTTATCCCGATCAATTGAAAGGGGAAGGGTTTTTTATTGCAGCATTCCGTAAACGTAGCGGTGAAACTCCCCGTAAACCAAAGCAGCATAAATCAATGGCACTCACTCCCCGGCAGCAGGAGGTGATCACTCCCTGGATAAATATCCCGGCAGATTACCAGTATTTTATGCACCAGGAAGAAGTATTGATCCTTCCTCCGTTACTGGCTGCAGAAATACCATTGTTGCGGCAACAATTGTATATTCGCAAAGCGGGCGTAAAAGCAGGGCATCCCAGTGCCAAGGAATTAATTCCCGATCATCAGCTGGCTGCGAGCATATTGGTGTCGGATGAATTACCATCGGTATCGCTGGATCTACGACAGGCATTGCAGTACCTGCGTAAGGAAGATCCCGTAGTGAGCACACGGGTGCGCGGCTGGGCGCTGATAAAATATGAAGGCATGAACCTCGGCTGGGCAAAGATTTTACCCAACCGCATGAACAATTACTACCCGAAAGAATTGCGTATCCTGAAAGAAATTACAGGACTGTAAAGAATACATAACTGCTATTTATCCGGGAATAATACCAACTTTGAAATACAGTGCCAACAGGAGCGCCGTTTATAACGGCTGCCACAACAAAAAGGGATTTTCTCCGTTTGGTTTATTAAATAATTTTGTCAATTTTAACGCATATATTCGTTGCCCGAAATAGCAGATAAAAATTTGAATATTCTGCTACATCATAAACAGAGTTAGTATGATAAAATCGATTCTTTCAATCGCATTGTTTGGTTTCAGTGCGGTAGCGGCGCAGGCGCAGGATACGCTTGAAGTGCAAGGTACCTCGCCTGCTCTCTACATATCCCATATTGTTAAAAAAGGAGAAAATTTCTATAGCCTCAGCCGCGCTTATGGCTTGCCGCCAAAAGAAATTGCCGCAGCCAATAAAGTGAGTATGGACCAGGGTTTACAGCTGGGACGCAAGCTGCATATCCCGCTTACTGCTGCTAACTTTTCACAGAAGGCAGATGCTTCCGGCAAACCGGTATATCATAAAGTTGCTGAAAAGGAAACTTTATACCGCGTGAGTGTAAACTATAACAAAGTACCACTGGATAATATCCGGCAGTGGAACAGCTTTTCCGGTGACGGGCTGAAAAAAGACAGCTACATCATTGTAGGTTATGTGAAAGCAGCCGGCGGTGCAGCTGAAGCAGCTCCGCGTCCTGAAAAAGTAAAAGAGAAAGCCACTGCTGCACCGGAGCCGGTGGTTGTGTCAACTCCTCCACCGCCGCCCGCCGCAAAGGAAACGCCTAAGAAAGAGCCTGAGCCAACACCGGCAGAAGAAACATCTGCTCCTGTTGCTGCGGCACCTGCGCCCGCCCCTGTTAAATCTGCTCCTGTTAGCAGCAGCACCGATTTTGAGCAATTGTATGAACAACAGACCAACGGCGGCAAAAAAACTACTTCAGAAAAGGGCCCTGGTACCTGGTTTAAGAGCAATGCAGTAGGTAAATACTACGCGTTGCATAACACGGCGCCCCGCGGAACCATCATCAAAGTAACAAATCCGCTGAACGGTAAATCCGTATACGCAAAAGTACTGGACGTAATCCCACAGATGAAAGCCAATGCCGGCCTCATCATCAAGCTGAGCGACAGTGCCATGCAGGCGCTCGGCAGCAATGAAACGAAGTTTTATTGCGAACTGAGTTACGAGGATTAGCGGATTTTGTCTTTTTCAGGATTAAGATGATTTTGCTGATTATATTTTTGGGATTTAATAAAGACTAAGGGAGATATAAGCCGGTACATCTGCTTATATCTCCCTTAATTATTATCAAAATTCAATAGTAAAAGCAAAAATCAGGGTAATCATCGAAATCATCTTAATCCTGAAAAAGACAAAACCCGCTTATATCTCAAACCCAAACCCAAAAGCAAAAATCAAAGTAATCATCGAAATCATCATAATCAGTGTTCCAAGACAAAAGCCGAAGGCGCTCCTACACAAAACGGTAACCCCGCAGAAACGCTTCCACATCCATTCTCTTCTTGCCTTCCAGCTGGATCTCATCCAGGTAGAGGTAGCCATCAGGAGCTGCTATTTTGATGTATGATTTCTGATCAGTATCAAAGTCGCCCGGCGTTTTGGAAGGCGTAGTATGTTCTTTACGGGCTTTGTAAATTTTCAGGGTTTTGCCCTGGAAAATGGTCCATGCTGCCGGATAGGGGCTCAGGCCGCGTACCAGGTTGTAGATATTATCTAATGGCTGCTGCCAGTTGATCTGGCAGGTTTCCTTAAATATTTTTGGTGCATGTTTGATGTCGGCGGCCGGAATATGCGCCTGTGGCGTTTCTTTTACATTGCCTGCTGCAATGGCCTGTACTGTTTTCAACAGCAAACGGGCGCCGGTATGCATCAGGGCGTCGTGCAGTTCGCCGGCGGTTTCATCTTCCCGGATAGCCACCTCGTCGCTGAACAGGATGTCGCCGGTATCAATTTCATGCTGTAGTTTGAAGGTGGTAACGCCGGATGCTTTTTCACCGTTGATAATGGCCCAGTTAACAGGCGCCGCGCCGCGGTAGTTGGGCAATAGCGACGCATGTACATTGATAGTGCCTTCCGGCGGCATATTCCACACTATTTCCGGCAGCATACGGAATGCCACTACTACCTGCAGATCAGCTTTCAGTTCCTTTAAGGCGGCAATGAAATCGGGGTTTTTCAGTTTCTCCGGCTGCAGCACCGTTAGCCCTTTACTCACTGCATATTGTTTCACAGCGCTTTGTTGCAGTTGTAAGCCGCGGCCGGCGGGCTTGTCGGGGGCAGTGATCACGCCTACTACATTAAACCCGTTCTGTACCAGTATATCAAGGGAGGCCACTGCAAAATCAGGGGTACCCATAAAAACAATGCGAAGATCTTTACTCATAGGATGCAAAAATAATGACCTTTCACCGATTTTAATGAATGATATGCTGCCGGGATGGTAATCGCTTCAAATATAGAGTGGACGGGGAGCGGACATGCCTGGGACATAAACAGCGGTTGCACTAAAGGTGGACTTGATGCCCGGTAAAGGTATACCTGATCTGTTCCCCCGATAATTACAAAGGGAGACAAAAGCGAACTGTTATCTCCCTTTGTCTTAATAACAGTTCACGTTTAATACAACAAATACCTGGCCCGGATAACCTTAAACATTGCCAGACCCGGCTCCCAGCTTTTGCGGATCTCCGCTTCGGAAAGCCCTTTTACGATCTGTTGCTGCAGGATGTTGTTGCCTGCCAGTTTGCTGAAGAAAGGTATGAAGAACTTTGATTTATCAGGAAACATACGATACGCCTCCAGCAGCCATTTCAGTTCAATTTTCCGGCCGGCATGCGGTGTGGCTTCCGGTGCGTTGCTCAGGTCAGATCCGTAGCACAGCTGGTCTTTCAGCACCGGCGTTGGATTGATAGCACTTGCGCGGGGCGTAAAAGAATAACCCTGTTTTGGAAAAGAAGGTGAGCCATATACCTGGAAAGGCTTATCGGTGCCGCGTCCCAGGCTAATGACCGTGCCTTCAAAAAAGCAAAGGGAGGGATACAGGTTGATGGCAGCCATATTGGGCAGGTTGGGCGAGGGTTTGATGGGTACGCGGTAAAATGTTTTGTGACTGTAGTTCTCACAGGGAATCACTTTAATATCGCATTGCAGGCCGTTGCGGAGCATATGTTCGCCGTTCAGCATCCGCGCGTATTCTGCGATGGTCATGCCATGCACAACGGGAATGGGCTGCATGCCAATAAAGGAACGGTAAGCGGTATCGAGGATAGGACCGTCAACATAATCGCCATTGGGATTAGGGCGGTCAAGGATCACCAGCGTTTTTTTATTTTCCGCAGCAGATTCCATCAGCTCCTGCAGGGAGGAGATATATGTAAAAAAACGGGTGCCTACGTCCTGGATATCAAACAACAGGATATCCACATCTTTGAGATCGGCTGCAGTGGCTTTACGGTGCTGCCCGTAAAGCGATACAATTGGAATACCGGTAGCGGAATCAATGCTGTTGGCCACTTTTTCACCATGCCCTGCATTGCCGCGGAAACCGTGCTCAGGACTGAAGATCTTTTGAATTTTTACATGCAGTTTCAGCAGGGTATCTACCAGGTGGGTTTGATCGATAGTGGCGGTTTGGTTCACCATCATGGCTACCCGCTTGTTTTTCAGCAGCGGCAGGTAACGCGCGGTTTGTGTGGCACCTGGTAACACATGTTCCGCGTATTGCGCGGAGGCTTCATATATGCAGCCTGCCAGGAGGATGCAAAGGAGGAGAATACGGTTCATACCGTTAAGATAATGCAAAGCTTTAAAAAGCGGGTATTATAGCTGCTTTTTGTATCTTGCGCGTAATTATTAACACTAAACAATTATTTTTTATGCAAACTGTTAAAAACGGGGATACAGTAAAGGTGCACTACCATGGCCGTTTAACGAATGGAACTACCTTTGATTCTTCTGAAGGTAGAGCTCCGCTCGAATTCAAGGTAGGCGCCGGCATGGTGATCAAAGGTTTTGAGAATGGTGTGCTGGACATGAAAGTTGGCGACAAGAAAACCATTCATATCCCTGTTGACCAGGCATATGGCCCCAAAAGCGATGAAATGATCATGGATTTTCCAAAAGAAAATATCCCTGCTGATCTGAATCCTGAAGTAGGTATGGAACTGCAGATGAGCAACCCGCAGGGACAGGTTTTCCAGGTAAAAGTAGCTGCTATTGGCGACGAATTTATTACCCTGGATGCTAACCATGCACTGGCTGGCGAAGACCTGGTATTTGACCTCGAACTGGTTGAAATCGTATAATATTCAGGTATCTTTTTATTTACGGATGCAGGAATGGTTGTTGAAACTATCCGGCATCCGTAATTTTTTTCCGGGAGATGGGGATATGGATGTACGCCGGCTTTGCAAAAACCGTTTGCCGGCTGCACTGTTCAGGAAGAGGCTTCCGGGCCCCGGTAAATGGCCTGCATCTCCCGCAGGCAATCTGCACAAAGACAACCATTATAATGCTGCTGGATAAAGTACCGCTCCTCTTCGGTTAACACTACGTCCTGGCACTGGCAGCGCAGGATAGTGCCTACGCGGCATTCAAAGGTGCATTCGCACCGTGGGCAGGATACGGTTTCATGACATGCCATTTCTAAAATTACGGATTTCAGACGGCATTTGAACAGAAGAGCGCCGGTACTGCCAATGGCATATCAACATAACCCGGCATGCACATGCAACACCAGGATGCATACAGTATCAATGCACCCGGCATTACATGTGCGCCAATGCCATGTTAACCGCCAACCGCCAGCCTCATATTCTTTGCGGCGGTAACCATATTCCGCAATGCCATTTCCGTTTCCGGCCATTTTCTTGTTTTCAGTCCGCAGTCGGGGTTCACCCAGATATTACGCAAGGGCAGCAGTGCCGCCGCCTTATGCAGTAATGCCTCCATTTCCGCTACGGCCGGCACTCTGGGAGAGTGGATGTCATATACTCCCGGACCGGTTTCGTTGGGATATTTAAAGCCTGCAAACGCTTCCAGCAGCTCCATCTGTGAGCGTGACGTTTCTATGGTGATCACATCTGCATCCATCGCAGCGATATGTTCAATGATATCATTAAACTCCGCGTAGCACATGTGCGTGTGGATCTGTGTGGCATCATCCACAGTGCTTACCGCCAGGCGGAAGGCTTTCACCGCTTCGCTGAGATAATCGCTGCGTTGCGCTTTGCGCAATGGCAAACCCTCACGGAGCGCCGGCTCATCTACCTGTATCACGGTGATGCCGGCATCTTCCAGGTCTTTCACTTCATCGCGGATAGCCAGGGCAATTTGCATGGCGGTTTGCATACGTGGCTGATCATTCCTTACAAAAGACCATTGCAGGATAGTAACCGGGCCGGTGAGCATGCCTTTAACGGGCCTGCTGGTAAGTGATTGCGCAAAACGGCTCCAGGCAACGGTCATGGGCGCCGGCCTTTGCACATCTCCAAAAATAACCGGCGGTTTTACACAACGGGTACCATAACTCTGTACCCATCCGTTTTGTGTAAATACAAATCCATCCAGTTGCTCGCCAAAGTATTCCACCATATCGTTCCGCTCAAACTCGCCATGCACCAGCACATCCAGTCCCAGGTTTTCCTGGCGGTAAATGGTTTCTGTAATGGCCTGGCTTATATCGGCGTTATAGGTTTCGGGGGTGATAACGCCTTTTTTCAGATCAGCCCGGAGCTGTCTTATTTCCGTGGTTTGCGGAAATGAGCCGATGGTGGTGGTAGGGAACAAGGGCAATTGTAATACCGATTGCTGTAATTTCTGGCGGTGCGGGAAGATGCTGTGCCGCTGTGTATCCGCTGTGGTAATACTTTGCAGCCTGGCTTTTACTTCCGGCACATGGATGCGGGAAGATGTTCTGCGGTTGTTCATCACTGTTTCGTTATCAGTGAGCAGGGAAGTGTTGCCGGCAATAATCTGTTTCAGCGCTGTTACTTCGGCCACTTTCTGTTTGGCAAAGGCCATCCATTGTTTTATTTCCGGGTCCAGCGCTGTTTCATTTTCCAGGTTGTATGGCACATGCAGCAGGGAACAGGAAGTGCCCAGCAGCACCCGTTCTTCACCGATCTGTTGTATGGCCTTTTCGATCAGTTGCACGGAAGCAGCATAATCATTTTTCCAGATATTACGGCCATCCACCACACCGAGCGATAACATTTTATCTGCCGGTAATGCGGCCAGCACAGTATCCAGTTGCTCCGGAGCCCTTACCAGGTCTATATGCACCGCCTGTACCGGCAACTGCAAAGCCAGGCTGGTGTTATCTTCCAGGCCTCCGAAGTAAGTGGTCAGCAATATTTTAAGAGAAGGCAATGCCTGGCTTACCGCAGTGTATGCCACCTGGTAAAGGTTGCTGGTAGCGGGGTCCAGGTCGGTCACCAGGAAAGGCTCATCCAGTTGTATCCAGCTGGCGCCGGCCTGCTGAAGGGATCTTAACAGTTCTATATATGCGGGGAGCAGTTTTTCCAGCAGCAGGGAACGGGTAAGCTCATCTCCTTTGATTTTCCCGGATAAAATAAAGGTGACAGGGCCTATTAGTACAGGTTTGGTGGTGATACCATGACTGAGGGCTTCTTTAAATTCAGCTACACATTTAGGCTGGTGCACACTGTATTGCTGGGCCGGTTCAAACTCCGGTACCAGGTAATGGTAGTTGGTATCAAACCACTTGGTCATTTCCATCGCGGTGATATCAAAGTTATTCTTCTGGTAACCCCTTGCCATCGCAAAGTACAGCTCCGGGCAGGCGGGATTGGCAAATGTTTGCTGCAGCGCTTTGAAGCGGGAAGGAATTACACCAAGGGTGATGCACATATCCAGTACCTGGTCGTACCAGGAGAAATCGTTGGAAGGGATCAGGTCAACACCTGCTTCCTGTAATAAGCTCCAGTTCTCTTTTCGTAGCTGCCTTGACGTTAGTTCAAGACGTTCCAGTGAAATTTTTCCGGCCCAGTAGTTTTCGCAGGCTTTTTTCAGCTCCCGCTGGCTACCTATTCTTGGATAGCCTGGTATGTTGGTAAGCATATATAGGATGTATTTTATTCTACACAAACCTATTATTATTGCTTCTTTGTTCGATACTTTGATTAAATTTTAGATTTTTGTCTTAGAAAAAGATGATTTTAAAGAATAATTTACTGTCCGGCATATTGTGAGAGGTGGTAAAACAGAATAATCTACGGCAGGAGTGTGAAGCTGTTTTTCCTTAGGTTTGCAATATGTTTACAAATTACTCATATACAGTAGATAAACGCTTCATGCGTTACGCACAGATAGATACACAGTCGGACCCGACGAGCAGCACTTTCCCTACCACTGAAAAACAGAAGGATCTTTCCCGGCTGCTGGTAAAAGAACTACAGGAAATGGGTATTACCGATGCAGAGCTGGATGAACATGGTTATGTATATGCCACTATCCCGGCCAATACCGACAAGAAAGTTCCGGTGATCTGTTTTTGTTCACATGTGGATACTTCTTCAGACAGCAGCGGTACAGGTGTAAAGCCAATTGTACACCACGGATATGATGGGGGCGATATTGTGCTGCCCGACGATGAAACAGTAGTGATCAGTGCAAAAGAGCATCCTTACCTGGCCAGCAAAAAAGGCGACGATATTATTACTGCCAGCGGCACCACCCTGCTGGGAGCAGACGATAAGGCCGGTGTGGCGGAGATCATGGACGCCGCTAATTTCCTGATGACGCACCCGGATGTAAAACACGGAAAGATCCGCATCCTGTTTACACCCGACGAGGAAGTAGGCCGTGGTGTGGAAAAAGTGGATATGAAGAAACTGGCAGCCGATTTTGGCTATACCATGGATGGAGGCGAACTGGGCTCCCTGGAAGATGAAAATTTCTCAGCGGATGGTGCGAAGATCACAGTGTATGGCATCAGCGCGCATCCCGGCGCCGCAAAGGATAAACTGGTAAGCGCTATTAAAATAGCCGGCGAAATCGTAGATGCGTTACCGAAAGACAGTCTTTCCCCTGAAACCACCGACGGCAGGGAAGGCTTTATTCACCCGGTACGTATACAGGGTACCGTGGAAAAAACGGAAATAGATTTTATTATCCGCGACTTTGAAACGGCTCACCTGGAAGCGCATGAAACCTTCCTGCGCCGGATCATGGATAAGGTGCTGGCAAAACATCATGGTGCAAAGGCCACCCTGAAAGTAACGGAGCAATACCGCAATATGAAAGAGGTGCTGGTAAACCACCCGGAAGTAACGGCAAATGCAGCGGAAGCCATCCGCCGGGCAGGCGTGCAGCCCCTGAGAATGAGCATCCGTGGCGGTACAGACGGTTCCCGGTTATCTTTCATGGGATTGCCCTGCCCTAATATTTTTACCGGGGAAATGGCGCTTCACAGCAAACATGAATACGTAAGCATACAGGATATGCAGAAAGCGGTGCAAACAATTGTATATCTGGCACAGGTTTGGGAAGAGAAGGCATAAAATATTGCAGTGAACATTAGCAAATATTTTATTACTTTAACCGTTTATAGTAGTGATCTACTTATGCACCCGTTAAAATATAGTTCATGTTGTTAGGTTTTATTACATTATTACAGGATTCCCTTTTACTTCCCAAAGCAGATACAGTAGCCCAGGGTATTGCCGCCAGCGGCGCCCCGGCACCGGAAATTCATCTCATAGATATGCTGATGAAAGGTGGCGTACTGATGATCCCGTTGGGAATACTCTCCCTGATAGCCGTGTACGTATTCGTGGAAAGGGCCATCACCATCAGTAAAGCCGGCCGGCTGCCTGATAACTTTATGCCCATGATCCGCGACCAGATCACCACAGGTAATATGATGTCTGCCAGGTCACTGGCCAAAAACACTTACGGGCCCATTGCCCGTATGATCGAAAAAGGCATTCAGCGTATAGGCAAGCCAATTGAGAATATTGAAAAATCAATGGAAAATGTGGGTAAGCTGGAGATCTACCGGATGGAAAAGAACCTGGTGATCCTGTCTATCATTGCCGGTATCGCCCCTATGTTCGGGTTCCTGGGTACCATTGCAGGTATGATCCAAACCTTTTTCAATATCTCCATCACTTCAGATATTACACTGGGCACCATTGCCGGCGGTATCTACGTAAAAATGATCACCTCCGCTTCCGGGCTGATTATCGGTATCGTGGCTTTCATCGGCTACAGTTACCTCAATGCCCAGATAGATAAGGTAGTAAACAAGATGGAAGGCGCCTCTGCTGAATTCATCGATATTCTGCAGGAACCAACCCGCTAAAACCACCCTCATGAATTTACGCAGACGAAATAAGAGGCAGGTGGAAATGCACAACTCAGCACTGAATGATATCCTGTTCATTCTGTTGTTGTTCTTCCTGATCGTTTCCACCCTGGCCAATCCGAATGTGATTAAGCTGCTGCTGCCGAAAGCGAAGAGCAATACCAAATCGAAACAAACGGTAGTGGTAAGCATCAACGATAAACGCGAGTTTTTTGTTGGCACCAATAAAGTGACCTTCGATCACCTGAAACAGGCGCTGGCGCCTTCTATCGGTAATGAAAAAATTGATCCCACCATTGTGATCAATGCAGAGAAATCTGTGCCTGTGGAGGATGTAGTGAGTGTGATGGAAGTAGCCAGGGAGATGGGCGCCAAAGTGGTACTGGCCACCGCGCATAAGTAAGATGCCTTAACTTTTTTAACAGGACCTGGCGGTACCATACCACCAGGTCTTTTTATTTTTATATCTTTTTGCCCTTTACCATCCTGTCTTTCCCAAACATATCCTGCTTCAGTATTACTTCCGCAAAACCGGTTTGCTCCATCAATGCCACCACTTCTTTTCCCAGCGCCTCATTGATCTCAAAATAGAGCGTACCGCCGGGAACCAGCCGGGAAAGGGCCATTTGGGAGATGTGCCGGTAAAAGAGCAGCGCATCGTTGTCCGGTACAAACAGTGCGAGGGATGGTTCAAAGCCCCAAACCGATTCCTGCATGCCGGTTTGTTCGCTCTGTGTTATATAAGGGGGATTGCTCACTATCATGTCGAATTCCGGCAGGCCCGCCACCTGCACGGTATTCAGGGCATCCATATGCAGGAAATTAACCTCCAGCCGTAACCGCGCTGCATTGCTGCGGGCCACTTCCAGCGCGCCTTCACTTACATCTATGGCAGATACCTGTGCATCCGGCAATGATTTTTTCAGGGCCAGCGGAATACATCCGCTGCCGGTGCCCACATCCAGCAGGTGAAGCCTGTGGCGGTGTGCAGCGTCATGTACCATCCATTCCACCAGCTCTTCTGTTTCAGGGCGGGGGATCAGTACATTTTTATTTACCAGCAGCTCCATACCGTAAAACCAGCTGCTGCCGGTAATATACCGTACCGGTTCATGCCGTTGCAGGGCTTCTATGGCCAATTTCAGCCGCTGATTCTGATCGGGGGAAAGGATCTTTGTTTTATGAACAATCCGGTCCAGTTTACTCATGCCCGTTAGGTATTCCATTACAATATGGGCAATATTGGCGGCTTCCCGCTCATCATATAGGTCACTGATGGCGCCTGTAATATAGGTAAAGGCCGTTTGTATAGTCAATATAATCAGTTTAAGAAAATGTGAGAGGAAAAATGCAGACCTGTGGCGGCTTTTTCCATTCGGTAAAAACGATACATTTGCAAAAATATTACTTCGCCTGGTGATTATGAATAGCACATTCAATGAATTTTATATGCAGCGTTGCCTGGAACTGGCCGCTATGGGCGCCGGACAGGTGGCGCCTAATCCCATGGTGGGCGCCGTATTGGTGCACCAGGGGCGCATCATCGGCGAAGGCTATCACCGGCAATACGGGCAGGCCCATGCTGAGGTGAACTGTGTGAACAGCGTAGCAGAGGAGGAACGCTCACTTATCCCGCTGGCTACCATGTATGTAAGCCTGGAGCCCTGTGCACATCATGGTAAAACGCCGCCCTGCGCAGATCTTATCGTGGCACAGGGAATAAAACAGGTGGTGATCGGCTGCGTGGATACCTTTTCAGCCGTAGCAGGAAAAGGTATAGAGAAGCTGGAAAAAGCAGGCATACAGGTGGAAACAGGCGTGCTGGAAGCAGAATGCCGGCAAATCAACCGCCGCTTTTTTACCTTTCACGAACAGCAGCGGCCTTATATTGTACTGAAATGGGCACAAAGCCGCAATGGCCTGGTGGCCGGCGCCGGCGGTGTACCGGTGCGGATATCCAATAAGTACAGCGATCGGCTGGTGCACAAATGGCGCAGCGAGGAAATGGGCATCCTGGCAGGTACCCGCACCGCTATTAACGACAACCCCCGGCTTAATAACCGGCTGTGGACAGGGAAAGACCCGGTTCGCATTATCATAGACCGCCACCTCCAGGTGCCGCGCTCACATCATGTATGGGATGGCAGTATTCCTACTATTTTTATTACGGCCAATGCCGCGGAAACCCACGGCCTTACTGAAACCCTGTCCCTCGATTTCAGCGCCGCACTGCTGCCACAGCTGATGCAGCAATTGCACCTGCGGCAAATACAGAGCATCCTCGTGGAAGGAGGCAGCACTACGCTGCAGCAATTTATTGCAGCCGGCCTGTGGGATGAGGCCCGGGTTATAACAGGTACGGATACACTGCCGGAAGGACCCGCAGCACCGGTGCTCACCAATGCCTCGCTTACGCATACCCTGCAGGTGGCGGGCGACCGCATTGATTTTTATCATCCCGCGTAGTTTTAAACGCGTATTAAATTATTTTGATGGAGGTTTATTTTACAATTGATAAAACAGCTGTAGCAGAGTTTAAAGACAGGGGAAGCAAATTCCTGGCCTACGCTTTTCCCGTTAAATCGCCGGAGGAAGTGAAAGAATGCCTGGGAGAAGTGAAAAAAGAACACCCCAAGGCCACCCATCATTGTTATGCCTACCGCCTTGGTACTGCAGGGCTGCAGTTCCGCGCCAGCGACGATGGAGAGCCTTCCGGTTCTGCGGGCAAACCCATCCTGGGACAGATAGACAGTAAGCAGATTACGGATGTGCTCATTGTGGTGGTCCGCTATTTCGGCGGAAGCCTGCTTGGCGTGCCCGGGCTCATTAATGCGTATAAGATGAGTGCAGCCATGGTACTGCAGCTGATCCCCGTGATCCAGAAAAATATAGAGGCAAAATACCATCTCAGCTTCGACTATACCATTATGAACGATGTAATGATGGTAGTAAAGCAAAATAACTGCACCGTTATTTCCCAGGAGCTCCAGCTGTTCTGCGAAATGGTGATCGGTGTTCCGAAATCAGGTGAGGAGCTATGCCTGCTGCGCTTAAAGGATATTTACGGATTACAGGTACAGCCACAAAAATCCTGACCCACCTTAAGGATGATCCTGGTTCGCAGTCACGTGTTATAACATGTAGATAGGAATCCGTACATCAGGATCATCTCCCCAAAAAATTAACCCGGAAATATTTGAAATGAGCCGGATGTAATATAAATTTCCTTAAATTTATTTTTGTTAACTAGGATTTTCTTAACCCGTTTTCCGGTGTTTTTTTGAGATGGAGACCTGCGCGGAATGCAGTCCCCATCTGCCTTTTCAGATCAGATATAGGAACCATATTAATATTAAAAGCCCCCCTGTATATGTTACATACCATAACAACCGTATCTATTGCTGACAAACAGTTTAAACAATTTCATTCATTACGCCTGGAACAACAGTTACAGGGACATCATTATTTTGAGCTGAAAATAGGGTACGACTGGCTGCAGGAACTGGGGCCAGGTATGGTATCAGCTACCAAGGCTTTCCTGGGAAAGGAAGTGAGCATTACCATCCAGGCGTTTGAACAGTTGCAGTCGTATGAGCCCCTTATTTTCAACGGCATTGTGATGTCTGTAAGCTCAGGGAAGGAAAGCGACGGTACACACGGGTTTTGTGCGATCCGCGGATACAGCCCTACTATCCTGCTGAACAACGATCTGCATATACAGGCCTTTGAAAACCAGGATCTCGCCACTATCGTGAACACTACACTGAAAGCCTGCGGCCCCTATGTGGCACGTCCTCTGGTAGATCCCGGTACCACATCAACGCTGAAGTATATTGTGCAATACAAGGAAAATTCGTTCGATTTTCTCCGCCGCCTCTCCGAGCGCTTCGGCGAATGGTTCTTTTACAACGGGCAACAGCTGGTTTTCGGGAAATACCAGCCCAGGGAAGTATCACTGGTACACCTGGTTGACCTCATGAGCTTCGACCTGGAAATGAAAGTACAACCCAACAACCAGCAGTTGCACGGGTACGATTACCGGAACAGTAAAGTAGTGGAAAACACTACGCTGGCACAGCCTGCCGGAAAGGTGAACGACTATACCTCACATGTACAGGGGCTCAGCGAAAAATTGTACAGCAATACTTCTACCTATAAAATGAATCATGCGTTTACCAGCAATGCCAAAGCCGAACTGGATACACTGATCACCCGCCAGAAAAAAGGGCGCATGGCTGCCATGGTACAGCTGAAAGGCAGTAGCAGGCAAACTTCCCTGCGGGTGGGAGATCATATCTCCATCAGGGAAAATGTATACGCAAATGACGACCACGGTAAATTTATGATATGGGGGCTTACGCATCATGTAACCGGCAATGGCGACTATTACAACGAGTTTGAAGGTATTCCTGCAGATGCGGCAGCACCACCGGTGAACCTGGAAAATATCCCCTTCAGTGAAGCGCAGAGCGCCACTGTGGTAGATAATCATGACCCTAAAGACCTGGGACGGGTAAGGGCCCGCTTTAAATGGCAGCAACAGGGCATGACCCCCTGGATGAGAGTGGTAGCCCCCCACGGCGGCGGCAGTAAAGGCATGTACATGGTACCGGAAAAAGGAGAGGAAGTGGTAGTGGATTTTGAAGGCGGTAATCCTGAACTGCCCTTTGTACTGGGAACTACCTACAACGGGGAAGGCAAATCAGGATTTGGCACCGCCAATAACGATATGAAAGCCATCCGTACCCGCACCGGTATCTCTATTTTACTGAATGATGCCGATGGCAGTGTCACTATCCTGGATAAATCGGGTAACAAGATCTTCATAGATGGTACTGATAAAATGTCTCTCTTCGCAAAAAATAAAATGGAGATCTCTTCCAAGGAAGTCACCATCACTTCCGAAAAATTTTCCATAGGCGCCTCAGAGCAAGGCTCTATTGTAGCCAAGAAAGGAATTTACCTCGAAGGTTCCGAAACTGTGACCGTAAATAGTAAGGATGCCATAGTAAAAGGAGGAGACTCGCTCACACTGATATCTAAAGACCTGCTCGCCTCCGGAAGCAAAAATGCCAATATTACCGGCGCTTCTGTAATGGTAAACGGGACTAAAGATGTTACTGTTAGCGGTAACGGAGATGTAGTGGTTTCCGGTGGACTGGTGAAAATAAATTCCTGATCCTCTAAAGCCAACTTATGACCACCTCACCAACTATAGGACAGGAATTTCATAAAGTAAGGGATACATGGGCTACCGCCGACAGTGACCGGCGCTGGAAGCTGGCCATCTGGCTGGTACAATATGCCGATGTGGATATCATCGATAAGTTCCTGGAAACAGAACGTACTGCCATTGGCGTTTTTAAGGAGATATTTTTCCGGTTTGATACGCCTTACCAGGAAGATCATACTGCTTATGAAACAGCATTGTGGAATGAATACCTGGAATGGTTTGAACCACTGCCACGCGAAGAGTATGATGTATACCAGGCACTGAAAAAAGACGGGCTGCTGAAAACAGACTATCATCCGGACCGCAGCCTGCCGCCAACAGTACAAAGCATCTGGAAGGAACTGCGCCGGCTTATGGGATGTATCCGCGGACTTGAAGACACCGGCTGCTGTGTTTATTTTCCTCCCCTGAGAACCGATCAGCCTGATGCAGGCAGCTGGTATACCGATGTACTTAAAAAAGGACTGCCTGAAGGCATCCGGTTAGTAACCATTGATGTGGTAACCAACCCCCGTATCACTATCCCCAAAGTATTTACAGAAAAGGTAAAAATATTACAGCCATCCCTCCAGATGGTGGCAGCAATTAACCATGAAATGGACAAAGGGGGTGGTAATTCCGATACCATCAGCACAGATGCCCGTTTCCGTAAACAGATCCGCAAAGTGCTGGATTGTACCACGCAACCGGGCACGCCGGCACTGGACCAGGAAGTGGCTGCACTGCTTTCCCTCAGCAAAAAAATGGGCGGGGAAGTACATGAAGTGGCCGGCATCATGATCGCTGCACAGGCTTATTTCATGGCGCGGGAATCTGATAAAAGCGCAGGCTATGCCAACAAAGCGATCCGGTTGTCGAGGCAGCTGATGGATAAAGGAGATCCTGCAGGATACCCCACCTGGAAATCCTGTATTATGATCCATGCAGCTATACTGGCGGGCAAAAAGAAAAGAAAACAGGCCATCGCGCTTTATGAAGCGCTGGCGCTGGAAGCTGTGAACAAAGGCGATGCCTTTATGATCATGGAAGGATACCGGCTTTGCGGACATCTGCATTATGAGCTGGGCCAGATGAACACAGCATTTGAAAATCTGTTGCTTGCCATGACCGGTGGCAGCTACCTGGAACGGGAAGTAAGAAGGCAGTCTACCTTCCTTCACGCAGCTGCTATGGCTGTACACCTATGTGAGAAGGTCAGGGGACCTGAAGATCTCCGTATACTGGAAAGCAACCTGCAGGAATTGCTGGGCGACGACTGGAATACACTGTTACAGGCGGAGGGCATGGACAAAGCCACCGTAAGACGCAAATCCACATTGTTTGAGTTTAACTAAGACCGTATCCCGCCGGGGATAAAGTAATCATATCATGGCTGTAGAAAATAAAGGCTTCGGGGCATTATTTGCAGAAAAGAAAAACTCACTGGACCATATCCAGAAAGGAATGGCCAGTATATTACCGGCTTTCCCCGGAATGCCCGCTGCAAAATATTTTGACCTCGGTATAGGCATAGATTTTCATGATTCGGTATTTCCTCCTTCTCCCTTATTACCGGTGCCTCATATCGGTATGGTGTTCGATATCATAGGAGCTATAATGGCCGCCATTGCCAGCGTAGTGCCGCCACCTCCGCCACCGCCGCCAGTGGAGGAAGGAAAAGAGCCGGAGCAGCAACCATTCTCGCTGGCAGCTACGGCACAAATGCTGGTGCATGCCCTGAGCCCTTCAGTAAAAGTACATAACCAGTGGGTAGCAAATGCAGGTACACCCATCCTGCATTTGCCCGCTATCATAGCACACCTGCCGTTTCCCATTGTGAAGCCGAAAGCCGCTTCCGAAATGTGGATGGGCAGTTCTACCGTGCTGGCAGATGGTGGTCCCTTTTCCACCCAGTTTCACCCGGCATTATCGTGTAACCTTGTGGGGTTACCATCTCCGCCACGGCTCAATAAAAAAAGTTCCGCCTTCGCCCTGATGGCGCCCACTTCAGTACTGCTGATCATGACATCCTCCGGGAAACCGGTGCTGGTAGGCGGTCCACCAATTATCGACCTGTTCCAGCTGATGTTTAAGCTGGGCCTGAAAGGATTGTCAAAAGCAGCAGGGGCGGCCCTGCAGAAGGTGATCAATAAAATAGAAAGCCGCTTTCCCAAACTGGCAGGCATACTGCAGGACTTTAAGTGTAAAAGGTTTGGAGAGCCCGTGGATGCAGCAAGCGGGCAGGTGGTTTCTTCCAATATAGATTTTCAGTTACCGGGGCCTATACCACTGGTATGGGAACGCACCTATTACAGCAGCGCGGAAGTACCCGGCCCATTGGGCTACAACTGGCATCACAGCTATCACCTCAGCGTGTATGACCTGCGTAATGGTTACTTCAGTATACGCCTGGCAGACGGCCGCGAAACAGTAATGCCTGCACTACCTGCAGGCGGCAGTTACTTTAACAGGATAGAACAATTATGGTGGCGCCGCGACAACAGCGGGTATTACCTGGAGAGTAAAGACCAACTTACCTATCGGTTCCATGCAAAACCGGCACATGACGGAAGTTGTATGCTTTCTGAAATCCTCAACCCCGCAGGATTCCATATACAGTTCCGGTATAACGGGCACGGCTATCTGCAACAGATCATCGACAGCAGCAACCGCGTGCTGCAGGTAACCACAGATGAGCAGGGCCGTATTGAATGCATTCATACCTACAAAGCAGCCACCCGTATTAACCTGGTGCGCTATGCCTATGATGAAGCAGGAAATATGGTGAGCACCACCAATGCGCGGGATGTGAGCAAATACTTTTTTTACAAAGGACATTTACTGGTGCGGTTAACAACCAAAACCGGGATGAACTTCTACTGGGAATATGACGGCAGCGGGGAAAACGCCCGTTGTATACATACCTGGGGAGATGGAGGAGTACTGGAATATCATGCGAAGTATGAGAAGGGAAAAACCACCACTACTAACAGCCTTGGGCATACCACCACTTACTGTTATGATGATCGTAACCTGATCAGTAAAATAACAGATGGTAACGGTGGCGTTGTCCTGCAACAATATAATCTCTACGAAGAACTGGAGGTAATTATAGATCCGGCAGGGAATACAATGAAGTTTGAATATGACGCGTTTGGAAATAAAGTGAAGGAAACCAATGAAAACGGAGAATCTACCGCGTTCTATTATGATGAAGCACAGCGGTTGGAAGGTATTAAAACACCAGCCGGCAGGAAACAGCAATGGGAATATAATGAACAGGGATTACCGGAAAGAAGAAAGACCATTGATGGAAATATAATCCGGTATGGATATACAGGTCCATATCTGACAAAAATCACTTACAACAATGGGCGCATTTTCAGGCTGGCATATGATGAGCAGCATAATCTTACCCGGCTCATTTCACCGGAAAATGCTGAATTGCATTGGAAATATGATGAACTGGGCCAGTTAATAAAAGAGATCACGGAAACAGGTTATTGGTACGAATATGATTACGATGCTTCCGGGAATATGATCCGCATGGAAGAAGCAAATGGTACCATCCAGCATTTTAGTTATGATGCTGCAGATAACCTGGTGCAGGCGGCAGATGGTCAGCGCGAAGTTAAATTCAGTTACGGGCCGCTGGGCGTATTAACGGGAAGAAGCCAGCAAGGCGTGAACATCCGGTTTAATTATGATAACGAATTGCAGTTGCGCAGCATTGCCAACGAAGGCGGGGAGCTGTACAGGCTGGAGCAGGACGCCAATGGCAATGTGATCAATGAATGGGGCTTCGATGGCGTACATTACCATTATGAACGGGACATCGCCGGAAGAGTGAGAAAAGTCATCCGTCCTGATAACCGCTGGACTGTTTGCGATTATGACGGCACCGGTTTACTGGTGCGGGAAGAACATTATGACGGTAGTGTAACGGCTTATGGATATAACAAGGACGGCCTGCTTACAGGCGCTTTTAATGAAGATGGCGCTGTAACTATTCAACGGGATAATTATGGTCGTGTAATCAGCGAAACGCAGGGAGCCTATGCTGTAACCCGCCGGTATAATGAGTGGGGTGATCCGGTTCTTGTGGAAAGCAGCCTGGGAGCTGCTATCACGTTAGAACACAATGGAGCGGGACAGGTGGAAAAAATGCAGGCCTCCAACGGATATCAGGATAGCTGGCAGGCACAGTGGAAACATAATGAAAGCGGGCTGGAAGTATTGCGGCAGCTTTCAGGCGGAGTAACAGTACAAACGCAACGCGACAAAGAGGGAAAGGTATTACGGCAATCCATTGGTGTACATAAAGCTGAACAAAGCCGTATACGGTATGATTGGGATAGAAACACACAGCTGCGCCGTATTGTGAATGAAATGAGCGGTATGCATACGCAGTTCGCATACGATGAATTTGATAACCTGGTGAGCGCCAGTTATAGTCAAACGGGAGGAACGGTTGCCGAAACAATTTATCGTGTACCTGATAGGCTGGGGCATCTTTTTAAAACACAGGCGCGGAAAGACCGTATATACGGAAAAGGCGGCCGGCTGCTGGAATGCCCGGATTATTTCTATTACTACGACGGAGAAGGAAATCTTATTTTCAAAGAATTCCGGCACAACAATAACAGTACTGCAGAAGATAAACGCCCCTGGGCAAAAGCAAATAAAATTACGCTCAATGGCAGCTATACAGGTTGGGCATATGAATGGAAGGCAAATGGATTGCTGGGAAAAGTGATCACTCCCAACGGCGGAGAAATTGTTTTTAGCTATGATCCGTTGGGCCGCCGTATTGCCAGGGTAAATAAACGGAAGCAGCAGGTAACCCGCTGGCTCTGGGATGGACATGTACCCTTGCATGAATGGCAATATACCGGTGATTACCCGCCGCATTTGCAGGCCGTGGCAGATGGAGCATTAGAGCTGGAACAGGAACCCGTGGAAAACCTGGTGACATGGATATTCGAAGAAAATTCATTTGTACCCTGCGCCAAACTCACTGCCAACGGTTCCTACAGTATTGTAACTGATTACCTGGGCACGCCCACACATGCCTTCGATGCTTCCGGAAACAAAGTATGGGAGCGGGAATTGGATTGCTATGGAAAAGTGCGGCATCTGCATGGTGATAGAACTTTTTGTAATTATCTTTATCAGGGACAGTATGAAGATACTGAAACAGGGTTGTGCTATAACAGGTTCAGATACTATGAACCGGATAGTGGAATGTTCATCTCCCAGGACCCGATTAAGTTAGCTTCCGGTGAGTTCAATCTTTATGCTTACGTGCGTGATCCAAATACCTGGATAGACGCCTGGGGATTGGAAGGGGAAGAAATGATAAGGGTATACCATTATACGGATATACGCGGATATAATGGTATTATGGGAAGCGGGAAAATTAACATGAGCGACCCGGGAGCCAGGGGAAAAGGGGCGATAGCAGGAAAACCCAAAGCAGTGTATGTGACAACTATGTCTCCCGAAGAACTAAAAGCCTCTAAAGCCCGTGGACAAATGGGCCTGACCAGGGAAAAGAGCCAGCGCTATATATCCTTTGAAATCGAAAAGAGTAAAGTGAAGAGGGTAGACCGGCAAGATGGCGTGAAACGGCTTTATATTGAAGAAGATATAGAATTAAGAGAATTAAAAGGGAAAAAGTATAGATTAAAAGAGGATGTCAGGGCAGGAGTGGGATGCGTCGATTAAAATTATAAACTATGAATTGGACAGGAGAACTGTATGGTTTTTATACAGAAAAGCCAATACAGGAAGTATTTGAAGCATTAAAAAATAAGGCATTGGAAATGTCTTATAAATCCGACTATAATAAAACCGATATAGAGGAAACCTTATTGTTTTATAAGGATGAAAAGATGTTGGAATATCATCTGGAAAATGGCTACAACACGGAACTGAACGGAGAGGGATGTTTTTCCGTGGAGGCGAAAACGGTTAAACTGGATGGCATAGCTACCTTGTTTGAGTTTGAAGGGCTTTCTGATTTTGAGCCCTATGATATCAACCTGGTGTTCAGCAGGATTTATTATTACGTGTTGATAGTTCCTGATTTTATTGAAGAATCCGAGTTCTCAAAGAAAATACATTCAATGTTTCACCAGGTATTAAGTGAGGTGAAATCGGGGTAACAGGAGCAGATGGATCACTGAAGACCATATCCCGCAAGGGAATAAAGTAATCATATCATGGCTGTAGAAAATAAAGGCTTCGGGGCATTATTTGCAGAAAAGAAAAACTCACTGGACCATATCCAGAAAGGAATGGCCAGTATATTACCGGCTTTCCCCGGAATGCCCGCTGCAAAATATTTTGACCTCGGTATAGGCATAGATTTTCATGATTCGGTATTTCCTCCTTCTCCCTTATTACCGGTGCCTCATATCGGTATGGTGTTCGATATCATAGGAGCTATAATGGCCGCCATTGCCAGCGTAGTGCCGCCACCTCCGCCACCGCCGCCAGTGGAGGAAGGAAAAGAGCCGGAGCAGCAACCATTCTCGCTGGCAGCTACGGCACAAATGCTGGTGCATGCCCTGAGCCCTTCAGTAAAAGTACATAACCAGTGGGTAGCAAATGCAGGTACACCCATCCTGCATTTGCCCGCTATCATAGCACACCTGCCGTTTCCCATTGTGAAGCCGAAAGCCGCTTCCGAAATGTGGATGGGCAGTTCTACCGTGCTGGCAGATGGTGGTCCCTTTTCCACCCAGTTTCACCCGGCATTATCGTGTAACCTTGTGGGGTTACCATCTCCGCCACGGCTCAATAAAAAAAGTTCCGCCTTCGCCCTGATGGCGCCCACTTCAGTACTGCTGATCATGACATCCTCCGGGAAACCGGTGCTGGTAGGCGGTCCACCAATTATCGACCTGTTCCAGCTGATGTTTAAGCTGGGCCTGAAAGGATTGTCAAAAGCAGCAGGGGCGGCCCTGCAGAAGGTGATCAATAAAATAGAAAGCCGCTTTCCCAAACTGGCAGGCATACTGCAGGACTTTAAGTGTAAAAGGTTTGGAGAGCCCGTGGATGCAGCAAGCGGGCAGGTGGTTTCTTCCAATATAGATTTTCAGTTACCCGGGCCTATCCCACTGGTATGGGAACGCACCTATTACAGCAGCGCGGAAGTACCCGGCCCATTGGGCTACAACTGGCATCACAGCTATAACCTCAGCGTGTATGACCTGCGTAATGGTTACTTCAGTATACGCCTGGCAGACGGCCGCGAAACAGTAATGCCTGCACTACCCGCAGGCGGCAGTTACTTTAACAGGATAGAACAATTATGGTGGCGCCGCGACAACAACGGGTATTACCTGGAGAGTAAAGACCAACTTACTTACCGGTTCCATGCAAAACCGGCACGTGACGGAAGTTGTATGCTTTCTGAAATCCGCAACCCCGCAGGATTCCATATACAGTTCCGGTATAACGGGCACGGCTATCTGCAACAGATCATCGACAGCAGCAACCGCGTGCTGCAGGTAACCACAGATGAGCAGGACCGTATTGAATGCATTCATACCTACAAAGCAGCCACCCGTATTAACCTGGTGCGCTATGCCTATGATGAAGCAGGAAATATGGTGAGCACCACCAATGCGCGGGATGTGAGCAAATACTTTTTTTACAAAGGACATCTGCTGGTACGGCTCACCAACCAAACCGGGATGAACTTCTACTGGGAATATGACGGCAGCGGGGAAAACGCCCGTTGTATACATACCTGGGGAGATGGAGGAGTACTGGAATATCAAGCAAAGTATGAGAAAGGAAAGACAGTTGTTACTAACGGTCTTGGGCATACGACAGTTTACTGTTTCCGCGAAAACCGGCTGATCTATAAAATCATTGATGGTAACGGAGGGATTACCTTACAGCATTACAATATTTACGAGGAACTGGAGGTAGTAATAGACCCTGCCGGTAACACTGAAAAGTATGAGTATGACGCCTATGGAAATAAAGTGAAGGAAACCAATGGCAACGGGGAATCAACCTTGTTTTATTTTGATGAAGAGCAACGGTTTACGGGCATTAAAACGCCCGGTGGTAGAAAAATGGAGTTAACCTATAACGAAGAAGGCCTGGTGGTGAAGAAGAAGAACCTGGAAGGACAGGTAACCCGTTACCGGTATACAGGTCCTTATGTTACGCAGGTGGTCTATAAAGACGGGCGCACCTTCGAGCTGGAATATGATGAACAGCACAATCTCAGTGGAATCATCTCACCGGAAAAAACAGCAAGGCATTGGAAATATGATGAACTGGGACAGCTGGTAAAAGAAACCACTGAAACAGGCTACTGTTATGTCTATGAGCAGGATGTTGCCGGTAATGTTACCCTCGTGGAAGAAGCAGATGGCAACACACATCAGTTCACTTATGATGCTGCTGATAACCTGGTAAAGGCTGTTAATGGCCACCGCGAGGTAAGTTTTAACTACGGACCATTGGGTGTATTAACGGGAAGAACCCAACGGGGTGTGAATGTACGCTTTAACTACGACAGGGAGCTGCAGCTGCGCAGTATTGCCAATGAAGGAGGTGAACTGTACAGGATGGAGCCGGACGCCAATGGAAATATCATCAATGAATGGGGTTTTGATGGCATACATTATCACTATGAACGGGATGGTGCAGGACGTGTAAAAAAAATAATACGGCCGGATAACCGCTGGACCTCCTGTGAATACGATGGTATAGGACAATTGGTGAGGGAAGAGTTTAGCGACGGCAGTGTTACCGCATACGGATATAACAAAGATGGCTTGCTGACGGGCGCCTTCAATGAAGATGGGGCAGTGACCATTCAACGTGATGCTTATGGTCGTACTGTTAGTGAAGCACAGGGTGCTTATGAGGTGACACGTGAATATAACGAATGGGGAGAGCAGGTTTTCCTGGGAAGTACCTTAGGTGCTGCTATCCGGCTGGAGCATCATGCCGCGGGATATGTGGAAAAGATGCAGGCTGCTCATGGACCGGGAGGATCCTGGCAGGCGCAGTGGAAACATAACGAAAGCGGGCTGGAAATATTGAGACAGCTGTCTGGTGGAGTGAATGTGCAAACACAGCGCGATAAACAGGGAAGAGTAGTACGGCAGTCGATCGGGGTACATAACGTGGAGCAGCGCCGGATCCGCTATGATTGGGGGAAAAACTCGAAGCTGCGCAGTATAGTGAATGAACTGAGCGGTGCACAGGCGTTGTTCTCTTACGACGAGTTGGATAACCTGGTGAGTGGCAGCTATAGCCAGCGGGGAAGCGGCATGGACATCGTTTACCGGATACCGGATAAGCTGGGGCATCTTTTCAGAACACCAGGCCGTACCGACCGTGTGTATGGTAAAGGCGGGCGTTTGCTGGAATGCCCGGACTATTTCTATTATTACGACGGAGAAGGAAATCTCATCTGCAAAGAATTCCGTCACAATCACCAGGTAGCGGAAGACAAACAAGCATGGGCCAAAGCAAATAAAGTAGTATTGAAAGGAAGCCGCACGGGTTGGGTATATGAATGGAAGGCAAACGGGTGGCTGGGAAAAGTGATCACTCCTGCAGGGGGAGAAATTGTATTCAGCTATGACCCGCTGGGAAGACGTATTGCAAAAGTGAACAAACGGAAGCAGGAGGTAACCCGCTGGCTCTGGAACGGAAATGTACCATTGCATGAATGGCAGTACACCGGTGATTATCCACCTCACCTGGAAGCGGCGACCAACGGGGCATTGCAAATAGAACAGGAACCGGTAGATAACCTGGTGACCTGGATATTTGAAGAGGGTTCCCTGGTGCCTTGCGCAAAACTTACAACAGCAGGAGCTTACAGCATTATTGCAGATCATCTTGGCACACCGGTACATGCTTTTGATACATCAGGAAATAAAGTGTGGGAGCGAGAACTGGATTGCTATGGAAAACTAAGGTACCTGCATGGTGATAAAACATTTTGTAATTATCTTTATCAGGGTCAGTATGAAGATGCAGAAACTGGCCTGAGCTATAACAGGTTCCGCTACTATGATTCCGGCAGCGGGATGTATATTTCCCAGGATCCTATCGGGTTGCTGGGCGGAATGAGATTGTATGGTTATGTACATGATCCGAATAGCTGGGTAGATGTATATGGCCTCGCTGGTGGCGCCGGTGCGGGCTCTGGCCGTGGCTGGTTAAACTGGGCCAAGCAATGGCATGATAAACGGGCAGATGAAATATTTGGTACGGGTAACCAGGGACGGTCCATTGGCGGACGTAACTATGATAAATATTACGACGGCAAAGATATTGAGTTCAAATCCGATAATTTTTCCAAAGGCCCAAGGTCAAAAGAGTCTTTAGCCAGGATGGATAAGCAGGTGGATAAAGATATTGCCAACAAGGTTGCCGGAAGAGCCAATCCGCACTGGCATTTCGACCATGATCCAACTAATGCGGCAGATATGCAGGACCTCCTGAAGAAAATGGATGATAACGGAATTACCCATACACATGGTAAAACATACCCTGGTAGTCACTAAATAAAAATAAGAAATATAGTATGTCTGAGTTTTTTAGCGTAGTCAATGAATTTGAAGAGATGATTGAGCGGTTTGATTTTAAACAACCGAAGAAGGTCTGGTATCCTCATCTGGTGGCATTGACCAAACATATAGAAGATGTTTTTTACTGTTATGTGATCGCAAGGGTATATAAACACGATGGCTCCCTGCAAACCACTATGTGGGTAGGGCCTATCGACAGGCCCGATGATGGTCTTGATAGTTTGTCGGCCCATATTAAGGTGGATATTGGATATACACAAACCCTCGACGAAGAATTTTTCCGGAATTGTGAAAAAAAGATCATTCGCCTGATCGAAGATGGAACTTTAACTTCATTATTGGCTACCTCAAAAAAAGAACTGACGGATCCCTCTGTAATGAACAGGAGGTATGAAGTATATACTGCTTATCTTCTGCCATTTTTCAGGAAGATAGTTGAGGTGACGGGCGGGGATATGAAGGTACTGAAAAGCAAAACCAAATGTCAGGAAGCAATAGAAAAGGAGTTTTTGAATCTGGAGGGGGAGATGAAAGTATTCTTTGACAAATTTGGGCTAAAGGCTACTAAAGACAATATTTGGGAATGGTGCTATATTTATTCCCTGTAGCGCTTAACAAGTCTGCATCTCTGATACACTATGAAAAACATTTCATCTTTCGTTGCAAAAAAAGAACAGGAAGTGGCAACCGTTTACAGGAGCGTTACTGCTGAATCATGATAAGCCGTTTATGATATCATAAACGGCCTATCACCAAACGCTTCCCCGTTAAAACCGGGGGCTTACCACAAGGTCTTTACTGCCTGGTGTATATTTATAAAATCCTTCCCCGCTTTTAACGCCCAGGTAGCCTGCTGTTACCATGTTTACCAGCAACGGGCAGGGCGCATATCTGGGATTGCCAAAACCATCGTGCAGCACCTGCAATATAGAAAGACAAACATCCAGCCCGATGAAATCCGCCAGTTGTAAGGGCCCCATAGGATGCGCCATTCCCAGTTTCATTACGGTATCAATTTCAGCTACGCCGGCCACTCCTTCAAAGAGGGAGCAGATGGCTTCATTGATCATGGGCATCAGTATACGGTTGGCAATAAAGCCGGGATAATCGTTTACAACGCAGGGAACTTTCTCCAGTTTTCCGGAAAGTGATACGATGGCGCTGGTTACTTCCTTATCGGTGGCATAGCCGTTGATGATCTCCACCAGTTTCATTACCGGTACAGGATTCATGAAGTGCATGCCTATTACTTTTTCCGGGCGTTTGGTAACGGCGGCAATTTTTGTAATGGAGATAGAAGAGGTATTGGTGGCGAGTATCGCATCTGCAGGAGCGTGCAGGTCAAGGTCCTGGAATATTTTCAGCTTGAGGGCCACGTTTTCTGTTGCGGCTTCCACTACCAGTGATACTTCTTTTACGCCTGCTGCCAGGTCGGTTTGCAGGGAGATATTACCAAGCGTATCTGCCTTTGCAGCTTCAGTAATAGTGCCTTTGGCCACCTGACGGTCCAGGTTTTTAGTGATGGTTTGCAGGGCCTTATCCAGTGCCGGGGCTGAAACATCTATCAGGTTTACGGCGTAGCCGTGTTGGGCAAATACATGCGCAATACCATTTCCCATAGTACCAGCGCCGATAACCGCAATTTTTTGCATGGTGTAGTGATTTGTCGGGATTGAATAAGGCGCTAATTTAAGGTATTACACGTTACCGTCAGTAACTGCCGTAACTGTCGTCTTTCCGTTTGAAGTCGCCTTGCTTCCAGGCCTGGATAAACTGGGCCCATGCCAGTGGGTTAAAAATATTCTGCGGAGGCGGCTGACCTGCATAGTAGAGGTTCTGTGCCTGTTTCTTGAGATATTGATTGGTGCCTTCCCTGCCATCGATGGGCATGTAACGGGCCATGGCGCGAAGCCTGGCGTTGCTCGTATTTTTCCGTGCCACCTCGTAGGCGTCATCGGGGATATCCATATTAGCGAAGGCGCGCTCAAATTCTTCCCTGGAAAGATAGGGTTTGATAATAGTTACCGGGAGATAGGTGGTATCCTCCACCATCAGCTGTATCAGGGAAAAACTGTTTCCTTTGATATCCGGGGGGATACGGTAATTTTTATGTTTGAAGCCTACAGCACTGAAGGAGAGCGTATCGCCCTTGAATACAACGATAGAGAAAATACCGGATCTGTTGGAGATAGTTCCCCTGTTCTGCCCTTTTACCAGGATGCTTACCGCAGGAATGGCCCGCAAACTGTCTGCAGTCATGGTAATACCCGAAATCTGTATAACGCTGTCTCTGAATTCCGCGATCTGAGCTTTCAAAAGGAAAGGAGATAAAACGAAAATAATGATGAGTGACAGTATGTAGGATCTTTTCTTATGCATGCCGGCCCTAAGATATAAAAATTTAATTACGTGTTCCATGCAGTTGATCGCCTGCCCAGAGAAATTGTAAATTAAATCCCAATTGGGTTAACTTTGCTCTCTGGATTCAAAATTAACAACAATTTATGATCACGAAAGAGCAGGTTTTAAAGGCCCTGAGCAACGTAGAAGAGCCGGATCTGGGGAAGGATCTCGTTACGCTGAACATGGTGAAAGATATAGAGATCGATGGCAATAAAGTGAAATTTACAGTCGTTCTCACCACACCGGCCTGTCCGTTAAAGGACCTGATCCGCAATGCCTGTGTGAATGCCATTCATATGCTGGTGAGCAAGGATGCGGAGGTGGAAGTTGTCATGACGGCCAATGTCAGTTCCAAAAGAACAAACGGGCAGGGTGTACTGTCTAATGTAAAAAATATCATCGTAGTGGCTTCCGGTAAGGGAGGCGTGGGTAAATCCACTGTAGCGGCCAACCTGGCGCTGGCGCTGGGCCGTGATGGCGCCAGGGTAGGACTGATGGACGCGGATATTTACGGGCCTTCTGTTCCCATTATGTTTGGGTTGAGGGGAGAAAGACCGATGATGGTGAATGTGGACGGTAAAGGCATGATCCAGCCGATTGAAAAATATGGGATCAAGGTAATGTCTATTGGTTTGCTGATAGATGAAAGACAGGCGGTTGTTTGGCGCGGGCCTATGGCCAGCAGCGCGCTGAAGCAGTTTATCACCGATGTATACTGGGATGAACTGGATTACCTGGTAATTGATATGCCTCCCGGCACCGGCGATATTCACCTCACCCTGGTACAGACCGTGCCCGTTACCGGCGCAGTGATTGTTACCACACCACAGGATGTAGCCCTGGCAGATGCCAAAAAAGGTATTGCTATGTTCATGGGGCAGCAGATCAATGTGCCAATTATCGGATTAGTGGAAAATATGGCCTATTTCACGCCTGCTGAGCTGCCGGAAAATAAATATTACATCTTTGGTAAGGAGGGTGGAAAACACCTGGCAGAAGAAATGGATATTCCTTTCCTTGGCCAGATCCCCCTGGTACAAAGCATCCGCGAAGGCGGCGATGCCGGTGTACCCGTTATGGCCGGCGATGAGAAAATAACCCGCAAGGCCTTCCTGGATGTTGCCGGCGCGGCTGCCCGCAGCATCGCTATGCGCAACGCCAATGTGGCTCCCACCAAAATAGTGGAAATTATTGTATAACAGCACCAGGGTTGACGGATTACGGATAGAAATATCTGTAATCCGTTATCTTCCGATAATATCTTCGAATGTATACTCCAAAATTCACCAGGGAAACCAACTGGGACACCATTGCCGGTTTTATCAGCGAAAATGGTTTTGGCTTACTGATCAATACTGATAACGAAGGAACACCGCATGCCACTCATATTCCCATGACGCTGGCGGAGAAAACACCGGGAGAATTTGTTTTGCGTGGCCATATTGCGCGGATCAACCCGCAATGGGAATGGTTTGAAAAAAGCGAAGCGCTGGCCGTGTTTTCAGGACATCATGCTTATATTTCATCGTCCTGGTATGAAAAAGATAAAATACCCACCTGGAATTATATGGCCGTGCATATTCATGGCTCCATCCGTATCCAGGAAGAGGCAGAAGTAGTGGAAGCGCTCGGCTCGCTCATGGATAAATATGAGGCAGCATCTGCCTGCCCGGTACATCTCAGCGATATTGATGATAAAACCCTCCGGAATAATGTAAAAGCTATCGTTGGATTTGAAATGAGCATCCGCAATGTAAACGCTAATTATAAGCTCAGCCAAAATAAAAAAGACACCGATTATTTTAGCGTCATTGCCCATTTACGGGCATTGGGCGACGAAAATTCTTTACGTGTGGCAGCTGAAATGGAAGCCCGCAGGTCAGCCAATAAATAGATAAAACATTTTATTTTTTGTTGATGGTCATAATCCCAAAAAGGAATATCTTTATTTTAATCTTCCACGTTAAATTATGTCAGCATTGTCGGTAAGCCACAACTACCACAGTGAGTAAAGAAAAGTTGTTTTTCAAATACAGGTAATCATAATATGTTTAAAGAAGCGTCATTGCTTAAGTTTTTCTTAACTTTGCGCCCCAAATTAACCGACTATGAATCGACAGGAATTGGTGAATCTGATTAAGGAAAAGCAGTCTTACCTGTGCGTAGGACTGGATACAGACGTACAAAAGATTCCAAAACACCTGCTTTCTCATGCAGATCCGGTGTTTGCCTTTAACAAGGCGATTATTGACGCTACCAAAGATCTTTGTGTGGCCTATAAGATCAATACCGCCTTTTACGAAAGTATGGGCATGCGAGGCTGGGAAAGCTTACAACGCACCATTGAATATATCCCTTCCGGGATATTCACTATTGCTGATGCAAAACGTGGCGATATAGGCAATACTTCTACCCAGTACGCCAAAACATTTTTCGAAACCTACAAGTTCGATGCTGTTACCGTGGCCCCATACATGGGTAAAGACAGCGTAACGCCTTTCCTGCAGTTCTCTGAAAAATGGGCTATCCTGCTGGGATTAACTTCCAATGAGGGCAGCCAGGATTTCCAGATGCAGCAGATAGGGGATGAATTCCTCTTTGAAAAAGTGCTGAAAGCCGGTATGGAATGGGGCACACCAGACAACCTGATGTTTGTGGTGGGAGCCACCCAATCATCGCAGCTGGGATATATCCGTAAACTGGTACCAGATCATTTCTTCCTTGTACCTGGTGTAGGTGCGCAGGGCGGCAGCCTGGAAGAAATTTCGTTGCAGGCCATGAATAAAGACTGCGGGCTGCTGGTAAATGCCAGCCGCGCCATCATTTATGCAGGCAACGGAGAAGACTTTGCAACAGATGCCCGTCGTATTGCCAAACAATACCAGGTGGAAATGGCCGGGTACCTGAACAAGATCGTAGCAGCCGTATAATAATTTTTTATGCCGGTACCAGGCAGCGGCGGTTTGCCGCAGGCGCCAGGTACCGGCATCTCCCTGAGATGTTATTTAAAAAGACAGTTCCTCACCGTCCACCAGGGCTTGACTTCGAAAACCAGCCTGCCAGCCGCCACAGCAGGATCCTTTTCCACCAATGACACCACTTCAAGGCTGTCTTTACAATCCATAATAAAAATACCGCGCAGCGTTTCATCATTTTCAAAAGGACCCGCTACCACCAGCTTGCCGGCTGCAGCCATTTTGCTGATGTTGTCCATATGAGCCTGCTGGATTTTTGCGGCGAGGGCGGTATCCTGGTTCCGGAAAGGGCCTTTTTTTAACAGCACCATCCAGTACCTTTTTACTTCAGGGGATATGCCTGATCTGACTTTTGGGGTTGGCACACGAAGGGCGACAGATTGTAATGGTGTGGGGTGAAATGATAACATCACAACGACTAAAAATCCCAATAGCAAAAGCGCAGGTAAAACTTTGCTTGCCATAACAACTGAATTTGAAGGAAAGGTACAAACTTGTCATGAAATAACGCGTTTGCCTTCCCGGAATTTTTAATGAAAATCAGCTCCCGGCGAAAAGCTTAAATCTCCCGGTGGACGCGGTTCCTAACGGGTAATTTCTTATATTGGGTATTAAACCTGTAGTAATGCAACAAGATCTGTTTCAGTCGCCCGACTATTTTGCCATAGATGATTTACTGAAAGAAGAGCACCTTTTGACCCGTGATGCAGTTCGTCAATGGGTGAAGAAAGAAATATCCCCCATCATTGAAGATTATTGCCAGCGCGCAGCTTTCCCGTCGCAAATATTGCAGGGCCTGGGGGAACTGGGCTGCTTTGGCCCTACCATACCGGTGGAATATGGTGGAGGCGGAATGGATCATATTGCTTACGGACTGATGATGCAGGAACTGGAAAGGGGCGATAGCGGTATCCGTTCTACCGCATCGGTGCAGGGATCGCTGGTGATGTTCCCGATATTTACTTTCGGGAGTGAAGCGCAGAAAAGGAAGTACCTGCCCAAACTGGCTACAGGACAAATGATGGGCTGCTTTGGCCTTACAGAACCAGATCATGGCTCCAACCCTGCAGGGATGCTCACCAACTTCCGGGAAGAAGGGGATCATGTAATATTAAACGGTGCAAAAATGTGGATTTCCAATGCCCCTTTTGCGGATATCGCCGTGGTGTGGGCAAAGGATGAAAGTGGCGTGATCCGTGGTATTATCGTGGAGAGAGGCATGGAAGGCTTCACCACGCCGGAAACCAAAGGGAAGTGGAGCTTACGCGCCAGTGCTACGGGGGAACTGGTGTTTGATAATGTGAAAGTACCGAAGGAAAATATCCTGCCGGAAGCGCGGGGCTTAAAAGGACCGTTAACCTGCCTCTCTTCCGCCCGTTACGGGATTGCCTGGGGAGTGATAGGGGCTGCGATGGATTGTTATGATACGGCCCTCAGATACGCCAAAGAACGTATACAGTTCGACCGTCCTATCGGCGGATTTCAGCTTACGCAGAAGAAGCTGGCGGAAATGATCACAGAAATCACCAAAGCGCAGTTGCTCAATTGGCGTCTCGGCGTTTTAAAAAATGAAGGAAAAGCAACAGCAGCGCAAATTTCAATGGCCAAGCGCAACTCCTGCGAAGTAGCCGCCAATATTGCCCGCAATGCACGTACCATTCTCGGGGGAATGGGTATCACCGGCGAATTCCCGGTGATGCGGCATATGATGAACCTGGAAAGCGTAATGACCTACGAAGGAACACACGAAATACATTTACTGATCACCGGTATGGATATTACCGGTTTAGACGCATTTAAATAGTAGCCGGCAGCTGCCCGGCTTACTGCCAACAATTACATGAAACAGTTCTTACTCCTGGCCACCCTGCTCTGGTGCACTGATATGATGGCGCAGCAGGCGCCTGCCCTGAAACTTATTACCTGTGAAGGGAAAGCACAGGGCACTTACTATATCGTAAAGTATTTATCGGCCGATACAACGTTAATGGATGAACGAATCGATTCCCTGTTTGCGGTGATCGACCAGTCGCTATCGTTATATAAACCAGGATCGGCCATCAACCGGTTTAATGAAACCGGTCATATCACCATGGATGAGCACATGAAAGCCGTGATCCGGAAGGCGCTGTTCACCAGTAAAGCCACCAACGGCCTGTTTGATATTACCGTGAAACCGCTGGTATACCTCTGGGGATTTGGTGTTGCCAAACCTTCCTTTAAAGGCGTGCCGCCAACAGACAGCATCAGGGCTGCGATGTCGTATATTGGTTACCGTTATCTGCGTGTAAAAGGCGACCAGCTGTATGCTGCAAAGAAAGGGGTACAGATAGATTGTAACGGTATTGCCCAGGGATATACCGTGGATGTGATAGGACAGTTTTTATCACAGCAGGGAATAGAAAATTACCTGGTGGATGTAGGTGGCGAATTATGTGCAAAGGGACATAATCATCAGCACAAAACATGGCGTGTGGGAATAGAACGGCCAGCGCCCGGCGATACCACGTATGAGCCTGTACAGGGGCTGGTGCGGCTTCCGGACAAAGGCATTGCCACCAGCGGAAATTACCGCCGTTTTTTTGACCAGGGACGTACACGCTTTGCGCATACCATTCACCCGGGAACAGGGATAGCGCTGCATAATAATATTATCAGTGTTACTGTGATCGCAAAAGATTGTTTTACGGCAGATGCTTTTGATAACCCGCTTATTTTGATGGGAGTAGAGAAGGGGCTTTCCTATATTGAACAACATCCGGAATACGGGCTGGAAGCAATTTATATTTACAAAGATAAGGATGGCGCCATTAAAGAAGCCTTCAGTAAAGGTTTTAAGGCATACATGGAGTTCTGAAAAAAATGCCCCGTTCGCTGGTTCACGAACGGGGCTCACTCTCACGCTTTCTTCTTAGAATATGGACACAAATGGATTTAATTCAGTGAGAATTTCAATCCAATATTTCCCTGAACGGTATTGAAATTGGTAATGTCGCCGTATTTATACGGTGCATAGTTATACCTCACACTGGCATTGAACATCAGTGGCGACGCCTTTCCAAAAGGCACATTGATGCCTATTTCCGGGCTAACCAGGAATTGCCAGCTGTTATCTTTCTCTACAAATTCACCCCAGTATTTTTCATAATTCATATTTGCAGTACCTACGCCCACAGTAGCATACGGAATCACCGCTGAAGAGGGAGAAGTGAACGCATAACTTACGGTGGCCTGGATAGGAATTACCTGTAAGGTGCGTGACTGAACGGCAGAAACATCTCCCTGTTTATCGGGATATACTGCACGCGGGAGACGCTGGTAAAAATCCTGGAACCCGGAACGTAATCCTACGGACCACTGGTTATTCAGCTGGTATTGTAGCCCGGCGCTCCAGCCACGGAAGCTGGTTTTATCGGAATAATCCTTTAATGAGCCCAGGGGTTGTGCAATGGAATAATTCACATCTACGGATAAAGGTGGACGAACCTGTGCAGATACAGCCTGTGCGGCAAAACATCCTGCAAAAATCAATATCCAGTTTCTTATCTTTTTCATTTTCCTGTCAGTTTAAAAGTTCTCAATCAGCATTAATTAGCAGTTTTACTCAGGTAGGCAGATTGTGCAAAAGATGCCTGCACCATGGAATCGATGTTATCGGTATTCCATACGCCTGAGCCACGCCATAATGAATTCCATACAGCGGTGAGCTTGTTGTTCTTGGGGTTTTTGAGGTCGAACAGGTCGATGGCTACCTGTCTTTCATTCACCTGGTAAACAGTGTAGTAAGAAGGCCAGTACCATCCGCCGCCGGGATATCCCCAGTAGCCCGGATCCCAGTAGCCTCCGCCGCCCCACCATCCCGGGTTCCAGGAGATGTTGGTGTAGGAGTTGTCGATACGTGTGAGGTTCACTGCCAGATCAGGTTTGGCAGCTTTGTTCACTAACGTGTAACCCCGTTGCTGCATGGCAGCAGTTACAGAAGCAATTAATTTTTTGTCGTAGTCAGTCAGCGCTTTCTTCGCTGAATCACTGGTCCGCGTTAATACAGCCACCGAATCTACTATGCTAAAAGTGGAATATGAGGTGAAATTGGCGGTGCTGTCGTGATTGGTGATGTAGATCCTTGACTCTTCATTGGTCATATCTTTTAAGGGATCTTTACGGCAGCTACTGAATGAAACCATCGCTACCACTGCGGCAGCGGCACTGAATAAAAACAATGTTCTTTTCATGTCCTAGCGTATTAGTTTAAAAAAATAAATCTACGGGCTAACGATTATGGACCAGTCAGGTTGGTGTCCTGACAATTCCATTTCCGTGTTATGTCTCTTAAACGGATTAGATGGTTGATTGTTACAGAAAGTTTATCAATGGAGTGTTAATGAAATCCTAAAGTAGGAGAAGGGTTAACAGTACAATAATTAATGTAGTGGATTAAATTAATATAGATCTCTTTTCTAATTCTATTTTTAACTGGTCCGGATCTTCGAACAGGATGCTGTCTATACCGAACTCGCGCGCTGCTTTCACATTACGAATATTATCATCGATGAACAATGACGTAGGTGCGTTAGCGTTATACCTATCTAATAGCAGCTGGAAAAATGCAGGGGCTGGTTTGCGCATTTTTTCCTTGCCGGACACTATGATACCGTCGAACCAGTGAAGGGAAGGGTACATGGCCCATGCAACGGGAAATGTTTCGTCGGACCAGTTGGTGAGCGCATATAATTTATATTGCCCGCTTTGTTTCAGCTGATGCAATATGTTTTTGGTGCCTTCAATTTCCCCGCCAAGCATTTCCTCCCACCTGCCGTAGTAGGCGCGGATATTTTCTTCATGGAGAGGAAAGGCGCCCACCAGCAGGTCGGTACCTTCGGCCAGGGTTCGGCCTTCATCCTGTGTTTCGTTCCAGTCGGACGTGCATACTTCACGGAGGAAGGTTTCCATTTCTTCTTCCGAAGAAAAAATCTTACGGTATAAATGACGGGGATTCCAGTCGATCAATACTGCTCCCAGGTCGAATATAATGGTGTTGATCGTTTTATATTGCATAGGGTGTTGTTTATTCAGGAAGTTCATCGGAAGCATCTTCCAGCAGTTGAAGATCTACCGAATCGCTGCCGGCAATACCTTCAATGGAGCCTTTGATATGCGCCGCATTGAGTAATACTTTTTCGAGTTGTTTTTCGCGTGCTTTCCAGAGTTTTTCCATAGCGTCGCGCTCGCGCTGGATGGATAATTTCATGGACATAAACCCCTCGCGGATAGCTTTCCACTGCTCTGCAAACTCGCCGCCGGTAAGGTATTCATAGAGCATGTGCATTTTGTCTCCTTTATTTTCCTGTGAGCGGAGCTTGCCTGAAATTTTGATAATGCCATCTCTCAGTACATAAGCCAGCGCTTTTACTTCAGCGAAAGTGCAGATCCAGATGCCTTCTTTTTCACCGAAGCGTTCCATATCCTTTGGCATGGTTTGGGTAACAAGGATGGCCACATCCACACCCTGGCTGCGCATATCTGCTTTCAGTTTTTCCACCCAGTCCCTGATAAATTCCTTGGTGCGTTTGCTTTCATAGATGATGCGCCCGCATTCCTGCCCGTACTGGTTGCGGATCAGCTGTATGCAATCGGCGCCGCGAACGCCTTTGCCTACAGGCGTTACTTCATCGAACGGGAAATGAAGGCGCAGCATTTCTTCCAGCACCAGTTCCTGTGCTTCTCCCTGCAGCTGCATGGAGCCCTGTTCTGCCCTGCGTCTCATTTCTTCGGCCAGTTTGCGTTGGTCTTCCAGTTGTTTTTCCAGTTCACGGAGGCGCAACTGGTGCTCTGTATCTCTCAGTGTGTTACGTTCGGATTCTTCTCTCCGTATCTGGTCGGCCAGTTCAGACCTTGCTTCCAGCAGTTTTTTCTGCAGGGCAATTTCCAGTTCCTGTTCTTTGGTTTTCAGTTCCTGCTCTTTACGGAGGAATTCCAGTTCCTGTTTGCGGGCTTCCCTGAGCTTTTCCTCCTGTTCCAGGTTAGCTTCCTTCAGGGCCGATAGCTGGCTGCTGAGATCGGCGGTGATGGATTTACGCAGCTCCTGTTCCAGGGCGTCCTGGAGCAGTTTTTTTTCGGCGAGCACCCGGCGGTTCACTTCTTCCTCCTGCTGTAGTTTCAGTGCTTCTACCTGCTGGCGTTCCTGCGCCATTTTTGTTTTTTCCGATTGCAGGGAGTTTTTTTCAGCCTGAAGGGAGTCGAGCCGCTTACGCCATTCCGACTCCATTTTTCCCCGCATTTCCTTTTCTATATCCGCTGCAAAAGCATCCTCCATCACAAACTGGTGCCTGCAACTGGGACAGGTAATTGATGTTCCCATAGTACTTCAGTAAAAAATTACGTAAAGATAGGGGTTTAGCGGACGGAATAAAAAAAGGAAGGTAGTTGGCTCTTCCTTCCTCCTGCATGAATAATGGCTAAAACAAACAACAGTAATTCAGGTTTTTCAATAGATAGTATTTCCTGCCGGGTTAACGCCAGCAAGATGGGAAATGATTGTTAGACGGAGGTTAAATGAAGGTTAGGGAATTGTTAAGGATGGGGGGTGCCGGTTTCTTTGGCGGATACGGGGATTATAGCCGGTGGAGAAGGGAGGATAAGCCGTATCTCTTGAATACGGCTTATCAATGGCGCAACAATGGCGTATATACGGTGAAAATACGGCGGAAACCGGGAGTATCTATACTATAGCCCGGGAGTTATCATTGACCCAATAGCTTTTTCTTTTGGGCGTTGTATTCCTCCTGCGTAAGGGCGCCGGAATCCAAAAGCTCTTTCAGTTTTTTCAGTTCATCGGCTACAGAGCCACCCGCCGGGGCGCTACCCTGTTCTTTTTTGGCATATGCCGCAGGCGGAATGAGTTCTCCTCCATCAACAGCATTATCTATTTCGATCCAGTAATTCACCAGTTCTCCGAAGCCCACCCTTGCAACAACGGTATACCCGGTTTTTTTATTTCCGTAAGCAATCAGGGATTTTACCTTTGTTGACTTACCGGCCATATTGGTGCCCGCATATCTCTTGTTGCTGTAATTGTCTCCGGAAGTTTCTGTTGCAAACCCGGCGGGCGACTGATAAATGAACGAAAATGTTTTATTGGGCATGGAGCCTTTTCCAATCTTAAGTTCATCACCGGGCTTAACTGTCCACCCGGAAGGGGTTGTATAGCCTTTTTCTATCTGGGCCTGCGCGGCCATTTGTTTTGTTCCGGGTGCTATTACTGTTGGGGCATCCTGGGAAAAAGCCGCTATTGGGAATAACGCTGCCAATGCAAATAGAAGTTTTTTCATAATGTTGATTTCAGGGGTTATTTATTTTTATTGTATTGTATTATTACTCGGGTGCCAACTGGTCTGTCCGGGGTTATAATAGAGTGTTTGTGAAAATTATTGGTCCATGTGCTAAGAAGAATGGGTATATACAAACCAATTTACAAAAATCTTTGTATAACTATACCAGTTGGGCGATCATTTGTTAAAAGCTTTGCCCTTAACATTGCTTTGGGATTGGAGCAGATTAAAAAAGCCTGCCCCGGTAAAGGAACAGGCTTTCTGGCAGGCACAGGATAAACAAAGGATCAGTTTTTTATCAGTTTAACCGAAGGCACGCGCCAGTATTGGTTGCCGGAGGTCATGGTAGCTACAAAGCCTAATGAAACCGCCTGGGGCTGCGTAATGGTAAACTGGCACTGTACCGTGGCATTCGCGAACCTGGTGGTGGGGAATGCAATGTATCCCGCAGCGGCAGGCAGATCGCTTATATCCGGTAATGTATTGCCGGCGGCAGCCACTACGTATACCGGGTCAAGCGCTTCTGTGTAGCAGTTCACCAGGAAAATATAATTCCCCGCAGGTAAAGTAACGGTCTGGTATATTTTACCATTGATGATGTTGGCTGTGCCACCCCATCCCGATTCCATTACCAGGCAACCACCGGCATCGGCCACATAGCCGCCAAAACCGGAATGGTTCATCACGTTGGGGCTGGTGATCCATGGCGCTGCCAGGGTGCCCCATCTGCCGCCATCATAGGTGGCCCTTACAAAAGGACCGGTATTTTGCATGTATTGAGCCGTTACATCCGCTTTTACGCTATGCTGTTGAAAGGCCACATAAAAGGTGTCGAATGCGGTAGGATTAGGCAGGTAAGCCGTCCGGTAACTGATACCGCTGCCTGATCTGAAAGCGGGCAACGAGGTGCTGAAGGAGGTATTGGCGGATACAACCAGGGTATCGTGCAGTGTGCCGGTGTTATCTTCATACTTAATGAGCATGTTTACCACGCCTGCATCTGCGTTCACATCCACCCAGTTGATCAGGGCAGAACCGTCGGGTTGCATTTCCGCATTGGAGATGCCCCGGTTGATAAGCGCAGTTTCATACAGCTGCCCGAATACGTTGGCAGAGGTGTTTACCGGGATAGAAACGTGGCCGGCTGCATCGTAGGTCCTGATCTCAAAGTTCATCAGTCCTTCAGGTAAACCGGAGATAATTACTTTCGGAGTATCTACACCGGCCGTTCTTTTAACCGCTACTTCAACAGAATCCTGGCGGCTGTTCCAGAATACTTTATAAGCGGTGATCTTTGGATCGGAGGTAAAAAGACCAGTGATCATTACCCTGCTTTTACCGGAGAAAGCCTTTACAGAGTCCATTTTACCGGGATAGGTGATTGCGCCACCCGCCATATATTTATCCCTGTATTCATCCATTTTGGTGCAGGCGCTTATGATAAACACCAGCGCCAGTATTATACAGGAAGCTGTAAGTTGATGCTGTTTCATTTGTTTTGAATTTCGTTGATTGATCATTAACTAGTTACCCCACAATGTAAATTCCGCGATATTGATAAAGTAAGATCCCTGCCAGTTCGACAAGCTCCTGATCCTGATATAGCGGTAGGCGGTTTGCCCGGCCGGGAAATCAAACTGCCAGCCGTTGTAAGCCAGTGTCTGATCGGAAGCGGTTTCCGTGGCATAAGGTGAACCGGATGGTTTTACCACGTGGCAGGTGGTCAGTTTGGTCCAGCTTTCATCCAGGTTGCCGTTGAGACCCGGGCTGTTGGAGGCCCATATTTCAAAATCTTTCACATTGCCTCTTACATAGTAATTGTTGCCAAGCTCTTTGTAGGGATTTACCTGCATACGGCTGAAGATGTGCGCCTTGCCCAGGTCCAGTGTTACCATTTGCGGACTGCCGGCCTGTTCCAGGGTGAAGAGGCAACGCGGCCATCCCGGGTGGAAATCGCCGTCGTATATGTACGGCACATCTGTACGGCCGCCATTATTCAGGATCCCGGCATCGTTCGGCAATACATAATTGCTCCACTCCGATTTGGGTAACAGCTGTTCAAAAAATGGCGTGAGCGATACAAACAGGGTATCTGAAAAATTCATCCACCGGTCTCTCACCACAAAAGCATAATTTCTTTTGACAGCAGGCTGCTCTCTCACTGCGCTTTTGATCACGGGGTCATTGCTGTATACATTGTCCATCCCTACTGTTTGTACCCATTTGCCGGTACCGGAAGAATCAACAAGCGGGATAATGGCCAGGTTTTCCAGCGTGGGATTGTTACAGGTAAGATTGAAACCACCAAAGGTGGCTTCCACCACCAGCGACCTGTATGCAAGGTTAATAGCGGGTGTGAGGGGATTTACCGTAACGGAAACTGCAGGCGACGATACTTCGCTGGAGTTGACGGAATACAGCTTAATGACATGGGCCAGTGTATCTCCGAAACCATCTACCGTCAGTGTATTTTCGTAGTGTGAAGCCTTTACTTCCGCAGGATGCCCCGGGGAGGTTTCATACACAGCTTTTACATAGGAAAGATCAGGATCAGATGGAAGCGAATAGGTGATCACTGATTTTCCATTTGCATTCGTCACGGTGATGCCCGTTACCATGCCCGGAGGATTGGTATTGGTAACCACGGCTTTATTCAGTTCCTCTCTTTTACAGCCTGATATCAGTACCAGGGAAAACGCTGTATATAAGATCGTATTTGATTTTATTGTTTTCACTTCTTAATGATTTAATGTTAAAAGACATCCGCACGCTGTGCAGTTTACCAGTTGGGATTTTGCACCAGATTGGGATTCACCAGCAGGTCATTTTCTTTTATCGGCCACAGGTAATCGCGGGGAGCTACGAAATGCCTGGAGAGAAAAGAAATTTCACGGTAGTACAATTCTGCGGTCTGACCGCTTACCACCCAGCCTGTGATATTGCCGCTGAGCTCCTGTGCGGCGGTTTTCCAGCGTAACAGGTCCCAGTAACGATGTCCTTCAAAGCAAAGCTCAATGGCCCTTTCCCGTTGGATGATGGCCCGCATTCCCTCTTTGGTAGTGTATTTGGAAGGGTTCCTGCTGTAGTTGGACCATGAGCTTTGTACTGTTTGCAAACCGGCCCTGGCCCTTATCCTGTTAACATAATCATATACATCTTCTCCGGGACCCTGTACTTCATTCAGTGCTTCCGCGTAGAGCAGGTACAGATCTGCCAGGCGTATTTCGGGATAGGGATAAGGAGGATAGGTGACTGTGTTCCAGTCCATATGCCAGTTCACTACTTTCTTCATATAAAAACCTGCAATAGGTACCGGCGACGACTGGCTCAGTTCACTGCCGCGGGCCATCAGCCAGAATGTATTTTCATCATTCTTAGAAGGGCTGTTGGCCATATACCAGATGCCCCTGTCAAATCCCAGGTCGGCATAATATCTTGGCTCCCGGTCAAAATTTAAGCGGGCAGTGGTTTCTCCTTCTTTAATGTTAAACCTTTCGGCATGTGTAGCTACCCGCAGTGCCGCGATATTTGAAAAATCGAGTGTTTTATCTTCATCAATGGGAACGCCGTTTTGCGTGTAAAACATTTTGGCCATCTTGATGGTAGGGCCCAGTAACGGATGCCCTGCCGTTTTTGATGCTACTGCATTGGGAAAATCGAACTGCCCGATACCGCAGCGTTGCAGGAAGGTGCAGCCCCAGGTAACGCCGCTGGTAGAGCCCCAAACCAATTCGCTGTTCCATGGCTCGCTCATGGAATTGCGGACGCTCATCTGCGTCATGGTAGTAGCGCTCAGCGGTATTGTCTGCTCAGGGAAAGTATAGAGGCGGATTCCCTGTGCAGCGCAGAGGTCAATAGCTGCTTTACATGCATCGGCGGCACGTTGCCATTTGGCGGCGCTGAAAACAGTATTGAAAAGCTGTACACCGTCTTTGTTTTTGAAAGACCCATAGTCGGAGTTGCCGTTGAACAAAGGGCTGGCAGCTGTTACCAGTAATTTGGCCTTTAAGCTTAATGCGGCGGGCCTGGTAATGCGCCCTGATTCAGAGGATATATTGGCGATGCTCACCGGAAGGTTCGTTGCTGCTGCATCCAGTAAACCGGCGATATAATTTACAACTGAATCTACCGGCTGGCGTTTAACATACATCTCGTCGATAGAGGCGCTGATAGGGAGGTTCTTGTCTATCACCGGTATAGGACCATAAGCCCTGAACATAAGAAAATGGTAGTAGGCTTTCAGAAAAGTGGCTTCTGCTATCCACCTGGTTCTTGTATCGATATCCAGATCCGCCACTTTACCCTGATCGCTTACATTCTCGAGGAAGATGTTACAGTCCCTGATAGCCTTATAGCAGGCCACACCGTCCCTGTCGCCGGTCATGTAGTTGGCGATGGGATCAGATGTATTCTGATCTCCATAATCAAGTCTTAATACATTGGTAGACCTGATATTATTCGTGGGGTCCAGCACAAATACCTCGTCGCTGGCAGATAGCCCTACGTTATAGGTGGGGTCATAATTAACAGGAATGTAGGCATAACAGGAAAATAAATATTTTTCAGCTTCTGTTTTGGAAGTAAAGGCATTGTCGATGGTGGCCACATTATCAGGCACTACATCCAGGAAAGGTTTTTTACACGCTGCTCCGGAAAGGATCATGATGAGCAGGAAGAAGATGGAACGGGCAACGTGATACTGGCTGCTGTTGCAAGCCTGTGTTCCTGTCAGGCGATTGCTGTTAAACTTATTATCGTTCATATGAATTAATGCTTTATTTGAATGTTAGAAACCAATCGCTACCCCGATGTTATACACCCGCTGAACCGGGTATCCCAACCCGGATGCGCCCATTTCGGGGTCCCATAGTTTAAAGGCGCTGATGCTGAATAAATTCAATCCATTGGCATAAATGCGCCCGCTGGTCAGGCGTAGTTTCTTCAAAATATTGCCGGTAAGGTTATACCCGATCTCTGCTGATTTCATACGTAAAAAGGAACCATCCCTTAACCACCAGGTAGATGTTTGTGTATTATTTGCAGAGATGGTGTTGCTTAATCTGGGCCAGAAAGCATAGGAATCGCGGTTGTCTTCCGACCAGTGGCTGTCGGCGATCACCTGCAGCAAGCCATTCTGGTTACCGCCGTTGAGGTAGAATGGAGTAGTATTGGCGGCGTTAATGATAAAAGAAGACCTGGCGGAGCCCTGGAAAAAAGTGCTCAGGTCAAAATTTTTATATCCAACAGAAAAGCCGAAACCATATATAATTTCCGGTGTGGTAGGATACCCGATCGGCACATAATCGGCATCAGTAATTTTTCCATCTCCGTTCACATCCCGGTATTTAATATCCCCTCCCATGATGCTGCCGTATTGCACGGGGGAGTTATTTACTTCTGCCTGGTCAATAAACAGTTTCTCTGCGATCAGGCCATAGATCTGCCCTAGCGAGTTACCTACCTTAGACAGGTTCCGGTTGTTTTCCGCGTATTGCGGTTCTTCGTTTACCAGCAGTTTACTTTTGGCATAGGTAAAGGTACCGCGTGCCTGCACCCATAGTGAATTATTAAACGTTTTACGGTAATCGGTCACGAGGTCAACTCCCCGGCTGTAGGCCTTTCCTGCATTGGAAGAAATGTTTGCCTGCAGGCCCATTGAGCTGGGCACAGTGTTTCTTACCATGAGGATATTGCTGCGGTTTTGCTCATAGGCATCTACGGTGATGGTAAGGTTTTTAAACATGGTGAGGTCCATCCCGATATTGGTTTGTTTAGACAGCTCCCAGGTGATGTCACGGTTCTCATAACGGTTGATGGCTACGGTAGGGCGGTTGTAAGTGAAGTTGGTACCGAAGTATCCTGCTGCATTGCCATTTAAATTAACATCCGAGAGATAAAAGAAACGGTCGGTAGCACTGCCTATCTGGTCGTTGCCCACCAGTCCGTAAGTGAACCTGAATTTCAGCTGGTCAACAGTATTGGCCAGTGGCTTAAAGAATTTTTCATTGGATACGATCCAGCCTCCTCCCACTGAGGGGAAAAAGCCAAACCGGTGGTTGGCGGCAAACCTTTCAGAGCCATTATACCCGAAGTTGAATTCGAAAAGGTAACGGTCATCATATCCATAGGTAAACCTGCCGGATATGCCCTGGTTGCGGGCGGGCAGGGAAAGCTGCAGGCTGGAAGCATTACCGGTAAGGTAATTCCTGATGGTGCCTATCAGCATGCCTCCTACGTTGTGTACCTTGTTGAAGATCCTGGAATAGTTTACAGCGGCTTCGGCATAGGTGGTGGTATTTACATTTTTATCGCCGGGCGCATAGGTGAGATATTCTGTGGGCGTTGGGCCAACGCTGCCCACGTTACCATCGTTGATGAGGGTAAGGCCGGTAAATTTTCCGTCCACTGCGCTCGACTGGTAATAATAAGGACTGTATTGCCTGGATACTGCAAAATTTGCATACCGGCCGGTATACGCCATCATTCTGGCAGAAAGCCCGGGTGTAATGGCTTCCAGGTCCTGGCGCAAACTGAGCTGCGCGGTAAGCGTGCTGGTATTGGTGGCCTGGAACCCGGAAAGCGATTGGGCATATGGATTCACATATAGCCCGCCGCCACCTGGTATCAGGGCGTTTCCGAACAGCGGGTGTTTGGCATAGGGCAGAAGATTTGAGGGGTATACTGCCGGAAACGCCACCGGGTTGCTCCAGATGGCATTATAAAAAGTAGCGGCGCCGCCCCCAATGGGGCCGTTATAATCGTCGAACTGCCCTTTAAGGCTTACCAGTGCTTCTGTTGTTTTGGTAAGGTTTAAAGTAACGTTTGATAAAATGGAATAGGAGCGGAGCTTGATGTTATTGCTGAAATTATTCAGTTTGTTTTCCTTGAGGATGCCATTATCAATATTATAGGTCATGGCCAGGTAGTACTTTGCCTTGTCTGAGCCCCCGCTGGCATTGATATTAAAACGTTGATTGGTAGTGCGGTCCTTGATCAGCTGCTGTATCCAGTTGTTGTTGGGATATAATAAGGGATCGTCTCCTGCGGCAGTATGGTCAATTTTATTTTGTGAATATGGTAATACGCCCAGCGGGTTCCTGGTTAGCACCGCTTCATTGGCGAGTTTCATGTAGGTAACATTATCTGCCAGTTTAAAATTCTGGGTGTTGGCAGAAGTAGAATTTTCCATGCGGAAATTGAAGCGCATCTTTCCGAGGTTGCCGGTTTTGGTAGTTACCAGTATCACTCCGTTGGCGCCCCTGGCCCCGTACAACGAGGAAGCCGTGGCATCTTTCAAAACAGAAAAACCAGCGATATCATCTGGCTGCAACCTGGCAAGATCCCTGGAAGATGATTCTATATTATCAATTAAGATAAGGGGATCTACTTTCCCGGCGCCAAAGGTGCCTACGCCCCTTACAAAGAACTGCGCATTGTCGGCGCCCGGCTCCCCGCTCCGCTGGTAGGAGATCACCCCGGGGATCCTGCCGGCCAGCATAGTGGTGAGGTTCCCGGTAGGCCCCTTCAGTTCCTTGGGCTCAATGGCGGTAATAGAACTCACCATACTGGATTTCTTCTGGGTACCATAAGCTACCACCACCACGTCTTTAATGGTATTGTCCCGGGGGGAAAGCAATATCTCGTAATTGCCCACGTCATTTTTTACGGGTATTTCCCTTGACACATAACCTATGTATTGTACTACCAGTATTTTATTGTCACCCGTAACTTTTAATTTGAAGTGCCCGTCCTGGTCTGTTTTAGCGCCGGTGGTGGTTCCTTTGAGCATTACTGTTGCCATGGGGAGGGGCGACCGGGTATCTTCGGCGAGCACCAGGCCTGAGACCTGCCGTTCCTGCGTGGCGCTCTTTTTTTCAGCAGGATTGCCTTCCCCGGCGGCAGGGTTCCTGCCCCGTTTGATCAGCACCACGTTTTTCTTCAGTTCATACAGCAAATTGCGGCCTTTCAGCACTTCGTTCAGCACAGTGGCTACCCGGGTATTTGTATAATCAATGGGGCCGCTGATCACTTCACTTTTCAGGAGGTCGTCGCTGTAAAAAAAGGTGAGGTCTGTTTGTTTTTCAATCGCCTGGAAAATACTCTCCAGCGTCATATTATTTCCTTTGATAGACACTGTGGATGCAGGAATATTCTGACTTCGCGCAGTAAAACCTAAAAAAAAGAGCAAAAAAGCGGCGATAAACGCCCTGGGCCCGGCAAAAGAGCGCCGGCCAGTATTCAATAACGGGATACTTCTTTTCATTTTCCTTGTTTGGTTGACAATGACTGTAACGTGGTGACTATAAGTGCTTGATTTTTGTGGCGCACTATACTAAGACGACACATTTGGAAAATGGGTGAATGAGAAAACCGTTATCCCGCTTGCTTAAAAAAATTAATAATTGTCAAATTAACATTTTATCATACAGACGCCTTATATTTAACCTCAATGTCCCAAACGAATATTATCCGCTTTATCTAATCAACCAGCCTAAAAAGTATTTTTATGCCTGAATATCCGGGAGATGAAGTTATACTTACATTATTAAAAACAGGAAATGCCGGTGACGCCTTCGAGGTTATTTTTAAGAAGTATTACCGGCTGATGTGGACCAAAGCATATCTCGGCACCAGCGATGCGGTGGCGGCAGACGATCTTGTTCAGTTGGTATTGAGCAGTATGTGGGAAAAGAAGTTGTACCGGAATATAAAAGGCTGTCTTAAAAGTTACCTGCTCACTGCTGTCCGTAACCAGATAAATGATTACCATAAAGTGAAACAAAGGGCGCTGAGAAAGATTGAGAGATATGCGGAAACAGTTGATGAGCTGTGCATACCGGAAAAGGACACAGACGACAGATGGAGCGCGCAGGAACAACTGCACCGGCAGCTGCATGAATTGCTGAGCGAGCTTCCGGCCCAGCGCCAGCGGGCATTTACGCTTGTATATATGCAGCAGAAAAAATATCATGAAGTGGCCGACAATATGGGTATCAGCATCAATTCACTGAAAACCCATCTTAAAATAGCTGTTAAAACACTGCGTAGCAAACTGCATCCACCAGTATCGGAATGAAATGTACTGTAAGCGTTTACTTCTCTCATTAAGTTTACTATCAATGACCTCTTATAAGCAATATATTGATCAATTAATGCTGGAAAAGCTGTCCGGGAACATTTCCGGGGAAGACGACCATGCGCTGCAGGAGCTTATGGCCGCCGATCCGGCGTTAAAAGATATGTTCGCCCGCCTGCAGCATCAGCTCAATGATCCTGCCGCCCGGCAATACCTGCAACAGCTGAACGAATCACAGTTGTGGGAAGAAAGAAAGCATCTCTTTAAGAAAAATAATACGAAGGTACTATACCGGGTAGCTGCCGGTTTATTGCTGCTGCTGGGAAGCGCTGCATACCTGTTTTTTTTCTTTTCCCGGGAACAGGCGCAACATCCTGTTGCTGCTGTAAAACACACCGCGCCGGGCAATAGTATTATCCTGCAGATGGCTAACGGGCAAACTGTTAATCTTTCTGATACCACCCAGTCGTCGTTGCTCAGCATCGGCTCTGCACAGATGAGGGTATCGCCCAAAAGTTTGCAATATGAGTCGGCCAGCGCCGATGCCCCTGCAACGATGAACCTGCTGCAGGTGCCCGCCGGGAAAGATTACAAGCTTACATTGCCGGACAGTACAGAAATATGGCTGAACGCCATGTCTGAAATCAGGTTCCCGGTGTCGTTCAACGGGCGTACCCGGGAAGTTTTTGTAAACGGGGAAGCGTATTTTTCCGTTCATAAAGATGTTAACCATCCTTTTATTGTGCATACAGGGCAGTTTTCTGTTAATGTGCTGGGCACCGCATTTAATATCAATACCTACAGCAGCAACAGTCCTCGGCTCTCGCTTTCATCGGGCAAAGTGTCCCTGAAAAGTAAAACAGGTAATCAAAGCGTGCAGCTGTTGCCCGGATATGAAGCCATTTACAATCCCCAACAGGGCAATGGTTTCAGGATCGACGAGTTTAATGCGCGGAATACGCTTGCATGGCTGGAAGGAAAATATTATTTCAGGAATACCCCGTTAAAAGAAATAGCCATTGTAATCAGGCGCCTGTTTGATGTGACCGTACAATTTAATACACCGGGGGCAGAAGGAATTACAGTTAGCGGCGTGCTCACCAAAAAAGACGGGTTGCCGGAGTTTATGGATAATTTGTCGAAGACCACGGATATTAAGTATCAGCTCACGGGAAGCGTGCTCCAGATCCTTTGAGCAATGCCTGCTTAAAATCTTCCTTAAAAGGGAACCGATTTACCTGCATCCCTGATAAAGGATGCATTTTTTTTGTTTGTATCGCCACCTGGTCTTAAAAGCATTATATCATCGCTTAATTATTTCTTACCGTATTAAATTAGCGTCTGTGAGACAATTATACTATCAATTTCGACAAATAAGCCATTGCTTAAAAGCGGGTTCCTGTATTTTTGTTTTATCAGCAGGCGTTAGCACGACATTGACAACAGTAAAAAAATCCGTTCCACATGAAAAAAATAGTATCTAATCTTACCTTTCTTCTATTGTTTACTATAACTGCTTTTACCCAGGATATTATTGAGCATGCACCTCCCGGTTTTGACGCATTGCGTGCTGATATACCACATGGCCGCATTGATACCATCACCTATAACTCAGTAACAGTGGGCAATCTGCGTAAAGCGCTGATATATTTGCCACCGGGATTTTCAAAGATGAATAAATACCCGGTGTTATACCTGTTGCATGGCATTGGCGGCGACGAAATGGAATGGCTGAAAGGCGGCACGCCACAGGTAGTGCTGGATAACCTGTATGCCGGGGGGAAAATTGAGCCAATGATCGTTGTTATGCCTAACGGAAGGGCTATGAAAGACGACCGGGCTACCGGTAATATCATGGCTCCCGACAAAGTGCAGGCGTTTGCCACTTTTGAAAAAGATCTGTTGAACGATCTTATTCCCTATATACAAAAGAAATATCCCGTTTACACAGACAGGGAACACAGGGCCATTGCCGGCTTGTCGATGGGAGGAGGGCAGTCGCTGAACTTTGGGTTGGGTAACCTGGATACGTTTGCCTGGATAGGCGGCTTTTCGTCTGCTCCGAACACCAAAACACCGGAACAGCTGGTACCGGATCCTGCAGCAGCAAGACAGAAAATAAAACTGCTCTGGATCTCCTGCGGCGCCAGCGACGGGTTAATTTCCTTCAGCAAACGTACACATGATTACCTGCAAAAAAACAATGTGCCGCATATCTATTACATTGAGCCTGGCGTACATGACTTTAAGGTATGGAAAAACGGGTTGTTTATGTTTTCCCAGCTGATATTTAAACCGGTGGATACTGCTACGTTCTCAAAATACCCCGTAGAGGGCGCACCTGCCGAAACCAATGTACGCAATGCAAAGTATCCACAGGTATTGGCCGACCACCGGGTTGTTTTCCACATCAAAGCGCCCGAAGCGCGGAAGGTCCAGGTTGACCTGGGCCGCAAGTATGACATGGTGAAAGACAGCACCGGTGTATGAACAGTAACAACGGATTCCATAAGCGAAGGATTTCATTATTATTCCCTGCTGATAGACGATGTAGCAGTTGCAGATCCCGCCAGTGAAACCTTTTACGGCATGGGAAGAATGGCAAGCGGTATTGAAATACCGTTTGCCGGCGGTAATTATTACGCATTAAGAGATGTGCCGCATGGAGAGATCCGGACCAGGAAATACTTCTCAAAGGTTACCGGTTCATGGCGACAGCTGTGTATCTATGTTCCGCCGGGTTACGAGGCAAATACCAACGAGAAATATCCTGTGCTCTATATTTTGCATGGTGGCGGCGAAGACGAAACGGGATGGGCCATGCAAGGTAAAACGGATCTGATCATGGATAACCTGATCGCCTCAGGGAAAGCGGGGCCTATGCTGGTGGTTATGCCTGATGCGAATGTTGGCGGCACTGCTTTCAGTGAATCTCCGTTGAAAACATTTGAAGCAGAGCTAAAAGAGGTTATTATTCCGCTGGTGGAAAAAAATTACCGTGCAGACACCTCTGCAAAGAAAAGGGCATTGGCCGGTTTATCTATGGGAGGCATACATACGCTTTAAAAGCGGTCCGTACTGGAAGTGCAGGTGAAAGTGTTGCAGCAGGCCACCTTACGATCCGCGCAAGATCTTCTCCATTTTCCGCCCTTTTGCCAATTCATCCACCAGTTTATCCAGGTACCGGGCCTGTTGCGTTAAAGGATTTTCGATTTCCTCTACACGGTACCCGCAAATTACGCCGGTAATGAGGTGAGCATTGGGGTTTAGCGAAGCACGCTGAAAGAACGTTTCAAAAGTTACTTTTTCTTTTATTAATTCCTGCAGTTTCCTGTTATCGAAGCCTGTTAGCCATTCTATGACCTGATGTAACTCCTCGGTTGTTCTGCCTTTCTTTTCTATCTTTTGGACGTACAATGGATAGACCGAGGCAAAGATCATTTTTGCGATACGCTGATCCTGTGTGTTTGAATTGCCCATATCCTGTATTTTTAACGTTTTAGAATAATGTGTGTTGCATTTTCCCCGTTTATTTTTTCGACTTGATTGAAACCCAGGGCAGGTATATCAATTCCTGAAAAGAGGTGCTCTCCTGATCCGAAAAAACGGGTGAGAATGTCAATTGCATTTCTTTTCCATTTGCCACCTTTTTGGCTTCCTCAAGCGCAGGCTCGATACCACCTGTGGTCCGAACATATTACGCCCCATGATCCAGGAGCCTATATTCTCCATTGACTTCTGAACGATGTTATCCACACCTGTCCCGCTGTTACCATCCGTTTTTTGAAACATCCATGTGTGAAGTTCTTCGCCTCTTATGCCGAGTGGATCTTTCAGGCTCTGACGTGGTCCTGCTCCGAACCCATCCATGGAAACTGAAAATGCCGCTATTTTGATCTTGCCCATAACTTATTTTTAGGTATTTCGTAATCAGAGGTTTGAGTAACGTTTGTGTATGATGCCGTAATTTTAATAGTAATAACCTTTTTTGCTCGCTTTATTGCGTGAACTTATTACGCTAAAATTAATGATATGAACTGGATTATTTTAATTATCGCTGGCCTGTTCGAGGTAGCATTTACCTCCAGCCTCGGAAAAGCAAAGGAATCAACAGGTACAGCCATGTATTTATGGTACGGTGCTTTCCTGTTTTCATTAGTGGCCAGTATGCTTTTACTGATGAAGGCTACTCAAAGTCTGCCTCTGGGAACCGCCTATGCTGTATGGACAGGTATTGGCGCAGTTGGTACTGCCCTGATGGGGATCTTCGTTTTTAATGAACCTGCCCATTTTTGGAGAATGTTCTTTATTGTAACATTGATAGCCTCTATTGTTGGATTGAAGGCGGCATCACATTAATCATCTTAAGATGAAGCGATATACACGCGGATTAGGCGTTTTGCGCCGAAGGGAATAAGCCCCGATAAACATCGGGGCCGTATACCTAACCTACAACTGTTTACACTGTATGTGTAATTGTTACCCATAAGTGAACAGAAGATATAATCTGTTTTATGTTCAGCCTTCCTGCCACTTATGAGGTACACCCGATGGAGGGCCGCTTACGACGTCGGGAAAGACGGTCAAGTATACCATCTACAATCAGGTACATGGCAGGCACCACAAAAAGCGTGAGGATCATAGAACTTGTGAGCCCCCCAATGATTACCCAGGCCATCCCGTTTTTTATCTCTGCTGCCGCGCCTTTTGCCATTGCTATGGGCAACATACCAAAAATCATTGCGAGCGTTGTCATCAGAATTGGACGAAGCCTTTCCCTGCCTGCTTCTATCAGCGCTTCCACAGTTCCATATTCCTCCTCTTTGAGTTTATTTGTAAAGTCGACAATGAGAATAGCATTTTTGGAGACCAACACCAAAAGCATAATCATCCCAATGATCGTAAAGATGTTTAATGTTTCCATAGTCAGGGCCAGCGCCAGCAATGCACCAATCAGCGCACTGGTGAGGCAATGGTTCAAAACAACGTTTGCGGAATGGGGCGACATATGGTTTGAGCTATTCGATAATGCTAATGTGCCGGTATTGATACGACCTCAATATTCCATTCCTTTAGACCAAACATGGGAGGCGAAACCCAACCTGACTTTACTTGGAGATGCGGCTCACATCATGGCGCCTTCCGGTGAAGGGGTAAATTTGGCTATGCTTGATGCGCTTGAATTAAGTGAATGTCTCACTAATGAGCATTTTAAAGACACACAAACTGCCATTGCAGCTTATGAAACAGTTATGCGTGAACGTGCCGCACAAGAGGCAGCGACATCATTTGAGATGATAGAATGGATGCACGCCGAAAATGCGCAGGGCAGGATAGTTGAGTTTTTCAAAGGGATAACGGCGTAAAAAATGAGTCGTTGGGAGCAAACGAACTAAAAAGAAACGACAATTAACCAAGACAAACCGAATCAACAAGAAAAAATAGTATGTCAGACAAAGCCACTGAACTTACGGATCTGCATCCGGATATCATTAAATTTCAAAATGATATTTTAACCAGATAGGCTGTAGAAAATCAAACAGCCAAAAAAGCCAGATCGTTTTTGTTGGTTCGTCATCGATAGAAATCTTCCCAATTGATCTGGATCTTAACCTGGATAAAGTAATTTATAACCGAGGGGTGCGGGCGGCGACAGGTCTGCTGATGGAGCAATAAAATAGTGCAAATCAGCCTGTTGATTTGGATAAAAAAAGGAAACGATCAAACCTGATCGTTTCCTTAAGTGCGGGAGATGGGAGTGGGTTAGAACTTTTCAGGCAAATTCCAAGAGCTTTGGATAGGGCTGTCAAAGACGAGTGGCGAGGTTTTGAGGGGGGTGACAAAAATTGATATGAAGGTTCCTCCGGCAGGAAAAACGTATTATTCCCTGCAATAATACAGAAAAGCTCCCTTAACCTCTCTTCACTTCCCCTCCACATCGGGTACACATTCTCTCCACATCAGGACCACCTTCCTCCCGTCTTTCTCATAGGTATCCCTTATCTGACAAACATATCATCCCCATAGCATACGCCAAACACAGCAACAGAAGTCTTCCCGTTTTCCACTGATAAAGCGGGTAGCGCCACAACTTATTAAACAGGTTTAATAATATTTTATCTGGGTGTACTTATTTTGCAAAAAGTTCATGAAAAACCTCCCTGCATAATTCATTGCTCAGGAGCCTGGTCTGATAGCCAATTTTTCGAATGGAGTTAAGGTATAAGGAAACTTAGGTCATTTCTAATAAAATAAGGGACATAATTAAAAGTTGCAGCTGATACTTAAAATGAAGAAAAGAAAATCTTAATTACCCTGGCTGATGTTAAGGGCACAAATTTAGAAATTTTAAATCAACCGAAAATACATTGTACCTATGCAAAAAAAGTTGCATTGCCGGCCCTGTATTTCTTTCATGGCACATATGCCACTTTCACTGCCAACAGAAAAGCGTAAACAAGACGTGTTGCAGTTTCCGCTACAAGTAATGAAAATGGTTTGTGTTATGAAGCGGGGGATGCTTCTGGCACTCCTTGCCGTTTGTTGCTCATTTTTCAAAGGTCAAGCGCAAACGGATACTCCGATTGGCGCCGGCGCCGCGCAGCAAATCAAGGAAGATAGCGCCAGTACCCGAATGCTGAAGGGCAGGATAACAGACAGCGAAACACGGAAGCCGGTAGTACGCGCAAGTATCCGGTCATCCGATGAAAGCGCCGGCGTCTTCAGTGATGAAGATGGCCGTTTCGCTATTCCGGTAAACAGTATGTACGTAACGCTGACGGTGAGCAATGTGGGCTACCAGACCAGGAAGATCAAAGTTGCCGGGGCCGACTTCCTGGATGTTCAGCTAAGCCGGGCAGTCACCACCCTGCAGGACGTTTACGTTACCACTGGTATGTTCAACAGGCGCAAGGAGTCATTTACCGGCGCCACCAGCACATTTACCGGAGAAGAATTGCGAAGGACGGGTACGCTCAATGTGCTACAAAGCCTGAAAACACTTGATCCCTCATTCATCATCCAGGGAAACAATGTGATGGGTTCAGACCCCAATCAGCTTCCTAAAATAGAATTAAGAGGTAAAACCAGCATTAATCCAATGTCTGGCCAGGCTATCAATGACATATATGCCCGCGATCCCAATCAACCCTTATTCATCCTTGATGGTATGGAAACCACTCTCCAGCGGATCGTAGACCTGGATGTCAACCGGGTAGCCTTGATTACCGTTCTGAAAGATGCGGCTTCTACCGCCTTGTATGGCTCTAAAGCTGCCAACGGCGTAGTAGTAATTGAAACCGTAAGGCCCAAAGCCGGGGAGTTCAGGATCTCCTATGCTGCTAACGGAAACCTGCAAATTCCCGACCTGCGTAGTTATAATATGATGAATGCAGCAGAGCACCTCGAATTCCAGCGGCTTTCCGGTATGTATAAAGAAAACGACTATGTAGCCGGCTTCCCTAATATCAATCTTTATAACCAAAGACTAAAGGAAGTGCAGAAGGGTGTAAACAGCTACTGGCTCAACATTCCCTTAAGAAATGTATTCAATATAGGTCATTCTCTTAGTATATCTGGCGGCGATCAGAAAGTCACCTATGGACTGGGGTTAAACTACCAGGATGCCAAAGGCATTATGAAGGGATCCGGCAAAACAACCTGGGGAGGCAATATCTACCTGGGATATAGAACCGGGAAGATCAATATTACGAACCAGCTGTACATTGATGGAAGCCAAAGCACCAACTCCCCCTACGGTAGCTTCTCCCAATATGTAACCCTCAGTCCTTATTACCGGAAAACGGACGGAGCAGGCAATCTGAATACCAACAGGTACCTCGAGGAATATCAATACGATCCAGGCAACTACGCCTTGCCTGAGGTTATCCAGATCGGCAATCCCCTCTATAATGCAACGCTGAATGGTTTCGACAAATCCAATAGCACCACCATTTCCAATGACCTGAACCTGATATGGGATGTTCTTAAAGACATCCGGCTTTCTGCTGGCCTGCAGATACGTAAAACATTTCACAATAGCAGCGTATACGTGCCGGCATTTAATACCAGCTTCGATGGCAAGACCGTTTATGAGAAGGGAAGTATGCGTGAAGGGAAAAGCAACGATCTTGGTTACCAGGCATTCCTGGGCGCAGCCTATAACAAAATAATACAGGATGTGCACAGTATCACCTTCAATGTAAGAGGAAGCGTTCAGAATAGTAAGAACGAAAGCATCAAGTCAGATTTTGTGGGCTTCCCGGTTGGTGTGGATGGCATTCCCTCCTTCGCTTTCGGTTATCGCCCCAATTCCAAACCTCAATACTTTAACGTCACATCCAGAAGCGTTAGCCTGCTGAGCAGCCTGAACTATTCATTCGATGGAAGATACAACCTGGATTTGACTTATACCATTGACGGTTCCAATAGCTTTGGATCCAATAACCTTTTTACCCCCTTCTGGTCAGCAGGCATTGGCTGGAATATTAACAGGGAGAAATTCTTTCAATCTGCAGGATGGCTCGACCAGCTCCGGCTAAGGGGCAACATTGGTATCAATGGCAACCAGGGTTTCGGAAGATTTCTATCTAACACCTCCTACAAGTACTTGCCTGGTTCAGGGCTCTTCGGTCAGGGTTTGAATATCAAACAGCTGGGCAATCCTGATCTCCAGTGGCAAAAAACCACCCAAACCAGCCTTGGACTGGATCTCAGTTTGCTCAAACGGCGTGTGTTCATGACATTAAATGCTTACCGTAAATTCACCGATCCCCTGGTAGTACCCGTATCTATGCCTACTTCAACCGGTCTTTCAGACATTTCAAACAACGTAGGAGCGCTCACTATCACTGGTATGGAGCTGGACCTGCAGGTGACCCCCATCCGGCGCCCGGCCAACAATCTTTTGTGGACCTTGGGTATTAACGGCGCTATCGTAAAAGGCAAGTACAGCAAGCTGTCTGGCTTGCTTCAGAATTTCAACAAAGCGGCCGGGGAATCAAATTCTCTCCAGCGTTATTATGATGGATACAGTCCTGATGACATATGGGCAGTACGTTCGCTTGGAATAGACCCTATGACCGGAGCCGAGATATTTCTAACAAAAAACAACATGTATACAGATCATTATCGGCCTGAAGACATTGTAAAAATAGGCAATAGTCAACCCAAAGTTCAAGGGGTGATCAGCAGTAGCCTGAGTTTCAAAGACTTCCGGCTATCCGCTTACCTGAGGTATACACTGGGAGCATCGTCATTCAATGAAACGCTCTACAATAAAGTAGAAAACATATCATTTGTCGATCTGAGGAACAACCAGGATAAGAGGGCCCTGTATAAGCGATGGAAAAATCCGGGGGATGTGAGTTTCTTCCGCGCCATTTCCACTACAGAAACTACTCCTAGGTCTTCCAGGTTTGTACAAACAGAAAATCTTCTTGCCGGCGAATCAATCAATGCGTCTTATAGCTTTCGGCAGGACAAGGGCCGCTGGCTCCGGTACATCGGCATGCGGGAGCTCAGATGCTCCGTGACCATGAATGATATCTTCCGCCTCACCAATGTGCAGGTAGAAAGAGGTACAGACTATCCTTTTGCGGAGAACATCTCTTTTACGATCAATGCTTATTTCTAAAACACAACACATGAACCGGTACATAAATTGCCTGGCACTCCTCTCTTCTTTGTTTTGCGCAGTTTCCTGCAAAAAATTCCTGGACGTAAAACCGGTAGATGAATTTTTGGAAGAGACCGTGTATAACAGCGAAGCCTCCATTAATAGCGCAGTTACCGGCATCTATATGAATATGGCTGATGAAGGGCTGTATGGCGGTAATTTAACGGCAACCACCATGGACGTACTGGCGCAATATTACAGCCCTAATAATCTCGAAAAAACTGATTTCAACGGCGTAGTTAAATTTAGCTATGATGAAAAGGAAGTTAAAGAGAAATTTAGTGCAGTATGGGAACAATCTTACCGTAATGTGCTGAATATAAATGTGCTCCTGGAAAAGATCGCTGCCACTCCGTCAACAGTGCTTGCTGACAGCAGGAAAGAGGTACTCCGGGGTGAAATGTATGCCTTAAGAGCTATGCACCACTTCGAGCTGCTGCGGGTGTTTGGGCCGGTAGTGGCTACAGCACCGTCTGAAATCTCGATTCCCTATTACAGCGAGCCCTCCAAAGCTGCCAACCCTTTGCTGCCGGCAGCAGCTGTACTGGATAAAGTGTTGGCCGACCTTGATAGCGCTATCAGTAAGCTAGGCAGTGATCCGGTCCGTACAGAAGGCGTAAAGCCTCTTTCAGGGACAGATGTATTTGCGGATTTTTATAAGCTGCGTAATCACCGGATGAACTATTTTTCAGCGCTGGCATTGAAAGCGAGGGTAGCGCTATATAAGAATGATAAAGCCCTGGCACTGAAATGCGCACAACAGGTAATTGACGAAGCTACTCCATATTTTCCCTGGTCGCCGGCCGCTGCGTCTTTGCCCGGGATCGAAAATCCTGACAGGATCTTTTCTTCTGAGATTCTCTTCGGTATTGAGAACATTAATCTGTATACCCTTCAACGCAATTACTTCAATGCGGGCATAACCGCAGGAAAACTGCTCGCTCCAACATCTGATAAACTGACATCCGTTTACGGTTATTCCAATGATTTCCGTTATAGATCGTCCTGGATACTGGATCAGTCCTCCAACAAAAATTACAAAACATTCTACAAGTTCACAGAAGTAAACGACAAGGAAAGCCCGGTAAGATATTTCCAGCCCCTGATACGGATATCTGAAATGTACTACATCGCGGCAGAATGTACCAGCAATACTGCCGGGGCAAGCGTATATCTGAACAGGGTCCGCGCCAACCGTGGGCTACCGGATATTACAGCCGTAAATGATATCAGCACGGAACTGACGAAAGAATACGCCAGGGAATTCTGGGGCGAAGGACAGCTTTTCTTCTATTACAAAAGAAATAACTTCCCTGCAATCCCTGATCCGCTGAGCCCGGAAGCAACCATATCCATGGGAAAAAGGCAATACAAGATTCCCTTGCCTGATTCTGAAACCCGTAACCGCTAAAAACGAACTGATGAAACACTTTATCATAATATACATCCTGTTAGGGTGTCTGCTGGCAAGCTGTAAAAAGTCGGAACTGATGACCTATCAAGGTTCAGACAATATTTTCTTTAATAATAATTCCAGTGATTCTGCAACTGTGTCCTTTTACCGGGATACTACGGCTTATACCGACTATGATGTTACTGTAAAGGTCTGGGGCCGGATGTCCGATAAAGACAGACCTGTCAAAGTGGTGATAGATGATATTGCATCCACTGCTGTAGCGGGGATAAATTATCTGCCATTGCAAGATACCTTTTCGGTAAAAGCAAATACAGATAAGGCTACGATCAGGATAAGGCTGCTGAAAGAAAAGGCCCAGGCAGGCGAGATATTCGTGCTGGCATTAAAGGTCCTCCCCAATCAATATTTCGCTGTAGAGCCACGGCCTGCCGTGCCATTATCAAATGGCAAAGTGCTTCACAAGGATCGCTTCAGCATATATTTTGGGTATAGATATTATATCCCGCCGTACTGGGATACCTACCGCTCCTACCTGGGCACTTATTCAGAGAAAAAAATAAAGTTGCTTATAGAGATAACTGGCATCGATATTATACGGTTTTATAAGAAATCGTTAAAAGAAAATTATAACACTGCCCAATGCCGCACCTTTGCCCGGAAGCTTCAGTCATACCTGAATAATGAAAAAGAAAAGGGTAATATCATCCGGGATGAAAATGGCAATGTCATAAAAATGGGAGGAGATGCCCAGTAGTATGTTTTTTATTGCATAAATGATAACCAGAAAATGATAAATACCATAAAAAGTACGATGACCAGGTTATTGCTGATCCTGGGTGTTTACGGACTCGCCATTTCCTGTCAGAAAGACAAAGGCAATTACATTTATCATGATATCAATGAGATTACCATTAATGATCTTGATTCGATATACTATGTTTTTAATGGAGATCCGCTGAGGATTAGCCCCAGGCTTGTGTTTTCCAAAGATGCGCAACCAGATACTGCCAACTATAGGTATGAATGGTTTCAGGGACTTGAGAAAGGATTCACAGGCTGGAGACCCCAATTGATATTTTCCGGCCTGAATATAGATACCGTGCTGAATATGGACCTTGGGACCACCCAGATGTACTTTCGGGTAACGGACAAACGTACCGGGATATACACCCTGAAACCCTTCCTGTTATCTATATACAATAAAGCATACATGGGATGGCTCGTTTTATCCGATGTCAATGGGGAAGCGCGTTTGGACATGTTGTCTACTTATAAGGCAGAGAACAGGCTGTATAAAAACATCCTGGACACCATGCATTCCGATGTCAAGCTTTCCGGTGCACCGGTTTCCGTGGGATTTCTGCGGTACAATGGCATGAGTGATGGGGGTATGTTTTACAATGTCATTGTAACTTCCGAGGGAGGCTGGATCACAAACAGAGATGAACTAAAAAATTTACCAGAAGCCGGTTTCGATCAGCTTGTTCCCGGAAATCCTCCCAGCTATGATAAAGCCAGCCTGGAATACAGCATTTTCCATGTAGACATGTATAACAATGGCAACGTCTATCACAAGGGCTACTGGGATGATAGATTCGTTGGGCCTGTCAACAACCTGGAAGAAATAACAGATAATAATAGCCCTGGCAGGGCAGTCAGGTATAAAGCTGCTCCATATTTCGCCGGCGCGGCAGATAATGTAATGATATTGTTTAATTCAGAAAATAAAAAATTCTATCGTTACCCCGGATCGGGAACCCTCACGTTTCCACTTGAAATGCCAGGAGTTCAGCAACGGGGCCTTGACCTTGTGTATATGACATATATATCCTACAACGGAGGAGAAGCTGTTGCCATACTGAAAGATACCGCTTCCCTGAAACATTACCTGCTGCGATTTACCGCCGATGGCAAAACAAATTATTACGCAGAAATGCCAGCAGAGGAAATTGGCCAGGCAACACAATTTGCTGTGAGCCCGGTGACCGGCTATATTTTTTACGAATCTGGCAGCAAGTTGTATGAATATGACTTCGACCTGAAGCAGTCTTTTAAAATGCTGGACCTTGACGGCGAAACCATCAGCAAAATAGCTTTCCATAAATTCCAGCAACCCGACGCCAATATTACTCCCTATGCAGCTATGTACCTGGAGATGGAGCGGGACCTTATTGTATGTACATATAAGAACAGTAATCCTTCCAACACAGGGAAACTCAGTATTTACAAAGTTCCTGATGGCAATAAACCGCTGGAGCCAAGACAATTTTTCGAGGGCTTTGGTAAAATTGTAAGTTTTACGTTCAGAGAAAGGTAACTGAAACGTAATACACCTGTTAAAATAAAACCAAACAGCATATGAAAAAACAAATAATCCTGCCAGCGCTCGTGTTGCTCGCTGTGCAAACCATGGCACAGAACGTGGTGATCAAAGGTACTTTTGCCGGCGATACGAAGGGCAACAACAAGATCTACATTTACGGGACGGGCGTAAAGACCGATTCCGCGGTAATGACCGATGGACATTTCGAATTTACCCTTCCGTTCGAAAAATTGTTCATGCCGCTGTTCTATACGGAATATGACCTGAATATGACAGGCGGGTATGTGCCCTACGCTTTAGTGGTAGACCAGGCAGGAACCATCACGCTGTCTGGCGGCGATATTGCGAAAGGAATGAGCAGTATGAAAATCTCCGGTATGAAATCCGCCGAAGCATTCAGTCAATGGGGTGAAAGACAGGATTCAGTGTCCAGGCAGGTCCAGGAGCAGTTGAAAAAAAAGTTTGGCGACAAATGGTATACGCAGGACAATCCCAAAATTGAAGAGGCTACAAAAGAATACGAAAGGCTGCAGCGGGCCGGTATTAGCAGTGAGCTTGAAAATTTCGTCAGATCACATTCCGATTCCTATGCATCTGCTGTGGCACTGAATGGGGTATTCTCCCTGCTGGAAACATCGCAACTGGAGAAACTCTACGCAATGCTGGCCCCCCAGATGCAGCAAACAGAGGAAGGGAAAAACATAGCAAAGTTTATGCAAGGCATGAAGAATTCCGCCATCGGTAGCACTGTAAAAGATTTCACACTGAACACGCCTGAAGAAAAACCGCTCAGTTTCAGCCAGTTGAAAGGGAAATACGTACTGATCGATTTCTGGGCAAGCTGGTGCGGTCCCTGCAAGCAGTCTTTCCCACATATGAAAGAGATATACAAGAAATATAAAAGCGACAAGTTCGAGATCTACAGCATTTCTATCGATCAGGATAAGAAAGACTGGCTGAAAGGTCTGAAAGAACAAGAGCTCCCCTGGCTGCAGGCGCTGGATACGAAAGATATTTCTCAAAGCCATTTTGCGGTAACTGGCGTGCCTACAACTATCCTGATCGATCCGGCCGGCAAAATATTGCTGAAAGAAGTAGGCTTTGGCGGAAGCGATGGCCCGCTCGATAAAAAGCTCAGAGAACTCTTCGGGACCAAATAATGTTACAAAAAAATTTCCGCCTCATTTCTTCATGATCTTCACCAGCATATCCACGATGAGCCGATTGCCTTTATCAGAAGGATGCAGTCTGTTGCACATAACATCGATAGCCTCAGGCGGATAAGGGTATTTGTCCTTTGAGGGATGCCAAAGAAAAAGGGTTGCTCATTATTGAACAATCCTTTACAGAGAATAAACTCCCATCTGGTGCGGGACATGAGAGTGAGTTTCATTATAAAAATCGGAGTAGTTTTTCAGGTAGAAAGGTATCTGTTGATCAAGCCATTAGATTACTATCCCGGAACGGCATAAAGGTAAGCAGGGAAAAGGCAGAAATAATACTGGATTTCCTTTACTTGATTGCGAGGACATATAAAACGCAGAAGGAAATGATAACTTCGCAGAGTCTGAACCCTAATGAATGAATCGAACACCCGATATTAGCCTTTCCATTGCAGTTTGGCTATATGACAAATCGGGGCTTAAGAATTTCTGAAAGATCCCGAACACAATTATTGCACCACAAATGGAGCAATAAAACAATGCAAATCAGCCTGTTGATTGCATAAAAAAAGGAAACGATCAAAACCGATCGTTTCCTTTTGTGCGAAGGAGGAGATTCGAACTCCCAAGCCCTTTCAGGCACTACCACCTCAAAGTAGCGCGTCTACCAATTTCGCCACCTTCGCATCTGGTAGAATGGGGTGCAAAAATAATGGCTTTTTTAAAATAAGCAAATTTATTTATTCATATTTTCATGAAAAAGGCAATTATTTCCGCAACAGGATCCGGAAAGTGGTGCCTTTATTTATTTCGGAGGATTTTACATACAGCCGGCCCCGGTGGTATTCTTCTATGATCCGTTTGGCCAGCGACAGTCCTAATCCCCATCCCCGCTTTTTGGTGCTGAAGCCGGGTTTGAACACTTTTTCAAAGCTTAGTTTCGGGATGCCTTTACCCGTATCGGCCACATCTATTGTGATAAAGGTGGGGTGATTTTCTATGGTGATATCGATCTTTCCTTTTCCTTCCATCGCATCAAGGGCATTTTTTAACAGATTTTCCACCACCCAGTCGAAAAGCGGGGGGGAGAACATGGCGGGGAGCTCTTCTTCTGCGCTGTGAACGGTAAGCACTACTTTCTGAGGCGCTCTTTTGCGGATATAATTGGCCATGTTCTCTATCTGTGCCACGATGTCTTTCTCTTCCAGTTTGGGAACGCTTCCTATTTTGGAGAAGCGGTCGGTGATGAGTTTAAGCCGGTCCACATCTTTTGAAAGCTCTGTAACAATGGTGGCATTGGCCTCATTATCGCGCAGTATTTCCAGCCAGGCTTCCATGGACGACAGGGGAGTGCCCAGCTGGTGGGCCGTTTCTTTGGCCAGGCCTACCCATACCTGGTTTTGGGTGGCGCGGTTGGTACTGGACAGGGCAAAGAGCACAATGGCAATGAAAAGGGTCACTACTATCAGCTGGATGTACGGATAGTAGCGGATCTGCCGGAGGATCAGCGAATCGCCGTAGTAGATGTAGTTATATAATTTTTGCCTGGAATCCACTTCCATGATGAACGGCGGGTGTTGCTTTTTAAAAGCCTGCAGCTCGTTGCGGAGGAAGTTGGGGTCCTGGATGATGCGCAGGGAGTCGAGGTTACGGCTGTCCAGGATCTTACCTGTTTTGTCTGTTAGGATCAGCGGGATGGTGGTGTTGTTGGTTACAATGTCGACAGCAAGGTTCAGGTTAGCTTCAGAACCTGCCCGCAGGAGCTCGCGGTTGGCTTCCACCCAGGTGGCCACTTTTTTTCTTTCTTCTTCCTGGATATTGTGGGATAAATTACTTACAAACCAGATAGTGGTGCCAATGATCAGCACTGCTATGGAGGCCAGTACAAACTTCCAACCGATATACTGTTTAAACATACTTCTAATTTAAGCCTTATTCAGCTTACCTGATTCTGTAATGATTCGCAAATATTAGGATCGTTTGTTGCATATTTGCATCTCAAAAATAATTGTTCACGCATAAACGTAATATTCATTGTCCGTATTGCCATCCGTAGCAGTTGTGATTTTAAATTGGAATGGGAGATCTTTTCTGGAGAAGTTCCTGCCCTCTGTATGCCGGTCTACCTATGGCAACCTGCAGCTGGTGCTGGCCGACAATGCGTCCACAGACGACAGCGTGGCTTTTGTGACAGCGCATTATCCGCAGATCCGGGTTATCCGGAATCCGCATAATGATGGGTTTGCCGGAGGGTATAATGATGCCTTGCAGCATGTGCAGGCCGATATTTACGTGTTGCTGAACCAGGACGTGGAGGTGGAACCGGGTTGGATAGAGCCGGTAGTGGCCCTTATGGAACAGGATAAGCAGATAGCCGCCTGCCAGCCTAAAATGAGGGCTTACAAAGACCCGGAGGAATTCGAGTACGCAGGCGCCGCCGGCGGATGGATGGATATCCTGGGTTATACCTTTTGCCGGGGCCGGATCCTGTATACTACCGAGAAAGACAACGGGCAGTATGACGATGTACAGGATATTTTCTGGGCCACGGGGGCGGCATTGTTTATCCGTTCCGCCTGTTATCACCAGGTAGGGGGCTTCGACCGCGATTTTTTTGCACATATGGAAGAAGTGGACCTTTGCTGGCGCTTACAGCGGGCAGGTTACCGGATTTGCTACTGCCCGGATTCCAGGGTGTTTCATGTGGGAGGGGGCAGCCTGCCGCAGGGAAATCCCCGTAAGCTGTACCTGAACTTCAGGAACAACCTCATGATGCTCTGGAAGAACCTGCATAGCGAAGACCGCTGGATAGTACTGGTGCAGCGGTTTTTCCTGGACATACTGGCAGGTGTAAAAAGCCTGGTGGCGGGAAAACCAAGGGATATGACCGCCATTTACCGCGCCTATAAAGATTACTATCGCTGGCGCAGGAAGTATGTGAAGAAAGATGATCTGCCGGAGATGAAGCTGATGAAAATGAACGGCGTGTTTCATGGTATTATGATCTGGCGTTACTACTTCCTGGGGCATAAACATTTTTCTGAATTGATCTGATCAATGCTGATCTGTCTCCCGGAAAAACTTTTTATCTCCCAAAATTACCAGCGCGAAAATTCGAAAATTTCAAAATCATTATGTAGGTTTGCACCGGAAATAAACTGATTATGGAACAGAATACAGTAGAAAACAAGTACGACATCACTATAGACAAGGTTTCCCGTTCCCGCTGGCTCTTTTATGTGCAATTGTTTTGTCTGGTAGCCTTTATCCTGGGAGTTAGCTACGGACTTTATGCACACAGATACAAGGGCAAACCGGAAGTAAAGGTGCAGGAAAGTTCACTGTACAATCCGAAATATAAGTAAGCAGCCGCTTAAACATAATTATCCAGCCTCCACCGGTATTCCGGTGGAGGTTTTTTTATGCCGGTGATTCCGTTTTGCGTAAAAGAATTTCCCGATCCGATCCTGTTTTTTGCTCTTTTGAATCGACTTTTGTATCCTGGTATGATATCTACCGGTGGTTTGGTATGTTTAAACGGACGGATAAGTTAAAGAAGAAGCAGCACAAGTCGCTGTTCAGGATAGTTGTGGACAAACTGCATCTCTGGCTCGGCCTGGGCGCAGGCATTATTGTTCTTATTGTAAGCATTACCGGCTGTTTGTTTGTTTTTCAGAAAGAAGTGAATGATTTCTATTATCGTAAAATATTATATGTTACCCCGGAAAAAAGCCCCTTACATCCTGTAAGCGAGCTGAAAAAGACTGCTGAGGCTGTACTCGGTCCCGATAAACCACTGTCATCCATTACCACTTACCGGCAGCCCCACCTGGCCTGGGAATTTATGGCCTATAAAGGCAACGATACCGCGCTTACCTATTTCGGTACCCTGGAGTATTATGAATCTGTAATGATCAATCCCTATACCGGGCAGGTGACAGGAAGACTTGATCACAAGCATAATTTCTTTTCGGTGGTGAAAGGTATCCATTGGAGCTTGTTGCTGAACGATAAATACGGGCAGCCCATTGTAGGCTGGAGCACTTTTATTTTTGTGATCCTGCTGATCACCGGGTTGATTATGTGGTGGCCTAAGAAGTGGAATAAAGCCAACCGCGACAAAAGCTTTAAAATTAAATGGAAAGCCGGTTTCAAAAGGGTTAATTATGACCTGCATAATGTGCTGGGCTTTTACGCGATGCTCATAGCCCTGGTCATTGCATTTACCGGTATGGTATGGGCGTTTAAATGGTTCGAGGCTACGGTATATGTAGTGGCCGCCGGCACCACCACGCCCCCCGAAGTAAAGCAATATGAATCTGCCCAAACGCCGGTGCCTGCAGGCAGCAATCCGCTGGACATTGCTTATAGCAAGGCCCTGACAATGCTGAAAGAGGCAAAGCGCTTTTATATTTATGCTGATGAAAGGCCGAAGGGAGTGATCACCGTTACCGGGAATAAAAGCGTGGAAACCTACTACGGAAGCGACCAGCTGACGTTTGACCGGTATAGTGGCGCTTTTCTCGGAAGAAGGAATGATTCGCACAAGAACAACGGAGAGCGGTTAATAGAAATGAACTACGATATCCACGTGGGCGCTATTGGCGGCCTGCCCGGAAAGATCCTGGCATTTGTTATCAGCCTGATCTGCGCGTCTTTACCTGTAACAGGTTTTTATGTATGGTGGGGTAAACGGAAGAAGTCGAAGAAGAAGCCGGTAGTGATCCGCGAAGCACCGGTAGCGAGCACAATGTAAATAAAAAGTATTACTTATTTTTTGATGAAATGCTTCTCCCTGTTGTGTTCCAGCGAGTTGTTATACAGCGGTGAGCAAAAAAAATCCATAAAAATTCCAAAAAAAATTTTGTGTTTTCAGTCCGTTTCCTATCTTTGCAATCCCAACGAAAACGCCGCGGGGCAAAGCAAACGAAAGAATGCGCTTCGATGGGAAAAGTTCTTAAAATAAGAAAGTTTTTAATACCTGCGAAAGTAGCTCATTTGGTAGAGCACGACCTTGCCAAGGTCGGGGTGGCCGGTTCGAGCCCGGTCTTTCGCTCCAGTTTTTTATAAAGTTCTTAATACATCTGCGAAAGTAGCTCATTTGGTAGAGCACGACCTTGCCAAGGTCGGGGTGGCCGGTTCGAGCCCGGTCTTTCGCTCTAAAGCCTGACTGATCATTCAGCCGGGCTTTTTTTATGCCTGCAAACGAGGCTGGCATTGGCCTCTCCCGCAACAGAAGAGGCCTGCTTTTATAATGCAATTAATAATCCCCGCTGGCGCCACCGCCCCCACCGGAGCCGCCTCCAAACTGTATATCATTGGTAGTAGCAGGCTGGGCGCCCGGCACATAAGTTTGTGCAATAATGAGGGATTCCAGCTTTAATTTATCTGCAAGGGAAGGATCTTCCGTTTCCACATAAGTAAACCCATGTTTGGGCGTTTTCAGGTAACGGATCAATGCCCAGGCGCCAACGGTAAGTACAAGTCCGCCCAGCACCATGGCTGTTTCCAGCGGGAGCACGCTATGGTAATATCTCACGGTAAATACAATAGCAGCCAGCAATATCATCCCGGTGCGCAGTAACACTGCATCTTTTTTATGGATGCCCAGCCACAGGTATACCAGTGGAACAACCGCTGTATAGGCCCAGAAGAACAAAGCGCCGGGAATGCTTTGCCCGTCCTGCAGCTGCAGGCCAAACATAACATTGCTCAGCTCTCTTACCACATAATAGTTACCAGCCAGGTAAAGCGTGAGTAAGGAAAGCACGGATATAACCGTGAGGCAGTGTTTATAATGCCTGCTGAAATGATATCCCGATATTTTTTTTACAGCAACATACACGGTAAAGGATATTACCATGATAAGGAAAGGCATAATGATTTTGGCAACAGGCCCCAGCTCCATGGCTACCGTAAATATAAAACCCAGGAAGGCCAGGTAGGATACTCCAGCCATCACCATATCCGCAAAGCGTAAGGTGGCCAACAGGGTAACAAAGCATACCACAAAGCAGATGGTGCCGGCAGAAACATGATCAACTATGGCCATGCTGCTGCAAATCAGTAAAACGGCTCCCCACAGCAGGGCATCGTCTACGCCTGCACGAAATAATTTCTTCTCCCTGATAAACAACTCCAGGACGCCGTAGCATACCAGTCCTGCAAGGATACACAGCCCGGCGAAGCCATCTTCATTCCGGAGAAGATCAAGCATCATCAGCGATAACAAGCCAAGCGAAAAGGACACGATAACAACGGTAAGTATAAACAGCCCTATCTTGATCACCGGGTTAGGCGTATAGAAATTTACCGGGTGTGCAGCCTCAATGGCTTTGTAGGTAGATAGCTCTATACAATTTTTGCGCAGTGCTTTTTCTGCTTCTTCTTTTATTTCAAGGTTATCGAGTGTTGTGGAATTATACGCGAGCATGTTTGATTTTTTTGTTGAGGTTAATCAGTAACACAATTACACCAATGGCGGAGGCAATGAAATACAACAGTCCGAGGTATATACCGCCAATATCATTTGTTAAAATAAGCAAGCGCACCACGGCAATGCTTATAGCCACATAACTATACAGCACGGTGATGAGCACGAAGTAAAAAGACCGTTCTTTAAATGCTTCCTGGTACAGGAAGTATGCAACAACTGCCATAAATGCAAACCAGGCAATCCAGCCTGTGTCAAACACGATCATGCCTGCCACAGAGGCAATGAAAATAATATGCGCACCGAAATTCTGATAGGTAAAGGCAAAATGTTTTTTAAGATTTTTCCGGGCAGATATAAGCGCCAGCGAAAGCAGGAGCACACCAAGTATGGCGCCGGTATAGATAAGCCGCTCGTTGCCAAAGTCGTTGGCCGACAGCACCTGGAAAGGTGTGAGCGCAATACCCATCCAGGCTGCCAGGTTGGTGATGGCCATAGACAGTACCCCCAGGTGATCGAAATAATAAGCGCTTACCGTGAGTACGGCCAGCGGGATAAAGGTAGCTAATCCATAAGCAGTGCCAAAGGCAGTATACTGGAACTGCAGGTAACCCACAAAAGTAACAAAGGTAAGACAGCCTAACAGTAACGCATAATCGAAAAAGGCGTTGGGCGAATTTACTTTCTCCCATGAAAAGGGCGCTTTTTTCCGGATACAATAGCTGAAACAACCGGCGCTGATAGCCCCAATGATCAGCAGTATCACCTGGTGGCCAATGGTATCGATATTTTTATAGATCAGGATACCTAAGCCGCCGCTCAGCAACAGTACGCCGAGATAAAGCAATGTTTTGATTTCCCAGTGGAGGGAGAATAGCCGCTGATCTTCCGCAGCTTTCACTGCCCCAAGCTCCGTGTCATTTATCAGTTCCGCTGCACGGAGTTTTTCAAATACTTTGATATTCATAGATGGCGTTAAGAAGTTGGAATTAACAATCATTACACGCTGCAATATACAATATCAGGCGGCAAAATTTACTGGCTTCGGTGTATAACTCATCCAGGCAGGTTTCACACGGGCGCCACTTTCCCAATTAACACTCCCATGCATGCTACCGTTGGGAATTTTTGGCCGATAACATCTACGACTATGAGCCGACCAGCATTACAGACAACATAGAGGCGGCTATTACACCTGTGAGCCAGCGGTTAAAGGATTGGCGCAGGATGCCGGATGGTTCCTATGTACAGGCGTTACTTCCAACGGTCAACCAGACAGGAAACTAATATGGGAAAACCGGGAAATATAGTAGTTGGGATATGCGGGTCTTATTTTATCACGGAATGCAGCCAGATGTAACGGTGTATCCTTTCGCAAGTAGCCATAACTATAACAGCGGGGGCAGAAAGTTGGTAACTACAGCCTGGCGCCAAACGCGCCTGAGGGTATTATAAATAAGTTTTGGGATTGGGGGGGGTGAAAACATTGGGGCCTTTGAGCAGGTTACTTTCGTGCTGAATCTGTCGCTGGTGGAATATATCGCTTTTACCTGGTGTGGGATCTTTTATCCTGGTTTATTTCGTTGAAGTCAATATAATATATATAAGCATAGTACTACGGTATAAATATACAAGTTTAAGACCAACTGCCGTTTTATGTCTTATCTTCGGAAAGAAGTGGTTAACCTGGACCCCAGAAAACTTTACCTATTTGTAAGGATTAATTTACCAACCATAAACAATAAGACTATGAAGTTTAATTTTAAAGTGGTTAGTGTGGCATTCGCCAGCATTGCTTTAGCGCTTTCCTGTACCAAAGAAAAAGCAAACGAGGATGCTCCTGTATATAAAGTAAGAAAACACACTATCAGGGATTTTACAAAAGGAGTTATGACCATCGAATATACAGATGGGACTAAGAGTATTGAGAAAATTCCAATTGATTCCACACCTTTTGTAACACAGGAGAGTTTGAGTAGTGGTAGAATAGAAGGTGAAACATCGGTGGAGGCTACTTTTCCAGAAGCTCCTATACCAACGCCAGAGTATCCTATTGGAAAATATCCTGGTATTATTTATTATAGGGAAGATGAAAAGGATGGAATTGGGCCTCAAGTATAGACCCGACCCCACGTAACTTTACTTAAAGCAGAAAATTTGATAGTAGGATTCGCGAGGCCCTGGGTAGAAATTACAAGAAACAAGTCTGCTTATTATCGCTATGGGGGTTATTATGTAACACGGACTGCTACTATTATAGGGTTAACGTTTGTTCCTGGTCTTATTAATGTACCAGTTTCAATATGCGAGTGGAATTACTATATTAGTTGTTACTTTGTATATGCTCCATATTCACCACCTAAGACCGAACAGGAGTATTTTACGGATATTAGGATTTGTAAATAATTTTGTTTTAAAGGTCAAATCATGGAGCATCAAACAACTATAAAGTATAGGGACGGAAGTGGCCCTCATGAAAGCGTTTTCTCATTCGCTGTTAACGAAATAAAGAATAAGTCTGAAAAAGCGGGAACGCCTATCGCAGACGATGAAATTGCAGAAGCGCTTTTGATTACTCGTGAAGAGTATTCCAAATATTTAACCGCAGATTCGTGCCCTTTGGAAATTCTGCAATTACTGGCCACAAAATTTAAAGATTTTTCTACTCTTGAGATAGTGGAGTTTTCTTCTTATGAAAGAGCAATTCAACCACCTCCCACACCCGATCCAGATGAACCAGATGATGAGTAGTTCAATTTGAAAAGAGGTATAAGTTTTATTCAATGTTCAAAAGAGACTGTCTCAAAAGTAATCTGAAGGCCTTGAGAATTGCTTAAACGAAAATTCTCTCCATCAGGTACCCGAATAAAATCGGGAAAAAATTACTTTTGAGACAGCCTCTTTGTTCTCAATAAATTCTTTAGACTTCTTTACCGTGCAGTGCCGTCCAGGCAGGTATAAATACTCGGTTACAGATTTGATTCATAACCAATCTGCAACCAGCACTATACATGATTCCGGTGGGTTACTAACAAATGAGGTACCTGATTGTGGACACATTAACTTACCTCTAAAATCTTGGAAACGCTTAAAAGTCCAGACAAATCATGATATCAATTTGTTTATTGATGAATTAAAAAAGACTATGAAAGGAAATAAGGATTTTTCCGGAAAGGATAACTGGTGAACCGCCTAATACTAACCGCGAATATTTCTGATTGTCAATATAACATACATATACATTACAATTCTATTTATTCTTTTATTGGCCTCCAGATTAGTCATAAAATTTATTTGCTACGTCTATCTCCTCTATGATGGCTCACAAAGCATACATTATTTCATTGCAACGCACAAAACTATATTTTTGAGATATAGAAATGAACAGCAGCGCAGCTTTTATCAAATCAACAATATAAATATGAAAACATACCAGGCTTCCATATTATCTGCTTTGACCTGCGAATTAGGCGAAGGGGCCTGCTGGTGGAAGGAAAGGAACAGCTGGTGTTGGGTGGATATACTTGGCTTTACCATTTATATACGGGATGCAAAAGGTTTTCAGCAACGGTTTGACACCGGCGGTTATGTAACCACACTGGCGCCGGTAGCCGGCAGGAATGAACTGGTGGCAGGATTAAAAGATGGCATTGCATTTTTTTCGCCGGAGCAGGGAATGGGCAGTCGTATCGCTGTACTGGAAGAACACAGGGGGGTGCGCTGCAACGATGGCAAATGTGATCCCGCTGGCAGGTTGTGGATTGGTACGATGCAGATGCCACCCGAAGAAGGGACCGGCAATCTTTATTGTATCAGCGGAAAGGCCGCACCGGAGCTGAAACTGGCCGGTGTTACCATTTCCAATGGGCTGGTATGGGCAGGAAACAAAATGTATTATAACGACACGCATACACGTACAGTACAGGAATTCAGTTACGATGAATCAACAGGCGCCATTGCCTTTACAAGGGTGGCAGTACGCATTCCGCCGGAACTGGGCTGGCCGGATGGAATGGCTATAGATAGTGAAGGCATGCTATGGATTGCTCATTGGGGCGGCTATGGCGTGTATCGCTGGAATCCTGTAACAGGTGAATTGCTGGGAAAGGTGGAAGTGCCGGCACCACATGTATCTTCCTGCGCTTTCGGTGGCCCGGGAATGGATGAGATGCTGATCACTACCGCCCGGGAGCATATGACTGCCGAACAGATGGCTGAATATCCCCTTAGTGGTAGTGTGTTTCACGTGAGACTTCCAATTAAAGGCTTACCAGCCAACTACTTTAGGTATTAGTTATTTTTACATGTTATTGTTTCACGGTTTTCTGCTATATTATTAGTATATTTGCAGACGGAATCGGCTTTTTCAGGGTACTTTAATACCATTCGTACTATCTTATTTCGACTTTCCCTTTGCAGATACTTCCCTTAGTATTCTACCGCTAGAAACATCATGTAAAAAATAATTATGATCATGAAGGATTTTAAAATCATTGACAACAAAGAGGCCAGGCAGTTTGAGGCGCATATTGCCGGACAGCTGGCTAAAGTAATTTATGAGAGGAATGGAACCCGTATTTTCCTGACCGGGGCTGAAGTGCCGCCGGTGCTGGAAAAGCAAGGTGTGTTACCAATGATGCTGGGAAAGGTTATGGAGGAAATTTCTGCACAGAATATCCGCATGGTGCCGTCCAGTAAAAAAGTAGCAGAATTTGTTCGCAGTAATCCTAAATGGAAAACCCTGCTGGCGCACGGTTTACATATATAGCTCTTTATTTTACATTTGACATTTAGTTATTTAATTATTTGCCGGCCCGTCTGTATCATCAGAGAGTAAGAATGGCGGAAGATTCATCAGACACAGATACCAGTCAAATAACTAAATAACTAAATATTCAAATGTCCTCTTACCTGATCCCCATCTTCGCCTTTACTGCACCCATCAGGTCGTCGGCTTCTGCGGATACTAATACCGCGTCTCTGGAGTTATCAATCACCAGCGTATAGCCCTTTTCGTTAGCTACCGCCTTTAAAATCTTTTTTGCCTTATCCAGGATAGGTGCCAGCAACTGCTGCTCCCTGCTACTCATGGCCTGTTCAGACATCTCTTTATATTTTTGGATATTGGCAGATAATGATTTGATCTCGTTAAGCTTAACTTCTTTCAGCGTTTCGCTTATTTTGTTCTGCGTGCTGTCGTATTCCGTCACTTTTCTCGTGTACTCGGCTACCAGCTGCTGCCCGTCTGTATTTAATTTATCCTGTAAAATATTCAGAGAATCCCCTGCCAGTTTACTTTCCGGCATCATGGCAATCATTTGCTGAAAATTGATATAGCCCGTTTTGGATTGGGCCAAAAGAACAGTTTTCCCTAACAGTAAAATGCAAAGTGTACAGATATATTTCATCCGGGATAATTTCTACAATGATAATAGTCCAGTTGTGAAATATTCTTTAACACGAATATAAAGTAATGTTAAAGTAACGCGGGAAATTGTCTTGGGACACTGATTTAGATGATTATGATGATTCTGCTGATTAAGATACCAGTTAATAATAACCATTAATTTTACTTGATAACGTTTATGTTATGAATGTAATTTTATATTATGTTTAGAAAAATATCAACGGAATCATCATAATCATCTAAATCAGTGTCCCAAGACAATTTCCGCGTAGGGGTAAACGCATAGAAAGGTGTCGTATAATAAATCAGTTCAATTGGCAGAAGGAATTATATTTGACGTTAGATATCAAACCCTGGGCATGGAATTTATAAATCCGGCTAACGCTGCAGTACCGGTAATAGAAAACTCATTAACATTTGAACAGGTTTTTAAAACTCATTTTAAAGGCTTGCATGCCTATGCATGTACATTATTAAAAGACGAAGTGATGGCAGAAGAGATGGTACAGAATGTCTTTTGTAAACTGTGGGAAAAATCAGGTGATATAAAGATAAAGCAATCTGTTTCGGGATACCTGTACCGGGCGGTATATCATGAATGTATTAATTACCTGCGGCATCAGAAAGTAAAAGCAGCCCACCAGGCGCACACAAAGTACCAGATGAGCAACGACCAGGATATTGGAAACGCATCAGGCAAGGTAATGTTGCGTGAACTGGAAGAGAAGCTGGAAGTAGCTTTGATGGCGTTGCCGGAGAAATGCCGTACCGTTTTTCAGCTCAGCCGCTTTGAAGAACTGAAATACCAGGAAATAGCAGATCGCCTGGATATCTCTATAAAAACTGTGGAAAACCAGATGGGTAAGGCATTGCGCTTACTACGGCTCAACCTGGTGGATTTCCTGCCCTTGTTAATAATTTTGCTCCACCTGTAAAAGTGCTTCCGTGAAAAATACATCTACACATATAAATGACGACCTGCTGGTAAAACATCTGCTGGATATCACCACACCATCCGAAAAGGCAGCTGTAACCGCATGGCTGGCAGAGAAAGCGGAGCACCAGCGCTACTTTGAACATTTCCGCCTGATATGGGAAGAGAGCCGGAAACTGGCTGCTGTAAGCACTGTGAATGAAAACGACGCATGGTCGCGCTTTCAGCAACGGGTAGGAGCCGACGAAAATACTACCCGCATTGTAAAAATGGATACGGGCTTCGCCTGGCGACCTATTCTCCGGATTGCAGCAGTACTCATTATCATGATAGGCGCTGCCGGCGCGTGGTATATTTCCAGCCAGCGTAACGCCCCGTTAGTCGTAAGCTCAGGCGAACAAATTAAACAGGATGTGCTGCCGGACGGCTCACAGGTAACGCTGAATAAACAATCTACCATCACCTATGCAGGCGATAATAAACAACGCCTGGTAAAACTGGAAGGAGAAGCATTTTTTAACGTGACGCAGGATCCGGGCAAACCCTTTGTGATCAAAGTAAATGATGTGACGGTACGGGTACTGGGCACTTCCTTCAATGTTAAAAGTACACGCGGCAAAACCGAAGTAATTGTGGAAACCGGTGCCGTGGAAGTAACCAAGAACAAGAACAGTGTGCAGCTGAAACAACATGAAAAAGCAGTGGTAACCGAGCAGCAGGAAGCGCCCAGCAAGCAAAGCAATACAGATGAACTGTACAGCTATTACCGCACCCAAACGTTTGTGTGCAACAATACTCCTTTATGGAAGCTGGTAGAGATCCTCAATGAAGCGTATGGTGTAAACATCGTTATTGCTAACAATGACAAACGCGATTTACAGATTAATTCTACCTTTACCAACAGTTCGCTGGATAGTACTTTAAAAGTGATCGGGCTTACTTATGAGATTGCCGTTGAAAAACAGGGATCACAAATTACACTGAAATAATAGCCTTCGTACTGTATGTTACCACCTAAGCATTTGCTGACATTTTTATTTGTTTGTTGTTTTTCATTACCACTGGCTGCACAGCAGCTGCTTAATAAAACGGTCAGCATCGACGTAAAGCAACGGCCGCTTTCGGAAGTACTGACCACTATCAGCAAACAGGGGGATTTTTATTTCTCCTATCTCAGTACTATCCTCCCGCAGGACAGCCTGGTGAACATCTCCGTAAAAAATAAAAGTGTAAAACAGGTACTCGATATTTTATTCAACGGTGATTTTGTATATAAAGAATCAGGGAACTATATCATCCTGTTGAAAAAAACACAGGGACAGGTTTACTACCTGATCAGCGGGATAGTCACGGACCGGAAAACAGGACAACGGCTACCCAATGCGAGTGTGTATGAACGACAGCAACTCATTTCTACACTAACAAACAACGACGGCTACTTCAGGCTGCGGTTAAGGGATAAATATCCTACCGCAGCCATTAGTGTTAGTAAGGACCTCTATGCAGATACCTCTTTGCTGCTTACCACAGGCTACGACCAGGAGATAGCGGTAAGCATTGCCCCTGCTACATACCAGCTGAAAGTGGTGGATATTACCGGGCATGCACGGGTAGAAAAAACCTGGTTGGGAAATATGTTTTTATCCTCCCGTCAGAAATTAACCAGTTTGAATATTGGCGGCTTCCTGGCTGATAAGCCTTACCAGGTATCGCTTACACCGGGCCTGGGTACGCATGGCCGGATGAGCGGGCAGGTAGTGAATAAATTTTCTATGAATATGCTGGGCGGTTATGCTGCAGGGGTAGATGGTGTGGAAATAGGCACCGTGTTCAATATTGTGAAAAATGATATGCAGCATGTACAGGTGTCGGGCCTGGTAAATATTGTGGGAGGAAAAACGAAGGGCGTTCAGCTGGCAGGGTTGCACAACAATGTGCTGGATTCCATGAAAGGCTTGCAGGTAGCAGGTGTTAGCAATATTACGGAGGGAAATATGGAAGGCGTGCAGCTTACCGGCGCTATTGGCCAGGTGCGTAAGAATATGGAGGGCGTATCCGTTAGTGGCATAGGCGGTATTAACCGCGGCCATACGCAGGGCTGGCTGGTGGCAGGTGCATTCACCTATAACGGCAAAAACCTTGATGGGCTGCAGTTGAGCGGCCTTGGCAACTACAATAAAGAAGACGCTCACGGCGCCCAGATTGCAGGCGTAGGCAACATCAACCGCGGAGTGATGAAAGGGGTGCAGATTGCCAGCATTTTTAACTATGCAAAACAAATGGACGGGGTACAGATTGGCCTGGTGAATATTGCAGATACGGTAAACGGGTACAGTATCGGCATCATCAGTATTGTGCGCAGGGGTTATAAGAAAGTAGTATTGTTCAGCACGGATGTGCTGCCGTTTAATATTGCCTGGAAAACCGGTCGCAGTGAGCTGTATAGCATCCTGCTGGGAGGCGCCGACTTCGGTGAAAACAGCAAGGCGTGGTCGCTGGGTTACGGCATAGGAAAAATTATTCCATTCAATAAAAGATTGTCTTTATCCACCGAAATCACCGGGCAGAATCTTTTCCTGGGCGCCTGGGAAAACGATGCACAGATTTTCCGTATACAACCTTCTCTCAATATAAAATTATCCAAACGGATCACCCTGTTCGCAGGACCTGCGCTGGCTATTTATACAGATGATTCAGTAGTGCCCATGCCGGGTTATAAGTCCACCGATTTTGGCGCGCACTATCCCTCTTTTAAGATAGGTAATGCTGTTACCGGATGGTTGGGATGGCAGGCTGGCATCAGCCTTTTTTAATTTCAATTTTTGCATAGGGGTATAAGTTCTTCAACGTGTCGTTATACAGTACGAAATAACTAACACACCATGAGAACATTTTACTTCAGCAGCCGGATCATTTGTTTTTTTGTTTCCGTTTTATTCTTTGCTACTGCGGCGTATGCACAAACGCCGCTGACCAGTCCTGCGCATATTGGTTTTGTGTATCCGTTGAGCAGCAACGGAAAAAATGCAGCAGCTTATACCAATCATTTTTCCTTACATATTATTGCCGGTGTATCCAAAGCTGAAACCGGCGCAGCTATCGCAGGTGTTTCCAATATCATTAAAGACAACGCTACCGGCGCGCAGGTAGCTGCTTTCTCCAATCATATCGGTAAAACATTTCACGCTGTTACTGTGGCGGGTTTCATGAACCAGGTAAAAACCAGCGGCAACGGCGCTATGTTAGCGGGATTCCTGAATACGGCCGGTAGTATGCATGGTGTCCAGATGGCGGGGTTTGCCAACCTGGTGCCGCATAATGCAGATGGTACACAGGTAGCCGGTTTTATGAATATGGCAGCTAATAATTCGCAGGTACAGGTAGCGGGGTTTATCAATATAGCAAAAAAAGACGCCAATGTACAGGTAGCAGGCTTTATGAACACGGCTAAAAATGTGCACTCACAGGTAGCAGGGTTTATCAATATTGCGAAAAAGGTAAAGGGCGTGCAGGTAGGTTTTATCAATATTGCCGATAGCAGCGAATGCCCTATAGGTGCGGTGAACATTGTGAAGGGCGGAGAAATGCAGGTGAGTGTAAGCATCGATGAAACGGCTACCACTATTGCTTCTTTCAAATCCGGTGGAAAAATATTGTACGGTATCCTTGGGGCAGGATATAATTTAAAGGATAACCCTAATCCTTTGTATGCCCTGCAAGCTGGTATCGGCGCGCATTGGCCGCTGTTGTCACATTTCAGGATCAATGCAGAAGCTACCACCCTGGTGCTCACTGATTTCAAAAAAGGATATTATCACCGGCAATCGCTGGGTATATTTCCCGCCTATCGCTTTGGCAGCAGGGTAGAAGTATTTGCCGGTCCTACATTTAATTTTGTGCAAACAGAACATGGTGTCGGGCAGGGAATAAGTACCCATTATATCTGGTCGGAATACAGGAGGAACGATAAGTTCCATGGAGGATACATCGGCGGGACAGCGGGTGTACAGGTAAGGATATAATTGTTATTTAACGGAGGAAACGGGCTTCCTCCGCTACTTTTTTATTTTGAGATAGTATATTTCAATACATTTCCTTCCAGCATTGCAGGCACAATAGCGTTGCCGGCAGCATCCAGTGTAAAATCGGCCGGACCAGCAATCAGTTCCTTATTCAGTGTGCTAACACGGCCACTGGCCAGATCCAGTTTAAGCAGTACTCCCTTCTTCTCGAAAGCTACCCAGTCGGATATGACCAGTTGTTTATTGTGATCCGTGAGTGTAATGCCATCATAATAACCCAACCGGTTGGTAAGTGGAGTGAACACTTTTTCTGCGGTATTCATATCTATATATCCTATTTGCCCGCCTGGAGTATTATTGCTGCCAAAGCCGCATACATACAGTTTTTTGCTGTGCGCATCGTACACTACGCCATTGGTGCCTTTTATGGGATTGGTATATACCAGTTCTTCCGTGCGGGGATTTTTTCCCAGGTGTACCAGGAAGAGTTTATTTACATCAGTAGCAGAGGCCACCAGTGTGGAATCATCAACAGCTGTAATATCATTGAGAAAAGCAGTGGTGGGCGCCAGGTTTATATTGTATAATTGCGCACCTGAAATAATATCATATCCCTTCACTTTATCGATATCTGCTACAAAAAGGGTGTGATGCAGGATGAATGCGCCTTTGGGGGCATCCAGTCCCGTGGCCAATACCTGGTGATCCCCTTTTTTGTTCATCCGGAAAATGATCCCGTTACCATCTTTTTTGGTAGGATTTGCACCTTCGCCTATATCGGCAATAAAGTAGCTGCTTTTATCCGTAGCCACGCTTTCGGGGGCATGCATAAAGGATGCGTTATTGAGCCGCTGCTGTGCAAAGGCTTGGCTGGTCATCAGGATGAAAGCCATCATCGGTATACGTTTCATAGTTATCTGTTATTTTTTATCAAAGGTATCACAGCCGGGAATGAAGCAATAGCAGGAATCGTTCAAAAAATAGCATTTTTGGTTCGTTGTGCATTTTTGGGCGTAACGCCATAAATCTGCCGGTATTGTTTTATAAAGTAAGATACATTTTCAAAACCGCACTCATAGGCAATTTCATTGACATTGTTGCTGGAATGCAGCAGCAGTTCACGGGCATGTTTCAGGCGCTCTTCATTGATCCATTTTTTGGGAGGGGCATCATAGAGGCGGGCAAATTCTCTTTTAAAGCTGCTTAGGCTTAGGCCGCACATTTTCGCATATTCTTCCAGGGTAAAAGGCTGAAAGAGATTATTGCGGATGACCAGGGAAATATTTTCCGCACTGTGCTCGAAAAGGCGCGACAGGAAAGCCCGGACCTCCTGCCGGTATTCGCCGCAGAGCAACAGCAGTAAGATCTCGTTTATTTTTAATTCCAGCAGCCGGTTGGTATGTATGTGGGGATGTTCCAGGTAGCCCAGGATACTGTTGCGCACCTGTAGCAATTCAGTTTTACAGGGGATGACTACCGGCAGTGTTGTTTTGATGGCAGGGCCGTGGGCGCCGTCTTCACTGGCAAAGGAGCGCAGGAGCGTATCATCCATGCATACCATCAGCGATTGGTAATCGGTACCATCCGTAATAAAATCAGTCATAAAATACACCCCCCTTCTCAGCAGCAGGAGGTCGCCCGCGTGAGCAATCAGGTCGCCTTCCCGGAAGTGCAGTTGTTTAGTGCCCCGGAGAATGAATACCAGGCAGTTTTCTGTAAGGAAGCCCTGTTCTTTGCCCGCCTCGGCCGATTGCCTGAACCAGGCTACCACCGATTTCCCGGCGTGTTGCAACTGAACGGCGGGGATATTTTCAAAAGCTTTCGGGTATCGTGGTAACATGCCATAAAAGTACGGATTAGCGTGGAATTATATGTTTATGGCATTGTATTTGGTGAAATGATGTTAAACGCAACACAATATGAAAACATGGTTCTACCTGCCGCTGCTGTTACTGGGTTTTATATTGCCCGGTTGCACCAAAACCACCAATGAAGTAGTTATTCCTAACCAAACGATCCTGGTTGATGTAAACCCGAACAGCTGGGAACAGGATCCTGACGGAAAATTCTTCTATCTTATTAAGGTACCCGAGTTAAATAACGTAAACCAGCTGGATGGCGTAATTGTTTCCATGGCCAGGTATGATGCGGCGAATTCGACAGTGGAGCCGCAGGCATTTGAATTACTGCCGCAGGTGTATGACAATCAATCTTATTTCGTTATCCATGATGACAAGGCAGTAGAAGTAGATATCAAAGGGGTGAATGGCGCTGCTTCACAGAAGCCAGCTACCAAAGTGAGGATCAAAATCGTATTGGTGCCTTCCGCGCAGTAAACCGGCTTTACCATTTCTCAACATATATAGAAAGGCTTCCGTATTGAGCGGAAGCTTTTTTTATGCCCCGTTACTGCATAACCATAATAATAAGATAACGACCATTCTTCATAGTAAATAGCAGATACCACGGGAATTTTACTATTTTCCATTTTCGTATGATCCCTTTACAGTGTGCATGAAAATTTATAACGACTAATGGATAACAGAAGAGATTTTATTAAAAAGGCAGCATTGCTATCCGGGGCCGCCGGTGTTTTCAGCGCCTTGCCAGCCTCTATTCAGCGGGCAATGGCCATTGACCCGAAGCCCGGTACCACTTTCGTGGATGCAGAGCATATTGTAGTGCTGATGCAGGAAAACCGGTCGTTTGACCACTGTTATGGAACGCTCCGGGGAGTGCGGGGCTATAATGATCCACGTGCTATACAACTGCCCAACAAGAACCTGGTATGGCTGCAGAGTAATGCAAAGAATGAAACTTATGCCCCTTTCCGGCTTAATATGAAGGACACAAAGGCCACCTGGATGAGCAGCCTGCCGCATTCATGGGGCAACCAGGTAGATGCCCGTAACAACGGTAAATACGATCAGTGGCTGCTGGTAAAGAAATCAGGCAATAAAGAATGGGCGCCTATGCCGCTCACCCTGGGTTATTATAACCGGGAAGATATCCCGTTCTATTATTCCCTGGCCGATGCTTTCACAGTGTGCGATCAGAATTTCTGTTCTTCCTTAACCGGTACCACACCAAACAGGCTTTACCTGTGGACGGGCACCCTGCGCGACGAACAAAAGGCAGATGCCAAAGCCAATGTATGGAATGAGGATGTGGATTACGGACGTGAAGCGCATTGGACCAGTTTTCCCGAACGGTTGGAAGACAACGGTATTTCCTGGAAAATTTATCAGAATGAAATCAGTGCAGCCGGCCTGGAAGGGGAGAAAGACGGGATGCTGGCTAACTTTACAGATAATCCCATAGAATGGTTTGCCGCCTATAATGTACGTTTTGCTGCTGGTCATATTCAATACCTGCAACGTAAAATAAAAGAACTTCCGGAAGAAATAAAAAGCCTGGAATCAAAGCTGGGCATCGCTTCAGGAGAAGAAGCCGCCAAACTGCAAAAGAAACTGGAGCGGCAGAAAGCAGCACTGGAACAGGTAAAGGTGGATGCTGAAAAATTTACCGCAGCTAACTTTACCAAATTATCCCGGCGCGCACAAAATCTCCATAACAAAGCATTTACTACCAACATTGCCGACCCCGACTACCACGAGCTGGAAACCCTTACCTATAAGGATGGGGATACGGAAAGAACCGTACAGGTGCCTAAAGGCGATATACTGCACCAGTTCAGAACAGACGTAAATGAGGGCAAGCTGCCCACCATTTCATGGCTGGTAGCGCCGGGTGAGTTCTCAGACCACCCGGGATCACCATGGTATGGCGCCTGGTATGTGTCTGAGGTATTGGATATCCTCACCCGCAGAGAAGAGGTATGGAAGAAAACCATTTTTATTTTATGTTATGATGAGAATGATGGTTATTTCGACCACGTACCTCCGTTCACCGCGCCGCATAAGCCTGGTACCGGCAAGGTATCCGCAGGAATTGACACCGGCCTGGAATATGTAACACGCGAAGAAGAGCAGACCAAGAAATACCTGGAAGCAGACGAGATCCGCGAAAGCCCCATCGGGTTGGGATACCGTGTTCCACTGGTCATAGCATCGCCCTGGAGCCGTGGTGGCTATGTGAATTCACAGGTATGCGACCATACGTCCATCCTGCAGCTGATGGAGCATTTCCTGCAACATAAAACCGGCAAGCCAATTAAGGAAACCAATATCTCCGCCTGGCGCCGTACTGTTTGCAGTGATCTTACTTCTGTATTCCGGCCTTTTAACGGTGAAAAAATTTCAGTTCCTTTCCCGGAAAGGAACGAGTTTATTGAAACTATCTATAACGCGAAGTTCAAGAAACTACCGGATGAATTCAAGCTGCTTACCGCAGAAGAAATTGCAAAGATCAATGCCAACCCCGCTACGGCAGAATGGATGCCACAGCAGGAAAAGGGCACCCGTGTTTCCAACGCACTGCCTTATGAACTGTATGTGGGAGGAAAACTGGATGCCGGCAAAAGATCATTCGGGATCAGTTTTGAGGCCGGCAACAAAGTGTTTGGCGATCGCGCGGCAGGCGCTCCTTTCAACGTGTATGCACCAGGTAAATATTTGCAGGAAGACACACAAACGATGGAGCCTGTAAGAACCTGGTCCTATGCCGTAAAGGCGGGCGATCAGCTGAAAGATACCTGGCCGCTGTCATCTTTTGAAGACGCGCATTATCACCTGAGGGTATATGGCCCTAACGGGTTTTACCGGGAATTTACCGGTGATGCCTCCGATCCTGAGGTGGAGATAATATGCAATTACCAACGCAGTATTACCAACAGCAAAAAACTAACCGGCAACGTGGAGCTGAAACTGGTAAATCGTGGTATACAACCGGCTACATTTACCATTGCTGACCTGGGATATAAAAAAGGTGTGCTGAAGAAAACGGTGGCTGCACGCACCACCGCCACACTGGTAATAGACCTGGCTAAGAGCCAGGGTTGGTACGACTTTTCAGTAAAGACTTCCGGCAGCGATCTTTTCTCGCAGCGTTATGCCGGCAGGGTGGAAACAGGTAAGGAAAGCATCAGCGACCCGGTAATGGGAAGAGTATAATTTTTATTCACAACGACAGGAAAGAAGGCGTTTTCCCTTAAAGGAAGCGCTTTCCTTTTTTATTGCCGCCACCAGTATTTTACATTACCATCTCCAGGGGTAATTTCTTCTGTCAGGTTCCAGCTGTATCCATATCATCCGTCATGTATCCTGGAATTGAAAACAAATGTGTTTAACCCGTAGGAACATCATCATTTACTTGTAGTCGGTAAATTGCAACGGGGAAAAGATTAAAAAATGGGGACGTTTTATTTAACCAAGAGGGTCATTATTTTGTTTCATGATAACGATAACTAACCGAATTAAATTATCACATTTTTGTTATTTGTTTTTTTGTATCTTAACTAACGTGTAAAGATCCCGATGCCTCGAAACTCCACATATCATTAAATATATTAAATCATCCAAAATCGTCCTTTATGAAACTATCTTCCCGTCACCTGCCTTTAATGTTCCTGTTTGCCGTAATCCTGGCATTTGCTGCCTGCTCCAAAGACGGAGCCCAGGGGCCTGCCGGTAATCCTGGCCCTGCCGGCCCCGGTGGTCCTGCTGGCCCTGCTGGTCCTGCCGGCCCTAAAGGGGATACCGGTGTGGCCAATGTGATTTATTCTGACTGGCTTGATGTAGCTTTCGACAGTATCCGCGATCAGAACGGGGTGCCCACCGGCGATGGTTTTGTTGGCGCCATTGAAGTCCCAAAGCTTACCAAAGAAATACTGACCAATGGCGCTGTCAATGTTTATTTTAACCTCGACTCTGCAGATGCACCTTACATTGTGCCATTGCCATACCTGGATCCCTACATGTTTGTGAGCTTCCAGGCGGCTGAGGGTGGAATTCTCATTCTTTCGAGTCATGATCTCAGCTCGGGCAGTTTCCCCGGTGAAAAAGTGATCCGGCAGTTCCGCTATGTGCTGGTACCGGGAGGTGTGGCTGCCCGCAGCGCCAGTGGTGGAGTAGACTGGAAAGATTATAAATCAGTGCAAAAATACCTGGGGTTAAAAGATTAACAGCGTATGCCTTATGAAAGGGGTATCAAAAATAAATGAAGGCGTTTTGCTTTAACCGGCTGCCGCCTCCATCCGGGTAACTGAGCAAAAGAGAGGCTGTATCAAAAGTAATTTTTACTCGATTTTATTCGGGTACCTGATGGTGAGAATTTTCGTTTACGCAATTCTCAGGACCTTCAGATTACTTTTGATACAGCCTCTCTTTGTTGCAGTATATGCACAGTTTGTTCCGTAGCGGCTACGCCCGCTGGAGCGTGGATCCTGTATAGCGGCCTATTCCTGTAAACGGCTTTTAATTTGATAGGAAACAGGGTATGAAGAAGCTCCTGTTGATCACATTGTTTGCATACATGCTGCATGGTTGTAGTTCCCCTTCAGCCCCGGCCAGCTCTGATGAACATATCAGCCCACGCAATACGGGAATTACTCCCGGAAACGCCTATAACGACCTGTTCCTGGACAGCACAGCGATAGCGGCATTCATTACTTCGCAAAAACTGAACGACACCATTGCCGACAGGATCCGCAGCTTTTATAATGCCCGCAATTTTGAATTTGCATGGTTCGACAGCCGGGGACCAGTGGAACAGACAGCTGCGTTCCGGAGCCTGTATAATTACAGCAGGGACAGCATAAGCAACCGAGCGCTTGACAGGCGGCTGGATGACCTGATGAATGAAGACAGCCTGGTGATCAGCTCTTCGGATAAAGAGATCATTAAAACAGAGCTGCAGCTTACCTGGCGGCTTATCAATTATTTCCGGGAAACCGGCGGCAGTATTGGTCAACTCGAGCATATGGTGCCGGCCCAGCGCTATCCGGTGATGGAACTGGCCGATTCCATGCTTCGAACCAATGATAAAGTATTCCCGGCAGTAGCCCCCATGAAAGAACCGCTCAAAGCCTACCGGGAATATGTCGGCAAAGGAGGCTGGCAGCCCTTGCAGCCAGTAAAGAAGGGATTAAAGAAAGGACAATCAGCTCCGGAAATCATCGCCGTAAAAAAACGCCTGCAGATAACCGGCGAGTTAAAGCCCGGTGACAGTACAGATGTATTTAATGACGAACTGGAAGCGGCTATCAATTCCTTCCGTAACAGTAACGGGTACACGCCGAACGGGATGCTGAACGATACCGTGATCAACGCCCTGAATATTTCCGCTGAAGAACGGTTACAACAACTGCTGCTGAATATGGAGCGTATGAAATGGATGCCTGTAAAGCCGCAGGGAAAGCTGATCCTCGTAAATATACCGGCCTTTGTATTGCATGTGACGGATGGGGATAAGCGCCTGTTTGATATGGATATTGTTGTGGGAAAAGAAGGGCATAGTACTACTATGTTCTCAGGAATGCTGAACCAGGTGGTGTTCAGCCCTTACTGGAATATTTCCCGCAGCATTGTGCGGAAAGAGATCCTGCCTGCAGTTCAGCGTAACAAGGGCTACCTGGCTTCCAAACACATGGAAGTAACAGGGGAGGCCAATGGCTTGCCGGTCATCCGCCAGAAGCCCGGAGCGCATAATGCGTTGGGTAGGGTTAAGTTCCTGTTTCCCAATAGCTACAATATTTACTTTCATGATACGCCTGAGAAAGCGCTTTTTGAGCGGGATAACAGGGCTTATAGTCATGGTTGTATCCGGTTAAAAGACCCTGTAAAAATGGCGCAGTTTGTTTTGGAGGACTCACCTCAATGGACCAACGAAAAAATTGACAGTGCCATGAATAGCGGGAAAGAAAAATTTGTGGCGGTAAAAGATCCGGTACCAGTGATCATTACTTATTTCACTGCTTGGATGGAAGGAGGCAAATTACATTTTGCCTCCGATGTATATGCGCATGATGTAGTATTTAAACAAAAGCTGTTTAAATAGTTTAAGACGCGCTGCTGTCTTTCACAAGGATCTTTGTATGTGCGGAATAATATTTGTCGGGGCTGTAAAGGAACAGGCAGGTACCATTACGGATGCTGCTGATCACTTTACGGTGCACATTTTCAGGAATGGCGGGACATCCCAGGCTACGGCCGATATAGCCTTGTAATTTACCGAGCTTGTCATTTACATAATCGGCGCTATGCATGACAATACCCCTGCTGAGGGCGTTATCATTAATGCCGGCTTCTTCTCCTTCCAGGCGAAGGGAATAGCCATGTTCGCCGTTATATGTATCGCCGGTGATATAGAAACCAAGACTGCTTTTAAAGCTGTTCATCTTGTTTGAAAACGTATTGGCCATGTCTTTACCGGAATTCCGGCCATGGGATACCAGCGTGTTAAAAAGTAACAGCTTATTCTTCAGGTCTATTACAAACAAACGCTTTTGGGTACTGGGGAGGGAGAAGTCGATAATAGACAATACATCCGGGTTTTTAATCCGTCCGTTTTCCTGCAGATGCTCGTAACCGGTCATGGCATTTTCAAATGCGTCTCTTGAAAGACCGGTGGTATCCAGCCGCATAATATCGTAGAGGCTTTCCCGTTGTACGGAATCCGTTTTAACAGCAGTAGCCGGTTGCGCAGTGGCTGTGGATTTCGCGGGACCCAGATTTGTAAAATTTGTAAATAGAAATACGAAAAGACTAATAGTAATTATAAAAATCAACGGTCTGATCACTTGCTTCAATTTCATGTTCACACTCCGTGGTTTATTGGTTTAGAGAAAATATAACTGCTTTAGAAAAAACATAGACAGCAAAGATAACCTTTTTTGGAGTGAAAATGCCCTAAAAGTGCCGTCTGAGGCTGCTGGACAGTTACTTTTAACAGGTTGTTCACATACATGAAAAATATGTATAGGTGGTTATTTCCGTCATAATCCTTAATTTATCTTTAAAAAATAGTGTTATGCCTGAATTACCCGATCTGCAAGCCTTCCGTCATAACCTGGAAAAGGCGCTGTTGCATAAAAAGCTGAAATCCGTTACAGTGAAGAATGCAAAGAAGCTGCGTGTTAAAGAAGCCGACCTGAGAGCTGCATTGGAGGGGCAGTTTTTAGAGCACATACAACGGGTGGGCAAGGAGCTGCATTTTGTATTCAAAAACAAACACGTGCTGGGAATGCACTTAATGTTGCATGGAAAGCTGTATTTATTTGAAAAGGAAAATGAACAAAAGCATACCATTGTAGAGTTGTTGTTTGCAGATGGCACAGGGCTGGCATTAACAGACTTCCAGGCCGCTGCTAATGTTCAACTGGATCCGGAAGAAAAAACAGCGCCTGATGCGTTGTCGGACGACTTCAACGAAAGTTATCTCAAAGAGCAACTGGCAAAGAAAAAAATTACCATTAAGAAATACCTGCTGGATCAGCACAATGTGCTGGGAATCGGGAATGCTTATGCAGATGATATCCTGTGGGACGCAAAGATCTCTCCTTTTTCCATCTCCAATAAAATACCCGCACCTAAGATCAAAGCGCTTTTGAAATCTGTAAAGAAAATCCTGGAAGCCGCTGAAAAGAAGATCCTGAAAAGTAATCCTGATATCATCAACGGTGAAGTGCGCGATTTTATGCTGGTACACAATGCCAAATTAAGCGAAAGCCCGGGAGGAGCGCCTATTAAGAAAGACAGCAGCGGAGGCCGGAAAACCTATTATACCGACGAGCAGGAATTATTTGAATAAGATAATCGCTTGTAGACAAAGAATTATTTGAGCAATGTGATGAGCTGTATTGCATTCTGAAGCGCATAGCCGTGCCCGTCGTTGTTAAAGAATGCCCAGACAGTATGTTTGTCCTGCTGCCATTCCCTGAACTTTCCCGCATAGGTATCCATCGTTTTTTCAGGATATAGTTTATCATACCTGCCGTCCGGCCCGTGGAAACGAACGTAAATATGCTTTGCGGTAATGGCTTCTGCAAATGGCCACCGCTGTCCCGACAGGGCAATAACCCAGGCGATCTTATACTGCTGCAGCATTGCCATGGCTTCATCGGAGAGCCAGCTTTTATGCCGTGCTTCCAGTGCGAAATGATAGCCATGATAGGTTTTTGTAAGTACCCTGAAAAAGTGGTCCACCCTTTCTGTTTCAAACGCAGCAGAAGGAGGCAACTGGATCAGCACCGGCCCCAGGTGTTTTATAAAGGGATCAAAAATGTCAAAGAATCTGGGTAACGATTCTTCGGGGTCCAGCAACCTTTTTACATGGGTGATATACCTGCTGATCTTAGGGCAGAAATAGAAACGGGCTGGTACTTTTTCTATCCATCCTTTTACAGTAGATGGTTTGGGCAGATGATAGAAGCTGGTGTTTATTTCTGTGACCTTGAATTTTTCTGCATAAAAAGAAAGATAACCGGCAGGCTTCAGCCCGGCAGGATAAAATACTTCCCTCCAGTGTTTATAGCTCCAGCCCGATGTGCCTATATGAATGCCTGTAGTTGCCATATCTTTTTTTATAACAGCACTACAAATGTTATTCCCATAATACATAAGAAAGCGGCACCATTTCCGGTGCCGCTTTCTCATTAAGCAGGGCCCTGTGTATCAGGTAGTGAGTGCAATGGTGCCAGCCTCTTTTTCTTTGGGCTCATAAATGCCCGCCGCAATTTTTTCTACGAACAATTTCGGGAAGAATTTTGGTAGCCAGGCATTCAGTTTATTGGTAAAGCCAGGTACAATTTCGGCCTTGCCTTTGAAGAGCCCTTCCACAGCTATTTTTGCTACCCTTTCCGGCGTCATGTTAAAACGGTTGGCCACGTTGCGGGTATAATCGCCCATGCGCGCCCGGTTTACAAAATCGGTGTCGGTACTGCCGGGGCTCAGTGCGCTCACTGATATGGGCGAATGCCTGAGCTCATACCGGAGCCCGCGGGTAAAGGAAAGCGCAAAGGCTTTCGTAGATGCGTAGATGTTAAGATAAGGCACCGTTTGATAAGCAGTAGTACTGGCCAGATTAAGCAGGTATGCTTTTGGGAATTTCCGCAGTACCGGTATATAGGCGTACGACAAACCCACCTGTGCCTTGATATTTACATCAATGATATTGAACTGCTCCTGTAGCGTAAGCTGCTCAAAAGGCCCGTTGACGCCATAACCGGCGTTGTTCACCACCACGGAAAGCGAATCATGCCAGGTACTGCTCCAGGCAGTGACGTTTTGCAGGGCATCGGGGGCCGACAGGTCCTGGTGCAGCGTATGTACATTAACGTGATACTGCGCTGCAATTGCTTCTGCTGTGGCAGATAGGGTTTTTGCATCCATATCTACCAGCAGCAAATGATAGTTTCTTTCCGCGAGTTGTGCAGCAATGGCTTTTCCTATTCCTTTGGCTGCGCCGGTTATTAATGCGTATGACATCGGATTATATTTTTAGAGAGATGGAGTGTTTACTTCTGCAAGGCTTTCGGGCCGGGCTTTTATATTCGCCCATTGCGGCTTGCCGCCATACAGATGTTGTTTGAGATGCGCCAGTTTATGATAAAAAGGGGTAGGGCTATTCGCTGTTTTTGGTTGGTAAGCACCGGTGATAATAGGTATGTACATCACTCTTCTGCGGCTTTTTTCGCCGGTATAGGGCGATTGCTGCACACGGTGCCAGAGGCGCCCATCGTGAACGGTAAGGTCGCCGGCCTCAATATCAAAACCTACTTCCCTCTCATCGGGATTATTATCGATGAAGTACTTTTTCCTGAACAGGAGTTTCAGTAAGCCCTGCTCATGCGTGCCGGGTAATACTCTCAGTCCGCCGTTACCCAGCGGGCAGTTGTCAAGGTGAATACCCACGTTCAGCATGGGAAGGATACGTGAACCGAGAAACAGGTCCCGCGGGCTATCCGTATGCCATCCCAGTTGTTTGAACTGGCTCTCGGTAGTGTTTACATAATGATTTACCACCAGGCCGTCTTTTTCGTTTTCACCTATCCTGCCGGAGTAGGGGCCCAGTAAAGTAGTGAGTGACTGAAGTCTCTGGTCTTTCAATAATTCACGTAACACGTTGCTGTAGTGAGAGGCGAAAGCGATGCGTTGGATCAATGGGCTGCCATCCACGTCTGTACCGAATTTCAGGGGAATGCCGTTTACTTTCTGAATATTATTCCGGATCAGTAGTTCCTGTACGCGTTGTACTTCTTCGTGTACGGCGGCGAGAGCGTTTTTGTCCAGGAAGTTTTTAAACTGTATGATACCATAGGTACGGAACCATGCAAGATGTGCTGCAGTTACTCCCCCGGCGAGGGAGAACACGGGTTGGTTTGTCGTTTTCATGACGAAAATTTTTTGTGTTGACAGTGAATAAAACAGTTGTTGAAATAGTAAATGCTATAGCGGCAATTGGTGGAGTGGCCGCAGGGTGGGGTGGGTGTTAACAACAACAATAAGACGCCGCTATTATGGGGCGGTTGGTTGATGCGCTTAACAGGCGCGGATTCCGATGATTTTGATCTGTGTTCATGGTGAATACGATTTATTAGTCTACTAATCTTGTAGACAAATATAAGCATGTCATTTTATTTACCAAAAAAATATTTCCAGGGTTGATCATTTCCCGCTGGTGAGCAGTTGTTCATAGTCGGCGGTGGTATCTATATCTATTGCTCCCTGCGGGAAGTGCACAGTGGCCACCTGCTCCGGGTGTTGCAGCAATATTTTTTTAGCGCCTTCCTGTCCGTTCAGCGCCAGCAGCTGTGGAAAGAATGGCTTTCCAAAGAGGGCAGGGGTACCAGTGGCGTCGCCATAGGTGCAGGCAACGATGGCTTTACCGGAGGTATTTTTCAACGTTATCATTTCCTCCAGCAGGGAGGGGGTGATAAAGGGCTGGTCGCATAATAGCAGCAATACATTATTTACATGGGGCGCAATGCGCAGCAGGTGTTGTAAGCCCGTACGGATAGAACCGCCCATCCCGGCCGGCCAGTGGGGATTTACAATGGTGTGTACCTTTTCGGTTATCAGTTGCTCCCTGATCTGTGTGGCGAAGGCGCCAAGCACTACTACGGTGGGCATATCGCAGTGATGGGCAGTGTGCACTACATTTTGCAGCAGGCTTTTGTTCTGGTAGGGGAGTTGCTGTTTGGGAGTTCCAAGGCGTTTGGAGGCGCCTGCGGCCAGGATAATGATACCGGTTGTTTTCATTATAGTTGCTGTTGAAGGATGACCTGTTGTTCGCGGGAATGGATGGATGTTGTTTTTTCCCGCAATGAAGTGGCAGCGGCGGCAGACAGCACTGATTTTATTTCACTGATCACCGACAGGGCAATTTCGGCTGCGGTTTCTGCTCCAAGATCCAGTCCTGCAGGACCGTGTATGCGTGCCCGTTGCTGCTGGGTAATAGAGATATTGTTTTCCGCCAGTTCGTCCAGCATGCGTTGCAGCTTTTTAACAGGGCCCAGTACGCCAATATACGCAAGTGGCAGCGGCAACAGTTGTGCCAGCAGGGCGAGATCATAATTATAGTTATGCGTCATCAGCAGAGCGGCAGTATACTGGTCTGTTTGCAGCTGGGAGAGCGCCTGCGCGGGTTTGGCCATGAGTACCTGCGTGGCTTCCGGGAACCTCATGGTGGTGGCGTAACCGGGGCGGCCATCAATAACAATGGTATGCCATCCGAGAAGGGCGGCCATTTTCACCAGCGGGATCACATCATTGCCGGCGCCGGCAACCAGGAGTTGCGGTGCTGGTGGTATGTAGGACGTATGTGTCGTATAATCGTTACCGGTAGAGAGGTATGTTTTCGTAAAAGAGCTGCGTGACCGCAGCGCGTGATTTGCATCGGTGATGATAGCATCCTGCAGATGCTGATCGGGTATACGTTGATGCATTTTTCCATTTGCGGTAAGCACCAGGCAGGTGCCGGGTTGTGGCCCTTTACGCCGGTGCAGTGTAAACAGGGTTACCAGTATGGCAGGCGCACGATGGGATATTACTTCCTCCAGCATGGCTACTGCGTTGAGCGGATCTTCTGCATTCACAGGCTCCAGCAATATATGGATAATGCCGTTGCATCCAAGTCCTACGCCCAGTTTGGCATCGTCTTCATCATTGGTGTCGTAGGTTACCAGCATAGGCTGCTGTTGCATCATTACCAGTTGTGCTTTCCGCAGGGCGTCGCCTTCCAGGCAGCCCCCGCTGATAGCGCCGGTGAGCGTACCATTTTCCGTTACCAGCATTTTTGCGCCGGGCTGGCGGTAAGCAGAGCCTTCTACATGCACTACTGTTGCCAGCGCCGTTTTTATTCCCTGGCGGCAGGCAGTGTAATATGATTTTACGATGTCTTCCAGTTCTTTCATGTATTCAGTTTATTTTCCACTTTCCATTGCTGTGCAGCTTTTTCATCCAGCACCTTATCCGGGGTGATGGGGAGATCGCGCACGCGTTTGCCGGTTGCATGATACACGGCATTGGAAACCGCTGCAGCAAAGCCGATCAGCGCTATTTCCCCCATGCCTTTAGACCCCATGGGATTGATGTAAGGATCTTTCTTATTGATGAAATACACATTGGTGGGTGGTGTATCTGCATTTACGGGAACGTGGTAATCGGCATAGTTGTTATTTACAAAACGACCGAAGCGGTGATCCAGTATTGCTTCTTCTGTGAGGGCCATGCCAATGCCGCCTACTACGCCGCCGATCATCTGGCTGCGCGCGGTTTTAGTGTTTACAATGGTGCCTGCATCGGCCACGCTCACAATATGTTTTATACGCACCACACCGGTTTGAGGATGTACATGTACTTTGGTGAAGTGTACGGAGAAAGAGTACATGGAGTACTTTTTCCTTTCTTCCCCGCTTTGCGAGGTAGCCACTACATTTACTTCCGGTAACTGCTGTTGTTGCAGGAGGGATTCGTAGGTGATTTTTTCCTGTCCCCCGGCTTTCAGCAGTTGTCCATCTTCAAAAACAATTGTTTCCGGTGTTGCGTTTTTAAATGCTGGTACATTACTGACCGCCAGTGATGCCAGCTTTTGCTGCAATGCTTTACAGGCGTCTGTTACAGCACTTCCAAGTGTAGACACGGTTGAAGAGCCTCCCTGTTGCGGTGCAAAAGGGTAAGCAGATTCACCTAGCATGAATTGTATTTTTGAAGGAGCAATGCCGGTTACATCTGCCGCTATCTGCACCATGGCAGTAGCGGTACCCGGGCCAATATCAGCAGCGGCGCTCTGGAGGATAAGGGACCCATCGGATTTTAGTGTAGCCGATACCGTAGCCCTGCCACGGAAGGCGCCAAAAGTACCGCTGCTCATGCCATATCCTACCAGCATTCCATCTTCCTGCATACTGCGGGGAGCTGCCTTCCGGTTAGTCCACCCGATTTTTTCAGCACCTAGTTCATAGGCTTCTTTCAGATATTTACTGGAGAAAGGCAGGTCTTTTTCAGGATCGGTATCTGCGTGGTTCAGTATCCTTAGCTGGAGCGGGTCTATATTGAGTTTGTAAGAAAGCTCATCAATGGCTGATTCCAGCGCAAATGCGCCGGTAGCTTCTCCGGGCCCACGCATCCAGACGGGCGTGCTCAGGTTGAGCGGTACCAGTTTGTAACGGGTATTTACATTGGGGCATGCATACATGAATTTACTCATGGCCACAATGCCTTCTGTAAAATCTTCATAAGGAGAGGTAACGGCTACCGCTTCATGGGTGATGCCTGTGAGCTTACCATCGGAGGTAGCGCCAAGGCTCAGCTTTTGTATGGCACTGGGGCGGTAACCTACCAGTGTGAACATCTGATCGCGTGTGATGACGAGCTTCACCGGTTTGCGTATTTTCTTAGCGGCCAGTATGGTGGCTACTTCCATGGGCCATACGCGCAACGCCATACCGAATCCTCCGCCCACAAACCGGGAGTGAACGGTGATATTCTGTTCCGGTAACTGGAATAATCTTTTCACGGTGTCCTGCACATTTTTTACGCCCTGTGTTTTCGCGTAGAGCACCAGTGTATCCGGCGTATCCCAGTGGGCAATGATACCGGCCAGTTCCATAGGGTTATGTACTTCCAATGGAATGGTGTAAGTGGCATCCACGGTAACAGCTGCTTTTTTCCAGGCATCTGCGTCGCCGCGCACATAGTCTTTCATCCGGTTATTCCGGAATGCTTTGTCCATGCTGGCATTCATATCGGTATAATGCGTTTCCTGGTTGTATTGTACTTCCACCAGGGAAGCAGCATGCACAGCGCGTTCCAGCGTGTTGGCCAGTACTACGGCTACGGGTTGCCCGTTGGAATAGATGCGGTTGTCTTTAAATATTTTAAGACCATCTTTTGCGCCGGGATCGGCATTTTTATACCCCGGCACAGGTGGTGCATTCAGGTGGGATACTACATCTGCCACACCGGGGGCCTTTAATGCTTTAGTGGTGTTAATGCTTTTAATGGTGCCACTGCTGATAGGGCTGCATACCAGTGCGGCATATAAGAGATCCGGCAGGTGATGGTCTGCGAAATACCTGGCTCCTCCGGTTACTTTCAGGCGGCCATCTACACGGTCCATCGACTGTCCTGTTTGTTGCTTTTTCATACGCTGGCGGCTTTTAGTAAAGCGGTTTGAATACTGTTTACGGATAAACCTGTTTTAAACTGGTTGTGCTGGTATGTTTTGGCGGATTGCAATGCGATAGCTGCAGCCTGGCGGAAATTTTCTTCCGTGGGGGCTTTGCCCGCCAGTGCTTTCTCTGCTTCATACAGTCGCCATGGTTTATGCGCTACCCCACCCATGGCCAGGCGGGCGCTCCGGATCATGTTATTGCTGATGTCCAGTGCTGCTGCCACTGATACCAGAGCAAAGGCATAAGAGGCGCGGTCGCGTACTTTCAGATAATATACATTTTTCGTGTAGGCGTTAGCGGGGATTTCCACGGCGGTGATCAGTTCTCCTTTTGCCAGGTTGTTATCCAGCTGCGGGGTGTTGTCCGGCAGGCGGTGGAAATCCGTAAAAGGGATGCGGCGGTTACCCTTAGGGCCGGTTACCAGTACGGTGGCATCCAGCGCAGCCAGCGCCACGCACATGTCGCTGGGATGTACCGCGATACAGCTATCGCTGGCCCCGAAGATGGCGTGCATACGGTTAATGCCGCCAATAGCGCCGCAGCCGCTATTGGGGCTGCGCTTATTGCAGGGCATGGTAGTATCGTAAAAATAGGTGCAGCGGGTGCGTTGCATCATATTGCCGCCTACAGTAGCCATATTGCGGAGTTGCTGCGAGGCGCCTGCCAGCAGGGCCTGGGCCAGTAACGGGTGATGTGTGGTTACCAGTTCATGTGCAGCCAGTTCACTGTTGAGCGCCAGGGCGCCTATATGAAGTGTGTTGCCATTCAGCTGTATATCTTTCAATGGTAAACGGTTAATGTCTACCAGTTTTTCCGGTATTACCACGCCACTTTTCATCAGGTCCAGCAGGTTGGTACCGCCGGCAATAAAGCGGGCGGAGTTGTCTTTCGCCACGGCATCTACAGCGGCTTTCAGGCTGGAAGGCCGTACATAGGAGAATTGATTCATACTGTTTTCCCTCCCTGTTTTACGTCCATAATGGCATGAACAATATTATCATAAGCGCCGCAGCGGCAGATATTACCGCTCATGAACTCTCTTATTTCTTCAGGAGATCCGGCATGGCCTTCACGGATGCAGGCTACAGCCGACATGATTTGCCCCGGGGTACAATAGCCGCACTGGAAGCCATCGTGTTTAATGAACGCTTCCTGTACGGGGTGTAGCTCTTCACCGTTAGCAAGACCCTCGATGGTGGTGATCTTTTTTCCTTCCTGCATTACCGCCAGCGTCAAACAGGAGTTGATGCGGCGGCCATCTGCATGCACCGTACAAGCGCCGCACTGGCCATGATCACAACCTTTTTTTGTGCCGGTAAGCTGCAGCTGTTCTCTGAGCAGGTCCAATAATGTAACGCGTGGCTCTACGGAAACCTGTACTTTTTTTCCGTTGATCTCCATACTTACGGGCATCTTCTCAAAAATGCCGGCGATGGCTTCATCGTGCTGAGCCGCTTTTATTACCAGCGGCGGCGTGAGCGCCAGTGCCATCACTGCGGAAGATTGTTTCAGGAAGTCGCGGCGGGCTTCATGTTTGCCCTTCCCGGGCGGATAGTGTTGTTGGTCGTTTTCCTGTGGCATTTTCTACCGGATTTAATCCCTAATAAGTTAGTAAATAAATCCGGTATTTGGTTTTTAAAATAGATGAGCGGCGCTTCACCGGGCGCCGCCACTGCCACCACGAAAGAAGATAGTGTTGTATCTGTTTATTGTCCGTCGTTTTTCAGGTGTGAGAGCCATTGCTGTGCAAATTCATTTCCCGGTTCCAGCTGCAGCAGCCGTTCAAATGAGGCGATGGCTTCAGGGACCTGTTCCATATGATAAAAAAGCACTGCCCGGTTCAGATGCACATAGGCATTATCGGGGGCAAGCGCCAGTGCCTTATCGTAAATAGCCAGCGCCTGGTTGTACTGCTCCAGCAACATGAGAATAGAGCCTTTATTCATCAGTAATCCCGGCTCGTTGGGTGATAGTTCCAATCCTTTATCAGCGTAAGCCAGCCCTTCCTGCAGGCGGCTGAAAACACTTTGCCTTGTAGCTTCGCTGACGCCGTTGTCTTCCATTTCAGTGATAGCGGTATTAGCTTCCTGCAAAATTTCCACTACCTGTTGTTCGTACCATGCAGCGCTTTTTTCCACCTGTGCTTTAAAAGGTACAGCTTCAAGGTCTATTTCTTCTTCTGCCTGCTCCGGTGCAGTGGCAGGCATTTTATCTGCTGCGGGAGCGTACCACCACTGGCAGAATTTGCCCAGTTCACCACCAACGGGCAGTTCATCTGCCGGCGGCAATCCTTCGTTGGGTATGGCATCGTTGGTTACCACCAGGTCGAGGATAGCTTCAAGCGCTTTGTAGTGAATGAGCTCACCTTCCTGTTCGGCTTCCATTACCATGTAAGGAAGCAACTGGTACCACAGGCCCAGTACGTCTTTATCTTTTTGTTCGCCTGCGGCTTCTGCCACTTCATGTGCAAGAGAGAAAACATCCGTTTTTTCCGGCGCTATGGCATCATCACCGGTGAGCGTGCCATTGGCTACCATATCGGCCCAGAGAAAAGAGCCGGCATCGCAGTACATAATGTAAGACTGGGTAGCAAAATCGAAATTGGCGTAACCGGCCACAGGATTGCTTTCCTGGTCCCATTCCGCAGTGGGGTTACGGTATATGAAGCTGAATTTCCGGCTGGCGGCCAGTGCATCGAACCAGGCTGCATGGGTGGCATACGCCGGATGCGCGCTAACGGGAAAAGTATATACGAAATGATGTTTGATTAACACGTCCATCACCCGGAAATGTGTAAACGCGGTATCGTATTGCTGTTGTAATTTGTACAGGTTAAAAAAGAGGCTCCTGCGATCCAATCCTTCTTCCTGGCTTTTATCCAGGCAAAGAACAGACAGTTCCACCAGTGTCTCAAATTCATGCATCGCCATATGTTACTTGCTTTGGGCGCAAGTTACGCGAATTTTGTCTTGGAACACTGATTACGCTGATTTTGATGATTTCATTGATTTTGTTTTTTTGATTTTTGAAATAATAAAGGGAGATATAGGCGAATTTATCCCCGTATATCTCCCGGCTTTTTATAAAACATTTAAAGTAAAATCAAAGTAATCATCAAAATCAGCGTAATCAGTGTTCCAAGACAAATCCCGCTATTTGAGCAATACGTTCTTTACGTATTTATAGCTTTGGGTGATGCTATCGAATGGTTCGATGGTGATTTTGTCCTGTTCTACGAAAAGATGTTTTACGCCGGCAAGTTTTGCCTGGGCAAAGATCTTTGAGAAGTCGATGCTGCCGGTTCCCACTTCTGCGAAGGTGACGCCGGAGAGCAGTTCCATGGAGGTTTTATTTTCAGTGCCTGTGGCGGTAAGACTGGCAGTATTCGATTTATCCATGTCTTTCACATGCCAGGCTACAAATCTGCCGGGTGCTTCTTTAAACAGGGTGATGGGATCGCGTCCTGATTTTACGGCCCAGAAAAGATCCAGTTCAAAGGTAACCAGTGAAGGGTCTGTTTCTTTCAGCATTACTTCGTATCCGGTGCTGTTGCTGTCGGCCAGTGGTTTGAATTCCCAGTAGTGGTTATGATAACCGATCTTCAGATTTGCTTTTTTACATTGTTCACCGGCTTTGTTCAGTTGTTCTGCCATGAACTTATAATCATCTGCTCCCAGTTTTTTATCCCACAGGGAGAGCGGTAATACGGGTACAATAAAGTATTGCTGGCCGAGTGCTGCTGCCAGGTCGATTTGCGGTTGCAGGGCATCGGCGTTACCATTGCCTTTGGTCAGATAATCATTGAGCTGATAGTGGCCACTGGGCGTATTCAATTGGTGTTGTTTCAATACGGCGTTTAACTCCGCAGGTTTCAATCCCCAGAACTCGCCTTTGTCGCCCGTGCCCTGGAAGCCATAAAAGGTTTCCACTTCCTTATAGCCGATGCCCGCTACTTTGGCCAATGTGCCTTTAGGATCTTTGGCCAGCTGGTCGCGCAGGGTGTACAGCTGCAAACCTATTTTCTTTGGCAGCGCTTTGTTGCCGGTCATGGCAGACAAAGCGCCCGGTAACATCATACCGGCGGCTATCAGCCCAGTTTGTTGTATGAATGAACGCCTCGACGTATGCATGGTAAATATGTTTGTAACGTGGGTAAATGTATAACTACTGAAGTGGTTACGCAGAGCAATTTAATAAAACGATTTTATCTTCCTGAAAATTTTTAAAAAGAAAAACCAGGCATGATACTTTTTTGCAGGATCGGGTATAATAATACTGATTTTTATAACGGTGATGCCTCATCGCAGTAGTAATGATACAATGGGGGAGAAATTCTGCATGTTGCTTACTGCGCCGCTACAGCAGGGATTTTGGCTTATATAAATTTTGAAAAGATATGGGTATAATTAATTAAATTGTTAGTAGTTACTGATCCAAAACCACGTTTAAAATGAATTTTTCTTTCAGCGATGTAAAGCAGCCGGAAGAAGGCGCCAGGAAGAAGTCGAAGTTGAGAGAATGGATAGAAGCTGCTCTTTTTGCTGTGGTTGCCGCTACCCTTATCCGTACCTTTATCTTTGAAGCTTTTGTTATCCCCAGTTCCTCAATGGAAAAAACGCTGCTGATCAATGATTTTATTTTTGTCAGCAAAATCAGTTATGGCCCACGTGTTCCCATTACCCCGCTGGCCTGGCCTTTCACCCATCATACCCTCCCGCTTACCAAAAACACCAAACCCTTTTCTACCGCTGTTCAGTGGCCTTATACAAGGCTTCCCGGTTTCAGTAGCGTACATCGTAATGATGTGGTGGTATTCAATTATCCCTGCGGCGATACGGTACTGAAAACCATCGCCGGGGATGATGAGGATTACTATACAAATATGCGCTCACTGGGAGCGGAGTATCTGCGTAAAAATTATCCTCCGCCGGTTACCCGGCCAGTAGATAAAAGGGAGAACTGGATCAAACGCTGTATTGCCATACCCGGCGATACCCTGCAGATCATTGACGGTATTGTGTATATCAACCATACTGCTATGGCATCCCCGGAGCATTTTGAAGCCAGGTATTATGTAACGATGCCGGATAAAAAAGAGCTCAGTGACTCTATGCGCGATGTACTGGGAACAGATCATATCCAGCGTGCCACCAGGGATTCGGGTAGGTTCATCTACAACCTTACCACTGCAAACATTGATACGCTGAAAGCTATGGGAGGCATCGTAAAACGGTATGTATACGATGCGTTTGCCGACTCCAGGGTGTTCCCTTTTGATACCAGGCATTATGAATGGAACGAGGATTGCTTCGGCCCCCTGTATATTCCCCGTAAAGGCGCTACAGTAAAGCTGGACACGCTTACCTTGCCTTTTTACAGCCGTATTATAGTTACTTATGAACACAACACACTGCGTGTTGTAAACGGAAAAATCTATATCAATAACCAGGAAACAGACAGTTATACCTTCAAAATGAATTACTACTGGATGATGGGGGATAACCGCCGGGAATCGATGGATTCCCGCTTCTGGGGCTATGTCCCGGAGGATCATATTGTGGGAAAAGCCTGGATCATCTGGATGAGCATTCATCATAACCGTATCAGGTGGGGACGGCTTTTTTCGGCGATAAAGTAGCGGATTTTGTCTTGGAACACTGATCACACTGATTCTGATGATTTCATTGATTTTATTTTAAGTGGTTTATAAAAAGCAGGAAGAGATATGTGGGTAAAATCCACATCTTTCTCTCTTTATTATTATAAGATTAAAAAAACCTCAGCGAAATCATCAGAATCAGTGTGATCAGTGTTCCAAGACAAAATCCGCATACGGCAACCTTCGCGTTTGAATTCGTATTTTTGTGGGATGCCCGTATTACATAACTCAGATTACCAGGCGCCGTTTTTACTGCAGAACCGCCATATGCTTACCATCTATCCATCTTTATTCCGCAGCATACGGCCGGCGGCATACAGGAGGGAACGGATCACTACGCCCGACGGGGACTTCCTGGACCTGGATTTCAGTGAAAGGGGAAGCAGTCGCCTGGTGGTGATCCTGCACGGACTGGAAGGTAATGCCAGCCGCAAGTATGTACTGGGAATGGTGCATATTTTCAATGGCGCCGGTTTTGATACCGTATCCATGAATTTCCGGGGATGCAGCGGCGAGCCTAATAAAAATCTCCGCTTTTATCACAGCGGCGAAACGGAAGATCTGCATGCTGTGATCGGGTACCTGGTATCGCTGAAGAAATATACGGCTATTCATCTGGTAGGCTTTTCCCTGGGCGGGAATGTGACTTTAAAGTACCTGGGAGAAAGGGGCGCAACGGTGGATGGGACAATCAGGTCGGCGGTAGCCATATCTGTGCCCTGCGACCTGAAAAGCGGCTCCGCAGAGCTGGAGAAAAGGCATAATATTATATATATGCAGCGGTTTATCCGGGACCTGGGAGAGAAGTTGCGACTGAAAGCACTGCAATTCCCGGGGAGCATCAATCTTGACCACTACGCGGAGGTCCGGTCTTTCCGGCAGTTCGATGACCGCTATACTGCGCCCATGCATGGGTTTAAAGATGCCCTTACCTATTGGGAGCAATGCAGCTCCCGGCCATTGCTGCCGGATATCCGTATACCGGTACTGGTGATCAATGCGAAAGATGACCCATTCCTGGGGAAAGAATGCTATCCTTATGAAATAGCGGCCGGCAGTAAGTATGTTTTCCTGGAAACCCCGCACCAGGGTGGTCATGTTGGATTTGTAAGATTCGGGGAAGATTTTTACTGGTCCGAAAAAAGGGCGCTGGCCTTTATACAGCAGATGTAAACCCACCTGCAGGCAGTCAAATTAGTGTTATTTGTATTTCCCGTGGTTTTTTATAATTTACAGCGGAACGGTGTGCAACATTTAAATCAGTAAAACACATATGGAGCGAATGCCATCTGAAGAAGAGGTGTTATTGAGGATGATAAGCGGTGATGAATTGGCTTTTTCCAGTATCTACCGGCACTACCATTCTTCTCTCTATATCTACCTGTTACGCTTTTGCAAAGTGCCTTCCCTGGCGGAGGACCTTGTTCATGATGTATTCCTGAAAATATGGGAGATCAGGGAGCGGATTAACCCACAGCTCTCTTTTAGTGGTTACCTCTACAGGATTGCCCGTAACCACGTTTTTAAGACTATTGCCAAACTGGTCACAGATGAGCAGATGCGCGAGCAATTGTTCCGGCAGCTTTCACAACATGATGCGGGGTTAACCGATCTTGCTATCCGGTCAAGGGAATACGACCGCCTTTTCCAGGAAGCGTTGAGCCGGATGACCAGCCAGCGGTTAAATGTGTTCCGCCTGTGCCGGCAGGAAGGCAAAACCTATGATGAAGCTGCCGCCATTCTGGGCATTTCCCGCGATACCGTTAAAAAGCACATGGTGCTCAGTATGCGGTTCATACAGGATTATATCTTCCGTCATGGCGACATTCTGGTAGCCACCTATCTTCTTACCACTATTATCTGAAAAATATTTTTCCCGAGGGGTACCCTCTTTCTTTATTTCCGGATATTATATGCAGGGCCTGTATTAAAGCGCCTGGTATTATAATGAACTTACCGGAAGAACAACAGGAAGCACTATTGCAAAAATACCTCGATGGCCAATGCACGCCGGAGGAAATAGCCACCTTATACAGCTGGCTGCTTACCTCCGATGCGCATCGGCCGCTGTTATCTGTAATGCAGCAGGATTTTGAGCGTATTATGAAGGAGCGGCCGGTAGTTCCTGAAGAATTGAGCAACCGGATAGAAAGCAGGTTGCTGCAGTCTATCAACACCAGTAAGAAGGAAACGGTACCGATGCGGGTATCGTTCCGCCGTAACTGGACGATAGCGGCAACAATAGCCTTGTTGGTAGCATCCGGCATTACTTTGTTTTACACCCTGCGCAGGCCGGCAGTTCCCTTGCCGGCTGCCGCGCAGGTGGCAGATGTAATGCCGGGAACCAACAAAGCGGTACTTACACTGGCCGATGGAACGGTGGTAACGCTCGACAGTACCGGCAAACAGGTGATACAACAGGGTGCTACTGTTGTAAAGCAGCAGAATGGAAAGCTGGAATACGCCGTATCAGGAGGGAATGCAGTGGTAGGATATAATACGCTGAAAGTACCGCGGGGCGGGCAATTTACCGTTGAGTTGCCAGATGGCACCATTGCCTGGCTTAATTCCGCATCCAGCCTGCGTTATCCGACCGCTTTTACCGGTAACAACCGTACCGTGGAAATGGAAGGACAGGGATATTTTGAGGTAAAGCAAAATGCGAAACGCCCTTTCGTGGTAAAAGTGAATGCGATAGAAATACAGGTACTGGGTACCGCTTTCGATATCATGGCCTATTCTGATGAAGATGCAGTAAAAACCACGTTGATCAGCGGTGCAGTGAAGGTGAAGTCGGCCAAAGCGGAAAAATTGCTGCATCCCGGCGATCAGGCTGCGATCAGCAGCAGCACGGGAGCTGTGCTGGTACACCCGGTGGATGTAGCCGCGGTAACCGCCTGGAAAACCGGATTTTTTGAATTTGACAATGCTAATATAAATGTAATCATGAGACAGTTAGCCCGTTGGTATGATATAGAAATAGATATAAAAAATGCAGACAACAGGCTGTTTGGCGGAAGGATCAACAGGAACCTGCCATTATCGGAAATGCTGAAACTACTGGAAGCCAGTGGTGCCAGGTTTAACCTGGAAGGAAGAAAATTAACCGTAATAAAGTAACAAGACAACACTTTTAATATTCACAGTTATTGCTGTTTCCACGTTGCGGCGATCCACGTAAAAGAACCGATAAATTTTAAACAGATGACAACAACCGGAACAAGTTAATCGGGAAAGGTATGTCCGAAAAAAACCGGAAGTGCTCGCAACACTCCCGGTATGGCCTGGGCATTCCTTTGAGTTTCAGTCCCTTAATCAAAGAACTTCATTACAAGAATTCCCAAACACTACAAAAGTATGCAATTAAACTTTAGTGGTATAATTTCCTGTACCCGGAAATTACTATCAACCAAAATGTTCTGCGTTATGAAAATGACCGCCTTTTTGCTTCTTACAGCTTGCCTGCATATCAGCGCAAAAGGATTGTCGCAGCAGATTACGCTCTCGGAAAAAAATGCGCCCCTGAAAAAAGTGCTGAAAGAAGTGGCCCGGCAGGCCGGTGTATCCGTGGTGTACGACGAAGCCCTATTATCTTCATTTGCACCTGTTAACGTAAATGTTAGCAATGTATCGGTAAAGGAAGCCCTGGACATCTGCCTGAAAAATCAGCCATTGGCTTACGTAATGGAAGGGAAGCGCATTACGCTGGTAAAAATTCCCGGTAAAAGCGCTGCCGATTCCAGTATCACTGTCAGCGGCAGGGTGCTGAATGAAACGGGCGAGCCCATTCCCGGGGCCACCATCCGCCTGCAGAACTCCAATAGCGGAACAGCAGCTGATGCCGAAGGTAAATTCAGTATTAAAGTGCCCGGCAACAGGAGCCTGCTGATAGTATCCTTTATTGGGTACGACAGCAAAGTGGTGGCCGTTTCTGCCAGTCCGCTCAACATTCACCTGAAACCTTCCAACACTGCGCTTACAGAAACCGTAGTGGTAGGATATGGTATCCAGAAGAAAAGCGTAGTTACCGGCGCCATTTCCAGCGTTCGTGCTTCCGATATTGAATCGCAGCCGGTAACCCGCATAGAACAGGTACTTCAGGGCCGTACTTCCGGTTTAACAATAGCCGCCAGTTCCGGTCAGCCAGGATCCGCATCATCTGTGCGTGTAAGAGGCATCACTTCTTTCAACAACAATAATCCCCTGTGGGTAATAGATGGAGTAGTGGTAGATAATGGAGGCATCGGTTACCTCAATCAATACGATATTGAATCCGTGGAAGTATTGAAAGATGCTGCTTCCCAGGCTATTTACGGTGCACGCGCTGCAGCCGGCGTTATCCTGGTAACCACCAAAAAAGGTAAGAGCGGTAAAATTTCTGTCAGCTATAATGGCTACCTCGGTACTTCCGCACCGGCGCATAAACTGAAACTGCTGGATGCCACCCAATACGCTACATTAAGAAATGAAGCGGTTACCAACGATGGCGGCACTGCGCCCTTTGCCAATCCATCTTCCTATGGCAAGGGTACCGACTGGCAGGCGGAAATTTTCAATAATAGCGCCATCCGGCAGAATCATGAATTAAGTATCAGCGGTGGCGGCGAAAAATCTACCTTCTATTCCTCTTTTGGTTACCTGAAACAGGAAGGTGTGGTAGCCTCGGATATCTCTAAATACGAACGGGCTAACTTCCGGTTGAATTCCACCCATAAAATTACTCCCTGGCTCACCTGGGGCGAAAATGTTGGCTATTCTTATGAAAAATCAACCGGCATAGGCAACACCAATAATGAATTCGGTGGACCGCTGAGCTCTGCGATCAACCTGGATCCGTTTACCAAACCCGTGATCACTGATCCCGCAGAATCTGCCGGAGGCCAGTATACACAAACAGGGGCCAGGAAAAATGCAGCAGGCCAGTTTTATGGTATCTCCGACCAGGTGGCACAGGAAATTACCAACCCATTGGCTTATATCAGTACCCGTCTTGGAAATTATGACTGGTCGCACAATATAGTAGGTAACACTTTCCTGGAAATGGAACCCGTGAAAGGACTGAAATTCCGCTCTACACTGGGCGCAAAAATTTCCTTCTGGGGCGATGAAACATTTACACCGGTGTATTACCTGAACAGCTCTTCCAAAAATACCCGCACTTCCTTTAACCGTGGTCAGCACCAAAGCTATGCATGGAACATCGAAAATATTGTTTCCTATACCCGCAGTTTTAATAAGCATAACATCACATTGCTGGCAGGGCAGGGCGCTTACATGGATAACCGGTTAAAAGAGCTGAATGTAATGTTCTACGATATTCCAGCCACCACCTTTGAAGAGGCTTCCCTTAACTTTAAATCGGCAGCGGCCAACCGCATCTCCGATGGTAAAGAAAATATTGATCACCGGGTGTCTTCCCTCTTCGGACGTATTAATTATAACTACGCTGAAAAATACCTGGTAGAAGGTATCCTGCGCCGCGATGGTTCTTCCCGCTTCGGCCCCAATCACCAGTATGGTATCTTCCCTTCCTATTCACTGGGATGGGTAGCATCCAAAGAAAATTTCTGGCCGGAAAATAAAGTGGTGGATTTCCTGAAATTCCGCGGAGGCTATGGTACGGTGGGTAGCGATGAGATCGACGACCAGGCGTTTGCTTCCACCATTGGCAGTGGCAGGAATTATAATTTCGGTCCGCTGGGATATACCGTTGGATACAGTCCGAATGCACCGGCCAATCCCAACCTGAAATGGGAATCGACCAGCCAGACCAATATTGGTTTTGAAGCCACGTTGTTACGTAATATCACCTTAAGTTTCGACTGGTACAACAAGAAAACAAAAGATATCCTGATGAAGCCCCGCCTGCCTTTATTTGTGGGCGCTATTGCCAATTCCGCGGCCAATGTAGGCAGCATGGAAAACAGTGGCGTGGAACTGGAACTGGGCTATCGGGGGAAGATCGGCGAAGTGGAATTTTCTGCCAATGGTAACGCTTCTTACATGAGAAATAAAGTTACCTACCTGGGCGAAGGGGTAATCCGTTTGAATGATAAAGAAGAAAAATTCCAGAACATGCCTGAAATTGTAAGAACAGAAGTAGGACATGCATTCAACTCTTTCTATGGTTACGAATTAATGGGTATTTTCCAGAACCAGCAACAAATAGATGCTTATACCAACAAAGCCGGGGGTAAGATACAACCGTCTGCCAAACCGGGCGACTTCCAGTTCGCAGACCTTGATGGAGACGGCAGTATTTCAGATAAAGACCGGACATTTATTGGTAACCCAACTCCAAGCTGGACCTATGGCATTACCATCAATGCAGCTTACAAGGGATTTGATATCATTGTATTTGGCCAGGGCGTTAACGGCAACCAGATTTTCCAGGGATTACGCCGCCTGGATATTCCAAAAGCCAACTGGCAAACCAAAGCACTGGAACGCTGGACACCGGAAAATCCATCCACTACTTATCCACGGCTCACCGTATCTGATCCCAATAAAAACTACAGCAGGCCATCTTCCTTCTACCTGGAAAACGGCAGCTACTTCAGGGTTAAAACATTACAGGTTGGCTATTCACTGCCGTCGACTGTTGTTAAGAGAACCGGTTTACAGAAAATACGTGTATATGTAATGAGCGAAAACCTGTTCACCATCACTAAATATACCGGCTTCGATCCTGAGATAGGCGGTACTAACGCCCTGAGTATAGACCGAGGCGTATATCCGCAGGCGCGTTCTTTTATAGGTGGGTTGAATGTTACTTTCTGATAATTTAAAGCTGATCAAAAATGAAAAAAAGGAATTTAAAATATATTATCGCAATAGCGGCAGGTATGCAGTTGATGAGCAGTTGCAGTGATAAATTCATCACTGTTCCTCCCAAAGGCAGTTTCCTGGAAAGCACTTATTACTCCAACCAGCAGGAAGCATTTAACGGGCTGGTGGCCATTTACGACATGGTGGGTTACCAGGCGGGCAACTATACTACCAAAGTAGGCGCTATGGATGCCGCATCCGACGACCACTGGACAGGCGGCGCCGGACCTGGTGATATCAATGTGTTCCAGGTAATGACGCGGTTAGACCTGCTTACCCCGCTTACCGGGCCGCAGGACGAGCTGTGGAAGAGAAATTTCTCCGGCGTTAGCCGTGCCAATATCCTTTTGTCCAAGCTGCCGGGAGTACCTATGGATGAAAATCTGAAGAAGAGGTATGCTGCGGAAGCCAAATTGCTGCGGGCATATTTTTATTTCGACCTGGTGCGCTTGTTCAGGAATGTGCCATTGATGACGGCGCCGCTTCCTATTGCTGATATAAAGAAAGTAACACAGGTTGCACCGGAAGAAGTGTATAAGCAGATTGAGCAGGATCTGAAAGAGGCGATCGCCGAAACCAACCTGCCTGATGTACCGCCGCGCCTTACTGAAGGCGGTCGTGTGGGTAAAGGCGCCGCGCATGCCTTGCTTGGGAAAGTATATCTGTATGAAAAAAAATGGGCGGAAGCTGCTGCTGAGTTGAAAGAAGTAAACGGGGAAACGCCTGGTCAGCCCAGCGCTAAATACAACTACAACCTGATCCCTAACTTCGCTGATCTCTGGAGATCAGACGATGTGATTAAGTTCAACAGCGAATCTATCTTTGAAATATCCTATACTTCCGCTTCCGGTGGCAACTGGACTTCGGGTGTTGCCAATACCGACGGCAATATTTTGAACATCCTTTGCGGTCCGCGTAGCCTGGTGGCAACGCCCGCTACCAGCGAAGCTTCCCAGTATGTGGCCGGCTGGGGCTTCCTCATTGTATCCAAAGAACTGGAAAGCGTTATGCATAATGATCCACGCTATAACGCCACCATACTGGATATGAAAAGCCTTGTAGCAGCGGGTAAAGCAACATATTCCGAAAGTTTTGACAACACCGGTTTCTTCCTGAATAAGTTTGTGGGCCGCACTGCCAATATTTCCAAAGGCGGTGGCAATATGGAACTGAATTTCCCGCAAAACCTGTATGAGATCCGCCTGGCAGATACTTACCTGATGGAAGCAGAAGCCCGTGTAAAAGCAGGTGAAGGAGGAGGCAGCGGCAGTCGCGCCTACCAGCTGCTCAACGCCGTGCGTGCCCGTGTAGGGCTCGCGCCTATTGATGCTACTTTCGACAATATTTTTAAAGAAAGACGCCTTGAGCTGGCAGGAGAAGGACACCGTTTCCCCGACCTGGTAAGAACCGGGCAGGCATCGGCGGTACTGAACGCTATTGATAAAAGAAGCTTTAAACCTAAAAATGAAATATTGCCTATTCCTGCATTGGAGCTGCAAAACACAAGTCTGAAGCAGAGCAAGGAGTGGGAGTAGCGCTTTATGCCGGCGTTTCTGTATAGCTGATAAAGAACGGTTGTTCCCCGGAAAAATATTGCCGGGAACAACCGTTCTTTCATATGAAAATCCGGGAAATCCTTGATATTTTTACCGATTAATAATTCGTTTTGCTATGATAAAGAGAACCGGACTACTGTTATGTGTTGCCTTACTGGCGGGAGGTTTACAAACGGCCCAAGGTCAGCAGAAAAAGAATAACCGGATCAGTTACTGGTTAACATCTCCCGATAGATCTGCAGCACTGCAACAGCAGCCCACATTGCTCTTTACCACGCAGAATAAAGGTATTGCCACCATTGAAGTGGATGCCACAAAGAAGTTCCAGCCTATAGACGGTTTTGGTTTTACCCTTACCGGCGGCAGTGCCACCCTCATTCATCAGTTGGCTACCGCACAGCAGGATGCGCTGCTTAAAGAATTGTTCCTGTCGAAAGGTAATGGCATAGGCATCAGCTATCTGCGGCTCAGTATTGGCGCTTCAGACCTGAGCGCATCCGTATTCACCTATGACGATATGCCCGGGGGGCAAACAGATCCGGAGCTGAAGCATTTCAATATTGATGAAGAAAAGAAAGACCTGATCCCTGTGCTGAAAAAAATTGTGGCGTTGAACCCCGCTATAAAAATACTGGGCTCCCCCTGGACACCACCCGCGTGGATGAAAACGAATAACTCGTTTATTGGCGGTAGCCTGGAACCAGCATACTATGGCGCTTATGCGCAATATTTTGTGAAGTATGTAAAAGCCATGAAGGCCGAAGGTATTACCATTGATGCCATCACCATACAAAATGAACCGCTGCATCCTAAAAATAATCCCAGTATGCTGATGCTGGCAGAAGACCAGGCCGTGTTCATCAAAGATCACCTGGGCCCCGCATTTAAAAAGGCCGGTGTGAAAACAAAGATCATCCTGTACGATCATAACTGTGATAAGCCGGAATACCCGCTCACCATCCTGAGAGACAAAGCAGCCTATCCTTATGTGAATGGTTCTGCCTTTCACCTGTATGGAGGCACCATCGATGCACTGAGTAAGGTACATGATGAGTTTCCGGAGAAGCATCTTTATTTCACCGAGCAATGGTCCGATGGTAAAGGCAGTTTTTCCCGTGAGCTAACAAATAATGTGAGCAAACTGATTGTAGGCGCTACCCGTAACTGGAGCCGCAACGTATTGCAATGGAACCTGGCTGCAGATGCACAATGGAACCCGCATACCGACCAGGGCGGATGCTCCCGGTGCCTGGGTGGCATTACCATTGATGGCCAGGCAATTTCCCGCAATTCATCATACTACGTGATAGGTCATGCATCCAAATTTGTGCCTGCGGGCTCTGTAAGGATTGCTTCCGGTATAACCGGTCCGCTGGACAACGTAGCGTTTTTAACACCGGCTGGCAAAACCGTACTGGTAGTGGTAAACACGGATACGGCTACGCAGGATTTCCAGATCAGGGAAAAGAACCGGGTGGCTGCTGCAACCCTGCGAGGCGGGGAAGTGGCTACGTTTGTCTGGTAACTGCCAAAGATGCAATCACTAATGAATTCTTCACATTTTATGGCACTGCATTAACATAGCGGGTGAACCTTCCCCAAAGGTTGCCTATATTGGTTCCACTCGTTATGATCATCTCGCAGAGAAATATAACATTGAACAATGATAGTAATGCCTTTAAGGCATTATACCTGCGCCAGCGCCTGCCATCCCAATGCCGGCTGCCTGGAAATAAAACTCTTTTTTTATGGGTATTGAACGCAGAAAATTTTTAAGAAATGTAGGCTTAACAATGGCTGGTGCGCTGACAGTGCGTCTGCCGGTATTAGGCGGCGCCTTCGCAGGCAGCGGCCGGTTGCCGCTTGCCCCTGGGCCGGATGCGGCATGGATCGCTTCCCTGTATGAACGGGGCAACGTTACCACTTATCTGAAAAGCAAAAATGAATTGCAGTATATCGGTATGCCGGTGGGCGGTATCATGTGTGGTACCGTATACCTTGGTGGAGACGGGCGCCTGTGGCTCTGGGATATTTTCAATAAGAACCAGGAAGGGATAGAGCCCAAGGTGGTTAACTACAGCGCCAATGTGCTGGATGGCGGAAAAAAAGTACGTTCCCGTGATGGCGCCTGTTATATTGAACCCTCCAAAAATATCCGGCCACTGGACCAGGGGTTTGCTTTACAGCTTTCCTGGAACGGGCAATCCATTATCCGCAGATTTGATGAGGAAAGCTGGCCGGAGATCAGCTTTGAAGCAACTTATCCTATAGCCACTATCCGTTATACCGACCCTGTACTGCCGGTAGCCATTACCCTGGAAGCATTTTCGCCCTTTATTCCTTTGAATGAAGATGATTCCGGTTTGCCGGTAACCATTTTATCTTATAAAATAGAAAATAAAAGTACAACACCGGTAACCGCTACCATACTCGGATGGCTGGAAAATAAAACAGCGATTTATTCTGCCGGAGATGCGCACGAGCGTGTAAATACTATCGTGAAAGGAAAGAACTGGCAGGGTGTTTATGAAACCGTGCGTACAAAGAATGGCAGCAGCAAATACTTTCAGCAACAGTATGATTACGGAAATTTTTGTATTGCAGCCGCAGGTAATAAAGTAATATTAAATCCTGCCATGCCTGGGGGAGAATTAACTGCTGCGCATTTTTCACCGATGCCTGCCAGGCAGGTGGTAAGGAACGTGGAAGAGAAGCTGACCGGCGCCGTAGGCACACGTCATAACATACTACCGGGGAAGACTATACGTACCGATTTTGCTATCAGCTGGTATGCGGCTAACCTGCATTTCAAAGACATACAGGGAGAAGGGCGTTATTATGCCAATAAATTTGCTGATGCTTCAGCAGTTATGAAATATGTGCAGGAGAATTATGCCCGCCTGAGTACTGAAAGCCGTCTCTGGAAAAACACCTGGTATGATGCATCGCTGCCATGGTGGTTTATGGAACGCACTTTCCTCAATATTTCCACACTGGCTACTACCACCGCTCATCGTTTTCGCTCCGGCCGCTTCTATGCCTGGGAAGGCGTAGGTACCTGCGAAGGTACCTGCACACATGTATGGCAGTATGCACAGGCCGTAGGCCGCATATTCCCTGCACTTGAGCGCGATACCCGGCAACGTGTGGATCTCGGCATCGGGCAGATGCCCGACGGCGGTATCCTGTTCCGTGGAGAAGCTGAGAAACGACCGGCTATAGACGGACAGGCAGGTACCATACTGCGTATTTACCGCGAGCACCAGATGAGTAAAGACAGTACTTTCCTGCAAAAGAACTGGCCTAATATTAAAAAGGCCACGCTGTTCCTCATTCGCCAGGACCGTAACAACGACGGCATGGAAGACACGCCTATGGAAAATACACTGGACGCCATATGGGACGGGGAAATTGCATGGATCGTAGGGCTCTGCATTGCTGCTGTTAAAGCCGCTGCTCTGATGGCAACAGAAGTAAATGATACTGCCTTTGCAGCTATCTGTAACGACTATACGGAAAAAGGAAAACGGAACATGGAAACCCAGCTGTTCAACGGCGAGTACTTTATTCACCAGCCGGATAAGGTAAAGGGAAGATCAGTCATCGGCTCTTACAATACCTGTCATATAGACCAGGTATATGGCCAGAGCTGGGCATTCCAGGTAGGCATGGACCGGGTGTTAGACAAAGCAAAAACGTTGTCGGCTTTAAAGGCACTGTATAAATATAATTTCATGCCGGATGTAGGGCCTTATATTGCTGCGCATCCCGGCGGCCGGCCCTATGCCCTCGCAGGAGAAGGAGGCATGATCATGAATACAAACCCCCGCAATGAAGAATTTCCTTTTGGTGTGAAAGATGCATGGCAGCTGGGCTACTTTAATGAATGTATGAGTGGCTTTGAGCACCAGGTAGCGGCGCATATGATGGCAGAAGGCATGACAGATGAAGCGCTCACGCTTACCCGCGCCATCCACGACCGTTATCACGCAGCGAAGCGCAATCCATTCAATGAAATAGAATGCAGCGACCACTACGCACGGGCAATGGCGAGCTATGGCACTTTCATTACTGCCAGCGGGTTCCGTTATCATGGTCCTAAAGGCTTTATTGCCTTTGCACCAGCTATGAACAAGGAGAATTTTAAAGCGCCCTTTGTTACTGCGGAAGGATGGGGCACCTATACGCAAAAAGGCGGTAGCCATACGCTGCAGCTGAAGTATGGCCGGTTACAACTACAAACATTGTGTTTTCAGCATACCGGTGTGAAAGAAGTATTACTGGGAGATAAGAAAACGCCGGCCACCTTCAGGGAAGAAAATGGTTACGTAACTATTCAGCTGGCTACACCGCTGCAGCTGGAGGCAGGTCAGCAACTTCATCTTACTATTGTATAATTCTATGAAAATATGTTTTCATATACCCGTGGCAGTTATATTTCTATTCTTCCGTTTTAAATGAGCCTGGATTGCAGATACCGGGAAACGCAGGTAAAGAACAACAACTCAGGAAAGCATGAGCGGGAGCTGAAAATGCTGTATCTTTCTTACTGTAAACAGTAAAAGATGGCAACGTTAAAATTGTTCATGGTAGTGCTGGGATGTACACTGGAAGGGCGTCATACCGAGCAGCACGACGTATTCTTCGGAATCGGTCAACATTTGCGCGACCTGGTTCCCGATATGAAAGCCTTCTGGCCGGAAGCCAAAGATAAACTGCATGTTGACGGATACCGGGAGGTTAATTTCGTGGACGACCACCGGATCAGGGTAGTAGAAAAGAAAGCGCCTTTACAACAGGGCGCGCAGTTATTTTTCCTGAACCTGGGTGGTTATAAGCCGGATGAGATGGAAGAATTCCATTACAAGATCCTCAGTGTGCAAAAGGATATAGGAGCATCTATACGGGCATCAAAGCAAACTACTTTTTTTAAACATACAGGTTTCGGAGAAGCCACTTCACACGTGGATGACAAATACGGTGTGGATGTGGATGATGTGCATGCCGTGAAGGATATTTTACCGGCGCATCTGAAAGATAAATACGCACTGGAGATTACACCGGTAACGGATATAGTACCCGATCAGATTCATTTGGGATATTTTCAGCTGCATAAGTTATGAGGGCGTCGCCACGGTTAGGGCCCATTGCCAAGGCGACATTCTCTTACCAGTGGCGATGAGCCATTTATTCCCGGCGTGGACGGAGGAGGCTGGTACTGCTCTCCCCTGGCCATGCCGGTAGTCACCGCCCTACGACCGCCTGTCATTAAGCACTTGAAAGCGCTGTTGCATTTTTATACATTCGGGCAAAACCAACCAATCATTGATCATTATGAAAAAATTAATGCTCGGCTGCCTTACAATGGTAGCTGTTTCAGGTGCATTTGCACAAAAGAAGTCGGTCATCACAGGTAAAGTACCGGCTGCCTTTAACAACGAATATATCTATCTCTTCAGCGCATCCGAAAACGGGTACCAGAAACTGGATTCCGCATTGGTGGAGAAAGGTGCTTTTAAACTGCAGTATGAAGTAGCGGATACCCTGCAGGCCATGTTGTCGCTTAGCACCAAAGGAGATAAGCCTTTGGGTGGCAACCAGCCGTTATTCATCACGCCCGGCGACAAGATGACCTTTACATTGAAGGCACCCGGAGGACCCAATGCCATGTCCGGTGCAGTGATTAAAGGATCGGAACTTACCCGGCAGCAACTTGAAATGGATGCTGCGTTGGCACCTGCTACAAAAGGTATGGATTCGCTCAACATGCTGGCGCAGAAAATGATGATGCAGGAAAACAAAGATACCACCGGTTATTACGCTATGGTTGTAGCTTACATGAAACTGGCAAAAGAAAAGGACGAATTGCAGGAAAAATTCATGCTGTCGCACACCAATTATTATGTAAGCCTTATTATGCTTTATGAAAATATGGGAGGCCGCGTGGAAGATATTGAAGGTACGCAGCAATTGCTGGATAAATTTCCGCTGGCTTTACGCCAGTCCGGTGTTGGACAAAAAGCTACTGCGCTGCTGAAAGCATCTGCGTTGCTTGGTAAGAACCAGGTAGCTCCTGATTTTTCGGCGCCTACTCCTGATGGTAAAACCATGAAGTTGTCCGATCTGCGGGGCAAATATGTGTTGCTCGACTTCTGGGCCAGCTGGTGTGGTCCCTGCCGTGCGGAGAACCCCAATGTGGTAAAAGCATACAATAAATTCAAGGATAGGAACTTTGATATCCTGGGTGTTTCCCTCGACAGAACCGGTGATGCTGCGAAGTGGACTGCTGCTATTGAAGAAGATGGTCTTGCCTGGCATCATGTAAGCGATCTGAAATGGTGGAAAAGCGATATCGCTAAATTATACATGATCCGTTCCATCCCTCAGAATTTCCTGCTCGATCCGCAGGGACGTATCATTGCTACCAACCTGAGAGGAGAAGCATTGGAGAAAGAACTTGAGAAAGTACTGCATTAAGTTTCCTGTTCCATTAAATTATTCTCATTGTCCTTCATCAAAGAATAAAAAATAGTATACCGGGTCAGATAAAATTCGCGCTGAAGGCGCCCCTGGTGAATCATTTCCGGCATGGTATCTGCATTACAGGCGGTACGAATTATTTATTCGGTGAAATGGATGACAATGGACCAACCGTCCCGGTTTCCCGGGACGGTTTTTTTATGGGAGAAAAAATGCGTGTAATATTAACAATTAACTATTTCCGGCCAGGTTGCCTGTGCGTGAGCGAAGAAATTTAGGATCAAAAAACTCCTGGGTTGTATTTTGGCGTGTATAGTATTTATCTTTCCAGTATGGCGGTTACGCCCATACCACCGGCAGTGCAGATAGATATCAGGGCGCGTCCGCTGCCGCGCTGTTGCAGGATCTTGGCTGTTTGTGCCACAATGCGGGTGCCGGTAGCGGCAAACGGATGGCCGATGGCCACGCTGCCGCCTTTTGTATTCAATTTGCTGCGGTCGATGCTGCCCAGCGGCGTATCCCAACCCAGTTTTTTGCAGTAGGCAGGGTCTTCCCAGGCTTTCAGTGTACAGAGTACCTGCCCGCTGAAAGCTTCATGGATCTCGTAAATATCAAAGTCCTGCAGCTTCAGGTGATTGCGTTTCAGCATGCGGGCTACGGCATAGGTAGGGGCCATCAGCAGGCCCTCGCCGTTAACATAATCCACAGCGGCGGTTTCCGCATCCACCAGGTGGGCCAGTACCGGCCAGTTCTGTTGTTGCGCATATTCTTCAGAAGCCATCAGCAGGGCGGAGGCGCCATCGGTGTATAGTGTGCTGTTGCCGGCAGTTAAGGAACCGTTGCCGCTGAAGTCGAAAGCCGGTTTCAATGCGGCCAGTTTTTCAGGGGTGGTATCTGCACGAACAATGGTATCTCTTTTAACACCTTTACAGGGAACAATAAGATCATCGAAGAAGCCTTCGGTATATGCTTTTGCGGCATTCATATGACTCTGGTAGGCCAGTGCGTCCTGTGCTTCGCGTGTAATGCCCCATTCCTTCACCATCTTTTCGGTATGCTGTCCCATCGACAGCCCTGTTCTGGGTTCCACGATAGAAGGATACAGTGGTTTCAGATCTTTGAAGCGAATGGAGGCCAGTATTTTCAATCGTTGTGAAAAGGTTTTGGCTGCACGGAGATCGGTTAGTTTCCACGCGAGCTGTTGCTGGAAAAGAAGGGGTATATCGCTGTTGGTATCGCTGCCGCCACTGATGGCGGTATCGATTTGCCCGCAGCCGATGCGCAGGCCCAGCTGTATAGTGGTATCCAGGCTGGTGCCGCAGGCCCTCAGTACACTATAGGCGGGCGTATGCGGGTCCAGTGCAGTGCCCAATACGCATTCCCTTGCAAAGTTCCAGTCGGTGGAACGGTTAAGCAATGCGCCCAGCGCCACTTCTCCCAACCGTTTCCCTGATAGCTGGTATTTATCGACCAATGCATTCAGTACGGTGGTCAGCATCTCCTGGTTGCTGATATGATTGTACTCTTTAAAGGACCTTACGAAAGGGGTGCGTAACCCGCCTATGATAGCGACCTTTTTCATGCCGGTGAGCTTTCACTAAAGTTAATGAATATGTATTAACCGGCAGCCTTTACAGGTTGTAAAGATGATTTACCGGGTTGGGCACCGGTTCGCCGGTTAATGCGGCAATTACATTCTGTGCCGCGATCCTGGACATGGCGTTCCTGGTTTCCTGCGTAGCCGAGCCGATATGCGGCAGTACCGCTACTGTAGGCATGTTCAGCAACGGGTTGTTGGGCTGCATGGGCTCGGGGTTGGTAACATCCAGGCCTGCGCCCCATATTTCGCCGTCCTGCAGTGCGGCAATGAGGTCTGTTTCGTTGTGGATGCCTCCCCTTGCCGCATTAATAAAAATAGCGGTGGGCTTCATTTTCCGGAAGGCGTCTTTATTAAACTTTTCTTTTGTTTCCGGGGTAAGGGAGGTATGTATGCTGATAACATCGCTTTGTTGCAGCAGTTCATCAAAACCAACAAAGGTGGCATCCAGTTCTTTTTCGGCGGCCTCATTGCGATGACGGTTGCAATAAATGATTTTCATACCAAAAGCTGCTTTACAGCGTTTAGCCATTACCGTTCCTATATTGCCTAATCCCCATATCCCCAGCGTTTTCCCCTCTATATCGATTCCCAGGTTAGCAGTGGGTGTGGAAAACCCCCATTCGCCTTTTATAATCCTTTTGTGCTGGTAGAATGCTTTGCGGGCTACGGACAGCATCAGTAAAAAAGCGGTATCAGCAGTGGCGTTGCTCAGCACGCCTGGTGTATTGGTGATCTGCAATCCCAGTTCTGTTGCTGCTTTCAGGTCTACGTTGTCATATCCTACAGATAAAAGACTGATCACTTTCAGGTGCCTGCATTGTTCTAAAAATGCGCGGTCCAGTTTTTCGCCACCGGCAAAAAGCATGGCGTCACTTTCTTTACAGAACTGCACTCTCTGTGCAGGCGTCATCTCTTTTTCTTCCTGCCATTGAGTAACGGTAAAGCCTGCACGTTGCAGCAGTTGTAATCCTTCTTCCGGGATGACCCTTGTTGTGAATACCTTCATATCATCGGTTTAATTGCCTTGAAATTTTCTTTTCCCCAGTTTCCATATTTCAAACCATAATACCGATGCTGCGCTGATAGCTGTGCATAGCAGCAGCTCATATGGTGAAAGACCAGTAATACTGAAGAATCGCGCCACCGGGGGTGCATATAGCATAGCAGCCAGCAGCAGCAGGGTGATGCCGATAACGCCCACCATCAGCTGATTCCGGTTGCGCATGCTGTGTATAAAGGAATAATAGAATGAACGGTTAACCAAGGTAAGGAAAATATTGGCGAATACCAGCGTGGTGAATACCATACTGCGGGTGAGCACTTCATCTGCTCCGCGTGCTACGCTCCACTGGTAGGCGGCCATTACGCCGGCGGTGATCATGAGCCCCTGCAGGATGCTGATATTCATTTCCCGGAAAGACAGGAAAGTTTGTGTAATAGGCCGTGGTGGCTGCTGCATGGCGTTTTCTTCCATAGGCTCATTTTCATATACAATGGAGCAGGTGGGCCCCATGATCACTTCCAGGAAAATAACATGCACCGGTGTGAAAATGTCCGGGTATACCCAGCCCAGGAACAGTGGGAGGGATACCGTGAGTATGATAGGGATATGGATGGAGATAATATATTGCACGGCCTTTTTGATATTGGTATAGATCCTGCGTCCCATGGCAATGGCATCCACCATACCGCTGAGATCATCGTTCACAAGGATCAGCGCAGCCGCCTGTTTGGCGATCTCCGTTCCTTTTTTGCCCATCGCAATGCCTATATGGGCCGCTTTGAGTGCGGGGCCATCATTTACGCCGTCGCCGGTCATGGCCACTACTTCGTTGTCTGCTTTCAAAGCATTGATGGCAGCAAGTTTAGCTTCGGGGAACATGCGCGTAAAGATGTTGACGGACCGCAGGGCATACTGCATCTTTTTCTCTTCCATTTGCATCAGCGTGTCACCGTTTATTGCTTCATCTGCCTGCTCTAATCCTGCCTGCCGGGCTATCACGCGGGTGGTAACGGCGTTGTCGCCTGTAATGATCTTCACCTTGATGCCTGCCTGGTAGAAGTGCCTGAATACTTCACCGATATTGCTTTTGGGCGGATCATAAAAGGCCAGTAAACCTGTAAAAACAAAGGGCAGTTCCTGTTGTGTAGCGGGGTAGTTGTTGCCGGTAAAGCCGGAAGTAGCTACGCCAAGTACCCGGTATCCTTTTGCGGCAAGCTCATTTACCTGGTCAAGGATCTGCTGTTTTTCTTTTTCCGGGAGATGGGAAACCTGCAGTATCGCTTCCGGCGCTCCTTTCGCTGCCACGATGCGTTTCCCGGCGGCATTGCCGAAAATATGCGTCATCATCGGAGGCTTGCCTTCCAGCGGGTATTCATGAACCATTGTATAACTGCTCCGTTCATCTGCCGGTGTCATTTCTTCGTATAGCCGGTGCAGTGTTTTCTCCATCGGGTCAAACGGTACCGGCTCGCTGGCCCACATGGCGGTAGTGATCAGCGCAAGAGGAAAGTGTTCTTTTTCATATAGCGTATAGTCGGTTCCGTTATATACCGCCTGCAGGCTCATTTTATTTTCAGTTATGGTGCCCGTTTTATCGGTGCAGATCACCGTGGCACTGCCAAGTGCTTCTACAGTCCGGATCTTTTTTACAATGATGCCCATCTGCATCAGTCGCCTGGAACCCAATGCCATAAAAGTGGTAAAGGCTACCGGTATTTCTTCCGGCAGGATAGACATGGCCAACGTTAAGCCTTTCAGCAAACTATCGGTAACGCTGCCGCTGCGGATATAGTTGAACAGCCATACTGCCAGGAAAACGATTATACCGGCTACGGCCATCCATTTTACGAACTGTCGGATCTGTAATTGCAGGGGAGTGGTTTCTTCTTTGATGTTCAGCATAGCGGTGCCTAGTTTGCCGATCTTTGTTTGCACGCCGATTTCCTGCACTTCACAGATGGCAAGCCCGGATACTACCATGGTACCGCTGTATACATTACTATCATTGTTGCCGGCCTGTTTGAATACGGCATAGGCCTCGCCGGTAAGGGCGGATTCATTGACCGAGAAATCGTTGCTGTGTACAATAATCCCATCGGCATTGATCGTATTCCCTTCAGAGACCAGCATCATATCTCCCTTAACAATTTCGCTGGTTGGGATACTGACAAGTTCCCCATTACGGATAACCTTGCTGAGTGGTTCATTCATTTCTTCCAGTGCTTCCAGCGCTTTACGGCTACGGCTGTCCTGGTAAAAGGAGATGCCCGATACCAGTGCAATGGCGGCCAGCATGAAATAGGCCTCGCCAAGTTCGCCCATTATAAAATAAATGGCGGTAACCACTATCAGCAGCACCAGCATGGGTTCTTCCATGATCTCTTTCAGTACGGCCATCAGTGGACTGGTAGCGGGCTGCGGTGGGGTATTGCTGCCATATTGTTGTCTTGAAGCTGTAACAGCTGCTTCATCCAAACCTTTGATATGCTCCGGTAAATTGATCTGTCCAGCCATGCAGGGTCGTTTTGGTGAAAGTGCTGCAATAAATTTACGAATTTTAAAAGCGCGGATTTTGTCTGACTCATGATTGTGCGGATTATATGGATTTATTTTTTTGAGTTTTAAAAAGATAGTGTTTGATAAGGTCAGCGCGGGGTAATACCAGGAGGCGGGCCGTCGTATTCCTGTGACTAAATAAAATGCCGGTTGGTTTGTTGCGCGGAGGCGCCCGGATCCCGGTAACCTGTAGCTGGTAAAAACGTTGATGCGTTTACGTGGCATAGGCGCGCAAAATTGGTATCAGTTGCCAGTAAGGAAAGAATTGTGGCATTGCTGTCAGGGGATTTCCTCAAACTGGTGATCCTCCCTGCGCTGATAGCTGTAACCCATAGCCTGGTATTTACTCAAACGCAGGTACCAGTTGAATTACCTGCCAGGCAATTTCAACTGGTACCTGCCGGCAATAACGGTTGCCGGTGCATTTTTCAAAGCCTTTACCGTTACGGGTTTACAGCTGTTATAATCTGCCAGGCCTGTCAGCATCCGGGTGTATTTAAGACTGAACCGGAAGAGGATACTTATGTTAATTATAGTTAAGCCGCCTGGTAAAATTACCAAGCGGCACAGAGATTGCGGAAAACGGGAGCATCTGGTCACAACATCTGTCACAACTAACTGTCAGCCTAAATATGCAGGAACTATCGGGGAGTAAGCATTTTGTTGCCTATATCACAGCAAATAAATGGATGGCCGCTGCGATAGGGTTCATCGTACTGCTAAGATTTTCCTTTATAGGCATTATGGGGGCCATGCCCCAGGATGCGTATTATTATTTTTACGGGCAGCATTTTGCCCTGTCGTATTTCGATCATCCCCCGGCCATTGCATGGATCCTGCGTGCTTTTACAGACCTGCTGGGCAGTCATGTGTTTGTGATCAAACTGGCAGATACCCTCGTAACCATTGGTACGCTCCTGGCTTTTTATACCCTGGCGCGGTGTTTCCTTCCTAAAGAGCGGGCCTGGAATGGCCTGTTGCTGTTGGGGGCCACGCTGATGATCACCATTTTATCGCTGGTATCCACACCGGATGTGCCTTTGCTGCTGTTCTGGACCCTATCGCTGATAGCCGTGTACCGGGCAGTGTTTGAACAGCGTAAAGCTTATTGGATATGGGCGGGGATTGCCATGGGACTGGCCTTCGACAGTAAATATACGGCTGTTTTCCTGCCAGCCGGCGCAGTGCTCTTCCTGTTGCTGTCCGGGCAGCACCGGCGGTATTTATGGTCGCCCTGGTTCTTTGCCAGCATTCTCTTTTTCTTTATTACTATTTTACCGGTAGTGATCTGGAATGTAGATAACAACTTCGCTTCTTTCAGGTTCCAGTCGTCCGAAAGGGTAGGCGGAATAGAATTCCGCCCCTTGGATTTCTTTGGAGTAATTGGCCACCAGGCGGCCATCCTGTTACCAGTGTTATTTTTTGCCTTGTTGTATTACGTGTACAGGCTGGTACGCAAATACGGATGGCATATTCACCGGATCTCTGCCCGGCCGCTGTTCCTGTTATGTTTCTTTATCCCCATTTTTGCCATTTTCCTGTTGATCTCCCCCATTTACTGGGTAAAGATCAACTGGATGATGCCCGCTTATATTACAGGCATTATATGGGTGAGCACCTGGATCACTTTCAAATATGTGCGCTGGCAGTGGATCTGCTCATTAGTAATACATCTTGCGCTGGCGGTGGAAATTGTTTTTTACCCGGTGCCTATTCATTCCGATGATACCATGATAGGGTGGAAAGGGCTGGGAGCAGGCGTAAAAACACTGGCAAAGGAATATCCTGATGATTTTATTTTTTCTGCAGATGATTATAAGACCAGCGCAATGCTGAACCTGTACCTGGGCCGAATGGTTTATTCCCGCAATATCATCGGCGAAAACGCCCTGCAGTTCGATTTTATAGGTACTGATATACATGCCTTAAAAGGAAAGAATGCCCTGTTCATCAATTCGCTCACCGATGTAAATGATGATGTGGATGAGCGGGAGTTTGTAGAAGAGGAACTGACGCCATATTTCAGTACCATCCGTTCCCTGCCCCCTATTATTGTTACCCAGCATGGCCGTGTAGTAAGGAAATTCCTTGTTTACCGCTGCATGGATTACCAGCCTCCGCAGGGAGAGAATGATCCCCGTCATCTTAAAAAATGATGACAGTCATCGGGAGGGGTAATGTGCGTCATTGTTCAATAGCAGATCCTTGGTTAGTTTTGTTATAACATTTGGACATCCACCTGGATTCCCTGGTGTAAACAAAAAGTGAGATGTGCTGTTGAGAAGGTATCATCGTTTCTATCAGCGGTGGTACTTTTACCTCTTAAAAAAATGCAAATCATGTTCAGCGGATTAACTCCTACCTCCCGTCAGCGGAAATTTTGTGAAGGTTTTCTTTTTTTCCCCATCAGGCATTTGCGTAAATATGGGAATTATATTTTCAGGCAATATGGTCGTCATGCCGGTGTGAAAACATTGTTGGATATGCAGCTGGGAATGCCGGGCAACAACGACCGGTATGCTGAGGAGATACAGCGTTGTATTGTGGAGAAAGCCGGGCCCGAAACAGCCAGGGTACTGGAAATGCTGGAGGATTTTTACACACAGGTGCAGGCGTCTTCAGGTAATTTGCCGGGATTGTATATCGATTTCAGCGACCTGCTCATTCATTTTTACCGGGAAGTGTCCATTTACCATAATGTGATCCTGCGTAACATGAAACAGGAATTGCAGCCGTCTGTAAGATCCAGGAAAAGGGAACCTGTTGCAGAACCGGGGCAGGAACATATTAACAAGTTATATAAAGTAGTAAGGGAATTTGTTTTACAAAGTAAATCAATGATGGTTGCGCTGGAAGATGTGGCAAAGAAGGAGAATTATTTGCCGGGTGAGCAGTATCTCCGGCATTTAATGGGCTTAATGTCCGGCATCCGCCAGATGAACCATCATCAGCAACATTTATGTCAGCTGTTGAAGAGATGGAGTGCGGATAAGGGCCTGCAGATGCAGCAAACCTATTACAACTAGCAATTATCAATATGTCTTATGAACCTCTGACTGAAGCAGATATTGCCGCTTACAAGGAAGCATGCAGTAACTGGATCAGGATACTGAAAGCCTTAAGAGAAGATAATGCCTCGCTGATCAACCGGTTGGCGGCAGCGTTGAAGGAAACAACGCGGCGGTCATTTATTGAAGAGGCGGAAGAGTTCCAGCTTACCATGCTGGACAGGGAGGAATCGCTTATCCTGTTAAGACATGAAGTTGGCGAGCAGCTGGAGTGGCTGAATAAGCAACCGGCAGGAGTGCCTTCCCCTCACTTGTATGCCGTGCTGAAAAGTGATATGGAAGGAATGATGCAGGAATATGAACGGTTGAGAGTGGCCTTCCTTGTTTTTATTGCGGCAGAAAAAGTGTAGCTCCCTTAATTAACCAGTGCTGCCAGTTTTTTGACAGATAGCACGGCAATTTGTCCCTCCTTTAATGTAATCAGTTCCTCATCCCTGAAGTCGCCCAATGTCCGTATCAGCGACTCTTTTGCCACCCCTGCCACTGCGGCGAGGTTCTCCCGGCTGATATCAATCGTAAAGTGTTTATTGCCTTCAGTGTTATATTTCTTGTCGAGTGTCAGTAATGCTTCTGCTACTTTTTTGCGAAGTGAATTATATGCCAGTCCTATCAGCTGCTGTTCTTTCTCTGCCATTTCTTTGGATAACAGCTGGATGAATTTACCCAGCACCTCGGGGTTACTGCTGATCAGCTGTTCAAAGTCTTTTTGCGGGATAACCGCCAGCAGTGTGTCTTCCATAGCTTCGGCATATTCCTGGTAATTACCGCCTTCGAGTAAGGCATTATATCCCAGGAAATCTCCTTTATTATACAAACCGATGATCAGTTCCTTGCCTTCATCGTTACGTTTGTATGTTTTTACTTTTCCCTGCAGCAGGTAATACAGGTAGTCCGGGCGGTTGCCCGCCGCATAAATGCTTTGTTTCTTCTTATAATGATTGGTGTTGCGGTCTTCCCTGAGCATGGTAAGCGGATCTTTACCGGTACTGGCAGACAGCAGTACCTGGAGCCCATGCAAACCGGTTACCGTATCCTGTTTGATCTCTGCGCATCTTTTCAGGCGGCTTTCAATAGCGCTGAGTAATTCTGTGCCTTCAAAAGGCTTGGTGATATAATCATCTGCCCCCAGTTCCATTCCTTTCCGCATATCTGTTCTTTCTGCTTTGGCTGTAAGGAAGATGAACGGCGTTGTTTGCAAAGCTTTGTTTTTATGCAGCATGTGCAATACGCCATAGCCATCCAGCACGGGCATCATAATGTCGCATACAATCAGATCCGGAAGGTGTTCCAGCGCCATGGCCACTCCTTCTTTTCCGTTAGTGGCGGTAAGCACCTGGTAGTTGGCCAGTTCCAGGATTTCCGCTACGTTTTCACAGATAGCCGGGTTATCTTCAATCAGCAATATTTTTTCCATTATGATCAGTTTTGGGGAAAGGAACCGTAACAATAAATTCAGTACCCTTTTCAGGGCTGCTGTCACAGGAAACTGAGCCGTTCATCAGTTCTGCATACCTGGCTACAATATGTAATCCCAGTCCCGTGCCCTGGATGTTGGATACGTGCTGGCTGCGGAAGAACCGCTCAAAAAGATGCTGGCGGTCTTCTACCGAGATACCTATCCCTTTGTCTTTTACGGACAAACGGAATGCGCCGTCGCTGCATTGTGAACGGATGGAAATAATGGCCCCCTCCGGGGAAAATTTGATGGCATTGGATACAAGGTTCATAACAATGTGCTTTAACAGTGTAGGATCCATGCAGGCCTGGGCCGCGCCATGGTGGGCATAGTAAATATTCTGTTTTGATTTTTTAAGTCCGTCCATTTCGCCGAGGATGTTGCTGATATGTTTCCCGGCGTCGAAAACACTATGGCGTACCTGTATCTTTCCTTCTTCTATTTTTCCTACAGACAGGAAGTCGTTCAGTATATCTGTCAGCATATTCACTGAAGAAATAATGCGTTGGATATGTTTGCTTCGTTTAGCTACATCATCATCTGATTCATATTTGGATACCAGGTAAATGGAAGACAGGATAGCGCTGAGTGGTGTTCTGAATTCGTGGGAGGCCAGGGATACAAACCTGGATTTGAGCTCATTAAGCTCTCGTTCTTTTTCCAGGGAGCTCCTCAGTTCAGATTCGGCCATTTTAATGCGGGAAAGGTCAATAGCAATACCAATATAACCGGTAATATCGCTGGCATCGCTTATGGCGGATACCGTAAGAGATACCGGGAGCCTGGTGCCGTCTTTCCGGATATACTGCCATTCATATTCGTTGCACAGGTTTAGCCTGGCTTTAATGATAAGGGTTTCTATGCCTGGGGCAACAGGCTGGTTCAGCTGTCCGGAAAATTCTTCTGCCCGCAGGGCTACCTCTTCCGGATCATGGAACAGCATGGGCGTATATACGTCCACTACTTCGCTGGCTTTATATCCCAGTATCCTTTCAGCAGCAGGATTGAACCACCTGATAAAGCCATCGTTATTGATGACGATGATCATAGCGCCGGTGCTGGTCCATAAACTGTTGAGGAAGCTGGTCATCCGCTGAAGGGACCTGTCTTTCACGGCAGCTTCTTTCCGCTGCTGCGACAGCTCCCGTAATGTCATCTCTGCATTGCGGCGATCTGTAGTATCGGTAATGTGGATAATAGTTAGTATTCCTTCCGGTGTAGCGTGCTCCGACTGGCTTATTTCCGCAGGGAACTGGCTGCCGTTTTTCCGTATGGCTTGTTGTTCTTTACCGCTATGAGGGAGAAGCAGGCTTACCAACTGACCCGTTAATTCTTCTTTCGTATAGCCAAACTGGTTAAGCAGGAAGGGGTTGGCCATCAGGATGCGGTGCTGGTTGTCAGCTACCAGTATACTGGTGGCGGCGTGGTTAAAGAGTACATCGAAACCTATGTAATTATTTTGAGAGATATTAATCATACAGGTAATTGACCCTTTGGAGCGGTGCTATATAAATTTAATGATTCCCGGCGGAATAAATTACCTGTATGAGAAAATAGGAACGTTATATTTTATAAAAGTAATAATATGTTTGTAGTTAATATGTATTAAGCACGTTTACTTTTGATTGACAGGTGTTTCGATGATCAGGAACTCGGTTTTTTCCCCGCACTGCAGTATCACTTCACCGGTTTCCCATACTCCAAATGCGTCGCGGGGCTGCAGCACCTGTTCCTGTATTCTCAGTCCGCCGGAAATGGAGAAAATGAACAGGCATTTATTTACCGGGTTAAAAGTATAGGTAATGCTGGTTGGCTGTTCATAATAACCCAGAGACAGTTTTGCATTCTGGTTGATCCAGCAATGCTCCATTCCTTCCTCGCCTGATACCACCGTTACCAGTTTGTTCTTTCTTTTTTCCAGCGGGAAATTTCTCTGCTGGTATCGTGGTGCAATGTTTTGTTGTTTGGGAGCAATCCATACCTGGAGGAAGTTTACTTCTTCCGTACCTATATTATACTCTTCATGCCTTAACCCGCTGCCGGCGCTCATGATCTGTACGGCGGGCGCAGTTATTTCGGTACTGTATCCCATGGTATCTTTATGGTTCATCTTTCCTTTCAGTAAAATGGAAATGATTTCCATATTTACATGCGGATGGATACCAAATCCTTTACCGGCTTCCACATAATCGTCGTTAAAAGCGAACAGGGTTCCGAAAGCACTGCGCATGGGATCGCAAAAATCGCTGAAACTGAAAAAGAAATTACTTTTCAGCCAGCCTATGTCTTTAATGCCCCTGTCGGCCGCGGGGAAGTATTTTGTTTTCATAATTTAATGATCAGGTATTGATGTAGAATATTTCCATACCGGTGGTCTTCCGGGTTAACTAAGTTAAATGCAAATTTCCGGATCTCGTAAATAACTTTCCCAAATTGGTAAGGGCGCTTGTTTTTATGCACGTACTTTTGCAGCTATTATAAAGACGCTCCGGCTGCACCGGACCAGAATTCTGTCAGCCGCTATTATAATTTCAGGTTTGCTTATCAGTCTAACGGCACACGTAATTTCAGCTAACCACTCATTTTATTTTTTATGAAACGTATTTCCATTTTAATCATCATTACATTCACAACGCTGGTAGCATCCGCTCAGAAAGGAGGGGATAAACTGGCACAGGACAAAGCTGCTATCAAAAGTATGTGCGGCTGCCAGGAGGTGACTTTTGAGTATACAGAAACATTTCCGGCGGATACCGGCTATAGACCCAAAGGATATCATAAAATTGTTGATGCTATTGAATATGTAACAGTAGCTGCAGAAGATCCGCACCGTATTGTATTGCAGCATCTGCTCATTGCAGATAGTTTTGTAATCAAGCACTGGACGGAAGACTGGCAGTACGAGAACCAGCAGCTGCTGGCCTATACACAGGATAACCAGTGGAAGAAGATAACGCTGCCCGCTGCACAGGTAAAAGGTCAGTGGTCGCAGAAGGTATATGGCGTGGATGATGAGCCCCGCTACGAGGGTTCCGCCACCTGGGTACACACTGATGGCCGTCATTACTGGGAAGCCGCATCCGATGCGCCATTGCCTCGCAGGGAGTACACTACCCGCAAGGACTATAACGTGTTGCACCGGGTAAACCATCATGAAATTACTGCTACGGGTTCCATACATGAGCAGGATAACAAAAAGGTGGTTCGCGCCAATGGTGTGGATAAGGTGATAGTAGGAGAAAAGGGGTTGAACACCTACAACCGCACCGGTGAAAGCAGATGCCGGCAGGCGAAAGAGTGGTGGGAGCAACATAAATCTTTCTGGGCAGTGGTACGCAAAAGCTGGGATAAGATCTATGGTGAGAGTAGTGAAATTAACCTGCAGAAGAAAGTAAATAATGAACCGTTATATAAGGTGATGTTGGCACTGGAGGAGAAAGCGTTCCGTAAAGAGCTGGCGGGCGCTGAACTGGAAAAGACCATAGCGGCTACATTACAACAGTTTTCGCATAATACAGCGTTGAGTTTACAACGATAAACGAGTGGATAAGAAAAGCACCGCAGTCATTCCTGGCTGCGGTTTTTTATTTTTTTGGAAAACCTACTTAGTAAAGCTGTTATACCTGCTGATCATACTATCGAGTGCACTGTCGAGGCTTTCGAGCTGGCTGTCCGTCATCTGGCCTTTTTCTTTGGCATCGCGCATAATTCTTTTGGCAGTGATGAGGAAGTCGTGGAAGCTGTCGTAGAAGCTCTTATAATAGCCTTCTTTGCTTTCTTTCGCAGCATTGGCCATATCGAGCCCGGCATGTGCAGCCTGGTTTTTTTCCAGGGCATCATAGGCTGCCTGTGCTTTGTCGCTGATTTTTGTAAAGTCCGCACCGTTTTCTCCAAGCAGGTTAATGTAATCACGCACTGCCTGCATATCACCTTTCATGGCCAGTACATAATCTTTTAAAGGGCTGTCTTTCAGGATGATGGCTTCACTGGCGTCTGCTACTTCGCTCACTCTTTTCATCAGGATGGTTTTCTGTTCGAAGAACACCTGGGCGCCGCTGCGGATAGAATCTGCCAGTGCAAGGCCTTTTGCGCCTTTATCGTCTTTATAGTCCTGTGCTCTCAGGTAATCATCCAGCTGGGTGTAAGTGGTTTTTAATTTGTCGAATGAGCCTTTAAAACTGGCTACTTTTTCTTTGAAGAACTGTTGATCTTCCTTATTTAAGGCATCTACCGGTTCTTCCACTTTCACCTTTCCATGACTGATCATGCCGATCATTACGGGTTTGATAATAGTGCTGAGAAACGTAGGATTGCCTTTCCCTGATAACATTTCGGTAACGCGGTCGGCATTGTTTACCAGGCGCTCTACATAATCGGAGTTTTTGTTCGACAGGTCTACGATCAGGTTGGTGTACTCAATCACGTCATTTGCTGATGATGCGGATTTATCCGCGTAAGCACTGTTACCGTCTTTTTTGCCGGTTTCATTACATGACACAAAAGTGGTGAGCAGGGAGGCTCCCAGGGCAAAATACAGTACGGATCTTTTCATGATAAAGATTTTTTCGGATTAAAACAATGGCACAACGGTGTGCCGGGGCTTTTTACGTGGGCAAAGATATTTTTTCAGGCACATAAAACAAAAGAAAAGTAGGGTAACAAACTACTCTTATGAGTATATGCTGTCATTTTTATAACCGGTAATTTTATCGTGGTAAATAGGCGGCATGTTTTCAGATCTCTCGATTATAGGTGGAATACTTTGCTGCTGGCTGTTTCTGGCGTTGCATGTGCCTGCGGAGGCACAGCGAATATCCTTGAATAACCCTTCGCTGGAAGGCCGTACCGGGAAAGGCCTTATCCCGGCTCACTGGCTGGTGGCAGATGGTACGCCGGATACGCAGCCGGGCGTTTTTGAGATCCTGCTGGCTCCTTCAGCAGGTAACAGTTATATAGGTATGCACAGCGGGAAGGGTTTCCTGGAGGGGATTGCACAGCAATTACCGGTTCCGCTTAGGCAGGATAGCGCCTATATATTGAGCATGGATCTGGCCTATACTCTTTATTATTTGTACCCGGCCTGTTATGGCAACATGGCCATTTTCGGAGGTAATGCGCCTGGTGATACTGCGGAACTGTTATGGATGTCGGGGAATTTTACCCATGAAAACTGGCGGCGGTACCATGCAGTGCTCAGGCCACATCATAACTATGCTTATATTTCCTGTTGGGCGTATCCAACTTCTCCCTGTAACAAAAGCATGTATGGTATTGCCCTGCTGATGGACAACCTTTCTGCTATTGATCCGCTCATACCACCGGTGATACAGGCCAGCGTGAAGCCCTGCAGTTGTGGCGATGTGGCCGACGGACGGATCATGCTGCATGTATCGGGGGGAGCGCCCCCATACAGGTATCGCCTGGACAACGGGCAATGGCAAACGGACAGCGTTTTCCCGGGGCTTGCAGCGGGTATGCATATGGCGGAAATTGCAGACGCGCATGATTACAGCGCCGGTGATAATATTAAAGTTGAATCTCCCTGGAAAAACTGTATGGTGGTAATGCCCGGCGCATTCAGTCCTAACGGCGACGGGCAAAACGATTTGTTCCGGCCAAAGGTATACGATGCCATACATGACTACCGGTTACGGGTATACGACAGATGGGGGGGACTGGTCTTTTCAGCTGAGGCACCTGAAGCAGGATGGGATGGAAATTATAAAGGAATGCCGGCAGGAGTGCAGGCTTATGTATATATATGTACCTATACCGACAGCCGGGGCGGGCAGCATATGCTTAAAGGAACAGTAACGCTGATCCGTTAATAATTAAAGGTAACTATGAAAAGAGAACCGGTAGTATCGCTGTTTACCGTAATATGCCCGTTGTTGGCTGCTACATAGGATTTTACAATGGCAAGCCCGAGGCCGGTGCCTTCTTTACTGCGTGCATTTGCGGCGCGGAAGTAAGGTGTGAATAAAAAACGTATATCCGCTTCCGGTATACCGATACCATTGTCTTTTACTTTGATGCATAGGTTATTTTTCCGGTAATGTATGCTAAGCAACGGATTGCCGGAAGAATATTTAAAAGCATTGCCAATGAGATTGGTAAGAATGCCAGCGAGGTGGCTCCTGTCGATAAGTATAGTGCGGGGGCGCCCGTATATCCTGATACGAAGCTGCCGCTGGTCGGTACGGCGACTGAAATATTGTTGCCGGATCATGGTAGCAAATACGGGCAGATCTGTTTCTTCCGGTTGGGCTACCTGGTTGCCGGCCACCATGCTGCCGGTAGCAAGTATATCGTCTACCATGTTGCTCAGGATGCCTATTTCTTCCTTAATCCGGGATAGGTTACGCTCGTAAAACGGTAGCATTAACTCGTCCCGCTGCATTTTCGTTTCCAGTAATTCTATGGAAGATGAGATGGCGGTGATCGGTGTTTTAAATTCATGCGTAGCCATTGCTATAAGGTCCGATCGCATTTCGGGTAACGATCTCTGGTCTTCTGCATGCCTGTTGATATCGTTCAGCATACTTTTATTTTGGTTGATTCTGAATAAGGTTCCTATTTCGAAGAATATCGGGTTAGCGGACAAATACTGGTTATGCACACAATATACGAAACTTATCTATATTTTTAAAAAAGTATGATTTGGTATTATTTAATTAACATGTGCTCATTATTTATCTACATATAATATTTTATAATTTGATTGATAAAAACCTTATATTTTATTATTCATTGTTTATTAACGTGAAATACATTAATAATAATTAATACTATTTAGCTATCGTTTTTACAGTTATATTTACTGTCAGATTATCTTAATAAACCATATCATTTCGAACCATACCCCTTTTTTGCCATGATCAACCTTGGAATCATAGAAGACAACCATTTTCTGCTAAGTAATTACCGTGAGTTCCTGGAAGATTTCCAGGAATGTAAGGTGATGTTTGCCTGTAAATCAATAGAGGAATTTATGGCCTTGCCCATTACTTATCCAGATGTGAAAGTAATCCTGCTTGATATTACCCTGCCGGGAATATCCGGTATTGAAGGGCTCCGCGAAGTAAAGCGGCTATACCCTGATACAAAGGTGATCGTATTGTCGGGCCACGAAGAGCAGCAATACATTATTGAAGCCATAAAGAACGGCGCCAGCGGTTATGTTATTAAATCCAGCCGCCTCAGTGATATTTATCAGTCGGTGATGGATACCGTGCAAAGCGGCGCTTCTTTATCACCACGGGCTGCACATTTACTCATTACTCATATTAATAAAGATCCGCTGGAAAGTATCAAAGACAAACTTACCCGCAGGGAATATGAATTGGTGGCTCTTCTGAAAGAAGGTTACTCATATAAGGAAATGGCAGCCAAGTTGTTTGTAACCGTGTTTACAGTAAACCAACATCTGAAAAAAGTGTATTTTAAACTAAACGTTTCAACCAAAGCTGAATTAATCTCAAAAATTCTTTCAAATAATTTATTCACCACCCTCTTTTTTATCTTACTTCAAGCAATTAGTTCAGATTTTAATTTATTTGATATGTTCATGGCTGTGGATGCTAACTTACTTTGATAAGTAAGGACATCATGCCGATCATCCTCATTTGTACTGTGTTGAGTAATTGAATGCCACCTGCTTCTGAAGTAATATTGTATTGCGGTGAACGGACAGTGTAAGTGATGATGTTAAATGCCATACGATGATATTGAAAACCTGCTTAACCTGGATGGGATTGGGATTGCTATGCTTAAGTTGTTTGTTTACTTCGTGCGTGTCAACCAAAAATGCTGTTTATTTCAATGATGTGAGAGATACGGTGCTATTACCATCAGATAGCAGTTTGGACCCCCGTATCCAGAAGAACGATATACTACAGATCAATGTAAGCAGTCTGAACCCGGAGGATGTGATCATCTATAATGTATCCAATATGACCTCCGCTTCCGGTGCAGGTGGCGCAAATGCAGGAGCCGGCGCTATGCTGGGAGGTTTCCTGGTAGACGAACAGGGATATATACAGTACCCGATACTGGGCGCTGTTAAAGTAACCGGCCTTACTAAGAAAGCACTCACTGTATACCTGCATGATCAGCTCGTTGAACGAAAACTCCTGGTAGACCCGGTGGTGAGCATAAGGTTTCTTAACTATCGCGTAACTATACTGGGGGAGGTGAATAAACCGACCGTAGTAAATGTAACCAATGAAAAAATATCAGTGCTGGAAGCATTGGGAATGGCGGGTGATATAACAGTGTTTGGTAAACGCAATAATATCCTGTTGATCCGGGAGATAGACGGGCAGCGGATTATACGGCGCATCGATCTGAACGACAAGCGTGTCCTGAATTCTCCCTATTACTTTCTGCAACCAAATGATATCCTGTATGTGGAGCCCAATAAATCAAAAGTAGCGACGGCTGACCGTTCCCGGCAGATACTGCCTATTATTCTCAGCAGTCTCTCTTTACTCGTTATTATCCTCGACCGGTTAGTTATTAATAATTAGGCTATGCAAAAAGTTAACGGACATAAAATCCAGCACGCGGAAACTCCCCAGAGTTTGCTTACTATTATCCGCTCGCGCTATCTGCCTTACTGGCCTTTTTTTGCAGGAGCGGTAGTAATAGCATTGGCAGTTGCTTTTCTTTATATCCGTTATGCTACTCCTTTATATAAAATTTCCGGCGTGCTCCTGGTACAGGAAGCTACGAATGGTCTTGCTGCCAGTGATATGTTGCAATCGCTTGATCTTATGGGTGGCAACAAAACGGTAATGGAGAATGAGATTGAAATACTAAAATCACGTACCCTTACAAAAGAAGTAATAAGGAATCTTAATCTTTATGGAGAAGTAATAGAAAAAGGAAAGATCAGAGATGTGGTTCTTTATAAAGACAGTCCGCTGAAATTCATTTTCCTGGAACCGGAAGCAATACAGCTGGCATTTACCGGCAACTGGCCTTTTACATACGATCCTGTGCAAAAACGTGTAGCCATTGACGGTAAGAAATATCCGCTGAATGATACCATACAAACGCGCTGGGGAAAGATGTTTATCAAAGCGCAGGGCAAACATGCAGATACAACCGCCGGTTATGTACTGCATATCATGAATGAAAAAACGTGGATGCAGATCATTCTCGCTACCATGAAAATTATGCCTGCCGCAAAAGCCGGCAGTGTAGTGGATCTTGAATATACTGATGCCGCACCGGAACGTGGAGAAGATATTGTGAATGAACTGATCCGTGTGTATAGCCAGGCAGCTGTGGAAGATAAGAACAGGACCTCCGCCAATACCATGCGGTTTGTGGAAGAGCGCCTGCGCATTGTCAGTGCAGAGCTGGGGCAGGCGGAAACAGAAGTGGAACATTTCAAAACCGCGCAGGGTATTGTTGATATCAGTGAGCAAAGTAAAATATTCCTTGCCGGCGTACAGGAAAATGACCGCAAGATCAGCGAAGCCAATATGCAGCTATCTGTACTGGATGCCATTGAAAAATACGTTACCAGCCAAAACCCTGGTGGTAATATTGTTCCGGGTACATTGGGTTTATCTGATCCTGTGTTACTGGAGCTGGTAAGCAGGCTTTCTGAAACGGAGCTGCAACTGGAAAGGCTGCGTAAAACCACCGGTGAAAACAGCCCGTTGCTGGCAAGTTTAACCCGGCAGGTAGATCGCCTGAAACCCGCTATTATGGAGAATATCGGGAGCCTCCGCACTAATCTTCAGGCCGGCCTGGCCCGCCTCCAGGCAGAGAACAGCCGCAATATGGGTATTATCCGCAGCGTGCCAGGAAAAGAAAAAGCATTGCTGGAGGTAAGCAGGCAGCAGGTGATCAAAAATAATATCTACACCTTCCTGCTGGAGAAAAGAGAAGAAACCGCACTGGCATATGCAGCGGCAGTATCAGATAGCCGTGTGGTGGATGCCGCGGAGGCGGCAGCATATGCTTTTAGTCCGCAGAAACCAATGGTGGTCGGCATCTCTGTACTGCTGGCACTGACACTGGTGGCAGGATGCGTGTCGGTGAAGGATATGATGAACCGTGAAGTAATGTTCCGTGCAGATATTGAGAAAGTAACAACCGCGCCTATTGCATCAGAGATCATGTACCACGACGGCAAAGAAGCGATAGTAATGTCCAACAACAGCAGAACGGCTGTGGCAGAACAGTTCAGGGCATTGAGAACGTCGTTGTCTTACATAGGGTTGAACGGCGACCGGAAAACATTACTGATCACGTCTTCCATATCAGGCGAGGGAAAAAGCTTTATATCCGTTAACCTGGCCATGAGCTTATCGCTTGCAAAAAAGAAAGTAGTATTGCTGGAGTTTGACCTGAGAAAGCCAATGGTCAGTAAAATGCTGAACATGCGTGCAGACCCCGGCATTAGCAACTACCTTGTTGGAAAGGCAACCCTGCAGCAGATACTGCAGCCAGTGGGAGACAATGAGTATCTCTATCTCCTGTCCGCTGGTATAATGCCGCCCAATCCCAGCGAGCTTATTCTCAATGGTGAGCTGGAGCGGTTGCTGAATGAACTGAAAGAACGTTTTGATTATATCATCATTGACTCGGCCCCTGTAGGGCTGGTAACCGATGCCCGCCTGATATCGCCCTATTGTGATGCCACCTTGTATGTAGTGCGCCATCAGCGTACCCCGAAGAATTACCTTAAACTGATCGAGGAGTTATACCAGAATAAAGAACTGGGAAAGCTGAACATTGTGTTTAACGGTATCAAACGTCAGGGAGTAGCAGGATATGGCTATGGGTCCGGATATGGAGATATTAACGGATACGGATACACGGAAGTAACAAAGAAACCAGGATTATTCAGACGCAGCGTAAAATAACAACGCTGTAATCACTCAAAATAACCAAAGGGCAATACATTGCCTGTACCTGCCTTTATAAATTCTGCACAAAACTATCCGATCACCTTAAAACCGGCTACTATGTTTAATGAACAGCCTCCGGTCTGGTATGCGGTATATACCCGGCCCAAATGCGAAAAAAAAGTGGCAGACCTTTTCACCCGAAAAAAGGTGGAGCACTACGTTCCTGCTACACCAGTGGTACGTGCCCGTAAGATCATCCAGGAACCTCTTTTCCCATCCTACGTATTTGTGCATATTCCTGAAAGCAGGAGCTGGGTGGTAAAGGAAACAGACAACGTGATCAATTTTGTTTACTGGCTGGGGCAACCGGCAGTGATACCGGATCACGAAATAGCCCTGATCCGTCATTTTATCCGGGATTATGAAGACGTGTCTGTGGAGAAGTTTCCCATACAGGCGAAAGAAGAACAGCAACAACGTACGGCCACTTCAGCCAAAATACTGCAGATCAGCCGCAATCGTGTAAAGGTGGAACTGAGCACCCTGGGCTGCATGCTGGTAGCAACGGTGCCATCCAGGGAAATGACCGTGATCACAGGACATAAAACCGTTAACGGACATCATTACTGACCATAAACCAATCATTCCATGATGCAGCATATTCTCCTTTGCGGTGGCTCCGGCACACGGTTATGGCCATTGTCTAACCAGCAAACGCCCAAGCAGTTACTTACCCTGTTTGATGGCTATAGTCTTTTACAGCTGGCCTTCCGGCGGAACCGTTTTGCCTGTGGTAAAGTAATGGCAATTGTTAATGAGCAACAATCTGCCATTGTGCAGGAACAACTGGAACAGGCCGGCGCAGCTGCCCCGGTATGCCTGGCAGAACCTGTAGGCCGTAACACCGCCGCAGCGATTGCCCTGGCAGCCTTCACCACGACGCCGGAAACCATATTGCTGATCACACCTGCAGATCACCTTATTGGTACGCCAGACAGATATGCCATGGCTATTGAAACGGCCGGCCTGCTGGCTGCAGGTAATCATATTGTTACCATTGGCCTGGTACCTACGCGTCCTGATACCGGTTTCGGCTACATCAATTATTCCGGCCACGATGTACTTCGTTTCGTGGAAAAACCCGATCGCACGGTAGCGGAAGCTATGCTGGCGGCCGGCGGGTTCCTCTGGAACAGCGGCATCTTCTGTTGTAAGGCAGGCATTATGCTGCAGGAACTGCAAAAGCATGCACCGGCCATTTATGAAGCTGCTGCCATTGCAGCGGAAGAATGGAAGCAGACCGGTGTGCTGTCGAGGGAAAGCATGGAAGCCATACCGGCTGACAGCATCGACTATGCTGTACTGGAGAAAAGCGATATCGTAAAAGTAGTGCCCAGTAAAATGGACTGGAGCGATGTAGGCAGCTATGAAGCGCTGGCAGACGCCCTCTCACACCATTACCAGTACAGGAACCACCAGGCAGTATTTATTCAAAGCGATCCGCGCAAAAGCATAGTGATCGGGAAAGACAAACTGGTAGCCCTGGTAGGTGTGGAGAACATGGTGGTGGTGAACACGGAAAGCGCACTGCTCATCATGCAGAAAGGCAGTGGTCAGGATATTAAACAACTGCATCAATGGGTAAGGGAAAACCGCCCGGAATTGCTTTAAACATAAACACAATCAATCAATACGTATGGAGGCAAACGATCTTATATATGTAGCCGGCCACCGCGGAATGGTAGGAAGTGCTATTAAAAGAAGACTGGAAACACTAGGTTACCAGCACATTATTACCCGCTCATCCGGTAGCCTGGATTTAAGGAATGCCGCTGCGGTAGACGAGTTTTTTGCAAAGGAAAAACCGGCGTATGTATTCCTGGCCGCCGCCAAAGTAGGTGGTATCCATGCCAATAATACCTATCGCGCAGAGTTCCTCTACGACAACCTCATGATTGCCGCCAATGTGATCCATGCAGCATGGAAACATAATGTTACCAAGCTGCAGTTCCTCGGGAGTTCCTGCATTTATCCCCGTATGGCCCCGCAGCCTATTAAGGAAAGCTTCCTGCTAACAGGTTTGCTGGAGCAAACCAATGAGCCTTATGCCATCGCTAAGATCGCAGGCATTAAGTTATGCGAAGCTTACCGCGATCAGTATGGTTGCAACTTTATCAGCGTAATGCCTACCAATCTGTTTGGTATCGGCGATAATTATCACCCGGAGAATGCACATGTGCTTCCGGCCCTGATCCGCCGCTTTCATGAAGCCAAAGTAAACCAGAAGCCTTCCGTAACCGTATGGGGAACGGGAACGCCTAAACGGGAATTTCTTTTTGCAGATGACCTGGCAGATGCCTGTGTATATCTCATGCAGCATTACAACGACAAAGAACCGGTGAACATAGGGAAGGGAGAAGATATCACTATCAGGCAACTGGCAGAATACATCCGGGAAGTGGTATGCTACGAAGGAGACATCATTTTTGACGACACAAAACCCGATGGCACGCCCCGTAAGCTCATGGATGTATCGAAGCTGCACCGCCTGGGGTGGAAGCACAGCATCAGTCTGAAAGAGGGGCTGGTAATGGCTTACCGCGACTTCCTGCAGCAGGATCAGTTCAAATTACAATCTTAAAAACCAGTGGTATGAAAGTAGTCATTGTAGGAACAGGATATGTAGGATTGGTTACCGGTGCATGCCTGGCCGAAGTGGGAACCAGTGTTACCTGCGTGGATGTGGATGCAGGAAAGATAGCAAGGCTTCAGCAAGGGGTATTGCCTATCTACGAACCAGGCTTGCCTGAAATGGTGATGCGCAATCAGGCCGCCGGCCGTCTTGCATTCACTACTTCACTGGCCAGTGCATTGCCCGGTGCAGAAGTGGTATTCATCGCGGTGGGAACACCACCGGGAGAAGATGGCAGCGCTGATCTGAAATACGTATTGCAGGTAGCACGTGAAGTAGGACAGCACATGGAGCATTACCTGCTGCTGGTCACAAAAAGCACGGTGCCGGTGGGTACTGCTGCCCGTGTGAACCGCGCGGTAAAGGAAAGTCTTTCCGCCCGCGGAATGTTTATCGAATACGACGTAGCTTCTAACCCTGAATTCCTGAAGGAAGGTGCAGCCGTTAATGATTTCCTGAAACCGGATCGTATAGTCGCCGGCGTAAGCACCACTCATGCCCGTGAAGTATTGGAGCAGCTATACCGCCCTTTCGTATTAAACGGGCACCCGCTGTTGTTTATGGATATTGCTTCCGCAGAGATGACCAAATATGCCGCCAACGCCATGCTGGCCACGCGGATCTCCTATATGAATGATATCGCCAATGTATGCACACTGGTAGGAGCAGATGTGAACCAGGTGCGCAAAGGCATTGGCAGCGATCCCCGTATAGGAAAACATTTCCTGTATCCGGGTATTGGTTACGGAGGCTCCTGTTTTCCTAAAGATGTAAAAGCCCTGATCCAGACCGGCCGCGAATATGGCTACCAGCTTCGAATCCTGGAAGCAGTGGAAGCAGTAAATGAAGACCAGAAAAAGATATTATCAGATAAAGTGCTCCGTCATTTCGATGGGGATATCAGGGGCCGCACATTTGCCGTATGGGGGTTGTCGTTTAAGCCCAATACCGACGATATGCGGGAAGCGCCATCCCTGGTGCTGATCAACAGCCTGCTGGATGCCGGCGCACAGGTTCGTGTATACGATCCCGTTGCCATGGAGGAAGCGTTGCCGCTGCTGGGCAACAGCGTCACATTTGCAAAGGATATGTATGCCGCCGCGGAAGGTGCTGATGCCGTACTACTGGTAACGGAATGGAATGCCTTCCGGATGCCCGACTGGCCGCGCCTGCGCAGCTTACTGCAAACACCTTTACTGTTCGATGGCAGGAATATCTATGATGATGTACAACTGGTAAAACACGGGTTCACCTATTATGGTATCGGTAATAATGCCGCTGCCGCAGTAAATGCACTCATGCAATAACTATTTCTTTATCACTAAAATAATAATCGTATGAAAGTAGCCCTGATAACAGGTATTACCGGCCAGGATGGCGCTTATCTGGCAGAACTGCTGCTGGGAAAAGGATATATGGTACATGGCGTAAAACGGCGCGCCTCACTGATCAATACAGAAAGAATTGATCATCTCTACCAGGATATGCACAGCGAGAATGTACGTTTCCGCTTGCATTATGGCGATATGACCGACAGTACCAACCTCATACGCATTATACAGGAAACCCAACCCGACGAAATATACAACCTGGCGGCCATGAGCCATGTGCGCGTGAGCTTCGATACGCCGGAATACACCGCCAATGCAGATGGCATCGGTACCCTGCGACTCCTGGAAGCCCTGCGTATCCTGAAAATGGAAAAGAAAACACGCATCTATCAGGCCAGTACCTCTGAGTTGTATGGGCTGGTACAGGAAGTACCGCAACGCGAAACCACGCCATTTTATCCCCGCAGCCCTTATGCCGTTGCTAAATTATATGCCTACTGGATCACTGTAAACTACCGCGAGGCATATGGTATGTATGCCTGCAACGGGATCCTCTTTAACCATGAGAGCCCCCTGCGTGGCGAAACTTTCGTGACCCGCAAGATCACCAGGGGAGCGGCTGCTATTGCCCTGGGGCTACAGGATAAGCTGTATCTGGGTAACCTGGATGCACAACGCGACTGGGGCCATGCGAAAGACTATGTGGAGGCAATGTGGCGTATCCTGCAGCAGGAAACACCGGACGATTATGTAATTGCCACCGGCATCACCACCACCGTAAGGGAATTTGTGCGCATGGCCTTTGCAGAACTGGGTATTGAGATCACTTTCTCCGGTAGCGGTGTGGAAGAAATTGGTACAGTAACGGCCTGTACAAATGAAGTATATGCGTTGCCGTTAGGAAAGGAAGTAGTGGCCATTGATCCACGTTATTTCCGGCCTACAGAAGTAGAGCTGCTTATAGGCGACCCCACCAAGTCCAAAACAGTGCTGGGATGGGAACCCGCTTACGACCTGGCTGCACTGGTAAAGGAAATGATGGCCGGCGATGTGGCATTGTTTGCAAAAAAAGAAGTTACACAACTGGAACATTTAATCGGATAATATAAGCAACATGCAGGTAGCAAACAGGGTGATACTGAATACAGGCGCGCTTTACGGACGGATGCTGATCACCGTTTTTATTTCCCTGTACGCCACCAGGCTGGTACTTAATCTCCTGGGCGCGGCAGACTATGGATTGTTTAACCTGATCAGCGGGGTCATTGCCATGTTATCTTTCCTGAACATGGCAATGACTATCAGCACGCAACGGTATATGTCGTTTCACCTGGGCACAAGGGATACGCATAAACTGAGACTGGTGTTTAATTCGAGCGTATTGCTGCATTTCGTATTAGGACTGGCCCTGGTGCTGTTGTTTGAAGTAATGGGGAGTTACCTTTTTGATCATGTGCTCAACTACCCGGCATCCCGCACCGTGGCAGCCAAGCTCATTTTCCAGTTCATGGTGGTCAGCGCTTTCTTTACCATCATTTCCGTGCCTTATGATGCTACGCTGATAGCACAGGAGAACATGGTAATGGTGGCTATACTGGGTATTGTAGAATCTGTAGGCAAGTTGCTGATTGCGCTCAGCCTGCAATATACTTCTTACGACCGGCTGATTGTGTATGGAGGACTGATGGCACTGCTTACTATATTACTGCTCGTATTCAAACAGGTATACTGTGCAGTGAAATATGAAGAAAGCCGTATCCGGATACGGAAGTATTTCGATCGCAACCTGCTGAAAGAAATGTTTGCTTATGCAGGATGGAATATGTTTGGCGCGGGCAGTTTTGTAGCGCGTAACCAGGGGCTTGCCCTTTTGCTGAATATTTTCTTTGGCACTATTGTAAATGCCGCTTATGGCATCGCTAACCAGGTAAATGCACAGCTCAGCTACTTTTCTGTTACCATGCTGCGGGCGTTGAACCCGCAGATCATTAAAAGTGAAGGCAGTGGCGATCGCCCGCGTATGTTGCGCCTGGCCATGATTGCCAGTAAGTTTTCCTTCTACCTGCTGAGTTTTTTTGCTATCCCCATGATGATAGAAATGCCTTTTGTATTGCAATGCTGGTTAAAACAAGTACCTGCTTTTACGGTAATGATGTGCCGCCTTGTCATCATCGCTACATTGATCAACCAGTTATCATCGGGCATACAGGTGGCGGTGCAGTCGGTGGGCAAAATAAGGAAGTACCAGGTGATAGTGAGCACTATGGTGCTGTTCAATATACCCATTGCCTGGCTGCTGCTGAAAGCAGGGTACCCCGCATCATCAGTGCTTATCAGTGCTATCATAATAGAAGTAGTGAGTGGTGTTTACCGTATGGTGGCTGCAAAGAATATCACGGGTTTGTCGCCGGCCGTATTTACACGGCAGGTGGTCATTAAGGCAATTGTGCCGGTACTGCTGGCAGCCGGACTGTCCTGTATTCCACAGCTATTCATGGCGGAAGGGTTTGTAAGGCTGGGCATAACAACATTGGTAAGTATTATAAGTATTGTGTTCCTCATCCGGCTTATCGGGCTTACAACAGATGAAACGGCAAAAGTGGAACAATTGCTTAACAGGATTTTTACAAAACTACAGGCGGGACTGGTGGTATTAAAAGCGAATTAACATATGAACATTCTTTTCTTCACAGACATATCTCCCTTTCCGCAAAACGGGGGAGAAAGGATCAGGAGCTATTACCTGATCAAAGCTTTATCGCAGCTGGGCTATGAGGTGATTGCCGTGGTGAGGAACGTGGAGAAGGTAGACTTACAGAAATACCATCTCCCAAATGTTACTTTTTATACCTATGAAACAAAACCATTCGATCTGCTCACCCGCATCACCGGTAAGCAATATTTTCAACGCTCTGCCACAGTGATGAACATTTTTGAAGAAGTGTGCCGGGAATATCCATTGGCAGCTGCAATATTGGACTATGGCTATGTTGGACATTATATTTCCTATTTCCGGCAAAAGCAGATCCCGGTTATTTTAGGCACTCACAATGCACAACCAATGATCACCTGGCAGCTACCTTCCAAGGGCCTGGTAGATAAGCTGCGTAAGTGGCAGCTGTTCAGTATGGAAAAGCTGCATGAGCGCATGTACTTTAATAAAGCGGCTGCAGTGCTGGTAGTTAGTGATGATGATAATGCCTATCATACACGCTTCCTGCCAAAGCAGAAAGTTTTTACCATTCCTAACTTCCTTGATGAGAAGGACTATCACTTCTCCGGGAAAAAGCAGCAACGGGTGCTGGTAATGACGGCTAACTTCGGCGTATATATGAATTTTGCCGGTCTGAAATGGTTCATCGAGAATGTATGGGACGACGAATTGGCAAGTAAGTACGACCTGTGGCTGGTTGGCAGGGGATCAAAAGAAGCGCTGAAACAGATTACCGGTAAAGAAGAGTATCGCAATATTGTAGCCTTTGGAAAAGTTGATGATGTGAAATGGTATATTTCTGTGGCGAGCGCGGTGATCATTCCGCTGGTACATGGCAGCGGCACACGCCTCAAATGCCTGGAAGCCATGGCTCTCAGCACGCCCATTATCAGTACCCGCAAAGGGGTGGAGGGAGTGAAAAGCCATCACTTTATTGTATCTGATGAACCACAGGCGTTTAAGCAATCTTTACTCCGGTTTGATCCCGAAACAGATAAAGGCGCCCGGCTACGGGAGGATTTTTTACAGGAATATAGCATGGATGTAAACCGGCAACGGTTACAGCAAATTGTTCATTACGCCGTGCGCGGTAAAATGCCCGCCTATGTTTAACCGGATCAAAATAGCGCTGTATACATTGCTGAGTGGCGTAAATGTAGCCATGGTAGGCCAGTTGAAGCTCAATGAGATCATGGTGCTGCTATCTGCTCCCTTTGTATTTGACCTGCGGGATTTTAAAGCTTATCCCATGTTCCGCAAGATCATTTTTGCACTGGTAGCGCTGTTTGTATGCCAGGCGGTTACTGATCTGTTTGTAGTGCATAGTTCTTCCGAGAATTTTATGCGGGGATGGGCAGCCATTGTAATGTCTATACTTTCTTTTATTTTTCTGTTTAAAACTTTGGAAGATGATAAAGCGATCTTCTTTTTCCTTTGCCTGACCCTTATTAAGAATATTATCTGGACTGATGAGAATGCAGACACGGATATGTCGTACTTCAAATTTAAGATGGTGCCCATCCTTTCATATGCAGTGTACATCTGTTCATTCCTGTTATACAGGAGAGGGCAATGGAAAGCCGTACTGGCGTTACTGTTAGGATACAGCCTTTTGTGCTTTGCGCGGGATTCCCGTTCTACAGGCATGGTCTTTTTCATTGGCGCTATCATTATCTATTGCTTTAACAGTGGTATGTACCTTACCCGCGACAGGCTCCTGGTGTTTGGTATTGCAGGCGCTGTCCTTTTCCAGTTTGCTTATGTATGTTATGTAAATGCCGTCATGAATCATGAGATTGGCGGAGACCATGCTTCTGAACAAATAGACCGGCTCGATAACCCCTATAACCCACTGGCGTTGCTAATGACAGGAAGAGGCGAAACATTCGCAGCCCTGGCCGCCATCAGTGATGAACCGTTATTTGGCCACGGTTCCTGGGCAAAAGATGATAACCTGAAGTATTACCGTATCCTGTTACTATACCAGAATGAAGAGATGAATGAGCAGCTGGCTACTTCAACAGATCACCTGATCCCCAGTCACTCTATCCTGCTGGGCGCCTGGGTAAACTGTGGGGTGGGCGGGTTTGCAGCGGTGCTTATGGTGTTTATACTCCTGTTGAGAATGGGCTTTTACATGATCCGTAATGCCGCCGATACTGCCTTATACCCGGTGCTGGTATTGATGACGATCGGTGTAATATGGACCTTTCTCTTTTCACCTATCCAGCAGCTAAGATTTAATATACCTGCGATTGGTGCAATATTGCTGCGTGCGTATTATGATTTTAAGGAAGAAGTGGATACAGAAGAAATTACACTCCAAACCATGGAAACAACCGGTATGCTATCTCCCGGAGGAAAAATATAAACGGTAAAAACATCAGCTATGAAAATATGCTTCATCACACTAGGGGATATTAAGTTCATTGCCACTATGAAACGGGCCATAGGCATGGCCGGGCCGCTCATGGCGCTGGGTTGGGAAGTGTCCATCATTGCGCAGGACAGTGAAGAGAACCGCAAGCGTATAGCCATGGAGTGCAGTGAAGCGGTGAAGGTATACTACTATCAGCCAGGCACTGCATCAGAAGAGGTACGCGTTAAAACAGAGCTGGTAAACCAGGTGGCGCCGGACTATGTGTTGTTTTGTTCCTTCAGTTTCCGCAATCGTATCTCCAAAAGTAAACTCACAGTAAAGCCTAAAATACTTATAGAACATTCTGAATTGCCTTCAGGTATTCCTGATAACAAGGGGATGCGTAAACTGGCCATGCTGGCGCTGGAGTATTGGTCGGTGTTATATGCAGATGGATTGCTGTGTGCCAGCAGGTATCTCTGTAACACCTATACGAAAAGGGCTGCGCAATTGTTCCGTAAGCAATTGCCGGTGTTATACTCTCCCTATGCATTTAATAACGAGGTGATCGAATCTCCCCGGATCCGCCTGCAGGACATACAGGACACTTATCATGGTAAAACAATCCTGATTTACATGGGAACGCTCACCCGTAACTATGGCCTGTTCACCATGTTGCAGGCAATGGAAATGGTAAGTAAGGAGAGAAAGGATGTGGTGTTGCTGTTGCTGGGTCAGGGACGTCATATGGCAGATGCAAAAGCTTATGTAAAAGAGAAACGGCTGGAGGCACAGGTAGAGTTCCAGGGCTATGCGCCGGAAGAAGAGCTGAGCTCCTGGTTTACAGCCGCTGATGCCTTTATTTCCCCGTTGAATGATACCGTGCAGGATTGGGCCCGTTGCCCCAGCAAAATTTATATGTACCTGCCATTTGAGAAACCAGTGTTCACCTGCGCTATCGGGGAGCCGCTGGAGATATTTGGTGAGCAGGGATATTATTTCAATAACAACGCACCGGCATCGCTGGCAGTATTGATCAGCAAGCTGGCCAATGGAAGACTGGAGCCGGGAACAGTGAACAGTGAAGCTCACAGCTGGGAACGACGGGCCATTGATTTTACAACATGGATTAACAGTAATGATGCAGTAAAACTATTACGTATTGCTAACCTGTAAATGACAACAACGTGAACTATGTTTATTACAAGGATCCAAAAGGAAATTTCGGTGATGACCTGAACGGATGGCTGTGGCCCAAACTTTTTGGAGAAGGAAGCAGTAGCGACCCGGAAGTGTTCCTGGGTATTGGCTCTATCCTGTTCGACGGATCCCCGTTATTCAGGGATATACCGGATAAAAGCAAAATTGTGTTTGGTACGGGTGTACGGCCTTCTTATCAAACGTTTAGCCTTAACAGCAGCTGGGATATCCGTTTCCTCCGTGGACCGCTGTCTGCGTATGCTTTTAACAACCAGTTCCCCTATATCGCAGATGCCGCTTATGCTATCCGCCAGCTGCCGGAGTTCGACAAGTTCATGAGGGTGACGAAGAAACATAAGGTGAGCGTGATCCCTTACTTTAAATCAGTGCCCTTTTTCGACTGGGAAGCACTCTGTAAAAAACTGGGCTTTAACTATATCTCACCGAGGTCTGAAAAAGGGGTGGAGTATACGCTGCAGGAAATTGCCGCATCGGAATATGTGATTGCGGAAGCCATGCACGGCGCTATCCTGGCTGATGCGCTGCGGGTTCCCTGGCACCGTTTCATTTTGTCTACGCCATATACGGAAGGCAGCGGCGTGGCTGAATTCAAATGGATGGACTGGCAGGCGGGTATCCAGCTGTATAACATCAATGCCACACAAGTGAAACTTTACCGTAAAAGTTTTCTTCATCAAAAAATTAAAAGCCTTTCCGGTAACCGCATCAGTGCTGAGTTTATGGCCAGGGATATCGTGAGAACCGAGCTCCTGAAAATGTTGCAGGGCGTTACAGGTTTTTATTTATCTGAAGATGATGTCATCAGGCGGATTGATAATAAAATTCATGATCAGGCTTTTTTACTGAGAAAGGAAAAGTGCCTGGGTAAATCATCTTTCATCACAACACATTAATATATGCAGCAGGAATTTATTTTATCAGCAGGAACAGGGCATTTCTTTTTTGGTTTTCATGACCTGGTAGCCTGGAATGCCGCAGGTGATAAATTGCTTGCATTGCAAACACCCGATATCACCGTTCCCCCGGATCCCCGTATTCCCTGCGGAGTTGGCTATTTTGATGCAGCCCAACAGTTCCGGAAAATGGGGGATACCTATGCCTACAATTATCCGCAGGGCGCCCGCCAGCAATGGATAGGCGATACGGATACCTTTATCGTGAACGACCGTGTAGATGAGGTATGGGGCTCACGGATCTATGATGCGAATGCAGGTAAATGTGTAAGCGTATTGCATCAGCCGGCTCATGTGATCACGGATGATGGGATTGCCTTCGGCATCGACTATGCGCGGTTGTACCGCGTAGGTGGATACGGATATACCGGTCTTCCTGATAAGTATGCACATATGCACGTGCCAGATACTTCCGGTATTGTAAAACACAACGTATACACAGGTGAACAAACCTTGCTGCTGTCTATCGCTGCTGCAGCCAACTATAAAATGAATCCTGCATTGGGGCAACATCATTATATCACACATCTTTTGTTGAATCCTTCTCAGCAACGGCTTGCATTTCTGCATCGCTATAAGTTGAAGGACGGAGGAGAAACTACCCGGCTCATGACCATAGGAATAGATGGCAGCGATCTGAAATGTTTGGCTACAGGATTTCTTAGCCATTTCGACTGGAAAGATGATTCGCATATTGCCATCTGGGGCAGAACCGGTAGTAACATTGAAAAATTGCGTGGGTCGCTCCTGTATAAAATGATGCCTTCGGGACTAATTGCCGGTGGGAAGAAAGTGCTGAAGAAATTGTTATATACCCGGGAGAAAGGTGCAAAAGCAGTAGCGCCCTTTAACTGGTTGTTACTGGAAGATGTGGATAACGTGGCGCCGGCTATGCTGGCAAAAGATATTATTACGGAAGACGGGCATCCGATGTTTTGCCCCGCAAACCGCGACTGGATGATCTGTGATACTTATCCCAACCAGCAGGGAATACGCACATTGTTTCTTTTCCAGTTCAGTACACAGCAGAAAATTGACCTGGGCACTTACCGAATGATCGATGATAAACCAGACCTGCAACAGTCGCATCCTTTATTGGCCGGTGTGGAAGAGGCTGTGTTAAAAGCTTTCTCCCTGGAGCAGATGGCCTTTACACGCAGTGGCCTGCACTGTGATCTGCATCCGCGCTGGAAACGGGATGGCAATGTAGTGGCGTTCGACTCCATCCATGAAGGCCGGCGCATGATTTACGGTTATGATGTGAGCAGTATTATTCATGCACATAAAAATGTATTGGTATGATTGCCATTCTGCAACCATTGGTGCCACATTACCGCGAGCATTTTTTTAACCGGCTCCATGAGCAGGCGCCTTTCGATCTGTACTGCTACGATCAGGCGGATGCCATTAAACAACAAAATCTTTCAGCGGGTAATACCGTGGTGAAGCAATTGCCTTCTTTTAACGTAGGCCCGTTTGTGTTATATAACCCGCTGCGTTTTTTCAGGAAGGATTATAAGATACTGGTGCTGATGCTCAACTTCGCGCATCTTTCCACCTGGATGATCCTGCTGTTGAAGCCCCTGCTGAGGCAGAAAATCATCCTCTGGGGCCATGGCATATCTGTGAAGCGGTATGTACAGGAAGAACAGCGCCCTAGTCGCCTGTTGAAATGGATGATCCGACTGGCAGATGCCACCTGGTTTTATACGCCGAAGGAAATGGCCCTGTGGCAACAGGAAATGCCCGGTTTAAAAGCAGTGGCCCTGAATAATACTATTTCAGAAGTAGAGAAGATTATACAACGGGAAGTGCCCGATAAGGCGGCGCTTCGTGAAAAGTATAAGATCCGTTCCAAACGTGTGTTGATCTATTGTGCAAGGTTTAACGAAACCGGCCGCCGTATAGACCTGCTGGAAAAACTGGTGCAGGAAACCGATCCCGAACAGTATGGCTTTATCATAATCGGTGCCGGTAAATATAAACCCGACTTCAGTGGTTATCCACATGTGCATGATTTCGGGGCTGTGTATGACGCAACTATCAAACAGGAATTATTTGGTATCGCCGATCTGTATTTCCAGCCCGGATGGGTGGGCTTGTCGGTTGTGGAAGCAATGGCTTACGGCAAGCCGGTATGTACATTTAAGCGGAGTGAAGAAGTGTTGCAATGTGTGGAGTACAGTTATATCCGGGATGGTTACAACGGGCTGATCTTCGACAATATGGAAGAGTGTTTGTATACGCTGGACCAGTTGTCGGATGAGGAGATCAGCAGGCTTGGACAACATGCGAAACAATTTGTAGGAGCGCATCTTACCATGACCGCTATGGTGGATAATGCTTTTCACTCTTTGGATGCAATGAATAAATAAAGCTCGTTTATGAAGATACTTTTTATTGTTCCTTCCTACAAGCCGGCCTATGTATATGGAGGGCCTATTGTGGTAATCGCACGGCTGGCAGAGCAGCTGGTGTTAATGGGGCATCAGGTGGAAGTATATACCACTACAGCCAACGGCGCGAAGGAACTGGATATAGCGGCTAATAGCACAGTGACGGTGGACGGGGTAAAGGTCACCTATTTCAAAAGGATCACCGGTGATCATACGCATGTGTCGCCAGCATTGTGGAAGGCTGTGTGGTCCAATGCCGGCCGGTTTGATAAAGTGCACATACATTCCTGGTGGAATTTTCTTGTAATGGGAGCTTCGTTTATCTGTAAATGGAAAAACCTGAAACCGGTATTGTCGCCACATGGTATGTTCTGTGATTATGTGCTTACGGCACGCAACAACAGGAAGAAGAAATTATTACATACGGTAATGGGCAAACGGTTATTAAAGAGTACTTACCTGCATGTATCGTCGGAGCTGGAGTGGAAGGAGTGCCGGCAGGTGAACAGCCAATGGGAAGGCGGACAGGTATTCAATCTGGTGGATTTACCGGAAGGAAGTTTTATACGGAAGGAGAACGAAGTGTTTACCATCAGTTTTCTTTCAAGGGTAGATCCAAAGAAAGGATTGGACCTGCTGATCCGCGCTTTGGCTAACGTGTCGTTCCCTTATCGCCTGCAGATTGCAGGTAGCGGCGATGCGGCTTACGTGTCTGAACTGAAGGAATTAATTGCTTCGCTTAATATGGATAATAGCGTCGAATGGGTAGGTTGGAAAGGCAGTGAGGATAAATTTCATTTCCTCGCTGCCACCGACCTTTTTGCGCTTACCTCGCGGAATGAAAATTTCGCCATCGTGGTGATTGAGTCCCTGTATGCAGGTACGCCGGTGCTGATCAGCGACCAGGTAGGACTGGCGGCATATGTGCAGCAGCATGGCCTGGGCTGGATCACAGGAATTGATAGTGTGGAGATGATTGCAGCGAAGCTCACCACCGCTTACCGGGAGAAGGAGCAACGGCAACGCATCACCTCTTCTGCACCTGTGCAGATCCGTAATGATTTCAATGATGCCACACTGGCATCGTCTTATGTAGCATTGTATGAAAAATGTAGTTAGATGAAGATAGCGGTAGTTATACTCACTTTTAATGAATCGTTGCACCTGGCGCGCTGCCTGGATAACCTCCGGCAAATAACGGATGAGCTGTATGTAATCGATGCTTTTTCTACAGATGATACAGTGGCAATAGCAGAGAAGTATGGTGCAAAGGTTTTTCAGCGGAAATGGATCAATTATGCCAACCAGTTTCAATGGGCGTTGGACCACTGTGGTATTGAAGCGCCATGGGTAATGCGCATGGATGCGGATGAATACCTGGAACCCGGGCTGGTAAAAGAGATCCAGCAACGTATAGGCAAAGTGCCGGACGATATAACTGGAATATATATACGCCGTAAGGTGTTATTCAAAGGTAAATGGATCCGCTTCGGCGGTTTCTACCCGCATACCCTTTTGCGGATATGGCGCAATGGGGTAGGCAGCATCGAGCAGCGCTGGATGGATGAGCATATTGTATTGTCCAACGGCGCTACGATGCTGTTTAAAGAGCATATTGTAGATGATAACCTGAACTCCATTCACTGGTGGGTAAACAAACACAATAATTACGCTATCCGTGAAATGGTAGACCTGCTGAATATCCGTTATGGTTTCTGGCAAACCGATGAAAGACTGTTGCGGGCTAATGGTACGCAGGCAAAGCGGAAGCGCTTCCTGAAAGAAAAAGTTTATGCGGCCATGTCGCCGGGAATGCGTGCCTCGCTGTATTTCCTGTTCCGCTATATAGTACGGGTGGGTTTCCTTGACGGGTATAAGGGTTTCCTTTTTCATTTTATGCAGGGATACTGGTATCGTTTACTCGTAGACGTTAACGTGCAGGAATTCCAACAGAAACTGGATGGAAATGAAAGCAGGGAAGATATTATGGCGTTGTTGAAACAAGACTATAACATTCATATCTGATGTCACATGACCACTAATCTTGCTGCATTTAATACCGGCGATTATTATGCCGGCCCAAAGTGGAAAGTGCTGTTATGGTACTTTTGTAACTATTATATTTTTAACAGTGCCTTCCCCTGGCCCTATGGCTTCAAAAGCGGACTGCTGAGGCTGTTTGGTGCGCGTATAGGCAAAGGCTTCGTTATAAAAACCAAGGTGAGGATCAAGTATCCCTGGTTACTCAGTGTAGGCGATCATTGCTGGATAGGAGAGTCAGTGTGGATTGATAACCTGGCCCCGGTAACGCTGGGTAATCATGTTTGCCTCTCCCAGGGGGCCTTGCTGCTGACAGGTAACCATGACTATAAGCAGGCCGACTTTCCCTATCGCCTGGGTGCAATTCATATTGATAACGGCGCATGGATTGGCGCCATGGCAGTGGTTTGTGCCGGTGTGACCTGTGGAAGCCATGCGGTGCTTACTGTGAACAGCGTAGCCTCAAAGGATTTGCAGCCCTGGCAGATCTATTCTGGTAATCCTGCAATGCCCGTACGTAAGCGGGAAATTAATGCGCATGCGGTAACCTTATTAAATACGGCGGCTATATGAAAAAGTGGTGGTTATATATCGCGTTAACAGGTGGTTGTACAACCGCATGGGCACAAACCCACATAGCGGATTCACTGGAGGTGCACGCTGGTCTTACCGGTACTATTGCATCAAAAGACTACCAACCGCTCTGGCTCATGGCGAATCATTTTGGTACCATCAGCGACCGGAAAGGCGATGTATCCACACATATAGGTTTCAGCAACCGGCACGTATGGAAGGATGATTTCTATATAAGATACGGTCTGGATGTTTATAACAATGACCAGTTCCATCAAACGTTTATAGAACAAGGGTATGTGAAAGCCGGTTACCGGCACTGGGAAATCAGGGCCGGGCGATATGAGGAGATCATAGGGGAAACAGATAGAGATCTCAGCAGCGGCTCTATGGGTATCAGTGGAAATGCGCTTCCTATACCTAAAGTTGGTATTGCCGTAACAGACTATACCAATATACCATACACAAACGGGTGGCTGCAGTTTAAAGGGCTTATCAGCCATGGTTGGATGGGAAACGATCAGTATATCAAAAAAGCCTGGTTGCACGAAAAGAATTTTTATCTCCGCATAGGTAAAAGAAAACTAAAGGTATTTGGAGGCATCCAGCATTATGCCGTATGGGGCGGGAACCGGAAAGACCTGCCCAGGATCACCGCCGACTGGCAGGGATTTATGGATGTGCTGCTGGTAAAAACAAAAGATGATGGTACAGTGGGCACTACAGACATACAGCCTAACAGGCCCGGCGATCACCGGGGTATCGTAGAAGGAGGTATTGAATGGGAGAATGAGCGGCTGTTGCTTCGTATGTATAACCAAACACCATTTGAATCCGGGCAGGGAATAGATATCCGTAACATCGACCGCCTCCTTGGCATTGTTTATATTAACAAGCAGGCAGGGGGCTGGCTGCAAAAGATCACAACTGAGGTTATCTACACCAAACAAATGAATGATTTTTTTCCGCTTCATCAGCGTGAAAGCTACTACAATAACGGGGTTTATCTTACTGGTTGGGATTATCATGAGCGGGTGATCGGCACGCCGCTGTTTATTGACAGGGACCGTGGGCAGCATTATTTCCCCTCCATGAAGCCATTCAACTGGGATGCCCCAAAAGATTCACTGCGGGCAAAAGGAGGAAACATCATTAATAACCGTATCATGGGAGTGCATATTGGTGCGCTTTATCATCTCCCCAAAAAAATTACCGGCAGAACATTAATTACCTACACCCAGAATTACGGGACCTACACCAACACCGTTCTTTTTAAGCCCATGAAACGGCAATGGTATGCATTACAGGAGTTCCAGTGCCAGGTAACCGCGCAGGGGCTGTCACTGAAAGCTGCAATGGCAGTGGATCAGGGGCAATTGTCCGATAACGTTGGGTTTACGATGGGTGTATTATGGAACTGGCGGAAATAATTAAAAATAACGTATATGGGTAAACGAATATTACTGATAGGCGGCAATTTCTCACCAGAGCCAACAGGTATAGGGAAGTATAACGGGGAAATGATCAGTTGGCTGGCCAATAACGGGTACGACTGTACGGTAATTACAACTTATCCTTACTATCCGCAATGGCAGGTGCAACCGCCCTATGAACGGTCAAAGAACTGGTTCAAAAAGGAAGTGCATCCGCAGGGAAAGGGAACATTCACTGTGTACCGTTGCCCGCAGTACGTACCGGCGGAGCCTTCCGGGAAAAAAAGGATGTTGCAGGATGCCTCTTTTGCTGCTGCTGCGTTTATTAAGATAATGCAGCTGGTGTGGAAAAAGAAGTATGATATTGTTATTACCGTAGCGCCTCCCTTCCACCTGGGACTGCTGGCGGTGCTTTATAAAAAGCTGAGAGGAGCCAGCTTTGTGTATCATGTGCAGGATCTGCAGATTGAAGCTGCGCGCGACTTACAAATGATCCGCTCCCGGGGGCTTATCAACGGGTTGTTGAAGCTGGAGAAGATAATCCTGCGACAGGCAGATCATGTGAGCAGTATTGCCGATGGTATGATCCGGAAAATCAGTGACAAAGCCGGAAGGGAGGTATTTTATTTTCCCAACTGGGTAGATGTAACGCAGTTTCATCCACTAACGGAAAAGGATATATTAAAGCAGTCGTTTGGCTTTTCGCCTACTGATAAAATTGTGTTGTACTCAGGAGCTATCGGTGAAAAGCAGGGCCTGGAAGCCCTGTTGCACGCGGCCGCTGCATGGCAGCACCGGAAGGAAATGAAATTCCTGATCTGCGGGTCAGGGCCCTATAAAGAGAAGCTGGAGCAGCTCGCTGCGGAACTGCAGTTAAAGAACACGATATTTTTCCCGTTGCAACCGCTTGCAGAGTTTAACCGTTTCCTGAACATGGCCGATGTGCATCTCGTTATACAAAAGGCGCATGCCAGCGATCTTGTGATGCCATCAAAGTTAACAACCATACTGGCAGTGGGGGGGATTGCCCTGATAACGGCCAATGAAGGCACCGGGTTGCATGACCTGGTTAGCCGTTATCAAATGGGCATCCTGGTAAATGCTGAAGACCAGGAAGCCCTGCAAGCGGGCATAGGCAAGGCGGTATGGGAAAACACAGCAGACATTTCGAGAAATGCCCGTGAATTTGCCACCGGCCACCTTTCAATTTCAGGAGTGATGACGCGCTTTGAAGAGCAGGTGGCGTAGCGTTTTTATTGATCAACCATATTCTATTTTATGCTGAACCGGTATCTCAAAATTTGCAGTATCCAGTTGATTGTGCTGGATTTTATCTGGCTGAATGTATTGTTTTTTTTAACCAGTTCCTGGTTGCAGCGGTACGACCGTATGCAGGACATTGATGTGGATATTTTCCTTGTGGTGTCAAACCTTTCCTGGCTGGCCGCCCTGTACACTACTGGTATCTATTTTCTCAGCCAGCAGTTGTCGTTTGACCGTATTGCCCGTAAAACCATACAGAGCATAGCGCTATACCTGCTGCTACTGTTATTGTCGTTGTTCCTGACGAAGCAGTTATATTCCCGGTTGTTTATCCTTAGCTATTGTACCAGTTTTCTTTGCATGGTATTGCTGGGGCGCTGGCTTTTTTACAAGGTGACCCGTCACATCCTGCGAAGGAGCGGGGTGGAAAAGAAAGTGGTGATCCTGGGGTATAACGATCTTTCCAAACAACTGGCCGACCAGTTGATAGAAGATAACAGTAACCTGAAATTTGAGGGCTATTTTGAGGAATACAGTAATGTACATGAGCTGTCTTATTACCCGGTGATCGGCAACCTGGAAGCCTGTGTGCCCTATGCACAGTCTAACAACATCCGTGAAATATATTCCACATTATCTCCCGAAAAATTTCCCTACCTGTATACTCTGGCGCGGGAAGCGGAGCTGAATTTGATCCATTTCCGTTTTGTTCCGGATTTCAAACTGTTTGTAAACAGGCAGATCTTTGTGGATTACTTCAATAATATTCCTATTATTTCATTACGCTCCGAACCGTTGGATGATATTGCCAACCGCATCCGTAAGCGGGTGTTTGATATTATTTTCAGCGGCCTTGTGATCGTTTTTATTCTTACCTGGCTGATCCCTTTACTGGCGCTGCTGATCAAGCTGGAATCCAAAGGGCCGGTATTTTTTATACAGTACCGTACGGGCCGGAATAATATGAATTTCCCCTGCCTGAAGCTGCGGAGCATGTATGTGAACGATGAAGCAAATGCGAAGCAGGCCACGCGGCACGATAGCCGGTTTACAAGGATAGGGCGTATCCTCCGGAAAACCAATCTCGATGAAATGCCGCAATTCCTGAATGTATTTATGGGCGATATGTCTATAGTAGGCCCCCGGCCTCATATGCTCCGGCATACCGAAGAATTTTCAAGGGTGATCCAGCAGTATATGATCCGTCATTTTTTGAAGCCGGGCATTACGGGATGGGCGCAGGTATGCGGCCTGCGTGGGGAAATTACAGAGGAATCGCATCTGCGCAGAAGGATAGAACATGATATCTGGTATATGGAAAACTGGTCGGTATATCTTGATCTGAGGATTATTTTTTTAACGATCCGGAATACGATCAAAGGAGATGAAAATGCGTTTTGAACAGGTATGGTTTATGTAAATGATAACCTGGTAGATATTTTGCAGATATCCGGCAAAGATCTAAATTAGGATTATCTTGACATAAATTATTCCTATGGAGATAAGAGCCATCATTACAGGAAGTACCGGAATGGTAGGGGAAGGGGTGTTGCATGAATGTTTACAGCATCCGGATGTAAAGGAGGTGCTGGTCATTAACCGTAAGCCCTGCGGGGTACAACATCCTAAGTTGAAGGAAATCATTCATGAAAACTTTTATGATATGCTGTCCATTGCCACGAAGCTGCATGGCTATAACGCCTGTTACTTCTGCCTGGGTGTTTCTTCCGTGGGTATGAAAGAGGATGCCTATAAACGTGTTACTTACGATATTACGATGGAGGTAGCCCGTACACTGGCTGCCCTTAATTCAGATATGACCTTTTGCTTTGTATCCGGCGCGGGTACGGATAGCTCAGAGAAAGGACGGATCATGTGGGCGCGGGTAAAAGGCAAGACGGAGAATGATTTGCAGAAACAGCCGTTTAAAGCGGTGTATATGTTCAGGCCCGGTTTTATGCGGTCTACGGAAGGATTGAAGAATACCAGCAAATATTACAAGTATATAGGCCGGGCCTATCCTTTTTTCAGGCGGGTATTTCCACAATGGGTGTGTACCCTGGCGGAGGTGGGACAGGCCATGATCAACGTTACCCGTTATGGGTACCCCAGGACGGTATTGGAAGTAAAGGATATTGTGGCTTTGGCTCATCATCCGTAAAATGCTGGTAACCTGGGGGATAGCAGTTCACTTTATATAGCCTGAGGGATGTATATTTGCATCTTGTTACTTTAACAGTGTAACAGTTGTAGGTTATGAGATGACTGGAATATTCCTATCCCGGGTCCAAATAAAAAAAGGCGGTGCTCAGGCGCCGCCTTTTTGTTTTATCTGCTCACATAAGACAACTTTATTAGGTTATCTCCCCCAAAATCCTTTACTTCACGTTAAATTGACGCAAACAATATATGAAGCCGTTCCACGAGTATAAGAACCCTTCGCTGGCGATAGACCTGGTGGTATTTGGTTACCACGACAATACCCTGTCGGTATTGCTGCTGAACCGTAAGGAGGAGCCTTTTAAGGACTGCTGGACCTTACCGGGCGGTTTCCTGCAAATGGAAGAAACCTTCCTGGATACCTGTTATCGTATCCTGCAAACCAAGTTGGGTATGAAAGAAGTATTCCTGGAACAGCTTTATTCTTTTGATGCGGTAGACAGGGACCCACGCGGGCGGGTTATCGCAGTAGGATATTACGCGCTTATCAATCCTGCTAAATTCAGCGTGGTAGCAGGGAGTATGGCCAACGACGTAAAGTGGTTCAATGTAAGGAAAATGCCTGTCCTGGGTTTTGATCATAAACATATTTTCAAGCAGGCGCTCCAGAGGCTGCGGTCGAAGATACAGTATGACCCTGTTGGATTTGAGCTGCTGGATGAGCTGTTTACCATCACGGAGCTGCATGAGCTCTATGAATGTATCCTGCAAACCACTATTGATCGCCGCAATTTCCGCCGGAAAATACTGGATGCCGCTTATGTGATCAATACAGGTCTGAAACGCGAGGGACTAAAGAACAGGCATCCCGAACTGTATAAGTTCAATAAACAACTGAAGAAAAATAGTTTCCAGATCAATGTTCCCAACGAAACCTGATGTTATGGAAAAAATCACCTGCACCCCGTAGATCTTTATTATCAAAGATTTTTTCAGCACAGAGGAATGCGCCGCCCTCATAGAAAAGAGCGAGGCAATAGGTTATGAAGAAGCCACTGTAGACGTGGGCGGAGGCGTACAACGTATGATAAAAGGCGTACGGAATAATGAGCGGGTCTTGTATAAGGACCAGGCTTATGCTACCTTTATCTGGGAAAGGCTGAAAAATTTTGCTCCTGAAGGAAAAGATAGCAGGAATGCCTCGGGAGTAAATGAATTGTTCCGTTTTTATAAATACAGCACGGGCCAGCGCTTTAAAATGCATAAGGACGGCAGTTTTGAGCGGAACCGTTTTGAAGCCAGCCAGTATACTTTTATGATCTACCTGAACGAAGCATATACCGGCGGGGAAACCATTTTTGCCTCCGGTGAAGTTATCCGGCCTGAAACCGGTACTGCCCTGGTATTTCATCATCCGCTGCGGCATGAAGGTTCCATGCTTACCGCCGGTGTGAAATATGTGCTTCGTACAGATATTATGTACAAATAAAACAAAACATGCCCGCAACCTACGTAATAGGTGACATACACGGTGCGCTGAAGGCCTTGAAACAGCTGGTAGAGCGTATCGCGCCGAAAACAACCGATACACTGATTTTTTTAGGAGACTATGTAGATGGATGGTCGGAGTCAGCTGAAGTGATTTCCTGGCTCATGGAACTGGAATCGCAATACCACTGCATTTTTATCAAAGGAAACCACGACGCCTGGTGCGAGTCCTGGCTGAATGGCATAATGCCGGAAGCTTCCTGGCAGCGTAACGGTGGCAAAGCCACCGTGGAGAGCTTCAATAAACTATCACCTGAGGCACTGGAATGCCATCGCCAGTTCCTGAACCGCATGCGTATGTACTACATTGATGACCAGAACAGGTTGTATATACATGCAGGCTTTACTTCCACGCATGGCCCTGCCCATGAAAGGTTTGAGCCTATGCTTTACTGGGACCGGAGCCTCTGGGAACTTGCCCTGGCGATGGATCGCAGTATACCCAGGGATTCAAAGTTTTACCCGAAAAGACTGCTGCAGTTTAAAGAGATCTATATTGGTCATACGCCCAGCCTTAATTATGGGCAGGAGCTCCCCATGATCGCCTGCAACGTACACAACATCGACACCGGTGCGGCTTTCAAAGGCAAAATTTCCGCGATGAATGTGGATACGAAGGAGGTGTGGCAGAGCGATGCCGTGTATTTGCTGTATCCTGGGGAGAATGGCCGGAACCCATGATCCCGGCCATTTAGCGTATTATTTATTCAAAGCAGCACGAAGTGTTTTTAACTCATTTGTCAATGTTTTATTGGTAGCTTTTACTTCCATTATTTCTTTCTGCATGGCAATCAGATGTAAGGTGAGCTCTTCCCTTTTTTCAGGAGTATAGCGTTCATATCTCCCAGGTCCTGGCCGTTTTCAGCCACTTCTTTTGCAGAAGGCACTTCCGGTAAATGTTTGTTTTCCCTGATAAAAGCTTCGGTTTTTTGGAGAGATGGCAATGGGTAATCCTGCTCAAAAACATAATCGGGCCAGGTGGCGGCTTGTGTTACTTTAACCCTTCTGGCGGCGATAGTGCCTTCCACGGCGAGCTTATTGGTACCGGGAGCAGTAGTGCCAATGCCCACGTTGCCATTGGCTTTGATCATCAGCAACGAGGTACCATAGGAATTAACGGAAAAAACATTGGCATTGGCGAGCCTTGCATTGGTTTTACTTCTTCCGTCCAACATTACAGCTGCTGAATATGGTTCCAATGCTGAAGGGACAACATCCTCAGCCTCTCCGTTCAAAGAAATACCATATGGTCTTCCAGGGCTATAGGACCGGCCGATAATACCCGGGATATAGGCGCCTGTCTGATAAGTAGCATTGGAAAAGCGAAGCACAGCTTCTGTTTCAGCAACATTGGTGTAAGTGAATTTAGCCAATGTTGCTGGCTCAGCTCCATCTGTTCCAGGTAAACCGGAAACATGCAATTGAGCCGTAGGCGAAGCCGTATTAACCCCTGTAAACCCATTGCTCCTCATAACAGTCAGGTACCTTGGTCTGAGGCTCCCATCATTATTATAACCAAATAATGCAAAATCACTGCCTTCGAGGTTTGTACCGCTTTCTACATTGGTGGTTCCCAGACCCCATCGATAGACACCATTCTGCATTAACATATAGTGTCCTGAACCGAGCCCGGCGGCGGTTGTACGGGAAGTGTTGAACAGGCTGGCACGCCCAATCCCATCTATATTAAAATTAGCACCACTCTGTAAGGTGGTCTGGTTGAGGATCTGTGCATTACTCCTTACTGCTGACAGGTAGCAAACGGAAGTTAACAAAAAGAATCTTTTCATGATAAGGGACAATAGTTAGGTTACAAATATATCTCTCAAAGATGTAAAAAATCCCACATAAAAAAAAGCCCGGAACGCTCAGGTGTACCCCCTTGCGTTCCGGTGCTTTACACTATAAGACAACTTCTTACTGGATCACTTCCTGCATTCCCTGCATACCGGCGCCCATGTTCTTTCTCTTAAACAGGCTGGCGTCAATTTTACCAAACCGGTAAGCAAAGGTCAGGCGCATCATCTGCGGGTCGCGGAGGCGGCTATAATATTGTGTGAAATAATCGCTTTGTGAATACTGGTCAGACCAGCGTGTTCTGAAGATGTCATTCACGCTGAACGTCACGGAAGCGGCATTGTTTTTCAGGAAGCTCTTTTTGATAGCGGCATCTACACCATAAAAAGAAGCAATGTAGCCCTGGGACGCATTCTGTGATTGCTGCATGGGCGGACCGGCCTGTACGTTTTTATTGTCATTTACCGGCAGGTTGGTTTTCGATTGGTAGGTGCCGGTGAGCTGCACTTCAAAATTAGCGGGCAGCTTAAAGGTATTGTTAAGCTTGCCAAACCAGCTCCAGAGCGCATCCTGCGACTGTGTAACGTTATCGGTATTGATCTGTGAATTATACACATTCACATTGGCCGTGGCGCTCCACCATTTGGTGAGATTATACATAGCGGTTAGTTCCGCACCGGCGGAATAGCTGGAATTCGCATTGATGTATGTATTTACCAGCATCTCCTGGCCGTTTACCGGATCGGTTTCCTTGATGAGGTAACGGGTGATCAGGTTGTTGGTATGCCTGTAGTAAATTGATGCCAATATAGTATTGTTACCTTTCAGCGTTTTCAGGTACGACATTTCCAGTGAAGTAGTGAACTCCGGTACCAGGCCCGGGTTACCTTTCGTGATATTCAGCTTGTCAGTAGAATCAGTGAAAGGGATCAGCTGGAAGAAATTGGGCCGGTTAATACGACGGGTATAACTCAGCTGCAGCTCCTGGTCATGTTTCAGCTTCTGGCTCAGAAACAGGGAGGGGAACAGGCTTATCGGGTAGTTGTTTGAAAAGTGCTGCCCGTTGTTCAGCAGGTCGCCGGTATAATTGGAGCTTTCAGCACGTACGCCTACCTTGTAGCCAAAATTACCAATGGTATTGGATACGCTAACATAGGCTGCGTATACGTTATCGCTGTTCTTGTAATTATTGGAGGCGGCCGGGATCAGTACATATTTCTGTGTTTCCTGGTCCAGTATATAGTTGTTGAAATTACTCTTCGTGTTACGGATAGAGGCTCTCAAACCTGTTTCCAGCTTTAGTTTCCCGGTAAATGGTTTTACATAATCCGTTTGAATGGTCATAAAGCTTACAGAGCCGTTACCCAGGATCTGCTGTATATCGCTGCCGCTGATATTGCTGCCGTTGTACCGGTCGGTCCGGTAGTCGGAGTTATTGTCGCTCTTTCCACCGAAGTAGTTAAAGTCGGCCGTCAGTTCCTCTCCCTCTTTAGGGAAAAGGTGTTTCATCCCCAATACCACGCCGTTTGCGTTGAACTTATTGTGGGAAGTGGAGTTACGCTGACTGAAAGCCCGTATGGTACTGGATTTATCCAGGGTGTCGGTATTAATATCGATCCTTTCAGATGGATTCATGGAGCCATGTACCTTAATACCGGCAACAGATAAGGTAGTACGGTTGGTTACAAACCAGTCGAGCCCCAGTTTACCAAAAACGAAGCCTCCGTCTGTTTTATTGGCGTTGTACTGGTTAATGAAGGTAGGTGGTTCGTCTGCAAAGTTATTCCGCTCGGTAGTACCATTGGTACGCCCTTTCATCTGGTTGCCCATTACGCTGGCGGAAATATTTACCTTATCCTGGCGCAGGTTAAAGTCCGCGCCGCCATTTACAGCGCCGCGTTTATCCACGCCGGCACGGATGTTACCGTTGTAACCGGTTTTGCGGTTCTTTTTCAGCACAATGTTCAGGATACCGGCGCTTCCACCGGAAGCATCATATTTGGCGGAAGGATTGGTGATCACTTCCACATTTTCGATGGCATCCGCAGGAATCTGCTCCAGCGTGAGGGTAGTGGGGCGCCCGTCGATGTACAGTTGCGGGGCACTGTTACGCAGGGTTACATTACCGTCAATATCCACATTTACGGAAGGCACGTTTTTCATCACATCCAGCGCAGTACCACCGGCGCTCACGATGTTTTTTTCCACATTGAACACCTTTTTATCGATATCCATCTGCATCAGCGGTTTGGTGCCGGCTACGGTAACGCCCTGGAGCTGGGTGGTGCTCACTTCCAGCTTAATATTGCCCAGGTCTTTTTCAAATGGAGGAAAGGTGACCGGTTGCTCAATGGTTTTGTACCCGGTAGCGGTGATCCGCAGTTTCAGCGGGCCTCTGCCGGGAAGGTCTTCCAGGCTGAACTCACCATTACCTTTGGTAAGTACGCCTTTGAGCAGCTTCTCCTTCATTTTTTTTGTGGCGCTGTCCATCCGGTTTCCGAGAATAATTACAGATGCGTACGGTACCGCTTTTCCATCGGGGTCAATAATTTTGCCATATACATGGCCACTCATACCCATACCCATCGGCATTTTGGCGCCTGCGGGTGGTTGAGCTATAGCACTCATTGAAAGCAAAAACAGGGTGATAAACAAATAAATCTTATGCATTTTAATATAAATTCAGATGACGCAAAAGTATAGTCACCAGATGGATAAAATGAATTAAATGAGATGAGTGGGGAAAAAATAGCTACGAACTGTCGGGATCACTGACCGGCCTTGCCGGCAATGGCGTATACTGCATCACGATAAGTATCGCCCACAGGGAGTTCCAGCGTATCCAGGAAAACACTGTTTTTCCGGATGGTGGTAATAGCGGCAACAGAAACAATATATGATTTATGCACACGTACGAACCGGGAACCGGGCAATTGCTCCTCCAGGCCTTTAATGCTCATACGGGTAATAACCGGTTTGGGGCTGCTGCTAAGGTGTATTTTTACATAATCTTTCAATCCTTCCACCCAGCGGATATCGGAAAATACCACTTTCAGCAGGCTGTAATCCACATTTACAAAAAAGAAATCAGCTTCTTCCCGCGCCGTTTTTCCACCGGTTCTGAGCAGGAAAAGCTCCTGGGCTTTATTGCAGGCTTTGATGAAACGCTCCAGCGATACAGGTTTTACCAGATAATCCGTTACTGCCAGGTTGAAACCTTCAAGGGCATATTTTTCATAGGCGGTAATAAGTATCACCAATGGTTTGTTGGGCAGCGATTCCAGGAACTGTAATCCTGTAAGTCCGGGCATCTGGATATCGAGGAAGATAAGGTCTACCTGCTGGTGCCGCAAAACCTCCATCGCTTCAAATGCGTTGTTGCATTTGCCGGTGAGCTGCAGGTAAGGCACCATGCTGATATTATCTTCCAGCAGGTCCAGCGCTAACGGTTCATCGTCTATGGCAATACATTTCATCATCAGTGGAGATTTAATTGTAAGGATACTATAAACCAGTCATCTTTTTTATCGATGTGCAAAACATAATCATCTCCATACAATAAATTTAAACGCCTTTTTACATTTGTAAGGCCAATACCGCTTGTTTTATCCTTTATTTCGGAAGAATCTTTATTGAACCGGTTGCGTACGGAGAAAAACAGCATACCGGAACTTGTGTATAACCGGATATCTATAGTGGCGTCCGTAATCATGCCGGTACCGTGTTTAAAAGCATTTTCCACGAAAGGGATCAGCAGCATGGGCTCGATTTCATAACTGGAGTCTGCTGTTTCCAGGGATACGAGGATGGTGACATTCTTCCCGAACCGCTGCTGTTGCAGGTCTATATAACTTTGCAGGTACTCCGTTTCCTTCTGCAGCGGTACTTTGTCTTCATCAGCTTCGTACAGCATATAACGCATCAGCGAGGAAAGCTTGATCAGGGAAGGCTCCAGTACATCCGATTTTTTACGTGCCAGTGCCACCATGTTATTGAGCACATTGAACATAAAATGCGGGCTTACCTGCGAGCGTAAAAGCGATAATTCCGTTTTCAGCAATTCATTTTCCCGAGCGCTGGTTTGCCGTTCCAGCTTCATTTTATCTACAATCATCTGGAAGGCGGTACTGGCAGACAGTACAAAGAAGAAGGTAAAAAAGGTGAACAGGATGGCGGGTTTTATATCTATGACATGCGGTTTCAGAAATGTTTTTTCGAACCCGTATCGCATGCTGCACATGAAAATAAATATCCCCACGATATAAAGGATATAGTCGAAAAATTTCTTTTTATATACGAGTCTTGGAATCAGCACCCAGGCGTTCAGGTAGAAGAAAACCACCAGCACCAGGTAGGAAAAATACATATACATGGCCCAGACATGCTTTTCATTCAAGCGGTCCTGCTCGTACTTTTCATTGGTAGGATGTAACAAATAGGGAAGGGAGAAGAATATAAGCCATGCAAGGATATGCCTGGCTACTACTGCCCATTTCTGCTGGTACCATTCCTGTTTCATGGCGCAAAATTAGGGCAATCGGGTAATTATCAGGAAAGAGTTGCGACCAATTGCAGGAATTCTACGACTAACATCGGAAAAAACAGCGCTTTCCGGGGAAGATTTGCCCCGGAAAGCCTGTTAAGCAGTTTTTCCTGCAGCCATCAGCTCCTGAATCCTGGCGGGGCCGGTGATTACATTTGCTTTCAGATCGCTGAGAATGGAGTATAATCCAAAATAGGTACGGTTAATATAAAGGCTATGCCTGGAGCCGCGTGCTACCTTTGAATCACGGATCTCTTTCATATTGTAAAGCTCGTCCATGTAGGCATATATCTCATTAAAATAGGCCTCATTGCCGAAGTCGAAGGTATCCAGTGTGAAGGGAAGCGTCAGCAGGTCGATCATATGCTGGAACAGGCCGGAAAAGAATTCCACCTCTTTGGGACTGTCGGTGGGATGGATCATTTCCAGGTTGGTATAGATCTGGTGCCGGCGTTTTTCATCTTTCAGTACTTCCTTATCTACCAGCAGGAAATAATTTTCATAAAAATCTTCCGGTATTTCCTTTACACACCCAAAATCGAAGATACCTACTGTACCATCGGGGCGCATGAGGAAATTGCCGGGATGCGGATCTGCATGTACCTGTTTCAGGCTATGTACCTGGAACTGGTAAAAATCCCACAGGGCCTGGCCAATTTTATCCCGCACTTCCTGTGAAGGGTTGGTGAGGAGGAACTCTTTCAGGTGCTGCCCATCCAGCCAGTCCATGGTAATGATCCGGTCCGACGACATTTCCGGGTAATACCCGGGAAATTTCAGGTTGGGAATATGGGCGCATGCCCCGGACAGGTCCATGGAACGGCGCAGCTCCAGCTGGTAGTCGGTTTCCTCCAGCAGTTTACTTTCTATTTCATCAAAATATTTATCCATATCCACCTCGTTCATGCCCACAATGCGGATAGCAAAGGGTTTTACAATGCGGAGATCGGATTTTACGCTGTTGGCCACACCGGGATACTGGATCTTTACTGCCAGGGTTTTGCCGTTTTTCACGGCTTTATGCACCTGCCCTATGGAGGCGGCATTGCAGGCCTGCAGATCGAACCGGTCGTACAGCTGTGAGGGCGATTTTCCCAATGTCTTTACAAAAGTATTCACTACCAGCGGGCCGCTCAGCGGGGGAGCGCTGTATTGCGACATGGCGAATTTTTCGGTATAGGCCTTCGGAAGCATGCCTTTGTCCATACTCAGCATCTGCGCCACTTTCAGCGCACTGCCTTTCAGGTTGCTCAGTGTATCGTAGATATCCGCGGCATTGTCCTGGTGGAGCTCTTCTTTTGTGGTAGAAGGATCCATCAGTTTGCGCGTGTAGTGTTTAATATAATTGGTACCTACCTTCAATCCTGTCGTAACGAATCTGCCTGCCCTTTCCACTTTGGAAGTGGGAATATTGGATTGTTCTTTCATGATGCTTATTTCCGCGTAAAAATAAATTTCCCGAAATCCAGCAAACTATCCAGGGTATTGGATTTGATGAGCTGGAAGCTCAGGTTCACTGCTTTTTCAATGGCGGCATCGGTCATTTCAAACTGGTTGCTGGTATCGTCCAGCCAGTATTTCAGTACAAACAGGGCCTGTAACCAGAAACCATGAACATACTGATCGGAGATATATTTTCTTTCTTTGATTTCGCTGGATTGATAACCTTCTTTTATAAGGTTGCTTACATACCTGTTAAACGCCTGCCGGAAAGTTTCCAGTTTGTTGCGGTACAGGTCAGGTAGCCGGAAGTGCTTACGCTGTAATAACAGGTAGCTGCGGTCTTCCTTCAGCTTCTGCACCCAGAGGAAATAAAAGGCCAGCAATTTTTCCTGCGCATTATATTGCTGATAAATTTCATCTGCATGCAGCTGATCCAATGTTTGTTGGAAGATAGCCAGCCAGATGTCTTTTTCTACTGCTTCCAGTGAACTGTATTGTTCATAAAATTCAGTTTCAGAAACGTCCACAATTTTGCAGAGCGCATAAACAGAAACGGGTGCCTTGCCGTTTTCCAGCCAGTACACTTTATAGGCGTTGCGGATGAGCTGTTTGTCCATAAGAAAAAGTTTTATAATGTTGATGTAGCCCGTCCGGAGCGGGTTCCGGAGGTTAAATACGCGGGTACATACAAATTTACGTCAAGCATGGTTACAAACCCTTTTTTATCGGTACGCGAAATGTTAAAATCTTCGGCCGGGAGAAATAATATTATTATGTGAAAAAATTGGGATCTATTTGTAAAATAGATATACCTTTGCACGCGAATTCCTTATCCGTCATCTTTTAAAATGCAAGGAATCATGACAGAACATACCCACATATCGCTCCTTTCGCTGCTTGCCTGATCTGGCAAACGATGCCGCTTAATTTTACATAAGCCGGGATAATACTTATATACAATTTTATATCACGGTGTAATTATAGTTCGTATATACGCATACGTTAGTGACGTTGTTTGCTTTATCTGCCACCTCCGGCGGAAGTGATGTTCCTGTACGGAACAAAATTTACACATAATTATAATTCAATATCCAGGCTGGCTAAGAAGCTGGAAGCGGGCCGCGGTTACGCGATCAGCAGCGCTTTTATTTTACTTTTTGGTCAGTCCCGGCAGCGCTGTGCCCGTAAGGGTTGCATGCTGCAAATACATTAGCTTTTATGGGCAATATAAAAACAAAAGAACTTAGTAAAATAGGTTATACAAATGACCAGGCAAGAAGCCTTGTCATCAACATTATTTCAAAACATTTCAAACACACGGCCAAAGCAGATATCATGAGCATGTTAACCGCCATCAAAGCGGATCCTGCTGCTTACCGTTCACACGAAGTACTGGGGAAAATAGCCGATACTTTTATGGACGAACCGGTGGAATGCAATTTTCAGTCGTACAGCCTGCTGGAAGAAACAGGGCAGCTGAAAATATATGGCGCTAAAGAAATAGAGCGCTCTGCCAAACAACAAATGGAAACGGCTATGTCTTTACCGGTTACCGTACAAGGCGCGCTTATGCCCGATGCACATACCGGTTATGGTTTGCCTATAGGCGGAGTGCTGGCCACCAATAATGCCGTACTGCCTTTTGCAGTGGGAGTGGATATTGGCTGCCGTATGGCGCTTACCATTTTTGATGAAGGAGAAAGTTTTCTGAAACGTTTTTCACACCAGGTAAAAGTAGCGTTGAAAGCGCACACTCACTTTGGAATGGAAGGCGGGCTGGAATTGCCACAGGAACATGAAGTGCTGGACAGCGCCGCATTCCAGGCGACAGAACTGTTGCGGAAACTGCAGGCAAAGGCTGCCAGGCAGCTGGGGTCTTCCGGTAGCGGCAATCACTTCGTGGAATTTGGTATGATTGAATTGAAAGAAGACAATGCGCTGCAGCTACCGCCCAAAAAATACCTGGCCCTGTTATCACATTCAGGCAGCCGTGGGCTGGGGGCAAACATTGCGCAGCATTATACCCGCATTGCCATGGATACCTGCAAGCTGCCAAAATCGGCGCAGCAGCTGGCCTGGCTGGATCTTAACAGTGAAGCAGGACAGGAGTACTGGTTCTCTATGAACCTGGCCGGCGATTATGCAAAGGCATGTCACGACCGCATCCATCTCAATCTTGCAAAGGCGCTGGGATTGCAGCCGCTTGCGAAAGTGGAGAATCATCACAACTTTGCCTGGGAAGATACCCTGGCAAATGGACAACGGGTGATCATTCACCGCAAAGGCGCTACCCCGGCTCACGCCGGTGAAATGGGCATCATTCCCGGCAGCATGTGCACCGCCGCTTACCTGGTGATGGGTAAAGGCGTGGATAACGCCTTGTACTCCGCCTCACATGGCGCTGGGCGGGCCATGAGCCGTAAAAGGGCGAAAGAGAACATGACCGTGTCCGGGATGAAAAAAATGCTTGCCGCAGCAGGGGTAACCCTCATCGGCGGCAGCGTGGAAGAGAACCCGCTGGCGTATAAAGACATTGAAAATGTGATCAGCGCACAGCAGGAATTAGTAGATGTACAAGGAAGGTTTATGCCTGCTATTGTAAGAATGAATAAAGACTAACAGTTATGGAACAAATGATAGTACAGATCACCTCCGGCCGCGGCCCTGCGGAATGCAGCAGGGTAGTGGCAAAGGTGCAGGAAATAATGATCAGGGAAGGCCGCGCGGCCGGCATCAGCATACAGGTACTGGAAAATGTAAAAGGAGATCTTAATGGTACCCTGCTTTCTGCTACCCTGCTGCTTAAAGGAAAAAATGTGGCGGCGTTTTGTCAGCCATGGGAAGGTACCATTCAGTGGATTGCGCAAAGCCCTTACCGTAAATTCCACAAGCGCAAAAACTGGTTTGTAGGCGTAGCGGTTTTTGATATCAGAAAACAGGTGCAGTGGGATCCGAAGGACGTAACGCTGGAAACCTGTCGTGCAGCCGGTCCGGGCGGACAACATGTGAATAAAGTGGAAACGGCTGTTCGTGGTACCCACCGTCCCAGCGGCTTACAGGTGCTGGCAATGGATAGCCGTTCCCAATTACAGAACAAGCAACTATGCCTGGAACGGCTGGAAGCAAAGTTCCTCGCATGGCAAACCGGCGAGCTGGTAAAACAACAGCAGCAACGCTGGCAGGAGCATAATGAACTGGAAAGAGGAGATGCGGTGAAAGTGATCAGGGAGCGGCTGTAAGAAGAAGGGTGCTTTCATCGCCTTCGGCGATCACGCGGAGTTTGTCTTGGAACACTGATTACACTGATTTTGATGATTTCATTGATTCTATTCTTTTGAATTTCTGTAAAAAGGAAAATATAAGCGAATTTACCTGCGCGCATTTCCCTGGTTTTTACAAAAACTTAAAAATAGAATCAATGAAATCAGTGTAATCAGTGTTCCAAGACAAATTCCGCTTCTTTTTACTTATTTTTATAGCACACACCGCATATCAACCATTTACCACACGTGGAGGAACTAAGTGACATAGCGCTATTACAAAGACTAAGGCAATCCGATGAATCTGCCTATACCGAAATATTTCATCGTTACTGGGAGAAACTGTACGCTATTGCGTATAACCGTTTACGTAGCCGTACTGCCGCTGAAGATGTGGTGCAGGAAGTACTGGCCAGTTTATGGGCCCGGAAAGCCGAACTGGATATCCGTCACCTCTCCGGTTATCTTGCTACTGCTACCCGTTATGCCGTGTTCCGGCAAATCAGCCGTTTACTACCGGATCATCCCCTCGATACGCCCGATGTAGCACAGCAAATGATACAGGCACCGGATATGGATCACCTGGATTATTGCCGCCTGCAGGAGCGGCTTGGACTGGAAATAGCCACACTGCCGGAAAAATGCCGCCTCGTATTCCTTTATAGCCGCCGCGACCAATACAGCAACAAGGAAATTGCCACCGCCCTGCAACTGTCGGAAAAAACAGTGGAAGCCCATCTTACAAAAGCGCTCAAGCACCTGCGTGTCCGCCTAAAAGACGTATATCCCTATCTCTCTTTCTTCCTCTGAAAAAATCGATATTGTCCGGTTAAGGCATGAATGGGAGTACAGATACTTCTCGGATACCTAGGAGTCGTTTATGTGTCGTGCACCCCATATAGTCCTTATATAGTCCTAATGCTCTTCTCATACACCCCTAATACACTCCTGATGCACTCCTACTGCACTGTGCATGCTCTTAGCCCCAAAAAAAATACACCAATGCAACGAAATCCGGCAAAAAGCGGCAAAACCAGCGGATTGGTTTTTCCATTTTTCGCCAGGATGGTAATTTAGCGGTAGACTGAAAAAAAATATAAAAAACACTAAGGGTAACAGCAGTATTTCTGTACTCTGTTATTATGCAGCACCTGAAAGACCTGATCCAACGTTACCTGAAAGGCAATGCTTCCCCCGAAGAAGCAGCAGCGCTCCATGAGTGGTACAACAGCTTCGACGACAGCGAAGTGCTCCTGCCCCTGGAGCTGGGGGAAGACCGCAATATGCTGGAACAACGGCTGCTCAACCGGTTGAAACCAGTGATGCAGCCACTTGAAAGTAAAAGGTTCCCTTTCTGGCGTTATGCTGCTGCTGCGGCCCTGCTGGCCCTGGTAGCGATAACCGGGACAATGGTGTGGCAGCACCGGCATTTATCTCCCCAAAAAAATATAACGGCATACAATACCTCCGTAACAGATAAACCGCCTGCCAACAAAAAAGCTATGCTCACACTGGCCGATGGCAGCACTATTGCACTGGATGATGCCGCCAACGGCGCGCTTGGCAAACAGGGGGGCGCCAGCGTTATAAAAAAAGAAAAAGGACAACTGGCTTACCAGGCCGGCGATGCCAATAGCGCAGTAGTATACAATACCCTTACTGTGCCCCGGGGTGGCAGGTACCAGCTGGTGCTGCCGGATGGTACCAAGGTATGGCTTAACTCAGCTACTTCACTCCGCTATCCCACCGCTTTCCGCGGAGGAGAAAGAAAGGTGACCCTGCAGGGACAAGCCTACTTCGAAATTGCCGCCAATGCCACACAGCCATTTAAAGTGCAGGCTGGTGAAATGGAAGTGGCCGTGCTGGGTACCCGCTTCGATATGATGGCCTATGCCGATGAGCCCACCATCAACGCTACCCTGGTGGATGGAAAAATAAAAGTACAGGATAAGATCCTGCAACCCGGTCAACAGGCGGTACTGGCACTTTCAGGCCACCGGCTCACAATACGCGAGGCCGATGTTGATAAGATCACCGCCTGGAAAAACGGCCTTTTCGTGTTTAATAATATGGACCTCCCTACCATACTCCGGGAAATAGCCCGCTGGTATGATGTGGAAATAGTATATCAGTCTGCACCCGGCAAAGAACTGTATGGGGGCGGCATCAGCCGGAATCTTAATTTATCAGCCGTATTGCGCGTTCTGGAAGAAAACGGAACTAATCACTTTAAAACAGATGGAAATAAAGTAGTGGTATTACCGTAAAACCTGTAAATAGAACATATGAAGTAACACATGGAACAATGAAAAAAGCCGGGGATGGTGACACACCCCCGGCAGCAGCTTAGCATCCTGTAAGATCAGCGACGATCATTTAAGAATTCTAAACCTTATTAAAAGTATGCATTTAAAATTTAAGGAGATACCATTTCTCCCCAAGGGACTTTTATTAACCAAAATTTTGCGGGTTATGAAAATGACCACATGGCTTATCCTCGCTGCCTGCCTGCATGTAAGCGCCAGGGGTTTTTCCCAACAGGTTACCCTGTCGGTGAAAAATATGCCGTTACAGAAAGTGTTTGCAGAAATAATCCTGCAATCAGGGGCCACTATCGTATATAACGAATCCACCCTCAAAAACACCAGCCCCGTTACCCTGCAGGTAAGCAACGCCTCCGTGCAATCTGTACTCGAGCAATGCCTGCAACACCAGCCGGTAACATTTACCATCAACAACGGCGTATTTGTGATCCGCCCAAAGTTGGTCCCCCCGCCGCCCCCGGCAGATACTATTGGCCGTATTACCGGTACAGTGCGTGGCCCCGATGGTACGTTGCTTCCCGGTGCTACGGTAATTGTAAAGGGCACCAGCAGGGGGAATGCCACCAACGCCGGGGGACGGTTCACCGTATCTGCCAACCCCGGTGAAATACTGGTAGTTACCTTCACCGGGTACGATAAACAGGAACTGCCGGCCAGCAACGGTATGCAGGTAACCCTGCGCACCGCCAACAGCCAGCTTGACCAGGTAGTGGTGGTAGGCTACTCCGATAAAAAGAAAAGTGAATTAACCAGCGCTGTTACCGTAGTAGACGCCGCAAAACTGAAAGATGTAACCACCAACGACGTAGGCACCATGCTGCAGGGCAAAGTGTCCGGTTTGCAGGTAGTGAGCAGCTCCGGCGTTCCCGGCGCAGCAGCGGAAATCCGTATGCGCGGTATCTCTTCTGTAAATGCCTCGCAAAGCCCGCTTGTAGTGGTAGATGGTATTATTGGCGGCAACTACGATCCTAACGATATAGAAAGCGTGACCGTACTCAAAGATGCCGGGGCTACTGCCATGTATGGTTCACAGGCCAATGCAGGCGTAATCATTATTACTACCAAAAGAGCGACCACCGGTAAAATACAATTCCAGGCAAAAGTAACTACCGGCTTCCGTACACCCGACTTCGGAACCATGGACATGATGAACGGCAGCGAATTGTACGAAAGGCAGAAAGAATATTACCGCGATTACATTCCCGGCGCTACCAACAACTCCTATAAAATAGACCTGCTGAAGTTCTATAACGAACGCCCGCTCTCCCTGCGCGATCAGAATTATAACTGGCTCACAGATATGTTCCGCCGTGCGCCCATGCAAAACGTGTATATCTCCGCCAGCGGCAGATCAGAAAGATCAGATTACTACCTGGGCCTTTCTTATTACAATGAGAAAGGAACTTTTATGAATACCAATTACCAGCGCGTAAACCTGAGAGCTAATTCTACCTATCACTTTACAAAACGTATCAGCTTAACCAACAACATCAATCTCAGCGGATCCTTTGGTAAAACATACGACTACAACGATATGTACTATGCCTTCCTGAACATGCCCTGGGATAATCCTTACGACAGCTCCGGTAAAGCATTGTATGTAGATGGCAACTCCCCCTTTAAATGGTGGTCGCGCGATAAGGTAAACCCTATCCATACCATTAATAATTCAGAACATCCCTATAAAAACTTTGATGTGAATTATGATATGGGGCTTAATATCGGCATCACCGACTGGCTTACATTTACCAGCACCAACCGCCTCTCGCTGGGATACAATAAAAATAAAACCTGGTATTCACCGGATGTGGCGGGGCAGTATCATGGAACCGGTTTTCTCAATGAATTAAGCACGCTTAACTATGGTTACATTTCCAACAACCTGTTGAAAGTAGATTTCCGGATGGGCGATCACCGGATCAGCGGTCTTGCAGGCGTGGCATTTGAAGGCAGCAATACTGAACTGATGGGAGCTTCAGGAAAAGGATTGCCCGCCGGGTTAAAAGTGCTGAACATCGTATCCAACAGCCAGCTGGTAAATGGCAGTATCAATGAAGCGATTATACAGTCGCTCATCTCCCAGGTAAACTACAGTTACCAGGATAAATATTTTCTCACTGCATCTTTCCGCGTAGATGGCTCTTCCAATTTCCCATCTGCCAACCGCTGGGCCTCTTTCCCGGCTGTTTCCGCGGCATGGCTGGCCAGCAATGAAGATTTTCTGAAAGACAACAGTGTGTTCACCACCCTGAAACTCCGCGCCAGTTACGGGGTTACCGGTACCCAGGATATCGGGTCATCGCGTTACCTGGCTTTATTTTCATTGGATAACCAGTACAACGGGCAAACAGCGGCAACGCCATCACAGCTGCCCAGCCCCGACCTCACCTGGGAAAGCAAATACCAGTGGAACGGCGGTATCGATATAGGATTGTTTAAGCGCATAGACCTCAGTGTGGATGTATACAACAACATCACCAAAAATCTCCTGCTGCAGGTGTCCCAGCCTTTATCAGTAGGCTTTGAGAAACGCTGGGAGAACGTGGGCGAGCTGGTGAATAACGGTGTGGAACTGGGTATCAGCTCTGTTAATATCCGCAGCCGCAGGTTCCGGTGGAGTACTGATTTTAATATCAACTTTAACACTAACAAACTGCAGAAATTCCCGGCTAATATTATTAACACACAATCTACCTGGAGCATTTCACAGATCTACCGCAACGGTGGTAATCTCTATGAATTTTACATGCCCAAATGGCTGGGGGTAGATAAGCAAACCGGCGCGCCTTTGTGGGAAGTGGTGGATAAAGACGGCAACAGGTCGTCTACCTCAGACTATGCCAGCGCTACCTACCAGGAAGTGGGTTCCGCACTGCCGAAATTCCAGGGTGGTATGACCAATACCTTCACTTACAGCGGTATTTCCCTGGGTGTGAATATTTATTTCCTGTCGGGCAACAAGGTATACAGCAACAACCTCCGCTTTGTGGAGAATGATGGCAATGAACCTTACTACAACCAGGTAAACCTTCCCAAAGGTAGCAGCACCTGGGCTAAGCCCGGCGATAATGCCACCGAGCCAAGTCCGCAGAACTCTGCTAACAGCACGCAAACGTCTACACGCTTCCTGAAAGACGGCAGCTTCTGGGCATTGCGTAATATCAGCCTGAGCTATGAACTGCCAAAGGCCCTTGTGAACAGGTGGCGCCTGGATGGTGTAACAGTTGGTTTTACTGCAGATAATGTGCATACGTTCACCAATTTCCTGGGGCAGGACCCGCAAACCACCATCACACCGGGTTCGCAGGTGATGCCAGGCGTATCGGACTTTAAATATCCCAACAACCGCCAGTACCTGTTCAACATTAATTTCAGATTTTAAAATGCCTGTCATGAGATCAGCGATTATTATATTAATACTATTGCCTGTGTTGTTATGGCAAACAGGTTGTATGAAAGATGTGAATCCAAGTGATGCCCTTACCACAGAAACCATTACCGGTTCTCCTGAAGGACTGAAGAATGCGGTGAATGGCGCATATTCGTTGTTGAAGGATCACGTGGAGTTTAACGGTACAAGGGATGATAACAATATGTACCTGCGCCAGTATTTCCAGCTCTCGGATTTTGCCAGCGATGATATTGTATGCGGGCAAACAACAGAAGATCCGCTGTTCTATAGCTTCTCGCTGGGTCATTCGCCCACGCAAACAAACGTGCGTTACTTCTGGTATATTTCTTACAAGATCATCAACGATGCCAATACTGTTATTGAAGCGGTGGAGAAGCAGGGTAACCCCGACGCCACTACGCAGCAGATGCTGGGTGAATGCTATTTCCTGCGCGCTTTCAGCCACTTCAACCTGGTGAAATTATTTGCCATGCCCTATACGCAAAACCCTGGTGCGCCCGGTGTGATCCTCCGTACTTCTACCAGTGATCCCGCGCAAAAGGCCCGGTCTACCGTAGGTGAAGTATATGCGCAGATCATTGCTGATGCGAAGAGAGGCGCGGACCTGATGTCGCAAAGCAGGGGCCCTCAGTACGCTTCCCGCGAAGCTGCATGGGCGTTGCTTTCCAGGGCATATCTTTATGAAGGCAACAACGACAGTACCGCTTACTTTGCTTCGCAGGTAATTTCATCCGGCCGCTTTTCACTCACTACCGCTGCTACTTACCCTGATCTTTTCGCCAACGCTACAGCAGGGTCGGAAACCATTTTTTGCGTAGCCTTTACGCCCGTAGACGATTATGGCAAGTTTGGCTCTATTGCCTCCATGATCTATTCCAATGGTAACTCCGGCTGGGGCGAGGAATTTGCATCCGCTTCACTGAGGGATACCATGTCGGCCAACCCGGAAGATGTGCGCTGGAAATATATTATACCTCTTAAAGACGGTAGTGGTGTATTGCAGCAGAAAAATGGCATCGACATTTATTATATCTCCAAATTTTCCGGGCAGGGTGGAAGTCCTACCTTAAGCTCGCCTATTCTTTTCCGGCTGGCGGAAATGTACCTGAACAGGGCGGAAGCATCGGCCAAAGCCGGTAAAACGGCAGCCGCACTGGACGACCTGGATATTATACGCAGCAACCGCGGGTTATCAGGGGCCCTTTACCACCAGCAGCTGCCGGCAGGTAAAACCGCGCTGGATGTGGTATTGAAGGAAAGAAGACTGGAGCTGGCCTTTGAAGGCCACCGCAGTTTTGATGTGTACCGCAATAAAAGGGCGATGAACAGGACCTACTGGGGCTATCATTTGCCGGGGCTGAAGCAATCGGATATCAATCCTGCCGTAAACCCTTCCGGTTATGCCGGCATGGTGATACAGCCCGATAATCCGAAGATCATCTATTACATCCCTATCGATGAAATAGAAACCAACAAACTGTGTGTACAGAACCCTTAAAACCACCTGATCATGCAAAAGAAACTGCTCTATATATTGTTGCTGCTCTGTGCAGCTACGGCCTGTAAAAAAGACGATAATAACCCTGCTCCACTGGTAGTATACACTATTGCGGTAGATGGGAACCAGGTTACCTTTAATAATACCACTACCGGCGCCTCCTCCTGGAAGTGGGACTTTGGTGATGGCACCAGCTCTACGGAGCAAAGCCCCGTGCATGTTTACCAGGGCAAAGGTAAATATGTGCCTACGTTGTATGCCACTTCCGCCGCAGGGGTTACTGCGGAAGGATCTACTGTGATCCGTATTTCCAAAACCTCGCCGGTGAAACTAACAGACAACAGCCTGTCCGACTGGGATACTATCAGCCAGAATGTGATCACTGCCGGTCCGGCCGGTGGCGTTTTCAAAAAGCTGAAGCTGGATTACGACGGGCAGAATGTTTATTTCTATGGAGAGATGACCGGTAAATTATCCGATGGCGCTATTTTCGATATGTATATCGACAGCGATAACAGCGCTGCTACAGGTTTGCTCACGGCCCTGTTTACCGGTGGGGCCTATGATGTACTGCTGGAAGGACAGCTGTTGCTGAAGCAAAGCACTGCACCCATCCCAATGGCTATGTATTACCATAACGGACCGCAAACCGGCTTTACCTTCGATCAGCAATCGGGCACCGACTTTTTCACTATGGGCACCATTACGGAAGCAGGTGGCATAGTGCGCTTTGAAGGAAAGCTGGACCGGTCAAAAATCAAGGGCTTTACGGGAGCGGCTATACGGCTTGGCATGGTGGCTACATCCAGTGACTGGTCCACCCAGCTGGGCACTATCCCTGATGAAGGCGCTGCCGCTTTTTTATTAAATATGCCGGAATAAATTATTAATTTAAGCCAACAAACAGGACAATGAGCCAAACCACCAATGTCAGCCAACGATTGATTTCCCTGGATGTGATGCGCGGCCTTATCATGATCCTCCTGGCAGGAGAAAGCGCCCGTATCTATGAGTCGATAGCACACCTGCACCCTACGGGTATCGGAGGAAGCCTGATACAGCAGTTTTTTCACCATCCCTGGAACGGGCTACGCGCCTGGGACCTGGTGCAGCCAGCCTTTATGACAATGGCCGGTGCAGCCATGTTCATCTCCTGGTATTATAAGACACAAAAGGGCGTTACCTGGTCACAAAATTTCCGGCATATAGCCTTGCGTTGTTTAAAGTTGTTTATATTTGGTACTGCCCTCCATTGCGTATATGCAGGAAGGTTAGTATGGGAGTTATGGAATGTGCTCACGCAGTTGTCTGTAACCACCCTGATCGCCTACCTTATTATACGCCGTTCCTTTGGTTTCCAGTTGGGCGTGAGCCTGTTGTTGTTGCTGGCAACCGATTTAATGTACAGGTTTGTTTTATTGCCCGGTTTCGAAGAGCCCTTTACACAGGGACATAACTTCGGAGCATTTATGGATACTGTGCTGATGGGGAAGATCAACCCTGACGGATGGGTGACCATTAACTTTATACCCACTGCCGCGCATACCATCTGGGGCGCACTGGCGGGGAAGTTACTGATCAGCGACCGGCCGAAGGCGCAGAAAATAAAGATCCTGGTAACAGCAGGCGTGATTGGGCTTGTTACCGGCTTCGGGCTTGACCTGGCAGGTATTATCCCCATTATCAAACGGATTGCCACCGCATCTTTTACGCTGGCTTCCGGGGGATGGGTAATGCTGGTAATGGCCCTGCTGTACTGGCTCATAGATGTAAAACAAAATGTGCGCTACGCCTGGATAGCCACCGTGGTAGGCATGAACGCCATTTTTATTTACCTCTTCTTTGAAACAGTAGGTGGCCAATGGGTGAACCCAACCACCGGCATCTTTATAAAAGGATTTACCGCCCTGGCGGGGATCCCTGAAAGCATCCGGGATATCTTATCTGCCTTTGCTGTACTGGCACTGGAATGGGGCTTATGCTACTGGTTATATAAAAAGAAGATCTTCTTCAAATTATAAGCTATCTACTGAAACCCCCATGGAAAAAAAGCTCCGGTATCATTTACCGGGGCTTTTAATTTTTTTACCGCTGGACGTATATTTTTCCAATTTTATTATTTACCTTGATTGCGGTTTAATAATTAATTCGCCAAAATCTTTAGTATCAAAGCGTGAACAATGGAAGAAATAAATCTCTTCCACTCTCATTGGTCAAAATCACTGTAATAAACCTGTCACCTGACAGTGTTACAGATATATTATGTGTTTAAGCTACCTGTAATGAATAATTACCAATAAGGTTCCGGTTACATGAGTCATTCATCAGACATAGTATTGGTACAACGTTTAAAGGAAGGCGATGCTTCAGCATATGATGCTTTATTTTTAAAGTATCACAAGCTGCTTTGCCTGAATGCTTATTGGTTCCTGCGGAATGAAGCCGAAGCAAATGATCTTGTACAAACTTTTTTCCTCGACATCTGGGACAAAAAGTTATACCTTCATTTTACCGGTGATATCAGGGGATACCTGCATCAGGCCATCAAGAACCGCTGCCTGACGCATCTTAAAAAACAAAGAACAGAACTGGAGAATAAAGTGGCCTTCACGCAGTTGCAGGACGATTCCTGTTTTACGAGCACTGAAGTTTCACCGGATTATTATAAGCAGGTACTCACTGCCATTAATGATATGGCCGTACAAAAAAGATCGGCTATACAAATGGTATACATCCAGGGAAAGCGTTACCAGGAAGCGGCGGATGAAATGGGCATCAGTATCAATTCTTTCAAAACCCACCTGAAAAGGGGATTGAAAGTATTACGTCATGCAATTACTAATAAAGGGTATTAGTCCCCGATTTGTTAACAATGGAGCAGGTACAGGAGAAAATATTTGAATTATATCTACAACGTTTGTCGGGAGCACTCTCTGCAGATGAAGAAGCCTATGTGCAGGAAATGCTGCTGCACGATGCCCACTTCAAGGCGCAGTGGAACCAGCTTGAACAGGAAAGCATTACGCTGCATACAGACGAGTACCTGCAACAGATAGATTCAGCTTCTGCCCTCCGGCAGATCAGGGAAGAAAGGGCAGCACACCGCCCGGTCACCCACCTTAAAAAGTGGCTGGCAGCTGCTGCTGTGTTATTATTAGCGGGTAGCGGCGTCTATTATTTCTTTGCCCGCACAGCTCCTGTGATATCTCCAACTGTAGCCATGCAGCAACAAAAGCAACCGGTGCGCCTGTTGCTGAGCAATGGTGAAAAAGTAGAGCTGACTAAAGACAGCGGCGCCAAAACCATTGCCCTTAACAACGCCACACTGAGCACCAGCAATGGCGCGCTTCAATATACTTCTGCCGATACTGTATTGAATACCCTTGATGTACCTGCCGGCGAAAGTTATAAACTAACACTGTCCGACGGTACGGAGGTATGGCTGAATGCCGCTACCAGGCTCCGTTTTCCTTTCCATTTTGGCCGTGCGGAAAGGGAAGTATATGTAGATGGGGAAGCTTATTTTAAGGTGGCCTCCAACGCGGGAAAACCCTTCGTGGTTCATACCGCATTGACCAGTGTACAGGTATTGGGAACAGCTTTTAATATTAATACGTACCAGGCCGGTACAGTGAAAACGGCCCTGGTGGAAGGCCGGGTGATCACCAAAGGGAAAATGAACGAGCGCCAGGCGCTGCAACCCGGTATCCAGGCCGATTATGATGCCGGTAAAGGATTTGTGACCCGTCACTTTGATGAAGAAGAAGTATTGGCCTGGCGCAATGGCATTTATTATTATCATCGTATGCCGCTTGCTACGCTTATCGCCACTGCCTCCCGCTTTTACGGGATGCGCTTTGTGCTGGATAAAAACAAAGCGGCTGACCAGGTGGTTACAGGGCTGATGGACCGCAACCGGCTGGAAGATTTCCTCTCCGATCTCAAAACAACTGCACATATCGATTATCGTTTATCAGGTAATGAAATTACCCTGAAATAAGATTTTCCTTCCCCTCAAAAAATATTTTTACTACTCCTTGTCACCCGTTTCCAGGAAAACGATGTAGTTGTGATGAAAGCATTTGTTACTGTCATTTGCTGTACCATCATTTTAACTTGTAAACAATTCCCGAATGAGAAAAAGTATACGCCACTGTAAGCTGGCTATGCGAAACGTTGTGCGCATGTTGGTGTTGTGTGCCCTTTTATGCACTTCATTTTCCGGCGTGAAAGCACAAACACCGGAGCCTTCGCTGCAATCGATCGTCACGGTTACCGGCAATGAGGTAACGCTCCTGCAGATCTTCCGGGCCATTAAAAAACAAACAGGTCTTACCCTTGTTTACAGCAACCAGCTGCTGAACGATGGGGAGAAAATGTCGCTCAACTTCCGCCAGGCAAAGCTGGAAGAGGTGCTGGCTTTTATTTTTAAAGATAAAAACATCAGCTATGTACTGCAACGCAATCGGATTGTGCTCGACAAAAAAGCCGATGCACCGGAAAACACCGCAACGCCGATGGCGGCAAAGCAGGAGGAATGGCTGGTTCGCGGGCAGGTAATGGATGTGGATGGAAATCCCCTGCCCGGCGCTACCATTACGGTGAAAGACAGTAAAAAAGGAACTGTTACAGATGTAATGGGCGTGTTTTCCATTGCAGCCAACAAGGATGATATCCTCAAGGTGGCTATGATGGGCATGAACCCTGAAGAGGTAAAGGTCGTTAACCAGAAAACGCTGAAGGTGAGTCTCACTGCAAAAGTGGACAAGCTGAACGAAGTAGTGGTAGTTGGTTTTGGCAGCCAGAAAAAAGTAACCGTAACCGGCGCCGTATCCACTGTAAACATGGCCGATATGCAAACGCCGGTACGTTCTTTAACCAATGCACTGGTGGGAAAAGTGGCCGGGGTGATTTCCATGCAGAGCGGCGGTGGCGAACCTGGTTATGATAATCCGAATTTTACCATCCGTGGGATCGGTACTTTTAAAGGAAGCGTTTCCCCGCTCATTATTGTTGACGGTGTGCAGAGGGAAGATGTAAACAGTACTTACGGCGGTGCTTTTAATAACATTGACCCGGAAGACATCCAGAGCATTTCGCTGCTGAAAGATGCCTCTGCTACTGCCGTATATGGAGCCAAAGGAGCCAATGGGGTATTGATCATCACCACCCGCAGGGGTATTGCCGGTAAACCCAAAGTATCTGCCAAAGCAGAAACGGGTTTCAGTGGTCTTACGAAAATGCCCAAAATGCTGGACGGCGTGAACTATATGAAATTGTACAATGAAGCCCGTGCCAACGCCGGTGAAGAACCAGTATATTCTGATGAGCTGATCCGTAAAACGGCCAGCGGCCTTGATCCGTATATCTATCCCAATGTAAACTGGATCAATACCATTTATAAAGACTGGGCATCCATGACAAATGCCAATGTGAATGTAAGTGGTGGCGGAGAAGCTATGCGCTATTATGTGTCTATGTCTTTTTATAACCAGGACGGACAATATAATGTAAGAGACATCAGTTATAATCCCAATCTCAATTTTAAAAGATATGATTTCAGGAGCAATGTAGATCTGAACGTCACCAAAACAACCTTACTTTCCCTTAACCTGGCTTCCATGCTGGTAAATACCCGTTACCCGGGCAATTCGGCAGGAGCTATATGGTATTCCACCTACGCTACCAATCCTATATCCTTCCCTGTTTCCTACCCCGATGGTAAATGGGCCGGCCCGGTAAACAACGGCGGTTCCAACCCGTTTAACCTTGTACAGAATTCCGGCTATTCCACAGAGTTCAGACCTTCCATCCAATCTGTATTATCGCTTAATCAGAAGCTGGATGTAATTACTGAAGGATTAAGCGCGAATGCCCGTTTTTCTTTTGATACCTACAGCGAATTTGATAACAGCAGGAAAGGTGTAAATGACCTGTTCTATGCACCCGGAAGAGATGAAAATGGTAACCTGGTATACAACCAAACCAGGACCGGAAACACCTATCTTGGTTATGAAGCTTCATCTACCGGTGAACGTATGATGTACCTGGAAGGCAATCTCACTTACGATCACAACTTCGGTAAACATAACTTTGGCGGACTACTGGTAGGTAGTATCCGGAATCGCCTGGTGGGCTCCGCAGGAGATGTAAAAGGCGCCATTCCTTACCGCAACCAGAGCGCTGCGGCAAGGGTTACGTATTCTTATATGGATAAATACCTCGCGGAAGCAAATATGGGCGCTACCGGTTCAGAGAACTTTGACCGGGGAAAAAGATGGGGGTACTTCCCGGCAGGTTCCGTTGGTTGGGTGATCTCTAAAGAAAATTTCTTCCTGCCATATACAAAAGTAATAAGTCTTCTGAAAATCCGCGGATCTTATGGCATGACAGGAAATGATCAGATCGACCAGAACCGCTTCGGTTATCTTACCTATTATAACGGTGCGAGCGGCGTATCTTTTGGCAGCTCCGGCACACCTTCTTATTATGGAGGTATTAATGCTGATGTAATCGGTACTCAGAACCTTACCTGGGAGAAATCAGCGAAAGCAGACATTGGCCTGGAGATAGGAGTTTTAAATAAACTGAATATCGTCGTAGATGGATTCCAGGATAAGAGAAGCGCCATTCTTGTAGAAAGGCAGTCTATTTCACCGGTTGCGGGATATGGCGGCAGCAGGATTTATGGTAATATCGGCGAAATGGTGAATAAAGGAGTAGATGGTAGTATAGAATATACCGACCATATCGGGAGGGATGTTTCTATTCGTGTATTCGGTAACGTTACCTATGCAAAAAACAAGATCATCTATGCTGATAATCCCATTGCCTTATATGCTTATGCCCAGCAGGAAGGGCATAAATACGGCGAATTCAAAGGCTATCAGAGCCTCGGCCTTTTCACCAGCCAGGATGATGTAGAGAAAAGCCCGCAGCAGTTCAGGGTAGTGCATCCGGGTGATGTGAAATACGCTGATCTGAATAATGACGGTAAAGTAGATGGTAATGATCAAACCTATCTGGGTAAATCAAGTTTCCCTACCTGGTCATACGGTTACGGTTTTAATATCGGTTATAAGAGATTTGAGCTTTCTGCTGTTTTTGCAGGTGTGGCAGATGTGGGTATTATGGCGAATGGTATAGGCGTTACCGGCAATGGCGCCGGCGCAGATGGAGTAGGCGTAGTACCCTTCGCTGGTATGGGCCAGTATACCGCCAGCGTACTGGAAGATATGATGAACCGCTGGACAACAGAAAACCCCAGCCAGGATGTACATTATCCACGGCTCACCATAGCCAACATCAACGACAATAATTATTTAAACAGTAGCTGGTGGATACGCGACGGCAGCTTTATGCGCCTGAAACAGGCTACTTTCAGCTACTCTTTTATTACGCCGGATATGAAACGCAAAGGGATCAGCAATCTGCAGGTATACACAACGGCTACCAATATGCTCACGTTCACGAAGTTTAAGCTATGGGATCCTGAACTGGGCATTTCCGGCTCAAGGTATCCTTTCCCGAAAACAGTTACCCTGGGTGTAAGGGCGCAGTTTTAATCAACGACCAAAAAGATCATCGTCATGACCAGCTATAAATACCTGTTACTTCTTTTCACCGGTATCACTGCTATTACATTGGTATCCTGCAGTAAGTACCTGGATAAAAAACCTGATAACCTGCTCACGGAAGAGCAGATCTGGCAAACCAGGGCCAACGCCGAAGCCTACCTGAGTAATATTTACAGCGCCCGCCAGGCGGGCGGCGACTATGCCGGTATCGGTGCGGCAGATGAATTGTCCGTTTCCATTCCCGGTACCACTGTAAGGTATATGGTAGGCGGTAACTGGAGCGCCTCCGATTGGTACTACTATAACTGGGGCGGATATTATACCGCCATCCGGAAATCCTTCATCTTTGAACAGAACATCGATAAGGTGCCGGCGGATCAGTTGAGTAACGAACTGAAGGCACAATACAAGGCAGAGAACCTTTTTCTGCGCGGCTATTTTTACTGGATGCTGTTAAGGCAATACGGTCCGTTTGTAAAACTTACCAACACCGTAAGCCAGGATGAAGACATGAATAAATATCCAAGGGCGCCTTTCGATACCTGTGTGAAATTTATCAATGATATGATGGATGGCGCCGCGGCTGGTCTTCCTTTTGTATGGAACTCTTCTGGTAACAATGGTCGGGCTACCCGTGGCGCATGCCTTGCTGTAAAAGCAAAAGTGGCACAATGGGCGGCCAGCCCCTTATGGAATGGCAACCCCGCTTTTGCATCGTTCAAAAACCAGGACGGTACCGCATTGGCGCCTTCCGGCTATGATGTGAATAAGTGGCGCATCGCTGCACAGGCAGCAAAAGCGATTATTGATTCCAACAAGTATAAACTGTTTACTAATCTCGACAACGGCGGTACCAGCTTCGATCCGTTTCTCTCAGTCCGCGACCTGTTCCTTACTTCCTGGAATGATGAAATTATCCTCGCCTCCATGAACTGGCAACGCTGGGGATACACCATTTGTTCTTCTCCTGGTCCCGCGGGGTATAATTTGTATAACGCCACACAAAATGTAGTGGATGCGTTTTATATGAACAATGGTAAAGCTATCACCGACCCTTCTTCCGGGTATGTGGAAACTGGCTTTGCTACGAAGGATGGCGATCACTACTGGGAAAATAAAGAAGGCGACTGGAACATGTATGCCAAACGTGAGCCGCGGTTCTACGCATACATTGCCTACAATCGCCGTCCTGTGGTAGCAGCGGTATCTGTAGATGATAAGAACTATTTCTCCTCAGAAAAAAATAAAGACGGCACCGGCCGCCAGGAGTTTTACTACAGCGGTAAATCAGGCATGCTGGGAATGGGTAGCAATATTATTACAGGATATCTTCCCTCCAAATTACTGAGCCCGAATGATAACCTCCGAAGTATGTCTACCGATGCATACCGTTCTCCGTATATTCTTATCCGTTACTCAGAGATCCTGCTGGACTATGTGGAAGCATTAAACGAATATGATCCGGCCAATACCGATATCGTAAAATACCTTAACATGGTAAGAGCACGCGCAGGCCTGCCTGGTATTGAAACTGTATATCCCGGCGCCGTAGGGAACCAGGAAGAAATGAGGAAGTATATCCTCCGTGAAAGACAGGTGGAATTCTGCTTCGAAGGCGACAGGTACTATACTCTTATCCGCAGGTTATTGATGAGCAAGCCGGAGAACCAGGCGATCTATGGTATGAATGTGAATGCGAAAGACAATGACCAGGGATTTTCTTTCACCGGTTTTTATACACGTACCCTGTTCCAGAAAAGATACTGGGACAACAAGATGTACATGTTCCCTATTCAGCAACAGGACCTGGAAAGGGACCGTGCTTTAGTACAAAACCCCGGCTGGTAATTTCTTTATTTAATTTTTAACTAACTGCTATGATCAGGCCACTGAATTCATATATATTGAAAGGTTGTTTACTGGTATCTGTCTTGCTCGCAGGATGTTCAAAAGACGACGATCTGAAACATGCAGACGGGCAGCCCGTACTGCTCAACGACTTTATTCCCGCCACTGGCGGAGCTACCACGGAAGTATTGATTACAGGTGATAATTTTTCTGCAGACACATCGGATATCACTGTTACCATCAACGGCAAACGTTGTGCTATCGTGAACGCCAATACGAAACAGATTATGGTAATAGTGCCAAAGAAATGTGGTACCGGTAACCTGGTGGTAAAAGTAGGAAAGGACAGTGTAACGAGCAGTACGCCGTTTACCTACGTATTTTCCAGAACGGTTAGTACACTTGCTGGTAACGGGACTGCAGGTTTTGCCAACGGAAAAGGCGCCGATGCTTTGTTTAACTTCAACGGGCAAAGCTGGTACCGGATGATGGGCATTGCTGCCGATGATAACGGGAACGTATATGTGGCAGATCCCGGCAACGCCTGTATCCGTAAAATAGATAGCGCAGGTAATGCTACCGTTCTTGCCGGCAGCCCTGGTAATGGCGGCAGCGACGATGGCAAAGGACCAGCTGCACGTTTCCAGATACCATATGGTGTGGCGTTAGATGCACAAGGCAATGTGTATGCCGCAGATCCGGGTACCTGGAGCATCCGCAAAATTACGCCGGATGGTACCACTACCACACTCGGGGGCACAGTACAGGAACCCTGGAATGTAGCCGTGGATAAAACTTCCGGCAAGGTGTACTATTGCAGTAATGGGGGAGGAAGCGTTTTTGAAATGAGCGCCAACGGCAGCAGCACCGCTATTATTAACGGTATCACCGCTCCCGGCGGAATGGACTTCGATAAGGCCGGTAACCTGTATGTATCCAGTAATACAGGTCATACCATTATCCGTTTTAAGGCAGGCACTTGGGAACCCACTGTGATAGCAGGATCAACAGGAGTAGCCGGATATGTAAACGGAACCGGCACTGCTGCAAGGTTTGCCAATCCATGGGGAGTGGCAGTAGATCTTTCCGGTAATATTTATGTGGCCGGCAACGGTAGCTATGGCGCTAATGCTGATGAAAGCATCCGTGCTATTTCCGCCAATACCTGGAACGTGATCACCTATGCCGGTAGCAATGCTGCAGGCTTTGCAGATGGCATTGGAGCCGCTGCTTCATTTAATGCGCCAATGGGCGTGGCGGTGGATAAGAATGGTGTAGTATATGTGCTGGACAAAAACAATAACAGGGTGAGGAAAATAATTTCTGAATAACCGATACGTAAACCTGCGGCGACAGCTCCTGCTGTTGCCGTTTATTTTTTTAAGATGTTAAACAGGAACATGCATTTATTACTATTCACTATGCTGGCAGGGGCCTGTAGTAAAGGATCTACTACCGTTACTCCCGTTGATGTTGTACAAACACATACTTACTATGTGGCAGAAAACGGAGATAACTCCGCAGCCGGTACTATCAGTAAACCTGTGCGCAGCATTAACATTGCCCTGGCCAAAGCCCTGCCCGGCGATACAGTGTTGGTACGGGCAGGTACCTACCCGGAAAAGGTAGTATTCCCACGTTCAGGCCGGCTTGAAAAGCTGATCACTCTAAAAGCTTATCCCGGTGAAAAGGCCGTGATTGACGGCTCAGGAATGATTGTTACCGGCAGGGAAGCACTGGTAACGATCAGTAACACCAGCTATGTAGTGCTGGAGGGATTTGATATCTGCAACTTAAAAAGCAACGCGGCAGGCGCCAATGTGAATGGGATTACAGCAGATGCAGGAGCCGGCAATATCATCATCCGGAAAAATAAAATCTATAACATAGAACATAATGTAGATCCTTCGCAGGGCCGCAGCGGCCATGGTATTGAAATTATCGGGAACACGGCTGATGTGATGAAGAACATCCTCGTGGAAGATAATATCATTCATGACACTAAAACAGGTTACAGTGAGAATCTTACTATCAATGGTTATGTAGATGGATTTATAATCAGGAGGAACACCATTTACAATACCGAAAACATTGGTATTGATGCGGCAGGCGGTTACGCGGCTAATACTAATCCTGCGTTTAACTATGCAAGGAATGGTGTGATCAGCGAAAATGAACTGTACAACATTGATATGACCCGTGGGCCTGTGGGCGGCGTACATGGTCACGGCGCCATTGCTATTTACGTGGATGGTGCAAGGAACATTACCGTGGAAAGGAACCGCATTCATGAGGCCGACCGCGGCATTGGTATTGTAAGTGAGAATGATGCTTATCCTACCAGTAACTGTATTGTACGGAATAATTTCGTGTATAACTGCTGGCGTACGGGTATTTATCTGGGTGGTTACCTGGGCTATACTTCGGGCGGTACACGTAATTGCTACGTGGTGAACAATACGCTCCTGTTCAATGACCGGGAGCCGGGCGCTTTCGGCGAAATAGAGGGAGAGATCCGGCTTACCGAGCAATGCTTTGATAATGTGATCCGTAATAATATCGTATATGCGAGACCGGTAGATATATTTATACATAAGTACACCAATACCGGATCAGGCAATATCATCGACAATAATCTTTATTTCACCACCGGTACGCCGCAATGGATCTGGAATGGTACCAACACAAATATCATTACTGATTTTAATGCCTGGAAAACCACCTCCGGTACAGATGCTGCCTCGGTATATGGTACCGATCCGTTACTCATCAGTACCACTGTGCCAGACCTGCATATTGCTGCCAGCTCACCTGCCCGTAATACGGGGATAGTTATTTCTGAGGCAGTGAACGGGAGTGTTGATATTGACGGTAATGCACGTATCGTAAATAATAAGATCAGTAAAGGAGCACAGCAATGATAAATCCCCTTTTTACGTGATTGATGATAACAGATTCTAATCGTAGATTGAAGTAACCTAAATCTGTATCAATATGAAAAAGAAAATCACTTCAAAGCTGAAGCTCACAAAAATTACCGTGGCCAGTCTTAGCAAAGCACCACCGGAAAAAGGCAAAGACCGCTCGCTGCCAACTACGCAGTTTATTTCCTGCGGAGAAACTTTTTGGGTATGCTAATAGCCGGATACCCAATGGCTAAAGTTTGTTTTAGTTGAATTGAACCCGCTGTCACAGGCGGGTTCAGTGTTTTACTTCTTTGAAGAGCATCACGGTACCCTAATGCTTCCTCATATTCAAAGTGCCGCCTCATACGCCGGGTAATCGGTATACCCGTGCGCAGCCCCTCCATAGTGTAATGCCCGGTCGGGTGGATTCAATGGCCAGTTGTTTTTCAGTCGTTCAGTAAGATCAGGATTGGCTATAAATGGTTCTCCCCATGCAGCCAGGTCGATGATGCCGGTATTTAAATACTGCTCCGCTTTTTCCCGGTTCATACCACCTGCCAGGATGATCACACCATTGAATTGTTTCCTGAACCGGGCCATGAAGCCTTCCGGTAAGGCAAAGCTCCCTCTTGATTGCTGATCCATGATATGGATGTAAGCGATGTTCCGCTTGCCGAGTTCAGTGGCAAGATATTGATAAGTAGCTTCCAGTTCGTCGTAGTGCGGCATTTCATGCAGGCCGCCATAGGGAGTAAGACGGATCGCGGTTTTCTCTGCGCCGATGTTGGCAATACACGCATCGATGGCTTCGAGCAGGAAGCGGCTGCGGTTAATAATGCTGCCGCCATATTCATCTGTACGGTTATTCACAAAAGGATTCAGGAACTGCTCAATGAGATAGCCGTTGGCGCCATGCAGCTCTACACCGTCGAAGCCTGCTTTCACCGCATTGGCGGCGGCATTGGCAAAATCCTGTACCACTGCCTTTACACCTTCTGTAGTTAATGCTACCGGAACGGAGCAGGTTACAAATGCTTCCCGGCCGTTTTCATCATAACCCCATGCATGCGAGTTGGCTGCCTGGATGCTTGATGCGCCTACCGGTGCAATACCACCGGGTTGATTGCTGGTATGTGATACGCGACCCACATGCCATAACTGTGTGAATATTTTGCTGCCTGCCGCATGAGCGGCGCTGGTAACCAGTTTCCAGCCTTCCACCTGCTCCGGCGCGAATAACCCGGGAATATGTAATACACCCGATGCCGTAGGGGAGATGGAAGTGCCTTCCGTGACAATGAGCCCTGCGTTGGTACGTTGACGATAGTACAGCGCATTCATTTCATTGGGAATCCCGTTGGGGTTCCTGGCGCGCGTCATAGGCGCCATCACGATCCTGTTCTTTAATGCCAGGCTTTTGCCGGTATATGGTTCAAATAACATCTGCTGTTTTTTTAATGGTAGGATAATCTGTGTAACCTGCTGCGCCGCCACCAAAGAATGTAGATCTGTCGGGCTCATTTAATGGCAGCTGGTGCTGCAGCCGGTAGGGAAGGTCCGGGTTGGCAATGAATGGACGGCCAAAGGCAATAAGATCTGCCCATCCTTTCTGTAATGCTTCCCCGGCCCTGGCAACAGTATATTTACCGGCGTAGATGAGCGTACCCGTGAAAGCTTTCCTGTACGCTTCCTTGAATGCCACCGGCATCACCGGGGCATTGTCCCAATCGGCTTCAGCAATGTGGATATACGCAATGCCAATATCGTTCAGCACTTTTGCAGCGGCAATGTAGGTTTCTTCCGGGTGGTCGTCCATGGCGCCCATCAGCGTAGTTAAAGGCGCCTGCCGCACGCCTACACGGTCTTTCCCGATGGCATTGGCTACAGCAGTTGCCACTTCTTTCAGAAACCGCAAACGGTTTTCCAGGGAACCGCCATATTCATCTGTACGATGATTGGTTTGTGAGTCGATAAACTGCTCAATCAGGTAACCGTTGGCGCCATGCAACTCCACACCGTCAAAGCCGGCGGCAATAGCATTTTTAGCCGCCTGCGCAAACTCATTGATGATAGCTTTGATTTCAGGCTTTGTTAGCTCGCGGGGCATAGAGTGCTGCACCATTTCTCCGGCCCCGGCTTCAGGCCCTTTGCCTGCCGGATCGGCAAATACTTTCACGCCTTCTGCGAGGATAGCGGAAGGCGCCACCGGGGCAGCCCCGTTTTCCTGGATGGAAATATGCGATACCCGGCCTACATGCCATAGTTGTGCGAAGATGAGCCCGTTATTGGCATGCACCGCATCCGTTACCTGTTTCCAGCCGGTTATCTGGTCCTGGGTGTATATACCCGGCGTCCAGGCATATCCCTGGCCCTGCCGGCTGATTTGTGTGCCTTCTGATATCAGCAACCCGGCGCCGGTCCGCTGACTGTAATATTCGGCCATCTGTGAAGTGGCTACATCGCCACGGGCGGCCCTGGACCTGGTCATCGGCGGCATTACTATCCTGTTTTTCAAGTGAAGCCCGCCTAGTTTATAATCTGTAAAAAGCATTGTTTTCGCATTTTGATAAAGCAAAATTCCCTTAAAAAGTATTATTATCATAATTATTTAACTTATACCTTTGTATCATAAAAATGATAATGATATGGGACTCAACCTGGAATGGCTCCGTACCTTCAAATCCATTTATGAGCAGGGCTCGCTTACAGGAGCGGCGCAGGAGCTTTTTATCTCGCAACCTGGCGTAAGCCTGCACCTCAATTCCCTGGAAGCATATACCGGCTATAAACTGTTCGACCGCTCCGCCAAAAAACTGGTGCCTACAGAAAGAGGCAAGGTGATCTACAACTTTATAGAGGAACCTTTACTTAAACTGGAAAATGCAGAACAGCTTTTCCACAAAAGCACAAAAGCCGACAGGGCCACTATCAGCATAGGTATGTGTTTTGAAACATTTCAGTATACGTTGGAGAAATATATTGCCAGGCTGCCATTTAATGTGATCATCAAGTTCGGTGATTATCCACAGATGATCAACGATCTTGATAAAGGCCTGCTGGACCTCATCATTACGCCACAGAAAGGGGATCAGAAAAACCTGGAGTTTAAACCGTTTTCCAAAGAAAGGATCGTACTGGTAGCCGACGGGAAAACAGATGTGAAACCACTGCTCGCATTATTAAAGAAGAAGGATATCAAAGCTGCGGAGAACTGGCTGAAGGAGCAGTTGTGGTATAGTACCGCCGCAGATATGGAGCACCTGAAACGTTTCTGGCAGCATAACTTCCGCCACCACATGGATTTCAAACCCAATTATATTGTTCCCAACATCTGCTCTATTGTTCGTTGCCTCAGCGGGGGAACAGGTTTCTCCGTGGTGCCCGATTTTTTATGCACACAGGAAATTGAAACAGGTGCCATGAAACTGGTATGGGAAGGTGAACCGGCAATGGAAAATACATTGTATTTCGGCACCCGGAAAAAAACAATGTACGCCGGCGAAATAGACCAGGTACAGCAGATCTTTACCAAAGAATTCCGCAGGCCTTCACTCGTGAATAGTAACGCCCGGCGTAACTAACGATTTAATATATTCGGTAGGTGTAAGACCGGTAATCTTTTTGAAATACTGGTTGAAGGATGATTTGGCCTTAAAGCCGCAATCATACGCCAGTGTAAGCACATTCACCGGTAGTGCTTTTTCATTCATGAAACGGATCTGTTCCATGGCCCTCCTGATTCGCCATTCATTGATATACTGGTAGAACGATTTGCCTGCATAACTGTTCAGCGTTTCGGAAATATGATATTTGCTGATACCTGCTCCCTGAGCGAGTTTGTCGAGGTTTAACGCTGCATCTGTATATATCCTGGTTTTATGAAGATGTGCTTCCAGCACCTGTAGCACCTGCCGCTGTTCTTCAGCACTGAGCTGCATTTTGCGGGCAGGAGGTATCTCCGCCGTTCCGGGAGGCGCCTCTGCTTTCACCGTCTGTAAGCCTATAATCCCTACATATTTGTACCGGATGATCACCAGGCACACTACTAACAGCAACGAGTATACGATATCCCTGCAGATAATATTGTACGAACCATGCAGCATATGAAGTGATTGCGCCGTTTTAAATCCCAGCGAAATAATACTTATAATACCCAGCAGGTAACTGATACTGTTGATCAGCTTCTTCTCCTGCGGCATATCAGTTAACTGCTTTGCAATACGGAGCGACAACGCCGGGAAAAGGAAGCCCGGTATCATCATCATCCACGTAGTGCTTTCATTATAATAATACAACACGGCATGGCCTGCATCGGCAGACCACATCAGCACACATACTACTGTAAGATAACCCACCGCACCAAATATAAATGGCAGGAAAACATACCAGCGGGAAGCGGGAATGAATGCTGCATCCCGGCGCTGGCAAGCGTACAGGTACAACAATGGCCCGTAACAAAAACCGATAAAGGTATTCATCTGCGTACGCACTTCATGATCGTCCACAAACGAATAGATACAGAATTTAATAGCAAGATGCGCAGCAATACTGCACAACAATAAGATCAGCAGGAAGTCGGCCTTGCTGCGCAGTTTACTGCTGCTTAGCAAAGCTACTGCGGTTAGCGCCTGAAAAGCTCCGATGGCAATAACATATATCATAGTGCGGATATGCCACCGAAAGTATAAAACCAATATTACCACAATGTTAAACCTGCCGGTTCCGCCAGTTGCAGCTCCATTGGTAATGATTTCGTAACACAGGTTAAGGCACTGGTTTTCAATAAAAGTGAGTACGTTTAAACCGAAAGATACGTATACACGTAGCAGTAGTTGGATGCGGTCGAACGCATCATCAGCAATCCCCACTTTTGCTGAAAAATACCTTCATATGGATCGCATCTTTATACCATTAAAACGTAGCCGCTGCTGCACATTACTGCTTCTGCTAGTAATAACAGGCGCGGCAAAGGCACAAACCATTAAAGGAATCATCAACGGAAGGGAAGGTCATCTGCCCGGCGCCTCCGTGCAAACTGCAGGCAACAAACAAGGTACAGCCACCGATTTAAATGGGGCATTCACTTTAAACGTACACGCCACCGGTAAAGTAACCTTGCTGGTATCTTATATAGGGCATGAAACACAAACAGTGGAGCTTACGGTAAAACCAGGTATCAACGATGCCGGCAACATCGTCCTGGCGCCCACCGGCGGTAAACTGGGGGAAGTGCTGGTAAAGGGTACCATGGCGCCTTCCACCGTAAAGGCGCTCAGTATTAAAAAGAATTCCCTCGCTATCATGGATGTTATCGCGGCAGATGCCATAGGGAAATTGCCGGATCGCAACGCGGCAGAAGCAGTACAACGTATACAGGGCGTGGCAGTGGCCCGCTACCACGGAGAAGCGGATGCCGCTACGGTAAGAGGTACACCCTTCGCGTGGACATCCACCCTTTTCAACGGCAGCCGCCTGCCCAGCGCCAATGTACTGGGCAACCGTAACTCTGTACTCGATGCGGTACCTTCAGAAATTATCCAGTACGTACAGGTGGCCAAGGCCATCACACCGGATATGGAGGGCGATGCTATCGGCGGTTCCATAAACTTCATTACCCGCACCGCTCCTGCTAAAAGAACGCTTAATGTAAGCGCGGCCGGTGGGTATAATACTTTTTCAAAAGATGCAACCTATAATGCATCACTCGTGTACGGCGACCGCTTTTTCAAAGACAAACTGGGCGTGATGATTGCCGGCGCCATCTGGGACCGCCAATGGGGAACGGATGCCTTTGAAGTGGCCTACAATACGGCTTTGCCCGATCCTGCCCAGCAGAAGTCCATCAGTACCGTTATGCTTAAACGGTATATGGGGAAACGCCAGACCTATGGCGCTAACGCTGGACTGGAATACAGGTTTAACTCCTCCAATAAAATATTCTTCCGCGGACTGATGGATAAGTTTAACGATATACGCCCGGTATACGAATCCTATGTAGATTACAATAACAGCCGCTACCAGTATAACTATCGCTACTCCTATTATCAGACAGTGCTTAACGGCGGAGAACTTGGCGGCGAGCACCAGTTGTCGTCCAAAGTAAAAATGGACTGGGCTATCAGCGACTACTATACGAAATATTTTCTTGAAACACCACCCACCAATAGTAATAAAGGACTGCCCATTGCTACTTTCCGCCAGAAAATAACCGGCGGGTTTAATAATCTTTCTGCAGATGGTAAACGGTACTGGGGCTTCGATTCTCCGGGAGGTATTGGCGGCGACCCGCTGCACTTTGATGCCGGTGTAAAAAACAGCGGGGAAGTAATGGATCCTGCAAAGCTTACACTGCAACAGCTGGTGATTGCTCAGCTGGATACAAAAGAAGAAGATAAAACCGCACAGCTGAATTTTAAGGTGAGCGCATCTTCCAGGGTAAACCTGAAGTTCGGCGCCAAATACCGCCATAAAGACCGCGCCGGTATGTATGGTTCCAACATCGTATACCTGCCGGGCGCAGCATTGGGTGTTCCAAATTCACCAGGCCTGTTGCCGCTGAATACATTGCAAACCACCGATTTCCCCGTTCGAGGCGGTTTCTTCCAGGGCCTGAAAGGGAACTACGATCAGTTTATGATAGATCCCCTCACCAAACAACAGTTGTTTGATTTATATGATACTGCCACGCTACGTAAGAACGGCTTCGCAGATTATACCTCGAAATCCAATGCCACCAACATTTATACGGGCACGGAAAATGTAGCTGCAGCCTATGCGATGGCAGAAGTGGATGTGACAGATAAACTGAAAATGATTGCCGGTGTGAGAAATGAATATACCACATTCACCCTGCATGGCTCAAAGGCTACAGCAGAAGGCTCGCCGAAACAAACAGTCATTACGCCGGCTACGGTAAAAAACAATTACAATGCCCTGCTGCCTATGCTGCATCTTAAATACAGCATCAACGACCAGGCTAACCTGCGTGCAGCCTATACCCGTACTTTTATCCGTCCTAACTTCACCGATCTCACCCCGGGTGAATCTGTGGACAATACAGGTTCCAATGTAACCATCACCAAAGGAAACCCTGATCTGCAGCCTACCTTCTCCAATAACTTCGACCTGATGGGGGAATACTATTTTAAAAATATTGGTCTCATTTCCGGCGGTGTTTTTTATAAACAGATCAGCCATGTGATTTTTGCAGATAAAAATTACTATGTGGAGAATGGGGTGAATTATGTGGTAGCACAGGCAAAGAACCTGAATAATGCTTCCCTGGCCGGACTGGAAGCAGGTATCAACAAACGGTTCGATTTTCTGCCAGGTATCCTCAGTGGGTTAGGCGCAGAGCTGAACTATACTTTTATTAATTCAACCGTTGAAGTGCCGAGAACCATAAGTGGAAATAAGATCACTGATAAAACCAGCTTGCCTAACCAATCGCGCCATCTATTTAACAGTATCCTCTTTTATGAGCGTAAAGGCGTCATGATCCGCGTTGCCGGTAACTATCGCGGCGCTTCGGTGGAAACCATCAACCAGCAGCTGGGTAAGGACTTCTATATCTGGACAGATAAGAATTTTACTGTAGATGCCTCTGCCACTGTGAACATCACTTCCAAAATACGGGTGTTTGCCGAGCTCAATAATATCACTAACGAACCGCTGAAAACCTATATGGGCGATAAACGGCGTGTAGCCGCAGAAGAATGGTATGGAAGTCGCGGCCAGGCCGGTATCCGCTGGGATATCATCAAATAATTCATCTTTCAAAAAATAACAAACAACATATGAAAAAATTAATGTTGGTACTGGCTATTGCCTTACCGGGAGCAACTTTTGCCCAATTAGCCGACAGCGCGCAACGGGTAGTGCATATGCAGGGAACTGTGAACTTCCGCGATGTAGGCGGATACAAAACAAAAGATGGTAAAAAAGTAGTGTGGGGAAAAGTGTTCCGCTCGGCTGATGTAAGCCGCTTGACAGACCAGGATCTTACTGTGCTGGAGCAAAAGCATATCCATACTGTGATTGATTTCCGTGGGGTGAAAGAAGCCGCTGCCGCACCAGACCACTTGCTGCCCAAAACGGATTACCTGCTCTGCCCGGCGGGAAGCGATAGTCTCCCTGGCGCCGCGCAAATGGGGGAGATCATTAAGAACGGTAATTTCCTTGAGAAGTTCTATGGCAATACCCAATACCTGGGCGATCGTTATAAACCATTGTTCCAGAAACTGCTGATGCTGCCGGCGAATGAATCCATCATGTATCATTGCACCGGTGGCCGCGACAGGACCGGTATGGCCACCGCTTTGTTCCTCTATGCGCTGGGCGTGCCACAGCAAACCATAGAGGCCGATTTTACTGCCAGCAATGTATACCTGCTGCCTATGAACAAGCGGATGTTCCAGGGGTTACAACAAAGCACCGGCATGGATGAGGAAACTATCCGTAAAGCGCTGGAACTGAGACCAGAGTTACTGCATAGCCTTTTCAACGCTATTAAAGGTAAATACGGTACAGTAGAGAATTTCTTTGAGAAAGAATTGGGTATAGGTGAAAAGGAGAGGGCTATCCTGAAAGAGAAGTATACTATTTAAGGGTTTAAGCGGAGGGTGGCTCCCTCCGCTTAACTATTCTTTTAATCCTTTAACCAGCGCAACAATAGCCAGGCCACACAGGGCCATAATGGCAAAAGACCAGCGCAAACTGGTAGCCTGGGCCACCAATCCTACCAGCGGTGGTACTATCATAAACCCGAGGTAACCAATAGTGGAAATGGAGGCCAGTGTTTGCCCGCTGTTAGTGCTCTTCGATCTGCCTGCCAGGCTGAACACCAGGGGAACCACGCATGCCACGCCGAGCCCTGCAAAAATAAATCCTATACCTGCGGTAAACGGATAAGGCAGCACAATGGCCAGCAGTAACCCGGTAAGTATAAACCAGCCGCTGTACATCAGCATTGATTTAATGCCCAACCTGTTCACGAGCCTGTCGCCAATAAAACGCCCCGTGGTCATGGCCACCATGTATATGCCAAATGCCGCCACAGCAGTAGGTTTACTGGCGCCGACAATTTTTTCAAAGTATAAGCCGCTCCAGTCGTACATCGTGTTTTCTGTAGCCATACACGCGAAGCAGATCAGGGAATATTTCAGCAATGATTTATCGGGAAGCGCAAAGGCCGCTCTTTTTACCGTTTCCTTTACCGGCTCATCCGGAAGGGTTTTGGGATAATAATACATGGTGAACACCAGCAATAATACACTTACCATCAGCAGGTGATAGGAGGGAGCAACGTTCATGGTCACCATCAGATAGCCGATAGCCGCGCCTGCAAAGCCGGCTACGCTCCAGATCCCGTGAAACGTGGTCATGATGGATTGAGGAAACAGGTGCTGTACCTGCACCGCCTGCGCGTTCATGGAAAGATTCAGCAGGTTGCGGGCAGAGCCAAAGCAAAACAGCACCAGTGCCAACTGCCAGATACTGGTAGTAAAACCGGGCAGGCTCAGTATCAGGTTAAATACCATGGCGCCAAACACCATGATCTTCCTGCTGCTGAACAACCCCAGCAGTTTGCCGGTAACAGGCATGGTAAGCATCAGCCCGATGGGCAATGCCAGCAGCACCAGCCCGAACTGCGCTTCATTTAAGTGCAACTGTTGCTTAATGGAAGGGATCCTGGAAGCCCAGGAGGAATAACCTAATCCGGAGATGAAAAAGAAGACGGAAATAGCGATGCGGTATTGCCTGGCATCGGTTTCATTTTGAATATCTGCTAACATGATCTGCGCTACACACCTGTTTGTGGCATTGACGGTGCAAAATTAGGCAAATCCGGGGAGATTTGACCCGGGAAATGTGCGGATTATTGTAATGCTGACACTTATATCGGGCGCAGCGATGTTAAGAATTATGCTTTGTTATATTTAAGTATATAGTATTAAATGATTTATGGTTGATGATTCCATTGCGTAGCCATCTATACCCCTTTGAGTGCACGGGAGCTCCGCAGCTTACGTTTTCCATAAGTAAGCAGGAGAAATTATAGCCTGTATCCAATGGTAATAGATAAATTCCTGTTCTTATAGTTACGTGAAGAAGATGTAGTGCCCTCTTCTATAGCAGGTGCAATATTTGTCAATCCCAGTTCATAATTAACCACCAGTGCAAGTTTTTTAAATCCAACTCCCAGTCCGCCGCTTAACCCGTAGTCTGTTCTTGATAGCCCGGGTTTTGTTTTTCCGAAGGTATCTGTCAATGTCTCTTTTCTGTCTGTTTCTTCTGATTGGTGAATGGTTTTGCTCTTTGTTATTTCCTTACCCCCGATTCCAAAGGCGAGATAGGGCCCTGCCTGAACAAAAAGCCTGTAAACGGGAGTAATATGGTATTGATACCCGGCCAGGAGCGGTAACTGCAGATAGGTTTGCGGGTGGTTATTTTCCGGTAGGTAACCGGTACATTCCGGTGGGTATCTTCAATTGATTGAAATAGTATAAGATTTGGAAAAGAAAGTGTCAGTAAAGTATTGCATACGTCCGTATTTTTATTTAGAGCCGGGTAGCAGCTGATATCTCTAAATCATATTTATGGAACATACTATGAAGAATGCCACTATACAGGTGGAACAATTACAGGAACAGTATGAACAGCTGATACAACGCAGCAATCAGCCTGCAGGTAACTACAATGGCATCTTTAGCCGCTATAAATACCCGGTACTAACGGCAGCGCATATACCTTTTTTCTGGAAATATGACCTGGATCCACGCACTAACCCAAACCTGCAGGAACGTATTGGCATCAATGCGGCATTGTCCGTACCAGGGACCTGATCGCCTGGGAACGGTTACCGGATCTGAAAACAAGCTCCCCCTAACAACGTAATGTTGTACTACATCCTGAATGGATAAACGGAAAGTATGCTTTTTATACACGTCCGCAGGATGGCTTTATTGAAGCCGGTAATGGAGGCGGTATCGGTTTCGGACTGGCAGATGATATCACCAGCGCACAGGCGATGTATCTAATGTATTATTCTCCAATGGCTGGGTAACAGACGAAGAGGGAAATATATTTATGTATTACGCGTCGTCTGATACCCGCATGCATGTGGCTACCACTACGATCGACCGGATGCTGGACTATGCCATCAATACACCGGCTGATGGGTTTACATCCGACAGCACTGTACGCCAGGTGAGTAAGAACCTGGACTTTATTAAGCTTACTACCTAAATGATTCTGGCTGTAACCGGTCATAAAAAAACAACGGGATGTTATCCTGACAATTACTATTTTGTAGGGAGAGATGATTACAAACGGGTAATTATTCTCTCTTTTTTGTCAGTTAAATATCCACGTGTTATGCGCTTCTTCCTGTATTATGTTAGCTGTTGCTTTTTTTATTTACCTGTTGTGGCGCAGGTATCAATTAACCTGAATGCTTATAAGCCCTCTGCTGAAACGAAGGTAAATGTGGCCAATAAGCAGCTTACAGCGGTATGGAGCTCCGGCGCCAACCAGCGGGCGCAGATGATACTGGACCTGGAACCGGCGAAGCCGCTTATCCATAGTCTCAGCTGGAATAATGGCAAGGAAACATGGCAAACAGTGGCTTCAGGTCTGCAGCCGGTATTTTTTCTCACCACCGGTAAACGCGACCTGGTGTCTCAAAACGGCTGGAATATCTTCTTTGATAAAACAGCAAAATTGCCCCGCACTACCTACCAGGTGCAATTGCAGAAAGACAGTATCGCCGTTATCACAGATGGTTCACGTACTATTATACGGGTGGCCGGTGCAACGGCAGGGCCTTTCAGCGGGGCGGTAGAAATAACACTGTATAATGGCAGTGGGTTAATGAATATAGCAGCCGTGATGACTACCCAGAAAGATTCCACTGCAATCCTGTACGATGCAGGACTAACGGCAGCGCATATCCCATGGCAGCAGATCCGCTGGGCGGATCCCAGGGGCGCTATGCAATCCGCACCAGCGGTGCAAAGCGAACAAAGCACCAACGTGGCAGTAAAGTACCGCACCATTATAGGAGAAAGCAAAACCGGCAGTCTGGCTTTGTTCCCGGCACCGCACCAGTTCTTTTATCCGCTGGATAACTGCTTTAACCAGTCGTTCACCTGGTACGGGAATAACTATAACAGAACAGAACCGGGGTTTGGCATTGGCATACGCCAGGAACCGGAAGGCGATAAAAGATGGGTGCCCTGGTTTAACGCGCCCCCCGGCACCGCACAACGCCTCCATTTCTTTTGTTTGCTCAGCAATACAACGGCCGGCCAAACATTGCAGGAGGTACGCCGCTATACGCATAGCGACACCTACACGCCGCTTCCGGGGTACAAGACCATGAGCAGCCACTTTCACCAGGAACATACCACAGATGTATTGAACAAGGTAGCAATGCCGGAGGTCCCGGCGTTTATACAGGCCTTCCGGGAAACCGGCGTAGACATTGTTCACCTGGGAGAATTCCACGGGCCTGGCCATCCACGTGGCCCGGAGAACCAGCGTTTCCTTGAACAGCAAACAATGTTCAGGGAATGTGAGCGTTTATCCAATTCCCGATTCCTGCTACTGCCGGGAGAAGAACCCAATAACTTCTTCGGCGGCCACTGGATGAATATTTTCCCCGAACCGGTGTATTGGGTGATGGATCGTAAACCCTCACAGCCTTTTGTATCTGATGATCCTGTTTATGGAAAGGTATACCGGGTAAGCAATAAAGAGGAAATGCTGCAATTGCTGCAAAAGGAAAAGGGAATGGCCTGGACGGCGCATGCACGTACCAAAGGCTCTACCGGGTTCCCTGATAAGTATAAAGACGAAGCTTTTTTTGCATCGCCGCAATTTATGGGTGCCGCCTGGAAAGCTTTACCTGCCGATCTTTCGCAGCCATATCTCGGTAAACGTGCATTAGATTTGCTGGATGATATGAGCAACTGGGGTGGGCATAAAACAATGATTGCAGAAGCAGATCTTTTCCGTATTACACCGGAAGATGAATTATATGGGCACCTGAATGTGAACTACCTTCAGCTGGATCGCCTGCCTTCGTTTAAAGATGGATGGCAACCTGTTCTTGATGCCATGCAGCAGGGAAAGTTTTTTGTTACTACCGGTGAAATACTGTTGCCCGCTTTTACCGTGAATGGAAAACCTTCCGGCAGCACAATCCCGGCAACCCGTAAAGGAGTTGTGAAAGTATCTGCCAGCTGGACTTTCCCGCTTAACTATGCAGTGATCATCTCCGGCGACGGGGAGAGAAGCTACAGGGAGAAAATTTTACTGCATGATACAAAGGCATTCGGCGCCCGATCCTTCACTTTTAATATTAACCTGGAAAAACGCAAATGGGTACGCGTTGAGTTGTGGGATGCAGCAGCCAACGGAGCATTTACACAATGTGTGTGGATAAAGTAGCTGCATGTAAATCCGCTTCATTGACAGGCTTAAAGGCGTCTAACGGCGACGAACATACGGAGCAGCAGTAATCTGCAGGAAGCTCACAGAATAAAGTACCGGGGGGAACCTGCTGCTCCGGGTCCCCGGCAATATCATCATATACCGTTAAACATTCCCCGCACTGATGCACGGTTCTTTCCACCGCCGCCACAGTTACGAGTGATTGCTGTTCTGTTACGTAATGCTGCAATACATTGGCTTCGCTTTCCCGCTCATAGAACGTTCTGCACAGCGCTACAATGTAAGGCCCGAGGTGTTCCTTGGAAACGCCTTCACGGTATAAAAGCAATTGCGCAGAGTTGGCATTGTACCCCGCTGTATAAAGGATATCATAACGTTGCATGTATTTCAGCTTGCTGCCATGCCTGTTTTCCTGCTTGCGGATCACTACCGTACCAAAAAGACTGGCCGGCCGGTTGATCCTTACACTGAAACATAAGCCATAGGTCCGTACATCAGCGGTATCAAAATAGCGGATGATATGCCGCTTCAGTACAAGGCCATCTTCACAGTTGTCTTCCACCTGCCAGTTCAGTTCATTGGCAGCATGACGTACATTGATACCATATTTTCCCAGTACATAGTCCCATAGCTTGCGGTGGGCTGGCTCAATATTTTTTATGATAAGCGATTTCCACGGCGTGGCATACAACTGCCCTACACGGGTTTCCAGGCAAATGGTGCATACCTCTCTCAGGAAAGCAATCGGAAAATCTTCATCTCTCCGGTAAATACCTAACCAGTAACTATTGTCGTGCTTGTTGAAACCTTCGTAATAGGGTAAATGAAAAGCAGGAAGGTCTGGTTCCTTATCTTTCGGGCGACTGATATATTTCGCTGTCTGCTTTACCTGGTGGTACACTTCTTCCGGCGAATCGCCTTCATTAATGCTCTGTTCCAGCTGCCTGCTCATGGCGGCAATATTATTGGTATAAATGAGCTCTGGCCATGCATACAGCTGCTGGCTTCCCGGCATACGGATATAGAGGTACCAGTAATGTAAGCTGTCGGAACTGATCCAGTTGATATGCCCGGTGAACAGTGGCACAAATGTTTGCTGGCTGTCGCATATATTAATTTTCAGCGACGGCGTGTAGTCGAACCCGTTAAATACATCTTTATAAATTCCCTCGCTCAGCCAGCTGTCGTGGATAAAAATACCAGCGGCAGGATAGGAGCTCATAATGTTCGGCTGTGTTGCAATAGGCAACTGTTTCTCCGCGCAGCTATTTTTAAAGGTAGTAAGGCCTTTATCCGGTATATCTATCAGCAGTTGCTGGCGCAACCCGAAACGTACATGCGTGGCATGTGCAGCGGTAGCTGTATCCAGCAGCTCCAGCAGGTAGCCCGGTGAAATAATGCCACCGGTAAAGTTAACGGATAAGGTATGCGTATGTTTCGCCATAATTATACTAGTGCTGCTGCGGTTTTTTGAATAGATTTTTCCAGCAATGCCTTCACTTCCGATTTGCAGCTGCCGCAACCCAGTCCTGCGCCTGAAGCCTGGCAAAGCTGTTGCAGGTTATCGCAGCCATCGGCTATTTTTTCCATGATATTGCCTTCGCCTACATTGCCACAGGAACATACCAGCCTGCCAATCACCGGTGTGCCTTTTTTGCCGGAGCGTAACAGCTCCAGCCGCTTATCCGACAGTTCTATTTTTTGCTGGATAAGGTCCCTGAATTCAATAAACTCTGATTTATCGCCGATCAGGATGGCTCCCACCAGTTTGTCCTGGTGAATGATACATTTTTTATAGTACCGTTTTGCTTTATCAATGAACACTACCTCTTCGTATGCCGGGTCTTTGGGTGTTTCTACCATTCCCAGCGAGCAAAGATCAGTACCGTGCATTTTCAGGATGTTCATAAACAGGGAGCCCTGGTAATAGTTGCTGATATCGCCGTTCAGGTAACGGGCCACCACTTCCGCCTGTTGCTCCGCTGCCGCGGTAATACCGTACAGGGTGCCGTTGAAAGCTGCAATTTCCCCGATGGCATATATTTCCGGGTCGCTGGTTTGCAGGTATTCATTTACCACCACGCCACGGTTACATTCCAGCTGCGCAGCCTGTGCAAGCTCTATATTGGGAACCGTGCCTATAGACATTACCACCGCCTGGCAGGGAATATATAAACCACTTTTCAGCTGTATGCCTTCCAGTTGCTCATGCCCGGAAAAACGGTTGATTTCATCGTTGTAGTAGATGTCAATACCCCTGTCGGTGAGCTCTTCATAAAGAAGCTGTCCGCCAAGTGCGTCCAGTTGCCGGTCCATCAGCCGGGAAGTACGTTGTATAACGCCAACGTCTATATTCATTTCTTTGAGAGATGCCGCCAGCTCAATCCCCAATAATCCACCTCCCACTATCATTACTTTCCCCCTGGCGGGATCTATATGTTGTTTGAAGGCGTCTGCATCCATCCGGGTGCGCATGGTAAATATGCCTGGTATGGCGGGAATATCGCGGAGAGTGGCTGCCCGGCTGCCGGTAGCCATCAGCAGTATATCGTACGTATGTACGTTCCCGTTACTGTCTGTAAGTAATTTGTTCGCGCGGTCAATATGCGTAATGCTCACTCCCCTGTGTAATGTGATATTATAAGCTATTTCTTCCGCACGGGTCATTTTTACCAGCTGCTTCCACTGTTGTGTGCCGCTGATATAGTCCGGCAGCATCACGCGGTTATAGAACGGGAGATTTTCTTTGCTGAAAACCACAATTTCATCGGAGGTGTTCAGTTCACGGTACGACTTTACAAAGCCGCAGGCTCCGGCTCCGGCTCCTATTATCATGATCTTCTGTACAGGCTTGCGGTAGCGTTCTACCTGCACGGCTGCATATTTGAAATCCGGCTGTTTGGAAATAGGATCCAGTATAGTGCTGGTAAGATTGTTGGCGCGGTGCAGATCGTTCTGAAGTATTTTGCCCCAATGCATAGGCAGGAACACCACCCCTTTTTTTATGGTGTTGCTCAGTTGTGCTTTTACCCGCACCGTACCGCGCCCATTGGTAACGGTAACAATATCATCAGCGGAAATGCCACGCTGCCGCGCATCTTCAGGGTGTATTTCCAGGAAGGAGGCGGAGATGTGTTGCTTCAGTTTACTAACCTTACCGGTTTTGCTCATAGTGTGCCATTGATCACGGATACGGCCGGTGGTAAGAATTAACGGCAGTTCGCTGCTAAGTGGCTCCGACTTGTTTTCATCGTCAAAACTATGGATCACAGCCCTTTTATCGGGCGTGTAAAACTGGTGGTCGCGGAACAGCCGTGGTGTGCCGTTACCGGATTGATAAGGCCACTGCACGCTGCGTTGTGCTTTGATAATATCGTAGTTCAGTTCACTTACATCAATATTGGTACCTGCAGTAAGACGGCAATGCTCATCATATATCTCAGATGCATTCGTATAATCGAAACCGTGATATCCCATTTTTTGTGCAAACCGGCAAATGATCTCTGCATCGGGCAGTGCTTCTCCAGGTGCGTCGTTTATCTTGGCAAGATAGCTGATGCGCCGTTCGGCATTGGTCATGGTTCCTTCTTTTTCCGTCCATGCTGCAGCGGGCAGTACCACGTCCGCATAGCGCAGGGTTTCCGGTTTATTGGATATTTCCTGTACTACCACGTACTTTGCCTTTTGCAGTGCAGCCTCGGCAAAACGTGCATCCGGTAAGCTAACGAGCGGATTAGTACACATGATCCAGATGGCTTTTAGCCGTCCGTCGTTCAGCGCGGTGAACATTTCTGTAGCGGTAAGACCAGGTTTATCTGAAAGTTCCGTACCTCCCCAGAATTCCTGTACTTCCTTGCGGTGTGCGGGATTGTTCAGCACCCGGTGTGCCGGGAGAAGGTTGGATAAACCGCCTACTTCGCGGCCACCCATGGCGTTAGGCTGGCCTGTTAAGGAGAATGGTCCGCTGCCGGGCCTGCCGATTTGCCCGGTAATAAGGTGGAGGTTTATAAGGCTGAGATTTTTATGCACGCCTACTGAGCTTTGATTCAATCCCATTGTCCAGAAGGTCATAAAGCCGGAGGCGTTGCCAATATAATCTGCCGCCCTGTGAATATCTTCTGCCGCTACACCGCAAATGGCCGCGGCCTCTTCTATTGTGCGTTCCATCACGGTATCCTTATACCGGTCGAAACCATTGGTGTGCTCTTTTACAAAGGAGCTGTCGGTATACCCACCGGTAATAAGCGCCCGGCCTATGGCATGATGCAGTACAATATCAGTACCCGGGTTTACCTGCAGGTGCAGGTCGGCCAGGGCACAGCTCTGCGTAACCCGCGGATCGCTTACAATGATCTTCATGGCGGGATTGGCTGCCCTGGCGGCTTCCACCCTGCGCCACAAAATAGGATGGCACCATGCAGGATTTGCGCCTGCTACAAAAATGCAATCGGCCTGCTCTATATCATCATAGGTGCCAGGCACGGCATCTTCTCCCAAAGCCATCTTATAGGCAACCACGGCACTGCTCATACACAGCCTGGAATTTGTATCTATATTATTGCTGCCAATAAATCCCTTGATCAGTTTGTTTACTACATAATATTCTTCTGTAAGGCATTGCCCGGATGCGTAGAAGGCTACTGCATCCGGACCATGTTTTTTGATAATTGCTGCAAACACCGCGGCGGTGCGCTCCAACGCCTGGTCCCAGGTAACCCTTTGCCGTGGAAGGTTACGATGATACCGCATTTCAGGATATAACAATCTGTCTGAAGTATCCATCACCGTATAATGCAGGTTCATTCCTTTGGAACAAAGCATGCCTTTATTAACCGGGTGTGTTTTATCACCTTCTACATGCAGCTTGCCCTGGCGGTCTTTATGTACCACTATTCCACAGCCTACGCCACAGTAACAACAGGTGGATTTGAATGATGCTTGCATGCTTTAGGTTTTACAATGATTTATGAAACTGCTACCGGTGTTATTACCGGTGCATCCTCAGCAGCAGGTTGCCGGGTAAAGCGTGTCAGCATTACGATGCAGGAGATAGCTATCACTACATAACCGATATACGTGAACGCCTGTACGTAACTGATGCTGTCTGATTTGAACAGGAAGCCGAACAACATGCCGCCCAGGTTACCACCTGCACCAACAATGCCGCTTACCAGTCCTGCATTTTTTTCATTGATAAAAGGCACAATGCCGTAAGTAGCGCCATTGGCCATTTTCAGGAAAAGCGCAAAGCTCAGCATAGCAATGATGGCCACTATCAGCGAGCCGGCCTGTGCAAATAATAATAAACCAATACCTTCCGCCAGCAGCATCAGGGCCAATAACCATCCTTTTCCTCTCATGCCAAACCTGGCGCCTGCTTTGTCTGAAATAATGCCGCCCAATGCCCGTGCAAACAGGTTCATAAAACCAAAGATGCCGGCCCAGAACCCCGCGCTGCCCTGCGAAAGTTGAAAAGTATCTACAAAATGTAAGGACGCTACGTTGTCGAAAGTGATCTCCATTCCGAAACACATGCCATATGCCAGTGTAAGCGCCCAGATGCGCCAGTCGCCCAACACAGACCAATCCGTTTTATTATCTTTCTTATTATAACCTATCTCATCAAAGTTACCGTTAGGCGTATCTTTTGTATAGCGGTAATACAGGTACGCTACACCCAGCATCATCAAACCCGGCAGTATCATGGCATACCGCCATGCTTCATGTTTAGTGTAACCAAAACCAACAATCGCAGCAAATATCACCGGCATCACCATGTTGGTAACGCCTCCGCCCAGGTTGCCCCAGCCACCGGTAATGGCATTGGCGGTGCCCTTGATGGCAGGGGCAAACATAAGGGAGGTGTGAAACTGCGTAATAACGAAAGAACCTCCGATAACGCTGATGGCTAAACGGAACAGCAGAAAGGAGGTGTAGTCTTTTGATAATCCTACCAGGAATACAGGCAAGGAGCCCAGCAATAGCAGTCGGATAGCGGTTTTGCGGGGCCCCCAGGTATCACAGAGCCGGCCAATGATCAGCCTTGCTATGATGGTGCCGGATACGGAAGCAATAATGATATTACCTACCTGCGATTTGGTTAATCCGAGATCTGCACGGATGGTAGGCATCAGCGGCGCTAATCCGAACCAGCCAAAGAAGCAGACAAAGAACATCAGCCACGTAATATGAAACGTGCGCATCTGTATGGTATCAACACTGAATATTTTTAATTTCTCTAAAGGAGCAGCCATGTGTAATGTTTTACAGGTTATTTAATCAGGAATTCAGGACGGATGTTAACCGAGATATACGCCCAGTTACTGTTCGGCGAAGCGTTTTTTACATTTTTAACAGTAGGGGAAGACAGGGTGGCAGTACTCCAGAAGTGGCTGTAGCCTGCTTCTAGTCCTATCATCCTGGTAAGCGTGTAATTTGCTGTTACATCTGCTTCCGTTCCAAACTGTTTATTCATGCCGGTTACATCTGCGGCACTGAAAAACTCATGTACATCGCCGGTTAATGCCCACCTGGCGCCCGGTTTCAATTTTGTTTTTACATAATAATCCTGTAGTCCTTTATTGCCAAAACCGCTGGCTACATAGAAGTAATCCATATTACCCCAGAACTTATGCGGTGTGCCGTACAGCGGGTCAAAATCAGGGCTGGTGTAATCTGCTCCTGCGCCTGCGCTGAATACTTTATTCACACTGTAAAAGAAGGAGCCGGAGAGTAAACTGCCGCTCACCGTTTGTCCGTTCCCGTTGGTACCAAACTGGTGATACGCGGCAGCTGTATAGGTAAATCTGTTGAACGCCTGTGTATAAAATAATCCCGTGGTCATGCGGGTGTTCACGGCTCCTTCATAGGTTTTCACCGCTACATGTTCCACGCTGTCGATATGATATTTTGAAAACTGGTCGGCCAGGAAAAGAAAAGATAAGTTCCCTTTGTTCAGTTTCCTGGATACATATGCATACTCCAGGCTTTTGTACATATTCCCGCCATTGGTATTGGCTGTATAGTTGCCCGGAGGTGTAGCATTGTAAATACTGCCGCTGGCATTTTCTTTATTCTGGTTGAAAGCTGCGCCTATGTGGAAGATCCAGGCATTGCTTTCGTACTTTAATACCGCTGCATCATGCCGGCGACCCTGCTGCAGCCAATCGAGGTTTCCCAACAGGCGGCTGTCGTCGTACACCAGCTCCTGCCGGCCAATTTTCAGCGAAAGACTTTTATTTTTCACCACTGTGTCTGTCAGTAATATTTCCGCCCACGCTTCATGCAGCATAAACCCGTTGTTATCCGGGGTAGTGGTGCGGTTAATAGTAGATCCGTCCTGTCCCCAAACGCGTACATCCTGCACCGTTAATCCCAGCTTGATGCGGTAGGCGCTGAATCCGGCCATTAACCGGGTACGCTGGGAAGTGAAAAAGGCGGGCGCTGCGCCCTCAGGTTGGGGGGACCCTTGTCCGTTACGTAGCTCGGTGCGGGTTCTGAGTTGTGCGCCGAGTGTGAGCTGGGCATAACCGTACTGCGATAACAACAGTCCGGGTAGTATCAATGATACCTTGCCTGGAAACCATTTTTTCATGTAACTTTGGTTGATTTTGAATGAGCCAATCATCTCAGGTCAGAAACCCGGTTAGCCTGCCAGCTGCCGGGTTTCGTTTATTATATTATGCGCCGGCCATTTCCATCTCAGCTGTTACGCCTATATATACCATGTCATCCACGATTTTTACAGGGTAGGTAGTGAGGGAACATTCGTGCTCGTCTGACAGGCAACGGCCGTCTTTCAGTGAGAATGTTTTTTTATGAAAAGGACAGGCTACTTTAGGCTCATCTTTTACGGTGCCGGTCATGCCACGGCTGAGCGCCATCTGCTGGCGGTGCGGGCAAAGGTTCTGGGTGGCATACCATTCATTTCTGCGGGCAAAAAAGAACAGGGCTATCTGCTCCTCTTTATACTTTACGCAAACGCCGCCATTGGTAGGTACATCTGATGTTTTGCAGGCAAGGAACCAGCTGATGGTAGTTGTGTGAGTAGTAGACATAGCAGTGTATTTTGTGTAAAGAATTTATTTCCATTCCGCAGCCCTTTTCTGGGCGCGCATTGATTCAAATTTTACGGTCGGATCTTTGTCGGCCGGGGCATTTACAAAGTGGGAGAAACGCTTGCGCAGCTCAGGGTTTTCCACCACTTCCCTCCATTCGCATTTGTAGTTATCTACGAGGAACTGCATTTCTGTTTCAAGCTGGGCGGCTATACCAAGACTATCATTCACCACTACATTGCGTAAATAATCCATGCCACCGTCCAGTTTGTTGAGCCAGGTGGCTGTACGTGTCAGCGGATCAGCCGTTTTAATATAGAACATCAGGAAGCGGTCTATATATTTGATGCAGGTTTCGCTGTCGATATCTGAAGCCAGCAATTGTGCATGCTGGGGCTTGGAGCCACCGTTACCGCATACATAAAGGTTCCAGCCTTTTTCGGTGGCAATAATGCCAAAGTCTTTGGATTGTGCCTCTGCGCATTCGCGGATACAACCCGATACGGCCGATTTAATTTTATGCGGCGCCCGCAGGCCGCGGTAACGTTCTTCTATCCGGATGGCAAAGCTCACACTGTCGTGCAGTCCGAAGCGACACCAGGTGGAGCCTACGCAGCTTTTTACGGTGCGGAGCGCTTTACCGTAAGCATGACCGCTTTCAAAACCCGCTGCAATCAGTTCTTCCCAGATATTGGGCAGGTCGCTGAGGTGTGCGCCAAACAGGTCGATGCGCTGTCCGCCGGTGATTTTCGTATAGAGATTATATTTAGTGCCTATCTGGCCGATCACTACCAGTTTCTCCGGTGTGATTTCCCCTCCCGGTATCCTTGGAACCACGGAATAGGTACCACCTTTCTGGATATTGGCAAGGTAGCGGTCATTGGAGTCCTGTGCAGTATCATTGCCTTTATCAAGGATCATATCGTTCCACAAACTGGCCAGGATGGAGGCTACCACTGGTTTGCACACCTCGCAGCCTTCCCCGTCGCCATAATGGTCCAGCACCTCATCAAAGGAACGGAGCGACTTTACCTTAATAAGATCCAGCATTTCCTGGCGGGAGTAGGGAAAGTGCTCGCACACCACGTTGCGGATATATTTGCCCTGTGCTTTCATGGTGGCGGTGATCAGGTCTTTCACCATAGGAGTGCATCCACCGCAGCAGGTACCGGCTTTGGTACATTTCTTTACTTCGTCCAGTGTTTCAAATCCGTCGGTTACTGCCTGGCAGATAGTGCCTTTGCTTACACTTTCGCAGCTGCAGATCATTGCTTCATCGGGAAGGGCTGTAACGCCGGCGCCCGTATCAGCGCTGCCGCTCCTGTTGCCCAGGAGCAGGTCTTCCGGGTTTGCAGGTAACGGCAATTTGTTTTTAGTGGTTTGCAGCAGCATGTTGTAAGCCGCTGCATCGCCTATCAGGATGCCGCCCAGGAGGAACTGGCCGTCTGTAGTAATATTGATCCTTTTATAAGTGCCTTTGAACTTATCTTCAAATACAATGCTGTGGCAGTTTTCAGGATCAGAGAAAGGATCTCCGAAGCTGGCTACATCTACCCCGATGAGCTTTAACTTGGTGCTCATATCAAAGCCGATGAAGGCTTTGGCTTCACCGGTGATATGGGAGGCGGCCACTTCTGCCATTTCATAGCCCGGGGCTACCAGGCCATAGATCATGTTGTTGTAAAGTGCGCACTCGCCAATGGAATATATAAAGGAGTCGCTTGTCTGCATTTGTTCGTTTACCACGATGCCGCCGCGCGGGCCAACGGTAAGACCAGCCGCACGTGCCAGTTCGTCGCGCGGTTTAATACCGGCAGACACTACCAGGATGTCTGTTTCCAGGATGGTATCATCGGAGAACTGTAAGCCGGTTATGGCATCATCACCCAGTACTTCCCGGGTATTTTTGCCTGTTAGTACTTTCAGCCCCAGGCCTGCCAGTTTGTTTTGCAGGATAGTAGAGCCCTGTTCATCTATCTGGCGGGGCATAAGACGGGAAGAGAACTCCACCACATGCGTGTTATTAATACCGAGGTCAAGGAGGGCTTTGGCGGCTTCCAGTCCCAGCAATCCACCGCCTATCACGGCGCCGCTGCGGGCATTGGGCGCATAGTCCTTCATCATTTCCAGGTCTTCTATGGTGCGGTAAATAAATACGCCTTTTTTATCCATGCCCGGTACCGGTGGTACAAAAGCGGCGGATCCGGTGGCAATTACCAGGTAGTCGTAGTTTTCCACAATGCCCTTATAGGACTGTACCGTTTTCTGGGTGCGGTCAATCTGTAGCACCGGGTCGCCCAGGTGCAGCCGTATTCCCTGCTCCACGTACCAGTCGGCCGTAGCTAGCAGTAGATCATCGGCTGTTTTGCCGTCAAACCAGGAAGTAAGATGTACACGATCGTAAGCGGGACGGGGTTCTTCTCCAAATACAACCAGTTCTATCGGGGTATCGGCAGATTTGGAAAGGATCTTCTCACAAAATTTGTAGCCCACCATACCGTTTCCTATAACTACTATTTTCATTCGACTATATTTAAGGATCAGAAAACTTGAATTATATTATAATTTATTTAATATAATATTATTTCTTGCTTTGGAGATGATTTTTAGCGGAGGTGTATGATGTTGGTTATAAAATTAAGCGTTTTTGTTTTAATTTTATGTATGATTCAATGTTAAATCATCACATAATTTTAAATACAATATGTATGCAGGCATCATATCCATCTTTATCTTTAGTAGGAGCAGGGCCCGGAGATCCCGAAATGATCACGCTGAAAGCGATCAACACCATCCGGCAGGCAAACGTTATATTATATGATGCGTTGGTAAATGAATCTTTGCTGACGTACGCCTCGCCGGGAGCGATAATTAAGTTCGTAGGCAAAAGATATGGTTGCCATGCTTTGTCGCAGCAGGAGATTAACCACCTGATCGTGGAAATGGCACAGGCTCATGGCCATGTTGTAAGGCTTAAAGGTGGGGATCCCTTCGTGTTTGGCAGGGCGGTAGAAGAAATCGAAGCTGCCCGTAAGCATGGGATCAAGGTAGCGGTGATACCAGGCATCTCCAGTGCGGTGGCCGTACCGGCGTCACAAATGATACCGCTTACCTGCAGGGGGATCGCAGAAGGCTTCTGGGTAACCACCGGTACTACACAATCCGGCGATATCTCAAAAGATATAGCGCTGGCAGCCCAATCCACTGCTACTGTAGTGATCCTGATGGCTATGAGTAAACTGGAGGGCATCATGGACATTTTCCAGGCGCATGGTAAAGCAAACACTCCGGTAGCCATTATCCAGGACGGCACCACACCGCAGCAGAAAATGGTAACCGGCACCGTAAAGGATATTGCATGGCGCGCCCAGGCAGCCGGTATGGGCAATCCTGCTATTATAGTGGTAGGGGAGGTAGTAAAACTGCAATCCCTGCTGGCAAACGAAACATTACAACAATTACAAAACAGTAGTATCATACATGAAGAAAGACAAACAGGGCTGTGATGGTAAAACCTGTCTCCTTTGCCGGTTATCCCTGAAAGAATGGGCGCCCGCAACAATGCTGCACCGCAAAAATTTTATGCTGAACAAAGGAGAAACCCTGTTTAGAGAAGGTGATAAGGTAGAAGGCATCTACTTTATCTATGAGGGCCGCATGAAAGTACATAAACACTGGGGGCCTGATAAAGAGCTTATCGTCCGCTTTGCACAAAAAGGCGATATCGTTGGCCACCGCGGTATAGGCGGCACTGAACATTTTTATCCCATCTCTGCTACTGCGTTGGAACCTGTAAAAGTTTGCTTTGTAGAGATGGATTTCTTCCAGGCATCTCTCAAAATCAATCACGACCTGCTGTACGAGCTAATGCTGTTCTATGCACAGGAACTGCAAACCTCCGAAAAACAGATGCGCAACCTGGCGCATATGTCTGTGAAGGGCCGTATGGCCAATGCACTGCTGTTGCTGCAGCAAAAGTTTGGCTTTAACAAGGATGGTTTTATTGACCTGGCGCTCAGCAAACAGGACCTTGCCTCCTATATCGGCGCCACGTATGAAACCACGTTCCGGGTATTGAATGAATTGATAGAAGAACGAATGGTGGCGGTTTCAGGAAAAAATATCACTATCCTGAATGAAAATAAATTATTGCGCCTCACGGAAATCAGTTAGCATCAGGCGATATATTTGCGCAGCTTCTTCTCGCTTAATATGGTAATGGCACGCCCTTCTACAGTGATCAGTTTCTCTGCAATAAACTCCTGCAAATTGCGGTAAATCGTTTCATAGGTAGTGCCTGAAAAAGAGGCCAGGTCCTGCCTGCTGATAGTGAAATGAAGCGCTTTGTGCAAGCGGCTCAGTTCCAGCAAAGCATCTGCCAGCCTGCTTTTTACATCCATGTGCACCAGGTTGCGCATTTTCCTTTCCGCTTCCTGCAATTCATCTGCATAAAATTGCATCAGCTTCAGCGACAGGTTGGGATTTACTTTCAACGACGCTTCAAAGAACGCCAGCTCCGTATAACATACCGTGGTGTCTTCCACAGCGGTAGCCGAAACAGTGTACAGGCGCTCCCCACTACCCAGGCCACGATGCCCCAGGATATCGCCCTGTTGCGCAAAGCGGACGATAAGCTCTTTATCAGGCCCCCATTGTTTATGCACCTTCACTTTTCCATCATACAAAAAAAAGATCCCTTTCACCGGGCTGCCTTCCTGGAAAATGGTTTCATTTTTCTTAAAAAAAAGATGTTGCCTGTGATCCGATACTGCCGCAATCCATTCTGGAATACTGTGCTGGCATAAAAAACACGTCTTTAAATCGCAGTTTCCGGCTTTTTTCATGATTGCAATACTAGTGTTTTTTTGGGTTTTCGGAATAAAAAATAGGTTTTAATATGATTTAGATCATATTTTTGCAGTTGAAAAGAATAAATTATCGTCACTTTATATAGTATGAATCATAAAAAAGAGCAAAAATTTGCCGGGAACATGTCACGGAGAGTATTTTACCTTAGTCTCCAGGCATGTATCAACGCGCTGGCCATCGGCGTAGTGGCAAAAGCACTGGTGTTGCTTATCAGTCTCATTACCAACCTCTCGTTTTACGGTAAATTTTCATTTGAAGAAGCAGGGCCGGCGGGAAACCAGCTGGGCATCCTGGTTATTGCAGTCCCTATCATCGGTAGCCTCCTGGTGGGCGTGATGGCCCGTTTCGGCAGCAAAGCGATCCGTGGCCACGGTATCCCCGAAGCCATGGAAAACATTATTGACAACGAAAGCAAGATCCCGCCTGTAATCACATTACTAAAGCCTATCTCGGCCGCTATCTCCATCGGCACGGGTGGCCCCTTTGGTGCGGAAGGCCCCATTATCGCCACAGGTGGCGCTATCGGCTCCTTCACCGGGCAGGTGATCCATATCTCTTCCTCAGAAAGAAAGGTATTGCTGGCAGCCGGCGCCTGCGCTGGTATGGCGGCTATATTCGGAAGCCCGCTGGCAGCTATCCTGCTGGCCATCGAGCTGCTGTTGTTTGAATTCTCTCCCCGTTCGGTGATACCTGTAGCTATTGGCTGTATCACCGGCGCCGGTATGCATATCCTGCTGTTCGACAGCAACCCGGTTTTTGCCATGCCGGATATTCCTGCCGTTACTGATATTGCCCTGGTCACCTATGTGCTGATGGGTGCTATAGTAGGTGTGGTGGCCGCTTATGTGTCGAAGTCCGTTTATTTCGTGGAAGACCTGTTCGAGAAACTGCCCATCCACTGGATGTGGTGGCCGGCGCTGGGTGCCATTGCCGTAGGTGTGATCGGCTACTTTGCCCCGCATACCATGGGCGTTGGCTATGATAATATTAAAACGTTGCTTACCGGTACTGCGCCAATGGCCCTGCTGGTATCATTATGTGTGCTTAAATATTCCTCCTGGGTGATCTCCCTGGGCAGCGGTACTTCCGGCGGAACACTGGCGCCCCTGTTCACTATTGGCGGCGCTTTCGGTGCATTGCTGGGCGTAGCGGTTTTGCAGATATTTCCCGGCAGCGGTATCAATATCGCTACAGCGGCGCTCATAGGTATGGCCGCCATGTTTGCCGGCGCTTCCCGCGCATTGCTCACTGCTATCGTATTTTCACTGGAAACCACCGGGCAAACCCATGGCCTCCTGCCGCTCATCGGCGCCTGCACAGCCGCTTATTTCGTGTCGTTCTTCCTGATGAAAGGCAGTATCATGACCGAAAAGATCCGCCGGAGAGGCGTAGCCACCCCGGAAGAGTATATGCCGGATATGATGCAGCTGATCAATGTGGCTGCCGTAACTGTTAAGCCTGTTGTTATGCTGCAGGAAAACTTTACCCTGGCGCAGGCTTACCAGCAGCTACAAAGCAACGCTGCCTACAACTACCGCTTCCTGCCGGTAACGGATACGGAGGGGCACTTCAAAGGATATATTAACAGGCAACAGTTGTCGGCCGCCGGTACTACACCGCTAAGGGAACACCTGGAGCCATCTGCACCTTACCTGTATCCTGCTGATAATATCAGCCTGGTAACTGAGCTTTTCGACAACTATCCACCGGATATCCTGGCTGTGCTGGGCCCGGAAAAGAAATTAAATGGTATTGTGACCGCAGATGCGGTGTTGAAAACGTACAGCGAACGCCGTAAGGCAGCTGAAAAATATCATTCTGCTTTTTATGGTAATACCCGCCTGCTGCGATTAATGGCAAGGGGTAAACGCTTGCTGGCAAGATCTTAACCTGCCGACATAACGGTTGAAATACGGGTCTGCCCTTTTTGGGGCGGGCCTTTTTTTATTCGCGGTAAAATATTCCGCTGCGATGCCCGTCTTCGTATAAAAGCTTCTTAACTTTAATACATGCAGCGGAAATTATCTTCTATCGAAGAAAGAATACAACAATCGCAGAACTTCCGGAACGGCGCGTTCCAGAACCTCTCCCTTACGCCTATGAAGCCGGAGAATGTTACCTATTTTACCATGCTGCGTAAAATGCTGCGGCGCCCGGCAAACACAAGACCGCCGGGACCCATGCCTACCGTGCATACCGACCTCAGGGCATTGTATTCGGAAAAGCCCGTGGTTATCTGGTTTGGCCATTCCTCCTATCTTATCCATGTAAAAGGATTTAATATACTGGTAGATCCCGTGTTCAGCGGCAGCGCATCGCCCATGTCATTTATGGTAAAGGCATTCCCCGGTGCAGATGTCTATACACCTGCAGATATGCCGGAAATAGACCTGATGATCATCACCCACAATCACTATGATCATCTCGATAAAAAAACACTGGCAGCATTGAAACCCCGCACCAGACAAATATATACAGGGTTAGGCGTGGGCCGCGATCTGCAGCATTGCCTGGCAACGGGCAACAACATCACGGAGATGGACTGGTGGGAAACCCGTGAAATAGCAAAAGAGATCGTTCTAACGGCTACGCCTGCACGGCACTTTTCCGGCCGTGGGCTTAAAAGAGGCGGTAGTCTCTGGTCTTCTTTTGTACTGGAAATTTTCGGGTATAAGATTTTTATCGGGGGAGACTCCGGGTACGACACACATTTCAAAGCCATTGGCGATAAATTTGGTCCCTTTGATCTGGTGATCCTGGAATGTGGACAATACAACGATTACTGGCCTTTCATCCATATGAAACCGGAAGAAACCGTGCAGGCGGCTATAGACCTGCAGGCAAAAGCCCTGCTACCGGTACACTGGGGCAAATTTGTACTGGCTATGCATGCCTGGAACGATTCTCCGGAAAGAGCCACTGCAGCCGGTGAACAAAGAGGCCTGCTGGTAACCACTCCCCGTATAGGAGAACCGGTAACGGTAGGCGCACATTATCCGCAGGAACACTGGTGGGCAAACGCCTGATCCGGAAGCGCAACATCTTCACAATATCTTCACCGGGTGCATGAAATAAACGGGTGCTCCCGGTGAGCTGCTTTCCGGCAGTTTACCCCATAGCAGTGCGGTATCCATTACATCGCACTTAATAAAATCCACCAACAACTTACAGGCATCATTATCTTCATAGATCTGCTGCTTTTCCGGGCAGGACGTGGAAAGAACTGTCACTTTCGGAGTCATCCTGAGCTGTACCTGTACTAAAGCTAATATTGCGCAATGCATAGCTATAGCAGGGTTATTTTAATATGAAACGCGCATAAACGGTTCATAATAAGGTATCTTTAATAAACAAAATGGTAGCATCATTGTTTCACTAAATGTCAACAACTCAGATTATGCAGCCACGTATCGCATCTCTCAGCAAACTGGAACAGGACGGAAGAAAGATCTCCCGGTTGCCTTTCTCGATCAGGATCTTACTGGAAAATGTATTGCGGAACCACGACAATTTCGCCATTACTGATGAGCACCTGGAAACACTGGTGAACTGGGATCCGGCGGGAACAGATAAGGAAATACCTTTTAAACCGGCCCGCGTGCTGATGCAGGACTTTACCGGTGTAGCTGCGGTAGTAGACATTGCTTCCATCCGCGCGGAAGTGATCCGTAAGGGTAAAGACGGCGCTAAAATAAACCCGGCTATCCCGGTGGATCTGGTAGTGGATCACTCTGTGCAGGTAGATTTTTTTGGAACAGACTACTCCTATACGAAAAATGTGGCCTATGAATATGAGCGTAATAAAGAACGTTACCAGCTGTTGAAATGGGCGCAACAGGCCTTCGATAATTTTACGGTAGTGCCTCCTGGTATGGGTATCTGCCACCAGGTAAACCTTGAATATCTCGCGAAAGGAGTGATTAACCGTGATGGCTGGCTGTTTCCTGATACGCTGGTGGGCACAGATTCGCATACGCCTATGGTGAATGGTATTGGTGTACTTGGCTGGGGCGTGGGTGGTATCGAGGCGGAAGCAGCCATTTTAGGACAGCCGATTTATTTTACCTGTCCGCAGGTGATCGGGCTGCGCCTCACCGGGCAGCTTACAGAAGGCGTTACGGCTACAGATATGGTGCTTGCCATCACCCAGCGGCTGCGCAAATACGGCGTGGTGGATAAATTTGTGGAAGTGTTTGGCGACGGGCTGGATTTTCTTTCCGTACCGGATCGCGCTACAATTTCTAATATGTCGCCGGAATTTGGATGCACTGCTACCTATTTCCCGATAGACACACAAACGTTGCAATACATGCATCGCACCAACCGCTCCGAAGCCGATATTGCACAGGTGGAAGCCTATTGCAAGGAGAATATGCTCTGGAGGCATGGCAGCGAACAAATCACTTATACAGATATTCTTGAAGTGGACCTGTCGCAGATACAATCTGCCGTGGCAGGCCCCAAGCGGCCACAGGACCGTATCCTGGTGCGTGACCTGCACAACGAATTTGAAACCCTGCTCAGCAAGGAGTTCAAACGCATGTATACGCCAGAAGGAAAACGCCGCGACACTGCATGGCTGGCGGAAGGTGGCTCCGGTACTTCCTTTACATACGAAATACAAAAGCAGGTGGAAGAAGTGGCCGTAGAACTGGATTACCTTAAATCTGTACGCATTAAACTGAAAAATGAAGAATATGTACTGAGTGATGGCGCTATCACCATTGCCGCTATCACCAGCTGTACCAACACCTCTAACCCCAGCGTAATGATAGGCGCCGGACTGGTAGCGAAAAAAGCCATCAGCCGCGGGTTATACGTGAAGCCCTGGGTGAAAACCAGTCTTGCTCCAGGCTCAAGAGTGGTAACGGAATACCTTAAACGATCAGGCTTACTTTCTGAACTGGAAGCGCTGCGGTTTCATATTGTAGGATATGGCTGTACTTCGTGTATAGGTAACAGTGGTCCGCTGCCGCCGGCCATTGCCGAAGCGGTAGAGAAAGGCAACCTGGTGGTGGCATCCGTGTTATCCGGCAACCGTAACTTCGAAGCAAGGGTGCATCCGCAGGTAAAAATGAACTTCCTTGCTTCCCCATTGCTGGTAGTGGCCTATGCTATTGCCGGCCGCATTGATGTGGATATGCTCACGGCCCCGCTGGGCTATGATCCTAACGGAGAACCGGTGTATCTCCGCGATATCTGGCCCACACAGCAGGAAATCAATGATGCGGTGGCTGCTGCTGTAAAACAGGAAGACTTTGAAAATATTTACAAGGTGATATTCGACGGCGACGAACAATGGCAGGGGCTACTGGCGCCCTCCGGAACTAATTATCACTGGAGCAACGATTCTACTTATATCCGCGAAGCACCCTTCTTTAAAGGATTGTCTGAATTTCCACCTCCGGTAGAAGATGTAAAGAATGCCCGCGTTTTACTTAAACTGGGCGACTCGGTGACTACCGATCATATTTCTCCCGCGGGCTCATTCAAACAGGATACCCCTGCCGGCAAATATCTCCTGGACCACGGCATCGATCCGAGGTTATTCAACTCTTATGGCTCCAGAAGGGGAAATCATGAGATAATGATCCGCGGTACCTTTGCCAATGTGCGCATTAAAAATGAGTTGTCGCCCAAAGAAGGCGGTTTTACCACCATCATTCCATCCGGCATGGTGCTGCCCATTTATGATGCGGCTCAGCAATACGCTGCTAAAAAGGTACCCCTTATTATATTGGCCGGGAAAGAGTATGGCAGCGGTTCCTCACGCGACTGGGCTGCAAAGGGCACCAACCTCCTTGGCGTAAAAGCAGTGATCGCGGAAAGTTATGAGCGTATTCACCGCAGCAACCTGGTGGGTATGGGCGTTCTTCCGCTGCAATATATGGAAGGTGAAAATGCAGCCACCCTGAATCTCACCGGAACGGAATCCTATACTATCAGCGGTATCTCCAACGGCCTTGTTCCCAATGAGGTACTAACGGTAACGGCTATCCCGGCAGAAGGGGAGCCCATTATCTTTAAAGTAAAATCAAAATTGAATTCTCTGATTGAGATTGAATATTACCGCCATGGTGGTATCCTGCAGTACGTGTTGAGAGCATTCCTCGAAAAAGCGTAGGAGACCTTCGGTCAAAATCCGCGTTATTTCCCGCGTGAAAATTCCAGTATCTTCCGGCGGTTGCCCACCAGCCACACTACATCTTCCCATTCGAACTCTGTTTCGGAGGCAGGGTTGAGGATCCGCTCACCGCCGCGGGCAATACCTACTACCAGCGCCTGCGTTTTTTCCCGGATGCCGGAACCACGGATGGTTTGCCCTTTGAGGCCATTGTGCTCATCCACCACGATGCTGGTAAGACCAATATTTTCATCGGCCACATCATCACTTCTCTCTACATTCAGGGTGTTTACAACGCGGTTGAATTCCTCCAGCTGTGCTTCAGTACCAATAGCGGTGAGGATATCATGCGGGAATAGTTTTTCATCGCGGGTAGGCGCATAGATGGTTACATTCCCTCTTTTGATGGCGCCTACATTGATGCCGTATTTTTCCCGTAGTTGCAGGTCTATCAGCGGCTTGTCTACCAGGGTAGACCATGGGTCTATTTCTATTTCCGAAACCTGTGCATCCCATGGAAGCAGATCAGCCGCAGTGGCTTTATGATTGGCGGCATCAGCGGTTTCACGGGCATTCAGGTTGGTAAGAAAACGGCTTTCTATGCGGTTGTAATATTTCTGTAATTGTGAGCGCAGTACTATCAACACGCAGGCAAGTATAAAGCCGGTGCCCAGCAATGCCTGCCAGAAGGGAAAGTACTGGTTCACCAGGAAACCCACCAGCAGCACCGCTACCACGTTGCGCACTACTTCCACAACCACTAAGGGGCCATGATTGTATTTGGAGTCGAGCCACAACGCTTTATAAGAATTACTGGAGATCTTCTGTACCATCAGCGCCCAGATAAACGGCGACATCATGGCTATGCCAATGATCACACTCAACAGCTCAGCAAGGAACAGGTTCTTCACATATTTTATAACAAACGGACCTATATAATACGTATTCAGCAGGATGATGGCCAGCATAATCACCGCATTAAGTACGATCACTTTCACATAGCTCCGCAACACAATACGCCAGTCGCTTTCCGCCTGCAAGGTTTGGGAACTGGCGCTATACCGGTTCAGGGCATTCATCCAGCGGGTGGGGATGATCTTCTCCAGCCAGTTATAAAACGGCACGGAAAATTTGATCATGTAAGGCGTGGTAAAAGTAGTGATAGCCGAAACCCCTACTGCTACGGGAAACAGGAATTCGCTGGTTACACCCAGGGAAAGACCCAGCGTGGCAATAATAAAGGCAAACTCACCTACCTGCGCCATGCTCATACCTACCTGTACGGCCTGTTTCAGCGGCTGGCCGGATAGGAGCGCGCCAAGCGCGGTACTGAAAAACTTGCCGGTAATCGTTAACAGTGTTATCCACAATACCGGCCAGCGGTATTCGATGATCATTTCAGGATTAATGAGCATCCCTACAGATACAAAAAAGATAGCGCCAAAAAGATCTTTCACCGGTTGAATGAGATGCTCCACTTTTTCTGAAGAGGTGGTTTCCGCTATAATGGAGCCCATGATAAAGGCGCCCAGCTCTGCAGAGAAGCCCACTTTAGTGGCAAGGATCACCATTCCCAAACAGAGCGCTATACTCAGTATCAGCAGGGTTTCTCCATTCATGTAACGCTCTATTTTTTTGAGTGCGGTAGGCAACAGGAAAATCCCCGCCAGGAACCATACCGCCAGGAAGAACATCAGTTTGGCTATGGTAAACAACATCTCCGTGCCTTCAAACTTACGGCTTACCGCCATGGTAGACAGCAACACCATCATGAGGATCACTACGATGTCTTCTATCACCAATACGCCGAATACAATTTTGGTAAACGATTTTTTCTTGACGCCCAATTCCTCAAATGCACGGATAATGATGGTAGTAGAGGAACTGGCCAGCAAACCACCGAGGAACAGGCTGTCCATAAAGCCCCATCCCATCAGCTTACCGGTGAAGTAACCGGCTACCGTGATAAGTGCTATTTCTACAAACGCTGTAATGGTGGCGGTGCCTCCCACCCGCATCAGCTTTTTGAAACTAAATTCCAGGCCCAGCGAAAATAAGAGGAAAATAACGCCGATCTCGGACCATGTTTTGATGCCTTCCGTATCCCCGATAGTGGGGAATAATTTAAAATTGGGGCCCACTATAAACCCCGCGATGATATACCCCAGCACCATCGGCTGCTTCAGCCTTTTAAACAGTAATGTAATAACTCCCGCCGCTCCTAATATTAAAGCCAGGTCAATGATCAATGATGGTAGATGCATACAGTTTGAATCGATTTAATGTTTCGTGTGATGTACCTTTATGGCGCTGAAAAATCAGCACACATATGTGTCAGGTGCCAGTTTCCGGATCTTTGAATTATTGCTAATATATTGTTTTTCCTGCGGGGAAGCAACATTAAGTTAGGTATAAGGGAACAGGAAGAGGTTATCGCTCCTTTTCTGCCTGTATCTGTGCTACATACCTCGATGGTAGTATACCAAACTGTTTCTGGAAATTCTTTCCGAAATTAGTCAGGGATGCAAAGCCGCAAAGCTCCGCCACTTCATTGATCTTGTATGATCCAGTTGATAACAGGGATGCTGCTTTCTTCAGCCGTGCAATATTGATCAGCTCATGTGGGGTGAGGTCGGATATCGCTTTTATTTTACGGTAAAAAGTAGGACGGCTCATGTTCATAAAGTCCGCCAGCTGCTCTACATCGAGGTCAATATTATTGAGGTGCTGGTTAATCAGGTCGTTCAACTTCTCCAGGAATTGCTCATCTGCACTGGTATACGCCATGCTGCGTAAGTGTACCAGTGGCGTGCTGGCATAGTAGGATTTTATTTTATGACGGTTGCTCAGCAGGCTCGCAATCTGCGCCTGCAGGAATTCAGGGGAGAAGGGTTTTTCAATGTAGGCATCGGCGCCCAGTTCCAGGCCCTCTATTTTTGACTGCATGGTATTGCGCGCGGTGAGCAGGATCACAGGAATATGACTGGATACAAAATCAGATTTAATAATACGGCAAAGCTCAAAGCCATCCATTACAGGCATCATTACATCACTGATCACCAGTTGCACAGGCTGTTCCTGCAATAAAAGCAGGGCGGCCTGCCCGTCGCGTGCAGTGATCACTTTGTATTTATCTTCCAGGTCGTCTGCAATGAAAGAAAGTATTTCTTCATTATCATCAACTAGCAGTATCAGTGGTTTGCTTTCCATTTGCTCAGGTTAAATTCTATTTCCTGGTGAACAGGCAAAGTAAGTGAAAAAACATTTAATGTTCCATCAGTGGATATCAACTCCAGGGTGCCCTTATGCAGCAACGTTAAAGACCTTGATAAGGAAAGGCCGATGCCGGTACCCGATTTGTCTGCAGTTGCCTTTGCGCGGAAGAATGGCTCAAATATTTTTTCCTTCATCTCCGCAGGAATAATATAGCCGTCGTTCTTCACGAGTATGGTAAAAGTAGCGTCGTTCTCACCAACGGGCATCAGGTGTATGGAAGCCCTTGTAGCAGCATACCTGATAGCATTGTTGATCAGGTTGCCTAATATTTTATGTAAAGCCTCACTGTCTACATAGGCAAAAAAGTGCAGGCTGGATAATTCTATTTTGAACCGGATGTCCTGCTGCTCTGCAGCCGGCGTAAACCGTAGGTGATTTTCTTTCAGCAGCTCAGAAATATCAGTGCGCACAAAATTCAGACTGAAACCATTGATCTCAGTTTTGCGGAAGTCGAGCAGCTGGCTGGTAAGCTCCAGTAACCGGTCAGTATTACGTTCCATGATGCGCAGGTTTTTGCGGATCATGGGCACTTCATCCGCCTTCCGGATCACCTTTTCCATGGGACCCTTGATTAATGTAAGCGGCGTGCGGATCTCATGAGCAAGATGCGTAAAGAATTCAATTTTTGCCTGGTATAACTCTTTTTCTTTTTCATGCTCCAGCAACTCCAGCTGCCTTTTTTGTTTTTGCTGCGCACGCTGGTGATAATAGCGGATAATAAGATACGCGAGGCTAACCAGCAGGATAACATACGCAGCATACGCCCAGTAACTGGCCCAGAAGGGCGGCAGTATGGTGATGGTAAGCACACGCGGCGTAATGCTCCAGCTGCCGCCGCTGGCAGCTGCTTTTACCATGAACCGGTAAGTGCCGGGCGACAACTTAGTGAAAAAAGTTTTACGGTTGCTTTCAAGGTAGGTCCAGTCGCGGTCAAGGCCCTCCATCTTATAAGCGTAAGCTGTCATTTCAGGCGACGTATAACTCAGTGCAGCGAAGCTGATGCTGAACGTGGATTGATCATGCGATAATACGATGGTATCTGTAAGAAAGATGGATTTTTCCAGTATATCGCCCACCAATGCTTCTTTATTATACACCTGGAAACCGGTGATATATACGGGGGGCAGGTAACTGTTACGTACAAACGATTCGGGGTTGAAACGGATCAATCCCTTTACACTGCCAAAGTACATATTGCCGCAGCTGTCTTTATAAGCAGAATTATAATTAAACTGGTCATTTAACAGGCCGCTGGCTTTGGTGTATACCACTGCGTTTTCCGTGGCTGGCGTAAAACAGGCAAGCCCTTTGGAAGTGGTTACCCACAGGCGGTCGCTCTGATCTTCCAGGATGCAGAACATCATATTGCTCTGGAAGCCATGCCGTGTTCTGTACGTGGTAAAGTTATCCCGCTGCCGGTTGTATAAACAGAGCCCGTCGTCTGTGGCCAGCCATAAACGGTGTTTGCTGTCTTCAAAGATCCTGTTCACCCTGTTGTTGCTCAGGCTGTTACTGTCGCTGGCATTATGCAGGTAAAGCCCTTTCTTTCCGGTGCGGCGGTTGTAATAATAAAGCCCGTCGCGTACTGTGCCTAGCCATATAGTGCCTTCACTATCCTCAAAAACAGCCGTATAGAAAATATAATGGGGCACTTCCTTCACTCTGTTAAATTCATCACGGTCATGGATATACTCATATAATCCCCAGGTGGTACAAACCAATACATGATCATCGGTTGTGCGCAGCATACTGTAAATAAAGCCGCTGTGCAGCTGGTGGGGGCCATCGCCCGGTGCATAGTGCCGGATAAATTTCCCGCTGGGAATATCCATGATATCCAGGCCATGCTCAAAAGTCCCTATCCAGAGGGAATCTCCTGAAACCATCAGCCCATGCAAATTGGTATGTGATAATCCCGGCGCATGTTTGGCTAAAGGCTTAATAGCAGAAAAACTGCCGTCTGCCGGCGTGAATTTGTTCAACCCTCCGTCTTCTGTGCCTATCCATAAATGGCCATATTTATCGGGATGGATTTCCCTCACTGCGTTACCGCTGAGGGAGGATGAACCGGTTTTCGGAAACAGTTTTTCAAAATATGTATACGGCTGGGGAAAATAATTGGCGCCGCCAAAATAAGTACCTACCCATATACCGCCTTCTTTATCTTTATAAATATTATAGATGGCATTATCAGAAACGGAATAAGGATCATCATAACTTTTTTTCAGGTTGATGACCTTAGCGGTTTTAATATGATAGATGTAAATGCCGGATTCCGTTGCGATCCAGTATTCATCACTGTTTCGTCGGATAATATCTCTTGCATACAATTCTATGCCCGTGGTATCCCTGGTAAAGAAATCTTCGTAGGTACGTGTCCGTGCATTAAACAACTTCAGGCCTTGTCCTGCTGTGCATACCCATACAGTGTCGTTGCCCATAGGCACTATTTTCTGGATGGCGTAAGAATTGGGTTTACCGGAATGGGCAAACAATGAATAGGTGGTAAAATTATTTTTGTTGTAATTGTAGATGCCCATATTTCCACCGCCGGAGGCCAGCCACACACGTCCCCCGCCATCTACGCAAACAGAGGTGGCGTCGGTAAAGCCGGGCACTTCGGTTAAGCTGCCGTTGGCAGGCCGGTAGCGGAACGGGTGCCCTGCGGATACAATCCAGATGTTTCCCTGCCGGTCTTTTGTAATAGAGCGCACTTCCCCCTGTACTTTCCTGTCCAGTTCATGAAACTGCTCATTGCGCGGGTTATACACAAATACGCCTTTGTCGGATCCCACATACAGCATTCCGTCATCGTCCTCGAACAGGCAAAGCACATAATTGCCGCCGATACTTCCAGGCTGCTCTGTTCGCCGGAACACGCGGAAAGTGTAGCCATCGAAGCGGTTTAAGCCATATAATGTTCCAAACCACATAAAACCCTGCTTATCCTGTAAGGTGCAGATAACAGCGTTGTGCGACAGGCCGTTCTCAACCTGGTAATGCACAAAGCCGGGCGACTGCCCGCATAGCGCTTTGCTTGCCAGCAGCAGGATGAACAGTATATAATAACGGACTATTGGCATGTGTTCGTTTAGTGGAAACCCTAAAACTAATGGTTTTTCCGCTAAAACCCACCCTGGTCCGGCCAAAAGCCAAAATGATACAAAAGCGAGAAAAATTGAGATAAATGGGCAAACAAGTATCAGGTGGATAGTCTTTCTTTGAGAAGCGTGAAATATACGCTTAAATAAAGCCATCTCTAAATCCATGTTATGAAAGGTAGCCAACTACTTTCATTGATATTTTGTCTGTTCATCAGTGGGTTATGCCGCGCAACAACTGCGGATACCACCGGCATGTTCAAGAATCCTTTACTGGGCTCCGGCCCTGATCCCTGGGTGGTAAGGCACAATGGCGCATATTATTATATGCATACCAACGGCCATAGCCTGGTAATGAGAAAAACAAAGAGTATGTCGGCCCTGGCCCGGTCATCCGAAATAGTGATCTGGAGGCCGCCGGCAAAAGGCCCCAATGCAAGGGATATCTGGGCGCCTGAACTGCATCGCCTTGATGGGAAGTGGTACGTATATTATACCGCCGGTTCGTCCGACAGTATTCATCCCCAGCACACCTTTGTATTGGAAAATACCGCGGATGATCCTGCTACCGGCAACTGGATCGATAAAGGGCAGATAGCAGATCCTGTTCACCCGGAGCATTTTGCTATAGACGGTACCGTTTTCCCATATAAAGGCCGCAACTACTTCATCTGGAGCGGGCATAATGGAAAAGACGCGGTACAACGCCTTTATATTGCTCCTATGAAAGATCCATGGACGCTGGCTGCTGAAAAAGTGGAGATAGCCGCACCGCAATATCCATGGGAACAAAACGGTATTAATGAGGGCCCTGAAATCCTCCTGAATAAAAAAGGAGAGGTATTCCTTGTTTTCTCCGCATGCGGCTGCTGGACAGAAAACTACATACTCGGTATCATGAAATTAAAGCCCGGCGCGGATCCTATGCTGCCGCAAAGCTGGACCAAATCGCCGGATCCTGTACTGAAAAGCAAGCCGGAAAACGGCGCCTATGCACCAGGGCATAACGGTTTTTTCAAGTCGCCGGACGGGAAGGAAGACTGGATCATCTATCACGCCAACTCCAAACCAAACCAGGGCTGCGGCAACCAACGCAACCCACGTATACAAAAGATCAGCTGGAACGCCGACGGCACCCCGTTTTTCGGAGACCCGGTGAAAATAAATACATGGATTAAAGATCCTTCAGGAGAATAAAATCACTTTAAGAAAATATATGAAAAAGAAGTACCTATTTTTTGCACTGGCACTTGGATTGGCGAGCAGTACAGCAATAGCGCAACAGCAGGATTGGAAAATGGTAGGAGGAAGGATCGCTTCTACCTGGAGCGAAAAGGTATCCCCGGCAGCTACTTTGCCGGAATATCCGCGCCCACAGCTGGTTCGCGGCAACTGGAAAAATCTGAACGGTTTGTGGAATTACGCCATTAAAGCAAAAGATGAAAATCAACCTGCAACCTGGGATGGCAAGATACTGGTACCCTTTGCGGTTGAATCAGCACTGTCGGGCGTAGGCCGCACCGTTGGGAAAGACAGTACGCTGTGGTACAACACCACACTGACGCTGCCTTCCGGCATGCAGGGGAAAAGAATACTGCTTCACTTTGGCGCATCCGACTGGCGCACTACCGTATATGTAAATGGCAGGGAAGCAGGCAGCCATGAAGGCGGATTCGATCCGTTTACTTTCGATATCACCTCCCTGGTAAAAAAAGGCAAGCAGGAAATCGTAGTAAAGGTATGGGACCCCACTGATGATGGCGATCAGCCAAGAGGCAAGCAGGTAAAGCGCCCGGAAGGGATCTGGTATACGCCTGTAACCGGTATCTGGCAAACAGTATGGGTAGAAGCCGTGGCAGATACCTATATCGCATCTACCAAACAAACACCTGATATTGATCAGCAAACCCTCACCGTAGCAGCCAATGTAGAAAACGCAAAAGCAGGCGATGAAGTGAAAGTAACTGCTTACGATGGCGGTACTAAAGTAGCTGAAAGCGTGATCAGCGGCGATAATGCCGTGCTGAAAATAGCATCTCCAAAATTATGGTCGCCCGAAAATCCTTTCCTCTATAACCTCACCCTTACGGTTACACGTAAAGGTAAAGTGATAGACGAAGTGAAAAGCTATTTCGCTATGCGCAAATCTTCTATTGGTAAAGATGCCAATGGAATAGAGCGCATGCTGCTGAATAATAAATTCGTATTTCAGTACGGCCCACTGGATCAGGGCTGGTGGCCCGACGGTTTATATACCGCACCTACTGATGAAGCCCTGAAATTTGATATTGCACAAACCAAAGCCATGGGCTTTAATATGATCAGGAAACATATTAAAGTAGAGCCTGCACGCTGGTACTACTACTGTGATCAGCTGGGCATGCTGGTATGGCAGGATATGCCAAGTGGTGATCTGGGCAATGGCTGGGAACCACGCCCCGGTATTATAGGACGCGGTTCCGATCAGAAACGCTCCGCTGAATCAGAAGGATATTACCGGAAAGAATGGAACACTATCATCGACGAATTATATAACTATCCTTCTATCGTAGTATGGACACCGTTCAACGAGGCATGGGGACAATTCAAAACCGTGGAAATTGCGGAATGGACCATGAAAAAAGATCCGTCCCGCCTGGTGAATACAGCCAGTGGCGGTAATTTCTATCCTGTAGGACATATCATCGACCTGCATAACTATCCCGAACCTGCAATGCCGGATCCGGCTATTTATGGCGACAAGCGCGCTATTGTTCTGGGCGAGTTCGGCGGGCTCGGTTTGCCGGTGAACGGCCACGTATGGCAGCAGAAAGATAACTGGGGCTACCAGAGCTTCAAAAATGAAGAAGACCTGTTTAAACGGTACAGCGGTTTTACCGATCGCCTGGAAACGCTCATTAAGCAGGGATTATCTGCCGCCGTGTACACCCAAACCACCGATGTGGAAGTGGAAACGAACGGCCTGATGACCTACGACCGGAAAGTACAGAAGATGCCTGTAGAAAAACTAAAGGTGATTCATCAGAAGTTATATAATCCGGCTTTGGTAACTATAAAACCATAACGATGAAAAAGCGAAAGTTGTTTGGCTTATTGATGCTTTCCGCTTTTTTGGCTGGTCATATCCCGGCAGGTGCAGCGCATCTGCCGGGCGCCAGTGCCGATACCAATACCAATACCTTTGTAGCGCCGGTATATACTACGCTACCACTGGGCGCCGTAAAGCCGCAGGGATGGCTGCTGCACCAGCTGCAGATCATGCGCAACGGTACCAGCGGCCACCTCGATGAAGTATACGGCAAAGTAAAGAACGATAACGGATGGCTCGGCGGAAAAGGCGACGGCTGGGAAGAAACGCCCTACTGGCTGGATGGCGCAGTGCCGCTGGCCTACCTGCTCAACGATGCAACATTAAAGAATAAAGTACTGCGCTATATCAACTGGACCCTGGATCATCAGCGTCCCTCCGGTTATTTTGGCCCCATCACCAAAGCGGAAAGGGAAAAAAATATACCCATTGGCGTTAGTAATGCTGCGGATGGCGACGACTGGTGGCCAAAGATGGTAATGCTGAAAGTACTGCAACAATATTATACGGCCACAAATGATACCCGTGTTTTACCTTTTATGACGCGGTATTTTCATTATCAGCTGGAGGTGCTAAAAACCTGCCCGCTTGGTAAATGGACAGAATGGGCTACCTCACGGGGCGCCGAAAATGTAATGGTAGCACAATGGCTGTACAGCATCAATAAGGATAAAAAATTGCTGGAACTGGCAGCCCTGCTGCAATCACAGGCTTTTACCTGGAGCAGCTGGCTGGGCAACCGCAGCTGGGTAATAGACGCCGCTGCACAGCAAAACGACCAGCACTGGATGCGCCGCCACGGCGTGAATGTAGGTATGGGCCTGAAAGACCCGGTGATGAACTACCAACGCACCGGCAACAAAAAGTACCTGCAAGACCTGCATACCGGTTTTGCCGACCTGATGAACCTGCACGGGTTGCCAATGGGTATTTTTTCTGCAGATGAGGATCTTCACGGTAACGCCCCTACGCAGGGAACGGAATTATGTGCGGTGGTGGAAGCCATGTTTTCACTGGAAGAGATTATCGGCATCACCGGTGATCCGTTGTACATGGATGCACTGGAGCGAATGACCTTTAACGCATTACCTACACAAACCACAGACGATTATAACAACAAGCAATACTTCCAGGTAGCCAACCAGGTGAATATAAAAAGAGGAGTATTCAATTTCTCGCTGCCGTTCGACCGGGAAATGAACAACGTACTGGGTATGCGCAGCGGCTACACCTGCTGCCTGGCGAATATGCACCAGGGCTGGACAAAATTTGCCACCCACCTCTGGTATGGCACCGCAGGCAACGGTTTGGCAGCGCTTACCTATAGCCCGAATGAAGTGACCGCAAAAGTGGGAAAGAATAATACGCCTGTCACTATCCGCGAAGTGACCGGTTATCCTTTTGAAGAACAGGTGCTTTTTCGTATAACCACGCAAAAAGCGGTTGTATTTCCACTGGAACTACGTATCCCCGCATGGTGCGATGAGGCCACTGTGCTGCTCAACGGGGAAAAGCTGCGCACCGCAAAAGGTGGACAGGTAATTACCGTAAACCGCAACTGGAACAACAACGACCAACTGGTACTGCAATTGCCCATGCAGGTGCGTACCTCCAACTGGGGCCGTAACTCACGTACTGTAGAAAGAGGTCCGCTTGTATACGCATTGAAGTTAGAAGAGCAATGGGAGAAAGGGCATGATGAAGCAGAAGGAGATTATTTCAGCGTTTACCCCAAAGGAGAATGGAACTACGGTCTGCCGGAAAAGATTATCCGGGAACCGGCTAAATACCTGCAGGTAAGCAACGTGAAACCTGTAACAGACACATTTGTATGGAACCTGGCAAATGCACCTGTAGCAATTACCACCATTGGCAAACAGATTCCCGAATGGAAACTTGTAGATGATGTAGCGCCACAACCCGTAACAGACAGGAACGGTGTTTATAAAGGCAAAGTAAGCGATAAAGAAACCAATATTACCCTGGTGCCCTATGGATGTACCAAGGTGAGAATTGTAGCATTCCCGGTAGTGAAGTAAACAACAGCCCTGGGCATATTCAACCAAAACGACAGTTATGTAAGACTGATAATTTAAAAAGACCACACAAAAACTTGTTATGAAAAAACGATTACGTTTCCGCAATTCAATCCGGAAAGTGATACCAGGCGCCTATTGCCGGCTGCTTACGGTATTGTTGCTTTCCCTTGGCCTGATGGCCCATGCTGCCCCTGCAGATATGGTGATTACCGGTAAGGTAACAGACGATAAAGGGATACCATTGGTAGGCGTATCAGTCAATTTAAAAGGTACCAACAAAGGGACCGCTACTGATGGCGCCGGTAATTACTCCCTCTCTGTTCCTGAAAATAACGCCATACTGGTATTTTCCTATGTGGGATTTTTAAAACAGGAAGTACCGGTTGGCAGTAAAAAAGTAGTGAACGTACAACTCGAAACCGATAGCAAAGGATTGGGAGAAGTAGTAGTGGTGGGGTATGGTACACAGAAAAAAGAATCGCTCACAGGCGCCATCTCCGGCGTTACCAGTAAAGACCTGGAAAGAGTGCATGCCTCTACCGTGAGCGCTACCCTGGCGGGTAAAATTCCCGGCGTATCTTTCCGTATGCCCGATGGCCGCCCAGGTGCAGGCGCCAACATCCAGATCCGTAACTTCGGAAACGCCCTGTATGTAATTGATGGTATACAGAAAGATGCAGGCCAGTTCAATAATATCTCTCCCAACGACATCGAAAGTATTACAGTGCTCAAAGACGCCTCTGCAGCTATTTACGGCGTAAGGGCTGCAAATGGGGTAGTGGTGGTAACTACGAAGAGAGGTAAAATGGGCGCAGGAAACACTATTAACGTAGACGCCTATACGGGATGGCAGAACTGGTCGAGGTTTCCCAAAACAGTAAACGCCTACGAATGGATGTTGGGTAAGGCAGATGCAGAAATGAATGATGAAAACCCCCATACGGACATCACCAGGGAAGAACTGGAAAAATGGAAAGCCGGAACTGAAAAGGGATACAGGAGCTTCGACTGGTACGACTTTATCATCAAGAAAAATGCCCCGCAGAATTCCATTAACGTAAATGCTACCGGCGGTTCTGAGAATATCAACTATTATCTTTCCCTTACCCGCCTGGATCAGAAATCAGTACTGGGAAGGGAGTTTGATTTTAACCGCACCAACATCCAGAGTAATGTGGATGCCAAAGTAGCCAAACGTGTAAAAGTGGGCGTACAGATCAACGGCCGTATTGAACAGCGGGATAATCCCGGCGTGCCTGGTGGCGATGACTACTGGGCGCCCCGTTTTGCCCTGTTCCGCAACAGGCCTACAGAAAGGGCATATGCCAACGACAATCCCCTGTATCCAAACGATATAGGCCATAACACCGAGAACTGGGCGGTGCAGTCAAAAGCTATCTCCGGCTACTGGACGGAAGATTGGCGCGTACTGCAAACCAACTTCAACGCAACGTATGAAACGCCTGTTAAAGGACTTACACTGAAAGGAATGTACTCGTATTACTTCGCTGACAAGCTGATGAACGGTCACGAATATACGTATGATACCTACACATACCAGGAAGCCACTGATACCTATCTGCGTACCGGCGGAAGCTCCAACCCATGGCGGGAAAGGGGCACACATAAAGTACTGGAAAATGTGCTGCAGGGCCAGATCAACTATAACAACACTTTCGGCAAACATACCATTGGCGCCACGCTGGTGTCTGAACGTATCAAACGCCGGGAACTGGATGTATGGGCGCATGCCGTACCAAAAAGTAACGTGCTGCCGCTGATCCAGTTTTCCGATATGGACACCTACAATGATAAAGACTGGACAGAAGCCCGCGTAGGGTACATTGGCCGTTTGAACTATGGCTTCGCCGATAAATACTTCCTGGAAATTGCCGGCCGTTATGATGGCTCCTGGAAATTTGCCCCGGACAGAAGATGGGGCTTCTTCCCATCTATCTCCGGAGGTTGGAGAATCACAGAAGAGCCCTTCTTCAAAAGCTGGATCGGCAGGAATTCTATTCTTACAGAATTAAAGCTGCGCGCTTCTTATGGAGAACTGGGTGATGATGACATCGGTATCGGGGCATACGACTACCTGCCCGGATACACCTACGGCACTTCCACGGTGATCCTTGATGGTACGGTGATAAGAGGCTCCCGGGATAAAGGTGTTCCCAACAACCGCCTCTCCTGGTTTACTAGTAAAATTGCCGACGTAGGATTGGACTACCAGTTGTGGAACGGTAAAATATCCGGTGCGCTCGACTTCTTCAACCGTAAACGCTCCGGCTTACGGGGCCGCAAATATGATGTGCTGGTGCCAAGTGAGATCGGCTACAACCTGCCGGATGAAAATGTGAACAGCGACTCACAGAGAGGTGGCGAGTTTTCCGCAGCTTACAACGGCCAGGCCGGCAAAGTAAGCTTTATGGTAGGAGGTAACGTATCCTATTCCCGCAGCAGGTTCCTGGAAAGCTACAAACCCATATGGGGCAACTCATGGGATCATTACAGGAACTCTATCGAAGACCGCTGGAATAATATCTTCTGGGGATATGAAGCTATCGGCCAGTTCCAGTCGCAGGAAGAGATCAACAAATACCCGGTTAACGTCGACGGGCAGGGTAACAAAACTTTATTGCCCGGAGACATTATCTATAAAGATATGAACGGCGATAACGTGATCAACGATTACGATCAGCGCCCCATCGGCTACCAGACAACCGGTAACCCTACCGTTAACTTCGGTTTGAACTTCGGCGTAAGATGGAATGGATTCGACTTTACAGCCGACTTCTCCGGCGGTTCCATGTATTCTTATAACCAGAACTGGGAAATGAGATGGCCTTACCAGAACGGCGGTAACCTCCTGAAACAATTCTACGACGACCGCTGGCACCGTGAAGATCCCTTTGATCTGAACAGCAAATGGATCCCTGGTAAAAACCCGCCGTTGCGGTTTAACAAAGGTGGTCACAGCAACTATAACAAACCATCCACCTTCTGGCTGCAGAATGTGCATTATCTGCGGTTGAGGACAATGGAGATCGGATACTCTATTCCACAGCAGATACTGGACAGGATTAAGTTTAAGAAAGTAAGGGTATATGTAAATACTTACAACCTGTTCTCCCTGGATAATGTGAAAGACCTTGGAATAGAACCGGAAATAGCAGATGAGAACGGATTGCAATACCCGCAGAATAAGCTGGTGAATGTTGGTTTGAACTTTACTTTCTAAGTAATAAATAAGTTTCGTTATGAAAAAAAGTTTGTTATATATAGGTCTTTGTGCACTCGTTTTAAGCACGGCTTGTAACAGAGATAAAGAATTTCTCAATGTACCTCCCACTGATATCCTGCAGAATGAACAGTTATGGAATGATGAAGGATTGATCCTGTCTGTACTGGCAGATCTGTACGACCGTTATCCCGACAGGCAAACAGATGTCAATAATTCCCCTATCCCTTCTATGGTGGTACAAACCATTGATAACTGGGGCGAGTTTGCCCGGTTTGATGAAGCCTTTGCCTCTGAGAACGGCCAGTACTGGCGGCATAGCTTTGTTGACTATCCATACGTGTTCCCGGGCATGATTATTAAGGGTGGCGCGGAAGTAACCTATTGGGATTATGCCTACATCAGGGAACTGAATATCTTCATTGAAAAATGTGCTGCCTCTACAAAGCTGAAACAGGAAGTGAAAGACCGCTTTGTAGCAGAAGCGCGTTACCTGAGAGCAGTAGTATATTTTGAAGAAGTGAAAAGAGTAGGAGGCGTGCCATTGATCCTTAAAGCGATGGAATACGACTATAAGAACGATCCTTCCTACCTGCAAAGCCCCCGCGCAAAAGAATCTGAGATCTATGATTTTGTGATCAGCGAAATGGATACGGTAAAGAAATATGTGCCCGCAAGCCCCATCAGCAAAACCCGTGTTACCGTAGGACTGGCGCTGGCCACCAAAACCAGGGCAGCGCTGTATGCCGGCTCTATTGCAAAGCATGGCGCTGAAACACCGCAGGTAACACTGCCAGGCGGAGAAGTAGGTATTCCCGCGTCAAAGGCCGCCGCTTATTATAATACTGCCTTACAGGCTGCACAGGAACTGATAGCTACCGGAAGCTATTCTTTGTATAAAAAGAATACCGATAACCTTACACAGAATTTCATCAGCCTGTTTATAGATAAAGGCTCCAACCCGGAAGTGATATTTGCAAAGGATTATAAGCTGCAAAGCGGAAGGGTACAACCCTGGACCTTATGGAGTCAGCCCCGTTCCAATGCAGAAGAACAACAGGGTGGCCGTTTGAACCCATCACTGAATCTCGTACAGTCGTTCGAGTTACTGGACAACACCTTTGCGCCGTTGCCGATCAATACTGCCGGTGGAGACTATATTTACTATAATGATCCGCTCGACCTGTTCGCCAACAGGGATCCGCGTTTAGCCGCTACTGTTATGCTGCCTGGATCTGAGTTCAAAGATAAGAAAGTGGATATCTGGGCCGGCTATATTAAGAAAGACGGCAGCATTGTTACCGGTGATAACTTTGGCGCGAAGGCAAAGCTGGAGCCAGGTGGCCCGGATGTGCAGGTAGTGGGTTTCGACGGGCCGGTAAATAACCTGGAATTCAGTGCGCAATCCGGCTTTATTATCCGCAAATATATGGACCCCACTGTTGGCTCCGGCCGTATTGGTACCCAAAGCGAGGTATGGTGGATCCGCTACCGCTATGCTGAAGTATTGCTGAATGCGGCGGAGGCAGCGTTTGAACTGGGACAGGCAGGCGTGGCTGCAGGCTATATCAACCAGGTACGTGAAAGGGCCGGATTTACCATCCCGCTCACCGCTGCACAAATCACCTTCGACCGGATCGTACATGAAAGAAAAGTGGAACTGGCCTTTGAAGGGCACGAGTTCTGGGATATGAAACGCTGGCGTTTGGCGCATAAGATATGGAATGGCGCTAAAGTTCCGCTCACTACTACCCCTGGAAGCGCTACCGCTGTGAGCACCCGTGTATTTGGCCTGTGGCCGTATAAGGTGTATAACCCCGGAAGCCCCAATAACGGGAAGTATGTATTTAAACAGGTATTGCCGGGAGCAGTTACTTCTGCACACCTGTTCCGTTTTGGAAATTATTATGCTTTTATTGATGAAGGTATCCGGAGCAATAATCCAAAGATAGTTAAGAATCCTAACCAGTAAAGTGATTTATTATGAGAACTAAAATTCAGTATGCTATATTCATTGCGTTAGGTATATTCTCTGCCTCCTGCAAGAAAGATAATTATAAAGCGCCGTCCAGTACTTTTAACGGCAGGCTGGTATACCAGGGCGAGCCCATTAATGTGAGCTATAATGACGTGTATTTTGAATTATGGGAATCAGGCTGGGGAACAAGAACGCCTATAATCGTGAATGTTAGCCAGGACGGATCGTTTTCAGCATTGCTGTTCAACGCTGCCTATAAGCTGTTGATCCCGTCTTCCCAGGGACCATTCATCTCTATCCCGGACAAAACAACCAATACAGATACCATACCGCTGACTATTTCCGGCAACCTGCGCCAGGACATTGAGGTAATGCCATATTACATGATCCGCTCCCCGAAATTTACAGCAGTGGCCAGAAAGCTTACTGCTACTTTCAGCGCGGAAAAGATCATCAAGGATGTAAACGCCCGCGATATTGACCGGGTATTCCTGTATGTGAGCAAAACCCAGTTTGTGGATAACAGGAACAGTATCAAAACAGCTGAACTGGCAGGTGGGGATATTACCAACCCCGCTAATATCAGTTTACAGCTGGATATCCCGGATGTGCAGCCTGCGCAGGCTACCGTGTTTGCCAGGATTGGCTTAAAGATAGCCGGCGTGGAAGATCTGCTGTTCTCCCCGGTACAGGAGATCACGCTGTAAAGAATGATGAACAGATTGTTAACATGCCCGCCGGTTCCCCGGTGGGCTTTTTTATGTTGTTTAAAGTTTAGTTTTAAATGCTGCAATTTGAAAATCTATGAAATCACCCTAAATTTGAATCAAAACAACTTCATAAATAATTAATTAAGTCATGCCCTTTATACAGATCTACCTGGGAAATCATCTTTCCCAACATAAAAAAGATATTTCACTCGCTGTTCATCAAAGCCTGGTGGATATCTTCAACGTCCCGTTAGATGATTACTTCCAGGTGATCCATTCTATGGAACCAGGTGATATTCTTTACCCTGAAAGCTACTTTGATGTACCACACACGGACAATCTGATCTATATCCGTATTACATGCAAAGCCGGCAGAACGCCGGATATGAAGAAGGCGTTGTATGAAAAAATTTCATCCCGTATTGCCGCGGCTACGCCGGTAAGTATTGATGATGTTGTGATTATCCTGGTGGAGAATGAATTGGCCGATTGGTCATTTGGCCGCGGTATTGCACAGATGATCCAATAGGCATGTTACCTGGAATAATGCTCCCCAATGCTACCGGTATTACATGGATAATCATTTCATCGATGAGATTAGCTTCCAGGAGTGCACCATTCAACTGCCCACCGCCAACCAGTCAGTTTTTCCATCATGGTAAGCAATAAATCCAGGCTAACGGCGATATATGCCTTCAGTTTCTTCATGTTTTTTCATGGAAATATGAGGATTGAACAGTAAAGGAAATTGTGCAAAATTTCCTTGTATTTGATAATTACAGGATCAGAATAATAGGATGAAAAAAAATATCTGTGGAGATATTTTTTTGCTCTTTATGAAGATATTACATTTGATAAATAATGACACATAGAGCAGGATACTTTTCAACAATTGCCAACCAGGTTTGATGCTTTGGAGCGAAGGATGGAAGCAATATTGTTGAAATTAAATGTGATGGAAACAGGATTTGATAGACGAACACCTGACCTTTACAGAGCAGTATCAAATATCACATTAGGAAACGTTGCATGAGTGAGTCCCCGCTGCACCGCGTATTTATATTTTGACGGCGTTATCCCCGTAAATGATTTATGTATAACGGCATCCATGAATAGCCAAAGGTACAGATAAAGGAAATTAATCTGTAAATTGGGCGCAGGTATGGATAACGTTACAACAGGAAAACAATTACCACGCTGGCAGCTTTTTCTGCTTTCCTTCAAAGAGGCATACAAGGCATTACAGGCCGCCGATCCGCTGCGGATGGCCGGTGCTACTGCTTTTTTCACCACCTTTGCATTACCCGCCATCCTCATCATTATCATCCAGCTGCTGCGTATTATTTTCCGGATCCAGCACCCTGGTCAGCGTTTGATGAAGCAACTGGAAAATATGTTTGGACAGGAAACAACCGAAGCCATCCTTGGAACATTGAAAGCGTTCCGCAGCATTGCACAAAACTGGATCATTGCCATTGCAGGGTTTATTTTCCTGCTGTTCGTAGCTACCACGCTCTTTAAAATCATTAAAGGATCCCTGAATGAACTATGGAAAATAAGGCCCATCCATAAAAGCAGCTTTGGAGAGATAATGGTATCCCGACTCAAAGCTGTACTGGTGATCGTTTTTGCAGGCGTTCTTTTTATCATCGACCTGGTAGCGGAAACTGCGCGCATCTTTCTTGGGAAATACATAGACCAGTACCTGCCTGCCCTGGGCAGTTATTATAACGGCACCCTTAATTACGTAATTTCTGTCATCATTGTTACCATCTGGTTTTTCCTGGTATTCCATTTTCTGCCGGATGGGCGCCCCCGCTGGCGGGTGGGTATTACCGGTGCACTGGTAACCAGTATCCTGTTTAATATGGGGAAAATGGTATTGAAAGTGATGCTCACCTACAGCAGTATCAACAGTATCTATGGAGCCTCTGCCTCTACAGTGCTGTTGCTGTTGTTTATGTTTTATTCTTCCCTGATCTTTTACTTCGGGGCCTGTTTTACCTATGCCTGGGGCACGCTTACCAACCGCCCGGTGGAACCGCTGCCTTATGCCGGCAGGTTTGAGATCACCCCTGCGGATGACTGATACTTCAGCTTGATAACAAGGCGCCCTGAATGGATAAATAATGCTATTTTACAGGGATCGTATTCCGCCTATGAATAACAAAATTTCGTTAAAGGAAAAAATAGGGTATGGCTTTGGAGATATGGCTTCTTCCATGTTCTGGAAGTTATTCGGGATGTACCTGTTATTTTTTTATACAGATGTAATGGGCATTGCTGCCGCAGCAGTAGGCACCATGTTCCTGATCACCCGTATATGGGATACCTTTTTTGATCCGGTGGTAGGAACGTTATCGGACAGAACCCATTCAAAATGGGGGAAGTTCCGGCCTTACATTTTATACATGGCGGTACCTTTCGGTATCATCGGTATACTCACTTTTACCACACCGGGCTACAACGCCACGGGCAAGCTGGTATACGCTTACATTACCTACTCCGCCATGATGATGATCTATTCACTGATCAACGTGCCTTATGCTTCGTTGCTCGGTGTAATCTCCGCAGATGGAAAGGAGAGGAATACACTGGCCTCTTTCCGTATGGCTTTTGCGTTTGGCGGCAGCCTGATAGCACTGGCTTTGATAGAGCCCCTGGTTAATTTATTCAGTAAAGCCGGCGGAAAGGAGAACCTGCAAGCCGGCTGGCAGCTGGGGGTAGCAGTAATAGCGGTTATCTGCGTAATTTTATTCCTGTTGTGCTTTGCATGGGTAAAGGAAAGGGTGCAACCTATCAAAGATGAACAACCGTCCCTGAAGGAAGATATAAAGGATCTTTATAAGAATAAGCCCTGGTGGATATTGCTGGGAGCAGGTGTTGCAGCGCTTATTTTCAATTCTATACGTGATGGCGCCACCCTTTACTATTTCAAATATTATATCCGTGATATGGATGCTTTTAAACTGGGCGGTATGAGCATCACCTGGTCCACCTTGTACCTGGTACTGGGCCAGGCGGCGAATATAGCGGGCGTCATCCTGGCCTCTCCCTTAGGCAATAAAGCAGGCAAGAAAAATACCTACCTGGGGGCTATGGTAATAGCTTCGGCACTTAGTATAGCGTTTTACTGGCTTGGAAGGGAACAGCTTACACTGATCTTTGTATTCCAGTTCCTCATCAGCATTTGTGCGGGGATCATTTTCCCGTTGCTATGGTCAATGTATGCCGATATCGCAGACTACTCCGAATGGAGGAACGGGCGCCGTGCTACAGGGCTCATCTTCTCGTCTTCGTCCATGTCGCAGAAATTCGGATGGACCATCGGTGGTGCGCTCACCGGTTGGTTGCTGGGCGCCTTTGGTTTTAAAGCCAATGAGGTGCAGGCGGATGCCGCACAGAATGGCATCCTGTTAATGCTTAGTTTTTTACCGGCTATAGGTTCGGTATTGTCTGTCATATTTATTGCCATGTACCCGCTTTCTGAAGAGCGTATCGCTATTATATCAGCGGAACTGGAACAAAGAAGAAAATAATGCAACAGGAATTAAAAACAGCACTGGAAAAAGAGCTCGCAGCTATCCTTAATTACTGGATGAAGTATACACCGGATAAAGTATACGGAGGTTTTTACGGGAAGCTGGGAAATGATAATATTCCTGTACCGGAAGCGGCAAAGGGAGCTGTATTAAATGCCCGTATTTTATGGACATTTGCCGCTGCCTGCAATCATACGCTCAATCCTGTATACCTTGCAACAGCAGACCGTGCATACCGTTATTTTAATGCGCACTTTATTGATCATACTTATGGAGGCGTATACTGGACGGTAGACTATACCGGGCGGCCGGCGGAAACAAAAAAACAGGTATATGCCATTGCCTTTGCTTTGTATGCCTATAGTGAATACTATAAAGCGACTGCGCATCCGGAAGTGCTCACAACAGCTATCTCTCTTTACAACAGTATTGAACAGCACAGTTTCGACCCTGTGCATGATGGCTACTTTGAAGCCTTTACACGCAACTGGCAGGAAATAGCAGACCTTCGCCTCAGCGCAAAAGATGCCAACGAAAAGAAAACGATGAACACCCATCTGCATGTGGTGGAAGCATACGCCAACCTCTACACCGTTTGGCCGGATCAGCAATTGCGCGTCCAGATAAAACGCTTATTGCAATTATTCCATGATAAGATCATCGATCAGAAAAGCGGGCATCTGCATTTATTTTTTGATGAACAATGGCAGGTAAAAGGCAATAACATTTCCTACGGGCACGACATTGAAGCCAGCTGGCTGTTGCTGCAGGCAGCGGAAATCATTGAAGACGCCGCCCTCATCACTCTCTACAAAAAACTGGCCCTGGTGATCACCAACCTCACCCTGCAGGAAGGAACCGATAAAGACGGCGGTCTCTGGTATGAATATGAAACCGCCCAACAACATATGGTTGCTGAAAAACACTGGTGGCCGCAGGCCGAAGCACTGGTAGGGTTTGTCAATGCCTGGCAACTACAGCCACAGGGGCCTTACCTGCAGCATGCACTGAACACCTGGCACTTTATTGAAAAGCACATCATTGATAAAACCAACGGCGAATGGTTCTGGGGTGTGTATAAAGACTACTCCATCAAACCGGAAGACAAAGCAGGGCTCTGGAAATGCCCCTACCACAATGCGCGCGCCTGCCTCGAAGGGATAAAGCGGTTGTAGCAGCGGAAATTGTCTTGGAACACTGATTATGATGATTTTGATGATTACGCTGATGTTATTTTTATTTTTTTGAATAATTATTATGAGAGATAGAAAGTAAAATCGAATACCCGCTTATATCTCTCTTAATAATTATTCAAAAAATAAAGTCAAAGTAATCATCAAAATCATCATAATCAGTGTTCCAAGACAAATCCCGCGTCGCCGAAGGCGACCCCCACCAATACGGAATTCGCATTTTTTAATTTGTATTTAGCAAATCGCTCCCACCAGCTTCCGGTGCATCACTATTTTATATATCTTGATGCACATGAACTGCAAGATATATTCCACGCTGCAAGCCGCATTTTTATTGGGCGCCCTTACTTTATCGGCGCAATCTGATGTAACCGTACGGTTCAGTGAACCGGCCCGGCATTTCACAGCTTCCGCCCCGCTGGGTAATGGTCGCATGGGCGCTATGGTGTTTGGAAACACCAACAGGGAACGGATTGTACTGAATGAAATATCCATGTGGGCCGGCGGTGTACAGGATGCCGACAGTAAAGAGGCCGGCAACTACCTGCCACAGATCAGAACATTATTGCTGGAAGGAAAGAATATTGAAGCGCAGAAAATGCTGCAACAGTATTTTGTTTGCAAAGGTCCGGGAAGCAGTGGTGGCGCTAACGTGAAGTTTGGCTGCTACCAGACATTGGGCGATCTTTTTATCCAGTGGAAAGATACTACATCGGCTATAAGCAACTACCAGCGGTGGCTGCGGTTGGACAGTGCCCTGAGCACTGTAAGCTGGGAAAGGAACGGAACCGGTTTTAAGGAAGAAGTACTGGTGTCTGTCCCGGGGCAGGTAGCGGTGGTACGTCTCACCGCCAGCAAACCCGGCAGCCTTTCTTTCACTACAGGATTGTACCGTAAGGAACGCGCCGCACTGAAAGTGGTAAACGGTAACCTGGAAATGAGCGGTACACTGAATGGCGGTAACAATGATCCCGGCGTGCAATATGCGGCCATACTGAAAGTTATCTCCAACGGCGGTACCCGCTCAGAAAGTAATGATCAGATCACTATTAGCAACGCCAATGAATGCCTGTTACTGGTGGCAGCCCGCACCAATATGAACTGGCCGGCAGTGGAAACGCCTGGCCCGGCGCCTATGCCCCAAACGGTGGCTGATATCAGTAAAGCAGCGGCGGTTCCCTGGCAGGGATTACTGCGGGCCCACGTGAAAGATTATACGTCGTTCTTTAACCGTTGCCGCCTTTCATTTGCAGATAACAGTAATGATGAGGTAAGGTCCCTTTCTACCATCGACCGGCTCCAACGCCTGCACGATGGCAATAAAGATGCCTCCCTGGCTTCACTGTATTTTAACTTTGGCCGTTACCTGCTCATCAGCTCTTCCCGCAATGGCGGCATGCCGGCCAACCTGCAGGGCTTATGGGCGGAAGAATACCAAACGCCATGGAATGCAGACTACCACCTGAACATCAATGTACAGATGAACTACTGGCCGGCGGAAGTTACCAACCTGTCTGATTGCCACCAGCCTTTATTTACATTGGCAAAACAAATGGCCAAATACGGACAGCGCACTGCACGCACCTACTATAAAGCCGATGGCTGGGTGGCGCACGTGATCAATAATCCCTGGGGCTTTACCTCTCCCGGTGAAGGGGCCGACTGGGGCTCTACGCTAACGGGCGGCGCCTGGGTGGCCACTCATCTCTGGAAACACTACCAGTATACCAACGATAAAAAATTCCTGAAAGAAATATACCCTGTGCTCAAAGGCGCGGCTGTTTTTTATAAAGATATCCTGATCACGGAACCATCGCATCAGTGGCTGGTCACAGCGCCTTCTAACTCCCCGGAAAACGCATATATCCTGCCCAACGGGCAGCAGGGGCAAACCTGTATGGGACCTACCATGGATATGCAGATAGGCAGAGACCTCCTCAAAGCTAACCAGGAAGCCGCTCGCATCCTGCAAACGGATAAGGCCTGGGCGGATAGCCTGCAGATAGTGCTCGGTAAACTGGCGCCTAACCAGGTAAGCCCGTCTACCGGCGGTATCCAGGAATGGCTGGAAGACTACAAGGAGGCAGACCCGCATCACCGCCATGTATCGCCTTTGTATGGCTTATATCCTTACGATGAAATTACTCCCTGGGATACACCGGAACTGGCGGCTGCAGCAGAGAAAACACTGCTCAGGAGAGGCGATGGCGGTACCGGTTGGTCACGTGCCTGGAAAATCGCTTTCTGGGCCCGTTTAGGCAACGGTAACCACGCCTATAAAATGCTGCAGGAATTGCTGGCGCCTGCCGCAGCCACCAGCGAAATCAGTATGCGCTCCGGCGCAGGCACTTATGCCAACCTGTTCTGCGCACACCCGCCTTTCCAGATAGACGGTAACTTGGGCGCTGTAGCCGGTATCGCGGAAATGCTGCTGCAAAGTCATGGTGGCGATAACGTGATCCGCCTGCTGCCTGCACTCCCGGATAATCCTGAATTTGCAGCCGGACAGGTACAGGGCCTCTGCGCTATCAATGGTTTTGTAGTGGATTTCAGCTGGAAAAATAAAACTGTGCACGAGCTCAGCCTGCTTTCCAATACAGGTGCGGAATGCCGCCTGTTACTGCCGGAAAGCGCTGTGGTAAAGGACCGTAGCGGAGCGGTAGTGCCGCATCAGTACAAAGATGGCGTGCTGCGCTTCGCTACAAAGAAAGGAATGAAGTATCGCATTACAGTATAAGGTGGCGGAATTTTGTCTTGCCCGGTGTATACCGGGTAAGACAAAAAAATCGCATCTTTATCTTTCATAACAACTCATATGGAAGATCTGAAACAAATGGCTGCCAGGGCAGCACTGGATTATATACAATCCGGTCAAACCATCGGACTGGGTGCAGGCAGCACCATCGCTCACCTGGTGAACTACCTGAAAAGCGAAGAAGCGTTGTTTAAAAATATTACTACCGTCACTTCTTCCTATAACACCTTACAACAACTGCGGGAACACGGATTCAATATTAAACAACCCGGAGATGTATCCCGGCTGGATATTTATTTTGATGGATGTGATCAGTTTGATTACCAGCTGAACGCATTGAAAAGCGGCGGCGGTATTCATACACAGGAGAAATTGCTGGCGGCAATGGCCGATAAATTTATTTTGATTGGCGACGGAGCCAAATATGTAGCACAGTTGTATACTACTTTTCCCGTGGTGATAGAAGTGATACCCGAAGCGATTCCCTTTGTAATGAAACAGCTGAAGAAAATATTTTCGCTCGCAAATCCCGAGTTGCGGCTTAGTAATAAAAAAGACGGGGCGGTAATTACTGAGCATGGCAACCTGCTCATTGATATCTGGTTCCGTTCCTTCCCGCCATTAGACAGCCTCAATCATCGTTTAAAGGAGATCCCGGGCGTACTCGAAACCTCGCTTTTTTATAATATGGCGCATGCTGCCATCATAGCGGGAAAGAAGGGAGTGGAATTTATTCTTAAAGATCCGGCTTACCTGATCTGAAACTCTCTTGTACCAGCGGTTACATGATATTGTAATCCCTTCCCGGTGTTTTGTGTTATCACAGGTTTACCGTTTTCATATATTTTTTGTGTAGGGGAGATATGAAAGAAGATATCTGCCCCGGCATTTGCAGGCACTGTTACACAGTAGGTGATGGCAGCGCCGTTTCTTTTCCAGGAAGAAATGATGGTACCGTACGGGCTGTCGTGACTTCCTTCAAAATGATCCAGTCCTTCCACGAAGTTGGGCGTGAGTAAAATGTTTTTAAACCCTGGCGCATTTTCATCAGGCCTGATACCGGCCACGCCTTTATACATCCACGCGCCTATTTCACCGAACATAATGTGGTTGCGGGAAAGATCCGAGGAGGCATTGATATCCCAGTTTTCAAAAAGGGTAGTGGCGCCGTTCATGATCCACCAGCCCCAGGATGGGAAAGTGCGTTGGGCGGCCAGCTTCCACGCCACATCTGCATACCCGTTTTCACTAAGCGCATTCAGGATACTTTTGGTGCCAAGCAGGCCCACATCCAGGTGGAAGTTGTCTGCCGCCACTCTCTTTGCAAGATTGGCGGCTACCTTGTTTTTCATGGAATCCGGTACCAGGCCCCAATACAGCGCCACACTTAGCTCTGTTTGTACGCCTTCTCCATAAATGCCTGTTTCTTTATTGAGATATTTCGCATTAAAGGCAGTTTTGATCTTTGCTGCCAGTGTACTGTATTTCGTATAGTCGGCGGTTTTGCCAAACAGTTTGGCTGCTTTGGCAAGTATCATTGCATCGGCGTAGTAGTAGGCAGAAGAGGTGAACTCCACCGGCGATTTTGATTTAACCGGCACCCAATCGCCCAGGCCCCAGGTAGTTAACCCTGAAGGACTGATAGCGGTGATCCTGTCTACATACCTGCGCATATTGTCATACGAGGCGGAGAGGAGCGTGGTATCCCCGTAAAAAAGATAGATGTTCCATGGAATGATGGCAATAGTGCTGGTCCAGTCGGGGCCGTTACCCCATTCATATCCCCAGCCGCCGGTTGGGATAATGGAAGGCAGCACACCGTTGGGTTGTTGCTCATCGCGATGGTCTGCCAGCCATTTTTCGTAGATGGTGATACCATCGTAGCTGTACAGTCCTGTTTCAATGGCAATTTGCGCATCCCCGGTCCAGCCGTTCTTTTCACGTTGGGGGCAATCTGTAGGATAGCCGAACAGGTTGGAGAGATAGGCGTTATTGGTGGCGGCGAACAGTTTATTGATCATGGTATCTGAGCCATGGATGTGCCCCGCAGGAGGCACATTACTGTGCATGAAGTAGCCGGTGAGACTTTCCTTATGAAGTTGTACCGGCTGGCTGCTCGTCACTTCCACATATTGGAATCCTTTATAGTTAAAGCGGGGCATAAAGGTTTCCTCTCCTTTTCCGCTGAGAATAAAAATATCTGTCTGGAAAGGATCGGTATCATCTGTAGGGCGGTAATGCACTATAATATTGGAGAGATCCACAAAGCCTTTTTTATCCAGTTGTTCCCCGTGTTTCAGTTTAAGCACCGTGCCTGCCGGGCCGCTTACGCGGATCCTGCTTACGCCGGCAATATTCCTGCCCAGGTCGTATATCCAGGTGCTGTCGTTGGGATGGGCAACACTGGCGGCAGGAATTTCCTCTACGTTCTCGATAGGATACAACTGTTGTGAAACAATGTGCTGTGAAGGCGCTGCGCGATAAATAACATCTTTCCATTTGCTGTCATCGAAATTAACCGTATTCCATCCTGGTTGTTCTTTGCGGGCGTCGTAATGTTCGGCAGTATAGATGCTGTTGAATACAACAGGCCCCAGTGCTGTTTTCCAGTCTTTCCCCGAGCTGATGGTTTCCACGCTGCCATCGGTATAGGTAACCCGCAGATCGAGGCAAAAAGCGGGTCTGCCGCGCCAGGGCGCTTCGTGGAAGTTCCATACGGCGGTAGACTGGTGATTGTACCAGCCATTGCCCAGCATTACACCAATGGCGTTCCTGCCTGATTGCAGGAGGGTGGTAACATCATAGGTAACATACAGGGTACGGCGGTCGAAACGGGTGTACATGGGATCGAGGCGGTGATTGCCTGCTTTGGTTCCGTTGATATACAGTTCGTACAGGCCGGCCACCGCAATATAGGCGCGTGCCGATTTCACCTGTTTAGTAGCGGTAAAAACTTTTCTGAAATTGGCGGCGGGCTTTAGCCGGATATCGTCGCCATCGCTGATCCACGCGCCTTTCCAGTTGCTTTGCTGCAACATGCCCGTTTCAAACCAGGAACGGCCGGGAGTGGTTTTCACGCCGTCTTTATCCCATACTTCCACGCTCCAGTAGTAGCGGGTAAATGGTTGCAGCGCTTTCCCGGGGAAGCTGGTCATGATGTCTGCACTGTTGATTTTACCGGAAGTCCATAGCGGGTGGGTATCCAGGGTCATAGAATCAGTGGATACCCGGATTTGATAGGCCGTTTGTTGCGCGCCGTTGCGGTTATCGCCCAGTTGCCACGATAGTCGCGGATGAGCGGCATCGACACCAATTGGTGTTACCAGGTGCTCACATTTCAGGCCGGTGACTGTAGCGGGCGAAGCGGCACTTGCAGTTACCCCCGTATGGCGATAGCCGGCAGGCATAGGAGCGGTTTTTACAAATACGGGTTTGCCCACCAACACGACAGGCCATAAAAGGAACAGGTAAATAAACAGTTTCCGGAATATTAAATACATGCTAAGCGCTTGATTATTTGTCAACAAGATAGAATATGCTTCACTTTTTTTTCCTGTTTTATAAAAAAACCAGAAAAAGATAGATCGATCTGTCTATTTATTCTTATCTTTGTTCCATGAAGAAGAAAACAGGTGATCCGAAACAGCGTTTACTTGAAACGGCTACAACGCTTTTTTATAACCAGGGCTATCATGCTACGGGCATTAACCAGGTGATTGAGGAGGCCGGCGTGGCGAGGGCCAGTTTATACCTGCATTATGAATCAAAGGAATCTTTATTGCTGGCGTTCCTGCACCAGCGGCATATCGATTGGATGAACGGATTGAAAAGCTATACCGGCGAGGTAAGTAAAACGAAGGAGAAAATTGGGGCGGCGTTTGATTTCCTGTTTGATAATAATGAGAAGGAGCATTTCAGGGGTTGTGCTTTTTTGAATATCCTGTCGGAAACAACAGATAAGGATACTGCTGTATTGAGTGTAATACAGGATCACAAAAAAGATCTGCGTGCCTTCCTGGCAGAAATCCTCACTCATGAGAAGCAGGCTGTAAAGGACCATGTGTACTTACTGTTTGAGTCGGCCATCGTGGAAAGCCAGCTTTACCGGAACCAGTGGCCGGTACAGGAAGCGAAGAAAATGGCGCTGGGGTTGCTGTGAGTCAGACAAAATACGCATCGCCGCAGGCGATTTTTATTTACGCAAATAATAGACAGATCGATCTATCTAATCATGTTTATCATTTTCAAACCTCTTTATCATGGAAAAAAAATTCCCCCTCCCTCCGTTTACAAAGGAAACCGCCCTGCAGAAAGTACAAATGGCTGAAGATGCCTGGAATAGCCGCGATCCGCAAAAGGTTTCAATGGTGTACACACCTGACACGGTATGGCGCAACCGCGACCAGTTTATCAATGGCCGGGAAGAAGTAGTGGCATTTCTTACAAAGAAATGGCAGAAGGAGCTGGACTACCGCCTCAAAAAAGAGCTCTGGAGCTTTACAGACAACCATATTGCCGTATGTTTTGAATATGAATGGCATGATCATGCCGGCAACTGGTTCCGCTCTTACGGTAATGAGCTGTGGGAATTTAACGCCGATGGGCTGATGCAACGCAGGCTGGCGGCCATTAACGATGTGCCCATTAAAAGCAGCGAAAGGAAATTCCGGGAACCGGAAGATTTGGTATTAGCCTGTTAAAACATAACAACAGATTATTGTGGTTACCCCCGGTAATCACAATAATTTGTTCATGGTGTGAATTTTGTAACTTTGCGGGATGAATAAAACAGAATCACTCCGGGAATTTTACGAACATAAGTTCCAGGCCGTACCAGATAAATTGCAACAGGATATAGGGCATTTTAATGTATTCCGGCTGGAAGATTGTGTGGTGGATGGCCGCTCTACGGTTAGTTACAGTCGTCGCGACTTTTACAAGGTAAGCCTGCTGAGGGGAGGCAATATCTTCCATTATGCTGATAAAACCACGGAAGTAAAAGGCAGTGCGCTCGTCTTTTTTAACCCCCAGGTGCCTTATGGCTGGGAGCCACTGTCGGCCGACAATAGCGGTTATTTCTGCATCTTCAGGGAATCCTTTTTTACAGGAGCCACCCGCGGCAACCTGCACGATCTGCCCATGATGATGCCCGGCGGTATTCCTTCTTACCAGCTAACGAAGGCCCAGGACAAAGAAGTATCACAACTCTTTAAAAAGATGCTGACGGAAATCAATTCCGACTATGTGTATAAATACGACCTGTTGCGCAGCTATCTTACAGAGATCATTCACTACGCGTTAAAGATGCAGCCCTCCGAAACCCTGTACCAGCATGCAGATGCGAAGTCGCGCATCACAGCGGTATTTACCGACCTGCTGGAGCGGCAATTCCCCATTGAATCGCCGTCGCAGCGTTTTGTAATGCGCTCCGCCAACGACTTTGCCAAACAGCTTTCCGTTCATGTGAACCACCTGAACCGCGCAATCCGCGATACCACGGGTAAAACCACCACCACTCACATTGCGGAGCGCATTACCGCCGAGGCAATGGCTTTACTAAAGCATACCAGCTGGAACGTGGCAGAGATCAGCTATGCCCTCGGGTTTGAAGAACCTGCTCATTTCAGTAACTTTTTTAAAAAACAAACCAGTATCACTCCCGGTGCTTTCCGCGCTGTTTGATTTTTGCAATTATTGGTTTGATTGATGTAACAACCGGCAGCAATCCCTGGTCTACTTTTGTGAGAACAAAAACACAAAGATCATGGACAACAAAAAAGTATGGTTTGTAACCGGCGCCTCTAAAGGATTAGGCCGCTCCCTCGTAAAACAGTTATTAAGCAAAGGATATAAAGTAGCCGCCACTTCCCGCAATATTGAGGATCTCCGTAAAGTAGCAACAGGCGATGATTTCCTGCCGCTTGCCGTAGACCTGAAAACAGAAAGCAGCGTACACGCGGCGGTAAAAGAAACCATCAGCCGTTTCGGACGTATAGATGTACTGGTAAACAACGCCGGCTACGGACAGGTAGGTAGTATCGAAGAGTTATCGGATGCTGAATCACGTAGTAACTTTGATGTGAACGTATTTGGCCTGCTTAATGTAACCCGCAGTATACTGCCCTATATGAGGGCACAACAGGCGGGGCATATTTTAAACATTTCCTCTATTGCCGGCTTTACCGGTGGCTTCCCCGGTTTCGGCATCTATTGCGCTACCAAATTTGCTGTAGACGGTTTATCAGAATCACTGGCTGCCGAAGTAAAACCATTTGGCATTTCAGTGACCATTGTATCTCCCGGTTATTTCAGAACCGATTTCCTTACTTCAGGCTCTCTCGGTGTGCCAGCAAACCAGCTGGATGCCTACCAGTCTGTTCGCGCTACGCAACAGGTGCACCAGGAAGAGATCAACGGTAACCAACCGGGCGATCCCGAAAAAGCGGTAGCCGCCATCATCGATATTGCAGCTGTGGAAAACGCACCGCTTCACCTCTTCCTCGGAGAAGACGCGTACAACCTCGCCTACCAGAAAATAGCAGCTATAGAATCCGACCTGGAACAGTGGAAAGAAGTAACAGTAGGTACTGCTATCGTGTAGAGGCGCTGCTGTATCGCCTCCGGCACGCGGAATTTGTTCCAAGACAAAACCCGCTACAATCCCCCCTGCGCTAGGAGAGGGTTACATTAAAGTCGGCTCCCAGCTCCAGCTTGCCTTCCCGCTCTTCATTGCTGCCCGGAATTTTAAGACCTTTGATCTTGCTGGTTTTACCTTTGGTGAGCAGGTCGGTAATATGTTTATCAGTAAGCTTTTTGCCAAGTATTTCAAAAGGCAGCTTGAAGCCGCATACCGTGAAATTTGCACAGCCATAAGCGGTATTGCCTTTTTTAAGCGGGTGCGTTTTGCACTTCGGACATTGCAGCTCTTCTATTACAATTGCCTTTTTAGGCTTTGGCTCTTTTTTGGGTTTCTCTTTTTCTTCCGGCACTGGTAGCGGATCAGGCGCAATGGTAATAAATTTGTAGCTGGCGGTTTTCACTTCTTTGGTAAGATCTACCACCATCTGTATCAGCTCATCTTTAAAGGTATCCATGGCGTACTCGCCTTTTTCTATAAGGCGTAGCTTCCGTTCCCACTGGCCGGTTAATTCAGCACTTTTAAGCAGCTCTGTTTGTATGGTATCTATCAGGTCAATACCGGTTTGGGTGGCATAGATATTCTTCTTTTTCTTCTCGATATATTTTCTGCGGAACAGTGTTTCAATGATATTGGCGCGGGTAGATGGACGGCCTATGCCATTGTCTTTCAGCAGTTCCCTCATTTCTTCATCATCCACCTGTTTACCTGCGGTTTCCATTGCTCTCAGCAAAGTGGCTTCTGTAAAGGCTTTGGGCGGAGAGGTTTTACCCTGGTGGATGCGTGGGGTATGCGGACCGCTTTCACCCACTTCAAAATGAGGTAGTATTTTCTCTTCTTCTTCCCCTTCTTTTTTCTCTTTTACATCGTTGGCATATACCTCCTTCCAGCCAGGCTCTATGATCTGTTTACCGGTCACTTTAAAAGGTACCTGCCCTACCTTACCGAGTACGGTGGTATTGGAGATCTTACATTCCGGGTAAAAGGCCGCGATAAAGCGACGGGCTACCAGATCGTAGATCCGTTTTTCTTCCAGGGGAAGTCCGCCGGGATGCTGGCCGGTAGGGATAATAGCGTGGTGGTCTGTTACCTTCTTGTCATCGAAAACGGTTTTCAGCTTTGGAATAGGATTCGCCAGCAGCGGGGCGGTGAGCGCGCTATAGGGCGTCATATCCTGCAGGATGCCGGCAATTTTCGGATGCAGGTCTTCCGAGAGGTAAGTGGTATCTACTCTGGGGTAGGTGGTCAGTTTTTTCTCGTAAAGATTCTGTATATATTTCAACGTATCATCCGCGGAGAACCCGAATTTTTTATTGGCTTCCACCTGCAGGGCGGTGAGGTCAAACAGGCGTGGGTTCCCTTCTTTCCCGTCTTTCTTTTCGAAGGAGGTCACTTCAAACGGGTGCTCCTTGAGATAGGCAAGTCCTTTGGCGGCTTTATCAGGCGTTTTAAGCCGGTCGATGGCCGCGGTGAACTCCGTTTCCCGGTAAATAGTTTTCAGCTCCCAGTAGTCTTCCGATACGAAGGCATTGATTTCTTTCTGCCGCTGCACAATCATAGCCAGGGTAGGTGTTTGCACCCTGCCGATCGATAACACTACCTTACCCTGTGCAAATTTTTTGGTGAACAGGCGGGTAGCGTTCATCCCCAGGAGCCAGTCGCCTATAGCGCGTGCGCTGCCTGCTGCATACAGGTTATTATATTGTTCCGCCGCTTTCAGGTGCTGAAACCCATCGCGGATAGCCTCCACCGTTAGTGACGATATCCACAACCTTTTAACAGGCGCGGTGCATTTTGCTTTCAACAGTACCCAACGCTGTATCAGTTCTCCTTCCTGGCCGGCATCCCCGCAGTTGATCACCTCTTCACAGGCCTGTACCAGGGTTTCTATAATTTTAAACTGTTTCTGTACGCCGGAATTTTCAATCAGTTTGATACCAAAGCTGGGAGGGATCATCGGGAGATCTTCCAGTCGCCAGAACTTCCATTGCTCATAGTAATCGTGCGGCTCTTTAAGGGTACAGAAATGTCCGAAAGTCCAGGTAACCTGGTAGCCATTGCCCTCATAGTAGCCCTCTTTGCGTTGGTTCGCACCGATCACTTCTGCAATATCCCTTGCCACACTTGGTTTTTCAGCAATGCAAACTTTCATAATCGCTTAAAATTGGGTAACAAAGGTCGGATAAAAAGTTGTAACCAGGGAAGGGTAAAGTATTTAATCTTCTCCTTTCCATATCCAATGTAAAATTACAAACCGCAGGAATACCGGGAAAATAATCCCGCCGTTTTTGCCGCTTTTTGCAGAGAAATGCATGCACTAAGCATTGAAAGTGCATTATTAGCTCGTGTTGACCGTATGAAGAGTATATAAGGACTGTATAGTAAGTACTACACATAGACGACTCCTAAGTATGCGGTAAGTATCGGAGACCTATACTGGAAGTAACTGCAAACCGTAAAATAATCAAGCACATATTTTAACTTTTTGGGTGCAAAAATACCTGTTAATTTAAGGGAGATTTGAAACAGAAAATCCTTTTTCCTTATGCGCTTTCCGGCCCTTGTATTATTGTTCTCCTTATCTCTTCCCGCTGCAGCCCAATCCCCTGCTGCTTTTGATGGAAGTTTTGAAAGTAAAGGCCCCGGGTTACCTTCCGGTTGGATCAACTGGGGCGGCAATTACCAACTTGATGTGGATACCAGTACCAGTTATGAAGGACATAGTGCGCTACGTATTGCCCCCGCAGGAAAAACAGGCAACCGCGATTTTGGTTGTGCCGTTAAACGTATCCCGGTTACGTTCGCAGGGAAAACGGTTACCCTCAATGGCTATCTGAAGCTGGATTCGGTAGCCGGTGGTTATGGCGGACTGTTTATGCGTGTGGATAACCGGTCAGGCGCGGTGTACAAAATGGATAATATGCAAAAGCAGCGGTTGCAGGGAACCACCGGCTGGCAAGAATACAGTATTACCCTTTCCCTGCCTGATGGTGGCGGCACTGTATACGTTGGCGCTATTAACAGCAGCAGTGGCAGAGTATGGGCAGATAACCTGGAAGTGCTGGTAGATGGAAAGCCGTTGAAAGATGCGTCGCCGCTGCGCGTGTTTAAGGCAGACAGTGATCATGCCTTCGACGCCGGATCAGGGATAAATATTCCCTCTCTTACCGCCCTGCAGGAAAAACACCTGGAAGTACTGGGGAAAGTGTGGGGCTTCCTGAAATATTATCACCCTGCCGTAATGGCCGGGGAATATAACTGGGATTATGAACTGTTCCGCATCTTGCCGGATGTACTGAACAGCAACAGCGAAACAGCCAGGAATGAAGTGCTGCTTCGTTGGGTGAACCGGCTTGCCGCCCCGGGAGAAGTCCCGCGTGCGCATAACAGCAAGCAAACGATCAAATTCAAAGCCGACCTCGACTGGCTTTCAGATGAAAAAACATTAGGCCCGGCATTGTCCGCATCACTGAAAAAAGTGGAAGCCCTGAACCGGGCCGACTTCAATTACTACCTGGGAATGGAGCCCGCCGGTAACCCTGCTTTTACAAATGAACAGGCATACAACAACATGCCATACCCCGATGCCGGTTTCCGGCTGCTGGCACTGTACCGCTACTGGAATATCATACAATACTGCTTCCCATACAAACACCTCATCACCGAAGGCTGGAACAATAAGCTGGCGGAGTTTATTCCTGCCATGGTAAATGCGGCAGATACCGCTGCTTATCAAACTGCGCTGCTGCGGCTGATTGCAGGCATTCATGATTCCCATGCCGGTATATCAGGCCCTAACCTGTTGATCCGTGGAGCAGATAGATTTAAAACATTGCCGGTACGTATCCGGTTCGCAGAAGAAAAGGCGGTAGTGATGAAAGTAGCCAATGAAAAATACGGATTACGCAAAGGAGATGTTATTACTGCCATCAATAAAGAACCGGTTACTGCCATAGTTAAAAGACTGCTGCCGCTTACCTCTGCCTCCAATTACGCCACGCAGCTGAACAGGATTGAACGCACGCTGTTTCAAACCCGCGACAGCTCCCTGCTGCTCGACTATGAAAGGGATGGCGCCACCGGCAGCGTAACAGTGCCCGCAGTAACCTACAAAGAGGCGATGGTGATATATGATCCGCCGGTTGCTTCCTGGAAAATGATCGGCGAAGACGTAGGCTATGTATACCCCGGCACTTTTAAGAATACACAAATGGATACAGTAAGAGAGGCTTTTAAAAATACAAAAGGAATGGTGATAGACCTGCGTTCCTACCCGGCGGATAACCTGCTGCAATCACTCATAAAATATGTACTGCCATCACCTGCACCCTTTGCGAAATTTACAGTAGGAAGCATACGGCAGCCAGGCCAGTTTGCAATGACAGGTGAAATGGAGGCCGGCTCCAAGAATAAAGATTATTACAAAGGCAAGGTAGTGATCCTTGTAGACGCTACTACCCAAAGCAATGCAGAATTTGTAACAATGGCGCTGCGGCTGGCGCCACGTGCGGTAGTACTTGGCAGCACTACCGCCGGTGCCGATGGGAATATATCCTTCTTTTCACTGCCTGGTGGCATACAAACACTGATCACCGGCATTGGCGTGTACTACCCCGATGGGAGGGAAACACAACGCACCGGCATTGGCCCCGACATTGTTATGGAACCAACGGTAAAGGGTATACGTGAAAACAGGGATGAGCTGCTGGATAAGGCCCTGGCTATTATCAGGGAATAAGCTATTTTTTGGGCAGGGAATATTTCTTTGCCAGTTTATTATATTTCTTCAGGTACTTCCGGTCTTTTTTAACACCCACAGCTGTTAGAATACCGGAAGTTTCTGCTTTTACCCAATAGTTGAAAATGAATTTTTCCCGGTCCCGTTCAAAGAACATCCGCGTGGGCCGCTGATGACTGTTCCTCAGTAAAAGGTTCGCCAGCGAGGTAAATACACGGGCTTTAAAATCCTGGCGCGTGGAGTCTTTCTTATTCAGTACCTGCACATTCAACTGGCGATAGTAAAAGTTCATGACGCCCAGTGTGGCATATTTATTCCCCGACCATTGTGAAAAGATGGTATCTGCATAGCCGCGTCTTACTTTTACGGCAGCCATGGGGATGGCTACTGCATTAAAATCCTGCAGGTTCATTGGCGCCAGGCGACTCTCCGCAGTAAACCCGGAAAGAGAATCACCATAGGATTCATGATAGGAAAAGTACCGGATGGGATTTCCCAGCAACTTACCACTGGCCTGCACCAGCAAGCTGTCGCTGCTGCCGTAGGTGTTACCGAAATGAGTGATCAGTGCGTTAATATCAGTAATAGGTACAACCGACCATTTGTTGGTAGACTTAGACGATTCATTCACCGTTACCGCCGATTGCCGCATCACGATGGAATCTACCTGCAGGGCAAATGGAATGGTACGGATCAATTTTGCAGGCATCCTTTTTTCTATGCCATGCTCAAACGGAGTTCGTTTATCCCTGGCCGTAGTAAGCAGTGTATTATCTACCGTAATCTTCCTGATGGCAATAGTGGTGTCGCCATCCTGGTGACGCATATTGATGCCGCTGATCTGAAGGGATGCTCCCTTTACAGTGATGTAATCGCGCTGCCAGCGCGCAATGCGGAAGGTTTCTTCTGCGGTAAGATTGGGCGCTGCTTCAAAATTACTCAGACGGAATGTTTGGGTGGCAGGGTCCAGCGTAAAGTTCTCTGCATGGGCATGAAGCTGTTTGTTGCGGTATTGCATACCGCCCTGGCTGATGGTGATATTGCTGATAAACGATGCCCATTTCAGCTGATGCCCCTGGCTCCAGGAGAAGGCGGCATCGTTAAACATACCGGATAGCCGCTGCAGCGTTAGTTCCATCGTATCTGCGCGGTGCATGGATAACTGCGCATCCTGCCATTGTAGGGCTACGCCGGAGCGTACCGCCAGGTGGCCGGACTTATCTTTATGCAATGTACCCTTATGCAGTTGCAGCTGTAGCTGCGGCATTGTAAACTGTGTAGTGGTATGGTTAAAAGCCAGCGACGATAACTCCAGGTTCATATCATCATACTGCAAATGGAGCTGTTTACCGGTATGCAGTACAATCCCGGTACCGCTTAGCTTCGCCTGTGTTTCCAGGCTGCTGCTGTCTTTCCCTTTGATGCTGGTATGTGAAATGGTAGCTGCAGCTATGGACAGCTGTGGAATAACGGTTTTGCTGAAATCCGTGCTGTGAATATTGGTTTGAATATCGGCAGAAGGGAGATTTATTTTAGTATACCCGTTACTGTTATGTAGTGTTGCACCTGCAGCTGTAATATACGTATGCCCGTTGCCGTTAAACTGCACATGGCCTGCGGCTATATCTATTGCTTTGCTGTGATGGCTGATGTGATGAAGCAGCCCTGTGGCCGATGCCCAGGTAAAGAAGCGCTGTCGCGTGCGTATATCTTTCAAAGCTATTTTATCTGCCTGGAAACTGCTCTGCTCACCCGGCCCTTCACTGCTGAACTGCACCTTGCCGATGTTCAGGCGGGCGATACGGATTACCGGGAGGTCTTTTGCAGGCGCTTCTTTTTTAGCGCCATCGTGATGTGCCTGTATATTCACGGCGCCTATTCTTAATACATCTACCTGTATATCTTTTGATTGCTGGTAAACGTCCCAGTCGAACACTTCCCAGTAAAGGTCCTTTGCGGTGATAAGCGTGCCGTTTAACAGCGATACGGTTGCTTTGGCAGCTTTATTGTGCCGCTGGGTGCCGTCGAAGGTATAATTGTTCATGGTGATTTCAGCTTTGGGCAATACTACACTTATCTGCCTGACATGCAGGTTGGGCATAGCATGCTTAATATCTACCAGTGAGTCGCTGAGCAGGAAATTATGCAGCAGGATATCGGTGTTAATATCTTTTACCTGTAGTATCACCTTCGATCTGCCGTTGGCGGTGAAGTTGATATTACCATCAACGATCCGGAAAGTATTCACCTGGATCAGTTCACTGAGGCCGTGCAGCGTTTGATAGAACGCGGGCATTTTAATAGCGGTACTGTCTGCCGGCTTTTTACCTTTTACCGGTTGTTTTGCTTTGGTAAGAAAGGTAATGCCGGGCTGGTACAGCACGGCGCCGGAGGCTTTCAAGCGCTTTCTCAGCAGGTTTTCCAGGCTCACGTTGTTCAGCCGCAGGGAAGGCGCACGGAAGGTTAAGCCTTTGCCGGAGTGGTTGAGCGGGGTAGGACCGTATACTACGTTATTAAAGATCACATCATTCTGCTGTAGTACAAATTCATCTACGCTTAGCTGGAAGAGGCTGTCGAGCGAATAGAATTTTATTTTATTGAGATTAAGTGCAATACTGTCGGTGGTGATACCGGGCGTGGTATCATGTGCAATGGTGAGGTTATAGATATTCAGGTTGCTGCGTTTGGTAGCGCCGGTAGATACATTGCCGCGCAGCAGCAGTTCACCGTCTTTTACTTCGATATAACGGAAGTTCATTTTCCTGAACAGGGTATTGGGTAAGCTGTCCAGCACTATCTTTTTATCTTTGGCGCTCACTTTCCTGCCGGGAAGCCTGAGCACCGGCCGTATACATATGAGGGTATCTATCAGTAGTTCTTCCCGCATATAAATAGCGGGCAGGTGCCGTGCGCTGAAATAGAACTTATCAGCCTGCAGTTGCATTTCTCCTTTGGAGGGTGTGGCTGCACTGTAAATAGTAGCGGAATCAAGCTCAAAAACCTGTTTTTTTCCGGAGAAGTGCAGGCGCCTGAAGCTAATGGTATTCCTGCCATCGGGCAGGACCCAGTGCTGCCGGTCGAATGAGAAATCCACGTCGTCGGACCCGAGTATATGATTATCTGCATTGGTTACTTTGGTAAAATTAACGATAGAGAAATTGAAGTGATCAACGCGCAACGGCGGAGGACCGTTTACCTTACTGTATACAAGCGCGCCGTTTTGCAGGTGCACAATGCGTGCGTTCACATACTGAAGCGTTTGTTCCAGGTGCTGCACTATGGAGGAAAGCTGGAACCCTTCCTGGCGCGGGCCCCTGGCTATATGTTCGTGTATTGTAAGCGAGGGACCGGTAATGGAAAGACTGTCGACCAGCAGTTTCTTATGCAGTATCAGTGCGCGCCACGACTGGATAGAAAGGTACACCTTTGGAATAGATACATCGAAATGGGAGGCCACATTCACGGTATCTTTCCCGGTGAGCCGGGCGCCGCTGATCACGATGTTTCTTTTAAACAGGGAAAAGTCGATATCATCTGCATTGAACGTATAGCCGTTACCGGATTCTTTGTTAACAATATATTGAATGATGTTTACAAACTTATGCTCCACGAGGTAATACAACGCCACGCCTGTTACTATCCTGAGGATGATAAGAACAGCCAGTACTTTCAGCCATATTTTTGCTTTGGGCGATACCTTCATATTCCTGTAATTGAAAACAGCTTTCCGGGGGTAGAGGGTTTCCTGTTATAAATATAAGGGCTTTATCGTACTTTGTAAGGGGAGTTATTTTTAATTAAAGCAAAAAGACTTATGTCAGACGGGATCATTTGTTTTGGGGAGATGCTCTGGGATATTTTGCCGGAGAAGGAATTGCCCGGAGGGGCGGTGATGAATGTGGCCTATCACCTGCAAAAGCTGGGTGAACAGGTATCGCTGGTATCGCGCGTGGGGCGTGATGCGCGTGGGCAGGGATTAATGGATATGCTGCAACGGTTCGGGCTGGATACCAGCCTGGTGCAAACAGATGAAGAGCATGAAACGGGAAAGGTATATGCAGATATGACCAACCCTCATGAGGTGCATTATGATATTGTATACCCGGCGGCGTGGGATTTTATTGAATGGGAGCCGTTGCTGGCTGAGAGGCTAAAGGACAAGGCTACACGTTATTTTGTATTTGGCAGTCTTTGTTCCCGTGATAAGGTGTCGCTGCACACGCTGCAGCAGGCGTTGAAAGAAAACGTTATCAAGGTGCTGGATATTAATTTAAGGGAGCCGCATTATACCCATACGCATGTGGAATGGCTGTTGGGGGAATGCGATATCCTTAAGTTGAACAATAATGAACTGGAGCTGACCAGCGGGTGGTATCATCCTTATGTAGATAAAGAGCAGGCAGTACGTTTACTGTCGGAGCGTTTTGGGATTAACACCATTGTGGTGACAATGGGGGGCGATGGCGCTATGTTGTTTATGGAAGATGTTTTTTATGTGGAACCGGGTATTACGGTGAAGGTGGCAGATACCATAGGTAGCGGGGATGCTTTCCTGGCGGGGTTCCTGCATAGTATTATCCGGGGAAAGGCGGCGAGGGAGTGCCTGGTGTTTGCCAATGCGCTGGGAGCGCTGGTAGCGTCTTACGCGGGTGGTGCGCCGGATTATAAGGTAATTGATATTTTAAAAAAGAGGGATTAGCTCCGGGTGGAAGCTAATCCCTGGATATTATTTGCGGGTGTATTTGATTTCCATTTCTTTGAATTCTTTTCCATTTACTTTTCTATACATTTCCATGGTGTGATGATCTTTATCCTGCCAGGTGAGCACCTGGCGCATATCGTAGTCCTTCCCGGTGGTCGGGTCCAGTCCTTTACCTGTAAATTCCAGTCCTTCGCCGGATGAAGTGGGCTTACCTTCCATTACCATGATACCGGTGCCCATATTGTCTACCCAGGTGGAGATGTATTTTTTCTTGGCATTATCGTAGGCCATGGTGCTGATACCTTCAAAGTCCATCCCCATCATGTTGGCGGTATAACGGCCTTCACAATAGCGGCCGCCCAGGATCATTTTGTAGGTAGCGGCGCCGGTTGATTTAGAGGGAGGGGCATCCGGCCTTTCCCACATGGTCATATCGGCTGTCCATTCCCCATCGGCTTCGGCCATTTTCTGGTGTGCGGGGCCCGGTGTCATGTATTCTGCCCATGCTTTCATCATAGCGGCGGAGTCTTGCTGGGCAAAGGTAGCGGAGTTAATTAACAGGCATAACGCAGCTGTTAACAGGTAGATTGTTTTCATGATTTGCAGCTGTTTAAGAAGTGTTTGTATCGCGGTGAAATTACAGGTTAACAAGGTAAGCCATTTATTGCTTTCCGCCATCGCATGTGTGTTGCCCCGTTTAAATAGCCGCAGTTTTTCCTACCTTTGATACAGAAAAGAATATTCCCCTTTATGCAAGCAACCATATTGGATGTGTCAGGACATAAGGCGCAGCCACTGGCTATAGATGCAGCCATTTCCTTTGAAACGTTTATCTCTTACCTTAAACAGCGGATCAGTGAAGAACCGACAGTGAAGGCCCGTTTATACAAAGAAGCGCTGGCAGAATTTGAGGCGTCGGATGTTGGTCACGGGGATATTCCGCTGGAAGAAATTACGCAATATACCTCCCTGCTGGAGTACGTATATGCCTGCCTTTCCCCGGCTACACGCCCGGAGCAGCAGCTGGTATGGGGGCTCAGCTACCCCTTCCTGCCGGTTACTTTTTATGGTACAGACCTGATCTATGAATTGCTGGGAAATAAATCGGCCTCGCATACGTATGAGATAACCCATACACAGGCAGATTATCACCGGGAAAGATTAGCGCTGGTCTATTCGCTCATCCTGCAACGGCTCTATAATTTCAAGGCGCCGGTAAAAACGGAACAATATCATGAAGGGGTGAATACTGCCACCGGTTTGTTGCAGTATTACGAGGTGAGCATCAATACCGACTTTATTAAGGTAACGGCAAAAGGGGAATTGCCGGAAATCGACTTTGTACAGTTATACACATACTTCAGCGAAGGTGGTGGTGAGGAAATACTGGTGGATATGCTGCCGCTGGACCTGTTCTGTTTCCGCGGTTTTTGCGTGATCAACGTAACGGAGGTAACGGCGCAAAAAGCAGTGGAGAATATTACAGGTATGCGGTTATCACGTACCTCGCTGATCACTGAAGAGAATTATAAACAGGTGATCCTCTCGCTTAAATCGCTGGTGCGCGACAGCCGGATTGAGTTCGACCTGTTCCCTTTCCTCCGGGTGAACAATAACCCGGTATATAGTTTCGAAAAAGGAGGCACCGGCATTTTGTTTGAAGTTTGGGGAGAAAGCCGCTTGTCGCCGGAAGATTTCAGCCGGAATGCGAAAGCATTTATGTCTAAACCGCTGTTCTTTTTTTCTGAAGATATCTGGAAAGAAACCCGTAAGGAATATGCATTCCTGGAATATTTCCGGCAGCAGGGAGTAAAGTCGCTGGCCATCATGCCTCTTTTTTACATGGGTGAACCGGTAGGCGCCTTCGCGGTGCATACCTGGAAGGATCACACATTCGACGAGAAAACATTGTCGCTCCTGGAACCCGCTTTAGACGCTGTGGCCCAGCTATTGCAGATCTATATAGATGAATTTAACGGGGAGATAGAAAAAGTGATCAAGGAGAAATTCACATCCATACAACCTGCGGTGCAATGGAAATTCAACGAAGCGGCCTGGCATTACCTGTACAGGCTGAAAAAGAACCAGCCGGCCACTATCAGCAATATCCTGTTTAAAGAAGTATACCCCCTGTATGGGGCTATTGATATCCGGAACTCTACTTTGGAAAGAAATAAGGCGATCATTGCCGACCTGGACAGCCATCTGAGCATCCTTGCCAATACGCTGGACATGCTCCGTAAGCACCAGCAGAACGACCTGCTACGGGAAATGATCTATCATTGCCAGCGCTGGCAGCAGGCCCTGGTGCAGCAGCAGCTGAGCCCTTCGGATGAAAATGCGCTGAACAGGTTCCTGGAAGAAGAAGCGGTAAATTACCTGCAGCATATTGCCGCACAGTACCCCGCTACCCGGGAAACTATTGAAACCTGCCTGCAAAGCATGGCCGGTAATGTGAACAAGGACTCGCTGGAAGTATCCATGCAGCTCATCACCCAAACGGCCAACGAATACCTGGAATCCGAGAAAAATAAATTGCAGGAATCCTATCCCTGCTATTTTGAAAAGTTCAGGACAGATGGAGTGGAATACGATATTTACATAGGCCAGTCAATTGCGCCGGACCGCCCCTTTAATCATTTCCACCTGAAAAATCTCCGGCTATGGCAGCTGTCGTCAATGGTGGCCATTACAAAGCTCACCCACTCGCTGATAGCGAAGATGGAAAAGGAACTGTTCACCACGCAGCTGATCTTTGTGCATAACCATCCTATTGATATCAGCTTCCGGGCAGATGAACGGAAATTTGATGTGGAAGGGGCTTATAATATCCGCTACCAGATGATAAAGAAGCGGATCGATAAAGTACATATCCGCAATACAGAAGAACGGTTAACCCAGCCCGATAAAATTGCCCTGATCTATTCCGACCGGGCTGATATCGAGGATTACCTGCCTTTTATCCGCTATTTACAGGAAACCGGTGTGCTGCTGCCGGAGCTGGAAGAACTGGAACTGGAAGACCTGCAGGGGCTCAGCGGCCTGAAAGCGCTGCGCCTGGGCGTTGTAGTGGAAGAGGCAGAATAAAATATTATCTTTCTCAAAAATAATTTGCATTCCCGTTAATAGTATACTAAGTTTGTAGACTAATAAATCAGCGCGGGGAGATGTTTCTCCACCGCAGAAAGCAGCCCATGGAGAAAAAAGATTACGATGTAATAGTGGTAGGATCCGGACCCAATGGCTTGTCGGCCGCCATCAGGCTGCAGCAGGAGGGCTTAACTGTACTGTTGCTGGAAGCGAAAGACACCATCGGCGGCGGTATGCGCACGGCAGAATTAACGTTGCCGGGGTTTTACCACGACGTATGCTCTGCAGTACATCCCATGGCCATAGGCTCCCCTTTCTTTTCCAGGCTCCCGCTGGCTGATTTCGGGCTGGAATTCGTTTATTCGCCACTGGAGGCAGCCCACCCGTTCGACGATGGTACAGCCGCCTTCCTGGCCCGCTCCCTGGATGAAACAGCAGATGCATTGGGGACAGATGGAAAAGCTTACCGCAACCTGGTAAAACCGGTGGCAGACAACTGGGAAGCCATCGCGGAAGATAGCCTCGGGCCTTTTTCTTTTCCGCGGCACCCGCTTCTCATGGCCCGTTTTGGCCTGAATGCGCTACGTTCCGCAGCCGCTATTGCCAACAGGTTCTCTACACAAAAAGCCAGGGGATTATGGGCGGGCATGACAGCCCACTCCATACAACCCTTAACCAACGTGGCTTCTGCGGCCATCGGCATTGTACTGTCGGCTGTAGGCCACCGGCATGGATGGCCGGTGCCTAAAGGAGGCTCCCAGGCTATCGGCCGGGCACTGGCCGGGTATTTTGTATCGCTGGGCGGGGAAATTCAGACAGGCGTTCACGTTAGTTCGTTGTCGCAATTGCCTTCACACCGGGCGGTAGTATTTGACCTTACACCAAAGCAGCTGCTTACTATTGCGGGCGACCGGTTTTCACCCGGATACCGGAAACAGTTGGCCCGTTACCGTTATGGCCCCGGCGTATTTAAAATGGATTGGGCGCTGAGCGGCCCTATCCCTTTCACAGCGCCGGAATGCAGACAGGCCGCTACGGTCCACCTGGGCGGCACTTTCGGGGAAATTGCCTTGTCGGAGCAACAGGCATACAGTGGCACTATTTCACAGGCACCTTACGTATTGTTATCACAACAAAGCCTGTTCGATGAAAGAGCTCCCGCCGGAAAGCATACGGCATGGGCCTATTGCCACGTGCCCAATGGCACCGATGCAGATATGACAGCCATCATTGAGCGGCAGATAGAACGTTTTGCGCCCGGTTTCCGCGACCTTATACTGGCAAAGCATACCATGAATGCGCAGCAAATGGAACTGTACAATCCGAACTATGTAGGCGGCGATATCAATGGCGGTATCATCGACATCCGGCAATTGTATACACGGCCAGCCTGCCGTATATCGCCTTACCGTACATCAGCCAAAGGGATCTATATCTGTTCCTCCGCCACACCGCCGGGAGGCGGGGTTCATGGCATGTGCGGTTACCACGCCGCCAATGCAGTACTGAAAGATATTTTTTAAACCGTCACTATCTTAATGAATAAATATGCCTGGAGTTAAGTCTTATTTACAGGAAGATTGGGCCATAGTTGTGCTGGGTTTCCTGATCATCCTGCTTTCACTGGCAGGAGTACACGTTGCTTTACCGGATTACAAATGGAGCACCGCCGGCGACCTTACCACGAAGGTGCTCACCGGCGCCAACTTTTTAAAGATCGGCGCACAGTTCATTTACGTGTTGCTGGTAGCCCTGCTGGGATCCTTTCTCACCGGCAGGCCGCTGAAAAATACCCTCGTGGTATTTCCCGCGGTGTTTGTATTAACCACGCTGGCGCTCATCGTGGCAGGAAATGCCGCTATGAATGAACTGGGGCTGGAAGCCGTTATTTTCAGTCTCATCATTGGTTTGCTGATCGGTAACCTTTTTAAACTGCCCACCTGGTTCCGGGAATCACTTACCTCGGAATTTTTTGTGAAGATAGGTCTGGTATTGCTGGGCACTACCGTTATATTTTCGGATGTGCTGAAAGCCGGTTCCCTGGGGCTGATACAGGCATTGGTAGTAGTGCTTTCCGTGTGGTATTTTTCGTATTGGTTATGTAAGCGGCTGAAGATAGATAACGAACTGACCATGATGTTATCCAGCGCTGTATCTATCTGCGGCGTGTCGGCAGCTATTGCTACCTCCGGCGCTATCAAGGGAGATTCAAAGAAGTTGTCGCTGGTAATTTCACTGGTACTGATCACCGCTATCCCTATGATGATCTTTATGCCGATGATCGCGCATCATTTCCAGTTCCCCGAAGCTGTAACCGGCGCCTGGCTGGGTGGTAGTATAGACACTACCGGTGCAGTAGTGGCATCGGGATCGCTGGTGGGTGAAACCGCGCTGAAGATCAGCACCATAGTGAAATTTTCACAGAACGTGTTATTGGGTATCGCCGCTTTTGCCATTTCTGTATACTGGACTTATACCAAACATCCGAATGCAACGGATAAAGAGCAGAAACCTACGCTGAAAGTGATCTGGGAAAGATTCCCCAAGTTCGTGATCGGCTTTATTATCGCGTCGCTGGTATTTTCCTTTTTATTATCGCCGGCAGCCATTGCACCTGTAAAAGGATCGCTGAAAAGTTTGCAGGGGGTGTGGTTTGCGCTGGCATTCACCAGCATAGGACTGGAAACGAACTTTAAAGACCTGGTAGGCACTGAAAGCAGGAAGCCCGTATATGCGTTCCTGGTAGCACAAACATTCAATGTAATTGTTACGCTGATACTGGCTTACCTGCTGTTTTCCTGACCCGGCTGATTACTTTTTTTAGTATTTTGCCGGTATATGAAATACCTGAATCCCTTTGCTTTCCTGGAGAAGATGAATGGCAGGCCTGTAGCAGCGGAGGATGCCGCTGCAGTATCCCTTCTCCGGAAAAAAATGATGGCAGAGCTGGAATTATCAGAAGAAAAGGTATTACGTGCAGGAACACAATGGCTCAGTAAAAACGACCTGCTGCATTTCTTTGATGAACTGCAAGCGCCCGCCAGGTTACATTTTTATCAACAGATCAATAACGATACGGTCCTGTCAGGTTTCCTGGAAACGGGTAAACTGTCAGGACTTTTTAATGATAACCCTCTTTACAACACCCCGCCATTCCTCGCTTTTATAGCGCCGTTTTATGAACCGTTATTTACCGCTGCAGTAGTGAACAGCCTTAAACAACAACTGGCGCCGCTGTTACAGCAGTTGTATGCCAACCCGCTGCTGATGGATGGCGAACATCAAAACCGGAGCTATGATAAAATATTCCGCACCCTGCAGCAATCCTATAAAATACTGGAAGATGCGGAAGCCCGCAGGAGGGCCAACCCAAACTCCCGGTGGAGGGAAGCCTTGCCCTATGCAGGTTTACAGCAGGTACGGGTATTGAACGCCCTGCCGGATATTTTCCAGGAATTCAGGAACGATTATGGCATCCTGATGATCAACTTTGCACTGGCGCTGGATGGTACCCGTGAAAATAAAAAAGCACTGGAAATACTTCGCGCAGTAAAAGTATTGAAATGCGGGGCTTATGTACGGGAACAAACAGAAAGGTATTTTCAGCGCCTGGAAGAAAAAGCCATCAGCCGTAAATCCCTGCTGGCCAGGTTTTTCGGCGCCGGGTACCGGCAAAAGAAAGATCGCAGGAAACTGGTCAGGGATGCGCTTCTCAAAGGAGGAATTGCCATCGCCATTATTGCGGCTATCATTATCGGTGCTCATTTTGAACAAGCCTATACGCCCCGTATTAACGTGAGGGAAAGTGAGAACAGCATCTTTATGGGAGCCCGTACCTCGCTTGCCATGCAGTACCTGTTGTCGCAGTTACTGATGGATACAGAGAAACGGGCGGAGAAGCTGTTAAACGGCCCTAAGCTGCCGGCGCCTGCCACGGGCACAGACCTTTACGGCGCCGATTTTATGAAGGCGGTACGCATGCAGGGCGATTATGGGGCCGGCTTTGTACGCCCGCCTTTCGGCAGGGAAAGGAACTGGACGCCGGAAGACAGCTCCTGGACCGATCCCACGCACCGGCAAAGCCTGCGTGTTTTTAACCGGCAGGATGGCGCACTGATCACCATGGTGCAAACGCCTGATTCATTTTACTCCTGTTACATCGCTCCGTTCGACAGCGCCTTTATGCCCCTCCCTTTGTCCATCAGCCGGGTGTATTTTTACGCCGGTACAGGATGGGACCCTGAATGGAAAGCGGAATATGCCATGGATTATGTACCATCTTATCGTGCTAAAGGATTTTTCCTGATGCCGGTTTATGATGCCCTCCATTTCCTGAAAACATCCTGCCTGCAACTGAACCTCGACAGCAGCTACTGGCAGCGCTCCAACCGCTATATACCCGTGGAAGTGTTCCTGTCGCAAAAAGATATGCTGCAGCAACAACTGCAGCTCCGGCAACTCACAAATAATTTCAACGGGGTAGACCTGATTCCCATGGAGTAGCCGCCGCGGATTTTGTCTGACTCATGATTATGATGATTTTATTTTTTTGATTTTATAGTATTAAAAGGGAGATACAGGTGTTTATTTTATTTATTTTGCTTTCTTATGAAATATGTGAATCCCATTATTTTCCTTGAGGCAGTACAGGGTGGGCCCGTAGATACGGGAAACACTGCTGCGTTATCCCTTCTCCGGAAAAAAATGCTGGCAGAACTGGAACTGTCGGACGACAAACAATTCAAAACAGGTGAATGGGCATTCGATAAACACCAGCTGCTACAGTTTTTTGATCGGCTGGCCGCCGGCAAGGAACTGTTCTTTCACGCGCAGGTGGCGGCAGACCCGGTGCTGCTGCACTTCCTGGACAAGGGAGAAATCACCGGCAGGTTTTCGGATAACCCCTTGTATGAAGACCAGGCCTTCATGAATTTTATTTCTCCTTACTATGAGCCGTTATTTACCAACGCGGTGATAGATAGCCTGAAACACAGGAAGCTGCAAGCCACTACCGATCTTTTTGCCAATCCCTGGCTGCTGGATGGGGAGCATACCACCATCAGCTACAGGCGGATATTCCGTTATATGCATATAGTGGAGGAACAGGTGAAAATTGTTATTGGAAAACTGAGAAATGGAGCTGTGATTTCCTGGAAGGAACTACAGGACTTTGCCAATATCACCATGGTGCAGCAATTGAATGCATTGCCTCGCGGATTCCATGAGTGGAGAAGCGACTATGGCATTTCCCTGATCAACCTGGGACTGGCCGTATACCGGAAAGATTTCAGAAACGGGATGGCTACGCTGGAATTGGTGAGTAAGCTGGATGCCACCACATATGTGCAGGAGGAGAAAGAACGATGGAAAGCGAAGATGAACGAGTATAAGAAGAAAATGAAACTGGCGCAGAGGATAGGGTATTGGCTAGGCCCGCTGAAACCAAAGATGCTTAGTGAAGAGGGAACCGGTTCACTGGTGCTCATAGTATCGGCTGTTCTCTTGTCCCGCCTTTTCTTTTCATTAATAGAAACGAAATCACCACGCCCGGAAATAGTTACCAGCTTCGATTATTTTACGAATATCCGCACTTATGAGCCGGTAAAATATCTTTTATATCACCTGCAAACTGATTCAATATATCCTTTGAATAAGAAGGACACCAGCAAACCGCTGGTAACCGGAGATGATGTGTACGGCCCTGATCTTATGGCGGCATTAGAAAAACCTTTGCGTAAAACCAACGATACGGCCATACTGAAGATGGCGAAGGAAGGTCTGAATGCCAGCCACGCATCACCTAAAGGAAATCCGGCCCACCGGCAAAGCCTGCATCTCTACAATCGTTTAATAGTGCCTGCTATAGCTATGATCCAGACACCGGATACTTTTTATTCCTGTTACATTTCGCCGGGCGATAGCGCTTTTGTGCCGTTGCAGCTTGCGGTGAACCGGTTGTATGTGTATGTTGGCGAACATTGGGATGGTACAAAAGAAGCGCAATATGCAATGGATGATGTGCGTGGATACAGGGTGAAAGGTTTTTTCCTTATGTCTTATAAAAACTCCAAACAATTCCTGAAAGAGAACAGCCTCATATTCAAGCTGGACCCCATGTACTGGGCAACCTCCGACCGGAATATTCCTGTCGAGATCGGGTTATCTGATGATACTTACCTGCACTTCAACCTGCTGGAAAATAATGCAGCAGGAGTGGAGCTGGAAATAGGCGATTAGCCGATACCTGTTCCTTTTAGCTGGTCTCTTTCCTTTTTCGTATCCGGCATCAGGTTGTACAGTTGGTTGACCGCCACTTTCAGTTCATCATAATTTTTCCGTTCCAGTGCGCGCTCGCCGATTTCCTTAAAGCGCGCAGCTGTTTGAGGATCTGTATATTCTTCTGTATTTACATTAGCGTAATAGTAATAGGCGTTGATCCAGGTTTCGGGTTTGTTGCGTCTTATTTCCCAGCTCAGGTCATTCAGCTCATCAATTTTTGCTTTAATGGCGTAGTAACTTTGTGAAGATAAATAGGCGCTTTCATCTGCGATGATCTTTTCAAAACGGGGCATGCGGCTGCTGTCTTCTTCTTCCCGGATATTATACAGGCAATATTCTTTCCGCTGAAAATACAGCTCGGTAATTTCCACGATCAGCTGGTCTTTCCCGGTACTGTCAAGCTGTTGTGCCAGTTTACGTTTCTTTTCTTCCAGCTGGTATTTTTCATCGGTGATATCATCATCGCTGAGCAGTTCCAGGCGGCTGCTGATATGATCAAGATCCGTCATGATCTCCTGCACAGTGGCAGCCAGTTCGTATTGCTGGTTTTTGCGGAATGATTTTATTTTTTCAGATGCGTTCAAACGGAGCTGCCGGATATCATCCAGCAGTTTGCCGGTATTGATTTTCCTTACCATGGGGTTAAACACTTCGGAAAATTCCTGTTCATTCATGAGCAGCACCGCTTTCACGGAAAGGTCCCTGCTTTCGCTGATCTGCAGGGTGATTTCCACATCGGAGCCTTTTACAAGATCGGTAATGAGGTCGGTGCTTTTTATTTCTATCATGCCCAGCGGAACGCAGCTGCCGGGAATTGCATACCTGCTGCCTTCCAGTACGTTGATCAGGAGGCTGTCGCGGCCACTGCGCAGGATGGTTTTCATCACTTCCTTGATGATGGTTTTCCGTAATGGCAGGATGGCATTCTTTTCAAAGATGAGCTCCAGTTTGGTGGCATTGTTTTCCAGGTCGTCTATTTCTATGCAGATATCGTTGGGCAGTGGCTGGCCATGAATATTAAATTTACCCTGTGAAATGGCGATCACCGGGGCTTGTACATCCAGCTCGTTGTGGGCGGCATCGAATACGAGTATGTTGAAAGTGTTACTGGCATTTTCCGCCAGCAGCAGCATTTCGGAAATGCGTTCCTGCAGGGGCTTGATGCCGCTGTCGTAGCCGCCGTCGGCGCGTACAATGCGGTAGCTGAGCCCTGTAACGGGGCCGGTTACAATAGCGGTGAAATATTCTTCCCTGTCGGCGGTATTTTTCTGGTAGGCTGTTTTAAACCGGATGTTTGGCACGCCGGGGACCAATGGTTTATTCCCTGTTTGCTGCGGCTCACTAATGGTTTTGGTGCCTGCATACCAGGCGGCGCCTATGGCTACAGCAGTGGTAGGATCTACGCTGCAGTTCACCGCTATGTCCAGCTGTGAGGCCACCAGGTTTTTCACCAGCGGTATATAGGTGCTTCCGCCAATCATCACTATTTCTTTGATATCGGCGGCAGTAAGGTGATTGCGGTCGATGATCTTTTTTACAAGATCAACGGAGTATTGTATGCGGTTGTAGATCACCGTGTCAAATTGTTCACGGGTAATGGTGAGATAGATATCCTGCGTATCGCCGCTGGCATCCGTCAGCTCAAATTCTATTTCAGCAGAAGGACCGTTAGTGAGTTGCACTTTGGCCTCTTCTGCTTTTTTCAGCAGGATATGATACAGGGTATTGTATTTTCCACGTGCGCTGCGCATTTCCGTGAGCAGGTCGGGGATAGCGTGCTGCTGCAGCAAAGCGGGTATCACCAGCTGTTCAATGATAGCAATATCAAAGTCGACCCCGCCAAGATAATTATCTCCTTCATGATCGGTAACACGCATTTCGCCATCTACAATTTTTACCAGCGCCACATCGAAGGTACCTCCGCCAAGATCGTATACCAGCCACTGCCCCTGCAGGGAAGTGGCATTGGCCTGTTTGTTGGCAAAAGCCAGGCTGGCGGCAATGGGTTCCTGCAGCAGTAATACTTCGCGGAATCCTGCATCGTTGCCGGCTTTTTTGGTGGCATTGGACTGTATAGTATCAAAAGAGGCAGGGATGGTAATAACCACTGCTTCCGGTTTTTCGCCGGTATAAATAAAGTTCTTCAGCTCGCGGAGCACCAGGGCCGACAGCTCTACCGGTGTTTTAAAATCGCTGGTATTGGGCACAAAGAAAGATTCCGAGGTGCCCATTTTTCTTTTGAAGGAAGAGAACACATTTTCAGGGTCTTTCTCTATCAGCTCACGGGCTTTGTCGCCCACAATGATCCGGTCTTTCCGGAAAGCTACTACCGAAGGCAGCGTTTCTTTCTGGCCGAACGGGTTTTTGAAAATTTCCACGGCGCCGTTCTGGAACCGTGCGATCAGGGAATTGGTAGTGCCGAGGTCAATACCGAAATTAATCTGGTTGCTCATAGGTTTATTTTGCGGCAGCGATGACTACACCTTTTTGTAAAATGGATTTTTGTCCTCCCGCTGTATAGTACACCACTGGTTTGATCACGTTTACGATTTCCATATCGGCCGACATTTCACCGGTGATACTCGCCTCATAATCCACCCGCGTTTCCCGGTAAGGCTCTCCCAGCGGGTTCACGATGGTATAGCCGGCTTCCTCAAAATGTTGTTTGATACGGTCTATATTACGTTGGAGGGACAACAACTCCGGTTTGGCAGTTGTTTTTTTATCCAGTTCAAAAACCTGGTTGATGATCCGGATGTGAAGGGTCGATAACGGGTCCATTATTCAATTGCTGGTCTAAGCAAATATAATGATATTTTCATCTGTTCAGGGTACCGGGCATCATCCGCATATGGCACCGGCTTTGATAAGATGGAAGTCCTTCTGTATCACTATATTCAAAAAACGTGTTCATCTTATGGAAACAACAACATACCCAGGAAGCCCGTTCCCTTTAGGCGCTACCTGGAACGGCGAAGGAGTGAATTTTGCATTGTACGCTGAAAACGCCACCAGGGTGGAGCTGTGCCTGTTCAACGATCCTGAAGGGGAAGCTTACAACACTGTCCGGCTCCAGGAACGCAGCGCTAACGTGTGGCATGCATTTCTCCCCGGCGCAAAGCCAGGGCTCCTGTACGGTTATCGTGTGCACGGCCCCTACGAACCATCGGAGGGGCACCGCTTTAACCCCAACAAGCTGCTGATAGATCCTTACGCAAAAGCAATAAACGGTACTATCAACTGGCATAATTCCCTGTTTGGTTATGAGCCGGGGCATGTAAACGAAGACCTGAGCTATAGCGAAACAGACAGCGCTCCTTTTATTCCCGGAAGTGTGGTGATAGATCAACAGTTTGATTGGGGAGATGATAAACCGCCCAGGATCCCTTACCAGCAAACTATTATTTATGAAACACATGTGAAAGGTTTTACCAAACTGCATCCCGGTATTCCTGAAGAACTACGCGGCACCTACAGGGGGCTGGCGCATCCGGCGGCTATTGATTATATAAAGCAGCTGGGTATTACCGCGGTAGAGCTGATGCCGGTGCATCATTTTGTGGCCGACCGCCACCTGGTAGATCAGGGACTTACTAATTACTGGGGATATAACACCATAGGCTTTTTTGCACCGGATGCGAGATACGCTGCTTCCGGCACCCGTGGGGAACAGGTAAGGGAATTCAAGGAAATGGTAAAAGCCCTGCATGCTGCCGGTATAGAAGTGATCCTGGATGTGGTATACAACCACACTGCGGAAGGGAATCACCTCGGGCCCACGCTCTCATTTAAAGGAGTGGATAATGCAGTGTATTACCGGCTTACAGACGATAAAAGATATTACATGGATTATACCGGCACCGGTAATACCCTGAATGCCCGGTTGCCAAATGTGCTCCGGCTGATCATGGACAGCCTCCGTTACTGGATCACGGAAATGCATGTGGACGGCTTCCGTTTTGACCTGGCTGCTACCCTCGCGCGTGAGCTGCACGAGGTAGACCGGCTAAGCGCATTCTTCGATATCATTCACCAGGATCCTGTGATTTCACAGGTAAAACTGATTGCAGAGCCCTGGGATATCGGTGAAGGCGGATACCAGGTGGGAAAGTTCCCGCCGGGATGGGCGGAATGGAATGGTAAATACCGCGACAGCATCCGCGATTACTGGCGCGGCGCCGATAGCACCCTCGCGGAATTTGCATCACGCATTACAGGCAGCGCCGATCTTTACAAGGAAGATTACCGCCGCCCTACTGCCAGCGTTAATTTTATTACCGCGCATGATGGTTTTACATTGCACGACCTGGTATCCTACAATGAAAAACATAATGAAGCAAACGGTGAAAACAATAACGATGGCGAAAGCCACAACCGTTCCTGGAACTGCGGTAATGAAGGGCCTTCGCAAGACCCGCTGGTAAATACCTTAAGAGCCCGGCAGAAAAGGAATTTTATGGCCACGCTGTTGTTATCACAGGGTATTCCTATGCTGCTGGCGGGCGATGAAGCCGGAAGAACACAGCAGGGCAACAATAATGCTTACTGCCAGGATAACGAGGTGAGCTGGCTCAACTGGCAGGAGATGGACCAGGAGCTGATTGCATTTACCCGGAAAATGATAGCCCTCCGTCAGCAACACCCGGTATTCCGCCGTAAGCGCTGGTTCCGGGGCGAGCCGGTGGAAAGTGTAGGGGTGGAGGATATCGCCTGGTTCCTGCCCGAAGGAACGCCCATGTCAGATGAGCATTGGGATACCTACTTCGCCCGTTCGCTTGGTGTGTATCTTAACGGACTGAGTTTGCGTACCCGTGATGAAAAAGGAAATAAGGTCCTGGATGATAGTTTTTACATCATCTTTAACGCACATCATGATGAACTGGCCTTTCAACTGCCACCGGCGGAATATGGAGATCACTGGAAAGTAGTGGTCAACACTGCTACCAATGAGGAAGGAGCGGCGTATAAAAGTGGCGATCAGTTGATGGCAGCGGGAAGATCCCTTATTTTATTAATGAAGGAAGAAGATAAATCAACCTGATATTTTTTCCAGCAAAGCAACCGGGAAGCGATCCAGCAGCGCCAATGGAAGCTTCCCGTTTTCTGTTGTCACCGTTTCTCCCGTAAATATATCCCGCCATTGCTGCGGTAAATTATTATCAAGCGGTAACCAGCGCTGTTCAAAATTCCCCGGGCTCAGCAAAGGCGCTATTACCAGGCAGGCATCGTATTCATATTGCCTTGCATAAGCGATTACCGGGTCCTGCTCCCCGCTGAGCGGCAGATAAGCGCCTTGCTGAAAGAGTGCGGCATGTGCTTTTCTGAATTGCAAGGCCCTGGTACAGGTAAATAATTTCTCCCACGCAAAACGGCGGTTGTCGTACAGCAGTTTCATTAACGCCGCGGGATCATCTTTTTCAAGCTGCAGCATGAGTGATAACATATTCATGCGGTCGGGGTAATTTACCGGTTGGCGGTTATCAGGATCTACAAAACTAAAGTCCCATAATTCGCAACCCTGGTATATATCCGGTATGCCCGGGGAAGTGATCTTAACCAGCAACTGGCTTAGTGAATACACCTGTGCGTGCTGGTTGATCTTTTCCATAAACGGGTGGAGGCTTTCCATAAAGCCATGCCCGGGAGAAAACAGCCGGTGGATAAAGTTGATGCAGCTGTTTTCATACCCTTCATCAGGTTGCGACCAATCACTGTGCTCTTTTGATTCACGCAGTGCTTTAATCAGGTAGGCCGACAAGCGGGGGATAAAATTATTTTCAGGATCATTGCGTTCAGGGTATCCCGCAATGATGGACTGGTAAATAAAGTACTCGTCATTTTTAGTGGGTGCATGTTCTTCCCGGAAAGCACTGTTCATGGCATACCATTGCTGTACCTGTTGTATCCACAGGTCTGGCAGCAGGGTAAGCACGTTTAGCCGTATACGGGCGTCTTCTCCGCGTTTGGTGTCGTGGGTGGCAGTGGCATTCAGTGAGCCGGGGAACTGCTGTTGCCGTTTAATGCTGCGTTCATGAAAAGTGGCCGGCGTACATTTATGGCCGGCCGGCGAGTCACCCACCTCGTTGTGCGACAGTAATGCATTGTACACATAAAACACCGTGTCTTCCACGCCTTTGGCGGTGAGGGGGCCGGTGAACTGCATCAGTCTTTTTAAAAACTTCAGAATAACCGCAGGCTTTCCGGCCTCTTCTTTCCACCATGAGCGGAACAGGGCAAATTCATCTATTAATGCCGGCGCGCGTTTGACGGCAGCGGTGATGGCTTCTTCCAGGATGATGATATCATTATCTGGCAGCGGCCATGAATCCGGGTAGATCCGGTATACAGGCATACATACCATCCATAATCCCAATGCCACTTTCAGCTTCTGGCGGTCGGTGTTTTTATGCACCAGCCGGTAATGATACAACAGGTATACCAGGTTATCCCATTCGGCGCTGAGTTGCGTTTGGAGTATCATTGTTTTTTTATTCTGCACCAGCTGTGGATACCTGGCGAGCTCCGGGAACTGCGCCCGGTAAAAGCGGCTGATCTTTTCATCGCCCCATTTATTGGTGAGCAGGTGGTTTACATCCGACAGGAATTCATAACCGGTGGTACCATCAAGCCCCCATCCGGCAGGAAGTGATTCTTCTTCGCCCAGGATCTTTTCTGCTATAATATAACATGCATCGCCAAAAAGCTCACGTAACCTGCGTACATAGGTGGCTGGTTCCATCAGCCCATCTATATGATCTATACGTAATCCCTGGATCAGGTTTTCCCGGTATAGCTCATGTACGAAGGAATGCCAGGTATCAAACACCTGTTTATCTTCCATACGTAGCGTAATAAGCCCGTTGATAGTGAAGAAGCGGCGGTAATTGATGCGCTGTGCCGTTTCCTGCCAGTGTGTGAACAGGTAATACTGTTGTTCCAGTAATAAGTTAAGCAGTGCCTCGTGGTTGTTTACTTTTTCCAGGAAGGCAGTAAGTGCCGGCATTTGGAGCAAGCCGTTAAACAAGGTTTGTTTTTGCCTCCGCCATTCTTCAGGGGGAAGTGCCAGCCGGCCATTCTGCTGTAATGATAACAGGCACCCGCGTATCTCCGGGGCTGCATCTTCAAAAGTATCCAGCAGCACATCATAAGCGGTAACAGACAGTGGAAAAGCCAGGCTGCCGGTATTGAACTGAAAGCCGTTTTCCCCGGCAGTAAATGTGATTTGTTTTTCGGAGATGGCCTGCGGCAAAGGCCTGTCCAGGAAGGGGACCATGAGGCGCCCGTGCAGTTGCGGATCGTGGTATTCCCAGTCGATATCAAAGAAATGATACCAGGGAGAAACCGGCCCCCTTTCCAGTACATCCATCAGCCATTCATTGCCGGGATGCAGCGCCATATGATTGGGAACAATGTCCTGTACCCAGGTCATGCCGCGTTGCCGGAGGGAAGCGCTGATCCTGCGCAGGTCGTCCAGTGTGCCAATAGCCGGATTGATCCGGTAAGGGGCAATACCATCGTAGCCGTGCTGGCTGCCCGGTACAGCATCGAATATAGGAGATGCATAAATAGTGGTGATGCCCAGCTGTTGCAGGTAATCAAGTATCTCTTCCAGGTGGGCAAATGTGAATGCATCATTAAACTGAATGCGATAGGTGGAGAGCGGGTAATTGGTATCAGTTTTCATAAGCGGTAATTTCATAAACAACAGCAGATAAGGGTTGTATCACCAGCAGGTTATTACCTTCAGCTTCGGGGAGCGTACCCGGTCCGTTAAATTCCGTGCCTGCGGAATCAAATATTTTCCGCAGGTTGCCATGCGTGATAAAAGGTATTGTTTGTGTATGCTTATCGAAGTTAAATACGATCAGCAGTGTTTCGCCATCCATACGGCGTTCCAGCACCAGGACGTTTTCATTTTCTGCATGATGTACGCGGGCGCTTTCGCGGTTGCCGCCGGAAATGGCCGGGTATTGGCTGCGCAGTAACAACAGTGCTTTGTAACAGGCCATCAGTGCTGTATTACTGTTACCGGTAGTGTTCCAGCTTAATTTACTTTGCTGAAAAGTGGCAGGCGCCTGCGGGTCCGGCGCTTCACCGGCATGTGCAAATTCTTTCCTGCGTCCTTCCTGTACCGCTTTTATGAGGCCGGGATCTGTATGGGATGTGAAGAACAGGAAGGGATTTTTTTCCCCGTATTCTTCTCCCATAAATAACAAAGGAATAAAGGGAGATAGTATAACGGCAGCAGCAGCCAGTTTCAGCGCTTCAAAACACAGTAACAACGAAAGGCGTTCTCCCCGCATGCGGTTGCCCACCTGGTCATGATTTTGCGCAAACACCACAAACTGGTGAAAAGGATTGCCGGAAGGAGGTCTGCCGAAATTTCTTTTCCGGTGCACGGAATACTGGCCGGTATAAACATAGGCATTTTCAAATGATGCGGCCAGGTGCGATACCTCTCCAAAGTCTTCATAATAGCCCTGCCTTTCACCGGTTAACCTGCTATGCAGCGCATGATGGAATTCATCGGCCCATTGTGCATCCAGTCCATATCCTCCAATGGTTACAGGGTTTATAAAGCGCGGGTTGTTGAGGTCTATTTCACCGATCAGCACCTTTCTTTTGCCAGTGCGTTCCTGCAGCGCTTTCACGGCGGCGGACAACTTTTCCGTGAAATGCACTGCACTGGTATCAACAAAGGCGTGTACTGCATCGAGGCGTAAACCATCCATATGGAACTCTTCCAGCCACATCAGCGCATTCTGAATATAAAAGCTGCGCACACCATCGCTGTAAGGGCCATCGAAGTTGATAGCAGCACCCCAGGGCGTTTTGTAATGATCGTTGAACCAGGGAGCAAAGTCGGAGAAGTAATTCCCTTCCGGTCCCTGGTGGTTGTACACTACGTCAAGGATTACCGCTATCCCCATGGCGTGGGCGGCGTTTACAAGTGTTTTCAGGTCATCCGGCGTACCGTAGCTGTTGTGTACCGCAAACGGGTATACGCCGTCGTATCCCCAGTTACGTTCGCCAGGAAACTGTGCTACAGGCATTAGCTCAATAGCAGTAATACCCAGCTCTTTCAGGTAGTGCAGTTGTTGTATAATGCCGCGGAAGGTACCCTCTGAAGAAAAAGTACCGGTATGGATTTCATAGATGATCATTTTTTCCGGTTCAATGCCGGTCCAGTGGTCATCGGTAAATTTGAACGATGCTTCAGGAACAGCGGAGGGGCCATGTACGCCTTCGGGCTGCCAGCGCGAAGCGGGATCGGGCCGCTGCAGGGTATTATCCAGCAGGTAAGTATACCGGGCACCGGGGTATATATCCGTTACCGTTAGTTCCCAGTAGCCGTTGCCTGCCGGCGTCATTGGCAGTTGCCTGTCTGCCAGCTGCAGCGCCACTTCCTTACGGAGAGGAGCCCATAGCCGGAAGGTGGCAGCGCCTTCGTTGTTGATGAATGTTCCTGTAAGATCGTATTTATCCATAAGATCAACGGTTATATAGCTGTGTCCATTTTTTTAACCTGGTAATTGTTTTTTTGCTGAATTGCCCCGGGAGCATTCTCCAGGCCCAATGCTGCCCGTCTGCTGCAGGTTTGTTCATCCTGGCAGCGGATCCCAGTCCCAGTACATCCTGCATAGGCAGTATGGCATTGGAGGCTACGGAAGCATATATCATGCGCCCCAGCAGGAGGTGTATCTTTTTTTTACCTGGTACGATGCCGCTGTATTGTTTAAGGTGATTTTGTTCTACAGCGGAGGCATCTTCCTGCAACCATCCGGTCGAGGTATTGTTGTCATGCGTGCCGGTGTAAGCATAGCAGTGTTGCGGATACTGGTGAGGTATATGAGTACTTGCGGGCATGTCATCTCCAAACGCAAACTGTAATACTTTCATCCCGGGTAAGCTGAACCGGTCTCTCAGATCGGTTACCGTTTTATCAATATCGCCCAGGTCTTCCGCCACGAAAGGGTTGCCGGGGAAGGCGCTGATCATGGCCTTCAGCAGGTCGCCGCCAGGGCCCGGCTGCCATGTGCCAGTTTTAGCATCAGGTGATGAAGCAGGTACTTCCCAAAAGGCGGCAAAGGCCCTGAAGTGATCCAGCCGCAGCAGGTGGAACCAATGCATGTTTCGTTTAATTCTTTGCAGCCACCATTCGTACTTCGTTTTTTTAAGCTCCTGCCAGCTGTAGATGGGCATATTCCACCGTTGCCCGTTCTCGTTGAAATAATCCGGCGGTACCCCGGCTACACTGGTCATATTACCTTTATTGTCCAGCAGGAAAAGCTCACGGTGGCTCCATACATCCGCCGCAGTGTGACTGATATAGAAAGGAAGGTCTCCGAATAAACTGATATTGCGCTGATCGCAGTACATTTTCAGCTGCTGCCATTGCCGGTCAAAAATAAACTGCCACCATTGTTCCTTTAAACTGATAGCAGCATATTCACTGTTGAGCACCGCCTCTTTTTTACGGTCGGCTGCATCCCACTCCTGCCAGGGCTTGCCGCCGTATTTGGCAGACAAGGCCTTATAGGTGGTATAGCTTTTCAGCCATGCTGCTTCCCTGTTGCAAAACTCTTTGAATTCTGTCGCCAGTTCAGGATATCCGCCGTTGTTAAAATTCAGCCATGCCGATTCCAGCATGGCCAGTTTATATCTTGCTGCTGCTTTGAAATCAACAGTATCTGTCTGCGGCAGATGATATTTTATCAATGTCGATCTATCCAGTAAGCCTTCTTCCACCAGCAGTTCGGGGCTGATCAGGAGGATGTTTCCCGCCATGGCCGATAAGGCGCTGTAAGGCGAAGCATTGGAGATATCAATAGGGTTTACCGGTAACACCTGCCATATCCGCTGACCGCTGTCGTACAGCTGATCGGCGAACTTCCGCGCGGCAGGCCCGAGGTCTCCCATTCCAAAAGGGCCGGGCAGGGAGGTAATGTGCAGTAATATTCCTGCCCTCCTTGCCGTTTTGCCGGAAGGTGTTAATGCCATATGTTGCTGTTTAAGCGGTAACAGATCACGCAGATAAGCGACGTGGCGCTTCGATGGCGGTTACGCTGTTTTCCATCATTTCCCTTATCCGTGAAGCCACGTTGTTCAGTATGGGTACTTCCTCTGTCGTTTTTGCCAGATGATAATCTTTTTCAAAAATCACTTTAAGCGCATCCCTTAAATAATAAATATCAGGCTGTTTTACCAGGCAGTCAGTAAAACCGGTTGCGTTAAGCTCAAACGTGGACAGTTGTTCCTTCGGTGCCGCAAAGTGCAGCACAGGTACAGTGGCTATTCCCTTTAGCTGGCGGAGTTGCCTGATAAATAAGGCAGCATGTGCTACGGGGATCGCAGAACTGATGAATATATAGTCGGGAACAAAGCCGGTATTTCTTTTAAGCCAGGCAAGTGCATCAGTAGTGTTGTCCTGGCAAACACAGGCGTGGTTCACTTTCAGCAGGTCAAGGGACAAGTAAAATTGAATACGCTGATCTGCTTTTTCTTCAATAAGAAGGCTGGTAATTTTGTTTCTCATACGACACAATATTGGGATCTGGTTATTTTTACTTCCGGGAAAAACAAATCAGGTGCCGGATGATGATGTAATGGCATAATGGCTGTGGTAGCGGGTTGAAGTGGGGAGGCATTTTTTGAGAGTGGGGATATTATCACTCATCTGTGTAATAATGCCGCAGTACCAACCAGGCTGAAGGGCTTGCCAGGACAAGCTGGCAGGCTCATGTGAAGGCCCTGCTTGTGTAGGCTTCACATGCATAGGAATTAGTTTTCTGGCATAAGAATTACTGTTGAAAGGATATGCGATCCACTAACAAAAAAAATCCCAAAGCATTCCCTGGGGGCTTATCCAGGAAACAGCAGGGCATTCTGCAAAAGAATGGTTTCACCGGGGCGCCGGAAACACGTTTCCCCAAAACAGTAAAGCCGATGCTGGCAACACTGGTCGATAGTCCGCCTGCGCAGCAGGGATGGTTATATGAAGTGAAGTGGGATGGCTACCGTGCCGTTGCCTTATGCAATCATGACCAGGTAAACCTTATCTCCCGGAATAATAAATCTTTCAACGATAAATTTTACCCCGTTTATGAAGCATTGGTTCAGCTGGATAAGAACGCAGTGATAGATGGGGAGATTTGTGTGCTGAATGAAAATGGCATTGCTCATTTCGGCGCACTTCAAAACTGGAGAAGCGAAGCAGACGGAGAGCTGGCATATTATATCTTTGACCTGCTCTGGTATGAAGGCAGGGATCTTACCGGTTTACCGCTTACCGGGAGAAGGGCATTACTGGAGGCGCTTATCCCGCCAACAGGTATTATCCGTTACAGCGAATCGTTTGACGCGTCCCCTGCCAAACTCCTGGCAGCTACAAAGAAAATGGGAATGGAAGGAATTATGGCTAAGAGAGCAAACAGCCCTTATATACAGGACCGGAGCAGGGATTGGCTGAAAATAAAAACAAACAAAAGGCATGAAGTGGTGATTGGCGGCTTTACCAATAATGAAGGCTCTCCCAAGCCATTCAGTTCCCTGCTGGTAGGTGTGTATGAGAATGGGGCGCTCCGGTATACCGGTAAAATAGGTACCGGCTTTAATGCGAGGCAACAGAAAGAAATGATGGAATCCTTCCGGAAACTGATCATAAAGAAATGTCCTTTTACAGAAACACCGGATGTAAACCAACCTTCGCGGTTCCGCCCAAACCCGCCGCTGGCCACTGCTACATGGCTGAAGCCTGAATTGGTTTGCGAGGTAAGCTATGCAGAGATCACCAGTGATGGAGTGATGCGGCATCCCAGTTTTGAAGGCATGCGCACCGACAAGCCGGCTAAAACCGTTACTGCCGAACAACCTGTTGAAACTGCGGATATACTGCCCGGAAAAAAGCAGGAGAAAATGGTGCGGTTAACAAAACCGGTTGGTAAGCACAGCAGGAAATCATTGCTGAATCCTTCAGAGGCCACCCAGGTAAAACAGGTAAATCATCACCAGTTAAAGTTCAGTAACCTCGGGAAAAAATTCTGGCCCGCAGAAGGATATACCAAACGGGATATGCTGAACTATTATTACCAGGTGGCGCCGTATATTCTTCCTTACCTGCTGAACCGACCCCAATCACTGAACCGTTTTCCGAATGGCATAAACGGGAAAAGTTTTTACCAGAAAGATGTTACCACTGTAGCGCCTGAATGGGTAAAACAATTCCCCTACCGCACCAGTGAAGGGGAAGATAAAAATTACCTGGTAGTGGAAGATGAAGCCAGCCTGCTATGGATGGCTAACCTGGGCGCCATTGAAATGAACCCATGGAACAGCACCATACAACAGCCTGATAACCCCGACTGGTGCCTGATTGATCTTGACCCTGATGAAGGAAATACTTTTCAGCAGGTTATCCAAACTGCCCAGGTAGTTCGGCAGGTGCTGGAAAACCTGGGTGTGAAAAGCTATCCCAAAACATCCGGGTCCACCGGTATACACATTTATATTCCTTTAGGCGCAAAGTATACTTACGACCAGTGCCAGCTTTTCGGAAAACTGATCGCTGCAACGGCGCATGAACAGCTGCCCGCATTTACCAGCATTGAGCGGATGACCCGTAACAGGAAAGGAAGGATCTATATAGATTACCTGCAAAACCGTCCTAAAGCAACGCTTGCCGCTCCTTATTCCCTTCGCCCCAAACCCGGCGCCACAGTATCTATGCCCCTGCACTGGGATGAAGTGCGCAAAGGTTTAAAGATGACCGATTTTACCATTAAGAATGCATTGGAGCGGATCAGGTCAGAAGGAGATCTTTTTAAGCCCGTATTGGGAAGGGGAGTGAACCTGGAGCGTCTGCTGAAAAAGTTTTCAGTAAGAGTATAAACCAAGGGAATATTTATCTTTAAGATATACTTCCCCAGGTATGACTCCCGATGAATACATTAACGCACTATCCCCTGACCGTAAGGAAATACTCACCCGCCTGCAGCAAACGGTGCGCGAACATTTACCGCCCGGGTTCCGTGAAGAAATGACCTATGGTATGCCGGGCTTCGTAGTACCGCATTCACTGTACCCGCCCGGGGTATCATACAGATCCTGAATTGTGAAGAGATAGGCTGATCCGGTTAAATAGTAACTACATTTTTTTATTGACCATTTCTCAGAATTTATAGTTAAATTGATAAGAAAAAAAGATGGTCATCAACTCCTCAAAAATACTCCCATCTATTAACGACATCGCAAACACGCTGCAGCAAAGATTCTCCGGCAGATATGCGTACAACCTGTTTGATTTTGGTAATAAGCAAAGTCTCTTTGTAGAGGAATCATGGTTTGTAGCCATACAGGTAACAAGAGAAGAAAACAGGATGATTATAGAAAGAACTCCGAAACCATCGGTTATACTGGTCATCTGTTTTTTACTGGATCTTATCGTTACGGGCAGCGGCAACGTATTGGACAGGCTTTTCCCTTTTTATTCAGAACGTAAAAAGCTTGAACAGGAACTGGGCACATTTTTAGAGCAGGAATATCAATAGTCTGAATTTCTTTCTCCTTTCTTCCCCATAAAAATTCAATCATTTTTTATTTCAATGGGCTATCACTTTGCTTTGCTGTGCAATTATCAGGAAGGTATAATGATAGCCTGTATTATTTTACGTTTTTTCCCGCCCGCCTTCTTTTTGTTTTGTTTTTCCGGAATTAGATATTATCTTAATGCTGTTCCGTTTTTCCACATAAACTTACCAGACGTTATGAAAACATGGTTGCTACTGCTTTTTTCCTTTGTCTTTTGCCCATTTTTGCAATCGAATGCACAATCACTTCCTGCTATAGGGATCTGTACTTCTTTTTCGAACGACAGTCTCGCTGCTGCCACAGGATTTACCTGCCTGGAAGAAACGGTGCGCAAGATATTGTCGCCCGCACTGAGCGAAGCCCAGTTCAGGGAACAGCTGCATGCCATCCGTGGCAGCAAATGTAAGATCCAGACCTGTAATGTATTTATCCCCGGAACAATGAAGATAGTAGGCAGCGAGGTAAATGAAGCAAGGGTGCTGGGCTATGTGGACTCTGTAATGCAGCGCGCAAAAATTGCAGGGATAAAGCTCATCGTGCTGGGTAGTGGTGAAGCGAGAAAGATACCGGAAGGGGCGGACCGCGAAAAATGCAAACAGCAGTTCATTGGTTTATGCCGCAAGATGGCAGCGGTAGCCGGTAGATACAATATCGTCATCGCCATGGAAAATCTTAATTCCACTGAAACCAATTTCGTGAACACACTGGCTGAAGGGAATGAGATCGTTACAAAGATCGGCCATCCCAACTTCAGGCTTACAGCAGATATTTATCATATGCTGAAAGAACAGGAATCCCCTGCCAGCATTGAAAATGCAAAAGCGGTACTGGTGCATTGCCATATTGCCGAAAGAGATAAGCGCACCGCCCCCGGCGTTGCGGGAGACGATTTCCGTCCTTATTTCGCGGCACTGCATAAGATCGGGTATACCGGCCGCATTATGATGGAATGCCGCTGGGAAGATCCCGCTACGCAATATAAACCGGCCTTCGATTACCTGGAAGGACAACTGAAAGAAGCTTACGCCAAATAAACAACACACTATAAAAACGCTTTTATATGTCTGAATCAAAAAAAACAAGACGGGAATTCCTGCAACAGTCGTTACTGGCAGGAGCCGGTATCACCATCAGCGCGATGGGAATACCCGCCAGCAGCTATGCTCGTATTATGGGATCCAACGACCGTGTAAACGTTGGACTGGTAGGATTTTCCGATCGTGCGCGCCAGGCCCTGCTGCCATCTTTCTTTAACAACAACAAGGAACTGAACTTCGACCTGATTGCGGTGTCTGACATATGGAACCGCCGCAGGGACGAAGGAAAAGCTTTCCTGCAGCAGAAAACCGGGCATAACGTTCAGGCCTGTATGAATAATGATGAGCTGTATAATATCAAAGGACTGGATGCAGTGTTCATTGCCTCTGCCGATTTTCAGCATGCTTACCATACTATTGAAGCCGTAAAGAACAAGTGCGATGTATACAGTGAAAAGCCTTTCGCTGAAACAATGGAAGACGCCCGCAGCGCCCTCAAGGCGGTAAAGGATTCCGGCCGCATTATGCAGGTGGGTACACAACGCCGCAGCGGTCCCAGTTATCATGCGGCGGCCAACTTCATCCAGCAGGGAAAATTTGGTCCGATTACCATGGTGGAAATGACCTGGAACGTAAATCAGCCCGGCCGCTGGCGCCGTCCTGACCTGGTGAAATCCATTAAGGAATCTGATACCGACTGGAAACGCTTCCTGGCAGGTCGCCCGCAAGACAGCTGGGACCCGCGCAAATATCTTGAATACCGCCTCTTCTGGCCTTATTCTTCCGGTATCTTCGGGCAGTGGATGACTCACCAGATAGACACGGTACATTGGTTCAGCGGTCTGAAACACCCGCGCAGCGCCGTGGCCAACGGGGGTATTTATATGTGGAAAGATGGCCGTAAGAACCCTGATACCCTCACCGCGGTATTCGACTATGGTCCGGAAAATGATCCGTCCAGCGGTTTCCAGGTAATGTACAGCAGCCGTTTCCATAACTCTGCCGGCGGTACCAAGGAGATCTATTACTCGAATGGCGGTACCATCGATATGTCTACCAATAAAATAAGCCCTACCGGCGGCCTTACAGAAAGGGAAGCCCAGGAAATGGGAATGCATGCCAACCTGCTGCCAAGCCAAACGCTCAGCAATGAAGAGGCTGCAGCAACCAGCGCAAACACCGGCGGCGATCCGCTCACCAATGCGCATGTACGCAACTGGATGACGTGTGTGCGTGAACGTAAGCAGCCCAATGCACCCATTGAAGCAGCTTACTCACATTCCATTGCGCTGATTATGGGTAACGCAGCTTACCGCACCGGCATGAAGGCTACCTTTGACGAAGCTACCCAGGAAGTAATGGTGGGAGGCAAAGTGTTTAAGATGTAGTGTCGCCGAAGGCGACAAACACTAACTCCGGTCCACCAGTTTATCCATGGCCTCATTGTACCTGTCGCCGGTGTTGGGGTATTTCTGCAACAGCTCTTCCAGGTTTTGCAGATCCGTTGCCGTTAAATTGATATCCACTGCGCCGGCATTGTCCAGCAGGTACTTCCTTCTTTTGGTGCCTGGAATAGGGATCACGTTTTCCCCCTGTGCCAGTACCCACGCCAGGGCCAGTTGTGCAGACGTACAGTTTTTACCCGCTGCCAGTGCTGCAAAGCCGGCGGCCAGCAGGCGGTTGTTCTCTGCATGCTCACCCTGGTAACGTGGCAGCGACTTGCGGAAGTCGTTGTCCGCCAGGTTGGTGATGTCAAGATCGTTGGTAACCAGGCCGCGTGCAAGCGGACTGAATGGCACGAAACTGATGCCCAGTTCTTTACATGCCGGCAGGATCTCTTTTTCCACATCTCTCGTAAGTAAAGAGTATTCGCTTTGCAATGCGCTGATAGGATGCACCGCATGCGCTTTACGCAGGCTGTTTACAGATGCTTCAGAGAGGCCCAGGTAGCGGACCTTACCTTCCTTCACCAGCTCTGCCATTGCGCCTACCATTTCTTCTACCGGCACATTCGGATCAATACGGTGCGCGTAATATAGATCGATCACATCCGTTTGTAATCTCTTTAAACTCGCTTCCACAGCCTTCCTCATATAGGCCGGCGAACCATCAAAATGTGTAATGCCGGAAGCAGGGGAAGAAGTGAATCCAAATTTGGTAGCAAGAAAGATCTTACTGCGGTTAGGTTTTAATACTTTAGCGATCAGCTCCTCGTTTTTACCCGCAGCATACACATCTGCTGTATCCCAGAAATTGATCCCTATTTCCAGCGCTTTTTCAAGCGTGGCAATAGATTCCACATCATCCGGAGTGCCATACGCATGGCTCATCCCCATGCAGCCCAGTCCAATGGCTGACAATTTCACGTCTGTTGTTCCTAATGTTCTGTACTTCATATGATTTATTTTCGGGTTGGTGGTAATAATAACGGGGCAAAGATAGGCGGCGTAATACTTGCATACTTGTAATTATTACAGTATTAATTGTGCAAATCAAAGATGCCCTGTGCAGGAAAGGTACCGAATATTCGTATTTTTGAGGTCCCATTATGAACCACGATAAACAATACCAGTTAATTACTCCGTCCGGTATTACCGATATCACCGACTGGTTTTGCGATGATATCCGCTTAACACATACGGTTTCCCGGTACACCACGCAAGACCGCGTACACGCCAGTAACGATACGGATGTGGTACGCCTGCATTTTGGTATGAAAGGCGATTACGCTTTTTCATATAAGCAGCTGGGCCGCTCTTTTGACCTGGTCGGCGGGCATCACAATATCATGTACTCGAACGGCTTTGAGATTGAAATAATGCCTAAAGCCAAAGAGATTGAAACCTTCGGTATCCAGTTCTCCAAAACACAATTCCTGGAATTTACCCAAAATGGCAATGAGCACCTGCAACGGTTCTGTGAGGCAGTACTGAGCGGGAAAAGTGTGTTGCTGTCTGAAAAATGGGGACCTATTGATGCCGGTATCCAGCAGGTGATAGGACAGATCTTAAACTGCCGTTTTACCGGCCAGCTGAAGAAATTATTCCTGCTCTCGAAAAGTATCGAATTACTGGTGCTTTCAGCAGAAGCATATAACTATGCTGAGAAGAAAGACATCTTCATAAAAAATAAAACAGACAAGGAAAAGATCATTGCGGTAAGAGACCTGATCAATACCCGGCTCAGTAACCCTCCTGGTCTTAGTGAAATAGCACAGCTGGTAGGACTGAATGAATATAAGCTCAAACGCGGGTTTAAAGAAACCTTTAACTCTACGGTGTTTGATTATCTTACCGGGCAACGTTTGCAGCTGGCTAACCAGTACCTGCAGGAAACACAGAAAACATCTGCTGAAATCGCCTATGAGCTGGGTTATTCCACGCCACAGCATTTTAATAATGCGTTTAAGAAGAAGTTTGGCGTTACTCCCAATTCCGTTAGAATTAATCCGTAAAGTGCAATTCGCCGAAACAGTGGTTCCTTAATATTGTAACATCAAAAACAATGTATTATGGACAAGCAGTTAAAACTTTCGGAATCCATCAGCATCAATGCCCCTGTTTCAAAAGTATGGGCCGCCATCACTGATAAGTCACTGATCAAAGAATATTTTTTTGGAACAGATGTTATCAGCGACTGGAAAGCAGGCAGTCCTGTTACCTGGTCCGGTGAATGGGAAGGACAACGCTACGAAGAAAAAGGAGAGGTGCTGGCAGTGGAAAAAGATAAGCAGTTATCTTTTTCCTACCTGAGCTCCGGCAAAGAAGATAAGCCGGAGAATTATTCCATCATCGTTTATACCCTCAGCAGCAATGGTAACGGTACTACCGGCTTCACTGTGAGCCAGGAGAATTTTGCTGATCAGCAGGCCTGTGATCATTCCCGCAGTAACTGGCGCCAGGTGCTGGCCGGCCTGAAACAGGTGGCGGAAAAATAGGAGATCGCCTTCGGCGATGCGGATTTGGCAATAAGCGGGGAATTGATCAACTTCGTAACTATGAAAACATCCGCAAACGTAAGCCGTATATGGCTGTTATGCCTCCTGGCAATTTGCAGTATCACTGCACAGGCACAGCAATATACGCCTGTCGACCAGGGTTCAAAAGTACAGTTCACCATCATCAATCACCTGATATTTACATCTACTGTCAATGGTTATTTCAAAGGGCTGAGGGGAAGCATCCGTTTCGATCCGGCCAACCTGAAATCAACAGCGATAGACGCCACTGTAGACGTAAATACGATCAGTACAGGTATTGGTAAACGCGATCGCGACCTGTTGGAGGAGAAATATTTCAATGCGGCAAAATTTCCCGTGATGCGCATTGTTGCCACCAGCGTTACAGCTACAGATAAGCCATCTACCTACCAGCTCACTGCGGCACTCACCATTAAGGGAATTACACGTACCATTGCCTTCCCGTTCACAGCAGTGGTATCTTCCGGGGCATTGCAGCTTGCCGGTAAGTTCACCATTAACAGGAGGGATTTCCAGGTAGGGCCGGATAATGCCATTGACGATAAGCTCACGGTAACCCTGAATGTACAGGCTAAAAAACAGTAACGGTGATACGCCGTGTGCCCGTGCACGGGTATCATCGTTACCGCCCATTTAAGCGACAGGCATCAACGCGTATGCCGGCGCGATCATCGTTACCGCCTTTACAAAGGCTGAGAGAAATGGTGCGCAGAGATATAATACCCCTGCCGGTGGTACAGCCGGTGTGCAGGATGCAGCCCGTGCCCTGAGTCCAGTTGTACAAAACGTAACCCTTCCTTTTGTGCCAGCGCCTTTATATGATCCAGCAACATGGCGGCATAGCCGCGTTTCTGATAAGCAGGTAAACAGGCCAGGTCATCGATATAGATTGTTTTCCCTGAGTGCAGCTTGTTCATATGACGGAAGCCCGCGAATGCAGCCACTATGGACGGATCTTCTTCTGCCGTGATATACACGATCTCATATTTTTCAGACTGCATATCCTTGAGTTGCGATAACAGCTGCTCCCGTTCCAGGAAAGGGCGAAGAAACAGGATCACTTCACTGCAGGCCAGCAGTTCTGCATCGCTGCCGGCGGTTTTTACAGTTACCATATAGCGGAGTTTTAATTGGATTATTGACCCGGGATACGGCGGGTGGATACGCCAATCCGGTTCCATGCGTTAATAATATTAACAGCCATGATCAGCTGTGCGGTACCGTTTAGCCCAAACGCTGCTACAGCTTTTTCATATGTTTCGTCGGTGAGGCCCTGCTGGCTGATCAGCGTAATTTCTTCGGTCATAGCCAGGATGATCCTTTCTTCCTCAGTGAACTGCGGAGACTCGCGCCATACGCTGAGCAGGAGCAGTCGCTGTGTGGTTTCTCCCTGTTTAAGGGCGTCTTTACTATGCTTATCAACACAAAAGGCGCAGCCGTTGATCTGGGAGGCGCGTACCCTTATCATTTCCTGGTGGAGTGGTGCAATGCCGGTGGTACTAAGATATTTTTCCATAGCCAGCATAGCAGCATAGGCGCCTGGTTCCGTTTCGTTCATTAAAAATCTCGTCTTCATAGCCGTTGTTTATTAAAAATGACCTCACAAAATTATCAGCAACTGGAGTATCTTAGTAGTCCACTTTGTAATTATTAAGTAGTCCAGATGCTGCCCTTTAAAACACTGATACAAACAGATAAAACGCTGAAGCTCCCGGTGTACCAGCAAATCGCCAACCGCCTTATAGGCCTGATCCAGGAAGGCCTGCTGAAGCCGGGCTCATTCCTCCCTGGCAGCCGGGTACTGGCCACACAGCTGGAGCTGCACCGCAAAACGGTGATTGCGGCTTATGATGAACTGGTAAGCCAGGACTGGCTGGTGTCGGTTCCCCGCAAGGGGGTAATGGTAGCGGATAATTTACCGGTGATCCGTCCCAGGACTTACCAGGGTGGTATATCTCCTTACGGGGAAACGGTGGGCTTCCCATTTTATCATGCACTCAACATGCAGGTGCCTGTAACTAAACCTGCCGGCACTGCGATCATCATTAATGACGGTTTTCCTGATGCCAGGCTGGCTCCCCTTGCAGATTGGGTAAAGGAATGCCGGTCGGTGATAGAAAGCCCGCGTTATCATAAGCTGTTGATGTATGGCGGCAGCGCGGGCCTGGATGCCTTGCGTAAGCAAATGCTGGAGTATCTTTCAGGTACACGCGGACTGAATATCAGTCTCCCGCACATTATGATCACCCGTGGCGCACAAATGGCTATTTACCTGGCGGCGGCATTGCTGATTAAAAAGGATGATCTGGTAATTGTTGGGAATCCGAATTATATTTTTGCAGACCTTTGCTTTGAACAGCTTGGCGCAAAGCTGTTGCGCGTACCGGTAGATGAGGAAGGAATTGATGTGGAGATGATTGAACAGCTATGCATCAAACGGAAAATAAAGATGCTGTACCTGGTTACACATCATCACCATCCAACTACGGTTACCTTGAGCGCTGCACGCAGGATGAAGCTGCTGGCAGTGATCCGGAAATATAAACTGCCGGTAATAGAAGATGATTACGATTATGATTTTCACTACAGTTCGGCCCCTATTTTGCCGTTAGCCAGTGCAGATCATGGAGGCAATGTTATTTATATCGGGTCATTTACAAAATCGTTGGGATTATCTATCCGTATTGGTTTTATGATAGCCCCGGCCAGCTTTATCCAGGCAGCCGCCAACCTGCGCCGGTTGATGGACCTGCGCGGCGATAACCTCTCTGAACAGGCTTTGGCCAACCTGCTCCTGGATGGGACTATAGAAAGACATCTCAAGAAATCAAATAAAATTTATAAAGAAAGACGCGACCTGCTTTGTCATTTACTAAGCACCAGGCTTGGCAACGCCGTGCAATTTACGGCGCCTTCCGGCGGAATGGCTATCTGGTTGCGCTTCTCAAAAAAATACCCGCTGAAAAAAATTGCAGCCAAAGCCGCTGCGTTGGGATTACAAATGAGTAGCGGCGATCAATACAGCTATGGTACTGCCCCGCAGAACGCGCTGCGCTTTGGCTTTGCTTCTCTCAACAACAAAGAAATCACTGCTGCGGTATCAATCCTGGAGAAGGTGCTGAAATAGGATTTTGTCTTGGAACACTGATTACGCTGATTTAAGTGATTGCTTTGATGTTTTTTTGAATTTGATAACCGGGGAAGATAAGTGGGAAAAATAAAATCTAAAAAATAAAATCAGGCTAATCATTAAAATCAGCGTAATCAGTGTTCCAAGACAAAATCCGCATCGCCGAAGGCGACTACTGATCAAAGAACTGCCTGGTGCGGTTAAGCCGCAGATCCCGCAGCAGCCCCGCTTTGGCGCTGATGGTGAAACTGAACTGCCGGTAGGTGCCAAACGGGATGAGGTTGATGGACAGGTTGAAATCGTGCAGGTCCCGCGAGATGTACATGTTGGTGTAAGCGATCTGCATATTGGTGAAATCGAAACCGCTGTTCAAACCTATCTTCCATTTGGGTGTAAGACTGAAATCGCCATTAAAACTTACATATTGGGTAATGCGCTTTACTACACCGCCGGAATCGGGGATGATGGTATTGGTATACGATAGGCTATAGGAAAGATCTAAGCGCCACGGGATGTCAAAGTCCACATATTCGCCGGGGTTGTTGCGTACCTGTGCCAGTTGCCGTTGTTGTGCAGCAAAGGCGGCGTCGCCGGTTTGCATGTTTTGTAAGGAATCTATTTTCTGTTCTTTGGCAACGCTCTTTTTGTCTTTCGACTGGAAGGAGGTGCTCATGGAAATGCTGGCGTTGGTGAGGCGGCCCAGGCTGATCTTGCCCTGCTGCCACACGTATTTATCAAGGCGGCGGCCGCGGGCATCCACCTGGTATGGATCAATGTTCCCGCTGGCGGAGATATTCAGTTTGTCGAACAGGTTGGTACGGGCGTATAGGCTGAAAGTTGATAACTTAAAGGAATCTGCCACCAGGTTGTAACTGCCATTGATCCCGAAACCATCCAGCAGTTTTATTTTCTTTTCGTGATGTCCCGTGGTATCTTTCCTGGAAAATACTTTCATCTCCAGGTTATTATCCAATCCAAAATTAATACCCCCAAAAGCGCCTGGAGATGGCACCCCGATGATGGCACCATCAAAATCAGATACCATTTGTTTGTCGCCCGCAGCGTTATACTGCAGCTCATGGTAATATTTGCCGGACAGGTCCGGACGGTAACTGGCGCTCAGCGTGGGTCGCATCACATGCCGGATCGCCTTTATCCTGGAGGTCTTTTTGAATGTGTACATACCGTATATAGCGGTCGATAACGACATGCTGGCACTGATATCACGTGCGCTGTAGAAACCGGGAACATAAGTAGTGTCAATGGCGCCTGATGTGTCAAGCCCCTGGTTCCACTTATTGGGATCCCATTTACGCACAAATTTCTTGGTGTACCAATACTCTGTATAGTTAATACCAGGTGATAAGGTAAAGGTTTTAAACACCGGGATAGAAAATGAAATAGGAATATTATGCTGCATGCCTGTTTGCATGGCATCGAACATAGCCTGTTTGCCAAACAGGGAATCCTTGAAGCTGGCCTGGTTGCGCAGGATGGTGTTATAGGAGATCCCTATTTTTTCATACCACTTCGGCGTGCCTACCATTTCCTTTGGCTGGAAAGGGTAAATGGTGTTCACCGTGAAAGTAGCATCGGGGAAGGAGATAGACACATCGCGGGTACTGAGGTTCTGGGAGTGGTTCAAACCCATGGTAAGATTATAGGGTTTGCCCTGCCAGGTTTTGGAAAAGGTAATGGATGATCCGATGTTATTATTTACACGGGTATTGTAGTCATACACATTGTATTTGTTATAGGAAGATGTTCCGAAATTCACTGCCGCACCAAAGTTCACACCGGGGCGGGCTTTACTGTCCATGCTATGGTTCCAGGTAACGCGGAAGTCCTTGGAGGTGCTGAACTCCGATTTAACCGCAGGGTCGCCAAAGCGGGTATTGGCAAAGCTCAGGTTAAGCCCTCCGTTGTATTTATAGCGTTTCCGGTAGGTAGGACTGGCAGTAAGGCTCCAGCTTCCGTAGGAATACACATCCCCCCGCATGGTGAGATCAAAATGATCGCCTAAACCGATATAGTAACCGCCGTTTTCCAGGCCAATACCTTTCTGCTGGTTCACCACATATTGTGGTGGAAGTATCCCCGAGCGTTGTCCCTGGGTGATAGGAAAAATAGCAAAGGGAATGAACAGCGGTGTGGGAATGCCTTCAATTTCCAGGTTAGCCGGTCCGGAGATCACCAGTTTATCGGGGATCACTTTTATCCTGCGGGCGCGGAACTGGAAGTGCGGCGTATCGAGGTCGCAGGTAGTAAAAGTATTTTTAAACCCGAAGATGGTGTTATCGGCCAGTCGTTTGGATTGCTGGCTGGTGATATATCCTTCTCCGTAAACCGACCGGGTATTATAGATTTTTGCTTTTCGGGAGGTGATATTAAACAGCATGGTGTCTGATTCAAAGCTTTGGCCATTGTCGGTCATTACCGGGCGGCCAATGGTTTTGCCGGCAGTATCGGTTACTTTGGTGGCTTGCACCATGCCATTTTCCTGGTCGAAGCTGATACGCTCTGCGGTGATATTTGTTTCTTTGTATTTGGTATCGCCGCTACCGTACAGGAGTATACGTTTTTTGGGGATCTGCATAACAATGGAATCTTTGGCCTTGTAATGGATGGGAGCATCGATGCTGTCGGGCGAAGCAACGGGCAATGTATCGGCGGGGAGGCTATCCAATGTCTCCATTGCAGTAACTGATGCCGTATGCGGTATGCCTGCGGCAATAAAAATGAGGGCAATCAGTAATACTGAAAGTAGCTGGCAAAGTATTTTCATGTAAGCAATTGGATGGCATCCGTTGAGCGAAAATAGTACCGGAATGGTTATGTTTGCTTCGTGTAACCAGTTACAAAAAGGATACTGACATGGAACATTTAAGTGAAAAAGAATGTAAATCCGCCGGGATGGCTGTGAAAGATACTTTGGAAACCATCAGCGGAAAATGGAAGCTCCCCCTACTTTTAACATTTTATAAAGGAGGGAGGCGTCGTTTCCGGGAGTTGAGCCGGTGATCAGTGCCATGAAGGAGTGGGGGGAACAGCACCGTGTGGAAATACTTGGGAAGAAAAGTATAGAATAAAAGAGGCTGTGTCAAAAGTAATCTGAAGGTCCTGAGAATTGCGTAAACGAAAATTCTCTCCATCAGGTACCCGAATAAAATCGAGTAAAAATTACTTTTGATACAGCCTCTTTTGTATTAGTAAAATATTGAACGCAGCATATTTGTTTTCTCCCCTGTTGCCGGTTTAGAGGCGAGGAATGCGTTCATTTGTTCTGCACTGAGTACGCCCGCGAGCTTCGCTTTAAAGTTGTTGAACAAAGTGGGTTGCTGCTGTTCATATATTCCCGGCGTTTTCCGGTTTTCAGCATTCAATGCTCTTTTTGCATTCAGAAACTCCAGTATCAGTTTATTTACCTGGGCTTTTTGTGTTTCAGATACTTCAATACCCGGGAGAAAAATACGGCTGTAATCTGTTGCTGCCAATTTCTTTGTTGTGCCTGCCTTTACTATTTCAGCCCTGGAAGGACTGCTTTGTTGTGCGTATCCGGAATAGCTCCATATGACCAGGATACTTGCTATGAAGATTATTTTTTTCATATTGGTATGTTTAGCATTAAATTATTGATGCGCCCATGTGATCCAGCCTAAAGCATCTCCCGCGGTAACCATGTCGTATACGCCGTCAGTTGATTTTCTCACAATATAAAAACCGGGCGATGGGTTGATGTAAGGTGGACCGGTTTTGCCTGTGTTAAATATCCTGTTGGTGGCGATGAGATCAGGAGGGTTGGGCGTCGGGTCGCCGCCGTACAACATCTGGAGTACAAGTCGGTCGTCATCCAGGGAAGCAGCAGCTACCCCGCCGGCTAACAAATAAGGATAGTCATTGATACCGGTAAAGAAAGGGGACAAAGCATCGTAGTCGCCCCCATTTATTGCCCCCGGAAAGTACACAAGAGCGAAATAGGTACCTCCTGGAAAAGTAAGCTTCCGTAAATTATAGGCATCATCTATTCCTCTTACATGGAAGCCTGGAGCTGTAAGCCAGGGGTTATCCAAACCTTCTATGTAGAAGTTAAGGGCAACATCCGGTTCCGGCGACAATGGCGCAATAGCTGGCACAATGGTGCTGGCCGTAGTGCCGTTAATATTGGTGCTGATAGTACCGGCGCCGGCATTCCACACCAGGTTATCGAGGCTTTTAACGGCCAGGGAACCGATGGTTACGGGTTTATCAAAAATGATACTGGTAGCCGTGTACTGGCAGCCAACATTGGTGATTACCTGGCTGCCGGCTGTTTTAATATCGAAAGATCTGCCGCCTACACCGGGAGTGATTTCAAACACAGTACCGCCGGCATTTACCCGTTTGAAGTACTGCAGTATCTTGTTAAAAGTACTGTAAGAGCCAAACCCGTTAGTGTTAAACATCGTTTGTTCTGCCTGGGTAGCCTTCACCATAATGGCTTCCGCATGGTTCAGGTTTCCTTTCAGGCGGATGGTATCTCCCAATTCTGCCGCCGGCACATTATCCGCAAAGGCGAACTCAAAATCGGTTCCCCAGCCAAAGCCTGATCCGAACGGGCCGTTGGACACACCAGGATCCGGGTCGCAGGGAAGATGAACATAACTGTAGGTATCAAAGATCAGGGTAGGGCGCTGCGTGGCTTTGATGCGGTAACTGGTGTTATTAAAAACAGTGGCGGCGCCAATGTTGAAATCCGACAGCATAGACACCTGGCTGTTTTTATCGAATTTCATATAATAGGAAAACACCGATTTTGGTCCGTTACGGGTAACACCTCCATTGGTAGAGGTGCCATTGGTATATTCCGTAACGATCCAGCCAAAGGGAGCGTCCGTAAGTTTTTGCTGATAGGTTGCCAGGGCCTGTGCTATTCTCACATCCGTTGGTATCCCGTCAATATTAAGGTCTGATTTCCTGTCGCATCCGGAGAGGATTATTGCTATGCTGAGGAAATAGTATATCCATATCTTTTTCATAAATAATAATTCAGGGTGATCAACAATTATTGATAATAGGCGGCCAGCGCTCTGCGGCATTTACGTTGCAGCGCGTAGAAATCAATAGACCACGACCTTGCGAAATAATCCACTACCGCTGCTTCTTTAGCTTTGATAGCTTCATATCCCGGTGTACCCGGTCCATCGGTCTGGTCGGCCAGGATCTTTTCGTAATCATCATATCCATCGTTGCCGTTATCAGCTCCTATCAGCAGGGAGGCCACCATTTCCACGAAATCTTCATTCGGATCCGATTCCGCGTAAGCGGTAATGAACCCATCCATGCGCGCTTCCTGGTCGGAGATATTGTACCAATTACCAGTATACCTTGGTGTGATCTGTTTGAACGAAGGAGGTACCATTATATTCTGGTTCAGGATGTGGCCAAACTCATGGTGCATGGTATGTCCCATCCGCTTCAGGATATTGGAGTCCTTTGCCTGGGTGGTGAAATTATTCAGTTCAAAGAGTACCATGGAAGTACCTCCTTCCGCCTGCCCCAGGATGATGGTACCATTACTTTCAAATTGTGCAGACCCTGCTACCTTAAAAGTTTTCGGCAGGTATCTTCTTAAAAAAACTGTACTGCCGGTTTGCTCGTTATAAGGCCGGAAAGTAACGGCCAGCAATGCTTTCAACGCCGGGATGATCTTTTCCGCCTTGGGCGGAACAATTTCATAAGGAAAATCCAGTTGCCCAGGCAGCCATTTGTAATATACGGCGATGTTGTAAGGCACCGTAAGACTATCGTGTATAAAAATATCCTCCGGTGTGGTGGCGGTTGAATCGCCGCCCAGGCCAACCGGTGGCGTGGTAAGGTTTACCTTTTCTTTTTTGCAGGCGCTTCCCATGAACAGTAACAGGAAGATGCCGGAGATGATATGTAGCTTCATGAATGTCATTTTTAAAGGGTTTATCTCGGGTTCAGTGCCATTCCGTCGTTCACTGCTTCTGCAGGCAGCTGTAATAGTCTTCTTTTATCGCCCGGGGCCAGGGTAGTGCTGAAGCCGGGAGATCCGGTGTGTACTACCGGGATATCCAAACGGAGAATATCAAACCAGCGGAGACCTTCCTGCATGTAAGTAACCCTTTTCATATAAAGCGCCGTTTCAATCATGGATTCATCCTGCGGCAGGCCGTAAAAGTTCATCATTTTTGAAATGGTAACGTTGTGCCTGGAAGGGTTGTAATTGGAAATGTTTTTACTTACCCAGGTATTCATGTCGGTAATGGCTGCGCTGTAATTCTTTAAGCGGATATTGGCTTCCACCCTGTTCAGGAGCACTTCATCCATGCTCAGAAGCGACATTACAGTGACATCGCCTTTGAATTTAGGGAAGTTAAAATACTGAGGCCCTGAGCCATAGATAGACATGGCCAGGTTGCCGCCCGTTACGTTATTCGAAAGGAAGTATTCCTGGTTGATCTGCGTGCCTATACCATAACGGTAGCTATAATAGTTATCTGGGTATTTGGTGCCCGGCGCCTCCTGCAGCAGGATATTGGCGGGATTGGAAGCGTGGTTATAGTAGAGCACCATATTGTCGTAAGACATACCATAGAACGCATCCTGGTCGCGGATCAGGTTAGCCGGACTGGCGCTGCCGAAAACAGCGGTGCTATGTTCCACTACTTTTGCATAATCCCGTTTGAATAAGTAGAACCTTGCAGCAAAAGCATGTGCAGCCTGCCGGGTGAAATGGTATTTGGGGGCGCTGGCATACAGTTCGTCTTTCAGCAGGGGCAGGCCCGTAGTAAGGTCACTTTCAATTTTCTGGTATACGGCAGCTACGGTTCCCCTGTCGTATTTGTTAAATACAGAAGTACTGATAGTGGTCATATAAGGTACGCCCGGATCGCTGGCAGCGGTAGTGGGGTTATATGCTTTTGCAAACAGGGTAACCAGCATAAAATGTGCATATGCCCTGCATACGAGGGCTTCGCCTTTTTGCGCGGAGTAGTTGGCTGAGTCGGGGCCACTGCAATAAGACAATGCCTGGTTAGCCACTGCAATAGCGGCGTAACAGGAATCCCAGTAAGCAATGGGACCATCAGCGGAAATATCATCGGCATCCTGGTACTTGAAAGTTTGGGTGTTGATCAGGAATGTTTGCGGATCAATACCTACACCAGTGTTGCCTTTATCTTCCACGTTATCGCTCATCGCTTCGCAGAACAGCATATAACTGGCATGCGGGTACGCAGTGGTGAGCAGCTGGGTTACCTGTGCAGGCGTGGTGATCACCGTCCTGTTATCCGGCAGTGTTTCCAGGTATTTCTTACAGCCCGGTGCCGCCAGGATGGCGGTAAACAAGCCTATATAAGTGAGTAGTTTTTTCATAATCAATACTTTTTGGATTAAAGGCTTACCCTCAGGGAAACGGTTATCTGTTTATTGACAGGCAATGCTACCCCGCCGGTGTTATAAAACTCCGGGTCCTGCCCGTGCAGGCGCTCGTCTGCGTAGATGAGCCACAAGTTATTTCCCGTAGCCGTAAGCGATCCGCCTTTTAACCCGATACGACCCAGCAATGGCGCGGGGATCTGGTAGCTGAGGGTCACTGATTTCAATCTTACAAAACCACCATCTGCTACGCGGTCACTGGAAAAGTTATAGTTGTTGTAAGGATAGGCGGTATTCGACAAAAGGTCCGTTTGTGTGTAGATGTCGGCCACGGAAGGAATATTTGTTTTCTTATCATCTCCCGGTAAACTCCATCTTCCCTTAAATTCATTTGGCAGGGAATTGAAATCGGTATAATTGGTGGTATATACCGGTGTAAGCCTGATCTTGTTTCCTGCCTGGTAAGTGATCAGTGCGCTGAGGGAGAAGTCCTTATAACGGAAAGTATTGCTCCATCCGCCTGTGACGGTAGGATCCGCAGGGCCTTCATATTTCAGGTACTTTACATTATGACTTTGCAGGTATACGCCCGGCGATACGGTGCCGGTATCATTAATGAAACGCGCCACGCCTGTATTAGGGTCCAGTCCTGCGTTCTGCAGGGAGAACAGTCCGCGTACAGGATAGCCTTCCAGTGCACCGCCGCCTTCACCCACGAGGTTGAAGATCACCGGGTTGTTTTTGGCATTGGTGATAAGGGTGTTGTTATAACTGAAGATGAAGGTACTGGTGAGACCCACATTTTTCTGCGCGATGATTTTGCCGGTAAGCGCTACATCAATACCATGCGATTTCATATCGGCATAGTTGGCAAACTGGTTAACCTGTCCGCCCACGCCGGAAGTTTTGATCAGGCCGATAAGGTCAAAACTTTTCCTGCGGTAGTAATCGAAGGTGAACCCGAGTCTTTCATCCAGGAAACCAACATCGGCGCCAAGATCCAGTTCATATTTTTTCTCCCAGGTAAGATCAGAATTTTCCAGTGCCTGTATCAGGATGGCTGTTTGCTGATCGGTGAGATAGGGCCTGGCGGTTACAAACGACCGGAGTATGGCGGTGGTATTGGTAGCAGCGCCGGTGCTGGCGTTCAGCCCGTAGCTGGCTTTCAGCATCAGGTGACTGATGGCGCGGGAATTTTTCAGGAAATCTTCCTGGTCAACGTTCCAGTTACCTGCCACCGTCCATGTGGGCAGCCAGCGGGCATTGGGAGAGCTGCCCAGCCTGTTGGAACCATCTTCGCGCACCGTAGCCTGGAGCGTATATTTATTTTTATACGTATAGGCGGCATTGGCATAAAATGCGATGAAGCGATCGTATTCATTGCTTACACCATAATAGGTTTTATTGCCTTCCGTCATTTTTTTGATGAAGAGATAATCCACGAAAGGTGTTCCGCCGCTGTTGTACTGGTAGCCTACACCCACGTTGTTGGAAGTTTGGCGGTCGGCATATTTTACTTCCTGTCCGGCCAGTATGTTCAGCTGGTGCATATCGTCGTTGAACGACTGGTTATAGGTGAACTGGTTACGGAACGTATAGTTTTTCAGTTCCACATCATTTCTCCGGTAAAACCCTCCGTAGGGTAATACTACTACTGCCGGGTCGTTAGGGAAGTCTGGGTTTTTATAAAGGAACTTATTCCGCTGGTTAATGATGCTATTGCCGTTGGCACGGTAGGCATTGGCTTCATTGGAGTTTTCGTTTGATTTATGTTCCGCGCTGGTCCTGGCATAACGGATAGCGCCGGTGAAATCGTAACTGAAGTGATTATTGAATTTATAGTTCAGGTTACCCTGCAACCTGAAATCGATCACGTTAAGGTCTGTGAAATTATTCCTGGTTTCATCGATGATGTTAAACGGTGCGAAATTCCGTGTAAAGTACTCCAGCTGGCCGTTTTCATCGTATGCCCTTAACGCCCTGCTGGTGCTCAGTGCATAGGAGAAGGGGTTGATGTCGAAGTCCCTGGAATAGGTGCCCTGTACCACGTCTGATACGCGGTCTTCCGTGCCTGGCGCGCGTTGCTGGCGTACGTTACCATTGATCTGCAACCCGTAACTCAGTTTATTGTTAGGGGTATAGTTGGCCCGCATGTTCACGGTATACCGTTTCACATTATCAGCAATGGTCCATCCTGCATCGTTGAAGAAGCTGGTGGAGAGATAAAGCTGTGATTTTTCGCTGCCGGTAGACAGGCTGAGGGAATGTTCCTGCTGAAGGGAATTACGGAACAGGATATCGAACCAGTCGGTGTTGGCGTTGGCATATTGCATCAGCCATTTTTGCCGGCCTTCAGGGGTATTGAGCACTGCAAACTTATCACTGCCGTCGGGATATTGGAGAAGGCGGCCCAGTTTACCGTAAATACCCGAGGTCGGTTCGTTGATCTGTTCTGCATATTCCAGCAGTGTTTTACGTTCCAGTTCAGCGTACACCGACATCTGGTCGGCCGAGTTCATGATATCATAATTTTCGTAGGAGGGTTTCAGTTGTACGCCGAAGTTGCCGGTGTAGGAAATAAGCGCCCTGCCTGCTTTACCTTTTTTGGTAGTGATAACAATAACGCCGTTCATGGCGCGGGCGCCGTAAAGGGCAGTGGCTGCGGCATCTTTCAGGATGTCGAAGGTTTCAATATCGTTGGAGTTCAGCCCTGCTACTGCGGAGCCCAGCAGTGTATTGATATTGCCGCTGGAAAGCTGTTCGTTGGATACATTCACGATATCTTCCAGCACCACGCCGTCTACCACCCACAGTGGTTTGTTTTCACCGGAGATAGAAGTAGCGCCGCGGATACGCACTTTAGGTGCAGAGCCGAATGTACCGGAAACGTTTTGTACGCTTACACCGGAAGCACGGCCTTCCAGCATACGGCTCACATCCTGCACACCGTCTATTTTTACGTTATCTGCTTTAAGGGTAACGGCTGCGCCGGCAAATTTTTTACGGTCAATGTTCTGGAAGCCGGTTACTACCACACTGCCGAGTTCTGTTACATCTTCCTCAAGGGCAATCACCAGGTTGGCGGTAGCCCTTACTTCCCTGGATTTATAGCCCACGGCAGATATTACCAGTGTGGCGCCATCCGGTACATCGAGGTCAAATGCACCTGCCGCATTGGTGATCGCGCCCCTGGTGGAGCCTTTTATTTTTACCGAGGCGCCGGGCAAGGGTTCGCCTTTGGCATTACGGACGATGCCATGTACAGGGCCCGCTGGTTTTGAGGTTTGCCGCAATGCATCAGGCGGAAGTTTTTCCAGGGAATCCCTGGCGCTTGCCTGCAATGAAAGCGCGAGCAGAAAAAGGGAGAGTAGCTTCATAGTTAACAGCGATTTATTTGAATATAATCCGGGCAATGTAGGGGAGTAGGGAAATGCCCCCAGCTTTCTACATCTTTTGGTTGAATGCATAAAGAGGTAATAAGGATTAGTCTTATTCTGGTTGATATCACTATCGCTTCCCGGCAGTATTTAAAATGGCTCCGAACAAAAAAAACAAACTTACCGGGATCTTATCTACATCGGTACATTTATCATAGTGTATGAAGCTAATTTAACTAAAATTATAATACCATCTGAAGCAAAAAAGAGGAACGGTCAATTTGTTATGACAGCGGTCACGCATTTTGCCGTAAACGTTTTTTGCTGTATTTTGCTTCCTTTCTATGGAACTAATCCCATCATTCCAACATCATGCATGATAATGAATTATGGTACTCCTATAAGGAAGGAGATGTAAAAGCCCTGGAAGGATTATATGAACAGTATTATTCCCCGCTCACGAATTACGGATTTAAATTTACGCCCGATAATGTATGCATAGAAGAAAGCATGCAGGATCTTTTCCTGAAGCTATGGCAGAACAGGGAGCGTATTACACGTCCGCCGGCAGTGAAGCAATACCTGTATCTTTCCTTCCGGCGCATCCTGCTCCGCAGGCTGGAGTATAATCCATCCCGGCATGAAGAGGAACTGAGCGGGGAACATATTCCTTTTCGGTTTGATCTTACCTGTGAGCACCCGGTAGTGAAGAAAGAGCGCATGGAGGAACTTATGGTGAAAGCCAATGCATTGCACAGCGCTTTAACTAACCGGCAGCGGGAAGCAGTATTTCTGAAATATTATGAGGAGCTTTCCTACGAAGAGATTGCAGAGATCATGCACATGAGCACTGGGGTGGCCAACATACTGATCTACCGGGCCCATGAGCGTTTGCGCGAACAGTTCCGCGATTTTACCCTGCTTCAGCTCCTGTATCTTTTGAAGCGGTCCTGAAAAGATCTCCTGTAAATAATTAAAAAAGAAAAAAGCAGCGAAGAACATCTTCGCTGCTTTTTTTTGCTATGCTGTTTTACAGAAAGCTATGTGATCATGTATCAGCGGTATTTTCTGGTAGCCGTTGGTAAGACCCAGTTGCAGGTCAAGCCAGAGGATATACGCGCATGGCTCCATGCCGGTGGTAGAAAACACCAGGCTGTTGTTATGGTATTCTGCTGCGGCCGGTGGTGGTTCGCCATTGAAAGCAGACGGCAGTACCGGGTTTCCTTCAAAGCGGATAGTAAATGCTTCGATGTGCGGATGTGCAATGGTATACTGTGCGGTAACGGTGGTGGTAATACCGCCGCAGCCGTGGCCACTGCCGGTAGTTTCACCGATTTCGAGCATCGCTGCAGCAGCAATATTTTCGTCGCCGGTATAGCCCCAGCCCGGGTGCCTTCTTTGTTTATAATTTACATTGGATACTACTATCTTCTCCAGTGTATTGACGGCGGTGAGCGTAGTAGTGCCAACTTTCCTTGCTTCGAAAATAATCTTGAAAGTATGAACATTGGCTCTTTGCGCAGGAGGTACCGCATTGCCGGCTACGAGCACGGAAGGAGCGGTAAGATCAAAATTATCCCTTGCGAAGGCGGTGCCGGCGGCATTGAGCGCCAGTTGCGAAGTATTGAGGATGGCCAGTACACCGTTGGTAGGCGTAAAGATACCGGTGGTCAGGTTGTTGCCACGGGGCACAGGGATCCATACTTCGCCGGCGCTGTTGAGGGCAGGGGTAACAATTACGGAATCGTGCGTCCAGGTGGTGGGACCGGTTTGCTTCAGCAGTTCGCCGATCTTGAATGGCAGCAGTGCGCTGAGCACCTGTGCAGCGCTGAGCTCATAGCTGGTATCGGCATTGATGATGCGGAAGCGGTATTCCATTTCATTGGAGTTGGTACCGCTGGGCAGGGTGCCGTTGAGATCCAGCGTGCCATAGAAAGAGAGACGGGGCACATCGGTAGTGTATCCCTGCGCATCGAACTGGGCCGCGGTGGGACCAATGTCGTAGGCGCCTACTCTTTCGAAGAGGGCGGGTACTTCATTGTTGGGAGTGATGTTGTCCGGTACGCAGAGCTCAATACAAAAGCAGGGGCCGCGATTGGTGCGGTCTGCACGGTGACCGGTACTACGGTCTTCCTTCAGCAATACAGCACCGGACACCGGTTCTGTGATGCTGAAGTAAAGATCCGGTCCGGCGGGCCATTCCACGTTAAGCCAGGGCGAAAGGAGCGTCTGGCTGAAATCGGCCATGGTATAATCAATCCGGAAATGACCGCTGGCATCAGTGAGCTGGCTGCCGAGCGGATCATCCTGGAGCCAGTCTACATCAAAGGCGGCTACGCGCAGGCCTTGCAGGGGCTTCTGGGTTTTACAGTTGACCACGCGGCCGCAAATTACCCACGCATCATATTTAGCCCTGATAAGGCACCACCACCGGCTGGGGATCAAATATTCCCAGGAGGCGAGGAAATCATTTTCCTGCGCACGCCAACGGGGTTGCAGCGTGGTGATGTGGAACTGTAAAGTGGGCAGCGGGCCCGGATAGGGTTTGGGGCGCGGCACATTGCCGCATTCGAAGTCGATGTCGAATGCTTCGCCTTCATATTTGCTGTCCCGCCCCAGTGTAAAGGAGAAGTTGCCTTCTGCATCGGTGAGGGTTTCCGCCAGCAGGTTGCCGGCTTTCTTTTTGGCTTCTTCCGCAGATACTTCATGGAAGGTTTCCTTTTCCGCGGCGGTGGCCTGCAGGATCACTTCCCGTGAAACTGCAGCCCGGTAAAGCCTGATCTTAACGTTGGCAATGGCTTCTATGCAGTATTTGTCGCACAGAAGTCCTTTTAAATTGCCTTTGAACTGGTAGCTCATGACATTTTATTTTGGGGTTATCGGAAACAGGAGCAGGTGCTTTTTGGGGTGTTAGTTATCATAAATTTTGGAGCTGTTGGTACAGTTGTAATGGCGCCTGCTGCTTTAGCAAAGCTCCACCTAAATTCATTCGCCATCAAGAGGATAACTGCGCAAATTCAGGAATGCGTAGATATCACGCGGTGGCGGGAAAGTGCTGATAAACGGAAGGGTATCCGGGAGGGATGGGATAAAGGCGTTTGTCTTCCCGGTTAGGTTGAGCAACATGAAAGAAGATAGCTTTCCCATGTCCATTTCCGGACATCCCCTGTATTAAATCCGGACAAATTATAAATTCCCCTTATTCAATTCCCCCTGATTTTAATGCTTCGCCCCGCTGGCATTTTGTTCGCTGCATTTCCCCGGCTTGTGTGACCGGTATTCCCAACTTCCAACTTTCTGCCCATGCTTAAAAACTATCTCAAAATTGCCTGGCGCAATCTCTGGAGAAATAAAGTTTTTTCTTTTATCAATGTAATGGGCCTCACCATTGGCCTTACTGCCTGCTTCTTCATTTTCCTTTATGTTCATTTTGAACTGAGCTATGATAAATTTCATAGCAAAGGAAACCGTATTTACCAGGTCGCCTGTGATGTAAAAACACCCAGTGAAACCATCAGGGGAGGTATTACACCCTGGCCGTTTGCTCCGAATATGCAACGCGATTTCCCGGAGATAGAAACCTTTACCCGCTTTAGTAACGCCAACCTGCTGGTGAAGAAAGGGAACCTGAGCTTCCAGGAAGAGCGCTCATTATTTGCCGATTCATCCATCTTCCGTGTATTTGATTTCAAACTGGTATACGGCAATCCCGCTACTGCGCTGAAAGAGCTGAACAGTATAGTGATGAGTAAAACAGCAGCAAAGAAATATTTCGGGGACAAAGATCCGGTTGGAGAAACCGTGTTGCTTACCGGTGATCTGATGCCTGCAACAATTACCGGGGTGATGGAAGATATGCCGCAGAATTCACAGATCAAGGCAGATATGCTGGTGTCAATGTGCACACTGACAAAGCTAAACCCAGGCTTAGATAAGTCATGGGGCAATTTTGGCGCAATTACTTTCCTGCTGCTGAAGCCCAATACGGATCCTGCTGCGCTAGCGGCCAAATTCCCGGATTTTGTAGAACGTCATAACGGCGACGAAAGAAGAAAGGCAAAGATGTTTTATACTATTACGCTACAGCCGCTGGAGCAGATATACCTGCATTCCGACAGGCCCGCTTTTGAAAATGGCAGCATGACCAATGTGTACATTTTTTCCGTTATAGCCATCTTTATCCTGTTTATTGCCTGCATTAACTTTATCAATCTTACTACGGCAAGATCGGTGGAACGGGCAAAGGAGATCGGTATTCGTAAAGTTGTGGGCGCCACCCGTGTGGAACTGATCCGGCAATTTATAGGAGAATGTATATTACTCTGCCTGATGGCTTTTGTGTTTACAGTGATATTGTTTGTAGCCCTGTTGCCCGCATTTAACCTGCTGGCGGGTAAAACCATTAGTACCGGCTTGTTTGCCAATGCCTGGTACATTGGGGTTTTACTGGTAGCCGCCATAGGCATAGGATTGCTGGCAGGCGCGTACCCGGCGCTGGTGTTGTCGGCTTTCAGGCCCGCAAGAGTGCTGAAAGGCCGTTTCTCTACCAGTACCAGGGGCATCTTCCTGCGCAAAGGATTGGTGATAACGCAGTTTGCTATTTCCATTGCATTAATTACAGGCACTATCGTGGTGTATCTTCAAATGCACTATGTGCATAATAAAGATCTGGGCTTTAATAAAGAACAGGTGCTGGTGATAGACACCCACGGCGATCCGGCAAAGCATAGCTTCAGCGAAGCGATCACGGATATACCGAAAGTGACCTCGGTATCCGTTTCTTCAGGTATTCCCGGTGGCCAAATAAATGGGGCTTATTCAGAGATTCAGAATAAACAGGGAGATATGCAGGTAGCTAACCTGGACCTGTATTCTGTGGATTATAATTTTTTACAACAGTATAAAATGAAGATAGTGGCCGGCCGCGGATTTTCACGTGATTTCGGCAGCGATTCCTCGCATGCACTGGTGATCAACGAGGCCGCGGCAAAACTATTTGGTTATGCTACCCCGGCGGAAGCCGTCGGCAGAAGTTACCGCCAATGGGGCCACACCGGTACCATTATCGGCGTGGTGAAAGATTTTCATTTCCGCTCTCTCCAGGAAAATATTAAACCGCTCACTATGCGCATGGAACCGCAGGATTGCGATATGGTATCGGTGAACGTGGCGCCCGGCAACCTGTCTGGCACTATTGCCGCCATCGAACGTAAGTGGAAAACGCTGATGCCTAACCGCCCGTTCAATTATTTTTTCCTGGATGAATTCTTCGACAGGCAATACCGTTCTGAAGAACGTTTTGGTAAACTCTTTCTCAACTTCGCCGTGCTGGCAATTATCATTTCATGCCTCGGTTTACTCGGACTGGCCTCCTACAGTGCCTTGCAGCGTACCCGGGAAATAGGTATCCGTAAGGTAATGGGCGCATCTGTAACAGATATCGTAAACCTCTTATCCAAAGATTTCCTTAAACTGGTGCTTATCTCCTTTGTAATAGCTACTCCCGTCGCCTGGTATTTTATGCACAAATGGCTACAGGAATTTGCTTACCGGATCAGTATTGGCTGGTGGGTATTTGCCTTATCCGGTTTCATTGCCCTTGTTATTGCTATCGGCACTATCAGCTACCAGGCATTGAAAGCCGCATTGGCAGATCCCGTGAAAAGTATGCGGGCAGAATAGCCTTAAAATGTTGTAAGCGGTTTTGGAATAAATATTATTCCTGTTACTTTTGATTTCCCCGGTAAATAGTGCTTACGGCGCAGAATTTTGTATTTTACCCGTTAGTACCATCAAAAAGGGAATCTATTTAAGTAACACCGGTAATGATAAAATTCCACCACCTTTGTCTATGTATCTTCCTGTTGCTATGCTGCGCCTGTAACGCTTCCGGCCAAACGGACGGACTGGGCTTTTACAGTCATGAAGTAATACAGGAAAAAAGGACAGGCCTGGCATTGGGTACCACAAACGCTCTCTGCTTTACCGGCAGCTTTGAATTATCTTTCGAGATCTCTTTTATCCCCCAGCAAAAAAATTATTTCGGCTATGTGGTCAGGATCATCCGTGACGAAACACAGAACATAGATATCCTGTACGACTACGACCCTAAATTTGGAGATAAACATTTTCGCGTGGTCCTGGGCGATAGCTATTCGCATATCTCCTTCAGCATCCCGGGGCTTGGCATAAACGACGAATGGCACACCATCCGGTTAAAATTTGACCAGCAGCGGGGAATGCTCACGGTTGTGCGTGACCGGGAGATCGTTAGTGAAAAAGTAAATTTTCCGGAGAAAGCCTGCTATAAGATTTTCTTTGGCGCAAACGATTACCAGTCGTTCCGTAACGCGGATGTGCCACCCATGAAGATCCGCAACGTGCAGGTAAAACAAAATGGCGCCCTCCGGTATACCTGGCCGCTGAATGAAGAAAATGGTACGGTTGCGGCAAGTGCTCATGGTAATCGCCCTGGCGTTGTAATAAACCCGCTCTGGATAAAAAAGATGCACCGCAACTGGCAGCCGTTACAGCATTTTTTTGTGAACGGCCCCGCCACAGTAGCTTTTAACCAGCAGAAAGGTATGCTTTATATCGTTACCCGCGATTCCTTATTCAGCTACTCCGTAGCCTCCAATAAAATAACGCCGGCCGCTTATACTACCGGGCCACAGCATATATTCAGCGCCTATCAATCGGTATATAATCAACGCACCAACAGTATCCTTACCTTTTCCCGCGACCTGCTGGTACTGGGAAGCCTGCAGCCTGACTCGCTCTCCTGGAATAAATACCTTGATAATCCCGGCCGCTCTCCGGGCTATAGCCACTTTAATAAATACCTGCAGGGCGATAGTGTTCTTTATACTTTTAACGGCTATGGTTTCTTTGTATATCAGAACGATGTTTTCAGTGCACGATGGCCGTTTACCGGCAACTACCACCGCGATTCCACCGGTGGTACCATCACGCCACGGTACCTGGCGGCAGCGGGGGGCGACAGTAACGGGGTATACATCATTGGCGGGTACGGCAACACTTCCGGCAGGCAGGTGCTGAACCCTAAAAATTTATACGACCTCCATTACTATGACGCCTTCCGGCATACCTTTAAGAAATTGTATACGCTTAGAAAAGATACAGAGGAATTTGTGTTTGCCAATTCCCTGGTGATCCGTAAAGAAGACAATGCCTTTTATGGATTGATATTCCCGAAAAATAAATTCAACACAACGCTGCAGATGGTCAAAGGATCACTGACCCAACCGGAGCTTCAGCCGGTAGGAGACAGTATCCCCTATGAGTTCCTGGATGTAGACGCCTTTGCGGACCTGTTTTATAGCCCGGCCGACAAACGTTTTGTGGCGGTAACCCTCTACAGCCCGGATGATCATAGCCATACCAGGGTAGGTATTTTCTCATTGTACGATCCGCCATTCCCGGTTACACCGCCTGCTGCGCCGGCTGCCGGTGTAGAGAAAAAGTGGTGGCTGGCCATTGCCCTGCTTACCGTTACTTTATTACTGATAAGTATTGGCGCCAGGTTCCGCAAAAAGAAAACACCACCTGTTACAGGCGTTACCACAGTGCCGGAAAACAATTCTCACATAGAGGCTGCCCCTCCGCAAGCAAGCGCAGTATACCTCTTTGGCGATTTCCAGGTATTTGATGCCAGCGGCGCAGAGATCACGAAGTTATTCACCCCACTGATCAGGGAATTATTCCTGGTGACCCTGCTGTATACCTTGAAATGGGAAAGAGGCATCAGCGCGGAAAAGCTGAAAGAACTGCTCTGGTTTGATAAGTCGCCGGAAAGCGCGCGCAATAACCTGGCGGTGAATATTGCCAAGCTCAAAAGTATCCTTGATAAAACCGGTGGCTGTGAGATCTCCAAAGACACCGGATACTGGAAAATAAAAACCAGCGGGGTATTGTATATCGATTACCTGGCTTACCTGGCAGACACCCGGCAGACAGTGAAACCAGACCGTGCTGACATTACGGCAATGACCGGCATTATCCGGCGTGGCAGTTTTTTACCAGCTGAAGAGCATGAATGGCTGGATCCCTTCAAATCCGATATTTCCAATGATATCATCGATCGCTTCCTCCGTTATGTGGCCATCACCGACCTTAAAGAAGATCCCGCCTTCCTGGTGCAGGTGGCCGACTACCTCTATGCATTTGATCCGGTGAATGAAGATGTGATGCGCGTAAAATGCAAGGCGCTGGTAGCGCTGGGAAAACACTCCCTGGCTCGTACAGCCTTTACAAATTTTACCCGGGATTACCGGAAATTGTATGGGGAAGATTACCAGCCGGACTTCCAGCAAACCATTTCCTGAACTTATCCTGATCTTTTCCTGAAAGGGAATTAGTGCGCTTATTAATGTGTTAACCGCTTTTTTTGTCTTTTTTTTCCGGAAACGGCCGGATTAATCTTTTATTAATCATTTATTATCGCTTCCCGCTTTACTTGCATTGGCATTACCAAAAATCAATCAACTGGTTGTATTTTATAAAAACTGTATGACGATATGAAACGTTTAGCTATTCCGTTTTTTTTAATGATGTATGTGATGGGTACCGTTAATGCCCAAACGAAACCGGCTGCCAAAAAGTCGCCTGTAAAAACCGCTCCTTCCGCCAAAACCAAAGCAACAGTGGCGCCGGCCATTAAACCACAGGATATTGAAGAAGGCAAAATGTTGCTCACCAAATCCGATTGCCTGGCCTGTCATAAAGTGGATACCAAAGTGGTAGGCCCTGCTTACGCCGATGTGGCAAAGAAATACCCGTATTCCGCAGCTAATGTGGAACTGTTGTCGTCCAAGATCATCAACGGCGGCTCCGGTAGCTGGGGTGCAGTGCCCATGGCAGCGCATCCTTCGCTGGCGGCCGCAGATGCAAAAAAAATGGTGACGTATATTCTCTCTTTAAATGCTAAATAAAGTTCCGCGTTCATGAAAAGAAACTCATTACTGCTACTGGCACTCGCCGGGTTCAGCCTGTTTATCTATCAATGTAAAGTATCCAGCAAAACAAGCGGCATAAAAAAAGATGCGGCCGGGAATATTATTGTCAACCCCCATCCTTCTCCCGCTTATCAAACGGTAAAGGAAAGTATGAAGTCCATCCAGGTGCCGGATGGTTATCACCTGCAGCTGGTGGCCAGCGAACCGATGATCAAGGAGCCCGTGGCTATTGTATGGGATGGCAACGCCAGGATGTACGTGGCGGAAATGCGTACCTATATGCAGGATATCAATGGCACCGGCGAAAACCTGCCCATCTGCCGCATCTCGTTACTGGAAGATACCAACGGCGATGGTACCATGGATAAAAGCTCCACGTTTATCGACAGCCTTGTGTTGCCCCGTATGATGCTGTGCATCGGACATAAACTGCTGGTAAATGAAACCTTTACCTATAACATCAGGAGTTATGAAGATACCAACGGCGACGGTGTAGCAGATGTGAAAGAACTGGTATATAAGAACGACAGGCCCGATACCCGTAACCTGGAACATCAGAAGAGCGGCCTGGTGTGGAATATAGACAACTGGATCTACGTAAGCTGCGACCCTGTGCGTTACCGGTATGTAGATGGTAAACTGGTGCCGGATAGTTTAACCAATTCCCCCGGCGGGCAATGGGGATTAGGGAATGATGATTACGGGAGATTGTTTTTCTCCAGCGCAGGCGCCGAAATTCCGGCGCTGGGCTTCCAGATCAATCCTGCTTATGGTTTCCTGAATCCCAACGACCAGTACAACCGCGATTTCCTGGCGGTATGGCCTATCATTGCCACCCCCGATGTACAGGGAGGTATGAACCGGCTCCGCCCCGATACCACGCTTAATCATTTTACAGCCAGCTGCGGACAGTCGGTTTTCAGGGGAGATGCGTTGCCCGCAGATCTTAAAGGCGACCTGCTGATCTGTGAGCCGGTAGGCCGTTTGATCCGCCGCGCTAAAGTAACCGATGTGGATGGGAAGATCACGCTGAAGAATGCTTACGATGGTCAGAAAGAATTCATCACTTCCTATGATATGAACTTCCGCCCGGTGAACACTGCCACCGGCCCGGATGGATGCCTGTACATAGTAGATATGTACCGCGGCATTATCCAGGAAGCCACCTGGACAGCCGAAGGCAGCTTCCTGCGCCCCCGCATCCTGCAAAAGGGACTGGAGAAAAATATTGGCCATGGCCGCATCTACCGCCTGGTGCACGATGGTTATAAACCTGACGCCAAACCCAAACTGCTGGACGCTCCCGGCAGCACCCTCATCACTTACCTGGATCATGCCAACGGTTGGTGGAGAGATAATGCACAAAAGGAAATAATTGCCAACGGCGACAGGTCGGTAGTGCCCGATCTCAAACTCATTGCCACCGGCAAACATGCCACTATCGGTAAAAATAACGGCGCACTGGCGCGGATCCATGCACTGTGGACACTGGAAGGGCTGCATGCTATTGATAAAGCAACCCTGTTCGCCGCCCTCGGCGATACGGATGCCCAGGTGAGAAAAGCCGCTGTATGGATCAGTGAAGCCTACCTGAAAGAAGACGATGAAGAAGTGATCGGCAAACTGGCTTCGCTGCAAAATGACCCCGCCGCAGCAGTGCAGGTACAGTTGGTACTGTCATTGTCCGTGAGCAGATCTGAAAAGGCAAAAGCCCTGCAAACCGCCATGGTGAGCCATTCCGCCTATACGAAAATGCTGAACAGCGTTGCCGGTAGCGTGGAAGTGAACAACAATACCAAACTGTTTGGCAGCCGCCTTGCCAATATGCCGGCAGCCCACCGAAATCTTATCCTGAATGGCGCCAACATCTACAAACAGCTTTGCTCCACCTGTCATGGGCCGGATGGCAAAGGTATCGTGGTAGGAGGCGGCAGCGCGGCTGCACCGCCATTTGTAGGGTCCAAACGGGTTAACGGCGACAAAGCGCTGATGATGAAAATACTGCTCAATGGATTGTCCGGCCCTATTGATGGTAAAACCTATACCGATGTGATGGCTCCTTTCGGCGCTACCAATACCGATGAATGGGTAGCATCCATATTAAGTTATGTACGTTATAATTTCGGAAAAGCAGAGAAAGGAAAATCACCGGTGGTAGATGTGGAAAGCGTAAAGAAGATGAGAGCCGCCACCGCCGGCCGTGATAAATTCTGGACAATGGAAGAGCTGGAGCAGTCTGCCCGGTAAGCCCATTGACAATACCGCAGTGATCCCCTGCTATCTGGCAGGGGATCACGCTATTAATGCGGGATGTATACCGGATACCCGCCTTTTGCCTGCAGGTATTATAAAACAATCCCGATTTTCAGTTATGAACAGCCAATTATAAATTGTATTTTGATGCCGTCATACACCGGATCCCAGATCATCATAACACTCAGGAAAATTTACCGCTTCGTCCCGGCATCTTAAAAGAAGGCGTCCCGGAAATAATGATAGCGGTAAAACCCATAACCAGTCCGGCGTTTTAAAAGAAACCCCGGAGAATTATATTCCACTTAACTGTAAAAAACTCATGCGAAGGAACACACACAGTATAACCGTTTGCGTTATAGCATTCTTCACATCTCTTCCTGCATTGGCGCAGCGCACGGAGCTGAAGCTAAAGTACAACCAGCCCTCAGGCAAGGTGTGGGAAGCCGCTCTGCCGGTAGGCAATGGCCGCCTGGCCGCCATGGTGTATGGCAACCCGGAAAGCGAACTGATACGGCTAAACGAAAATACGGTATGGAGCGGAAGCCCTAACCGCAACGATAATCCGCATGCGCTGGCGGCGTTACCGGAAATCAGGCAGCTGATATTTGACGGCAAAATGAAAGAAGCCAGCCAGATGGCAGCAAAGAATATCCAGGCGGAAAAGATCAACGGTATGTGCTATCAGCCGGTTGGAGACCTGCAGCTGGATTTCCCGGGGCACAACCAGTATACCGGCTATGCAAGGGAACTGGATCTGCAAACTGCCGTAGCTGCCACCAGCTACACGGTAAACGGCGTAAAATACACCCGCCAGGTATTTGCATCCATACCAGACCAGGCGATCATTATACAGCTTACTGCCAGTAAACCCGGCAGCATTACTTTTAACGCCGGCATGAAAAGCCCGCAGAAATCGAATGTGGTTACCAGCGGTAATAACGAACTGGTATTATCCGGTACCAGCGGCGATAAAGAAGGCGTGCCCGGCAAGGTGAAGTTCCAGTCGCAGGTAAGATTTAAAACCAGCGGCGGTAAAACTGCCGCTGATGGAAGCACTATCAGCGTTACCAACGCAGATGCAGTGACCATCTATGTTTCCATCGCCACCAACTTTGTAAACTATGCAGATATAAGCGGCGATGAAGTAAAGCGCACCACCGCGTATATGCAAAAGGTATGGCCAAAGCATTTCGCTGGTTTACTGAAAGATCATATTGCCGCTTACCAGCATTTCTTTAACCGGGTACAACTGGATCTTGGTACTACTGATTCCATCAAAAATCCAACAGATATCCGTGTAAGGGATTTCAGGGAAGGTAATGACCCGCAGCTGGTAACATTGTATTTCCAGTTTGGCAGGTACCTGCTCATCGCCGCATCACAGCCGGGAGGCCAGCCAGCCAACCTGCAGGGCATCTGGAACCCGCTTATGAACCCGCCCTGGGGCAGCAAGTATACGATCAACATTAATACGGAAATGAATTACTGGCCTGCGGAAGAAACGAATCTTTCTGAGATGCACGAGCCGCTGATACAAATGGTGAAGGACCTGTCTGTTACCGGCCGGGAAACCGCAAAGGTAATGTATGGCGCCGGTGGATGGGTAGCCCATCACAATACGGACCTGTGGCGTATCACAGGGCCGGTAGACGGTATATACTCTGCCATGTGGCCCATGGGAGGCGCATGGTTAAGCCGGCATACCTGGGAGAGGTACCTGTTTAACGGCGATAAGCAATACCTGCAAACGGTATATCCTGCATTGAAAGGCGCTGCACAGTTTTACCTTGATTTCCTGGTAGAAGAGCCGGTACATAAATGGCTGGTAGTATCCCCGTCCATGTCGCCGGAGAATAACCCCAAAGCCTATCCTGGCATATCTATCGCGGCAGGCGCCACTATGGATAATCAACTTGTATTTGATCTCTTTACCAATACTATTCATGCAGCAGAAATATTACATACTGATGAAGCATTAATAGAAAAAATGAAAGCTGCGCGCAAACGCCTGCCACCTATGCAGATAGGCCAATACAACCAGTTACAGGAATGGCTGCAGGACCTGGATAACCCTAACGACAAACACCGCCACGTATCTCATTTATTCGGGTTGTACCCGGCAAACCAGATCTCTCCTTACCGCACGCCTGCATTATTCAGCGCCGCCCGTACCTCGCTGCTGCAGCGCGGCGATATTTCCACGGGTTGGTCTATGGGCTGGAAAGTGAATCTCTGGGCGCGTTTGCTGGATGGCAACCACGCATGGAAACTGATCAAAGACCAGCTTACGCCTGCAGGTGTAAACAAAGGAGAGAACAGTGGTGGCGGTACCTATCCAAATTTATTTGATGCGCATCCTCCTTTCCAGATCGATGGGAACTACGGCTGTACAGCAGGTATTTGTGAAATGCTGCTGCAAAGCCAGGATGGCGCTGTTCACCTGTTGCCGGCGCTGCCGGGCGACTGGAAGAACGGCCGTGTAAGCGGCCTGCGTGCGCGTGGTGGTTTCGAGATCAGAGAAATGGTGTGGGAAAATGGCCAGTTGAGTAAGGTCACTATCCGCTCCACGCTCGGAGGCAAATGCCGTTTGCGCGTACCCAACGCACTGAAGGAAAATGGCCAGCTGAAAGCGGCTGCAGGCGAGCAAACCAATCCTTTCTTCCAGCTGGAGCCAACAGCGCCTGCCCTGGTAAGTGAAAAAGCAAAAGTGGAGGAGCTGCCGCTGCCCAATACGATATTGTATGACCTGGAAACGCAGGCGGGTAAAACTTATACGTTTGTGAAGAAGTAAGCGCGGTTTTTGTCTGACTCAGGATTAAACTGATTACACTGATTACGCTGATTTGATTTTGTCAATGATTAAAAAAGATTCGGGGAGATAGAAGCGAAAATATCCGCTTAAATCTCCCCAAATCATTTAAAATCCAAGGTAATCCAATCAGCGTAATCAGTGTAATCAGTTTAATCCTGAGTCAGACAAAATCCGCTTAGAGCACCAGCTGCTCATGCAACCGCATCAGCGTGTCTTCCGGGTTGGCGCTGCAAAAGCCCGGGTGTACCCTGGAGGTTTGCACCACGCTGCTGCGCATGGCGGTGAGCCAGCGGAAACGGCTGGCCATATCCAGCGCCCCGATAGGGCCGCCGGCTTTACTGCCTTTGGAAATTTCCACGAAGGCATCCAGGTAGGGGCGGATGGTATTAACATCTGCCTGTGGAGACAAGGCATGTAATTTTTCTTCGTTTAATGTATACACTGCCCGTAAAAATTTTTGTTGCCTGCAATAAAGAATGACACCAACATTCAGAAACTCTTCCCGCTCCACGCTTGGTACCACCCGTATTACCGCGTACTCATATAAGTGATTCTCTTGCATGTTGTGCTTCTTTTACAAATATCCCGGAGTGGCTGATCCGGGTAGTTAAAAATTCAAAATATACCTGGCGCCTTTCTTCCGGTGTAACATCGTTGCTGTCTTCACTTTGCAGCCATGTTTCCGGGATGATGTTTACCACGGCGCGAATGCGTTCGGGTGTGAGTATTAAGCGGAAGGCGGCATCCACCTGTTCCAGTTCACCGGCCTGTGGCAGCAGCACATGATCTTTTACCTGTACAAAAGGGCGTAGCGATTGTTCGCGCCAGTTTTGCCAGGAGTGGTGAAAGTAAAGCGATGCGCCATGATCGATCAGCCACAGCTCATTGCGCCACATCAGCATATTGGTATTACGCGCGGTGCGGTCTACATTGGTAAGGAGACAATCGAGCCACACGATCTTAGATGCTGTTAACGCATCAATGGTGTTTACCGTTGGATCGTATGTAGTAGCGCCGGATAAATAGTGAAGGGCAAGATTGAGCCCCACGCTTTTCTTCAGCAGGTCCTGTATTTCCTCATCGGGCTCTGTGCGGCCAAAGGCAGCATCCAGGTTGGCAAATACCAGCTCCGGTATTTTGAGTTTGAGTATCCTGGCCAGTTCGCCGCCAATTAATTCTGCGATGAGCGCTTTTACGCCCTGGCCTGCGCCCCTGAACTTCAGGGCATACAGGAACCCGTCGTCTGCCTCGGCAATAGCCGGCAGCGAGCCTCCCTCACGTAACGGCGTTACGTAGCGGGTTACATTCACCGTTCTGAGCTGAAGCTGTATATCTTCTGTCATCTGATATCTGGTTCGTTTGCTTAATATGGATCTATACCTGGGCAAAGTAACCAAATATCTTTTATACGGAGACGATCTCCTGCAGGGGTTTGCCCATAAAAGCCGCGTAGGCGGCAGCGGCGGGGTTTATTTTTTTACCGGGGCTCATCAGCTCCGTGGTAACAGTGATGTACCGGCTGCTTTCTTTCCGGCTCCAGGTACCGCTTATCTGCCCGTTAACCACAATTACAGGCTTAAAGATACCATAACCGGCAGCCGCGGGATGCCCGGCCGGGAGGATGTCGCTGCGGTCTTTATAGGCCACGGCATATTCATCATAGCAGGGGAGGAGGAAAGTGGAAGAGATGCTGCGTTTACTTACCGTGGCCGCTGCAGCAAACCAATAGGCGTTACCGTTAGTAACGGTGTGGGTAAGATGTTGGCTGTTGAGATGTAATCCTTTTTTGATGTCTGCCATATTCAGCCCGCTCCACCACTGGAAATCCTGCAGGGTGGCGGGGCCCCGGCTGCTGAAGTAGCAAAGCGTGAGCCGGGCAATGGCTTCGTCCCGGCCGGGCAGTGGCGCTGCAGGCGCACGTTCTGAAAGCAATGCGTAAGTGAATTGCTTTCCCTGCCGTGGCCCGCTGCAGATAAGCCCTTCCAGTTCAGCTTCCATCAGGAAAAAGCCAAGGCGGATATCGTCGGTATTGATCTTTGCTTTAGCCAGCAACGCCAGGATGGCTGTACGGGTAAGGAATTTATGATCGCTGAGCGCATTGGTAATAATAGTATTGCTGCGTTTCAGGTCTTTATCCGTGATGCCCAGTTTAGTATGCAGTCTTTTATTAAAGGCTTTTATTTTAGGGCCGGTGAGCTGCAGCATCCAGCGGATATCTTCCGGCGCTACAAAGTGCCAGGTGGGGCGCAGAACATGGGTACGCAGGATTTTCCCATCATTAAAATCCTTTTCAATGGAAGCATCGGTGCCGCCTTTGATACGGTTGCCAATGGCCCATTTGGCGCCGGCGTAATCCTGCGCCTGTATACAGCCCATCCAGCGTACCAGCGCTGCCGGCTGTGTAAAGCTGGAATGGAGGAGCTGCTGTTGTTGCAGCCGGTGTTGTGCGATCTGCTGACTGTTCATATTTCAAAATTACCGGTGGTATGTGACAACCGTATGTCAGTTGGAAAACCCGCTCACGAAACTTTTTTCAGCATTTCCTTCAGCCGGTCCTTTACCAGTGTTTTGAGGGAAACAGGCATAACAATATCGGCCTGGTCCGCAAAAGTAATATACCAGCGGGAAAAGGCTTGTATACAGGGCGCTTCAAACTCCATCCGGGTATGCGTTTTCCCCGGCTTTTCCGTAATAAAGCCATAGTTATATTTCTGCTCTGTAAGATAGCGGGCCATATTGTTGTGTACATTGATCACCACCGGGAACGATTGCCCCTTATCTTTAGGTTTGTTTGCCAGGTATTCGTTAAGGGAGATGTGCTCCTGCAGAAATGGCCGGTTCGTATCTTTTACAGACAGCATCCGTTCTGTTCTGAAGGGATGATATTTTTTCGAAGTATTGCAAAAGGCGATCGCATTCCAGGTACCGTTTTCCCGTAGGATGCCTATCGGCTCTATATCCCGCTCATTAACACCGGTTTCGGTAGCGTATTGGATATGGAGTATCTTCTTTTCGCCTATTGCCCTGATGAGCAGTGGCAGCGTATCGTTGAGCAGGTAATTATGTTCAGATACCTTATGGGTAACGATAGTTTCTTCCAGGTCTTCCAGCACTTTTTTCTGCGCGTTACGCAATACAGCTTTTACCTTGAACATAGCGCCTTTAAAACGTTCGCTGTTTTGCAGGTCGGCATGCTGTTCCAGCATTTTCTCCGCCATCAGGAAAGCAATCACTTCTTCTTCGGTGAACATTACCGGCGGCAGGCGATAACCTTCCATGATGGAATAGCCCAAACCTTTTTCACCAATAACGGGCACCCCGGCCTGTTCCAGCGAGCGCACATCGCGGTATACGGTACGCAGGCTAACATCAAAGCGGTCGGCAATTTCCTGTGCCAGTACCAGTTTTTTGGATTGCAGATGTATCAGAATAGCGGTTAATCGGTCGAAGCGGTTCATCATAGTAAACAGTTAGCAGGATTCAGGTAACTAATTTAATGTTTTCCCTGCATATCGTTATTACGTTGTGCGTATTACCTTTGACACAGATAACAGCTTACACTTTATGATGAAACGTTTGTTTGTGATGGCATTGCTGCAAACAGGGCTGGCAGCCGCCTGTTACGCCCAATCCGATGAATACCTGCAAAAGAAAAATGTGCCCGATACCATTTTGCAGCCCCGCAACCTGGTGCTGGCAGGAACTTTTAACGCCCAGAAAGCCCTGCTCCAATTGTTTCCCGGCAAGTACTATCATCTCAGCAAGGAAAAATACCGCAATGAACTGATCAACTGGGAATGCAAAACCTGTAAGCCCAAATCCTACCCGGATGTAAACGGCGACGGAGATGCGGTATTCCCTTATTCCGAAGGAGTAGCCACCCGGCTGATCAATGAAATGGATTTTAAAGATGCTACAGGTTTACAGTACAAGGTGATCAGCTTTAACCATTCTGTATTTGATGAGGAAGGGCTCCAGACATCGCGCTTTACCGGCGGACTACTGGGCCTGGCCAAGTTTGTGCTTACAGACGGAGGCTGGAAACTGCGCATGTTCCAGCCAGCTATTAAAGCTTATGGCGCGTTTTCAAATTGCCCGGCACCTAAGCCCTTACTGATAGGAAATGACCAGTATGCGTTTATGATCAGGCATAGCAACGGACCTGGCGGTGGCCCGTTCGACGGCGCCCTTTTCCTGGTGGCCGGCATTAATGGCGGCTACCAGCAGGTAATGGCCGCTTATGGTACAGAAAGAACTGAAGTAGGAGCGGAAGAAGGATTATCCAGCTGGACCAGCGAGTATACGGTACCAGCGGGTGACAAAAAATACTTCCGCGATATTGTGATCACGCTGAAAGGAACCGCTACCGCCAAGGATACAGAGGGGCTTCCGGAGGAAGTGAAAAGCCTGCTGAAAGGCAAAAATAAAATACGGTTCACTGCCGTGGAAAGATATGTATACATGGGCAGTAAAGGTTACCAGCTGCAGTTGCCCGTAAAGGCCACTTTACTCAACTGATGCCGGTTGCAGGGCGGGTATATCCATACTGCGCCCTGTAATTTTCTGCCGGTGCATTTTTCCCCATACGGTTAATGAATGAAGCACATCCCCCAGGGTGTCGCTGTAATCCGTCAGCTCATATTCCATGATATGGCCGGCATCTTCCACCGGTATTCTTCTCACAAAACCATTCAGCTCCATTTCTTTCAGCTCATTAGAGAGCACCTTGGCAGAAATACCTGTTACTATACGCTGTAATTCATTAAAGCGTCTTCTATTGCCTATAAGCCCTACAATGATCTTCAGCTTCCATTTACCACCGATGGCATACAGCGCATCTCCCACTGCCGTAAGGGAGGCTGCGCAAGCCTCCGCCGAAGGACGTTGATGTTTATTCACGTTTAACAATTTTAACTTACCAAAAGGTTAGCAGTAACAAAAAAGTAAGGTTGAACTAATAGTTACCAAAGGTAAGTAGTTTTGGAAAATTAAAACTGAAATGTAACATGGGTAGAATATTGATAACAGGAGCCACGGGCCAGCTTGGCAAAGTGGTAACGGAAGAATTACTGAAAAGAACGGATGCGGCCAATATCGCCGTATTGGTAAGGGATCCGGAAAAGGCGGCTGCCTGGCAGGCAAAGGGGGTAAAGGTGTTCAAAGGCGATTATAATGATTACAACTCCCTGGTAACTGCTTTCCAGGGTACTGATAAACTGTATTTTATTTCGGGTAACGATGTAACGGGCCGTATTTCCCAGCATGAAAACGTGGTGAATGCAGCGGTAGCGGCTCAAGTGAAACATGTATTCTATACCAGCTACCAGCACGAAGCGGAACCGGGCGCTTCAGCGGTGGGCATTGTTGCAGAAGCGCACCTGGCAACGGAAAAGATCCTGAAGGCCTCCGGTTTGGCTTATACCATTCTTGCACATGCACTGTATGCGGATGTACTGCCTATGTTCCTGGGAGAAAAGGTATTGGAGTCCGGCATCATTTTCCTGCCTGCCGGCGATGGAAAAGCGCCGTATGCCACCCGTTACGACATGGGGGTGGCAGGAGCCATCCTGCTGCTTGGCACGGGTCATGAAAATAAAACATACAACCTGGCGGCAGATACCAGTTATTCTTTCGGCGATATTGCACAGCAGCTGAGCGAACTGTCGGGTAAGCCAATAAAGTACATCCCCGCCTCCATAGCTGATTTTACCGCACAGTTAACCCAGGCGGGCGTACCGGCGGAAGGCATCCATATTCTGGCAGGTTTCAGTGAAGCAATAGCACAGGGCGAGTTCGATTTCCCCGACACCACACTGGAGCAGCTTCTCGGCAGAAAACCGGAATCGCTGAAAGCGTTCCTCAAAACGGCTTATGCAGAGTTTGTCTGACTCAGGATTATGATGATTTCGATGATTACGCTGATTTTATTTAGGGAATTTGAGTAAAGATTAAGGGAGATAAAAACGAACATATATTCGCTTTTATCTCCCTTAAGTATATTTTAAAAAATATAAAAATAAGATCATCGAAATCATCATAATCCTGAGTCAGACAAACTCCGAGTCGCCGAAGGCGACCATTACGCGCTCAGCGCGGTGAAGTCATCATCAGACAGATCGATGGCTCCGGCTTTGAGGTTTTCCTCAAGATGGGCAATGCTTTTGGTGCCTGGGATGAGGAGGATGTTGCCGGCGCGTTTCAGCAGCCACGCCAGGGCGATCTGGGCGGTAGTAGCGTTGTGACGCGCAGCGATTCTGCTGATCTTTTCTTCCAGTGCCTGCGGACCGGAAGCCAGCGGGAACCAGGGAATAAATGCAATACCTTTTTCCACCGTGTAATCCAGCACAGATTCCCACTGGCGGTTGCCCAGGTTGTACAGGTTTTGTACAGATACAATGGGCAATATTTTTTCCGCCTGCTGAATTTGCTCTATGGTTACTTCAGAAAGCCCTACATGTTTGATCTTACCGGCTTTCACCGCCGCTACCACCGGCGCCAGGGTTTCTTCCACCGGTATGTTGGGATCAATGCGGTGCAACTGCCAGAGGTCTATCACGTCTGTTTTCAGGAATTTAAGGCTGTTGTCAATGTCCTGGGCAATCCATTCCGGGCGGCCATCGGGCACCCACTGGTTGGGGCCGGGACGCTGGAAGCCGCCTTTGGTAGCTATAATGAGGCCCTTTTTGTAAGGATGCAGCGCATCGGCAATAAGGCGTTCGTTAAAACCAGGGCCATATGCAGCGGCGGTGTCAATAAAGTTTACACCGGCATCTACCGCATGTTGTAATACCCTGATCGCGTTGGGGCGGTCGGCCGCTTCTCCGAAAACGCCGTTGCCGGTTAATTGCATGGCGCCGTAACCAACGCGGTTAACAGTGATGTCGCCACCTAAAGTAAAGGTGGATGCAGGGGATATTTGTGTTGTTTCCATGTTTTATAATTTGATGGATCAAAGGTAGGGCAAGCAGGATATCCGGAGTTGTGAAAATAACAGGAAGAGTTGTATAAATCAAAGAATGGGACTGTTATCTTCCTTTTTCCTCCTTATCCGTCAACGCATGAATAAATGCAATAATGTCCTGCATCTCCGTATTGCTCAGGTTCAGCGGTGTGGAAGAAAGGGTTTGATACGGATCATTCATACCCAGCCCGTTGCCGCCGCCTGCATTATAGAATTCCATTACTTTTTCAAGATCCCGGAAAGCGCCGTTGTGCATGTAAGGAGCGGTCATGGCAGTGTTGCGCACGGTAGGCGTTTTAAAGGCCCGCTGGTAATACGGGATGGGGAAAAACTCATACCTGCCGGCATCGGTATCGGGCGTTGGATGAAGGAGGTCGTCACTGGCAGTGACCCCAAGGTTTTCAAACTCGGTGAACTGGTACAGGGGTGGTGTAAGCCCGTTGAACAAAGGTGCGAAATGGCAGGTGGCGCATTGCGCTTTGCCGGTAAATAAATTGAAGCCACGGATCTGTGCGGGTGTCATGGCGTTTTTGTTGCCGGCAAAGTATTCGTCCATAGCGCTGTTCATAGGCGCCAGGGTGCTTAGGTAAGCGGCGATGGCGGAAGCCAGGTGGGGCATGGTTACTGCCGCGCCGGTATCGCCGGGGAAAGCGTTGGCAAAAGCCCTGCGGTAATAAGCGCTGTCATTTAACCGGTGGATGATCACTTCATGATCACCATCCATTTCCTGTGGATTACTGATCACGGTCAGTATTTGTTTGGCCAGTGTACCGGCCCTGCCATCCCAGAATTGTGCGTATTGGAAAGCAGCATAGGTGAGCCCCGGTGCATTTCTTCTTACCGGTGTTTTATTATCCAGCGCCATGCTTGTACGGAGCCCGTCGCTGAAGTATAATTCCGGGCGGTGGCAGGTAGCGCAGTTGCGCGTGTTGTTGCCGGAAAGCGCTTTTTCAAAGAATAACTGCCTGCCCAGTAATTTTTGATTTTCCGTATATACGGCGCCGTTAGTAAATGCTTTAAGGGAGATGGCATCTTTACTGAACAGGTGAGGGGCATTGTAATTCAGGGCGCTGCGGGTATGCAGGTCCAGTTGCAGATCGTGGATAAGCGCGCCCATGCTTTCCTGCAGCGGGAGGCCGCAGGTGGTAAGGAATTCCAGCCGGTTGAAATCGTCGAAGCCGGGATGCGCTTCCAGGTATTGTATACATTGATCCAGGTAACGGGCTACGGGAGAAGTATTGCTGATCCAGGGCCTTAGTACTGTACGGATGGTACGCATGGATTGTGCCGTTTCTATGATACCCGTTTTTAGTTCCGGTGCATCATAGCCGGTAATACCGCCGGCATACAGGCGTACCAGTTCAAGACGGATACTTTCCATAATGGCTTTGTCGCTGGTATTGAACTGGTAAAGCAGCGAAGGCAGGTCGGCGGCAGCCGTGCGGATCACCAGTGCTTCTGTTGCCAGTTCTTTTTTCCGGGAGAAAGGATCTTTCTCTGACAGGAGCACGGCTATCTGCTGTAACCCTGATGGGGCCTGGTATTCCATGTAAGGCTCGTCTATCTCTGTTTTGGCGGGGCGGTTATATACCATCGACGAAGAGAAGAAAAAGTAATCGAGGAAAAACTCGATCCGTTTATATTGCAGACGGCATTTTTTCAGGGCTGTTTTTGCAATGTTAATGCTGGCGGTATCATTTTTCTGAATGGCTTGTACCGCCTTTTCCAGCTCCAGGGAGGCTGCCGCAAAGCCGGCGGCGCCTTCCCTGAAAATGGCAATGGTATGAGCAACACCGCGGTCATCGGTGGAGGGCGTAAAGCTGTACGCAACCAGCAGCAGGCTGAATAACAGCCAGATGACCTTATTTCGATGCATTTGCTTTTACATTCTTCATCATGGTAAACTGGTCGCGGATCACACCATCTGCGCAGATCCATTTCAGATCGAGGCGGTTGCCTTGTATTTCAAGGATGCTGGAGCCGCCATGATCGGCATCTGCAAAGTACATGGCATTGTGCGGGTAAACGGTTTGTTTACCTCCCAGCTTGCCGGCGGAGCCGCTCACTACGTATACGGTACCAATGGAATTTACGCTGTTCTTGATATACGGCGCTGAATTCCTGCTGCCGTCGTTTCGGCCGGAAGAGTTGCTGACGTTGTGTTTGGCAGGATCAAAACTATTGGCGGGGCCATAGTGACCGCTGATCATCCTGGACCTTTCATAATCGTGGCTATGCCCGTTCAGGACCAGGTCAACCCCGTTGCGTTCCAGTATACGGATAAAGTTCTCGCGGATATGCACCAGCTCATCTTCTTTGTCGGAATTATGAGAGCCCATCGTGTACGGCGGATGATGCCAGTAGGCAATTACCCAGCCTTTATTTTTATTGGCGGCCAGGTCTTTTTTTATCCAGGTAACCTGCGGACCGGTGGTATCATACAGGCGGTAAGCGCTGTCTTCTTTGCCGTAGCTGTCGAGCGACAGGAAATGGATGTTCCCTATATCAAAAGAATAGAATGCAGCGGTATGGGAGGGCACTCCGCCGGACTCACCTTCTGAGGGCATGGAAAAGTTCTGGTAGTAGTTGGTTTGATGGGTTTGCTGCGCCATGGCGGCAGAGATATCGGTATCATGATAATCGTGGTTGCCCGGTGCGGGGAACAGGGGATATTTCTTCAGCAGGTCATCTTTATAAACATTAAAAAACTTGCTTTGATACTCCGCATCCGTACCGTCAGGATAAGCATTGTCTCCCAGCAGCAGCCATGCGTTCAGGTAGTTGTCGCCAATATATTTTATCAGCTGTTCCTTTACCAGTTGCTGGTTGGGGGAGCCGTCGCCGCAATCGCCTAATGCTGCAATGCGGTACATGTCTGTTTTGCCGGCTTCAGGCAGGGTCATAAAGTAGTTATCGGTGTTGCCCTGCAATACATCCTTGTAGCCACCAATGGAATAATAATAGCGGGTGTTGGGTTGCAGGCGGGTGAGCAGTATTTTATGCTCTGTTACCAGGCTGGCATCGTCTGCCTGTTGATCCAGTTTATCCGGCGAGGTACCATATTTCACACGGCTGCGGGCAGAAACATCGGTACGCCAGCGGATCATCATTTGCTGTGTGCCGGCGGCCTGCAGGTATGGGCCCCGGATCAGCTTTGCAGCGATAGGTGCTTTCTTAACGGCGGCATCCTGTGCCAGCGCCGGGTAAAAACCGGCGAACAGGCACAGGGATGCGAGAAGGATGGATTTCATATATGAGATACTATTTTTTTGTTGGCGCTGATTCCAGCTCTTTCCCCGCAATATCTTCCCAACGGTAATAATGGAAGGTGCGGTCATCGCTCATCACTACAAATAATCCATGTTGAAAAGTATTATTCAGTGGCACGTTCACTATGTCGGAGCCGTCGCTGTGACCGGCGCTTACTTTCACCACTTTCAGCAGTTTATGGGAAGTGCCTTCCCTGCTGAAGATATGAAATATGTTGGCTCCCTGGTCGGAAACCAATATATAACCTTTGCCGGCTGTTGTTTTATAGACAGAGATGCCTTCATGATCTTCTGTAAAACCGGTGGTACCGAAAACGGATAATTCTTCATTACCTTTTTCCGGGTCAGCATAATATTGCCTTACGCCATATTGCTCATCGGAATAATATACGTAGCCGGCTTCATTATCAACTGCAATGGATTCAATTTCTTTTTTACCGCTGTAGTGGCCAAACTTACGCACCAGGGTGGCTTTTATTTTTCCTGCGCCGTTGTCGGACAGGCGGTATTGCCACAGGTAAGTGCCATCCTGCGGACCGGTTTTACGGCCTGCAATCACGTATTGTTCCCCGCTTTTACTGGTGTATACAGCTACGCCCATAAGGTCGCGGAACTGTGTGCCGGTTTCGCCTTCAAATGCAGGGATACCGCCATCGTCGATGGGCTGCATATCAGGCAACGAAAAAAAGCGAAGCTTATGTGTGATACGCTCGGTGGTAACGGCATAGTCTATACGTTTTCCGTTGAGGAGCAAGCCGTAGGCGATGTCTACGTTATTAGGACGTTGCAGGTTGGGCACTACCTGTTTGATCTTCCCCTGGAGGTCAAACACATACAGGGCGCCTTCCGCCGATTTATCGGTACCTATTACAAGGCTTTGGGAAGGGTCCTGCGGATTAACCCATATGGCCGGATCATCGGAATCGAACTTTACCTGTTCGGTGATCACCACGGGCCGGATGGCGGCAGTATCCGTATATGCCTGCCCGTTAGCAGGTGCGGATTGCTGTGCGCAGGCGGTAAAACACAGCAGTCCCGCAAGAACTGCTGTGGAGAATAATATATTACGTGTAGTCATTACTGTGAGATCGCTGTTTTAGTTTTTAGCGCCAAATGCGCCAATGAAGGAAGACGGAGCGGGAGAGGCATAGTTAATGCCGTTCAGCTCCAGGCCGTTGGGGAAGTTACGTGTAAAGGCCGTAGTACCGGCGCCCAGCGCAGGTGAACCGGCCTGTAAACGGAAATCCCAGCTGCTGTTGAAATCGGGATTATCCATGGGTGTATTCAATGGATAATTTACGAATTTCGGATCATTTTCACCGGCTTTGGTACCGATCACATCATGAGTGCCACTTACAATATCTTTTGCGGGCTGGAACTGGTCTACCGTTACCTGGTTAAAGCCATAATAAAGATTGTTGCTTACAACAGAGCGGACATCTTCCGCTTTCTTGGTATCTCTCTTGATGCCAAAACGTGCATTGGCAAACAGGTTGTTGTGCAGCTCTGCAAACACGGTGGCTTCCAGCCAGATGGAACCGCCTTTTACTGTAGGTCTTCTCCAGCCGGTGTTGAGCATGGTATTATTATAGGCAATCACATGCGCCTGCGGACTGCGCTCACCTGAGTTGGATAATTTAAGAGCGTTGGTATTGGTGGAGTAAAAGAGATTATAACTCACGTCTGCAATACAACCGGATTTAATGTTGATACCTTCCCCACCGGTGATACCGGTTGTATAAAATTTATTATTGGAGAAGATGATCTTACCGCCTTCAATATAGGTACAGTCTTCATTAAAATATCTTACAACAGAATTGTTCACCACCAGTTTCCCGTTTACATTGCTATACCATAAGGCAGGCACGGCTTCTCCGCTCTCTGCCTTATACAGGCCCATTTTTACAGATGTGGAAGATTCGGTGGTAACAGCGCCGCCGTATTCCAGGATGGTATTGTCGAGCAGAAGTTCTGCACATGATTGTGCTGCCAGGATACCGCCCCATTGCTTACCGAATTTGCGGCTTTCGGTACGAAGGTTTTCTTCAATGGTAAACCGTACCGGTTGTTCAGGCGTTCCCATTGAATAGAGATTACCTTTTACAATCACTTCCGGTTTTACAAGGGTATCCATGATCACCAGTACACCTTCTTCAATCACTAGTGTTTTGCCTTCAGGTATTATGATATCGCCGGAAACCCGCTGTATACTGCCTTTGGGCCAGATGCCCCAAACTTCGCCATGCACGTCGCCGGAACCAATGATGCCCTCACTGAGGTCTACATCGCTGTTTGCTTTTTTACAACCGCTGATGATGGTCAGGATCAATGCAGCGTAAAAGAGAATGTTTTTATATTTCATGAGATGAATATTTTAGAATGAGCTTATAATTTGTAGCGCAGGCCGAGCAGGTAGGTTTGTTTGTAATATTCTTTCCTGATCAGTGTTTCGCCTGCTTTACCCTGCCCGGGCATGTTGTCGTTTTCAGGGTTGGTACCTTTGATAAATATTTCAGCAGGCGTGTTCAGCAGGTTCCCTGCTTTGGCGAAGATGCTGAAGTTATTTTTGAATCTTTTTTCTACAGAGATATCCATCTGTACAAATCCTTTCTGCCAGAGATCATTGTCGATGTACTGGGCAACGGTAACGATACGCGGCCCGGTATAAGCGCCGGCCAGCTGCGCATCCCAGCCATGCTGTATATCCTTGTACAGGATGGAGAGGTTACCGATATGCTCTGATTGCCCGTACAGCGGGCGGGTTTGATCCACCGCAATGGTTTTGATGTCTCCCTTGTCGTCCCTGATCTTCAGGCTTTTGGAAGTAGTGATAGATGAATGTGTATAAGTATAGTTGGCCTTGAAGCCTATTTTGCTGAAAAATTTGATATAGTCTATTTCCAGGCCGTAGTTACGGGCGGTTCCAAAGTTACCGGCAGAATAGTACTGGTCCTGCGGACGGGTAGCATCAGCACGGATGGTATTTTCAATAGGATCCTGGATCCTTTTGTAAAATACGCCAAACAATAACTGGTCGGAGTGATTAGGGAACAGTTCATAGCGCAGGTCGAAGTTATCGGCGATGGCCCGTTTCAGGTCCGGGTTACCGCGTTCCTGGTAATCTTCCAGTACAATTTTGGAAGGTACAATTTCAAAGAAGCCCGGGCGGTTCAGGGAGCGGAAATAAGAGCCCCGTAAGTTCTGGTGTTCAGTTAATTCATACTTCAGGTTCAGGCTGGGCAATACATCGGTATATACCTGGCTGCCGGTGGGGCGGTCTTCCCCCTGAGGGAAAAACATATGATAGCCCTGGTTGGTATGTTCCACGCGTACGCCGCCGGTTACTTCCAGTTCGGATACTTTAAATTTGAACATGCCATACCCGGCGCTTGTTTTTTCGGATGCGTCGTAGGTAAGCGGGTTGCCTACTGCACCGCCGGGATTCTGGATATCCCATACAATATCTGTATAACTGGTAAAGTCCTTGCCATACAATGCATTTACATTGGCAGGCCGGAAGGTATAGTTATTATAGAAGCTGCTGCGCTGTTTGTCGCGGTACAAACCACCTGCGGAGAAGTCTACCTTTGTACCGGCAATCCTCGCGTTATAGGTAAGGTCTATATAACCAGCAATGTCATCGTCGGTGTTACGTTCCCAGCGGCGGCTGCTTCCATCGATCGTAGTGCGCGTTTCCTGGAAGTTGTTGCGCACTCCGTTTAAGGAGATACTGGTATTATCCGGGACTTCATTTTTAGCAGAAGAGAATACGGCAGACCATTGCAATTTTAATTTGCCCGGAACGATATGATGATCGCCATGCAGGGTGGAATTATAGATCTGCTGCGTGGTTTTCCTGGAACGGCTTTCATGGGTAAGTTGTGCATTCCCGGCTACAGGGTTGAAAATACCATCGGAGAAGTTGGTAGTAATGCCTTCGCGGGTCTGGTAGCTTTGCAGGTTCATGTAGGCATTGTAGAGCGACAGCTTATTGTTTTCATTGAACACGTAGTCGATTTTCCCGTGAATACCGCTGCGTTGCTGTTGCTCGCTGTATTGCCTGTTTTGCATGCTGGTGAGCACTGCGTACCTGCCGGTATCCATATCATTTTTGTAGAAGGTGCTGGTAGTACCGCGATAGTTATTCTGGAAGCTGCCCGCCAGGATCACGCCCAGTTTATTATGGAGGAAACGCTGGCCTATGGATAATCCCGCCACCAGGTTGGGAGCGAAGTTCTTGTTTTTATAGTCCAGTGTACCAGTGGCAAAATCTGCCGGGGTGGCCTTGAAGTTTTTGCCATTGGCTTCATAAGGTGATTTAGAGTGAATATCACCCGCGTCAAAGGAGGTGAAGCCCTTGTCCAGTACCATCTGGCTGTAACCGGTAGCTACATTGGCGTTGAGGGAAAACCTGCCGGGGGCATCTTTCATTACCATATTCACCACGCCGCCTACGGCATCGCCTTCCATGTTAGGCGTTAATGATTTGTATACCTCAAGGCGATCCAGCAGTTCGGATGGGAAAATGTCCAGCGGCACATAACGGAATTTATTATCCGGGCTGGGGATCTTCACCCCGTTGATGAGGGTGTAGTTATATCTTTTATCCATACCGCGGAGAATAGCATATTGTCCGTCGCCATTGCTGCTGCGTTCTATGGAAATGCCGGAAACGCGCTGGATCACGTTGGCCACGGTGAGGTCCGGCGATACTTCTATGGCCTGTCCTGATACTACGTTCATTACCTGTACAGACTTCTGTTCCAGTTTGCGGGCGGTACTTTCGGAGGAGGCTTTGGTGCCGCCGGCAATCACCACTTCACTCAGGTTTTTGCTGCTGCGCTCACTGAGGTAGATATTGAGGGCGGGATTATCACTTTCCTGTACGGTAACTTCTTTTGTTAATGTTTTGTAGGTAAGATGGGAAATGTGCAGGGTAAATTTTCCCGCTGTGATCTTTTTAAATTCGAAGGATCCGTCAAGGCCGGTAAGGGCTACCAGTTTGGTTTGGTCCAATACAACGGTGACGCCTACCAGTGGTTCGCCCGTTTTCTGGTCATACACGTGCCCTTTCAGACTGCCGGCGCTGGCAAATGTGGGGCCCAGTAGCAAACATAAAAGCGTTGTTAAAAGTGTCTTCATCTTTGGTGAATTTGATACCGTTTGACTTTGTGTCGAATGGCATTGCAAATGTGTGCTGCTGTGAAAAAAAATGCAAAGAAGCAGCGTAAGCAAAACGTAAACAGCGTTAACAGCACCGTAAACAAAGCGTGATCAGCGTATACAAACAGGATGTAAGTTGTTGGTAATTAATTGATTGGTTGTAACAGGAAACGCCATTACCATTATGTTACGGCAATATTACCGGAACGTTATGCATTACAGGCTTTGTACAAAAGTGTTGAGCGTATCGCCTTCCGGGATGTTTAGTTTCTTCCGTAAACGGTATCTTGCCACACGTAAACTATCAGGTGAAATACCAAGAATGGTGGCCATATCTTTTGAGTCCATATTCATTTTATGGAGCGCCAGTAATTTGATGTCGTTGTTGGTAAGATCACTGTATAATGCATTGAGTTTATCGAAGAACACCTGGTGCACCTGCTCAAAGATGCCTGTGAATTCTTTCCATTGTTTTTCGTGATTCACATTCTGGTTTATTTTCAATACCAGTTGCTGCAGTTGTTTTTTCTGGTCACGTTTATCCTCCTGCACCATTTCGGAAAGGGTATTACGCAGCTCATCGAGGAACTGGTTCCGCTGGATCACATCCAGTGTGTGGGTAGCCAGTTGCCTGCTTTTAAGTTCCAGCTGGTCTTTTTGTACGCGGTTTATTTCCGCATTCCGTTCAGATACAGTTTGTGCCTGGCTGATCTTGAGTTTCTGACGGGAAATGGTGAGCAGGCAGAGAATTACCAGCAGTACTACCACAATCACTACCGCGGTATAAATGATGCGGTTTATTTTATGACTGTTTTCCAGCTGGAGGATCTCATCATTCTTTTTGTTGGTATCGTACAGGATCTGCAGGAAATTCATCTGCTGGTTGTTTTGGGCAGAGTAGATATCGAGCAGGCATTTACGGCTGTATTCCATATAATAATAGGCGCTGTCGTTCCTGCCCTGCAGATGGAAGGCCTTGGCAATGTCTTTACAGGCAGCGGCTTCCTGGTATTTATTATTGGTTTGTTGTGCAATGGCCAGTGCTTCTCTTGAATAAGGCATACTGTTTTTGATATCGCCGGTTTTACGCAGCACGTCTCCTATATTATTGAGCACCTCTATGGCGGCTATCCGTTCATGGCGCACCTCATAAAACCGGAGCGCGGTGCGGAAGCAGGAGAGGGCGGTATCGTATTTTGCAAGGTCTTCGTAAATAGTGCCGAGGTTTTCATAGATGCCGGCTATGCCCAGGGTATCGTGGGCGCCTTCGTATTGTGCCAGGGCCATTGTCTGGAAGTAACGGGCGCTGTCGTATTGCTGTTGCTTTTCGTAGTAGTGCCCTATGTTGCCGTAAGTGGCTGCCATACCGGCCGGATCGTTTACCTGCCGGTAAAGCGCAAGGGCTTTATCGTACTGCATTTTAGCGCCGGGCTTATTGATATTGCGGTAATACAGCTGGCCCATATCATTGTGCACGGCGGCTTCCGCTGCTTTATGGCCGTTACTGGTAAACAGGGTAGCCGCCTGCTGGTAATACTCCAGTGATTTGGCATAGTGGCCCAGGGTGAAGCAGATCCGGCCCATCTGGCGCAGGCACTTGCCGGCGGTAGCTTCATCTTTGTTGGCGATAGCCGTATCGTGCATTTTGCGAAGGGCGAGGAAAGCGGCATCCGGCAATTCCTGGCTAAGCTTCCCGGCGGCGACCAGCTGCGTTTCCAGCGAGTCCTGCGCTGTTGTGGTCATTACCTGGAAAACGGTTAAGCTGAGTACTAAGAACTGGGAAAAACGTTTCATTTTCAATAACAGCACCTGTTAATTAAGCATAATCAATCCGCAAAGAATGTTTTTTAGTATTAACTGTATGTTACCAGATTGCCTGCCGTTGGTATAAAAATGCTTGCTTACCGATACTATTTTATATATTATTGTGTCGCCGGTTACATTTTATGACCCATAAATTAGTTCCAGTTAAATATTGATTATGAAAAAGAGATTTTTAGTTACCATGCTGCTGGCTGGCGGATGCTTCGCTGCCAACGCCCAGGAAAAAGCAAAGCCTGAAGATACAGAAGTGTATACCCCGGTGCCGCCTGAAGTGAAGCCCGGAAAGAAATGTGGGGATGCTCCTTCGGATGCCATCATCCTGTTCGACGGTACCAACCTGGATCAGTGGGTAATGACCGACGACCGGGAAAAACCTGCGGAATGGCTGGTGAGTAAAGGAGTGCTCACTGTAAATAAGAAAGTAGGAAATATTGAAACGAAGAAAGCTTTTAAAAATTACCAGCTGCATATTGAATGGCGTGTTCCTGCCAATATCACCGGTACAGGCCAGGGCCGGGGCAACAGCGGCGTTTTCCTGGCGTCTATAGGTAAAGGCGATGCCGGCTACGAATTACAGGTGCTGGATTCCTATAATAATAAAACATATACCAACGGGCAGGCCGGAAGTATTTATAAACAGTCGGTGCCGTTGGCCAACCCTACCCTGAAACCGGGGGAATGGAATACCTATGATGTAATCTGGACTGCGCCCGTATTTGGTGCAGACGGGGCATTGGTATCTCCCGCAAAAGTAACTGTTACCTTTAACGGCGTAGTGGTGCAGAATGGCTTTGAGCTGAAAGGCCCTACCCAGTACATTGGCCAGGCAGCTTACCGCCAGGCGCATGGTGCAAGCCCTATCAAGCTCCAGGCACATGGCGATAAGAGTGAACCTTTGAGTTTCCGCAATATCTGGGTAAGAGAGTTACAATAATAAAAACGAATTTCCTGGAAGGGCCGCCGGTAATGGCGGCCCTTTTTTATTTATTTTTCCCGCTGTTCCATCATTTTCTTTACTTTTAATACAACGACGTTATGTAAAACAATTCCACTTTACGCGGTTTCATGGAGCAGGTACACATTGAAAAGAAATTGTTGCTAAAGGCTGCGGCAGGCCATGAGGAGTCATTTACGCAGCTGTTTTTCCTATACAGGCATAAATTGTACAGCTTTCTTTTGCGGTTAACGGAATCCCCGGAAATGACAGAAGATGTGATACAGGATGTATTCCTGAAATTGTGGAAAAACCGGGAGCAATTAGCGGACATTGAACAGTTTGGTGGGTATATCTACCGGATGGCGCAGCACCACGTGCTAAATGCATTCCGGCGGATGGCAAAGGAAGCCCTGATCATGGCCGAGCTGACCCGGACCACCGAAGCCGCATCGGCGGATGCAGGGGAACAGTTACGTATCCGCGAGGTACGGGAAAAGCTGCAATACGCGCTGGATCATCTGCCACCAAAACAAAAACTCGTGTACACCCTGAGCCGGGAGCAGGGGCTGAAACACGAAGAAATTGCCCGGCAGCTTAATATATCCCCCTCTACCGTCAATAATCATATGATTGCCGCGCTGCGCAGCATACGCCAGCAGCTGGGGCCACATTTGCAATCTATTACAGGCGCTTCCTGCCTGCTGCTGGTGGTGGATAGCTTCCTGTAAAAAATATTTTCCCTCCCACTAGTTATATCCTTTGGCCCATGTGTCTATAATAGTACAGCTTCCTGTATAAAGTAAAAACCGCATGATTTCAGCAAGGATCAACTACCTGGCAACACGCTACTTCGATAATACCTGTACACCGGCAGAAAAGCTGGAACTGGCAGAATGGATCAGCAGACAAACGGATGATGCCGTGCTGCAGCAGGTATTGGGCGATGCCTGGGAGTCGCATGTACCGTTGATACAGATGCCTGATGAAATGTCGGATCGTATTGTAGCAGGCATGTTTGGCCGCACAACGGGAACAGTTGCAGTAACCGGAACATCCGGAGCAGAGGTGGTTCCTATGCGCAACCGCCGCAAAATATGGTGGGCAGCTGCAGGTCTGTTTCTAATGGGCGGCATTGGCATGTGGGCCTGGCAGCACCAGCCGGCGCCGGCGCCTGTGGCGGAAAGCAGGCAACAGCGTTACAAAAATGAAGTAATGCCCGGCAGTAACCGCGCTATACTCACCCTGGCCGATGGCAGTACAATTGCGCTTGACAGCGCCGGCAACGGCCTGCTGGGCCGGCAGGGTGCAGTAAAAATCATCAAGCAGGCAAATGGTGAACTGGCTTATATAGGCAACGGCAACAGCGAAGCCATGTACAATACCATGAGCACCCCACGGGGCGGGCAATATCACCTCACTTTGCCGGATGGCACACAGGTATGGCTCAATGCTGCTTCTTCCATCACATATCCTGCTGCATTTACCGGCAAGGAAAGAAAAGTAACCGTAAAAGGGGAGGCCTATTTCGAAGTAACCCCCAATGCCCATATGCCTTTCCGGGTAGCTGCAGGGAACACGGAAATAACGGTGCTGGGCACACGCTTTAACGTAAATGCCTATACGGAGGAACCAGCCATACGCACCACCCTGGTGGATGGCACCGTGAGCGTAGCTGTGGGGAAAATTAGTATGATGCTCCGCCCGCGCATGCAGGCGAGAGTAGGAAAGGATAATGTATTACACGTTACTGAAAATATAGATACCGATGAAACCATCGCCTGGAAAAACGGCTTCTTCCAGTTTACTGATGCAGATATGCCAACTGTAATGCGGCAAATAGAGAAATGGTACGACGTCAATGTTTCCTACGAAGGGGCTATTCCTGAAAAGAGCTTTGGCGGCGGTATACAGCGCTCCTTACCTCTAACCAAAGTGTTGGGAATACTGGAAGAAAATGGGGTGAAATTTAAGATAGAAGGGAAAAAAATTATTGTTTTAAAATAAAACCACGTTACTGATTCACTGCTAAAATGAACACTAATTCCACTGTATAAACTCCTGTAGTTTATAGTTATTGATTGTTATGCAAAACAAAGCCGGAAACGCTGATAACATTTCCGGCGGCGTCTGGATAACATAAACAAAAAATCGGCGAAGACTCCTTATTCATTCAACCAAACACTGCAAATGTATGCAAATTAATTGTATCGCTCTTTGCAGCCGGACTACTGCTGCCATTACCCCGTGGGCTATTTCCCCGGCTGGCAGCAAAACTTCCCGGCATCGCACGCTATGCTCAACCAAAACGCTGTTAGCTATGAAGTTAACGATCCTGTTCACCTTACTACTACTGAACGTAAGCGCCACCAGCCTTTCACAAACAGTTAGTTTTTCGGGTAAATCTGTGTCACTGAAATCCGTTTTTGCCGCTATCCAGAAGCAAACGGGATACGTTGTGTTTTATGACAACCAGCTGCTGAAAAGCAGCAGGCCGGTAACACTTTCCGTGGAAGATGCGCCGCTGGAGGTTTTATTGAAAGCTGCGCTGAAAGACCAGGGGATGACCTTTACGATCCTCGACAGAACCATCGCGATCAGAAAGCAGGAGCTGCTGACATTACCCCCCATCCTGAAGCTGCTGGTACCCGGGTGGACGGTCACCGGCCGCGTTACCGACGAATCCAATACACCATTGCCCGGTGTTACCGTATTGCAGAAAGGTACCAGCAACGCTACCGTTACCAACGAAGCAGGAGAGTTCCGGCTTGCCAATGTGAACGATGGCGCCGTGATCGTTTTTTCCTACATAGGATTCAATAAGGAAGAAGTGACGGTAAACCGCCAGTATAACCTGAATATCCGCCTCAGCAAAGCCGCCAACACTGCACTGGACGAACTGGTGGTAGTTGGTTACGGTACCATGAAGAAAAGTGATCTTACCGGCGCCGTATCCACCGTAAAAGGCGATGGCCTTGCCGCCCGTAAAACCACCCAGGTATCGCAGGCATTGCAGGGCGCAGTTCCGGGTGTAATGGTAACCCGCACCAATAACGCACCGGGCGCCACTGCGCAGATCCGCGTGAGAGGGATTACCACTATTACAGATGCAGGCGCTACACCGCTCATCATCCTCGACGGCGTACCTGTAGATGACATCAACTCCATCAACCCAAATGATATCGATAATATTTCGGTGCTGAAAGATGCGGCGTCTGCCTCCATTTACGGCTCCCGCGCTGCTGCCGGCGTAATCCTGGTAACCACCAAGCGCGCCAAAAACGGGCAGCTGGATCTGAACTATACCTACGAATATGGTGCGGAAAAACCGACCAAACTGCCGGATTATGCCAATGCCGTACGTTATATGCAACTCACCAATGAGCTGCGCTGGAATGATAATGGCAATAACGCCAACGAATATCCTACCTATACCAAAGATATTGTGGATAACTACGCATCACTCCATGCAGAAAATCCTGACCAATACCCCAACACCGACTGGAGAGGTTTGATCCTTAATAACAGCGCTCCGCGCGAGAGCCATGCGCTCAGTATTTCCGGCGCCGGTAAAGCCCTGCGCTCCAGGGTTTCGCTGGTGTACGATAAAGTAGGCGCACTGTACGACGACCGCTCCTACGACCGACTTACTACCCGCATTAACAACGATATCACTATCAATAAATACCTCACCGCCAGTGTGGATGTGAACTACAAACGCACCATCGTTAAACAACCTACCATTGACCCGATGTATAAAATGGGCATCATGCCACCTATTTATGCGGCTATGTGGTCGGACGGGCGCATCGGCGCAGGAAAAGATGGCGCCAATATTTATGTGCAAACCAAATATGGCGGGTTCGACAACGACTGGTTTAACCAGCTGGGAGGAAAAGTAGGGCTCGACTTCACTCCAATAGAAGGATTGAAGATCTCCGGCGTGGTAGCGCCTTTCCTTAACTTTGATAAAGGCAAACGCTTCACCCGCAAAGTACCTTATACTTCTTTCAATAATCCTAATGCCATTTCAGGTTATATCGAAGGCCTGACGGAAACTAAGCTGGAAGAAGGACGCAACGACAGCTACCGTTACACTACCCAGTTCATCGTCAATTACAATAAACAGATCAAAGATCACAGCTTCAGCCTCATGGGCGGCTATGAGTATTTTAAGGCATTCAATGAAGACCTGGGCGCTTCCCGCGGCCAGTATGCCCTCACCAACTATCCTTACCTGAACCTGGGCCCGCTGGAGTTTCGTGACAACAGCGGCAGCGCTTATGAAAATGCTTACCGCTCCTGGTTCGGAAGGATTACATACAGCTATAAAGACAGGTACCTGTTCCAGGGGAATATCCGCTATGACGCCTCTTCCCGTTTCGCAGCAGGTTACCGCTGGGGCTCATTTCCCTCATTTTCTGCCGGCTGGGTGATATCAGAAGAAAAGTTTATGAAGTCAACCGCTCCCTGGCTATCCTTTGCAAAGCTGCGTGCTTCCTGGGGCTCATTGGGTAATGAACGTATCGGTAATTACCCCTACCAGGCATTGCTGCGGTTTGAAAATAATTCCCTGTTCTATAAAGGCAATACCGCGGTATCTGCACAATCTGCCGCACAATGGCAATACGCCATCCGCGATATCTCCTGGGAAACCACGCATTCCTGGGATCTGGGGGCAGACCTGGACTTCCTCGATAACCGGCTGCGCTTTACCGGCGATTATTTTAAGAAAACCACCAATGATATCCTGCTGGAACTGGAAATTCCCGATTATATAGGTTTCGATAACCCTTACCAGAATACCGGTAAAATGTATACCACCGGCTGGGAAGCACAGGTAGGATGGAGTGATCGCATCGGTGATTTCCGTTATAGCGTATCTGTGAATGTATCCGATTTCGTATCAAAAATGGGCGACCTGGGCGGAACGCAGTTTATTGGCGATTCCATTAAAAGACAAGGCAGCGAATTTAACGAATGGTACGGATACGTATCTGATGGCATTTATCAAACCCAGGAGGAAGTGGATAAATCAGCCAAACTCAACGCCAACGTGAAGCCAGGCGATATCCGCTACCGGGATATCAGCGGCCCCGATGGCGTACCTGATGGTAAAATCTCACCTGAATATGACCGTGTACTGCTGGGAGGCTCACTGCCCCGCTACCAGTACGGTATTAGCCTGAACGGCGGATTCCGCAACTGGGATTTTGGTATCGTATTCCAGGGCGTAGGCAAACAAAACTCCCGCCTCACCACTGATATGGTACGGCCGCTCCTTGAAAACTTCGGCAACTTCCCGGCCATACTGGATGGCAACTCCTGGAGCAAATACAATACACCCGAACAGAACAAAGCCGCCAGGTTTCCGCGCTATACCAATACCTCCGCGGGTAATAACTACGCTATGTCCGACTTCTGGCTGATCAACGGCGCCTATTTCCGCCTGAAAAATATCAGTATAGGCTATTCCATGCCTAACGACTGGGTAAAGCGGATCCATATACAAGGTGTTCGTATATACGGCAGCGTTAGCGACCTGTTGTCGGTGCACAACTTCCCGAAAGGATGGGACCCCGAACAACCAAGATTAGGTTATCCTATCACCACCAGTTATGTTATTGGCGCATCAGTTAAATTCTAAAATTCCATGAACATGAAACAACTAACGCTTATAGCCGGTATTATACTTTTCAGCGCCTGTGGCAGCCTGGATCTTAATCCGCTGTCAGACGGCTCCAGTGAAACCTGGAATTCCAATGCGGAAGAAATAGAAATGTCGCTCAACGGATTGTATAAAAATAATTTTTGGATGAAGGACAGCGACGACTGGACCGACGACTGGGTATACCGCGATGTTACTACCCCTGTTACCGGCGCTACTATCAATGGTGAAACAGATTTTGTGAAAAGCTGGTGGACAGATACCTATAAAGCCGTAGCCCGCGCTAACAATATCCTGCAAAGCATCTCAAGGGCAGATAAGGTATTGTCGGCCGACCAGATCGCCAGGTATACCGGTGAAGCAAGATTTGTAAGAGCGTGTATGTATTCCCGTTTGTTGTCGCACTACGGTAATATTATTTATACGGATTCCATGCTCGACATTGAACAGGCATTACAGCTGAAACAAACAGACAAAGCTACTGTACTGAAAAAGATCTATGAAGACTTTGACTTTGCCGCTGATATCCTGAAGCCAACCTATAGCACATCAGAATTAAAACGTGCCACCAAAGGCGCTGCACTGGCCATGAAAGCACGTATTGCCCTGTATATGGGCGATTGGGCCGTAGCCCGCGATGCAGCCAAAGCCTGTATGGACCTGGATGTGTATAAGCTGCACGATAATTTTGGTAACCTGTTCCTCCCGAAAACAAAGAACTCCGTGGAAACTGTTTTTGGCTTACCAAGATCAGTTACATTGAAAGTTACTTTCGACGACTGCCAGAATTATGTGTCGCGTAATGCCGGTGGCTGGGCTGCCAAGGATCCGTCGTGGGACCTGTTCTGTAGTTTTTTATGTAAAGACGGATTACCGGTAGATGAATCACCTTTATTCAATCCCCGCCGTCCGTTCGATAACCGCGATCCCCGCTGTGCCGCTACCATCGTTGAGTTCCAGACGCCGCACCTTGGATACATCTTCCAGCCGCACCCGGATTCCGTGAGGGTACTGTCTGTAGCAGAGAATAAATATGTGGAGAATAAAGACACCCGCTCCGTTGCGCAGTATGCATCCTTTAACGGGCTGTTGTGGAAGAAAGGAGTGGATGGCGACTGGCTCCTCAACTCCTGGAAGATAGAACCGGATAATATCATTATCCGTTTTGCTGATGTACTGCTTATCTATGCAGAAGCAAAAACAGAACTGGGTGAAACTGATCAGACCGTGCGCGATGCCATCAACAAAGTGAGGGCGCGGGCATACGGTACCGTATATACGAATACGGCTGCCTATCCTGCAGTAACTGCTACCGATCAGGCTGCGCTGCGTAAAATTATCCGTACGGAAAGAAGAATGGAATTTGCCATGGAAGGCATCCGTTATATGGATATCATCCGCTGGAAGCTGGCAGAGAAAGTGCTGAATAAAGCCAACTATGGTTTACTGGAGCCTGCGGATTTACGTACAAAAATAGTGCAGCCGGGATTGTGGTTCTTCCCGCAAACCCCCGCGGTTGATGAAGATGGTATTGCTGACTTTACGGCGATGTATAACGCGGGCCTGGTAAAGCAGATCACTGTGCGCAAGTTCGACGCCACCCGCCAGTACCTGTGGCCCATTCCCTCAACCGAAGTACTCACCAGTCATTTAACCCAGAATCCAAACTATTAAGCGATAGCATGAAACAAAGGAATTATCTGGCAGCAGCACTGGTTACAATTGGTATGATGGGCGCTGCCTGCAGAAGTGAGAAAGCAACCGCACCACGTTCGTTCAGCGGCATTTACCCGCAGCTTGCCATGTATAACAGGGAAGGCGAATGCGGTACGGGTGCTGTAGTCCCCTGGGCCGGAAAACTTTGGGTGATTACGTATGGTCCCCATCTGCCTTTCGGATCGTCAGACAAATTATATGAAATTACACCGGACCTGAAACAGGTGGTAAGGAAAGAAAGCATAGGCGGCACACCGGCCAATCGCATGATTCACCCGGAAAGTCACCAGTTATTCATAGGCCCTTATGCCATAGGTGAAAACGGGGACGTGCGTGTAATACCCTACACTGCCATGCCCGGCCGGCATACAGGAAATGCGCGCCACCTTACCGATCCTGCCGGAAAAATTTATTACGGCACTATGGAAGAAGGTTTTTATGAAGTAGATGTAAAAACCCTTCAGCCCACTTTATTATATGAAGATGGAAATGTAAAGAGCAGGAAAGGCGCAGATACTACCGCCAACACAGCTTCCGCCTTATTGCCGGGAGCGCATGGTAAAGGCCTGTACTCCGGCCAGGGGGTACTGATCTATTCCAACAATGGAGAGCCCGGGCCTAAAGCGCTTACACAGTTTGATATTGAAGCGGGATCATTATCGGAGTGGAATGGAAAAGACTGGAAAGTAGTGCGCCGGAATCAGTTTACGGAAATCACCGGCCCGGGGGGCATCTCCGGAAATAAAAACCCGGCCACTGATCCTATATGGGCTACCGGGTGGGATCATAAATCTGTGTTACTCGGCTTGCGCGACCAGAGGAAATGGAGCTTTTTCCGGTTGCCCAAAGCCAGTCATAGCTACGATGGCGCGCACGGCTGGAATACAGAATGGCCGCGTATCCGCGATGTAGGCACTGAAAATAACCCGGATTACCTCATGACCATGCACGGCATGTTCTGGCATTTCCCAGGCACTTTCTCTACCGGGCATACTGCGGGTATCCGTCCCCGTAGTGCTTACCTGAAAGTGATCGGCGACTTTACCCGCTGGCAGAACCAGCTGGTATTTGGCTGCGACGATGCTGCCCAGAAGGAATTTCTCAATAAGCGCACCGCTAAAGGAAGCATTGAAGGCCCTGGCCAATCCAATTCCAACCTCTGGTTCACTTCCCTGCAGCAGCCGGATGCACTGGGGCCCAATACCGCTGAAGGCGCCGTATGGCTCAATGAAACAGTAGCGGCATCACAACCATCGGAACCCTTTCTTTTTGCCGGCTGGCCCCACCGCAGCGCACGGATCACGCATAACGGCAAACAACCTGTAGAATTCACTTTCGAAACAGATAAGGGCGATGGCAACTGGAGCGTGGCGCAAAAGGTAACCGTATTACCTGGTAAAACCGGCGATATTGTTTTTCCTGAAAATATGCCCGGAGAATGGATCCGTATTACTGCCGCACAACAGGTGGTGGCCACAGCGCATTTCTCTTACGCAGGCAGCGATACCCGCAAAACTGCGCCAGCTGCTATTTTCAACGGTCTGAGCAAAGTAACGGACGTCAACTCCAACGGCGGTTTATTATATGGCCTGGGCAACGATCGCCGCGCACTTGGCATACTGGCACAATCCTATAAAAACGCGGATGCCACTGTGGAAGGCTATTATGAGCTGGATGGCGATATGCGCCTCGTGAAAAAAGAAGATCCTGCCACAGCGGATTTTATCCGGCAGAAATTTGCCATCCCTCAACAGGCCGTGACCATTGAGCCCGGCAGCGTGCTGATTGTAGACGACAAAGGCCGCAGGTGGCGGCTGCCCCTGGGCGATGACGCCTTTACAGGGCTTACAGGCAAAGCCGCCTTGCGCATTTGCCGCGAGGTATCTACCGAAAGAGACCTGTTTAACTGCATGGGCACTTTTTACGAGTTACCTGCGGAGAATGCAGACGGGTATGCAAAAATAAGACCCGTGGCGTCGCACCCTTTCCGGATCAACGATTACGCTGCTTACCGCGGCATGCTGGTAATGACGGGCATTGTGCCGGAAACAAAAGCCGGGGCACATATCATTGTATCGGACGATAAAAAAGCTATGGTATGGGCAGGCGCTATTGATGACCTCTGGCAGCTGGGCCGGCCTACAGGACAAGGGGGACCATGGAAAGATGCGGCCGTGGAAGCCGGTAAGCCTTCAGATCCTTATCTCACCGGGTTTTATTCACAACGGCAGTTGCAGCTATCACATGATGCCGGTATGCCGGTTGAATTCACCATTGATATAGACCCTGTAGGCACCGGCGCCTGGATGAACTATAAAACCGTAACGGTAGGGCCGGGCGAAACGTTTAAGTGGCAGTTCCCCGATGGCTTTGAATCACGCTGGATCCGTTTCACCGTCAATAAAAACTGCCGTGCCACTGCATGGCTGGACTATAAATAAACAGCGAACATGAAATACGCAGTGGCTTGTTTACTGATATGGTGTTGGCAGGTAACCAACGGGATGGCTTTTGTTGCCGATACCGGCGCCGTGAAAGACGTGCTGGGTAACGGGGCATTATTGCCGCCGGCGGCCACGTATAAAGCCTATCGCGTGAGCGATACGGCGGCTTACGAGCTACAGCTGGCGCTGGACCAGGATAACAGGCCACTGTATTACTATCGTCATATTTTTACACCGGTTTGTTATACGGGAGAATGTAAACCGGTATACATCAATCTTTACTGGGACCTGCTGGGCAATTATATCCGCTATGATCTGCCTGCAGGGGAAGTGCTGACCAAGCTGAATCACAAAGAATTTAAACCGGAAGATTACGCAAAATTGCAGGAGATATTGCTGAAGCCTAATTCATTGCTCGCAGATCTGGCCATTACCGACCTTATTGTACCCGGAACAGAAAACCTTACCGACTCAGTGGATGCCCATACCGGCGCCACCCTGAAAACAATTAAGAATGAAGTGATCTCCGGAGCGGTGTATACCTGTTATACGTTATGGCACATGGCACACGGACCGGTAACAGATGAAATAATGCGTATCACAGATACGTATATCAACCCCGCATTGCTGCATCGCTTTTTGAGTTCAGGGAATTATGCATACCAGTATAAGGCGCTGGAACGGGTAATGGATAAAAGCGGGAAAATAAAGCCCGGTTTTGAAGACGATATCCGCGCACTGATTAATGGTAAGAATATTTTTATTGCACGGCACACATTGCAACAGGTACATCCCGGTTTTATTACCGGCGCCAAGGCACAGGCATGGTTATGGGATACGTATAGCCGTAGCAGTTATCCATTGCAGCTAACAGTACTGCGGAAGTTATCCACTGTACCGCTGAGCGACGCCATGGCAAAACATCTTGCAACAGCCTGCACTACCGCCAATGAAGAACAGTTCCGCCTGATCATAACTGCCTTGCAGGCAACGCCGGGGCTGCCGGAAACTGTTATGCAGCAGCTGGCGGCCCAGCTGAAAAGTCCCGATACCGGCAAAGCGGCTGCTATCCATGCTTTCCTGTTACAGCACCAACCGGTAAATCATACTATAAAAACAATGATCTATGAATATGAACAAACGCATCCTTCAGCTGAAAAATAGCTGGTTGCCCTTGTTGCTGCTATGCGTATGCACACAATGGCTGCAGGCGCAGCAGCGGATATTTGTGGAAACAGAATCCTTTGCAGAAAAAGGAGGCTGGGTAATTGACCAGCAGTCGTTTCCCGTTATCGGTTCTTCCTACCTGATGGCCCATGGTATGGGCCGGCCCGTGAAAGACGCCGTTACCACTGTTAATTTCCCGGAGAAAGGCACGTATCATGTATGGGTGCGTACCAAAGACTGGGCGCCTTTCCCGAAAGGACCGGGGAAGTTCAGGCTGGTGGTGAATGACACACCGGTTAAAACAGTGTTTGGCGAAAGCGGCAATGATAAATGGAAATGGTACGATGGAGGCGAGATCACACTTCCTGCCGGCCCCGCGAAAATAGCATTGCATGACCTTACCGGTTTTAACGGCCGTTGTGATGCACTGATGTTTACCACCGGTAAATTTACCCCGCCCGATGATGCGGCTGCGCTGGGCGCATTGCGTCGTGAACTGTTGCGTTTAACGGCTGCACCTAAAGAGGCAGGGCCTTTCGATCTGGTAGTAGTAGGAGGCGGCATTGCCGGCACCTGCGCTGCTATTTCCGCTTCCCGCATGGGGTTGAAGGTAGCGCTGATACAGGACAGGCCTGTGCTGGGTGGAAACAACAGTTCAGAAATACGTGTGCACCTGAAGGGCGATATCGACAAAAATTATTATCCCAAGCTGGGCCGCATTGTAAGGGAAATGGATAACGGCGATCCCGGTAACGGTAATCCCGATGCCCAGGAATATGGCGATGCCCGGAAGATTGAGATCGTTAAGGCAGAAAAAAATCTCACCCTGTTTCTCAATACCCATGTATTCAAAGCAGAAAAAGAGAAAGACCGTATCATAGCAGTTACAGGCCGCGATATTGCCACCAGCCAGGAAACGCGTTTTACGGGTACTTATTTCTCTGATTGTACCGGCGATGGCACCCTGGGATACCTGGCCGGCGCGGCTTTCAGGATGGGACGGGAAAGTAAGGCAGAAACAGGCGAATCGCTGGCAGCCGAGAAACCCGACAGCTTTACGCTGGGTACCTCCAACCTTTGGGCATCCCTGCCAACGGATACCATAACCAGCTTCCCCGCCACGCCATGGGCGCTGCAGTTTTCAGACGAATACCATATTGACGCATCTAAAGCCGACTGGGAGTGGGAAACCGGGTTTGGTAACTTCAACACTATCACCGAGGCGGAGCAGATCCGCGATCATAACCTGCGGGCCATTTATGGCAACTGGTCGTATCTTAAGAACAGTAAACCCGAAAAATACGGGAAGCAGCAGCTGGCGTGGGTTGCCTATATCGGCGGTAAACGGGAATCCCGGCGGCTTATCGGGGATCATATCCTCACGCAAATGGATATCCAGGAAGGTAAAATGTATCCGGATGGCGCCGTAACCGCTACCTGGACTATTGATTTGCATTTCCCGGATCCTGTTAATAAAAAATATTTTGAAGGACAGGAATTTTTTGCCGGCACCAAACATATCAGGGTAGCACCGTACACTATTCCATACCGTTGCCTTTATTCAAAAAATATCAGCAACCTGTTCATGGCAGGAAGGAATATCAGCACTACGCACGTAGCTTTTGGAAGTACCCGTGTGATGCGTACCTGCGGTATGATGGGAGAAGTGGTAGGCTTTGCTGCCTATGTGGCTAATAAGTATCACGGCAGCCCGAGGAGCGTATACACCGATCACCTGGATGAATTAATGAATCTGCTTAAAAATTAAACATGTACGCCGTTTATTTCCTGCTGCTGTTGCATATTAGCGTAGCGCCTTCCATGATACACCTGGAAGGCAGCGCGCAGGGGACCACCTGGCATATTCAATATGAAGATGCACAGCAGCGGGATTTTACGTCGCAGATCACCCATATTCTTCAGGATATCGATCAGTGTTTATCCGTTTACCGGAAGGATTCAGAGATCTCTTTATTCAACAACTCCCTTTCCATCGAATTCCAGCTGCCTTATTTTTACCCGGTGCTGAAAAAATCGGCAGAAGTATACAGCGCTACAAACGGTGCTTTTGATCCTACGGTGATGCCGCTCAGCGCTGCTTATCGCCAGGGAAAACGTACGCATACCCCCTGGTGGGAAAAGGCCGATTCCCTGTTGCAATATGTAGGTTTTTCCCGTATCCGCTTTGATGAAACCGGTGTAAGCAAACTAAAGGAAGGTGTGAGCCTTGACTTTGACGGTATTGCCCAGGGCTATACCGTAGACGTTTTAGCCGCGTTGCTGGATAGCAACGGCATCAGCAACTACATGGTAGAAGTGGGAGGAGAAGTGCGCTGTAAAGGGCTTAAAAATGGCGCTCCGTGGACCATCGGAATCGATAACCCTTTGTATCCGTCAGTGAAACTGGCCACGGTGCAGCTGCATAATATGGCCGCTACCACTGCCGGTAATTACCGCGATCATTATGCGCTGAACGGCGCTGTATCAGGGCATATCATTCATCCCAAAACGGGTTATTCCACACCGGATTCCCTATTGAGCGTTACAGTGTTTTCAGCTGATGCCATTACTGCCGATGGATATGATACTGCTTTTATGGTAATGGGCGTAGCCGGAACAAAAGAGTTCCTGCAGCAGCGGAAAGACCTGGATGCGTATCTTGTGTACATAGGCGCAGACGGGGAAGTGAAGGTGTGGATGACGGAGGGAGTAAGGGAGCTTATTAAATAACGATAGTACCAGATTTTTATGAAGGGCTGCCAGGTAATGGCGGCTCTTTATGGGCCTGCCATATGTTCCGATAGAGAATATCTATCCTCATGGGCTTTCCAAAGAAGAGAAAGCGGCCGAAGATAAAAATATTGGTGGCCTATCATATGGAATTACTGAAAAAGATGACCAAAGAAGATCATCTCAGGGCAGATTTATTACAGGTTAAGTACCAGATGGCCAGTGTTATTAAATCATTAGAGTACCAGGAATCCAAGCATTCCGGCTATTTCCTTGCCGCCTACATCCGCGCTGTACAAAAGAAACAAAAAGAATTTGCTGCGGAGATCAGCATTGACGAAACCCGTTTAAGCCGCATTATTCACAATAAAGAGATTCCCAATGATGAGCTCTTTATCCGGCTGGAGCTGCATTCAAATAACACCATACCTGCACTTAGCTGGTTTCTGCTGGCGGAGAAAGAAAAGGCCTGTAATATCAGTACCAATAAGGAGCTGAGAAAAAAGGAGAAAAAAAATGTGCATAAAACGATTGCAAAGAAATAGCCGTTTCCGTTCAATATCAGCAGGTCAATATCCCTCAGGATAATAACCTGCTGATACCAGCATATTCATCAAATAGCTTTAATGTATTTTGATCACCTGTCCTGTACCCGCTCCCAATACACTTTTAATATACCCATTAACCACCCGCTCCATGGATACGGGGATCTGCCCCGGAAAGTAAGGGAAATACCCCGGAGAGTCTTCCACTACAGTCGGGCTCACGGCATTAATGCGGACCCCGTTTTCCAGCTCAATGGCGGCTGCGCGTGCAAAAGCGTCGATCCCTCCGTTGGCTACGGAGGCATTGGCCCCGCTCAGCACCGGATCTTCTGTAAGTGAGCCGGAGGTTAAGGTGAATGAGCCCCTGGGATTGATGTAATGCTGCCCGATGAGCACCAGGTCGATCTGCCCCATTAGTTTGCTCTGGATACCAATACTGAATTCTTTTTCGGTGGCCGTTTTCAGCGGACCGAAATAAGCATCTCCCGCCATAGATACCAGTGCATCAAATGAACCGGCCTGTTTGAACAGGTTTTCTATGGAAGCGGGCGAGGTAAGATTTGCCTGGATATCGCCACTTTTAGAGCCTACCTTAATTATTTCGTGGTCTTTTTCGAGGGCGTTTACCACACGTTTTCCGATTGTACCGGAAGCCCCTACGATGATAATTTTCATATGCCTTGCTTTTTTATTTATTAAGAGAAAGTACATTATACTGATCTTCCTGGTATATCCTCCCTTAACCAGAAACTAACGGAATGATCTTCCGGACTTAAGCCGTATTTCTTTAAAGGCGGCTTATATATGGCTTATATATGGGGGAACTATGGGGGAACTATGGGGGAACTATGGGGGAAACGGGGAGTATCCATACTGTAGCTATACTGTGACCATACCATAAGCCCGTATTTTCAGCCATCACCGCTTCCGTCCCACAAACCTCACTACGGCGCCTTTTCCTGTATGATGAATACCTTCTTCCAGTAAGGTTTCAGCTTCTTCCAGCATGATGATGTCATAATTCTCAAAATCGGCTGTTAGTTCTGCCTTGGAGAACAACATATCAACATCTTTTGGACCGCCAACCTTTGGGTCTGCAAGCTTCAGGTGGATGTGCGTTTTGCTGAAGGCTTCGAAGATAACTATTCCTCCTGGTTTAAGAAAGTTATTTAGCTTCCTGTGGAGTAGGGATTTTTTGCCTGCGGCGAAATGTGCATAAATAAGGGCAACGGCATCAAAGGATGCTGGCGGAAAAGTTAGCTGTTCCAGGTCGCCCACGATATAATCTATTGTAACATGCTGTTCTTCAGCCAGCAGCAATGCCTTGGAACGCCCTTCCGCACTCAGGTCGGTAGAGGTAACCTTCCATCCCAGCTGCGCTGCAAATACACCGTTGCGACCTTCGCCGTCGGCCGGGAGCAAAATGGAGCCCGGCTCAAATTTCTCCAGCCATTCTTTGAAGAACAGGTTAGGTGTTTTGCCATAGGCATACTCCGTATTTTTATACCGGTTATCCCACATGTTTTTGTATTCCTCATCCCAGGATTGATTCATGTTCCTTTGTTTTTTATGTTAAATGAAACAAGCCTTCCCGCTGGCTGCTTTCATCTTCACAAAGGTAAGCCGGTAAGTAAATGCAGGGATAGGACAAAAATACAGTTATACAGGACTTATCTGAAATTGTGCCTGAATGCTTCGGGGGAGTGCCCGGTGTGCTTTTTAAAGAACCTGATAAAATAGGAAACGTCTTCGTATCCCAGGCGCCAGGCTACCTGGTTCACCTGGTCGGATGTTGCCAGCAGGGATCTTTTGGCTTCCAGTATGATATGTTCATTGATAACATCCGAACAGGTTTTTCCCAGAGTAGCTTTCGTGATGGCATTGAGCTGGTAGGGCGAAAGGTTTAGCATACCTGCATATTCAGACACCTGCTTGTGCTCAAAGACATGTACTTCCAGTAGCGACAGGAAATCATCCAGCCGCTCCTGTGCATAAAGGTTATTATTCCGGGATGCGGCGCTGTTATTGTCGCGCAGCAATTCCACAAACAGGATGTACATACTTGCTTTCATCACTTCCAGGTGCCGTTCCTGTTTGGCGGTGTATTCCTGGAAAATGGATGTTAGTATGGTAAACAGTTTCTGGAATTTAGCGGCGTTAAACTGGTAGTGGTTAATATGACTTGCTTTGCACAACAGCTTATTAGAGGCCTTATCCGGGGAAGTATAGAATGCGCCGTGAAACTGCATCAGGTAGCCCGTGCTTCCCGCTTTCAGCGCCAGTTGATGCACCTGCCCCGGGTGCATGAAGAAAACGGAATGATCGCTCACCTGGTAGGAGGTGAAGTCAATTTCATGGACGCCTTTGCCTTTTTTTAAGGCAAGCAGGTAAAAGAAGTCGTGGCGGTGAAGCGCCTGTATCATATCTTTCCCTGCAAGCATGCTTTCCACATCGCGGATGTGGAAACTGGCTGACAGCTCCGGGGCTCTCCCGGTGGTGTTAATATGCCTGACTGGTATCCCTTCCATACAAAAACTATATTCATCAAAGGTACTACAAATACCTTTTCAGCACCGGGATGCGTCTCAGCAGGGATACCGTTCCCCAGCCCAGCACTGCCGATACTATAAATGTAACCAGGAACTTGGCGATAGCAGGCAGGGGTATATCCAGCAAATAATACTGGCACCAAACAATGAAAATATAATGCACCAGGTAAATACCATAGGCATTGGCGGAAAGGGATTTCCACCAGTTGTTTGTTTTATTCAGCAGGCTTTTGAAGGTGGTAAGGAAAGCAATGCAGCTCATAGTGCACGACAGTATCCATACCGGCCTGTAAATAAGGTTGGCCTGTTGTTCAGTAAGCTGTTGCCGTTGGATCATTTGCAGCAGGGGCGCTTCGCTGCACTTCAATAAGGCATATATCGCTAAACAGCTGATCATCCAGAGCGGCCATTTTTTTACAAAAGCCGCGCCGTCTGCAAATATGCCATTGGCAAGCCCCGGGGCGCCAATCACTATTCCCAGCAGGAAGTAGCCTGCGTATAACAGTGCCCTGCTCACCTGGAAATCGAATGGGCCGATGCCGGTCCATGCATAGGGCGATACAAATTGTATGATGGGGATATAAAGCAGCAGGGTATATACATACCATAACAGGCATATTTTCACCGGCAACTGTTTTTGCGCTGCAAGGAAATTACCTGCCTTGGTAACGGCGTTCTTTACAAATGGGTAGCATGCAGCGAAAATGAGGTTAAAGACGAACAGTACCCAGATGAACCAGGGCGGTCCTACCGGCCATGCTTCTACCGTAAAAAAATCTATCACATAGGCCTTTACGTTATATTGCCCGGTAGCCAGCAGGAAAGAAGGGTAGTAGGCAATCAGCATCAGCAGGGTAACGCCAGCCATAAAGGGAATGAACAGCCGGTAAAACCGGTCGCGGATAAATATAGCGATGGTTTTGTTTTGCAGACTGCTCATCATAAAAATGCCGCTGATCAGGAACATCAGCGACATAAAAAAGATATCGTTAAAGTCTTCGAAGATATCCAGTCCCTTCCACCGGGCAGTATCCACAACAGGATTGGTAGAAAGGATATAGGCGCTTTTATTGAAAGATGCAAACGTAGTATATGCCAGCGACGAATGATGGGCCACCACCAATAGCGTAATAAATGAGCGCAGGTTATCTATCCAGCTGTTCCTGACCGTGGGCATATGCGTATATTGCTTTGCCGGCGAAGATAAAGTAAAAGTTGCAGGGGGAAGGCCCTGCAACTTTTCTGGTTTTAATACCCTGGGTTCTGCACAATTTTCGGGTTACGGTCTATCACATCCTGTGGTACCGGGTTCAGGAACATTTTTGGAGTGAACACATGTGGATGATTGAGCGGCACAATTTCATATTTCCATACGCCTGCATTGTTGTTGGGAGAAGTATTGGAGATCTTCATGGCATGCTTATCCACATTCATGACGGTACTGGCGGTTTTCCAGCGTATGATATCATAGAAGCGTTTATTTTCAAAACACAGCTCCACCCTTCTTTCATGATGAACCGCGTTTCGCATTTCCGCCTGTGATAAGCCTGGCGCCAGGTCCGGCAGGCCCGCCCTTCTGCGTATCTGGTTGATAGCCTTGTATACAGTGGCATCCGGACCTGCTGCTTCATTCTGCGCTTCCGCATATCCCAGCAGCACTTCCGCATAGCGGTAGTAGATGAAGTTGGCGCCGCTTACTGCACCGCCGCCGGGGCGTACCAGGGGATTAAGGCGTTTTTTGAAGTAATAGCCGGTGTTGCTCACATCATCGGTACCAAAATCGATCTGGTTTTTGGAGGGGCGTACTTTATCGATGCGGGTGTAAATGGTATCGCCTTTATCCATCCAGGCCATTTTATAGGGAGCGCCGTCATATACGATCCAGTCGTAGAAACGCCTTTCGCGGCCTATGTACGGATGCTGCGGATCATAACCGGATGTGGGATCAGTAATGGGTTTGCCGTTCGCCATGTTGAACTGGTCTACCAGTTCCTGTGTAGGGCAGTAGTTGCCCCAGGTATAGTAGGCGCCGTTGATCCACACAGGACCGCCGTACTGCTCAAAAGATGATCCCATGATGTTGGCTACTACCTGCCGGTCCCACACCACTTCCGAATGGTATTCATTGGCTTCATACCAGATAGCGGAAGGATCAGGAAACAGCTCATATACTTTACCGTTGCCATAAAGGTCGATGAACTGTTTGAAAGTAGCAGCGGCAGTGGCCCAGCGGCCGCCGTCGAAGTTATTGTAGCCGGCTATTTTGTGCGGATCATTGCCGGCGGCGGGTTGTGCGGCATTGAAAGCAGGGCTGGCGGCGTACAGTTCCACCCATCCTTTCAGGGCCAGCGCGGCGCCCAGGGTAGCGCGGCCTGCATCTGCATCGCCTTTGTTATATTTAGGCTGCAGGTATCCATCTTTGGCAACAGAGTCTAGCTGCGTGGTAATAAAGGTCACAGTTTCGGCAAAGGTGTTCCTTGGCGCATAGATCATGGAGCTGTCCATAGTACGGCGGTCGGCCGCAATGGTGATGATGGGAAGCCCACCGATATGCATCCACAGTTCGCTGTAAAAGAACGCGCGGATAAACCGGGCTTCATCGATGCGTTTGTTTATCCATTCCGGTGAAAAGTTGGCCGCATTTTTACGCACTTCCGCGATGAAGGTATTGCATTTACGGATGTTGGTATAGATGGTGGTCCAGTTGGTGAGGTCGCCTGAACCGGTAATGCCTCCCCATATGGTATAGTCGTTGGAAGATGCTTCCACGATACCCTGTTTCCAGTTGTAGGAGGTGTAGTAAAAACCAGCGTCGTTATCGTCAGTGAAATTATCCAGGTTTTCCGGCTGGTTCCAGTAGTTGGGTAAAGCGCTGTAGATATCGTTGAGGAAAAGATCGGCATTGCCTTCCGAGCCCCATTGCAAATCATCGGTGAGCTTTGCCTTGTCGGTGTTTTCCAGGAATTCTTTTTTGCATGACAGGATACCTAATAGAAGTGTACCGGCGAGCAATGATAATATAAAGCGGGTCATAGCAGTTTGTTTTAAAAGGTTACGTTTATCCCGAGCACCATTACTTTCTGGTTGGGATAGGCTGTTTCCAGGTCGGTGTATCCTACTTCCGGGTCCATGAACTTCATTTTGCTGAACGTGAGCAGGTTTTGGCCGGAGAAGTAGCAGCGAACGCTCTGCATCTTCATTGCCTTGGAAATATGGGCGGGTAGCGTGTATCCCAGCACCGCTGTTTTTAAGCGGAGATAGCCCGTTTTCATCATCCAGAAATCAGAGTTCTGGGTGTTATTTGCGTAGGGCGACTGGTTAGCACGTGGATACTTTGCATCCGGTGTATTGGGTGTCCAGTGATTGTTATAGTATTCGTATGCAGGGTTACTGTTGTTGTTGTTAAACGGTACTGTCTGGAAGCCGCGGATGTTCAGGCTGGCCAGCGCGGATCCCTGGAAGAAGAGGCTCAGATCAAATCCTTTCCAGGAGGCGCTGGGAGTGAAGCCATACGTGATGAACGGGTATACGGGATTACCGATCACTGTTTCATCATAGGAGTCTATTTTGCCATCGGGCTTGCCATCAGGTCCGCCTATATCTGCATAGCGGATATCGCCGGGATGCAGTACGCCAAACTGGGTTACATTATATCCGTCGTCGGTGTTGATGATGCCATCGTTGTTCTTATCGTCCGACAGGGAAAACAATCCCAGTGCATGATAACCGAACTGTGTACCAGTGGGCCGGCCTGTTCTGCTACGGTTGGGATTATTGCGTGTGGCAGCCGTTTCAAATACCTGCACCATTTTATTTTTGGCGTAGCTGAAGTTGCCGTTCATACTCACCTGCAGCCCGTTGGAAAAACGGTGGGAGGTTCCTGCAGAAATATCGATCCCCCGGTTTTCCATGATGCCCTGGTTTTCATCGGAGAGGCCCAGTCCATATTCTACCGGTACGGTTACTGCGGGTGGCAGCAGCATGCCCGTTCTTCTTTCATGGAAATAATCCACTTCCAGTGTAAGTAAGCCTTTCCATAAGGTAGCATCTACCCCGATATCTGTTTTGGTGGATATTTCCCAGGTAATATTGGGATTGGCTTCCCTGATGATGTTGGAGCCCTGTACCATAGATCCGTTGCCGAAGGCATAGGCATTACCGTATAAATTATACCCGTTCAGGTATTGAAATGCGGTGCCGGCAAGATTACCGGATTTACCCCAGGATCCTCTCAGCTTAAGATAGTTCAGCGCGGAGGGATGATCTTTCATAAAGTTCTCTTCAGAAATGATCCATCCTGCGGAGAAGGCGGGGAAATAGCCCCAGCGTTTGCCCGGCGCAAAGTAGTAGTGACCATCATACCGGCCGGCTGCTTCCAGCAGGTATTTGTGATCGTAGATATAGCCAACGCGGTATACAAAACCCAGCTGGCTACCGGTGGAAGTGGAGCCGTTGTTATCAAAGTCATTTTTGTTGGAGCTGCCCATACCCAGCTCGTCGATGCCTACCGCGAAATTATTGCGCCTTGCAGAGAACCCGGTGGAGTCGTTCTTACGCGCTTCCGCTACCAGCAGCCCTGTAAAGTCGTGTTTGCCAAATGTGTTATGATAGTTGAGGAACCCCTGGAAGGTATAGTACTGGTTTTTCGAGTACTCCTGGTTCAGCCAGGTGTAAGGCGCCGCACTTCCTTCAGATGTAGAGATCTGTTTCGTATAGGTGTAAGGGTTAGTGGATGTATTCTGTGAGTAAAAGTAAAACGGCGTATGCCATCCTTTGATCGTATAGTCGTTAGGGTCATAGCTGAAAGTACCTTTCACACTAAGCCCTTTGATAAACGGCAGTTGCTGTTCTACTCCCAGGGTGGTTAGCAGGGAGGTGGCATCGCGGTGGGAGTAGCCTGCTTTGAGGATCCCTACCGGGGTATTGCCTGCAAACTCGCCCCAGAGGCCATTACTGTAGTACAGGTTGGTGATGGGGATGAGCTTATACGCGCTGCGGAATAACTGGCCGGGCGTGGTGGCGGCATCTACACTGTTGGTTTTTTCGATGGCGCCGATAAGCGCTAAAGACACCGTGGTAGTAGGCGTAGCGCTTATCTCCATATTTACGTTGTAATCGTAGCGTTTGTAGTTGATCGGGTCAAACATACCATCCTGCTGCAGGTAGCCCATCCCTGCATAATAGCGTATGGTATTGGTACCGCCGCTTAATTGCAGGTTATAGTTCTGGATAGGCGCATGCATGCGTACCAGGTCTTTTGTATTGCTGATGGGATATTTGTCGGGATCTTTTGCGTTCAGGCTGGCGTAGTTGCTGATAAGATCTTCGCTGAAAGGCTGTTGGGTGCCGCCCGGGTTTTCATTCATATACGCTTCATTACGCAGGCGCATATAATCCTGTGCATTCAGCATTTTAGGATAATAGGTAGGCGTTTGCAGTCCGTAATAGGCATTCAGCGAGAGGGTGGGCACACCGGTTTGCCCGCGTTTGGTGGTGATGAGGATAACGCCGTTGGCGCCGCCTAACCCGTAGGGAGCCACGGCGGCGGCGTCTTTCAGCACTGTTACAGAGGCAATGGAGCTGGGCGCAATTTCGTTGATATTATTACGGATGATACCATCAACTACAATAAGCGGTGAGTTATTACCGGTGGTAGCGATACCGCGGATGTGGATATCGGGGTTATCCCTGCCCGGTTGGCCGCCATTAGGGCGCATACTGATACCAGACACATTTCCTGCCAGTGAATTGGAGATATTGGTAACCGGCGATTTAGCCAGTTCCTTTCCCTGTACGGCTGCTACCGCAGCAGTGGAAGATGTTTTCTTCTGCGTGCCGTAACCCACTACCACTACTTCGTTCAGGCCGCTGGCGCTTTCTTTCAGCACCACATTGAGCGGGCTGGCAGAACTTACTATTTCGGTTTGTTCATATCCTACATAGCTGAACACCAGTATTGCGCCTGCGGTAGCCTGCAGTTCAAAGCGGCCGTTTTCATTGGTAACGGTACCAATATTGCTGCCTTTTACTTTTACGGAAACGCCGATCAGCGGATCGCCGTGCTCATTTTTTACGGTGCCGGTAAGTTTAGCTACGCGTACATTTTCCGGCGCTATTACAATGGCATTGTTATCCATTACCGTGTAACGGAGAGTGGTGCCGGTTAATACCTGTGTAAGCAGTTGTTCTACCGTGGCATTTTGTGCATGAACAGACACGGGTGGTTTTTCCGGGAGAATATCGTCGTTGTAGATAAGCCGGCAACGTGTTTTCTGTTGAATGGTTTTCAGCACTGTTTTTATGCTGACTTTTTCCAGTGAGATGCTGATCTTTTCCTGGGTGAAGGAAGCGGCGCCTGCCGGTATGAACCCGGTTATCAGCAGCGCCAGAGCAAGTATGGCCGGTAACTTGCCATGCAGACTTTTACTAAAAGCCCGTTGGAACTTAATTTTCATAACATGGAATGTAAGAGGGTGATGGAAAGTAAATGAGTGCGTTTTTTGTAGGTTTTTTTTAGGTCATAACAATTGTTTTTTGGAAGATGGATAATGCGGCGTTAATTACTAACCAGGACTTCTTTCCCATTGATCCGGAAATTAAAGGGGCGCGATAGCTGTAACATTTTCAATGCTTCCTCCAGTGATTCCGTATCGATGATGCCGGAGAACCGTAGTTGTTCCAGGCCGGGCGATTCAAAATGGAAAGTAACGCCGTACCAGTTATGCATTTTAACGGCCAGTTCTCCAAAGGTTTCGTTGTCGAATGCCAGTTTATTATTGAGCCAGGATATGCCGGGAAGTTGGCCGCTGCTGTCTGTTTCCAGGTGTTGTTGCCGGAATACCGGTATAACCCTGGTGAGTGGTATGGTAAGTTTTTCTTTGGGTTGCAGCACTACGGTTTGTTCATGGAACGACACTGCAATTTTCCCGCTTACCAGCGTAGCGGAAACGGTGCTGTCGCCCGTATAGGCTTTCACGTTAAAGGCAGTGCCCAGCACACGGATGTTTACCTTTCCTGCATGGATAATAAAAGGAAGCCCTTCGTTTTTCGCGATATCAAAAAATGCTTCACCGGTAAGGGTTACTTCGCGGTGTAGTTTGCCGAATTTATTTTTTTCGTAGTTGAGTTGTGTGCCGTGGTTGAGCCAAACGATGGAACCGTCGGGAAGTATCACCTTTGATTTTCCGCCGGGGGCGGAGCTGAGTTGCTGCAATACAGGTGCAGTTGGCCGTACAAACTGCCATACGCCCCATGCGGCGATCAGCAAGGAAGCTGCTGCCGCCACCGCCACCATCCTGCGTATCATACCATGGGATGTGGAGGAAGTAAGCTGAGGGCTTACTTTGTTCCATATACGGGTTTTACTGTTAGCGGAGGCGGCTGTTTCCTGCAACGGGGTATGCCAGATGGCCGCCACCATTTCAGGTGAGGCGGTTTCCTCCGGGTGTTCTTTCAGCAGGGCATCCAGTTCCGACAGTTCTTCCCGGGAAATTTCACCGCTGGCCTGTTTCCCGAGTAATACCCATATACGGTCGTTGTTCATGGCAGAATAATTTGAATGAAGGTCGCTTCCGGCGTATAAGACAACAGGAAGATGATAATACCCCCAAGAGGAATGGAATTTTTTTTGAGAGGGAATTACTGATTTCCGGGGAGGGGGGAAACCAGGAGCGATTTCATTTTGGTAAGTTTTTTCAGGGCGATGCCTACCTGGTTTTCCACGGTTTTGATGGATACGTTGAGCAGTGCGGCTACTTCCCGGTATTTGAGGCCGTCTTCCTTTACCAGCCTGAAAATCAGCCGGCATTGCGGGGGAAGCTCGCTGATAGCGGTGTTAATATGCCGCATCATTTCGTTGCTGATGAGTTGCGCTTCGGGATCTGTTTCGTATTCGGGCATTTGCGCTTCATCGAGATGGACCGTTTTTTTATGTGCGTATTTACGGAGATAATTAAGGGAGATGTTGCGGGTAGCCGCATAGAGATACCATTTCAGGTTGGCTACCTGGTTAAGGTCATTCCTTTTTTTCCATACCGAAATAAATACATCCGCTACAATTTCTTCGGCCATTTCCCTTGTATGAACAATTGCCATTGCCAGTTGCAGCAATGACGTGCAGCAACTATCATATAATTCTTTAAATGCCTGTGTATCACCGGTATATATTCTGCGTTGCAATTCGGGGATATCGTCGTGCATAAAAGTAAAAATACCCAAATTATATAAATGTGCAGATAATAAGTGTCGGCATGACAAAAATATGATTTATCAAGGATATTTGCCCTGAACAGGTAGTGCGTTTTACCAGGTGGGCGACAAAATTTTCGTTCATCTTCCGTTTTGATGATTATACTGGTACCAGCCCGGAAAAATAAAACATGCGGGTACCGATATTTTTTTCTAAATTAATTGGTGTGAAAACGCTTATCTGTACCACTCCCGGCAATTTTGAATATGGCCTGCAGGCGATGCCTGCGTTGCAGGCTGGCCAGGCTATTATCCGTATCCGGAAAATAGGGGTTTGTGGCACCGACCTCCACGCTTTTGAAGGTACGCAGCCCTATTTTAATTACCCGCGTATCCTGGGCCATGAGCTGGCAGGAGAAATAGTAGCGCTGGATGCTGCGGATAGCAGCACTTTCCGTGCAGGTGAGCTGGTAACCGTGATCCCCTATGAAAATTGCGGCGTTTGTATTGCCTGCCGCAACGGCAAACCTAACTGCTGTGAGCAGATAGCGGTGCTGGGCGTACATAAAGATGGAGGAATGGTTGAATTTCTTTCCGTTCCGGAGCGGTTGCTGGTGCATGGGAACGGGCTTAGCGCTGAACAATTGGCATTGGTGGAGCCATTGTCTGTAAGCGCTCACGGTATCCGCAGGGCGGATGTACAACCCGGTGAATTTGTAATGGTAATGGGAGCGGGGCCTATAGGGCTGGCAGCCATGGAACTGGCCCGCATTGCCGGTGCAAATGTAATTGCTACTGATATACAGGATAAACGGCTGCAGTTTGCACGCGAAACGCTGGGCATTCCCTTTACCATTAACGCTGCTACGGATGTAGCCGGCAGGCTGCGCGGGATCACCGGCGGCGATATGCCCACTGTAGTGATTGACGCCACCGGTAACCAGAAAGCTATCAACAACGGAATTTATTTCCTGGCGCATGGGGGCCGGTATGTGCTGATAGGATTGCAAAAGGACCTGCTGCAGTTTCCCCATCCTGAATTTCACAAAAGGGAATCTACGCTGATGAGCAGCCGTAACGCCACCCGCGAAGATTTTGAACAGGTGATCCGCTATATCAGGGAAGGGAAGGTGCAGCCTGAAAAATATATTACACACCGCGTGAAATTCGGGGAAGTGAAACATACATTCCCTTCCTGGCTGGACCCCCGCAATGAAGTGATAAAAGCGATCATAGATATTTGACCTATCAAAAACAGTTGAATGATGAGATCATGGCTATTCTTGCTATTGCTGTGTATCGCCCATGCCGGTGTGGCGCAACAGGTTTCGCTGCAACACCTGTTATGTGGATACCGGCAAAACCCTGCAGGCATTGATGCCGCCCGGCCCGCACTCAGCTGGCAACTGCAAAGCAAAGGAACCAATGTTCGTCAGACTGCGTACCGTGTACTGGTGGCAGATAATCCTGCTGCACTGGAGCGTAACCGCGGACGGATATGGGATTCAAAGAAGGTATTGTCAGACCAGTCTGTACAGGTGCTTTACAGCGGCAAACCACTGTTGCCCGCTACTACCTATTACTGGAAAGTAATGGTATGGGACCAGCAGGGAAGGCCATCTGGTTGGAGCGAAACAGCACAGTGGCATACGGGCTTATTTTCCCGGGGCGACTGGCAGCAGGCGCAATGGATAGGGTATGAGAAAATGCCGGACAGCGCCCGCATTGTGCCGGCGGTTACCAACGATAAAAATTATGGCCTGCGGAAAGATATACTGCCCCTGCTGAGAAAAGTATTTCATATCGCCAAGCCACTGCAAAGGGCCACTGTTTACATCAGCGGACTGGGTCAGTTTGATCTTCATCTCAACGGAAAAAAAACAGGAGATCATTTCCTGGATCCCGGCTGGACAAAATACGATCAGCATGCCCTCTATGTTACGTTTGATGTAACGGAGCAGTTACACAGCGGCGATAATGCCATTGGCGTAATGCTGGGCAACGGTTTTTTTTATGTGCCGGGAGAAAGGTACCGCAAACTCACCGGTGCGTTTGGTTATCCACAGCTGATTTGCAGGTTATACCTGCAATACCACGATGGCAGCACAGAAAATATTATCAGCGATACCAGCTGGAAAGCTGCGCCCGGCCCTGTTACTTTTTCCAGCATCTACGGCGGGGAAGATTATGATGCCAACCTGGAACAACCCGGATGGGATACACCTTCTTTTGATGATGCAGGCTGGAAAAATGCGGTAGCTGTAACCGGTCCGCCGCAACTGGATGCACAAACTGCGGCACCACTGAAAATATTTGACCGCTTTACCCCTGTTAAGGTCACACAAACCGGGCCTGCTACCTGGGTGTACGATATGGGCCAGAATGCCTCCGCCATTCCTGCCATCTCCCTGAAAGGGAAAAAAGGAATGGTAGTACGTATTACGCCCGCAGAACTTATTACAGACAAAGGCCTGGCAGATCAATCTGCCGTAGGCAGCCCGGTATTTTTTAATTATACACTCAAAGGAGAGGATACAGCGTACTGGCAACCGCAGTTTATGTACTACGGCTTCCGGTACATACAAATTGACGGCGCCGTGCCAGCAGGCAAAAGCAATCCTGAAGGACTGCCTGAAATACAAACGCTGCAAAGTTTGCACACCCGTAATGCAGCAGCTACTATCGGGCAATTTACCTGCTCCAATGAATTGTTTAATAAAACTTTTAAGCTGATCGACTGGGCCATCCGCAGTAACACCGCCAGCATATTCACCGACTGCCCGCACCGTGAAAAACTGGGATGGCTGGAAGAAGCGCACCTGGTGGGCAGCTCCATAAGGTACAACTATGATATTGCCGCGCTTTGCCGGAAAGTAGTACGTGATATGATCCATGCGCAAACAGCAGAAGGGCTTATTCCCGACATAGCGCCAGAGTATGTGCATTTTGAAGATGGTTTTCGCGATTCACCGGAATGGGGAAGCAACGGTATCATTTTACCCTGGTATATGTACCAGTGGTATGGAGATAAATCAGTACTGGAAGAAAGCTACCCGATGATGACCCGTTATGTGAACTACCTGGCGCAAAAATCAGATCATCATATCCTTTCGCATGGGCTGGGCGACTGGTACGATATTGGCCCGAAATTCCCCGGGGAAGCGCAGCTCACTCCCAAGGGTATTACGGCAACGGCTATATACTATTATGATCTCAGTATCTTATCTAAAGTGGCTGCGTTGTTAGGAAAAACAGCAGACGCGCAAAAATACCTTTCCCAAAGCGAAGCGGTAAAGCAAGCGTATAACCGTGCTTTTTTCAACGACAGCACCAAACAATATGCTACCGGAAGCCAGACAGCCAATGCCATGTCTGTATACATGCAGCTGGCAGATCCCCGTTATAAAGCCGATATCGTGGAGAACATTGTGGCAGATATCCGCCGGCACAACAACGGTATTACCGCCGGTGATATCGGTTACCGTTACCTGCTCCGTGTGCTGGACGATGAAGGCCGTTCGGATGTGATTTATGATATGAACAGTCGCACCGATGTACCCGGCTACGGCCTGCAATTAGCCAAAGGGGCCACTGCGCTCACCGAATCCTGGCAGGGATACCGCGATGCTTCCAATAATCATTTCATGCTGGGTCACCTGATGGAATGGTTCTACAGCGGGTTAGCCGGTATACGGCCAGCAGCAGGCAGTATTGCTTTCCGTGATATTGTAATAAGGCCGGAACCCGTTGGAGATGTTACTGCTGCTAAAGCCAGTTATCTTTCTCCCTATGGTGAAATTGTGAGCGACTGGAAAAAGGAAGATAATACTTTCACATTACGTGTGCACATACCGGCAAATGCGCGTGCTACTATTTATATGCCCGCGGAGTCGACGTCGGATATTACAGTGAACGGTGTGGCAATGGCAATAGAGAAGGGGTATAAAGAAGGCCGGTATATAATGGAAACCGGTTCCGGAGATTATGTGCTGCATGTGGTGAACCGCAGGCCGGTGACTACGTCGGCGGATAATTATGCGGTGAGGTGATGGTACTTCCATGCTGCTGTGCGTGTATATACTATTTGCATAGCACGCAGAGAAGTCACTCATCCCCCAAATAATCATTATGAATGAAACATTGCTTAATGTGATTCAAAAGGATTTACCCGCATTCCTGCAACAGCTGGATAAAAAACGTATTCCTCACCCGGAAACTACCCTGGAAAGAACAGATATTGCTTACCTGGAAACCTTACAAGACAATAACTGGCAACGGCAGGAGCAGGTATCGCTTTACCTGGTACTGGCATACAGTAATTGTGAGATAGGTGAACCCAGGGCGGCGATTCATTATTTTGAACAAGCCTTTACACTATCCGACGACTATTTCCCGCAAGGTGCTTTACTGGCAAAAGTTTACCTGGAGGCATTGCATACCGTGGTGGCACAAACCGGCGATGTGTCCCTGCTGAGTAATGGCCTGGAATGGGCAGAGAAATTTGAGTTTATCACGTTGAATGTACACAAGGAGCTTGCAGCCATCTATTACCAGGCAAAGGATAATGATACCGCTGTAGCCCTCTGGACCCAACATCTGCAGAATGATCCGCACTGTATAACTACTTCCCATATACTGATGAGCACCTTATTGGGCCTGCATCGTTATGAAGCAGCCGTTGCAGTTTACAAACATGCGCCGGCGGCTGTGCAACAGGTATCTTTTTTACAGCTCCTGGCGGGGCATTGCTATAAAGCAACAGGAGAATATGCAGAGGCGGAAAAGCTGTATAAAGCGGCGATGGCAGCACCTTACAGCCCTAAATGCCTGCCTATGTGCGCACTTGCTGCGTTATATGCGGAAACCAATACTGATCATAGTATAGCGCATAACTGGTACCGGCAGGCCGTAGAAGAAAAGGGGAGCAGCTACGATATGCTGCATGCTAAAATATGTTATCTCTGTTTCCTGGCCGATCAGGGACAGACAGGAGATGCATTGTCGCTGCTCCAGTTTATGGAACAGCAGCTTAACTTTAATTATCTCCGGCTTACCCCTTATGACCTGAACCGCGTAGCCTGGCGCCTGTACCTGCTGAATACCCGCTTAGACCTTGCCCTGAAATTTTCGCGGCGGGCTGTTGAACAGGGCCCGTATGCCAGGGATTATGCGCATACATTAGTGGCCCTGATGGCCCGTTTAAGAGAGTGGGAGGCAATACCGCCCTTTGTTGAGCGCTGGTTGGAGCTTTCTGATGACGATATTGTAAAATCAGCCTGGAACGATTACAGCCTGGTATTCCAGGAAGCCATTATACAGGATCAGCAGGTAACCCTTGGCGCACTGCTTACCGAACAGGTTTCAGACTGCTGGCGGGCAATACGGTGCGCCTTATACAAGACTACGGAGTTTGGGGAGATAGTAGAAATTCCTGAAGATATTTACCCGGTGGCGGAGCAACTTTATAAACAGTTTATTTTCCGGGATACACCACGCATATTTCCTTCATGAAGAAAGAGGCTGTATCATAACTAACTTAATGGGTGTGAGAATCGCAGATACGAAAATTTTCTCCACCCGGTACCCGAGTAAAATCGGGTAAAAGTTATTTATGATACAGCCTCAACTTTTTTAAGACAGGAACAGATCCCGCTGCAGTTTGCCGCCCGGCACCACTGCATACTTATCAAAATTGGTGATGCCCGTCGCTTTCAGTACCTCTTCATCAATCAATGTATGGCCTGAATAAGAAGCTGGTTGCTGCAGGATATATTCCACGGCATCGGCAATGATTTCAGGGGTACGGCTTTTATTGATCAGGGAATCCCCGCCCAGCAGGTTTTTCACTGCTGCGGTGGCGATGGTAGTAGCCGGCCACAGGGCATTGGAGGCAATTTTATATTTCTCCAGCTCATTGGCCCAGCCCATTGCCAGCATACTCATATTGTATTTGCTGATGGTATAGGCAAGATGTGGCCCAAACCATCTTGGGTCCATATTCACCGGTGGAGACAGCGTAAGGATATGCGGATTATTTCCTTTTTTCAGGTAAGGAAGGCAATGTTGTGTTACCAGGAAGGTGCCGCGTACGTTGATATCATACATCAGATCGAAACGTTTGGCAGGGGTTTCTTCCGTGTTTGTAAGCTGTATGGCTGATGCGTTGTTAATCACCACATCTATACCTCCGAATTTTTCAACGCCTTGCTGTACGGCAGCGGCTATCTGTGCTTCTTCCCGGATATCCACCTGTACAGCAAGCGCTTTACCTCCCGCAGCTTCTACTTCTTCGGCGGCAGAATAGATGGTGCCTCCCAGTCTTAGATCCTCTTCCACGCTTTTGGCGGCAATGATAATATTAGCTCCTTTACAGGCAAGGCGTAGTGCGATGGCTTTGCCTATGCCACGGCTTGCGCCGGTAATAAAGATGGTACGTTGCTGAAATGACATAACCCTTGCTTTTAGCGGTGAGAAAGAAAGAGGAATTTAAGGAATCTTTCTCTGACCACAAAAAGCAAGGGTTATTTTGAGGGATAGTAAATTGCCGGACCAGGATTGATCCGGCATATTAACAACCTAAAAAATCAAAATGGGGAATATTCAATCTCTTCATTGACTATTACGGATGATAGCGAAGGAACAGTTAAAATAGGATTCAAAAAGGGTAGTGAATTCTTCTACATTGTTCATTGCTATAGAAGTACAAATTTTTTCCAGGGGCTCTGCAGTGGTTACGGCCGTGCTATATGCCTGCATCATTTGCCGTTGCAGGTGAAAGCGTTCCGGCGCTATATAAAAGCTATCCATGAAGGCTTCCCGCAGTTCCTGGATACCCAGGTCGAGCAGTACCGACATTTTAGCTATTGAGAATTTTTCGTTGGTAGTATTGACGAGGTATTTAATGGAGTCTTCCAGTTTTTCGGATACATATAGCGGGAACACCCGCATGGGTTCGTCTTCCATTTCATCCTGTGCGGCGAAATTCATGTACAGATCCAGGCAGCACCTGTGCATGAATACTTCTGCCTGTTTACCTATAAATTTACAATTACAGATGGCATCAATCAACTCTGTACAGGCCATGTTAATATGATAGGGCTCTATATTAACGGGAGCGCTTCCTTTCCTGGATGTTTTTTTTGCTATAGTGGCGAGCTCAGGATATTCCTTTGCCATTTCGGCCATATCTTCCGGTCTAATATCGATATGGAAGCTGAACATATTGTCCCATGCTTTCATAGGCGCTCTATGCGAGCTGGGTTCGAGTTTGAACAGGGTCATTTCCCTTTTGGCCATCATATAAGGGCCCCGGTCTGTGATTTCGGCCACTACTTCACCTCCGGCCATAAAGTGGAGTGTCAGTAGTTCGATCCTGGTGTAGGGTATTAACATGATATCCTGTTCCTTATTAAATACTTCATGTGTACGGAGCGTGAACCGGCCAAGTTTTATGGTTTGGCTAACGATATCCACGTATTCATCACTTCTGAAAGAGATTTTAGCGGCGGGCATGGCCAGGTGTTGATATTCCTGGGGTAAACTCTCAATTTTAACGAATACCTGGTCATCTTCATCGATTCTTAATCGTATACGGGGTAAATTACTGGGCCTTTTCATAACATTGTTTTTTTGTAAAAGGTGGTGTAAAAAAGTCTGTTATATTGCCTCCTGACCGGGCTGACTGAAGAGTTTTTATAGGATAGTAACAAACTATTTCAATCAGGCCTTTTCAGTTTTGAATCTTTCTCCTTTATAGTACACTGGTTGATTTGCCGGCGTACTATGAATATGAATTTTTTTTTGGATTTTGAGAAAAAAGGGTCACTAATAAGAATACTAGCGACCGGATGCATGAGTGCGTAAGGGGTGTAAACCATCCACCCTCTTACACCGCGTAGAGATTAATTATTTTGAGGCCATGTAGGGAGGCCGGCTTTCATTTTTTGGAGGGTTTCGGCGAAAACTCTTTCTTCATCTGCTGTTCGTTTCATTTTAAGTGCTTTTTCTTCCCAAATTATACCTTCGCTCGATTTATTTAATTTATGTAATAAATTTGCATAAGTGTCATACGCACTTGGGTTATACTGGTCCCATGTTTCCAAATCATATTTAATCACTTGTGTAGCAAACTCAAGTATAATCGGATCATCAACATTTATAAAGATTAACCATGTTAGATTATTGATTTTATAATCAGGATGCTTGTATGCCTTTTTAAAGTATAACTTATAATATTTCCCATAATTTTTCCAGTCTTGAGTATCGTGATAGTACATCATTTGTTTGCCAAGTACTAATTCTTCTCCCAGTTGTCCGTATTTATGACTCATTTCCTGATACAAAGAATCCCAATTAAGAGCGGTTACTTTATCTATAAATCCTGGAAAGTCACTTTTCTCTATTACTTGCTTAACTTTATATTGTGCATACACTTTGCCAAATATTGCATTTACTTTATCTACATTCGTACTTAGCAAATAGAAGCCTCTGTCATCTGTCGTGTTAGTTATGTAGTTAATAAAGAGCAGATTTTCTTTGCTGAGAGGGGTTGTTAGAATGTCAATATAGCTATTGCCTACCTCTGTAGCATGTAATTGATCTTTTTTGCGCAGAGCAGTAAGTACAAGTCTTCTTAAAAATGAAGAATCCAATTTCCCTTTTTTATACTGAAGTAATAACTCTTCATATCTGTTATCATTGTCATCCGAATTAATATTTGTGGCAATAGTGAAACTGGGATTTGTGTCTATATTTCCTTTGATAAGGGTTCTATTTATATCCCTTAAATTATTAAGAGGAATTTTAATGATTTCCCTATCATAGGTTAGCAGGCCATTTTCTTCTCCTTCTACATCAAACGGCTGAGTGTAAATGGCCCCGCTCAAGCCTTCTTTCTCAAGCCTTTTAAGAGTAAAAATCATTTGTTCATATTTTTGCTTGAGCTCATCAGCGGTCGAGCTGATATACCCCCATCCTTGTAAATCGTCCCATTGGTGGCTTGGTACCGCTACTCCTATACCTCCAAATTCTCCAAGTACTTTTGCTTTTCCTGGCAGACCTGGTGGGTTTCGTGGTTCGGGATATGCGTGGACGTCTGTAAGGTCACTACTAACCCATGGGTTAATGGATGCTTCTCTCAATTCATTATTGACATATAATAATTCGCCTGAATGACCGTTGATAATCCTACTTGAATCATATTTTTTTACCCATTCTGTGATTCTCTGTTGGTCATAGGCACCCCATCGTTCGTTAAAAACAACCCATGTAATTATGCTAGGGTGATTGTATAATTGCTCAATTGTTTCCTTTATTTCCTTTTCAAATATTTCTTTTGACCCATTGGGAAGACTGTGGGGGGGATTCACAAAATCTTGCCAAACAAGTACTCCGATTTTGTCCGCATAATAATACCATCTTTCCGGCTCAATTTTGATATGTTTTCTAATTGTATTAAACCCCATTAATTTAATTGCTTTAATATCGAAAGATAAGGCTTCATCTGTCGGTGCTGTATACAAACCTTCCGGCCAATATCCTTGATCTAAGACACCAAAATTAAAAGTATATTGATTGTTTAAATAAATCCGATCTCTCCCTTTTTCGTCTTTTTGGATATTTATTTTTCGCATACCAAAGTAGCTCTTAATTTCATCGAGTACTTTTACTTTATTGCTACTTAGTAATTTGACAGAAAGATCATACAGAAATGGGGTGTCCGGAGACCAAAGCCTAGTATTGGATATAGGCAAGTTTATACGGGTTTGATTGCTATCATTTGTTATTCGTACTCGTTGAGTGCTCAATACCTTTCCTAAGGAAATAGCTGATACTTCCAGAAACATATTGGCTTTAGCATTACATGTATTTATCAAGACAGATAATAAATTTCGATCTATATCAGGGCTGGTTTTGATTTTTTTTATATGTGCTAATGGAACTTTTTCTAGCCACACGGTCTGCCATATCCCACTTGTTGGGGTATAATAGATATTTCCTGGATTTAAAGTTTGTTTTCCGTGCGGATTAGGGCCCTGATCAGTGGGGTCATATACTTTTACCAATAATTCATTGATGCCTGATTTGAGATAATCTGTAATGTCAATTGAAAACCCTTCATAACCATTTGTATGTATAGCTACATTTTTCTTGTTTATAAAAATTGTTGCCTGCCAATCTACGGCTCCAAAGTTTAAAATTAATCTATCAGTTTTTTTTAGAACCGGAGCTTCTAAATCCATTTTGTACCATAGACGTTCGTCTGGTTTTAGCGTTTTCTTTACCCCGGACAATGCAGATTCGATTGGGTAAGGAACTAATATTGTCCCATTGTATGAGTTTGGGAAATCTGTGGCTGAATCAGTAATAGCATACTCCCATAAACCATTTAGATTCTGCCAGTTATTTCGTTCAAGTTGGGGCCTGGGATATTCTTTTGATTTTATTAGAGGATTCACTTTCCAACGTGTTTGCATGTGAATTGGTTGCATACGATAAAGGTCTATATTTTCCGCCGTTGTATCTGATTGGCCGTGAGCGAAGATAGATCCTGTTATCAACAATGTCAGCGATAATAGATGTTTTTTACTTAACTTCATTTTTATTGATTGGTTATGCGTATTAATTCTTTCTTAGGATTCAATCGAAGTAGTATCTTATTTGTATCACGATGTGTATTTATAGAAGGATGACAATTAATAGCCTGGATTTTGCTGGATGTTCGTATTTGTTTGGGTATCATAAAAAGGGATTGGGAACCATTGCCCATTGGGTGTCCAGTTACCACCTTTGTCTGCGGTTACTCTATTCATGACTGTGTTTATATTATTAGTTCTTTTAAGATCAAACCATCGGTGACCGTACTCTGTAAATAATTCAACTTGTCTCTCATGTAGAATAGCTGAAAGTATTTCTGTTTTTGTTGTAAAAGTTATATTTGTTAATCCTGCTTTTTCTCTTATCTTTTTTATGTCTTCGAGCGCTCCCGGAAAGTTCTCCAAATTGGCTCTCGCCTCTGCACGTATTAAATATTGTTCGCTTAACCTAAGTACAGTGTTGTATTCATTTACGCTTTGTCCATATGAATTAAGTTGATATTTGTATGCGAATGGGTAGATAGTCCCCGCAAACTCAATTGAATCTAACCATTGACTTTTTCTTTTATCATTTACCTCGTAAGCATTGAGAAGATATGTGCTAATATATACACCAGATGCTCCATTAGGCCCATACTCTTTTGGGATGATATATGCTTTAGCATCTTCTGTATTCCATCCTCTCAAAACAGGTTGTAATTGCCAGATAGCTTCTCTATTGTTTTTCTTAAATTCATTATTTAAAGGTTCAATTGCAAAGAGGTCTGATTGTTCAATGAGAATACTGGCTTCTTTTTCGGCATTATCCCAATCTTTAGTATAAAGGTAGGATCGAGCAAGGAGAGCTATCGCAGCCCATTGAGTAGGTCTAACTCTTTCATCTGTTTTAACAAGTAAAGTAGCATCTAGGAAATTAGCACTTAATTGTTTTTTTGCATCTGTTAGATCTAGGATTATCTGCGCCCAGACTCTGCCTTGAGGAGATTTGGATAGCGACATGTTTACGGTATAGTCCGGGCTGGTGACCAAAGGGATGTCTCCATATAAATTTACAAGGTAGAAATAACAAAGTGCTCTTATGAATTTTGCCTCTCCCATTAATTGAACTCTAATCGATTCGGTTAAATTTTTTGCATTGTTTAACCCTTCAATCGCAGAATTAACAATATAGATTCTATTGTAAATAGTGTTCCAGAAGCTGGAATTTTGCAGGCGGGAGGACATTGCGTTTTCGTAGTAGGAGGCTAGAGTCGGATCTGTATTTCCAATGTATAAGGTTAGTTCGTCTGATAATAGTCCCGTAATGTATCCAATACTTGAAAAGTCTGAACCACCATATTGTACTGAGCTTTGGCTAATTTTGGTGTAAATGCCAGTTAGAACCGCTATAGATGTGGCATCATTATCATATACATTTTTACCACTAATACTTGTTATTGGCCCATCTGTATCAATGAATTTTTTACAGCTGCTAGTGACTGAAAGTAATCCAGTAAATAGAATTAGAGTTTTTTTTCCTATAATATTAATAAAACTCATAAATTTGGATGTTTAATTGAAGTCGTATTATAAAGCTATTTGTGCCCCAAACGTTATTACTCTTAAAGGCGGTAATCCTACACCCCTGGATTCCGGATCCAGGCCAAAATAGTTCGTTATGGTAAATAGGTTTTGAGCCAACGTATATAATCTTAAGTTTTTCAATTTTAATTTCTTACTCATAGTTTCTGGCATTTGCCACGATAAAGAGATGTTTTTTAATCGAATGTATGAGGCATCTACATAAGTGGCATCGCTTTGTCTTGCATTTAGTAAGGCTATTTGTGTGCTCGATCTGCTAGTGGTAAATTTTGGCTGAGATGCATTATCTCCTGGTTTTTTCCATCGATTCAGTATTGTTATAGGTTGATTGTTTGCACCCAGTCTAAAGTTGCCAGCAGCTCCAGAGCTATATCCATATGTCAAGTCTTGACCGGTGCGTTTAACAAATTGAAGTAGAAAGTCCAAAGTGAATTCTTTAAAGGAGAAATTGTTCTGAAATCCGCCATAAAATTCTGGATCCATATATATATACTTAGTAAAGTCGGTTGGAAGACTAGTTAGATTTCCTTTACTATCTATAAATTCGAATTTTCCAGTACTATCATTTACACCTGCTAACCTCGATACAGGACGTGATGTAATTGATTGGCCAACGATATAAGAAACATTGTTGTTGTAGGCATAGGATACTAATTTGTTTTTGGGGATAGTTAGATTAATGCTACTAGTCCAGGTAAATGATTTTGTTCTTATGTTTGTTGCGTTTAGAGTAAATTCCCATCCTTTATTTTGGACCAAAGCATCAAAGTTTTTGTCAATTCCAGGAAACCCAGTAATATAGGGAAGTGAAATGCCTATTAGTTGATTTGACGATCTATTACGGTTGTAATTTGATACGATGAGTATTCTATCTTTAAAGAACCCGAGTTCAAGTCCAATTTGTATTTTTTTAGTTTCCTCCCATTGAAGGTCAGGCGTAGTTAGTCTATTGGGAGCTAGGCCGAGCGAACTTTGTTGATATGGTTCTTCAGCTGGTATTATATCGTAAAGGTCAAGGAACCTGTAGTCACCAATTTGATCGTTTCCAGTTACTCCATAGCTTGCTCTTATTTTTCCGAAGCTTATAAACGGAAGGTATTTTTGAATTGTAGAGGTTTGTGAGAAGATCCAAGCAGCTCCAATTGCTCCGAAGTTGTGAAATTGATTTTGTGGCCCAAAACGAGAACTTCCATCCCTTCGAGCAGTAAAGTTGACAATATATTTATCATCAAAATTGTAATTAATACGGCTGTAAAGTGCACTATATTTGTAAGTGTAATCGACCGACTGAGTTGCCAGGAGTTGTGGAGCTGATTTTATATCTTCCAATAGAAGATCATTAGTGAATCCACTAGCATTTAACTCTATTCTTCTCCCATAGTTATTCTGGAATGTAGCTCCTAAGAAAATATTTAACTTCCCTTGATAGATTTTCCTATTGAGTTCTATTCCAGGCTCTATAACCCACGAATACATATTGGTGGTGCCGAAGGTACTACTGCTAACATTGAAGTTTCTTGATTCGGGTTCCATTGCAGAGAGGGGGTTGATGGAGATTTCGTTAGAGGTTAGGTTGTTGTAACCAAAGCTGCTTTTTATGGTCAACCATGAATAGATATCGTAGCTAAGAGTTGATTGGCTTGTTAAGTTGTTTGTTTTATTTGAGTATCTCCTTTTTAAATAAGTAAGAGGATTTATTAAGTAGGTGCTTGCTCCCGATGGGCTAGGCGCCCAATTTAAACTACCGTCGGGGTTTAAAGGATTCGGAGCTACTGGCGCTAGTTGAATAGCTGGTAGTGTTAGATCGGTAGTTGGTAGTAGATTCTTATCTCGCATGTAAGAACCAGACATCTGTATTCGAAATTTCTGATCTGATGAGCTACTTCTTATATTAAAATGTATGCTTCCCTTTACATCGGAGAAGTCTCCCGGAAATACTGTTGTTTCCTTATGATATCCTCCGCTGATGAGATATTGTGTTTGATCTGTACCACCTGAGAATCCTAACTGAATATCAGTATATTGTGCAGATCCCCCAATTAACTCATTTTGCCAGTCTTTTACTTGAGTGGTATCCCATGTCCCATTTAGATCATAGTCAACATCTGAAGGACCAGTAATTCCGTCATTTTTTAAAGCTTCTCTTCTCATTGCGAGATATTCTTGCGCATTTAGTACTTGTAACTTATGGCCTACCTCTCCCCACCCCCTTTGTATATTGAAATTGGTCCTCATAGAGCCACTTTTCCCCTTTTTAGTAGTTATTAGGACAGCGCCATTAGCTGCACGGGATCCATAAATTGCAGTGGCATCTGCATCTTTTAGTATTTCTATGCTTTCAATATCCGATGGATTTATAAAGTTTAGAGGATTTCCTGTTAGAACTGACGAACCAGCTGTGATACCTGGAACTGGAGGTTGCATAAGTTGCGAGATGTATGGGACACCGTCAATCACATAGAATGGGTCATTGCCATTCATTATACTATTCTGACCCTGTATTGCTATTTTTACACCAGTTCCTGGTAGACCCGAAGCCTGTTCTATAAATACACCGGCAATTCGTCCCTCTATTGCCAATATAGGATTATTAACTGGTTGCTTTTCTATATCTGTAGCTTTAATAGCCCCAATATTCCCGGTATTAAATCTTTTAGTTGTATGTCCGTATGCCAGGACAACTTTTTCATCGAGATTATTTGTATAGGATCGTAAGGCGGCAACAATAGGGCCTTTTCGGATTTCGACGTCTTCAGTTTCAAACCCTATAGAACTAATTGAAATTATATCTCCTCTTTTTACATGTTTAAGCTGAAATGTGCCATCGGAATCCGAAATTGTTCCGAATTTGCCGTTCTTTGTTTTTATTGTTGCTCCGGGAATCGCATTTCCGGAATGATCAGTCACTTTACCTGATATTATTTGTTCACTTATGGATGTATCTTTTTTAACGGAGTTTGGAAATTTATAATGGTGTTTATCTCTATAAATAATAATCTCGTTTCCTTCTATGTAGAACCCCAGTTCAGTCTTATCAGTTAGCAAGAAGTTCATTACATCCTGTATTTTTGTCTTGCTAAAATTTACGCTCACCACTTTATCTTCATCCAAGTTCGTTTCTTTTGCATTGTTTACAACCAAGAGGCCTGTTTGTTCGTTGATAATACTGAAAAAATGACTTAAAGGGATATTTTGGGCAGAAAAGGTGATTAGTTTTGATTGGGTATCGCAAAACCCATATGTTTTTTGAGAAAAACCGATATTCAATAGTATAAGATAGATTATTGCAAATCTACTAGTGGAATTATTAAGGTAATTCTTTGTCATGCGATATTTATTATGTATTTTTTTATATAATAAGGCTTCTCGGTTTTTATGGTTATCCCTACTATTAATACACGTAAATAAAACTTCAGTACTAAAAGACAGAAGGAATTTATTAGATGACCTTCATATTATTATTAGATGATCTCCAGGATTTTGATTTGCCCTCCTACTAGTACTAAAGAACCAGTTATGTGTATTTATCTTCAGATGCACTTGTGTCCTTTGGATTGGACAGGTGCGAAATGAGAGCAGCATTATTTAGTATTTTACTCTTCAGATATCAAAGAGAAAGATTTAAAGTGTATAAATATGAATAGGTATACTGTAATGAATCAATGTTTAAAGTTTTTTTTTATAGTTTGCCTTTTCATGGGTTCACCCTTGGCAGCACTAGCTCAGGTAGATGATAAGCCTTTAATTGATACAAATGCATATAAGCAGTGGCAGACCGTAAACGAGCCATTGATTAACCCAAGTGGATTATTTGTTTCCTATATTGTAAGGAATAGCTCAAGAAATATTCGGACATTAATAATAAAATCAGTCAATGGCAATTGGGAGTTGGCCAAATCAGGAGGAGACCGGCTATTATTTTCAAATGATGGACATTTTGCTGTTTTTAGAACTGAAGAGGATAGTTTACTCGTTGTTGAACTTGGTAAATCAGTTATTTTCAGCTTTTCCCATGTTAAATTTTATGAGATAAAAGGGATCGGTGATAGAGAAGTTATAGTTGTACATAATAATAATATGGAAGATGAGAAATTGAGATTGTTTAATTTGAGAACAGGTAGGATATCAACCTTTCGCAATGTAAAGGAGTATCAAATAAGCCCTGATGCTAATAACTTATTTGTATTAACGGATTCAGTTGCTACGAGTAAAATTAGATTTCTAAATTGGATAGATGTAACTAAGGGTAAGACGGTCAATATATGGAAAGGGACCACTAACTTTTTTCAGATGATAATTGATAGTCATGGGAGAAGCATTGCTTTCCTAATACAGGATAGTATTGGTAACCCCAACAATCGAGTATGTATGTATTATAAATTGGGCTATAAAACTTCTCGTAGGTTATTTGACCAAAGTTTGGAGGCTATCTCTGATAGAAATTTTCAAACTACATATTTGTTGAAATTTAGTAGAGATGGGAAGAAGATTTTTTTTGGTGGCGAACAGCCATTTTATCAACGGAAGATCAGAAGTGATTATGACAAGGTTAACATTTGGAGCTATTTAGATACAAGATTGTATTCATTGGAACGTCAAAACTCAAAGCATAGTTATTCGTATATGCGTACCTATAATTTAACTAACGACCAAGTTAGCGCATTGAATATTGATGGAGATTTCATTTGGGACAATTTTAAGAATGACAATGGAGTCTTAATTTCGCATATGAATCCAGATGCAGATTATAGAGAGCATGCGTGGAATGAGATTGCTAAATTGACTTATTTTGTTGTTTCGACGAATGATGGGAAACGGATACCATTAGATAGGGTAAAGAATTATGAAGTTAAATTGTCACCTGATGCGAGATTTGTTGTTTTCTTTGATGGAAGCGATTATTATAGTTATGAGGTGCCATCTGGGAGATATAGAAATATTTCAAATGGTATTAATTTGAACTGGTTCAATTGTGAAACAAGCGATAAAGATTCTTCAATTCGAGGAGTCTGTGGGTGGATTAAGGACAATATAGGTGTTCTTGTATATGATAAGTATGATATTTGGATGCTGGATCCGATGGGTAGGCGACCTGCGCGAAATGTTACTAATTATTATGGTCGCAAACATAATGTTATTTTTAGTTTAGGTTTACAAGAATATTTTGACGATCCAGTTTCGGAGCGAGAAGAGCTAATATTAAGTGCAACAGGACTTTTAACTAAGAAGAATGGTTTTTTTAAGAAATCGTTAGATGACAACGATGATCCTATGCCCTTAGCATATGGTGACTACGTATATCATATTATGGATAATGCATATGTAAGTAGTGTTGGGCATTTTCCTATAAAGGCTAGAGGGGCTAATATCTATATATTGAGTCGCATGAGTGCCACTGAGTCACTTAATTATTTTGTAACAACTGATTTTGATAGCTTGACGCCAGTCAGCCAGGTGTTTCCGGAAAGAAAATATAATTGGTATACCAGTAAAATGTATACTTGGAAGACAAGTGAAGGATTGAGCATACAAGGTGTTTTATATAAACCTGAGAATTTTGATTCAACTAAGAAATATCCTGTAATTATAAATTATTACGAGAAGCTATCTTTTAATCTAAATGTCTGTTTTGTACCTAATTATTCTTCAGCTGCAATTGATATTCCCACTTATGTAAGCAACGGGTATTTAATTTTTACGCCAGATATTCATTATAAGATTGGCGACCCTATGCAGGGGACCTATAATTCAGTCGTATCTGCTACTCATTTTTTATCTAAGCTATCTTTTATCGATGTCAATAGAATAGGAATTCAAGGATTTAGTTTTGGAGGAATTCAAACTAATTATTTAGTGGCAAATACTAATCTTTTCGCCGCTGCGTGCTCTGGATCTGGCTTGTCAGACTTTATAAGTGCATATGGAGCAGTCTCAAATGATGGAAGCAGTTTGCAAGCTAATTTCGAAACTGGAGGACAGAATCGTATGGGGGGGGCGCCATGGGATTTCGTAGATATGTACGTTAAGAACTCAGCAATATTTAAAGCAAATAAAATAACAACCCCGTTACTTATGATGCATACAACAAATGATGGAGTATGCCCTTTTTCTCAAGCATTGGAATTTTTTACTGCTCTAAGGCGATTAGGTAAAAAAGTTTGGCTTTTGGAATATACTGATGGTCGCCATTCTATACGAGGGAAATCTGCGATTGATTTTGATATACGTATGCGACAATTTTTTGATTATTATTTAAAGGGGTTTCCAATTCCAAACTGGATGACAAACTTCAATGACAATTGAATTAGTATACAGTAATAATAAGAGTAATAAGCGCCATTCGATTTTGTCTACAGATATTATATCTCATATCTAAACTTGTTAGAAACCAGATAATGAAATTAGAAATTGTTATTGATTGGTTACGAACATAGTTTGAAATTTATTTATAGACGCCTTCCTTAATTATTTATCTACAAAAGCTACCCGCCTTTATGTGGAGTAGTTTATATTCTGTTAATTGCATAACTGAATGCTTCCATAATGATTAAGTCCATTGAGTAATTGATCTGTTGCATTTACTCAGAAGGTTTGAAAGAGTGATTTAAAGGTGTTACAACCTAAGATTTACATTTCAAACCATCTGAATAAATAAATCATAACTATTCAATGAGTGAATACTACTTGTTAGGCAGAGTCACTGGATTTGTACAATGGTGCCCTTTTAAGATACTGACTTTCTAGCCTCAGCCGAACTAGATATTTTTGTCGAATGTATTACATATAGAATGTTATTTGGATTGTAGGACACGGATCATACCATGGAGCAGTCGAGAGAACTGTTGGTCGACCTGAATCAGTTATAATTGAGTTAATAATTGTTGGAACTGTGCAGTAGGTTCGCCCGCCAGTAACTGTTGGCATATAAAAGACAGAATCCATACCTCTTTTTTTGTAAGCTAGAGTACTACAGATGGATGTCAGAGCTATGACTAAGGTTAATAATAGTTTTGCTTTTTTCATTTTAATAGTTTTTAATTGGTAAGTTGAACGCTGATTTTTATTGCTCAATCACCTCTTTGTTTTTATAAGTTAATTCCTTTCTAGTAGAAATTTGAATCACATTTTATTGATATTATATATACTTTCCATACCGTTTATTTAGGAATTCAATCGAACCTTCAATGTAATGACAGGACATGGTGCTACCAAAGTATTCGGAGAAATTGATGCTCTAGTGGTAAAAGTAGGACCTGGAGTAGGTGTTCCTGGTAGGGCTGCATTTTCTCTGATAGTTGGTACACTACAGTAGCTTTTCCCATCCCATACTGTTGCAATGTAAAGGTTGATATCTTCCCCTCTGGAACTTTTGAATGCTAATGTGCCACTAATTGTGGCTGCAACGATTATTGTGACTAGCGCTAATTTTGCATGTTTCATTGTATGATATTTGAAGAGGTATCGGAGATGCTTTATACTAGGAAGATGTTATTGAAGACATGTCTGAAAGGAGTATGTCTTGTATATTGTGCCAGTGTTAATTTAGTATAGGGAGTTGGAGTCTTGGATTTTCCTAGATATCTGTTGTACAACTGAGAACTAAATGAAACTTACCGTGCAATTGTCATTTTATGGAGTTATATAAGTTTTTAATCATCCGATATTAATAGCTTTTTTACCCAGTTAACTTAATATGATCTCCTAAATATTGTTATACTAGTCCAAGACACAAGTTGTTTTAGATGAGAGCTATCAGAATGATAGCTCTCATCTTTGAACTCATTTGAATGGATATTAACTAATATTTGTTAAAATCCAACTATATGCAATATAGTCGTGAGTTTATTGATTAACCTTTAATGTAATGGTAGGGCAAGGAGCTACCAGAGTGTTAGGAGACAGTGATGCCACTGTGGTGAATGTTGCACCTGTACCAGGACCACTTTGCAATGTAGCATTTTCTCTGATAGCCGGAACACTGCAGTAAGTTTTTCCGTCTACTATACTTGCTGTGTAAAGGTTTACATCAGTGGTTCTAGAAGCTTTGAATGCGAGTGCGCCTCCAACTACAGCCAAAACGGCTACTGCGGTTAATGCTAATTTTGCTTGTTTCATAATGATAGATGCTTTTTAGAATCAAAAAGCTAAACTTTACTAAGAATTAATAATGCCTACTCGTTTATAATGGTTTTCGGCTTCCCCATTTCAGCTAATCTCTTAGTGTTAGACTAGCCTTTGTTGCGCAACATTTTAGATCTTCGATACAGCTATTATTTGCTCAGGGCTGATCCCACCGACGAAAGCACCTTTGAGTCTTTTGTCTTTTCCATATATTGCGATATATGGAACTACAGCGGTGTCGAAATATTTTCCAAAGAAAGAAGAATAGTCGATGCCAATTTCTATATTGCTGTACTTTTTTAAGTCGAATTCATTTGAGAATAATTTCATTTCCTGAAATGAATATGATGTTAGCATGTAAAATTGAATGTTCGATAATTTTGATATATTCTTTATTATTTCTCTCATTTCTTTTTGGCAAAATGGACAATAAGGGCTAAAGTAGAATAAGACAATTGGATGCCCTATTGGAATGCTATCAGTATTAAAAGTTGTTAAACTGTCTGAAAGTAGTAAGTTGAATGACGGCATTATATGTCCTTCTTTGCTTGTCTGTATTGGTTGGACAAATATTGACTGCCTTCCAATTAATGATTTTTTTATTATTGAGTTTACTCCAAAATATAGAATCAACCCCGATAGTACTATTATTGTATATTGTATTCTTTCTTTTTTTAACATGGCAGTATCGATTAGTACGTTCATCCAGATATGTGTCTTATTAAGATTAGGTAATTGAATTGGGATTGTCGTCATACTTTATAAACATCTAATCCAATTGCAGATTTTATAAGAAATTCGAGTAGGAAGACCGCAAATGAAAAGGATACTAAAATTGGAAATAGTTGAAATCTAAGGGCTATTGGAGAAGCAAGAACACTAAATAAAAAGTTTACTATCCATAGTGTAATAATCAACAGCATACCATGATTTAACCTAGGATGATGTTTGTGGCCTTTTAATATTAAAAAGCTAATAAGAGTGAATAACAGAACGATGTTCATGGTGCCAATTAGTACGGGAAAGAAATTAAGGGTATTTACTTTGTAGTCTTTGAAGCGCGTTTTAAGCTTGTTCCCTTTGTAGTCGAACCACACTTGGGCAATATATGAAACACTATCAATCCCCGTGCTATACTGGCCGAGAAATTCGACAGGAGGGGCGTAGTATTTTAACGTATTAGGAATTAAATAGAATTTTAGATATTCTTTTGGATATTCTTTTATAAGTAATTTACCATAGTCCTCGAGTAATGGAGCTACGGTTGCCCACTTTTTTACCATTCCTACTATAGTATCCTTTTTGAATTGATTTTCCATATATATACTCAACGGTGAATCTGGCGCCCACATATAAACTGTACTGGCTATTAGTTGTTCTTGTGGATGTTTTTTTAGATCCCGGGTTGTGTCAAAGTATGTCCGGACAATATTGTCTACTTCCTGGAATCGTTTGGGTAACTCTTTTCGTTTGGAGCTGTCTACATATCTGTATGCATATAATGCATTGTTTGCTGTTTGCCATCCTGTAAATGGGGTGAATTGCCAATGCCCTGTTAACTTATAATATTTGTTGCCTGTATATAGCATGAAAATACCAATTAGGAGAAAGCCAAGAAGTATACCTCCTATTTTCAGCACCTTAGAACCTCCACCCTTGTATAATGCGACTAGAGCTATAATGGGATAGAAAAGCGCGTTGTAACGGACCGTAAAAGTTATGAATAAGGTTATAGCATTTATCACTATTATTTTTTTTGTAGGATTGTTAACTATCCATAGTAGCTGCGTAAACCAGATTAAACTAAGAGAAAGAAAGAAAGCATCGCTTGAAACATAGTTTGCTAGGTATAAGAAAATAGGATTGAACAACATGAAGCAGAATAATATAAGCTTAGTTAATTTTTCAGGATTGTAGAAATAAAAAAGAGTAAACAGAAATGCCAATATGCTTGTTTGAATCAATATATATTGAACAATAACAAGAGCAATGTCTGATCTTGTAAAGATGCTGAGTAATCTTAAGAACATTGAATATCCAATAGGATATATGTTTATTGAGAAGTTGTGATACGCTGTGTCTAAATAGGAGTAAGAGTCGCCGTTTATGAAACTTGCATAGGGGTAATAGTATTTGAAAATTGATAGCTGAACAATGATTGCAGATAGTGCTATCCATACATATACTTTATTAGCAGGACTTCTGAAAACATAGTTGAATAAAATCTTACTTGGGGATAACAGAGGTTCATTAGGATTGAATACTGTTGTTTTTTTTCCAGTATTGTCTTTTTTGTGAATAATATCATATTGAGGTTCAGTATTTGAACCGGCATTTTCTAGGCCAATGTTTGAATCGCGCTGGATTGGATTTTCTACGCTCATTGTTACATGATTATTTTGAGTCAAATGTCCTTAAGTATTTTACTATTTATTATCCGATATCCACTCAGCAAGTAGGCTTGAGTTTTATGTATACCCACCTGGGTAGTCGGTGATGCTTGGTGACATGGTTTTTTACTTTAGGTTTGATGTTGTTAATTAAAGTTACGGCTCACCACTGCAGCTAACACTCAGCGTTTTTCTTTTTTTCTACATTTTACACTTACACTGCAGATTGATTGCAACAAGATATCGGAAATTGAAAACACCGGTAACCTGTCAATATGAAGCAACTTGTTTTTTTTTTGATTATGTTCTTTTTTCATTTTTATGTTGGGGCACAATCCCCTTATGATATCCGATTGATTGGAAAAGTACGTGATGCTGAAAGTGGGGTGTTTTTACCTGGTGCTACTATTGTTTGTTTATTAGCCAAGGATTCAGCGAGGGTGAAGATTGGACTGACAGATAAGAATGGTTGTTTTGAGATAGATAGTATTTCAAGGGACGCTTATTATTTGCATGTTACTTATATGGGGTATAAGCCTCTTTTTAAGGTGGTTTCGTTGATAAATGCTATAGGGATTTTAGATATAGGTGATGTTTTATTGGATAGAGCGGGAGTTGCTTTGAGAGGAATTGACATAATTGGCAGCCGTCCATTAGTAAAGATATCTAAGGATACTATTTCATTTAGTGCTGAAAAATATAGACTAAGGGAGCACTCAACACTTGAACAATTGCTAAAGAGACTGCCGGGTGTGCAGGTGGACGTTGATGGTGTAGTTAAAGTAAATGGCGAAGTCGTGAGTATGATTTTAGTTGATGGCCGCCCCTTTTTTCTCAATAATATTAGCATGGCTACCAGGAATATTCAGGCAGATATGATCGAGAATGTGCAGTTAATAGATAGGTTAATTAGAGAACGTGACCCTGCTAGTTTTAGCGGAGAGGGAACGGAGAAAGCAATAAATATTACGTTGAAAAAAAACAGAAAGAATATCTGGTCCGGAGAGTTGGGGGGGGGACATGGAACGTTACACCGTTTTGTCGCTAAGGCTAATGTTACGAGATTTACAGATCACGAGCAATTGGCGATATTCGTTAATGGTGATAATCTTAATGGGGCGACAGAAGATATGAGTGGAGGTGCAGGTTTATCTAGGATATGGCTGCCAGGTATTAATTATACTAAAGATTTAAACGACAAGGTTACTTATGTAGGAAGCTACACGATGCAAAATAGCAAGCGTGAAAATTTTCAAAACAGTTCTAAGAATACATTTCTTGGAGATTCAATTTTTTTTTATGATCAGAACTTAAATCAAAATACACGTAACGCCTCTCATAGCATTAACTCTAGAATTAATTTTAAGATTAGTCCCTTTTGGTCATTATTATATGTAAATAGCATCGGCTATGTTGTAGATCATGTGGAGATGATGAATGAACATGGATCCTATGGTAGTCATCGCCAGTTGATAGATAGTGGGTCTTTCGATAATTCTCTCTATCAGTCAAGCTTTTCTATTTCAAATCAGATCAATTTAAACAAGAAGTTTCGGCGGGATTTATATAATTTGAATGTCGATATAGCTTACTCAAATTCTTATGTGCTTGCGCAAAATTATAATTTATCTGGCACTTTATATATGAGGTCAAATGGTATCCATGTTTTGGATACTTTAAATCAATATACTAAAATAGATAATAGAGCGAGAGATTTTCAGATTACGACTACGCAGAGCCTCCCTTTTTTGGGAAAAAGTATTTTATCTATTACTTATTCTCTTACTGTGAATAAGAGTCCTTATTCAAGATCTACTTATGATTTTAATCCAGTGGATCGACATTACAGTGATTTGATAGACTCTTTAAGTGGAGATTTTGAAAATACAACTATAGCTAATTTTACGCGATTAGGAATTGAGTATAAGAAGGGGAGTATTGAGTATAAAATATCATTAAGTTCTATGTTTTTTAATTTGTCTGGGGACAATACTACTTCAAATGGACATTATAAGTATACCGCGACCTCGATTATTCCCAAGGGTAGCTTGAATTATGGCATTAGTGATTACAAACGCCTTCGCATTTTATTGACAGGTAACCCAATTTTACCCAGTCCAGAGGAATTGCGGCCAATTTCTGATAATTCTAACCCTTTATATATAAAGAAAGGCAACTCGAATTTGAGAACTGGAAGTACACATGGTGTTTGGGTGACGTATAGTTCTTTTAATCCAGAAAAGATGTTTTTTTTTACTACGGGATTAAGTGGTGGATATATGCGTAATCAAATAATAGATGCTGTTTGGTTAGATACTTTAGGCCGCCAGATAATTCAGCCGACAAATGTTAGCGGTTCTTACAATATGAGAGTGAATATGGATTTTTCCTTCCCTGTCGGCAAATCGAAATCTTCAATCAGCACGAGTACCTCTGCTTTTCTGCGACGGGACATAAGTTATATGAATAGTATTATGGGGAGTAATATTGGTATGTCTTTATCACAAGCGGTCTCTTATAACTATATTTATAAAGATGTGGTTAATCTTTCAATAGCTACGAGTTATGGATTTAATAGCGTCTCATATACTATGCCTTCATATAAAATGATAAGATACTCAAGTTGTGGGGTATCTATTAATGGAAGTTTTAGACTCCCTTTAGGTTTACTCATCGGAGAGAATATTGCATATTCTTTGAATACAGGAAGAGGAGAAATGTTTAATACTAGTGCATTTATACTTAATGCTTTTGTTTCAAAGAGTTTATTTGCCAACAAGAAAGGGCTTATAAAGCTACAAGGGTTTGATATTTTAAACCAGAACGTTAATAGCTATCGCGTTATAGGACCTGGTAGTATGGAAGATGTGCGTACGAATGTTTTAAAGCGAGTGTTTGCATTGAGTTTCATTTATTACATTAAACAGAACTCTGTTAATAAGTAACAGTGATTTTAGTTTCATTTTAAAATTATAAGTTTTACTAATCAATATTTGCTTATGAAACATATTATACTTTTACTTTGCTGTCTTTTTTTTTCTTTTGTTTGTTATTCTCAGTCATGTGCAGATACAGTAATGAAGAAGGTAATATCTTCGGATTCCTTTAAGAATTGGAATTTGCATACATATGCTGATATTAGCAAGAATGGAAAGTATATGTATGTGATCAATGAGAGTTTCAGCCCACCATTTGAGAGATATTTAATGATACGGGAATTGAATGGAGACAGGATGGCAAAGTTTAAATGTATAGGTACCCCGATTTTTTCATCAAATGAACTTTTTTTTTTCCAGCTATCACCTGATAGCTTAGGTGTATTGGCCTTGGATAATTTTAAGCTGTCTTTTATTCCTAATGTGAAAGTGTTTTGGATACATGAGAAGTATCTAATATATAGATCAGTAAGACCTGATAGGTTTGTGATAACTGATTTGATTACCCAAAATTCTAAATCATTCCTTAATGTCATCGATTTTCATTTTAGTGGTGATGGAAAATTGTTGGTCATAGAGAGTCAGATTAATAATTCAACGCAATCTTTGATGCTGTTAGATTTAAATGCAAATAAGATGTTGAGGGTGTGGGAAGGAGAGGCACTTGAGTTCTTTGTTGTTGACCATACTGGCCAACAAGTAGCATTTGTTGTTAATGATTCATTATGGATATATAATAGGCATGATTCTTTACCAATAAGATTGGTATCTGGGAGTGACGATTACTTCATAAGTAAATTGGTTGGTTTTAGTAGAGATGGAACACGGATATTTATAAATATCGTAGATAATCGCTGCATGAGCCCTTCTCCCCCAAAGGCGATATTAAATTTATGGAGTTATTCTATGAGCAGATTACCTTCACAATTCAATCAGGATTTGAAGCCTAAGAGTTTTTTGGCTGTCATAGATCCTTTGAATCGACAATTGCATCAATTGGAGTTCTCCGATGAGGCCGTTTATTTTAGTGGGTATGATAGGTTGGTAGATACTGTTTGCTTAGTCTATAAATCGGATAATGATTCGGTTGGATATAGTAATGAGGTCAGCAATGGATGGGCATTGATGAACACTAAAACGGGTCTTAGGCGTCAGTTGATGTTTGCTAAGAATGCCACTTTTGTTGTATTGTCTCGTGGAGGCAAGTATGTTATATATTATGATAAAGTAGTGAAAAGTTATTTTTCTTATGAGATCGCTAGTGAAAAACTTAGAAATATTACTTCTGGAATGAAAGTATTGTGGGAAAAAAATGTAGATAAAGGTATTTATGGATACAAATACATTTGTGGGTGGATAACTGGAGACAGAGGTTTGCTTATTTACAGTCAAGAGGATATCTGGCAGATAGATCCGGCGGGTATTGGTAGGCCTATTAGGTTAACAAATGGATATGGAAATAGACATCAGCTTAAATTTTTTCTGGCTCTCGAAGAGTACGGACATAGATTTATAGGTGAACGGGAATCTCTTATTTTAACCGCATTTTCTCCCCAGACGAAGAAGAATGGATTTTATAAGTTAACTGTTGGTAGAGAAAAGAATCCTGATTCATTAACAATGGGCGCACATTTGTATTGCATTTCTGAAAATCCGTGGATACCCTCCTATTTGAATTTTTCACCCATTAAGGCAAGGGGTTCCCGGAAGTACATTGTGCGTAGAATGAGTGCCACGGAGGCGCCTAATTATTATGTCACGGTTGATTTTAAGTCATTTTTGAAGATAACAGATGCTGAGCCTCATAAGCAGTACAACTGGTATATGACAACCCTACACTCTTGGAAATCTCTTGATAGCAGTTGGCTTCAGGGGATTCTGTATAAACCTGAAAGCTTTGACTCTACAAGAAAGTATCCACTTATTATTTCTTGTTATGAGAGGATGTCTGACAGGTTGAATGCATATATATTACCTGAGCCACTAACTGGTGGAAATACAATAAATATTCCGTATTATGTAAGTAATGGATACCTTATATTTTGCCCGGATATTAATTATAAGATTGGCGATCCTATGGAAGGAGCCTATAACTCAATTATATCTGCGGTTAAGTATTTGTCGGAGCTGCCATATGTTGATATTAAGAGAATTGGTATTCAGGGAAGTAGTTGGGGAGCAATACAAACAAATTATCTTGTAACTCATACTGATGTTTTTGCTGCAGCGTGTTCAGCATCTGGCTTATCGGATTGGATTAGTGGCTATGGTAGTCTAATGGCTGATGGAATTAGTGCACAGGAAATGTATGAAAAAGGACAATTGAGAATTGGAGCCACTTTATGGGAGAAGCGAGAAATTTACATTAAGAATTCTTCGGTCCTTAATGCTGACAAGATAACAACTCCTTTACTAATGATGCATACGAGAAACGACGAGCTTTGCTCATTTGGGAATGCTTTAGAACTTTTCATGGCTTTGCATCGATTGAAGAGAAGGTCATGGTTGTTAGAGTATAAAGGTAATCACACTCTTTTCGGTGAAGAAGCTAAGGATTTTAGTATGCGAATGAAGGAGTTTTTTGATCATTATCTGATGGATAAGCCTATGCCAGGATGGATGAGTCAGTCTGTTTCAGGAAGGAATCAGTTACCAAATTGCAAAATAGAGTATGGTGGCAAAAAGGATTTAGAGACGTTTGTCAGTAAATGACCTGATCGATTGGGAGTAGCCCCAATCTCTAATCATATACTAAATTTGCGATCATTTCCTGTTATCTCTAAGCATAAAATAGAATATCGCCAGCTTTTTCGTCGATTGTATAAATGGATCTCACTCCGATAATGTATAAGATGGACTAGGATATGACAACGCTGAAATATTAAACCTCATGTACGTTCCAGATGACGCTAGCTACACATTGTAAATAGTATGCAGCATGCAGGTTCGCCAGCCGACCAGGTTCGCCTAGATGGCTTTGTAAGCTGACGCGCTGTCCACAGCAATTTCCACTTTGACCAATTCAATCATGAATTTAAGTACTAAAGAAGCGCCTGCTCTTTTATAGTGATTTCCGCTTTTATATAGAATTATATGGCTACAAAAAACAGACATCACCAATAGATGTTTAAATAGAGATAAGAAACTGTTATGTACCTATTTAAATTTCCACAAATAGGAAACCTCGTATATTCAGGCCTTTTCCCAATCACAAGGTGGTTTCGAAATATTTGAAAGAATATAACTAGCCGGATTTAGTGTAGATAGGAGAAAAAAACACTCCCACAAAAAAAAGGGGCCAACCTCTCCGGTCGGCCCCTTCCTTATAACAAAACCCTTAATACCCCGGGTTCTGTTTCATATTCGGATTACGTTCCACTTCCGCATTAGGCAGTGGAAACACCACGGCATTATCATTCCACGCCTGTTCATCAACACCACCGTGAGCAGGAATGTTCCGGTGTGTTCTCAGGAAGTCGAATTCACCATGTCCTTCGAAAGCCAGTTCTATCCTGCGCTCTGTGAGGATGTCATTGATCAGTGCTGCCTGTGTAAGGGGGGCAAGTACTTTAGCCTTAGCCCTTGTTCTGATCTTGTTCAGCAGGATGATGGCCTCTGGATCTGCAACAGCTGGGCTCAGCCGGGCCAATGCCTCTGCTTTGGTAAGCATCACTTCTGCCAGGCGTACTATAGGTACCCAGGCATCCACAGTGCTGGCGCCAAAGAATTTCTTTGTATAGAAAGCAGTGGTGTCGCCATTACTGATCGCATAGGTGAACAATGGTTTGGCACGCAGGTCGGTGAAGCGGTCAAAATTAGGAAGCTTCAGGTAGTCCTGGCTGATGGTGATATCACCACGGCCGGAACTGCCATAATGCTGGCCAATCGCATTGTTGGTGTTAGGGTTATCGCCGGAGCTCATGGCTACAGAGAAGATACGTTCCATGGAGCTCTGGTAGTTGCCGGAAGACCATACATCTGCAGGAGTAGCATCCAGGTCATATCCATAAGACGAGAGGAGCACGCTGTCTGCATAGTCGCGGGCTTTGGCCCAGTTGCCTTCATACAGGTAGATGCGTGACAGGAGTGCATGCGCGGCTCCTTTGGTAGCGCGGCTGCGGTCATTGTAGTCATCACCGGAAGTAACAGGCAGTGCGGCAGCTGCTTCGGTGAGGTCTTTGATCATCTGGTCATACACTTCCTTTACTGTATTACGGGGAACCTTATTCTTGGGATCTATGGCTTCGCCGCCGTCTTTCGCAGCAGTAAGGATCAGGGGAACACCTAAATGACCCGCATCTGCCTGGAAAGTATAGGTTTGCGCATAGGTATTTACCAGGAAGAAATAAGTAAGCGCCCGGATAAATTTGGCTTCTGCGTAATAGCCGGCAGCTACCTGGGGACCCACTACGCTTTCATGGTCCTTTAGGTTTTGTGAGAAATAGTTCGCTTCAAAAATAGTGCGGTATCCGCCTGACCAGCAGTTGAACGCATACACGTTATTAGAGAGCATATTGAAAGTAGGCACATTACCAAAGTAAGAGGAAATGTTTACATCAACAGACCTTACATCTGAGTAAATAAGCACACGGCCACCCAGGAACTCTGCGTTCTGCAGGGCATCATACATACCGATAGCCGATTTCTCTATCCTTTCCGGTGTGCTGAACGCCTCATCAGGCGTTAGTTTGGAGAAGGGGATCTGGTCATTTACTTTGGAGCAGGAAAATAGCATTGAGGAAGCTATTGCCGCCGCGCCAATGACCAGGCTGATGTTTGTTTTTTTCCGGAGGTTCGGTTTATATTTTAATTCCATAATTCAGTTTTTTTAATCGCTAACAATTAGAATCCAACATTTAAGCCCACCATGTATATTCTTGGTAAAGGCATACCCCTGTTATCGGTACCGTAGTTGATATTGCTTTCGCGGTTGGTATTGATTTCAGGATCTGCACCTTTATATTTGGTGATGATAAAGGCATTCTGTACCAGGGCATATAAACGGAGACTGTTCAAACCGATCTTTTCTTTGATACCAGGGAAGGTATAACCGAGGCTGATCTCACGCGCTCTCAGGAAGTCGCCTTTTTCGAGCCAGCGGGTAGAGGCCTGGTTGGTAGGCGCATCGGAGAGTACCAGTTTTGGAACATCTGTGTTTTTGTTTTCAGGAGTCCACCTGTTTTTGATCTCTTCCAGGTTGTTCTGGAAATAGTTGCTCATCAGGGCTGCACGGGTGGCGTTGTATACATAGTTACCACCGCTGTATTGTAGCAGGATACTCAGGTCAATGCCTTTGTAGCTGAAGGTGTTATTGAAACCGCCATACCAGGTGGGGTAGCCGGATTTATCCATGTATTGCGCGTCGGAAGCAGTAACAGCAGCCATTTGTTTGGTGCCGTCGGGAGAGGTCCATTTCCTGGCGGTAGGCACGTTAGGATCCAGGTTGTACATCACCAGTTCGCCTTTGGCATTGTAGTACATCGGGTTGCCGTTATCGGGGTTTACGCCGCCCCATTCAATGAGCTTGAAAACGCCCATGGTTTTGCCTACGCTCACCCTGTTATTTACTTTGATGATATCAGATCCATCTGCAGTGGCAGTCACCCTGTTTTTGATAAAGGTGAAGTTGATGCTGGAGTTCCAGGTGAAATCCTTTGTAGCGATGTTCTGGGTATTGAGCGTTAATTCCAGCCCCTTGTTCCACATGGTACCAATGTTGGTGGTGAGGATAGAACCAACAGCGCCGGTAACGGGATCCCATGGAGTACCCACGGTAGCCAGGATAGGCGCATCAAGGATCAGGTGGTCGATGTTGCTGTGGAAGTAGTCTGCCACAAAAGTGATCCTGTTTCTCAGCAGGGTAACGTCAACGCCTATATCCAGTTTCTTTGATTTTTCCCATTGAAGGTTAGGGTCACCGATCTGTGCAACGCCAAACCCGTTTATATCACCGTATTGTCCGCCTCCATACAGGGAACGGAAAGCATAGGCGCGGATATTGGAGTTACCTACCATACCGTAGCTGGCCCGGAGTTTCAGGTCGCTGATCACGGAAATATTGTCTTTGAAGAAACCTTCTTCAGAAATCCTCCAACCCACGGATACACCAGGGAAGTAACCACGGCGGTTATTGGAACCAAAGTCGGAATAAGCATCCGCTCTCAGGGTTGCATCAAAATAATATTTTGATCCGTAGTTATAACCTACTTTACCGAAGAAGGATTCGAAGGAGTTGGCATTCCTGCCGCCACCGGTATAACTGTTATCTGAACCGGCAAATAAACCGTCATAGATCTCTTTAAAATAAGAGTCTGCCAGGTTACCCTGGCCGGTGTATAATTGTTTCTGCTCGGTATGCTGCGATTCCTGGCCTATAGTAGCACTGATGAAGTGCAGATTGTTGATAGCTTTCGTATAGGTGGCGAAGTTAGACCAGTTCCAGAGGTTTTGCCGGAAGAGGTTTTCCTGCACCAGGCCGTTGTTGCCTAATCCCAGACCTGCCTGTAATGGACCGCTGTATTGGTCTTCAAAGTTCTGGAGTAAGTCAACCCCAAAACGGGAAGTGATCTTTAAACCGGCAATAGGTTCAATTTCCACGTAGGCGTTGGAAAGCACACGGGTGGAAGTGTTGTCGTTTCTTCCAAACTCCAGGTTAGACAGCGGGTGGAAGAAGCGGTTCAGTTTATTGGTAGTGATGTTGTTACCATCTGCAAGGTCACCGTTGCTGGACTTAATATACAGGTTACCGTTTTTGTCGTAAACCGGTACGTTTGGCATTGCGTTGTATGCAGAGAAGGTAGATCCTGCAAGGTATCCGTCGGACAGTACACCGTTGTTCAGCGATTTGGAGCTATATACGGAGATACCTGATTTCAGCCATTTTTTAGGTGTAACATCCAGGTTCATACGGATGCTTCCCCTGCGCAGGCGGTTAACGAGCACCATACCTTGCTGGTCGGCATATTCACCGGAAGCATAAAATTTTGCTTTCTCGGTACCGCCTGTTAGTGATAACTGGTGATTCTGGATAATACCGGTGCGGAACACTTCATCCAGCCAGTTGGTGCGGTCTGCTTTACCATCGCCATTGAGGTCAATGTCTTTAGCCAGGATAGGTGCAGTACCGCCTGTTTTGGTGGCATTCTTTGCTTTTTCATTCTGGATAATGGTAAAATCGTCGCCGTTCAGCAGTTTAGGTAAACGTACTGCGGTGCTGGCACCTACATATGCGTTGTAGTTTACATTGACAGTGCCGTTCTTACCTCTTTTGGTGGTAATGATAATAACACCGGCAGCAGCGCGGGAACCATACAGGGCACTGGCGGCGGCATCTTTCAGTACGTCTACAGACTCGATATCGTTCGGGTTGATGTCTGCCAGCGGGTTATAACGGGTACCGTTACCACTGTTGAAAACGTTCAGGTTAGTAACAGAATTCACCGGTATACCATCTACTATTACCAGTGGCTGAGAGCTGTTAGTAATAGAGTTGATACCCCTGATGCGGATGTTCACGTTATCGCCCAGTACACCGGAATTGGTGCTGATATTCACACCGGCAGCGCGGCCAGTGAGGGCCTGGTCAAAGCTGGTGGCAGGGCGGTTATTTACAAGTCCGGCTGATACATGGCTCACAGAAGAGGTAACATCTTTTCTTTTCAGTTCTCCATAACCGGTTACCAGTATTTCGCTCAGTACTTTATTACTGCTGCTTAAAGCAACCTGGATGTTCTGGCGGTTGCCTGCTTTTTCTTCTCTTGTTTCATAACCCACGAAAGAAAATTGTAAGATGGCACCGGCATCTGCCTGGATAGAAAATTTACCGTCGGGGCCAGATACCACGCCGGTTTTGGTGCCTTTGATAATAACAGATACGCCTGGTAGTTCCATACCATCCGATGCATCTGTTACCTTACCTGTAATCGTTCGGGTCTGGGCATAGGCATGCACCACACCGATGGCTAGTAAAAGCCATAGTAGTAAACCTTTTTTCATACGGTTTCAATTTGGTTTAGATATATAAGAAATATTGTGGCGGGCAGCCTTGCCTCAGATTTTGGTTTATTAATTCATCGGGTATTATGCAGCATGGGCGCCCGCCTTATTCATGTTATTCAGATTTTGGTTTAAAGATGATCTTGTTGTTCAACAGAAATATTTCCCGGAACCTTACGGGAACCAGTGCAGTGATCTGTTATGTAAATGATTTAATAAAAGAAACCCGGCCGTAGCTGGCAACGCCACCACCATGGATATCTACGGTAAATTAATCAGCAAAAACAATCAGTACAGCGTGTTCAAATTTTGGTTATAGGGTCCATGTTCAGTTACAGCGGGTAAAAGCTGCAAACAAACTGGATGATTCTCATTCGCAACATAAAAGTATATCGTTTTTGGGATAAAAACAATATTACGCGGGATGTTTATTTTGAAATATAATTACTTACCTCCGGCAGGTTGCCATTGGGATCCCGGAAGTAAATGGAGCGGGTTTTACCGGTAGCATCCGTGTGGTCAACAATTCCGGCTTCCAGTGGGAGCGGGTGCCTTAGGATCTGGTTAGCAAAAACGATGGATTTCCATTAACTTGCCGTATGGATAAAAAAGCTACTCCCAACAAGCTGACTGTATTCTTTAAAAAGCTGGGCCCCGGGCTTATTACCGGCGCCAGTGACGATGATCCGTCCGGTATTGCCACTTATTCGCAGGCCGGCGCACAATTCGGGCTGGCTACTTTATGGACTTCCTTGCTCACCTTCCCGCTGATGGCGGCTATCCAGGGCATGTGCGCCCGCATTGGGCTCGTTACCAGCCAGGGCCTGACCGTTACGCTTAAAAATAATTATCCCCGGCCGGTACTATACATTATGCTGCTGTTCAGCTTCCCCGCTATTACGCTGAACATAGGCGCCGATATCCAGGGCATGGGCGCAGTGTGCAACATGATTTTCCCGGCAGTGCCGGTGTCAGTTTTTTGTGTGTTGATCACTGCCGTTATGATGTTCGTGATCATACAGTTTTCCTATGAGAAAATTGCGATGATCCTGAAATGGCTTTGCCTGTCGCTGCTCCTGTATGTTATCGTGCCCTTTATGATAAAACAGGACTGGGGTGATATTGCCAAACATACTTTTATTCCCACTATCCAGTATAACAAGGATTTCTTTTCTATCATCGTGGCTATTCTTGGCACCACCATCTCGCCTTATCTCTTTTTCTGGCAAACCACTATGGAAGCAGAAGACCAGGCACACAACGGTAAAGGCATTGTAGTAGATAAAAAGATACTGGGCGAAATGAAAACAGATGTGAATACCGGGATGTTATTCTCCAATATGGTTATGTTCTTTATTATCCTCACCGCCGGCAGCGTGCTGTTTCCCGCCGGTGTAAGGGAAATAGATACGGTAGACCAGGCCGCTAAAGCACTGGAACCGCTGGCAGGTAAGCTTACTTACCTGATCTTTGCCACCGGGGTACTGGGTACGGGGCTCCTGGCCATCCCTGTATTGGCAGGTTCTCAATCGTATATGCTGGCAGAAACACTGGGGTGGCAGGCCGGCCTGGATAAAAAGTTTTCCCAGGCCAAACCGTTTTATATTTCTATCATCATTTCCCTGGTAGTAGGGCTATCGCTCGATTTCCTGGGTGTGAGCCCCATAAAGGCGTTGTTGTACACCGCTATTGCCTATGGGCTTACAGCCCCGGTAATGATTGTGATGATCATGCATATAGGTAATAATAAGAAGATCATGAAAGAACATACCAATTCGAAGCTGTCCAATATCCTGGGCGGACTTACCCTGTTATTAATGACTGCCGCCGCGGTGGCCATGATCTGGTTCCTGTTCTGATTTCCCGTTTTGATATTTTTAATCACTGCCAGCGAAATGAATATTTTAAGAAAGGTATTTACCGGTACCGGTATCTTGTTCTCTTTAACCGTTATCTCACAGGAACGTATACACGTAAATAGTTTTGGTCTTGCGCCGAATACTTTCACAGACGCCACCACGCGCGTGCAGCAGGCCATTGCAGCCTGTAAGGATAAGCCCGGGGCTATACTGGAGTTTGCCCCCGGACGTTACGACTTTTACCCTGACAGCGCCGTGAAGAAAGTATATTTTATTTCCAACACCTCCAGCGAAACAGAAGTGCCTGAGAAAACGAAGACCATCGGGTTGTTCTTTGAGCACTTCAAAGATCTTACCATTGAAGGCAATGGAGCGGAATTTGTTTTTCATGGGAAGATGACCACCTGGGTATTTGACCATTGCGAACATATCACTATGCGGCATGTAACCATAGATGCGGAACGCCCTTCCATGTCGGAGATGACGCTGAAAACAGTCACTCCCCAAATGGTGATTGCCGCCATACATCCGGATTCCAGGTACAGTATTATTGATCAGCACCTGGAATGGCATGGTCCCCGCTGGGGCATGAAGATATTCCATGCAGTACTGGCCGATACGGCTAAAGGTGTCTACACCTATTCTTCCTGGGCCCCGTTTCAAAAAAGTAAAGCCGTTACCATAGCTCCCCATACGGTGCAGTTCAACGGTGATTTCTCCGGCTTCAAAGGCGGGCCCGGCAATGTATTTACGGTTAGGGACGGTATCCGCGACCAGGTAGGCGCCTTCATCAATCATTGCCGTAACGTTCGGCTGGAACATATCAACATGCGTTATATGCATGGTCTTGGTATTGTATCGCAGTTCTCTGAAGATCTTCACTACAGTCATATACAGATTATGCCCGGTGAAAACAGCGGCCGCGTGATGGCTGCTTTTGCCGACGGGATGCACTTCTCCGGCTGCAAAGGAGATATTACCATTACAGATTCGCATTTTAAAGGGCTGCACGACGATCCGGTGAATGTGCATGGCACTCACCTGGTCATTACCGGCAAACCTGGTCCACGGGTACTGAAACTGCGTTTTATGCACCACCAGACGTATGGGTTCCAGGCATTCTTTGCCGGCGACAGCATCGGTTTCGTACATGCGGCTACGTTGGAAGGATACGCCAAAGGCCGGGTGACCGCAGCCCGCATGATCAGTGAAAGGGAAATGGAAGTGACGCTGGACAAAGACCTGCCGGAAAGCATCATTGCCGGCGACTGTCTTGAGAATATCACCTGGGTACCATCGCTCACGGTACGGAATTGCCTGTTTGAGGCGGTGAATACAAGGGGATTGCTGGTAACCACCCGTAAAAAAGTGGTGATAGCGGGAAACCGGTTTTACCGGACAGGCATGCATGCCATCCTCATTGCAGACGATGCAGCCAGCTGGTTTGAATCAGGGCCGGTAACAGATGTGGAGATCAGCGGTAATACCTTTGAAGGATGCGGGTATAACCTGTCGCCGGATAACAATTATGTGATTGCCATAGCACCGGAAAACCACCAGTTACTGAAGGGCTATATGGTGCATCATAACATCAGGATAGAAGATAATGAATTCAGGATCTACGACTACCCGGTGTTAACAGCCCGCAGTACCGGCAACTCATCGTTTACCCGTAACCGTGTTACCTGGCTGAACAACTTCCTGCCCCCGGGAGCGCCACGCCCTGCTTTCCGGCTTACCGCCTGTGAAGGGGTAAAAATAAACGGTAATGAATGGCAGGCGCCTTTTAAACCAATGGTGTTGTTGCAGGACATGAAAACTAAAACGGTAAAAACAGACTTGCCGGTGGAAGTAAGGCCATAATTATTTTACCGTTCTGAAACCCTGGTTGCTGAAAGAGGCCCGTTTATGTACACGGCCTATATCCACGGAGTTGAAGAAGGAGCAGGAAGCCTGACTGCACCACCAGGACCCGCCGCGGGCATGCGCCAGGGTTGGGCTTTCATCCGGTTTTATTTTACCGGAACAAAATTCGAATACATTCCCGTACATATCATACAGGCCCCAGGCATTGGGCTGAAAGCTGCCAACAGGCGCCGTGTACAGGTAACCATCTGAACTGTCGGCCTGCAAATGGTCTTTCCCATGCCATATGTTGGCGTAGCGGCCTATAGACGCTTTTTTCTCTCCAAAAAAATAAGTGGTGGCAGTGCCTGCCCGGGAAGCAATTTCCCATTCATCCAGCGTAGGAAGCCTTACCCCGGCCCATTTGCAATAGGCCACCGCATCGTTGTAACTGATGCAGGTAACGGGATGCTCCATTTTATTTTCAATGCCACCGGCGCTTACGCCATTGGGAAACCGCCAGCAGGCGGTAGAATCATTGTTCCATTCAAACTCCCGCAGGCCTGGGGCAAATACCAATGCATCATGCCGTTGCTCTGCATTGGTGATATAACCGGTGGCTGCCACAAAAGCGGCAAACTGCCGGTTGGTGGTTTCGTATACGGAAATATAAAAGCTATCCACGGTTACCCGCCGCGCCGGGTTGAGCATATGCCGGTGCCCGCCAACATGGTAATTGCCGGCAGGTACCAGCACGTAACCACCCGGCGTTTGCGCAAAGCAGCAGTAGCTGCCTAACACCAGTAATGCAGTACTAACCTTTTTTAGGAAGCCCATTGTAAAATGCAGTAGCCCGCTCAATGATCAGCGCTTCATTGGCAGTGTTGAAGTTCAGGAACGCCTGGTAACTGGTACTTTCATCGGCATACAGTTTTTTGTAAGAGGAAGAGGAGAGGAAAGGCGCATATTCATTATTCTTCATCAGTATCATCAGCAAGGTAAGTATATCATGATCTTTATGATCCTTGTTATAGGTGCTGATGAGCAACGGGATCATTTCCCGGCCATTGACTTCAATGATCGCCTTCTTATAATTAACGCCTACCCGGTTGCTCCGCTGGATGGAACTGCTGATGAGCGCTATGGCGGAATCGCGGTTAGCCGCCAGGAAGCGCGACTGGCGCTGACTCCAGCTGTATTCGCCGAAGGCATCCGGTAGTTGCGCAAAGATCTTTTTATGTTCATCCGGGACAGGAGGCATGGCATCACAGTTCTGGCTATACGATTCAGCATGGATCAGGTGATAGGTGAGCTTTTCCCGCATGGATAACGCCATATATTCCTTTTGGGGCAAAGCAACATTGTCGTTTTCATCTGATCCGGCTTTGGCCACCAGGGCCAGCACTTTTTCCAGTCCATCCGGTGGCCTGCTTATTTTCAGGCGGTATTCGTGATAAGCCTGGCTTTCCTTGCTGGGCTCCACCCATGTTCCATCTTCCTGGGAAAAACAAACGCTGTAGGCAAATACGGATAAAAGAACCGCTGCAATCTTCTTCATACAATACTTTTGGAATTAAAACTTATGGAAAGATACACGGATTTTGTCTGACTCAGACAAAATCCGCATCACGGCGCCAGCCTCAGCTGCATAGCCTTTTTATGCTCCAGTTCCCGGTGATGCCGGAAAACGCTTTTTGTTACAAAATGGCCTAATGCCAGGCCTACCCATACATCGCTGCTCCAGTGCCGGTTCTCGTACAGGCGGGTGGCGCCGGTGAGACCGGCAATACCATAAGATACCCACGGCACCCAGGGATGATCTTTTCCATACAGCTCTGCAAAGGCGGTAGCTACGGTCATTACGGTGAGGCTATGACCTGAAGGAAAGGAGGTATGTTGTTTATCCTTACTGAAAGGAGCGTTAAAGCTGAACGGAGAATCATAATAGGTAGGGCGCCCTCTTCTTATAATACTTTTCAGGGTGGCATAAATGGCGGTGGAGATGATCAGCGATTTAGCGGCCATCAGCCCGCCGTGCTCCAGGTTGCGGTCTTTTATAAGAACGCCCGCTACATACATGCCGGCTACAAGGTAGGGGGAATAGGCGTTGCCAAAGGGCTCTATCTGGTCGGTTACACTGGTAACAAAATTCGACTGATGACGCACAAAGAATTGCTTCGTACCATAATCCCCTGCCAGCAATACGCCTGTTACACCGGCTACTACGCCCAGCCGGATATAGTCCTTTTTCTGCCAGTGCGCAGGCCTTGCCACTGTGTATTTTAAATCCTGCCAGATGCTGCCCAGGTAAACGCCGTTTATGCGGTACCGTATCAGGGTATCGCCGGATTTGATATTTGTATGGTTGCTGTCTGCCTGAATAACGGGCAGGCTGCTGTCGGACTGCGCCTGTACGCGGAAAGAAAAAACAAACAGTAAAAGGAAAATAAGCCGGAATCCCATCAGTGAATACTTTGCAGAGAGCACGAATGTAGTATTTTTTTAAAGAGGAGCAGCGCCGGAATTGTTTAACTTTAGGGCTATAATTATCAGTAGTATGAAAAACTGTTTCTTCGCGCTTTTATTATTGCTTGCCACCGGCAATGCTATGGCACAGAGAGTTACGCCAGACGTGATCTCTACCTCCAAAGGCCCGCTTACCATCCAGCCCGTTAATCATGCGGATCTGGTGTTGTCAGTAGCCGGTAAAACCATTTATGTGGACCCCGCGGGTGGCGCTGAACCACATAAAGGCCTGGCGGCGCCGGACATCATCCTGGTAACGGATATTCATGGCGATCATTTCGACCCGGTTACTATCAATGCCCTGAAAAAGGCCCACACACTTATTATTGCGCCGGCAGTGGTAACCGCCAAATTGGAAGGCATACCTGCTGCCCAGGTGATTACCCTGAAGAATGGTGAATCAAAAAAGGTGGAAGGAATTTCCATCAACGCCATCCCGATGTACAATCTTCCTGAAAGCGCCACTGCCATGCATACCAAAGGCAGGGGTAACGGGTATGTGCTGAAAGCAGGCGGCAAATCCATTTATATCTCCGGCGATACCCAGGGCATTCCTGAAATGAGGGCGCTGAAAAATATTGACGTGGCTTTCGTGTGTATGAACCTGCCCTATACAATGGATGTAACAGAAGCGGCAGATGCTGTACTGGCCTTTGCGCCCAAGGTAGTATATCCTTATCATTACCGCGGTAAAGACGGGCTCAGTGATGTAAATAAGTTCAAAAGCCTGGTGGATGCAGGCAACAAAGGAATTGATGTGAGGCTGCGCGATTGGTATGCGAAATAATTGGAACTATCGTTTATGTACCTACGAAAAGCATAACTACAGGATATTTGTATAGTTTTGCGGCTCATTATGCATTTATCTTTTTTCTTCGAAACAATTATCACACTGGCCGTTATTATCGCCATCGCCGTGCTGTGCGTGAAAAAGCGTAAGCTCACTCCCGGCGGTGGCGTAATGGCGGCCGTTGTGGGCCTGCTGGTGGTAGCCGGTACCGGCTATGGTGGGTTATTATTGCTTGGCGCCTTTTTTATAATGGGCGTAGCTGCCACCTCTCACAAAAAACAGCTGAAAATATTACCCGGGCAAACCCACCCGGAGCAACGGAGCGCCGGCCAGGTGTTTGCCAATGGAGGAGTAGCCGCCATTATGGCTTTGCTGGCATTAATAAACCCCGACATCGACGATATGTACCAGATGATGCTGGCGGCCAGCCTGGCTGCGGCAACCGCAGATACGTTGTCGTCAGAATTGGGAATGGTGTACGGCCGTAACTTCTACAATATCCTCACCTTTGAAAAAGAAGCCAAAGGACTGGACGGCGTGGTTAGCCTGGAAGGCACCCTGCTGGGTGCAGCGGGAGCAGGTATCCTGGCACTGCTTTACGGTATCTGTTTTGGTATGGACGAAAGCGTATGGTTTGTAGCCATTGCAGGTATTGCGGGCAACCTGGTGGATTCCCTGCTGGGTGCTACGCTGGAGCGGAAACACATAATCGGCAATGATACAGTGAACTTTGGAAATACTTTGTTTGGCGCTATTACGGCCATGCTGCTGTACCTGTTGTAACAGATAAGTGTTCTTTACCGGGCGGCACTTATAGGAAGGACTCCTGCGTAATTGCAAAGTTAATTTCCCCGGATAAAAAATTTACTAAACCTTTTGCCGGTTTTATTGTTGTAATGGCTGGAAGGTACTCTTCAGGTTGCTATGAAGGTATCTTGCGTTGCTGTACGCAAAACAGATTGGTAGCTCATATTCTATGGAAGAAAAGCAAGTATAACTATTATCCTGAAAGATCTGATGAAAAGGATGCTGTCGACCAAAAGCAGCATAGTGACCTTCGTCCCCAATTAATACCCCCGAACGAAGATGGCGGTTTCAGGATGTCCGGACTGAAAAGACCTCAATAATGATATACTTCTTCATACTGAAAGAATGTACAGCACTGGTTAGCAGCACCCGGTTACCGGGGTCATTTATTACTTACTGATATCTTAAAGGATTTCGTATGAGCATGAACATGAGATCAAAGTTAATGCTGTTGCTGATGTTTTCGGGGCTCCTGTATAAGCCGGTATTAACCCAGGCGCAGCAGAACTTACAGTTCAGCCAGTATGTTTTTAATATGCTGAGCGTGAACCCTGCCTATGCAGGTTACAAGGAAGACCTGTTTGCCAATGCCATTTACAGGAAACAATGGGTGAATTTCCCGGGTGGGCCTCAAACAGGTGGTGTATCTTTAGACGGCTCCCTGAACGCTTCCAGGGATAACCGGGTAGGACTGGGCCTGCAGGTAATGTACGATAAGCTTGGCCCGCAGGACGCTACCTCTATTTACGGGATGTACTCCTACCGTATACCGCTGAATGAAGACGGCGACAAACGTTTATGCCTGGGGGTGGGAGCGGGCGTTACCCAATACGCCATTGATGGCAATGCCCTTGTATACCACGACGACAACGATCCTACCATTCCTATGGGCAGGGCATCTACCTGGATCCCCGATGCAAGGTTTGGCATCTATTACTTCACCCCTAAATTTTACGTGGGTGCCTCCGTAATGGACCTTTTTTCTCTTTACACGGATGCGTCCCGCTACTACTGGAAAGGATACCAGTATAAAACCATCCGTAAAACACAGCACCTCTATGTAAACGCCGGTATCATGTTCGACCTGTCTGAAACGGTAAAGTTCAAGCCATCTATCCTGGTAAAAGAAGACTTTAAAGGACCTACCAATGTGGATCTTACCGCGTTGTTCCTTATCGCCGACCGGCTTTGGGCGGGTGGCTCTTACCGCACCGGTGTGAAAATATGGAGCAAGCCGGCGCTGGATAAAGACCTTGAACAGCTGGACGCGGCCAGTATATTGGTACAGTTTAATATCACCAATCAATTCAGGTTAGGATACGCCTATGATCTTACAGTAAGCAAAATGTCGTCTTTCCAGAGCGGATCACATGAACTATCCATCGGTTATTTATTCCCCGGTAAAAAAGCCAGGGTGATCAGTCCGAGATACTTCTAAAACAGGCTATTCATTTAAACAGACGCTATGAAAAAATATGCTGGTATAATACTGCTTACTTTCTCCATACAGTTTTTACAGGCACAGGAACAATTATCGCTGGATAAGCAGGCGGCTGTTTATTACGATAAATACGACTATGCGAAAGCGGCATCCCTGTATGAAAGGATTGCCGCAAAGAAAAAGGATAAAACCAGCACCCTGGTGCTGGAACGACTGGCCGATTCCTACCGGCATATGAATGAATATGAAGCCGCCGCCGGCTGGTATGCCAAACTGCTGACCCGTTCCGATGCCCCGGCCGATGCAGGGCTGTATTATGGTGATATGCTGAAAAGCACCGGTAAATACGCCGAAGCAAAAGCCGCTTACACACAGTATGCACAAACAGGTAACCAGGAACGGGTGAAAAACCGCATTGCCGGATGCGACGTCGCACAGGAATGGATACAGTCGCCCACACCGGTGGCCATCCGTAATGTGGAAAGGCTCAACACTGTCGGGTCCGACTGGGGCGCCACCGGCTACCCCGGCGGCATTGTGTTTGTATCGGATTCATTGTACCGTAACCAGCTGCAGAATGGCAGCCATTTCAACAGGAATGTATATGGCCGTACCCGTGCCGATTACCAGGGCCTTTATATAGGCGATACAGCCAATTACGGGAATGTATATATCAATGATTTCTCGCCGGCGTTTAACTGGTCGAAATACCATGTAGGGCCGGCTGTTTTTGATAAAGATTACCGCACTGCTTATGTAACCATGACAAACGCCGACCGCCGTATTCCTGCCGTAAAGGAAAATAAGGTGAAGTATGGCTACCGCCGCCTGGAATTATTTTCCTCGGTTAAAGATGCAAACGGCAAATGGGGAGAACTGATCCCCTTTCCCTATAACAAACCTGATGAATATTCTGTAGGCCATGCCGCACTCAGTAAGGATGGCAACACGCTTTATTTTGCAGCTGATATGCCCGGCGGACAAGGAGCTACGGATATCTGGTACAGCGAAAAACAGGGAGATGGGAAATGGGGAGCGCCGGTCAACTGCGGACCCGGCATCAATACACCTGAAGCAGAAGAATTTCCCACTATAGCGCCCGATGGCAGCCTGTACTTTTCCAGTAAAGGGTGGCCGGGCATGGGTGGTTTGGATATCTTCCACAGCTCCGGTAGTAAAGCACAGTGGAGCGCACCGGAAAATCTCCGTTACCCGACCAATTCCCCCGGCGATGATTTTTATTTTGTAGCCGAAGCTAACGGGAACACTTACTTTGCTTCCAACCGGACCGGCGGCAAAGGAAGTGATGATATCTATAGTATTACCACGCCTCCCGTATATACGTATACGCTTAACCAGGTACCCCCCGGCCTGGTGATCCCCTTCACAGGTACAGTTTGTGCGCCATTGGCCGAAGCGTGTATTTATATTTATAACAAACAACGGCAAATTGGCTGGTGCTTTATCGGGCAGCCCGGCCGTGAAATCACGCTCACACTGGAAAAAGATACCGACTATGAGATCCGTATCCACTATCCCGGTGGCCGGCGCATGGAAACCATTCCATTCACTACACGTGGCATGAAGGAAGGGGAGATATTGAAGAAAGATATTTGCCCGGTACAACAGTAATTATTTACGGGAGATGTAAGTGCGGCAGGATTATTTCTTTGAAGCATTCCTGCGCGGGGCTATCTTTGAAAAATGAACCTGCTGATCAACAGTATCCTTCAACATGTATCGCTGAGCGAAGCGGATATGAAACGTATTCCCGGTTATTTTGAGCCTGTGCGTACCCGGCGCCGGCAATTCCTGTTGCGGGAAGGCGATGTTTGCCGGCACGAGTTTTTTGTATTGAAAGGTTGTTGCCGTCAATACGAAAGAGACGCTGCCGGCAGGGAAAATGTATTACAGTTCAGTGTAGAAGGCTGGTGGGTCACTGATCTCGACAGCCTGCTTACCGGGGCTCCCTCCCTGTTTAATATTGACGTGCTGGAAGGGGGCGAGGTACTGCGTATCAACCGGCAGCAGCTGGAACAATTGTTTGACGATATACCCGCAGTGGAGCGTTATTACCGCATTATTTCCCAGCGTGGCTATGTCTCCCTGCAGCGCCGTATCCTGTCGCTGCAAAAGCCGGCCATAGAACGGTACCGCAGTTTTGTAAGCCGGTACCCTTTCCTGGAAACACGCCTGCCCCAGCACCAGGTGGCGGCGTACCTGGGTATTACCCCTGAATCATTGAGCCGTTTACGGCATAAGATCGCAAAGGAATCGTTATAACCACGATTTCTTATCATTTATCATTTTTCAAAGGTGAGGAAGTGCACAACTTTGCCCTAAAGTTTTATATATGAGCACACATCCGGTATTGGCGCCGCTTACGCTGGCGCAGCAAACCATTAAGAACAGGATTGTATTGGCGCCTATGAGTCGCGCCAGCGCTACATTGCAGGGTATTCCCACAGCGGCTATGCACGATTACTATGAACGCTTTGCTGCCGGTGGCTTTGGGATCATTATCACGGAGGGACTATATACAGATACAGTAGCCAGCCAGGCATATCCGCATCAGCCGGGATTAGCCACTCCCCAACAGGTGGCAGGCTGGCGGGAGCTGGCAGGGAAAATAAAGGCGCACGGCAGTTTATTTATCGCGCAACTGATGCATGCCGGCGCCCTATCACAGCATTTACAGCATACGCTGGCGCCTTCTGCAGTAATACCATTGGGCCGTAAGCTGCGCTCCTACGGCGGTGGCGATGGCCCTTTCCCGGTGCCTGCCGCTATGACGCATGCTGATATTGCCACCGCTGTGAAAGGATATGCCGCAGCGGCTGTTAACGCGGTAGCTGCCGGTTTTCACGGGATAGAGGTACATGCCGCCAATGGGTACCTGCCCGACCAGTTTTTAACGGCATACACCAACCTGCGGCAGGATGAATACGGTGGATCTGTAGCCAACCGTTTCCGTATCATCGCTGAAATTATTACTGCCATCAGGCAGGTGGTGCCTCCGCAGTTTATTATCGGGCTGCGCTTGTCGGAAGGCAAAGTGAATAACTTCAGCTATCGCTGGCCGGATGGCGCCGTTACTGCAACTGCCTTGCTGGAAGAAGTGAAAAAAACGGCGCCGGATTATGTGCATATTTCAGGAGAAGGCAGCACCTGGGAAAAGCTGGGCGCCTATGCGCACGGGGAAACGCTTACGGGAATGGCTAAACGTATAGTACAGGTGCCGGTAATTGCCAACGGCGGCATGGAAGAGCTGGCCGTGGCCGGAAGGGCATTATCGGAAGGGCATGCTGATCTTATTTCCCTTGGAAAGGCGGCACTCGCCAACCCCGACTGGCCAGCACGTGTAGCGGCAGGGACGCCGTTCATTGCTTTTGAGCGCGCCATGGCAGAACCTTTCCCGCCGGTACAATGATAGGTTCTTTCGTGGAAAGGGTAAATTCCCGGTGCATTAACAGGTGCTTCCCCTGGCCGGGTAATTTCCCCGTACATTGATCAGGTTGCCCGGGACCTGGTAAATTTCCCCGGCAGGGGAAATTTTAACCACAAAAGAGGCGATAGGTTATTCGCCGTTGTTCAGCATTTCCATTTCGAGGAGCTTGCTGCCTCCGGCAAAGTCTGCAGCGGCATCCGGGCACAATACCATGCCCAGGGAGTTCATCATCTTCTGGGCTACGAGATCTATATCTTCTGTAGTGGTAGCCAAAAATGGCGCCTGGCTTTTCAACCGCTGGATCAGGGCGTTTTTCTGGGCAACAGAAATATCTACCAGCTTATTAATTCTTTCTACAGCAGCTTTGTATAATTCGTCGTAATAAAAAAGCATGTTCATGTCAGCAGGTTATTTTGTATGGCTCAAATGTAGCCCTTAGCTTATAATCCTGGCTATATGAAAATATTATGACCTATAATTAATAATTATAAATGGACCTGGCCATTTTGATGAAGCGTTTATTGAGATCGCTGGTTTCGCCTTTGCGCTGTATAAAATAAAAGCTGCGTTCTATCCGCAATGTATCGAAGCTGAGGATGGTCAGTTCCCCGTGCTGCAGTTCTTTTGCAATAGAGCGTGTAGAGAGGAATCCTACGCAGCCGGATTCCAGCAGGAAATTTTTCAGGGCTTCGGTTCCTCCCAGTCTTACTTTTATTTTGAGATCGTTCAGCCGGATCTTGCTTTTCTGAAGTCCTTTTTTGAGCGCTTCCAGTGTGCCGCTGCCACGTTCCCTGATGGCAACGGGCATTTGCAGGATATCTTTCAGTGGGTAGTTCTTTTTGCGGGCCAGCGGGTTATCATGACTGCACACGGCTACAATCCGGTCTTTCAGAAAAGGCTGGTAGGTGATATTGCTCAGTTGTCCTTTTTCTTCCGTAACGCCGATATTGATTTCTTTGTCGAGCAGCGCCTGCAATACTATTTCACTGTTCCGGTTGAGCAGTGAAATATCTACCAGGGGGTATTCCCGGTGAAAGGCAGACATCACTTTGGGTAATATATACAGCGCGGCGGTGGTGCTGGCGCCCAGGTTGAGCATGCCGGTAGCCTGTTGTTTGTCGTGGATCACCGAAATATCGAATTCCGTTTCCTGCTGAATATGGCGTACTGTAAGCAAGCGGTTGTACAGCAGCTGGCCTGCTTCGGTCAGTTCTATCTGTAATCCTTTTCTTTCAAACAGTTTGGTTTTATACTGTTCTTCCAGTCCTTTAATATGGGTACTTACAGCAGGCTGGGAAATGAATAAGGCCTGGCTGGCTTTTGAAAAGCTTTTCTGGTGGGCTACTTCCATAAAGATCTGGTGACGGTTAGATAGCATGTGCGCAAATTTTATGGAGCATATAAGATCTCTCTCCGGCGGATAAAACGGACTTTGTCTTTATAATCCGTTACCTTATTATTCATGATCTCTACTTTTTCTATCCAGTTGTGGTGGAGGTCGTAGGTAAATTGATACCGGTATACCGTTCTTTCCACCGTACCGGCAGTAGTGATCCTGTCGGATATTTTTGTTGTGAGATGCCCCTGTTCATTATACTGGCAGGTAGTGGTTTCCACGGCATTATTATCGTCAAAACCGGTAGTGTCCTGGAATTTATATTCCTCCAGCAGTTGCTGGCGGGTATTGTATTTACACCTGGTGATTTCCTGCAATGCGCCGAAGGAGTAATAGCGGGTAATTTCTACCCGGCATCCATCGGTATCCGTATGGATATTGGTTTCCCATTGCTCGTTGTATGGATCTTCCTCCGGCGGTATAGGGTCATTGTTTTCCATTTGTTGCAATACATTGCCGGATTCATCGTACCGGGTATAATAGGTATCTTCCCCATAATACTCTGTGCAATCTTTCAGCTCCCCGTTTTCGAAGTAACTGTTTTTATAGATAGGGCCTTTGGTGGCGGAGGTCAGTGTTTTTTCCAGCAGGTTGCCATTGTCGTCAAAAGTATACAAGAGGGTTTTATCCAGCTGATGGCTTGCGGTATAATCCTCCCATTTGAGCAGTAATCCTTTTTCATCAAAAAAGGAAAGCTCATACCCGTAGTATTTGCCATCGGGGTCTGTGGTAGCATATTTCATTTGCCTTACCGGCCCGGTGAGCTCAGTATCTGCCAATGTTTGTTTCATGGTACCTAAAGTTATTGGAAACAAAATAAACTTCCACTATCCAGGTACTTATTTCTGTGTGATATTTTTTTGAGCGGTTATTTTCCCGGGAGGAGACGGGGATGCGGTAATCCCTGAAGATCCAGGCAGCCGGCACGGGGGCTGCCTGGCGGGAGGAGGGTTATTTATCAAAAGTCATATTTTCGAATTTGTCCAGTTTGGCCATGATTCCCCAGCCGTAAAAATCGTTGGCCAGGCCAATCAGCACTTCGTTGTTGCCGGCAACCAGCGGCAGCGCAAAGGATGCGTTTTCAACGGAACAACGGCCATCCGGTTGTTTTAGTATCGGGTAACCGTAGAGGTTTTTATCTGTATACAGCGGCTTATCGTTTACAAATACCCATACTTCATCACTAAATCCGAGTTGTACCTGCCGTGTTTGCGCCACGGTGGAACGGATATTTGTTTTCAGCCACACGATGCGCCGGGCGCGGTTTTCTGCGCTGCCAAACTTCCGGGTCACATTGACCAGTCCTCTTCTTTCGGCCCGGATGGTTTCCCAGGGGGTATCCTTACCTGGTATCCAGGCCTTGCTGAAATCTATTTTTTCAGGGGTGGTCATTGGCTGTGTGATTTGCCAGGTGCGCAGGTAGGAGGGATCATTGTTGGTGATATCTGTTCCCTCGCTGGAGGGCAGTCCTTCCGTTTGGTCGGGCTTCACTACTACGTTTGCAATAATGGCCTGCCCGTCGAATGCGATGCCGCCGTGCCGGGTATTGCCTTCCAGGTAAGGTACTTCCAGCGCCGGCTTCGAGGTATCATTAACATATACACGCATCTGCCTGCCGGAAATGACCAGTTTCACATGGTTCCAGTCGTCCTTATTGATCCATGCGGCGGTTTGGTACTGTGGCAGCATATCCCACATGTTAATACCATCCAGGGTGGGAGCATACTGTACGGCATCGCCTTTCCCTGATGAAGGGATACGGAAATAAAAGCACTCATTCTCTTTACGGCTGATGCGCCTGAAGTAGAACGAAGTGAAAGGCGATGTGGCCTGCACATCGTATTCGATGGTACCGTTTGTAAAATCCAGCTGTTTCAGGACGGCGGTATCGTTCCTGTTCAGCAGCTTCATGGCCGGTACCGACTTATAGGTGATGAACTCCACGGTGCCTGGTTGGAACGACCAATGTTCGGCCTGGAGTGGTACCTTGATAACATCCTGGGGACCGTTTTTCTTTTTTTGTGCTGCTGCGCATAAAGGGAGCAACAGGAATAGGCACGCGGTGCGGGTTTTTGTCATGACGGTTGTTTTTTATTTTAAATGCTCCGGCAAATCTGAATAATAACTAATTTCAGGGCGAAACATCGGCGCATCAAGTATGTGCAAATCCGTGCAAGCTTGTAACAGATTACCTGGAAATGAATAATAGTTTTGAAATAAATTATATAAGAAAGTGCCTGGAGCTGGCAGAAGCCCGGTTAAACCGTGGTGACGGCAGCGAGTGGACCACCTATGATTTTGAAAAACTAAGCGAGGCGATAGAAGAAGCCACCGGGGTAATGCTGAGTGTTACTACCCTGAAACGGTTGTGGGGGAAACTGAAATACACCAATATGCCGGCTACCACTACGTTGAATACGCTGGCGCAGTTTGCCGGGTATGCCGACTGGCGGGAGTTTAAACGCCTTATAGTGCTGTTGCCGGGGGCTTCCCCGGCAACCGGGGATGCTACACCGGGAGGAGCCGGTGATCAGAGGTCATTGCCAGGCGATGCGGCAGCAACGGTCAATACGGTGGCCGGGCCATTACCCGGTGATATTGCAACGGGTAATGATGCTACGTTGGCTAATAATACATTGCATATTGCCGCAGGTGCTGACGCTAATAATAAGGTGGCTGATACGTCATATATTGTAGCAGGTACCGATGTCACATCGGCCAATAATACGTTGGCTGGTACAACATCCGGTCATATTTCGGCAGGGAATACTACAAACAGCCGCGCGGCATATGACCCCCAAACAACCGGTGCTGGCATTTTACCGATTGCAGCACCGCGAAAACACCGCAAATGGACGTACTGGCTGCTGGCCCTGTTACCACTGGGCATCCTCGTATATGCTTTACTGTTATCCAATACCAAACCCGGGAAACCGCTTAATACCGCCGCTTTTTCATTCAGCAGCAATAAAATAGTGAGAGAGGGAGTTCCCAATTCCGTTGTTTTCAACTACAACGCTGCTGCGGCAGGAAAAGATTCCGTTTTCATTTCTCAAAGCTGGGACATAAGAAGGAAGGTACCGGTACCTGCAAAAGAAAACACCTTTACCACTATATACTACACACCAGGTTATTTCAGGGCGAAATTAATAGTCAATAAACAAATTGTAAAAGAGCATGACCTGATGATTGGCTCAGGTGGATGGCTCGCATTGGTAGAGCAGCAATCCGGTACTCCATTGTATTTCCGGAAGAACGAAGTGATGAAAGGAAATGGTGTGGAAGTGGAGGAAGCGTTGTTATCACAATACCATCTGCCCCTGCAACCTGTTCCACCGGCACTGCGTTTTTTTTATGTGCAATCGTTCGGCGACCTCCGGAATGATGACTTTACTTTTGAAACTACACTGAAAAGTGGTTTCCGGCAGGGGACCGCCGCCTGCCAGCGGGTGGAAGTGCTGATCCTGTGTAAAAATGATGTGATCTTTATTCCCTTGTGTGCGCCTGGCTGTGTAGGAGAGCTTTCCCTGTTTGCCGCAGGCACGACCATCGACAGCCGGAATACCGACCTTTCTAAATTTGGCGCCAACCTCGCACAGTGGGTAAAGCTGCGTGTGGTTACCCAAAACAGGCATATGCGGTTTTATGTGAATGATAGCTCCGCCGCTGAGCTGACCTTCTCCAATCCACCTTCCGACATTGTAGGCGTACAATACCGGTTTTCCGGCACCGGCGCCGTAAAGGATACCCGCTTTACGAAAAACGGTAGCGTGATTGAATTGCAGCAATAACTGCTGCCGGTTTATCTCCCGAAAAAGTATTAATTACTGCTTTTATTCCCGGAAATCTTTATTTTTCTGAGGAATATTCCCGTTATGAAAAATAAGTTACTGCTCCTGTGCAGCCTTCTTTATTGTATTGGCATCCGGGCGCAAACACCGGAGCGTTTACGCGTATCGCCCGATGGACATTATCTCCAATATGCAAACGGACAACCCTTTTTCTGGTTAGGCGATACCGGTTGGGAATTATTCCACCGGCTGGATACCGCTGAAATAAAATACTACCTGGATAACCGCGTCAATAAAGGGTTCACTGTAATACAAGCGGTGGTACTGGCGGAGTTTAATGGTCTCCGCAAGCCCAACCGCTACGAGCAGCTTCCCTTCCTGGATGAAAACCCGGCTACTCCCAATAATGCTTATTTCACTTTGATCGATAGTACCATCCGCTGGGCAATGCAAAGGGGACTGTATATAGGGCTGCTTCCTACCTGGGGCGATAAAGTTACAAAGCTATGGGGCGAAGGCCCGGTGGTATTTGATAGCACTAACGCATACGCCTATGGGAAATGGATAGGCAGCAGGTACCGGGATGATAAAAACATTATCTGGATACTTGGAGGCGACCGCCCGGCTGCAAATGACAGCAGCGATTGGCGCCCTGTATGGCGGGCTATGGCAAAGGGTATACAGGACGGCACTGCGGGGCAATGTATTATTGCTTACCATCCTTCCGGGGGCAGCAGCAGTTCCCAGTGGCTGCAACAGGAATCCTGGCTGAACATCCATATGTTCCAGAGCGGGCATGGCAGCGGGCATGATGTACCATGCTGGGAATTTGTACGGAAAGACCGGCAACGTTCGCCGCTGAGGCCTGTGCTGGATGCGGAGCCCAATTACGAGGACCATCCCGTAAATCCCTGGCCCAAGTGGGACCCCGACAATGGCTATTTCAGGGACTATGATGTACGCAAGCAATTATACCGCTCTGTATTTGCCGGCGCCTGCGGCGTTACTTACGGGCATCATGCAGTGTGGCAATTCATGAGCGCGCGTGAAGCCGCCATTAATTATCCCGACCGGGGCTGGATGAATGCGCTGGATCGGCCCGGTGCTTTCCAGGCCGGTTATCTTCGCCGGCTTATTAATATCCACGGCGCACTAAACCGTGTACCGGATCTTTCGCTGATCCTGTCCGGCCAGGGAGAAGGCGCCGCCCATATGGAAGCCTTCAGGGATGCTGCAGGCACCTACCTCATGGTGTATTTGCCCATTGGTACACCGCTGAAGGTAAACACCGCTGTTATAAAGGCAACAGCACTGAACTGCTGGTGGTTTAACCCACGCAGTGCGGAGAAAACAAGTATCGGCGTTATAAAACAGTCACCGGCTGTTACCTTTACGCCGCCTGCCACCGGTGCAGGGAACGACTGGGTGCTGGTAGTAGAAGCAGCACATTGAGGCGCTATTTGGTATTGGCGTTCAGCACTTCCACATAGTGAGGGTTGTACATGATGCCCAGGATATTGCCAAAAGGATCTACAACAGAAGCCGTTACAAACCCATGGCCCCGTTCCGTAACAGGTTCAAATACGGTAGCGCCTAAGCCAAGCAATTTTTCCAATCCTGCCTGTATATTATCCACATGCCAGTAAGTAATGGCGCCGCCGGGGCCTTTGCCGGCCTGAGCAGGCGCATATTTACTATCGATGATACCCAGTTCATGCTGGTAATCGCCCAGGCGGAACTCGGCATAGCCGGGCCTTTCAAAGTAAGGTGGGATACCGGTTAGCGCTGTATACCATTTTTTTGCAGCTTCATGGTCGGCGGCAAAAAACGTTTGTGTGGCAAATCCTCTTAGCATATTTGTATTTTTTTATGGTGTGATGTAAAAGTAGAATGAGGGGATGACAACCCTATGTCAGCAGCAAAGAAGAATAAATTTAAATATCTATTTTTAGGTCCTAATCTGTATATCATGAAAAAGGTATCCTATGACCCGAATGGCGGAAAACTATGGATAAGGATCGAAATGACCGGCATCTATTTTATTACTTACATCTACCAGATGTGGGCAGCTACCGCCGATGAACTGCCCATTTTAACAAAGCCCCTCCGGCAAAACAGTAACGAACTTCCCCAGCCGGACTACTACCTGGTGCAAAATGATTATAAACCCGGAGAACCGTTGATAAATTTTGACAAAAGAGTATTGGATATCTCTTTCAGAGTGAGAAGATATAAAGATGATAACGGGTATAAGTTAAAGGTAAGCGTGTTACAGGGAGATGATTTTGATGCTGCGAAAGTAATAGGGAGCGACCAAATTGGTTATGGCGCTATCGCTATTTTAGGCGACGATGTTACCGGTAAAACAGAAGATATCCTGCTGCAGCTGTCTGCCAAAAAAAATTGATTCCATTTCCTTAAAACCCTTGTATGTTACCATTTAGAAAGATGTGCCTGTTACTGCTGCTTGTGTCCTTCCAGGCATCCGCGCAGTTTAAAACAGATAGTACAGAGTATTACCTGTTGAACTTTTCCGTTCCGGACATGCCTGCGTTTAAGGCGCTGGGCGCTGATCCATCCAACCTGTTACGCCCTTCAGATATTCAAAAGTTTGCCCTTAGCTTATCGCCATTTTATTCAAACGGACAGGGCGTGATTCCCCGCAACTTTGCTGTGGAATTTTCTCCCGGTAAACTGGCCAGCAAAAACTGGACACTGGAAGATTATGGGAAAAGAAGATTCTGGTATAATTCCTCTTTTAGTATAGGCGCTATCGTTGATTCGGGGAATGTATCTTCCAGGCTGGCTGTCGGCTACCGGTTTTCTATTGTCCGGAAAAGGGACGACCTGTTATTGAATGCCGCCAGAAGAAAGGAGGTATTTATTGCACAACAACAGGAACAGCTGGTGCTAAGGGAGTTTAAGAATAACTGGATCATTATTGTTCACAAAGAAATACCTCCGGTAGAACGCGCGCAGTATGGAAAAGACCATGATGCCGAATTCTGGGATTTCGCGGAAAACAAAGCAGAAGAATATCTCAAAGAAAACCCGGATACCGCCTTACAGGCAAGTTATGATGCCTTTAAAAAAGGATATGACAAGGATAAGAAAAAATACTACACTGCTGTAGATAGTCTTATAGAAAAGTTTAAAAGCGAGCATTGGAACACCAGCCGCCTGGATGGCGCTATTGCCTGGGTGGGGCAGTCGCGCGATTCACTGATTAAGAACGCCGGCTTTGCTTCTTTCAACACCTGGGTTACCTGGGCATTAGGTATCGGGAAAAGCAGCCAGTTATTATTGGGCGGTAGCTTCAGTTTGCCCCGGTCGGAGTTTAAAGACACTACCGCTATCAATGCAACTGTGAATGTGCGTTACTACCTGGGCACCGCCAGCTTCAGGGGATTTGCCGAAACGCAGTTTAAGTACCAGAATTATGATGGCTTTGAAAAATCCCTGTTGTTTAATTTTGGTACCGAGTTCCGGATCTCTAAAAGCATCTGGATCGTGGCGGAAGCGGGTATTGATAACTACCTGAAAGAGAAAGATCCTTTCAGTGCGTTTATAGCGAGTATTAATTTGAGATATGGATTTAACCAGGTCATGAAGTAGTAGCCGTGGCAGACCTCTTATTCCTCTTCACTAACAAAAAACACACATACAAAAACACCATCCACACCGGGATCAGTTCCACCGGTAGTTTCATGCCGGTGATCCACATCAGCGCCAGTATGCCTACCAGGAATACCAGGCAAATATAATTAGAGGCAGGGTATATAAAAGAAGGGAACTTAGTACGGATGTTATCTGCTTTTTTGCTTTTCCTGAATTTCAGGTGCACTACGGTGATCATCAGCCAGTTGATGATGAGTGTTGACACCACCAGCGACATTAGTATCTCGAGCGCTTTTTCAGGGATCACTTTATTTATCACTATGCAGATAGCAGCAAACAGTCCTGATACCAGAATTGCTTTTACCGGTACATGATTTTTGTTCAGGTGAGACAGGAAAGCGGGAGCATTGCCTTGTTTCGACAAACCATATAACATCCTGCTGTTGCTGTATACGCAGCTGTTGTACACAGAAAGCGCTGCCGTGAGAACGATCAGGTTCAGCACATTTGCGATAAGGCTGGTGAAATAGACAGTTTTGCCAAAGAGGCTGAACTGAAATCCTTTCAGGCTTTCAAATACCATTACAAACGGGCTGCTGTTTGTAGTAATGCTTTTCCAGGGCGACAGTGAAAACAGAATGACGAGAGCGCCCACATAGAAGATCAGGATGCGGTAAATAACCTGGTTAGTAGCTTTGGGTATGGTTTTCTCCGGCCGGTCGGCCTCCGCTGCGGTGATACCGATTAATTCCAGTCCGCCGAAAGAAAACATAATGAGCGCAATGGCGGCAAATAATCCCTGGAAGCCGCCCTTGCCATCGGCGGCTAATAATCCCCGTGGGAAGAAGCCACCGTCGTTCCACAGGTTTTGTATACTGGCTTGTTCGCCGCCGCTGCCGCTGACCAGCAGATAGATACCAAAAGCGATCATGGCTATTATGGCCACTACTTTTATGATCGAAAACCAGAACTCGGCTTCTCCATATACTTTAACGGAGCTGAGGTTTAACGCATTAATAGCCACAAAAAAGAAAAGGCTGGAGCACCATAGGGGAATCTCCGGCCACCAGAAATGTACATATACACCTATGGCTGTAAGTTCCGACATGCTCACCAGGATATAAAGGATCCAGTAATTCCACCCGGAAGAAAAACCTGCAAATGAGCCCCAGTATTTATAGGCAAAGTGACTGAAGCTGCCGGAAACCGGTTCTTCCACCACCATTTCGCCCAGCTGGCGCATGATAAAGAAAGCAATAATGCCGGCCAGGGCGTAGCCTAAAATTACAGAGGGGCCTGCCAGTACTGCGGCAGGGCCTATGCCCAGGAATAAGCCGGTGCCAATGGCGCCGCCGAGGGCGATCAACTGGATATGCCTGTTCTGTAATCCTCTTTTAAGGCTTTTTTCTTCGGTTGTTTGGTTTGTGCTGCTCAATGTCTGTTAGGTGGATAAGGCTGCAATTTGAGGTAATTTTGGCACAAACCGAAACCCAGATATATTTCATCAGTATACACCTGTTTTCTGTAATTGTCGTTTTCATTAATATACCTGGTTTTTCTTCACGGAAAGACAGATCTGTTGCTTTACGGATTTGCATGGATGGTGCCAAATTTGCCTGCTGAAGCTGCCTTTATGGTATACATTACACTAATATGTGAATGAAATAGTTCAAAAGGGTGTGGATATTAAAAAAAGATTTTGGAGTTTTAATATTTATTATAATTTAGCAATGAATTGAAAGTATAACCCGGTATTTTGTGTGAAAGAGAATACATCAGTTATTTAGCCGAAGTCATTTTGTTTATTATAAGCGTTACCCCTGGTGCCATTTAGCGTTATAGCGGACAGGCTATAACACGGATGGAAAATCAGTATTTATCAACCCTGTACCATAATAGCCCGACTATGAAGTATTTTTTCTTATTTTTCTTTGCTTTTCTTATCAGCCCTTTTGCCTATTCCCAGAATATCTTTCCATCAAGCGGACAGGTTGGCATTGGTACTTCTTCGCCCTCAGCTTTATTACATGTTAATACGGGGGCTATTAAACTTACTAATCCATCAAATTATCCCTGGGGTGTTAATATGGATGTTAATTTCACTGGCACTTGGGCCCGTGAGTTCAGTATTTCCTACAATGGAACAGGGAAGCTCGCCGCTTTTGGTGTGAACAGTAACAATGGAACAGTTAACTATGCTTATATAGGAGGGAATACAACTGCAGACTCTCCTCATCCTTCTCCCTGGATGACCTTTAAACCTAATGGGTACATTGGTATAGGAACATTGACGCCGATAGCAAAACTAACAATAGAATCAGCTGACAGTACACTTGATAACCTGATAAGATTGGAGAACAAAAGTATCCCTAATTCTCTGTTATATATGGGAACAGCAAGCGTCGGTTTTGCGGTAACAGGTTACCGGAAGGATAACGTAATAGAGAGTTATAGTGATCTTCATATCTCAGCTGCCAACGCATCCAGCAATCTTTATTTTGAAACCGGCCGGACAAACGCAGCTACCACCATCAGAATGACTATTAACAATGTGGGAAATGTTGGGATCGGCACTACCAGTCCCGGAAATTATAAGCTGGCCGTAGAAGGGACTATTGGAGCAAGGAAAGTGAAGGTAACGCAGGGCAGTTGGGCTGATTTTGTGTTTCATTCCAACTATCAGTTACCATCTCTGCAGGAAGTAGAGCGTTTTATTAGGAAGAATGGACATTTGCCTGAAATTCCATCTGAAACAGAAGTACAGAAAAATGGGCTGGATGTTGGAGATATGAATAAGAAACTGCTGCAGAAGATAGAAGAACTTACTTTATATATCATTGAATTAAAGAAAGAGAATGAAAGACAATGGCAGGAAATGGAGAGGATGAAGTCCCGGAGTAAGTAATATTCTGTCCTGTACTTTCGTCACATTAAAATCCCTTTATGAAATCATTATTAGTTGTTTTGTTAATGCTTGTTGATGTTATTGGTTGTATAGGATATTCGCAGGCGCAGAATTCGCCCAATGCGTATTTTGTTCCTACTGTTTTTCCTAAATCGCCTAATGTAGCGGGGATGGATAAGTATGGCGACTATCCTGTGAATATGTTTTCGGGTTTACCGGATATATCTATTCCATTATATGAAGTTGTGTCCGGCGATTTTAAAATGCCTATTACCCTGAGCTATCATGCGTCAGGTTTTAAAGTAAATGAAAAAGCAGGATGGGCTGGTTTGGGATGGTCGGTAATTACCGGGGGGCAAATTACACGGAGGATTATGGGCATAGCTGATGAATTTCCTAATGGGTATCTTTCCGGTAAACTTCAGCCGGCAGCAACAGTAAATCCCGAGTCAACTGCTAGTTTGCAATACCTTAGTTCACTTAAATCTAAACTGTATGATGCACAACCCGATATCTACAGTTATAGTTTCAATGGGCGGAATGGCAAATTCTTTTTTAACGGTAACGATAACTATAAAATTGCCATGCTGCCATTTTCGCCGCTCGCCATTAATACAAATATTGCAGGGTTACCTTATTTTGATATACAGGATGAGCAAGGAAATAAATACAGCTTTGGCAGAACAGCCAAAGAAAGCACGGTAGTTTCAACCAGCGGGGGAACACTGCCTGCAACTTCTGCCTGGTTGTTGGAAAGTATGATATCACAGGATAACAGGGATACCATTTCTTTTTCTTACAATACAGGGCAAGACAGGGTTGATATACCGGATGCAACGGAGATATGGACGGTTGAAGACAATGTACATAATTATGAGCCAAGTAATCCAGTATATTATTCTAACCCTCAATTGGTTACTGGTGCAGACAATACAAGCCTTACTTTTCAGGAACAATTAAAGGAGATCAATTTCAGCGGTGGTAAAGTTGTTTTTGAGTTATCAGGAACACTAAGGGAAGATCCTGCAGCAGGTAAATATGCACTCAATGCAATAAAAGTATATTCCTACGATTATACTACATCACAATTTAAACTTATTAAAAGTATACAGTTTTATAAAAGCTATTTTATTCAGGGAACAAACGCCGCAACTAAAAGATTAAGGCTGGATTCCCTGGCGGTGTTGGGAGGAAGCGGTGAGTTAATTCAAAAGTATCGGTTTGAGTATAATACCAACAAGATACTTCCTGAGTATACGTCTGCCAGTAGGGATTTTTGGGGCTATTACAATGGGAAACCAAATAATTCCCTGATACCACAGATGTCGGTCCCATATAATTTGAATACCATCACTATTGGGAGTAATATTCCCAACGGCCGTGATCCCGACAATGAATACATGCAGGCATGCGTTTTGAAAAGGATTAACTATCCTACCGGTGGCTATACGGAGTTTGAGTATGAGGCTAACAGGTATGAGGAATCCGGGGTAGAGAAACTTGCAGGGGGATTAAGAGTTAAAACAATAAAGAGTGCAGCTGGAGGCAAAGCAAGGCCGGTAATAAAGACATATGAATATTTAAGCGCCCGGCCGAACTTCACTTTAAGGAATCATTTTTTCAAAATGAACCAAACGCAGCGATATTTTTGGACTAACCCGCATTTTGCCTGTCCGGTAACAATGGCGACCAAAAATGTAACTTCATATGTTTCTTCTCCAATCATCGACATTGAGCCTTATGATGCTGTACCAGTTGCATATACAAATGTGAGGGAGTACATTGGTGATGGGATCAATAATTCAGGGAAAACGGAATACTTGTTTAGCGATCGCCCGGATGCTTTGCAAACGGCTTCTATGACAGGCATGCCGATATTAAACAGTTATTTTTATGTCAGGGGCCAGTTACTGAATAAAACTCAATACCTGAGAACGGGGGCTACTTACCGTAAAGTACAGGAAGATACCTATCAGTATACGGCCTTCCCTGAAACGTTTTATAATAATGTTGGGTTTGCCGTAGGGAAGACAATTATCAGTGATGAATCAAGTGCCTCTGATGTAAGTCTTGCTGCCAGAACAGGCTTCTGTGCCGACTATCATGATTCTTACAGCTATCTCTATTCTTTTTATTCCATCTCATCCGATGACAACTATCTTACATCATCTACCACTACTACCTACGACTCGGATGATCAGACAAAATCCGTAACCGTTACAAAATTGTTCAAGTACGACAATTTTAAGCATCAGCAGGTTTCCCGGACTATTACAACCGATAGTAAAGGAAATACGGTAACAACGAATGACCGTTATGCAGCCGACCTGTTAACCGGAACAGCTACTACTACCGGCAATGCTGTAATAGATACTATGTTGCGCAGGAATATGCAGGCGGTGCCGTTAGAACAATGGGTAAGCATTTCAGGAACAGAAGGGTTGTCGGGAACCTTCGTAAAAGGAGCGCAATTAACTAATTACAAGCTGTTAACGAACAAAGCAGTTAAAATTGATAAACGGCAGGAGTTACGGGTTGGTAGTTTGATTAATGATTTTGTACCCGTTAAGATTAATGCGGGCACTTTGCAAACTGACAGCCGTTATAACCAGCTGATTAGTTTGGATGCTTATGATGCAAATAGTAATGTACTACAATATACAGCCAGAAATGCGCCATCCGTTGCTATTGTATGGGATTATAACAGGCAAAATGCTATAGCGCAGGTTAATAATGCAGCCACGAGCGATATAGCCTACACCAGTTTTGAGGCAGATGGAAAAGGAAATTGGAACTTCAGCGGGATACCGGTAAATAACACGGCAGCTATAACAGGGAAAAAGGTGTATGATCTTACCAAAGGCGCCATCACTGCCTCGGGTATTAACAGTGCCAATGTGCATATCATTAGTTATTGGAGTAAAGCCGGGGCTGCCACCATAAGTGGAACAACGGTAGTAACGGGCATGACAACCGGAGGCTGGACCTATTATGAACATAAATTGCCGGCAGGCGCAACCACGTTGCAGGTGAGCGGCAGCGTAACAATAGATGAGCTTAGACTCTTTCCTGAGAAGGCGCAAATGACCACTTATACATATGATCCGCTGATAGGTCTAACTTCAACTTGCTCGCCTTTGAATATAATTTCATATTATGAATATGATAGTGCAGGTCGCCTGAAGGCAGAGAAAGACGTTAACCGGAATATTGTAAAGACCTATGAATATCACCATAAGAATTAATGTTATCCCTAACTTAAAATATAAGTAATGTCAAAGATATTTCAGGCCTGGATATTGTCCGTTTGCTTTCTGGTACTTTGCTTAGGGGCAAATGCACAAATTGTTATCAGTGGGCCGGCTAATTGTATTTTACCCGGAAGAGAATATACTTATACCGCCGGTGGGAATTGGTCAAGTACCGATATTCCACAAATGCAATGGTGCTCACCAGGGAAGATACAAGCCAATATGTCCTACTGTCTTACAGGGGCATTCCAGATAAAGGTAATATTTGATACCACCTTTACCACCGGAACTATTACATTATGGGCGCCAAGTGGCTCTACTTCATTGAACGTGAGTACTGCAGCAGGACCATTTACCGTTAATGCAGAGGTGAGTCCCATTTCTCAGACCGCATACACCGATTCAGTTCCGGGAACCATAAGGGCTTGGGCTGCCACTGGCGGTAATTGTGAAGGAACCGGGTATGTTTATCAATGGGAATCGGCTTCCAGTTCTACTGGTCCATTTTCAGCAATATCAGGTGCTAATCAGCAGATGTTGGTTCCTCCGGCTTCTTCCACAGAAAAGACAACTTACTTCAGGAGGAAGGTCACTTACAATGGAACCAGTTTCTATAGCCAGGTAGGTGCTGTGAATTATGTTCATGAACCTGTGAATGGCGGTGTGCTGTATTATACTGTTGCCGGTTCTGAGTTACCATATGGCAGCAGTCCGGCGGTTGCGCAAATACCAGGGCATGGTTGGCAATGCACTCAGTCGGGAATTTCCTATCGCTGGTGGTATAAGGTTACATCCACTGGTACCCCACAACTGTTGGGCACCGGTGTAGAATATCCGGTGAACAGTTTGGTATTGACAGGTTCGGAAATTATTATCTATAGGGAAACAACATGTGGAAGTTTCACCGTTAAGTCAAATGAACTTACATTTAACACGCTTCCGCTTGAACCGGGTAGTATTTACGCCGATGACACAATTGCCATTGCCGGCGTGAAACCAGTAATAACACAATCCGTTGCTACAGGTGGAAAGTGTGTGTCTACTTCTTACCAGTATGTTTGGCAGCAAAGTACTAACGGAACTACCTGGCAGAATATCGGGACAGGCGCAGACTATCCATCTGCAGCGCCTACGTTTACTACTGATATGCAAATACGAAGGCAGGTTACCTGTGCTACACAAACACTTTATTCAAATGTATTAATATTTAAAACATTTACGGAAGACTACCTCGCGGACAACAGGAGTTTTATTGTTACCAATACTGTTCAAAAGTCAGGTGTGCTGGATACCAGCGGCGTTGCTTCACTTTCTATAGGTAATAAATTGAAGAGCATAGCATATTTTGATGGACTAGGAAGACAAGTGCAACAGGTAAGCCAGCAGGCAGGTGGTGCTGGTAAAGACCTTGTACAGATAAATGAATATGATGAGTATGGAAGGGAAACAAATAATTATTTATCTTATAGTTATACTGCAAGTGACTCAAGAAATACTGCCGGCAATGGTAAGTATAAGTTACAGGCTGTTACAGATCAGCAGGCTTTTTACCAGGGGCTTTTTCCCGGAGAACCTCCGGTGGGTAAAACTACTTATGAATTATCGCCGCTCGGCCGTAACCTTAAAACTGCATCTCCAGGAAGCTCATGGGTGGGCAGTAGCCGGGGGAAATCCACTGCATACCAGGTTAATACTACAGCAGACCAGGTCCGGATATGGAATATACCGGCAGGACCCATTGTAACCCCAGTTTCAACGAAAATATATCCCGCTGGTGTGCTTAATAAGCTAATTATAACAGATGAGCAGGGAAGTAAAACAGTTGAGTATAAAAACCTTGATGGACAAACTATATTAAGAAAACAGCAGATAGCCACATCTCCCGGTGAAAATCATGACGGATGGTTATGTACATATTATATCTACGATGATATTGGTAATCTTCGTTGTGTACTTTCTCCAAAAGCTGTGGAATTGATTAAGGCCAATTGGACACTTAATACAGCCATCCTCAACGGGCTATGTTTTCAGTATCAGTACGACGATAAGAAACGCATGATTCTGAAAAGATTGCCTGGAGCTAACCCTGTGGCAACGGTTTACGACTTACGCGACAGGCCGGTATTTACGCAAGACGGGAACATGTTGGGTAAGAAACAGTGGCATACTACCTTTTACGATGAACTGAACCGCCCTGTAATGACCGCGCTTTATAATAAGGATATAACTCAGCAGGCTTTGCAAACGGCTATGAATACTGCTTCCGGTGGAACGGTGCTGACCACAAGTATACCCGGCCCATCCAGTCTTACGGTGGGTTCATACGATGGCAGATCCGTTTACCAGGCTGCGGATAGTATTATGTTTACCAATGGTTTCGACAGTGGATCGGGTACTTTTGAAACACTACTTTCCCCCGGGAATACCGTTGTCACCACCAGTGTTAATAATCCATTGCCCGGCATTTCAACAGCAGATTTATATCCGCTGACTTACACTTATTATGATAATTATTCTTTTGCAGGCAGTCAGCCTTTTCTGGCGTCTGAAATGGGTTCCCTCGAGAGCGGAGATAATCCCATCAGTCCGGAAATAGTAAATACGGCAGCGTCGATGGTAAGATCCGCTAATACCGGAGGAAGCGTACGCGTTTTAGGTACTAATCAATGGCTGACCACCACCAGTTATTATGATAATAAGGCGCGCAGTATTCAAACCATTGCGCAGAATGTTTCAGGCGCATCTGATATAACCAGTAACAGATATGATTTTAGCGGGAAGATATTAAGTAGTGTGTTGAATCATAAGAATTTAAGAAGTGGGTTGACTCCATCTACAAAGGTTCTTAGTGTAATGAGCTATGATGCTACGGGAAGGGTTTTGACCCTAAAGAAGAAGTTAAACAGTGAAACCATTTATACACAAGTGTTGCAGAATACTTATAACGAACTTGGTCAGTTAAAAACAAAGGTTCAGGGAAATAGTATCAACACTGAGAAAATGGATTATAATATCCTGGGTTGGATACAGGGCATGAACAGGAAGTATGTTAATAACGAGGAAGCCGGATTTTTTGGTTATGAGTTGGCATATGACAAAACTACTTCCGCGATAACCGGCGCCAGTTATGTGGCCCCTCAATTCAATGGTAATATAGGTGGCAGTATATGGAAAGGAACCGGTGATCGCCGGAAGTACGATTTTGCTTATGATAAAGCCAACCGGCTTATGAAAGCCGATTTCCTGAGCAATACAGGTGGAAGCTGGAATAATACGACGATTGACTACTCTGTTAAGATGGGAGATGGAACCAACCCTTCACTGGCTTATGACGCTAATGGTAATATTCTTGCCATGAAGCAAAGCGGATTGAAAACTACCACAAGCGCTATTATTGACGATATGCATTATCGATATGCTGATAGTTCCAACCAGCTAAAAAGTGTTTGGGATGGAAGTAATGACGTAAACAGTGTTCTTGGAGATTTCAAAGAACCAGCCGCAAACAATACTGCCAACAGAAGCCAGGACCTTGCCGATTATGCTTTTGATGTGAACGGTAATATGATCTCTGATAAAAATAAGGTGATGGATAGCATCGTTTATAATCATCTCAATTTGCCAGAAAGAATAGTTATTCCCAATAAAGGGATTATTGAATACCAATATGATGCTATCGGGAATAAATTAAAGAAGACTGTAACTGATAATACACCAGCCACCTCTAAGAAGACGGTGACAGATTATTTTAATGGTCCAGTTTACCAAAACGATACGTTGCAATTTTTAAGTCACGAGGAAGGCCGTATAAGATTGATTTATAAGACAGGTCAGCCGTTAGTGATGGCTTATGATTATTTTATAAAAGATCATTTGGGCAATATCCGCATGGTATTATCCGAGAATAATGATGTTAACTCCTATGTGGCTACAATGGAAACATCCAGTGCTGCTAAAGAATCCGCTTTGTTCAGCAATATAGATAACTCCCGAACAGCTAAACCGGCAGGCTATCCAGCCGATGAAAGTGCCGGCAGCAACGCATCTGTAGCAAAATTAACTGCCGCCAACGGAGGCAAGAAAATAGGGCCTTCCATTGTATTGCGGGTAATGGCAGGAGATACGATCCAGCTCAGCGCGAAAGCGTTTTATAAATCCGGTGGGCCCAAAGACCAGCAACCAGCTACTTCTACAGCCGAAAATATGTTGGTCGACCTGGTGCAGGCTTTCAATAGAAGCAGCAGCCCTGATGGTACGCATGGAGTAGCCGGCAGTGATAATATGACACCTTTCAACAGCAATTTTTATAATAATGATTACCGGCGGTTGAAAGAAAGAGATGCAGATAAGCCCAATGCCGACCGGCCCAAAGCCTACCTGAATTTTGTTTTGTTCGATGATCAGTTTAAATTAGTGGATAAGAATAGCGGAGTAAAACAGGTAAAAGCAGAGCCGGATCAGCTACAGACGCTTAGCCAGGATAAGATGGTGATGGAT
>NZ_CABFVU010000003.1 GCF_902150045.1 Chitinophaga polysaccharea
ATTAATAGGTCTGGCGCTAAGTTGCAATAAGTAAAACAATTATGATCCAGATGCCTTAATGTCGACTCTATGGTCGTTTTAAAGATACCGAACTATTTATTAAACAAGTTTAATGGATTTTAAAATAAAACAAAATAATTTCGGCCCATATTATAGTTAATTAATGCTTAGTTGATGTTTTAATCCCGTTGATTGTTGTGATAGCCTATTAATGTATTTTAAAGTTGGTAGCCCGATAAAATCCTAATGTACATAGACTGGAAACAGTTTTTTGAGCATATTAATTGCTCGATCCGATGGTTATTATCCGTTAGATTGGAATTCCTCATTTGACACCATTTAATAATTTAAATACAGCATTTCCAAAATCGAGCATTAAATATTTTGCATTCCTAATCTTCTTCTGTTTTTAATGATTTTCAGTGACCCTGAGTGAATTGTCTAATATACAATATTTAGAAGTAGTGGCATTAAGTTTAATGTATTAATCAAAATCCTTCGCTGGTCTCTCAAAAATTGAATCGTCAATTTTGCATCGTTAGTATCGATGTATATACCCTTGTGTTCTGTAAACTCGACAAGACTTAATATCCAAATGAAAACTTATATGCTTAAAAGTATTCAACTCCTTGTTCTCTCTGTAATATTGGTATTTTTGTCGTTACGTGTTAACGCCGAAGGTAGTAAAGACCTGATGTCCCGTGGTGGAACCAGAGCATTTCTGGCAAGTGGTCCGAGTCTTGACACCAAATCATATCCATTCAGATATTCTGGAACAGTCAAAGTGTATGCTAAAGCCGGGGAGAAAATTTATATGGGATCGAGCGCACAGGGACTGGGTAGTGGGACTATTGTTTGGCGGGCCCCTGATGGTTCTACTGGAAATAGTGGAACAGGTAACAAATCCATAATTGGGCGTATTGAAAACCGAACGCAGGAAATGAACGGCCCAAATAATCAAACCAATGGTCCAGACAAGACGAAGTATAATCCGTACATAGTTACTGTGAATTCAGAACAGGAAGGTATCTGGGAAATTGATTTTGTATCACCTATGATTGGCTCATCTCCAGGGGCTAATAATTTGGGTACTATTTCGGCCGATAAAGAATGGAAATGGAACACGGATCAAGATACTAGATCTCCATACATAGCCGCTTTTGATGTAACAGTACGGGACGTTAATGATAGCAGGTTTTTGACAGGAAGGGTATATTTAAACCTTTTTTGTGGATATACAGGTAATGGTGGATTTAATGCGCTGTTTTATGTGTTAACAAAAGATGGATATCAATATACTGTAGACGCTAATGGGTTTATGGGGAAGGGATTCGTTTTTTTTGTAAACAATAAAGGATTTATTAATACTAAAACAGGCGCCCCATCTTACTTAAGCGTAACAGACATCAGAGCGTTGAATGTACATGATCCGACAAAACCGGATGATGCGACTAATACAACACATAAGCTTTTCCTTAATGCGCCGGCGGCAGATCTCCCTGCTTTGGCAAAAACACCGGGTGGTTCTCAAACATGGATATTAGTTAAACCAATGGCTCCCAAGGCTGCTGATTTTAAATTTGAAGGCGTTGAAGGAACAAAGGAGAGTGCCGGCACTTGGCCATTGACAAGTTTTATCAAGTTTGTGGCTAATATAAGCGGCTCTTATGAAATAGCAATAGATATTGATAAGAATGGAATTTATACCGACAAGATTGATAGAAAATTAAAGGGGAGCGCGATTGAAGGGGAAAATTCAATTAGCTGGGATGGCCTGGATGGCTTGGGTAAACCTGTATCTCCGACAGTTGTTGCTTCGCCTGGAGTGGTGAAAATTACTTTGTTCGGAGGAGAAGTGCATTTTCCATTAATTGATGTTGAGAATAATCCTAATGGAATTAAAATTACCCGTATCAATGGCGATAAAAGTCCGGAGAGTACAATTTATTGGGATGATTCGCCGATTAATAGTGAAGGAAGTTCGATTCCAAGTTCCCCACAGATTAATACTGAAGGTGTAAGCAGTTTGGAGAATGGCCATAAGTGGGGCCGCCCAACTTTCGAGGATAGAGGATTTGGTAATGAGAAGGGATTGGACTCCTGGACCTATGTCTTCGGTAATCCCCTGATTAGTAAAGTGCCAATGATTCTACAACAGGCAGATTTGGAAATTGTAAGTATTGAACCTTCTGCTAAAAAAGTTTGTGTGGGAACTCCTATTACATTTAAGGTTGTAGTTAGGAACAATGGGCCCAGCAATATAAGAGGGGCAAAACTTAAAATTAGTATTCCAACTGAGTTTGAAGTCGACCCATCCACCCTGCCAAAGCCAGGTGATAATTCCGCAATATTTGATATAAATCTAAACCCTACGGACTTTACGGCTTCGCTGAATATGGCGAATCAGGACGTATTTAGCTTTACTATTTCTGGAAAAGTGAAAGAAGGCCCTCCCAATGGAAACCTTCCTCTTAAGGCAAGCATTTTACGGCCGGCAGATGTCAACGACCCCGATGCTACAAATAGTGACCCTGTAGCACCAACGGATCCGGAAGCAGAGTGTAAAGGGCTTAGATGTAACAATATAAAAGAGACAACTGTATCGGTAGATAGTAAGCCGGTTAAAGCTTCTATAGAAACTCCGATACAATCAAACGGTAATTTGGGTGTGTTCATGTTAAAGGCAAATGATCCGGGACCAGGAATAGGGAAATGGATATTGCCCGATGGCAGTAATGCAGTTATTAAGGATTTATTATCTCCCAACACAAGCATTACTCTCCAGCCAAATACAAATGCGGTGGTCGTTTGGTCTGTTACAAATGGAAGCTGTATGGCAAAAGATAGCATTACGCTGAAATATGACATAGTTACAGCTCATCTTGGCATTGTTAAAACAGCTTCCCAGGAAAAGGCTACAGCAGGCAGTCCGCTGAACTACATCATAAAGGTAACCAACCATGGCCCGGGGAACATATCAGCCAAAGAAACATTCAAAGTAGTAGAGACGCTGCCGGCAGGCTACATCGTTGAAAGTTATAAAGCCGACCAGGGCAGCTATGATCTTAAAACAGGTGACTGGACGGGAGCCGATCTTCCAGCCGGAGCAACGGTGACGTTAACGCTCAACGGTAAGGTAGATGCAGCCTATAGTGGCATGGAGCTGATCAACAAGGTAAGTGTGATACCGCCGCCCGGTATCCTGCCTCCACCAGCAGATCCTGATAAGGTATCTCCTCCTACCGGCTCAGAGGTGAAAGTACCGGTAACCCGCGTAGCGGCACTGGGCATTGTTAAAACAGCTTCCCAGGAAAAGGCTACAGCAGGCAATCCGCTGAACTACATCATAAAGGTAACCAACCATGGCCCGGGGAACATATCAGCCAAAGAAACATTCAAAGTAGTAGAGACGCTGCCGGCAGGCTACATCGTTGAAAGTTATAAAGCCGACCGGGGTAGCTATGATCTTAAAACAGGCGACTGGACGGGAGCCGATCTTCCAGCCGGAGCAACGGTGACGTTAACACTCAACGGTAAGGTAGATGCGGCCTATAGTGGCATGGAGCTGATCAACAAGGTAAGTGTGATACCGCCGCCCGGTATCCTGCCTCCACCAGCAGATCCTGATAAGGTATCTCCTCCTACCGGCTCAGAGGTGAAAGTACCGGTAACCCGCGTAGCGGCACTGGGCATTGTTAAAACAGCTTCCCAGGAAAAGGCTACAGCAGGCAATCCGCTGAACTACATCATAAAGGTAACCAACTATGGCCCGGGGAACATATCAGCCAAAGAGACATTCAAAGTAGTAGAGACGCTGCCGGCAGGCTACATCGTTGAAAGTTATAAAGCCGACCGGGGCAGCTATGATCTTAAAACAGGCGACTGGACGGGAGCCGACCTTCCAGCCGGAGCAACGGTGACGTTAACACTCAACGGTAAGGTAGATGCAGCCTATAGTGGCGTGGAGCTGATCAACAAGGTAAGTGTGATACCGCCGCCTGGTATCCTGCCTCCACCAGCAGATCCTGATAAGGTATCTCCCCCTACCGGCTCAGAGGTGAAAGTACCGGTAACCCGCGTAGCCGCACTTGGCATTGTTAAAACAGCTTCCCAGGAAAAGGCTACAGCAGGCAATCCGCTGAACTACATCATAAAGGTAACCAACCATGGCCCGGGGAACATATCAGCCAAAGAAACATTCAAAGTAGTAGAGACGCTGCCGGCAGGCTACATCGTTGAAAGTTATAAAGCCGACCGGGGTAGCTATGATCTTAAAACAGGCGACTGGACGGGAGCCGATCTTCCAGCCGGAGCAACGGTGACGTTAACACTCAACGGTAAGGTAGATGCGGCCTATAGTGGCATGGAGCTGATCAACAAGGTAAGTGTGATACCGCCGCCCGGTATCCTGCCTCCACCAGCAGATCCTGATAAGGTATCTCCTCCTACCGGCTCAGAGGTGAAAGTACCGGTAACCCGCGTAGCGGCACTGGGCATTGTTAAAACAGCTTCCCAGGAAAAGGCTACAGCAGGCAATCCGCTGAACTACATCATAAAGGTAACCAACTATGGCCCGGGGAACATATCAGCCAAAGAGACATTCAAAGTAGTAGAGACGCTGCCGGCAGGCTACATCGTTGAAAGTTATAAAGCCGACCGGGGCAGCTATGATCTTAAAACAGGCGACTGGACGGGAGCCGACCTTCCAGCCGGAGCAACGGTGACGTTAACACTCAACGGTAAGGTAGATGCAGCCTATAGTGGCGTGGAGCTGATCAACAAGGTAAGTGTGATACCGCCGCCTGGTATCCTGCCTCCACCAGCAGATCCTGATAAGGTATCTCCCCCTACCGGCTCAGAGGTGAAAGTACCGGTAACCCGCGTAGCCGCACTTGGCATTGTTAAAACAGCTTCCCAGGAAAAGGCTACAGCAGGCAATCCGCTGAACTACATCATAAAGGTAACCAACCATGGCCCGGGGAACATATCAGCCAAAGAAACATTCAAAGTAGTAGAGACGCTGCCGGCAGGCTACATCGTTGAAAGTTATAAAGCCGACCGGGGTAGCTATGATCTTAAAACAGGCGACTGGACGGGAGCCGATCTTCCAGCCGGAGCAACGGTGACGTTAACACTCAACGGTAAGGTAGATGCGGCCTATAGTGGCATGGAGCTGATCAACAAGGTAAGTGTGATACCGCCGCCCGGTATCCTGCCTCCACCAGCAGATCCTGATAAGGTATCTCCTCCTACCGGCTCAGAGGTGAAAGTACCGGTAACCCGCGTAGCGGCACTGGGCATTGTTAAAACAGCTTCCCAGGAAAAGGCTACAGCAGGCAATCCGCTGAACTACATCATAAAGGTAACCAACTATGGCCCGGGGAACATATCAGCCAAAGAGACATTCAAAGTAGTAGAGACGCTGCCGGCAGGCTACATCGTTGAAAGTTATAAAGCCGACCGGGGCAGCTATGATCTTAAAACAGGCGACTGGACGGGAGCCGACCTTCCAGCCGGAGCAACGGTGACGTTAACACTCAACGGTAAGGTAGATGCAGCCTATAGTGGCGTGGAGCTGATCAACAAGGTAAGTGTGATACCGCCGCCTGGTATCCTGCCTCCACCAGCAGATCCTGATAAGGTATCTCCCCCTACCGGCTCAGAGGTGAAAGTACCGGTAACCCGCGTAGCCGCACTTGGCATTGTTAAAACAGCTTCCCAGGAAAAGGCTACAGCAGGCAATCCGCTGAACTACATCATAAAGGTAACCAACCATGGCCCGGGGAACATATCAGCCAAAGAAACATTCAAAGTAGTAGAGACGCTGCCGGCAGGCTACATCGTTGAAAGTTATAAAGCCGACCGGGGTAGCTATGATCTTAAAACAGGCGACTGGACGGGAGCCGATCTTCCAGCCGGAGCAACGGTGACGTTAACACTCAACGGTAAGGTAGATGCGGCCTATAGTGGCATGGAGCTGATCAACAAGGTAAGTGTGATACCGCCGCCCGGTATCCTGCCTCCACCAGCAGATCCTGATAAGGTATCTCCTCCTACCGGCTCAGAGGTGAAAGTACCGGTAACCCGCGTAGCGGCACTGGGCATTGTTAAAACAGCTTCCCAGGAAAAGGCTACAGCAGGCAATCCGCTGAACTACATCATAAAGGTAACCAACTATGGCCCGGGGAACATATCAGCCAAAGAGACATTCAAAGTAGTAGAGACGCTGCCGGCAGGCTACATCGTTGAAAGTTATAAAGCCGACCGGGGCAGCTATGATCTTAAAACAGGCGACTGGACGGGAGCCGACCTTCCAGCCGGAGCAACGGTGACGTTAACACTCAACGGTAAGGTAGATGCAGCCTATAGTGGCGTGGAGCTGATCAACAAGGTAAGTGTGATACCGCCGCCTGGTATCCTGCCTCCACCAGCAGATCCTGATAAGGTATCTCCCCCTACCGGCTCAGAGGTGAAAGTACCGGTAACCCGCGTAGCCGCACTTGGCATTGTTAAAACAGCTTCCCAGGAAAAGGCTACAGCAGGCAATCCGCTGAACTACATCATAAAGGTAACCAACCATGGCCCGGGGAACATATCAGCCAAAGAAACATTCAAAGTAGTAGAGACGCTGCCGGCAGGCTACATCGTTGAAAGTTATAAAGCCGACCGGGGTAGCTATGATCTTAAAACAGGCGACTGGACGGGAGCCGATCTTCCAGCCGGAGCAACGGTGACGTTAACACTCAACGGTAAGGTAGATGCGGCCTATAGTGGCATGGAGCTGATCAACAAGGTAAGTGTGATACCGCCGCCCGGTATCCTGCCTCCACCAGCAGATCCTGATAAGGTATCTCCTCCTACCGGCTCAGAGGTGAAAGTACCGGTAACCCGCGTAGCGGCACTGGGCATTGTTAAAACAGCTTCCCAGGAAAAGGCTACAGCAGGCAATCCGCTGAACTACATCATAAAGGTAACCAACTATGGCCCGGGGAACATATCAGCCAAAGAGACATTCAAAGTAGTAGAGACGCTGCCGGCAGGCTACATCGTTGAAAGTTATAAAGCCGACCGGGGCAGCTATGATCTTAAAACAGGCGACTGGACGGGAGCCGACCTTCCAGCCGGAGCAACGGTGACGTTAACACTCAACGGTAAGGTAGATGCAGCCTATAGTGGCGTGGAGCTGATCAACAAGGTAAGTGTGATACCGCCGCCTGGTATCCTGCCTCCACCAGCAGATCCTGATAAGGTATCTCCCCCTACCGGCTCAGAGGTGAAAGTACCGGTAACCCGCGTAGCCGCACTTGGCATTGTTAAAACAGCTTCCCAGGAAAAGGCTACAGCAGGCAATCCGCTGAACTACATCATAAAGGTAACCAACCATGGCCCGGGGAACATATCAGCCAAAGAAACATTCAAAGTAGTAGAGACGCTGCCGGCAGGCTACATCGTTGAAAGTTATAAAGCCGACCGGGGTAGCTATGATCTTAAAACAGGCGACTGGACGGGAGCCGATCTTCCAGCCGGAGCAACGGTGACGTTAACACTCAACGGTAAGGTAGATGCGGCCTATAGTGGCATGGAGCTGATCAACAAGGTAAGTGTGATACCGCCGCCCGGTATCCTGCCTCCACCAGCAGATCCTGATAAGGTATCTCCTCCTACCGGCTCAGAGGTGAAAGTACCGGTAACCCGCGTAGCGGCACTGGGCATTGTTAAAACGGCTTCCCAGGATACCGCTACAGCAGGCAGTCCTTTGAACTATACGATCCGGGTAACTAACTATGGCCCTGCTAATATTACATCCGAAGATGTCTTTAAGGTAACAGAATCTATTCCGATGGGTTTTGTAGTGGAAAGTTATAAGGTTGACCAAGGTAACTACAACATATCAAATGGTAGCTGGACAAATGCGTTTCTTCCAGCTGGTGCAACAGTAACACTGATGATCACTGGTAAGGTGGCCGCAGAATACAGAGGAACAAACCTAACTAATAAAGCAACTGTTACACTGCCACTCAATATAGCATCGCCACCTCCACCAGGCCCCGGACAACCACCGCTGCCGCCAACAATTTCAGAGGTAACGGTGCCGGTTGTACGCACTGCTGCGTTAAGTGTAACAAAAACTGCCTCAGAAGAAACAGCAATTGCAGGAAAACCTTTGAACTATACTATAAAGGTCACGAACAATGGTCCGGCGAATATCGAGCCTACCGAGATCTTTGAGGTTATCGAATCACTACCCGCAGGTTATATTTTGGATGGTTATAAGGTGGATCAAGGTCAGTATGACATAAATACCGGTAGCTGGACGAACGTTTATTTTACACCAGGAACTACTATTACTTTAACTATTATCGGTAGGATGGATGCAGACTTTACAGGAAAGAATGTAGTCAATAAGGTATCAGTGAAATTACCACCAGGCATGGTACCACCAGATCAATTGAGATTCCGTGTTCCTGAACAAACGGTAGCAGTATCAACAGTGCCTTTTGTTGAGTATAAGTTCTTTATTCCAAACGTATTTACCCCTAACGGAGATGGTAAAAATGATAAGTTCACAATTGTTGGCATCGACCGTTATCCCGGTTCAGGATTGATAATTTATAACAGATGGGGAAATGAGGTATATAATTCTAAATCTTATAATAATGAGTGGGATGGAAGAGGATTGAACGAAGGCACTTATTATTACCTCCTGCAACTTAAAACGCCGGATGGAATTAGGACCTATAAAGGATGGATTGAATTATTGAGATAATACTGTTTTGTTTTATTAAAAATGAAAATTATGAGGAATAGAATAATGCAATTGTTATTTATCGTATTGCTTATAACCAGTTTTTTTTCTGGAAATATCCTTGCACAGCAGAATATACAATTTAGCCAGTATGTATTTAATGGTTTAAGTGTAAATCCGGCTTATGCAGGGTACAAAGGTGACTGGTATCTAAATGGAATTTACAGACATCAATGGGCAGGATTCCCCGGAGCACCGAGAACAGGTGGTATTTCTATAGATGGACTTACAAATGCTAACGAAAATAGGGTAGGATTAGGAGCACAGTTAATGTTTGATAGGTTAGGCCCTCAGGAATCACTGTCTGCCTATGGCTCTTATGCTTATAGGATTCCATTGGATCAAAATGATACTAAACGCTTATGCCTGGGAATAGGAGGAGGAATCACTCAATATTCGATAGACGGAGGAAGCCTCAAATATGTGGATGATCAGGATTTGGCTATTCCAGTTGAAAAGGTATCTAAAATAATACCTGATGTACGCTTTGGCATCTATTATTATACCCCTTCATTTTATGTGGGTGTTTCAATAATGGATTTACTGTCTTTGTATACAGATGATACTCGTTATAGCCTGGGGGGGTATAATTATCAAACAATTCGAAAAACACAGCATTTTTATTTGTCTGCCGGATATTTGGTCAATCTTTCTGAAGAGTTAAAACTAAGGCCATCTATTATGATTAAAGAGGACTTTAAAGGACCAACCAATATGGATTTAAATGCCTTTTTGCTTATTTCTGAAAAACTCTGGATAGGAGGCTCTTATCGTACAGGTGTGCCTTTTTGGGGTAAGACCGCGCTTAGTCCTGATTTAAGTCAATTGGATGCAGCTAGTGTTATCGTGGAATTTTATACTAACTCCAAATTACGTATCGGATATTCCTATGATCTTTCCCTTAATAAGATGGCCGGTCAGCAACGAGGGTCGCATGAAATATCTGTAGGATATCTTTTTAATAGCAATAAGAATAAATCGCGGATAACGAGTCCCCGATATTTCTAAAATAATATGCAAAAATGATAGAACATTATTTAAGAATAAGCTTAATAAAAATGAAGCCACTGATATTTTGTTTGTTGATCACGTCTCTGTCTTATGGACAGGAGCAACCTTCTTTGGTAAAAGAAGCTGATTCACATTTTTTACGGTACAATTATGCTATTGCTGCAGGGCTTTATGAAAAAATTTTAAAAAAATATGCACCGGAGAAACGATCTGTAAAGATGATGGAAAGACTAGCTGCATGTTATAGAGAAATTAATAGGTATGAACTTTCTGCGCGTTGGTACGAAGAAGCCCTTCAACATACTGATGCGGCTGCAGATGACCGGCTTTTTTATGGAGATATGTTAAAAAGTATGGGGGATTTTGAAAAGGCGAGGGAACAATACAAACAGTATTCGGCAAAAAATCGGAATGACAAAGTAACGATGCGTCTGGCAGTGTACGATTCTTTGGAGAATTGGCTATCTGGATATAATGATGTAAAGCTTGTGAATATTAAAAGCATAAATTCGGGTAAATCAGACTGGGGAGCCATACAGTATGGAAACCAGATTGTATTTGTATCAGATAGTTTACGCGGAAACAGGTTGGATATTAAAAATTCCGGGAAAACCTATGGGCGTACCAAAACACCTTTCCTGAAATTATATATGATGGATAAAGGATCAAAGGATTTTGGTTATACGAGAGACTTTTCCGGTATAATTAACAACTATCCTTATCATATTGGGCCGGTTTGTTTTTCGAAAGATAGAAATACGGCTTACGTTACTGTAACAAGGTCAGGTATTGCCCGCTCTTTGAAACCTGATGGGTCTGGATTAGGTAATCATAAGCTTGAATTGCAGATTTTTATGAAAAAGGAAAATAAATGGCAGACTCCTATTCCATTTGTATATAATTCAATGGAATGTTCTACGGGGCATGCTTATCTCAGCCCGGATGAAAATATCCTCTATTTTGCGTCCGACAGAGCTGGTGGAATAGGAGGAATTGACATATGGTATTGTGAGAAACAGCCTGACAATACATGGGGTATACCCCGAAATTGTGGGCCAGCAATAAATACCACTGAAGATGAAGCATTTCCAGTGGTAGATCATGAAGGAAAATTACATTTTTCAAGTAAAGGTCATCCAGGGTTAGGGGGTTATGATCTTTTTGTTAGCTATGGCGACAAAGATCATTGGTCTGCCCCGGTTAATTTGAAGGCACCATTTAATTCCAGTGCAGATGACTTTTTTATGGTGCATGATGCAGAGGGAAATGGCTATCTTTCTTCTAACCGGAAGGGAGGAAAAGGAGATGATGACATTTATCGTTTTTCTATGCCTCATGTTTCTATGCCCCCAATTCCCCTTCCATCTTTACGTATTCCTTTAGTGTTAGATATCTATACGCCAAAAATAGTCTGCATATATCTTTTTAATAAGACCCGAAACATTGGATGGTGTTATTCAATAGAACCTCCCTCAAGAAGGATAGAAATGATGCTGGAAAGTGATACTGATTATGTGTTAAGAGCGAATTATGGGAATCGTGGTGATAGTCTATTATTTGATACACATAATGTTAATGTAAAAGATACACTTCATAGGTCTTTTCATGCGCAACCAAATAATATGTAAATGCCAGGACCCTCTGTCCAGCTGCTAAGCTGTTTTAAATTGCTTTTAAAAGGTATCTAATAAAAAAGTCCACTCAAAGCCTCCATTAAAACGTAAATACGAGGGCTTTGAGTGGAAAACTTTAGTCAAAACGTCAATATGTTTGCACAGTTTATATTATAGTGTCGAACGTCTTCTATACTCTTCAATTAATTAAACTGGTTTAATAAATAATTACACCCAAAAAGCTATTATTATATGGCCCAATTTACTTCATTTCACTTATCCTAAATAATATGGGCATTTCAGAATAATCAGTTGGACATCAACTTTATTACAATAAATCTACTTTCCATGCGCCCATTAATTATCTTCCTGATACTTGTGTCTTTCTGTGTTCCAACGGCAGCTCAGCGTAAATGTGGTACTTATGGTGCGTTACAACAAAGAATAAAAAATCACCCCTATCTGAAACAGCTACTCATCGATAATGAAAATAGAATACTTATAGGTCAACGCCTGCATAAATTTAGCTCAATAGCGCCTGAAGACCGCTCTCTTGTTACTATTCCTGTTGTCGTTCATGTAGTATTGGATAGCCCCAATATTGTTACTGATGAACAGATAATATCACAACTGGAAGTTCTTAACCGTGACTTTTGCGCAACCAATACTGATACTACCCAAGTTCCCAACGTGTGGAAATCAATCATCGGAAATGCACAGATAAAATTCTGTCTGGCACAAAGAACTCCCGACAACAAGGCTACTAATGGCATACTTCGAATAAAAACAGAAGCTGGCAAAAGGTTTGACATATACGGAAATGACCTGAAGGATGACGACAAAGGAGGGTCTACTGCCTGGGATTCAAAAAGCTATCTCAATATATGGGTGACCAGTATGTCCAATAATGTTATTGGTCTGGCTACTCCTCCTGGCAACGGTTACCCGACAGAAGAAGAAGGGGTAGTGATTCAATATACCGCTTTTGGAACAACAGGCAGTGTAAAAGGTCCCTATAACCTTGGCAGAACAACCACGCATGAAATTGGTCACTACTTTGGGTTAAGACATACCTGGGCAGATGATGATGGCGGTTGTATTGAAGATGACGGTATTGATGATACTCCGCTGGAAAGCAATTATACTTTTGGTTGCCCTGACTTTCCTAAGCTTGACAGCTGCAGTCCCAACCCACCAGGTATTATGTTTATGAACTATATGGACTATACCGATGACGCATGCATGTGCCTATTTACGACTCTTCAGGTTGACAGAATGCGGTTTGTCCTTGAATCGGTTATCCCGGGACTTTTAACATCGAAAGGATGTATGCCTCTCACTCCTCTCAACAACGATATTGCTTTAGTATCCATTTCTTCACCGTCCGGCAAAATATACAATAGTCTTGTTCAACCTGTCATAATATTACGCAATAATGGTCCCGCCCCACTAACCAGCGCATATATCACCTATACATTGAATGGTGGACCGCCAATTTCTCAACAATGGAGGGGCAATCTTTCCAGCGCACAGCAAATAACTGTAAATATGCCAGTTACCACAGTTAAAATTGGCACGTATGACCTGAAAGTCTATACACAGTTACCAAATGGTGTTCCTGATAGTGATCCCACAAATGATTCTCTAAGTAATCATTTTCATTACGATGCAGAAATAAATATTCCTTTTACCGAAGAGTTCGAGAATAGTAGTTTCCCTCCCGCGGGTTGGGATATCTATAACCCGGACCAATACTACACATGGGAACGTAATTTTAGTATTGGAAACCGTAGCAGCGCATCAGCGATGGTAAACAACTACGATTATCAGACTTACGGACAAATTGACGATCTGATAACACCAGTAATAAATCCAATGGGAGCCGCCTCAGTGTTACTAACATTTGACGTAGCAGCCGCTGCGACCTATGCTCTATCTGCTGGAAGCCAAAAGTGGGATACCTTAAAAATATTGGTTATCAGAGAAGGAACAACTGCCGAAGAAGTTGTATACACGAAATGGGGCCGCCAACTAATAACTCATGCAGCAGTACTATCAACTCCTTTTATTCCAACTCCCGCCGATTGGCGTAGAGATACGGTAGATCTTACAAATGTTGTACGCGGATCAAAGTTCTATTTACGTTTTAGAAATATTTCAAACTTACAAAACAACATTTATATTGATAACGTCAGCGTTGCTGATAAAGAAAACAATACATTTATGCAAGATCCGGGAGTCAATGTAAGCCCTAATCCTACAAATGGTCCAGTCATTTTGACATTTAATCAGAATCAAGATGACTTACTGCAAGTAAGCATCTATAACTCATTAGGAAAGCTTATCATCTCCCAACCTTTCAATAATAATACAAACAGGAGTACTAATCAGGCATTTGACTTAACAAATCAACCTGATGGGGCCTATTTTATTAAGTTGAATTACCGAGATAAAAACCGTATCATAAAGCTGATCAAAATAAGATAAATGATCTGCATAACCAACAATTAATGTTGGGCCCGAGGCAAGCGCAGTCGCTCTAAGTTTGTTTAGTTTTAACATTCCCGATAAAAGCAGCAATGAAGTCTACCAGCAAAGTTCTCCTGAAGTATACACTTAAAAACACTAAGAATAAACTCTGCTTTTCGCGCCACTTCCATCACCCTCTTCTATGCCCTCCGGCACGGCCTTCGGAATACCCTCTCCGCTGCATCTCTCCATGTCCGCCAAAACCACCATTCCCGTGCGGCCTGCTCTGAAAAGCTGGCCGGCTATCGTGATGAACATTTTGCTGTACAGCCACTAGCCGGTGTGCCTGTTGAGCAGAAGACCTGTCTGCATGCCCGGCTCCATTGTTACCCGCGTGTTGCACTGCAACAGGTCTGCCATGATTCACTACCGCCAGCTGATTCCTGTCTCTGCTCATCATCTGCTGATGGCTGGTTTGCATGGCTGTTGCCTGCTGATGATGTTCGTGCATGGCTAATAATTCCTGTTGGTTAGGTCGTGCATTAACGCCACCGGCGCCGTTAAAACTGCTGCGGTTAGTTACCCTGGTGTTATTAATCACGTTGTTGTTAATGTAGGTGTTATGGACAATGGTGGTGTTCACATTATTAACAGCGGAGTTATATTGGAATCTGCCGCCACTCCATCTGCCGCCCACGTATCCGGAGCCGCTATAACCATATCCGTAGTTGATGCCTCCGTAGAACCCGATATGCGGGCCCCAGTAACCGGGATGAAAGCCGTATACACCTCCTTCGAAGCCCCAATAGGCAGGCGTCCACAAAAAGCCCACCTGTGGTGGCCGTACCCACACGCCCGGTACCCAGTAATAGCCGTTAGGGCCATAGGCCCAGTAGCCTGGTGTCCAGATATATCCATCTGCCGGGCATGGCGGTTGGGTATAAACGGGTAATGGAGGAGGTGCACTATGTACGGAGATGCCCACGCTTAAACTAACCTGGGCATATGTAGTGGTCGAGGTTAAGAATGTGATGATAAGGCCGGCCAAACAAAATTTTCCTATCGCTTTCATATATTTATGGTTTTTCCTTTTTGTTTGACCTTGAAACAAATAGAAAGGTTTAAAACAGGGAAGAAGCTGTTTTGTTAAATGATGCCCGTATATTCTAATGAAGACAAACCAAAGCTGAAATATATTGAGAAAGTTATTGATTATTACAGGGACATTATCTTTTCTGGCATTCAGCTTCCGAAGTTGAATTATTACGTAAATTATTAAATTTGATATTGAACCTATATCACGCATTCTTAAGAAGAAAAGCAAGATAAATTAATGTCTAAAGAATTGCATATCCTAAAAGTATGTAAGATGAGCATTTTAAAAGCCTGTTCAAATTGGTTGGTGTTGACCTTTTTGTTGACTACAAGTACAACTGCATTTTCTCAGAAAGGATACGAAAAGTTTATCGGTACCTGGTTTTGTATCATGACAGATTGCCCCAATCAGCCTACACGATTTGAAATATTGGCAGATAATAGTTTGAAAATTTATCAAACCTTAGTATTTGAGAAGCCAAATTTCTATCATATGTTCGTGGGTAATGATTTTTCCCGCGGAACCTGGAAAGTGACAGGCGACTCATTAATATTGGCAAACACCACCAGTGGAGTTATACAGAAGTTTACGTACAATGATATTTCAGGGCAACCATTTCTGGTATTGATCACAAAAGAGAAATGCAAATGGTACCTCGTCTCCAAAACAGGGAAAAATAAACTATTATAGAGAAGATCTTGAAGTACTCCTACATCTTCAGCATTCCCTGGCAACATTGCCGCACCCCATCATTGATCACCACCTGCAAAAGCCACCGCATTTTTATCTAGCCGGAAAATGGCCACCGGCAAAATCTTCCCCCCCAATGGCGGTATCCTCATTTTCAGGTGTCATTGTAACAGAGATAGCACCTTGTCCCCTGTAGCATACAACCCGGCTGATTTGTAAAAGGACGCTTTTACATAAGCGGAGCTGTGTGCCTCGTAAAGACAATACCTATCCCGGTTATGAAGCTGAAATGCAGGCTGCCTGCCCTGATCCACGTTCGAACAGGCAGCGTGCTGATTACCTAACTCAAATATGGCACACGTATGTGTTTTACTAATCTTGACGACACCTTCCGCGCACGGAAACCACAGCGCAGAAGTAAAAGTGGTATCATCCTTTTTGTACTTGTATTTTTTGCTATGCTGTCTGCAAAAGCAGCAGTGGTGGATACGCTGATCACAGGGCATGTACTGGACCCGGAAAATAAACCGCTGCCTGGTGCTTCGGTTTCTATAAAAAGTACGCCCACTAAAGGAGTGAAAACGGCGGTAGATGGTAGTTACAGCATCTCCGCCGCTGCTACAGATATACTGGTAGTTTCTTTTATCGGCTACGGCCGCCAGGAAGTGCCAGTGAATGGCCGCCGGGAAATAGAGATCGTTTTGCAGAGTCAGTCTACCAGCCTGGAAAGCGTTGTAGTAGTAGGTTACGGTACCCAGAAGAAAGGAGAAGTTACAGGAGCCATTTCATCGGTGAATGAAAACGACCTGAAAGACCAGGCAGCAGCAAGCTTGCAGCAATCACTGCAGGGAAAATCTGCCGGAATACAAATAACGCAGAATTCCGGCTCTCCCGGGAAAAATGCAACGGTAAGGGTACGCGGACTTACCTCTATCAATAATTCAGATGTGCTTTATGTGGTGGACGGCGTTCCGCTTACGGCCAACGGCATCAATGCTATTGATCCATCCAGCATCGCATCTGTTCAAATATTAAAAGATGCTTCCTCCCAGGCAATTTATGGATCAAGAGGCGCAAATGGCGTGGTGTTGATTGAAACGAAAAAAGGCAACAGGAATGCATCGCATATTTATGTAGATGCTTATGCCGGCGTACAGCAGGTGAGAAAGAAACTGGACATGCTGAACGGGCAGGACTTTATCATGCTGAATTCAGAAGCATTTAAAAATGCAGGCCAAACTTCACCATGGACAAATCCATCGCAATATACCATAAACACCGACTGGCAGGATGCCATGTTCCGGTCGGCTCCCGTGCAAAGCTACAACCTGGCTTTTGCAGGCGGCAGCGATAAGCTCACCTATCGCCTCAGTGGAAATTATTTCGATCAGGACGGCATCATCATCGGGTCTTCGTATAAAAGAAGCAGCTTCTCACTGAACACTACTTTTAAGCCCAATAAATATATTGAAGCAGGAGAGAACCTGTCCATCGCCAAAAGTAAGCAATACCTGGTGGGTGAAGGCGCTACCAGCCGGGTAGACCTGCTCTCGGCCATCAGCATGGATCCTACGGTGCCGCTGAAAAATGAACAGGGGAACTATGTGCCTTCAAGGTTCTCTGATATCATGAACCCATTGGCAAGCATTGAGTACATCTCTATGAATCATCCGTTGAATACCTGGTCGGTGGTGGGAAGCACTTACCTGCAGCTGAAACCCGTTAAAGGGCTTACACTTAAATCCAACCTGGGTATCGATATCAGCTTTTCAGACGATAAGGCTTTTACGCCTACCTACTATGTATCGGCAGCGCAGAATAATCCCATCACCAGTCTTTCCCAAACAAAGGCAACAGGCCTGAGCTGGACATGGGACAATACCGCTACCTATGAAACAACCATCGCAGAAGATCATGAACTGAAAGTACTGGCAGGGATCTCTGCACAGCAGTATAGTTACGAATTTATCAGGGGCAGCAACCAGGGACAGCCAGGGAACGATTCCTACCTGCAATACCTCGATGCCGGTACATCCAATCCAACAGTAGGTGGTACGCTTGTTCGCTGGAGTTTGTTATCTTATTTAGGAAGATTGAATTACAACTACAAACAGAAGTACTTCCTCACTGCTACTATCCGGCGCGACGGATCTTCTAAATTCGGCGCAAATAATAAGTATGGTAATTTTCCCTCCGCCTCGGTGGGATGGGCGCTGGGTAAGGAGAATTTCCTGAGCAACAAGGGCCAGCTCAGCGCGCTGATGCTCCGGGCCAGCTGGGGTATCGTAGGTAATCAATCCAGTGCAGGATACTACGATTTTTCATCTACCATTAATAACTATAACTACGCATTCGGTAACGGCGCTTTCCTCACCGCGGAACCGGCCGGATTGGGTAACCCCAACCTGAAATGGGAACAAGTGCGCCAATGGGACCTGGGACTCGACTTTAAAGTATTTGAAGGCCTCACAGGAACTATCGACTACTACAACAAGAAAACTAACAACATGCTGCTGCGTATCCCTATCCTGTTTGAAAGCGGCTTCTCTACCGGCCCGCTTACGAACGTAGCAGCAATGGCTAACTCGGGCTTCGAATTCCAGCTGGATTACAGCCACCACTTTAACAAAGACCTGCGCATCAATATAGGCGCTAATTTATCTACCCTGCATAACGAAGTGCTGAGCCTGGAAAATGAAGGCGCGCAAATATTCAACAGCCCGAATATGACCAGGGCCGGTCACCGCGTGGCGGAGTTCTACGGGTATGTGTTCGACGGTATTTTTCAGAACCAGGCAGAGATCAGCAATCATGCTGCTCAGCCCAATGCAGTGCCTGGAGATATCCGCTTTAAAGACCTGAATAATGATAAGGTAATTAATGATCTTGATCAAACCTTCCTGGGCTCGCCTATTCCCAATATCCAGTATGGATTTAATGTAGGCGCCAACTACAAAGGCTTTGATCTGAACCTGGCATTCTTTGGTGTGAGCGGCAACAAAATTTATCAGTCTTACAAATACAACACCAACGGTTTCTTTATTTCCAACTATAATATGGAACAGGAAACCCTGGGCAGATGGCATGGGGAAGGCACCAGCACTACTATCCCCAGGCTTACCGCCAACGACCGCAACTTTAATTCCAGGGCATCCAGCTATTACCTTACAAACGGCGCTTATTTGAGGCTGCGCAATATCACCCTCGGGTATAATTTACCGGATAAATTAATGGAACGCTGGCATCTCAGTGGTATGCGCGTGTATTTAACCGGGCAAAACCTGATAACGTTTACCCATTACGATGGCTACGATCCTGAAATAGGCATCACCTTCGGTGGAAATGCCGGCACCCTCAACCTGGGCCAGGACCAGGTGAATTACCCACAACCCAAAACTATCATGGCGGGTATCAATCTCACTTTATAATGACTACTGGTATGAAATATTTATTGTTACTGATCATTACAACAGCAGGTCTTGCAGGATGTTCCAAATTTTTGGAAGAAGATCCTACCGCACATCTTTCCACAGCTACTTATTACAAAACAGCAGCAGATGCCGAAGCAGCGGTGAATGCGGTATATGCAGCTGCCAGGCCGCAAAACTTTTTCGCATTGGAAACCCGTATCGTGGTAGGCGATGTAATGTCCGATGATGCGGAGAAAGGGGGAGGAGGCGCTTCCGATGTAGCCGAAATACAGCAGCTGAAACTGTTTACCGCCAAGCCGGACAACAGCTATGTACAGGATGCATGGCAATATAATTATCATGGCGTATACCTTGCCAATGTAGTGCTGGATAAAGTACCGGCTATCGCGATGAACGCAGCGGATAAAGAAAATATCCTGGCGCAGGCGCGCTTCTGGCGTGCATATTTTTACCTGCAACTGGTGCAGCTGTTTGGCAATGTGCCGCTTGTTACGATGCCGCTGGCAACAGGTGAATATAACCAGCCACAGGTGCCGGAAGCACAGGTATGGGCACAGATTGAAAAGGATGCCGACAGCGCCATGCAGGTGCTACCAAAGCAATCGGAGCTGGCTGCTGATAAAAACGGTAAAGCCACCTCCGGTGCTGCAAAAGCTTTGCTGATGTACGTATATATGTGGCAGAAAAAGTGGACCGATGCCCAACGGCTCGGGGAAGAAATTATAAATTCAGGAGAGTATTCCCTGGCCCCTGATTATGCAAAAATATTTACTACCGCAGGTGAATTCGGAACAGGTTCCATTTTTGAAATCAATATGGCAAATATCCCCGGTAAGGGAGTGGGCTCCAACATCAATCTCTGGATTAATGCAAGAAACACATGGGGCTATGGTTTTGTAGTGCCATCGCCAGGCCTGGTGAAAACCTATGAGCGGGGCGATCCCAGGCTGAAAGCCACGGTGATTGCCAACAACGATGTACTGCCGGATGGTACTATTGCCAATACTACTTCCAGTCAGACAGGATACTATAATAAACGTTACTGGCTGCCGCCAAATGAGATTCCTTTCAATGCGGGTGGCAGCGTTGCCGATGGCCCTACCAATGAGCGGATCTTCCGTTTGGCTGTTGTAATGCTGTGGACGGCGGAAGCAGCCTTTCATAACGGGAATAAGGCCAGGGCCCTGGAGCTGGTGAACCTGGTACGGCAGCGGGCCCGTAAAAGTGGAGGAAATACGGATATGACGGTACTGCCGGATCTCTCTACTATTACTCTTGATAATATTTATCATGAGATGCGCGTGGAATCTGCCCTGGGCGAGCACCTGCGCTTCAATGAACTGGTAAGAACAGGCAGGGCCGCAGCTACTTTGCCCGGCTATGTGGAAGGCACAAATAATCATCTGCCCATTCCCCTGCGTGAAATACAACTCAGTAACGGGCTGCTCAAACAGAATCAGGGATATTGATCCTTTTTGTTTTTAAGAAGAGAAATCATGCGTATAAAAAGATATAGTATTTTATGTTACCTCCTGCTGGTACTGTGCCGCGTTGCGGTGGCACAGTACCAGCCACTTCAGCTGGCCAGCCTGTTGCAGGATGATATGGTGATCCAGCAGAACAAACCTTTTAAAGTATGGGGCCGGGTCAATGCAGGCAGCATCGTGTCGGTTACCGGTAGCTGGAATAACCGCACCATACAGGTAAAAGCAGACAGCAGCCAGCATTTCATGGCAATACTGGATGTTCCTGCCGTGAAACCAGGTGATTTCAGCAGTTACCGGCTTACTGTCAGCAGCGGGGGAACCAGCCTCGTACTGGATCATCTCCTGATCGGTGAAGTTTGGTTATGCAGCGGGCAGAGTAACATGCAGTTCGCTATGAAGGAAGAATTGAACCATGAGCAGGAGATCCCGCTGGCAGCATTGCCCAACATCCGTTTATTTAATACCGGGTTAAATTTCAGTAATGAGCCTGTTGATACTGTTAGCGGGAGATGGAAAGTCTGTAGTCCCGCAGCAGTAAAGGAATTCAGCGCGGTGGCCTATTATTTCGGCAAAGAGCTTTTTGAAAAATTGCAGGTGCCGGTTGGCATCATATTTACCGGTATAGGAGCTTCCGGCGCGCAGGCATATGTGCCCCGCGATGTACTCGCTTCAGATCCGCTGCTGGACTCGGTATACCTGCAACCTTATCTCCGGAGCCCAAAGTCGGCCGAAAAGATCAACGCAGGATTTACCTTTGAAAAAGTGATGCGCCCATACCTGTTATACAACGCCATGATCCATCCATTCAGGCATTTGTCTGTACGCGGTTTTTGCTGGTACCAGGGGGAAGCCAACCACATGGAGCGGAACAGCTATACCCATCTTACCCAAACGCTGATAAAAAGCTGGAGAAGGCAATTTGCGCAGGGGGAACTACCTTTTTATTACGTGCAGATAGCGCCGTTCTTCCATGATAAGGAAAACCCCGGACTCGCATTCGACGCCTTCTTCCGGGAGGCACAGGAAAAAGTTGCCACGCTGAATAATACGGCCATGGTAGTAACCATGGATGTAGGCGAAGCGAAAGACCTGCATCCGAAGAATAAAAAGCCCATCGGGCACAGGTTGGCCAGTACAGCCCTGAACCGTGCTTATGGCCGGCTGCAGATCGACTACCAGGGCCCGGCCTTTCATCATGTAACCTTTGAAAAAGCCAAAGCAGTGGTGCACTTCGATCCCCAGAGCCTGGCAGGTGGCTTAAAAACGAATAACGGGCAGCCCCCGGCCTTTTTTATGCTGGCAGGTAGCGACCAGCGATTTTATCCCGCCACTGCCGCCATTTCCGGGGAAACAGTGGTGCTTCACGCCGCCAGAGTAAAACACCCGGTGGCAGTGAGGTATGCTTTCTTTAACTACCCGGTCACCAACCTGGAAAATGGAAAAGGATTTCCGGCACTGCCTTTCAGAACGGATAACTGGGAGGAGAAGTAATAGCAATTGTGTTTCACCAAAGAGAATACAGGTTTCCTGAGCAGGAGGTGTTGTGTAGGTAAGCCAATTTCAGGACTAAAAAGTTCTCATATAAAGTAAAATCAGGATTATCTGGGGTCCTGAGTGCATGCACTAAGCATTGGAAGCATCATTAGTGCGTTACGACTGTATGATAAGTGTATAGTAAGTGTATGGTAACTGTATGGTGAGTACTACACATAGGCGAGTCCTAAGTATCTGTGAAGTATGCGATAAGTAACTGATCTCCCATACCACAAGAGAGACCGTCCGGAACGATGGTCTCTCTTGTACTATATAACAACCAGGGAAGTAATTGGTTGATTATTAATTAATAGCGATTGTAGGCTGATGATCTGTTTTGAAGTAACTTTATCCCCAAACCACCCAAATGATCTTTCACTTTAAATCAAAATTCCCGCAGCTGAGCGTCTTCTGGGACAAATACCTGGAATTCCAGACCCGCCTGGAGCTTCCGGCAAAATCAGTATTGCTGGAAGAAGGAAAGGTATCCCAAAACTATATCTTCATAGAAAAAGGCTGTGTCCGGCTGTTCTTTAATAATAACGGGATAGATAAAACCATACAATTCTTTTTTGAGAATGAAGGATTAAGCTCACTTGAAAGCTTTATCAATAATACCCCCAGTTTTTTTACCATTGAAACCATCGAGCCTTCGGTGGTGTACCTGCTTCCAAAGATGTATGTGAACCAGCTGATCGAAGAGCTGTCAAAGCAGCCCGACTTTCCTAAAATGATGATGCAGATGTTCATAATGCGGCAAACCCATTATGTTGGCGAGCTGGTTTCATTTATACGCGATTCCCCTGAACAACGTTATAAAAACCTCCTCGCGCAGCGGCCGCATATTATCCGCCGGGTCCCCCAGCACTATATCGCCTCTTACCTGGGTGTTACAAAAGTGCACCTGAGCCGGATCAAAAGTAAGATCGCCAAAGGAAAGCCGCACTTCTGAAACTTGATAACATATGTTATCGCCGGTGAAATTTATGGCTGCTAATTTTGCCTTGTTAAAAATACAGGGCAAATGAAATTACAAAGAACAATTTACCGGATTACCCTTGGTTTGTTTCATTGCACACCCGGCCGCGGGCAATTCCCTGCGCCCGTCGCCGGCCTTATTATTCTCTTCTTACTTCATTTATCACAAATTACAACACTTAAAAGCTAACGCATGAAAGCAGCAGTAATGTACCGGCATAGCGAAATACCACAGTACGTGGATATGCCGGAGCCAACAATACAGAACGATAACGAAATACTGGTCACCGTAAAAGCCGTAGCGATCAAACATTTCGACAAAGGGCGGGCCACAGGAAAGCATTACTCCGCGAGTGCACCACAGGAGAACGGCCGTATCATTGGCGGCGATGGAGTATGCCTGCTGGATAACGGCGCCAGGGTATACGCGGTGGGTGCAGACGGTATGCTGGCGGAGAAAGCAGTGGTGGAAAAAGACCGTATCGTAAAAGTGCCGGATGGATTGAGCGATGCTGTAGCCGCTGCATTACCCAATGCTGTTTTCGGCGCGGCAATGGCATTGAAGTTCAAAGCAGGGATTCAGCCGGGAGATGTAGTGCTGATCAACGGCGCAACAGGCTTTACAGGCCGTGTAGCGGTGCAGATAGCCAAATATTATGGCGCAAAAAAAATAATCGTAACAGGAAGGAACCAGTCGGCGTTAGAAGAGTTGTTGTTACTCGGCGCAGACGAAATAATTTCCCTTGAGCAGCACGACGAAGCATTTACCACTGCATTGAAACAAAGTCATAAGGCCACACCGGTGGATATTGTAATTGATTATTTATGGGGACATTCAGCGGAGATGATCCTCTCCTGCCTGAAAGGAGATGGCGCATGGACCAATTTCATCCGCTTCGTTTCCGTAGGAAGTATGTCCGGCGATCTCATACAATTATCTTCCGCCATCCTGAGGAGCTTGAATATACAGCTCAGCGGCTCGGGGTTGGGCGCATGGACGAAAGGCCAGGTAAAAGAACTGCTTACAGGTATTTTACCGGAGATGTTTATGCTGGCTGCCGAAGGAAGGCTGACCGTTAAAACCGTGGAGATGGATATCCATCACATCGCGGAATTGTGGGAGGCGAATGTGGCAAACGGACAGCGTATAGTGGTAACCATTTAGTATGTAAATCATGGGGGCATCAAAACAAAAGGAGGGGTGCATAGCGCCCGGGCTATAGAAACACTGATGTCCACTGGCCCGGAGGGAATGAGAGATGCTTTAAGAACCAACTACAGGTTGAGAAATATGCCAGGAAATATCTCCGAAGGAGATAAAAAATATTTCAGCGTCCCCATGGAAAATAGAATATCGAAGGAAGACCTCTCGATTAAAGTTCCTTCATTGAAAGTAGGCGATTTTGAAGGCAGTGATATGTCGTGGCTGCGGCAATAAGCAGTTACCTTACACTATCTTCCCATCTTTTCCAAACTCCTTGCGGATACCCGCCAGCACATCTTTCTGGCGGATGGTTTTATCGCCCCGCTTCAGCGCCATCAGGCAGCTGTAACGCACTACGTTGATAATAGTGCCGCCGGCCATTTCATATTTGAAGGCTACATCTTCCAGGTTCAGTTTATCTTCCAGTACTATATGAGCTGGAAAGGACTGCTGCCAGATGCGCAATCGCTGCTCCGGTCCAGGCATGGAAAAATAGATCATAGATTGAAATCGTCGCGCAAACGCCTCGTCTATATTGGATTTCAGATTGGTGGCCAGTATTACTACGCCGGGGAAATCCTCTACCCGTTGCAGCAGGTAAGCCACTTCCTGGTTGGCGTAACGGTCGTTGGAAGAGGAAGTTTGCGTGCGTTTCCCAAACAACGCATCAGCTTCATCAAAAAATAAGATCCACTGCTGGTTAATTGCCCTGTCAAATACCTTCGACAGGTTCTTTTCCGTTTCACCGATAAATTTTGATACCACCAGCGATAGGTCGATGCGGTAGACCTCCATGTTGAATGTTTTCCCCAGCAGGCAGGCGGTAAGCGACTTTCCCGTTCCTGGCGGACCATAGAACAGGCTGCGGAAGCCCGGTTTTATTTTATGGCTCATGCCCCAGTCGTGCAGGAGTGTAGTACCATGTTCTATCCATGTACGGATGTCTTCCACTTCCTCCATGGCGTGTGGCTCCAGTACCAGGTCCTGCCAGCTGAGCCCTGTTTCAATACGTTTGGCAGGGAACTGCGTATTGTAATCCGGCCGGTGGGCCAGCCCTTGTGTAAACAGGCTGAGATATTCCTGCGAAAGGTTCAGGGCGCCGCTCAGCAATGGTTCATCACCGGCTGGTGTAAGGTGCAGGATATGGTGTTTGCTGAAGAAATGATCGGGGCCGAAATACCGGGTCAGGTTAAACCGCTGCTGCAAACCATCTGTTGCCAACAGAAATGCAGCCGTTTCGCCGGTGGGCAGAAAGCCGCCATGCTGCTGCCCTTTAATGCCGCCGAATTCCGTAAAGCCCCTGTCGTACGTAGCATTCTTTACAAAAAAGATATCCAGCAGCTCCGGTCGTATATGTGGGATCAGCGCCAGCAGCATGATAACCCGTTCGGCAGGCGACATACTGTAGTGTTTAATGATCTGTGCATACACGGAAATATCCTCTGTAAGATCCGGTGCTGCCGGATATTCCACGGCTGTTTGCTGGAAGTATTGCTGCATGCGCGCTGCTGCCAGTAACCGGAACCACTCCAGTTCTTTTTCCAATGCAGCCGCATTGGCTGTTGTTAACTGTACGTCCATTCTGTATAAATTGTTTTTTCCATCCAAGGGGCTTTGATCATGCCAATGCCCCAGGGTAAGGTTTGAAGTATCAGGTCATACCCGCGCTCTTCTATCCGCAGCCACCAGTCGCCCTCTTTTTCCCAGAGCGCGCCATCACGCTGCAGGAAGGCGGCGCGGAAGCCTTCCACGGAGGAATTGTTCATCTTCTCCCAACGCTGTATCACTACTTTCAGTAATTCCTCGCAGAGTTGCTTTTCTTCTGCCGTTAGCAGCATTTCCGCCGGTACAGGCTCCTCCAGCGGCAAGGCGCATAATATTTTGTTGAGCGCCAGTTCATGTTCTGCATGTTCCTCTTTCCCGGTAGCCATATACTGCAACAGGTGTACCGCACGATGTTGCGCCTCCCTGCTTACAAAGCCCTCGTCGTTTACCAGGCCCACACGTTTAAAGCCATAGGGGATAAAGGGATGTAGTATGATGAGGCCGGCATTGCCGGTGTAAATAGTATCCAGGGGAGACTTTTTAACTTTGGACCAGCTTTCCGGTTCCCGGGCAGGGGCTTCCGGTTCATTTACCACCGCTGCTGCCGTTTGCAGCCGGTCTTTTTCGTATAAGCTTTCCCGTAACAATGCCCGGTGCCGTTCTGTGTTAACGGATAGTTGTGCTTCCTGCTGCAATGCTGGCATCAGGTTACGTATATACGTATAGGTGAGTACTGCTGTTTGCTGTGCGCTTTTAACCAGCCGGGCGATCAGTATTGTTGCAATGCCCGGCGCCGCTGTTTTTATAAAGTCAAGGAAACGGAGGGCATAACTGCGCGCATCATATACATGAATATGCGCTCCCAACAGCAGCAGGTGAAAACGCCGGAACACCTGTTGCAGCTGCATTTTCTCCTGGCTGCCGGGAAGCATTCCTTCCAGCAGCTGTTGCAGCTCCTGCAGTGCATCAGTAGCGTTGGAGGTCCACCCGAGAGGGGTATCCTGCATAATGTCAAGAAAAGATGCCTCATCCAGGTGTTGCGCCATTTGTTCTATAAGCGCAGTATGTTGAAGTACTTTGCCGTAGAATATTTTTCTTTCCTGCCGGCTGCGCTGCTTGTAAAAGCGAACGGCCTTCCGCAGGTCTGTAATACCATTCTGGCTGCTGCCGCCGGCCGATTCCTGTAACAGCTGTAAGCTATCCTGTACGGCATATACATCCAGGCTTTGCCGGATATGGCTGTCGGGCGCCCCGGCGTAAAATGAGAATAACCCATATACCTGCAGTCTTGCTGCCAGCTGTTGACGGTAGCTGCTGAAGAGCTGCTGAAGTATGCCCGGCGCCGCATTAAATAACAGTATCACTGCCGTCCTGATGATTTCATTGGTGACGGATAAAGATAAAGACCCCAGTTTCTCCGGCAGCCGGTAACGGGTAAGAAACACTGTCAGCAATTGCCTGGCTTCTTCCAATATCTCCTGTTGCTGGTGTTCCGCGGTAATAGCGGTATAGCGTTGCATGCGTTGTAACAATGAGCGGAAAGCCACCGCCGGTTGATGGCGTCTGCCGCCGGCATCGCCTGCAAATGTACTGCCGGCGCCAAAGAAGTTGCCGGAGGCCGGTACGCCGCCTGTAGTAAATGCACTGCCGGTGGCAAACAGGTGATCTGCTGCAATGATTTTCTCCAGCCAGGGTTGCAGCAGTGCTTGTACTGGCTCAATATGCGGTTCCAGCTGAAGGAACAGCTCCTCCAGTTGCACAAATAATAATGGCGACAGGGTGATGCTGTCCTGTAATGTTTTTATGTGCGCCTCATGGTATTCGTATAGCCATTGCAGTAATCGCGCAGCATAGCCGGCAGTGGCATTACCTGCTGCTGCCGGCAACTGCCCGCTGCTAAGGAATTGCTGCAGCCAGTGGGTAACGGTTTGGGGCGATACCATTAGCTGTGCAGGCAAACGCTCGGTTCCCTGCATGGATGCGGCTGGAAACGTCCATGCCTGCAGATCATTGGCCAGCACGGTGTTCCCGGAAAGATGATTGATAACAGGCAGCAGCTGTTGCAACAAGAAACGGATCATCCGTGGCGCTGCCACAGGAGTTTCCGACCAGGCCGGGAGGAACAGGTGTTGCAGCAGTATTTCTTTATTGATCCTGCGGTAGCGGCCAGCAGCAAGCGATTGCCAGATGGCTTGCAGTATAAAATGTTCGGGGGGAATGGTGGTAATGGTAATAAACTGTTGTACGGCTATCAGCAACGTATATACGTTATCGTATACTTCTTCAGCGGCAGTGCCCATACCGCTTGTTTTCAGCAGCTGGAAAAATACTGCCGGCTTTACGCCGGTTATCAACCGCTGCATGGCCGCAGGTAGGGTAGCAGCATACTCCAGTATAGTAAGCGTTTGATCGGGATGCTGCACGGCCAGCTGTTCCAGTAAACTGTTCAGCGAGAAATGAGCATACGCTTTGCCCCACCACGATATACTGCCATAAGTGAGCAGGTGCAGGATCACGTCGCGGAGCAGCAGCCGTTTTATACCGGTGTCCGGGGCGAACGGCGTTGCTGCAATGGTGTCGTTTGCCCAGTTCTTTATCTCCCTTAAATACCCGGTTTTTTCTACTTCAGCCGCATTTGTTTGCATCAGGCTGTTCCATCGGCCCGCAGCGGTGGGGTGCTGCAATACTGCCTGTAACATCTGCTTTAATGAAGCGGCAGAACGGTAACCGGTATTCACAAACATCTGTTGTAATGATGTGGGCGTAATACCCGGCGCCCACCAGGGAATAGCGCCGTATAGCAGGTAGTAACGGAGCACGCTGATTTGTTCCCCGGTATCTGCCATTATTTTCTGGTAAGATGGATCACCGCTGGCAAGGAGTTTTCGTGTATGGGTAACAGTTAGCTCGTCGTAAAGTGATTTGATATAACTGCCCAGCCCTGTTTCGGGCATCGATGATTTATAGCGCCACCACGCTTCGTAAAACAGCGCCAGTATGGTTTCATAAGAAAGATTGAAATGCCGGGCCAGCTGAAACAGGTTGCTGCGCACAAATTCCCTGCGGTTAAAATTGCTGCCCCGCTCCATAATGAGGTAGGTGAGCATGAACAGCCATACCGCTTTTTCCAGTTCGCTGGTTTCCGTATGCAGTAATTGCTGTTGCTGTTGCAGCAGCAGTATTTCACGGCTGCCTGCAATAATAAATAACGCTTCTGCAGGCTCCAGTACTTCTACAACAGCTTGCAGTACGGTAACGGAGAACTGCCATACCATCCGCTCTCTTACACTGCGGCTTTGCCCGATACTGCGGATGAAATCCGCCAGTTTGCCGGGAGAGGACCTGGAGAGTTGCAGGATGATCTCTCCCGGTTGCGCGCGTTCGGCGGCAGTAGCCCACCAGGGCATCACGCCCTGCAACAGGAAAAAGGTCATGAGCTCCAGCTGCCGGTCGTCACCTTTGCGGATGGTAATATCCCCGTTAATGGTATGCTGCGTGCCTGCATGCTGATGTTGCAGCAGATCGGTGAGCATCTGTTGCATGGCGGCCAGGATCTTTGCAGGCAGCTCGGTTTCCATGTCTTTCACAGGGATGGTCCCGATGTTCAGTACCAACCCGTCGATAGAAGCCATCATATCGGCAGGGATCAGTTGTTGCAGCAGCTCGTCCACGCTGTTGCTGATGCTTTGACGGAAAAGCATACTTACTTTGTCCTGCAATGCAAAAGCCTTTGGCCTGGAATCGTAGGTGATATCAAAACTGTATCGCCGGATGATGTGTGCTTCCATTATACGGTAACTACATAATGAGAGAATAACGGATCCTTAATGATAAGCTCCAGCAGTGCGTTCGCCGCAGAAGGCTTGTCGGCTTCGCCGCGCATGGCTTTGAGCCAGTTAAAATAACGCAGCTCGAACTCCTGCATCGCGGCAATGCCTATCCAGCGGAAATACATACGGAACTGCACGGGTGTATGCTCACGGAACACTGCCTCGGTAAAGTTCCTGAATTCCTGGTGTTGGAAACGGGCCGGCCAGGAGGGAAGCACGATGCTCATACCAAATCTGAAGAACTCCTCCTGCAGCATTTGAGAGGCCCCGTGTTTTACATATTTTACTACATGCACCTGGTGCGGTTGCCTTTCTTTCATTTGCCGGATCAGCAGCAGCAGGTCCAGCATTGTTTTTTCAACGGCAGCTTTTGAGGCAGGAGCCGTGAAATGCGCTGCTGTCAGCAACTCCGGTGTATCGCCGGGATAGAAGTAAATATTATACTGCTGTTGCAGCTGCTGCCAGCTGCCATATGCGTCTTTTTCATTCAACGCGGCAGCCAGCGACGCTATATTGTTCAATCGCGCTTCCTGCTCATCAAGCGTGAGCCATTGTGCATGCTGTAACAGTAGTTTATTCCCCCTGTCGCAGATGCGGAAACCAAAAGCCTTATCCGCATAAGCAGGCTTCAGCAACAGGTGCTCCAGCAGGTAACATCCTTCGGATGCCGTGCTGATCTGCTTCAAGTGGCGGATCATTTCTTTCTGCGCCTGCGTGGATTCCCCGTAGGTCTTTTCCCGGCTTACCACTTGCCACAACGCATGTGCGGTGTGCCTGTATACTACCAGGTAAACGTCGTCTTCTCCATCGTAAACAATGCGGTAGTTAGCCGGATCCAGCCCGTAACGGAGCAGGGATACCGACTGCCGACCGTAGTCATATTGTTTGCCGGTGATAATTTCCCCCGATGCGCTTTCTGCAATATTTACTTTGATCAGCTCATCTTTCACTTTATACTCCTTCACGAGGTGCACATGTATATGCGCTTCGGGAGCATGCGCCGGGGTTACTTTCCACTTGGCCGAGTCAAAGGCGGCAGTGAGCCGTTTCCGCTTTTCCTGCCGTATATGCAGCAGTTTATGCAGCAGCGTTTCATAGCCGGAGAGCTCGCCTCCGTCGAAAATATCTTCCCTGTAATTAAAAGAGCGGTTACGGTTGGCGCTCAGCGCAGGCAGGTCCCGGAGGATCTCCGCTTTCCACTCCAGCTCAGGACTGATCCTTGCCGGAGCAGCATCGCGCCCATAGGTCTGTTCATAAAAGCTCACGGGATATTTCAGCAACACCAGGTTAAAGCGGGCCAGCAAATGATCCAGTATGGTATTCTTTCGTTCCTGGTACACTTTATCCGGCTCCGCGGCCTCCTGCATATTTTTCATATACGGGTTACCGTTATCCTGCGTGAAGTCGTCCCAGGAAAGCGGGGTTTGCTGAGTGGTAAAAGCCTTCAGCAGTGTGGCGGCATGTGGTACGTTGTATAAAGGCTGGATAGCATAGGTTATCGCGGGCACCTGCTGAAGGAAGGGCGAGAATAAGTTGCCGATATTACTTAGCTGTGCCAGGTAATTGGCCAGCAGCTGTTCAAAGAAGAGCAGGTAGGCTTTCAGTTGTTTGGCCTGTGCATGCCGGAGCGCGGGCGCATCTTTTTCCAGCCCTTCATGCCCTATGCCATAAATGGCAGGGAATTGGTGTTGCAGCGAATAGTACTGGCCAAGGTTGCGGTAGGTGGCTTTCAGTGGTTTGGAGGCCTCTGAATTTTTGTGGCCGGCAAACTTCCTGCGCGCTACTGTTTTTATCTGTTCATACATGTTGAGAAAACCGGCATCACGGAGATTGTATTCGAACTTATCGCTGGAGATCTTTATTTCATGTTTCTCGCTTATCATTTCCAGGAAAGGGTAATGGCCTTTTCTGATCTGCACGGGCTTAGCCTGGAAGGTACAGTTTTCGTCCGCCAGGTAAATGGCTTTTACCTTTGCTACACCCGGTATCTGTGACAGACTTTTCATCAGGTCTGCTGGGTCAACGGATTGCTTACGGGGATGCAGGTCGCTGCCGGCAACAAATCCTTTTTTCAGCAGCGGCCCTGTGTATATATCTTCTGCAGTATAACCGTTGATATACATTTCCGCGGCAGATACAAATCTTACCGGCGGATGCAGCGTCATTTCAAAGGCATTGCACATCAGGGCAAGGATCTGGTGAGGCTCATGCCTGCTGTCTACAATAATTTCCGCTTTGATAAAGATCTCCTGCGGTTGCAGGATGATTGCCGGCTCAAAGTCTTCCCCGATATTGCGGTACGACTGCAAAAAATGATCTGTCTGTACAGCCAGTTTCTGAATAAGGTCTGCATTGCCGGTCATGTTCTCTGCAATAGCATCTTCTACCTGTATAAATACCCGGTACACGCCTTTGGTACACCCGGATGGATGGGTGGTTTGCACAGGTTCTATCCAGATGTTCTCAATATTCTCTATTTCATCCAGCACCAGTTTCCGGTAGTCGTCTACTGTAACGGGGGCAGAGGTAAGCATATCTGCCCGCCGGAAAAAAGAATGGGGCAGCGGATCAATGTTGCCTTTTTTATCTGCCAGTATCTCCTCTATCGGGAAAGAGGTACGGTAGGCCGGATCCGTAATGGCATAGCACAGCTGCTGCAGGATAGTTACACCGGGATCATGCAGGTTGTAGTCGGTCCACTCGGTACCGGACAGTTCCTGTACACGGGCAATTGCTTCCTTCATTAGAAGATCATAATCCATTGCGGTGGCAATGGGTTTGTCTCTGTTGATCTGAACGGGAGTATCAGCCATATCGGTACATTAATAGTAATATTCTTCCGGCATAAACAACTCATCGCTCCATAGCCGGGTAATGTTGTAAAAAATTTCCACACCTTCCCCGTAATTACTGTTGGAACGAAGTTGCAGGGCATAGTTATGTGTGCCGCCTTTCCAGCGTAATTTGATCTTGTTCCAGAAGAAGCCATAGTGTGCACAACGCTGGCTGATCCTGTTATGCGCGCCGCCATAGGCAGCCAGCGCGGTGGCATGGAGCAGCGCCATCCTGCCTGCGCCTTTTTTACCGGTTCTGGCCATCACTTCAAAAGCCTGGCAGTTATCCAGCGATTCAAGGATGGGATGCCATTTGCCGTTGGCGGGAACGGTGCCTGTTTTAAAAGTGCCAACGCGGCCCTGCATACCTGCAAAACCGTTGATGTCTGCCTTGAACCGGGGATCGCTTTTCTTTCCAATACCAAGATTGCCATTCGTATGAAAGAAGAAGCTTTTTCCCGGGCCGGTCTGGTCATCCTCACCGGTACCGGGTTTCATCCGCAATGCGGGATAGTCCTGCTCATCTTTTTCCATACAGAAAAAAGGCTCAAGATCATCCGTGGCGCGGTAAAAGGAGAGCAGCCGTTTAGACTCGCCCAGCGTAGCCACCAGCAAACCATTGTCTTCGTCTTTGGAAAAGCCGTCTTCCTGTTTATTGATGGTGGAATCTATCAGGTAACCGAAATGATTTTCCGAAGGCATTACGCCGTTCCTGAAATATTGTTTGAGCTCATCACGCCCGTATACTTTTTTACTTTGTTGCATGTCCATATGTCCGGAATTTATATAAGGAGATGATTAGTTGATATCATGAGCATCATGGTGGCAGCAGGGAGATGGTAAGCATCTCTTCATCGGGTGCGTAATCCGGTCGTTGGTCCGTTGCCGTTATAGCGGGGTGATCGTTGCCAATGATCAGCTCACAACTGATCTTCAGCGCATCAATGCCCAATGGCTGCGGCGCTTTATATTCCGCTGAGCGCAGTACGGTGATCAGGTGCTCTTTCGATGGGATCAGTACTGATTGTGGTAAAGAAGGCCGGATCTCTTGCAGGTCGCCTGTGGCGGTATCTGTGGCAAAAGCGGTGAGCACGCCCGTATCTTCATCTTTCGTATAATAAAAGTGTACAAGGGAAAAACCGGTAATATACTCCACGTAAGGCTGCCGGTTGATATAGTTGAGCAGCTCCGATTTATACAGCACGCTGCCAATCTTCAAATGGGAAGAAGGATCAAACAACCAGGGGCAAAGAAATTTCTGGATATCTAGTTGTAACTGTTGCAGGTGACTGTTCAGGTTGTTTTCCGACGGATCCCTGAACAGGATGCTGCACACTACTTTTACGCTTTCATACACCGGGTTACGGATAGACAAACGGACAAAGGGAGAGATATGCTGTTGCATAAAGGCCTTGATGCGGCACAGTGTATCCAGGTCTACCTTCGGTTCTGCGCTGATAAACAAACCGCTGTCCGATTGCCGGGGCACAACCACAATGCTGGCGTCTTCGTCCCTGGCGCCGGGGGGCGCCGTTATACATTTTACGATCAGTATTTCCGGGAATGCTTCCAGCAATACCTGTGCAATATCCAGCGCGGTAACGGGGCGTTGCTTATGCCGGAGTCTTTCGCTTACGCGTGTATAAAATTTACTTTCCGATTCTCTCTTCCTTCCGCCGAAGGAAGGGAACAATTGCCAGATGGCCTGGATGGTGCGGATATCCCGCTTCGTGTTTTTTATAGTCAGTGGAGGAATGGATAGTACTGATTCGAGGGAATTGCCAATGCCCTGCAATACCCGCTCTGCTGTTACAACATTGGGAAAAATGCCGATCACCCGGGGTGTGATACATTCATGGGAAGGAGTGGAGATCCTGATCCACCAGGTGCCTGGCTGCAGTATACTGTTGTTGGTATTGATGCCCGCAGGTACCCGGATCTTTACGATACCGCTCCGTGAAAGGTTATTGGTATTATCCGATAAAAGGCACATACCGTCAAACGGGTGCCATTTGTTATCTGCCAGGTAATGCCAGTGCAGCGGCGGGAGATCGGTAGTGGTATCGGTGAAATATTTATCTTCCAGCTGGAACAGCAGTGATAGTTCTTCCCTTGGTTTCAGCTGGTTAAAACCAATGTATAAATGTCCTGCTTCATTGAATACGGGCAGGAGTGAAAAATCGCTGACCCCATTGCCCGGGTAAATGGCTTCATTCCCGAATACGCCAACGTGATGAACTTCCATAGTTTCTCCCGCCGCAAATGTTTTTAAGGGCTTCAATGATTCGGAATGTTCCAGTGTATAACCAACGGAAATGGATTTTATCATCGGCGCATAAGGCAGGTTGGGTTGCGGTTTTTTACGGGAAGGATGTTTGGCATTATATAAAATAATTTCCGGGAAGATAAGCGTATACAGCTGGTGCCCGAATGCTTCTGAAGGAGCGGCAAGCTCCAGCCTTACGGCACCCTGCCTGTAACTGGTGGTACTGTGCTTTACTTCCTTGTTCATTTTCATCCCGTTGGTAAAACTGATCTTATTGAAGTCGGCGTTACTGATCAGGGAAGTATCTGACAGATAGATATCGCCTTCTTTGTCGCGGTACGTTTGAAACAGCTGGAACAGTTCCTGGTTGCCACGCTCGGGTAAAAACACACCGTTGTTGATACTGCTTATGCCCACTTTATAGGCGTTGTTGGTGATGCCGCCGGGATAGGCGGCATAGTAGCTGTCGAACCCGTTTATATTTTTTGGAAGATCCAGCCATTCCAGTTTAATATTGAAGTCTTTCGTATACTTATTAAACACATTGGTATTACAGATATCGAGAAACGAGCCTATTGCAGGCATGGGGCCAAACATCCGGAAGGAGTGGAGCGCATTTATTTCGCCGATATTATTGTCCAGCTTTACCGCACGGAAGCCGCTTACCTTAGCCGTTACCGTTACCCTTTCCAGCACCAGGTGGCGCAGGAAGGAATAGGGGTGATGGAAGCTGTTATTGTTGAGCAATACTTTCAGCAATGGCAAGGCCGATGAAATATTGTTCCCATGTATTTCCGGGTCAAACACACAGAAAGCGGCTTCACTGCTGCGCAGCAGGAAGTTGATCACAACGGCATTATCGGCCTGTTCTGTGGCAGTGCAGCGAACGTTGTAATGACTGATCCGTTCCCATCCGGCCGGGGAGGTGTAGTAGAGAATGAATGCGCCCGACATCAGCTCACTGTTGGTGATAGCGGCGTTCCTGCCGGTAACGGCGGAGAAGTTCTGCAGGTATTTTATTAAGCCGGCATAACTGGCCGCGCTGAAATGCAGCCGCACCTGTACAGAGCGGGCGCCTTCTGTAAGATACAACGTGGGCGATCCGATCATGAATCCCAGGGAAGCATCTTCCATGGTGCGCACCGATTGGGAAAGATCATGCTGGTCCTCCCCCAGCAATGGCCAGGTAACAGGAGGGGTGGTAAGTTTGGCAAAAGCCGGTGGCGGAATTACCGGGTGAACGGCATGATAGATAGCTGCTTCGCAGATATTACTGGTTTGGAGTGATCGTGCGGCAATCTGTAAATAGTTACTTACATACAGGGTATGTATGGCGGTAATGGTAGTGGCATGTACTTTCAGATGCTCTGTCAGCTGGTATTTCAGCGGTTCCTTCTTAGCGGGGCTGGGAGCAAGCAGTATCTCTCCCTTTTCCAGTGTAAGGTGACTGATCTGGGGAGCCGGCGTTACCAGGATATGTACTTTATCCGGTACTGCGTGCAGCGGTTCCATACCCAGTATGGTACGGTAGTAATAATCCAGGTGTCTTTTGGGTATTTCATTGATCTGGTCCTGCAGGTGCCTGTAAAGCTCCGTAAAGGTCATTAGCAGCCCCATATGCGGCGTATGTTTCCGTTCGCGGAGCTGGTTCTTCAGGTAAAAGGAAGAGGCGCTGGAAGTCTGGTAAAACTTTGTGCGCAGGGTGTCATAGATCTCATTCAGTGAAAAGAACCCGCTGAAGGTATCATCGCCGTCTGTGGTATGCGGGGGGATGCCGGGGAATAATTGCTGCAACCGGGCAGTAGTGGCAGTACCACGCAGGGTATGGTGCCGGGCTGTTTCATAAGGGAACAGCTGCCTTACCTGTATTTCGTACCGGTATAGTCTGGCGGTTTCTTCTTCCACCGACTGGACCACCTGTTCCACATAATGCTGGATCACCCGCTGTTTATCTGCCAGGGCAAGCTTCTGCAATACATCCATCAGCTCAATGGCAATATCGTAGAGGAGCACAAAGAAACCGGCGGTATGTTTAAATAGACTGGCTTCATTATCTGCTTTTCCCATTGCTTCCCGCAGGTGAAGATATTTTTCCTCGTAAGCGGTGAACTGCAGGTTGGAGCAGATGATGAGCACGATCACAAGATCGGCATGAAAAAATTCCTGCCAGTCGCCATCGGGCTGATGCTGGAAATTATAATAATTGAACTGGCTGGAAAGTGCCGTCAGCTGCGCCAGCAGGTCGAAGGTGCTCCGGTTGTCTACTTTTACATACGCAGGCTGCAATGCATTCAGTTGCCGTTCCAACTGGTTCACGCCATCCTGTATATTTTCAAAGTAGTTGTTCATCGTGTGCTGATATTGGTACCTTCCAGGAAATAGAACGGATATACCATGTTGTGCCGGGTATTGGTGGCGATCACGGTATAGTTGATCTGCACATACACCACGCCGCTCTCCATGGTCTGGTCTGCGATCTGGCAGTCGACAAGTTTGATCCGCGGTTCATACTCCAGCAGCGCATGATAAATGATATGATTCAGTTCTGCGGCGAAGCGGGAGTCTACCACTTCAAATATCATCTTCCTGATATTACAGCCAAAATCCGGCAGCATAACACGTTCCCCGGGAATGGTGCTGAGAATGATGCGGATACTTTCTTCAATATCTGCTATATCGGATACCATCAGCACAGATGCGTTGGGTTTATCAAAGGAAGGGGGAAAGCTCCAGCCTGTCCCTAAAAATGATTTGATCTCTTTTGCCATTGTTAACCTCCTATTAATACGGTAGGACATCCCAATACCACCACACCGCCATGCGCGGTGCTGTCGCCCATGCGTACTGCAGGCCTGCCGCCTATCAGCACGGTAAACGAGCCCATGATAGCGGAATCCGGTGGCCCTACGCAGGTGCACAGGTCGCCCACTACGGAAGCGGGTAATCCTCCAATCAGCACCGTAGGCATGCCTGGTCCTACAATAGGTCCGCCTACATGCGGGATGGGTGGAAGAGCCGGCGTAATAAGCGGGCATACATGCATATCTGTGATCCTTGCGGCGGGTTGTCCCATGTTTTGTTTTTTTATGTTAGTTAATCATTACCACGCCTCCCTGTATCACCGTGGATGCAGAAGAGGAGAGGGTGGCAGATGCATTGCCGGTGGCGCTGAGCGTAGTATCGGCCGATAACGAAAGCGTAGCCCCGCTCATTTCCAGCGCAGCAGTAGCTGCCGCATTGATGGATACGCCGCTTAGTTTGAGCTGTCCCGTGGCTTCCAGTGTAAGGTCGCTCGCGCTCTTGATGGTAATACCTGCCGGCGCCATGGTAATGGTGTTGCTGCTCTGGTCTTTCACCACTATTTCCTGCGAGGTATCGTTCAGCGTAATGCTGTTGCCCCCGGGTGTAACAACGGTGATGATCTTGTTCTGATCATCAAAGCTGATCTGCAGCTGGCTTTTGGTATACAGCGCCTTGATGTAATTGTTATTATCTGCCGGCGTTACCGGCGGTGTTTTCATCTTGCCATATAAAGAACCGATGATCACCGGGAAGCGCGGATCATTTTCCACGAACGCCACTACTACTTCATCGCCCACCTCAGGAAAAAATATAGCACCTGCGGTGGCGGTGGCATAAAAGGTAGAGAGCCTGGCCCAGGTGCCCTGCTGCCCTGTGGCGGTACTGGCCAGCATCACCTGTATGCGGTACTCTGCGCCGGGATCTTCTGAAATAGCTACCACGGTGCCCAGCTGAAGCCCCTGGATGGCCGGCAGCTGCCCGTTTGCCGGTGAGTACGAAAAATTCTCCCTTTCATAAATAGGCTTGCTGTTCAAACCAAACTTTGCATTTGTATTCCAGACGCCTTCTTTAAGCGTATGCGTTACTGCCCACACATAGGCGTTCCCGTTAAAGCGGGTACCTACACCTGATAAGGCGATCAGCGTATTGGGCCATACGGTGGCATTGCCCATGAAAGACACCTGCCCGCTGATAGATTCCAGCCGCATACGTAATAAGGTGCTGTTGGCCCAGGCCTGCAGGCTCTCCTGTGCAAGGGGGGAATTGGATACCAGTTGCAGCGGGGGCTGGCTCAGTGCGGAAGCCAGCGTGCTGGCAGTGATATTGCCTTGTGCATTCAGCCCCGGTTCCTCTGCGTTGGCAGTGATCATAGCCAGTGTTTGCGGATCCCAGGCGGCAGCGGAAAGCGAAGGCACCTGCTTCTCCGCGTTCACGGAAGCATTGAAGCTGATCAGCGATTCGCCGAAAGCTACAGATACTACGGGTTCCCCGCTCACTACCGGCGGCGCCGCCACTACTTTATCTTCTACCAGCGACACTACGTAACCGTTAAACTCTGCACGCGATAACAGGAAATCCCAGTCGGTACAGAACTTTTGAAACACCAGTTCATTGATGGCGCTGGTGCTTGTTACCTCTCCGCTCAAACCATTATTGCTGATGGCGGTAGACATGATGGCACTGTCGACCTGGTTCATAAACACCGCATCTTTTTTAGTGATGGTCATTTTCACCGCGCTGTGCTTACAGGTAACAATCAGGTGAAATCCCTGGTCGGTAGCCTGTATAGTTTGCTTTACCACTATACCGGTAAAAATAGTTTCCTCACCACTGTTGCCATACCCTGCAGTGATGGTAACGGTGTTGCCCGGTAAAAAGCTGTCGCTGTCGCTTGCCGGGAAATCGCCTATCACTCCTGTGGATGCTTTGGCGGTAGTACCGTCCGACAGCATAATTTCCGCATAAGAGATCCGGTTCAGTTCATGATGTATGGTCACAGATATGACAGGGTACGTATACTGCACGGCGGTGCCGTTTGCCGTGATGGTATAGTGCAGGGTAGGATCTGCTATATTGATAGGTACAACTGTTGCCATGAGCGCTTATTTCTTTAGCGGGGGGAAATAAAGCCCATCGCCCGGCCTGATATCATGAATACTGTTCAAACCATTTACCCTGGCCACTTCCATATAATATCCCGGTTCCCCGTAGATGCGGTAGGTCATTAATGGCAGGGTATCACCCGCCAGTACGGTGCGTATATGTGTAAGGTCCGGCGATGCTACGCCTGATTCTTTTATCTTTGTTGCAAAGGCTACGGACTCAATCACGTTAAGTTTTATCACTGCGCGTAGTGCTGCACCGGTAGTGCTGAACAGGCTGTATTTAATGTTGATGGTTTTGCATACGCCTGTGAAAGTAGTATTGCCCCAGGTGATCCGCAGGTAGTTGGGCCGGTGGTCTTCTCCCTGGTAATTGTAAGCGATGTTCATCACTTTTTCAATATAGGCATCTACGGTAAGCCCGCCGGGAATGGGTATCACGCCGGTTCCGTCTACCAGCAGCTCCAGGTTAAAATTGCCGGACTCCATGCTGCTGAAGATCTGTGTAGGCGCAACGGCGCCCTGCTCATCCGTGTTCTTGTAGTTGATGGTATAGTTGAGCGTATAACTATCCGGGTTGATCACTGCTGATACGCTGTCGATCAGCTGTGTGGTTTCAGGGTCGGCATAGCCGGCCAGTAATAATTTTGTAGGTCCTCCTGTAGTGTTATTCATCTTGCGGGTGAGTTCTCTATGCGGGTAATTAATTTATCCATGCATTCCCTTACTATTTTATCTTTCAGGGCCTGCAGGTCTTTGATGCCGGTATTTGCGGCCTGTTGCGGAGGATGTTCTTCTATGGTGACCTTGATCACCAGTTCTCTTATTTCCAGAGGCATAACTAACTGATTTGTTGAAAATAATCATAGCATAGTTCCAGCGTTTCCAGGGCAATGGAATTTTCCTGCGCTTTGAATTCAGATACTTTATATGCTACGGGATACGCATTTAAAAACTGCCAGGAAGCTACCAGTCCCCGGTTGGCATTCATCAGGCTTACCGTTACCGGTATGGGAGAAAAGGTAAAGAGGTTAATGGCATTCTGTGCCCAGGTGATCAGTTGTGAACCGGTGAGCATTCCTCTTTTAAGCACCAGGTTCCCGTATTTTGGTGGCTGCGGAAGCCGGTGAATAAACCTGTTTTCTCCTCCTTCCTTTGCTTCCAGCGGCGTAATGGTAGCGGTAAGACCACTCACTTCCTGGAAGCTGCCCTCATTGCTGCCGGTGATTCCCGGTACATTTACCCTGAAGTAAAATCCTACGGGCGGATAGAAGGGCGTTTGTGCAGATGATGGCGGTGGTGGCGGAATTGGCATGACAATTTATTTGAGGCCATGAATAAGCGGAGTAACGGATAACGAAGCCAGTTCCTGCGACTCCGCTACCCGTTGTCCGTTTTATTTAGTCAGATGCAACCCTTCATGCGCTACTTCCATGGTTTCCACCGCTACTTCATTGGCGTCGGATTTCATATCGGTAACCGTCATTTTACAGGGGAAGGCATTGGTAAGCGTCCAGTTCATGGCAGTTTGCCCTGTTTCGTCGAGCAAACTGATAACAATAGTGGAACGCTTGATGGTGTTCATTTTAATGAGATCGTAATTATCCCAAAGGGTGGTATCTCCTTTGAAGATGCCTTTCTTCAGGGTGATGTTATTGAACTTTGCGATACCGGGCATTTTTACCACGGAGTATACAGGGTTACTGCCGCCACGGTATTCTATTACCTGTGTTTCAGAAGTGAGGCCTGTTACTTCCTGGAATATAATCTCTTTGCCGTCCCACATCACCTTGAAGGAAAACTTTACCATAGGCCAGGTGGCCTGTGATTGGGTGGAGCCGTCATCTGCCATAATTGTAAGTTTTAGAAGTTATTGAATAAATTTTTGTGCGGGTTATGATTGTTGCATTTGCTGCTGGAAGGTGATAACGATAAATTCCGCAGGGCGTGTGAGCGCTACTTTCACCGTGATCAGCATTTTACCATCCAGGATATCCTGTGGCGTCATAGTAGTGCCAATACCTACCTGTACATCGAAAGCCTGTTCCGGTGCGGCGCCGGCCAGCGCTCCCTGTTTCCAGAGGTTTTGCAGGAAATTGTTGATCATGCTTTTTACAGTGATCCATGTAGTGGCATCGTTGGCTTCAAACACATAAGCGCGGGTGGCCAGTTTTACGGATTGCTCGATCATGATCAGCGTGCGCCTTACGTTGATGTAACGCCAGTCGAGGCTGTTGCCATCCAGTGTTCTTGCTCCCCATACCAGCGTACCTATGCCTGCAAATGGCCTGATCACGTTGATGGATTTTCCCGCCATGATATCTACGTTGAGATTTTTTTGTTCTTCTCCGGAGATGTTAACGGTGGGAGCTGATACCATGCTTACAGACACATTGGCCGGTGCTTTCCATACGCCGCGTGAATTATCCACCAGCGTGTAGATGCCTGCCATAGCGCCGCTTGGCGGAAGCTCGTTCATCTGGGAACGTATTTCCTCCAGTATATGCACGTAGGTGGGGCTGGCCGCTTTGAGCGACTGGTGATAGTTCTTTTTGGTGTTACTATCTGGTGTGGCATTGGTTTTGAACTTGGTGATGATCTGTGCAGCTGCAGGTTCAGGTAACAGTTTCTCCAGGTCAACGCTGGCGTCCAGGTTTTCGAAATCTACTTCATCGGGTTGCACAATGGTGGTTTTCAGCCATGGATGATAGGCCGCGCCATAGTTGAGCGAATTTACACCAATCTGTTCCCGGAAGGTGCCTATCACATCTTCCAGTACATCAGCGGGTTTTTGTTTTACAAGATCAAAGATGCCGAAGCGGCTTTGCATGTCCGCACAGTGCTGCAGCACCTGTGTATACACCGAGGTATAGGCATCAGCCCCCAATGCAATGATGTCGGGGATTACAATGAGCGTGGGCTCCGCTTCCTTTTCCAGCAGGGTGAAAACATTAGGCTTGCTGTCAGACCCGATGAAGTCGTCGGCCGCAATGGTGAAGCCATCCGCCTGGCCGCCGTAGGTGCCCACCGAGAGGATGTAGCAAAGACTTCCGCTGTTACCAAAAAACAGCCTGATGCTGTTGTAGAAGTAAGCAGTGTTGTTGTCTTTGATCTGCACCACGGTAGGCTTACCGTTGATGTTAAAGGTTTCCTGCTTCACCTTGGGATCTGCATCCGCCAGCGTGAACTTAGGTTTGAACTCACTGCCAAAGTATTCCAGGTACTCCGCGAAGGAGGTGATCCTGGTAGGCTTGTGAACAAGGGATTTACCATTCCTTTCTGCTTTCTGCGTATAGCCTATAAATACAGGCACTGCAGTTTCCACAGCGGATATGGAACTGGGGAACGCATTTTTCTCCTCAATATAAACCCCTGGGGTCATGAAGGTTGATGCCATATTAGGTGTTTTTTTGTTTAGTATAAAAATATTTCCGAGTACGTTTTACCATTGGTATACCATGATTTTCCTGCAGCAGATATCCTGTTGATCTCCGGTGAAGGGAGTGGAGAGATGATGACCTTGTGTTTGTTGTTGCTATCCGGCATCCTGTCTGCCAGTTTGAATATATCAGCACTTCTGTCTGAAAGCAGAATAGGGTCGTTGGATACCAGTACGGGAACCTGGTTTCTTTCCGGGAGCGCTGCCAGCAGCGGTTCGCTGAAACAGGATACACCGTTGTTGTTCAGTATCACCGGGTGAGCCAGTGCAGCCAGCTGTTCACTCATCAGATAATAACACCAGTATGTGCTCCTTGTCTTAAAGTGTATCCCGTAATTATCGAGCAGCGATCCATCCAGTGTCAGCACCAGTAGCCCGAATGGTTTTGTAAAGTATGTTTCCTGCAACTCGTCTGCCCCGCGCAGGTCTGCCGCATCAACATAGGCATGCCGGTGTAAAACGCCCGCGGCATTCGCGGCATCATTACCAAACATAAAACACTGTGAGGTAATATCACTTGTATCAATAGCTGTGTAGTTATAAAACAACGGATCTTTCAGTACTACTTCAAATACCAGTGTTATGTTACTGTTCAGCAGGTCGCTCCTGCTCCGCTTCCCGGCGCTCAGAGTATTATACAGCAACGTAAAGCCGGATGCCTGTTGTTTAAGCACCAGATCAGCATTCAGTAATTGTTTTCCGGTAGCAGCAGGTATGCGGATGCCAATGCCTTCATAGAATAGCGCCTGGAAAAAATCGTGACGGTAACGGATAGTAGTCAGTATTTCATATTGTTGTTTCATTCATATTTTTCAACTAGCTAAGGATAAGGTTATCTTGCCGGTAACATATCTCCGGCGGTGCCTGCAATAGCCGGCCTGTATTCTTTAATGATCGAATCGTCGAATGTAAGCATGCGCACTTTATACAATACGGATGGCATGTATTTCGCGCCCAGCGTGGCCCACATGTTGTTTAGCCTGTCTTGCCCCGGGCTTTCCAGTTCAAATGCGAGTTTGCTGATACCCGCATCCAGCGATGGAGTATTTTGCGCGGTAAAGGTGTTTTTTGATTGAAAGAATGCAACGGTGTATGAGAGGAATCTTAGCGCCTGTGCGTAGTTGCTGCTGCTGAAGTAGGCAGAAAATAACACATAGAGATTGATGGATACGGCTGCTGCTGAAGTGTTGTACATACCGGCGCCGTTATTTGATACGGATGTTCTCGCTGTTTCTTTTTCAACATTGACAAGCGTTACAAGCATTTTGTTTTCTCCCTGTATGGCAATGGAACCGTCCTGGTTGACTATACCGGAGAGGATCATTTTATCTTCGTTGATCTGTAATTTTCGCTTCAGGCTATTGTTAATATCTTCTGTAACACAGCTAAGGGCTTCATAGATCATTGGAATTGTATTTAATTCTTACCGTGTGATGCGTACTGTCCTGTAAATTTTCCGGGCTGAAAGAGGTCCGTTATTTTGAGAATGATTTCGAGTTTTCAAGTTGATGCCACAATATAAATTCAAAAAAGCGATTTAAATATTTTTATTTGAAAAAATATTTTTCTATCTTTTATTTCTCTTAAGCATCCTGATGAATCCCGCTCAAAAAATAACCGCCCTATTAATTGCATGCTTCATTTTTTTTCACTGCAACAAGACCGTATACGGCAGCAGCGCGGGTATGCATCGTTATTTCCAGGAATCGCCGGTTAAATTGCCAAAGCCTCCAAAGCCGCCACCAGTGCCTAAATTGCCGAAGCCTCCAAAGCTGCCGTCGGATACTTCTGTCAATACGAAACTTATACAACGAATTTTAAAAGCCTTCCGTTTCCGATATAATGCTCACGCGCGCGAGCGCGCACGCGTTTTATATATTATCAACCAAACTTTAACAGATTCACTGGTAGTTAGTAAGGACGACATACGGAAATTAAATGAAGCATTAACAAAAAAAGAGAACCAGCAATTTGACTCGCTGATGGCATTGCTGAATCAGATTGCTGCAAGTCATGCTACTGAACCTGCTGGTTCATCAGCGGATACCGCTGGTAAAAAAGCTGTACAGGAACCGGATAACCCTGTACCCGGAACAGACCTCGACGCGCTGGTAGATAAGATGATGCCTATCCTGCAACAGAAAAGTGAAGAGCAGGATGCGGAGAATACAAAAGCCGCACACCTGAATACCGTGCGCTCACTATACGGGCGCCCGCCGGATCAGGTGGATACATTGAGGATGAGCGACAGCCTCGGGGCTCGTTACCTGGTGCGTCTTTCACAGAAAGTGAATGTAATGGGAATCCAGCCATACTGGATGGAGCAGGATTATACTACCTACAATTTTAATGCGCTTAGTACCTATAGTTTTCTTGGTTACCTGGTAGACGGGCAAACCGGTCGTATACAGCCGGCCTTTCAGCAGGACCAGGTGAAATCCATTCCTGATGCAGTATCGGCAGGATGCAACCTGCAGTTTCTTTTTCTGGATAAGAAAAGCAGTAACATACTTGCATTGCTGAAAAGTAAAAATGCACAGGCAGTATTTTCGGATAGCCTTGCCCGTTTGCTGGCACAACAGAAAGCAGATGGCGTTACTATTTATTTCCAGGCCTTACCGGATCATCAGCGTACTGCTTTCAGCAATTTTATCATTACGCTCTCCGGCGCATTGAAGAAAGCGAATGAAAATTTTAAGATCAATGTAGTGGTGCCGCCTTATGATCCTTCTTACAACTACGACCTGCGCGCACTGCATAGCTATGTGGATTTATTTATCATCGATTTTACACAGGCCGGCGGAGAAACAGCCGGCCCGCTGGCGCCGTTGGATGGCAACCCTTCAAAGTCTTTGTCCGGCGCTATTTCCCGGTATCTACAGGGCGACATTCCACCTTCGCAGGTTTCTCTCTTACTGCCTTACTATGGCGCTGTATGGAAAAAAGGAAGGGATGGCAACCCCGATGTTTTCAGCCGTTATGTTACTTACAGCGACATCCGTAAACAGTATCCTTCCGATACCGTTCCTATCTTTGATGAAACTACGGCCACGTTTTTTATAGAAGTAAAAGATCAGTATGGTGTAGTGAAAGAAGAAATCTGGTTTGATGATGGCATCAGTATGTCTATGAAGTATGATTTTGTGCTGAAGAATAAATTGGGCGGTATAGCCCTGTGGACCCTGGGCGCAGATAACGGTACCACTGACCTTTCTGATGCATTGGTAGATAAATTCGTGGTAACCGATACGCTTTTCCTGGACACGGTTTCCCTGTATCCGCCCATCCCGAAAAATTTAACTTTCTGGCAGCGCGTAAAAAGAGAGCTGCACATTTATACTATCCTGTTCAAGGATCCATGCAGCGTAGATATATCTCAATACGAAGGAGATACCTATTTCGTTTATTTCACCATTGGTTTCTTTGTTCTATTTCTCATTGCCGGCGCTGCCTATTTTTATTTTGTAAAAACACAGGGAGACGACTGGAAGTGGCGGAAGAAGCTGCTGATATTGTTGATCGCATTGATCCTGCTTACAGTGGTGAGCGGGTTCATGGCGCTTTTCCTCAATAAGGAGATGCCGTTTGTAGGTATCAGCAGTGTGCCCGAGGAGTGCCACAGCGTACCGCTAACCAGTGTACTGGCTATACTGGGTATCGGGTTTGTGCTTGGATTGCTGATCATGCATTTTTTCCTGCAGCCATTTTTAAAGGATGATGATGTACCTTAACTAAACAGTATGCTATGTCTAAAGATCATGGAAGTGCAACGCCTGTTCCAGGTAGTAAAGCTGTTGCCGGTAACGCCACCGGGAAGGGAGCTGCTCTTCCTGCGCCACAAACAACTGGTGTGGTACAGAAGAAAAGCAATCAAACCGGGTTGCCCGACAATCTGAAAACCGGCGTAGAGTCTTTATCCGGTTTTTCGCTGGATGATGTAAAAGTACATTATAACTCAGATAAGCCTTTCCAGATGCAGGCGCATGCTTATGCACAGGGAAGTGATATTCATATTGCCCCGGGCCAGGAACGTCATCTTCCCCATGAAGCATGGCATGTAGTACAGCAGAAGCAGGGCCGGGTGCCTGTTACGCGGCAAATGAAATCCATCGCTGTCAATGATGACCATTCGCTGGAGCAGGAAGCTGATGTAATGGGAATGAAGGCGCTGCAAACAAGCCAGGGCACCGCCCCACTGCAACGTGTGCCCGTTACCGGTAGTGTGGCGCAGCTGGCCAGGAGAACCGGTTTATTTGGCATGGAGGCAGAAGTAACAGATGGTTATTTTATTATCGGTGCAAAAAAAGGAAGCGAAGGACAAAACCTGATTGAAAGTGAAGATATCACATTGGAGGAATTTAAATTGGGAGAAATAGACGGTAAAATTGATGTAACACTCGACAATGAAGTAAAAGCTGATAATAGTGAACATGCTTACCGGTTATATGTAATCGAGTTTGTACAAAAAGCGGTGGATTTCAAGATCGATAGTCCCCAGGAGTTAAAGAAGGTTGCGGAGGCATGGGTAAAGGCCGGGGAATTCTGGAGAGCATCAAACAAAAGTACGGATCTCTTAAAAGGAAAAGTACAACCGGATTGGTATGCGTTAAACCCGTTATGGAAAGGTGGACAATTCGATAGCGGCGATCAGCAGCCATATCCCGGCGTTAGCTCAAAAGTAGAGGGGATGGAAACAAAATTCGAGTTCGACTGGCGGCATCACGCATTTGAGAGTTACATCAATGTAAAGAAAGATGATCCTGAAGTATCCGTTCAGGCAACGGCAGGCAGTTCTCTCGGCGCCCTGGTAGAAAATTACATGATCACGCACAATGTGCTCACAGAGGGAAAATTACCGGAAGGGTCAATCTGGTCGGGGCTTGATATGGAGAAACAGCAGAGAGATGAAATTGAAAAGCCAGATTCCGCCGCGCTCGCCGGGATATTTTTTATCCTGAGAACTTATGTAAATGCCAGTATGGGAAGCGAACAAAAGAGATATGCAAAAGAGTATCTCGGGTTTATGAGCAGAACATCGCTGGATATGGCATTTGCCCAGCTGAGCCCGAGAATGAAGGAGATGTTTATTAAAGAGGTGGCAGCATACATCTGGGGAAAACAGGATGGCTTGCTTGGCAGAACTATCCGCAAAGCACCCACCGACAGGGTATTTACACCAGATACCAAAAAAGAGGAACAGGCGCATAGCATCACCATTGAACAAATGCTGCTGAGTATGATCAATAAAAAGAAGGGCGATATAGAACATTCCCTGGCGGAAGGAGAAGCAGGAGCTACCGGCGATGTGTTCTCAGAGAACAACCTGGCGGGCATCAGTGAAATTAATCCCACAGCCCATGAAGCTATTGAAAAGTTTAAACTGCATGCTGCCAGCGAAATGATGAGCGGAGAAACGGGGCTGATATTTGAGAGCAGGTCGGCTATGAAAATGTCATTGTCCCAGATGCCGGAGATATTTGAAACATTGCTGACCTCCTTCCAAAAAATGGATGCTGCATACCATGAAATGGAGGCAAAAGTGCAAGAGGAAAGAAAACCGAAACCACAGCCACAACCTCGTCAGCCAACAGGTCCGCAGAAGAAAGACGAAAACTGCATAATGATGTGATGGCCCGGAGATCTTATAAGAAAAAAAGAGATGACCACCCGTCATCTCCTTTTTTCTTATAACAAACATTATTACTTCTTATTCCACCATACCGGTTGACTGATATAAGTAGGGCTGCCTGCTGTAGGATCAGCGCTCAGCACCTGCTCACTGTTATAATTGATCTCATAACTTGGCACGGCAAAACGGCGTGGCCAGTCGGTTTGAGCAGGATAGTACAGGCTGTTCACATGCGCAGGACGTTTAAATCCTTTATAAACGCCTGTTGCCTCATTATAATTTCCGGCTGCATCAGTACAGTAATTCAACCGGCGCAGATCGGCCCAGTTTTCCGGGGAGTACGACAAGGCAATGTACTTCTGGATCATGATATGGCTGATGGTGAGCAGTGCCGGCGATTGCACCACGGAGCTGCTGTTCAGGAATGCGTCTATAGTGCCCGCAGGAATATCCATCAGCTCCATATGCGCACGGATGCCCGCTTTGTAGGCAGTTAGCGCCTCTGTGTTCTTCGACTGTTTAATGAAGATCTCCGCTTCAATAAAGCGCAATTCCGCATTGGTGAACAACAGGCCTTTAGCGCCCCTGCGGGTATACCAGGTGCCGGTCGACTGTATTCGGTCGGTAGCCGTTGGTGCATATGGCGTTTTGCGCAGGATCACGTAAATGGAGTCCTGGTTGGAAAATGTATTGGTATTAGCATTGTAAGTGTAAGATAGAGGCCGGGTGTTGGTAAGCCCGGAGGTCATATCCACTGCCTGCGTGCGATGCATTGCACCGTTTCTGTCCTGGGTGCTGGGAATAAGGAGGTCTATTCTCGGATCTTCCATATCAGTGGCTCCTTTAGGCGCGCCTGTATAATTGTTGGTGAGATAGTCCATATACAGCTTGGTGATCCTGGCGGTAGTGGATGTATTGGTGTATTGCAGGGCTTCTTTGGCAGAGGAGGTTACCGTCGGTCCTTCATCCACATATTGCATCACGCTGCTTTGGTCTTTCGACTGTGCGCCTTTTGATGCGGCGTCCAGCACCGCCTGTGCGTTGAAGTTAGGTAATCCCGAAGTATGGTTCAGCAGGCGGGCCTTTAAGCCATAGGCCAGGCGTATCCATTTATCCGTGCTGCCGTTGTTGAGGATATCTCCCTTGGACAGTGGCGGCGCAGCAGGCCCCTGTGTTTTCTGAAGGTCGGCGATGGCTTCATCCAGCAGTGCCAGTACCTTTTCCTGAATGTAGGCGCCCTGGTCAAATTTAGGCGTGATGGTGGAGGGATCATCAAACTGGTCATAAGGCATCATACCAAATACGTCTGATAGTGTGCCAAAGCCCCATGCTTTAATGATCTTGGCGGCGCCGATGTAGTGGTAAGCCTGTACTTTTTCAGCGGCAGTGATCAGCGGTGTTACGTTCACGGCGGTATTTACATACCAGCATTGCCAGGGCCATTGTATATTGGTGGTGTTGGATACCCATGCAGTAAGATTGTAGTTACTGCCACCGCTGGAATATACAGTTGCCAGTTGTTGTGAAAGATAAGCGCAACGGGTGCCGGTGCTTTCGTACGCATCGCAGAACTGCGCAATGAGTGGAGGCAGCCTTTGTTCTGCAGTAGGTACGGTTGAATTGGCGCTATTAGGATTGTCGTTCACATCCACCCATTTCTTACAGGAGGCAAGGATAAACGACAGGCTGAGGAGCAAGAATATTTTTTTCATTTTCCGCACGTTTAGAATTTAAGATTTAAACCAATGGCAAACCCTGCTGTGGCAGGCACACCGCAATAATCGATACCGGAAGAACCGGAACCTATTACTCCTGCGCCGGCGGTGCTGGTTTCAGGATCCATACCGGAATAGTTGGTAAACAGTACCAGGTTGGTACCTGTAGCGGTTACTGTGGCATCTCTTAGCCAGCGTGCCCCATTAAGCCATGTTTTTGGGAGCGACCAGGAAAGGGAAACAGAACGGAGCCTCATCCAGTTCACTTTCTCCAGGAAGAAAGGCGCATTCTTTATGTATATGTCGCGATAGTATTTTTCGGAGGCTGTCACCGTTCTGGTTACCGGTTCAAATTTCCCGGTAGCGGGGTTTTTAGCTACGCCGGTAAAGGAAATTTCACTGTCCCTGTTCAAGGTCCGTTCACTCAAACCATAAGAGGTAAGAAGATAATCTGTGCCGTTATACACATCTCCGCCTACCCGGAAATCCCAGAGGAAAGAGAAGTTAAACTGCTTATAATTAAAACTGTTGTTTAATCCTCCCAGGAAATCAGGCTCACGGTCACCTATATACGTAGTAAGGGAAGTGGCGGTAATAGGATAGCCGGTATTCCAGTCGAGCATCAGGTTGCCGTTTTCATCCTTCTGCCAAACAGAACCACTCACCCCCATAAACACGCCGTGGTCAAAGGATGCAGCCTGGCCCACCGCAAGGTGTACATCGGTTACATACAGGATGGGCAGGGAGCCTGGCAGGGATTTTACCACACCGTTGTTATGCGAAGCATTGAGCATGATGTCCCAGCTGAAATTTTTCCGCTTCACGGGTGTAGCGTTGATGGATATTTCAATACCCTTGTTTTCAATGGTACCGGTATTCACAGAGCTGAGAATATAACCGGTGGCATTACTTACACGGGGTGTCAGGATCTGATCGCGGCTGTTGGTAACATACCAGGTGAAGTCAAATCCTAGTCGCCCGTTCAGGAAACGCATTTCGGTACCAAACTCAGTGGAAGTGGTGGTTTCCGGTTTCAGGTTATCATTTCCTCTCGACCAGTAATTGCGGAAGCCGCCGCCAATGGTGAGCTCAGGCCCGAACAGGTAGGTGTTGGTCTGGTACGTGGGCGCATCTTTTCCCACCTGCGCCCAGGAGGCGCGCAGCTTACCAAAGCTCAGGATATTGTTCTTCGGTATCAGTTCTGTGAACACCAGGCTTCCGCTGAGGGAAGGATAAAAGAACGATTGGTTCTGAGAGGGAAGGGTGGAGGCGATGTCGTTACGCCCGGTGGCGCTCAGGAATACGATGTTCTTGTAAGACAACCGCAGGTCGCCATAGAAACCCGCCAGCCTTCTGCGGGAAATTCCCTGGATGATGTACTGGTTTTCCTTGGCAGCGTTGTTAATGCTGATAAAACTGGGTATGGTGAAATTTTCTGCACGGGCCGAGTTGGATTTCGTGTAGGCGTCTTCGGTAGTGGCTCCCAGCAAAAGGCTCGCGTCCCAGTCTTTATGAAACGTTTTATGGAAATTGAGCATCAGGTTCGAATTCACATAATTGTAGTTGCGGTCGGTTTCAGACAGCATACCATTTTGCCAGCCTTCTTTTACACTGGAGCCGGGGGAAATTAAATTCCGCAGCTGTGTATAATAGTTGTCAACTCCCAGCCGGTAAGTGGCGTCAAACCAACTCGTCACTTTTACATTTACATATGCAGAGCCTATAAAGCGGGTGGTTTTGTCTGTTTGTGGGTTGCGGTTAATGATCCAGTAGGGATTGTCGATATCGGTATCCAACGGGATATCCGGCAGCAGCCGGTGCTTGGAGCCATCGGCGTTCAGCCATACTTTCATATCATCATTCCGTGGCCACGCTACTATACTTTCCATATAGCCTGATCCACCGGAAGCCCATAAGCCGCTTCCTGTAAGCGTTTTCTGGGTTTCGCTGCGGGCATAGGTAGCATTTACGCCAAAGGTGAAAATACCTATTTTCTGTTCACCGTTGAACCGCACAGTAGAACGGTTAAAGTCGGTAGAAGGTACTACGCCCGATTGGTTCAGGTTGGAACCGGACAAGTAGAAATTGCCATTAGCAGTACCTCCTGAAACGGTGAAGCTGTTATCGAACGCGTTGGCCGTTTTGAAGAAATCCTTCATATTGTTGTAGATCTTATCACCCGGCTCAAATTTGTTTCCCCACGACAGCGGCGTCTGGTCCGTAAAGGTGCCGTTGTACTTGGAACCCTGCTTATAAACGCTTTGCTGTTTAGGCAGCCTGTTTACCCAGTTGGTAATATAACGGCTGGTAACAGAAGCGGCTATATTGCCGGCTGTACCCTTTTTGGTGGTGATAACAATAGCGCCGGCGGCGGCACGAAGGCCATAAAGCGCCGCTGCAGCAGGTCCTTTCAGTACGGAGATAGATTCTATATCTTCAGGGTTGATATCCATTGCACGGTTGCTATAGGTGGTGCTCTGGTTAATGGAGCCGTCGAATGCACTGTTATCGCCCTGCCCAGTGGAGTTGTCCATTGGCATACCATCAATGATGAACAGCGGCTGGTTATTGCCTTCCAGCGAGGTGCCCCCGCGGATGATAATAGAGGCAGAAGCGCCGGGCGCGCCCCCGGAGTTGGTGATGTTCAGCCCTGCAATTTTCCCGTTGAGGGAATTGACAAGGTTAGGGTCTTTGTTTTTCAGAAGCTCTGCCGACTTAATATCCTGTACCGAATAGCCAAGCGCTTTCTTTTCTTTTTTGATCCCCATACCCGTTACAATCACCTGTTCAAGTGAGCTGGAGGAAGTGAGCATCTTTACATCAATAGTACTGTTGTTCCCTACAGGGATGTGCTGGCTTTCATAGCCAATGAAAGAGAACTCCAGGACATCGCTGGGATTCACCCCGATGCGGTAATGACCTTTTACATCCGTTTGAGTGTTACGGTTGCTGCCTTTAATCCTGACGGTAACGCCTGGCAGCGGGTTACCATCGTCGGCCAACACAATGCCGGTAACGGGTTTGGGTTCCTGCGCATAAGCAGCGTTGGGCAACATTAGCAGTATCAGTGACAAGGTCACTAATAGCCGGAGAGGTTTTCTCATGTTCTGTTGTTTTAAATGAAACTGATATTTGGTTGAGTATTACACACGCGTGTTTAGATTTACAGGTTGTTTACATGATCTTGAACGTTTGGTCGTGTTACAGGAACAGGTTCTATTTTGGTTGAGCTACTGTCGGGCAACTAAAAATGACGGTTTTCTCTAAGCATAAATACCATACTAAGATAAGCGCAAAAATGACTTGTAGGTAATATAAAAGACGCTTTTTTTGAGATGGCTTTGGGGATAATTATAAAAGAAGCAGAGAGGAAAGAAAGGGAGTTGTAACGCAGAATTACCAGGGAAGGGTTACCGCCTGCATTGATCAATCATGTAAATTGTTTCTTCAGTTTGGCAAAGTATTCTTTAATAGCGGCAGCTTTATCTTTCTTTATTTTCTTTCCAAGTTCCCTGCGTGGACAGTTCTCATTGTATTTTGCGCCCCAGTCCATTATCTCGATGATGATGGGTAAGAGATCGATCCCCTTTTTGGTAAGACTGTAAATAAACTTCGACTTATTGGCAGGCGACACCTTCCTGGAAAGTATACCTTCCGCCTCCAGCACGCTCAGCCTGTTGGCCAGGATATTGGTCGCTATCTTTTCTTCCGATTCCAGGAATTCGCTGTAAGACAGTTTCCCCCTGAGCATGATGTCCCTTATTATGAGCAGTGACCATTTATCACCAAAAACATCCAGGGAGCAACTGATGGGGCAATCCGATCTTGTTTTATTCATAGGAAATATTTAAAGTACTTGCAATTTACAATAACTTTCGGTATTTTCACTTGCAAAGTGCAATATCTTTTAATCCACTTTGCTGATCACAAAAATAAAAAAAATGAAAAACTCAACCTCAACAAAGCAACTCCTGGAAACCTACTACCACGGCTTTGCAAAGAAAGAAGGCTGGGAGTCTGTTATTGCTGATGATTTTACATTCATTGGCGGTAACATGACCAACCCGGAGCCCGCTGTAGGAAAAGCCGCTTATATCGAAGTGATAAAACGCTTCTCCCGCACCTTTCAATCCATGCGGGTAAAAGAAATGATCATCGATGGCAGCAACGCCTGCGTTACCGGCAATTATGATTTCGTATTTCCCAACGGTGCAGCCATTAATGGTGATGTGGCGGAAATCTGGAAAGCAAAGGATGGTAAACTGATCTCCCTGAGGATCTTTTTTGATACGCTTACTTTTGATAAGAACATCCCCAAATAATTTCTGCCATGGCCTACAATGAAAAATTAGCAGAAAGGATACGGCAGGCCCTTGCTCATTTGCCGGGAGTGGAAGAGAAGAAAATGTTTGGCAGCCTGGCCTTTATGGTGAACGGTAAAATGTGCCTGGCGGCCGGTCCTGGCCGTATGATGTGCCGTATTGATCCGGGTATTCATGAAGAGGCGCTTAAAAAGAAAGGCAGTCAGACAGTAATAATGAAAGGACGTGCATACAAAGGATTTATTTATGTAGACAATGAGTGCCTTAAAACAAGGGCTGCTTTTGATTACTGGGTGAAACTGGCGCTTGGATTTAACGGGCAGGCCAGGGCTTCCGTCAAGAAATGATCCATTATTATTTATCATTGTTGTAACCCGCTTTCTTTTTTAATATATACCTCCCGTTAGGGGAATGGTATTGTACTGCCGGCGTTTTTGAATCTTTTTTCATCAAAACAACCTATCTTCCCACCCGATAAGCAACCAGAATACGCATACATTAATTCAGATGCCTGCCTGTTATGATATAATATTATAACTTGCAGCCTGTTTTCAGAACGATGCGCCCTTTAGTGTTCCACCATGAATATGTGCTCCTTTAAAGCCCTGCTGTTTGCGGGGGTACTTTTACTTTTTTGTTTGCCTGCACAGTCGCAGGGCTTAGTCTTCTCCTCCTTCGAGCAGGTACAGGAGAAGAGAACTTCACTCGTATTGAACGGCAGCGACCCGCTTTGCCTGGATGGCAGTTTCGGGTTGTCGTTCGACTTTAACTTCTTCCCCGACAGGAGCGTGTATTACGGTTACGTGGTAAGGCTCATTAATAACCATCATCAGAATATTGATCTTATTTATAATCACCGCAACCAGCAATTCAGCGTTGTTTTCGGAGATGTATATACACAGCTGGATTTCAGGATAGACAGCGCCCTGCTGTTCCACCAATGGAATACCTGCAGCCTGCAGTATAACGGGCAGATGCTGTCGCTTACAGTGAACGGGAAAAATTCCGGGAGTAAAAAAATAGTATTGAAAGACCAATGCTTCCGCATATTTTTCGGGGCCTGCCAGCTGCATAGCTTTAAAACCAGCGATGTGCCGCCCATGCAGGTAAAAAGCATTGCGTTGTACCGCAATAATAAAATGGATGCCTTCTGGCCCCTGAATGAAATGGCCGGCGTTCGCGCGGAAGACAGTATCCGCGGCCGTGTGGCCAATGTGATCAATCCCGTTTGGGGCACGCCGCTGCACCAGCAATGGCAGCTGCTGAAGGTACTAACGGTGAAGGGTAATGGTAGTTATACCTTTGATCCTTCGGAAGAAGAATTATATATCGTGGCAGCCGACAGTATCCATCATTTCCTCCTGCGCGACCATTCCTCCAAGGCGGAAGCGCTGAGCCGGCAGGAATACCTGGCCCCTGGTTATCAATCCATATACAACCCCGGTAACCGCACATTGTACAGCGTGCATATCGACCAACAACAGTTGGCAGCATGGCAACCCGCCACCCGCAGCTGGGACATCCCTTTTGATTCCACAGACATTACCCAGTACTGGCAAACCAATAAATTTATCCGCAAAAGCGACAATGCCGTGTATATACTCGGCGGCTACGGCCAGCTGAAATATAAAAATCTGGTACAACGCTTCTCTTTCAACACCCGCAAATGGGAAGAGGTAACCGTGCAGCAATCGGATTATAAACCAAGATATCTTTCCGCACTGGGCGCCACCGCAAACGGGGATACCGCTTACCTGCTGGGCGGCTATGGCAGCGATAACGGGGAACAGATGCTGAGCCCCCGTTATTACTACGACCTGCTGCAATACGATGTAGCCAATAACTGTATCCGGAAAGTATATACCTTACCGGAGCCTGCGGAGCCCTTTGTGTTTGCATCATCTATGGTGATCGATACCACTGATCAGAGTTATTATGCGCTGATGTTTCCGAACGACCGGTTCCGGTCGCGCTTACAGCTGATCAAAGGTTCCCTGTTGCGGCCGGAATACCAGCTGGCTGGAGACACAATTCCGTACGCCTTCCTCGACAACCGCTCCGGCGCCGATCTGTATTATTGTCCCCGCAGCCAGCAGCTGCTGGCAGTAACGCAGATAGTGGACAGGGATAAATCGACCGAAGTACGCATTTACTCACTGGCCTTTCCGCCGGGACAACTGGCATTGTCGGCAGCAGCAGGCGCCGGGTTTAGTTTAAAGTGGTGGTGGCTGCTGGCAGGAATAGTGCCGGCGGCTGTTGTTATATGTTATTTATATAGACGCCGGTTTAATAAGCCGTCCTTAGCTGCAATTCCCGTAACGCTGGTACAAACAGAAGAAGTTCCTTCATTGCCGGTAGTGGCGCCGGCCACCGTGCCGGAAGATGTAACGGCCGGTAAGGCCGCCCTGCTGCTGTTTGGCGAGTTCCAGGTACTGGATAAAGATAAGAATGCCTTAACGCAGCTGCTCTCACCGCTGCTGAAGGAAATGCTGCTGCTGATCGTGATCCATACTGCGTGGTCGGGCAAAGGCATCTCCTCTGAAAAATTATACGAGATCCTCTGGCATGATAAGTCCGAGAGAGATGCGCGGAATAACCGTTCCGTGAATATGGTAAAGCTGAAAGCCATTCTTGAAAAGTTGGGCAGCGGCGTTATTCTACGGGAGGAAGGGCGCTGGAAGATCACGTATGACCCTGACCTCCTTTGGGTGGACCTCGCAGAATTCAGCCACCTGGTAAAATCCGCTTCTCCTGGTATGGAGCGGGTCCGGTTGCTGCTGAAAATAGTGAAGGAAGGTACCTTCCTGTTCCGCACCGATTACTCCTGGCTGGAAGACATCAAGTCAGACATTTCTTCAAAAGCCCTCGATGTATTGCTCGCAGAAATGAACGGACTGCCTGCCAATGCTTCTCCCGAAATATTTATCGATATCGCTAACGCTATTTTTGTATTTGACCCTATCCATGAAGATGCGCTCCGCGCAAAATGTAAAAACCTGATCCGGCAGGGCAGACCCTCTATTGCCAAATCAGTGTATGAAAAATTTTATAAAGACTACCGCCATATGTATGGCGAAAACTTCCGCCTGAATTTCCAGGATATCATCTCCTGATCCCCGCTTACTGTCTTTTTTAAAAAAAATAGGGCGATTAATTGCGCATTAATACGTTCGTTAATGGATTTATTAGCGTGTAGCGCATTGATTTGCAATATGATTTTTTGAAGAAGCAATTTTCACAGCAAAGCGTTATGTTACCGGATTCCACGATCTGAAAGTCTCCCTGTCCTAACACATACTATCAGCGTAGCTCCCGCTTTACTGGAAATTAGTTCCACGGTTATGTATTTTAAACCATTAATTATCAATCAATTATGAGATTCTGCTTGCCAGTCTTGCTCCTGCTCTGTTGTACACAGGCAATGGCCCAGCGAACCCTTATCAAGGGTAAAGCCACGGACGACAAAAACAATCCGCTACCAGGGGTCAGTATCATGGTGAAAGACACCCGTAACGGCGTAGCCACCAACGAGGATGGCGTATTTTCTATTTATGTGGCCGACCCGAAAACCACCATTCTACGGGCTACTATGACGGGGTATGAAACAAAAGAAATGGCGCTGAACGGGAAAACCACCGTACAGTTTTTATTAATGCCTTCTCCCATCAACTTAAAAAATGTGGTGATTGCAGGCGCTATGGGTCTTAACCGGCAGGCAAAGTCAGTAGGCTATGCCACCCAGTCGGTAAACCCCAACAACCTCACGGAAGCACGTGACCTTAACATCGTAAATGGCCTTGCTGGTAAAGTGGCCGGCCTGCAGGTTACTACAACCGGGCAGCCGGGATCGTCCAGCCGCCTTATCCTGAGAGGGGAAAACTCCATGACACAAAACAACCAGCCCCTCTGGGTGGTAGATGGGGTACCTATCAATAACGATATGGGCGATGGAAGGGATAATCTCGATTTTGGTAACGGCGCTGCAGACATCAACCCCGACGATGTGGAATCTATCCAGATCCTCCAGGGGCCCAACGCCGCCGCCCTTTATGGCTCCCGCGCCGCTAACGGCGCCGTGCTCATTGTTACCAAAAAAGGTAAGATCGGCGATGGTCTCGGCATCGCTGTCAACCAGAACACCCTGGTGAATTCTATCGCTGAATTCCCCGCTTACCAGAACGTATATGGGGAAGGCGGCAACGGGTATACTGTAGGCAATGGCAACAATATTGTTGCTGGCACCGATGCCGTACGTATGGGGCTCAACGGATCTACCTGGGGAATGCCTATGCTGGGTCAGCCATATGACGACTTTAGCGGCAAAAGGGTAGAAGGTGGTTTCCTGCCGCAACCAGGTAATATCACTTCTCTCTATAAACCCAGCATCACCAACAGCTCCGGCATCTCCATCAACAAAGCGGATGAACAGTCATCGTTCCGCTTGTCGTACATGTTCACCAACAGCGATGATGTGCTGAAAAACCAGAACATCATCAGGAAACACAACGTTTCCCTTAACGCCGGCCGTAAACTTGGTAAGTTCCTGAACGTGGAAGCAAGGGTAATGTATACCAACCAGGGCACAAAGAACCGTACCTACCGTAACCTGGATCCGTCCAGCCCTATGGCAGCCTATGTGTACATGCCCCGCAGCGTAAACATCAACTCCCTCTCTCCATGGGCAGATCCCTTTGGCAACTCCGTTACTTTCGGCGCGGTAGGCAGCGTGGAAAACCCGCTGTGGATGCTTTATGAAAATGAAAACGAAGATAAATCCAACCGCTTATTGGCGGGTATAACGGCCACGGCTAAACTGACCAGCCATCTCAGCTTCCGCCTAATGGCTTCTTCAGATATAAAGATCGCCAGCTATTACCAGTATAAAGAGCTTGGCGGCCTCAGAACGCCGAACGGGTTTTATTCAAACTCCAACCAGAACAACCAGATGTGGGACTACCAGGCGATGTTCATGTACAACAATAAGCTGAGCAAATCTTTTAGTCTTACTGCCAACCTGGGCGCGGAATACGTAAACAACAACAACCAGTTCAGGGGCGCCAGCATCGCTTCCCTGCTGGTGCATGATATGCCCAGCATCCAGAACAGCACTGCATTCCCTGCCGCTACGGAATCGCTTGTACGCTCTAATGTGCAATCGATTTACGGTAATGCTACCCTGGCTTTCCGCGATTTCCTCTTTATCGATATCACGGGGCGTAACGACTGGTCGTCTACACTGCCTGTGAACAACAGCTCTTTCTTTTATCCTTCTGTGAGCGGTAGCTTTGTGTTCTCCAACTTCCTCCCGGAAAACAGTTTTATCAATTACGGAAAACTGAGAGCATCGGTGGCACAGGTAGGCAACGCAGCTCCACCATTATCGCTGTACACTACCTATCCGTATGGGGGCCTGTTCCTGGGCAATCCTTACCTGAACTATGGTAATGGCAACCAGCTGAACAATCCTGAGCTGAAACCGGAAAAAACATTGTCGAGGGAAGCAGGCATAGAGCTGGCATTGTTTAAAAGCCGCATTCAGCTCACTGCTAACGTATACCAATCCAACACCACCAACCAGATCATCCGTCCGCAGATCCCTACGGAAACGGGTTTCTCCACCCGGATCCTCAATGCAGGCGAAATGCAGAACAAGGGCGTGGAGCTGTCGCTGAACGCAGTGGCCCTGCAAACAAAAAAACTGAGATGGAATGTAATGGCCAACTGGTCTATGAACAGGAACAAGGTATTGTCGCTGGTACCGAACATCGACCGGCTTAGCTTAGGCACCAACCTTGGCGCCACCGTAAATGCCATTGTTGGCCAGCAGTACGGCGTGCTTACCGGCAACGCGCCTTACAAGGTACGCGATACGCTTATCGTGAATCCTTCCAATGGAAGAACTATTCCTGATCCTAATGTAGTGCTGGGCAATTTCCACCCGGACTGGATAGGGTCACTGGGCTCCGCCTTTAAATACGGCGCCTTCGATTTATCTGTGCTCTTTACTGTGAAGTGGGGCGGCGTTATTTATTCCGCTTCCTATGGCCGCGCCAATTTTGCCGGTAACACGATTGCCAGCCTGTATGGCCGCGACGAGTTCCTGCTGAGCAATGTGATCCTCGGTGAAAATGACCAGGAAAGAATGGGGGTTGGTCAGGCTAACAGTAAAGGCAATACCGTGTACAGCGATGCCGACAGGCCCAAGGGCGCCCGTTACCAGGAAGCTTACTTTCCCCTGGTAGATGCTTCCGGTAAAAACATCCTTGATAAAGACGGCCGCATGATCCCCGGTAAAAAAAGCGGTATCTGGATGAATCCAACTACCTACAATTCCGACATGGTATTGAACAACACACCTGCCATCACTTTCAACGCATCCAATATCCGCCTGAGTGAGTTGATTTTCGGATATTCCTTACCGGCGAAGATCCTGAAAACAACACCGGTAAGATCTGCACGCCTGGCGTTTGTAGGCCGCAACCTGTGGACCCTTTTCAAACACACGCCGCAGGGTATTGATCCGGAAGCCGCCAATACCACCGGTAATGCCCAGGGTATTGAGTCCGGCGGATCTTTCCCCTTCTCTATTTATGGATTTGACCTGAAAGTAACTTTTTAAATGTGTATCATGAAAGCAGTATATATCCTTTCTTTAATAACGATCATGTGCTGGGGATGCACCCGGGATTTTGAGAGCCTGAACACGGATCCCACACAGTTCAGCGAAGCCGCGCCGGAAGCAAGTATCCTGGCGGCTGTGAAAAATATGAACGCCCGTATGGCGGACTATAACACCAGTAAATACTGGGACCTCGGCCACCTGCTTTGCCAGCAGGCCAACAGGTACGATGTAACGGACGCCGGCCTGTGGCAAACATTTTACCAGGGCGTACTGGGTAATCTTAACCAGGTGGTGATCAATTACGGTAATGACTCGCTTTATAACAACCGTGTACAGGTGGCCCGTATCCTGCAGGCATACGCCTATTCCATTATGGCGGGCAACTTCGGCGCTGTGCCGCTGTACCAGGCGAACAACCCCGAGTACCTGTCGACCATCCTGTTTGAAAATGAAGATACCGTTTACAGCTATGTGCTCTCCACATTGAAGGATGCGGCATCCAGGATACAACTGAACGGCGACAAGCTCAAATATGATGCAGTATATAACGGCAACCTGCAAAACTGGATCAAGTTTGCCAATACCATGCGCCTGAAAATTGCGATCCGCACGCAAAGGAATATGGGGGCTGTGGCAAGACAGCATATCACGGAAGTAATGGCCAACGAATCGGCCACCATCAGCACTGAAGCGGAAACCGCGAAGATGAGCTTTGAAAATGTCAATAATAACGAGAACCCTTATTTCATTAAATACATTAAATCCAACCAGTACTTTCCATATGCGCCGGGCGCAACAGGGCAGGCGCCAAAAATGAGCGAGTTCCTGTTCACCGTGTTCCGGTCTTATAAAGATCCGCGTCTGGGCGTATATTACGACACCGTGCCTACGGCCAATCGTCTTATCTTAACAGATACGCTCAGCAGCACCGCAGATGATTCGCTGAGGGTAGTAACTTATCCTATCCCTTATCTTGGCCAGCCAAAAGCAGGTACCAAGCTGGCAGGATGGACCGCCCTTGCCGGTCAGCCGGACATAATAGGCGGTTCCAACATCAACAGCTATTCCAACGCCAACCCTGTCATCTACCAGGTGGGCCGGCCTATCATCATGCTTTCTTATGCAGAAGCATTGTTCCTGAAAGCGGAAGCCGCACAAATGGGGCTGGGCGGTAGTTTGAGCGCAGAGCAATACTACTACGCCGGTATAGACGCCAACTTCGCTTACTGGAATATCAGCACTGCTCTCCGCGATGAGTACAAAGGCCGGGATGGTATTAAATGGAATACCACCGGTATAGGGTTTAATAATTACCTGAGTCTTACCAACGCCAATATTGCTGCAGACCCGCTCACAAAAATATGGGTGCAGCGCTGGCTGAACTATTTCCCCGACGGCGGTTTCGACTGCTGGTGCCTGGAGCGGAGAACCCGCGTGTTCCGCCTGCCGCCGCATACCAATCCCGGTGGCAACTCTTCTTACTCTGCCAATCCAACTTATTCTGATGTACCGGGAAGAATGTCGTACCCGCTTTCCGTGGTGAACCTGAACCCGGTGGGCTACCAGAGCGCGCTGAAGGAACTGGGTGTAAGCCGTACAGACGATTATGATATTTACCAGCCATTGCATTTTGCAAAACCTTATACGGTGCCCGACTGGAACAATGAGCCGGCCGCCTATGATTACCGCTTTATCCAGAAATGGTATGGCACTACCATTCAGGAACTGGCTGCAGCTGCACAAAGGGATGGATTCAGATATGTGATCACCCAGACTTATCATCCTTAAAAAACTGACATCATGAAACGTGTTAATATACTTCTGGCAACAGCCGCTTTCCTGTTGCTCAACGCCTGCAAAAAAGACCTCAGCGGTCCTTCTGTGGATGATAATATCCTCAACTACGAAATACCGGAGGTGCCGGTAACGGAGAACTACGTGGTAGGCGCATTCTATACTTCTTTCGGTGGCTGGAACGCCAACATCAAAGAAGTGCCGGTAGTGGGAAAATACGGTATGCCCAATGGTGTGCTTACTGCCGGCGTGATGCCCAAACATATTGCCTATGGCGTAAAAGCAGGACTGGATTATTTCGTGTTCTCCTTCCGTTCTCCCAACAGGGACGCCAATAACTACAGATCGGATTCCACGCTGATCCGCGGGTTTATTGACGCCGACGGGGAAGGCCAGATGAAATTTGCCATGTCGTATAATTTCAGCACCGGCACCTACGGCGGCCTCAGTGCCACTAATCCTATCGAAAAAGATAAGCTGAAACTGGCGCAGTTCTTCGACGACTTCCGCCGCATTGTGCCTTATATGAAAGATGCGCATTACATGAAGGTGGGCGATAAACCCCTGCTGTATATCCAGAACGCACAAACGTTGTTTTCCGACAGCAACAAAGCCATTTATGATACGCTGAGAAGCCAGCTGAAAACATTGGGTGTGGAGCCTTACATAGTAGGCATGCAGGACCGCTGGACACCGCCCGCCCGTTATGAGATCCGCTTCAAAGGCTGTGTAGACGCCATCTATCACCAGTCGTTCAGCTCGCAGATCAACAACTGGGACAGGTGGTACCTGCTGCCGCAGATGACAGACCAGAACTGGAAATACTCAAAGGATTATTTTGAAAAGAATTTCGGAGCCGACTATGTGCCTAACATCACGCCGGCTTACAGCTGGAAGATCAACACACCTACCAGCACCAACCCCGAATACCCGCGTACCGATAGCGGCGCATTGTTCATAAAACTGTGCAATGTGGCTAAGATGAATGCCAGTAATAAAACCCGGCTGATCATGATAGACGGCTGGAATAACTGGACGGAAGACATGCAGCTTGAACCGGCAGAAAGCTACGGGGAACGTTATCTCAATATTGTAAGAACACAATTTAAGAAGTAACCCACTGTAACACCTGAGAATCGTGGAAGATTCAATTTGGATCACGTAATAACAGAAGGGGCCGTTTCCCGGCCCTTTATTTTTTCAGTATAAGAAAAGTATTAGTAAGATGATAAACAGCGTAAGGATTTTAGCGGCGCTACTGCTCACGGCAGGCAGCGCAGTATGCCAGCAACGTATTTCGTTCGGCAAACAAACAGCACTGGAAACAGCTGGCAAAGGATCGGTGACACAACATGACGGCATCCTGCAAACACAAAATGCCTACGCCGCTTTTGGTGATTCCCTGCTGAAGAATTACCGCTTCAGCTTCCGCGCCAGTACGCCAGATACTGCCCGGGAAGTGCAGATCTGGGCCGGTTTCCGGGCGTATAACCGGAACGACCGTTACATCCTGGCGCTCAGGGGCGGACGGCAGAATAACCTCTACCTCAGCCGGCTTGGCTATATGGGCGCCGATGAATTCCTGGCGCTGCGCACGCTGGATTTCCATCCCACGCCCGGCAAATGGTATACCCTGCGGGTGGAAGTATGCGGGCCCCGCATCCGTATATTCCTTAATGATGAATCACTCCCACGTATAGACGTTACCGATAGTAACAGTAGCCTTGCGCCATCGGGAAAAATTACCCTGGGCGGAGGCTGGATCAATACCCTTTATGATGACCTGGTGATAAAGCCTTTGCCTGATAATGCCCTGGACGGCGTGGACCGTAAAGAATATACCGCCGGCGCCACTGCTAAGGAAAAAGAAGCACTGCGTAAACAACAGCGCAATGCGTATCATCCTGTTGCGGTAACGGATATCAGCCGACCGCGCACAGAAATATCGCTTAATGGCAACTGGCTGTTTATGCCGGTATACCAGCTGGCAGATGAAAGCAAGGCTATCTCCCCGCAGGAAAGCGATGCGCAATGGCATACCATGCACGTGCCCGATTTCTGGAATCCCATACGGATATGGCTACACGGAGAAACGTTTGGCCGGCACCCTAAAGGCGCCTCTGATGCATACTTCCAGCAGGAAACCGCCAGGTGTGAGGGATATACTTTTGATTATAAAAAGACAAATGCAGCCTGGTACCGGCAATGGATCAACCTGCCGGCAGGCATTGAACAAAAGGAAACCCTTCTTCGCTTTGATGCTGTATCTAAAGTATCTGAAGTATATATCAACGGGAAACCTGCGGGCAGGCATACCGGTATGTTCGGTGAATTTGTGGTCAATGGCAAAGGATTGTTCAAGGCAGGAAAGAACCTGGTTACCGTGAAAGTGATCCGCGATTATGTAACCGGTATCAAAGACGCAGGCAAAGTAGTAGACGTTGCTGTGAGCGTGGAAGTAACCAACAAGATGCTGAAAGACCTTGCCCATGGCTTCTATAACGATGATCCCGCAGGCATCTGGCAACCGGTGTCACTGCTTATTACAGAGCCGCTGGCCATCACAGATGTATTCATCCAGCCCAATCTTACCGGCGCAGGATTTGATGTTACCGTGAAAAACAATACCGTCAAAGAACAGCCCTTTACCATCAATATGAATATCCCGGGTTTATATAAGGGAAAGCGTTTAGCCGGCGCCGTTATTAAAGCGGGAGAGGAGCAAACCCTGCATTATGAAATTAACCACCTGCAGCCACTGTTATGGTCGCCGCAAACACCCAACCTCTACAACTTTACTTTTTCCCTCGAAAGCAACGGCCGCATTACAGACAGTACTACCATCACTTCCGGCTTCCGCACCTTTGAAACAAAAGAAGGATACCTCTACCTGAACGGCCGCCGTTACTGGCTCCGCGGAGGTAACCAGACACCCTTTGCCCTGGCGCCCAACGATACGCAGCTGGCGGAACGCTTCTACGACCTGATGAAAGCAGGCAATATGGAAGTAACGCGCACGCATACCTCGCCCTACAATGAAAACTGGCTCGCTGCGGCCGACAGGAAAGGAGTGGGCATCAGCTTTGAAGGCACCTGGCCCTGGCTCATGATCAACAGCTCCATGCCGGAGGAACAACTCATCAGCAAATGGGCCGATGAATTTATCAGCCTCCTGAAAAAATACCGCAACCATCCTTCTATTTTGTTCTGGACGGTAAACAACGAAATGAAGTTCTACGACAACGATCCCGACCCGGTAAGAACGCGGCTTAAAATGAAGATCATTTCCGAAGTGGTGAAACGCATGCGGAAAACAGACGGTACCCGCCCTATCTGCTTTGACTCCAATTATAAAAGGAATGAGAAGAAATTCGGGAAAGACTTCTTTAAAGATATTGATGATGGAGACATTGATGATATTCATGCCTATATTAACTGGTACGACTACTCGATCTTCAAACAGTTCAACGGTGAGTTCCAGCAACGCAATCATAATGAAGGCCGCCCCCTGATCAGCCAGGAAATGTCGTCCGGCTATTCCAATAATGAAACCGGTCACCCGGTGCGCTTTTACACACAGGTGCATCAAACGCCACAGGAACTGGTAGGCGATCTGGCATATGAATTCAGTGATCCGGCCTGGTTCATGGAATCGCAGGCTTTCATTACCGGCGAACAGGCGGAAGCCTACCGCAGAACCAACGATAAGGCCGCCGGCATCCTGCACTTTGCTTTAATAAGCTGGTTCCGGAATGTATACGATGCCAAAGCCATTGAGCCGTATCCTGCTTACTACGCATTGCAACGCGCCTTGCAACCGGTACTGGTAAGCGCTGAGTTATGGGGCCGGCACTTCTATGCAGGCACGCAGCTTCCTGCCCGCATCTGTATTGTGAACGACCGCCACGAAGGAACGCCTTTAAGCGCAACGGAATTAACCTGGCAGCTGCAAACCAATGAAGGCGCCGTTATAGCCACAGGTACGCAATCCATACCGGAGGTGCCTTATTACGGCCGCCAATGGGTAACCCCCAATATCGCTATTCCGGAAAGGCTGCCCACAGCGGAAGTAAACGGTAAACTGGTACTCACGCTGAAGGAGCATCACCATTTGCTATCTTCCAACGAATGCAAAATAATACTGGCGGATCAACGTTTTTTTTCACCTGCACTCACCGCGCCTGTAGTATTGTTAGACGGAGCCGGGCAAATGAAGCCCGTATTCGACGCTTTGAAAATTAAATACACTGGTGCACCAACCGTAGGTGAAGCACTGGCTAAGAAAGGCGCGGTATATGTATTTGCCGGCCTGGAACCCGGGAAGAATATCAGCGCCGCGGAACAGCAACAGCTGCGATCCTTTGTTCAGGCAGGAGGGAAGGTATTACTCCTGGATGCAGCAAAATCGGCTGCTCAGCTGTTCCCTGAATATGTTTCCGGCGTATTGAATTTCCCGGAGGGAGATATTGTAAACATGGATATCCCTGAAGCGCCGGTATTCAAAGGCATCGGCCTCCTGGATCTCCGTTACTTCAATAACAACAAACGGGAACTACCGGCAGTATGCAACGGCGCACTAACGGTAAAGCGCCAACGCGGATTGGACATACTGGCAAAGCATATTAACGTGCACGGCTATATTAAAGGAGAAATGGCAGAGCGCGCCGCATATATGTCCGGTATCCAGGGCGCCACACTGGTGAAAGCCGGTAACGCCTGGCTATGTGCCATGTCGCTGGAAAAGGCGGCTACGGATCCTGTGGCGGGGAGGCTGCTTTATAATATAATAGCTGAACTGAGCAGGTAATGCGGAATTTACTCTGCGGAAATGTATAAGGAGTCTTGGGGGTTATATAATATCAGATGTTTTATACCGGCCGGAAATTTTGCCGATGCTGTTTCCATCAATTTGTTTGCCGCCACCTGGATCTTGTGATAATCTGAGCCGGCAAGCGGCATTACTACCATGCTGACACCAGGATTATTTTTTATGCGGGTGAAGTTTCCATATATATAAGGACCCGCTTCAATTTTAGTTGCTACATCCTTTAATTTCAAAACGGTGCCGGTATTAGTGTGAACAGGCATATCCCCGTATTTAGCCGGTTGGTTGCGCTTACTTTTGTATTTAATAATATAATCATAATCAAAAGCCCGGTTGCTTTTTTTGTACAATATTCCCGTTACCGCTTCCAAATTTTCTGCGGGGATAGCTGCTAATAGCGCTTTCAATGTTAAGTTAAAAGAAGCCATGCGGTCTTTGTTTAACCATATACGTAGTAATGAATCTTTATGTTCAGTAAGCGTGATCAAATGACTAACACCGGGAATTCGCCGTATTTCAGGAACAATGCGGGTAGCAGCATATTCAGTTAGGAATGCCTGGTCATAATCCCGGACATTTTCCGAATACATATCAATTGCCATCACCATTGGCTCATTTTGTCGCACAATGGTGATGCCGAACTGTATTACCTGCGAAGGCAGTTGTCCTGTTGTTGCGGCCAATACATTTGAAATATCCAGTTCAGCCTGGTCCTGTTGAGTGCCTGGTGTAAAGTAAATGGTCATCGTTAATGAACCATTACTACTTGCCGTATAGGTCATATAATCCATATTTTCAACGTAATGAAAAATGGAATCTTTTAGTGGGGCGGCTACTGAATCCAGCACTGTACCGGCATTTGCACCGGGATAACGTGCCTGCACCTGTATTGACAGAATGGGCTCGGAAGGTGATTGTTGTGCGGGTTGTTTAGCAGGCGCCGTTCCGCCACAACTAACCAGTAAAATGAATATAGTATAAATAACCGGAGCGGAATTAAGAAGGGTTCTAAACATCTTTTTTACAATTATGCAATGAGGAAAAACAACTTTAAATATTGGGGTATCGGCAAGATAACTTATACTTTAAGCGGTTGTTCATGGGCTTTATTTATATTGAACGATGTGGAAAGCTACAAAAAAACAGGGGAAAGAAGTATGCTGAAAAAAAGGGGCATTTCAGGTAAACTGAAACGCCCCGCACTATATTATAATATCACTTACGGTTTAAACTCCAGCCAGTCCAGCGTGAACAGGTGCTGGTTGGGTTGCTGATCTTTGCTGAATACAAAGTAAAGATCGTTCCTGCCGCCGGGATCCTGTACGGGTGCCGTTACTTCTATGAATTTATTCCAGTTGCCGGTTGCCTTGTATGCCAGTTTACTGATCACCGGTCCGGTAGCGCTGCCGGTATGGATTTCCAGGATCGCGTCTTTATCGAGCGATGAATAACGGTACGTTACTTTGTGAATACCTTTCAGGTCGATGTTCCTGAACACAAAGAACGATTTGTTATGGATGGATCCCAGTTGTTCTGCTGAGCGCCCGATGTTTTGAACAGAGTCGGCATCTTCTGCCTGCATACGGAGGGAGCGAAGCAGCAGCAGGGCACTGCCGCTAAGCGGGGAGGCGTTACCGCCGCCATCTGTATAAGTGGCTGCCAGTACATAATTGCCGTACTTCTCTTTACCCAGGTGATCTTTTAAGGCTACTGCGCCGGAAGCAGGCAAACTGCCAGCTGCCTGTTGTGTAGCCAGCGAGAGGATATATTTTACAATTTGCCCCGCATCGTCTACAGACAATTGCGGATGTGCCGCCATGGAATGTTCGCCCCAAACGCCGCCACCGCCTTTAATGATCTTGTTGGCGAGATAGGCAGGGGCTTTGGGATCTTTCTCATAGCGTTTGGCCACCTGTGTAAAGGCCGGGCCTACAGAGGCTTTATCCAGCTGGTGACAGGCTTTGCAATCGCTGCCTTCCATCAGCACCTTACCGGGATGCGCCGGTACCGTTGTAATAAGCTGGTGTCCTTGTTCCGTTTTAGATTTGCTGCGCGGAATGTAATGCAGGCCGATCATCAGCTGTTCGTTATTGATGGAAGGATCTTCGTTATCAGTAACTGTTACTGCATAATGCAGCGGGCTGTTATCAAAATAGAAAGTGTTGTTATCGGTAGTAGTGATCTTTACCACCGGCACGGTATTGCCCACCCGGATGGTAACGGTGTCTGTACTGCTGGCGCCTTCGGGATCCGTTATTTTCAGGATGGCGTGGTACACTCCATTTTTTTCGTAGGTATGTACGGGAGAGGAATCGGTAACAGCAGCAGTGGCATCACCAAAGTTCCATTCGTATTTCAGCGCTTGTCCTTCATCAAAGTCGTAGCTTTTTTTGCTGCTGAAATTTACTTTCATGGGTGCGGTGCCTGCAGTGTCAATAGTTGTGATAGTTGCTACAGGACCGCGGTTGCCGCCATTGTAGGAAATACGTACCAATCGCGCGTCATCATTGTCAATACCATATACAGAGCCATACTCCAGGATGTAGAGGTCGCCGCCTTTACCGATGGCCATGTCTACCGGGCGTCTGAAATCGCCGTTTGTTTTCATGAAGGGCTCCATCGATTTAAAGTTGTACTGGCTGTCGAGCCGCACGGCATATACCCAGTTACGCATCCAGTCGTAAATGAACAGGGCGTTGTCGTACCATTCGGGTAAGCCGGTGGGGCTAACGGTAGCCTTGTTATAATGATATACCGGTCCGGCCATGGCGCAACGGCCGCCATTGCCCAGTTGTGGGAACACGGAGGAAGAATCGTACGGGTACCAGATCATGGCCTTTTGCGCCGGCGGTAATACTTTCAGGCCGGTGTTATGCGGGGAGTTATTTACCGGGGCTTCCGCCTTGAAAGGAGCGCCAATGGTTTTGGTAGCAAAATCGTATTGGGGATACACTTTGTTATCGCCTACTACGAATGGCCAGCCGAAGTTGCCCGGCTTTTTGGCCTGGTTGATCTCATCGTAGCCGCGTGGTCCCTGCTCGCTGTCCTGTCCTGCATCGGGGCCTACTTCGCCCCAGTACACAATACCGGTGGCCGTGTCTACCGACATACGGTAGGGGTTGCGGCAGCCCATGGCGTATATTTCAGGGCGTGTATTGGCAGTGCCTTTGGGGAACAGGTTGCCGGCAGGAACAGTGTAGCTGCCATCCGGCTCGGGATGGATGCGCAGCACTTTTCCGCGCAGGTCGTTGGTATTGCCGGCAGAGCGCTCTGCATCAAAGGTGATACGGCCGGGAATAGTATCTATCGGCGCATAGCCGTTGGATGCAAATGGCACCGTGTTATCGCCGGTGGAAATAAAGAGGTTGCCGTCGCGGTCCCAGTCGAGCGAGCCCCCGGTATGCGCGCTCACTTCCAATTCCAGGGGAATGGTCAGCAATACTTTCTCGGAAGACAGGATCAGGGAGTCTTTCCCTTCCATGGTAAAGCGTGACACCTGTTGTGCGGCCGGTAACTTATTGGGTGTATAATAAAAGTAGATGTAATGATTTTTTTCAAAACCCGGGTCCAGGGTTACGCCCAGCAGCCCGTTGCCAAATCCTTCCTTGGTATCCGGCAGTACCGGGAATGTATATACGACTTTGGTGGTTTGTGCAGCAGGATCGTAATGATACAATTTGCCGCTGCGCTCAATAAAATATACGCTTCCGTTACCGGCAACAGCCAGTTCCATTGGTTCGTTCAGGTCGTTTGAAAGAATGGTTTTGGTAAAACGGTTGTCTTCCGGCGCTTTAGTCGATTTGCTCCCGGCTGGCTGATCGCCGCACCCCTGCATTATTAGTGTCGATCTGACAATAATAATGGCTGGCAATATCTGTGTGCATAACTTGAACTGTCCACTCATGTAATATGATTATAGATTTGGTTAGCGGGGCACAAAATAAAAGAATATTGTATTTTTTTTTCTGAAAATGGATGAAAGGAAACAATATCGGATAGGCAGTTCATACTTATATCATCTACCCAATAGCGAATTTAATATCAGGAAGAAAGGAAGGTTTGGCATTTTTTCCGCTGCTTCCGTATATTTGAGGCCCACATTATTCAGGCTGATAAATTTTAAAGATGGATCTGAACGAATTTAAACAATCCTTACAGGAGGCGCATCCACCCAAAAATATGTCGATATATCTTGATTCCCTCTGGTATGAAGGGAAAGGGAACTGGAACAAGGCGCACGACCTGGTAGATGATCTGCCCGGACCGGATGCCGCCAGGGTACATGCTTACCTGCACAGGGTAGAGGGAGACCATGCAAATGCGGATTACTGGTATCGGCGGGCGGGCACAACCAGGCCTTCCATTACCCAGGAAGAAGAGTGGGAATTGCTGGTGAGCCAGTTTTTAAAATAGCCGGCAACCGGTGTCTGCTGATTGCCAACTTAGGGTGTATAATTTACATTTGTCATTGATTATTAGGCCATAAAAAAGCACTAATTTGTTTATTATTTGTATATTCCACGTGGCGTTAGATCGATAAGTATTAAACAAACAGTTATTTTAGTTTTTTAGCGGAGTATGTGGAAATTTATCCTTTTACTATTTTTATCTGTTCATCTGGTTACAAATGCTGGTTATGCTCAGTCCTATGGATTACGCTTTTCTAGTCATGAAGTGGTGCAGGAAAGGAGAACAACGCTGAATTTAACTTCATCAGGCCCCCTGTGTTTCAAAAAGAGCGGCGAAATATCATTCGATTTTAATTTACTCCCCTATAAGGAAACTTATTTCGGTTATGTATTAAGGATCATTGCTGCCAACAACGAGAATATAGACCTGGTTTATAACCAGCGGGAACGCAGCTTTAACTTCCTCATCGGGGAAAGCTTTTCCAGGGCATTTGCTATCGACTCTATCGCCCTTTTCGGTGGATGGACGCATATTGCGATTCAATTCGACCCTGAGCATAACGAAGCCTCCATCTCAGTTAACAATAAATTTGTTGCCAAAGGCCCGGCAAAACTGGGCAGCCCTGCATGTACCCGGGTATTCTTTGGTACCAATACCTACGAAGGGTTTCAAACGGTAGACATTCCGCCTATGAACCTCCGTAATATAGTAGTGAAAGAAGGAGGCCATACCAGGTATAACTGGCCTCTTTCTGAAAATGAAGGCAATACGGCCACAGATCTGCAGGAAGGTAAAACCGCCGTGATCCGCAATGCCAACTGGATAGGGCCCAGGCACCGCAACTGGAGCCTGCTCAGGAGCTGGGAAATCAGCGGTACGCCCAGTGTGGCATTCGACCGGGAAAAGGAAGTGCTCTATATTGTGTCTTCCGATTCTTTATACCAGATCTCTTTTAAAAATGAACAGGAGCAGAGCGTCCGCCTTTCCGAACGGCTGGATAGCCTGATGCCGGGGAACCAGTCGGTGTTCAACCCTTTCTTAAATAAACTTTTCAATTTTTATATCGATCAGAAGAAAGCTGGATCCTATGATTCTGCTGCACGGAAATGGGATATCCGCTATACGCCTGACCTGCTCACCGTTTACTGGCAGGCCAATAAATTTATCTCCCGGTCCGACTCCTCGCTTTATATCCTCTGCGGATACGGGCAAATGCAATATAAGAATACCGTGCAGCGCTATCATTTCGGCACGGGGCAATGGGATTCTGTGCCCGCCACCGGGGAAAGACTTACCCCCAGGTACCTGGCCGCCACCGGCGCCACTGAAAACGGCGATACCGCCTATATTCTCGGCGGCTATGGCAGCAACAGCGGCAACCAGGTGGTAAACCCCCGTCATTATTACGACCTGATGGCCTTTTATGTAAAGGATCACTCCTTTCATAAAGTGCTGCAACTGGAAGAACCTCCCGCACAGTTCTGCTTCGCCAACAGCCTGGTCATAGACCCGGCTACCCGGAATTATTACGCCCTCATCTTCCCGGATGATAAATTCAATACTACCCTGCAACTGGTGGAAGGCTCCCTGAAAGCGCCAGGACTAAAGCCCCTGGCCGATGCCATTCCTTATTCTTTTCATGATATCAAGTCGTTCGCCGACCTTTATTACTGCCGCAACAGTAAAAAACTGGTGGCGGTAACCCTCTATACTTCAAAAGACAATAACACCACAGTAAAAGTATATACGCTGGAATTCCCGCCTGATGCCGTATTAGCGGAAAGCGCCGGGCTGAAAGGGATCTCCGCATGGTATCTATTGCTGCTGGTCCCTGTGGCGGGAATCATTGTGTTCCTGCTCCGCCGCCGTAAAAAGGCCGCGCCACAACAGGCTGCTGCAACGGCTGCCACCACTCCGGCCACTGCGCCGGTTACCCCTGCCACGTCATTGCCGCCGCTGCCGGTGGTGATACCCGAAACCACTACCGACGAAACTGCACCGGAAGAGATCATCGCCGAAAAGAAAGGCCATGTCTATTTCTTTGGCCCGTTCGAGGTGCTGGACAAGGAAGGGCAGGATATCACCAAATTCTTTACCCCACTTCTCAAGGAATTATTCCTGCTTATTGCCATCAACACCATCCGTTCAGGGAAAGGTATTTCGTCGGACCGGCTTTATGCCACCCTCTGGCGCGATAAATCCAGTAAGGAAGCGCAGAACAACCGCTCGGTGAATATGGTGAAGCTGAAAGCCATACTCGATAAACTGGGCGCCTGCGCCTTTGTAAAAGAAGCGGACCGCTGGAGCCTCCAGTATGCCACAGACGACATCGATATGGACCTGGCCGGGTTCCAGCAACTGCTGCACTCGCCCCGGCCCCTGCAAAAGCAACCCGTCCGCGACCTGCTGAAGATCCTTCACCGTGGCTCTTTCCTCCCTGATGCCAACTATACCTGGCTGGAAGATATCCAGTCCGAAATTTCAGGAGTAGCCCTCGATATTCTCACAGAAGCCGCCAACCAGTTCAATACAGATCCCGAACTGCTGATTGAGATCGCCGACAGCATCTTCCTCTTCGACCCGGTAAACGAAGAAGCGCTCCGCATGAAATGCAGCAGCCTCGTAGCGCTTGGCCGCCACTCACTGGCCAGAGCCGCCTTCAACAAATTCGCAAAGGAATATCTCCACATGTACGGGGAGGAGTTCCCCCAGCCGTTCACGGCCTATTCGGGGGATAAATGAGCGGATTTTGTCTTGGAACACTGATTACGCTGATTTTGATGATTAGTTTGATTTTATTTTTTGGAATTTTGGGGAGATGTTGGACCTACCAGGGCCTGGGGCTGTGAATAAGCTACAACTAACACAGGTGTAAGGCATACTGTAGGAGTCTTCCTGTTATATCTATATCTCACCGGAAAGTAGAACAAAATTAACCTGTTATTATGCCATATTTATACAAGTATAGGGTATATAGGGCGGAACTATGGCGTATATATGGTGAAAATACGGCGGAAACCGGAAGTATCCATACTGTAGCCCAGTAGCATACATACAGAACCCGTCCGGAAACCCCAACCACCATCACCAAATTAATAAAATCAATGAAATCATCAAAATTAGCGTAATCCTGAGTCCGACAAAATCCCCGGCGATTAATTAAAACTTAATTCATTATTTCTTTTCACCGTTAGTGCATTATTAGTGCTGCCATTAAGGCTGCCCGGATAAATTGCATTGTAATGAATAAGACAAGATTCCACGACTATGGCACTCAGGCCACTTTATTACGAAAAAAAAGAATGCTGGTGATCAGGATCATCAGCATTCTTTTTCCCTTTTTAATAATAGGTGGAGTGGAGGCAGGACTGCGGGTATTCAATTACGGCCACAGCCTTCAACTTTTTATTACGGCTCCGCAACACCCCGGTTATTACCAGCTCAACCCGGCCGCTTCCCTGAAATATTTTTCCAATGCCGATATCGCCACAAAGGGAAATAGCGAGTTGTTTAAGAAAGTAAAGGATTCCGGCACGCTCCGCATCTTTGTACTGGGAGAATCCACCACTATCGGGTATCCCTATTTTCACAACGGCTCCTTTCACCGCTGGCTGCAATTCCGGCTCATGCATACCAACCCGGATAAGCACCTGGAGATCATTAATCTTTCATTAACCGGTGTTAATTCCTATACTGTAGAAGGCTTTACAAAAGAACTGCTGCCGTATCAACCCGATGCAGTACTTATTTATACCGGCCACAACGAGTATTATGGTTGCCTGGGCACCGGCAGTACAGACAATATCGCCGGCAGCCCTTTCATAGTGCACCTGGTGCTGAAGCTGAGGGAGCTGCGTATTACACAGCTCATGGCCGCTGCGCTCCACAAACTTTCCCCGCTGAAACCCGCCGGTACGGAAGGCGGGGGCAAAACCCGCATGGAAATGATGGTGGCGGAACAGCAGATCCCTTTCGGATCTGCCATGTATGAAAGAGGTATCACCCAGTTCACTGCCAATATGGACAATACCCTGCGTATGCTGGATGAGGCCAATGTGCCGGTATTTATCAGCAACCTCGTGTCTACCGAAAAAGACCTGTTCCCTTTTATCAGTATAGCACCCGACAGCGCAAAATACCCGGGCTTTGGTACTGCGTACCGGAACGGGGAACAGGCGATAGCCAAAGGTGATTCCACTGCGGCGATGCAATATTTTCTTGCTGCGGAAAACAGCTACAGCGCACATGCCGGCTGTAATTATTACCTGGGAGTATTGTCGTTGCAAAAAGGCGACAGCACTGCTGCCAAAGCATACTATGATAAAGCCCGGGATCTCGACGCGCTCCGTTTCCGCGCACCTTCCAAACTGAATAAAGTGCTGCTTGACCTGTGCAGCAAATATAAAAATGCCCACCTGGTAGATGCCAACGCCGCTTTTGAAGCCGCCAGTCCGGGGCATATCATTGGCAACAACCTGGTCCTGGAACATGTGCATCCTAACCTGGACGGCTATGCGCTGTTGTCGGATGTATTTTATACTACCATGAAAAGGCAGGGTCTTTTCAAAGCGCCCAACGACAGTGCCATGAGTTTCGCGCAATTACTGAAAGCCATGCCCATCACGGCTGTTGATAGTCTTTCCGGCGCTTATAAAATTGCCAACCTCAAAAAAAGCTGGCCTTTTAAGACTACTCACGTATACGATACAACGTTGATCTCCACCGGGGAAGAACAGCTGGCCTACAACGTGGCTTTCAGGAAAACCTCCTGGGAAGCAGCATTGCAGCAGCTGTACAACGGCTACAATCAAACCGGTGATTTTGCGCATGCAGCTACCATAGTGGCCGCATTGGTTCAGGAGCATCCTACTGAAGCGGCGTATTATGAAGAAGCCGGCAACTACAATGGTAAACTGAATAACACGGCAGAAGCCATTTTCTATTTTAAAAAGGCATTTGCCCTGTCGCCCGCATTTGATGTGGCCAGAACGCTTTTTGTGCTTTACCTGAAACAGGATGATGCCGGCAAAGCCCTGCCTTACCTGGATTATGCCATAGAGCATAACGACCGTCGATTAAACCTGTTGCCGGTGAAGGACTGCCTGTTGCAGATCCTGGAGCTGCAAACAGTGGCGGCCAGGGAACCGGCAAATGTGACTGTGCTCAACCAGATTGCAGGATTGTATTTCCGCATGGGCAATAAAGACGGCGCTGAGTTGTATGTGGAAAAAGTATTGCAGGCATCGCCAGGTAATAAGGATGCACTCAATATGCAAAGCCAGTTGAAAAAAGTATAGTTATGTGGAAAGGATTTACACCTATCAGTGGGCAGCAATGCATGGAGTTCGGACAGGTAGCTACCGCTGCTATGCTGGCGGCATCGCTTTATTACCGCGACTTCCGACTGGTGATCGCAGCATTGCTGCTATTGCTCATCATATTGCTGGCGCCCCGGCTTTTATATCCGCTGGCGCTGTTGTGGTTTGGCCTGGCAAAGGTATTGGGAGAAATAAACGTGCGCATACTGCTTACCCTTGTTTTTATACTGGTGGTAATACCGGTGGGCCTGTGGCGGAAATGGAGGGGCAAAGATACTTTGCAGCTGCGGAGGTTTAAAAAAGATAAGGGATCGGTAATGGATATACGAAATCACGTGTATACAAAAGAAGATCTGCAGCATACATTTTAAAACGATCATTATTCACATGCCATGGAATTTTTGCATGAACTGCTCTACTTTTTAAAGACACGGAAAAAGTTCTGGCTGCTGCCGCTGATCATCGTGTTGTTGTTGCTGGCATCGCTGGTAGCATTAACAAGCGCTTCTGCGCTGGCGCCTTTTATTTATGCCATATTTTAAGCATTGAGAAAAATTATCCTGGGCATATCGGCATTTTATCACGACAGTGCAGCAGCACTGATCATCGACGGGCATATTGTTGCGGCCGCCCAGGAGGAGCGTTTTACCCGTATAAAGCAGGATGCTGCTTTCCCTGTGCAGGCTATTAAATATGTATTATCGGAGGCCGGCATTTCCTTCGATGAGCTTACAGCAGTGGCATTTTATGATAAGCCTTTGCTGAAGTTTGAGCGGCTGCTGGAAACCTATCATGCTTTTGTGCCGCGGGGCTGGCGTAGTTTTATTACTGCCATGCCGGTGTGGATGAAGGAAAAAGTGTTTATGAAGAAAATGCTGCGGCGGCAGTTCCGCGCATTGGGCGCCACGGTAAAGGTACCGCTGTATTTCCCGGAGCATCATTTGTCGCATGCTGCCAGCGCATTTTATCCTTCGCCTTTTCAGTCGGCCGCCATCCTTACGGTAGACGGCGTAGGAGAGTGGGCCACCACTACTATCTGCCATGGCGCCGGCAGTGATATTAAAATACTGAGGGAGCTGCGTTTTCCACATTCCCCGGGACTGTTGTATGCCGCCTTTACTTATTTCCTGGGCTTTAAAATAAACAGCGGCGAATATAAGCTCATGGGACTTTCGCCTTACGGCCTGCCGGATGATCCGCAAACCATTGTGTTCAGGGAAAAGATCATGGCAACGTTGGTGGATATACGAAAAGATGGATCCATCCTGCTGAACATGGATTATTTTGAATTTGCCACGGGGCTGAAAATGACAGCCACGCCTCTGTGGGAGGCGTTGTTCGGGATGCCAAGACGGGAGCCGGAATCGGCCATCACGCAGGATCATATGAACCTGGCGCTGGCCATTCAACAGGTGATGGAGCACATTGTAGTGGCACTGGCGCGCACGGCAAAGGAAATTACCGGCAGCAGGCAGCTGGTGATGGCAGGCGGCGTAGCGCTGAACTGTGTAGCCAACAATAAAATAAGGGCAGCCGGGATCTTTGAAGATATCTGGATACAGCCTGCTGCCGGTGATGCCGGCGGCGCATTGGGCGCTGCATATGCTGCTTATCATATAGGAATGGAACAGGCGCGTATTTTTTTTACGGGAGATGATGCGATGCAGGGCGCTTTCCTTGGCCCCGCCTATGGCGACGCGGATGTCCGGAAGCTGCTGGCCCGCTATGGAGCAGTGGCCGTGCACGAGCCGGATTTTGAAACGCTCACACACATGGTAAGCGCTCACCTGGCAAATGGAAAAGTAGTGGGCTGGTTCCAGGACCGGATGGAGTTTGGCCCCCGCGCGCTGGGCAACCGCAGCATCCTTGCTGATCCGCGGCAACCAGGTATGCAGCGGCAACTCAACCTGAAAATAAAATTCCGGGAAAGCTTCCGCCCTTTTGCACCGGCGGTACTGGCAGAAGACGCAGCTCTTTATTTTAATGATGCAGGCGCTTCTCCTTATATGTTATTTACTACTACATTGAAAGAAACACAACAGGGCGCTGTTGCTGCAGGGAACAACATGCCGCATACCGGGACTGCCATTGCCGGACGCCTGCAGCTGCAACGATCCGCCATCCCTGCAGTTACGCATCTCGATTACTCTGCGCGGATACAAACCGTACATGATACGCTTCATCCAAAGCTGCATCAACTTATTAATAGTTTTAAAAAATTAACGGGTTGCAGTGTGCTGATCAATACCTCTTTTAATGTAAGGGGAGAGCCGGTGGTGAACACACCTGAAGATGCATGGCTTGCCTTTATGCGAACGGAAATGGATTACCTGGTAATTGGCCATTATGTTTTTGACCGTCGCCGGCAACCGTCGCTGCCAAAGGAGTTGCTTAGATCATTTGAATTGGATTAATACATCTTTCTAAAAGAAATTTTTTGAAAAATATAACATTAATACCGCTGTTAGTTCATTATTAGCGCTGCTGTTAGGCCGCTGATGCTTACTTGCATTCATTATTTTCTTATCAATCGAAATATCGTTCGCGTTATGAAAAGATTACTATTGCTGATGCTCCTCGCATCGGGCCTGTTACAGGCCTATGCACAAAAGCAGTTGACAAAGGGTAAAGTGCTGGATGAAACCGGCCAACCACTACCTGGCGCCACTGTAAGGGTAAAAGGTACCAACATTTCAAGTCCCACCAATGCACAGGGCGAATTCCAGATTGCCACCGGCGAAACCACTTCCCCGGTACTGGTTATTTCCTATATCGGTTACATCGCACAGGAGGTGGCGGTTACCGGCGACAATCTGACCATTACATTGAAAACAGATGCCAGGTCGCTGAACGATGTGGTGGTAGTGGGTTATGGTACACAGAAAAAAAGCGACGTAACCGGGGCCACCAGCTCGGTGAAAGCGGTTGAAATTGCCAAGCGTCCTTTGGTAAGGGTAGAACAGGCATTGCAAGGTACCACTTCAGGCGTTACTGTGCAAAGCAACAGCGGCCAGCCGGGTAAAGGGATCAGTGTAAGGATCCGCGGCGCCAGCTCCATTACGGGCGGTAATGATCCGCTGTATGTAATTGATGGTTACATTGGCGGCAACCTGGAGTCTATTGCTCCCGGCGACATTGAAAGCCTGGAAATCCTGAAAGACGCATCTGCCACCGCTATTTATGGTTCCAGGGGGTCTAACGGCGTAGTAATGGTGACCACTAAAAGTGGCAAATCAGGAAAACCAAGAGTGGATTTCAGTGGCTGGGTGAGCAGAAATTCTTTGCCAAAAAAACTGAGCCTGCTGAATGCCTACCAGTTTGCCCAGCAGGTAAACCTGAAAGGAGATGTTACCGGAACAGGTCACCCGTTTTCAGATGCGCAACTGGCGGATCTGAAAAATAACCCGGCTGGCACCGACTGGCAGGATGAATTAACACAAAAGCCATTGGCCCAGAATTACCAGGTAGCTGTATCCGGTGGTTCCGACAATGTGAAATACTACTTCTCCTATAACTATCTTGACCAACCAGGTTTGCTGGTAAATTCGGGCTATAAAAGACATACGCTGAGAGCAAACGTGGATGTGAAACTGAATAGCAAAATGGATCTGAAAGTGAACATCACGGGTCTGTTGCCACAATCGCACAACACCGATTTCTCCGGCGATATCACCGATCCGTTTGCGGAGGCCAGCATGTGGGACCCTACCAGCCCCGTAAAAGATGCACAGGGTAACTACATTCCAAGATCCAATTTTGCATCCCTGGCTACCAACCCGCTGCAAAATATGATGAGCCGTTCTGTAGATGGAAAAACGTCTAACCTAACTGCTACCGGTGTGTTCACGTATCGTATCATCGATCACCTGACATTTACTTCCAATAACAGTTATGAATTACAGAGCCAGCAAACGCAATCGCTCTTTCCTCCGGGATCAAACGAAGCATATAACGGTAACGACTATGCCAAAGTGGAAAACTCCCGTTACAGAAGCTGGCAGAACTCCAACTTCCTTACTTATAGCAACCGTTTTGGCAAACATGCCCTCACTGTAACAGCCCTCGTAGAACAGGCGTCTAAACTCAATAACAATACTATTGCCCAGGCCAACCAGCTGTCTACCTACAGCCTGGGTTACTGGAATCTTGGATTGGGTAAAACACAATCCACCAGCAGCGGTTACTGGTCGGATGCACTGATCTCCTACATGGGAAGGGTAAACTATGCCTTTAACGATAAATACCTGTTAACCGTATCTGTACGTACAGACGGATCTTCCCACCTGGTTGACAAATACTCCACTTTCCCTGCGGTAGCATTGGGCTGGGCAGTAGATAAGGAAGGTTTTATGGCCAGTTCCAAAGTGATAACAGGCCTGAAGCTCCGTGCCAGCTATGGTCAGACGGGTAACCAGGCGGTGCCCGCCTATTCCTCCATTGCGCAGATAGGAACAGCACTGCCTTACTACTTTGACGGCAGCACGCCAAGCGTAAACACGCCGCTGGGCACACCGGTGTCCACCTCCCTGCGTTGGGAGAAGAACACTACCTATGATGTGGGAGTGGATATGGAATTATGGCGCGGCCGCTTAACTTTCACGGCAGATGCCTACAATAAAAAAGTTACAGACCTGCTGTATGCTACGGACAATCCTTTCTATTACGGCGGCGGAAGCTTCCAGCGCAATATCGGCAGCGTGAGAAATACCGGTCTTGAGTTCAGCATTGGTGGTATGCCGGTGGTGGGCAAGGACTTCAAATGGACCAGCAATTTCAACATCTCCTTTAACAGGAACGAAGTACTGGACCTCGGCGGCCAGGATAACATCATTGTAAATGGTATCGGCTCCGCACAACAGGGCGTATCTATCATTAAAGTAGGAGAGCCGTTAGGCACTTTCTATGGTTACAGGTACCTGGGCACCTGGAAAAGTGAAGAGAAAGACGAAGCCGCTTTATACGGCAAGAAACCGGGCGATACCAGGTATGCGGATCTCGATGGAGATAAGAAACTTTCCGGCGGCGACCTCACCACCATCGGTAACGGTATGCCTAAATACTACTTCGGCTTTATCAACGATTTCTCTTACAGGAACTGGAGCCTCAACCTGATGTTCCAGGGTACGCACGGCAACCAGATGTTCTCTTTCAGCCAGCCTTATATCATGGGCGGGCTTGGTGATGCCCGTGACGCCACCAGCACTGTTATCCTGGATATGTGGACACCCGAAAAACAAACGGATGTACCTGTATATGGTAACCAGAATGAAATCAAGAGCAGCCGTTATGTATATGATGCCAGCTATATCAAGCTGAAAAATATCTCCCTGACTTATGCCATCCCGGCCAGCCTGCTGAGCAGAATTCATGCACGCAGCCTGGATGTTTATATCAGCGCACAGAATATCTGGACCATCACCAATTTCCCTGGCTATGATCCGGAAGTAACCAATGCTACCAATGCTATTACACAAGGTTTGGAAACAGGTACCGTGCCTAACCCCAAAACCTATACGATTGGTGTAAGACTTGGCCTATAATTAAAAAGAAAAGGATCCTGGTTTTCTAAAAATTATTATTATGAACAAAAAATATTTCCTTCCTTTCGCTATTGCAGCCATGATCGGTGTATCATCCTGCGTGAAGCTCACGGAAGATCCAAAAGCAACACTTACGCCGGGTAATTATTTTAATACCCAGAGTGAACTGGATGGCGCAGTTACTTCTGCCTTCAGGGCGCTGGCAGTAGACGGGGCCTGGGGTTTTACCAGCAAACTAACCGCTTATTTCGGTTCTGATGATCTTACCACTCACCCCGCGTCCAATAAGGCAGATTCCCGTGAATTTGACCGTCTCCAGGGCACTTCCACCAATTCCAGTCTCCGTGCAGGATGGGAAGGGCCATGGAATACCATTTACCAGGCGAATAACGTGATCGCCAATTTTGAAAAAGTAACCGCTACTACGCCAGACGCCATCCAGGCGCGCGCTTATGCGGGCGGGCAGGCTTATTTCCTGAGAGGTATCTGTTATTTCTACCTGGTAAGAACATTCGGCGCGTTGCCCATCATTACCGGCCCGGCAGAAATTACCACCATTCCTGCAAGACAGGAGCCCGCTAAAGTATATGAGCAGATCATCAGCGACCTGAAAGCAGCTGCTTCTATGCTGCCGGACAAATGGCCTGCCGGTGTAAACGTAGGCCGGCCCGGTGCGCTCGCCGCCAGGGCTGTACTGGCCAACGTATACCTGACCATGGCCGGCTGGCCGGTTAACCAGGCCTCTAATTACAGCCTGGCTGCAACAGAGGCGAAAGCGGTGATGGATGCCAATAAATTTGACCTGGTGCCCGATTACCTGGATGTATTTAAAACCAACAACAACATTGAATCTGTATTCGGCCTGGAATACAATGTAGGCGGCCAGTTGCCCAACCGTTCCTTTGGCGCTACCTGTATACCGGATGATGAAGGCGGATGGGATGACTTCTTCCCTGAGATCAATTACTTCAAGGATGCACCGGTGTGCAAACGTACCGATGAAACTTTCCATACACAGATCAAGAGTAACAAGTATGGCGTGGTAAGCTGGGATGATCCCAGAACAGCCACCAAACATCCTTACTACAACAAATTCCGTTATGGTGTAGGCGATGGTATCGTTGAAACACCAACCAAGGTAATCAGCTTTAATGCCAGTACCAATAAAACAACCGATGTAGTGCGGTTCGCGGAAACACTGCTCATTTATGCAGAAGCTTCCGCCATGGCTACCAATACCGTTTCTGATGATGCCTATGAAGCATTGAACAGGGTAAGGCGCCGCGCTGGTTTGGGCAATATCGTGAAAGGATTGTCGGCCGCCGCTTTCCGCGATTCGGTAGTGAATGAACGTAAATATGAGTTTGCCGGTGAATTCGGACAACGCTGGTTCGATATTGTTCGCCTGCAGTTATTACCAAAAGTGATTGCCCGCCGCGATCCGAATGAGTTCAAGGATCTTCCCCTGAATCCTGCCGCGGTAGCCAATCCCGGACCCAAGTATATTGCGCCGATACCATTCCGCGATCTGAACCTGAGCCCGGGTTGGACACAAAACCCAAGCTACTGATAAGTACCTTTTGATTTGACCTGTAAATAGTTTAATCATGCCTTGTGCATGATTAAACTATTTCGTTAATTCGTTCCGTAGCAATGAAGAATTCTCCCAGCGCATAAATTTTAGTGAATGAAAAAAACAAACTGGAAGCTGCGCAGCCTCCTGATGCTGACGCCTTTTGTATGCTTAACCGGCCGCACCTGTGCTGCGGTGTATGATACTATCCCCGGAACGAAGCAACCCATAGACCTGGTTGACCCAACCATCGGAAACGTAGGTCAGCTGCTGGAGCCCACCCGGCCTACCGTGCAGTTGCCCAACCAGATGATCCGGTTTACTCCCCAGCGGAAAGATTTTATGGACGACCAGATCTCCGACTTTCCATTGAACATTGTATCCCACCGGCTGGGACAGGTGTTTTCTGTGAAACCCGCTGTTGGCGCCATCTCGCAAAGCGACTGGCAAACCCGGATGCCATACGATCATAACCTGGAAACCAACCGCCCCTGGTATTATTCCACCTGGCTGCTGGAGGATGAAGTGAACGTGGAATTTACCGCCGGTAAAAAAACGGGTTACTACCGTTTCCGATTTCCCGCCGCTAAGGAAAAATCTTTGCTGTTCGGCACCTACAACGATGGAGAGGCTGCCTACAGTTTCCTGCCGGGCAATGTGATCACCGGGATGGAAACTTATAATGGTTATGTAAAAGTATATCTCTACGGCGTTTTCAGCGAAGCTGGAAAACCCGGAGTAGTAGAACAGGGGCAATTAAGCAACAATAAGAATATTGCTGGTAAAGCACTAAAAGCATTTATCAGTTTTCCTGCCGCTGCAAAGGAAGTTACTTTTAAATATGCCATCAGCTATATCAGCCCTGAACAGGCAAAGAAAAGTTATGAAGAAGAGATCAGTAAAAAAGATTTTGACGCCGTAGCCGCCAATGGTAAAAAAGCCTGGGCCGATGTGATGAACCAGGTGAAAGTAAAAGGAGGCACCACTGCACAGCAGCGTTCTTTCTATACCGCGTTGTACCGTTGCTATGAAAGGGCGGTAGACATTACGGAAGACGGGCAGTATTATAGCGGTTACGATAAACAGGTCCATAAAGACAAGCGTCCGTTTTATGTGGACGACTGGACATGGGATACCTACCTGGCTTTGCACCCGCTGAGAATGATCCTCAACCCCGCAAAGGAAGAAGACATGTTACAATCGTTTGTGCATATGTATGAGCAGAGCGGCTGGATGCCTACTTTCCCCGTGCTGTTTGGCGATCATGCCTGTATGAACGGGTTCCACTCTTCCGTGGTAATGCTGGATGCACACCGCAAAGGACTGAAGAACTTTGATATTGAAAAGGCCTATGAAGGCATGCGCAAAAATGCCACCGAAGCTACTATGCTTCCCTGGCGCAATGGTCCTAAAACAGCGCTCGATGATGTGTATCATAACAAAGGCTATTTCCCGGCACTTCGTCCGGGTGAAAAAGAAACAGAGCCAGCTGTGCATTCTTTTGAAAAAAGACAGGCGGTAGCGGTGACCCTGGGCGGCGCTTACGACGACTGGGCAGTAGCAGAACTGGCCGGTGATCTGAATAAGAAAGATGACCAGCGTTTGTTTGCACCAAGGGCAAAGAATTATAAAAATCTCTGGAACGCCAACAAACAATTCTTCCTGCCAAAAGATGGTAGCGGGGAATGGATCGATATCAATGTAAAATATGACGGTGGTCTTGGCGGCCGTGAGTATTATGATGAGAACAACGGCTGGACCTATCTCTGGCAGGTGCAGCAGGATATCCCTGGCCTTATTGGCCTGATGGGAGGAAAAGATGCCTTTGAAAAAAGACTGGACCAGCTGTTCCGCGAACCGCTGGATATGTCGCGCTACGCCTTCTGGAGCAAGTTCCCGGATGCCACCGGCCTGGTAGGGCAATACTCCATGGGTAATGAGCCCAGCTTTCATATCCCTTATTTATACAACTATACCGGCGCTCCCTGGAAAACGCAGCAGCGCATCCGCTTCCTGCTGGATGCCTGGTTCAGGGATAATATTTTTGGTATTCCCGGTGATGAAGACGGTGGCGGCATGTCTGCCTTCGTAGTGTTTTCCTCCATGGGTTTTTACCCGATAACGCCAGGTATTCCCGAATACACCATCGGCAGCCCGGTGTTTGAGAATGTAAGCATTGCCTTACCCAATAAAAAACAATTTACCGTAGTAGCGCATAATAGCTCCGTGGTAAATAAATATATCCAACAGGCGAAGTTCAATGGCAAGTCGTTGAATAAACCTACGTTCACCCACCAGCAGTTAACCGATGGCGGAACGCTGGAACTGTTCATGGGCCCCAAGCCTAATAAAAGCTGGGGGGTACAGTAAAGGCCTGGTAAGAAGTTTACTGGTCTAGTGAGCCGGTAACAATGATGAAGACAGAAAAGATCGTCTCTTATATAAGAGGCGATCTTTTTTTATACCCGGAAGAGAGAGCTGCTATTGATATCGCTAAGATAAATGAGTGATATTTTACGGCAGCCGGTAAAAAACTCCGGATCTGTAAAATACTTTCCCGATTGCGAAAATTTTTTTCCCATATTGATAAATGAGTAATGCTATTTTCAGGTACTTTTGTGTTGTACTCTGAATTAAGATATGGCTAATATTCGTCAATAGCCCGTATTTTAACCCATTTAGCCCTATTGAGCCTTATTTATTTAACTGAAAACACATTTGAAGCTTCCCTGCCAGTTGTTTTAAAATGATCAGCATTTTCTTCGCGCGTTCATTGTGCGGGAAAAAAGAATACGCATAGCAGGTTACCTGACTATGGGGCTTTGCTATGCCTTTAAGTACCTTTAAAATCCTTTTTGAATGAATACGCAAACATTAACCGCTTTGGTTAACACGGATTCAGAGCATCTTGCGGGTAGCCTTTCAACAATTAACCCGGCTCCTTTGGCGCCCGCTATCATCACTGTGTCAGCAGAAGAAAGAGCAAAACTGACTAAAACAGGAAAAGCATTGAAAGAGATTTACGGCAACTGCGAAAATCCCGCTTTTATCAGCATGCTTCACCTGAATGCATTCAAGATATTACCGGAACGTATTGCGCGGCTACTGAGCCGGATGGGCGCCGATTTTTCTGCACAACAGTATGGCGCCATCGTGCTCAAAGGTTTGGTAGATGTAGACCAGGAAGAACTGGGGCCTACACCCGCCAGCTGGAGGGAGATGGACCCGGAAAAGCTGGTAGAATACGGGTTTATAAGCGCCCTGCTGCATGGCGTAGTTCCGTCAAAACCTGTTGAATATTTTGCCCAGCGTAGGGGCGGCGGGTTACTGCATGCTATTATCCCGGATAACAACATGGCCTGGTCGCAAACAGGCTCCGGATCAAGAACGGATCTGTTTGTGCATACGGAAGACGCGTTCCTTTTTAATGCCGCCGATTTCCTCAGCTTTTTATACCTGAGAAATGAAGAACAGGTGCCTTCCATGCTGTATTCCATACGTTCCCACGGTAAGCCGGGACCTGCCCTGGAATGCCTGTTTGAGCCTATTTATAAATGTCCGAAAGATGCCAATTATGATACCGATGAAGCGCTTGGCGAAGGTGTGCACACATCAGTATTATACGGCAACAGGAACACGCCGTTTATCCGTTTTGATGCGGCAGAGCAAATCTATAATAAAGAGGCCGGGCAACTACCGGAGGCAATGGAGAACCTGGTAAATTTCTGGAGAGAAGCAAAAACGCTTATCTATAATGATTTTATTCCCGAAGCCGGGGATATGATCTTTGTAAATAACCACCTGTGTGCTCATGGCCGGAGCGCTTTCACAGCGGGATACAGGAATGAGAACGGCCGGATGGTGAAATGTGAACGCCGGCTGATGTTACGGATGATGAGCAAAACAAGCCTGATCGGTATCCAGTCAGTAGCCCACCCGGAAAATCCATACCTCGTAATGGAGGAGCATTACGGGAAAGTGTATGACCCGGCCCGGGTATAATCATTAAAACATTTATGAACAACAGTGACCAGGTAACGCTGCCCCGCATCACGGATGTGGAACAGCAGGGGGAAATTATTTCCCGGATAATACGGAACAGGAGAAGCATATACGCAGACGAATTTGTATCGAAGGAGTTACCGGTGCACATCCTGCAGGAGATCCTGACCAATGCCATATGGGCGCCCACGCATAAAATGACGGAACCGTGGCGCTTCATTGTATTGCAGGGATCACAGCTGGAGAAGTTTGGTAATTATATGGCAGCGTACTACCGCAGTTATTACCAGTCTAAAATGCCGGAAGCTGCCTTCGAAACAAAGTATACCTTCCTCCGTAACTATCCGTTGAAAGCCGCCTGCATGATCGCTATCATTCTGGTACGAAGCAAAACCATATCGCTTCCCGAATGGGAAGAGGTGGCTGCCATATCTTCAGCAGTACATAATATGGCGCTCACCTGCACCGCATTCGGGCTGGGGTCTTACTGGAATACATCCGGCGCATCTGTTGATTATGTGACCGGGCTTGGCCTGGCAGACAATGAACGGTCGCTAGGACTGATGATGGTGGGGTATCCTGACGAAAATACCCCGCCATCAAAAAAGAGACGGACACCGGTGGAACAGAAGGTTACCTGGTTTACCTGATAATGACCAAGTATAAGTTATTCTAAAATTATTTTATGAACAATACTGTTACAGACGCACCCACCACGCGGGGTGCGCTCACCCCCGATGCCTGCAAGGACCTGTTCTATGCAGGATCGGCGGAGGAATATAATGCTGCTATGCGCATGGCTGTGAAAATGGTGAATACCTTTCTGACCAACACCCGGAAACCTTTCAGTGGTATTAAACCAGACACGCTGGCTGCCATATTCAGTACCATTGATTTTGATACGCCGCTACCTGACTATAACAGCTTGCTGGAAGAAGTGGATATGCTCTATGTAAAACATGCCACGGCGTTTCACCTGCCACATTACATTGCGCATCTCAACTGTCCCGTGGTGATCCCCGCACTGGCGGCAGAGGTGCTGGTGAGCGCTATCAACTCCTCCCAGGATACTTACGACCAGAGTGCGGGGGGCACCTTTATGGAGAGGAAGATCGTGGACTGGACCGCCGCCGAAATTGGCTACGGTAGCGGCAGCGATGGCATCTTTACGGCGGGTGGGTCCCAGAGCAATTTGATGGGACTGCTGCTGGCAAGGGATCATTATGCCTTGAAACACCTGCAGCACAACATCAAACTATCCGGGCTGCCACCGGAAGCCAGCCGCTTCCGCATCTTCGTTTCTGAGAAATCGCATTTCAGCAACCAGAAAAATGCGGCGCTGCTTGGCCTGGGGGAAAAAGCGCTTGTTAACATTCCTACCGACCACCGTTTCCGCATGGATGCCAGTCTGCTGGAAGCCGCTATTATCCGGGAACAGGAGCTGGGTAATATTCCTGTTGCCATTGTTGCTACCGCTGGTACCACTGATTTTGGCAACCTCGACCCGCTGTTGAAAATAGGCCGCCTGGCCAATAAGCATGGTATCTGGCTGCATGTAGATGCTGCTTATGGCTGCGGCCTGCTGCTCACTGAAAAATACCGGCACCTGCTCAATGGGCTGGAACTGGCCGATTCGGTGACCGTGGATTATCATAAATCATTTTTCCAGCCTATCAGCAGCAGCGCGTTCATCGTAAAACATAAACAATCACTCGATATTATCCGGCATCATGCAGACTATCTCAACCCCGAGGAACAGGACTATGAAGAACTGCCTGCACAGATCAATAAATCCGTTACACAGAGTACCCGCCGGTTTGATGCATTGAAACTCTGGTTCACATTACGCCTCATGGGCAAACAAAAGTTGGGGGAATATACAGACGCTATCATTGATACCGCTGCCGCTGCAGCCCACCTGCTGGAAGGGGAGCCGGACTTTGAGCTCCTGAGCCATTCTGATCTTGGCGTACTTGTATTCAGGTACCTGCCAAAGGACCGTCTCATCCCGGATCCGGATGCTTTCAACCTGGCTATAAAGAGATCGATGTTCTTCAGCGGAGAAGTGCTTGTAGCCAGTACAAAAGTGAACGGGCACTTTTATCTCAAATTCACGATACTGAATCCACTCACAACGGTGAACGATATCCGCAATATCCTGACAATCATTAAACGACATGGAAAAGACACACTCAATTAAAGAACCTCTCCACCACGTGGCAGAACAACTGAACTTCACGGTGCTGCTCAATAACTGCTGCACAGAGCTTAACAACAGTACCTTGTATGAAGGTGTTCCCAAATATGACGAGGCATTGGCAAACTGGTTTAACAGTACCGGCTATACGTTGCATCTCAGGTTCAGCTTCCCCGATCATAATGCAGAAGTATATGCACCACTGCGGTATGCCTCCGTGTCAAAAAAGCACGGTTATCATTTTCCCGTGGCGGAAAGGAATATGGTCACAGATGATATCACCGTAATAGGACCGGAACGCTTCCTGGAACTGGCTGCCACACACGCCCGCCGTTCACATCCCACTGCGGCTGCAGCCAATATCATTCACCGGCTGCGTAACAGCATCCATAATATGGGCATCTTCCTGGAACATTTCCGGGAAACCGGGAAAGACCCGGGGAAACCGGTAATGACCTTCCTGGAAGCGGAACAGCTGCTGCCTGCAGGACACAGCACCCATGTGCTCAGTAAAGGAAGGGATGGGTTTTCCGGAGATGACCTGCTGCACTATTCTCCCGAAACTGGAGGACGTTTCCAGCTGCATTATTTCCTCCTGCACCCCGCGCTCGTTACGGAAAAAAATGCCGGCGGCCCGCTGCCATCGCATATACTGAGGGATCACCTGCAGGAATATACGAAAGAAGAGATTCCTGTAAGCATATTGCTGAACAGCCATCCCGATTTTAAAGTCACTGCCGTGCACCCCTGGGAAGCAAAATACCTGCTGAACGATCCGCGGGTAAAACAATTGCACGCTTCCGGGCAGCTGTACAACCTGGGTAAGCACGGCCCCCTGTTCAGTGCTACTGCATCTGTAAGAACAGTGTACAATGAAGAAAGCGACTGGATGTTTAAATTTTCCCTGCATGTGAAAATTACCAGCGCCGCAAGGATCAACCATCTCCACGAGTTGCACAGGGGATACGACGTTGCCCGCCTGCTGGCTACACCGGAGGGACAACAACTGCAGCAAAGCATTCCCACTGCAGGTATCATCTGTGATCCCGCTTTTATTACCGTTGTAGTGGGGGGTAGTATCATCGATGGTTTCAGCACTTCCATGCGGGAAAACCCGTTTAAAAAAGCAGCAGCTCAAAAGAACGTGGGACTGCTGGCATCTTTCTGCCAGGAAGCACTGCCGGGTGAAAAGGCCAGGATAACCCGTGTTATTGAAGGCGCTGCGGCGGCTACCGGTAAATCTGCAGCACAAACAGCGGTTGCCTGGTATACGCAATACCTGGAGCTGTTGCTGGAGCCTGTTATCCGCCTGTTCAACAACGGGGGCATCGCCTGTGAGCTGCATCAGCAGAATACCCTGCTGGAACTGGATGCAAAGGGGTTCCCCGCCAGGGTATGGTTCCGGGATAATCAGAGCTTTCTTTTCAGGAAAAGTTTTCATGAACAGCTATCGGCTATTGTACCGGGAATAGGGGAAACGGGAAAAGGATTTATCCCCGACGAGCGATTGTTTGAATTGTTATCACATTACCTCATTATCAGCAACCTGGTGGGGCTGGCCAACAGCATTGCCGCCAATGGCCTCGCCGATGAAAGTGAACTGGTGGATATCCTGTACAACCGGCTGAAGGAACTGCAGCCTGCGGATCCCAGCGGTTTTATAGAATATGTGCTGCAACGCAGGTATCTCACAGAAAAGGCAAACCTGCTCACTTCCCTATGTAATATCGATGGCGGTGAAAGTCCCGCTGCGGTGTTACAGGTGAATTATCCCAATGTATTGCATACCCATTTCTTTTCAAGGCAGCTTATACAACCGGCGGGAAAGCAAATATGCTATAGCCGTTATTTTCCAAAGGAAGATGTGGTGATCACCCTTCGTCCTGTGGATCTCGACAGAGACCTGGAAATGTTGCATGAATGGTTCAACAGAGAACATGCCATTAAGATCTGGCAAATGAACTGGCCTCTCCGCCAACTGGAAACCTATTACCGTACCCTGTTACCCGGCGACATGATGTACAGCTATATCGGGGAGGCCAATGGAGAGCCCACCTTCAATATTGAAGTGTATTGGGCCATCCGGGACCTTGTAGGCGATTATTACGATGTATTGCCTACCGACTATGGCACGCACCAGTTTATTGCGCCTACAGACCCTAAAAAGAAGTTTGCCTCGCCTTCCACACAATGCATGGTAGATTATGTATTTGCACAGCCGGAAGTGGGCAAGATGGTAGGAGAGGGCGCTGTAGATTCGCTGGCCTCCATGATGAACAAAGCCCACGTTGGCTTCAAAATACAGAAGGTGATCGAAATGCCGCATAAAAAGGCCAATCTCAACTTCTGTTACCGTGAATGGTACTGGGCTAAATTCCCGCAGAATAAAGATATCACGATCACCCCGGAGGCGGAAGTCCCCGTAAAATTTTTTTAAGATGAGTACAAAAAAGGTTTACGCTGTAATAGGTATTGGCATAGGCCCCTTTAACCTTGGTATGGCGGCGCTTATTGCACCGGTAAAGGAACTGCCCGCCCTGTTCTTTGACCAGGCAGATGAATTTAACTGGCATCCCGGGCTCATGTTTGATCATGTTACGCTTCAAACGCCTTTCCTGTGCGATTGTGTATCAATGGCAGATCCTACCAGCCCTTACAGCTTCCTTAATTTTCTGAAGGAAACCGGCAGGTTATACCAGTTCTTTATCAGGGAAAACTTTTTCGTTCTGCGGAAAGAATATAACCGCTATTGTAAATGGGTGGTCTCCAAACTTCCTTCATGCCGCTTTTCACAGCGGGTAACAGGTATTGCTTACCGGGATGGGTTATACGAAGTAACCGTACAGCATACCAGGACCGGGCAGGCCGCTACCTTTTTTGCGGAAAGGATAGTGTTGGGTACCGGCACCCAACCCGCATTGCCTGCATTTGCGGCCGGCGGGAAATTTAAAAAGGTGATCCATACTGCTTCGTATATCCCCCGCCGTGATGAAATACTGGCAGGAGGATCAGTAACGGTTATCGGCTCGGGACAAAGCGCTGCGGAGGTGTTCTACGACCTGCTGCAACGCAGGAGCCCCGGCTTTACGATCAGCTGGTTCACCCGGCCCGACCGGTTTTTCCCGATGGAGTACTCTAAACTTACCCTGGAGCTTACCTCGCCTGATTTCGTGGACTACTTCTACCATATGCCCGCCGCCAAAAGAAAAGACCTGTTGGATATACAGAAGTCGCAGTTCAAAGGAATCAATTACGACCTGATCAACGATATCTGGGATGCGCTCTATGAACTGAGTGTAGACGGTGAGGATACCGGAGTAAGGATACAGCCGGGTGTGCAGCTCAATAATATCCGCGAAGATAACAGCGGCGCATATACGCTGGATCTTACCGAGGTGCAGCAGCAACAGCACTTCAGCGCCTCTACCGCTTTTGTGGTACTGGGAACAGGCTACAAATACCAGGAGCCAGCTTTTCTGCAGGGTATAGCTGCCCGCATTGCGCGTGATGCCGATGGTAAGTTTGAGGTACGCCGTAATTACGCCATTGATCATGAAGGCCGCGAAATATTTGTGCAGAATGCCGAAACGCATTCGCATAGCCTTATCTCCACTGATCTTGGCATGGGCGCCTACCGGAATTCTTTCATCATCAATGAAATAGCGGGCCGCGAAATATACAGGACAGAACAGCGGATCGCCTTCCAGGACTTTGGCGTACAGGGAAGGAATACCGCTACCAGGGCCGGGCAGCTGGCAGCGCTGCCGGCATAATTATTATTTAACATTATAGCTACTTGCAACAATGATTACTCACGGAATATTTGAAGGAATTTCACACCTGGAAACCACCGTATGGCAAGAGGTAAATTTAAACCTACTGGCCAAAAGCCTGGCAGAGCTTATGCATGAACAGGTGCTTGCCCCCCTGGAAACGGAACGCGGTGAGAACGGGCTAACGCAGTTCCGTATTAATACCGACCGTGAAAATGTATGGTATACCTTTTCCGCCAGTCCGCGTATGCTGGACTACTGGCATGTATACAGCCACAGTATCCGGAGATGCCAGGATAACAGGTGTTTACCTGCGGCTGATGTGCCTTTGTTTTTTACAGACATGCAGCAAACCCTCGGCATAAAGCCGGCTACCCTTGCCCGTTATATCGAAGAACTGAACAATACTTTGTTTGCCGACGCCACGATGCGTTTCCGCGGGCGGCCCTCTGCAGCAGCACTGGCTGCGGCAGACTACCAGGAAGTGGAACACCAGATGGATGGTCATCCCTGGGTGATTGTGAACAAAGGCCGCATTGGCTTTGATGCGCACGACTATCGCCGGTATGCACCAGAACATAACCGGGAAGTGCTCCTGTCCTGGATCGCCGTACACCGCAGCCGCGCAACTTTCAGGTCGCTGGAAGAGATCAGCGAAACCGCTTTCCTGGAGCAGGAACTGGGCAAAGAAAAACTGGATGCATTTAAAAGCATACTAACCGGTAAAGGGCTTAACGCCGGCGACTATACGTTTATTCCCGTACATGAATGGCAATGGAATAATAAAGTGTTGCTGCAGTTTTCCGGTGAAATTGCCAATAATTTCCTGGTGCCGTTAGGCACAGGCAATGATGTATATACGCCACAGCAGAGTATCCGCACTTTTTATAATGTTACGCATCCACATAAGCATTATGTAAAAATGGCGATCTCCATATTGAGTACCGGGAATATCCGGGGGTTGTCGCCGCGCCAGATGGCCATTGCCCCGCGCATCACAGCCTGGGTAAAAGGTATGCTGGAAAAGGACACCGTGCTGCATAACATGGGCCTCATCCTGCTGGGGGAAGTGGCTACCGTTACTTACCTGCATCCCCACTACACTGCCATTGCCAATGCTCCTTACCAGTTTAATGAAATGCTGGGCGTATTGTGGCGGGAAAGTGCGGAGCAATTTGTACGTCCCGGAGAAACCATTGTAACCATGGCTTCCCTTTTATATGTAGATGACGAAGGGAAGAGCCTTGCCGGTGCATTGATAGCCCGCTCGGGGCTTACCACAGCTGCCTGGCTGAAGGCTTATCTCACCGCCTATCTCAAGCCATTGCTGCATATTTATTATGCGCATTCGCTTTGCGTAACGCCGCATGGTGAAAATATCATCCTGGTAATGAAGGACAACATACCTGCCCGCATTATCATCAAGGATTTTGTGGATGATATAGTGCTCACTGCAGAAGCCAGGGAGAAATTGCCGGCAGACCTGGCAGACGGGCTGATACAATCTTCCAACAAGGAGAATGTGCCCCTGTTCATCCTGCTGGGCGTATTTGACGCCTTCTTCCGTTACCTGTCGGACGTACTACATACTTGCGATGACTTCAACGAACGCCTGTTCTGGAAGGAAGTAGCGGATACTATTGCCGCCTACCAGCAGGAACATCCAGAACTGCAGGAGCGGTTTGTAAAGTATGATCTGTACGTGGAAACATTCAAGCGGTTTTATATCAACAGCCTGCGTTTGCTGTATCATGGTTATGAAGACCGTACTGATTTTGCCATTCCCCCGAAAGGTGGCGTATTGGTGAACCCGTTGGTGGAAGTGGCTGTGGAGGCATTGAAAACAGCATAATTGAACATTATACAGCGATTAATCAATACATGAAAACGATCCTGGCGCAAACGCGCTCTTTTTTATACCTGCTCAGGACCGCTTTCCTGGGCAAGGAAAAAACATTTACTACGGGAGGCATCAACCGGGCCATCGTATTGCTTTCGGTGCCAATGGTAATGGAATTGCTGATGGAATCGCTGTTTGTATGCACCAACCTTTTTTTTGTGAGCAGGATGGGGGCAGGCGCTGTTGCCATTGTGGGCACTGCGGAAACAGTAGTGTCTTTTGTTTATTCGGTATCCATTGGTTTGAGTATTGCCGCTTCTGCCGTGGTTTCCCGGCGGGTAGGGGAAAAGCAATTGGAAACAGCCGGGCTTACGGCTATGCAGATCATTTATGTTGGATTGGTGATATCGCTTCTGTTAGGTACAGTATTGTTTGTGTTTAACCGGGAAGTGCTTTCCCTGGTAGGCATCCCTACGGCCATGCTGCAGGAGGCGGATGTATTTTCCCGGCTGATGTTCGGCAGTGTTTTTTTCCTGATCATGCGGATTACCATGAACGGTGTTTTCCGGGGAGCGGGAGATGCCGCCACCGCTATGCGTACATTATGGTTATCGAACACGATCAATATCCTGTTATGCCCGCTGCTTATTTTTGGTTGGGGGCCGGTGCCTGCGCTGGGCCTGGCGGGAGTGGCCCTGGCTGCCGTTATTGCACGGGTGGTAGGCGTATTGTACCAGGTTGTTTTCCTGGCACAGGGCCGGTCTGTACTTGTTATCGGCAAAGCGCAACTGGTACCGTCGCCGGAAATTATCCGGAAAGTTGTTAAGCTGGCATTTGCAGGTACCCTCCAGTATATGATCCCTTCTTCCAGCTGGTTGCTGATGATCCGTATTATTTCTCATTTCGGCAGCGATGCACTGGCCGGTTATGTGATTGCACAGCGGATAGGATCGGTGGTAACCATGCCGGCGTGGGGAATAGGGAATGCGGCAGGGATCCTTACAGGGCAGAATATAGGCGCCAACCAGGTAGCGCGTGCAGAAGCTTCTGTATGGAAAGCGGGACTGATCAATACCTGCTTTTTAGGGGTCATAGCGGTGGTGTGGCAGTTTTATGCCGTACCGGTGGTGGCCCTGTTCACCAGTGTGCCTGCCGTATCCGGTAATGCTGTTACTTACCTGCATTACATCTCTGTTGCGTATGTGCTTTTAGGGTATACCATGGTGATTTCCCGGGCGCTGAATGCAGCTGGTGAAGTAACGGTGGTATCACTGCTGTATATACTGATGTTTTACCTCACCCAGATCCCCTTGTCTTACCTGCTTGGCATCAGGATGGCTATGGGGCCCGACGGAATATTCCTGGCCATCCTTGTATCGGAAATTGTGCTGGCATCTGCCTGTATCATTGTTTTCCGGAAAGGAAGATGGAAATATCGGAAACTATAAGGAAAGAATTATTTAACAAACAAAAAAAGAACAAATGAGTATTTCACAACAATTCAATGAAGCAGTATCAAAAGCATTATCAGTGCCTGCAGATATGGTAACTGACGAACTGGAGTATCAAAGCATTCCTGAATGGGATTCCATGACGCACCTTGTACTGGTGGCCGGGCTGGAAACGACCTTTGGCATTGCTATCGACATGGACGATGTACTGGAGATGGGAAGCATTGGCAAGATCAAAACATTACTGAAGAAATATAACGTAGAAGTAGTTTGATAGAAAACATAACTAAAACAGAATGAAACTCTATGACCTGATACGGGGCAATGATAAACTTGGTTTTATCGATGCCCTGAGCGGGAAACGTTATCCTGCCGGCAGCTTTCACCGGTCGCTGGAAATAGATGACCACCGCGGCATTGTATTCATTTATTGCGATAACCTCGTGGGATCAGTGGAAGTGCTGCTCAATTTCCTCGACAGCCGCTTTGCGGTAACCCTTTTAAGCGCACAACTGAACAGCTCCTTTAAAGAAGACCTGGAAAACCGCTACCGGCCTTATTATATTTATGACCCGGTTAGAACAGATATAAGCGGATTTGAGTTGTTCCGGGCCGGTGAAAATATCCGGCTGTTCCGCAGCAGGCAGCGTACGCTTTACCCCGTTCATGCAGATATTAAATTACTGCTCAGCACCTCCGGCTCTACAGGTTCGCCAAAGTTTGTAAAGCTCTCAGACGATAACCTGGTGCATAACGCCCGGTCCATTCTGGATTATATGCCTATCCGGCCACACGATACCGTTCCGCTGAATGTGCCCATCATCTTTGTGTATGGCTTTTCTATTTTCACTACCAACTGCATAGCCGGCGGTAATATCCTCTGCACCAGCCACGATGTATTAAAGAAGGAGTTCTGGGACGACTTCCATAAATACCAATGCGCAACCATTGGCGGCGTACCTTACGTGTATGAAATGCTGCAGCGCATCGGTTTTTTCCGGAAAAATTGTTCTTCGCTGCGCTACATGACCCAAACCGGCGGCATATTAAATCATACGCTCACGAAAACTATTGCCGGATACTGCGCCACCTGGAATAAGCAGTTCTATATGCAGTACGGGCAAACAGAAGCCTCCGGCCGTATGGCTTACCTCGACCCGGCCGACATCCTGAAAAAAGAAAGCTCTATTGGCTTTCCTGTGAAAGGAGGCCGGTTTGAAATAGACGACGCCACCGGTGAACTGATCTATTACGGGAAGAATGTATTTGGCGGCTATGCCACCAACTACCAGGACCTGAACGAATATCAGCATACCAATAAATTATATACCGGCGACGTAGCCAGGAAGGATGAGGAGGGATACTACTTCATAACGGGAAGGATTAAACGTATTATGAAGCTTTATGGTACCCGGATGAACCTGGATGAAGTGGAACTGATCCTTAAAAATGCACTTGGCGGGCAAACCTTTGTTTGCTTTGGGCTGGAAGATAAATACCTGGCTATACTGCACCTGAACGATGAACTGCCGGAAGATGCTATTAAACAGGTACTCAAAGAAAAAATGGGACTACATCCCGGCTCGCTTCGGGTTAAGTATGTACATGCACTGCCGCTGACCCCCAATGGCAAAGTCGATTATGCTGCTGTAACAGACCTTGTATAACAACCATAGGCGCAAACCCGGGCATTGTCCCGGGACGCCTTTTCTTCCCGGGGAAACCCGTAATTACCTGATAGGCTGACTATTTTTTTCTTTTTTCGTAAATTTTTTTCCGGCTTCGTCATACCTGGTTGTTGGGAAACCGGTAATTTGCCGCGTTTCCGGTAAGCTGGCAGGAATCCCGCGGGGATCCTTCTTCTTATCTCATTTTCAACCTGAACTATTAAAATGAAAATTGATTCCCGATTAATGAGCAGATCCCTTTTTACAATGATATTAATGTGCGCGACGCAGTTGTTCACGGCTGGAGTATATGCACAAACAACTCCCTCCCTGTATGGTAGAGTGATAACATCAGACGGGCAACCCGTGAGAGATGTAATAGTGGCGATCCTTGAAGCAAGGCAGCAAACGGTGACCGGGAATGATGGTGGCTACAGGTTTGATCATGTAAAAGCAGGCGCTTATACAATAAGGATCGCCATGCCTGGTTTACCGGCTATGAAAAAAAACATTACTGTAGCAAGCGGAGCGGATAACACGGCCAATTTTACCCTGAGCGAAAGCTCGGTGGGATTACAGGAAGTAGAGATCAGCTCCCGCAAGCTCGGCAAAGAGCTGAATAAGGAAAGCGAAACGGTGGCAAAGCTGCCGCTGAAATACCTGGAAAACCCGCAGGTGTATACCACTTTGTCTGATAAGCTGCTTACAGAACAGGTGATCACCGATCTGAGCGACGGGCTGAAAAATGCCCCGGGTATTGTGAAGATGCAGGGGAGTATTGGTCGCAGCGGTGATGGCGCCGTTTATTACAATCTTCGTGGCTTTCCTACGAGGATATCTATGGTAGATGGTTTACCCGGGCAAACAAACGGTGAAATTGACCCCGCCAATGTGCAGTCGCTTGAAATTATCAAGGGGCCATCCGGCACTTTATTCGGTGGCGCTGTAACCTCTTTTGGCGGTCTTATCAATGTAACCACCAAGAAGCCGCTGGATACTTTAGGCGGGGAGGTGTCGTATACTGGTGGCAGTTATAACCTGAGCCGTATTACGGCTGATATCTATGGTCCGCTGAATAAAAGCAAAACGCTTACTGCCCGGGTGAATGCAGCTTATCATACCCGCAACAGTTTCCAGGATGCAGGATTCAGGAAATCGTTTTTCCTGGCGCCCGTCATTAATTATAAAATGAGCGACCGTACCATTATCACGCTTGGTGCAGAGTTCTTCAGCTATGAAGGAACCAACCCCTCCATTATCTTCCTTAGCCGCACCCGCAAATTTTTCGCTGCCACACCAAAGGAACTGAATTTCGACTGGAGCCGGTCCTATACCAGCGACGATATTACGCTAAAAGCCCCGTCTGTTAATGTTCACGGGCGCATCGATCACCAGCTCGGCAAAGGGTGGGTGTCCGGTACCAGCTTCTCCAGGAATACACGTAAAACAGACGGCATGTACCAATATGAGTTCATACGCGGTAATACAAGCGACGACTTACTGGAGCGTAATGTACAATTACAGAATGCGGATGCAACTACCACCAGCATCCAACAGAACTTTACCGGCGATTTTCGTATAGGCGGTATCCGTAACAGGCTGATCGTAGGATTGGATTACCTGAACCAGACGGCTAACACTAATAATTCCGCGATAGTTAAATATGATACCATCAGCGGTTCCAATCCTGATTACAAAAAATATTCGATGCTGTCGCTGGCAACAGCCACCGGTAAAATAGTAGCAGCTGGTGTTGCACCTACCAGGACCTACAACTCCAACAATGTTTACGGTGTATATGCTTCCGATGTTATCAATATTACCGATAACCTGCTGGCCATGCTGAGCCTGCGGCTGGATTACTTTGCCAGTAATGGAACGCTCAACTATGTAACCGGTAAAATTGTGACCGACAGCCGGTTTTATCAAACCGCCCTTTCCCCGAAGTTTGGCCTGGTGTACCAGGTGATCCCCGGAAAGGTATCTGTATTCGGTAACTATATGAATGGCTTCAGCAATGTGGCGCCGGTAACACAGCCGGTGCCTGATGTAAACGGCAACTTTAAACCGCAGCAGGCCAACCAGGCTGAAGGTGGTGTGAAACTGGACCTGCTGGATAACCGGCTTACTTTTACTGCCAGCTATTATGATATTGAAGTGAAGAATATTACACGCAGCGAGAACTATACGTATAACGGAAGCGATTATACGATTACCGTGCAGGATGGTACACAGAAAAGTAAAGGCATAGAACTGGAACTGATGGCAGCTCCTGTCAGAGGACTTAATATCATGGCCGGCTACAGCCATAATAACAGTAAGCTGAATACCAGCGGTAAAGATGTAGATGGTACCCGGCCATCTTCCGCAGGCCCTGCGGATATTGCCAATGCATGGATCAGCTACACGATCCCGGTGGGCAAACTACGCGGCTTTGGTATAGGCGCCGGCGGTAATTATGTAAGCGAACATGTAACCGCCAATACAGTTACTACCGGTACATTTACGTTCCCTTCCTATACCCTGCTGAATGCCACGGCATTTTACGATGCCCGCAAATTCAGGGTAGGACTGAAGTTCGATAATATCACCAATGCGGAGTATTATGTAGGGCAGGGCGTTATCAGTCCGCAGATGCCGTTCAATTTTTCCGGGAGCATTACTGTGAAATTCTGAAACTAACTATCACTACTATCCCATTAAAAGGCTGTTCCGGTAAAACGGGATGGCCTTTTTAGTTTACACCGGCAGGTAACTGTCATATTCTTATCTTCGCATAGCCATGGCATCTTACATTCTCACGCTGCAACTTGACCCGGAATCCATGGGATTTTTTAACCGCCTGCGGCGGCAGTATTATCCTGCCCATGCCAATGAAGTAGCTGCGCATCTGAGTTTGTTTTACCGCCTGCCGGCAGATGAGCCAGGCATCATAGCTTCTTTGGATACGATGCCGGCGCAGCCATCTTTTGTAATGCAGGTGAATGAAGTGCAGCGTTATACCAACGGTATCGCCTACACGCTAATGTCGGAGGAGCTGCAGATATTACATGCATCATTGCAATCACAATGGGAGCAATGGCTTATTCCGCGCGACCGGCAGCCTTTACGCCCGCATATCACCATCATGAACCAGGTAACGGCTTTTAAAGCGCAACAGGCGCATGAAGTATTGAAATCGGTGTTCCTGCCTTTTGAGGTAACTGCCACGGGGATACAGTTGTGGAGATACCTGAAGGGGCCATGGAAGCTGGAAAGGACTTATGGTTTCTTTACATAAAAAAAGCCTTCCGCATGATGGGAAGGCTTTTTCGTTGATGCAGCTGGTTGTTACCTGATAATCCTGTTCACATGTTTTATTTTCACCACCACTTCATAGGTGCCTTCCTGGAAGATCTGGAACTGGAACCTTGGGTTCACGTTGTATACCTTATCGCTGGTAGGCGCATACCCCGGGTCTATTGTTACAAACTGGCTGGGGATACGATAGTAGATCAGGTATCCGTAAGCGCTTTGCAGTAAGGGGAATGGGGTGGTTTCAAAATTGCACACCATGCTGGTATCTGTTTTCTCCAGCGGGTGAAACTGTGCATAGGTCTGGAAATCGCTGCGGTCGCCCCTCCTGATGATCTCATCTTTGGCCGGGTTAAAGTAGCGGCCGTTCTGGTCGGCGATCTTCAGGATAATATTGGTGCCCTCATCGGAAATTTTCCTGATGGTAACGGTGGGCACACCGAGGTCGCCGCTGGTAGTGGTGCCATCTTTAAACCAGGCGGCGCCGCCATCGCCTATATGATAGGGCGGTTCATCTATCAGGGTGAAGGTGGCAATGTTCTTATATACCTTGGTGCCGTTTTGATTGGAAGCCTGGATATCAAATTCGTAGGTACCCAGCGGCACTTTGATGGAAGTACCGTAAAAAGTAAAGGCGCCGGTATGCTCATTGAATTCAAAGCAGGGAGAGTTTACTTTCTGCCTTTTCTTATTCAGCAATTCTACCGTGGTATCTTTTTCCGGGTCAAATTTTCCGATCCATTCATAGCGCTCATAATTGGTGAATACAGAGTCGGCATGCGTATGCTTTTCTGCATCGCGGATGTCGAGCAGCTTATATACTACCGGTGCGCTGGAACCGTCGTTGCTTACGGGATTGGTGGATTGTATCTGTCCCCGTTTTATTTTGATGGGGTTATCGACGTAGCGTATCTGGTTGCTGAGAAACCCGTTTTCCACTTTGGAGCAACCGTACATAGCTGCAGTAACAGCTATCACCACGGCGCCGAATATTTTTATATTTTTTTTCATGGTCATTGCGTAAAGGTGAAAACTCAGTTAAAGGTATCCCCGAAATAAGTGAATGTGTGATTGTTGTTCAGCACATGCAATACCCCGTTGGTAGTGAGGATCCCGGTTGTCTGACATCGTGCTTGCAGGTATTGTTCCGGTATGGTGTTGGCCAGTTCCGCATCGGTGGTTGGCACCGGGTGACCGGGCTTAGCTACCAGTTTGGTGAGGTACAGGTATACGGGGTATTGGGTAAATACGCTGCCGTCTGTATAGTCGGTGCTGGGAATACCCTGTATCAGTCGCAGTTCCCCGTCGTTGGCCTTATACAGTTTCCCGGTTTTGGTAGCCTTGTCTAACGTGATGATGTCTTTGAAAAGATATGCCCGCAGGGAATCTCTCATTACACCAAAATCCAGCGAGTCAAAAGTAAAGATATAGTTAGGATCCTCTCTCTGTGTGCGTTCCAGCTCCTGGCGCTGTACAAGGTAATTGTACAGGTCGTAATCAGTGATGGCGAAGAAAGTACCGTTGGCATTCACTTCTTCCTTTAAACCTGTTTTATCGATCAGCAACAGCACGGTATCAAAAAGCGGGTTTGTTTTCAGGTAATCGTAAGTGGTCATATTCACATGCGGATCGTGCGCACTGCCGCCGATCGTATATTCCTTTTTACAGGAGAATAACACCATGGCTACCAAAGCGATGAAAGAAAGATATATTTTATGTTTCATACAGCTGATTTTATTGGTTTAAAGTTTACCTCTCCAGTAAGGAGTTTGCGTAAGGGTGAAATCGTCTTTGAACATGGTCGGATCAATGGGCCATAACCAGCCGCCATTCTGGAACTGATCGCCAGGGAAATGTTCGTTGTAATCGGTCAGTTTTTTATTACGCACCAGGTCATAATAGGCATGGCCTTCGTAGAAGAGCTCCCGCAGGCGTTCTTCCAGGATGGTAGTAGCCAGGTCGTCGCCCGCGCCTGTGTAGTTGTCAAGCCCCGCCCGCTGGCGCACCTGGTTAAGCAGCGGTAATGCGTCGCCGTCTTTTTTAAGTTTGTTCAGTGCTTCGGCTCTCAGCAGCAATATATCCGCCAACCTGAAAATGTTGAGGTTATTGGTCATGCGGGGATCTTTTTTCGTAGATCCGTCGGCGTAGGCAATGTTGGAATACTTGATGATCTGTCCCTGGTTACCGCCCAATCCGTAGAAGAAATCCTTAAAGCGGATATCTTTGTCACGGTCTTCATAAATAGAGAGGTAGTTCTCGTTTACCGGCCATTCTATATAGCTTTTTCCATCAATGAAGGGCATCATCAGTGTTACGCCTGCGCCGCCATTGGTGGCGAGGGAAAGGCCTTCCGACTGGCCGTCGTTGATATTGATCTCAAAGATGCCTTCCTGTGTTTTACCGATGAACACTTTCATGTAGTTGGTGGAATCAAGAAGTGCGTAACCGCCTTTGGTGATCACTTCATTAGCAGCGGCTTCACAGCCTGCGTAATCGCCCTTCCAGGCCAGGATATGCGCCTGTAGTGCAAATACAGCCCCTTTGTTGGCTCTTACCGCACGCTCGGATTCATCTTCATAACCAAAATCAAGGTTTTGTTTGGCAATCTCCAGGTCGGCCAGGCATTGTTTCCATACGCTGTCGGCAGGGCTTCTCGGGATATTTTTTGCAGATGATACATCCAGGTCCGGCTCCAGTTTCAAAGGCACATCTCCCCAGATCCTGCTCATATAGAAGTAAGTGAATGCGCGGAGGAAATAAGCTTCCCCGATCACATGCCGTTTGTTATTGATGTTGGTGAATTTGCTGTCGTCGATACCCGGCACCTTATTGATGATCAGGTTCACCTGTTGCAGCAGCTGGTAATACTGTTGCCAGTTCCAGTTACCGCTGCCCACGTTCAGGCCTACAAATTCCCCGTTGGAAATGTTGAAGTTGCCATTGTCGCGGCCACCGTCGATGCTCAGTTCCCCGGAAACAATATCGCCGTATTTATGCCAGGAGTTATCGCGGATCAGGATATTGCGCAGGATGGCATAGGCCCCGGCCAGCGAAGTTTTGGCATCTGTTTCGGTAGAAAAGTAAGCATTGGTAAAAGTAGAGTTATGCGGTTCCAGGTCCAGTATTTTGGAGCAGGACGACACCAGGGTAGCTGCGGAAATCACAGCAGCTGCATAAGCGATATATAAGCGTTGTTTCTTCATGATTTTCGTTTTGATGGTTAAAGGCTAAGATCCAGACCCAGTGTGAACTTCCTGGGAATAGGATAACCACTGCCGCTGTATACGCCAAAGGCATCTACCTGTTCAGGATCAGGGATATTCCTGGATTGTTTCAGGATGAAGAGGTTGTCGGCCAGAGCATAGATCCTTAAACGTCTGAAATGGATCTTATCCAATACGCTTTGGTTGAAGGAGTAGGAGAGCGACACATTTTTCACGCGGAAGTAAGCGCCGCTTTCGATCCATGCAGAGCTAACCATGGCGTATTTATAACGGGTACCGTTTACAGAGCTTAAACTTGGATACTGTGCATTATCTCCCGGGTTCCTCCAGTAATTGATGTTGCTCAGGTCTGGCATGGAGTGGGTGGAAATGGAGTGATACGGATCAGGATCGCCATCGTCTGTAGGTACCAGCTGGGAGAGCTTCCCGGCGAGGTAGTCGTTGAACACTTTACGGCCTGCGGTGAAAGTACAGAATACATACAGTGTGAAATTCTTGTAGCTGAAGGTATTGCCAAAACCGCCGGTTACTTTGGGGTTAGGGTTGCCTGCCGGTATATAGTCGGTATTATCAAGCACGCCATCGCCGTTGGAGTCCTGCCAGATCGGGTCCCCGCCTTTGAAAGGATAGCCATAGAAAACGAGTGGTAAGCCGGTGGCCTTGTTAATGGGCACATCTGCATCTGTAAAGTAGATACCTGTTTTGTTGAACACGTTATAGGAGTTCAGCGGTTGTCCCTGGCGGAGCAGGTATTTATCCAGGTAAATATCACGGCCTCCGTTTGGCAGGGAGGTAATGAGGTTATCGTTATGGGCGAGGTTCAGTAAAGCCTGCCATTGGAATTTGGAAGATGGCTTCAGGATGTTGGCAATGAGTTGCAGTTCCACACCGGTGTTGCGTATACCGATGGCGTTGGCGGTGAGGATAGAGTAGCCGGTAGTAACCGGTACATTCAGGTTAAAGATACCGCCGTTGGTATTTTTAATGTAAGCATCTGCCACGATATTGAAACGGCCGTTGTATAAAGTTACATCCAGACCCAGGTTGCTTTGCGTGCTCTTTTCCCAGCTCAGGTTATTGTTGGTAAGCCCTTTGTCGAAATCGAGCGATACAGCGGGAATGCCGTTGTATGCAAAGGCATAGTTGCTACCGGTAGCAGGATTGGTGCTGCCTGCAAATTCGCCGGCGCCTACGCGGTAAGTATTATAGGAGAGGTAATTGTCGCCTCCATCCGGTTGCCGGCCTGCCACTCCATAGCTGGCGCGCAGCTTCAGGAGGGTAAGCCAGCTGCTGGCAGATTTCAGGGCAGGCTCGTCGCTGATCACCCAACCACCGGATACAGAGGGGAAGTAACCCCAGCGGTTATTTTTACCAAAGCGGGAAGAGGCATCGGCAGTAATTACGGCCGATAAGAGGTAACGTTCCTTGTAACCATAGTTCGCTCTCAGGAACAGCGATTGGATACCGCTCTGCAACAGGTCGGAACGGGTATCGGCCAGGTTTTTATTGAGCACAGTTACCGTGCGGATCTGGTCGTTCGGGATACCGATAGCACTTGACTGCGTGGCGCGGTATTCCCAGTACTCCGTATTTTGTCCGGCCAGGAGGTTCAGCGAGTGATTGGTATTAAACGTGGTGGTATACTGGAGAGTATTGCTCATTAAGTAGTTATTGGATTTATCTACAAAACTGACAGCTTTACCCGTTCCGTCTCTTCTCACAGCGCCGGGCGTATAGGAGTCCATCCGGCTGTTGGTTTGTGTAAAGGAGATCACCGTGGTGAAGTTGAATTTACTGGAGATCTTCCAGTCGATGATAGGGCTGATAGACAGGTTATCGTTGCTGTTCTGATCGGTACCGCTGGTAGTGTTACCGAAGATAAAATCTTTGTTGGCCTGCGTCATATAAAGCAGGGAAGTGGGCAATGCGCTGGAGGCGTAGTACCCGCCGTTAAACGGACCGTATCCGCCGGAAAGATCGTTGATGGATCTTGGGCGGTCTATTTTTGAATAGCGGATCTGCGTATTGATCTGCAGGTTAGGGGAGAGGTTCAGCCCTGTGCTGCTGCTGAAGCTGTAGCGTTTCAGCCCGGATTTCCGGATGATGCCTTCTTCATTGTAATAGTTGAAGCCGTAGCGGTAATTGATCAGGTTATTGCCACCGGAAATGGAGAGGTCGTAGTTGTCTACGCGGCCGGTTTGATACATACCGCCCTGGTAATCGTTGGCATTGTTGAAAGCAGGGTTAAGGCTATCCGTAAGCACCTGCGGAATATTTTTCAGGGTGCCCCAGTTGCCATAGTGATTGATCAGCTCCATTTTTGCGCGGCGTTCTTCAGCGCCTATCAGCACTTTATCCAGCTGTGGCATTTCGGTGAAGCCGTGATAGGTGGCAAAATCAATTTTTGGTTTCCCGGTGATCCCTCTTTTTGTTTTGATGATGATAACGCCGCCGGCGCCTCTTGATCCGTAGATCGCGGCAGCAGAGGCGTCTTTCAGGATATCGATGCTTTGGATATCGTTGATGGAAATGCCGGCCAGTACATCCGTATTGGTACCGGAGCCGTAGCTGATGGCGGCAATATCTTCTGTAGTTTGCGGTACGCCGTCGATCACGTAGAGCGGGCCGCTCAATGCGCGGGCCAGACTTGTTTTTCCGGCGTTGCTGGTAAAGTCGCTGTTGATGTTGCGGCTTACGGCGGTATTACCACGCATTACCACATTGCTTCTTACACCGGGCTCACCGGAGTAGTTCTGTACATCCAGGCCGGGGGCGCGTCCCTGCAGCAATGCGTCCAGTGTAGGCGCGGGTACGTCCAGCAGGGCTTTGGGGTTTACGGAAGTCACCGCCGCCGTTACCGTTTTGCGGGATGTTTCCTGGTAACCGATCACCACTACGTCTTTCAGTACTTTTTTGTCTACCGGCAATGTAATGTTCAGGTGCGCATTGGCTTCCGTTACCGTTACTGATTTCGGAAGATAGCCCAGCATACTGAAGGTAAGCGTGCTGCCGGGATTCATTTTAAGTGTGTAGCTGCCATCCGGCCCGGTGATAGCGCCTGATTTGCTGTCTGAAATGCTCACAGACACACCCGGCAGCGGGTTTCCGTCTGAGCCATCTTTTACCGTACCTGAAACAGTGATCTGCGTGGAGGCAGGTTTTACCTGTGCGGTACCTCCCAGGCATAGGAAGGTGAGGCAGAGCGTTAATAACATCACAGCGCTGTTACGGCTGTTTTGTGTAAAATTAACAGTCATGTAAATTGATTTGAAACTGATGAATGATACTGGTATGCTGATTATCCAGTTGTTATTATGATATTGGTTGATCTATTTGCCCGGAATCAATAATGCTAAACGTTGACTAATTTTGGTTTGATAAAATATTGCTCTTGCCGGTGGCAACGTGTTTTACATGATGCTCACCGCTGTTATTAACTGAATTTTGGTATGATAAAATACTTATATTGCTAAATCGATTTTCTAAACAAGTCACAGGTCTTTGAACGTGAGGATGAAATTAGTATGAAAGGGAAAAGTAACTTGTTAATGAAATTTAAAAGATTGTAAACAATTTTAAAAAGAGCGGGCTTTGCGGCGGCCTGTATCTCCCTGTGGGCAGGCAAAGAGAGGATTTTTCCCTACAGGTGAATATATATCTTAAAAATATTATGTTTACAATGTAAAAACAGATTACCTGTACCGAAATTATACCTATGAAACAACGCTACTTTTTAATCAGCGTACTGCTGACTATTTTCAGTATCCACAGTTTTGCGCAACAGGGCCCAAACCCGGGGAGCAGGGCCAAAGCGGCCGCCGTATTCACTAAACTGCTCGATGATGCCGCCTCCGTATATCCGCCGGAGTTATCTTACCTCACCGAAGCCGGTGCTAAAATTGAATCCTCCTTTCATGTGAGCGAAGATGGGATCCTGTCGGTGACCTTCCGTTACCCGGTGGAAACCAGTTTTCCGTTATGCGGGGAAGCAACTTAAAACCAGTGATGGAGATCATCTGAGGGGTTTTGTACTGGAAGATGACAAGGCCGTATGGATCCAGGGACGCGCCACCTGGCTACTTTGTATAATACGGTGGAGCAGAAGGCGGAATGGCTGGAAGGCGCCAGGCTGGGATATGATTTTTTGAGGAGGCATTGTTTTGATACAGATGGCCGGATGTTTTTTCATGTAACCAGGAATGGCAGCCCTATCCGCAAGCGGCGGTATTTCTTTTCAGAAACATTCGCTGTGATTGCTATGGCAGCCTACGCGCAGGCAAGCGGCGATGAAGCGGCAGCGCAGGAAGCGCGGCATTTATTCGGCCAATGCATTAACTATGCCACCACGCCGGAATTGCTGACTCCTAAGTTTACAGACACGCGCCCGGCAAAAGGAATCGGGGTGCCCATGATTATGATCAATACCGCTCAGCAGCTGCGCAGCACTATCGGAGACGACCGTTGTGATGAATGGATCAGCAGGTGGATAGAAGAAATAGCTGCCAACTTTGTAAAAGATGATATCCGTTGCGTGATGGAACAGGTAGCGCCCGATGGTAGTATCATTGATCATATTGATGGCCGTACCCTGAACCCGGGGCATGCCATAGAAGGCGCCTGGTTTATCCTGGAGGAAGCAAGGTACCGCAACAATGATCCCGCATTGACAGACCTCGGCTGCCGCATGCTGGACTATATGTGGGAACGGGGATGGGATAAAACCTATGGGGGGATACTGTATTTCAGGGATGTGTATGATAAGCCTGTACAGGAATACTGGCAGGATATGAAGTTCTGGTGGCCGCATAATGAAACAATCATTGCCACACTGCTGGCCTACCTGGTTACGGGAAATGAAAAGTACGCTGCCTGGCATCGTATGGTTCACGATTACGCCTATACGCATTTCCATGATAAAGAAAACGGGGAATGGTACGGCTACCTGCATCGTGACGGCGGTATTGCGCAAACTGCCAAGGGAAACATGTTCAAGGGGCCGTTTCACCTGCCAAGGCAGGAATGGTATTGCCGGCAGATACTGGCTTCACATCTATCAAAGAAAAAATAACTTATATGAGAGTATCACACTTGCTGACGGGCATTATTATTTGTTGTTGCATGGCGGTATCCGCACAGTTAAAGCCCATACCCGTATTCGTTTCGGGTGAGGAAGGGCATGCGAGTTACCGCATTCCGGCCATCATTTCCCTGCCGGATGGGCAGCTGCTGGCTTTTGCAGAGGGCCGGGTAAAAGATTCGGATGATTTCGGGGACATTAATATCGTGATGAAATGCAGTAAGGACAAAGGGCAAACCTGGTCGGCCTTAACGCAGGTGGTGGATTATGACGCCATGCAGGCGGGTAACCCGGCCTCGGTAGTGGATGTAACAGATCCTGCTTACCCGGCGGGGCGCATTTTCCTTTTCTATAACACCGGTAATAATCATGAAGGAGAAGTACGGAAAGGAAAAGGATACCGGGAAGCATGGTATATTACTTCCACGGATGGTGGTGCCACCTGGTCTGCCCCGGTGAATATCACCACACAGGTGCACAGGCCTAACCAGCCGGAGGTGAATGCGGTTTACAACTTTAAAGAGGACTGGAGAAGCTATGCCAACACGCCCGGACATGCCATGCAGTTTAGCCGCGGCAAATACAAGGGACGTATTTATGTAGCAGCCAATCACTCTGCGGGGAATCCGAAGAAGCGGTTTGAGGACTACAACGCACATGGCTATTATACAGATGACCATGGGAAAACATTTCATCTGGCTAACTCCCTGCCAATGCCCGGCTCCAATGAAGCTACTGCTGCAGAGCTATCTAACGGAAAACTGATGATCAATGCACGCAATCAACGGGGAGATGTAAAAGCCCGCCTGGTAGGGATCAGCAATGATGGTGGCGCTACCTGGAACAGCACCTATACCGATACGCAGCTGCCTGATCCTGTTTGTGAAGGAAGCCTGCTTACTATTGGCTGGAAGAAGAAGAAAGCAGTGCTCGTATTTTGTAATGCTGCCGATACTGCTACGCGCGATAATCTTACGCTGCGTGTCAGTTACGACGAAGGACGCACCTGGCGGGGAACCTATGTGATTGCCAACAGTGGGAGAACCACACCAAGTTATGCCGCCTATTCTGATATTGTAAAGATAGACGACCGGCATATTGGCGTGCTGTATGAAGCAGATAATTATGCAAAGATCGTATATACGGTAGCGTTATTATAGCAGCAAGGGAAGGCACTCCGCCTTCCCTTGCTGCTTAATTCAAATCCGGAAACTGTTTGCTGACAAAACCAATGAAAGTCCATATCTCCAGCACTTCTCCAATGTCTACAGTGAACGGCTCATAATCACTGTTCAGCGAATGAAGTGATAGGGTACCGTTCTGTTTAATGTGGTTAACTACCACTTTAAAAACAATATCTTCTTCTCCGCCTTTCAGCACCAGGACGCAGGCGGTATTGTCTTTTAAATGCGACCAGTCCTGCAGGTATTGCGCAATAACGTGGCTGCCATCCGGGATGGGCTCCATGGAATTCCCGATGATGGGGAACATACGGATGGTTTTGCCCCTGGGCAGATCTGGCAGGGAGAACTTTGGCAGTGCCGAAATAAAATCCGGATCGCTAAAGCCGCTGCGGTAGCCTGCACGGGCCCGTGCAGGTATAAATTCCATATTTTCCTCGTTGCTATTGTCTACAGTAATGGGAAGAATACGTATATGCCTGCCTGTTAGGTCTGTTTTATTTCCTGCTTCCAGTTCCAGGAGTTGTTCTTCCGTGAGGCTTGACAGGTCTGTTTTTATCATAACATCCAGGTCTATTTTGAAATAGCCGGAAATCAGCACCAGGTCTTCCATCCGGGGATTGCGCGTTTTACCACTTTCCTGTGCAGTGATCTTGTTCCGGTTCAGTCCCAGTAGGCCGGATAATTGCTGCTGGGAGATCTTCTTTCGTGTCCGTAATAATTTCAGATTAGCGGCCCAGAAAAGAGACTGTTTGTCCATGTATTATATATTTGTAATAAACTATATTTATAACTAATAAGAACAAATGTATGTTTTTTTTACTCATTCTGTTTGTTCAGTAAACTGTTTAATTGCTGATAAAGAGATTCTCCGGTAAGGTCTCTATTAAAGATCATGCCGGTAGAATCTATGAGGAAGTTCTGTGGGATGGCTTTCACGCCGTACACCCTGGCGGCGTGATTCCTGTCTGTTTTGGGGTCGGCCAGGTTGGTCCATACCATACTATCTTCTTTAATTGCTTCCAGTAAATATTTCCGGTCGGCCGGCGGGTCGAGCGCCACGCTGATGATGGTGAAGTTTTTATCCTTGAATTGCTTATAGGCTTCCAGGATCTTGCGGTGCTCGCGCCTGCAGGGCTCGCACCAGGAAGCCCAGAAATCGAGGAATACGGTTTTCCCTTTAAAGTCGGAGAGCCTTACCATTTTCCCGTTCATATCCGGTACTTCAAAGTCGGGAGCATCTGAGCCTACAGTAAGGTTCCTGGCCCGGGCAATTTCTGCGGCGAAGGCTTTGCCTTCGGGAGTGTTACGTACTTCTTCCGATAATTTAAGGAAGATAGGTTCTATCATATCAGGGTTTACATCCAGGCCGGCCAGTTCTTCCAGTGCCATGAGGCTGTAGAAGGAATTGGGATTTTCCGCGATGTATTTGTGCTGGAGCAGCTTTTGTGCTTCACGTGATACCTGGTAGCGCAGGGCTAGTTGCTGCTGGAATCCTTTGTCTTCTTTTTTCGCGGCGGAGGCCCTGTTGTATTCTTTTGACAGCTGCCGGATCGATTTGAGAACAGATTTCATGGATTTTTTAAAATAATCTTCTTCATCGTTGATGGGGGAGAAGATGCGGGCATTGCTTACCCGCCCGTTTATAGTCACTTTGATATTTCCTTTTTCCAGGTAAAAGATCCTGGTATCAGCATCGGGAGGGAGCTCCATGAAATTCATACCGCCTCCTTTGGTGTCCAGGATGAGCATGGCGCGCATAGGGCCATCTAATGCCCCTTCAAACCGGAACTCGCCGTTTTTTACTTCTGCAGAATCTACTACCAGGGCTTCATTCACCACTTTGTTCAGGTATATTTTTGCAGGTCCGTTCTGTTTGCTGAGTTTGCCGTTCAGTATATATTTGGCGGGTTGAGCATTTACGAATATGGGCAAACACAGTGCTATAAGTGTTATTTTTTTCATAAGATCTGCTGTATGAGAGCTAAACTATCAACAAAATATATTCATTTGTATGACCAAAGCTTTGTTAAAAGCTGATTAACAAAAAATAGGGTTATGGCAAATCAAAGTAAGTCGCCGCACATTCTGAACACTTCCACCAATCTCCTGGGCTTTTGCCTGATAGTGCTTACCTCCATTAAAGTAGCGAGGTTTAATCATGCCACTGTTATAGATGATTGTACCGGTATAGCGGCTATATTGCTGATGGCAAGCTGCCTGTTATCTTTTTTATCATTGAAGAGCAGGTATGGGAAAACGAGTGAAAGGCTGGAGCAAATAGCGGATTATACATTTCTCGTGGCGCTGATATGCATTAGTATCACAATTGTTTTCGTATCTTTTAATTTGCTGAGCTAACCGGTATTGACGGGATGTTTGTCAGATCGCTTATTGGCAGGACTGTTTACGGTTTAATTATATTATTTGCCCCTACCATGAAGATTCGCATTTATGAAGAAACCAGGAAGGTCTGGAACATATTGTCTGAGCGGAACGATCCGCCTGACCTGTCCCTGGAGATGGAAGTCCATAAGAAGGTGCTTAGTTTTTTCCAGGTAGGAGAGTGCTATTATTTTATATTCAATGCAGTAAGGGGGGAGCTGGATTATATGCATCCCTGTGTATACGACGTGCTGGGATATACTCCGGACGAGTGCTCTATTACCGAGATGATGTTGCGTATCCACCCGGAAGATGTGGCCAGCTTCCTGGAGTTTGAACAGGCGGCGGTTGATTTTTTTTCCCGGCTGCCGCCGGAGAAAGTATTGAAGTATAAAGTGCGTTACGACCTGCGGGTGCGTAAGGCCAATGGTGAATATGTGCGGATGCTGCAGCAGTCGACCTGCATACAGCACGATGAAACCGGCGCAGTGCTGCGCAGCCTATGCGTACATACCGATATTACGCACCTGAAGCCCACCGGCAGTCCTGTACTGTCTTTCGTGGGAATGGACGGGGAGCCAACTTTTTCGAACTTGGAGATCAGGAAGATGTTTACCCCTGCCCGCGAGGTGCTTACCAGGCGGGAGAAGGAGATTCTTCGTTTAGTGCTGGGAGGTATGCCCAGCCGGGAGATAGCCACTCATTTGAACATCAGCAAGCTTACGGTAGATAAGCACCGTAAGAATATGCTGAAGAAAACAGGCATTAAGTCTGCCGCCGAACTGGTAGTACGGGCGGTGAAGGAGGGCTGGGTATAACGCGCGGATTTTGTCTGACAAAATCCGCGGGATAATTGGTAATATTGATCTTTTTTTATAACATTGTTATTGTAAAAGATATCAACCAAAGATTCACAGTAAACGACCAGAACAATAAAAGAGAAACTCCGATTCTCGTTTTTTTTGTCCATTAAGCAAAAACGTTTTAGCATACATGACCATGGATGAGATTAGTGAATGGCAGATGCAGATAGCACGTTATGATGATGAACAGGCCTTTGCCCGTTTATTCCGTCATTTATACGACCGCTTATTGCATTTCTGTATCCGGTATGTACATGTAAGGGAAGCAGCGGAAGAAATAGTATCCGATGTATTTGTAAAGCTCTGGAACCGCCGCAGTGAGCTGGAGAACGTAGTAAACCTGCAGGTATACCTTTTTGTGGCGGTAAAGAATCATTCACTCAACTATCTCGAACAATATTCCCATTTGCGTATTGTTCCGCTTTCAGGGTCTGACACGGCCGACCTGCGCAACAGTATTGACCTGGAGCGCGACCTGGAATGGAAAGAGATGCGTTTTAAAATGGACCAGATAGTATCCTCACTGCCGGCCCAATGCCGCCGTATTTTCCAGCTGATCAAGGAAGACGGCTTCAAATATAAGGAGGTGGCTGAAATCCTCAATATTTCCCCCCGTACGGTGGAAACACAGCTATTCCGCGCCATGCGGCGCCTGAACGAAGGATTGGGCGCTATGGGCAAAACCAAAGGGGTGTTGCCACCGCTGATCATCCTGCTGGCTATATCTTCACTGATGCTATATTAGCTGATCGCCTTCGGCGATGCGAAATTTGTCTTGGAACACTGATTACGCTGATTTTGATGATTAGTTTGATTTTACTTTTTGGATTTTTATAATAGTTAAGGGAGATAAAAGCAAGTATCCAATTATATCTCCTTTTTTTAATCGCTTAAAAAAATATCAATGAAATCATCAAAATCAGCGTAATCAGTGTTCCAAGACAAAATCCCCGCGAAAAAATATTTTCCGCGCTTGTAAGTAGTTTTCCCCCCGCTGCCTGTCCTTCTCTCTGAACACGATTCCATTTTATGATAAACGAAGACCATTTCGTACTACTGGTGACCCGCAAACTGGCGGGAGCAGCTACACGGGAAGAGTTGGCGGAGCTGGAGGCCCTGCTGGAACAATACCCGGTACTGAAAGAAAAATACCAGTATCTCCATCACTATTTTAAAGATCCCTTACAGGTGTCGGCAGAAAGCACAGAACAGGCCCTGCAACGAACCCTGTCTAAAATAAAACAACAAACGACTAACATCCGTCCGATGAAGCCTGAAAGGCCCGGGAGATGGAAATGGGTAGCTGCTGTTGCTGCTGCTATATTGTTACCGGTTGGCGCCCTCTGGTTGTTTAACGCTACACGAAAAACACCGGATGCCGGACGGGAACAATGGGTAAAACGCAGTAACGGGAAAGCTACCCGGTCGTTTATTGAACTGGCCGATGGCAGCAAGATCTGGCTCAATGCGGAAAGTATGATCACTTACCCGGAAAAGTTCCGGGGCGGCAGCCGCGAGATCTTCCTGGAAGGAGAGGCCTTTTTTGATGTGGCCACAAACGCCAAACGTCCTTTTATTATACACCTGAAAAAAGGCACCATCAAGGTATTGGGCACCTCCTTTAATATCCGGGCTTATGAGAATGAACCGGTGCAAACCGCCGTGGTAACCGGGAAAGTGGCCTTCATTCCCCGTTATGAAGACAATAAGAAGATCAGCGATACCATCCTCGTTACACCAGACGTAAAGGTCACCTATACCGCCAGCAGCGGCACACTGATCAAAGGCAATACCATCGGCTCGGAAGATAAGGCCTGGACGGAAGGACGACTTATTTTCAGAAACGCCACCCTGGAGGAAATAGGCGCCAGCCTGCAACGCAATTTCAACAAGCGTGTAATATTTGAAGCTAACGCACCAAAACAGTACCGGTTAACCGGGGCTTTCCATAATAATTCCCTGGAAGATATTATGTACTACCTCAGTAAATCAAAAGCATTCCACTATCGTATTACCGATTCAACGCTTGTTATAGGAGAATAATAAACGTCAAGCCAACACCAATATTTATTCATTTTTTAATCACCACTACGTTATGAGAAAGGTATTATACAAGCCTTCTTTTCGTCCGCCTTTCCTGTCGCTGATCATCTGCTTATCGCTGCTGAGCGTGCTGGATCTGCATGCACAGGTGGCTTATGCAGCCGGGTTGCGCCGGCAGGTGCAACATCAGCCGGCAAAGGAACGGGAAAGACCGCCGGCTATGAACCAACTGATCAGCTTACAGGTCGACAATGCCAGCCTGGCAACGGTACTGGAAAAAATTGAAGCGCAAACCTCCCTGGTTTTTGTGTATTCCAATGATGATATTAAAGCTGCGCAGAAAATATCCCTGAATGTAAAAGATAATAAACTGGATGATGTGCTGCAGATGATCCTGCTGCCACTGCAAATTAATTATGAATTCATCGCCAATAAAATCATCCTGAAACATGGCGACGCCGCTACCACTATCGGGCAACAGCAGGATATCACCATCACCGGCCGTGTAGTGGATAACCACGGGCAAACCATTCCCGGTGCGAACGTTCGCGTAAAGGGAATGAGCATCGGAACAGTTACCAACGCAGAAGGAAACTACACGCTGAAGATCCCTGCCAGCGCCGCCAACGGCATACTGGTGTTTTCTTCTGTAGGGTATGTGTCTTCTGAAATAGCCATCAATGGAAGAACCAGCATTGTTGCCATGCTGAACGTAGATTCCAAAGATCTTGGAGAGATTGTGGTAACGGCTTATGGTCAGCAGAAGAAAACACAGGTGACGGCTTCCATCAGCACCATTAACTCAAAAGATATTACCAGCAGGCCGGCAGTGAATATGTTCCAGGCACTGCAGGGCCAGGCGCCTAACCTCATCATGCAGCAAAATACGGCTGAACCGGGCGCGCCAATGACCATGAATATCCGCGGTGTTGGTAGCTTAACCGGCAACGCGCCGCTCGTGATCATTGACGGCGTGCAGGCAGGAGGTAACGGGTTACAGAACCTGAACCCCTATGATGTGGAGTCTATTTCCGTACTGAAGGATGCCGCATCTGCAGCGATCTATGGTTCACAGGCGGCCAACGGCGTGATCTATATCACCACTAAAAAAGGTAAAAAAGATGATCATCCTTCCCTTACCTACAATGGTATGTACGGCTGGCAAACGCCCACCACACTGCCCCGGCAGATGGAGGCATGGCAGTATATGACGCTGAAAAATGAAGCGCTGGTAAACTCGGGCAAAACGCCGCAGTATACGCCGGAAGATATTAAATCGTGGCACGACCGCGGCTCAGAACCAGCCATGCTTACTGAAATGCTCCGCAAGTATACCCCGCAGCAAAGCCATAATTTAAGTTTAAGCGGCGGCGGCAAAACCAGCAGCTACCTGTTTTCACTGGGCTATCTCGACCAGGGCAATATGCTCCGGAACAAATATGTGCCGCAGGACTTTTACTACAAACGTTACAACGCCCGCCTCAACGTATCCGTAGATCTAAGCAAGTATGTAAAAGTAAGCGGGAACGCGGCCTATACCCGCTCTACCTATCGCACGCAGGTATCTGATATTGGTTTCCTGATGCGTGATGCAATGCGTGTGCCCCGTACAACTGCTGTAAAGGATTCCCTCGGCAACTGGGTAGTACCGCCATTGACCAGTAACAGCGTGATCGCTTTGCTGGCGGAAAGCGGCTACCGTTTAAGAACCGTAGATAACCTGATGGGAGGGATTGACGTGGTGATCACACCGGCAGATCATTTCAGGATCAACCTGAATGCTTCCGGTAATTACAATATTGATAACACCGCTTACCGTATTAATAAGTTTAACTATGCTCCTTATTATACCACCGCTACACCACCGCTGTATAATGAAATGCATAACTCCGAATACAAAGATCTCACCACGAACGTATATGGTACAGTAGAATATGAAAATACTTTTGGTAAGCACTATGTAAAAGGCCAGGTAGGCGTGCGAAGCGATGCGATAGATGAAGGCTATGGTTTCCGCGCGGATCGTTTCGGAACCACTAACCTGGACAACGACTGGTCTATTGGCGGTGGCTATATTCCAAAACCGGATGGCACCTACGATTACAGGGATATAGGTACTTATAATGATATGAGCAATCCCAACCTGTACGCGCTGAATTCACTTTTCGGAAGATTCAACTACGCCTATAATGATAAGTACCTCGCGGAAATAACCTGGCGCTACGACGGTTCTTCCAAGCTGGCCCCCGGCCACCGCTGGCAGTTCTTCCCGGCGTTTTCACTGGGATGGCGCTTAACGGACGAAGCCTTTATGGAAACAGTAAAAGACCGTATCGGCAACTTTAAACTGCGCTATTCATGGGGACAGGTGGGTAACTCCAATATCGGCGGCGGTAATTATCTGGCCAGGGTACGACTAACAGATGATCGTAATTCTCCGTTTACTACCGGCAGCTATTCCTTTAATAATACACCTGCAATTGGCGCTACTTTCTCCACTTACAACGACCTGTTGCAGTGGGAAGTTTCCACCATGAGCAACTATGGTATTGATGCAGATTTTCTCAAAGGCGCCTTAACAGCATCTTTCGATTATTTTAATAAGACGACCGACGGGATCTATCTTTTCCAGACGGTTCCCGGAACCGCAGGTACTGCTGCTCCGCTGGAAAACGTAGGTAAGGTAAATAATAAAGGCTGGGAGCTGGCTATCAACTACCGGCTTACCACCGGTCAGTTCCACCATAACTTCGGTTTTAACCTCGCTGATAACCTGAACAAGGTGATTAAATTCGGCCAGGAATCTGTACGTGGCTCTGATGTAACCTTTATCATTAAAGAAGGGTTTCCTATCGCGTCTTACTATGGTTATAAATCCAATGGCTTATACCAGAACCTGGATGATATAAAGAACGCGCCAAAAGTACCGTTTGCCTACAATCAGCAGGTGATGCCCGGAGACGTAAGGTATATTGACCGTAACAAGGATGGCGTGATCGATGAAAACGATCGCTACGTGTTTGGCAATCCTTTTCCCCGTTACACTTTTGGCTTTAACTACAGCGTGAGCTGGAAAAACTTCGACCTCACTATGTTCTGGCAGGGCGTGGGCAAGCGCTCACAATTCCTGAGAGGAGATATCGTAGAAGCATTCCATAACAACGAAGACCATGCAATGGTACAGCACCTGGACCGCTGGACGCCTACCAATCCCGGCGCTACCTATCCGCGTGTAACCATTGGGGCTGCCGATGCCAATAACTTCGCCTATTCAGATTACTGGTTGTTTGATACCAAATACCTGCGACTGAAAAATTTCCAGCTGGGTTACAACCTGCCTGCATCTTTACTGAACAGGGCGCGTATCCAGGGCGTGCGGGTATATTTCACCAGCCAGAACCTGATAACGATCATGCCTAAACGCTTCCGTGAAATAGGAGTAGACCCTGAGTTTACACAGTTTGATGATAAGTTGTCCATGTCTAATTACAACCCTATTGCAGGACGTAATTACCCGAATGCGGCCACTTTTGCTTTTGGTCTGGATGTTAAGTTTTGATGCCTAAACAATCAATTGTATGAAGAAATTAGTTTTGTCAATATTAATGGCCGGCACTTTATTCAGTTGCCGTAAACTGGATCAGCCGATCACCAGGGAGTTTACCGAAACTGCCTACTGGCGCGATGCGCAGGATGCGCTCGATGCATTGACCGCCTGCTATGAGCATCTTTCAAAAGATGATTATTATTTTGGAGATGAAGCGCTGAGTGATAATGCGTATAACAGCGGGGGAGGCCTGATCAATGTAAATGCAATTGCCAACGGCGGGTACGACGGCGCCAACGGAAGGGTAGCAGATACCTGGTCCTATTACTACACAACTATACGTCGGTGCAATACCGTTACCGCCAACATAGACCGTGTGCCCAACATGGATCCCGCGCTGAAGGCGCGTATCCTGGCTGAAACCCGGTTTATCCGCGCTTACGCGTACTTTCAGCTCACTGCCTGGTATGGGGATGTACCTTTTTATACAGACCTCATCACCATCGACGCCTCCCGTACCATTGCGCGTACCGATAAGAACACGATCCAGCAGTTCATCTTAACAGAACTGGCGGAGATCCAGAAAGACCTGCCCACCAACACCCAGCAGGCGCAGAACGACCGTGGCCGTATTACCCGTGGCGCTGCCATAGCCATGAGCGCCCGCGTACACCTGTTCCGCAGCGAATGGGCAGCCGTTGTAGCAGATTGTGAAAAGCTGATTGGTAAAACAGAGAATGGTACTTATGCCCTGTTTGGTAATTACAGTAACCTGTTCACCGTAGCCAATGAGTATAACAGTGAAGTGATCCTCGACCTGCAATATGGTGGTGGCAGAACATACGACAAACAACGCTCTTTCATGCCGCAAACCATTGCTGCACTGAGAAGCGTGCTGGTGCCTACCCAGGACCTGGTAAATGATTATATCATGACCAATGGTAAAGCCATTGGTGAAGCTGGTTCCGGTTATAATGAAAACACGCCCTATGCCAACAGGGATCCGCGTTTTGAAGCTACCATCCTGCATCACGGATCCAAGGTGGTTGATTTTAACGGCGTGGAGCAAACTATCCTGACGCAGCCTGGCTCTGTTCCTGCCACCAATACGGTAGATGACCAGGGCGCATCTCCCACCGGTTATTATTTCTACAAATATTACGACCGCGCAGCTACCAATTATGCATCAGGGTTAAACCTGATCATGATCCGATATGCCGATGTATTGCTCATGTATGCAGAAGCAAAGAATGAGCTGGGGCAGATGAATGCGGCAGTATGGAATCAAACCATTCAGCCTATCCGCGTGCGTGCCGGGTTTAATGATGCAGGCGCCACCCAGTTTAACGCTGCGCTGAACCAGGATCAGCAACGCGCAGTGATCCGCCGGGAAAGAAGGGCAGAGCTGGCGTTTGAAGGGCTCCGCGTTTATGATATACGCCGCTGGAAAACTGCCGATGTGGTGATGAACAGACCTGTAAGAGGTATTAAAGTAAGCTCCGGTGCTTTCAATAAAGATCCGAATGGTTATATCATCGTTGAAAACAGGTTGTTCACCAATCCCAAGCACTACCTGTGGCCGGTGCCCACCATTGAGCGCGATCAGAACAAAAATCTTTCACAAAACCAGGATTGGTAATATCCTTCCACCTAAAAACTATAATAACATGCAAAAATATCTGATCATTATACTGAGTGTTTTATTATTTAGTTGTAAGAAAGACGATTATTCACTCAACACCAATATGCAGCCGGTACCCAAACTCACCGCGCCGCTGGATAATAAATATATTAAGCTGCAACCTACTACCAGCGCAACTGTAAGTTTTGAGTGGGACCAGGCCCGTGCGGAAGATGGCTCACTGGTACAGTATGAAGTGGCCTTTGATAAAGCAGGCGGCGATTTCTCTTCCCCTGTTGCAAAATTCTCTTCTGATGGCGGCGGCGTACAAAACAAGTTAACGCTGTCGCATAAAGACCTGAACAGCGTGGCAGGTAAAGCCGGCATCGCTTCCCTGGCTACCGGCAAACTGGTATGGACCGTGCTGGCATCCAAAGGGTATAATATCCAGAAGGCCGCAGAAACAAAGACTATTGAAGTAGAAAGACCTAACGGTTTTGCCGAGATCCCCACGGATGTATATCTCACCGGCGAGGCTACAGAAGCAGGCGCTGATCTGTCGAAAGCCCTGAAACTGAAATCCACTGCACCGGGAGTGTATGAAATTTATACCTCTCTCAAAAACGGTAAATACCATTTTACCAGCAGAAATACCGGTACGCCGGATGTATATTCCATTGCGGGTACGGCCGTAAAAGAAGGCGGTGAAACAGAGCAAACTGCCGGTACCAAAGTATATCGCCTGCGCCTGGACTTTAACAACGCTGCCGCTACAGTAACGGAGATAGGTACTATTGGGCTTTGGTTTGCGCCATTGAATAAATTCCTGTTCGAGATCAGCTATGCCGGCGGCGGTACCTGGAAGATCCAGAACCAGCTGATCACATTCAAACAGGAATCATGGGGCCGCGATGAGCGTTACAAATTCCGTATCAATGTAAAAGACAGCGATGGTAATGCCGGTGAGGAATGGATAGGCAGTTCCAATGCAGATAACAACCGTCCAACTGCCGCTTCGCCACTGAGTTACTGGGAACTGCGCCCTATCACGAACAACGACCAGCGGAACTATTGTTACAAGTTTGCTACAGAGGCAGACAACAAGAACTGTGATATAAATCTTTATTTCACAACAGATAAGAACTATACCCACGAAATCATCGTAAAATAAAGACTGCTATGAAGCTGATACGATATTCCCTTTTAATGCTGTCACTGGCCTTCACTGCATGTTTGAAAGAACCTGTGGATGATGGCCCAGGCCCGGGCGCCAATAAGGCGCGTTATGTGTACGACTGGGCGCAGATAGCTGATTCTTCCCTGCAGGGGCTTACCGGTAATTTCTGGAACCAGGAGAAATACTTTAACGCCAATAACACAGGCAATACCACCTTTAACTACTGGCCCAATGCACACGCACTGGACGTACTAACGGACGCCTATATACGTAAAAGTGACCCGGCTATCAAAGCCCGCATGGACGACCTGCTGGCCGGTATGAAAACGAAAAACGGGGGCACCTATATCAACCATTTCTATGACGATATGGAATGGATGAACCTGGCCTGTTTACGTGCATACGAAGCCACCGGCGATACTAAGTATAAAGACGTGGCCGTATTGCTGTGGAACGATATCAAAGGAGGCTGGGATGATGTATGGGGCGGCGGTATCCACTGGAACAAAGACAAATCCAAAAACTATAAGAACACGCCTGCCAATGCGCCTGCATGCATTATTGCCTGCCGTATGTATGGGCTTACCCAGAACCCGGATGATATTGCCTGGGCCAAAAAGATCTACGACTGGCAGAAAGCCACGCTGGTAGACCCGGTGACCGGTCTTGTATGGGACGGTATTAACCAGGATGGCAGCGGGCAGGTAACAAAGAACTGGAACTTCACCTATAACCAGGGCGTATTTATTGGCGCTGGTGTGGAGCTGTATAAGCTCACCGGTCAGAATGTATACATCAATGATGCATTGAAAACCGCCAATAATACTTTAGCCGGAGGATTTACCAATGCCAATATCCTGAAGGATGAAGGTGGTGGAGATGGAGGTTTGTTCAAGGGAGTGCTGGTGCGTTACCTGATGTTGCTGATCACAGATGGTAGTATCAGCAGTACGGATGTGGCAAAGTATGCAGCGTTTCTGCAGCTGAATGCCGAAACGTTGTGGCTGAAAGGCACTACACGCCCGCAGGTGTTATTTAACAAAGACTGGACCACCACTGCAGCAGGCAGCGATCTGACCACGCAGCTGAGCGGGGCGATGCTCATAGAAGCGGCGGTGAAGCTGAAAGGCATGGGACTGATGAAGTAATGAAAATGATAAAGATGGGGAGAAGAACAGTGAGGTTTATCTTTTGGTGTTTGCTGTCTGCCGGCAGCATATCTGCCCAAAGCAACAGGCAGAAGGCGGAGATACTGCAGCAGGCAGTGAACAAATACCTGTATGAACGTAATACCGGTTTGTATATTCAAACCAGCAACCGCAGTGTGAATCATAACCTGCATGCCGACCTTTGGGGACTTTGCGGCCTTATACAGGCTGCCAATGAAATGGAGCGGATCCATCCCGGTAATACCTATATGGCGCCGGTGGTGAAGGCTATTAACCAGTACTACGACCCGGGACCGCCTGCACCGGGATATGCTTCGTATGTGGTGAAGGAGCGGAAGGAGGACCGTTATTACGACGACAACCAGTGGGTTGGCATTGCTTACGTAGACGCCTATACGCGAACCAGGAAGAAATGGTACCTGGAGAAAGGAGAGGAGATCTACCGGTTTATGATGACCGGTTTTGATACCGTTAGCGGCGGGGGCTTATACTGGAAGGAAGGAGATGTTACCACGAAGAACACCTGTTCCAACGGACCGGCTATTTTATTATCGCTGCAATTGTATGAAGCCGTTCATAAGCAGGCATACCTGGATACGGCTTTACTCCTGTACAAATGGGTGAACCGGTATTTGCGGGATGAAGACGGTGTATACTGGGATGCTATAAAACCTGCAGAGAACAACCGGATTGATTCTGCGGCGTATACCTATAATACCGGTGTGATGCTGGAAGCAAATGTAAAGCTGTACCGCATTACAGGGAATGCGCAGTATTTAAGGGAAGCCCGTTACATTGCAGAGGGTAGTTACCGGCGTTTTTTCAGGAAAGGAAGATTTCCCTTGTCTTACTGGTTTAATGCCGTATTGCTTCGGGGATATGAGGCATTATACAGGGTGGATAATAACCCTAAGTATATCCGTGCCATGCAGGAGTATGCCGATAAAGTATGGGAGCAGGACCGGAACAGCAGCAATATGCTGGGTAACCGCCCGGAGCGGGAGTTACTGGGGCAGGCTGGCATGATGGAGATTTATGCCCGGCTTGCGGGGATCTGATCTCCGTTGATCATATTATTCCGTTGATCATATTTTTGAAAGTGCCCGCAACAGTTATTGTTGCGGGCACTTTTTGTGCAGATGTTATTATTTTGCTATTATATTACATAATTCCTTAATTTAGGGTTTTTATTATTAATTTATTGCCGGGAACAATTATTCCTGATTCGTCGTAAAAAAGAGAAGAAGATAACCTATCCTATCCTTATGAGGCTGATGTTAATGCTGCTTTTTGCTTTCGTTTCCGTGTCTGTTTGCGGACAGACGGCGGCGCCGGCGGCTAAGAAGGGCAATCGTGAAACGGAGTTCCAGATGAAGGAGGGTAGTTATCTCAGCTTTGCGCAGGTGAATTTAAGTTTGGGTGAGATAGGTTTCCGCGTGGAGGTGGCATCAGAGCATAAAAAGAATAATGCCAGGCTTGAGTTCCGGATAGATAAGCCCAAAGGTAAAATTATCGGCACTCTTGATATTCCTTATACAGGCGATAGCACCTATGCGCTGAAGTTAACGGGCAACCTGCGTCATGCAGAAGGGGTGCATGATCTGTACCTGGTAGCTAGGGGAGGGATGCCCTTCAGTATTACTGCTTTCGGTTTTATTTTTAATTATTAGTATATCCGTTCCCGTTATTTTTGGAAATTTGAAAAAGCTGTTTATCTTTGCGCTCCCTGACACGATATCAGTTGCCCAGATGGCGAAATTGGTAGACGCACTGTGTTCAGGTCGCAGCGCCTGCAAGGGTGTGCTGGTTCGAATCCAGTTCTGGGCACGTCAAAAGGTTGTAAGTCATTGATTTACAACCTTTTTTATTTTTGGTCAATTCCGTTTTCTCTGCATTTCCTCCGCTTTCTCCCACTATCGTTGACACAAAATTGACACACCAAATGACACACCAAATTCGTTTGCGGCTGGGAGAACAAGACCGGCTCGTTTGTACATTTTATGACACTCAAATCAGACACTTTTTCCGTGTTTGTGACACACCAAAATTTTCTGACACACCGGCAGTTGTGTTCGAAAAAAAATCTTATGCAGCCTTTCTTCCGAACACTTCCAGTTGCGACACCATTGATTACAAATGACCTAGGAAACAAGAGTAAGGCGAAAACGGAAAGTATGGAGTGTATTCCGGCGGATTTTCCACCAGATGAATATCTTTTAGGGAAAACTATAACTGGAGATAGACCGGTAGATGTTACCAGTGAACCAGGCGGATATCATGTAACTAGTATATTAGAAACATTAAATCATTCGTTCAGTACCAAGTAGACTACGAATTATCCACTGTAAGTCGTCCTGGATATCCTATTACATATGAGTCGAAGTGGCATAGGGTTCGATTTTTAGGTCTAAGTCCTATCAATTGTATGTACATTGAAAATGCCAGAGGGGTAGGAGATGTTTATAAGTATGGAGAAGTAACAATCACAGTGATTTGGATGAGTTGTTTAAGAATGAAGGCTTTTACACTAAGGACTCCTGTACGTAGAGATATTGTTGCAAAAATAATTAGCATCCAACTTTTGATATGGGGACTATTTCATTAAGTGTGTAAACTTAAAAATCGGGGTCGGATTGATAATTAAATTTAAAAGACCATTTACGCAGGTAATACTTACAAACGCAAGCCCATATTCTCATATCGTGGCCGGTACAGCGCTGAAAGTATCTTCCCCAAAACCAATGATTACAGTAGGCCCTTGGGTTAGCTGGAACCCAATAATCAATAGGATTACCCTGGGAATAAGTGTACAACTACCAGTAAGTAGCGATTTCCAATAGCCAATGAACGGGAGCAAATTATATGCCTACAATATCGTCGGCATATCTAATACTTAAGGGTTGTATCGTTAGATGCAGCCCCTTTTTTGTTTTGCAGCTCCCCATAATTTAAAAGACACAAGTAGCGAATATAGCACCATCGCCACCGGTAAATACCGCCAGTTTACCATCGAATATAGGAATGTTTACCCACTCCAGTGCCGTAGGCGCCTACCTTAGCGTTGCCTCCGCCGTTTTTGCTTTTAAATGAGAGCGTTTCGATCTGTTGTGCATTGGCAAACTATACTCCTCGCAGTATTGTGTAAGCGATAATAGATGTGCTCATAATATTCTGTGTTTTGAATTATTTCTGTTTCTACGACGGAGAAAATAGGCTTCTCCCTGCAACAACTGTGAATTTTAGGTAGTAATGACCAGAATGAACAAAATGAATGAAAATGAACATAGTAAACAGGCAGCTTTGCGTTATTTTTGGTAACAAGTAAAATTATCTTTAACAAGTAAATTATTCATATGATAGAAAAGAACCTATTAAATCCTATAGAATTGAGTCCAGCTGAATTGCAGCTGATCAATGGGGGAGGTATTATCACAGACGTGATCTCAGCTGTCGTTCCATCTGAGTATGTGGATGGGGTATTGGATTTTGTTTCCGTTTATAGCACAGGTATTTTAAAATCAGTACTAGCACAATCTCCTCTTCCTTCTTCTTTACAAGATAAGTTGGTGGGGTTAGCCCATTTTCTGATATAAACAAACAATACGATTAGCATTTGTATGCATAACAATTTCGCTGCGCTGTTCAAGAGTAGTTTTATCCGACAGCGTTCCGAAAGAAGATCTGTACGTCCAAAAGAAAAGCAGCTAGCGATCTTCAGCTAGCTGCTAAGGATATCATTTGACTGTCAGATTAAGTCGTGACTATTTCAGATAAGGACGGAAAGAGCGTTATTTCTACCTGCGAAATCGATAATAATAAATCGGCAGACCTACTAAGGTGTTGGTGTCTTAAGGAATGTTTAGTTGGTATAGTCTGTGATAAAGAAACAAGATCATTTGAATTAAGAGTTATATTATTTCCAATAGAAAAGGAATTCTCCCAGTGTGTCAAATAGTTAAATGAATCCTCATTCCCCGTTAAATCCTCAGATTTGATTATTTACCCAAATTTCAATATTTTGCTTTGGAATAAACAGATCGCGTTTATATGTCTGTTCTATTTCGACACTTCATTGAAACAAATACCTTACAACTAATTCTCCCAAAACTAGATAGGATTCCAGTTCTAGGCGCGAAGCCCCTGTAAGTCATCGAATTACAGGGGCCTTTTCTTTTGTTAACCCACGGTTTCTCCACTTCTCCTGGCTCACGGATGGCACACAGCTGTAGTAGTTTGATTTTCAGAAATACATTCTAAAGAAAAAGTTATTGATTGAAATAAAAATAAAAACAATATCCCGCAATAACTATGGATAATATACCCCATCAGCATCCTTACTTAACGCATAAAATGTTTACGCTTAAAAGCATCTACTGAGTCAATAACCAGGACAGATAAAATAACTGACGATGTGAAGTAACTGCAGTGTCGTTTTATAATTTCATTTATTATGAATCATCGTCTGCAGAAAAAGATACTAAAGTTAGCGGATAAATAGACGTTACCGTATAGAGAGCAGCCATTATGTTTAACCCGTTACCCTATTTGTCTTATATGGGAGAATAAAATGTACCTTCATTTCAGGAATATGAATGTCACCCTATTTGCGATTTAAGAAGTGCCCTGGCGGCCATTGAAAAAATACCAGGTTAGTTATTGCAAACAAATGTACCAGTAAATCCGGATGCTGATTTGGCAGGGGGCTACAAATTAATTGGTGCCGGTGGCACCGTAGAACGCCCTACACGGCTCGGTCCTGCCATGTTATTCAACAGTATCCAGGGGTACCGGCATCCCAGGCAAAACAGGCTGCCCGGGAAATTTCTATCTTTATACCATTTAAGGGAATCCGGCTCAAACATAGAAACTATCAAGAACATTTTATACCTTATTTTAGTGGGGCCAATACTGATTTATATTAATTATCATGATAGATTCTGAGAATCAAATTCACCGTGTCACAAATTTTCAAGACCTTGTTTCTACGCCATTTAGCGGAGCAATAAATGCGATTTGCTGGGCTCGTGAATTAGCGGGTGACTTTTCTGAAATTGTTGAGAAGGTAGCGCTAAGTGGCAACATAACGACGATTGAACAAGAGGAGCTTTATGAGCTTCAGCTGAGTGAACAAGGGCAGCTTGCGCGTGAAATTCTTTTAAATGATTTGAAGTTATTGAAAGCGTATGGGGCATCGCCGGCTCTTAATGTGATCAGATATTATGACCGGGATGATGCCTATCCTTTTTTTTCAACGGATGTTTACTCTTTTCATGTGGATCGCTCCCCTGTACCGGTAGATACCTTTTTATGCACATACTATGGCGAATCAAGTGAAATATTGCCAAATTCACAGTGTGAAAAGAAAGCCCTTATACCGGAAATCCGTGATGAGCTCAGAAAGCTATATGATGGAGCAGATGAAGGTTTTGAATCGTTCTTGAGTGAAAACTACTTTGATCTGCATTATCAGGCCAGGCCCGGTGCACGTCCGGTAAGTTTAGGCCTTGGTAACCTGTGGAGGTTGGCGGTTGATCATCCTGGCAGCCCGGTGCCTCCCTGTGTTCACCGTGCGCCAAAGGAAAAGCCCGGACAGAACAGGTTGTTGATGATCTGTTGAGTGCAGCAGGGACCGCCCTGCTGCCTACTTAAAATGCAGCACACCTTCCTGGTCTATCCACGCATCAATATGGGAGATCACTTTTAAATCCTCCAGGAAAACGGTGATAGGGTTGCATCTCCGCAGACACGACAGCGCCTGATAGTGCAACATTGCGGCGGAGGATATACCGTATATGAATCAAATCATAATTATACTTACGGCAGCCACATTTACAGGTGCCGGTGCATTACTTTTCCGTTCTTAACCTTTTGATAATATTAACTCACTATCATTGCGTGGAAATCAGTTTCCTTGCATGCATATTAGTCACTCCCAACCTCCGCCTGTTACAGCTGCTGTTATATCCGCTTTCAGGGATGGGGCTGAGCGCGCGTTCAACGAGATCTTCATGGCCTATGATGCGCGCCTGATGAAGTATGCCTCCAGCATATGCGTTACCCGCGAGGACGCGGAAGAAGTAGTACAGGATGTTTTTACCAGTCTTTGGGAGAACAGGACTTCCATAGAAGGCACGGACATCACCGGCTGGCTGATCCGGGTGTGCCGTAACAAAGCGCTTAAACTGCTTCGCCGGCGCGTGTTCCAGGCAGACATCACCGAATTCCCGGAAAGGCCTTCCGGCCAGATGACGCCGTTGGAGCAACTGTACTTCGAAGAGATAGAGAAACATATCCGTGAGATCATTCAGCAACTTCCTCCTGCCAGGAAGAGAATATTCCTTCTGCACCGCGAGGAAGGCCGGAGTTATCAGCAAATTGCCGATGAACTGGGCATTTCCGTTTTCACCGTTAAAAAACAGGTCAGCCTCGCGCTGGACCACCTGCGCACAAAAGTTACGCCCTACGCCTGCTCCCTTGCTGTCATACTGTTGCCCGACATGTTAAATTAATGTTACCGGTACTACTCCGGGCGATTTTTTGGGTACTTCCTGTAAAAGCTACCCTGACATGTCTGTTTCTCCCGAACTGTTAAAGAAATTGCTTCGCAAGCAGAAAGAGAAAACCATCACCGAACGGGAAATGGTACTGCTACAGCTTTACCTGTCTACTTCCGGTGCAGAAGCTGCCCTGGATGCTATCGATTTTTCGGATATGCCGGAAAGTGATGGCCAGCCCGGCGGTTCCCCGGAAGAGCGTTACCAGCGTATCCTGCAGAAAACAGTCTTTGCCAGGGAACGGCGTTTCCCCTGGCCTGGCTGGGCAGCTGTCGCCGCTGTTCTGCTCATCATTGGCGCCCTCTTTTTTTTCAGGGATCCGGCGCCTGCAAAGCTGCTGACATGGCGAACCGGGAACGGCGAGCTGAAAGAGATTATGTTGCCGGACAGCTCCCGCATATGGCTGGATGCGCGTTCTGTGCTGAGCTATCCTGCCGCATCTGACAGTAAAGAACGAAGGATAGTGCTGCAGGAAGGGCAGGCGTTCTTTGATGTAACGCCTGATACGCGCAGACCTTTTATTGTTGAAAATAAACAAGGCATACAAACCAGGGTACTGGGAACCTCATTTGCGGTTCGTGCAGACAGTAGTATTGCGCATATATACGTGGCCGTTAAAAGCGGTAAGGTAAGTGTAAGCTGGCAGGATAAAGAAATAGCTAGGCTCTTGCCGGGTGAACAGCTGTCGTATGATCCATCGGAACCTGCAGCACAGTTAGGCCGCATGGATCCTGCCGTTATCGGGGAATGGACCAGCGGGGAAGTGCGGCTGGCGCAGGCTGATTTCGCGACGATGGCCGCTGCCATGCAGCGGATGTATGGGATAGTTATTACTGCCGCTAATGCCGGTGTAAGCCGGAACCTCTATAGCCTTACGATCCGCTACGGGAAAAACCCGCAAAAGCTTGTAGAAGTTATCAGCGCCGTTAATGGCAACCGTTGTGAATGGAGGAACCGCGACAGCACCTCCGTAATTATTCATTAAAAAGAAAAGCGCCTGTTGGAAGCAGGCGCCTTATACCCGGTATTCGAAGTACCGGCATTTATCAAAATAAAATAAACAAAGCAAAAGTATGAAATTTTTTAGTCGAACGGGATCAGGTTCCGGTTTATGGAAAGCACTGTTCCTGCTGTTTTTGGGAACACCGCTGTTTGCGCAGCAGGCAGACTCGCCGTTATCCAGGAAGATAACGGTTAGCATTGCAGGCGGGAACATCCTTGATGCCCTGCACAAAATTGAAAAGACAGCAGGTATTGAATTTGCCTTCAATGCCAGAAATATCGACAGCTACAAAGCAACTGTGATCAACTTTACTGATAAACCACTGGAGCAGGTATTAAAGGAACTGTTCCTGCACACGCCATTGACCTTCCGTAACGTGAACGGCTATATTATCATTCAGAAAAAACAGGATACACCCACTCCCGGAAAAGTTACCGGCAGCATCACCGACGAGGGCAACGGGGAGCCTATTCCCGGTGTAACGGTGCGGATCGGCAGCCTGGGCGCTACCACCGCGGCAGATGGCTCTTTCAGCATTTCGCTGCCCGCGGGGAGTTATACTGCTGTCATGAGCTCCATCGGCTATATCACCCAAAAAGTAAGTGAGATCGAAGTCAGAGAGCAGGAAATCTTCAGGCTCAACACTGCTTTGAAAAGAACGAAAGGACAACTGGCCACTGTGGAGATAACCTCTTCTGCAAAAAAAGACGGGGTAGCTTCATTGTATACGCAGCAAAAGAACAATGCCGCGATCAGCGACGGTATCAGCCAGGAGCAGATACGCCGCACGCCTGATAACAACGTGGCACAGGTACTGAAGCGCATCAGTGGCCTGACAGTGCAGGACGATAAGTTTGTGACCGTACGCGGACTGAGCGAGCGGTATAATAATGTAATGATGAATGGTACCAGTCTTCCCAGCACGGAGCCTAACCGTAAAAACTTTTCATTTGATGTGATTCCCAGCAGCCTGATTGATAATATCGTGGTGAACAAGACCGCTACGCCGGATATGCCTGCGGAGTTTGCAGGCGGGCTGGTACAGATCAATATCAGGGACATGCCTTCGGAGAACTATACAACAGTTAGCCTTGGCTCCGGTATCAATACCAATACAATAGGTCATGCCTTTGCAGGCACCAAAAGAGGGAAGTATGATTATCTTGGTTTTGACGATGGAACCCGCAACTGGTGGAAGGATATGGATCCCCAGCACTATCGCTTCCTTATCAACACCAATAACCGTGAAGCCATCAGTGCGCAGAACAGGACCATTCCCAATAATTTCGGTCTGCGGAAATATAACTACATGCCAGTGCAGAACTACCAGTTGGGCCTGGGCCGTAAGTACCGGTTGTCTGAAGGAAAGCTGATAGGCCTTACGCTGGCCGGCACCTACCGTCATGAAGAGTTGCAGTCGAACGAAATGCGGTATTTTCCTGCCGCCTTTTATTTCAGCGATTCTGCCAGTCGCGTGTACAACTTTACCACCACTTTAGGCGCGTTGGCTAATGTTACCTATCAAACTGCCCGCCACAGGATCGCTTTCAAAAATATCTATAACCGCCGGTTCAATAATGAAACCAGTGACCTCTGGGGAATAGATTTCGATAAAGGCAGCGGCGGACAAACGGAGCTCTATACCAGCATCACCACCATCAATTCTATCCTGCACAACAGGCTGGAAGGCGAGCATACCTTTACCCGGCATAACCTTAAAATAGATTGGGCTGCCGACCTTGTCAACGTACAGCGTGATCAGCCGGATACGCGTTCTGTAAAAAGCTATGAATCGATTGGTGTGGGAGAGGGGTATTATTTCCTGTCGGAGTTCCAGGGCTTCATGGTGGACGGTATCAATATTTTCAATTCAAGGTTACGTGAGCAAAAGAAGAACATCGCCGTAAATTTCACTCTCCCTTTTACATTCCGGAACGAGCAGCAGAAGATCAAACTGGGTTACAGCGGGTCGTTTCGTACGGCGAACTATGAAAGTCTTGCCCTGCGGCTGATGGCCGATTCGAGGAGCAATCCTGATGTTGCGGTTTACTTCGGGAAGCCCGACTACGAGCTGGCTACGCCCACCTATCTTCAGCCGGACCTGTTATACTATAACCTGTCGGGCACGGGCTCAGTTGGCAGTAAACCGGCCGACAACTACGAGGGTGATCAAAAACTGCATGGCGCTTACCTGATGGCCGATCTGAAGTTCCTGCGTAAATTCAGGCTGGTAGGGGGTATCCGTGCAGAGCGAAATGACATGAACGTGAACGGTATCACATTCGACTATGCAACAGGGTTACCGGTGGATTCTATTATGAAAACCAGTACCACCGACTGGCTGCCTTCTGCCAACCTCACTTACCAGATTACGACGCTCTCCAACCTCCGTCTCGCTTATTCCAAAACCATGTCCAGGGCGGATTTCCGGGAAAGGTCGCGTTTTATGTATTACGAGTTCCGCGAGCGTAACATCTATCGCGGTGCCGCCCGTCTTGATGATGCAACTATCACCAATGTTGATCTTCGTTATGAATGGTATCCTGGTCCCGGCGAAGTGTTTTCTGTATCCGCCTTCTATAAAAAATTCGCCAGTCCTGTTGAGCAGATCGCGGGGCGCAGCAGCGGAGGGCTGATGTTCTTTTACTTTAATCTCCGCAGTTCAGAAAATAAAGGCTTTGAAATTGATTTTAGAAAATCGCTGGGGTTCATTAGTCGCACATCCAACATCCTTAAAAATATTTTCATCAATGGTAATGCTTCCATCATGAAATCGAATGTAGGTTATAATGTGGATGCGCTGCTGGCGGCATCCAACGGCGTAATAGGCGGCGGCCTCACCGAAATGCCGGCAGACTCCCGGAACAGGCCGTTGCAGGGGCTTTCACCTTATGCTGTAAATGCGGGTATCGGTTACTTTGGAGAGATCGCGGGCATCAACTTTGGCTATAACCGTTTCGGCAAACGTATTGTGGCAGGTGGTACTTACCCGGCGGAAGACCAGTATGAAAATCCAAGAGATGTATTGGATATGCAGCTGAGCACCCGTCTTCTTAAAAAGAAACTGGAGGTCCGGTTCAATATCAGCGATATCCTTCAACAGGACTTCGTCATTTACCAGAACGCGATCGTTGGCAGGCCTACTGATACGGGTGGCGGTTTCTTTTCCGGCAATCCGGATAATATCAATGATCCAAGTCCGAATAAAGATCCGAAGGGAACGAATTACAACAAACAGTACGATTACACCTATAACAAAATATTCAAAGGACGGAATCTCAGCCTGAGTTTTACTTATAATTTCTAATACGATCTATATAATGCAAAAGATATTCATTATAACGCTTTTGGCCATATGCTTTGGCGCTTGCAGCAAGGAAGGTGATTTCCAGGAAAAAGCCAGTATGAGGCAAATGCAGCTCCGTAGCCTTTCATTGGCGCCGGATGCGCGGTTCATTGTTATCATAAATAATGCCCTGATAACCGATAGCCTTGTGAGTACAGGCGTGGTAAGCAAACTCATTAAAACCACCAGTGAAACGCAGCATGTGGTGATAAAGGATTACCAGTCGAACGCACTTCTTTATGATACTTCGTTATCCACGCCAGGCACGTCTTTCAATATAAACATCCTTCAGCTGGATGCCACCGGTACACAGAAACCGCAGCTCATCAGTGGTGGTAAGAGTGAGGATATCCCGGAAAAGAAAGTACTGTTAAGTCTTTACTATGATGATCCCACTATGCCGGAATCCATGACGGTGACCATTTATTGCATAAAACAAAACCCGGTAACTTTTACATATGATGGTACAGATACACTGGTCAACTTCGCTATCGTCAGGAGGGGGCAGCTTGCCGACTTCCACCTGATGGATTTTTCACTGGACCCTAATTTTAACCTGTATGTTTTTCAACCCAGGGACGTTACAACCGGGGAAATATTACCGGGCGCAGAAATGGATGCCCCCAGTTTTTATGCGCCGATGCTGGGGATTGGGCCAACCGCCGCCAAGCACATTATCTGCAATATCCTGGGCACGGACATAGGGGGAGGTGCACATTATTTTTACGGGTCTCCGCTTATCAGCTATTGAGCTGCCATCGCAGCAAAGAACCGGTATCAAAAGAGCTCCTGTAAACAACTTACAGGAGCTCTTTTGTTTGTTAATCGGTATGCTTAGACATCCAGATTGCTCCATTCTTTGTTACCAGCTTTTCCAGCTTTCCGTTTGCCGTTAATTCATCCAGCATCTTTTCACCTTCATTTCTTGCTGTTCCTGTTAGTTCTGTAAACTCTTTTGCTGTTAATGAATGATATGATGAGAACAAAGAAGGCCAGCTTCTATCGTATTGGCTTTTTGAAATATTGGAATGAATTTTCAATAAAGCATTTTCATAGACGCTGTATGGTTTCGAACCATAAATCATTTCAGTTTTCCCTGTTGTATCAGTGAAGAAAATGGTTGGAAAGCCTCTTACTCCTGCTTCTCTGGCTAATTGCAGATCCCTGTTAAAAAGATCTTTGGCATCACCTTCATAGGCCTTTTTAAACTGAACAGTGTCTAATCCTACATTTTTGGCTGCCAATTCCAGGTAATCCCATTTTGTTATATTCTTTTTTTTCAGGAACACCATCTCCCTGATTTCACGAAGAAATGAAATTGCTTTTTCGTTGTCCTGTAGTTGGGCTGCCTTAAATGCAATGGAAGGTGGATAGGAGGAAGGTAATGGATCTTCCAGCCAGATATCGCCATCAATGGGCATATCATAATGCAGGCTTACTTCATCCCAGTGGTGGGCAACGTCAGAAGGCTTGCTGATACCGCCGCTGTTGTAGCTCCAGTCGGGTAATAAACCGCCCATCCTGTATTCTATTTCAATGCTTTTCCCATATTCTGATTTAAGTTTCCGTAATTGCGGCTCTATGCCCCAACAGGAAGAACAAATGGGATCAGTGTAGTAAATTATCTTTACCGGCTTTTTTTCTGATTTAAAATTGTTGCTGTTAGCAGACGCTGCATTGTATGCAGGAATCTCACAAATGCCATTTTCAGGATTGCATAATAAAGGATTATTATTCTCCATTTTCTTTTTTGTTTGAGCCTCGCAGATTTTATTGCCAGGAAGCATTATTGATATTAAAATATAAACAGGTAGCTTCATCTTTGAAATAACAGCAATGAGAAGTAAGTATTATTCGCGGATAAAGTTCAGCGTAATAATTTGCTCCTCCAATAAGTCATTTTTTTATGACTGCCGGAAAGAAGCTGTGTGCAGTAAAATTCGTCAGGATAGGAAGCTGCTGCTACAGGCACTAATATTTCCGAAGCGGCTTTTTATTTTCATGGAAAGTTTGCCGGAGCTGATTTCCCCGGGCGTTTTCTTATATTTATACTGTGAACGGGTAACATGTTGCGCCTGGATGCAATTCACAAAAAGATTCCTTATGCCAGATCATTTTATTAAAGTACTGTTTGTATTATTTCTGACTGCGGCTTCGGTTGATTTGTTTGCTCAAGACAATGATTTTGAACAACTTTCGAAAGTTGCTAAAGATACCAGTATTAACTTCCCGTTGGACTATAAAATTTCAAGGCCAAGAACCGAGTTCCCTAACTGGGATCGGGACTTTAATATTTATTACAATTTTCTTACGCCCGCATTAAGAAAGACCCAGGTTTCCATGAGGTTTGCCCAGAATGGTGTAGTCTCTTCAGTTACAGCCAATTCAATCATTCCGCATGCCCAGCTTGATACAGCAACAATGGTTGATGACCCGGCTAAGTTTATCGGAACCTGGCGGATGATCAGTTTCCGTTCAATAAGGTATAATGACTCAGTATACATTCCAACAAAAACATATTACCGGCTTGAGGATGTGCTTTTAGCTGATAAAAGTAAGGATGAAGCTTTTGCCGTTATTTCAGACGATAATTTTAAGCTTTATGCAAAAGAAGAAGGAAAGGCTAGTTTCAAAAAAATGATGTCGGCCAAATATAAGATTGAGAACAGAAGATTTATGATGCTGTATAAACTGGTGAAGTCAGGTGCAGGGGTTTCACAGATCGGAATTGATGAAAAAGGTTACCTGATCTTGAATTATCCCAAAGTGGTAGAGGATGTAAAAGAGGGCGTGTATATTTCCTATTATACTGTAGTTGACCAATATGTTTTTGAAAAGGTAAAATGAAGATAACCTTTTCCACAAAGGGCTTTATCCTTCAGATGTAAGGATCAAAAGAATTACTGGCCTTTAAAGTTATTTGCCTTAAATATCTCCTTGGCAATAAACCTGCTGTTTTTTTCAAACGCGATCAACGTGCACATCCTGGTACCTATCACTTCAATTCCATGGGCCACTTCAATAAGAGTTAAACGTAGCAGGCCGGTATCGTCATTAACTACCTGCTCCCATATATCCATAGCCAGTTCCTTGTCTTCACCGATTTTAAACGTGCAGAAGTTTGACCAGCCGTTTGATATTTTCATATCTGCATCGATGATGTAATAAGGTTCCATAACTTTATAGCTTGTGCCAGTCGGAAAGGCAGTACTTACCTATTTTCCGTCACTGCCTCCCGCTGGGCTTGTAAGTGATTTTAACAGCTACCTTGTTTAAACAGGTGCAGCAATCCGGCAAGGGTTTCATTTGCCGGTTTGCTGCACTTTACAGCCGGATTCAAGATAGCTTTCCGGATAGTGGCAGCTGTTTAGCCAATATTGATCAACCGTGGCGGCTTTTTCTTTGCCTCTTCCCGTTTTGGAATGGTGAGTTGCAACAGGCCGGCATCATATTTCGCGGTAACGCCCTCCTGATCAACTACATCTTTGGGTAAAAGCAAAGTTCTCTGGAAAGCCTGGTAACTGAACTCCCTGCGGGTGAACTTTTCATTTTCATTACTTTCCACGCTGGATTCTTTGTCGCAGGTGATGGTAAGGGTGTTACCGTCCAGCTGAATTTTGAAGTCGCTTTTTTCCATGCCCGGAGCAGCCATCTGTACTTTAAAATTATCCGCAGTTTCTTTTATATTGACTGCGGGAATAGTAGTGCCGCTTGAAGAACCGTTGGAGTTATCCCAATTAAAGAATTCACGACTGATCGGATCATCAAACAGACTAAACAATGACGGGAAAGTTGCCCGTCTCTTTTGGATACCTGACATACTTACCTCCTTTTTTTATATGGATTACTACTATACGGGATTTAAATATCGCCCCGTAAAAGAGCGCGATCAAGTGCTGTGCCGGAGGATATGCCAGGAATTTTCGTCATTTTTTTCTGTCAGTTTTTCAAGATAAAATGAAAAAATTTCAGATAGCCTGTTATGGTTGTCCGCCACCGCCGGAGGCGCCATAAATCTGCCCGTTTGCATAGCTGGCATCTGTTGCTGCAAGCTGTACATATATGGATGCCAGCTCTACAGGTTGGCCTGGCCGGCCTAAAGGGGTTTGTGCGCCGAAGTTCTTTAACTTTTCCATAGTAGCGCCGCCGCTTACCTGCAGAGGTGTCCAGATGGGGCCTGGTGCAACGCCATTTACCCGTATTCCTTTAGGCCCGAGTTGTTTGGCGAGCGATTTTACATAATTCATGGTAGCGGCTTTTGTCTGGGCATAATCGTAGAGATCCGGGGAGGGATCGTATGCCTGCTCGGAGGTGGTGGCAATTATTACAGACCCTGGTTTCAGATGGGGAAGGGCTGCTTTGATAATCCAGAATGGCGCATAGATGTTTGTTTTCATCGTGGCGTCAAAATCCTCTGTAGAAATATCGGCGATGGATGGTTTGGTTTGCTGCCGGGCAGCGTTGTTAACCAGGATATCGAGCCCGCCCAGGCCTTCCACGGCTTTTGATACCAGTTGCCGGCAGAAGGTTTCTTCCCGCAGATCGCCTGGGATGGCAACTGCTTTGCGGCCTTCTGCTTTGATCAGCGCCACCACTTCCTGTGCATCCGGCTCTTCCGAAGGGAAGTAGTTAATGGCCACATCAGCGCCCTCTCTTGCGTATGCAATAGCGGCTGCGCGCCCCATGCCGGAGTCGCCGCCCGTGATCAGTGCTTTCCTGCCATTAAGGCGGCCGGAGCCTTTATAGCTTTTCTCGCCGTGGTCTGGTTTGGGGTTCATTTTGCCGGCAAGTCCCGGCCAGGGTTGCGATTGTTCCTCAAAAGGAGGTTTGGGATACCTGGAAACGGGGTCTTGTAATCCTTCTGCACTTTTGGTATTGCGCGGTGTCGTCTGACCAACGGCAACCGGGGCAATGGCGGCCATCGCCAGGCTGGCACAGATGCCGGTAACCACCGTTCTGCGGTCTATCAAATGAGCTTCGTTCATGGCAGTGTTTTTAAGATTTGATCAGTCATTTTTATCAGTGCTGTACTCATTATTTTCTTCATCTTCTGCGCCAATCTGTTCCTGTTCATCATCGAGCTCAGCGCCTGGCACATCAAGACTATCAGTTTCATTAAGCGGCTCTCCGTCATCATCCCTGTTATCTACTTTGGCGCCGCGCATCCGTAGTTCTTCGGAATAAGTGGGATCAGTGGTGGATGCTTCTTCCAGCAATTCTTTTTCTTCTTCACTTACTTCCGCATCCAGACCTTCTGCTGTTTGTTCTTCGGACAGCTCGTTATTTTCTTCTTCGCCGAAGGCGTTTTCGTTTAATTCGTCTTTACTAATCATAACCGGTATTTTAGAAGTTAATAATACACTTCGTGCAACAAATCACAGACCGGGTTAAAAAGTGCTGAATACCGCGGCAATAGCCACACAGGACCGGGTAATTTTTTTTTATATTAGTAGGAACGTTGGGACAAATTGTAGACCGGCCTGATCACTGTTAGCTGCAGGGCGTCCGTTTTCAGACACCGGGTGTTCATATACGGACATCTTTACGGGCAGACTTCCCGCGAATGCCGCCTGTGGCCTGCTTTGAGGGTATGGCAGTATTATTGTTTTTCATGGGCAAACCAGTTAACTATGTTAAGAAGTCATGCCCGGATCGCGTGGCGTAATCTGCTGAAGAATAAAACTTTTTCGCTCATCAATATAGTTGGGTTATCTACCGGTATGGCTGTAGCCCTGCTGATCGGTTTGTGGATCCATGATGAGCTTACATTCAGTAAGAACCATGAAAATTACGACCGCATTGTGGCGGTGATACAGCATCAGACCTTCAACGGCGTAAAGGGTACACAAACGGCTAACCCTTACCTGCTGGGAGAGGAGATCAGGAATAAATACGGTAGTGATTTCAAGTATGTGATCATGTGCTCCTGGCCCTATAAACATGTACTGGCATATAATAACAATGCTATTTCCCAGATGGGCAATTTCTTTGAGCCGGACTTCCCGGAAATGCTGACGCTTAAAATGCTGAAAGGTACCCGGGCCGGGTTACAGGACCCGGCTTCCGTGCTGCTGTCTGCTTCCACGGCCAGAGCATTGTTCGGGGATACCGACCCTTTGGATAAGCTGATAAAATTGGATAACCGTACCATGGTGAAAGTGACCGGTGTATATGAAGATCTGCCCTACAACTCTGCCTTCAGGGATCTGGCCTTTATGGCTCCCTGGGAGCTGTATCTTCAGAGCGAGCCATGGATAAAGGAAATGGAGAACCCCTGGCGGTCCAATTTTACACAAACCTATGCACAGCTGGCAGATCATGCGGATCTTGAAAAAGTATCCGCCAAGATCAAAGATGTGAAGCTGCATAAGGTAAGGGCAGCAGATGCTGCTTTTAAGCCGGAAGTTTTTCTTCATCCCATGAGCAAATGGCATTTGTATGCCGATTGGAAGGATGGGAAGAATATAGGCGGCAGGATACAGTTTGTATGGCTCTTCGGGATTATTGGGGTATTTGTGTTGCTGCTGGCCTGTATCAATTTCATGAACCTGAGCACTGCACGTTCGGAGAAGCGGGCGAAAGAAGTAGGGATCCGGAAGGCAATAGGTTCCTTCCGCAGCCAGCTGGTGACGCAGTTTTTCAGCGAATCGCTGCTGCTTGCCATGATTGGTTTTATAGGTGCCCTGGTATTGGTGCAGCTGGGACTGCCGGTATTCAATGAGATGGCGGATAAAAAAGTAAGCCTGCCGGTTGCAAGCCCTTTATTCTGGCTTGTGGGGCTTGGAGTGATGTTGTTCACGGGCCTGGTTGCAGGCAGTTACCCTGCGTTGTATTTATCTTCTTTTGAGCCGGTTAAGGTATTGAAGGGAACTTTCCGCGCAGGCCGTTATGCAGCCATTCCACGCAAGGCCCTGGTTGTGATCCAGTTTACCGTATCGGTGATCCTTATTATTGGTACCATAGTGGTATTCCGGCAGATCCATTTTGCGAAGAACCGCCCCACAGCTTACAGCAAAGAGGGACTGATAGTTATTCCCGTATCAACCGGTGCATTGAAGGATCATTTTGAAGTAATCAGGAATGAGCTGGCAGCATCGGGAGCGGTGACGGAGATGGCTTATTCTTCCAGTTTACTGACAGAGATCAATGCCGTGAACAACGGTTACACCTGGAGAGGCATGCAACCCGGCGCCCAGGGGAATTTCGGGGCGATCAGCGTGACGCATGACTTTGGGAAAACAATTAACTGGCAGATACTTTCAGGACGTGATTTTTCAAGGGACTTTCCGTCGGATTCCTCAGCCATGATCCTGAACGAATCGGCAGTGAAATTTATGGGCCTTAAAGACCCGGTGGGAGAAGTTATAAAAGTGGATGGCAAGCCTTTTAACGTAATAGGCGTTGTAAAGGATATAGTGATGGAATCGCCTTATCACCCTGTTTTCCGCACTGTTTTTACGCTTAACTATGACGCTGCCAATGTGATTGATGCCAGGATCAATCCTGCCAAAACCACCGCAGATGCGCTTTCCAAAATTGAGAGTGTTTTTAAAAAATATAACCCGGGTGTTCCTTTTGTTTACAGTTTTGTGGATGACGACTACGCTGTTAAGTTTGATGCAGAACAGCGTATTGGAAAACTATCGAGCTTTTTTGCGGTGCTGGCCATTTTCATCAGTTGCCTTGGGCTTTTTGGCATGGCGTCTTTTATGGCGGAGCAGCGGGTGAAGGAAATGGGGGTGCGAAAGGTAATGGGGGCTTCTGTTTTCAATTTATGGCAGTTGATGACAAAGGATTTCGTGCTGCTGGTATTGATTGCTTTGCTGATCGCAGTGCCACTGGCCTATTATTTCATGAATAACTGGTTGCAGCGGTATGAGTACCGTACCAGCATATCCTGGTGGATCATTGCGGCCACTGCTGCCGGTGCGGTATTAATTGCCCTGCTTACAGTAAGTTTCCAATCGATAAAAGCAGCAATGATGAACCCGGTGAAATCCCTGAGATCGGAGTGATCATTATTATCTTACTAAAATAAAGGAGAAAATGAAGGTAAATTCATTTTCTCCTTTATTATTTTAGTTCAGTTTCCAGTCGGGCCGCACAAAATGACAGGTATATCCGTGTGGATGTTTCTGCAGGTAATCCTGGTGTTCCTCTTCGGCGTTCCAGAAGGCTGTTGCAGGCACCACTTCTGTTACAATAGGGCCGGGCCATTTACCGGAGGCATTGAGCTCGGCAATTAACCCGATGGCTGTTTGATGCTGCGCTTCATCCAGGTAAAAGATAGCGGAGCGGTAAGATGTTCCTATATCATTGCCCTGCCTGTTCCGGGTGGTAGGATCATGGATCTGGAAGAAAAATTCCAGGAGTGAACGGTATGATAATACTGCCGGGTCAAACTTAATTTCGATACCTTCCGCATGTGTTCCATGATTGCGGTAGGTGGCGTTAGGCACATCGCCGCCGGTGTATCCTACTACCGTGGAAATTACGCCGGGCAGCTGGCGGATGAGTTCTTCCACTCCCCAGAAGCAGCCACCTGCAAGAATCGCTTTTTCAATACTCATATGTCTTTCCTCTTTTTAACCAGGTGAAGTTAAGTTAAGCTGCTGAATCATTTGTGATCAGCATCATTTTTTTATGTGCGGTTTTTTTCCGTTGTTCCAGTACCCGCTGACGGAGCCTCAGGAAAGGCGCTTCCACCGCCTTATTCAGGATAAAAGCGCCCAGTCCGGCTACAAGCAGGCAGGCAATGAACATAGCCGTTCCTTTGGGGGCCAGTCCTGTTTTTGTCAGCAGGGGCTGTGCCAGGTGGATCACTCCTTTATGGGATAAATAGAGCGCAAAGGATAGCCTGGCAATCAGCGCGGTAACCCGGCTGTTGTACCGGTACAATAAGCAGGAAGGGCTTACCGCTGCCACCACCGCAAGTCCGTAGCCGGCCGCCACCAGGGGGTAGCCAAATACTGATGCGTAAAAGCTTTCCTGGTCCTCGCACAGGAACCAGGCGCCGGTTAGCACAGCCAGGGATAATAAAAGGATGGTATTCCCATGTTGGGTAACCCGGGTTTTTACCGCCGGTTTGAATGCAAACAGGGCAGCGATGGAAACGCCGGACAGCAGGCCATCCAGGCGGGTGTAAGTAGGGTAGTACATGTGCTTGTACCAGATGATGAAAAAATTATCTTCCCCCGCATGAGGAGCAATCAGGGCATACCAGCAATATAGCCTGATGCCGATGCCGAACACAAATAACGCTGCCAGCAGGATGCCTGCTTTTTTCCATACATTGAAGCGCAGCAATGCTGCCAGTACCAGGGGGAACAGCAGGTAAAAATGTTCTTCCACGCAAAGCGACCATACATGTGAAAAGGTGCCGAAACTTTTAATATCGAAGCCAAAATTCTGGGTAAAGGTGAGGAACTTCCAAAGTGGGGGCAGGGCTTCCCTTTCATGGAAGGAAGGGAAAAGAAAATAGATAGCAAGTACCACCAGGTAGGCAGGAATGATCCGGAACACGCGCTTGATAAAAAATTCCGGGAGGTAGATATTTTTCCCTGCTGCCATGTTTATGAAAAGCGGGTATGATATGAGGTATCCGCTTAAAACGAAGAACAGGTCTACGCCCGTCCACCCGAAACTGATCATATTATCCAGCCATTGCGGGTGCTGGAACATGCGGTAATGGTAGAACAACACCATCAATATTGCCAGCGACCTGAGATGATCCAACCCGTAGAGCTTTTTCACCGGGATACCTGTATTTGTCATAGAGAAATGCCTGTCTTTTTGAGAGTGGTAAGATAGTGTGTTGCGGGGGAATTGCAAAGAGGGAGGAAAGTGATGATATGTTCAGGGAAAGGATTAGTTGCGGTTTTGAGAAATAATGTTATATTTGCCCACGTTTAAAATTCCTTCTATTTTAAATAGAATATTGGAACTGAATTCCAGATAATTGTTTAAGACCTATGAGTAGATTTATTTTGTTGCCCATTTCTGATAAGGTTTCATTTTGTTATCCAGTTTTATTTGAGGTTGTTCAATAATGGACGTTACTCCAGAAGCATTTCCGTGAGGTGTTTTTAAGGGGTATAAGATAATGCTGCCTAACGCAGCACAGTCGATAAAACGGACTGTTTTTCTTATAAATTCATTGATAAAGGATGAAAAGGTTAATTTTATTTTGGTGTAAGAGTATTCTTCTTACCTGTTTTGTGTTGATGATTGTAAACATTGTTTGTTATTCACAGGAGCTGGAAATGCAGCAGGTAATCCCATCAACTTCTCCAACAGCATCTTCACTTGGTAAGTATATAGATTACCCGGTGTCTCTTAATAATGGATTGCCGGATATCACTATTCCATTGTACGAATTGCAGTCCTCTAGGTTAAGTGTACCCATTTCTTTAAGTTATCATGCCAGTGGGATCAGGGTAACCGATAGAACTACCACAATGGGATTGGGGTGGACGCTAAATGCTGGTGGGGCTATTATGCGTACGGTGCGCGGTTTGCCCGATAATTCCCGTTGGGGATTCTTAAACTGGATATTTCCGGAAGGAGGCAGCGCTCTTAATCGCTACTATAAAGAATATTGCATTGCCAATTATTTATATAATCATTATACGCCGGAACAACCGCGAGATGGGGAACCAGACATTTACTTCTACAATTTTATGAACAAGGGAGGAAAGTTTGTTTTTCGTAATAAGCTTTATCTTAAAGATGAGCCGGTGGCACTTACCATGCCATATGATCCAATAAAAATAAAATATAGGGAAGGAAATGCCAAACAGATTGCCCCTTTTTCTATTATTGACGAAAATGGAGTAACATATGAGTTTGGAAAAGACTACAGAGAGGCCGGCGGACAAATGTTATTTGCAACAGGCAATGCATTAGATTACTCCCAAAACGATGATGCACCAGCAAATGTAAAAACAGTTGTTAACGCATGGTATTTGACGAGTATTATTTCTGCTGATAAAACGGATACTATCTTTTTTAAGTATGCTTATAATCAGGGTGGTTATTCTTATAGCCAAACAAGTACATCAATGGTAATAGAGCGAGGTATTCTTAATTTCGGTCTTCCTGTTCCCCAGATGTCCAGGCATAGTAGCATGATAGGAGTGGGCACTGCAAGAATTACCGAGATTCAGAGTAAGACAGGTAAGCTGTTTTTCAATTATAGCGCAGTTGGTCAGCCTGTATTGCAAAGCATTGATGTGTATAATAACCAGGGTCAAAAAATCAGATCGTTCGGCCTTTTTACGTCCAATTTTGCCTCCACGATAGCTAATGCACCCAATCGACTGCGACTGGACAGCCTGACCGAAACGGGGTATAATGGAGGAATAACCGTAAACAAAGCACCCCATAAGTTTTTGTATAATACTAATGATGTTCCTCCATACAACACCAACTCCAGAGATTTATGGGGTTATTATAATGGCTTTTCGTTGTCTCTTGACAATGACCATTTGTTAATGGCAGATAATGTTTATGATGCATTAGAGCATGTTTTTAAAGCTAAGATTACACCTGAGAAAAGAGCTGGCAACCCAGATTTTATGAGTAAGGCAATGTTGCGAAGAATTGTGTATCCAACAGGTGGCTTTACTGATTTTAATTTTGAGCCTAATCAGACAAAAGCAATGGTGCCTGTATTGATCCCGGGGAGGGAGCTTTCTGCAGCATATGTTTCTACAATGAATATGGTTCCCAACAGCACTCAGGGTATCGATGTTACGTTTACTCCTTCTCCTAATGGAGGAGGTAAGGCACGACTTAATTTCTCAGGTTCTAAAACATGTACACCTGGCGTGGGCGGATGTTTCGCACAGCGCCCAAGGGTAGAATTAATTGATGTGACTACGGGACAGACGGTATTATATAACACGTTGTCGGGCCTTGAATCGGGGCAGCAAACATCAGAAAATTACAGTGCAATCATAGATGTTAATATTACACATACATACCGTCTGCGATTGGCTGACCCAGGTTCTATGACAAGCAGCAGTCAAACGCCTATGTATAGGATGAGTGCCACTTATTACGACTTTGAAGCAGATAGGTATGAGGATCAGCTGCAGACGGTATACACAGGCGGTCATAGGATTAAAAAGATTATTAATGATGATGGAACAGGCAATACTACTATAAAAGAATATGATTATACCAAGTCGTATTTTAACTCCAACGCCTTTAATGGTACATTGGATTTTGTATTGAAGAATACTACGCAACTCAAATTTATACACACTAAATCTGGCGATATGACAGCTACTTATTATTCAGAGTTTCCATCAGTCCCGATAGGTGGAGCAACAAATAGTGCGCTTTCATACGAGGAGGTAACTGAATCAATGAAAGATCCCTCGGGAAAGAAACTGGGAAAAACAGTATATACTTTTAATAAAGGAATAGATGAAATCCCTCCCAGGCTTCCTTATGTCCGGCAAGACAGGGAGTATGTGCGTAAGCAATTACTGGATACGAAAATTTACAGTGTCGATGCCAACGATAATTACACACTTGTAAAGGAGATACAGAATACATATAAGAATGAAAATGATGATGGTTTCGAGTCCTGGGGAAGAGACAGTGTCATGTTTTATGTAATAACAAGTGATTGTGATTATAAACGTTTTGTCGCAGGTGGAGGCGATCTTAGCTCCAGTGTATTTGGTACTCCAAAAAGTATGGGATGTCAGATATTCCAGAATAGCTTGGAGTATAGAGTAGATAGACTATATTATCATTGTCACAGATCGACGTTATTATCAACGAAGGAAATGAATTATGCACCAGGCAGCGTGGAACCACTTGTTACGGAGGTGAGTTATTCCTACGATAATCCTGCTCATTTATTACCTACAAAAATTACAAGCACCGGTAGCTCACTTGAAACTAAAGAGCAGTTTTTTAAGTACGTAGGAGATATGAAATATGAATCTTGCTTTCCTGGTTCTTGTCAGGCCAATTTAGATCAACAGCTTGCTCAATTATCGCAAACGAGGGAAACCTGTCAACAGAGAGCAATAGACGCTAATGATTTCGATGGATACGATCGGTGTCAGGTAGACTACGAAGCAGCTCTTAGCTTGAAAATAGCCGATTTTAATGCTTGTAATCTGGTTCAACAACAGGCTTATTTAAACTGCAGAAACAGTTTGCCTGAAAATGATAAAGCCCTTCTTACCATGCAGGAAATTAACCAGATTTCTCCGGTGGTAGAAGTTCAAAATAAACGGAGATCAAAGAACATAGAAAAGAAGATACTGTCTTATAAAGTCATCAATAGCTCCCAAGGTGTTGTTCGTCCTGCAGAGATATTCAGAGAGATAGGGGATAATCCTAGGGAAAGTTATGTAAAGTATAATCAGTATGATGCGGACGGCAATATTCAGGAACAATGTGAAACAGGCAATATAAATGAAGTTTACATATGGGGATATGATAACCGTTATCCTGTTGCTAAGATAATAGGGACTACTTTTAACACAGCGATGTCCTATCTTAATCCGGCTATTCTCAGAAAACCCAGTAGTGATCAACAACTCAGGGATGAATTGAATATACTTCGCAGTAAACTGCCGGCCGGTAGCACCATGGTCACAAGTTATACATATGCACCTATGATTGGTATTACAAGTGAAACAGATCCATCCGGCAAAACCATTTTTTATGAATACGATGGTTTGGGGCGACTTAAGCTGATAAAAGACCAGAATGGGAAGATATTGAAGCAGTTTGATTACAGGTACCAGCAAGCAAATTGATTTAATTGAAGATATATAAACTAGTTAAATGTTTTGTCAGTTAATCCGTATCGTAAATGTATGTTTGTGCGTTTTGCTGCTTTTAATTTCAGGAAGTACGTTGGCCCAGGTTCCAGGGGGAAGTACAAGGTCAACGGCTACGCCAGTGCAAGTTCCATCAGCCTATAACAATGTGCCAATAAATTATGTGCGTACCTGGGAACCTGCATTGCCAACTGCCGATACGGCTTATGTAGCCTCAGCCAACCGGACGGTAGCGGAAGTCAGGCAAACAACCGCTTATGTAGACGGCCTTGGCAGACCATTGCAAACAGTTGCCAAAGCGATGAGCTTTGGAGGTAATGATATCGTATCTCCTGTTGTATATGATCAGTTTGGACGGGAGCAAACTAAGTATCTTCCCTATGTTCCTCAAAACGTAAAAGATGGAAAGTTTAAAACTGACCCATTTAATGCGCAGAAAGCTTTTTACCAGAATACAACTCTCGCGCCCGGAGTAGCGGGGGAAAGCGTTTATTATTCGCGGACTGATTATGAAGCATCCCCATTGAACAGGGTGTTGAAAACTTATGCTCCTGGTAACAGCTGGGCAAAGAATGATCCTTCTACAGTAGAAAGGGGAGGGAATCACCCGGTAGAAAATAAATACCTTATAAATACCGTAGCAGATTCAGTGCGGATCTGGGAATTTACAGCCGGGGCTGTTATTCCCACCAGCGTGTCCGGACGCATATATGCTGCCGGTCAGCTGTTTAAAAATGTAACCGTCGATGAAGCCGCTAACCAGGTGGTGGAATATAAGGATAAGGAGGGCCGGGTGATATTGAAGAAAGTACAGTTAAGTTCAACCCCTGGCTCTGCGCACATGGGTTGGCTTTGTACCTATTACGTTTACGATGACCTGGGCAATTTGCGGTTTGTAATACCTCCAAAAGCAGTGGAAGCCATCATCAGTAACTGGACGATCAGTACTGCCGTCGCAGCGGAGCTCTGTTTTATTTACCGCTATGACGGTCGTAACCGCATGATCGTTAAAAAGGTGCCTGGTGCAGACTCCACAGAAATGGTATATGATGTACGTGACAGACTTGCTTTTTCACGTGATGGTAACTTGAAAGGCAAGAGCTGGCTCGTTACTTTTTATGATGCGCTGAACCGCCCCACCATGACCGCTCTGTACAATGTTGCCACAGACCGCGCTACCTTGCAGGCAACGATGAATACCGCAACCGGCAATACGCAAAGCCTATCTTATAATTTCCCGGGAACAGCGGACCTGGTATTGGCTAACCATAATGGAAGCGTTTCCTACCAGGCCACCAACAGCATTACACTTACAGATGGTTTCGACACCGGAGCCGGTACGGAAGTGACCCTTGAAATCAACGCCTCGGCTACTAATGGCAATGCGAATGTTGCCGTTACCAACCCTCTGCCGAATATCCCTATCAGCGCTTTAACACCGTTAACATACACCTTTTATGAAAATTATAGCTTTGCCGGTAAGCAAAACTATGTAAGCGCAGACGTCACCAAACCCCAGGCCGGTAGCAACTTAAATGCGGAAGCATTACCTGCTGCAGCCAGCACTATGATCAAGGGCCTGGTTACAGGTACTAAAGTGCGGGTACTGGGTACAGATCAGTGGCTTACTACCACCAATTACTACAATGATAAAGGACGATTGATCCAGGTATTGGCTGATAATCTTAGCGGAGGACAGGATGTAACTACCAGCCTGTACGATTTTAATGGGAAGCTGCTAAGCACTTATTTACGCCACCGGAACCAGCGTAGTGGCCGCATTCCTCAAACCGAGGTGCTAACGATGCTGGCATATGATGCCGGCGGTCGGTTGCTCAATATCAAGAAGCGGTTGAACAATGATGTGAACCTGGAAAGAACAATAGCTGTAAATGAATACGATGAACTGGGCCAGCTAAAGAAGAAACGTTTAGGCGTAACAGGTACCACGCAGCTGGAAACATTAAATTATGAATATAATATCCGTGGCTGGTTAAGGTCAATTAATAAGGATTTTATCCCAACAGCAGGAAGTACAGCAAACTGGTTTGGACAGGAGCTTAATTACGACTATGGATTTACTTCTGCTCAATTCAATGGTAATATATCCGGTACCAAATGGAAAGGCCGCAGTAATGGCATTGCACGTGCCTATGGATATAGTTATGATAAAGCCAGCCGCCTGACGGGAGCGCAGTTTGCCCAGCAGAACACAGGCGCCGCCAACTGGACAGATAACCTGGCTAATTTTTCCGTAAGCGGCTTATCATATGATGCCAATGGTAATATTTTGTCCATGAACCAGAAGGGATTGAACGGCCTAGTTGTACAAACCATTGATAGCTTAAAGTATGGTTATCTTACCAGTAGTAATAAACTGTCCTTCGTAACAGACAGGGCGAATAACACACAAAGCCAGCTGGGTGATTTTAAGGAGATCAACAACAATGAAACAGCAGATTATACGTACGATGTCAATGGTAACCTTATTAAGGATCTCAATAAAAATATAGCCGCAATCCGTTACAACTATCTCAATCTGCCGGATAGTATAGCCATTACCGGGAAAGGCGTTATTAAATATCTGTATGATGCTGCCGGTAGCAAGCTGAGAAAGATCGTTACAGATAATACGGTTAACCCGGCTAAAGTTACCACAACAGACTATCTCAATGGATTTGTTTACCAGAACGATACGCTGCAGTTCTTAGGCCATGAAGAAGGGCGTGTGCGAGCCGTTTTTCAACCGGGCCAGCCATTGGCGTTTAAATATGATTACTTTGTAAAGGATCACCTGGGCAACGTGCGGATGGTATTAACAGAACAGACAGACTTCTCTATGTACGCAGCCACGATGGAAACATCGGCTGCTGCAACAGAAACCGCTTTGTTCAGTAATATTGATGACTCCCGCGTCGCCAAACCAGCGGGCTATCCTGCTGATGAAAGTGTCGGCAGCAACGCTTCTGTTGCTAAATTAACCGCCGCCAATGGGGGAAAGAAAATAGGACCTTCCATTGTATTGCGGGTAATGGCAGGGGACACGATCCAGCTCAGCGCGAAAGCGTTTTATAAATCCGGTGGGCCCAAAGCCCAACAGCCCGTGGCTTCAACCGCCGAAAATATGCTGGCCGACCTGGTACAGGCTTTTAATAGAGGCAGCAGCCCTGATGGTACGCATGGAGTAGCCGGCAGTGATAATATGACACCTTTCAACAGCAATTTTTATAATAATGATTACCGGCGGTTGAAAGAAAGAGATGCAGATAAGCCCAATGCCGACAGACCCAAAGCATATCTTAATTTTGTTTTGTTTGATGATCAGTTTAAATTAGTGGATAAGAATAGCGGGGTAAAACAGGTAAAAGCCGAACCGGACCAGCTGCAGACGCTTAGCCAGGATAAGATGGTGATGGATAAATCTGGTTTCCTGTATGTGTATACCAGCAATGAAAGCCCACAGGACGTGTTCTTTGATAATGTAACGGTTGCTTTGGCATCCGGTCCTTTGCTGGAGGAAACACATTATTATCCGTTTGGGTTGACGATGGCGGGGATTAGTTCTAATGCGTTGAAGGGAGCGAACTATCCGGAGAACCGGAAGAAGTATAATGGGATAGAGTATACGAGTGAGCTGGATCTGGATATATATGATGCGCAGTTGAGGAATCTGGATCCACAAATTGGCAGGTGGAATCAGATCGATCCGAAGATAGAGAATATGGAGATGTGGAGTCCGTATGTATCGAACTATGATAATCCGATCAGGTATAATGACTTTTTAGGTGATGAGGGGGAAGACCCTAATAAGAAGGGTTTTTTTAGAAGCATTGTTACTGGGTTTACTAGCTATTTTAAGGGTATAGGTAATGCTGTTGCTAATCCAGTTCAGACACTTAAAGCAATGGCCTCTCCTCAAAACCTGTTGAAAAGTTCGCTTAATGGGGCGACTTTGGGATTGTCGGGAACAATTAGCAGTACAGCTGATAATACTCGTGTGGTGATGAATGAGGGATCTTCAGGATTAGGTAAAGTTATTGGGAAAACTTTAGCGGAAGGCACTGTTGTAGCTGCAACTGAGGGGCTAGCGAAAGTCGTTGGAGTAATTAAAGATGTGGCTAAGTATGGGAATTTGGGAGATCTTACTATTAAAGAAGCCAAACAAATACAGACTGTAGTTAATGATGCAGGAAGACCTTTGGAAGTAGGGGGATCTGCTGCTGAGGGGACAAGGCGTGGTGTTGGTTCAGATTTGCCAATAGGGAAAGGTCCAGGTACAAAGAGTGATATTGATTATATCGCACCACCATCTGCAATGCCATATTTTCAAGATGTCAAGAACGCTTTGCCAGGCTTGGATCCCAAATCAGGCATTATTCCCGGACTTGGTAATCCTTTTATTGGACCTCTTATAAGGTTTGAACCCGGAGCCAGACCTGTGACTATTCCGAGACAAAATTAATGGTTAGTATAATACGATGTATATGAAACGATATTGGTTTGAGTTTGATTTTTCTAATTATGAGAATCCTCCATATGGTTTAATAATAGGATGTGGGGTTACAGGTTATGAGTATAATGATGTAATACAACTCTTAAAAGACAAGGTTTTTTATGGTAGAGACTTACCAGTAATAAAGGAGGTTATAGAAAATGTAGATATACAAAAATTGGATAGGAATCATGTTATACCTAATATGGATCCACCTATTAATAGAGGAATATGGTTCCCTTTAGGATATAGCTGAACAAAATAAATATTTATTTTAAGGTTCGTTTTAAGAATCATTCATAAAAAGATTGCAGGCGTTGTCTGCAATCTTTTTTATGAGTTAAAGGCTTTTTTAGCCTTGGTATTTTGAATAATATTATCAATAAGGAAATATACCTTTTCTTTGGTATCCTCGTCGAGCTTCTCAATGTCCTGGATACGTTGCAGCGTTTTTTTATCAAAATGAGCGTTAATCCCTTCACCCACCAGGTAATCCAGTGATACGCCCAGTGCATCGGCGATCCGTTTTGCAAAATCAATAGATGGCATAGCATCGCCGCGCTCATACTTGCCTATAATCTCTCTGGATACATTGCTCTCAACAGCCAGGTCTGTTTGTGACCAGCCTTTTTGCTTGCGCAGTTCAGTTATGATCTTGGATATTTTGTTCATAATAGTACCGTAAATGCAGTAAAAGACAGCATTTAGGCAAAAATACGGTATTACTATACACAAAAAAACACGATAATACTTTGTTGTAATTGTATAATCATATACATTTGTGTACAATAGTACCAGATAAAATATTTTTCCACATGGCAAAGCATACCAGACTTGTAAAACTGCACGGTAAGTATCAGGAGTTAAAAGACTGCTGTAATCCTAATGGGCGCTATGTTGCCTGGCTTAACATCAGTGGTCTATGGTTAGAGAAGGCAGTTTTTAATGTGGGAGACCAAGTAGAGATCACCGTTGGAGACGAAACGTTGACGATAAAAAGAAAGCCTGGTCATGGAGATAAAGGACATTAAGCAGCAGTTATCTATCGGCGAAGTGATTAGCCATTATGGTTTACAGTCTGATAAACATCACCGGGTCTTGTGTCCGTTCCATCCTGATAAAACTCCTTCTTTACAGCTTTACCCTAAAACGGACACCTATCATTGCTTTAGTAGTAACTGTAATGCTGGTACCGGTGATGTGATAAAGTTTATACAGTTGATAGAAAAGTGTAGCACACATGAAGCTATTATGAAAGCGAAATCATTATTGGGCGCAGGTAATGTCATGTCTCAAAAGCAAGTGTCTGAAACCCTGCCACCACTAAGTAATGAAGCGGATATGCTGGAACGGGAAGCATTAATGACAAAGCTGTTCAGCTACTTTAAAAAAGCATTACCTGCCAGTAAAAAAGCCACCGGATACCTGCAAGGTCGTTGTATAAACTATCAGCAGAATGATATTGGTTATAACAGTGGCGGCTTGCATATTGAAAGCAAAAACCATCACCTGGTTAGCAGCATGGTAAAGTATGGGTTGCTGAAAGATAAGGTGGTACATGGTTACAGCGTATGGGCAAAAGAATGTGTGATCTTCCCTTTACGTAGTTATGAAAATAAGATAGTATCCCTATACGGTCGTAGTATCAGTAATAATGAAGATCAGCGGCATTTTTATTTAACTGGTAGAACCGGTCTTTATCCCTGTTACCCAACACTTGCTGCCACAAGGTTGATACTTACAGAAAGTGTGATCGATGCTGCCAGCCTGTTACAGCAACCAGAGATCAGCACGCAGTATAAGATATTAGCCTTGTATGGCACTAATGGCCTTACAACGGAACATCAACAGGCAATCATTGCCAGCACCGGGTTACAGGAAATTATTTTTATGCTGGATGGCGATGATGCAGGGAAAGCAGCTACTATAAAGCATAGTAACACGCTGTTGCAGTTGCTTCCCCATGTAAAGATCACTACGGTAAACCTTCCGGATGGTGAGGATATAAACAGCGTGTTACAGTCGCATGATGACAGCCGTGTCCTGGTAGAGCTGATCGAGGGTAGGCAGCCCGTGTCTTTTTATGTGGTGCCTGAAAATGTACCTGCTGAAACCTTTACCCCGCCCGCATTACCTGCGAGTGATACCAGGCTAAATACAGCAAACCCGGAGTTGTTAATTTATGATGGTGGTGTATTGCTTATTACTGTTTTAGGTGGTATTAAAGTAACTGGTTTAGATCGGCTGCGGGTAACGCTGAAAATAGAGCATAAGCAAAAACAGTTATTACCGCTGCGCCATAATCTGGACTTGTATAACCATAGCCATACACAAGGGTTAATCAGCCAGGTATCGGCGTCGTATGACATGAGCCAGCAGGTAGTTACCGCCGTTATTGCGCAGCTTACAAACGCACTGGAAGGTTACCGGGTACAACGTATGGAAAGTATGCAACTTAAGCCAGCAGCTAAACCGGAGTTATCACCAGCACAACGGGAAGCAGCTATTAACTATCTGAAAGCGCCTGATCTTTTAAAACGTACCGGTGAAGATATAGGCAGGTCGGGCCTTATAGGGGAAGAGGTCAACCGGATGATTGCTTACCTGGTGTACAGTAGCCGTAAACAACATACCCCGTTGCATATTATGTTTTTAGGCAGTAGTGGCAGCGGTAAAACCTATCTGCAGGAAAGAGTATCAGACCTGATCCCTGCAGGGGATAAAATAGAGATTACACAAATCACGGAGAATGCGTTTTATTACTTTAAGCAGGACGAGTTAAAGCATAAGCTGCTACTGATCGAGGATCTGGACGGTGCGGAAACTTCCCTGTATCCCTTGCGGGAACTGCAAAGTAAAAAGCGTATCACTAAAACGGTTACACTAAAAGATAATAAAGGCAACCTGAAAACGGTTACTGTCACAGTAGAAGGTCCGGTAAGTGTGAGTGGTTGTACTACCCGGGAAAAGCTATACGAAGATAATGCAAACCGTTGTCTGTTGTTGTATGTGGATGCCAGCAAAGAACAGGACCGGCGTATTATGGAATATCAGGCCCGCCTTAGCGCAGGAGCAGTTAATTATAGCCAGGAACAAGCTATTAAACATCTTTTTAGGAATGTGCAGCAGGTACTGCAACCGGTGGGGGTAGTGAATCCTTATGCAGGCTGCATCCAGCTACCGGAACAGATTTTTAAGCCTCGCAGAACCATGACGCTGTTATTATCGTTTATAGAAACGATCACTTTTTATCATCAGTACCAGCGGGAGGTAAAGCGGGATACTAACGGGCAGCCCTATATTGAAACTACGCCGGATGATATTGCAGCCGCGTTCGAGCTGTTAAAGGAGGTGATGTTTAGTAAAGGTGATGAACTGGCAAAAGCAACAAGAATCTTTTTAGAGCAGTTAAAAGATTACCTGCATAATAATGGGGAGGATAGTTTTACTCCCCAGCAAGTAAGAAAGCAGTTCCGGTTACAACCCCGTACAGTACAGCGTTACATCAGAGAGTTGCACCAATATGGTTATATCCGTCAGGTAAGCGGTTATAAGCACCGTCAGGGTTTTGAATATGTTATCTTAGATGGCAATGAATATAAAGAGCTTACCAGCCTGATAGATGCGCAAGTACAGTCCATACTTACTATGTTGAAATCTACTACGCCTACTACGACAGTACTGCGACAGTGAGTTACTGTCGCAGTAAGAGGTGCCACAGGTAAGGTTTTAGGCTACTGCGACAACTGCGACAGTGAAAAAGACTATAGTAGTAAAATTTACCTTCTCTTTTACCCCGTTAGCCCCTCCCTTATTACTAAAATTTATTGTTTATGGAAACAGTGTACGTACTGCACAGTAGTGAGCATGTATTACTATGTGCAGGCTTTAAGCAGTGGTTGCAAACACTAAGCTATGCGGAATGTAGCGTATATAACCTGCCTCGTCATGTGGGTGAGTTCCTGCATTATCAGGAGCAGGGCGGTAAAATGGGGCTGCATCAGCTAATGGCAGCCGATGCCACCAGCTATGTAGATCATCTGAAAATACAAACCGGTATCCGTACCGGTCGCGGGTATAGTGCAGGGCATATTAATAAGTATGTACAGGCATTACAGCTCTTTAGCCGCTACCTGCGTGAAACTGGAAAAAGCGGTATAGGCTTTAATCTGGAATGGTTGGAAGATAGCAGGAATAAACCTGTCTGGCTAACGGTGCAGGAAATCGGGCAGCTATACGAAGCTACGGACGATAGTGTGTTGGGTCTGCGTGACCAGGCTATGCTGGCAGTGTTCTATGGTTGTGGCCTGCGGCTTAATGAGGGTGCCAGTCTTGAAGTAGGTGATATTATTACAGATCGCAGATTATTATATGTGCGTAAGGGCAAGGGTTACAAGGAAAGGTATGTACCTATAGCTGGTGGCAGTTATGGGCAGTTGCGATTATATATAGATCATGCCCGGCTCCAATTACTGCAAACTTCTTCACCAATGCTGTTTATAGGCGCAAATAAGGGCAAAGGGCTCACTAAGCAGAGTTTATATATACGAATCAAACTACTGGCTAAAAAGGCAGGATTAATAAAGAATATCGGCACACATACGTTGCGGCACAGTATTGCTACGCACTTGCTGGTATCAGGTATGGGCCTTGAACAGATCCAGGAGTTTTTAGGCCATGAAGTATTGGATAGTACGCAGCTTTATACTCACCTTATAAATGACACGATATGACGTTCACTGATTATTTAAAACAGAAGCAGCATAGCGGCAGTACTATCAGCACTTACAGCAAGTACCTGGATTACTTTACATCGTGGTTGCATCAGGAACAGTTATCCGCCGATGTTATCTCTTATACGGAGTTACTGGATTTTATCCGGTGGCTGCAATCTATGAATAAAAGTAAAGCCCTGATTAACGCTATACTATGCCCTGTACGGCATTACTTTAATTACCTGGTGTCTGCTGGAAAGCGGGCAGATAACCCCGCTACGGGCTTGTTTATGAAAGGCATCATCCGGCGATTACCTAATAATCTGTTAAGTCAGGATGAAATGATCCATCTGTATGAATGTTATAATCTGCAATTACTGGTAGATGCCTCAAAGAAAATTATGTTAGGTCTGTTTATCCATCAGGGTGTAACGGTGGAGGAACTGAAACGGTTATATGTAACGGATATTTACTTAAAGGAAGGGAGGGTTTTTATTAGTGGCAGCAGTCATAGTAATGAAAGGTGGCTCAGGCTGGAAGCTATGCAGGTGCTGGAACTGCAAGCCTATATAAAAGCCAATAAGTTCAAAGAAGGGCCATTGCTACAGGAAAATAAGAAACGCAAGGCCAGTGATAATAATATCGTAAATCAGGTGGGCGGTATGATGCGGCAGTTACGGCAGTTGAATACTAAAATAATCGATGCAAAGCAGATCAGGAGTAGTGTAATAACAAACTGGTTAAAACAATACAACCTGCGGCAGGTGCAGTATATGGCAGGTCACCGGTATGTGAGCAGTACGCAGCGTTATAAACTCAGTAGCATGGATGATCTTCAAAATGCCCTGCAGCAGTACCATCCATTAAAATAGTGCAGATCCACTCTGAAATAATATAACCCTGCCCGTTAGTGTAAAGCCTTTATGCCAGAAGGAAAAGCGGTCTCACTGCGGGCTTGGTCGGCAAAAAGGCGCGCCAGTCCTACGCCCAGCCCTTCCGCTGCGCTTCAGGGGCTGCGCTGCGGCCTGTCACGCTTTTTGCGCTCCCTCGCCCTTCGTTCGTCCAGCTCCCGGTCTGGCTAAGGGCTGTTTTTAATCATGGTTGCCTTAATGCCCGCCATCCCTTCGCTGTCCATTTTTGTCCGCCCCCCGCTCTCCCCCCTGGCCTTCCATTTTTGATTTTGCCGTCCGCTGGCGCTCCCGGCGAGATAAAGGACGAAGGCGCGGCCTGCTGCGGCTCGCCCTCGCTGGGCCCTTCCGCTGCGCTCCAGGGCCTGCGCTCTGGCTGCCGCCGCAGCGGCCAGGGGGGAATGGCGGTGTGGGGCGGAAGACGTTTTGTTGGGGCGACAGAATATAGCCATCAGCGTTATACCGCTGGCCCGGCGACGGAAGAATAAGCTGCGCGAACACCAGCGGCAGTACCTTGATCAGCGTTAGTGCTATCGCGCTTCCGTCCGGGACAGATGATGTGGGGGACGGCAGAATATAGGCTGATCGATAAATCTATAGTCAACATGAGAATACAAAATCAGCAGCAGTAACACATCATCTATCCCCGGACGGTGATCGCGTTTTATGACCGATCAGATTTTTTTCTTTCATATGAAAAAATAAAATCCGTTATTTTTAGTGGTAGAAGTTCTTTGAGACCGGTGTTGGAGGAGACGCTATTATTATCCGTTTGGATTGACGATGGCGGGAATTAGTTCTAATGCGCTCAAAGGATCCAATTATCCGGAGAATAGACTCAAGTATAATGGGAAGGAGTTGCAAACTAAGGAGTTTAGCGATGAAAGTGGATTGGAATTGTATGATTACGGAGCAAGGATGTATGATGCACAGGTAGGAAGGTGGCATGTGCCAGATCCTCTTTCTGAAGTGTCACGGCGTTGGTCTCCTTATAGCTATTCATATAATAATCCTGTACGTTTTACTGATCCTGATGGAATGGTGCCGGGCGACTTTCTTGATGAAAATGGACGGAAACTCGGTAGTGATGGGAAAGATGACGGGAAACTATATGTGATCAAAACCACTCAAAAAAACTTTGACAGCGAGGCTCCTTCGGCAGGTATTAGCAAGAATGATAGGAAAGCAACTGAGAAGTTTATTAAGGATAACAATGGTAACACTGCGGCATTTGAAGGTAATGATATTGCTTATAAGAATAGCGTTGAAATAGAAGGGGCCGCAACGACAAGGCAAGCCATGGTTGATATAGTTAATCAAGATAATGGCAAAGGCGGAACAGATCCTGCAAATAATCGAGAATATGGAGGTGTCGTAAAAACTGATGGTAATGTAAGTCAATCTCCTCCCGGACCAGTTTCTGACCCCATATTGAATAAAGATGCTCATATTAATATAGCCAGTTTTGATTTTCAGTCAACTTTTCACTCACATCCAAGCGGGACGAAATCAGAGTCCTCAACAGGGAGTAATCCATTTGGGGGAACAACTATAGGTGGTACAACAACAAATGGGCATTTCAACAGTGCGCCTTCAAATAAGGGAGGCGATGTATCCAATAGTGGCAGTAAGATTAACTATGTATTTTCAAGAAGTAACGGGACTGTCTATATTTATAATAATACCGGAGTGATTGCGACTATTCCACAAGCTAATTTTGTAACGCCTAAAAAATAATATATGAAAAGGCTTTTTTTTATACTGATTGTATTATCCTGTGTTTTAACGGTCCACGCACAGCAAGGTAAGGATGACTATAAAATAATGGTTGATTCAGCCATTACAATTAAATATACACAATATTTGGATACGAGTAAAAAACGAAATAGTGAATATTATCTTGAAAACCTGTATTTGTTAAATGAGCAAGATCAGCCATTAAATTCTGTGTCGTCCAGCAATAAATTTAAATTTATTAATGTCTATGATGACCGCAATAGAAAAGTACTATCAAAAGGCATTTATGCCTGGAAAGTATTTACTACATTAAATAAAAATAAGTTTGTGATCACTATTATCAACCTTTATATAACCTATAAAAAGCGTAATTATGACTTTTCGAGTGGAGGAGGATCACAAACAGTATATGAGTATTCTTGTGATGAAGGCAAATGGAGGTTAATTACTTCCGAGAACTGGGGGATTTAGTCTCAACATAAAGCCGCAGGCATTGCTTGCGGCTTTATGTTTTACAGGACACCTTGTATCTTTATTTTAGTAATAAAAGCATCCAGTAATGCATATACATGGTTGCGTTCAGGCGGTAGGAGTTCTTTGAGACCGGTGTTGGAGGGGATGCTATTATTATCCATTTGGGCTCACGATGGCGGGGATTAGTTCCAATGCGTTAAAAGGTGCGAATTACCCTGAGAATCGCAAGAAGTATAACGGGATAGAGTTTACGAGTGAGTTGGATCTGGATATTTATGATGCGCAGTTGAGGAATCTTGATCCACAGATAAGCAGGTGGAATCAGATAGATCCAAAGATTGAGAAAATGGAGATGTGGAGCCCGTATGCTTCTAACTATGATAACCCGATTAGGTATAATGACTTTTTAGGAGATGAGCCTGGCCCTGGAGACCCAGAAACGTGGAATACAAATAGTGGTGGATATGATATTCTAAAAGCGGGACTGGAAATTAAGGCGGGTATAAAAAATTTATTTTCTGCTATTGGGAGTCAAATTGGTTCAGTAAACGGTATGGGGCCGCGAACTGTTTATAGTGTAACGGAGGGAATGAATGATTATGGAGGAAGAACTGCTGAAATAACGAGTACTGTTGTTTTTGATAAGGATGCGGGAAGTAGATTTTTCAATTGGGACGTAGCGAAAGGAGCTGTTAATTTGGCATCGTTAACCCCTGCTGGGAAAGTTGGAGCACTAAATACACCTATGTTGGCTGCAGAAGCAGGAGGACCCACTGTAGCTAACGAAGGCGTGAAATTAGCAGAGCAGGCCTCCTATACATTAACAAAGCATGGAGAATTAACTAATGGAGTATATACAGTATCACAAGAGGCAATGAAGAAACATGTATTTGGTGGTGTTGAAGGAAAAAGTGTGTTTTACCCAACGGTGAATGCTAATGAAACGGTATTAAAAGCGGCAGAGCATGCAGATGCAGCAGGATTATGGAATGCGCAAGGTAAAGCTAAGGTTCAGGTTCTAAATACCAATGTAGGCATACTAGGTAGTGGAGAGCCAACGAACTTCATTAATATCTACAGGAAAATAAATGGACTTATTCACGGCTCTCCGGGCACTCCGGTAAAATAGGTATTATGAGAGATATCACACATAGTATAGAAAAGGCAATCAATCAGGATGTATTGTGGCGACAAGGCTTTTTCAATATAATTAAGAAATTAGAGGGTAATGGATATATTATATCTTTTTGGGAGAATGAGGAAAATTGGGCCTCCATTCTTTTAGGGGATGAGATTATTGGCTATATGTGGGAAAAGTATCCGTTAGTGTTTATTAAGTCTCAATATTCTGATTCTATAAAGAGTCTTTTAAGTGAAGGGCAGCCAATAGTTTTTATAGATGCCGATGAAATGACAGAGAAAGCATTTATAATTAATTACGAGGCGTTGAAGGATTATATTGATTATGGATTACCTGATGATGGGTTTTCTGCAGAAGACTTTTGGTTTGTTACAAATACATAACATAAAATGAAGGAGCCGCGAGTATCTATGCTTGCGGTTCTTTCATTTTATCGTGAATATGCTTTTTTAGTTTTGTTATATGTAATAGCCATATCGATGAAGTAATAAATTTTTTCTTTCTCTTCTTCCGGTAGAGCTTCAATATCTTCAATGCGTTTAAGTAATTTTTTATCCAATACCATGCTGGTAGAGCCACCAATCAGATAATCCACGGTAACGCCCAGTTCATCCGCAATTTTTTTAGCCATCTCAATAGAGGGCTTAATCTCTCCACGTTCATAGCGGCCAATAATGGGCGCTGATGTTCCCACTCTTTTAGCCAGTTCGTCCTGGGATATTTTGAGTCCATACTTACTATGTTGAAATCTACTCCGCCTACTACGACAGTACTGCGACAGTGAGTTACTGTCGCAGTAAGAGGTGCCACAGTAAAGGTTTTAGAACACTGCGACAACTGCGACAGTGAAAAAGACTATAGTAGTAAAATTTATCTTCTCTTTTATCCCGTTAGTCCCTCCCTTATTATTAAAATTTATTGTTTATGGAAACAGTGTACGTACTGCACAGTAGCGAGCATGTATTACTATTTGCAGGCTTTAAGCAGTGGCTTAAGACGCTGAGCTATGCAGAATGAAGTGTATATAACTTGCCTCGTCATGTGGGTGAGTTCCTGCATTATCAGGAGCAGCGCGGTAAAATGGGGCTACAACAGCTTACGGCAGCCGATGCCACCAGCTATATAGATCATCTGAAAATACAAACCGGTATCCGTACTGGTCGCGGTTACAGTGCAGGGCATATTAATAAGTACGTGCAGACATTACAGCTCTTTAGCCGCTACCTGCGTGAAACCGGTAAAAGCGGGATAGGCTTTAATCTGGAATGGTTGGAGGATAGCAGAAATAAACCTGTCTGGCTAACGGTGCAGGAGATAGGACAACTATACGAAATCACAGACGATAGTGTGTTAGGTCTGCGTGATCAAGCCATGTTAGCGGTGTTTTATGGTTGTGGCCTACGGCTTAATGAGGGTGCTAGTCTTGAGGTCGGTTATATTATTACAGATCGCAGGTTACTCTATGTGCGTAAAGGGAAGGGTTACAAGGAAAGGTATGTACCTATAGCTGGCGGCAGTTATGAGCAGTTGCGGTTATACATAGATCACGCCCGGCCTCAGTTGCTACAAACATCTTCACAAATGTTGTTTATAGGCGCCAATAAGGGCAAAGGACTCACGAAGCAAAGTTTATATGTCCGTATTAAAGGACTGGCTAAAAAGGCAGGATTAATAAAGAATATCGGCACGCATACGCTGCGGCATAGCATTGCTACGCACCTGCCGGCATCAGGTATGAGCCTTGAGCAGATCCAGGAGTTTTTAGGTCATGAGGTATTAGACAGTACGCAGATTTATACTCACCTTATAAATGACATGATATGACGTTCACTGATTATTTAAAGCAGAAGCTGCATAGCGGCAGCACTATCAGCACTTACAGCAAATACCTGGACTACTTTACGGAGTGGTTACAGCAGGAACAGTTATCCGCCGATGTTATCACTTATACGGAGCTGTTAGATTTTATCCGGTGGTTGCAAGCCATGAATAAAAGTAAAGCCCTGATTAACGCTATACTATGCCCGGTACGGCATTACTTTAATTACCTGGTGTCTGCTGGAAAGCAGGCAGACAATCCCGCTACAGGCTTGTTTATGAAAGGTATTATCCGGCGGTTGCCTAATAATCTGTTAAGTCAGGCTGAAATGATCCATCTGTATGAATGTTACAGGTTACAATTACTGGTAGATGCTTCAAAGAAAATTATGTTAGGTCTGTTCATCCATCAGGGGGTAACAGTGGAGGAACTGAAACGGTTATCTGTAAAAGATATTTACTTAAAGGAAGGGAAGATTTTTATTAGTGGCAGCAATCATAGTAATGAAAGGTGGCTAAGGCTAGAAGCAGTGCAGGTGCTGGAACTGCAAGTCTATATAAAAGCCAATAAGTTCAAAGAAGGGCCATTGCTACAAGAAAATAAGAAACGCAAGGCCAGTGAAAATAATATCGTTAATCAAGTGGGAGGTATGATGCGGCAGTTACGGCAGCTTAACCCCAAAGTGATCGATGCAACACAGATCAGGAGCAGTGTAATAACACACTGGTTAAAGCAGTACAACCTGCGACAGGTGCAGTATATGGCTGGTCACCGGTATGTGAGCAGTACGCAGCGATATAAACTCAGTAGTATGGATGATCTGCAAAATGCTCTACGGCAGTACCATCCGTTGAAATAGTGCCGTTCCACTCAGAAACAATACAACTCTGCTAATCATCGTAAAGCCTTTATGTTGAAGGAAAAGCGGTCTCACTGCGGGCTTAGTCGGCAAAAGGCGCGCCAGTCCTACGCTTGCCCCTTCCGCTGCGCTCTAGGGGCTGCGCTGCGGCCTGTCACGCTTTTTGCGCTCCTGCGCCCTCCGTTCGGGTAGCTCCCGGTCTGGCTAAGGGCTGTTTTTAATCTTGGTGGCCTTAATGCCCGCCATCCCTCCGCTACCCATTTTTGTCCGCCCCGCTCTCCCCCCTGGCCTTCCATTTATGATTTTGCCGTCCGCTGGCGCTCCCGGCCAGACATAGGCCGAAGGCGCGGCCCGCTGCGGCTCACCCTCGCTGGGCCCTTCCGCTGCGCTCCAGGGCCTGCGCTCTGGCTGCCGCCGCAGCGGCCAGGGGGGAATGGCGGTGTGGGGCGGAAGACGTTTTGTTAGGGCGACAGGATATAGCCATCAGCGTTATACCGCTGACCCGGCGGCGGAAGAATAAACAGCGCGAACACCAGCGGTAGTACACTGATCAGCTTTTGTACTATCGCGCTTCCGTCCGGGGATAGATGATGTGGGGGACGGCAGAATATAGGCTGAGCGATAAATCTATGATCTGGCATGAGAATGTAAATCAGCAGCAGTAACACATCATCTATCCCCCGGATGGTGACCGCGTTTTATGACCGATCAGATTTTTTTCTTTCATATGAAAAAATAAAATCCGTTATTTTTAGTGGTAGAAGTTCTTTGAGTGCCGTGTTGGAGGAGACGCTATTATTATCCGTTTGGACTCACGATGGCGGGGATTAGTTCGAATGCGTTGAAGGGAGCGCAGTATCCCGCGAATAGACTCAAATACAATGGGAAAGAGCTTCAGAGTAAGGAGTTCGGAGATGGATCAGGGCTTGAGTGGTATGATTATGGTGCCAGAATGTATGATGCGCAGATCGGCCGTTTTTTTACACAAGATGCTTATGCGGAAAAGTATAATACCATGTCCCCGTACCAATATGGAGCTAATAATCCGATAAATAATGTAGATATAAATGGAGATAGTGTATTTGTGACAACTGGTGATGGACAGAAATTACATTATGGTTACACTTCAGGAGGCGGTTATGGATCTTATTCTACTGGTGTAGATGCTGAAAGTGGCCTTTCTGTTGAGAATAGATACCAGGGCGATGATGAATTTGTAGGGCAAGCATCTGCTGCTATTGGTAGAATTGGAATGAGTGGGAAGGAAGGGCGAGGACTTGTTGATGAACTAAGCACTTCAAAAAATAGCTTTTCATTGGAGAGTGGGAACGGCGATAATAAGTTTGTTGCTAATGGTGCTCAAGCTGCTGGTGCATATGCCGCTCATTTATTAGCTGATCCATTAATATCCGCATTAAAGCCTGTAGCTGGTGGTGCAGGAGGGAAGATAACCTGGGACCCTAAAGGAGCTAATGTATGGGTATTGGGAGGCAAACAGGATAATAATCCGATCTCAAATTTAGCACATGAAATGTTCCATGCTAGAGATGCTAACAGGGGATTGTTGTATGATAAGCAATATCCATCAGGTGTATATAACGGGTTAGCACGGGATGAATGGCAACATCCTATAAGGAGAATCAAATTAGAGCTGCTAATGGATGGCCGATTCGGGAGTATTATAGGTCTGCTGTAGATCCATCAGGAAATATACAAGGAGGGGCTGCGCCGCGGCTTTTGGATCGAAAGAACCAACCTATAAAACTGAATTGGATGCCTGCGGGTTGGTGATTTTAAAATTAAATCAATGATGAAGAAATTAATATTTTACATAGGATTAATGCTATTGGGAATATCATGTAAAGTCCCAATGGGAGGCCGTGATAATAGTTTAATGAAACAGGTGTACCAAAATCAAAAGTCTTATTATGATATAAACATCAGTGATAAGAAAGACTATATAAGTATTATCAATTTTGGCAGTAAAGGTAGGGAAGAACTATATAAGAAAAACGGGATACGGCTATCAGGATTACAGGATTGTATTGTATTGGAAGGATTTAATCCTGGCTGGGGAAATTATCGTGGATTACTTATAAGCAATAAGGGGAGTTATGTTTATAGAAATAATGCAACAGGGAAATGGGATATGGAGTTAATCAATATTGATAGTGTTGATATTGAGAAAAAGGCAGGAATTGCAAGGGGGGTTATAGATAAAGTGAGATTATGGGATACTTTGTATATCAATAATCAAAAGAAGCAGTTAGGGGCTTATGTGACAGATGGGTTTGTTTTTATGGCAACGCGGGTTCAATATATTGATAGCCATAATACGAAGATAGAAACTATAGCGTTTAATGAATTTGCACACTAAAAATTAGTAGTGTCATAAAAATACATAAGCCGCAGGCAACGCCTGCGGCTTATGTATTTTTATGAGTTAAAGGCTTTTTTAGCCTTGGTGTTTTGAGTAATGTTATCAATAAGGAAATACACTTTTTCTTTAGTATCCTCGTCCAGCTTCTCAATGTCCTGGATACGTTGCAGCGTTTTTTTATCAAAGTGAGCGTTAATCCCTTCGCCCACCAAATAATCCAGTGATACGCCCAGTGCATCAGCAATCCGTTTTGCGAAATCGATAGATGGCGTAGCGTCCCCGCGCTCATACTTGCCTATAATCTCCTACCTGGTTTAATGGGCTGCTCCCTAATCTTTAATACAGTTGATGTGAGTGTTCCGAAAGGGCAGCAAGGGTGGTGTTACAATTGACAGAAAGATTATCAATTAATTATACTTTAAAAATTGCTATTGATGGATTGATATGCATAGTTTTGATTAACCTTGTTTCCTTAATATCTGATCATCGCATTTTGACGGTAGATTTAATAGGAGATATAAAAAAAGGGATTGATCTTCACGATAGTAATCTGTTAATACATTTAGTATCATTATTTTGCTTTGTATTGACATCTTGTTTAGTTAACAGAAATATGCAAGGTTAAAAGTATAATAAAATGGGAAAGCCGTAAATCTGTGGCTTTACCATTTTTATTGAGTTATATCTTTTAGAGATAGTCGTTAATCATGCTTCATTGAGAAGAGGATGTGCCGTGCACAGAATGGGATTAGTGTCTTCTTCCGGAGTCTTATTGAGCAGTTGGAGGCGATAACGCATTTTCTGCTGATCGGCCTTGGGATGATTATGAGTCATTGTATATTATGTATGGTCGATCTTAGATTTGGGATGATGAACAATTTAATGCAATCTGATTTGATACATCTTTTGTTTATTTGAAGGATTAAAGTGCTTTGATGAAATGGACTATTTATATGTTTTACTCGCTTATGTGACATTAGTTATAAAAAAAGTGCCGCAGGAATTGACCCGCGGCACCCTGTAAAATTCATCCCTCTAAATCAATAACCAGGATTCTGAATCAGCTCCGGTGCATTCCGGTCTATCTCCGTTTGGGGAATTGGCCAGAAATCATAGTTAGCTTTGTATTTCGTTTTCACGGTAGGCTGTAATGGATTTGGCACAAAGCCATCCAGCTTTTGTACTGCAATACCCCATCTTCTAAGGTCAAAATAACGGATCCCTTCCAGGGCAAATTCCACGCGTCTTTCGTGCCGGATGCGGGCGCGCATTTCAGCCTGTGAAAGCCCTGCCGGGAGGTCGGGCATATTGCTGCGGTTCCTCACCTGTTTGATCGCGGCATATACGGAAGCATCCGGGCCGGCGGCTTCATTCTGTGCTTCTGCGTACATGAGGAGGATATCGGCGTAGCGGAGAAGTACAAAATCATTGTCGTCGATGGTACCATAATCCGGGTCCACCAGGGTTGGGTCCAGCCATTTCTTTACGGCATAATAACCGGCTGTCCAGCTGTCTTTGCCGGGGGTAGCTATTGCCAGTGCGCCGGTAAAAGGCCATCCCTGGGCTTTGGTGTCACCCGGGAAGAAGAAGGTAAGGCGCATGCGCGGATCGCGGTTTTCAAAGGGTTTCCCTTTAACATATACGGCGGAAGATGCAGTGTCTTTGCCATCTGCGGCTTCGTATTCATTAATCAGATCCTGTGTACCTTGTTCTCCTTTCCAGCGTTGCAGGTTTACGGAAATTGCTACGTCCTGGTGCAGCATATTCGGGCGCTGGTATTTCACGGAGAACATAATTTCCTTACTATTGCCCTGATCGGGTTTATAAAAATTGCCGGCATAATTAGCAAAGAGACTGAACTTGTTGGCCGTCATGATCTCTTCTGCCAGTGCGGCGGCTTCTGCGTATCGTTTCTGGAAAAGCAGCACTCTTACTTTATAGCCTTGTGCTGTAGCCTTTACGGCGTGACCATCTGCATAGCCGGCGTCTGGTAACGCGGCAATGGCGAGATCCAGGTCTGCCAGTACCTGTTTTAATACATCGGCCCGGTCGGATTTTGCACGGGTCGATTTATAATCCACCTGGAAAGGATCTTCCGTAACGATAACGGTATTGCCGTAGAGCTGGGCCAGCCAGAAGTAATTAAAAGCCCGCAGGAAATAGGCTTCTCCTTTGTATAATGTCAGTTTATCGCCGCTCAGTACTTTATCTACATTGGCCAGAAAAGAATTGGCGGCTGCGATTGCCTGGTAGCAGTTTGCATAATAGGAGTATACAAAGTCGCCGGATTGCGGGGTGATGCCGGAAGTAAGGGCATTGAGGCCGCCACCATAGTTATACTGGCCGTAGGAATCGTCTGTGAAATTGTCCCAGGCAAAAACGGTGTACTGGGAGGTGGCGTATCCTCCGCTGCTGCTATACAGGTAATTATACAGGCCGGTGAGCGCTTTATCGGCATCTTCGGGCGTTTTCCAAAAGAAAGAGGATGCCAGTTTATCCGGTGGCGTTACATCCAGCAGATCTTTGTTACATCCGCTGAGCAGCATAAAGGCTGCACCTGTTATTATTAGTAGGTATTGCTGATACTTTTTCATAACTGAATCTTTTAACAGAGGAAATTAAAACTGAACCATGGCGCCGAATGTATATGTTTTGGTTTGCGGGTAGGTAACATAGTTACCATCTCCTACACGTTCGGGATCGAGACCGGGAAATTTACTGATGGTAAATACATTTTCTGCGCTGAAAAATACCCGTAATGATTTTATGCTGGCCCTGGCAAGCGTTGCTGCCGGGAGATTATAGCCCAGTTGTATGTTCCGCAGCCTCAGGAAAGATGCATCTTTCAGGAAGTAGGTGGAAGCGTAGTTCTGTACCGGGGCGTATCCATCGGCTACATAGATCTTGGGCATGGTAGTGCTGGGATGTTCAGGCGTCCAGCGGTTACGCCAGTCGGTGGTAGGCACAGAGCCCTGGCGGAATGGTTCTATTCCCCAACCGTTTACATAAATTTTCTGTCCCTCGGACCCGTAAAGCTGTGCGCTGACATCAAAATTTTTCCAGGAGGCGCCAATATTGAAAGCATACTGGAAAGAAGGATATTTTCCTTTGGTATAGGTTCTGTCTTTATCGTCGATCACGCCATCTCCATTCACATCCTTTATTTTCAGATCGCCGGGAGTGGCGTCTACAGGTTGTTTGGGCGATTTGGCAATTTCATCTGTGCTTTGGAAAATGCCATCCCATTGATAGAGGTAGTATTCATCCAGCGGGTGTCCTTCTTCGCGGATAGTAGTACCGCTGATCTCCCGTTTACCAAATTCCTCGAGTACATTTTTGTACCGTTGAAAGTTAGCCCCTACATACCAGGTAAAGTCTTTCCCGATCCGGTCGTTGTACTGTACATTAAATTCAAATCCCTTGTTCCTTACTGCGCCGTTATTGATGATGGGAGGGTATAATCCCAGCCACAGCGGCACCTGTGAGGTTCGAAGAATGTCAAAAGTATATTTGTTGAACCAGTCGCCCGTAAAAGTGAGGCGGTTATCAAAGGCGGTCAGGTTAAGACCAAAGTCCAGCACCCGCGTTGTTTCCCAGGTAAGGGTAGGATCTATGATCTGGCTGCCGGTGAAGCCGGTGGATATGGAAGAGCCGAAGGCATACGGCCTGTTGTCGAGGGTGGACTGGTAAGGATAAGTACCAATGTTCTGGTTGCCCAGCTGGCCCCAGGAGGCGCGTAATTTCAGGTCGTTGATCCATTTGCTGTTTTTCAGGAAAGACGCTTCGGAAGCGCGCCATGCACCGGAAAAGGAATAGAACAATCCCCAGCGGGTATCTGATGGCAGCCTGGAAGTACCGTCGTATCTCACGCTGGCGCCAAAGAGGTATTTATCTTTGTAATCATAGTTGGCATTGCCATAGAAGGACCGGATAGCCCATTTGCCGGAGGTACCGCCGTTTGTTTGTCCGTTTGTCGGACCGGCATCAAGCTCTCTCAGGAAGTTGGTAGGGAATTGTGTACGGCTGGCATCCAGGGTATCTGCTTTATATTGTTCCTGCTGGTAACCGGCGAGGGCGGACAGGTTATGCTCCCCGAATTTCTTTTTGTAGGTGAACTGGCTGTAATAAACAGTGTATACATTACCGTAGTTACCAACATTGAGCCCTGGTGTGCCCACGTCAAGTAATCCGGCGGGGCTCATATCACTGAAATAGAAAGTAGGTACTGCGGGTCTGAAATCATTATATTTATAATTGTCATAGTTCATACCTGCGCGGTTTTCCCATCTTAATCCATCAACAATGTCCACATCGAGCGACAGGTTGCCCTGGGCGTAGTAGTCGTTTGTTCTTATCCGCACATCTTCTTCCACAATAGCTACCGGGTTCTTGTTGCCCAGCTCATTGGAGTAAGCTTTCTTAATCCATTTGCCATCGCTGGAAGCAGGGTAGAGGGGCGACTGAGCCAGTGCGGAAAGGAACATATCGCCGGCGCCGTTTTCGGGATACTTCCTGTCGGCATAGCGCATCTGCACATTGGTGCCTATAGTAACCCTTTTATTAACGCGGGAGCTGAGGCCCAGGTCTAGTGTATATTTTTTGTAATCGAAGCCGATCAATACGCCGGGCTGTGTGCTGATACCCAGGCCCAGGCTGTAGGTAGTATTGTCCTTGCCGCCGCTCATGTTCAGATAGTGGTTCTGGGTATAAGCGGTATGGAAAATATCATCCAGCCAGTTGTGATTGGGATACTTGACACGGTCGGTTGCATTCTGGTACAGGTCAATCTGCTGCTGGGTATAAAGCGGCGCCAGTCCGGAGTTGGTTCTTGCTTCGTTAGACAGCTGCATGTATTCTGCCGAATTGGAAATAATGTCCGGCAGCTTGGCTGCTTTCGAGATACCGAGGTTATACCCGTAGGTGAGTGAGAAGCCGGTTTTTCCTTTCTTCGTTTTCACCACAATCACGCCATTGGCGCCGCGGGAACCATAGATAGCCGCAGATGCAGCGTCTTTCAGTACGGAGATGGATTCGATGTCGTTTGGATTTAAAATGCTGAGATTTCCCGGCAAACCATCTATTATTACAAGCGGATCATTACCTGCACCACTGAAAGTGCTGATACCGCGGATGCGTAGCTGTATGTTTTCATTGCCTGGTTCCCCGGAGCCCTGGGTAACCTGTAAGCCAGGCAGCTGGCCCTGCAGGAGGGAAGTAGGGTTGGTAGCTACCCGCTTGTTAAGCTCAGCGCCGGAGATAGTGGCCACAGCACTGGTAAGCTTATGTTTTTCCTGGGAGCCGTAACCCACTACTACCACCTCATTCAAACCGGATACATCTTCTTTCAGCACTATATTGAAAGAAGCCTGATCGGAAACGGGGATTTCCTGACGCAGGTAGCCGATGGCAGAAATCACCAGGGTGGCATTTTCCGGTACCTGAAGGGTAAACAATCCTTCGGGAGTTGTTAATGTGCCTGTGGTAGTGCCTTTCACCTGTACGGTGATGTTGGGCATCGGGTGCCCTTTTTCATCAACTACACGGCCTGAGATCTTTTTTGTTTGTATCCGCTCGCCGGCATTTTTAAATACCACCATGCTGTTGTCCAGGATGGTATAATGAAGCCCGGTTTTGTGCGCTACTTCATCCAGCACCACTTTTACATCGGCTTTCTCCATGGTGAGGCTGATCCTGGGCGTTTTTTCTGTTTCGTTATTGCTGTAATAGAAAGTATAGCCTGTTTTTTTCTCAAGAGAGCGGAATACTTTTTCAATATCTGCGTTGACGAAAGAAACGGATATCGTGTTTTGCGAGAATCCTGCTGCAGATGCCTGGAAAAACAGCAGGAACAATACACCGGTAAATTTGAGCATTAGAAATAGTTTTCGTCCGTTATTAAGTAAGATAAACGTGGTTTGTTTCATTGCTTTTTTCATAACCTGGAAGGGGACTTATAAAATCAGTAAATGTGAATCTTGTGGAGGTCCATAGCGGATATTTCCGGCACAGCAAGCCCCCTAGGGAGACCGCTCCCCAATGATGAACTTATTCTTCATAACTTTTGATTTACTTAATTGTCACGATATCATCCTGAATGGAATAATTGAATGGTTGAATATTCTGGAGCACCTCCAGTAGTTTTTCAATAGAAATATTATCTGCACGCCCGGAAAATCTCAACATAGCAAGCTGTTGATCTTCTATAATTATTTTTATGCCATACCAGCGTTCGAGTCGTTGTGAAAGTGAAAGCAGTGTTTCATTGCGGAATATCAGCTGGTTGTTCAGCCAGGCAGTTTCCAGCACATGAATGGTGTCTGCCGGTGAAATGACCGACAATGGCTGCCGTTCGATCTTTGTTGCCGCTTTACTGCCTGATGTATTGTTTTCACTCATATGCCCGGCGGATGTTTTATGAAGCACCACCTTCTGGTTGGGCGTTACTTTCATCACCTTATGTTCCTCCGGCACTGTTACTTCTACCGCACCTGAGATCACCGATGTTTCTTCGAAGTCTTCCTCTTTGTACGACCGTACATTAAACGTGGTGCCCAATACCCGTATATCCATTTTTTGTGCATGGATAATAAAAGGCCGGTTGGGCGCCTGTTTTATATCGAAGTAAGCCTCTCCGCTCAGGTATACCTCTCTTTTGGCCTTGTCCAGTTTTTCCGGGTATCTTAAAGTGCTTCCGGCATTCAGCCATATGATGCTGCCATCTGACAGGCGGATCTTTGTTTTCATGCCGGCATCGGTGGATACTATTTTATACCGGTGGCGTTGCTGTGACAGGTAAATGAACGTAAGCCCGGCAGTTATTGCTATCATTATGAAGGCGATGGATACCTGGTATTTGTAGGCGCCCGGGAACTTCCTGCGGGGGGCCTTCTCCATGGGAGACGGCTCGCTGCTGCCCGGGGAGATAGTACCCAGTACTTTATCCATCAGCGCATCTGTATCTCCCTTTTCATGGGGAGGATGTGCTTTGTGAAAAGACAGCTGATCCAGCTGTCCCGTCCGGAGCCAGTCACCGGGATGTTGCAGTAAAAGTTCTTCCAGTTCGGCTTTTTCTTCCGTGGAAATCTCGCCGCTCCATTGCAGCGCCAGTAATTCCCATAATCGATTGGTCATTTACAGAAGTATGATTTCAGTTGATTCCCTAGTAAGACAACGCAGAAAGGGAAAACAATTAAGTGTGCAGAAAAAAAAATCAGGAGTAGGAATATTGGAGGGAAGTGCCCAGTGCAGCCCATATTTTTTTCAGGGCAAGGGTCATTTGTACATTCACGGTGGCTTTGGAAAGATCCAGCAGGGTGGCTACCTGTTCATAGGTCAGGCCATCTTCCTTTACGAGGATAAAGATCTGGCGGCAGCGGGTGGGTAAGGAGCGGATAGCGGCGTTTATTTCCAGGAGCCGTTCTTTGCTGATCATCAGGTCCTGCGGGTTCTGGGGTGATACTTTGCTCACCTGGATCTCCCATTCATTATAATGCGTATGACGCCGGCCATTGCGTTTCAGATAATTAAGCGCCGTGTTCTTTACTGCTTTGAAAAGATAGTAGCGTACATCGTTGGGGGCCGTTGTTTGCTGTCTTTGCTGCCATATTTTGATAAATACATCTGCCACAATTTCCTCTGCTTCGGCTTCATTACCTGCAATACTACCGGCAAAATACTTCAGGGAAGGAGTGAACTCTTTCATCATTTGTTTAAATAACGAAAGATCCCCAGTTGGCCAAAAAGATGTATAGTCCGGATTTTGATTGCTCATAGTAATGACAAAACCAAGTTAACGCAACTTTTGATAGGTACCGTATGCAGTATTACCCAATTTTGATGTTATATTATCCATTCACAATGCCGGATGGCCTTCCCCCGATAAACCCGGCCACGTTCTCAAAGGCTTTCCCGAAGTAAAGCTCATAGCTGTTTTTCTCCACATAGCCCAAATGCGGGGTACAGATCACGTTACGCATGTTCAGGAAATCAAACTCGGTATTGTACACCGGTTCCTCTTCATATACATCGAGGCCGGCAAATCCGGGGCGGCCGTTCCGCAGGCCCTGCAGCAGGGCGCCTCTTTCAATAAGCTCTGCCCGGGAGGTATTAATGAGCACAGATGAAGGTTTCATGAGAGCCAGGTCCGCAGCTTTTACGATACCGGCAGTAGCCTCATTTAAACGCAGGTTCAGGGAAACAACGTCTGCCTCCCGGAAAAAATCCTCTTTGGCAGCGGCTTTACTGAAGCCGTCGTTTACGGCGTTTTCCCTGGAGGCATCGCTGCCCCATACCAGTACCCTGGCTCCAAAGGCTTTAGCATACCCGGCCACCATTTTACCGATTTTCCCATAGCCCCAGATCCCAATGGTTTTTCCATGAACAGTACTGCCTATATTGATTTGCCATTGCCCGTTCTTCATGCCTTCAATGGCCTGTGGAATTTGACGCAGCGTATTCATGATCAGTATCCAGGTAAGTTCAGCAGGCGCTATGGGGGAGCCAATACCTTCCGCCACGGCTACATTATGCCTGGCGCAGGCGGCAAGATCCAGGTGGGAGGATACTTTGCCGGTCTGACTGATCAGCTTCAGCCTGGGTAATTGGGAGAGCAGCTCTTCATTTATCCGGGTCCTTTCCCTGGTGAGCACCAGCACTTCTACATCATTTAAAAGTGCCGCCAGCTTCACAGGGTTTTTCTCCGTATGGTGCAGTACTAAAACATCCTGTCCGGCTAACAGTTTAAAGCAATCCAGGCTCCTGATAATATCCTGGTAATCGTCGAGGATGGCAATTTTCATATTCGCGGTTTACTTATATCCCTAAGTTACATCCTTTGGATCACTTATTCTTCAACAGCCGGTTATTGACTATCTTCTCCAGCAGCTCTTCCTTCTGGTATTTGCTGATAGGTACTTCATGATTACCTATGTGCAGCACATTCCCTTCGATGGCGCTGATATGATTGATATTAATCAGGTAGGATTTATGCGGCTGCAGGAATTGCCTGGCTGGTAGGCTCTCCTGTACTGATTTAAGCGTGGCATGGGTGATCATTTTTTTATCTCCCGTATAAATAGCTACATAATTGCCCAGCGCTTCGGCAAACAGGATGTCATTGAATATTACTTTCTCCAGCTTATTATCTGTTTTAATAAAACAGTATGGCTGTTCTTTGCCGGACTGCCGGGACGAAAAATAATCGAATGCTTTATTGGCAGCTTTAAGGAAGCGGTCGAAAGAAATGGGCTTGATAAGATAGTCCAGCACATCCAGCTCGAATCCCTGTATGGCGTATTGTTCGTATGCAGTGGTAAAGATCACCTTTGGCGGATTGGGATAGCTTTTCAGGAATTCGATGCCGGTGATGTAAGGCATTTCAATATCCAGGAACAACAGGTCTACCGGTTGTTGTTTCAGCAGGGTATTGAGCTGTATGGCATCTTCACAAACAGCGGTTACATGAAGGAAGGGCGTTTTCTCCGCATAGCGCTGTAAGCCTTCTGCTGCCAGCGGCTCATCGTCGGTAATAATGCAGCGTATCGTTAATTGATCCATTATCAGGTAGCCAGTTTTAATTCCGCCAGGAAGCTGTTCTCGTTCACGTGGGCGGTAAATGAATGTTTGCCGGGATAGAGCAGTTCCAGTCTTCTTTTCAGGTTGTCCAATCCTATGCCTCCCTTTGCCTCGAAGCTGAGCTTATCCGGTATTGAGTTTTCCACGCGGAAGGATATTTCATTATCCTGTTTTTTCATGCAGATGTGAATATTAAAATCACCTCCCGCATATTTAAAGGCATTTTCCACCAGCGGCAGGAACAGCAGGGGGTATACCTGTTCATCATGCAGGGCATCATCAAAATGCACCTCCAGCTGCAGGCGCCGCGACGACCTGACCTTTTGCAGTTCAATAAAATTCTGCAGGTATTGTATTTCATTCACTACGCTCACCATTTGCTGCTGATCGTACAGCTGGTAACGCAGCAGCTCCGAAAAACGCTCCACTGTTTTCTTTGCCGCCTCCACGTCTATATCCATCTGGAAATATATGGTGTTTAGCGCATTAAACAAAAAGTGGGGATGGTATTGCGCCCGCAGGAATTTAAGCTCGGTTTGCAGCTGATCGTTGGTGATTTTTTCCAGCTGCAAACGGTTATTGATATATGCCTGTAAGAAAGCATTGCTCCTGCGGACGCCATAGTATATAAAACAATACAATAAAGGGATCACGTTGATATCGACCAGGTCGAACAACTGGAGTCCGTCATCGGTTAAAGCAACCATCGGCGTGAGAACAATATTTTGCACCAGTTGATTGACAATAAAAACATACAATAGTTCTTTCAGGATGATCTTATAGGAAAAACCGGCTTCATTTTTTTTATCAAAATACCGGAACAACCAGTTGAAGATCCCGATCAGCAGGTAGCCCATCAGCGCCGCTGTGGCCATTTCAATGCCGTTCAGCGACAGCGGCCGGTACCAGAATTTCATTTCTGTAATACTGTCTGTTAACAGGCGGATGGTAAAGTATACCAGCAGGCCGTATAACGGGGGGAAGAAATATTTCCAGAATATTTTCATAATTGCTGATTCACTATGCTGCGGGTATTAGTTCCTCTTCTTTTATACCGCGGCTTTTTCCCTTCTTTGCCGCGGGCTTCATTCCAAACAGGAAACGCATCATGGCAAAGGGCTTTATAAACAAATGGAAGATGAATATACTGATTAAAAAAGTAACGATCACGGTAAAGGCGTATTTCAGTCCTACGTCATCCGGCACGTTTACAAGATAGTAAGTAAGGATCACAATTACCGTTTGATGCAGGATATAGAACGGGTACACCGCCTGGTTGGCATATGCCAGGATGGGCCGGGGTTTGTTCAGGTATTTTTTTGCATAGCCTACAATAGCGAGTACCCACATCCATGCAGTAATACCACCTAAGGCCATATACAGGTAGGTGGAGGGCATGTACCTGAAATTATCGTTGAAGATCCAGGGCTCCAGTTTATTCCAGCGCAGGTAGTTGATGATGAGAAGCCCGGTGAATGCAATGGTGAGTGAAAGCCGGCGGTTCCGTTCCAGGCTGTCCATGAACAGCGGGTTGGCGATGCAGATAAATCCTGCCAGCACATAGAACAGCCAGTAGAAGAAGTAGCCGTAGTCGTGCACCAGGTCGCCTGTCTGCCGGAACCATACCAGCATAAAAGTATGCACCAGTGTGCCGGGGATGATAAGCAGGTAGATGTATTGTTTGTTGCCGATCCAGCTGAGCTTTTGCAGCAATTTTTTCCCGTTGCCGGAGATCAGCCATACAAAGAAAGGCGCGAAAAGGATATCATACACCAGTAGATAGGCGATAAACCACAGGTGGTGCCAGCTCATATTACCATGGGGATACACACCGGTGGTAAACATATGGGTGTAGAAATCGGCATAGTTGCCTTTGAAGCCCTGTGTGAGGCGCTCCATGTACACCTGTGGGGGAACAATAATAAGTATACCCACCAGCAGGGGAACGAACAGCCGCCTGAAGCGGAGACCAATAAACCCGCCGCCGGTGTTCCGCTGCAGCATAAAATAGCTTACCGTTCCGGAGATAAAGAACAGCAGCGGCATACGGAAGCGGTGGAGGAAATCGTTCATTTCCAGCAGGGCATTGCTGGTTTCTTTGTTTTTTATATGCCATTCCCATTCGGGTATATAGGGCATAGCGGAATGGAAGAACAGCACGCCTATGATGGCGATAATGCGAAGCCAGTCTAAATATGCCTGCCGGGAAGATGATGTTGGTTGCATAGCTGAATGTTTTATACAAACCTATCTTCCCGGCTGTTTTTAAGAAAACATATTTGACGTCCGGACAGTTTTTGGTGTTGAAAAGATGACAGAGGATTATAACTTTACTGGTATGCCCATAAAACCAATCGTCAGTCAATCGTATCGTCTTGAGAAATTCCCTGTTAAAGGTGGGTGGACCTTTGCGCGTATTCCCGAAATAACTCCTGATAAAGTGAAGGCCTTTGGCCTGGTGAAAGTGAAAGGATCTATAGATGATTTCGAAATCAGGAAATGCCACCTGATGCCGCTGGGCAACAACATATTGTTCCTCCCTGTAAAAGCGGAGATCCGGAAAAAGATAAAGAAGAAAGCAGGTGATTGGGTAAAGATCATTTTGTTCCGGGATGATGATCCGCTGGAGATACCGGAAGAACTGAAGGTTTGCCTGGAAGATGAACCAGGCGCAAACCGTTTCTTCCACTCTCTTTCTGAAACGGAGCAGCGGTATTATATCAACTGGATCTTCAGCGCCAAAAGAGAAGAAACAAAAGTAAGCCGTATGACCAGATCCGTCATCCGACTATCAAGAGGATTGAAGTTATACCAGCGGGAAGAGGAGTGAACGGGGTTTCAATAGTAGGAACAACACTACAACCTGAGGCTGCCATGACCCCTGGAAGAGCAGCGTTTACCAGGCTCCGCCGCCGTTTTCAACGCTCCCAGCCAATACGTAAGCGACTTATCCAACTCCGACCGGAACCTGCCTTTCAGCAGCCATACCAGCCATCCTTCCATGCTTTCCTCTACAGTCACTTCCGTATAATCGCCTTTGGGCATAAGTATCCAGTTGTGGATAGCAAAGGCTCCCAATGCTTTCCCCGACCAGCCCAGTTTATGCATGGGCGTTACGGTATGCAGGGTGGAATGAATGGTAAGCCCTTTATTTTTCCAGTCGAAGCTGCTGCCTGCCTGTAGCGGTCCATTGAGCTTTATGGAAGGAATTTGTTTTTGCCAGGACGACCAGTTATTGATATCGCTCATTACTTGCCATACTTTTTCTGCGGGTGCATGGATGATGATCGTATGCTTTGTTGTTACAGCCGCATTGGTATGAATATCTGTGGAAGGCCGATAGGAGCTGAATAATTCCAAGGCGCCTATGGTAACCGTGATGACCAGTAAAAGAGCAATCAGTAGTTTAAGAAGCTTTTTCATATTTGTTGTTTTGATAGTTCAAAATTAGTACGGCATACAAAGGAGGAATTGTAAGAAAACGAATTGGTTAAAGTATCTTTGATCACCGGCACATCAGCATGCAACCGGCTATTTTTTTATGAGTATCATCCTGTCGCCAGGCAATTATTTTGGAAAAGAACAACAGGTTGGGGAGAATGCCTCTTTCCGGCTGAACATTACGGCATACCAGCCGGATGTACAGATCAGCATGCACCATCATGAAAACGCATATCTCAGTTTGCTGATCCGTGGCAGTTATGAAGAGGTGAGCCGGAAAACAGACAGCGCTGTTATTCCCGGCGAAGTGCTTTTCCGTCCTGCGGGATACAGTCATGCCAATCATTTCCAGCCTTCCGGCGGCCGGTGCCTGAATATAGAGTTTAAGCCAAACGGTTTGCAGGAGCTGGAGCTGGAGCATTTGCTGCCACAAACGGCAGCGATCTATAAAACGGGCACATTCGATTACCTGTACCGGTTGTTGTACGCATTTGTGCAGGACCCCGGCAGCACTCTCCCCGAAGAACATATTATCAGCTGGCTGTTGGAATATACAGATGGAAAACTGCCAGAGCGTTTGCCCTGGCTGCCAAAAGTAAAGGACATCCTGGAAAACGAATTTGATACCCATCATACCATCCGCTCGCTGGCCGCGCGGGTGTTTGTACATCCCATTTACCTGGCCCGGGCCTTTAAGGAAAGGGAAGGTATCACACCTGGTGAATACCAGTTAAAGATGCGGGTAAGAAAAGCTATGACGCTGCTTTTCACCACGCAGTTACCGGTAACGGATATTGCTTTTTCCGCCGGCTTTTCAGATGCTTCCCACCTGGTAAAGTGTTTCCGGTTATTTTATAGCGCCACTCCGCATAAATTCAGGACCCTGCTGAAAAGTTAATCCGGTACTATTTTTTTGATGCCGCCGGCAGTTACTTTGTATAAAAAAAGTATGCGCCGTTTGATCGTTCTTCTATACTTGTTAATACCGGCTTTGTTACCCGCCCAGCGGAAGCTCGATTACCGGCTGCAGGTAACTGTCAACCCCGCAAGGCAATCTTTTTTTGTGCAGGGTGGATTTACTTTTGACACCGAAGCCGCTGCGGCCGATTCAGTAGATGTCGTGATCAGCAAGGGCGCAGGCCTGGCCACACTGAAGCTGGAAGGCATTGCAGCCCTCATGGATACCATTCATAAATCAACCGGTGATATCATCTACCGATGGCATTTCCGTTCTTCGCTGCCGGCAGGAACCCCTTTACACTTCACCTGTGCCTACGAGCGGGGAGGAGAACCCGCCTTCCAGTTTTATCTGGACAGCAGCTTCTGCATGGCAGGCGGCTACGGTGCTGCATGGTACCCGCAGGTGACCGATGGCGCAGGCAATCATACCCGTGGCACCGGCGTCATTACTGTGACCACGCCTGCCGGCCTGATGCCGGTAATGGCTTCCAGTACCGTTACCGTGGCGGGTAGTACTTATACTTTTCATTATGCACAGCCGGATATCTTTTCACTTTATATAGGCCGGTACACAAGGCAGGAGTATAAGGGGCAGCGGCCTTTTTATACCTACAGCCTGAGCAAGGGTGTAGATGGCAACGATCTTAGCCGGAAATCTGCTGCCGTGCTGGATTACCTGTCGTCCCAATTCGGACCGCTGGACATTCCCAACTTCTCCATCATTGAATATCCCGATTATGTGGCAGACATAACCGGTATTGGCGGCGCCAGCATCTTAGGAGGTGTAGCCATGCCTACCGGGGCGCTGCGCCGGTTTAATTACGCGCTTTTTGGTCATGAAATAGGCCATCAGTGGTGGGGCAACAAGGTATTGTCGGCCGGTAGTAAAGGAGAGTCCATGCTTTCAGAAGGACTGGCGCAATACGGCTCATTGCAGGTAGTGGGCCATTTCGATAGCGCCCATGCCATGGCGTACCGGAGAACGGGTTATCCGGGTTATATCAGCGACCAGTGCGGACTGGGTTATCTCAAAAATGTAGCCGCAGGCAATGATGAGCCATTGGTTGCGCTCACAGGCAGCAATGGGCATACTATTGGCGACAGCAAGGGCTTTCTCGCCCTGGAGCTGCTGTCTGGTATCGTGGGCAAACAGGCCTTTCATAAAGCCTTGCGGACTATCGGCGATAAATACAGCAGTAATGGCGTTACCTGGGAAAATTTCCAGGCAGAAGTGGAGAAGGCGCATGGCAGCAGTTTGCAGTGGTTTTACCGGCAGTGGTTTGAACGCACAGGGGCTCCTTCCTGGCAAAGCAGCTGGCAACAGCAGCAGGATAAGCTGCAGCTCAGCATTACGCAAAAAGACAGTATATACCAGCTTCCGCTGGAAGTGCTGATCACATATAGCAACGGAGCAACAACGCTGCAACGTATCAATATCAGTAGCCGCAGCAACCACCTGGCGCTGCCGGTAAAGGGAACGGTAACAAACGTGCAGGTAGATCCTTATTTTAAAGTGCTTCACTGGGATGAAGCGCTTACACCGGAGGCGCTTGCCCAGGCCAAAGTAGTGCGGGTGCTCAACCTGCGCAGGCAGCAAAAAAATGATGAAGCAATGAAGCTGGCGCAGTCGTACCTGGATGAAGGGTTCCCGGACGATCACTACGGGGTGGAATATACGTTGTTGTACCAGATGGGCCGTATTGCCGCAATGCAGCATAAAGACAAAGATGCCCTGGCATACTATCAGCGCGCTTTGCAATGTGTATCGCGTGCGCCAGACCTGCTGGCCTATACTTACTACCGCATTGCACAGCTGGCCGCTGCTCAGCATGATGATGCACTGATGCGGTGGGCGGCAGCCAATGCACTGAAAGCCGATGCGGTAGGAGATAAATCAGATGGTATGGACGTAAAAGTAGCGGCGTTTTTATCGTCTGTAGTGGCGAAGACCCCGTAACGGGCGTTATAAAAACCGCTGCCGGATGAGTTCCATAAATGCGGGCCTGAACTTTTCACTCAGCGGGATCCGTTTGCCGGCAACGAACAGGTGATTATCCTGGATCTTATCAATATGCGTGGTATTTACAATATAGGAGTTGTGAACCCTGATAAAAGGGGGCGACAGCTGTTCTGCAATATCTTTCAGGCGTTTGTATACCAGTATGGCTTCCCGCACAGTTACTACCCGTACATATTCTTTCTCTCCTTCAAAGTACAGCAGCTCGGAGAGTTTCACCTGTTGCAGGGTTTTACCGGTTTTTATAAAATAATAACCGGGAGATGATTCCGGAACAGCTGCATCCTGTATACGGGAATGCATAAACGCCGTTTCTATTTTCTGACGGGCTGCCAGGAAACGCTTGAGTGTAATGGGTTTGAGCAGGTAGTCGACCGTTTGGAAGTTATAACTGGCGGCAGCGTATTCCGTATATGCGGTGGTGAACACAATTTTTGTTTCCGGAGGCAACAGGGCAGCCAGCTCCATGCCATCGAGCCGGGGCATATTGATGTCGAGGAAAACCAGGTCGGCCCTGTTGCATTTAAGGAAGTTCAGCGCTTCCAGCGCGTCGTAGCATTTAGCCAGCAGTTGCCAGTCCGTTGTTTGCTGAATATGCAGTTCCAGCAGGTTTACGGCATTGGGCTCATCATCAACAATGATACATTTCAGGCTCATAACGGAACGGATAATAATGCGGTGAAATAATTACCGGACCTGCCGGTTTGCAGCGTGAAGTTGCTGCCATACAGCAGGGTAAGGCGTTTCCGGAGATTATCGATCCCTGATCCGCTGGGATGGTTATGTACAGGCTGCCCCGGTAAACTGTTCCTTGTAGTGAAAAGCAGGGTGTTGTCCTGCTTTACCAGCGAAATATCAATATGGTTCTGCATACTGGTTTTATCGATCCCGTGTTTGAAAATGTTTTCTACAAAGGTCATGAGCAGCATGGGTGGAATAGCACATCCGCCGGGCATTTCACTGGTAAATTGGAGATCGATGCCATGCCGGATCCGGATACGCTCCAGTGCAATATAATTTTCCAGGAACTTGATTTCCGTGGAGATGTCTACCTGGTCTTTAGGGCTTTCATCTACAAAGTACCGCATAATATCCGACAGCCGTTCTATCAGGGCCGCAGTACGGGGCGCTTCCAGGTAGGCTTCGTAATAGATATTGTTCAGCGTATTAAAGAGAAAGTGTGGTTGTACCTGTGATTTAAGAAGATTGAGCTCCGTTCTTGTATTCTGTAACACCAGTGCGGCTGCCTGCGCCTTCAGCTCAAAATAAACGATGGCCATTCTCATTATAAAGCTCATCAGGAACAGCAGGGGAATGCCGGTGAGGTAACGGAGCATAATAGCGGTGGTGAGAGGCTCCGGGTGTGTAGCGAACCAGGTGTTATAGATCCAGGTGAGCAGGATGCCCCTTATTGATCCTGCCGCCAGCAGGAACAGCGGCACCGTAATAACGTAGACCCATATACGCTTTTTCAGGTAGTACCGCGGATACAGCCAGCTGATATTGCCGTAAATGACCAGCGCATAAAAGAGGATGTTGAGCAATGAAAAAACGGCGGCCTGCCAGAAGCCATCTTCCGGCAGCATGGTAAAGAACATCATTAAAAAAACAGCCGCCCAGAGCACCCATTGTACCTTGACGGCTGCCGGCATACGGCTTATTAATTGCATGACCCAATTTACGAAGGTTTTGCACTCCTTTGCAGTGATTGTACTATTATTCAACAGTTACCGGCAAAGGCTCAACCGCCGGGCCGATAGTTTCAACGGCTGCCTGGTTTTATTTTTCCAGGGATAAACAGGCAGGTTATTAAAAAGAAAGGGGAAGTGATTGAAATCATTTTCAGAACAGCAGGGAAACAGGAAATCTTTGCTGATCCGATCACTTTAAATCACCTTATCAATATGCAACCCAAGCGCTACCTGACCCTTGCTGTGCTGTTAATGGCCATGCTGCCTGCTTTTGCGCAAACCGATACTATTGATCAGCAACATCTCCGGCTGAATACTGTTTTCCTGAAACCGGGGGTAAAGCAATACCTGGTATATTTTCAGCTGCCCTCCCGCAGTAACTGGCTTGACCTGAGCCTGTGGGTGCGGGAAATAGAGAAAACCAATCATGATAATGAGCCCGTGTTCCGTATCACCCAGCATTGGTATGGGAGTGATACCGCCCGTTATCTCAAAAGCTACTCCTATAACAGCGTGGCCGATTTCTCACCGTTGTACCACGCTGAAACAAGAGGTGGGGAACGGAAAGCTTACCGCTGGGCTGCTGATGGGATCAGCGGCGATACTACCGCCCTGAACAATAAAGCAGCGGATTTTAAACTTGTTTTTGACAAGCCTAATTATAACTGGAACCTCGATATAGAAACCTTTGAAATGTTGCCTTTGAAGGCCGGGAAAACCTTTGTGATCCGGTTTTATGACGCGGGACTGGAGCCACCGGCATATGTAACGTATAAAGTAACCGGCAGTGAAACGCTGCAAACTTTAAACCACCAGGAGGTAGACTGCTGGAAACTGTTCACTGAAGGAGACTCGCCGCGTGGACACTATACGCAAACTTTCTGGATCAGTAAAACAGGTCATGAGTTATTGAAAGAAGAAGATTTTTTCGGAGGCTATTACCGGTACAAGGTAAAGCTGCCGGGGCTGGCGCCGCACCTGGAGCCGCGGTTTACAAAATTATAAATGTTGCATGGTTTGCGCCCCGGTATCCCCGGGGCGTTTTTTATCTCCCGGAAACAAACAACTGATAATGCTGTTTGTTGTAACTTCCATGATCCGTGTAAAAGTTCTTTACATGGAAAGTTTGTCATAAAAGCAATGGTCATGGATATTCAACAATTTGAAGATAGTGGGTTGGCGCAGTATGCCTATGCCATTTACAGTGAAAAGGCCCGTGAGATCATCGTGATAGACCCCGCCCGTGATATCAGGCCTTACCTGGAATATGCGAAAGGACTGAATGCAAAGATCACCGGTATTATTGAAACCCATCCGCATGCGGATTTTGTGAGCGGCCACCTGGAGCTGCACCGGGTTACGGGCGCCACTGTGTATTGTTCGAAACGTACCGGCGCCGCTTACCCGCATGTAGCTTTTGATGAGGGAATGCGGATGATGCTGGGGGATATTGTGCTCAAAGCATTGAATACGCCGGGTCATTCACCGGATAGCATCAGCGTGGTGCTAATACACGGAGGGGAGCCACGGGCGGTGTTTACAGGCGATACATTATTTGTGGGCGACTGTGGCCGGCCCGACTTAAGGGAGCATACCGGCAACATGACGGCGCATCGTAACGAGCTGGCAAAACAAATGTATCATTCCCTGCGCGAAAAGCTGATGGTGCTGGAAGATGATGTGCTGGTATATCCCGGGCATGGCGCCGGAACTTTATGCGGTAAATCGCTCGGCGATGCCGACAGCAGTACTATCGGGTTGGAAAAAGTAAGCAACTGGAGCCTGCAGCCGCTCAGTGAAACGGAGTTTGTGACAGCTTTGCTGGCCCAGCAGCCTTTCATCCCCAAATACTTCCCTTACGATGTGGGTGTAAACCGCGGAGGAGCGCCGGACCTGCAGCCATCGCTGGATAAAGTGAAGATAGCAGCGGAAATAACAGAAGAAAATATTATTATCATAGACACCCGGCCCCAATCCCTTTTTAAACAAGGTCATTTGCCCCATGCCATTAACCTGCAGAATGGCGGCAAATTTGAAACCTGGCTGGGAAGTATCGTTGCGCCCGGAGAGCTTTACTGCCTGCTGGCCGGGAACGGAATGGAATTACAGGAAGTGATCCGGAAGACAGCCAAGATAGGTTATGAGCCATTTATCAAAGCAGCGGCTGTTTACGCCGGGGGCAAGGCAACGATGGCACCATTGCCACTGGCAGATTTCAGGGAGCACCCGGAACATTATACAATTGTGGATGTCAGGATGATATCTGAAATGAACGATGAAAAGATATTTAATGATGCGATCGCTATCCCGCTTGATCAGCTACGGGAACGGGTATCCGAAATTCCGGCAGATAAGCCCGTGGTGGTGCATTGCGCCGGCGGCTACAGGAGCGCAGCGGGCAGCAGCATTGTGGCCGGTGCATTGGAAGATAAAGTGCCCGTATATGACCTGGGAGAAGCCGTGAAAGAATTTGTGCAATAGTTGTCGTAATAGCCCCTTAATTTGCCTTGTTCGCCCCCCGTGATTACGGGTTGATGATAGTACATTTACATAACAGGTATTTCAATGGAGCAGGCCGCTGTGCCTTGTTTCACCGTAGTATGAAATTATTCTTCACCAGAAAAACCAGTTATTATGTTTGGGAACACAAAAGCATTCAGCAGTTTCTCAGTAAATGATCTGCAGCAGGCAAAGCAATTTTACCAGCAAACATTGGGAATAGAAACAGAAGACGGCGAAAAGGAACCGGTGCTTACTTTAAAGATTGCAGGCGAGCCATCGGTGATGATCTACGAAAAGCCTGATCATACCCCTGCCACGTTTACCGTGCTGAACTTCCCGGTAAGCAACGTGGAAGAAGCGGTAGACAAGCTCACCGCAAAAGGCGTACAATTCCAGCATTATGAAGGTGAGCTTAAAACAGATGAGAAAGGTATTTTCCGCGGAGGAGGCCCCGTAATTGCATGGTTTGCCGATCCCGCAGGCAATATCCTTTCCGTGATAGAACAACGGTAACAGGTTGTTAACGGAATAGCCATTTGTTTTCCCTACTTTTGCCGCTCAAATAAGGAAGATTTATGGCTACAAAAATTACAGTAAACAACAATGGCTCACTGAGAATAGAAGGTGAATTTGAGATCGTGGATAAGAACGGGAACAAATACGACCTGGGCGGCCGGGAAGCAGTAGGGATCTGCCGTTGCGGGCTTTCTGCCAACAAACCGTTTTGCGATGGCTCCCATAAAGGTCACTTTGAGCACGATGCGGTAGCATTTGCGCTCCCTCCGAAGAAATAGTAAAATCAGCGCAGTTTTTAAAGGCTTCATGCAGGTATTTGCATGAAGCCTTTTTATATCTGATATGGTCGAAATAATCAAAATTGCATCTGTTTTTGGAAAATAATTCGCTGCATTTTTGTGCTACAATTTGTAACAACATATGGAAATAAGATTTTTTCAGGTAGATGCTTTTACCAGGCAGCCATTTAAGGGAAACCAGGCCGGCGTGTGCCTCCTGGAGCAAATGCCCGGTGATGAGGTGTTGAAATCCATTGCGGCAGAAAACAATCTGGCAGAAACGGCATTCCTGCTGCCGGTGGAAAATGGCTATCATCTGCGCTGGTTTTCACCAAAAGTAGAAATGAAACTCTGCGGGCATGCTACACTGGCCAGTGCGCACGTGTTATGGGAAACCGGGCTTGTAGCGCCGGATGCTACTATTTCCTTTACCACGTTGAGCGGCGTGTTAACCGCCAGCCGGGAGAACGGGTGGATCACGCTCAATTTCCCTGCGCGTAACTGTGACCGGGTGGCATTGCCGGACGACCTGCGCAGGCTGTTTGCCAATGCCATTGATGTGGCATTCAGCGTGGACCGCTATATCATAGAGCTGCCAACAGGCGCTGCGGTGGCGGATTTTGTGCCCGACAGGAACATCCTGGCGCCTTACCTGGTGGTGCTTACAGGGAAAGACAGCGCAGAAGGGCCATATGATTTTATTTCCCGCTATTTTGCCACACCAGTAGGCGTTGATGAAGACCCGGTAACAGGTTCCGCGCATTGCAGTTTAGCTACTTACTGGGCGGCAAGATTGCATAAAAATGAATTCCTTGCTTACCAGGGATCGCCACGGGGCGGAGAGTTGAAAGTGATATTGGAAGGAGATCGCGTATTGTTGAAAGGAGAGGCCGTGACAGTAATAGAAGGCCTGTTCCGTTTTTAACGGAACAGGGAGGCGCCCCAGTAACCCAGGGCCAGCCACAGCAGGCCCTTTATAAGGAAGAAAAGAAAACCCCAGAAGCCGAGCTTTTTTATCCATTTAAGGATCTTTGCTTTCCTGTTGTTTTCTGGTGTCATAGCAACACAAAATTAAAGGTTTTTTTGTTGAGATAAATGTATCTTAACAGGGTTGATATTTTCATCAGGTGAAGTCATTACGTATAACCGTTCACGTATTAACCCTATGATTTTCAGAGAAGCCACTATAAGCGATATTCCCGGTTTACAGCGTGTCCGAGCGGCTGTGAAAGAAAACATGCTGAATAACCCCGGGCTGGTTACCACGACTGATTATGTGCAATATCTTACCAGCGCTGGTAAGGGATGGCTGTGTGAGTCGGCCGGGCTCATCGTGGGATTCGCTATTGTGGATACTGCCACACATAATATCTGGGCCTTGTTTGTAGATCCGCATACAGAGGCCCGGGGAATTGGCCGGGAGTTGCAGCGACTTATGCTCAACTGGTATTTTGATACTTACCCGGGGCCGCTCTGGCTTGGCACAGCACCGGGAACCCGGGCGGAACATTTTTACACCCGCAGCGGCTGGAAGAATGAGGGCCTGATGAAGAACGGGGAATTAAGGTTTGAAATGGACCGTAATACCTGGTTATCATTACGGAATACCCGTACCTGATCGGATAAATGATTTAATACGTACTTTTGCGCTCTTTTAGCAATCATTTAGAGAGATGCGTGTAGCAGTACCGAATAACAAATTACTGATATCCCTGTTCCTTGGCCTCTGTGGCAGCGCCTCTGCGCAACAGGCAGACTCCGTGCTTACCACCCGCCACCTGGATGAAGTGATTGTGCAGGAGAACAGGCTGGCAGCGCCTGTAAAGGCGGTGAACCGGAACATTACCATTATTACCCGCCGGCAGATAGAAGCTTTGCCGGTATCGTCTATAACGGAAGTATTGGCCTATGTACCGGGGCTGGATGTACGGCAGCGGGGCCCGGGCGGTATCCAGGCGGATATCGGCATCGACGGGGGCACTTTTGACCAGACCCTGGTGCTGCTGAACGGCGTAAAGATCACCGATCCGCAAACGGGCCATAATATTATGAACCTGCCTGTTTCCCTGGCAGATGTAGACCATATAGAGGTGCTGAGAGGCGCTGCTGCCCGTATTTACGGGATCAATGCACTGAATGGCGCCATTAATATCGTAACCCGTAAGGCCACCCAAAGCGGGGTTAGCATCAGCGGCAGCGGGAGCAGCAGTTTTAAAAAGAATGAAAAGGATAATTTATACAGTGCATACAGTCTTGGCGCCACCGGCGCGCTGGTAAAGAACGGCATCAGCCAGTCGCTTTCCGCCAGCCGTAACCAGGGCAATGGTTACCGTTACAACACGGCCTACGATAACTACCGCGCATTTTACCAGGCTGCCTTTAACCGCGATACCCTGCACCAATACAATGTGATGGCCGGCTTTGTAAATAACGGGTATGGCGCCAATGGTTTTTATGCCGCTCCCGGCGACCTGAATTCAGAGGAAACCGTGAAAACCCTTTTCGCCGCCGTGAGCAATACCTCCCGCATCAATCCCAACTGGGTGATGACGCCACGGGTAAGCTACCGCTACACCAAAGATGATTATATCTACATAAAACCCGATAAATTCAGGAATCTTCATAATACCCATGTATTCGATTCAGAACTGAATAACACATTTACCACTGCCATCGGCACCTTTGGCGCCGGCCTGGAAGGGCGTTACGAGCATATTAAAAGCTCTAACCTCGGTAACCACGACCGTACCAACCTGGGCCTGTTCGGCGAGTATAAATCGGTGGCCGACCGCCGGTTCAGCTTTACTGTGGGAGGGTATCTCAATTATAACACGGTATACGGCTGGCAGTTCTTTCCCGGTGCAGATATAGGTTTTAACGTTACGTCCAACATAAAGCTCTTTGCCAATGCAGGTACCGCCCAGCGTTTGCCTACTTACACAGATCTTTACTATAAAGGCGGTGGTATTACCGGCAACGAAAACCTGGGACCAGAGAAAGCATCTTTTGCAGAAGCGGGCATACGGAAGTTCAGCGGTAAGTTTTCTTTCTCCGGGTCGGTGTTCTACCGGCAGGTGAGCAATTTTATTGACTTCGTGAAAGATACTGCCGGCGGTGTAGATCCGGCAAAAGTTCCCTGGCAGCCGCAGAATTTCCAGCGTGCGGATATGACCGGTTTCTCGCTTAACAGTGGCTACAACACTATTTTCAGCGAAGGATCGCTGGTTAACAGTTTTGGTGTGAACGCCGGCTACAATTATCTTTCTCCCTCATTTAAAGGAGATGCGATCACCACGAAAATTTCGAGATATGTGATTGAAAGCCTGCGGCACCAGTTCACTGCCAATGTGCGTACGGATATTGCACGCCACTTCAGTGTTTCCGCCGCGGCGCGTTATTGCATGCGCGTTAATTACAAAGACTATACCCTGTTAGACGCCCGTATTGCGTATAGGCAACCCCGTTACCAGGTGTATGCAGATGCTACCAACCTGCTGGATGTAACTTATGTGGAAGCTGGCGCTGTGCCCATGCCCGGCCGCTGGATCACAGTAGGGGGCAAGGTGAGCTTTTAACGGCAACTTATAAAAAAGTAAAGAGGCTGTATCATAAATAACTTTTACCCGATTTTACTCGGGTACCGGGTGGAGAAAATTTTCGTATATGCGATTCTCACACCCATTAAGTTAGTTATGATACAGCCTCTTTTTATTACAAACCACCAATTGCTAACCGTTATAAACCGCCGGTAGAAAGGATGCCAGCGCTTACACCCCCTTTGCTGTCTGCACGTATAAATACTGTGTATATTTTCCCTGCTTCAAGATTGATATTAGTTAAACCCTGCTGGTCAATAACAATGGGCGCCGCATTTTCTCCTGCGCTTACGGTCAATGAAACCGTACCCGCGTTCACGTTAGTGAAGGGCGCGCTTTCGTAGGCGGATCCCTGGAGGTTGCTGCCACCGGCGCTTCCATAGGGAATAGCGGTGAACAGGCTGCTTTCCGCATTGTTTTGTTTCAGTTTCACGTTTACTCCCGCAATGCCCTGCGCCAGGTGCACAAACCGGAGCTTTGCCTTTCCAGAAGGCGGGGCTGAGAGATCATCATAAAAAAGGATCAGGGTGTCTTTGCCTGTATTGGCTTTAGTGGATGCGGCAAATACAGTATGGTAGTATCCGGCAATAGGACCGTTAGGGCCGCCTGTTGCTGAATAGGCAGCGCTGTTGCCAAACTGCCTGGAAGCTTTGTAGGCAGTGCCGCTGCCTTCCGTAAAGTTGATCTGCACATTCCCGAAAGTAGTGGATACATAAGGGGATGTGGCGCCGGGCAGCACGGCATCGGTGGTTACTTTTTGTGTAAACGTCCAGAACTGGATGCCGGTGGCGGGAATACGGGCATTTACAAAACGGATATTGGCGGAGAGCGGAGGGCGGTCGCCGGCGTTTACATCCAGGTAATCCGTTTTGTTGCAGGCGCTGAAAGCCAGTATGGCAAAGCTACCCAGGAAGAAGAAGTGATTATTTTTCATGATGATTTTTTTAATGGATTAGAAACGGGCGTATAACCTTACAAATGGCTGAATGCCTGCACTGCCGTTCTGAATACCTACTACAGACGGGTTGCGCAACCCTGCAATGGCTTTGTCGGTATAGTCGCCCAGTACATTGAACGCATTATTTACACCGGCCGTTACCTGTACGGCTTTGCTGATGCGGTACCCTACGGAGAAGTCGGTAACCCAGATGGGCTTCAGCTCCTGGAAGTAGTAGTCGGGCCGCGGGAAATTAGCATTGAGCGCAGAGGCAGTAGTAACAGCACCAAAATAAATGGCACGTGCCAGGAAGATGAACCGGGGCGTGCTCAGTATAGCCTGCAACGTTATTTTCTGTTGTGGTATATTGGTTGTTACCCTTGCTTTTTCCGATTCGCTGAAGATGACGTATTTGTATTGTTCCAGTCCTTTGGGAGTATTTACAGATGTTACCTCATTCTTTACAAAGTTGCCGCCAGCCAGCAGCTGCAGGCTGTTGCGTTGCAGGGGGATTTTATAGCTGCCGGTAAATTCAATTCCCTGTGTGCGGGTGCTGAATGCATTGTAAAAGAACTTTGCCTGGGTGGTGCCGGTTTGCAGCAGCAATGCCCTTACATCTGCCGGCAGGTTTTGATCGGTAGCAGAGAAGTTACCGGTATTGCCTACACGATTTTTAATATCTATAAGATAGGCATCAACGCTTAGTTCCACGTTTCGTGCCGGTTGGGAAGTAATGCCGGCGGTGTAGCCGGTACTTTTCTCCGGCGTAAGGGAGGGAATGCCAAGCGCCCTGGTAGCGGCGTTCTTATTGGAAGCGGTTACCTGGTCAACGGCGCGGCCCTGCTGGAAGCTGGTGGAGGTTTCCGTGTAATAGAACTGTGCCAGGTCGGGGGCGCGGAAGCCGGTATTGGCGGAACCCCGGATACCGAGCCATGGGGCGAAGCTGTAGCGAGTAGCTATTTTACCGGTAGTAACGTTGCCAAAGTCGGAGAAGTTTTCCGCGCGGATAGCGGCCGACAGCAGCCATTTTTCGGTAACATTAAGCTCCACGTCGGCATAGCCGGCTACAATAGCGCGACTTACATTCACTTCATTTGAAGGGCGGAACCCGGCATGGATCTGTGATCCGGGAGAAAGCCCGTTCAACGCCAGCAGGCCGCCATCGGCCAGGTAAGGCACGCCGTTCACTGAAGTATCTACTGTATAAACAGGGCGGAGATCTGCTTTGCTGTAGGAGGCTTCTTCACCGGCAATGATCTGGTAGGTTTCTGTGCGGTACTGCGCACCAAACGCGATGTTAAGGCCATGCAGCAGGGTGGGGAAGTAACGGCTGATATCAAGGCTGGCGGTATTCTGGGAAGCGTTGTATTTGCCGGCATCGAAAGTAGTAGGGCTTTTGAGGCCCAGGCTGGCATTGAGTGAATTGCTGATCACGTTGCCAAAATCATTTTTGCCATATACATTGGAAATATCGAGCTTCCATTCACCGGCCCGGGCTTTGAGGCCAATGGCAATGGATTTGTCGGTGATGCTGTTGTCCATGTTTGGCAGGAAGCCATCGGGATAAAGACCGGTATTGTTGCGCTCCGTCCATCCCGGCAGGCGGTATACCGCGGTGAACTGGGAGTTGCGGTGACTGATACCGCCGAATGCATATACCTCAGCATCGTCACTAACGGGAATGGCTGTATTAAAAAACAGCAATGCGTCTTTAGCTTTGTTGGAACCTCCGCCGCGCTGGTCAAAGAAATGGCGGTCGATGCCCCTGCTGGCGAGGATGGCATCGTCTATTTCTTTGGTATAGATGTTATCATAACCGCGGGTGTTGGCGCCGCCTCCATAGATGGGGCCGTTGTACAGCCCTGCATCATCGCGGCCGGGCGGGAGTGAAATGGCTTGTGTGGCAAATTCGGCGGTGGCATTGAGGTAGCCGCCCTGGTCGCCTATTTTGATACCGTAGTTAATATTGGTGCGGGTACTGGCGCCATCGCCGCGGCGCCGGACGCTGCCGGTAGTGGATACGATCACATCATCCGTTTGTTTTTTCAGTACGATGTTGATCACCCCTGCGATGGCATCGGAGCCGTATTGGGCGGCGGCGCCGTCGCGCAGTATTTCGATGCGCTCTATAGCGCCGGCGGGAATGGAGTTGAGATCATACCCGGTGGCGCCGTTGCCAAGGCCGCCCCAGTTCACGTTGGAGCTTTTATGGCGGCGTTTACCATTTACCAGTACCAGCAACTGGTCTACGCCAAGTCCTTTCAGCTGTGCCAGGCTCAGGGCAGATCCTGCATCGCCGGCATTGGAGCCGTTTACCGAATGGAAGGAGGGAGATACATATTGTAATAGTTGTGTGATGCTGGTTTGCGGCGCTGCTTCCTGCAGTGATTTAATATCGATGATATCTACAGGTACCGGCGAGTTCAGTTTGGTACGGTTAGCGCTGCGGCTGCCTACGATCTGTACTTCTCCCAGCTGGCTGGTAGTATCCGTAAGGTGTTTATCCTGTGCTGCTAGTGTTGCTGAGAGCAGCATCAGGGGAGAGAGGACCGGCAGTATAATTTTTTTCATGCCCAGGTTGATTTTTTATGGTTAATGATCTTTCAGTTTGAAGCGGTCGTCGGTAAGCGCTACCAGGAATGCTTCCAGGTCTTCCATTTCTTCTTTGCTGAGATGGAGCGGTTTGCTGAGCGACAGGTCACGGTTGATGCCATCGTGTACAATGCTGTTGGGGTCATTGTAATAGGCAATTACTTCCTTTAGTGTTTTGAACATACCGTTATGCATATACGGAGCAGTAACGGCTACATTGCGCAAGCCGGGCACTTTGAAGAAACCGCGGTGGGAGCTGTCTTTCGTGGCTTCAAAGCGGCCTGCGTCCGTTAGGGTGGTCCCGTTATAAAGACCGATGTTTTTGAAGCGGTCGGCCGTAAAATCTTCTCCCGAATGACAATTATTGCAATTGGCTTTACCGATAAAAAGAAGGCGGCCGCGTATAGCCGATGGCGTTAGTGCATTATCATCACCGGCAATGTACCGGTCGTACGGGCTGTTGGCGGTTTCCAGGGTACGCTCAAAGGCGGCGATAGCCTGCAGCAGGTTTTTGCTGTTTGGCGGACTGTTAAACAGTTGCCGGAAGTAGCTTTTATAGCTTTCATCATCGTTAAGGCGCTGCACGGCTTCTTCAATAGGCAGCCCCATTTCGTCGGGATTGATAATAGGCTGCAGCGCCTGGTCTTCCAGGGAAGCGGCGCGTCCGTCCCAAAAGAAATTAGGTCGCCCGGAAAGATTGGTAATGCCAGGCGTATTCCTTTTGGTGGGCGTATGATGAATACCATTGCTGAAGGCGAGGGTATCTGCAAATCCAAATTGCGGGATATGACAGGATGCGCAGCTGATGCTGCGGTCTTTCGATAACAGGGGATCAAAGAACAGTTTTTCTCCCAGCTGTGCTTTGGTGGGCGGATCGCTGGTTTTGAACCCGGCTGTAATAGTGTATGCACATAGTATTCCCAGTAAAATGAATATCATTTTTCTCAGCTTCATGGTGGTAAAAGTTATAAATGGCATGTAATGCCCGGTAGCAACATGGAGGTTGCAGAAAAATTAATTGGTTGATTAAAAAAGGGTGCTGTTAAGAGGCTGTAACAGAGTTGGTGGATCGGCATTCCCGGGAGCATGGGCGGGAGTGCCCGTGCTCCCCAGGAATTATATAATGGGGTAGTAAAAACAAGAACGAATTATTTGGCAGCGGCTACGAGTGTAACATCCAGGTCGAAGTCGTCGTAGATGGCTTTATCGCCGATGCCTTCAAAGAAGCTTTTGGAACCGTATTTAATATTGTATTTGGTACGGTCTACTTTAATAGCTGCTTTGGCCGTGAGCTTGCTGCCGGCAACAGTTACGGTAGCCGGGAAGGTAACGGGGTTGGTGATGCCTTTAATGGTTAAGTTACCGGTTACTTCGTAGTTGCCACCGCCTTTGGAGGTTACGTTGGTAGTTACAAAAGTAGCGGAGGGGAATTTTTCCACTGCGAAGAAATCTTCGCTTCTCAGGTGCCCAAGTAATTTAGCGTTGCCGCCAGCATCTTTGATATCGGTTACCGCGATGCTGCGGGTATCGAGTGAAAAGCTGCCGCCTTTCAGCACGTTGCTTTCTACTTCCAGTTTGCCATCGGCAATATTGATAGTGCCTTCGTGCTGGCCGGTCACTTTTTTACCTGTCCAGTTTAATTTACTTTCTTTACTGTCTACCTGGAAAACAGTTGCTTTCCTGGCTGCTGCAGCTTTGGTTGGTTTTTCTCCTTTGTTGACAGTAGCAGGTGAGGTGAAAGACATGAGGAAGATGGATCCTCCAATAAAAAGCAGTGATGCTAATCGTTGCATATGTTGTGTGTTTAAATTTGGTGCAATTTAATATTGACGGTCGGATTAGCGTTTACGAGATCCGGAAATAAATGTTAAAGTTAGTTTTCTGCAATTAAAGCGTCCAGGTCCTGGTTCCATTTGGCTACATAGTCTTTGTAGTACTGGCCGGTTACTTCACCGGTATAGCCGGTATGTATCTGCCGTACTTCGCCTTTACGGTCAATGATGATCGTAGTAGGGAAGGCCATCATGCGGTTGAGCGCGGGTAGCTTTTCAGATGCCACTTTCTTATCGGCAATGCCGCCAAAGAGAATATCATACTGGATATTGTATTTTTCTTTCAGTTTACCCAGGGTATATTTTGCATATTCCAGGTCATCTTTCTGTTCAAAACCGATGGCGATGGCTTCTACACCGCGGTCTTTGTTTTTATTGAACCAGGGGGAGAGGAAGGAGGTTTGATCTGTGCAGTTAGGGCACCAGGTACCGATGATTTCCACGATCACTACTTTGCCTTTGTATTTGTCGTCGCTCAGTGAAACGTTGTGCCCATTGAGATCTGGCAGGGTGAAGTCCAGTTTTTTATAACCTTCTTTCAGGAAAGTGAGCTTATACGGATCCGGTAATTCTGCAGCCGCATTTTTTTCGCCGTCAAATTTGATGTTATTGTAGATGCCCAGGCTGATTTCCCCGGTGAGGGATTTATCATCATTTATTTTTCCTTTGATGTAGATGGGGCTGGGGCCTGTAAAGCCGGACAGCTCAAATTCATCGCCGTGAACGGTTCCTTCCAGTTCGCGGCTGTCGCCTACTACAGACATGACCACACCGGTGAGTTTATTACCGTTTTGTTTGAGCAGCCCGATGCGGTTGGGAGTTGGTTCTTTACTGTAGATCTTCAGGTCCCATTTGCCGCTGATATCGTATGCAGGCGCGGCTTCCGTGCCTGGTTCCGCGAAGCGGTAGGTTTGTCCGTGTTCCGCTGTGAAAGGCAGTGCGTTGCCGCGGAAGTTGGGCACCAGGCTACGGTATTCGCCGGTGATTTTACCATCGGATTCAATTTTTGCTACCAGGGCAGCATCGTAGGTGTTCATCTTTATAAATAAAGAGTCGTTGCCTATGCGTTGTACATGGAAGTCGTCGCGGCGGGAACCATTTATGAGCGTAAAAACTGCGTGCTCAGGGTCTTTGCCTTTCAGTTCAAAATTGAAGGGCACCTGTGATTCGCTGAGGGTGAATACACCTCTCCAGATACCTTGTTTTACAAATGGCTTTTTGGGTGCGGTGAAGGAGTTGGCGCCGTTAAATAATCCTGTCACCATCAGGCCGGTAAGAAATAAGTGCTTATGCGTTTTCATGGTTGTATATTATTGATTGAATAAAATGCGAGACGTTGCCGGTCCTGGTGGGGCGGACGAGGTAATGCTACAAAATAAAACTGGTGGTGGGAACTGATGGAGTGGTGGCTTTTATCAGTGGTGGTGAGGCAAAGATAAAGTGGTGTTTTATTATTTCCAAATAAAAGTCTATAAATTTTGTAGACTATGCGAAGGGGAGCGCCTTCGCTCCCTCCGCAAAAAGCGGTAGATTTGCGTTTTAAACAACGCGACTTGAGTAATTCAGTTTTTTTAATAACACCGCCGTTTACCCAGCTGAACACGCCATACCCGGCCACAGCTTACCTGAAAGGATTTCTGAATACAAAGAACATTACTTCCTTCCAGTCGGACCTGGGTATTGAGGTAACGCTCCGTTTATTTTCAAAAACCGGGTTGGAGCGTTTATTTGCACATATTGCTGCAGCCCCGCCGGTAGCGGCTTCAGAGAATATAACACGGATGCTGGTGTTGCAGGACGACTATATACAGACCATAGACGCGGTTATTTTATTTTTGCAGGGAAAGAATCCCACACTGGCGCACCTGATCTGCAAACGGGATTACCTGCCGGAAGCATCGCGGTTTGCGCAACTGGATGATCTGAACTGGGCCTTCGGGGCCATGGGCACGCAGGATAAGGCCAAACACCTGGCTACCATGTACCTGGAAGACTTGTCGGACCTCATTATGGAGTGTGTGGACCCGCATTTTGGTTTCAGCAGGTACGCCGAGCGCCTGAGCCGTTCCGCTAACAGCTTCGATGAGCTTTATGCCGCATTACAGGCGGATCATACATATATAGACACTATCCTTACCGACTTGCTGGCATTGCATATGCAGCAGGTACAACCGGCGATGGTGGCCATTTCTGTGCCTTTTCCCGGCAACCTGTACGCGGCATTGCGCTGCGGACAGTGGATCAAACAGCATTATCCTGCCGTGAAAGTGGCGATGGGCGGCGGGTTTCCCAATACGGAACTGCGCTCACTGGCGGATGCCCGGGTATTTGAGTTCGTGGATTTTATTACGCTGGATGATGGGGAAGCGCCCTTGGAAAACCTGCTTTTATTCCTGGAAGGAAAGAAAACCGCGGAAGAACTGAAACGTACTTTCCTGCTGACAGGAGAAAAAGTAACCTATGTGAACAGCTCCGCCACGCATGATTATAAACAGGCCCAGCTGGGCACGCCGGATTATAGCGACCTGCTGCTGGATAAATACATTTCCGCCATAGAAGTAGTAAACCCCATGCACAGCCTGTGGAGCGACGGGCGCTGGAACAAGCTTACCATGGCGCATGGCTGCTATTGGGGCAAATGTACTTTCTGCGATATTTCTCTTGATTATATAAAGATATATGAGCCCATTACGGCATCGTTGCTGTGCGACCGTATGGAAACCATCATTGCGCAAACGGGGCAAAACGGCTTCCACTTTGTGGATGAAGCCGCGCCTCCCGCATTGATGCGGGCACTGGCGCTGGAAATCATCCGGCGTAAGCTCACGGTTAGCTGGTGGACGAACATCCGTTTTGAGAAAAGCTTTACCCGGGATCTGTGCCTGTTGCTGAAGGCATCAGGATGTATCGCGGTTTCCGGCGGACTGGAAGTAGCATCCGACCGGTTGCTGGGGCTGATCCAGAAAGGCATTACCGTTGCCCAGGTAGCGAGGGTGAACCGGCATTTCACCGAGGCCGGTATTATGGTGCACGCATACCTGATGTATGGATTTCCCACACAAACCGCACAGGAAACCATTGACGCGCTGGAAATGGTGCGCCAGATGTTCCAGGCAGGGATATTGCAATCGGCTTTCTGGCACCAGTTTACCATGACGGCCCACAGCCCGGTAGGACTGAATCCTGCCAGGTTCAATGTACAAAAGGAAACAGAGGAAACAGGCGCCTTCGCCAATAATGATATTATGCATATTGATCCCACAGGCACGGACCATGAAGCTTTCAGCTATGGGTTGAAGAAATCGCTGCTGAACTTTATGCACGGCGCCTGCCTGGACTTCCCGTTATCAAAATGGTTCGACTTTAAAGTGCCGAAAACCACGGTGCATCCCGACTTTATCACCAATGCACTGATGGAGGAAGAAGCCGGGACCGTGAAGCCCACATCCAAAGTGGTATACCTGGGCAAACAGCCGGCCATGGAAATTATTACGAAATCGAAGAAGGGGAGTACCTGGGAAATGTCTTCCTTAACATTCCAGGGCAAAAAAGAGAAAGTAAATATCAGCGTGCAGCCCTCCCAGGGCCAATGGCTTACGCAGATGCTGCAGCAGCTGTCGGTAGCTAATGCCAAAACCTATACGTTGCAGGAAGTGAAAGACAGTTACGAGACTGCGGGGTTGGAGGACTTTGAACTGTTCTGGGACAACAAACCGGTAAATACCCTTTACAAGCTGGGTTTATTAAAACTTTAAGAGGACAGTGCAGGTGGATAGCAGTAAAATATGTTACCGGGGATTTTCCCGGTAACAGTCATGAGTAAAAAGTCAAATATTTGTTTCCACTAAACTGACCTAACATGAGTGATCAAATGTCCCTTGCTGGCTATGGTTGTAACGACCAGGGCTACCTGAAACCTCTCACTGAACAGCTGGATTACCGTATGCCTTTTACTTCGGACCAGCTTGTGACCTATGGAATGCCAATTACTGTTGGTGCGTATTTTGGAATGCTGAACAATTTTTACAAATTTTTGATTGCGAATCCCGCACTGATTCCCTTATTCCAGGGATCGTATGCAGTGGATTTCAGTAAAGCCTCTCTTTTACGTATCTTAAGCCAGGAAGGCTGTGAGTACATCCGGTTTCATTTTGCCATTCCTGAGGCCGATGAAAAGCTCAGCCTGGTGGCTGAAGGGCTTACATCGGATCAGGAACAGGTAGGATATGCGCAATTGCTGCAGAAAGCTACCACCAATAATATGGTACATGACACCGGAGATCCAAAAATTGAGGAAAGAGGCAATGGTACCCCAGGCCCGAGAGGACCGCTCAAGCAATTGTTTGACCTGCTGAAGGCCCAGGGATCGCCGCTTGCTACGGCCGACCTGGATCTTTTATTTTTATAGCTAAACCTGATTTAAATTTTTTGTGCCGATGAACGGTTGGGTGTATGCATATTATGCTTTATTGATAGCCTGTTTTATTATCAGTTTGTTTCACCTTGAGCACAGGGAAGTAAAGCTGCTGACCGTATTGCTCGGCGTATCCATTATTACAGAGGTGATAGTGGAAATTATCGGTACAAAAGGTTTAGGTTTTTTTATAGTGTATCATTTTTTTGTGGTGCTGGAATATAGTTTGATTACAATTATTCTCCGATCGGGAATCAGGGACTATCGCTGGCGCTTACTAATGGGTATTTCCATTTTTGTGTTTTGCTTTGTGTCTCTTTTCTACAGCTTTGTAATGGACGGATGGCGTGCCTTTCCGGGTATTAACATCACCATAGAAAGCTTCCTGGTTATTTGCTGGTGCCTTTTATCCTTTTTTTCAATAACCCCGGATAGTGAAGCATCTATATTCCGGCACCCTGTTTTTTGGTTAACCCTTGCCTTCTTTATTTACTTCGCGGCTTCCGTGAGTGTAAACGCCTTTTATAACCTGCTACTGGAAAATGATACGGCCCGTGCCAGGCATTTTTTCGCGGTGTTGAACTCATTATCCAATTACCTGTTGTATATTATGCTGATAAAAGGCGTAGTATGCTTCCGGTCAAACAGGATCTCTTTGTAGCGGTGATTTTTATATCGTTGCTGGTTACCATTATGGGACTGGTGGTAGTGGCTGCGGTAATAAGTTATAAGAAGAAGCAGGATGCATATTTACATCAGCTTAAATTAATGAAAGAAGATTACGACAAACAACTAATGTGGTCCCAGATTGAAATGCAGGAAGAAGCCTTTGCCCATCTGGGGCAGGAATTGCATGACGATATAGGCCAGTTATTAAGCAGTACCAAGCTCCTGATCAATGTTACCCAAAGGAGCATGAAGGAAATCCCGGATACGTTGCAGATTGCAGAAGATACCCTGAGCACCGCTATTCAGCATCTGCGGGCGCTTTCAAAATCATTCAGCCGCCAGTGGCTGGATCAGTTCAGCCTGGTAGAAAACCTGAAAACGGAAGTGGAAAGGCTCAATTCCAGCAGAGCTATCACGGTGAAATTTACCTATGAGCTGGTGGAATTACCCCTGCAGGCGGAGCCACAGATCATCCTGTTCCGGATCATACAGGAAGCCATGCAGAACTGTATTAAACACGCCCGGCCACAGGTGATTGATATCAGCATCCGGAAGGCAAACCAGCAACTGATCGTCATTATTGCGGACGATGGTTCGGGCTTTGATAAAACCAGCATGTCGTCTATCGGTATGGGCACCCGGAATATGCAGCACCGTACCAGCTTACTTGGAGGCGACATCCGCTGGGAGGTAACAACTGCCGGTGGTACGGCCGTATTGATAACATTACCCCTTGAATAATTTTTGTTTATGAAGATCAACATAGGTATTGCAGATGATCACCAGTTGTTCCTGAAATCACTTAGTTTACTGGTGGGCGGATTCGCAGGCTTTCACATTGTGGCCGAAGCGATGAATGGAGAAGAGATGCTGGATAAACTGGCCAAGCTGCCTGCACCCCCTGATATCCTGCTGCTGGACGTAAATATGCCGGTAATGGATGGGGCCAAAGCCACGGAAGCCGTACTGAAATTATATCCCACCGTAAAAGTAGTGGCCCTGTCGATGAAAGACAATGACGCCACGATCATAGAAATGCTGAAGGCTGGTTGCTGTGCTTATCTCCTTAAAGATATCCATCCCACAGAACTGGAAAAAGCATTACAGGAAATTTACACCACAGGGCAGTACAGCAACGATGCCTCCAATGTTAATTACCGCCGCCTGCTGTTGCAGTCGGAGCAAAAACAAACGCTCACAGAACGGGAACGGGAATTCCTTCACCTGGCCTGCAGCGATCTTACCTATAAAGCCATTGCCGCTAAAATGAATGTAACGGAAAGAACCGTGGATGGCTACCGTGAAATATTGTTTAATAAATTAAATGTACAAAGCCGTACTGGTATGGTGCTGGAGGCGCTTCGACGGCAACTGGTGACTTTATAACGATTACTTTTCCCGTAGATTTAGTGCTCATCACCGTATGCCTTGTTGTCCGCTTCTGAACACCCGTTCCCATTTCCGGACAGTTTATCCCGACATTCGCAAAGTAAGCAATTGGTTTTCATAGCGCTATTTGCTGGCATTTTCTTTGGGCGCTTGCATGTGTTTCATTTTCAACCAAAAGCTATGATCGCAAACTATTTCAATATTGCCTTTCGCCATTTCCGCAGAAACAGGGGATACAGTATATTGAATATTGCGGGCCTCACCGCAGGTATTGTTTGTACGGCGCTTATCTGTCTGTGGATAGAATCTGAGCTTACGTTTAACCACGATATACCCGGCTATGAGCACCTGTACATAGTCAGGGAAAACCAGACCCATGATGGTAAAATTTCCACTTACATGGGCACGCCGGGGCCTATGGGGAAGGCATTGCCGCAGGATGTGTCCGGCGTGGTAAGGGCCGCCCGCAGCGGAGGCAATTCCCGGGAGCTGTTTAGCTGGAAGGATAAGCACATGAATATAGACGGGCATTATACGGATGCTTCGTTGTTTGCCATGCTGGGGCTGCAGTTTACCGGCGGCAATCCTGCCACGGCTTTTCAGCAGGTAAATTCCCTGGTGATCAGCGAGCGGATGGCCACTGCTTTCTTTGGCACCACAGATGCCGTGGGCAAAACGCTTACCGTGAATAACGGCGACGACTATATGATCACCGGCGTATTTAAAGCGCTCCCGGAGAATAGTACTTTTAATTTCCAGTGGCTGGCGCCTTTTGAGGTAATAGAGGCCAGCCACGACTGGATAAAACGATGGGACGCCAACGGCGTCCGCACTTATGTGCAGTTATCGCCTCATGCAGATGTAGCAGCGGTGAACCAGCAGTTGAAAACATATCTCAGTACAAAAACAAGGACCAATACGGTGTGCTTTTTACAGGCTATGGACGACTGGAACCTGTATGATCAGTATACCGATGGCAGGGTTAGCGGGGGCCGTATCCAGTACGTCCGTTTGTTTAGTATCATAGCTGGCATTATCCTGTTAATTGCCTGTATTAATTTTATGAACCTCGCTACGGCGGGCGCTGAAAAGCGCGCCCGTGAAGTGGGCGTGCGTAAGGTAATGGGCGCCGGCCGGGATAAGCTGCTGTTGCAATTCATGACAGAATCTGTTACGATGGCCTTTATCGCCGTAATACTTGCTGTACTGATCCTGTTATTGGTGCTGCCGGTGTTTAATGCTGTTATTGGCAAACAGTTGTCGCTTTCGTTGTGGAAGCCATCACACACCGGTGCGCTGTTGCTGATAGGATTGCTTACCGGCGCGGTGGCAGGCAGTTACCCGGCTTTTTACCTTTCCTCGTTTAGCCTGGTGGGCGTATTAAAAAAAATGAAAGGCAGCGGTAATGTGCTGGCTGGTTTTATCCGGCGTGGCCTTGTGGTTACACAGTTTTCCGTTTCCATTATATTAATCATCTGCACTATCATCGTATACCAGCAGATTAACCATGTGAAGTCCCGTAACCTGGGATTTGATAAGGACCGTCTGTTATCTGTTAATATGCAGGGGCATGTCAGGGATCATTTTGAGGCGATACTACACGACCTGCAGGAAACCGGCATGGTTGCCAATGCCGCTTTGAGCCAGTCGCCCATGCTGAAGATCTGGTATAACGCCGACAACTATACGTGGAATGGAAAAGACCCTGAAAAGAATGTGCTTATTACCTACGACGGCGTAAGCCCGCAATATCTTAACACCATGAGTATGCAGTTGCTGGCAGGCAGGGATTTTAATACCGACGCGCGTACGGACAGTAACAACGTGATCATCAATCATTCAATGGCGGTAAGCATGGGAGCAGAAGGCAGGGTCGGCGGTATTATTTATAATAATAACCGTGCGTATCATATTGTGGGTGTCATAGGTGATTTCCTGTATAATAATATGTATACGGCCAGCGCCCCGTTCCTGCTTTTCAGTAATACTGCCTACACGGAATATATAAGCATCCGCTTTAAGCCGGAAGCTAATATTAATACAGCGCTCGCTGCTACGGAGAAAATATTTGCCCGTTACAATCCCGGTTACCCGTTTGAATATACTTTCACGGATACTGAATTTGCCGCCCTGTTCAGGGAAGAGATGCTTACAGGCAGGCTGGTTGCTTTTTTTGCCGGTCTTGCCATCTTTATCTCCTGCCTGGGATTATTCGGGCTGGCCACTTATACAGCCGAGCGCAGAACCAGGGAAATCGGTATCCGCAAAGTGCTGGGCGCTTCCATTGCCGGGCTCACGGGCTTATTATCAAGGGAGTATATGAAGCTGGTGGGTATTTCCTGCCTGCTTGCATTCCCGGTGGCCTGGTGGATGATGCATCGCTGGTTGCAGGCATATGAATACAGGATTGCCATCAGTGGCTGGATCTTTATGTTTGCGGGTTTGCTGGCTATGGCTATTGCATTGGCAACGGTGAGCTACCAGGCGCTGAAGGCTGCATTAGCCAACCCGGTAAAGAGCCTGCGGGCAGAATAGGCTTATTGATAAGGTAGTGCAGGGATTTTCAACACCGGAAATCCCTGCACTATTTTTTATTTTGTTTTACTGATTTTTGGGTTGATGAATTCCCATTCATTGATATGTGCGTTCCGGTGCTCCTTTTTCACAATGTTGCTGAGCTCCTGCAAGAGTTCCGGGTGTGCGGCAGCCACATCATGTTCTTCCCCTTTGTCCGTACTGAAGTCATATAGTTCCCAGGGGGCGGCGGGATTTTTCTTCAGGCCGTTTTTTATGGCTTTCCATTTTCCCATGCGGATGGCCACAGCGCCGCCTTTTTCGGGATATTCAAAGTAGAGGTATTTTCTTGTTGCTACCTGCGTATGTTTGCCGGTCATTTCCGGCAGCAGAGAAATACCATCGTTAGGTGGGGCGGGGATGCCCGCCATTGCAGCGATGGTGGCCATCAGGTCGTACTGTGCGCCTGGCAGTTCCGAGGAGGCGCCTGCAGGAATTTTCCCCGGCCAGCGTACAATAAATGGTTCGCGGATACCACCTTCATAAAGGTCATTTTAAGCCCTTTAAGGCCCCCGGTGCTGTTAAAGAAGGCAGCATCCACTCCGCCATTGAAAGTGGTGCCGTTATCGCTCGAAAACATGATAATGGTGTTCTTGTCCAACCCCAGGCTGGCCACCAGGTCCATGATGATGCCCACCTGCGTATCCAGGTAAGTGATCATGGCTGCGTAGGCCGACAGCGGGTATTTCTGCGGGCTGTAACCCTGTTGGCCATAGTAGGGCCTGTTTCAGCATATCCCAGGTCATCTGCATAAATAAAAATAATATTCGGTTTCGGGGTTTGAGCAGATGAAATAAGGCTCTGCAGGGCGAGTAATCCCGGCAGCAGAATTTTTCTTAGCATGACTATCAGGTTGTTTGTGTTAAGATAGAAAGGTTATGGAAGATATACTACAGCAAAGGTATTATTGCGCAGGTGTTTGTGTACGGATAATCACCTCATCGATGCGGTGATGGTCCATTGTTTTTATTTCAAATGTTACCTGGTTGAGCATTACTTTTTCGCCGGGCACAGGAATATGTTTCAGTTTATCGATGAGCAACCCGGCAATGGTGATATCTTCCCTTTCATATTCGCGCAGCCATTCAAAGTTCAATGTTTCGCGGATATAGCTTAGTCGCGTGTAGCCATAGGTAAGCCAGCTTTTATCCGGCTGCTGTACCAGGAAACGCTCTGTGGCATTGAATCCAGGGAGACTGCCGCCCAAAAGGCCGGATACAATATCGTGGTAGGAGATCATTCCTTCACAGGCGCCGTATTCATTGATCACTACGCCCATGTTGGTATTTTCGCGGCGTAGCTGCTGGAAGATGTCGTATACGGCTTGGTTCAGCGACAAGAAAGAAACAGGGCTGAGCAGTGCTTCCAGAGGCTTATCGGGATACAGCATGAATTCCTTTGCACCCAGTGCGCCGAGCATTTCCTTTTTATCATTCACTACGGGGAAGGTGCGGTGAATACTGCGTTTAATCGTTTCCGTTATTTCATCCCTGTTCATTTCCTTTTTTACGTAGGTGATCATGGCGGAAGGCGTCATAATATTTTCCGCTGTGAGGTCGTATGCAGAGAACAGGTTTTTGTGAAGGGTGAATTCTCCTTTGTCTATCAGTCCCTGTTTGTAAGCGGCGGTGAGCATGCTCCGCAGGTCGTTTTCCGTTAGTTTTTCTTCCCGGATAGTATTTACCGAGAAAAGACCGAGAATGAATTTTGTACTGGCCGTAAGTAATTTTATAAAAGGGTAGGTGATTTTTGAAAAGATGATCATAGAGGGTGTGATGAGATAAGATACTTTCTGGGGATCCAGCAGGGCGAGGGTTTTAGGGATCAGTTCACCGATAACGATGGTGAGGTAGGTAATGCCGCCCACGCCCACGATGAGCGCCACCAGGTGGGCCATGCTTTCATGGAGGCCCCATGAAACGAATACCGGTTCCAGCCAGGCCGCCATCAGGTCGCCGCCGTAGAGCCCTTCCAGTATGCCTACAAGGGTAATACCCACTTGTACGGCGCTGAGAAATTCGTCCGGGTCTTTGATGAGGTTCAGCACGCTGAGGGCTTTCTTGTTGCCGTTGTCGGCCTGTTGTTGCAGGAGCGGCTTATCTACTGAGATCAGGCCAATTTCCGCGATAGAAAAGTAGAAGTTGAGCGCTATAAGTACGATGATAATGATGATAGATGTCATAATGTTGGCGGTTGTATGCTAATTAACAACCCGGGCGCGTTATTGTTTACCGGGCTGATTTTCAGTGAAGTTGCGGAGGTTGACTGAAAAGATATTTCAGTGAAATTTTGGAAAAATAAAACGGCTGCTTATATTTGCAGCCCTGACACAACATCAGTTGCCCAGATGGCGAAATTGGTAGACGCACTGTGTTCAGGTCGCAGCGCCTGCAAGGGTGTGCTGGTTCGAATCCAGTTCTGGGCACTAAAGCCCCTGTAAATCTTTGATTTACAGGGGCTTTTTCTTTTGATCAACCCCAATTGTCGCCGGTATTTTGGATCACAGACGGCACACAGTTCAGCATACAAAAGACCAGTTGCAAAAAAAAGAATAAGGAAGCGCTGGTAATCATAGACACAAAAAGCCCCACCTATAGTAGAGCGCTGTCTCGTTCTCTAAACGAATCATACTGGCCAATTTCTTTGTGGAGTTCCCCCGAAAATACGGAACTGAAAAAAGGGCAAGAGCTTCAATAATTAGATTATCTACATTCGGGCGCCCGATAAATTAAACTAGTATAATGGTATTTTATTCGACCGGGTATAAATTGAGGAAATTAATTACAGGGAAACAGAAGCTTGTTTAAAAGTCATGTTTGCAAGTTAAAATCAAATGAAAAAAAAGAGAATTTTAATTACCGGGGCTGGTAGCGGACTGGGCAAAGCAACCGCTTTGCAGTTAGCAAGAAATGGGCATGATGTGATTGCGTGTGTAGAGTTATTGTCCCAGGTTACAGCGTTGAGAAAAGATGCTGAAAAGAATAAGGTTGAGCTAACAGTAGAACAAATTAATATTTTAGATCCAACGGACCGCCAGTTCGCATGGACATTTGAAGATATAGATGTGTTGTACAATAATGCAGGAATTTCGGAAGCCGGAGCAATATCTGAAATTCCTTTGTCTTTTGTGCGCAAGGTATTTGAAACGAATGTATTTGCAAATCTGGAGTTTACGCAAGGCTTTATTAAAAGTATGGTTAAACGCAGAAAAGGGAAGATCATCTTTGTTTCTTCTGTTGCGGGCTTTATTGGAGGGCCTTTAACCGGGGCTTACGTGGCTTCAAAGCACGCACTGGAAGGGATTGCAACAGTGATGTCAGATGAATTGGCTCCTTTTGGGATCCAGGTTGCCACCGTTAACCCGGGACCTTTTGACACAGGATTTAATGACAGGATGATGGAAACCATCAAAAAGTGGTACGATCCGAAAGTGAATTTTATTGATCAAACCAAAGCTGCATTTCCATTTGAGCAATTTGATCCGCAGGAAATGATTGATAAAATGGTGGAAATAGCCGAAAACGATGGAGGTCTGTATCGTAATATTTGTCCGGAAGAGTTCATTGATTTAGTAAAAGAGGCTCAGGCGGATGCCTGGACTAGGAGACAAAACGAACAGTTATCATAATTTATCACGGTAATGCATATAATAAATGTTGGACCATTTTAGGGCAGAGAACTTATTCCGGGTTTTACAAATCGTTGTTTGTAAAGCTGAACGCATTCAGGTTCCGGTATCCGTCTGTATAACAGATGCTTCGGGACTGTCTTTGGCCTTTTTAAGAATGGAGGGCGCCAAACCTATTAGTGTTGAATTAGCGCCTAAGAAAGCCTATACAGCTGCCATGTTTAAAATGGCCACAAAAGATTTAGGGGGGATTGCACAACCGGAAAACGCCTTCTTCCAGATGGGAATGAGGCTTGGGGGAAAGATTGTGATCTTGGGTGGCGGAGTTCCCCTGCTCTACGACAACAATTTGATCGGCGCCATTGGAGTGAGTGGTGGCAGCGCAGACCAGGATCATGAAATCGCCCAGGCAGCTACTGATGTATTCCTGAAGCTGTAAACAGGGCATATTCCTGTACATCCTCGCTGGTTCGTTAAATCCTGTGATCTGTTTTGCTTACATCACTCAAAACAAGTTGTTTTTATGAAAGCCTGTTTGAGAACTAATAGTAATTAACCCACAACCCCTATTACATCTTAAAGATTTTGTCTTCAGAGACAAGCCGGTTAAAGCATTTGCAAATCCCGATATATTAGGTGAATTTAATAGATCTGAAAGTCTACTCAGTGGCCCCGAGACAAATCCCAGGCAATTTGGGACCATCTATATTGATTTGAATCAAGACAGTTTACCAGGGAAGCCAAATGAAAGTATTGCTACTGCTATTTATCACGAAATAGTTCACGGAGTGTCCGCGATCAATAATGTAAACTCTAATTATCAGCACGAAAGGATGGCTGAGAGCTATTGCCAAAAGATAGAGGGGCGGTTAAAGGCTTTGTTCCCAAACAATAGATGAGAGTCAACGACTAGACACTACTGATATCCGTAAGACATTCTTATACCCCAAAATTACACTATAAATTTAAAGAGGGTGAGTCTACCTCATTTTTCTAATTTTAATTGCTAAAGCGCAAAATACTCTGTGGCAGATGGAGGAATGACCAAAGTGTATTCACTATTTATTCGACTCCGCTTTCCTTATTTTCGTTGGCCGACAAATAAAAAAAACTTCAGATACTTCCATTAATTTCTCATGAAGCGTCAACCCTTGTAGTGATTCATATGGACGATTATAGAAATTTTGTTATTCCGGTAACTTAGGAGCAGTGCGGGGATTCCGTTCCTTCCGGGGAATTGCACAGTAGAATTCTGATTTATCCGTTAGTAGTGAACGTTCTGCTTTTCCATTTAAGTGCAGCCTTCCAGGCTTAATCGGCCTGAATTTTATATAATGAACTGGAACAGGTCATAAAAAAAACGCCCCACAATCAGACGATAGCTCTAAATCAGTTTTAATTATTTTTAATGAAAATGTGAGAATTTAAATAGCAATTTTATTATCTTAATCTCAGATTTTTTAGTTTGCGCACTTAGCGGAATAAACCCTCAACGAAATAACTATTTTATGTTACCCGAAATGAACCCTCAACTCAACCAATCCGATCCCTATTATGCTAATACCATTGCAATTGTAGGTTTATCCTGTCGTTTTCCTGAAGCATCTACAGTAAAGGACTTCTGGGAATTATTGCGGCAGGGAAAAGATACTGTTGCACGTATTCGTCCGGAACGCTGGAATTTATGGGATTACTATGATCCCTCTCCACTCGCAGTCAATAAAACCCATCAACGCGATGCATCCATGCTGCAGGATATCCATGATTTTGATCCTTTATTCTTCAATATTTCCCCTGTGGAAGCTGCCGAAATGCATCCTTCCCAGAAACTCATATTGGAGCTTGTCTGGGAAGCTATTGAAAGCTCAAACATACCTTTCAGAAAGATACAAGGCCGGCACATAGGGGTTTATACAGGCGATATCTGGAACGATTTTGAGCATTACCGAAAACAAAAAAATGTTCCTGTTACGCCGCATTCGGCACAGGGAATGTCTGCCAACATTATTGCTAACAGGGTCTCCTATGCATATGGGTTTACCGGGCCCAGTATGTCAGTTGATACAGGATGTTCGTCCTCAATGACGGCCCTTCACCTGGCTTGCCGGAGCTTACAGCATGAGCATGTAGAAATGGCCATTGCTGCCGGAGTAAACCATTTAATGGCTCCCGACCAATCTGTGTTACTTTCAAAATTTGGCGCATTATCTGAAAAAGGCAGATGCAGCGCATTTGACAGTGAAGCGGACGGTTTTGTGCGTGGAGAAGGGGGTGGGGTATTGTTGCTAAAAAAACTATCGCAGGCTGAAAAAGACGGCGACAGGATATATGCCCTTATACGTGGAACAGCTATCAATAACAACGGATATAATGTCAACCTGCCGGCTACCAGCATTGCCGGCCAGAAACAGGTACTGGCACTTGCCTATAAGCAATGCGGTATTGAGCCACATGAGGTGCACTATGTAGAAGCACATGGAACCGGTACAAGGGTAGGCGATCCTGTTGAGGCCAGGGCGCTGGGGGAATTTTTTAATACCAGCAAAAGAAAACGCAAACTTAGCATCGGATCTGTAAAAACAAATATAGGCCACCTGGAAGGTGCAGCAGGTATAGCAGGAGTGATAAAGGTGGTGCTCTCAATGCAGCACAGGTTGCTGCCTGCCAATCTTCATTACAAAACACCCAATCCCGATATTCCTTTTGAAGCACTTCAACTTTCTGTACAAGATCAGCTAACTCCCTGGCCGGTAAATGGCAGGGAAACCCTGAAGGCCGGCGTCAATTCGTTTGGATGGGGTGGTGCTAATGCCCATGCCGTTTTGGAAGAATACAGAGTGGGAGATGACCAACGCAGCAATCTGCCCGAATGCAGCCGGTATTGTCTTCCGCTTTCCGGCAGATCAGCTGCAGGGCTCAGGGAGTATGCCAAAACGTATGTTAATATTCTTAAAGAGGCTACAGAAAGCACTTTCAAAGAAATATGCATAGCGACTGCCATCTTAAAGCCAGCATTCGAATACCGGAAATTATTCACTGCAAACAGCAGGGATGAGCTTATCGGGGCACTTGAAAGTTTTATCCGGGACACAGATGAGATAATACCGCATCTCCCAGGCTCAAATGATTACAAGGTGGTAATGGTATTCCCCGGACAAGGTTCTCAATGGCCGGGTATGGGATGCGGGTTGTTTTTGCAGGAGCAGGTATTCAGGGAAACACTGGAAGAGTGCGACCATGCCTTCATGCCTTATTCAGGATGGAGCCTGATACAGGAGTTGCATGCTTCCCCGGAATCGAGCCGTATGCAGCATATCGATGTTATTCAACCTTTACTTTGCGCTATACAAATTGCGCTGGCAAAACTCTGGATGTCCTGGGGAATCAGGCCTGAGGCTATAACAGGACATAGTATGGGAGAAGTTGCTGCGGCATACATTGCCGGCGCCTTAACGCTTGACCAGGCGGCGCGTATTATCTGTACCCGCAGTTCCTTGATGAAAAAAGCAAGCGGAGCAGGAAGCGGGATGATCGTGACGGAGTTGTCAGTTGAAGAAGCAAACAGATTGATAGCAGAAAAATACCCGGCGTTGAGCATTGCAGTCTGCAATAGCCCTAAATCCACCATATTGGCAGGCGATCTGCCGGCCATTGAGGAATTGAACACAGAGCTGGACAGCAAGGGTATCTTCGCCCGCCCCGTAAAAGTGAACGTAGCTTCACACAGCAAACAGATGGACCCACTCAAACCTGATCTGGAAAAGGCACTGGAAGATATGAAACCTCTCCCAAATCATATTCCCCTTTTCTCTACCGTCAGAAGTAAAATGATCAGTGGGGAAGAAATGGACTCAGGCTATTGGGCAGATAACCTTCGTAACCCGGTGCAGTTCACTGCAGCGATGGAATATCTCATGCAGGAAGGTCATTCGGTATTTATTGAAGTAAGCCCTCATCCGGTATTGCTGAATGCTATAAATGAATGTGCAGAGGCGTTCGAAGCACAGGTCATACCTGTAGCCACAACCTACCGTGAAAAGCCTGAGCAGGACTCCATTTATAGGAGCCTCGGGGAATTATATGAAAGAGGATATGATATGGATTGGAGACTATTTTATCGCACCTCCAAAGCGCCGGTTGTAAAGTTGCCGGGATATCCTTTCCAAAGGGATTGTTTTGATATAACGTACAAGCCAAAATCCGCAGGAGAGAATGACATACTACCGGAAGAATCCGACTTCCTGCGCCACTTCGGGACACGTAATTCAGTTAAAGAAAAAAGAGATTTACTGGAACGGCTGGTAATACAATATACCGCTGGTAATATCAAACTCCCATCGGACAGGATCAAGCCATATATGACATTTAAAGGACTGGGACAGGATTCGCTAATGGGTATCCGGTTGAAGAACCGCCTGGAAAAAAAACTGCATATAAAATTACCTGCCACCGCCTTCTGGACGCATCCAACTATAACAGCATTTGTTTCCCTGTTGATAGGAATACTGGAAGAAAACCATGGGAAGGATCAAACTGTTTTCTCTGGTGAAACCACGGAAATTAAGCAGGAGGATCCTACGCGCTGGTTTGTTATCCCCAGGCCACAACCCGAAAGCACCAATCGCTTGTTCTGTTTTCATGACGCCGGAGGTGATGCTTCCCTTTTCAATGGCTGGGAACGTCAACTGGGAAATGATTTTGAGGTGGTGGCTATAGAGTTACCAGGGCGGGGCAGAAGGCTAATGGAGGCCGCTGCATCAGATATTCACCTGTTGATCAGGGAAATGATGCCTCTGCTTATTCCGCTCCTGGATAAACCTTTCCTGTTTTTCGGCCATAGCCTTGGAGGATTGCTGGCGTTTGAAACAGCAAGAGCGCTACATAAAGCGGGGCTTCCATTACCCCGGAAATTATTTATATCTGCTATGCCGGGGCCTTCAAACTATCCTTTCAGGGAGGTGGAATACAACTGTAGTGAAGATAGGCTTACCAGCATATTTACAGATTTCGGTAAAGAGCGGATCGGAGACGAAGAACTGTTCCAGCTGCTGATAAAACGACTACGGGCCGATCTCCTGTTGTTCAATAATTATAGCTATATACCCGAAATGCCCTTGCCTTTACCCCTCGTAATAATTCATGGAAAAGATGATGAACGGACTACGGGGAAGTGTATTGATGATTGGCATAGCGAAACATCTGTATCAATGGAAGTCATTTCAAGGCCGGGTGGACATCAGTATATCAGGGAGGACCTGCATTTTTTAGCTGCATTACTCCGGGAAGAGACGGGAACCCCAATTGGAGATAAGATCATTGGCACGTGGAAACTGATCTCATGGGTATATTTCAATGACAAAGGCCAGCCCATTCATTATTTGGGGGAAAATGTCACCGGTATACTGATGTATGACAAGAACGGCAATATGAATGCGCAGTTGACAAAAATGGAGCGGTTACCCTTCAGTTCCGTCTCTCTCAATGATGGAAGTCCTGAAGATGCCCGGGCTGCTCTAAGCGATTATGTAGCTTATTACGGGAAATATTATGAAAACAGTCCCGGTGAATTAGTGCATGTTGTAGAAGGCAGTCTTTTGCCTAATTGGATAGGTAGTAAACAGGTAAGATATGGCAGATTGAAGAATGATCAATTGATTCTATCCACACCGCCTATTCCATCGAAGGATGGAGAATTGGTTTTTCATCTTACCTGGAGAAAGATGCTATCTACACATGAAGCCCATTAATATTATAAGTAAAACGGGAGATCATCGGCATCAATAACGTAAGGATGTGGCCTGATAAGGCCACGTCCTCACGTTAAAGGCGGTTTTGTTGATCCATCCCAAAAGCCCATGTATGGGTCTGTATATCCGGGCAAGCCTGTCTCTACATGGCCGGTATAGCGCCTGTAGTATTTTTCATGGCCTGAAACCCTGACGGTGAAATCGTACCAACTTAGAGATTTATCGAGCCTGACGGCCGTTGTGATAGACTTCATGCCCGTATTGCCGTTGGCCGGAAGCGGCATGACGATGTCGGGTTGCCCATAAGCATTATCTGTAATAATAACAGTGCCGGATGTGTTATCGTTAATATCAACGCGTATTTCAACGTTACCGGTTAAAGTCCGGGCGTCCTGTAAAGCGTATTCGTATAAACAGGAAATAGCAATGTCCGGATCATTATTATCTCCGCCGAATTCTCTCGAAAAACCATTGGGGCCGTATACAACGATGCGGTATACGTTATCCTTAAAAAGCATTAAAGGGAGAGTTTCTGTGAGCGTATCCCCGGCTTTCACTACATAGGATCTAGGTCTTGTTAAGCCGGTAGTGCTCCCCCAGCCGTTCTTAAAGATCTCAAGCTCGTTACGGCCCCAATAAAGGCTGAATGCAGCACCCCAGCAGGTATGGCCATATATTTCATTCCCCGCTTCAAAACTTACAACAACGCCATTAGCGTTTTTATCTACCTTCGCTTCAGAGAATAATTGATATAATAACCCATTGCCTGGCCGTATTCCCTGTTCCTGTTTGGGCAATAATTTACTATTCCGGATATCGTTCCTGATCGCTGCAATTTGATCAGAACTCAGCAAATTAGTGGACGGATCCGCGTTGTGCTTTGCGCTCTTTATTTGTGTGAAAAAGCTTAGGCTGTCAACTGGTGGGGGAAGTGTTATCTTTTCGCCGTTGTACGGCCTGAAGACAGACGTAATATCTCCGCAAACAGTTCGCCTGAATTGACTGATATTGTTACATTTGATATTACTATTGCCGGCTTTTGTATTTAGGAATTTTTCCAGGAACATTAAAGTGGAAGTATGATCAAGTACCTGTGAGTTCACCCAACCGCCACGGCTCCATGGCGACACTACCAACATAGGTACCCGGTACCCGAGGCCGATCGGACTGTTATATTCCTCTGCAAACTCTTCACTAATATCTATTCCGGATGAACAGCGCCCTGCTCCCTCAGTGGGAGCTACAGGAGGAGGCATGTGATCAAAGAAGCCATCATTCTCATCGAAGTTTATTATAAATATGGTCTTTTTCCAAACCTCGGGGTTTGAGGTTAGTATATCTAAAACTTCGGAAACGTACCAGGGACCATATTGAGGGGAAACCGGGTGATCCGAAAAAAACTCAGGCGCCGCTAACCAGGATACCGTTGGCAATTCTCCTTTACTAACATCCTGTCTGAATTGATGAAGAATATCACCGGCAGGAACTGACATGGTTGTTCCATCATTCAGCGTAATTTCCTTAAGGGAATTATATAATGGATCATTAATATTTGTGGTAAATGCCCTGTTATGAATGTCCTTGTTGTACTGGGGCAAATCCTCCCACATGGTTGCTATAGTTTCCCAAGCTGCTCTGTTTTCTTCATTCAAACAAGGATAGTATTGTTTAAACGATTCCAATACATTGTCAGTGAAATTTGATAACCACTTTACCTTAAGGTCCTCTGTTTCGGTATAAACTTTCCCGAAAATATTACCCATCTGCTTAAAGGGCCCAAGAATCAGATTTAATGGGTCCGGTTGTACAGGTTCTGATAAATCTCCCGATTTAAACCGCTCCAAAACAACAGGAAGTATTTTTTTGATGTCATCTGTCCGAAGATAATTTATAAAGGTTTGGTTCTGGTAGATTTTCCATGATATCCCATTATCCTGCAATACTTCCGGGAATGTTTGCCAATCGCAGGTTCCGGGTATTAAGAATGAAGCATTATCCATATGATTCTTTGTATCCGGAAACATATCATTCTTACCTGACAGCTTGCCCGTCCAAAACATCGATCTGTTAGGGGATGTACCTGTCAGTGAGGAACAGAAATAATGATCGCATACCGTAAAGGCATCAGCCAGTGCATGATAAAACGGATGATCTTCACGGGTGAAATACTGCATCGTTTTCGGCGTTTTCTCGTCTATCCACTTATCCATATACCCTAAATTTCTTGCTCCTACCTGATTCGCTGCTTCATGCGGACATCCTCCGGCCCAGGTAACATTTGTGTTTTTGATATCGCATCTTGCCGGTGCATATGTTTCTCCCATCTTATTACTTTGCAACCAGATGGGGTTGCCATTTTCCTGCCACAGGAAGCGGGGATCATTGAATCCTCTCACCCCCTGAAGCGTACCCAGTAAATGATCAAATGACCGGTTTTCCTGCATTAGAAAAACGATATGCTCCGCATCCATAAAGGTGGTGCCAGGATCGGGATTGATGGCAAATGCTTTTTGAACAGCGCCGGGGAGGCTACCCAGGGCCAGGCCTCCGGATAAAGCCGTTAATTTTTTAATAAAATCGCGTCTGGATTCCATTTAGTGAACTTTTTACTATTAACATTCAATTTTAAACCTGACAATTATTCTACAGCCAGCCCTATGGTTTTAATGTGATATCCGGACGAGCTTAAATGGACCCAGTAAAAACCTGTCGTGAGTTTACTGATGTCCATTGTTATAAGATTACTTACACTATGACGTTCACGTATCATCTCCTGTCCAAGCGCATTGATAATGCTCACCAGTATATCCCCGGATCTTTTTACAGGAGAACTAAAAGAAATATGTATTACCGACTTCGCCGGATTAGGGTATAGAGATATCTTTTCGGTTTTGCTCCCATCCTGTTTTGATATTGAAATGGTATCAACTGGCGACAGGCTTTCCTTCGGATGAAGATTTTTTAAAACAAGAAAGTTGTCACTATAAGAATTGGATACCACTAAATTCAACTGTTTGGTTTTACCCATCTCCTTCATGTAAACATGTTGTGGAGCACTGCCAACAGGTATTTCCCTGATCTTTTCAAATGATATATTATGTAGGGAAGAATAGTTTTTCAGAATAACGGTATTATTATCCTTCTCACTGCTTACGGCTATCTCCGGCATGCCGTCGTTATCAAGATCCCCTGCCGCCAATGAGCTGGGGCTTTTAACTGATATCTCCACTTTAGCCTCTGCAAAGTGAGCCTGACTGTTGGGAGAGGATGTATTCATGTAAATTGACAACGAATTGTCAAATAAATTTGCGACGGCGATATCCGGCATCTTGTCGCCATCCAGGTCTTCCACCAGACAATCTACAGGTCCGCTTCCCGTATTTAATTTATCAACTTGTGTAAAGGATATCTGCCCCGGCAATGAAGTAGAATTCTGCAGAACAAACAAGGTGTTTTTGTCATAATCGGAAATAATCAAGTCCGGTCTTTTATCACCATTTATATCTTTTACAACAAAGTAATTAGGGCGTATCCCTAAATCACGGCTTGATCTTGAAAAGTTCACCATACCCTTATCGGTGGAGTTGCCTAAAAATGTTAAAGATTTCTTTTCAAAATCAGCTACAATAAGATCTGTTTTCTTGTCGCCGTCGAGGTCTGCTGCTGCAATATAATAGGCAGATCCGTTCGTTTCTATACTATATTTTTTTTCGAATTTTATTGACCCTGGTGTTGACCTGTTCAGAAAAATTCCAATAATACTATTGTAACCCTTTTTATTTGATAAGGTGATAATATCTTCCTTTGAATCGCCGTCCATGTCACCAATACAAAAAGAAAGTACCCTTCCATCCAGCGATATACTGTCTTTCATTGTCCAGGATTGTCCTTCGTTTGCCGGAATTCCCTCCCAGACGTAAATCTTCTTTTGCTTAGGGCTGGAAACAATTATTTCATCTTTTGTATCATTGTCCAGATCTGATGAAACAAGTTTTCCCGGCGAGCTATTGGGCCATCTGTAAGTAGTAGCATCAAAAGAAAATTGATTTGATTGACCCTGTAATATGTGCGGTATGTTTAGCAGAAAAGCAATACATATACCTGTGAGCACATGACTTCGTAAGAGACGTAAATTTATATTCATGAATTTCTGATTTAAACGGGTATGGCGTTTCATTGGTGGGCTTTTATAAGTCTGCGTTAAAGTATATTTCACTGTTTCCAATTCATAATGGATCTCAGCACACACGAGATACATGTGCCGTAATGTTATACCCTGGGAGAAGAAGGAGTTTACATTAATTTAATATTAGCCCCGGCGCTGAAAAAGGTTTGTATGCATCAACTTGCCAAGCCTTTTAATTATGTTTAGAAGTGTTACTACGTTTAGTGGCTTGTTGGCTTGGCAGCGCCATCAAGACAGTCATTAAACTTGTTTAATAAATTAAACCTCCCGCTTGAACACATATTAATTGCGCTATTTTTAACTGTTAAATAGTTTTCTTTATCCGGCCGGTTCATAAAACTAGTTCCATCATCAAGGTCAATAAGTAATGGTATACACGTTATTTATAAGTAATTCCATTGATGGAGCACCTGATTAATTTAATAAACCTATCATTTATGAACTACATTCCAAAAATCGGCTTACCCTTATTCATACTTGCATTTGGCTCAACTTTGATGCAGGCTTGCAAAACTGAAAACGACCTGAAAGTAGAAAACGAAATCAAGGCGACGCTAAAGGTGAAAGATAGCACGTACCAACATGTTGGTTATGTGAAAGTGAACACGGCGCGCATTACAGATATTGATAAGTTTCGGTTCGAGTTGTCAGCAGAAGAGTCAAAACGCTATGTCCCGGAGCGTTTTTTTGATATTGCCATTGTCTTCGAATCGGCAAAAATATTACCTGCAAAGTCCCCTAAGCTCAGAGGAGAGACCAATCCTGGTGCAGGAGATTATGTGCTGGCATATAAAGAGTGGGCAGCTTCTCAAGCATTTTCACCCTCGGCGGCGTCCATAAACAGGGCAGACTTATATACATCTGACGGAAAACAGATCGATGATCCAATGCAGAGAAATAATGATCCGGGACGCTATTCGCTTAGCATGAATGAGGAACTGAAATCGGATATATTGGCACTTAAGAAATCCGGAAGGATGGTATTGATGGATATAATGCCGGACCATGAAGATGCAGGATGGGAAAGTTTCAACACGCAAGAGCAGGCGAAAAACTTTGCATTACAGATTAACGACGCTATTAATAAATATGGTTGGGATGGTATTGATATAGATGAGGAATATGCAGCCTACCACAATGGACCGTATATCGGTTCGATCAGCAGGGTGCTCTATGAATTGAAGAAAATTTGGGAACAGGAAGACAGTAGGCACCCAGGCAAAAAATTGATTATGGCGAAAGCCTTGTACGCAGATTATGGTGACTTTTCTGCGCCCGTTAATATTGACGGAAATGACGTGAGGTTAGCAGACCTACTGACCTATGGGTGGGAAATGTCTTACGGCTCACCACTCAGTTATAGACTACCAAATTATTTAAACACGTTTAAAATGCAAAAATATCAACTGGGCCTGGGCATTGATTTTAATATTAACTCAACAACGAGTGCTGTTACTACCGCCAAATACGTAAAGAATAATAATTTGAAGTTTATGATGTATTACGACGTCAAGGTAGGTGATAGTTCCAAATATCAGGCGGTATCAGATGTTTTTTATACACGCAGGCTGCAGGTAGTTCAATAGAGGGAACGGCCCGCAATTGGAATGGAAAGATACGATGCATCCGAAATAGGAAATGAATATCATCTATTGTTGTTATCTTCCAGTTAGTTTGAGCAGCAGGGGGATTAGTTTTTCTTGCTGCTCAAACGATTTGTTGAGAAGTGAATTGGCGGATTAGCAATATCTTTTGTCGATAGTAAAATCAACACCGCTATGCGATTAAAAATTGGTCTTGAAAATGCTTTGGGCCAGATCGGCATTGGCAAAGTCGGAGACAATAATACCAAAATTACCTATCGATTGCTGGTTAAAATAGTTCAGCAGTTTAGGATTGATTTCGCCTGATATAGAAGGAATATTGGGAAATACGGCTGGCGGGTTTAGTTTGCGCCAAAAGATGTATTTGCCCAAAGGGATATGTTTCCGCGACGATGGATTCTTATCGTCGGAAAAAGCCATGCGGAGGCATATGGCCGTCAGGTTGAAGATCGTATTTGTGTGGCGGAGCGGGAGCCGTATCCGGGAAAACTTTTTCGGGGAAGAATGCGGGGAGTGAGTTGGAAGGGTATATGGTTATGCCGGCGCTTTAGGAACGGCTATGAAATTTGATTCTAATATAACGTGTTGTGTTATTAAAAAGCCAATATATTTTTTATTTCCTTTTAATAACACAACACATTGTAACTACATTATTTCCCACATATGATCGCGGGCAGGAGCTCGCCTGGAGGATAATCGAGGACGTCAGCGAAAGCCTTAGCTGCCCACGCTGTTGCTTCCGCAGCTTCTGCTGGATCATTATTTGTGATGGCGGATACCATTTTTGTTACGTATTCTATGCCAACTGACAGCGTATCGGCTATAACACCTCCTCCGTTAACATTAATAAGTTCATCCTGGGAAAGCTCAAGGAATTGATAAGATGGTAATGATTTCATTAAAATGTGGTTTAGTTGAAAAAAAGTGATTATGGTGTTTGAGTATTAAAACGTGCACGTTTAATTATGCAAACAGCTAACCGTTATCTGATCCGTTCTGGTAGCTGCTTGTCCTGCTATCAGAGCGGGTAGTGTGAAAATTTATAGTACGCTCAACATCATTACGATTACTAATTTAACTCTTCCCGGGGCAAACCACACCTGAATTAACTGTTCATTTTGTTCATTTTGATAATCCTGGTTCATTTTATACATTTTTTATCAACCAGCTACTCCTGAACGCTAATTGGCTATATTGGAAAAGACCATCTAATCCCGTTTATGAAGCCTGTTCTTTTTCCGGCCGCTATCATGCAGCGTTCCATATTTACCTGGCTGCCCAGGGTGCGCGTTCATACCCAGGTTATTTACATCACCGTATTGTTAGCTGTTCTGTGCATAATGGCCGCTTTGCCATTCATCAAAGTAGATATTGCTGTTGCCGCCAGTGGAATTGTGCGCCCGGTTACTGAAAAAACAGAGTTGCGATGTATGGTGGCCGGTACCATAGAAGAGATACTGGTGAGTGACGGCGCCAGCGTACAAAAGGGGCAGGTGCTCCTGCGGTTGCAGGAAGATATCAGCAACGCCAAACTGACGCAGAATAATTTCGAATTAACCCAGCGGGAAATCCAGATAAAGGATCTTCAAACGCTGGTCGCCGGCGGCAGCAGGCTGCAATCTTCACTATACCGGCAGCAATATGCCCGGTTCGTGGCCTCCCTGCAGGAACAGGCGGCCACCATGGAAAAGCTTAAGCTCGACCTGGAGATGTATGATAAGCTTTTCAAAGACAAGGTAATCGCCAGAAAAGAATACCTCGACCGGAAATATGAATACGAAAAAAGCAAAGCAGCTTATACATCTGCCATACAACAACAGCGTAGTACCTGGGCTACTGACCTGAACCAAATGCGGCTGGAAGACAACCGCCTGCGCGCCGATAACCGGCAGCTCACCAAAGAAAAAGAGTGGAACCTTATTAAAGCGCCCGTGAGCGGCACCCTGCAGCAATTTACCGGGAAGTATGCCGGAGGCTACGTGCAAACCGGAGATCTGCTTGGCGTTATTTCCCCTAACTCAAATATGATCGCCGAATGTTATGTTTCCCCCCGGGATATTGGTTACCTTAAAAAAGGAATGCCGGCCAGGTTCCAGGTGGATGCCTTCAATTATAACGAATGGGGAATGGTAAAAGGTGAAATACTGTCTGTCGATAACGACTTTGTACTCATCGATAATCAACCTGTATTCAAGGTACGATGCCAGTTTGCCGGTACCACGCTGCGCACTGCCAGTGGAGTGAGCGCATCCTTACGAAAGGGAATGACCTTACAGGCCAGGTTCATCCTCACGAAGCGCAGCCTGTACCAGCTACTGTACGACAAAACGGACGACTGGATCAATCCCAACAACCGGGAGCGCCTTGCTACTGCAGGCGTAAATGCAATCAAACACTGATCTTTTACCACGGATATATGAATAGCCATCAATCTGCCCGGCTCAAACGCGGGGCGAAGATCAAACAACACGACATTACCGACTGTGGTGCTGCCTGCCTGGCTTCCGTAGCGGCCTGGCATAAACTGCGGATTCCACTGGCGCTGATCCGGCAGTATGCCGGCACCGATAAGAAAGGGACAAATGTAATGGGGATAATCACCGCCGCCCAGCAACTCGGGTTCCAGGCTAAAGGGGTGAAAGGCCCGTTTGAAGCGCTGGAGAGTGTTCCCAAGCCTGCCATAGCCCATGTGGTAGTGAATGGGATGCTGCAGCATTTTGTAGTCATCTGCCAGGTGACGGCTAAACAGGTAGTAGTGATGGACCCGATCGATGGCCAGTATCACAGGCTTACCCACGAGGCATTTAAAGCGATGTGGACCAACGTGCTGGTGCTGCTGCTCCCCGGAGATGAGTTTCAGCCAGGCAACAGGAAAGTATCGCACCTGCAGCGTTTCTGGTACCTGATGCGCCCGCACCGTGCGGTAGTGATACAGGCTGTTTTTGGAGCGATGATTTATACGGTACTCGGACTGTCTACATCTATCTATGTACAAAAAATTGTAGATAATGTGTTGGTAGACGGGAACAGGAATTTGCTGAACATGCTCAGCGTAGCTATGCTGATTATCCTCGTACTGCAATTGTTCATCGGCAACCTGAAAAGTATTTTCATCTTCAAAACCGGCCAGCAGCTGGATGCCCGGTTGATACTCGGCTATTATAAACACCTGCTGCTGTTGCCTCAGCAGTTTTTCGATACGATGCGGGTAGGGGAAATCACTTCGCGCATCAACGATGCCATCAAGATCCGCGCTTTTATTAACGATGTATCCATATCGTTGGTGGTGAACAGCTTCATTGTGGTATTTGCCCTTGGGTTGATGTTCAGTTACAACTGGAAGCTGTCGCTGATCATGCTGCTCATCATTCCGCTGTTTCTCATTATTTATGCGGTGAGCAACAGGATTAACAAGAAGTACCAGCGCCGGCTGATGGAGGAAAACGCGGAACTGGGCAGCCAGCTGGTGGAGTCGCTGAACAGCGTGGCTACGATCAAGCGTTTTGCATTGGAAGAATACGCCAATATGAAAACGGAGAACCGTTTTATACGGGTGTTGCAAACCACCTTTCATTCGTCGATGGCTAACCTGTATATCGGCAGCTTTGCGGGTATTATCACTAATTTTTTTGTGATCATCATCCTGTGGACGGGCTCCGGCTATGTGCTGGACCAGCAGCTGAGCGCGGGGTCGTTATTGTCGTTCTATGCGTTAATCAACTACTTTACAGGGCCTGCTGCCAGTTTAATTGGCGCCAACAGAAGCGTGCAGGATGCTCTTATTGCGGCCGACCGCCTTTTTGAAATCATGGACCTGCAACAGGAAGATACCACCAATAAAATAGACCTGTCCCCGCAGCATAGCGGAGATATTATTTTCAACAATGTTACATTCAGCTATGGTACCCGGAAAGAAGTGTTCCGGCAGTTTAGTATGCATATCCCGAGAGGATGCATCACTGCCATTGTAGGACAGAGCGGTTCCGGTAAATCTACGCTGATGGCGCTGTTGCAGCACATCTATCCGGTGAAGGAAGGGAATATCGCTATCGGGCAAACGGATATCCGGTACATACATCCTGAAAGCCTGCGGCGTTGGGTAGGCGTAGTACCGCAACACATCGACCTTTTTCACGGAAGCGTGGCCTCCAATATTGCAGTCGGTGAATTTGAGCCGGACATGCAGCGTGTGCTCGAAGTAGCCAGGTGGCTGGGTATTACCAGCTTCATTGAACAGCTGCCAGATGGTTTCAATACGTTGCTGGGGGAGCACGGCGCTAATCTTTCCGGAGGTCAGCGACAGCGGCTGGCCATTGCCCGGGCGCTTTACCGCGATCCGCAGGTACTGATCATGGATGAGGCCACATCATCGCTGGATCCTATATCTGATCATATGGTACAGGAGGTAATGCAGCAGCTGCGCGATGCCGGCAAGACAGTGATTGTGATTGCACACCGGCTAAGCACCGTGGTGAATGCAGATAAGATCATTGTATTGGAAAATGGATTGTTGGCAGAAGAAGGGACGCATTTTCAGTTGATGGAGAAGGATAGGGTGTATGCGAAGCTATGGAGCCATCACCAGGGGATGATGGGGTAGGGGAACGTCTGACCTGTTGCAGGTTAGGATAGTTTGCCGGAAAGCCTCTAGCTGAGATTCCGGTTCCGGGCACTAAATAGGTTGTAAGTTACCAACTTACAACCTATTTTATTTTTTGTCAATTCCATTTTCTCACCACCAACTTAATTATACTGCCAATTTAAAATCCAACGGAGAAAAAGACTAACAGTATTCATTAATTAATGGGATTGCCAGATGTTCTCATCTTTTTTCATTTGGGCAATAATTGATTCGAATTGTTTCCTATTCTCACGTGGAACAGAATCTGCCGCCTTCTCCATCCAGGTAATAGCAGCTTGTTTTTCCCCCAGCTTATACAACAGGGCTGAATAAGCGCTGATGATGCCCGGATCAGGAACTTTTGCCGTATCCATGATGGCTTTGCACCAGCCGAGCGATGTACGGAGCGTGGTACTGTCACCGTACATACTGGAAATATTCCAGGCGATCCAGCTTATCTGGCTCGGATCGATAGAGGCTGTATGCTTGTCCCAGTAGTTTTGTGCTACCCTGAAGAACTTCTCTTTCTGTTGAGCCGCTGCCTGAAGTTTCAGTTCAGCATAAGGTTCCTCTACATGTACGTTGGGATATTTACTACGATAAATAGCTTCCAGTGAGTCGAGATCTATAGACTTATTTTGGGATAAGAATGACATCGTTTCACCGAGAATGGCTTCGCCAAGTTTCCTGGCAGCAACACCTGGTCCCAGTATTTCATCTACCCGGGCAGTATTGTTTAAAAACAACCCGAAGCCCTTATCCTGGGTATTGGAGATGTTTTCGGCGATCAGTGTTAAGTTGTCTTTTGTATACGGGTCTTTTATATTGGGATAATACTGGTTAAATGCTTTGGCCGCTTCCTTGGTAAATCCTGCCTGTTGAGCTATCCTGATAAATTTCATCAGGAATGCAGGTGATTGTTCGCCGGCTTCATACTTTTTGAGCAGGGTATAGTACTGCCCATCCGGTGTCAGGGCACTGCGTCCTGCAGCAATAAATTCTTTTACCGGCAGGTAACCTTCTATGCGATGTACCAGCTGGCCATCAGGGGCAAATATCAGGCAGGTAGGGTAGCCGCCGAGAGGATATTCTTTCTGAATTTGTTTCGCATCGTTATACCAGCTTTTTACATAGTCGTTGTCTTTATCCGGGTCCTGATCAAATTGTACGCTTACCGGGATAAAATTAGCATTGAAGAATTCTCCTGCCTGCTCATTTTCAAATACATCTTTTTCCATTTTCCTGCACCAGCCACACCAGGTGGTTTGGCAGTCCATCAGGATGTACTTATGCTCTTTCCGGGCTTTTTCTTTGAGGGCCTTCCACGACAATTTATTGTCGAAATGAATACCTTCCGCCGTTGCATTGGTCATCAGGAAACAGGAGAACAGTAGCGCCAGGGTTGCTTTTATTCTTTTACGATAGCTCATGTCATTAAGTTTATTTAACGTGTTATTGAATAGATTTACCAGTATTACTTATAGGCTACATCCACAATCTTCCCGGTGTTCGGAATGGATTTTACCAGGCTCACCATGCCATCTACTTTTGGCGTGGTGTAGAGATCCAGTGTGCCGGACTTTTTATCCGCTTCATTGTAGGTACATACTACTATATTGCTAAAGAGATTGTTGAAGATATCCAGGTTATCGTTGAAAATTTTAAGTACTGTGATCTTATTATTTCCATAGTCATGGATCAACTGTGCCTGCCTGCTGCTCATGTTGTACTCGTATAGCTTTCCTCCGGCACAGTAGAAAATAAATCCGAAAGTATTATCGACGGCAAATAACCTGGCGTCGTGGATGTCCGGCGCTGTTATCTCCCTATAATAGCTTTGGGTACCATCTTCAGAAAACCTGGCCAGGTTAATTTTTGACGTACTATCCAGGATCGCAAATACTTCTCCTCCATTAAATGTGTTCACATATTGCATGTAACGCAGCTGCTGTTTCGTAGAGAAATTAAATAAAGTGCCCTGGGGCAGTTCCAGGCAATAGGCTTGCAGAGGGGTGCGCAGGAAGGTCCTGGTATCTTCATTAAATACAATGGCGCCTCTGAAATACGGTTCAACGGTATACGGTGCAACAAACTTTGATGCCCTGAATGGAACATCGTTCAGGTAATTACAGGCCTGGAAAGGCAAGTTATCATATTCGTCGATATAATAAAGGGTGCCGTTATTTTGCAGGTAGTGATGGTATCCATCGGAGGCGAATGTAGCTGAGGAAAAATCAGGAGGGGTTGGTAACCCCGTAATATAGTTCGCCAGGTTATACCTGGGATTTTTATATTCGAGGGTATCCGATCCCAGGACGGCAAAGTGTTGAGAGGTGCCAATGAACGGACAGCGGCCGGAGCTAGGTTTGAAACGGGTTTGAAAATCAACGGTAATAAACCTGGGCTGACCGGTGATGGGGAAGGTGGAACCAACACTGGCCAGTATATCCGGAACAAGACTGTCGGTGTACATAGAGGAGATCATGCCCAGGCGAGTATTCCCATTTTCAGGATCACATAATAACAGCCAGCCTTTGGCACTGGTGCTGCCCAAAACTATTTTAAAGTAGGTATCCTTAAACAGGCCTGTTGCCTTATCGGTTACCCGAAAGAAGGCAGTGTACGCTCCAAACAGTTTGTGACGCATCTCCGCATTGGTAATGGTGCGGACCATGCTGTCTTTGGGAATATCAAGCGTGGGGCTCGTGGACAAGGGCACCAGGCTTGGATAATCAGAGGCGATGCCTATTCCCTGGTTTAGCTGCCAGCTATAGGTATATTGGGAAGTGTCGATAGGCTTGCCATCGGGGGTAGTGATAACAGGTGCAATGCGAAAAGATTGTTTAATAACGTCTACCACATACAGGGTATCTACGCCTTTCACCACTACAGGGTCGTTAACAGCGTGGTAAGTGTAGTTGCCTTTATCCTTGAGGCAGGAAGCAAGCATGATATACAGGATGAAAATACAGGAGATCAGCTTATATTCGTGATGTTTCATGAGCATCTATATTTGAATTTGACAGAATGATTTATCGTACATCGGGCCCCATGACCATTAGGCTGCCATCCTTTTCCCGGATAATATTGCCGGCAGCAGCCTGCTGATGTAAGTACTGTTGCATTTTTGTGGCGATCTCTTTAAAGTACGTTTTGCTGAGCTTCCCGATATCGTCTGTTAATGATAGCCCATTCACTTTTAACAGGATCAGGTATTTCTGCTGTGAATAAGCTCCCAGGAAATTGATATAATTTTTCCAATAGCCTGGTTTCGGGATGATATCATCGATAGTGATTTTGAAGGAAACAGCATTTAATATGATGTTGTTGTAAATAGACTCCTTTTGTTCTGTTATCAATGTGTCAAAGAAGGTATTAGGCATCAACTTTAAAACAAGGGTAGCAGGTTTGTCAAGTAGCGCGGCCGACCTATGTACTTTTACATAAAAGGTTGCTGTGATACTGTCGCGGGGAATAATCAATTTGCTATTGTCGGGTAATGTATAATCCCTTCCTGCTACTGCACCTGAGGAGTCCTGGTTCACAGCCAGTACGAAAGGCCTGTCTGTCGATGCAATACCCCCGGTTATTTTAACGGTCAGGGGGATGGAGTCTTCCGTCACATCCGGCTTGTTGCCAAATGAATAACCCTTCGTGCTATAATATATGAAATCGAAGTTCCGTATCATATGATTGTCAAAGTAGATATCTGCTTTGGTATTGTATACGATGAAGGATGTCTTTTTGCATGACATGAATAGGAGCACAGGTAACGCAAGGAGCAATAATTGTTTCATATCAGTATCTTTTGAAAATAAAGTAAGTTTTATCGGTATTGTGTTTCACTAAGCGGAAGTGGCAGTACATATTTACCTTTATCCATAGTGATGGAACTACTGTCGGACGAACCACTAAGAATAGTGGCAAAATTCTTCCGCTTATAATAAAAGAACAGTTGTCCTTCTCCAAAGAATTCCTTCCTGTACTCCTTGGTGATCTCATCTGAAATATTGGCGCCGGCATCGATAGGAATAATCAGGCCGCGGTTTGCTCTCACGGTATTCAGGTATGATCTGTCGCCGGAACATTCGGCCGCGATATAGTACAACTCAGACAGCCGGATGAGGGGTTGAATGGTTTTACTGGAAGAGGAGGGATTGGTGGTGGTGACAGGGGCAAACTTTATAAAGGTTTTAAAATTGTAGTTTGCTTTCTGGTCAATGGTCCAGGAGCTTCTTAAACGGTAGTCATTATCCTGGTTTTCAAAAATAGCGGCCAGGTTGGCAGACAACGGGGCCAATAAAGTAGCTTGGGCCACAGTGGCGAAAGTCTGTAAATTAGATGCAGCAAAATATTTCTGGTACATCACATCCCGCCGGGTATTTTCCGGGCCAAAGATAATTTCTGAAGAAAATATCCGGTTGGGATCTTTGATGCCGGGGCGGGAATCACTTTCAGGCGTCCATGGAAAGATGCTGCCGCTAATGGTTATTACATCCAATGCATTTTTTAACGCGTTCGCTTTGTCGCCCCGGTACAGATATACCCTGGCCAGCAGGCTTTTAACAGCATAATAGTTCATCCGCCTGTTTCTTGCCCTGAAAAAGTTACCGGAAACATCTGTATTATCGAAAGGTTGAATGCCGTATTGTATAATGGGATCTTTTGCCAATAGTGATACCGCCATGCCAAGGTCGTTGACCAGGCTGTCCATGAATTGTCTGGCGGGTATCAGCGGGCTAAGCCTGGTAGCGGGCTGAGTTGGATAAGGCGCCGTTTCCGAAGAAGAGTCGACGGCATATACAGGGCCAAACAGCCGAAGCATATCAAACAATACAAATGCTCGCAGGCCATATGCTTCACCCAGCAACAATGCTTTTTCGTCCGGGCTGATGATATTTTCTGTGGCTCCCCCTGTACCTTTTATAAATTCATTGATATTAAGGATGTTGGTATAGGCGTTGCCCCAGATAGCGGATATATCCGACTGTAAAAACGATCCGTCCAGAAATTGATAACTGCCGGACGACGCAAACCTGTTCATTTCGGGCGTGTTATAGTACTGCGCAAGCACATCTACGGTGCTAACTGTTAAACATCCTCCATATAAATTATCTGATACCAGGTTGATGTAAATACCATTTAACGCTTTTTCAATAGACGATTTTGAAGTAAATACCTGGATATCTATCAGCCTGTCATTGGGTTGTACATCCAGGTATTTGTTGCAGGCCAACAGGCTTATACTTACGATTGCCAGCAGCCCTTTGATAATCTTATTCATTTTGTCAGGTGTTTGTAGGTGTTAGAAGAACAAGCTCATACTAAATGAGAAACTTTTTGCAAAAGGGTAATCCGTTCCTCTTTCGCGCGTCACGTTGGATATCCTGAAAATATCATTCATATAACCATTGATGCGTAGTGTTTTTGCCCTTATCTTACTGATCCATGGGTGTTGGGCAGCTGAAAATTCGTACCCTGCAGAAATTGATTCTCCTGATAGAAAATTTTCTGTTTGTATAAACCGTGAGGAGGGAGGGGTGTAGGTGCTGGTAACGTTGGGATCGGAGAGGTTGATATTTTTAAAAAACGCAATATCGCCCGGTTGCCGCCACCGGTCGTACAAGGCTCTTTTGTCCTGGTTATAGATCAATTGCGCAAAGCCGATGTTTTCTACTTTGTTGAATATTGCCCTGTTAAAGTTCGATTGGCCTATGCTATAGCGCAGAAATATTCCCATGGAAAATCCTTTGATGTTCAGCGTAGAGCTGATCACACCCTGTACTTTGGGAATGGCAGAACCTACTGCTACTTCATCGTCTGAATTATAGTAAAAGGTGTGTGTGCCGTCTTTTTTTAACAGGATCTCATTCCCGGAGGCAGGATCAATTCCTAATGAACGTACGGCCCATATATCATCTGGACTGTATCCATCCATGTATCGTTTCAGGTAATTGGGAATATCCTTGAGTGCCTTTTCATCATTGAATTTATTTCTGGCTAACTCATTTTCCTTCGCCATCATCGATGCGAAGTGCGAATACCGGCTCTTGGTGATGCTGCCGGTCACGCCCAGAGTCCATTGAATGCCTTTATCCGGTTGGAGGATGGGAGAGTATTTAAGTATTAGCTCCAGCCCTTTCACCGTAAGCTTTCCTGCATTAAGCGCATAATTGGGAACCCCGATGGAGGCCGCGGCGGAAGCGGGAACAATTAAAGGATTGGTAAGTTTCTGGTAGGCATTCACGGTGGTGATAAAGCGGCTGTTCCAGGTAATCAGGTCTATGCCGGCACTGATTTGTTGGGTTTTTTGCCAGGCGAGGTTGGGTGTACCAAGTTGATTCAGGAACAGCCCTGTACCGAAACTGGTAGATGTATTGCTATAACCATATACCGAAGAGGAAACAAACGAACCCAGCTGCTGATTACTATTAGTACCTATGTTACCTCTTAACCGCAATAATGTGAGCCAGTCAGCATCTTTAAGAAAATTTTCCCTGCTGACCGTCCAACCAAGACCGGCGCCCCAGAAAGATGTATATTTTTCCGCAGAACCAAAAACGGTGGTGCCATCTATCGTGTAAGTAGCATCTACATAGTACTTGTTGGCAAAAACATAGTTCACGCTTGCCAGCGAGCTCACCTGGCGTGATTTTACCTCTGAATAGCTAGGCTTGCTGTTCATGGCATAGCCATAGGCAAAGGCAGGGTTGGGGGCTACGCCATCCGGAAAGCCCACGGCCTGCAGGCCGATAGTCGTGCTATTGCTTTCGGTTAATGCTGCCCGCACGTTACCGGTGAGACTATGTTTTCTATTGAACACTTTCTGGTAAGTGATCATGGCATTGCCGTTGTATCCCCAGGAGCTCTGTTGCAAGTAATTGTAAGTGCCTTTTTCATTGATATCAACGCCATCGAAGGCGGTGTTGGCAGATGGCACGAAAACAGTAGTACCGTCAACGCTTTTATTCAGCTGGATCCCGGATGTAAACCGCCAGTCGGGGCTGATGGTCCATATTAAGGACAAATTATCCAGGACGTTGAAATAAGAGTTTGCATTTTCCGGGTTTAATGATGCGTTGTAAATTGGGTTGGGTGTTTGGTATTGGATCAGGAATTGGGGATCATCACCTGCGGTAAACGATTCCAGGTATTTGCCGGTAAACAGCTGCCCTTTGTCATCGAATTTCCGGTAGTAAGGGGCTATATCTACATAGTCTGTAAAGCTGCCATAGGGCGACTCCGATGCTTTGCTGCCTTCAATGTACGTACGGTTAGTAAAGTTCAGCTTCTTCGTCCGGTAAGTTAAATCAACAGATCCCCCCCAGGTGTTTTTGCCGGATCCTTTCATCACACCCGGCGTACTTCTGTAGCTGAGGGTAACGTCATACTGGAACTCATTGCTCCCACCATTTATACCCAGCACATGCCCTGTGGTAAACGCGTTGCGTAAGGGAACATTCAGCCAGTAAGAGTTCTTACCTCCCAGTACTGCTTTTAAACGGTTGTTGTATAAAGTGTCGAGGATGAGTTGGGATTCTTGCCGTTCGGCCGGGTTATAGTAACCAGACAGCTTTTGAAACTCCAGCAATTCTGCCGCGTTCATGATGTTATACCCGTCCAGCGCAGGCATTTCTGCCCTGAAATCGGTAGTGTAATTGACCTGTAAATTGCCAGGTTGCGGGCGTTTGGTTTCTACTACCACTACGCCATTGGCAGCCTTTGATCCGTACAAGGCAGTAGAGGCAGCATCTTTCAGGATAGTGATAGATGCGATCCGGTTAATGTCGAGGTTTACAATTTGCTGTAAACTGCTTTCCATACCGTTTAATATAAATAAGGGTTGATTGGGATCTGTGCTGAACTGGTTTTTAATAGCGTTGGAAGTAGTAGCTGAAACAGAAGTGGTACCCCTCAACTGGATATCCGGCAACCGGTTGGGATTGGAACCAAAATTATTATTCGGTAAAATAATGAAAGAGGGATCCAGTGTTTTTAAACTCTCGAGCACATTCCCATTCCCGATCTGTTTAAGTTCTTTTCCGGTGAATGTAGCCACCGCGCCGGTGAAGCTTTCTTTTTTCCGTGTCAGGATCCCTGCATTCACTATAACTTCTTCCAGTTTCTTTTCCGATGGTTTTAAGCAGATGACCACATGGCTTGTGCGTCCTACCTGTGATGTTTGTGGCTGGAAGCCAATATAAGTCACCTCAATTATATCGCCTTCTGCAGCGTTAATGATGACAGTTCCATCGCTGTTGGTAATTTTTGATATCCTGTTTTTTTTGATACTCACCGAGGCACCTGCCAGTGGCTTCCCGGCAGAATCGATGACCAATACTTTGAGCGGGTACGCGCCGGGTACCGCTCGTGATTGATCCGCATTACCTGAGCTGTGGCTGGCCTGTTTCCCGGAAAGGAAAATAGTTTTTCCTTTGATGGTATATTCCAGCGGCTGGTCCTTAAATACTGCATCCAGCAACTGCAGCAATGGCATATTGGCCGCACGTACTACTACCGGTTTGGCATCGGCCAGGAAATGCTTCTTATAAAGAAAGGCATAGCCGGTCTGTTTTTCTATAAGGGACAGTACGGCTTCCAGGGGCATTGTTTTGTCCGGCAGGGTCACGGTTTGCGCCATTGATGGGGTAGAAACGGTAAAGGCAATAATGATCAATAAATAAATTTTCCACTTTTGGGTGCACATGACAGGCGGAATGAGTACAAACAGGCCTTGGGCAGGCAAATTGCCACAAGCTTTCTTTTCCATAATTTTCGAAAATTTGGTTGTCAAAAAAATGCTGGCGGCTATCCATTTTTGCTCAATGATAGCCGGATGGGATGTTATTCCCCGGGATTGGTTTATGGTTGGTTGGTTTTAATGACTGGTTTTAAATGTTACTGACTCTCATATGATTGATATATTTATTTATTAGTTTGCTGGTATCCGGTGCTCATTGCATTCTTTCCCCAACAGTTATAAATATTCTAACAGAACGGGGTACATCAGGGCTGTATAATGAGCCGATGTCCTTCTAACCTGAAGTGGACGCCCAGTTTTTCCAGCCCCGCCAGCAGATCGTTTAATGGAACATCCCTGGTTAGCTTCCCACTGAAAGTGATATCGGGTAGACCTTTTTCATATACCACTTCAATTTCATACCAGCGCTCCAGCTGCCGCATCGCTTCTTCCAGTTTAACCCCATCGAAATAAAAAATGCCGTTTTTCCACGCTATTACATGGTTAACATCTATATCTTTTTTAACCCGGATGCCCTGGTCCACTTCTGCCTGCTCCCCGGGATGAAGTATCACTCTTTCGTTGTCCTTTACCACCCGTACCGCACCTTCCAACAATGTTGCCTTCAGGGGGCCTTCATTGCTGTAGCTATTGATATTAAAGCTGGTACCCAATACCTCTACCGCTACATTGTTGTTTATATTCACCCTGAATGACGCCGTCGCCTTTTTTACTTCGAAATAAGCTTCCCCGGCGAGGGTAACGCTTCGTTCTTGGTTAGAGAACATTGTAGGATAGCGGATAGAGCTGGCAGCATTGAGCCAGACTTCCGTTCCATCCGGCAGTGTAACATGGTACTGGCGCCCCTTCGGGGTGGATATCGTGTTGTAGCTTACTTCCCCGCTATTTGCTTCATATACCAATCCGCCATTGATCACCCTGGCCGTAGCGCCTCCCTGCAAGGCCAGGGTACCATTTTGAATAGTGTCCAGCAGCAGGGCAGTACCGTTAGATAAGGTAAGAATGGCGCCCGTTCTGCCGGGAGTAATATTTCCCTGACTGGAGGCTACAATTGTTTTCACTTTGGTGTTTTCATGGTTCCGCCAGAAATAAATCCCGGTGCTGACAATAACGATAATCGCCGCCGCATACCGGGCCCAGGAATAACTCCCCCGGGAGGCAGTCGACCGGACACTTTCCATGGGGAGGTCCCGGGATATAGCAAGCACCTTGTCTGCCAATTCATGCCGTGGATCAATAGCAGCCAACTCCTCTCCATTGGCAGGGTAACGCTCCATCAGGCTCGCCAGCGCATCATGAAAGGTGCCATCTTCCCCTGCCTCGCGAATGAACGATGATAATTCTTCCAGCTCAGACGAAGTAGCTGTATCCAATCTGAGCTGTTCCAGTAAGTATATGATCCGTTGTTCCTGCATGACAGACTTTTATATGGTGAATGCATTCCCACATATAATGAACCCTGAAAGCACATTTAGGTACCCATCGCTAAAAAAAAATAATAATTCATCCAATCAGTAGCAGGAGCGGGCTTTAAAGCCATTGTGCCGGTATAATTCCGTATACCTTTCCTGTGAGGGAGGCCCGGGGTCAGCATTAAATAAAATTGACTAAAAAAATAACTATATCAGGAACATGGGCAGATATTTACCGGCTTTCGTCAACCGGCGCCGAATGGTATGAAGGGCCAATATCAGGGTTTTTTTTACATAGTTTTCTGAAAGGCCTAACTGGGTGGCTATTTCAGGGATTCTCAGCCCATTATTCCGGCTCAGCCGGAAGATTTCTCTTTGCCTGGGGCTCAGAGCAGCTACCGCCGATTCAATAAGCCTGCGGGTTTCACGGTAAGAAAGCTCCATTTCAGTATCATCGGTAGAGTCGTCGGTATACTGTTGCTGCAACGCGCCTATCAGGCGTTTTTCCAGCCCGTTCTTCCTAAAGTAACGCAGGCATTCGTTGGATACGAGCTTCAGCAACCAGGCGCGGGGATGTTCTATTTCCGGTAGTTTGCTGCGACTTATCCACAGCCGGAACATCGACTCCTGGACAATTTCGCGGACGGCTTCCTGCGATTTCGTTAATTTAAATATATAGCCAAATAACACTGGTTTCAGGGTCGCATATAATTGCCGGAATGCCGCTTCATCTCCGGTTGCAATAAGATTAAAAAGTTCCTTCTCAGTATATGAATGATGATGGGCCAATAAGCAGAGGTTAAGTATTAGGTACACATGATTGGGCAAACGAAAATAATATTTTTTCAGGAAAGAAGAAAATAAATACTATTTGAACGTAGTATGGCAGGGTACATTATAGGATTATGGGAGCCCACCTCACCAGCAGATATTTCTCGCTTTTAATCCCTCGGCCATATCTTATTTGGGTGTCCATTTGGCCGGCTCTCTTTTAAACTTATCATTGGCATCGACTGCGCTCACCCGGAAACCGCAAGACGAATGGCAATGATAGTAGGAGTAGGCATATTTTTTACCAGGGCAACCGGGAGAGGGGCTACTGTTCAACAGCTTTCCGCATCGGAGACATAGTAGAGTGCCCGGAGTTGAAAGATCTCTAACCGATCCCCCCTGCCTATTTGAAAAGTTCACCAGTGTATATGGTGAAGATATTGTATACACAGAAACGGTTGTAGGCGCTAGGATTTAAACAAGGCAGCACCCATGCCCGGGCGGGTACTGCTTATTTATTTTGAAGATATACCATCACTTCCTCGTCACAGACCGTAAATTATCAAACAAACGCTCCAATAATCTCCGGTCGTTTGTAATAATATCGGCGGTGCCTTTAAGCTCAAACCGGAAATCCAGGTCAGTGCCATAATTGGTTTTCAGTTTCCGGGGAAGCGTAACATTCACCAGGTAATTTTCCTTGCTGCCGGTTTCCGTTCTTAAGGTGTGCGTGGCAAGCGATACATTTCTCACGGTACCTGTAATGGTACCATATTCCATGTAGGGATAATCGTCCAGTTTGATGATCACTTCCTGACCGGTATGTACTCTGCCGGCACCATTTGTTGGCAGGTACATCTGACCTACAATCACCTGTTCTTCCGGGATGATGGAAAACACGGGCTCGCCGGATTGAACAAACTGGTTATCTGTCCAGAATTGCTGGAACTCTACCTTCCCTGCGATAGGAGCCATGAAAAGATACTTTTCCTCCCAAAGGGCAATGCTGCTTTTAAGCGTATTATACATTCCCTGTATCTTAATGATGAGCTGCTGCTCATTATCACGGTGCTGCAGGTCCAGTTCCTGTATTTTTGAGGCGGTTCCAAGCACTTCCTTTCTCATTGAAATCACCTCATTGTTCAGCTGCCTGGATATAGACTGAGCGGAAAGAAGATTCGCCACCGCCTTTTAAAGAAAACAGGTCTTCTGCTTTAACAATTTCGAAATTGCTGGAAAGCCTAGTAAAGGGAATTTTTTCTTTTGTTCGCATACAGTTGAATATGAGGTTTGATAATAGTACAAAGAGAACAGATACTTCACAAAACGGACATATGGGCTAATATAGTGCCGACAGTACTTTGGGTTAAGATGCAAGTATATATGAATTGTAATTAAACAAATTCAGCACGCAGACAATTAATATTAATTTAACGCTACGCCATGGAAGCTATCCAAAAGCTTTATACAATTACGTACATATGTCATCCACACTTTGAAGCATTAAAGTTTATTCGCCTGGCGATACAGGAAACACTTACCAGCAAAACTTTATTCTATTCTTGTAATGGCAATCGTCTTCTCATCTTCTGAGTCATTAAATAAAATAGCGGACCTGGGCGTTTCACGATGTAGTGTAAAAATTGCTAAATCGTGAAACGCCCGGGTTGTTTGTTACAACAGTTCAGTTTCCAAAAAGGGTGACTGCTTTTCTATTATTATTCAGTATTGTCCGGGTAAAATAAATCAATGAGGTATAAAAGGGGGCGAAGCCCCCAATAGTTTACAAGTTTGGGTTACCACACCTACAACCATAAATTTTTCCTTATGAATGGTTTCCGTTGATTAACAAATTTGAACATAATATAAGTTTAGAGTTAAAGGTTAACGTTCCGGTGACTTTACATTTGCGGATCAGGAGGCAGGTAGTAGATTTTTTCAGAGTTTGTTGCGGCGGAAGATTAAGCTTATACCGGACAACAATGAGTGTGCCTTGAAGCACTTATAGGTTAAGTGCATGCTGTTAGTACGATGATGGGCGGCCCATCGAATGGAATGACAGACAAATCCTTCAAACCACTTTGTGATGCAGTTACTCGAAAGAATACTGTGCTGAGCGACAAAGAAAAGGCAGAGTAAATTCTGTCAGGTGAGACGCAGGGAGCTGAACGAAAGTGAATCTCCATAATAAAACATCGATATGTCCATAAACCCTGTTGAAATTGGATGGAGTCATTGGTTACAGGGAAGTTCAATATTTACAAAGTGCCGGATGTTAATAAGCCGCTGGAATTAAAACAGTCTTTAGAGGGGTTTGGTAAAATTGTGAGTTTTACATACCGGGAGAGGTAAACCATCTCCACCTGACTGGCAGAAAGGCATCCTTTCCAATTATCCGGGCAAATCTTACCTGCCGCAGGTAAGATTTGCCCGGGTTCTAAAAAGACACTATCTCATAAACTGTGTAAATATTAAAAATCGGGGTTTAGCTCTGATTTTTTAATTTTAAAGCATATACAGTTTTATGAAGACAGAAGATTTTTTATCAGACGACTTTCTGAAGCAGTTTAAAACAGCAGATCAGCTAAACGATTTTCTTGCCCAGATTCAGAAGCGGGGTATTGAAAAGATGTTGGAGGGAGAGCTAGATAGCCATTTGGGCTATGACAAGCATGAACATAATGATAGTGCCAATAGCCGTAATGGCTATGGTAAGAAGAAGATTAAGACCAGCTATGGTGAATCTGAGATAAAAGTTCCCAGAGATCGTGATGCTAGCTTTAATCCTATGATCATCCCTAAACGCGAAGGGATGGCTCAGGGCCTGGAAGAGGTAATTGTGTCCTTTTATGCCAAGGGAATGAGTGTGTCCGACATCGAAGAGCAAATAAGAGAAGTATATAAATTTGACGTTTCCACGGCCACGATCAGCCGCATCACCAGCCGGGTGACAGAAGATATTGTCGCCTGGCAAAACCGGCCATTAGAACCGGTTTATCTCATAGTCTGGATGGATGGCATTGTGTTCAAGGTACGGGAGAACAGCAAAGTGGTGAATAAAACCGTCTATATCGCTGTCGGCCTAAAGCGGGATGGCCTCAAAGAAGTCCTGGGAATGTGGCTGGGTAAGAATGAATCAGCTGCCTATTGGATGACTGTACTTACAGATCTGAAGGCCCGTGGCCTGGAAGATATTCTAATTACAGCCACGGATAATCTTAATGGCTTCACTCAGACTATCAAATCGGTGTTCCCTCAGTCTGCAACTCAGGTTTGTGTCGTACACCAGATACGTAACAGCTGCCGCTATGTAGTCTGGAAAGATAAAAAGGAGTTTACCACCGATATGAAGGATGTTTATGCTGCACCAACCAGACAGGCTGCCATGGCTGCTCTTGACGCCCTGGATGTTAAATGGAGTACAAAGTATGCATACGCCATCAAAAGCTGGCGCGAAAACTGGGAAGACCTGACTGTCTTTTTTGACTTTCCCATGGAGATCAGACAGATCATCTACACGACCAATCTCATCGAAAATCTGAACGGTAAAATTAGAAAATATACCAAAAACAAACTATCCTTCCCTACTGATGAAGCTGTCCTTAAATCAGTATACCTGGCTTTACGGGAAGTATCAAAAAAATGGACCATGCCCATTAGAAACTGGGGCATGGTCCTAAATCAGTTTTTAACTATTTTTGATAAAAGAGTGAGAATCTAATTATTAATTTGATCCCCGATTTTTAAGTTTACACACTTATTGAAATAGTCCCTCTAAAAAACCGGAAAGCTTTATTATAGGATCAATTATCATAATACTCATCCATCAGGTTTTTCCGTTCTTTGGTGTCGAGGTCGATGTATTCAAATTTTTTATACTGGCAGAATGATCCCATATCTTTATCTCCATTAATAAAAATACCGCCTACAAGGATAACATATTTACAAGGATAGCTGGTTTCTTTTACCAGTACTTCGATACGTTCATCTATAGCTTCATACATGACCTCAGTTGCTTCGAAAATCTGATTCTCCGCATTCAGTATTCTTTCTTTGCTGTGGAGGAAAATTTGTTCGATTGTATTCATCTGGAAATCCAGTGACGTGACATTCCCTTCGATGATCTGCCCTGCCACCAGTTTTCCAAGTGCTCCTTTAGCAGCGCCACAACATGCTGAATTACTACTTTGCCCTATCCTGCTTATCTCTCCTATTTGCCCTGCTTTAGTAATCCCAATATGTGGAGCATAAAATACTACTACAGCTCCATCTTCCGGAACATGATGGGCAAAAGCGCCCATTCCCGTAAGTCCGGCAAAGGGGAAACCGTTAAGTCCTCCCAAATGAAACGGGCCAAGCATCTCATAGGCTCTCGGCGGATACTGTATGGCATTAACATCATCGCAACACATACTGTCTGCATGCATTAGCTGGTTAGGTTTTAATTTCAAATGTTTTTCAATTGTGTCCAACAACCGATTGACCGTATCGACAGAGCTTAATGCCTTCGGATACCATTTTCTTACAGATGCTATACTCATAATTTTATTTTTTTACATGACAATATTATTAACAGGTTGTATGGCAGGTGGAAGTTCTTTCTCGCCCAGCATTTCACGCAGATCAATCTCTATATTCCTGCTGATCTGGGTGATAGGAATATCATTGGCGTTGCCTTCAAATGGATTTTCCGTACTTTCACCGATTTGTTCCAAAACCAGAAACACCCAGCCTAAAAGCACACTAAACGGAATGGTAAGCCAGACTATATTGTCTCCAAACTTATCGATCATCTTAGAAAATTCGCCTAAAAATCCCAAAGGAAGCAAAAAGCACAAGGCATTCGTGAAATAGAGATTAATGCTCGAAAACTGTCTTGGATATGGAAAGTTTTTGATCCTTTCACATTTTCCCTGCTGATCATAAAACTCTTTGAACTGATTCTCAAGCGCAGTATAATTATAATCTGAAATTTTACCTTCTTCATTTAATTTTCTCAACTGGGCAGACTGTAAAGCAATAATCTGTGTTGCTCTATTCCTGGTGGAAAGCACATACTGCAGCTCATTATCGCTTAAAAATGGCTGGAGTTTATCCTCAATTTTGTCTTCCCATTCAGGGACTTTATAGTATTGCAGATACTCCTTATTATAACTTTTAGTTTTTACATGCTCCCAGTTTTTTGTTTCCCTAAGTTGAAACCTTAATGCGGTAAGCCATGCAAAATGACGGTAAATGATCTGCTGATGCAAAGCAGATTCCTGTACCTTATCATTCATTCTTATGAAATCTTTTACGAAAATGCCAAAACTACGACTGTTATTGATGATCGCTCCATAGATCTGCCGGGCCTCCCAGCTCCGGTTATAGGTCTGCGTATTTTTAAACCCTGAAATGAATGCTGCGGCCGTCCCTAGCAATGCCACAGGAACCCAGGGAATAGCCAACCATTTCCAGCCTAGAAAATAAAAAAGTATTGTTGGAACACTGCTTAAAATAAGCATTTTATAAATTTTCTTCCTGGTCCACGGAATGAAATGATAAAGTCTGTAATGTGAGCCTATATTCATAAATAACTAATTTTTCGATGAGAATTTGCTGATCAGGATTCCGACCAATACAACGGTATAAAATTGGCCGGCAATTCCAACAAAAGCAGTTATCAGTTTTGTAACATGGGTATTGGGAGTAATATCTCCAAAACCAATACTTGTAAAAGTAATAGAACAAAAGTAGACCAGATCTATAAATGTCAGAGCCGGAGATGTTATATCAACGCCTTTGAAAGATGCAGGATCACGGTACTGGAAATACTGTAGTAAAAAAACTGAAATTTCTATGAGTAACATATATCCACATATGGATGCGGAAATAATATCTGTATTGATATATCCTGGTTTTATCAGAAATCGGAGTACTTCTATGAAAAGAAAGCAAAAGAATACTACATAGTTGATATTCAACAATGTAAAATACCATGAAAGGTTCTTAAAAAACGGAATTCCAATGGGTAACAGCAAAATGACAATGAAGTGCAGATTTCTCAGCCAGTGTCTCCAGCTATGCTTTCCCGCAAACAAAAAAACGGATCCCAATCCTAAGATCAACATATTAGCGGGCCATATGACATGGGTGTAGAAATCCATATCTGTAAGAAATATTCCGACAAATAAATGCTGCATCAGGGCCAATAGAAGGATCTCATATTTCCTTTCGTGTAACTTTTGAATGATCATTTGGGATTTAGATGGTATGGTCTTTAAAAATAGGTTACTTCTCTTCTGCGGGTACAGGGGCTACCCCTGAAGCTGAATTCAGATACAATGGTGCCGCGATACGGAACTGATTCAAACTATCGCCCTTGTCGAATAATCCTCCATCTTCAAATTCAAAAACATCTCTGGACGCTGATGATACTGCCGGGAACCGTGCTCCTACCTTCGTTTCAATATGTGAGCATTCCGGACAACTATCATTCTTTTTCAGTAACGCCTGTTGATGTCCGAAATAATTTAGCAATTTATTGCCATCGTTTGTTGGGTTATAATTATGCTGTCCTTTTCCCCAAAAGAGAAGCAAAATAAGCATAGCGATGATCATCAGATGAACTTTCATACTTTGCAATTTAATTAAAATTACAAACATTCTGAGATGCTCCCTTCCTGATAGCCCAGAAGCGTCTGATAAGGCTTCTTGTTGGTTTGCGCCTCGGGATTATGTCAGTACGTGCAATACCTGATGGGGATGAACATGATAAAAGCGTGAGTTACTGAGCAAAGATGGCAATATACTATATTTCGCTTCTGATATCCCAGGGGGGCAGGGGCAGCTGCAGAAGAATGGTTGCAATGGTAATCCATGCCAATGTTATACTAAATCCTGAGGTAGGCATTACTTCTCCCTGAATTGCGTTGGCGTAACACCAGCCTGTGCTTTAAAGAAATTCGAAAAATATGCATGATCCACAAAGCCAAGCTCAAATGCAATTTCTTTTATGGAAAGATCCGTTGACTGAAGCAGCCGCTTTGCTTCCAGCAGCACGCGTTGCTGTATCAGCCTGGTAGCCGATACATGAAGATGGTTTTTACAAAGAATATTCAGATAGTTTGCCGAGATGTGCAGCTTCGAAGCATAGAAGCCAACCAGTTTTTCGTCCTTGTAAAATTTATCAATCAGCATATTGAATTTTGCAAGCCTGGGGTTAGACTGGAATACTTTCAGGTCTGTAAAAATACGCTCTGCTTCTTTGCTCACAATTGCAGCAATAACCGCTGCCCTGGCACTGATGATCTCCTGTACTGAGTTGGGTGAATTGAGCTCATCCCTGATGGCGTCAAATTCATACTTCAGCAATTTGAAATTATCATTGGTCAGTGGGATCACCGGGTGATTCATATAATTCGAGAACGAGAAACGGAAAAAGGATGCGAAGCGCTCAAAAAATTGCTGCTGTATCATCAGCTGGTAACCTGTTGTACCGGGTTTGATGCTCCAGGTGTGCACCTGGCCGGGGAACAGTACATGAATTTGTTTATTCCCTATAGGATAGTCGTGGAAGTCGATATTATGAACCCCTTTTGCCGATTCAAACAGGTTGATGATATAAAAATCGTGCTTATGCGGCTTATCGATATGCCGTTCGCCATGCAGTTCATTGAAGAGGAATTCTTCCTTGCCGGCCAGCTGGCCTTTCCTGAATTCATGGATGCCTAATACAGGAACATGGCCTGCGTTGTCATTAGTCTTCATATCAGCAAAGTTAAGTAGGGAGCTTAACTTCTAAAATATGGAAATTTATGACAATAAAAATGGACTGCCTCTGAAAGACGCAGAGGCAATCCATTCTAATAACAGAATACAATATTCCCTTTATGCACCAGCGACTTAACCGGTGAAACCCTTGCTACTGCTTCGGCGGAGCAGGATGCCTCCAGGAATACAAGGTTTGCATCATCGCCAGCTTTAGGCCATTATTGTTTTCCTTTATCATCCAGGGGAAGTATATACCTGGTAGCAAAGCCCAGTGTTCTTGAAAGTGCCCATTCTGAATTATAGCCATACAGGCCTGCAATGAGTTTTACTTTCCTGAGCATATGGCCAGGGCCAAAAGTGCTCCAGTGATCCTGGATATTATCGTTGCCCACCAGCACTTCTACACCATGCTGTGGAAAGGCTACCAACTCAGCGCCGGCTGACTTCTTTTGTTTTTCAGCGCGGTTTCCAGGTGCTTTAATGAAATCAAAGCCGGAGGTGGGATCGATATTGAAATGGGAGCGGATATAGTGGGTACCGTTCGGCTGCAGGAACTCAATCAATTTGCCGGCCCGTTCCACGGAGGTTTTCAGCCATTCAGGAATCATCTTCTGCTCATAGGCAATCTGGTCCTTTACAGTTTTCCTTTTGCCGAAACGGCCTGCTATGGAAGGCCATAGAGCATCTTGTCCAAATGGGCATGCATATCCTTGAAGACAGGGAGCATCAGCCAGCCTTTTGCATCAATGGCATCCCGGCCTGCATCGTTAGGGGTGACAGCCTTAATTTTACCGTCTTCTGTTTCAACACAGAAAAGCGCGGTATTCGTTTTCACTACTTCTTCGCCATCGTACTCAAAACCCGTTTCCGGCAACACATTTTTAAATGTGTAGCAGCTGGTGTTTGCTGTTTTATCCATTGGTTTCATTTACAGCAAAGTAAGGGGTAAATATCTCCGGAACTTTGTGTTATCTATACGGATACTTGAAAGATTTATAATTCCCGGCAGATTATTGATAAATCTTTCAAGGTATATCATGAATCTTTCACAGATCAGGTTGCCAGGAAGATTATTTTTGTAAAAAAGATAGGGACGATGAAGAAAACGGAAATATCCCGTAAAGAATTTATAAAAATGTCCGGATTGGGATTTACAGGAATGGCCTTTGCACCCGGCCTGCTGGGCCCTGCAGGGACGTTTGCCGGTACTGCAGCAGGCAGCAGCGGAAAAAGCTACCTGTTAAAGAATGTGCGGCTTGAAACGGGATTTGTTTACGAGGAAGGGGAGGTAGTACACACAAAAACAGAATTGTTCTGCATAGAGATCAAAGACGGAAAAATAAAAAGTATTTCCGCCAATAAACCGGAGTCCGCCAATGCTATTGATGCAAAAGGCTGGCTGATGCTTCCTGCCTTCAGGGACATGCATATCCATCTTGATAAAACTTTCTATGGCGGCCCATGGCAGGCAACCAGGAGAGGGCAGGGGGGCGTTAAGGGCATGATTGCGCTGGAAAATAAAAAGGATTCCTTTGGTGCGGAACTGGTGGTATTTCCACAGCATGGCGTATTCTATACTGATTCAGTTCCCTGGTTAAAGGAGGCGGCAAAAATGGACATTGATTTTATTGGCGGACTGGACCCGTATACCATTGATGGAGCTATTGAGAAAACAATAGATTTCACGGTACAACTGGCGCTGGACAATAAAAAGGGAATTGATATCCACCTGCATGAATCAGGAGAATCAGGGCTGAAAACAGTAGAATACCTGATTAAAAAGGTAAACGAGAATCCTGCCCTTCAACACAAAACATTTTTAAGCCACTGTTTTGTGCTGGGCAGGATCGATAAAGTGAAGCAGGAGCAGGTGGCAGAGCAACTGGCGGCAGCAGGTATAGGTATTGTTTCCACCATTCCTTTCGGAGGACTGATTATGCCTATACCTGTGCTTTATAAGTATAATGTAAATGTGATGACCGGCAACGACAGTATCATTGATCACTGGAGCACATTTGGATCCGGAAGCGTATTGGAAAAAGCCCATACAATGGCCCAGTTATACGGTTATTCTACGGAGTTCCTGCTGTCGAGAAGCCTGAAGCTGGCCACGGGAAATATACTCCCGCTTGATGATAAGGGAGTGCAGCAATGGCCCAGGGCCGGCGATGCAGCAAACCTGGTATTGATAGATGCCAGCTGCTCTGCAGAAGCAGTGGCAAGAATATCGCCGGTAAGATCCCTGATAAACAAAGGACAAATCGTGTATTAAGTATCCTATTTTAAAACTGTGAACAAAATGCGGGAAATTATTTTCCCGCATTTCTTTTTTTGGGAGATGCCTATGCGCTCTGATAATAATTTACTATATTAGGAATGATACAACCCTTTTCCCACGTTAACAGTTAATCCGCTTAATCCATGAGAGAAAATCCTGTCTATTTGTTTGCCTGGGTATGTTTTGCCCTTTGTTTTGCCTGTAAAAAAATAAGCCCTGATAAACTGGCCGCTATTGATGGCGGTACAGCCAATTTAATTAACGGGGTGAATGAAGCAGACTTTACCGTTGAAAACACCTTCACGAATCCGCTGATACCACGTGGCGCTGATCCCTGGGTGGCCCAAAAGAACGGAGAATATTACTTCACGTATACACAGGGAAGTAAACTGGTGCTTTATAAAACAAAAGCCATGACCGAACTCGCATTGGCAACCTCGCATGATGCATGGATCCCTCCGCAGGGAATGCCATATTCAAAGAATCTCTGGGCGCCGGAGCTGCATGAAATCGACAATAAATGGTACATCTACTTTGCAGCCGATAACGGTACTAATGCCAATCACCGTATGTATGTGGTGGAGAACAGCTCCACGGACCCCACACAGGGCACATGGGTATTAAAAGGCAAAGTGGCTGATTCCACGGATCAATGGGCCATAGACGGTACCGTTTTCAAATATAACGGGCAGATGTACATGTTGTGGTCCGGCGGTAATGCAGGCGCCGCACCGCAGCGTATCTACATTGCTCCAATGAGCAATCCCTGGACGATCAGCGGTCCGAAAGTGGCAATTTCCAGTCCTACCTATTCCTGGGAGATGAACGGAAACGCCATTAACGAAGGCCCCCAGGCGATCATTAACCCTAACGGGCAACTGCTCGTAGTATACTCCGGCAGCGGCTATTGGGTGGACACCTATTGCCTGGGATTATTGAGTCTTAATGCTAACGGTGATCCCCTGAATCCTGCCGACTGGGTGAAAACACCCAATCCTGTTTTTTCGATGAGCGCAGATAGCGGGGCCTTTGGCCCGGGGCATAATGGCTTCTTCAAATCGCCCGATGGTACGGAAGACTGGCTCATCTATCATGCCCGCAGCGCTGCCGGCGGAGGAGGCAGGAATGCACGCATACAGAAGTTCACCTGGAATGCAAGCGGTGCGCCTGATTTCGGCATGCCGGTTAAAATCGGATCTCCTGTGCCCAAGCCCTCCGGCGAGCCTGTCAGGAAGATGTATAAAAAAGAGAACTGGTCAATTGCCGGGTTCAGTTCAGAAGAGCTTAACAACAGCCGGTTAGCGATACGGCTTATAGACGACGACCCGGCCACGCCCTGGATAGCGCGCTATTCCGCTCCTGCCACCAACTACCCCGATCACTGGATTGCGGTTGACATGGGAGATACGCTTTGTGTAGATGGTTTTGTATTCATCCAGAAAGACGGCGACCGGAAAATAAAAGAGTTGCAGGTCCTTGCCGGTAATGATAATCTCAACTGGGAAGATCTTGGAACCACTGTGCTGCTTAATCTCTATCCCAATAAGCAGTACTTCACCCTTCCTGCAAGGAAGCAATTCAGGTATTTTAAGCTGGTACCAAAGTCGGGGCTGGATAGCCAGCCGCAGCCCGGATTGGCGGAAGCGGGGACGTTTGTATTGGATAATTGAGTGTTGGGTTACAGCCCGCCGGCGCCGGCGGGCTGTAACCCAACATTGGTGCAGGTGCCGCCTGTGGTAACAGGTAATGTCACAGCGCGCATCCGTAATAGTTGATCAGCAGAATAAATTCTATCGCTGGTAAATATATTCCAGGGCTTCATCTTTATAATTAACAAAACTGGCAGCGCTATACGTTATTTCCTTATCGGGCATTAATGCTCCTTTTTTACCTTTCCAGTTTTCCCAGTACATGGTAGAATAACCAATTACGATTTTGGTGTTGGGAAGCCGGAAGCCCCGCACTTCTCCATAATGATTGATATTACCGCTGGTCATCTGGCCTACCAGGATGGCATTGGTATGTCTTTTAAATTCAACGGCATTCATTAAAGCGGAGGAAAAAGTTTGTTTTCCTATCAGTACATAAAAATGGCCTTTCTTATTCAGATAGCTGTGTTTGATGCTATCGATAAATGGCGACAGCACGCCCGAATTGCCCCCACTGTTAAACCGGAGATCAAGGATGATTTTATTGGGATGCAGTTTTTCTATTGTTGAAAACAGCTCCGTGTTAAACTGCGGGAATGGATTATTTTCATCCTCCGCGCAGTGAACAAAGTTGAAGTAAATTATTTTTCTTGCTTCGTCATATGTATACCAATAATCTTTATCATTGTGCCTGTAGGGAAGTATGTTGTTGTACTGGCTTGCAGTGGTCAGTTTCAGGCTATCCTTGTTTATTGCATTAAGCGTTAGCTGGTATGTTTTATGCAGGGGATCCTGAAGCGTGAATACCGCATATTTATCAGTTTCAAGGATACCCAGTCCCTTAAGAAAAGATGGGTTGTTGAGGAACTGTTGCTGGTAAATATCAAAGTAAGACCTGTTATCAGATTTAATCACTTCTTTAAATTTCCGGTTAATTTCATCTATAGGATGCCCGTTAATGGCAATGAGTTGTGAAAGAAGCGCTGTTGAGCTGCCGGGATCAATGCCGGTAACAAAAATACCATCTTCAAACCGCTCAAATTTTATTGGTAAAACCAGCCTGAATACAGGTTCGATCCTGGTATGCTCATCACCGATAGAGACATTTAACCTGAAAAGCTCTACCATAAAGGTTTCTTCATTCAGGCTATCGATTTTGGAAGCTACAAGCGCCACTTTATTTTCAAAATCAGCTTTGCTTATTTTATTGAAAAGATTCTTATGTTTTACGGGCAGTGTATCTCTATAGTACATTAAATCATCCAGCAGCGCTTTCCCGGAAAGATGTTGAGAGAAGCAATGGTTGGAAATTAAAATTGCCAGGAGGAACAGGAGAGAGGAATATCTTTTCATGTTGGTACGGTTTACTTAAAAGCCCCCGAAGGAGGGCAATGTTCTAACTGCTTCCAATATACGTACAAAGGATATAAGTTGCCTGGCCGGAAATCTGCTTGATTATTTGAGGGGAAGGGCAGGATAACGCCGGCAGGCGCTATCCTGCTTCTTTTCAGCCGGTGATAGTACTTTGTTATTTTACCCTTACCTGCAGCACCTGCTTTTGTTGGTTCCGCATGATCTCCACCGGGATTTTCTCTTTGCCTTTTGCTGCTTCCAGAATTTCCAGCAGATGTTTAGCGGAAGTTACTTTTATGCCGTTAGCCGTGCAGATAACGTCTTTGGGCCGGATCCCGGAAGCGGCCAGTAAACCGTTCTCCTGAACGGATACTACTATGGCGCCGGATTCATCCTGCAGGCCGTAGGCGGAACGTTCTTCCATGCTTTCTACCGGCTTTACCATGCCTCCCAGGAAAGGCAGTCCTGCCGGCTTTAGTGTTTGTTGTGATTTATCCATCACCAGTGCAGGGATCACCGGTTGCAGGGCCAGTGCTTTTAAACCGGGCTCCTGTACGCCAAAACTATCCATGGCAAAATTTTTAAAGCCGATGTTAAGTGCGGGAGAGTTGGGAGATACAGTATAATCGCCCTTCTCCGGGTGCAGGAACTGTGGGTCGCCTGCAATGCTATGCGCATCTGTTCCGTTGCTGCGGGCCAGCTCCAGCGCCGCTTCATCTGGGAACAGGTTATTATTTACCTGCTGGCCCCAGTCTTTCACCTGTATGGGGAAGTATTTGCGCATCACTATATTATTTTCAAACACATCCTGGCTGTTGGCAAACCATACGTGCGGATGAAAAGAGTTGTTGATCATAATATTATTTTTCACCACGCGGTTAAAGCCTTCCCGGAGCTTCAAACCGCCATTGAGGCAAACATTGTTATAGATCCTGTAATTGGAAGAGCCGTCATCCAGGTCTATATCCCATCCATGATCGCAGCGGAAGCGGTTGTTGCGGATGATCACCGGCCGGATGGCATCCAGCTTCACCAGTTCAGGGTGTGCAGCAGTAATACTGTCCATATATCCCCTGTCGGGCGCCCAGTAACGGTCGCGCCCCCACGAATTAAAGGCGCCATGATCCCCTGTTTCCAACACGGTATTAAACACATCGTTGTATTCCAGTACGTGGCCGCCAAAGCAGCCATCGCCGATATTGAGGCCGGCCCGGGGCGTGTGGAAAATGCTGTTATGACTCACGGTAATGCCCGAAGAAACGGTAATCTCTACACCAGTTGCCTGCTTTTCAATTTCGCCTACGTGATGAATAAGACTATTGGTGACCACGCACTCCTGTGGGTAGTTATTGCTGCGGGGACCGGGTGTTTTATCCAGCTGATCATACGGCGTGAACTCTTCGTAGCGGAAATTGGGAGAGCGTACCGCTTTCAGGTCGCCAATAAAACAAACAGCGCTGGCGCCAATATCATGGATGTAGCACTCTCTGATCGTATCATGATAGTTATAGTTACTGAGCATTATGGCATTGCCTCCAAGACCGGCAAACTCACAATTGCTGATGCTGCAGTTTTCGGTACCATCAAACAACACGGCCCCGCCCCGGTAAATGGTCCAGTCGCTGCGCAGCAGCTGTTCCTTTGTATCCATAAAGGAGCGCTCATTATGCACAAACCGCAGCCCTTTTAAGCTAATGTTACGTACAGGCTGAGTAGGAGTGCCTTTTAGTATTATGCTGTTCTTCAGGCGTGATACTTCTATCCGGGCATCTGCGGGCGACAGGCCAGCGGGGGGATAATAGTACAACAACCGGGCTTTGCTGTCGAGGTACCATTCGCCGATGGTATCCAGCTCCTGCAGGTTGTTTTCCACGAACCTGAGCGTTGCATGCATTTTATTGGGCCGGTTGTTCTGCCACCCGCCTTCGAGTAGGGGCTGCCCATCTTTCATGCCGGTGATGCGGTAATGAAAGCCGCCCCAGTCGGATGCATGAATGGCATGCACATATCCATTTTCCGGGTGCTCCCATTTGGCGGCACGCTCTACCGCATCGGCAGCGGTGCCATGAAACACTTTGGCAGACAGATCATAATTGGGATAACGGGCCAGCACCTGCAGCTGCCCGTTTACATACAATCTTTCAAAAGAAATACCGGCAGGCACAGTGGCTGAAAAGATGCCATTCTTATAGGGTTTCCATTTAAGCGAAAGCGGCTGCCCAGCACTGATGAAAACTTTCTCCCCGTTAAATGCACTTATCTGCAGGCTTTTGCAGGCCATGTTTTCAGCATTCAGCGTAATTTCCTTTCCGAGATAGTAAGTGCCTCCGTGAAGCAGGATCACCACTGACTGCCCTTTTTGTTTTGCTGCCCGGGAAACCGCAACAGACAAGGTTTTCATCGGCCGGGATTCATTGCCTGCATGGGTATCATTTCCCAAAGGGGAAATATGATAAAGGGTTTGCGCATTTGCCTGTTGTATCATCAGTAAGGCACAACAAATGAGAAGGAGTTGCTTCATAATATACTATTTCCAGGCTGGCTTCCAATAGTGCAGCGTCATTGTTCTACCAGTTCACCGTCATTCAGCGATTGACCAGCCCGATACATACCGCTGATAATTATACGTGAAATTTTGGTTGTTTACTATCTTTCAATTCCCTAAATCCAGGTAGAAGGTAGGTATTCATTGCGGGAAAAGAATGAAGCGGATAAAAAAATATTGATAAAAATGAAAATTATACCGGATATAAGACTCCCTGCTATAAAGCGTATGGGATACGTTCAGGAGTTCGTATACCCTTCGGGGTTATTATTTATCCTTATCTGCCTTAATTAATCCTATACCAATGGCTTTTTTTATAAGCGCTACGCTGTTTTATTTCTAAAGGTTTTCCATGAGTTTTTTTGCAGATGCCCGGTGTAGGATCGCTCAGCAATTATCGCATGGTGGCTGCCAGTTTGCCCAGCAGCTGCAGTTGCCTTTCCAGGTTATCGGTCCAGGGAAGGCCAAGAGAAAGCCTCATACAATTTTCGAACTGATCCTGTAATGTAAACATTCTTCCGGGCGCAATACTTATTTTTTGTTTGATGGCTTTTTCGAAGAGCTTTGTAGTGCTGGTGTTTTTATTAAGCTCTACCCATAGCGACAGTCCGCCCTGCGGCCGGCTTGTTTTTGTACCGGCGGGGAAATGTTCTGCAATGGTGCGTATATAATGCTGGTAGTTATCCTGGAGGGTTTTCCGGAGTTGGCGAAGATGATTTTCATACCTGCCGCTTTTCAGAAAACCGGCTACAGCTTCCTGTGTTATGGCTGTACATGATAGTGCATGTACCAGTTTCAGTTTCAGGATCTGTTCCTTGTATCTTCCCGGCGCCAGCCAGCCAACCCGGTATCCCGGTGCAAGCGTTTTTGAGGCAGAGCTGCACCACAGCACCATACCTTTTTTATCGAATGTTTTACAGCATTTCGGGCGTTGTGCATCAAAATGGAGATCGCCGTAAATATCATCCTCAATAAGAGGGATATGATGCCTGGCTAATAGTTTTACCACTGCTTCCTTATTTTCGTCGGGCATGTGGCTTCCCAGGGGCGTATTGAAGTTTGGAGCAAGGAGGCAGAGCTGAATTTTTGGAATGGCTTTTTTCAGCGCATCTATTTCAATGCCTTTGGTTGGATGCGTGGGCAGTTCAAGCACTTTCAGACCCAGGCTCAGGGCCAGTTGCAGGCTGCCGGGATAACAGGGGCTTTCCATAGCGATAGTATCGCCTGGTTTTGATAAAGCCATCATGCAAAAAGACAGTGCATTCATTCCGCCTGCTGTTGTGAGCAGGTCGTTTTCATCCAGGTTGCCGCCCCAGGCAAGTGAGCGGGCGGCAATCATCCTTCGCAGCGTAACATTGCCCTGTAATGGCTCGTAGCCAATGCCGCCGGCTTTAAGCGTACGGGTGGCCAGGGCTATTTCCCTGTTTAGTTTTGCCAGGGGAAGCAATTTCCCGGAAGGCGAGCCAATGGCAAAAGGAGTGAGGTCGTCTTTTCCCAGGCCGGCATATACTTTCCTGATCAGCTCATCCGGTTCCTTGTTCCTGCCTGTTGCAGATGGCTTGCTTACCGCGGTGAGCGGGAGCCTCAACTGGGGCTGCAGATTTACAAAATAGCCGGATTGCGGTTTTGAGCTGATGAGCGACAGGGCTTCCAGTTCCATGAAAACTCTTTTGGCGGTGTTCATGCCAATGTTATGTTGCAGGCATAACATTCTTACGGAAGGCAGGCGGTCGCCCGCTTTCAGAACGCCGTTCCTGATCTGCCGGGCAATGCCGTTGGTAATAGTAGTGTATAGAAAGTCTTTAGCCATTTTCAAATATAACTGTGTCCATCAAAATAAACAAAACTGGGACTGTGTTTATTGGATACCTGTTTCTAATTTTGTGGCAATTCAGATATTATGACAGAGGCAAGTATTAACACTACCGCATCAAACACAACAGGCGGCTGGATAAACGGGTTTATCGGCGTATTGATTTTCAGTGGTTCCCTGCCGGCGACAAGAGTAGCGGTACTCGATTTCGACCCGGTGTTTTTAACGGTGGCCCGGGCCTCCATTGCGGGCTTGCTTGGTCTTGCCCTGTTACTTGTTTATAAAGAAAAGTTGCCGGTAAGAAAACAGCTGCTTCCATTGGCTATTGTAGCCATAGGGGTGGTGGTGGGTTTTCCTTTGTTAACCGCCCTGGCGCTGCAGTATGTAACATCGGCGCATTTAATAGTGTTTGTAGGCATGTTACCGCTTACTACGGCTATATTCGGCGTAATACGGGGAGGAGAGCGCCCGCGGGCGGCGTTCTGGTTTTTTTCGCTGATGGGAAGTTTCCTGGTGATAGGTTTTGCCGTGTTCCAGGGACTGTCGGCCTCACCGGCGGGCGACATACTAATGCTGCTGGCTATTATCCTGTGCGGGCTTGGATATGCGGAAGGGGCAAAGCTTTCAAAGGACCTGGGTGGATGGCAGGTGATCTCCTGGGCGCTGGTGCTTTCGTTGCCTGTAATGGCGCCGCTGGTATTTGTGTTGTTCCCGTCGTCGATAAGGGGAATAAGCCTGCCGGCCTGGGTAGGACTGGGTTATGTGTCTCTGTTCAGTATGCTGATTGGCTTTGTGTTCTGGTACCGCGGACTTGCGCAGGGAGGTATTGCGGCCGTGGGGCAATTGCAGCTGCTGCAGCCATTTTTTGGATTGGCCCTTGCTGCCGGTTTATTGCATGAGCAGGTAAGCATTGATATGTTAGGGATCACCGTTGGGGTAATTCTCTGCGTGGCGGGATCGAGGCGGTTTGCAAAACAGCGGTAGTGTCGCAGATACTTGCATGCACTATGCCCCACCGGGCCGGCGAAAAACGGCAATAAGCTGCAAAACCGGCTGATTGGTTTTACAGCTTATTGGCCGGTTGGTAATTTAGCAATAAGCTTATTCCAGCGCATGCACCAGTATCATGTTGCAATTATCCGTACAGCGCCATCTGAGCTCCTTCAGCGGCTGGTATTCGGGGTCATTATAGCATTGCAGCGCTGCAGCTTCTGAAGGAAATTTAATAACAGCATTCATCCGTCTGGCAGTTCCTTCTATAGCTTTAGCCCGGAGGTCGGAAGCCAGTACTTCCGCGCTATATTTATGCAGTAACCGTAAAACAGGAGGACCGTACTTTGCATATTCTTCTTCGTTAACAATATCGTAACTGTTGATATAATATACCGGCATATAAATTTATTAAGAAGATCAGTAAATATATTCAGGTGGTACGATGTCTTTCATGCGAAGGTAAATGGTGGCTTGCCCGCGGTGATGCGTAACATGGTCAATGGTGGCATAAAACCCAGCGATTGCCTGTTCTGAAAGAGGAAGGCTTTCCATGTTTTTTTTCAATGCTGCAAATGCTCCGTCCAGATACGCAATGGTAGCCGCTTTGCCGGTGGTGGCAGTGGGAGGGTTCCAATCGGATGATTGTTGCCTGATGTAATTTTCCTCCCACCATCCTATGCCGTAGCCTATATGGTGCAACAGCCCGGCAAAGGTCCATACGGCAGGTACCGGCTTAAAATCGTAGTTTTTTTCGGGCATGGATTCAGCTACGGCCAGCGTATAATTCCTTGCATTTTCGAGGGTAGTTAATAACTGCGTTTTCATAATCTGAAATTTGTTACCGCAAAATTAACCGGTGGATTTGCCAGGTGTTTAAGGAAAATTGCTCTTTTTAAGAACGCATAGAGGAAGGGGATTTCCCGAACTGTTTTTTATAGGCAGCGGAGAAGTGCTCAAGACTGTTAAACCCGGTGGAAAAGGCAATGTCCGTTACCGGCAGGCTGGTATTGCGAAGCTGCAGGGTGGCCTGTTTAAGCCTTACCTGTAAGAGGTAGTTGTAAGGCGTGGCGGCAGTGATCTGTTTAAAAAGACGGTTGAAATGAAAGGGGCTCATATTGCCCAGTGCAGCAAGTTGCGGAAGGGTGACATTGTCTGCATAATTTTCATTGATAAATATTTTCACCTGCTCTATCGCCGGCAGGTAATTCCTTTTCTGTTTATCATTCAAAGGAGGCAGGGGATGAAGGGGATCACCGGCAGATAACACCATCATGAAAAGATCGTTCATCAGTTGTTCCGCCCATAAACGCGGGTAATGCGTTTTTCGCAGCAGGCTGAAAATATGCTGATGCAGGAATTCCATTTCAGGAGTTGCCTTTACCAGGATGGATTGAATATCGGCGTTGTTAAAGAACCAGGAAAAAGAAGCTGTATGCTCCATTAAACGGTCCGCGCTTTCTGCCGGGAAAGAAAAGATGGTACACTGATCCGGTATATTGTGCACATGCGCCACCCGGTGCTCATAACCGGGTTTGCAGAGCAGGAACAGGCCGCTGTAAGCATCCAGTTCCTCCCGGAAAACCCTGAAACGGAAGTTGCCTTTGCGGATGTAGGCCATAGAAAATGTTTCCTGGTATTCTTTGTCAGACACTGTGCACTCCTGGCACCGGCACAAAAAATTATGTACCGTGCAAATGGGAGATTGATAAAGCGTTTGTATATCTGCCTGCATGATATAAAGGTATAAAAAATAAATCAGCGGCCCAGCCGTTCTATTTCCCGCATCAGTGTTTTCTTTTCTGCTGCTGATTTGGTGAGATGGATGGCTTCGCGGTAATGCGCCGCTGCTTTTTCTGCATCAGTGGATGCATACAGGTAACCCAGCAGGGAGTGGTAATGACTGTTGTGGTGCAGTCCCAGTTTCTCCGCTTCTTTTATGCCGGCTGCATGGCCATATACTCTGGCAAATGCAAAGGTGCGGTTCAATGCAGTCATGGGGGAGTATTCAATTAATATCAGCTGGTTATACAATTGCAGGATATGATTCCATTTATTGCCGGCATCTGGAGTAGTATGCCAGTAGGCGATACCGGCTTCCAGGTGATACTTGGATGCTTCATTTCCCGTACAGGCATTTACGAGGTAATAGTTACCCTGTTGGATCAGCTCTTTACTCCACAGGTTTTTATCCTGCTGTTCGTAAAGAATAGTTTCTCCTTGGTTGTTGGCCCTTGCGTCCAGCCTGGAGCTTTGAAAGCACATCAGTGCCAGCAGGGCATTGGCCTCCGTGGTGTTGGTGAGCGGGTTTTCGGTAAGCACCAACGTAAGCCGGATGGCTTCCGAGCACAGTTCCTTCCTGATCAGGTGATTGCCTGATTTGGAAAAGTATCCTTCATTAAAAAGAAGGTACAGGGTTCTCAGCACAGTGTCGAGCCGCTCTTTGATGGCAGCTTCCTGTAGTTGTTCCACCTGGAAATTATCGGCGCGCAGGTTGGCCCTGGCCCTGAGCAATCTCTTTTTAATAGTTTCATTTTTGGAGAGAAAGGCATCTGCGATTTCCTCCACGCTGAACCCGCAAAGGATCTGCAGCGCCAGGCAGATCTGCGATTCTGCGGCGTTGGCAGGATTGCACACGGCAAAGATCATGGCCAGCTGGCTGTCGGCGATGGTTTGAGGCGTGAAATCAAAGTCGGGCTCCCGCCGGGTTTCGCCATCGCTGAGCGCTTGTTTTACCTGTGTTTCATAGATGGAAACATGTTTGAGATAATCCTTTGTTTTATTTTTTGCAACGGTATACAGCCATGCAGTGGGATTTTCGGGAATGCCCCGCGCACCCCATACCTCCGTGGCTTTCAGGAAGGTTTCACTGACAATGTCTTCTGCTGTTTCAATATGCTTCAAGCCAAAATGACGGCATAGTACAGCCGTCATTTTGGAATACTCCAACCTGAACAAGTGAGGCAAAAGCTCCTGGTATGGAGGTGTACCGGTCATCAGCTTTTTTCTTCGGGTTTTAGTATAGCCCTTACTTCTACATTACCGCCGGCTTTGAGCACCGGGTTAGCCTGGGCAAATTCAATGGCTTCTTCAATACTGTCGGCTTTAACGATCATATAGCCGCTGATAAATTCTTTGATTTCCGTATAAGGCCCGTCTGTTACTACGTTGTTGGGCTTCACTGTTTTAGCAAGACTGGCCGATAACCGGTTTCCTTTATCTGCCAGTTTGTTCTGCGCGGCAATACCAGCCAGCCAGTTCATCCTTTCCTGCAATTGTTCAGGAGATGGATTATCGTGCGAATTGGTACTGTTCCTGAAAATTAACATGAACTCTCTCATAACTTATAATTTTATAGTTTCGTTATTATAACGACCGGCTATTCATAACGGGGACAAATAACTTTAATTTTCTTACAGGTAAAAATACTTTATACCGATGATTCTATATCATACCTGTCCGGCCCGGGACCATAGGCGTCTTTTGTGATGCACTATTGATACAACAGATACAGGTATCAGGCTATATCTCCCGGAAAAATTGTTCTTCATCCCCCAAAAACTATTCCCCCATATAACAAAACGCAGGCATCTTCCGGAATTATAAAAAATAATTGTCAAATTGACGATTAATAAAATAGTTTTTATTATTTTTCCTGCCGGAAGATGCCCCGGGAGTAGCTAACCCCGCCAGGGCAGGCATTTTTTAAACTTAATACACGTTATGAAAACGCTTTCAAAGAAACTGGTTTATTTATTCCTTGTTGCCAGCCTGGGCACACAACAGGTTTTTGCACAAACAAAGCAGGGAGGGAAACCGATTTCCCCCGACCTGTTTGGAATTTTTTTTGAAGATATCAGTTATGCGGCAGACGGCGGCCTGTACGCAGAATTAATCCAGAATCGCTCGTTTGAGTATACGCCGGCCGACAGGTATGGATGGAATCCTTTCACTGCATGGGAATACGTGACTAAGGGATTTGGCTATGGCGCCATCAGCGTGGAAAGTCAATCGCCTATTCATTCCAATAACCCGCACTACGCCCTGCTTACCATTGAGGAGCCGGGACAGGAAGGCATAGGTCTGCAGAACAATGGCTTTGATGGCATCCCAATCAAAAAAGGGGAGCAGTATAACTTTTCTGTATTCACCCGGTTATTGTCTGCAACGCCTATTCCCTTATCCGTACAGCTGCGCAGCCGCAAAGGCGAAGTATACGGTGAGGTAAACCTCGCAGCGGATGCTAAGGAGTGGAAGAAAGGCGGCGGTGTTATTACTGCAAGCGCTACAGACGACAGCGCGGTACTGGTGATCACCGCCAAAGCCCGGGGCAGGCTGGGCATCGACATGGTATCTTTATTCCCGGTTAAAACATTTCATGGCCATGCCAACGGGCTGAGAGCCGATCTGGGACAAACCATTGCAGATCTGAAACCCCGCTTCATGCGCTTCCCCGGCGGCTGCCTGGTACATGGCGATGGTCTCGAAAATATGTATCGCTGGAAAAACACCATTGGCCCCATAGAGGAAAGGAAGGAACAGCGGAATATATGGAACTATCACCAGTCGATGGGGCTCGGTTATTTTGAATACTTCCAGTTTTGTGAAGACATAGGTGCAAAACCCTTACCTGTAGTACCTGCAGCGGTAAGCTGCCAGAACTCAGGCGGCACCTGGCGCATAGGCGGCACCGGTCAGAAAGGATTACCGATGGAGGAGATGCAGGACTATATCAACGAAATACTGGATCTTATTGAATATGCCAACGGACCGGCCACTTCTACCTGGGGCGCCAAACGTGCCGCTGCAGGTCATCCGGAGCCTTTCCACCTGGAATACCTGGCCATTGGCAATGAAGACAAACAAACCCCCGTTTTCAGGGAACGTTTTAAGCTGATTGAAACGGCAGTGAAGCAAAAGCACCCGGAAATCACGCTTATTGGGACAGTAGGCCCGGCCCCTGCAGGAGAAGATTTTGAAGCCGGCTGGAAGTTCGCCAACGAAAACGCATTGCAGATAGTGGATGAACATTACTACGAAAAGCCTGAATGGTTCCTGGAACATAAGCGACGCTACGATTCTTACAACCGCAGTAAATCAAAAGTATACCTGGGCGAATATGCGTCCCGCGGCAACACCTGGTTCAATGCGCTGGTGGAAGCGGTGTATATGACAGGGCTGGAACGTAACGGCGATGTGGTGCGGTTATCGTCGTACGCCCCGCTGCTGGCTCGTACAGGGCATACTTCATGGAATCCTAACCTGATCTACTTTACAGGTACCACCATCACCCGCACGCCTAACTATTACATACAGCATTTGTTTTCAAACAATGCAGGCGACCGTTATTATGAAGGCATCGTGTTGCTGGATAATGACGTTAATACAGGTGCGTCTTGTGTGAAAGACAGTAAAACCGGCGACATCATTATCAAACTGGTGAATGCCGGTGAAAGTAAAGTGAAGGCCAAAGCCAGTGTTGGCAGCCTGGCAGCGCCGCGTGCAAATGCAGCAGTTACCGTATTCACGGAAAATACCACGGACAAAGATGCACCGGCAGTTGTTACTGCAGACAGCCAGATGGAAGCTGGCAAAGTGATAAATTACGACGTAGCTCCCCGCTCTATAGTGCTTATCAGGATACCGGGGAAGAAGTAAGTTGTCTGGTATGGTAAATTTTTGCCGGGTATGTAAAGAAATACCAGGGTTATAAAAGAAGAAGCGTCCCGCATTCATGCAGGACGCTTCTTCTTTTTATATTCATAGCGTTATTCCACGGGTTGCAGATACTGCGCATAGGCATAGCCTTCCTCGCCGTTATCTGTGCGGATCAGCCACCACTGGTCGCTTTGTTTACTGATCAGCGAAACAATTTCATTGTGCGCTGCCTTACCAACAATAGGCTGGTCGGTGCCGGGGCCTTTGCGGATATTCAGGTTAGATGATTCTGTGATCACTTTCAGTTTAGCGCCTGCAACAGCAGTTGCTACATTAATATTCATTACCACATCGCCGGTCAGGAAGTTGGGATCGATCTTTCCATAGATGTTCCACAGCTGGTCTTTCACAGCGCCGGTAGGTGCCTCGCCTTCTATATGCAATACGCCATCCAGTTCGCTGACTTTCAGGTTGCTGGTACCTGCAGCCTGTGCTGCATCAATCAACTCTTTGTATTTATCCTGTAATGCTGCCATGATTATTGTATTTAAAGAGAAAGATTATTTTACTTTTAAACCTGAAGCATCCACTTTTTTAGGCTTCAGGGCATCCAGCGCCATTTTCAGCTTTTTCCAGCGGTCTGCTTTCTGCTCGCCGGTAATAGTGATCACTCCGTCTTTAACATCCGCCTGGATGCCAGGGAAATCTTTTACGATACCGGCTACCGCTGTTTTCAGGGAATCATCGGCAGTAACTTCCGGTGCAGCCGGTGGAGGCGGAGGAGGGGTTACCGTAACATTGTTAACAACACTCTTAACACCCTGGTTCAACTTTACAGCAGCTTCTGCGGCATCTTTATCGGACTGGCTGGCAACAGATCCGGACAGGGTAACTACGCCATCCTTAACATCTGCAGTTACGCCGGGAGAGGACTGCAGGGCAGTAGTAACGGCAGCCTGTATGTCTGCATCTTTAGGTTTCGATTTGCAGGAAATCATGAACAATAGTCCCACGGAGAGGATCACTGTGGTCAGGTGTTTAAGTTTCATAATCATACTGAGGTTTTAATGATGAAAAAATAGGTTCTTAAGTTAAGTATCTTTTTCCATGTGGCAATAAGACTGGAAGAGTTGTTTATTTTTTAATAAACGACAGGTATGTTCTTTTTAACGGGATAGGCTATCCGCTTTTTCAATTTAAAGGAGCAGGGAAAATTTTTTTTCGATGCTTATGGAATTATTCTTCCGCCCGCATCATGCGGGTGAAAGCATCCTTTTTATACAGGGATAGATTTTAAAAGGATGATAATTAATTAGATAGGAGTATAAATGTATCGTTATGGAAAAGTTACTGACCGGCTAGCAGCCCTGCTTTTACTTTAAGAATAGACCTTATATTGATAAATGTAAAAATGTATGCCTTGAAATATTTACTCCTTCTGTTACTGTTCCCATCCCTGATTTTTGCACAGCAGGTAAACCCTGTGTTATCACCGGAATACAGCCGCCTTATCCACGGGGATACCACAGCAAATGCTTCCCTTCCTGAAAAGCGGTGCCAGGAGCTTACCGTGAAGCGGCTATACCCGTTGAATACCCCGTTGCGCAAGATAAGTGTGAAAAACAATGAGCTGGTGATGCGTGCCGCCTATCCAAAGAAACTGCTGCTTGCCGGCGAATATACCACCGGTATTGCTTTTAAAACGGTGAACCGCCTGCCCGCCCTGCAAACAGCCTATGCACAGGGCCGATCCATACGGGGAGCGCTGGCCTGGCAGGGCTCCGAAACCAATGAAATGTTCAGCTACGGCCCCTTAATGAGCCAGCTGGAGTATAACGGGCAAGCCTATCCGTACGATGTAAACGGTAAACTGGTACCATCCGGTACGGGCAACGGGCATCACCCTGCCGGCTATACGAACAGCATCTTCAGAACAGGCGCAATGTTCTCCCAGGGCTTTAATCTGAAAACAACCTTACTGGTAAATGATGTGCCGCTCCACGAGTTTGGTATCCGGCTGGGGCATGCAACGGAGAAAAATATTATCCGTTATAACAGCAATAACACCAAAAGCCTGGAGGCAACCGCCGGTACCCGGATTAAATGGCTGCATATCAGTGGTAAATACAATTACCAGGAAGATCAGTTTTCCAACACCAACAGGGCTGGCTTCCTGAACAGGGTATACCAGCAATCGTTACTTACCCCCGCGAGCTTTGATAACGGCCAGGGCTACACGCTGAACAACGGGCAAAGAAGTTATGCGCAAGCCGCCGATAACCCCAACTTCCTCCTCCGCAACAACGGGCACTATTACCGCACCTATGCCCACCAGGGCAGCCTGCAACTGGAACGGAATGCCTGGAGGAAGATGAAATATAAGATACTCCAGTCATACAGCCGTAAATCAGAGAACAGCAATGAAGATATTAAGCCCGGCACTGCGGCCTTCCCTGAGGGGCTGCCACTGCAAAGAGAAAAAGATGACAGGCTATATCAATTGAACGGAGAAGCCACCAGGGATTTTGACTATTACCTGCCTGATGTGCGAACCCGGGCCACCGCGAACTATGAGCTAACTGATACCCGCTCAGATATCCGTTACCAACCGGTATATGATGAAAGCTACCGGTATCAGCGCACCACGCAGGAGCTTAATCTTCAGTCGCTCAGCTCCTACAGGCATTGGAACTGGCCGGAGATCAACCTGGGCCTGGGTAATAAGATCTATGTTTCCAATACGGCCGGTAAAAGTTATTACCTGCTGCCGGATATCAGCCTGGCGGTGGATTATAAGCTGCCCAACGGTTCCTGGAGCATACGTGCCAGGTCAGCTTATTCGCGTAATGCCACTGAGCTTCTCATCAACAGGCCGCTTTCCTACGTGAACCTGCTGCGTTTCTCCGTTCGGGATGCAGGGAGTTACATACAGGTACAGGAAGTAGCGGGGTATGATCACCTGCTGCCGGTGTTGCAGGAAGAATGGACAAGTAGCCTGCAGCTTTACAGGAATTCCCTGTTAAGCTTCACTGCCTCGGTTTTCAGGAGGAATACCAAACAGGACCTGTTCCCCGTGGAAGCGGAAGGACAACTGGTATTAAGGAACATGGCCAGTCACTATAACGAAGGAATTGACCTGGAACTGAAATTCTTCGAAGATAATTTAAGGAAGAAGACAGTAGCCACTTCCCATGCCCTTTCCTTTTTTGCATACCGGAATAAAGTAACCAGCGTGAACAATCCCTACAATCATACGCCCATAGCCGGCTTCAGTGACGTGCACACAGCGTTGATAGAAGGGCAGCCACTGGGAGTAATAGTGGGTAGCGCCTGGCAACGCGACGCAGCAGGCAACCAGGTGATTGGGCCTGATGGGTTTCCATTGGTGGCAAAGGATCCTGCCATTATCGGGAATCCCATTCCTGATTTTGTGATGAAGCTGCATAATAGCATGCAATGGAAACGTTTCTCTCTGCAGGCCGACCTGGAATGGAAACACGGCGGCGACCGGTGGAATGGCACACAGGCAGCATTGGACTACTATGGCAGATCACAGCAGTCGGCCAACGGTAGGAACATTACAGGTTATGTTTTTCAAGGCGTGCAAACAGATGGCCGGCCAAATAATATCCCGGTGGATTTTTATAACCCTGAAAAAGATATCAGCAAAAACCGTTGGGTCAGGTACGGGGTCAGCGGTGTGGCAGAAGACTATATAGAACGGGCCGACCGGCTCCGCCTGAATACCGTGAAGCTCAGCTACCATTGGTTGTTCCGGCGTATTGTTCAGAAGCTTACCCTGAGCGCATATGTCAATAATATCCTGTTATGGTCGCCCTATAAGGGAACGGACCCCGATCAGTTATTATTTGACCAGGCCAATAGCACAGGATTGGATTTCTTCAATCTTCCTGCTGTCAAAACTTATGGTTTTAACGCATCCATTCAATTCTGAGATCATGAAAAAAATTATCAGCTTCCTTTGCATATACCTGTTCACCATACTGGCTGCGCAGGCCCAAACATACGACTATACCTCGTTTAAAGAGAAGATCTATATTCATACCAGTCATGTTTTTTTTCAGCCGGGTGAGGAAATGTTCTTTAAACTATACCTGGTAAATGCGAAAGATCAGCAGCCTTCTTCCCTGAGCAAGGTAGCGTTTGTAGACATACTGGACCCTTCGGGGAAAGTATTTAAAAAGCTCAGTTATAAGATCACAGATGGTTATGCTGAAGGCTCTTTTTATTTTGAGCCTTCCGTTCCCGGTGGTATTTACAGGCTCAAAGCTTATACCTCCTGGATGCGCAACGAAAACGACAGTACCTTTTACACAAAGGAAGTTACCGTGCAACAGGTAATCCCGCCCCGTGTACTGATGAAACTGGATTTCCCCAAAAAAGGCTATGGCCCCGGCGATGAAGTGACAGCCGATTATACGATCAGGAACTTATCCGATCAGCCCATAGCAGGGCATGCCGTGAATTATAAAGTGAGTATAGGCGGCGCCGTTATACAAACAGGTAAAGCCGTAACCGGCGGCAATGGTAAGGTATTGCTGCAATTCAGGCTGCCGGCGGATCTTAGCACCACCGACGGGTTACTGAATGTAACCATCGACTATGATGCCTATAAAGAATCCATTTCACGCAGCATTCCTATTGTACTTAATAAAATAGATCTGCAGCTGTTGCCCGAAGGAGGTGCAATGGTGGCGGGGCTTTCCAGTAATATTGCTTTCAGGGCCGTGAATGAGCATGGCAAACCAGCCGATATAAAAGGAGTTGTGCTCGATCATGCAGGGCGGCAGGTGAGCACCTTTGAAAGTTACTATGCCGGTATGGGAAAATTCTCCTTTACACCGCTGCCTGGTGAAAAGTATACGGTAAGAATAATTTCACCGCTGCATATTTCACAGGTATACGATTTTCCTGCCTGCAGGAGCGAAGGCGTGGTGATGAATTTTATAAAGAAAGATGAAAAGCTTCAGTTGGAACTATCTGCTATGACTGATCAGCTGGTAACGCTGACAGGGCGGACAAAAGTAGTGACCTATTACACAAAAGTATTGCAGCTGAAGAAAGGCACGCAGACTGTTGACATAGATGAGTCTCTTTTTCCAGCCGGTATTGCGCGGTTTACCTTGTTGTTGCGCAACAAAACCCCTGTTGCAGAGCGGCTGGTATTCTTGAACAGGAATAAGGTAATGCAGGTGAGCGTTACTACCGATAAAAAAGAATACCTGCCCAGGGAGAAAGTGAAAATGACCATTAAAACGATGGATGATAAGGGAACGCCGTTACCATCCAATTTATCCGTTGCAGTAATGGACGACAAGCTTTGGACCTATGCCGATGACAAGCAGGATCATATTTTATCGTGGTTGCTGATGAGCAGCGAATTGCATGGGAAGATAGAAGAGCCGTTGTTTTATTTCCGGGAAGATGAGCCTAAGGCGGGTCCTGCACTTGACCTGGTGATGCTTACCCATGGCTACCGTTATTTTGATTACATCCCGCAGGCAAGGAACGGTGAATTGCTGAAGTATATTCCTGATGAAGGCCAGGTGCTGAGCGGCACTGTGCTGAACGCAAAAAAGGAACCTGTGCAGGCTACTGTTTTCCTCATCAATACCGGTGATAACGGGAAGGCTATACAAATGAATACAGATGATGATGGCGCCTTCTTTTTTACCAACCTGGATCCACTCGGCAGGTATTGCCTTATTGCAAGGCCTGTAAAAAAACGTGAGCTGGTAACCATACGGATAGAACAACATGGAGTGGAGCTTAATGAGATCAGGGCGCGCAAGTTGCTGGAGAAAGGTGTTGTACTGCGACCCGCCGTACAGCCGTTACCGGTAGTGCCTGAGCAAAAAGAAGATGCTGATGCTGTAATGAATATGGTGAAGATCGAAGATGCAAAGGCCCTGGAAGAAGTGATAGTGGTGGGTTATGGTGTGGAAAAGAAAAGATCTGTGACCGGGGCAGTGAAAATATACCAGGGTGAGGATATTGCAGGCAACAATGAGGAGGTACTGAAGGGCAGGGTAGCAGGGTTGGTGGTACTGCCCCCGTGGAATCCCGGCGGCGCGGAAGATATACGGATCAGGGGAAATGCTTCGCTTACGGGTAATAACCAACCTTTGTTTGTGGTAGATGGTGTAGTGATGGAAGGGCTGGATATGCAGCTGAGCCCAAATGATATTGCCTCCATTGAGGTGATTAAGGATATGGCTGCCACTGCCATTTATGGTACCAGGGGCGCTAACGGCGTGATTGTTATCCATACCAAAAACAAGCTTCCCGACAGGATCCGTTTCAATCTCGGCAAACGAAGCTATTATGCTACCGCGGCAGTGCCGCCCAGTCAGACCAGCTTCTCCGTGGCAAGGCGTTTTTATGCGCCGCATTACGCAACTACGGATACGGATGAACGAACTGATTTCCGTGAAACCATTTACTGGAACTCTGTAGTGCAAACAGATAAGGAAGGCATGGCTACGGTGGAATTTTACAACTCTGATGCCGCTACCACTTTCAGGGCAATTGCTGAGGGTATTGCCTGGAATGGCAAGCCAGGCAGGGCGGAAGCTACCTGGTCGGCCCGCAATATGTTGCAGATAGACGCCAAAATACCGCCTTATCTTACTATTGGCGACCAGGCGATGGTGCCCCTGGTACTTAAGAATAATAGCGCCTCTGCTATACAACTGGATATTAGTATAGCCGTTCCCGTTAATATGTCGGCCGGCAGGTTTGAGAACAAGGTGACGCTGGGGCCCAACGGCTCCAGGCAGGTGCTTATTCCCCTGGAAGCGGTTGCGCCTACCTCTGGCACAGTGAAGTTTACCGTGCATGGAAAAGGCGTAACGGAAACCCTGTCGCTTCCCATAGCGGCGGCGCAGCGGGGTTTTCCTGTTATACATACTTTTTCAGGTGAAACATCTGCGCAGCATTCCTTCCAAATCAGCGAACCGGTAAAAGGCAGTATACAAACCAGGCTGCAGGTGTTCACCTCACTGGAAGGGCAGCTGCTGGATGGTATTGAGTCCATGCTGAGAGAGCCTTATGGCTGTTTTGAGCAAACCTCCTCCAGCACTTATCCAAATATCTTCATCCTGAAATACCTGAAAGAGTCCGGGAAATCGAACCGTGAAGTAGAAGCCAAAGCGCTGGAATATATTGAAGCGGGTTACAAGAAGCTAATTGGCTTTGAAACGGCCATGGGTGGGTTCGAATGGTTTGGGCATACGCCGCCGCATGAAGCGCTTACGGCCTATGGCTTACTGGAATTTACAGATATGCAGGCATTCATTGACGTGGATAAAAGCATGCTTGCCCGTACAAAGTCGTTCCTGCTTGGTCGCCGCGATGGCGAAGGCGGCTTTAAGTTATCGGCTGGTGGTTATGATAGGTTCAGGTCGGTGCCCGGCAATATTGCCAACCTGTATATTGTATATGCGCTTACACAGGCTGGCGTGGGCGGTGAAATACAGCGGGAGTATAACGCCGGGGTGCAGAAAGCGCTGGCCTCCAACGATGGTTACCAGCTGGGACTGATGGCGCTGGCAGCGAGCAATATGAAAGATACCAGCAACTATCGCCGCCTGATGGCTGCGCTGAAGGAGAATTACAGGAAGGAGAACCTGGCGGCTGCCACATCTGTTGTTAATTCCAGGGATGCTTCGCTCCGCGTAGAGGCGTTGTCGTTATATGCCATGGCGCTTGCCCGTGAGCAGCACCCGGACATGGCTGCTATTGCCATTGCCATCTCTAAAATACTGTCTGAAAAGGTATACTACGGTTACGGATCTACGCAGGCCACGGTGCTGGCGCTTAATGCGATTGTGGAATGCGTGAAATTAAAAGGGCGTGCGGAAAGCAACGGCGTTATCAGCTTCCATCTCAATAACGAGCCGCTTGAAGTAGGGCAGGCATTCAGTCATGCAGTGAAAACCGGCGTCAATACTTTTGCCGTGGAATATAGCGGCCATCAGCCAGGTTTGCCATACAACATGGAGCTGTCTTATTTCACTATGCAGCCACCAGGCAGCGCTGCAGCAGAGTTGCGGCTGCATACCGCTTTAAGCGACAAGCGCACCAAAGCCGGTGAAACTGTGCGGATGAATATAGAGGTAAAGAATATTAAATCCACGTTGCAGCCCATGGCCATTGCAAAAATCGGCATTCCTGCCGGTCTCTCGCTGCAGCCCTGGCAACTGAAGGAGCTGGCAGAGAAGAAAGAAGTGGCCTATTACGAGATCTTCGATAATTACCTGGTGCTCTACTGGATGGGATTCGCCGCGGGCGAAACCAAATCCGTCAGGCTCGATCTGAAAGCAGATGTGCCTGGTAAATACAAGGGAAAAGCGAGTAACTGTTATCTCTATTACACTCCCGAACATAAGCACTGGCAGGAGGGAACCGCTATTGAAATTGCGCCTTGAGCGGATTTTGTCTGACTCAGGATTATGATGATTATGATGATTCCGCTGATTTGACTATTGGGGATTTAAAAAGATTTGGGGAGAAATTAGCAGATGCTTTCGCTTATATCTTGCCATATTCTTTAAATCAAAACCTGAATTTATCATTTTAAAATCAGGATAATCAGCCTAATCATCATAATCCTGAGTCAGACAAAATCCGCAAAGGCGATCTGCAACTATTTCTTTTCAAGTAACATTTTTATTTTGCCCATTCCATCCGGTTTGGCTACTTTAGTATTTAGATAGTTGTCTAAATATATTCTTTATGAACAACGTATTTAAGGCGCTCAATGATAAAACCCGCCGGGATATCCTGGAGTTACTAAAAAAAGAGGATCTGACGGCCGGTCAGATAGCGGAGCATTTTAATTTCTCCAAGCCTACTATATCGCATCACCTGGACCTGCTTAAACAGGCGGAACTGCTTACCAGCATAAAAAAGGGACAGTTCGTATTTTATTCCCTCAACACTACGGTAATGGATGAACTGCTGAAATGGATGCTGCAGTTCACGGCGGAGGCATTACCGGTAATGAAGCCCAAAACTGCCCGTTATGAAGGAAAATAAATGGTTAAAGGAAATCTTGCTGATATTGGCCATGGCAATGCCTTTCCTGGTTTATGCCCTGCTCCGTGCCGATCTTCCTGAAACAATACCTTCCCACTACAGCATCAGTAAAGAAGGTAAATGGGTGGCAGACAGTTATATGCCGCCACTGGGACTGCTATCGGTGCTTTTTGCAGGCAGCGTGGTCACTTACCTGTGTATGAGTATCCCGTTAATGTCTTCATTGCTGAATGAAAAGAGCAGAAAAGACATGGTGCAGATCGCCCCTTTCCTATATGGCTTCAAAGTGGTGATCGTAGTATTCCTGAGCGGTATCCCGGTATATGAGATGCTGGTAGCATCAGGGAAAATACCGGCCGGCAAAGGGGTATTATGGGGATATATTTCAGGGATCGTGGCGCTGGTGTTATTAAACGTATTCCTGTACCGCCTGTTTGCTTCGCTGTACAGGAACAGTGAGGAGAAGCCTTTATCCCGCAAACCGTATGTGATCATCTGGGCGGGCACACACCTGGTGCTTTCTGCCGGGCCTGTTTGCTCCATGCTTGCCGGGGAAGGGTTTAACATGGCCAGGCTTATGCCACAGCTGGTGTTTGTTTTCCTGGCCGTTTGCGGGAACCTGATGTACAATGTGCGGCCCAATTATTTCTTTGGCATCCGCACGCCGTGGACGTTGAAGAACGAAACCGTATGGCGTAAAACCCATCGCGTGGGAGGCGTGGTACTGTTTATTGCGGGTACTTTGGGCTTCATGCTTTCCTGGCTTGTAAGCGGGCAACAGCTGCATTACCTGATGCTGTTTGTGATCCTTGTATCTTCGCTTGTTACGTGTGGTTATTCCTATTACATCTACAGAAAAATAATTCAGCAAACTCAGGATCTATGAAAAAGTATTACCTCTTATCATTCCTGTGTATCCTGTTTTTCTCCGCTGCTGCGCAGCAAAACGACCAGGTGGCTACGCATCTTTTTGAGCAGCTGGGTAAAGAAAACTGGGAAGGCGCCAGGGAAAATATGGATGCCGGTATGAAAGAAAAAGTAAGCCCGGAAATGATGAAAGGCATCTGGCAACAGCTCGAACAATCTTATGGAAAATGGGAAGCCGTCATCTCCACAAAAGCATTAAAGGAAGGAGCATACGATATAATACTGGCAGATAACAGGTTTGCCAAAGCCATTATTACGTTTAGGGTGGTATTCGACAACAACCACCGTATTGCCGGGTTTTTTATTGCGGGAAACAAGCCCAAAGCTACAGCATTATTGCCTTTCGAGGAAAGGGACACCGTGGTTACCACGGATGGGGGGATCCTGTATGGCGTGCTGGCAAAACCGGCAGCCAGGCAGCCATGGCCCGTAGTGTTGATCATTGCCGGCTCAGGGCCTACAGATCATAACGGTAATAACCCCTTATTACCTGCGCCCAACGGGAGCTCTTACCAGCAGCTGGCGGCTGCACTGGCCGATAACGGCATTGCTTCCCTGCGTTACGATAAGCGCGGCATCGGGCAGAGCAACGGTTTCAAAAAAAGCAGCAGCGCCACTTCGCTGGATGACTATACCGATGATGCTGTTGCCTGGATTGATCATTTGCAGAGAAACACAGCCCGGTTTAAAAGTGTAACGGTAGTTGGCCATAGCGAAGGCGCTTTAATAGGCCTGATGGCGGCGGGCCGCAGGAGTTTCAATAGCCTGGTTTCTTTATCAGGCCCGGGCGAATGTATGGATAAAGTGTTGCTGGCGCAGTTAAAACCTATGCTGGCTGATTCGCTGTATGATGCGGTAACAGTTACCTTAAATGAATTGCGGCAGGGAAGGGACCCGCAGCAGGTGCCGGCGGCGCTCAGCACTATTTTTAATCCTTCGCTGTATGCGTTCTGGAAAAGCACTTTCCATTATGATCCATGTGCATTGCTTCCTGCAGTAAAGATGCCGTTCCTGGTTATAGGCGGTACCAGCGACACACAGGTGCCACCGGTGCAGGCGGATATACTGCATAACTGCAAGCCAGGCTCTCAACTGCTGATGATTACCGGTATGACGCATACGCTGAAAGCATCTGCACCGGCTGCAAAGGAGGAAACGGCGCCGTTGCCGCTGGCGGGCAAACTGGTGCCGTCGCTGGTGAAGTTTATAAACAATTAGCTGTACCGGTCGTTCCTCCAGGGATAGGCGGTGTTGGAATAGCCTCTTTCTTCCCAGAAGCCCAGCCGGTTGGCCGTGAGGAATTCTATACGGTGTATCCATTTCGCGCCTTTCCAGGCGTATAGCTCAGGCGTGATCATCCTTACGGGGCCGCCATGTTCTTTTGGCAAAGGCGCGCCCTCATATGTATGTACCAAAAGTACATCGGGTTTCAGCGCTTCTTCCAGCGCCACGTTGGTGGTATAATCGTCGTAACCATAACAGAGTATATGCGTGGCCGTGTCTTTCGGCTGTACTAATGCTGCCAGGTCCAGTAACCGTACGCCTATCCAGTTCATATTGAGCCTGGACCAGGTGGTTACGCAATGAAAATCGGAGGTGTCTGCTGTTTGCGGCAATGCAAGAAAATCGGCCCAGCTGAGGGTTACCGGGTGCTCCACGGCGCCATCCAGGATCAGTTGCCATTCATCCTTTTCAATTTCAGGCTGTATCCCCAGGTCCAGTACCGGCCACTTATGGGTGATGGTTTGCCCTATTGGCAATACCGGCATGCCATGCCGGTTGGGGTTGCCGCTTCCCTGCGGTTTATTGTCGGCCACCGATGGGGTTAGCCGCATTTTCTCCTCAAAGCGCGATTTGAGCTTCATCCTTGCTTCAACAATCCGTTGTAATTTATCAGCCTCTTCCATAAAATAGTTTTGGGTCTTCCGGCCATAAATGTACGGATTTATGCCTGTCAGGTGGTACTCCCGGTGGTATGCCAGGTACCAGCCTCTCCTGTATCCGGAAAAAAAAGCAGGGTATTTTATATACTTTGTTCATACAAAGTTGTATTTTGTACCTACAAAGTGATCTAAATAAAAGCGCGTTATGGGAGTTATTGAAACAATATTCAGGGAAATCATAGGATTCCTGGGAATCACACAACTCATAGAAATATGCAAAACGGGGAATTATAAAGTACTGCTTACCCTGAACGGGATCTTCTCCGCAATCTCGCCACTGATACCATTTCTCCTGTTGCTGGAAATAGGGCGGGCCATTTTTTACAAAAGGTTTAAGATCGAAGACTATAAAATGCCCTTCCTGATCTTTGTGGCCAACCGGTTTATTTCCCGGTTTATCTCTATTGCTATGGTGGCCTTCTGTATCGGGTTACTGGAAAAGTATGCGTTGTTCCAAACCTCGCTTAAATGGTACTGGTTCATTTACGGGTATGTGATCTGGGAATTCTCTCACTTTATTTACCATTATTACGGGCATAAAGTACGTTTGTTCTGGTGCCTGCATTCTACCCATCATGCGCCGCAAACCATGAACCTTTCGGTAACTTATGCGCATTTTTTCCTGGAAGCGCCGTATGCAGATGTGATCCGTACCAGCATCTGTATCCTGATGGGAGTGAATCCTCCGCTGCTTTTCATTATTATGTTCATCGACGGTACCTGGGGAGCTTTTATCCATGTGGGAGAGAACCTTATTAAAGACGGGCGTCTTGGCTTCCTGAACAGGATCATTCTTACGCCATCTCATCACCGGGTGCATCATGCAAAAAATCCTTTGTATATGGATACTAATTTCTGCAACCTGCTTAATATCTGGGATAAAGTGTTTGGCACCTTCCAGCCTGAAAAGCATGATATGCAGATCGAGTATGGCATATCCCGGGAAATGAACCCCAACAATTTCCTGGATGTTTATTTTGGTGAACTATATGGTTTGTGGAAAGATGTGCGGAAAGCGCCGGGTTTAAAAAATAAGTTGTTATACATTGTAATGCCGCCGGGATGGAGCCATACCGGCGATCACAAAACGGCGAAAGTGGTAAAGCAGGCTTTCCTGGAGCAGGCGCAGCATACGCCCCTGCGGCAGCCGGTAGCCGATCAGGTCATCTGATCAAATAAATAGTACAGGGGGGCTTCTTCAAGCACCACGCGGGAATTCCCCTGTGCATCTTTCTTCCATTTAACCAGCCGTATAGCGCCGTCGGCAATTTCCAGCCCGGTAATGTCACCATCGCTGAAGCAGCAGCAGCCGGTGTTGAAATAGGAGGGATGTGCCATTGTTTTCACCAGTTGTTTACCTGCATATTCTGCCTGTCGCGCTGCCAATGCTTTTTGTAAGATGCTTACCTGCTCAGCATCTTCCCGGGCGCGGGCTTTATCCAGTTGCTTCGTGAGCTTATCAATATGATCCAGTGAGGCAAACACAGGTTTATGGGTATGTCCTGATACCAGGAATGTTTTTTTATACTGGATGCTCCATTCATACATCATGATATTGTGACGGTCGGCCAGGTCGAAAGAGTCTGAGAGCGTATCCATGCGGATATCAAAGAAGCGCTGCAGGGGTGTCCATATGGCTGCTACAAACCATTTGCTGAAAGCGTTGCCATCGCTGCGCTGGTCGCCCTGATGGCCATGGGTAAGGTAAATGCGGTAATCCTGGTCCTGGTAACGGGTTTGAAGGATCAGGCCTTCATATACTTTCAGTTTTTTCCCGAAGATATCTTTCAGGAATTGTTGCCGTGGCACTACGTAATGCCATTCAAGGTCGTGGTTGCCGAACACGCGGAAGTAGCGTTGCTGCTGCAGGAAGCGGGCTTCTTCCAGCAGGGTGTTGCGGTATTCGCGGATCACGGTAGCTGGCGGGCATTCCCACAATTCTTCGCAATCGCCCAGGTTAATAAACGTATAGCCTTTATCGTAGTAATAACGGAGTGCCGCTACGTAGTTATCTTCCGCAGCCATGAAATCGTCGGCGCCATCTTTACCGCCTTTATGCTGGTCTGAGAAAATAATAAAGCGGCTATGCTCGTAGTCGAAGGGCACTATCAGTCCCTTTTGCCGGTTGCCTTTAAGGATCTCCTCCTGGAGCTGCGATAGGGAAGCGAATACCTGTAATTTGTCCGGCTGTGAAGAAAACCTGTTGGAAAGCCAGATGATAGGGCGTTGGAAGAGTCTTTTCAGTGGATGTGGCACGCTGTATTTTTTTAGGGAGGTGGCTCAGTACCTACCACGCACAAAAATGAGCGATTACCGGTAACCGCTCAGATTTTTTTATTTCAATAAAGCCAGACCAGTTACAGTTTAGCTTTTTACTTCTTTCTTTACATTAACCGCACTTGGACCTTTCTGTCCTCTCTCTACTTCAAAAGTTACTTTATCTTTTTCCTTGATCGGCTCAGTCAGCTGGTTAATATGTACGAATACACTGTCCTGTGTTTGCTGATCGATAATGAAACCGTAGCCTTTGGATTCGTTGAAGAACTTCACCACGCCTTTACGGATGGGGTCTGCCGGCTCTTCGGGCAGTTGCCTGCCTGGGCCCAGCTGAATGTCTTCCACATTGATCTCTTTTTTCCTGCTTGGGTCGGGGGGAGTGGAAGAGATATTACCATTCTCATCGATATAAGCCATCATATCTTCCAGGCTCTTTCCTTTAGCACTCTCTCTCTTTCGTTCTTCCTTTCTTTCCTGCTTATCCTGCCGTTGTTTTGCTTTTTTCTTTTCTTTTTCTTTTTTACCAACTGTTTCCTGGGATCTAGCCATATGCATGTATTAATTTGATACTATACAAAGATCGGCTTTTTTTGCGTAAAAGGCCGGGAATATAAAGCAGCACAGCCTTTATGCACGGGCATTTTCACCCAGGACTCCCCATAGCGGCTATTCTACATTTTTATGCACACCAGGAAATTAAGGGAATACGTGTGTGGATGACCGTGAAATCTTTTGTGATCAGAGGTAATTATGAAATCGTGGGATTTCCATAGATTAGCAAGTACTTTTTAAATCCACAACAAAAAATAAACCGCCCCGGTGCGGGATGATCAAAAAATTCAAAACGCTTATGATGAAGAAAACCGCCCTGTTTTTTCTTGCTGCGATGGCAGGAAAACAGGCTATGGCACAGGTAGATGCCGGCCTGTTCCGCTATCCCGACGTATCCCGGTCGCAGATTGCATTTTCCTATGCCAATGATATCTGGATTGTTCCAAAAACCGGTGGTACAGCCATTAAACTGGTTTCCCCTCCGGGAGTGGAAACCTTCCCCAAATTTTCGCCGGATGGAAGCAAGCTGGCTTTCAGCGCCAATTACGACGGCAATACGGACGTGTATGTATTGCCGGTAGCCGGAGGGGTACCTTTGCGGCTTACTGAATATGGTGGCACAGACCGTGTGGTGGACTGGACGCCTGATGGTAAACAGGTACTTTTTGCCTCGGGGAGAGAAAGCACCAAAGAACGCTTCAACCAGTTTTATACTATTCCTGAAAATGGAGGCGCCGCCACTAAACTGCCGCTGGCCTATGCTGAATTCGGGTCATGGTCGCCCGACGCTTCCAAAATGGCCCTGGTTACCCGCTCACAAAGTTTCCGTAACTGGAAAAGATACCGTGGCGGTATGAAAGCAGAGATCCATGTGTTTGATTTTACGAAACAACTGTCGGAAAATATCTCTGCAAAAAGCGAAGCAGGCGATGAATTCCCAATGTGGTACAACAATTTTATTTACTTCCTGTCCGACCGCGGCGCTGAAAAGAGGATGAACCTCTGGCGCTATGATGTGAATACCAAAGCATACGAGCAGATCACCAGCTACAAAGATTATGACGTTCACTTTCCTTCCATGGGGCCGGACGATATTGTATATGAAGCCAATGGCAAATTGTTCGTAATGTCGCTGAGCACGCAGCAATCCGCTGAAGTGAAGATCAATATCACTACTGACCTGGCTGCGCTCAAACCACGCACCCAGCGCACCATGAAATATATACAATCCACCGCCGTAAGCCCTGATGGCCAGCGCGCGCTCATCAGCGCCCGTGGCGATGTATTCTCCGTGCCCGCTGTAAAGGGCTATGTTAAAGATCTTACCCGCACCAGCGGCATAGCGGAGCGCTATCCTGTTTGGTCGCCGGATGGTAAAAGCATTGCCTGGTGGAGCGATAAGTCAGGTGAATATGAGCTATGGCTGGCTACCGCCGGTAAAGAGGACCAGGCGAAACAGATCACTCACTACGGCCCGGGATTCCGCTATCGCCCGTACTGGTCGCCCAATAACAGGCAAATAGCCTTCATCGACCAGGAGCTGAAAATATGGGTGCTGGATATCGCCTCCGGCAAAACCACTGCAGTAGACAAAGCCCTGCATTACTCGCCGGATGTACTGGAGGGCTTCCGCTTCAGCTGGACACCCGATAGCCGGTGGCTTACTTATAGCCGTGATATGGAAAACGGCCACGAAGCCGTATTTCTTTTCGACACCAAAAACAACCAGCGCCACCAGGTTACCAGCGGCTTCTATGACGTGAGCCGCCCGGTATTTGATGAAGCCGGCAAGTACCTGTATGTACTAACCAACCAATCGTTCAAACCTACATACAGCAGCATCGACAATACATTTATTTACGCCAACAGCACGGTGATAGGAGTGATAGGCCTGCAAAAGGAAACACCTTCCCTGCTGGCTACACGCAATGATGCCGTGAATGTAAAGGAAGACAAAAAAGAGCCTGAGAAACCCGCCGCCACAAAAGGAAAAGCTAAGAAAGAAAAACCTGCGGAAGAGACAAAAGAAACGGCTACCAGCATAGACCTCGACAACATGGAAGCCAGGATGGTATTGCTCCCGGTGCCAGGCGGCAATTATTCCCGCCTTGGCGCAGCGAAAGGTAAGATCCTGTTTGTAAGCAGCACACCGCCGGCTGATGAGGAAAGCAACGGGGAAGCCACCCTGCAGTATTATGATATTGCTACCCAGCAGGTAAAAACCATTATCAAGGAACCAGGGCAGTACGAGCTTTCTGCGGATGGCAATAAGATCCTGGTGAACAACGGCCCTTACGGCATCATTGATGTAGCCGAGAACCAGAAAATTGACACCGCCATGCGTGTAGAGGAAATGGAAATGACCGTGAACCCTGCAGAAGAATGGAAACAGCTGTTTATGGACACCTGGCGCATGGAACGCGATTTCTTCTACGATCCGCATATGCACGGCATCAACTGGAATAATGTAAAAGACAAATACCTGCATCTCCTGGAAGGCGCCCGCACCCGTGAAGAAGTGAGCTTTGTGATCAATGAGCTGCTGGGCGAAATGAATGCCTCACATACCTATAACTTTGGCGGTGATGTGGAAGATGGAAAGCATGAAAATGTTGGCTACCTCGGGGTCGACTGGCAGGCAGATGGCAGGTACTATAAGATCAAACGCATTATCCGCGGCGCGCCCTGGAATGCGGAAGCCCGCAACCCACTGGACGAGCCGGGTGTAAACATCCATGAAGGTGATTATATCCTGGCGGTAAACGGCCAGCCGCTTACCACCGCGGAGGAACCCTATGGCGTTTTCCAGTCGCTCGCCGGGAAAGTAGTAGAGCTTACCTGGAACAGCCGTCCTTCTATGGAAGGGGCTAAAACCGCCATCGTGAAAACTATCGGCAGCGAATACCGCCTGCGCCACCTGGCCTGGATAGAGAGTAACCGCAAGCGTGTGGCTGATGCCACCAATAACCAGGTGGGGTACATCTTTGTGCCAAGTACGGGTATCGATGGGCAGGATGAACTGATCCGCCAGTTCAACGGGCAGTGGGACAAAGCCGCTCTTGTTATTGATGAGCGCTTCAATAATGGCGGCCAGATCCCTGATCGCTTTATTGAAATGCTGAACCGCAAGCCGCTGGCTTATTGGGCCACCCGTAACGGTACGCCCACTCAATGGCCTTCCTATGCCAATTTTGGCCCGAAGGTAATGCTCATTAACGGGTGGAGTGGTTCCGGCGGCGATGCATTTCCGGATTATTTCCGCAAAGCCGGACTGGGCCCTATCATTGGCACCCGTACCTGGGGCGGCCTCATTGGCATTAGCAATACTCCCGCACTGATTGATGGCGGTGTGATCACCGTGCCATCGTTCCGTATGTTCAATGGCGATGGCACCTGGTTCCGCGAAGGGCATGGTGTTGATCCCGATATTGCAGTAGATGAAAATCTCGGCGATATGGCCAAAGGCGTCGATCCGCAGCTGGAGCGTGCCATTACCGAAGTAAAGAACCTGTTGCAAACAAAGCCTTATAAGGCGCCTGCACAGCCTCCATATGAAGTGAGATAATATTTTTACCGGTCACTGTTAAGCAACAGTGACCGGTTCTTTTTAAAATATGGCTGCTATTTACGCGGCAGGAAGTTCCACCGCAGCCCCCCGCTGAAAAAGTAATTGGTAGCAAACCTATGCATAGGCTTGTCGGAAAACATTTCCGACAAACTCTTTTCCCGGAAAGTAGTACCGCTATAAAGGATACTGCCACCTGATGCCACAAAATCAATATGCCTGCTCAGATGCCAGGTATTTTCCAATCCCACGCTTAGTTCTGAGTAACCCATCAGCCGCTTTTTGTCCGGCGCATTTTCCACATCATAAGAGGAACCGCGCATACGGAATGCCAACGCCAGGTCGGTTTGTTTATTCATGCGGTGAGATACGCTTATCTTTTCAGGGAAGTTTACATCTATCCTGAACTTACTTTCGGTTTGCCATTTTAAAAGGATCGCGGGCAATAACATAGGCGTGCCAAAGGTATTGGTGAACATAGCACCGATACCGTAAGAAAACCGCGGGTTATGCTGCTTTACAAACAATACGCCTCCGTTGATGAAAATATCTTTGTTATTGATCTTTTCCATATCGGTGAAAAGCCCGGCAGATAATACACTCACCATACCCCAACGGTTACCGATGCTGCGGAAATGTTGCAGCGCCAGTTGTGCATCCAGTAATTCTTCGGGGAAGATCCGGTTATCATAATCTTTGTGCTGCATTTTGGTATAGCTGCCGGAAGCCGCCAGCGTCCAGTTGCGGACCTTACCGGTAGCAGTATCTACATGACTGCCCAGCGAGAATACAGCGCCAAAGTTATAACGTTGCTGAGAGGTGGTGGACCTGGTTTTTACGCTGTCTTCCGGCCGGATATAACGGGAGGCTGGCAAGTAATCCACGCTGATCCCTATGCCGGGGCCATCGAGGGATGTGGCGCCCAGCTGGGCCCACAGCTCTTGCAATGGTGTAAGTGCGAAAAAGGTAATTAACAAACAGGTGTATCTTTTTTTTAGTTGCATGGGTTGCCGGTGTTGATATTGCAGGCTCATAAAAATCTTTAGAAGGAAGACACCATGTCTGCTACTTACCCCTATTCGTGTAGTATTATTTTTTAAGGAGATAAATAAGACAATCAGCCTGTTCTCTAAAATACAGGTGTCATTGTAATGTCATATCGGCAGGGACAATTGCTATATAACCTGCAGGTTAGTTAAATTCCGGCATTACCACGTAGAAAAGCTTATGAGAAACTAGGGAACCTATTTTTCTTTTTAAACCAACCAACCATAAACTGCAATGAAAACAAAATTATCGCTTGCATTCGCATTCGGATGCCTTATCCTGTCGTCCTGTTCCAGGAATTATTCCCTTTCTGACCTAACCCCGGAAGACGGCTTGTTACCCACTACCACTACAACTTCCGGCATTACGGATATTGCCGTAGCGCTGGGAAGTAATGCCTGGCTTACACAATGCAGCGCCGGCGCTGGGGAATTAGTGCTGGACAGTGGTCTTGCCTATTGGAGCAGCAGCAGCTCCGTTTTCAGTGCTTACTTCCGTACCAGCGCTACAGGCACACTGCACCTGGCATTAAGAGGAAAGGTGCCGGCCGGCAGCAGCCAGCTTAAGATCACTGTAGCAGGTCAGTCGAAAACCATTACAGCTTCCGGCAGCAGCTACCACACCATTGATGTGGGAGATTTCAACCTAACGGATACCGGCTATGTGAAAGTAGACTTCCAGGGGGTATCCAAAACGGACAGCTATTATGCAGAACTGTCGGATCTGTACATCAGCGGCGCTGCTACCGGCGGCCGGCTCAATTACATTCAAACGGATGTATACTTCGGCAGGAGAGGACCCTCTGTGAACCTGGGATATACGCCGCCAGCGGGCAAAATCGTAGAATGGTTTTATAACGAGGTAACAGTGCCCACCGGCCAGGACCCTATAGGATCTTACTTTATGACTAATGGCTTCAGCCAGGGGTATTGTGGTATACAGGTAAACAGCGCCACTGAAAGAAGGGTGTTATTTTCTGTCTGGAGTCCTGCCGTTACAGATGATCCCAATAGTATCCCGGATTCATTGAAGATTGAGCTGCTGCGCAAAGGCCCTGGCGTACAAATAGGTACTTTTGGCAACGAGGGGGCCGGTGGACAAAGCTATCTCCCATTCAACTGGCAGGCGGGCACTACGTACCGCTTTTTAACTCATGCAGTGCCGGTAGCCGATAACAAAACGGAATTCACGTCCTGGTTCTATGCTCCTGAAACCGGTTCCTGGCAACTGATAGCCAGCTTCCGCCGCCCGAAAACCTATACGTGGTTAACCGGTTTATATTCGTTTCTGGAAAATTTCTTTCCAGAAACTGGCTATATCGGGAGAAAAGTGCAGTATGGCAATCAGTGGGCAAGAGATACCAATGGGACCTGGCATGAACTTACTAATGCACAATTTAACGGCGATGCTACTGCCGCATCGCAATCGCGTATGGACTTTGCCGGCGGTGTGGAATCCACTAAGTTTTACCTGCGTAATTGCGGCTTCTTTTCCAACTTTGTAAAGATCAATACGCCGCTCACCCGCACCCCATCAGGTATTGCGCCGGTGATCAACTTCAATACGCTGCCTTAAAAGCCGCGTATTTTTGTCTTGGAACACTGATTACGCTGATTATGATGATTTCGCTGATGTTTTTTAAAAATTTAGATAATAGCTGGTTACTGCTCATTATAAAAAATTAAAAAAGTATCAGCGAAATCATCATAATCAGCGTAATCAGTGTTCCAAGACAAAATACGCGCTCAATGTGACACCTTGTTGTTTACCTTGTCTATCTTCTCTTTTATTTCTTTGGAGAACCGGGTGGCCAGTGCTTTTTTCCAGAAGATATTAGCCTGGGCAGTATCCTTCCTTTCCAGGTAATAATCACCCATACTATCATAAGTATTGAAGCTTTCGGGGAAGTAGCGGATGTTCAGCCGGAAGAACATTTCGGCCTTGGCATAATTTTTCTGTTGAAGATTATAATACCCGAATTCATTCAGTGTAGCTTCGTAGGGGCGTACCTGGTAGCCCATCTCTTCAGACAGGGTTTTAAAGTGTGTGGTAATAAGCGCTTCCAGGGAATCTGCCGGGCAGGTATTATCTGTATACAGGTAGGTAGGAAAACGGTGATGCGGGAAAAGAAATCTCAGGCCATCATATTCTCCTGCAAATGGTATGGAATTATGGTCATCATCTTCATAATATTTATAACTCCATCTTAGCCGGTTACCGGTAAATTTTCTCAGCAGGTCGGTAAAAGTAAGAATAGCGCTGGTGTGTACAGATCCCTGTGAGTTGTCTTTCCGCAATTGTATGGTATCGAGTCCCGGCTTCATGGTATGCGCCACCGCGAGATAGAGACTTTTGTTTTTAAAAGACGACTGTAACTGTGTACCGGCCTGGGACAACATCTGTTTATTATTCCACGAGAAGCTTGGATCAATAGCAATGTAGCCATTGAACAGTCCGGGATGATGCAGCAGGGTATTTACCACCATCAGTCCGCCCAGGGAATGCCCTATCAGAACACGATAGGGAGCGGTGGCGTATTTTTTATCGATGTAGGGAATAAGCTCTTTGCCAAGAAAACCGGTGAAGGCTTCGCCGCCTCCTGAACCAGGATACAGGGAATCGCGTGTAGGGGTAAGGTCGCGTGTGCGGTTACCTCTGGTGTTGGGAATACCTACTATGATCATTCGCGGCAATGCTGTATTACCGTTGACAGTGCTTAACTGCAGGATCATGGATTGCAGCGACGCGAAATGAAAATCTCCATCCAACAGGTATACCACCGGGTAGGCAGGTTTTGTAAAGTAACTGGTATCTGCAGGCGGTGTATACACCCACAGTGGCCTGTTTTCCTTCAATATATCAGAATATATACTGTCGGTTTGCCCGAAGGGAACCAGGCTTGGCTGCATCTGGGCCATCAAACCAGTATACGAGCATAACAGGAGGCATGATGCGAATAGTTTTTTCATACCGGGTAATAATTTCCGGTAAGATAGTGTTTTCCCCATGTCTGTTCCGTCAGTTGTGACCAGGGGGCAGATCATGTGGCAGAAAGGAGGATTTGCGGGACGGAATTTGTCCTGGAACAAGACAAATTCCGCTGCAAACTACGCTTTTTTGAACACCACTATCCCGTTATGTCCGCCGAAACCGAAGGTGTTGCTCATGGCTACGTTCACCGTTTTTTCCAGGGCGGTGCCCAGTACGATCTGTAAGGTACCGGGGATGGCGGGATCCAGCTCCTGTGTATTGATAGTCGGAGGGATGATGCCTTTTTGTATGCTCATCACACTGGCAATGGCTTCTATGGCTCCCGCAGCGCCAAGCAGGTGGCCTGTCATGGATTTGGTGGCACTGATATGCAGGTGTGATGGCGTGGCGCCAAACAGTTTGCCGATGGCGGCTATTTCACTCAGGTCGCCTACGGGAGTGGAGGTAGCATGTGCATTCAGGTAATCTACTGCTTCCTTGTTCAGGCCCGCGTCTTCAAGTGCCAGCTGCATCGCCCGTAGGGCGCCCAATCCTTCCGGATGGGTAGCAGTCATATGATACGCATCGGCGGTCATAGCAGCACCGGCTACTTCTGCATAAATATATGCGCCCCTGGCTTTGGCATGCTCATACTCTTCCAGGATCAGTGCGCCGGCGCCTTCTCCCATCACAAAACCATCGCGGTGCACATCAAAAGGACGGGATGCAGCAGTAGGGTCGTCATTACGTACCGACATGGCTTTCATGGCACAGAAACCACCTACGGAAGCTGGGGTTACAGGCGCTTCAGAGCCGCCGGTCACCACTACTTTGGCCTTACCCAAACGGATATACGTTAAGGCATCCATGATGGCAGTATTGGAGGTAGCGCAGGCTGATACGGTGGTATAGTTAATGCCCATCAGGCCATACTTGATGGAGATCATACCCGATGCCATATTGGTGATCAGCTTGGGTACAAAATAAGGGCTGAAACGGGGATTAAAATCACCGGAAACATATTCGGTCACCTGTTCTTCAAACGTCTGCATGCCACCCTGGCCGGAGCCCCAGATCACGCCAGTATCGAAAGGATCCATTTTGCTGAAGTCGAGCCCGGAATCCTTTACCGCCTGGTCGGCCGCTACCAGTGCATATTGGGTAAACGGGTCTGTTTTACGGAGTTCTCCCTTATCCAGTGAAGTGGAGGGGTCAAAGCCTTTCAGTTCATGTGCAAACTGTGTGCGGAACCGGCTGGCATCAAAGTGACTAATGGTAGCAGCCCCGCTTTTACCATTAACAAGACCGTTCCAGAAATCGGTAACATTATTACCAATGGGAGATACCGTACCCATTCCTGTTATAACAACTCTTTTCATAGCTGGTTATTTATGACGCAGGTCGTCCATCAGCTGTTCCGCAATAAGGCGGAAAGCAGATGGCCCCATCACCCTCGATAAAAGAAGGGAAGCCTGCAAATTGGATATAATGATCAGCGCCCGCGCATGGGCGGTGCCTTTAAAATGAATAAGTTTCTTTTTCCTGCCCTGTTCCAGGCATTGGGTAAGCCAGTTCACAATGCTTCCGGCCATTTCCTGTACTTTGGCCTGCATGGCCGGTTCCAGCGTTTCAAAGTCCGGCGCAAGAGATCCCATTAAACAGATATTGCCTTCTTTGCTGTGACGACGGAATACTTCCGTGAGCTTTTCCAGCTGTTCATTTTCCGGCAGGTTTTTCCACCTGCTGGTTTGTGTATGAAATTTTGCCATCTCCTGGTCCACTACCTCCACGCCGAGGTCGGCTTTTGCCGGGAAATGATAATGTATGGCTGCATTTTTTATTTCCAGCGGTGCTGAAATGTCCTTATAACTAAAGGCATTGAATCCTTTAGTCCTCACCAGGCGGTCGGCCAGCGCCACTATTTTATCTTTTGTTTCAGACATGATCTGCCGTTTGCGGCACAAATATACTTACTTAGTAGTAAGTAAACAAATTACGGGTTTATTACGTATAACCTATCAGGTTATAACCGTCCCATCGGCAGATTATTCTGCTTTTAAACTGTTAACAGGATTCATCAATGCCGCTTTTATGCTCTGGAAGCTGATAGTGAGCAGTGCTATCAGCATGGCGGCTAAACCCGCCAGCAGGAATACCCAGTAATGGATAGATACCCGGTAGGGAAATTTCTGTAACCATTGATCCATGGTATACCAGGCCACGGGGAATGCTATCAGGGCTGCAATACCCACCAGTTTGAGGAAGTCGGCGGAAAGCAGCCGGGTAATACCGGATACGCTGGCGCCAAGTACTTTGCGGATCCCTATTTCTTTGGTTCTTCTTTCGGCAGTGTAAGCAGCCAGACCGAATAATCCCAGGCAGCTGATCACTATGGCCAGTGTGGCAAATAACCGCGATAGCTGCTGCATGAGCGTTTCATTTGTGAACATGGCGTTAAACTGGTCGTCTATAAACCGGTAAGTAAAAGGATATGCAGGGTTCATTTGTTGCATAACCGCGCCGATTTTATGAAGCGCTGTTTCTTTATCTGCACCGGCATTCATGCGTATGTACATCAGGTTCGTTTCTTCGGGCAAACAGTAAAATACTACAGGATCAGGGCTGCCGTACATATTGCCATATACATAATTTTTTACCACCCCGGCAACACGGGAATGAATAATGGAATCTGTGGTGTAGGGCGTAGTAATGGTTTTACCAACAGCGCTGCCTTTGCCCATCAGTTGCTCCAGCGATTCAGTGATCAATACATCCATACCATTTGCCGCAGCCACAGGCTTAAAATCGCTGCCAGCCACTATCTTCATACCGGCGGTTTGAATGAACTCGGGGCTTACCAGCCGCTGGGAAATAAGGATACTACCGGTAGCCGGTTTTCCTTCCCAGCCTATATCTTCTGTATTATTACCACCATATAGAGGAACATGATCTGCCAATGCAACATTTTCCACTACGCCGGTTGCCAGTAAAGCTGTTTTAACGGCTGCAAAATTCTGCTTTATAGTACCCTGCGCATCTATGGAAATAAGGTTGTCTTTGTTGAGGCCAAGGTTACGCTTCTTCACATGCTGGATCTGCTGGTAAATAACTGCGGTACAAATGATAAGGATAATAGACACATTGAACTGCACAATCACCAGGCCTTTACGGATAAAGACAGCACTGCCTGTTTTTGATTTAATGCCCTTCAGCACAAACACCGGGTTGAAGGATGACAGGTACAGCGAAGGATAACTGCCAGCCAGTACGCCACATACCACTGTAATACCCAGCAGCCACAGGAGATGCATCGGTTTATCCAATGCTATGCTGAGATGCTTATCAACCAATATGTTGAATCCGGGTAACACAACGAGTAAAATTAATACCGCCAGTACTGCTGCCAGCGCCGACATAAACAATGCTTCACAGATAAACTGGGTGATCAGTTTATTCTTTCCTGCTCCCATTACTTTGCGGACGCCCACTTCCTTCGCACGTTTTTCGCTGCGGGCGGTAGCCAGGTTCATGAAATTGATACAGGCAATAAATAAAATGATCCAGGCAATGAGTGAAAATAAACGGACATACTCTATACGGCCTCCGCTTTGTTTACCATTGCTGAACTGGCCATGCAACCGCCAGTCGTTCATATTGAACAGGAAAGCCTGGTTAATAGCGCCGGGGTTATGATTGGCAATGATGTGTTGCATTTTAGCATTAATGCCTGATACATCTGCATTGGGGGCCAGTTCTGCGTAAGTGTCAACAGAATTGGCGCCCCAGTTTTTCAGGTATGCATTCTGTTTGAAATAGATTTCGAAAGGTGCGGCCCACTCAAATTTTATACTGGAATTTTCGGGAATGTCTTTTATCACTCCAGATACCACATATGGCTGCGCATTGTCTACCGTAATGGTTTTGCCTACCACGTTCCTGGTACCACCAAAAAATTTCCTGGCCGTTTTTTCTGTGATAACAACAGAGTATAATTGTGGAAAAGGGTTGGCTGCATTGCCTTCTATAAACGGAAACGTGAAAATGCTAAAGAAACTGGCATCTGCATACAGACCAGAGGCATACATTTTTTTATCTCCAAGCGTAAATAATATATCAGTGCCTCCCTCTGAAGTCCTACAGGTTTGCGCAATACCGGGTATTTCCGTTTTCATGGCTTCTGCCAGGGGGGCAGGTGTAGAATTGAATGTGCGTATATCGCCATCATAATTCCAGTTCTCCCATACGCGGTAAATCTGGTCTTTCTTTACATGTGCATTATCATAGGTAACTTCATCTTCTACCCATAAAAAAATAACACCAGCACAGGCTAAGCCTATTGCCAGCCCGAAAATATTCAGGAAACTATAGGTTTTATTTTTCAGGAGATGTCTGAATGTGATTTTTATATAGTTCTTTAGCATCATGGGATTTACACAATTATGAGTAGTGCAATTTATCCTGACTAAGATAATGCCATGGCTCTATGAATTGATAATGAGTTATTTGTATAAATGATAATGTCCGTTTTTAAGGCCGCTGTGTCCGGATTCGAACATGCTGATGCCGGCTAAGGGCAACTATATGCAAGGTTCATTGTTAAATTATACTGGTTCACCCCCTTATTTGTCCGGTTCACCTAAATGGATCTTTGGAGGTGATACAGGTTATTTATTTTGATGCAAATATAAATGACGATATTATGAAACGGAATAAAAAGTGGAAAGTAGTACTGCTGATAGCTGTCGCCTGTTTTATCGCTTTACAGTTCATCAGGCCCCGTATCACAAATCCGCCGGTAACAGGGGAACCTGATGTTCCGCCGGAGGTGAGCGCTGTATTGCGAAAGGCCTGCTACGATTGCCACTCCAACGAAACGCACCTGGCCTGGTTCGACCAGGTATCGCCTGCCATCTGGCTGGTAGCCGGTCATATCACCGATGGCAGGCAGGTAGTTAATTTCTCTACCTGGGACAGTTTGTCAAAAGACCAGCAGAAGGGAAAACTGTTTGAATCCCTTAACCAGGTGATGTTTAAAACAATGCCGCTCCCGCAGTATACTGCGCTTCATCCCACTGCACGTTTAACAGGGGAAGATATCACGGTGCTTAAAAATTACCTGGCTACGCAGCTGTTGCCCGTAAAGCCCGACAGCAGTAAAACCGCTGCCGCCAACCGCCAATACGACGCCTGGGACCCTGCAGCCCCTGTTGCCCGGATACAGCCTGTTGCTAACGGTATCGGCTATATGCCGGATTATAAGAACTGGGAAGCCATCAGTAGCACGCAGCGACTGGATAACGGCACCATGCGGGTGATCACGGGGAATGATATTGCAGTGAAGGCGATCCGGGAACATACAACCAACCCATGGCCCGATGGTACGATATTCGCCAAAATAGCCTGGGACGAGCAGGCAGATAGCACGGGAAATATCACCCCGGGCGAGTTTAAGCAGGTGGAGTTTATGATCAAAGACAGCCATAAATACGCTACTACCAAGGGCTGGGGCTGGGCACGATGGAAAGGAACCGACCTGAAACCTTATGGGAAAAATGCCATGTTCACGATGGAATGCGTTAACTGTCACCAGCCTATGCGCAACAACGATTTTGTTTTCACCACGCCCACGCAACATACCACTGCATCGCTGCCTGATACGCCGTTCCTGAAACTGAACGAATGGAAAGCGATCACCAGCGGTATTCAGAAAGGTCAGCAGACCATGAGCACCCTGTATGGTAATGAGCGGGCAGTGGCCAGTTCAAGGAAAGGCGCCGGGGGCTACCCGGCAGATGCATTACTTACGCTGGTGACCTGGAAGCAGCGGGAGGACGATCATTGGTTTGGCGCAGTGATCCCCGGGATAGTAGCATCTGTGGAACAGGTACAGTTCCAGCCTGGCAATGCTGTCCCGCTGTACAAGAAATATACGGGCAATAAACTGATACCCGATAAAACCAGCGAAGAAGAAGCAAAAAGCAGGATTGCATATATCATTCGCCAGCGGGCGTCTGTAATGCCCTGATGCTTTGTCAGGAGGTTTTCTTTGCCTTTTTCAGCGCGATCTTGTATTTATCCGGAGTACCGGAGATATTGATGCTCATAAAACGCACCTTTTTATCTTTATCCCGGTACTCAATTTCATCTACCTGGTCTACGTTCACTTCTTCCTGCCTGCGGCCAAAAAGTGCCTGGAAGCCTACCTGGGTCACCATTTTCATGGGAATGCGCAGGTAGTAGTTCATGCTCATGTCCAGCGACTGGCTGCCGGATACCTCGATGTAGCCGAGTGAGGAATTGATGTTCATATTCGGGATTTCGAGTACACCGTTTTTCAGGGTTAGTTTATTGCGGAGGGTATCGAACCTTACCATGCGGAGGTTTTTATCTTTGAAATAACCGGCCATGGCCTGCATGGGGCCAAAGTCAAGCAACGTGCCGTTGGTGATTTCAATATCCATCCGGGATTCCGTTTCACTCAGCACCGGCGTAAGGTCAGGGTGCATGCGCACATAGCTCTTGATTTGACCGCTCAGTATACCTTTCAGGTTATTGTTGAGCACAAAGTCCTGACCGAAATTATCAAACTTGATGAGCATTTTGGAGATGTCTACGTTTTTGAGATAGATCCCACTCCGGAAGTACAGTTTCTTCGGATTGGCAGCATTGAACATGCCGCGCATGGCAATATGCCCGCCGGCTATATTCATGGCAATGGTATCCACTTTTATTTTCTGGTCTTCCTGCATATGAATATTCGCCAGCACATTTTTCAGCCACAACTTTTTGTATTTGATCTTCTTTATATCCACCTGTGTTTCAAATGTTGAAAAAGGAATGTTGAATACGTTGAAGCCCGCCGCATGCAGCGAGTCGTTTTCCTTTATAGTGGTATGCTTCGCAGGCGCAGTACCGGCCACCGGCTGGTCTGTGAAATCATAGTTCATCAGTTCATCAATATCCAGCCTATCGGATTTGAACCGGAAATAGTTGCTGCGGCTCTGTTGCCGTTTACTTTTGCCGGTGGCGTAACGCATGTTGAGGTTAAAGTCGGTACGCCCTACTTTACCGGTAAGCGTATCCACTACAATAAACCGGTTATTACCATAACGGATCCTTCCTTTCACATTTTCCACTTTGATAGGGTGCTGTCTCAGTGTACCTGAGATATTCGCAATACGGGCATCTATCCTTTTAAAAACAGTATCATATTTTATGTTCATTTTACTGCGCAGCCACACATTATTGGCTTCTTCATACCAATATCCCTGCGGGATGAATTTACGGCCACGCTCACTCACCAGGTCGTTCACTGCCAGTCGGTCCGATTTAAAATCAAACGCTACCTCTGTATTCCCTTTTTTAATTTTATCGAACCAGATGAGATAGTTGTTTAATTTTCCTTTGAATGCAAAGCTGCTGCTGTCTATATTTCCGCTGAAGTTGGGCACCCGCAGGCTGGTATCGTTGATGATCACTGCTGCATTAAAATCGTGCAGGGCATGCGGGTACTGCTGAAATTTAGCATATAGCTTTTCTACTTTGAAAGTCCCTTTGGGTAATGGATTGGGATGCAGCAACTCTTTTACGGATGTTTCAAATGCCAGGCCTATGTTAAACCTTGTGATGATCTCTTTTGACAGAACAGGATGGGTAGAATCAAACTTAAATAGTTCGCCCAGCTGTAGCCGCTTGCTGGAAGCGCTGAAGTTTACGGCCACCGGTTTGTTTTGCTGATGGAATAGTGCAGGTACATCGCTTACGGTCCCGCTGGCAAGTATATCGGAGCTGCCTATACGAAAAGCAATGGAATCCAGTTGAAGTCGTCCCTGCTGAATCTGCGCATGTACATTCATATTGCGTACCGGCAGGTGGTAACCGGGAATACGGAATTCAAGGTCTCTGACCGTGAGCTCACTTTGTACGCCGTCTTTCAGTTTTGCCAGGCTTTCTTCAGGGATCCTCATATCCACTATCTCCCGGAAATTCATATTCAGCTTTATCTCACCGCTGATCTGTTCCAGGTCTTTGATGCCCAGGAATTCCCCCACAAAACGGAGGTTCAGTTCAGAATACAGCTGCATAAGGATCTGCGGATCGGTAAAGTTCTTCATCACAAAATTGCCTTTGAACACACCGCTGCCGGGTTTTGCATTGAAGTTCAGGATATGCAGCTCGGATGTTTGCAGGTTATGTGAAGCTCCGTTGGTATAAAAGCCTTTGAAGCCCAGCTGGTCTACTTTCCGGTCGATCTTTTTATTCTGGAACCATACGTTTTCGCAGCCGAAGTTGAATTCCATCAGGGGCATAATGCCTTTACCGATAGCGCCTTTGATGATACCATCGAAATATACGCGGCCATCGTGGCGGTATTTTTCCAGCATGGCCGCTACATCAGCAGGTACCATGGCCAGCAGGAGGTTCAGGTCAGGTTTATCGCCTTTTACTTTCAGGTCTACATAATGTTCGCTGGCTATGCCCTGCAGCTCAAGGGAGGCCTGTTCCAGCCGGATGATGCCGGGCGGTAAAGTCAGCGTTTTCTTCTCTTTGTCGTATACCGCCGCCAGCGCGAAGTTTAATGTTTTATGACGGAAGAGGGTAGTATCCGATTTACCGGTAACATCTATTTTCAGTTTGCTGTCCATATCAATAGCGATACGGGCTGAGTCCATGGAGAACGATGTTTTTATTTTATCGATATGCGCGTTCACATTTAGGCCGGATACACCGTCGTGGTAACTGACATCAATATTTTTCAGGATGATTTTTTTCAGATCCAGGCTCAGGTCCTCGCTGGAATCGGCAGGGGCAGAAGGGCCGCTGCTTTTGAATTCATGGGCTTTGATAAGATCTACATCCCCGTTGGCATAACGGGCCACATGTACCTTTCCGTTGGCCAGTGCAATAATACGGGCGTTATAATGCTGCCGGAGAATATCCGGTAAGCTGAAGCCCACGTACAGGCGCTCTACCTGGTAGAGTGGCAGTCCCTGCATTTTTTTATCTGCAAAAAAACGGACATCGTGAAGGGCAATGGAAATATAGGGGAAGTTGCTAAAGGGGGAAATGCTGCTTTTCGTAATCACCAGTTCTCCTGCAAACTGCTTGTTCAACTCTTTCACCGCCATCTGCGTAAGCCGTTCCTGCTGGCTGTACAGAATACCACCGGCTACTGTAATCACCAATAAAAATATACCTGTGATGATCAGCAACAACCTGATTATTTTTTTTTCCCGCTTCATGTAAAATCCTTTCTGAACGATAAAATTATGGAAAAGTATAGCAAAAATTTATTATCTCTTTAGAACGGCGAATGATTTTTATTATTTTTAACGATTCATAAAATCTGGTTACATGAAAAGAATGATAGCATTGTTGTTGCTCGCTGGAAGTACGCATGTTTCGATGGCTCAGCAGAAAAAGCTGGACAAGTTATCCGGGAATCCCGTATTCCCCGGTTGGTACGCCGATCCGGAAGGAGTAGTATTCGGGAAGGAATACTGGATCTATCCCACTTATTCCGCTGCCTATGAAAAACAGGTGTTCTTCGATGCTTTCTCCTCGCGCGACCTGGTAACCTGGACCAAACACCCGCAGATCCTGGATACGGCATCTGTGAAATGGGCTAAACGCGCTGTGTGGGCGCCATCGATCATAGAGAAGGATCATCGGTATTACCTGTTCTTTGGCGCAAATGATATACAAAGCAATGAAGAGGTTGGCGGAATCGGCGTTGCGGTGGCCGACAATCCTGCCGGTCCGTTTAAAGACTACCTGGGCAAACCGCTGGTAGACAAGATCATCAATAAGGCTCAGCCTATCGACCAGTACGTGTTCCATGACAGCGACGGTAAATATTATCTCATTTACGGCGGCTGGGGACATTGTAATATTGCCCAGCTGAAGCCTGATTTCACCGGCTTTATTCCTTTTTCAGACGGGACTACCTTCAAAGAGATCACGCCGGAGAAATATGTGGAAGGACCTACTATGTTCAGAAAGGACGGTAAGTATTACTTCATGTGGTCTGAAGGAGGCTGGACAGGCCCCGACTACAGTGTGGCCTACGCCATTGCCGATTCTCCGATGGGTCCTTTCAAAAGGATAGGGAAGATCCTTCAGCAGGACGCCAGCATCGCCACCGGGGCCGGTCATCACTCTGTTATTGGCATTCCCAAAGAAAACCGCTGGTATATTGTTTACCACCGCCGCCCGCTGACGGAAAAAGCGGCTAATTCCCGTGAAACCTGTATAGACCGGATGTATTTTGATAAAGACGGTTATATTAAGCCGGTAAAAATCACCAGGGAAGGGGTTACCCGTGCGGTGATCCGGTAGATAATTTCCTTATTGCGTAAATAAAATTCCGGATACGACTATAAAGCCGGTGCTACCTGCTCCAACTTTGCAAAATCAAAAAAACAAAGTATGATCAGGCAGACCGGCTTTATATTTTTACTATTAGCGCTCCTTTTTTCACCCGCATGGTTGATGGCGGAAGACGAAAATGCTGGCGCCATCAGGGGAAAAGTGGTTACCACAGATGGTAAAGCGGCCTCAGATGTAGTGATCCTTTTACAGGAAACCAATGAAACAGCAATATCTGAAACGGATGGATCCTTTACGTTTACACATATTAAACCAGGCAGTTATCATCTCATCATCACCCTTATGGGCTACACGCCCATAGAGGAACAGGTAGTGGTGAATGCCGGGAAAACCACCAACCTCAGGCTGCAGCTGGCTGTTACCAGTAAAGCCCTCAAAGAAGTGGTGGTAACAGGTAACCATAATAAACTTATTAAAACATCCAGCTATGATGTGGCAAAAATGCCGCTGAAGAACCTGGAAAACCCGCAGGTATACAGCACTATCACCAAAGAGCTGTTGCAGCAGCAGGTGGTGTTTTCGGTTGATGATGCCCTGAAAAATGCACCGGGTCTTACCCGCATGTGGGATGCTACCGGCCGTGGCGGCGATGGTGGCGGTTATTATAATCTACGTGGGTTTATTACCCAAAGTAAACTGCGCAATGGCCTGGCAGGTAACGTTACCGCTAAAATTGATGCCTATAACCTGGAGCACGTAGAGGTGATCAAAGGGCCATCTGCCACTTTGTTTGGTAACAGTCTTACTTCCTACGGCGGCCTGATCAACCGTGTTACAAAGAAACCTTACGATCATTTTGGCGGAGATGTTACCTACGCGATGGGCAGTTACGGTTTTAACCGCGTAAGCGCAGACGTAAATACCCCGCTGGATAAAGAAAAGGACGTTTTACTGAGAATCAATACTGCGTATAATTACGAAGGCAGCTGGCAGGATTATGGCTTCAATAAAAACTTTGCCTTTGCCCCCAGCTTATCATACAGGGTGAACGACCGCCTGTCGTTCCTCTTTGATGCAGAGTTCTCCACAGGTCAGAATACCGGTTTGGGCGTATTTTTCTTCCCTTATATGCAGCCTATTGCAGACCTGGGCACCAACCGTGCAGATGAGCTGAAAATAGATTACAAAAGAGCTTATGTAAAGAATGATTTATACCAGACTTCCCGTAATACCAATATTTTCGGGCAGATGAAGTATAAATTGTCTGACCAGTGGACCATGAGCACCAACATCAGTTCCACCAATAGTTTTTCAAACGGTCCTTCTCCTTATTTTTATCTCCTGTCAGACGCCGCTGCTACTGGTGTGGCCGGCGCCAAAGGAAGCAATTATATTTCCCGCAACGACCAGTTCACAGACAACAGCAGGGATGGTATACTGGAAATACAGCAGAATTTCAATGGAGATTTTATGATCGGCAGCCTGAGGAACCGTTTCGTAGGGGGCCTGGATTACTTCCATCATAAAGCCGACCAGTTCTTTGGTGGCGGCACCTATGACACTATTCCGTCTCATGGTGATATTCCGACGTATGCCAATTTTAACCGCCGGAACATGGATACCCTGTATGCCAACCAGGGCCTGGCATTTACTTTTCCCATTAAGAACCTTACCAACACTTATAGCGCCTACATATCGGATGTATTAAACCTGACGGATAACCTGATGATACTGGCAGCCCTCCGTGTGGATTATTTTGATAATAAGGGCAGTTACAGTGATGTAAAGGGCATCTATGAAGGCGGCTACAATCAAACCGCATTTTCTCCCAAACTGGGGATCGTATACGAGCCTTTGAAAGACCGGGTCTCTATCTTTGGTAACTATCAGAACGGTTTTACCAATCAAACCGGTACTACCGCTTCAGGGGAAACGTTTAAGCCGGAACAGGCCAACCAGCTGGAAGGAGGTGTGAAGCTGCAGTTATTGAACGGGCGCATTAACAGTACGCTCAGTTACTATCACATCAAGGTAAAAGATGTACTGCGCCCGGATCTGGCCAATCCCAATTTTTCTGTACAGGATGGAACACAGGTGAGCAAAGGGTTTGAGGCGGAAGTAATTGCAAATCCTTTCCAGGGCTTTAACATTGTGGCCGGTTATGCTTATAATGATTCCAGGTATGAAGCCGCTGCCAAAGATGTGGAAGGAATGCGCCCCGGTACTGCCGGTGCACCCTCTGTTGCTAACCTCTGGCTCAGCTACCGTATCTCCGCCGGTGTGGCCGATGGCCTCGGGTTTGGGTTTGGCGGTAATTATGCCAGCGATAACAAGATCATAAATGACCGGACCGTTGGTACCTTCATACTGCCATCCTACACGGTGCTGAACGGCAGTATTTTCTACGATCAGCCACGTTTCAGGGTAGCGTTTAAAATGGATAATATTACCGATAAACATTACTGGATCGGGTATACCACTGTAAACCCGCAGAAGCTGAGAAGTTTTACAGGGAGTTTGTCGTTTAAGTTCTGATAAAAAAGCGGGGGCTGTAACCCCAGTCATGGTCGGAAGAAATACCTTCCGACCATGACTGGCTGTAACCCCCGCTTTTTCAATTATGCAGCAATGCCAGTGCGGCTGTTCTCCTGTATTTCGTAGTGATGAAGACGCAGTTTTTTTCGATAATTAACGAAGATGACTGTAGCCACTGCACCTGCAAGTCCGGCTACAAATACTGTTAACCTCGGGCCAATAAAGTGCGCCAGTAACCCCGTAAGCAAACTACCTACAGGAATAATACCCTGGAAAGCCATGATATAATAACTGATAGCCCTTGCCCGCATGGAAGGAACTGCATGCGTTTGTATGTAAGTGTTGATAGATGCTGTTTGCGCCATCATGCCTACTCCCGAAAGCGTCATGAACACCAGTGCAAGCGGGAGCCAGCCGGACATTGACAGCAGCAGTACGCTCAATGAAAAAATCAGGCTGGCAGTGATGAGCAATTTTACCAGGTCTTTTCCCGGTTTGAGTTTGGCCATATAAATAGCGGAGGCTATGGAACCCAGCCCGGCAGCGCTTTCAAACCAGCTGAATGTTTTGGCGTCGCCGTTAAAAATGTCTTTGGCAAATACCGGCATCAGGGTATTAAAAGGGATCACCAGCAGGCTGCTGCCAGAAAGCATCAACAAAAGGGACAACAGGTCTTTATCACCCGCAATGTAATGAAAGCCCTCTCTCAGTTCCACCCATATGCTCCGGTCGGATTTAAGCACAGGTGGCAGCACTATCTTCATCATCCATAAAGAGATCAGCACGGGTATATAGCTAAGGAAATTACTGGCAAAGCAGATGTCTTCCCCGAAAGTGCTCAGGATGATCCCTGCCAGCGCAGGCCCTGCAATGCGGGCGAAGTTGGCCATTGTTGAGTTCAGCGCAATGGCGTTTGGCAGATCTTCCCGTTTTTCCACCATCTCTACCATCAGCGATTGCCGGCAGGTAACGTCAAAAGCATTGATCACGCCCTGTACCAGCGACAGGAAAATGATACCGGGAATGTTATAGTAGCGCAGCAGGATCATGAGGGCAAGCGCACCTGCCTGCAGCATAGAAATGACCTGCGTGATCACCAGTATCCTGTAACGGTTGTGACGATCGATATAGCTGCCTGCATAGGGCGACAGGAGCAGGGAAGGAATGAGGCTTACAAAGCTCACTACTCCCAGCAGCACTGCGGAATTGGTGAGGCGGTATACCAGCCAGCATACGGCTGTTTTCTGCATCCAGGTACCTATGAGTGAAATTGATTGTCCGTAGAAGAATAACCGGAAATTCCGGGATTTTAAAGCACGAAAAGCATCCATCTGAAAATCATTATTAGGGTATTGATCTGTTATTAAACTGGTGCAAATTTCGGTAAGAGAACTATATTTGTTAAATAGATTGTTTTAATGATATTCATTGATAAAACCGATTAGTGCATGGAGCTTCGTCAACTGATGTATTTTGTAAAGGCTGCGGAAATGGCGCATTTTACAGAGGCGGCTGCTGCATTGTACATCACACAATCCACTTTATCACAGCAGATCAAGCAGCTGGAAAATGAGCTGGGTATGCTGTTATTCGACCGGATAGGCAAGCATGTTCACCTCACCGAAGCAGGCAGGGTTTTCCTGTTGCATGCCCGCCAGATACTGCTCGATGTAGAGAAGGGTAAACAGGCCATCCAGGACCTGCAGAATATGCTCAGTGGCGAATTACGTATAGGCGTTACGTATGCCTTTACTTCATTCCTGCTGCCGGCGCTCACCACTTTTCCGGTGAAATATCCCGGTATTAAAATATACGTTGAATACGGCACCACCGAGCAGCTGGAAGGTAAGCTGCGGGCGTCTGAGCTGGACCTGGTGCTGGCTTTTCACCAGGAGGCTTTTTACAAGGACCTGGAAACGCGGGAGCTGTTCCGTTCCCGCATTGTGATGGCGGTGTCCAGGAAGAATAAGCTGGCGGAATTGAAGAAGATCAGTCTGCAAAGCCTTAACAACATAGACCTGATCTTTGCTTCCCGGGGTTTCAGCGCCCGTGACTCGCTGGATGAGGTATTACAACGGAATAAGATCCAACCTGCGGTGAGGATTGAGATGAACGATGTACATTCCATTTTATCGTTGGTGGAAAAGGGGCATTGGGCTACCCTGTTGAATGAAAGGGCTTTGCTGGGCTGGAAAAACCTGGTGGCCATTCCTATTGAAGGAAAAGAATTACAACGCCGGGCATATATTATCTGGCAGAAAGGAACCTATCATAAAAAAGCCGCGGATCTTTTTATAAAGGAATTGCTGAAGGAATTGCCGCAGGGAGGAAAGTAAATACACCGGGATCACTATGCCGGGGCCCAATGGCACACAGCAGCAGCACAGAGCCGCCGCCGGGTGACCATCAGTAAGGGGTTATTGTGCGGCCCGCAATTCTGCGATATTGCATTTATAGTATTTTTCAAATACAGCAGATAGTTCCTCCCAGTTACTATACCGGGTGACACTGGCAATATGTGTTAGTGTACGGTTGGTTTCAGTTAACATTTTAAAAACGAAAGCCATTTTTTCCTGCAGGATCAATTCTTCTACGGTAATGAGGAATTCCTGTTCAAACGGTGCTTCCAGGAATTCGGAAGCCACTCCGAATTTATCGCATAGCGCTTCTTTAGTGGTTGTTTCCGCCGGGTGATGAATGATATAATTGGCTATCTCCCGCAGTTTTTCCCTGTATTGTTCCATCAGCATCAGCGGCGGAGGCGCCTGCAGGAAACGGAGATAGGTAGCATAAAAGTCGATGGCATTGCGCCGGAAAAACACATCTGCGGTTTCTCCTACGGCTTTAAAGCTACGGATCCGGTGCATGATCTGGTAGTTGACCTCGTTGAGATGATAGGGCGTTTTCCGTACAGGCTGTTTATCGGCAGTGGGTTCGTCTACATTCAGTGCGCCGAACAACGGGAACTCCGGCACCATGTATTTTGCAAGCGGAAGGTGGAGGTTTACCTCAAAGCTGACTACGAATTCTTTTTCAGTGACCAGGGTAGCTGTATCTGATGCGCCTTTCAGCGTATTAAGCTCTTTTTTCCCCAGTTTCATGGTCATAGGCAGGGTGGATGAATTTGCGGCAAAGCCGGAAATTCCAACTGGTAAATAGTTTTTACCTGGAGCTATGGTAGTGAGTGCCACCCCTTTTTTAAGATGAATGAGATGATAGGAAATAGAGAGCTCATTGGCCTGGATATGCTGATCTATGATCACGCCATCTTCATCAATGTCCGTAAAGCATTTGGCATTCGGGATTAACTGGGAATGCAGGTAGCCGGGAACCTGTTCATATGTAGTGCAAACTCTTTTCCCCGGGTTAATCAGGAGGTATTTGGTTATTGGTTGACTCATGGTTAATATCCTTTGCTTTGATATTGCCTGTTACTTAAAATGCAGCGTACTGTCTGCCGTAAAATAATAATCAGTACCTGTGGTGGCTTTTATCCCTTCCAGGAAGAAGCTCATAGGTGTACTTTTGTCCAGCAGGCCGGTAAAGGTGCGGCTGGCCAGGTCAGGATGATCCAGGGAAGCACGCACGCCATACCACCGGAAAATTGCATTACATATTTCGTCGAGATGCGTATCAGAGAAGCAATACAGTCCTTTCTGCCAGCCCAGTTCTACGGTGGCATTAAATGGTTGTGTATCGAGGGTGGCTGCCTGCTTATTAAAGATGGCCTGTTGTCCGGGCTTCATGGTCACCGTTTTTTTGCCGGCTTTCATCCGCACCTTGCCATCTACGAGGGATACCTTAACCAGGCTGCTGTCGTAGCTGTTGATGTTAAAGCTGGTACCCAGCACTTCCACCGTACTGTTGGGGAGGTGTACCAGGAAAGGCTTTCCTGCCCGCCTGGCGATATTCAGGTAAGCTTCCCCGTTTAGTGTAATTTCCCTGGTGCCGCCTTTGAAGGTAGCCGGGAAATTCATGACTGTAGCTGCGTTGAGCGTAATAACGGAACCGTCCGGAAGGGCTACTTCATAGCTTTTCCCATGTGGCACGATCAGGGTCTGGATCCCTTGTGGCAGATCGTCTGAAGCATTGAGGTAAAGGGTATTGTTTTTATTGGGAACAGGCTTGCCACCAATGGTGACGCTGCCGGTTGATTGTGTGAGGTTAATGGTGGGCTGGCCGCTGACCTCCAGTAGTACATCTTTATTAATAACGGCTACGGGCGCAGGTTTGGGGCTGGTAAAAAAGTCCCACTTCCAGGCGGAGAATGCAACAATAGCAATAACTGCGGCGGCTGCGGCCCAGGGAAGCAGTACCCGGTAGAGCGGCCTTTTCTGTTTAAAATCAATGACTTCCAGCCATGGAGCAGGGGCAGGGGGCACCTGCATGCCGGAAAGCTTCTCCCACTTTTCCCTTACTGCTTCGTTTTCCTCGATAAGTTCCTCCAGCCATTGGTCATCTGCTGCGGAAATCTTTCCCGCGAGTTTCTCAGTCATTAGCCTGTATATTTCGTCTGCGCTATTCATGTACACTATTAACCGTTTATTTAATCGGGCGGGGTATTAGAAAAGGATTTTTTTTAAGGATGCCCTTAAAGTTTTCAGCGCGTTGGCTACCTGTTTTTTTACAGTCTCTTCAGTGGTGTCCATGAAGGCTGCTATTTCTTTCCGGGTTTTATGTTCCTGGTAGGCCAGCCTGAATGCTATCGACTGGCGTTCGGGAAGCTGATTAATGGCGGTTTCCAGCTGTTCTTTCAACTCATCGTTCTCTAACCTGCTTTTAGGAATTGTATAATTGTCGGGCAGCATGATATCCTTTAATCTTTTGTTTCGCGTGGCATCTTTGGCAATTTTATTCAGACAGCGGTTCCGGACGCTGACAAAAAGAAAGTTTTTGAGAGAATTAGTGGTGCTCAGGTCAATCCGCGCGCTCAGGTCCTTTTGCCAGAAGTCCACAAAAAAATCCTGGACCAGCTCCTGGGCCTCGGTTTCGTTTTTCAGTATAGTATATGCGGTTACGTACAGCCATTCACGGTAGTTTTCATAAAAATACCGGAAAGCGGACACACTGCCCGATTTCAGTTGTGCAAGCAATTCAATATCGTTGATAGATGCACTCATGCTGGGATTTAGTTGATAATCGCAAGCCCGGCGCCGGCTGCTGTTGTCTATGGCTATTATTGATACGCGGTTAGGAAAATACGTCGGACAGTTAGCCACTGCATGGCTATTTTAAGCAATGAGGAACAACCACCCGTAAAACAACTGATTTTATTACGATAACATGCACACTACAGGATATATTCGATCAGGGGGAATGCCTGGTTTTTTAATTAGAAGTAAAGTTTGTTAATGAATTGTTATTCCGTTATTTCTGAAAGCTGTCTCAGGTGCATTATTTCTTTTTTGCGCCTCTTTTCTTGGGTTTGCCATATTTCAGCATCATCTTTTCTTTATGGCTTATCTTTTTGTTGGTCTTCATATTTTTAGCCAGCTTCTGGTGAAATGCCGGGCCTACATCTTCCCGCTTGGGCGCTTTTACAAGCGTATTCCGCATGTGGACCTTCGGTTTCTCATCTTCCGTTAATACATCTGAAATGGTAAGATCCCCGGGAAGCGGCATTTGGGGAATGGTATAGTTCATCAGCCGCTCAATGGCCTCGAGGGAAGCTGTTTCCGCATCTTTGGTCAACAAAATGGCAATACCTTTTTTATCTGCCCTGCCGGTTCTCCCGATACGGTGAATATAGTTTTCCGGTACTTCCGGCGTATCAAAATTGATCACGTGCGTCACTTCTGCAATATCGAGCCCGCGGGCAATGATATCTGTGGCAATGAGGAAACGGTACTCGCCCTGCTGGAATTTCCTTACGGTATTGAAGCGGTGGTTCTGCTCCTTATTGGAGTGAATAATACCTACCTGGCCAGGGAATTCTTTCTCCAGCTGCTCATGCAGATCATCGGCCAGTTGTTTGGTAGCGGCAAAGATGAGCGTTTTGGTCATGCTTTTATCGTCGGTGATCAGCATTTCCAGCAGGTTCACTTTTGTATAAAAGTTAGGAACCCTGTACACTACCTGTTCAATGTTTTCCAGCGGTGTGCCGGTAGGCGCCGCCTCTATTCTTACCGGGTTATTAAAATATGTTTCAATGATCGCCTCCACCTCTTCTGTGATGGTTGCGGAAAACATCAGGTTCTGCCGTTTCTGCGGCAGCAGGTCCATGATGTTCTTCAACTGGGTCCGGAACCCCAGGTTCAGCATCTCATCCACTTCATCAATAATAAGACGCTTTACCAGCTTTACTTTCAGCGCCCCGCTGAGGATCACGTCGTACAGTCGACCTGGTGTGGCCACCAGGATGTCCAGTTTATCCTGCACAGCAGCCATCTGCGGGTTCATGTTCACGCCTCCGTAGATACCCAGCACGGATACATTCATATAGGTAGTGAGCTTTTTAACGGCTTCTACCACCTGTACTACCAGTTCACGGGTGGGCACAATGATAAGCACTGTGGGATATTTCTCTTTTGAAAATTTAAACTGCCGCAGCACGGGCAACAGGTAGGCAAATGTTTTACCTGTACCGGTTTGCGCAATCCCGCATACATCCTGGCCGGACATGATCACGGAAAAAGCGCGTTGTTGTATAGTGGTGGGTTGTTTATAACCCAGTTCGTCTATCGCGTTTAATAAGGGAGTATTGAGGTTTAAATCACCAAAAGTCATGATACTGCTATAAATATGAACGGCAAAGGTAAAGAATTACCGATTAAGGATTTATCCTTTGTAACTCTTATTTCAATACATTAGCACAAAAAAAGCTATGAAGAACCTCCACATACCTGCTGTTTGTGTACATGCCTATGGAGGCCCGGAGCAGCTGCAGCTGCAGGAGGTACCCGTTCCGGTACCGGCCGAAGACCAGGTGTTGATCAAGGTAGTGGCCAGCGGTGTAAATCCTATCGATTGGAAAATAAGAGAAGGCTTTATGAAGCATCCGTTGCCTTATATACCTGGTGTAGAAGCCTCGGGCATTATTACCGCCATTGGTGAAAGCGTATTTGGCAAAAAGGTGGGCGATCAGGTATATGGCTCCGTAGATGGTTCCTATACCTCCTATGCTATTGCACAGGGAGAAGGCCTGTTCCGCAAACCGCATGAAATTTCATTTGAAGAGGCTGCCACTATGGCCGGCGCCAGAACCGCCTGGGGCGCGTTGTTTGATGTAGGCGGACTGGTAAAGGGGCAGCGCATCCTCATACATGCAGGAGCAGGCGGTGTAGGGCATTTTGCCGTACAACTGGCCTATAACGCCGGCGCCTATGTGATTGCCACCGCCAGTGCAGAGAATATTGATTTCGTTACGTCATTGGGCGCCAGTGAAGTGATCAACTACCGGGAGGGGCCTTTTGAAACACAAATGGATCCGGTAGACATTGTGTTTGACACCGTAGGAGGCGACACCACGGAACGGTCGCTCGCCGTGCTCAGGCCGGAAGGAACATTATTATGCATTGTGCAGATGCCTGATCCGGAAAAAGTAGCCGCAGCAGGCGTAAACGCATTATGGGCGGGTACTAAAACACTCACCTCTATGCAGGAGGTGCATAAATTACTGGAGAAAGGACTGATCCGGCCTCATGTGCGTAAAGTGTTCCATTCATTGCAGGCTGCTGCTGATGCGCAGGAGTATAGCCGGAATGGCGGCAGCGGAAGAGGCAAAATAGTATTGAAAATATCAGAGGAATAAGGCGGAGATAAGTTCTCCGCCCCACTCTTATTTTCCAAGTATCTTTTTCCGGTGCTGGATGCCCCATTTCTGAAGGGCAATGATCACACTGTCCAGCGTGGCGGCATAAGGAGTCAGCGTATATTCTACCGTTACGGGCTGGGTGTCATAAACCGTACGCTTCACCAGTTTATGCGTTTCCAGGTCTTTCAGCTCCTTGGAAAGTACCTTCGATGTTATTTTCGGGATACTACGCTCTATATCCCTGAAACGTTTATGTCCCCTGGATACAGCGATGATAATGGGCAGTTTCCATTTCCCGCTGATCACATCCAGGGCATCCCTTACAGGCATAATCACCTTATGGCAATCAGTATGGGAGCTGCTTTCCGTTTCCGGTCTTCCGCAATCTATTGTGAGTTCTTCTGTTTTCATCTGCATACAGTTGGTTACCTTCGGTAAAGCACTTACCTTAGGGAAACTGGTTACTTTTTGAAAGCAAATATATTAACTTTGCAGCTGGATCTTAAATAAAAAATGATGAAAGTAGAAATATGGTCTGATATCATGTGCCCGTTTTGCTATATCGGCAAGCGGAGATTTGAAGCAGCACTGGATAAATTTCCCGGCAAAGAGGACATCACGGTGGAATGGAAAAGCTTCCAGCTGAATCCTTCCCTCAAATCCCAGCCCGGAAAGGATGTATACGACTACGTAGCGGAAATGAAGGGGCAGTCGCGCGAATGGTCTTTAACTATACATGAACAACTGGCAGGAACTGCGCGTGAAGCAGGTCTTACTTATAATTTCGATAAAGCGGTGATCGCCAATTCCTTTGATGCGCACCGGCTTATTCAGCTGGCAAAACAGCAGGGCCTGGGCGATGCAGCGGAGGAGCGTTTGTTTTATGCATATTTTACAGAAGGCAAAGATGTAAGTGATCATGCTACATTGGTGGAACTGGGCGTGGAAATAGGATTGGATAAAGCAACAGTGGAAGCCGTATTGGAAACTACCGAAATGGCAGCAGCTGTGAACAGGGATGTAAACGAAGCGCAGCAACTGGGTATCAGGGGGGTACCATTCTTTGTGCTCGACCGCAAATATGGCGTGTCTGGAGCCCAGCCGGTAGAAGCATTCACACAAACCCTCGAGGCAGCGTTTGCAGAATGGAAAAGCACACAACCGGCAGAAACCCTGGATACCTTATCCGGGCAGGTTTGTACGCCGGACGGAGATTGCAGGTAGTTTGATTTTTTATAAGGTAACCGGCTGACTGGCAGGAATGCTGGTCAGCCTTTTTTTGGGAGATAATTTACTGTTAACCTCCTCCGGAGGTATATATTTATCCTAGTTTTTCTTCTTAGCTTTGCGCCTCAAATATCCATTTATGGCGCTTCTGAAAAGAATTAACCCTTTTTCCAGGCAAAACGACGACACCGGTTTTGGCACTAATGCAAATGGTTATGGCGGCCGGTTCATTAACCGCGACGGCAGCTTTAACATCCGCCGGGAGGGACGTTCGTTTATGCAACGTTTTAATATTTATCATGCCATGCTGAATGTACCAGCCTGGCAATTCGCCCTGGTGATCCTTCTTTTTTATTTCTCCATTAACCTGCTTTATACCGGCATTTACTGGTGGATAGGCATCAACGGATTCCAGGGGATCATCGGTAAAACCACCTGGGAGCAGTTTAAAGAAGTTTACTTCTTTAGCACAGAAACCTTTACCACCGTGGGATATGGCCGCGTGAACCCGGTGGGCGACGGAGTAAACCTGGTGGCCGCCATTGAGGCTATGACAGGCTTTCTCTCTTTTGCGGTGGCTACGGGTCTTATCTATGGACGCTTTTCAAAGCCCCGTGCGCACCTGTTGTTCAGCGATCATGCATTGATTGCTCCTTACCAGGATAAAACGGCGCTGATGTTCCGCTTTGCTTCTTACAAAGAAAATCATACCCTCACCAATGTAGAAGTGCTGGTTACCACGGGCCTGCAGGTACAGGAGAATGGACAGGCAGTGTATAAATTCTATAACCTGGCACTGGAGCGGAGTAAAGTGGAAACATTGTCAATGAACTGGACAGTGGTGCATCCCATCGACGAAAACAGTCCTTTCCTCGGGTTTACTGCGCAGGATATGGAAGTGGCGGATGCGGAGATCTATGTAACGGTGAGAGGGTTCAATGATGTATACGCCAATACTGTATTGCAGCGCACTTCGTATACCTACCAGGAAATTATTTATGACAGGAAATTTGTGCCGATGTACCGGGAAAGTGATAACGGGAAAACAACGGTGCTGGAACTGCACCATCTGAATAAAACAAGGGAGGTATAAGGTTTTCCGGATGCGGTGGTATCGCTGCATCCGGAAAAATTACGATTTAATCTTTACGGGAAACCAGCAGTAATCCGATAAAGGTAAACAACCCGTTAATGATCAGCAATTCAAGCCCTATCTGGAATTTACCAAAAATGCTGGTCTGGTAAATATCCACCACCAGGCAAAGCAGTGGCGCTGCCACACATACAGCAGGCACCAGGGCATCCTGTACTTTACGTTTGGTTAGGATCCCGAAGGCAAAAAGCCCCAGCAGCGGCCCGTACGTATAGGTAGCTACTTTCAGGATAACGCCTATCATGCTTTGGTTATTCACCCATTCAAACACCATCACAAAAAGCAGGAAAATAAATGCCATGAGCAGGTGAATGCGCTGGCGGTACTTTTTCTTCTCGGCTTCTGTCCAGTCGGTCCGCTTCTGCATATCCAGGATATCGATGCAGAGGGAAGAGGTGAGGGCAGTCATAGCGCCATCGGCGCTGGGAAACAAGGCGGAAATAAGAGCAATGATAAATATTACAGAGATCACCGGCGGCATATGATGCAGTGCCAGTTCGGGGAATAGCCTGTCGCCTGTGGCCGTTACCTGCTGTTGTGCGCCGTATAAATGAAGCAGCCCACCCAGGAAAAGGAACAGGCCAATAACGATCACCATAATAAACGCCAGCGATACCATGTTCTTTTTGGAGTCTTTAAGCGTTTTTACAGAGATGTTTTTCTGCATCATCTCCTGGTCGAGGCCGGTCATGGTGATAGTGATGAACGCGCCTGCCAGGATCTGCTTCCCGAAAAAGAGCTTATCGTTCGGATCGGTATTGAATATTTTTGTCAGCCCCCTTTCGCTCATTGCGGTAAAGCTTTCGCCCAGGCTCAGGTGCATGGTATGCAGGATATAGCCTACGCAAATTACCAACCCTGCCAGCATACAGGTAGTTTGCAGGGTATCGGTATACACAATTGTTTTTACGCCGCCTTCATAGGTGTACAGCAATATCATAAAGAGGATGATAATGGTGGTAAGCCAGAAGGGTACGCCAAAGCTGGAGAGGATGGCATCCTGCAATATTCTTACTACCAGGTATAGCCTGGCCGTTGCTCCCAGTGTACGGGAAAGAATAAAAAAGGAGGCGCCGGTTTTATAGGAGCTTCTCCCAAAGCGGCTGTCGAGGTAATTGTAGATAGATGTTAATTGCAGCCGGTAATAAAGCGGTATCAGCACATAGGCGATGGTAATATAGCCTATAAAGTATCCCAGGGTGATCTGCATGTAGGAAAAGGCATCACGGCCAACGGCGCCGGGGACGCTTACAAAAGTAACCCCGCTCAGTGAGGTGCCTATCATGCCAAAGGCAACCAGCATCCAGTTACTGTTGCGGTTCCCGATGAAGAACGAGTCGTTGTTAGAATTACGGCCCGTATACCAGGCTACCACCAGCAGGATAACGAAATACGCAATAACGAATGAGAATAATAATCCTGGAGACATAATCAAATTTAATCAAGATACTACTTTCCTGCTAAGGCACAAAAGAGCAAAAACGCAAATATAGCAGGGTTGGGTGATAAACCCGCTCTGAGAAATATTTGACTCAGGCAAATAATAAACTTGCTTTTGTCAAGTAATTATTTATTTTTGTCTGGAAAACAAGTGACTATGAACGTAGAATCAGCGGTTGTCAGCGATATCCGTCGCTTTAATCGTTTCTATACCGGCATGATAGGCCTGCTGAACCAGCATATTCTGGAGAGCAATCTTTCCTTATCGGAAGTAAGGGTGTTGTATGAGATAGGACAACTGGGAAAGTGTACTGCCGGGCAATTAATTGCCATCCTGAAAATAGACGGGGGATACCTTAGCCGCATGCTGAAGAAGTTTGAGAAAGGAGGGTGGCTTAACAGGCAGCAGTCTACCGCCGACGGGCGTACGTTTTTCCTTTATCTCAGTGCCTCCGGTAAAAGATTACTGTCCGGTCTTGAGGAAAAATCCACCCGTGAAATCCGGCAGCTTACCGGTCATCTCTCCGGCGAACAGCAACGGCAGGTGGCCGGCGCCATGAAAACCATTGAACAGGTATTAACCGCGCAAGCAGGTGAACAAACTACGGATATACGTATCCGTTACAACCTCCTCCCTGGTGATGTTGGCTATCTTATTTACCTGCATGGGCAGCTGTATGCAAAGGAATCGGGTTATAACCTGGAGTTTGATGCCTATGTGTGCAAAACATTTTACGAATTTCTTCCTACCTATAACCCGGCAAAAGACAGGATGTTCCTGGCAACCGTAAATGACCAGATTGTTGGCTCTGTAGCCATTCTCGGGTCTTCCCGGCACCTGGCCCAGTTACGCTGGTTCCTTATCCATCCCGATTACCGGGGCAAAGGACTTGGGAAAAAACTGTTGCAGGAAGCGATCGACTTCTGCAGGGAAAAAAATTATCAGAAGGTTTACCTGATGACTACCAGCATGCAGGAAACGGCGATCGCCCTTTATAAAAAAGCCGGTTTCCGCAAAACCGGTGAGAAGCACCTGCAGCTATGGGGACAGCAGCTCTATGAGCAGCGTTACGATATGGACCTGTCTTAAGAGTCGCATTTACCCCTCTCAGGCATATTTATGTAACAGCACTATCTGCCCGAGGTGATAGGCATCATGTTCCGCCAGTCCCTGGATATAGTAAATTGCCTGGTGCTCTGTTCCCGGGAAGAGATCAAACAGCTCCTTCTCCGGGAACTTCCTGATAGTGGCGGCCATCAGCTCAAATGAATGGGCCAACCTGTGTATGGTGGCTTGCCAGTTCTCCTCCCCGTGATTTTCCGGCATATAAAAATCAGGCAGGTCGCCGTCCTGCTCCGGGGCTTCATTGTGCATGTACCGCTGCACCCGCTGGTGCCAGAAAATAACGTGGTTTACGATCTGCCAGATATTGTTGGATCCCCCGAAAGATTTCACTGCCTGCCGGGCATCGATACGAGAGAGATGTACCTGGAACGTAACATCGATCCAGGGATCGCCATTGTAAAGCTTTTCAAGTGATGCGGCTAAATGCTCCAGTAATAAAGACATACCATAGGATTTTTATTTTTAAAGATATCCGGCGCCAGACGCCGGCAGCCTTCCCGTTATTCGTAATTTACTGAATTCTTTCCCTTATTTTTAAAGAATATAAAAACCAAAACCATCGTTATGGATCAGCAGCAACTGGAAACCAACAAAAATGAAGATGCCATGCGGATGGCAATCAGCACCATGAAACAACGCCTGGGCGTAATAGAACAGGGCGGCGGAAAGAAAAGCCTGGAAAAAGTGAGACAAAGAGGCAAGCTCACTGCCAGGGAACGTATTCAGTACCTCATCGATAAAGACACTCCCTTTACCGAGATCGGTGCATTTGCTGCATACGATATGTACGAAGAATATGGCGGATGCCCGGCAGCAGGGACCGTAGGAGGTATCGGCTATGTAAGCGGCCGCCAGTGTATGATCGTAGCCAACGATATGACCGTTAAAGCAGGGGCCTGGTTTCCTATGACCGGTAAAAAGAACCTGCGTCTCCAGGAGATCGCCATGGAAAACAGGTTGCCGGTAATCTACCTGGTAGACAGTGCCGGCGTGTTCCTGCCAATGCAGGACGAAATTTTCCCGGACAAGGAACACTTCGGCCGCGTTTTCCGCAACAATGCCCGCATGAGCGCCATGGGCATTACACAAATCGCCGCCGTTATGGGCAGCTGCGTGGCCGGCGGAGCCTACCTGCCCATTATGAGTGACGAGGTGCTGATGGTGGAAGGCAACGGCTCCATTTTCCTTGCCGGCCCCTATCTGGTGAAAGCCGCCATCGGGGAAGACGTAGATGCGGAAACGTTAGGAGGCGCTGTTACACATACCGAGATCTCCGGTATTGCGGACTATAAATTCAAATCCGATGAGGAATGCCTCGACCAGGTAAAGCGCATCGTAAGCAAAATAGGTGAGGGCGGGAACGCCGGTTTCGACCGGGTGGCGCCCCAACCGCCGGCCAAATCAACCGATGAGCTGCGCAGCATATTGCCGGCCGACAGCTCCCGGCCATACGACATGCTGGAAATAATAGAACGCATTACAGATGCCAACACATTTGATCAATACAAACAGGACTACGGCAAAAGTATTATTTGCGGCTATGCGCGCATCGATGGATGGGCGGTAGGCATCGTTGCCAATCAACGGAAAATTGTAAAAAGCCGTAAAGGTGAAATGCAGATGGGTGGCGTTATTTATAACGACAGCGCCGATAAGGCTGCCCGCTTTATTATGAACTGCAACCAGAAAAAGATCCCGCTGGTATTCCTCCAGGATGTAACAGGATTCATGGTAGGCAGCAGGAGTGAGCACTCCGGCATTATTAAAGATGGCGCCAAGCTGGTGAATGCCGTGGCTAATTCCGTGGTGCCGAAAATTACTGTTATCATCGGGAACTCTTATGGAGCAGGTAACTATGCCATGTGCGGTAAAGCGTATGATCCACGCTTCATTTACGCCTGGCCATCTGCAAAGATTGCGGTAATGGGAGGAGAGCAGGCCGCCAAAACATTATTACAGATCCAGGTGGCTTCCCTGAAAGCAAAAGGACAGGTGATCACACCGGAGGAAGAAGCCCGCCTGCTGAAAGAAATCACAGACAAATACAATGCGCAGACTACTCCCTACTATGCTGCCTCCCGGTTGTGGGTAGATGATATCATTGATCCTGCAGATACCAGGTTAAGGATCGCAGAAGGAATTAAAGCAGCCAATAACGCCCCCCTGGAGCAACCCTTTAATGTAGGTGTTTTCCAGGTATAAGGAAGGGAGGGGAAAGTGTTCGATCCCCTCCACACTTTTCCTTATCTTCGCGCTGCTTTAAAATTGAACATGGCTGAACTGGTAGTATATACAGATGGTGCATCCCGCGGCAATCCCGGCCCGGGCGGATATGGCGTTGTGCTCATATGGGGGAATGTAAGAAAGGAATTATCGCAGGGATACCGTAAAACCACCAACAACAGGATGGAGCTCCTGGCGGTGATTGTAGCGCTGGAAGCGCTGAAAAAAGATGGATTAACAGTGACCATTTTTACAGACAGCAAATATGTGGTGGACAGCATAGAGAAAGGATGGTTATGGGGATGGGTGAAAATTAATTTTAAAGAGAAGAAGAATAAAGATCTCTGGCTGCGCTTCATTCCCTTATATAAGAAGCATACAGTGAAGATGCAATGGGTGAAAGGCCATGCCAGCAATCCTTTCAATATCCGTTGTGATGAACTGGCCACACAGGCTGCCGATAGCGGCAACTGGCTGATAGACGAAGGTTTTGAAAACGGGCTTGCATAAATAATAACCTGCTTCTTTCCAAACCAACCGGCGTGCATAATTATAGTAAAGTGCCGGCGCTGGGGCTATCTATACGGTGGCCAGCATAACGCTCACTGCCTCCGGTATTATCATCGTATTACTGATGCAAAAAGGCAGTTGATTTCCGTTCATCACATTTTTTAACAATGAAACCCGCGTCTTTATTGAAAATCTATCTTCATAAAAAATCTTTTCCTCAATATTTTTAACAATTCTTTTGTTTTTAAATATGAAAGCATATAGCTTTGCGTCCCATTAGTCTATAGATTTTATAGGATACCAGGTCGGAACTAATTAAAGAATTGCTTATGGACAAGACGACCCAACCATATTTTATATGCAACTATTGTTGTTGCTTTCAGTAAGAACTAAACATTTGTCTGCTTAACCAAAGCAGGTTACAACAATCATTAACTGTTTCCGGAACTCCGTCTGTACCGGCGTCCAAACAATAATGGGATACAATGCTGCAATGCCTGTTCAGTAACAGACAAGGACGGGTATTGCCATGAAAAACCAAATCACAGCAAAACTCTCAACATTTTACTATGTTACAACGACTACTCCTCTTTCTGCTGCTCATCGGACCCATGGCAGTATTTGCTCAAACACGTACGGTAACCGGCCGTGTTTATTCCGCAAAGGATAATTCTCCTTTACCGGGTGCTTCGGTGGTGATCAAAGGAACTACCACCGGCGTGGTAAGTGACGGGGATGGCAATTTCAGCCTGCAGGTAACTGATCCTTCCGCTACTACACTGGTGATCCGTTTCATTGGGATGGAACAACAGGAAGTGCCCATCAGCACATCGCCTCTTAATATTTCAATCCGTTCTTCCGGGAAGGATATTGATGAAATTGTAGTGGTAGCTTATGGTACTGCTAAAAAGAGCTCCTATACCGGTTCTGTATCGCAGATCAAAAGCGAGGAACTGGTGAACAGGCAGGTATCCAGCGTTACCAAAGCCTTACAGGGGCTTGCGGCAGGTGTGCAAAGCACTTCCACCAGCGGCCAGCCGGGTTCAGACGCTACCATCCGCATCCGCGGCATTGGTTCCATCAACGCATCCGCTGATCCCTTATACGTGGTAGATGGTGTGCCTTACGGAGGTAGCCTTAATGCCATTAATCCCTATGATATTGAATCCATCAGCGTACTGAAAGACGCAGCTTCCAGCGCCCTGTACGGTTCCCGCGGCGCCAACGGTGTAGTGATCATCACTACCAAGAAGGGAAAGAAACAGGGAAGTAATATAGACGTTCGCGTTAGTCAGGGTTATTCCAAAAGGGCGGTTGACAATTACGACCGTGTAAGCACCGATCAGTATTTTGAAATGTACTGGGAGGCCATTCGTAATGGCGGGCTTACCAGTGGCTTATCGCCCGCTACTGCTGCCGCACAGGCCAGCAGCAATCTGGTGAGAAGGGTGGGCATTAACCCTTACGGTACTGCATTCCCCCAGCCGGTAGGCACCGACGGTAAACTGGTTGCAGGCGCAAAGGCCCTGTGGGACGACAACTGGGACGATGCCATGCAACGTACCGGGAAGCGCACGGAAGCTGATGTGGCCCTCAGCGGCGCCACCGAAAAAACAAGGTATTATGTTTCCGGTGGATACCTGAACGATCAGGGCATCTATCTTGCTTCCGGTTTTAAACGCTATAACCTCCGCAGCAATATTGATATTGATGCCAAGAAGTGGTTAAAGGTAGGACTGAACCTCAATGGTACGCACTCCGAACAGGATGCCCCGCCATCGGAAGATAGTCGCTCCGATAACTACGTGAACTATGGCCGCCTGATGTCAAATTTCTATCCTATCTATCAGCGCGACCGCACCACCGGCGCTTATATCCTGGATGCCAATGGCAATAAGATCTTCGACTATGGCAGCTACCGCCCAAGTGCAGCAAACACCAACACCAACCTGGTAGCTACTTCCGCGATAGATAAGCACCGGCTTACCCGTGACGACTTATCCGCCCGCCTGTATGGAGAAGCTACTATCTGGCGCGGACTTAAATTCAAATCAAGCTATAATGCTGATTATACCGCCAGACAACAATACGACTACACCAACCCCACACTGGGCTTTGATGCAGAAGTAGGCGGAACAATTGAAAGGCTTAATACCCGCGTGTTCAGCTGGACCTTCAACAACATCTTCACTTATGAAGAAACGTTCAATGAAAAGCATCACCTGAACCTGCTGGCAGGCCAGGAAGCCTATAAGTATACCACCACTTTCCTGGATGGTCAGAAATCCGGCTTCTCGCTGCCAGGTCTTGAAGAACTGTCGGACGCTTCTCTCATCAAGGATCTGCAGGGATACACTGATACGTACACTCTCTCCAGCTTCCTCGGCAGGGCAGAATATGATTATGTAGGGAAATACTTTTTATCAGCTTCCCTTCGCCGCGACGGATCTTCACGTTTCGCACCGAATCACCGCTGGGGCACCTTCTGGTCTGTTGGCGGTTCCTGGAAATTAACGGAAGAAGATTTTCTGAAGAACAATTCCTGGCTTAACCTGCTCACACTCCGTGCCAGCTACGGCGGACAGGGTAACGATAACCTCGGTGATGACGCTTTCTATAACTATTACCCGTTGCTGAACGTGAACAGCAATCTCGGTGAAGGTGGTACCTACCGCCGCCAGGTTTACAACCCTAACCTGCAATGGGAAACCAACCTGAACTTAAACATTGGCGTTGACTTCAGTATGTTTGAAAATCGTTTAGGCGGTACCGTAGAGTTCTTCCAGCGCAAATCGCAGGATCTGCTGTACTCCAGGCCAATGGCGCCTTCTGTAGGTTATTCCGCTGTGGATGAAAATATCGGTGCACTGAAGAATACCGGTGTGGAAGGTACCATACATGCTGTGCCGGTGAAAACGAAAGACTTCAGCTGGAGCATTGACCTGAACGCTACCCACTATAAAAATAAGATCACAGAATTACCGCAGAAAGAAATTATCAGTGGTACAAAGAAACTCATGGTAGGTAAATCTATCTATGATTTTTACCTGAGGAAATGGGCGGGTGTAAACCAGGAAACCGGTTTGCCAATGTGGTATATTGATAATGCAGACGGCACCAAAGGCACTACGGGCAACTATTCTGCCGCTACGCAGTATTATAATGGCTCATCACTGCCGGATGTTTATGGTGGTTTCACCAATACCTTCACCTATAAGGACTTTTCACTGTCTTTCATGATGGTATACAGTCTTGGTGGTAAAGTGCTGGACCAGGATTACCTGTTCCTGCTGGGTACAGGTACTTCCGCCGGCCGTCCTTTCAGTACAGAAATGCTGAACCGCTGGACACCGGAAAACAAAGTAACGGATGTACCTAAACTGACTACCGTGCAAACCAACTGGACTTCGGTATCCGACCGTTTCCTGTATGATGCAAGCTATGCAAGGTTGAAAACACTGAACATCAGCTATAACCTCCCTAAATCGCTGATGGATAAAGCGCATCTTAACAACGTGCTCATTTATGTACAGGGAGAAAACCTGTTCACGATCTATAACCACCAGGGCCTTGATCCGGAACAATCAGTAGGAGGTACTACCTATTATCGTTACCCGGCCATTAAATCCATTTCTGCAGGTATTAATCTGAGCTTCTAAAAATTACAACCATGAAAAAGAACATATTCCATATAATAATCGCTGCTTTGGTGTTGGGCGCCTGCAACAAGGATTTCCTGGACACCAAGCCAACCAATGCTGTACCGGACGACCAAGTGTTTAATACCGCCGACAACGTGGAAACGGTGATCAATGGTACCTGGGCATATATGTTTGAAGAATTCTTCACGTATGCAGTACCGGGTTACAAATCCATTCACCTCACCAGCGATGCCATGGGCAGTGATGTGGCTGTTACCCAATCTTACGGCTTGCGTGATTCATACGGATATACCGAAATGACAGATAATACCAAGAACCGGGTAACTGCTTTCTGGACCATCCTTTACAAAGTGATCGACAACTGCAATAACGTGATCGCAAAAGTAGACAATGCTACCGGCGATGAAGATAAAAAACAACGCCTGAAAGGTCAGGCATATGCCCTGCGCGCCAATTGCTACCTTACGCTGGCTTCCTTCTACCAGTTCAACAGGACCGGTACTGAAAAGGCTATTCCCATCTATACAGAGCCATCCGGGCCTACTACAGCTGGAAAGCCCAAATCAACCATCGGCGATGTATATAAACTGGTGATAGACGATCTGCAGAAAGCACTGCCGCTGCTGAAAAATTATGAGCGCAGCGCTACCCAGAAATGGAAGATAAACATTAATGTAGCGAACGGCTTACTGGCGCGTGCATACCTCTATAACCGCCAGTGGGCCAACGCTATTACCGCGGCAATAGCTGCCCGCAATGGCTATCCCCTGATGTCAGGAGATGATTATAATAAAGGCTTCAGCGACATTAACAATGGTGAATGGATCTGGGGACATGCACAAACGCCTAACCAGAGCAACGCCAGCTATAACTTCCATTTCCTGGATGTTTCCAGCCCTGCTTCTTATTACCAGAGCTTCATGGCAGATCCTTACTTCAAGAATTTCTTCGACAGCGCAGACGTACGCTTTCGTTTGTTCGACTGGGATACCCTGCCTGACCAGGAAGGCTACCTGCGTTACAAGAAATTCCGTTTCCGTGATGCAGGCGCGCTGGTAGGCGACCTGGTACTGATGCGCTCTGCAGAAATGTACCTGATAGAAGCAGAAGCATATGCACAAAGCCGTAATGCGGGCAAAGGTGCAGAAGCGCTTAATGTGCTCCGCGCTGCACGGAATGCAACACTGTATAAAGGTGGTGGCAGCCTGGTGGATACTATCCTTGTGGAAAGAAGAAAAGAGTTATGGGGAGAAGGATTTTCACTGTCTGATATTATTCGTACAGGCGGTACCGTAGTAAGGAAACCGTTCCTTTCCTATAACGGGCAGGATAGTATCATCAGCGTACCAAGAGGTGATGGCACCTTCGTGGAAGTGCCTGCCCAGGGGCATCTTACGCTGAAGCAGCCAGATGGTACGCCGTTTGTGCCTTACAGCAAGTACTACCTGTTTGCCATCCCTATCTCAGAGCTGCAAAGTAATCCGAATATCAATAACTGATCAGTATTATCCGGTATCAGTTAAATTCCTTTCATAAGCGGTGGCAATGCAACGTTATCATGATCTGGATATCAGCCACTGAGGGTGCTCAGGCGCCCCTTTGCAGATACTGTTACACGGATTGAAATAAATTGTACTGCTAAATTACCATCCGGGTAATAAGCGGCAAAACCAATCAGCCGGTTTTGCCGCTTATTGCCGGATTCCATAGCCGTAAATCAGGGTAAGAGCATGCACTAAGCATTGGAAGTGCGTTATGAGTGTATGACGTCCGTATGAGGAGTGTATGAGAACTGTATGAAGAGTACGACACATAGACGACTCCTAAGCATCCTGGAAGCATGCGGGAAGTATGCGGGAAGTATTTGTACCGGCATCATTAAAATAAAAATCCCCTCGAATTTTCGAGGGGATTTTTTATTTTAATGACGTTAGTAGATCCACGGGATAATACGGCTGGTGCGTTTCATATAGGTAGTATATTCTTCACCAAACTGGGAGCGCAATACTTTTTCTTCTACATTCATCCGGTAAACAAACGCTGCAAATACAGGAATGAACACAATAGCCAATCCAAGCCAGCTGTTCAGCGACAGCCCGAATCCCAGGAAAGACAACAGGGATCCGGCGTAGGAGGGATGCCGCAATACGCTGTACAACCCATCTTTTTTAATGTGGTGGTCTTTACGGATGGTCACGTTTACGGTAAACAACCGGCCCAGCTGTGCAATAGCTACAAATCGAAGTACCATTCCCAGCAGTATAACGCTGAGGCCTATACGATTCATGTCTGGCCCGGGGAGAATATAGTAACTTGTTTTTGCCGCTACTATCACGGAAACATTAATGAATACAATGATCACGATCCAGATGAAAGCCAGGCTGCCCTGGTCCTGCTTTTTCCTGTCGTCCGCGCCAGTGCCCCGGAGAATGCGGTGCAGTAAGATCTCTGAGAGGAACCACGCGAAATAAATGATGGTGGATAGCAAGTTCATAGATAACAGATAAGACGGATTATATGTGTAATATATGTTATGTTTTTCGCTTTTCAAAAAGTCCGTAATTTGTGGATGGAATTAAAACATGTGCTATGGAAAACCTGCAGGCGATAATCGCTTCTCCCACACCCGTACTGATTGATTGTTTTGCCACCTGGTGCGGTCCCTGCCAGATGGTGCCTCCCATATTGAAAGAGGTAAAGGATAAAATGGGTGAAAAGATCCGGATTATCAAGATAGACATAGATAAAAACCAGCAGCTGGCCGCTCAGTGGCAGATCAGCAGCGTGCCTACCTTATTGCTTTTCCGCGAAGGTAAGCTGATATGGAGACAGAGCGGGGTGGTACCTGCGCATCAGCTGATACCATTGCTGCAGCAGAAGATATAACATAAAAAAGTCTCCGGATTCCGGAGACTTTTTTATGTTATATCCTGTTATAAAAACTTTGCAGATCCCTTGCCAGCACATCATAAATAGGCCGCGTAAATTCCATGAACAGATCGGTAGGCGGTGGTGGAGGCATATCCCGTCCGCCCATCAGCTGTTTATCTTCATCACTTAAAGCTCTTTCATCTCCCTTGAATGTACCATACTGGTTCAGCCAGGTATAACTGCCGGGTATGCGGTCGGTACGCAGCAGTTGCCCATTGGAAGTATTGGTGATGCGATAGTCCAGCAGTCCTTTCGACACCACCGTTTTTTTAGTGATATACAGGGTTGCTTTTACTGTTTTATAGACATTGGATTCATTTCCGGTAGAATCTTTGGTGGTGCCCACCACAATTTCTTTTGAAACATCGCGCTCGATGCGGTCTACATAGGTTTGGCCCACTATAAAATCAAAGAAGCGCAGTTCAATATATTCATCGGGGCGGAGGTTTTCATTGCGGGCCACCCGCTCATCATAGAACTGTACAAACTGGTTGATATTTCGTTGCTGCAGGTTGCGTACCAGGTAATCACGGAACTGGTCGGCGCTGAACTGGTAATAGGGTGAGCGTACTTCAATTTCGCTTACTACCACGTTGATTACTCCCATCCGGTAGGCTTCGTCCCGGCGTTGTTTGGCGTCGCGGTAATTAGGGATGAGCTTAAGCGCGGCGCCGAATTCCTCGTAAGCCTGCCGTGCACTGGCTTTATCGCCCTGGCTCAGTAAAGACATGCCGCGGTCGTACCGCATTTCAGCGGCGTTTTCCTGGGCGCCTGTAATGGCATCCCTGTAATCCTTCGGCTGTACCAGTTTAAGGGCCGCAGGGGAGCTGTGAATAGCGTTATAAAGGCTTTGCATGGCCCTGTACTCATTCCGTATACTTTCCCACTTGAGCTCGTTGTTGGAGCGTAGATATGCACTAACCCGGTCTTCCCGCACCAGTTGCGCCTGTTTGTAGGCATCCGGCAGCAGCCGCGTAGCGGTGGCGTCCTGGGGGTTGCGTTGCAGCTTTTTCACAAAGGCAGTAACGGCTTCACCGTACCTGCCTTTGTTGAATAATTTTTCACCTGATTTACAGGAAAGAATAAAAATGTAGAGAAGGATGGTGATAAGGCTCAGTAATTGTCTGAATATTAGCTTTTTCAATGGGGAACTGTTTTTAAAAGGATATGCTTTTGCCTGCCGGCGCTTTGTTTATTTATATTGTCGTCTGAGCTCCCTGTCGGCTTCCCTTGCTTTGATAGAGTCGCGCTTATCATGAAGCTTTTTACCTTTACCAATACCAATCTCCATTTTTGCCAGGCTTTTATCAGTAATGAATATACGAAGTGGTACAATAGTATAGCCGCGTTCTTTGATCTTGTTTTCCATTTTTCTCAGTTCCCGTTTGGTGAGCAGCAGCTTACGCTCGCGCAGGGGATCATGGTTGGAGGAAGTACCGTGCGAATATTCCGCAATATGCAGGCTTCTCACGTATAATTCTCCCTTTGAAAAATAGCAGAAGGAATCGTTAAAGCTCACCTTACCTGCACGGATGGACTTGATCTCAGTGCCAAGCAACACCATTCCTGCAATGAACTTATCTTCTATTGCGTACTCAAAATATGCCGATCTGTTCTTTAATTCTGCCATTTGTGCTTTGATATGAGGGGTTGGTTTTTAGCCTTCAACGGTTGGCAGTTGCAGGAATATCCATGCAGGTGCCAACCGTCGGAGCCTAAAAGCTGTCTTCTTAATTTTTAAAGATGGTAAGCAAACTTGCCAACTTCGTCTTCAGTTCTTTTCTATCCATGATGAAATCCAGGAAACCGTGCTCCAGCAGGAATTCGGCGCTCTGGAAACCAGCAGGTAAGTCTTTCTTGATGGTTTCTTTGATGATCCTCGGACCGGCAAAACCGATAAGGGCGCCTGGCTCAGCAATGTTAAGGTCGCCCAGCATTGCATAAGAGGCTGTTACGCCGCCGGTGGTAGGATCGGTCATCAGGGAGATGTAGGGGAGCCTTGCATCAGCCAACTGTGTGAGTTTGGCGGATGTTTTAGCCATCTGCATCAGGGAGAAGGCGCTTTCCATCATACGGGCGCCACCTGATTTGGAGATGATCATCAGCGGCATCTTATGTACAATACAGTAATCGATGGAGCGGGCAATCTTTTCACCAACAACAGAACCCATGGAACCACCAATAAAGTTAAAATCCATGCATGCCACTACGAGATCATTTCCCAGCACTTTACCCGTACCAACGGTCATCGCATCTTTCAGGCCTGATTTCTTCTGCGCATCTTTCAGCCTGTCGGCATAAGGTTTCAGATCTTTAAAGCCCAGGAAGTCGGTCGGGTATATATTGGGGAACAGTTCCTCGAACTGGTTGTTATCAAAGATGATCTCAAAGTACTCGGCAGAGTTAATACGGTTGTGATAATTACACTTATCGCAAACATAGTAATGCTCCTTCAGATCCTTTACGGTGGTGGTTTTTTTACAGTTAGGACACTTGTGCCACAAACCATCCGGTGCTTCTTTCTTTTCACTGGTGGTGGTAGAGATGCCTTGTTTAATTCGCTTAAACCAGCTTGACATATTTTACTATTAGATTAGAAAATAGTGGTGCAAGATACGAATTATCGCATAAAGGCAAAAACATATAGGGAAAAGTATAAAGTTTAAATCAAAAAGCAAAAAGCCATTGTAGTGGAGATAATAACATATACATATAATATATGACGCTTTATCCCCTTTACAACAGCTTTTTGCTTTATATGTCAGGCGTTTGACTGATTATGCGTTCCTGTTAATACAGTTCAGATCCCTGAACGCTTCTTCCAGGCGTTTAACAAAGGTTTCTTCACCTTTGCGCAGCCATACACGCGGATCGTAGTATTTTTTATTTGGTTTGTCCGGTCCTTCGGGGTTACCCAGCTGAGCCTGGAGGTAATCCTTCTTTGCTTCGTAGAAATCGTGGATACCTTCCCAGAATGCCCACTGCATATCTGTATCAATGTTCATTTTGATAACGCCATAACCCAGCGCTTCAGTGATCTGGTGCTTTGGAGAACCGCTACCACCGTGGAATACGTAGAATACCGGTTTAGCGGCAGTTTTAAATTTCTCCTGGATGAATTCCTGGCTGTTGTGCAGGATCACCGGACGGAGCTCTACGTTACCAGGGGAGTATACGCCATGAACGTTACCGAAAGCAGCTGCCACGGTGAAACGCGGGCCTACCTTTGATAAAATTTCATACGCATAGGCTACTTCTTCAGGCTGAGTGTACAGCTTGGAGTTGTCTACGCCGGAATTGTCCACACCATCTTCTTCACCACCTGTTACGCCCAGCTCAATTTCGATGGACATACCCAGTTTATTCATTCTCTCAAAATATTTATGAGAAATTTCGATGTTCTCTGCAATCGGCTCTTCAGACAGGTCCAGCATATGGGAACTGTAAAGCGGCTGACCGGTTTGTTTGAAATGTTGTTCGCCTGCATCCAGCAGACCATCTATCCATGGCAGCCATTTCTTGGCAGCATGGTCTGTATGCAGTACTACGGGAACACCGTAATATTTAGCCACTTCATGTACATGTTTGGCGCCGGAAATACCACCTGCAATATTAGCCTGCAGCTTGTCGTTCGGCATACCTTTACCGGCAAAAAATTGTGCACCACCGTTAGAAAACTGGATGATAACCGGTGAATTCACTTTAGCAGCTGTTTCCAGTACCGCATTCACGGAGTTAGTTCCCACAACATTTACGGCAGGCATAGCAAATCCGTTGTCTTTGGCATCGTTATACAGCGCATCCAGCTCTTCGCCGAATAGTACGCCAGCTCTGTATTTTCCCATACTCTGATATGTGTTTTAATTTTTTAGGAAAGCAAATATAAGGAGTTAAATAGAAGATTTATAGCGAAAAGTAAGTGCTTATGTATTAATTCTACCAACAGAAAAATGTATTTTAACCGGTATCAATCCCGTTTTATATGAAATTATTCCTGTTTTTCCTCGCGGTGATATGTCTGCAAATGCCATCCGGCAGTGCATCTGCGGATAATGCAACCGATTCCCTGCAGTACTTCACTTCCTTTGATGGTACCCGGATCCATTATACCGTTACCGGTACGGGAGCTCCTGTATTATTGGTACATGGCTTCATTGTGAACGGGGATTCCTGGAAAAAAACGGCCTTGTATGATTCATTGCTCGTACACGGGTATAAGGTAATAACCCTTGACCTGAGGGGAAACGGGGCATCGGATCATCCGCACGACAGCCTCGCGTATCTCAATGATGCGGAAACAAAGGACATTATGGGATTGATGACCTGGCTTAATATTAATAATTACCAGGCAGTGGGCTATTCGAGAGGCAGTATCATCGTATCGCGCCTACTGGTGCTGGATGCCAGGGTACGTAGCGCGGTGATGGGAGGGATGGGCACTGCTTTTACAAACCCCGCCTGGCCGCGCCGGCAGCAGTTTTACGAGGCGCTTTCCGGGAAAGAGGTACCGGAGCTGGCCGCGATGGTGAAATATGTACAACAGTCGGGGCTGGATCAGCGCGCCCTTGCTATGATGCAGTTGGGCCAGCCCACTACTACACCTCAGGAGCTGGCCGGCGTGCATCAGCCGGTATTGGTTATCGGGGGGGATAAAGACGAAGATAATGATACCGGCGGCTCACTCGCAGCCATGATGCCGGCAGGAATGCACGGCACCGTAGCCGGAGATCATAATTCAGTAGTACGCAGCGTGCCCTTTGCGGAATGGGTGCTCGATTTTCTTGAGAAACATTAGCTCACTGTGAGCACATTTCCATCTACCTTAATAGTATAAGCCGTCAGCGCTGCAGTGGCCGGGCCTGTGTTCACCGCGCCGGTAGTGGTATACCGGCTGCCATGGCCGCAGGGCGCATTACATTCTATCAATTTGGAGCTGTTGTTGTAGGTAGCCACCGTGCAACCCTGGTGAGTGCAGGTGCTGGAAAGCGCCGTGAAAGCCGATGCTGTGTTGCCGGCAGCAACGCGGATAATGATCACCCCGTTGGAAATCTTAAAGTCGCCCACATTGGTGAGATCACTGCCGAGGTTTAATGATAGTTTGGCATTGCCGCCACCGCCGCCGGGAGGAGCAGGATCAGGATTATCGTTGCCTCCCTTGCTGCAGGCAGCTAAACCGGCGGTACAAACAAGTGCCAGTGTAAGTCCGATGTTGGAAACAAAGTCTCTTCTTTCCATAAAGTGCGTTTTAATTGAGTGGATCGTTATCCTGTTTACGCAGTTGGAAAGAAGAACGTTGCCTCAGCATGCGAATTTTGCCGCGAATTTTGTCTGATTCAGGATTATGATGATTTTGCTGATTTTAATTTTTGTGTTGCTTTTTGATCAGCGTTTGAAAATAGGCGGGGGCCTCCAGCAAACGGCTGCCATACCAGGAAAACATTTCACCATCTACCAGCTGAACATGTGCATCCGGTAATATTGCCTGCAGTTCCGCGATATGTTTTTCCTTAAAAGGATAGGGCTCCGAAGAAAGCAATATCCTGCGGCAACCGCTGTTTGCCAGTTGGGTGGCAGTAATGACGGGATAACGGGGCTGCTCCCCGAATACATTCCGGAAGCCGCACAGCTGCAGCATATGGTGGATGAAGGTGTCTCCGCCCGCCACCATCCATGGATCGCGCCAGATAAAGTAGGCAGTGGGAACGGCAGTTGTAAAAGGCTGTAATGAAGAAAAGCCCGCTTTGATCCGGGAAACGATACTGGCGGCGGCATCCACACGATCTGTTATCGCACCTACGCTGGTAATCATACTGTATGCATCTTCCAGGGTCTGGATATTACTTACCCATACCGGGTATTCCTGCATCAGCAGCTCCACATCGGCCGCCAGGTTTTCTTCCTTGTTGGCAATGATAAGGTCGGGTGAAAGCTGCCGAATAATACCGGAGTGAATATTTTTGGTACCGCCTATCCTCGTCTTTTCCCGGAACCATGTTAACGGATGTACGCAGAATTTGGTAATGCCCACCACTTCTTTTTCAAGTCCGAGGGAATACAGCAATTCTGTTTGGGAGGGCACCAATGAAACAATCCGCCTGGGCGGATTGTCGAGTGTTATCTGTCTGTGCAGCTGATCAATAAATAACATATGCTTTTATCTGCCAAGTGCCTGTATAATATCGTACTTCGTAACAATGTGATGATTGCCGCTGTCGTCTTTTGTAAGCACCGCACCGTTTTCCCGGTTGATATACACGGATAGTTTTTCAATGGGCGTATCCTGGCTTACCAGTGGGAACGACGGCTGCATCACCTGTTGTACCAGGGCATCTTTCAGGTTGACATCATCGATCAGGCGGTTGAACAACCCGTTTTCAGAGATGGAGCCGATCAGCTCTCCGCCTTGTTCTACAGGGATATGCTCGATGTCATATTTTTTCATCCTGGCGATAGCCTCACTTACTTTTTCATCTGCGCTGATGGTTACCAGTGGCTGGTTACGGCGTCCATTCACTACATCCTTTACTGTTTTTACATCCAGGAACCCGCGCTCCATCATCCATTGGTCGTTGTAAATTTTTCCTACATAACGGCTGCCATGATCATGGAAAATAACCACTACCACGTCTGTAGGCTTTAGTGATTCCTTTAGCTGCAGCAGCCCTGCTATGGCCGATCCAGCGGAATATCCCACGAAGATGCCTTCTTCTTTGGTGATGCGGCGCGCCATCACAGCAGCGTCTTTATCGGTAACTTTTTCAAATTTATCGATCACCTTCATATCGTAATTCTCCGGCACAAAATCTTCCCCTATACCTTCGGTTATATAAGGATATACTTCGCTCATATCCAGCTGACCGGTTTCAAAATATTTCTTCAGTAAGGAACCATAACTGTCAATAGCCCATACTTTAATGTCGGGGTTCTTTTCCTTCAGGTATTTTCCTGTGCCGGTAACGGTGCCGCCGGTACCGGTAGCCACCACCAGGTGGGTGATCTTTCCGTCAGTTTGCTCCCATATTTCAGGACCGGTTTGCTCGTAATGTGCATCACGGTTAGCGAGGTTATCATATTGGTTCACATAAAATGAATTGGGCACTTCTGTAGCCAGTCTTTTGGACACGGAATAGTAAGAGCGGGGATCTTCGGGCTCCACATTGGTAGGGCAAACAATCACTTCTGCACCTACGGCTTTCAGGATATCCACTTTTTCTTTAGATTGTTTATCTGTGGTGGTGAAAATACACTTATATCCCCTGATAATAGCTGCCAGGGCCAGGCCCATGCCCGTATTGCCGGAAGTGCCTTCAATAAGGGTGCCACCGGGTTTGAGCAATCCTTTCTCTTCTGCTACATCCACCATTTTCACGGCCATGCGGTCCTTAATAGAGTTGCCGGGGTTAAAGAACTCCACCTTTGCCAATACCGTGCAGGGCAGGGAGGCAGTTACACGGTGCAGCTTTACCATTGGGGTATTTCCTATCGTTTCGAGTATATTATCACAGTATTTCATAAAAAAAATGAGGTTTGTATAGCTACGAAAATACGGAAATGAGCGGATTTTGTCTGACTCAGGATTATGATGATTATAATGATTACCTGGATTTGATCATTTTTGATTTTTCTGATTTTTTACGCTGCTTCGATTCAAATCAGCATAGATGAGATAAGAGCTAATTCCGCCATCGCCGAAGACGATTCAACTTTATCCGCTCATATCTCCCCGAATCCTTTAAAATCCAAAAGCTCAAATCCAGGTAATCATTATAATCATCATAATCCTGAGTCAGACAACCTCCGCGTCGGACAAACTCCGCGTAATCCGCGTATCTTTGCGCCGATGAACCAAAGGATTTTTATAACTGGAACAGGTACAGGTGTAGGTAAAACCATTACCGCAGCCTGCATTACGGAAGCATTGACCGCCGACTACTGGAAACCGGTGCAGACAGGGCTGCTGGAGGGCACGGATACAGACACGGTATCCTCCTTATTGTCAAATAAAGTGTCAGTTTGTCACCCGGAGGCCTGGAGGCTGGTAGCTCCGGCTTCCCCGCACCTGGCAGCGCGATTGGAAAACTGCACTATTGATGAGGCGCGTATACTGCAGCTGGCGGATCAGTACCAGCCTGCAGGCCGTGCATTTGTGATGGAAGGGGCCGGGGGCCTGATGGTACCGGTGAATGAAGAAGTGTTTACACTGGATCTTATAGCGGTCCTGAAAGCCAGGGTAGTGATTGTAGCGCAGAATTACCTCGGCAGCATCAATCACTGCATGCTTACCGCACGGATGCTGCAACATACAGGCGTGCCCGTTATTGGATGGGTGTTTGGAGGAGATTATCATACCAATGAAGATGATGTGGTAAAATGGAGCGGGTATCCGAAAATAGGCCGCATCCCGCTGACAGATACGGTAGATAAGGCATTTGTTCAACAACAGGCACAGTTGTTGTCTACCCCGCTGCATACTTTAATGGCATGACCACTAAAAAGGATATACGAAAACATTTCCTGGAGCTGCGGCTCAACCTGGACGACCCCACCGCCCTTTCCCTGAATGAACGGTTACTGGCGAATGTACGCCGGCTCGATTTCAGCGCTGCCAGGAATGCGCATATCTTTCTTCCTATCTCAGAAAAAAAAGAAGCAGATACCTGGCCCCTGGTAAAATGGGGGCGAAGCCAGTGGCCGGATATGGAATGGGTGATTTCCCGTTCGGACATGAAGACCGGGGATATGGTGCACTATCTCTGGAAAACCAATACGGTACTGGTTAAAAACAAATTCGGCATTCCCGAGCCGGTTCATGGGGATGTAGTGCCTCCGGAAATTATAGATCTTGTATTTGTACCTTTGCTGGCCTTCGACCGGCAGGGACAACGGGTGGGATATGGTAAAGGGATGTACGACCGTTTCCTGAAACAATGCCGGCCTGATGTACGTACCATCGGCTTGTCGCTGTTTGAGCCCGTACCGCAGATAGAGGACGTTGATCCCTGGGATGTGCCGTTACATACGGTAGTGACCCCGGATCATATTTATCAATTTAAATAAACTACAGTGCTTAAATACCTGAGTATTCTTTTATATCCCTTCTCCCTGCTGTATGGCCTGGTAATGTGGATACGGAACAAATTTTATGACAAGGGACTGCTTACTGCAGTGGAATTTGATCTGCCTGTGATCGCCGCCGGTAACCTGTCGGTAGGCGGTACAGGGAAAACCCCGCATGTGGAGTATATGATCCGCCTGTTGAAAGATCATCTGAAAGTAGCTACGCTGAGCAGGGGGTACAACCGCCGTACCAGCGGCTACATCCTGGCCGATGAGAACAGTACTGCAGCCGATATAGGGGATGAGCCTATGCAGTTTCATGATAAATTCCCGGATATCAAAGTATGTGTGGGAGAGGAACGGATGCTGGCCATTCCACAGCTGCTGGGTGATGAACCGGACACACAGGTAGTGCTGCTGGACGACGCTTTCCAGCACCGTTCCATAAAACCCGGTCTTAATATCATGATCACCGATTACAGCCGGTTGTTTACCCGGGATCATGTGGTGCCCTTCGGGCGTTTAAGGGAAGGAAGACAGGGATATCACCGGGCCGATTGTATCATCGTATCAAAGTGCCCGCCTGCCATGAGCCTGGAAGAGAAGCAGGCACTGGAAAAAGAAATTAACCCGTTGCCTCATCAGCGGCTCTTTTTCACTACCTTGCAATACGGCGCCCTGTCAGATATGATCACCCGCGAGCCGGTAGCAATTCCCGGATCGGCAACCGCGCTGCTGGCATGTGGTATAGCAAGGCCCGAACCTTTGCTCGAAGAATTGAAACGGCGCTACAAACAGGTATATCTTTTGTCTTTTCCCGATCATTATTATTATTCGGAGAAGGACATACTGAAAATAAAAAAAGAATGCAGTGATCTGCCCGGCACTGAAAAGATTGTCATTACTACAGAAAAGGATGCAGTAAGGCTACATCTGCTCAAAGGTATGCTGGCAGAACAAAATCTGCAGATAGCTGTTATTCCGGTGGAGGTTGCATTCCTCTTCGGAGAAGCAGAATTATTTAATAACTTTATTTTTGACTACATAGGCCGGCACCTGCCAGCGCCTGGTCAATAATAACTTACGACTAACATGAGTAGAAAAAAGAAAAATAAGAAAGGCGGTAACCCAAATAACCCCCAGCAAAGCCATAGCCAAAAGAAAACCTTTAAAGGCGTAGTGGAAGTAACAAAGTCCGGAATGGCTTTTGTAATTGTGGACGGCCTTACAAAAGATATCATGGTAAAGCAGAAGAACCTGCATACCGCCCTCGACAGGGATGAAGTTTTAGTAGATGTATTGAAAACCGGTCGTAATGAAGGCCGCATGGAAGGGATTATAACGGATATCCTTAAACGAAATAAAACTGAATTTACCGGCACCCTCCAGGTCAGCAAAAGCTTTGCTTTCCTTATTCCTGAAAAAGGATTGTTTATGCCGGATATCTATATTCCCGCCAACTCCCTCGGGGAGGCGAAAAGCGGTGATAAGGCACTGGTGAAGATTGTTGCCTGGGGAGAGAAATCCCGCAAACCCGTAGGCGAAATCGTAGAGATCCTTGACGCCAGCGATACCAACGACCTGGCCATGAAGGAGATCCTTATTGAAGCAGGGTTCCCGCTGAATTTCCCCAAAGAAGTACTGGACGAACTGGGCAACATCCGTGAAGTGATTGCTGAAGAAGAAGTGGCTAAACGGAAAGACATCCGCAAAATCCTCACCATGACCATCGATCCGGTGGATGCCAAGGATTTTGATGATGCCATTTCCATCCGTTTACTGAAAAACGGGTTATATGAACTGGGAGTGCATATTGCGGATGTAAGTCATTATGTACTGCCCGGCACCGAACTTGATAAAGAAGCAGATAAACGCGCTACTTCTGTATACCTGCCGGACCGCGTATTGCCCATGCTGCCGGAAAAGATCTCCAATGAGCTTTGTTCCCTGCGCCCGCATGAAGATAAGCTCACCTTCTCCGCCATGTTCCAGATGAACGAAAAGGGAGAGGTGAAACAACATTGGATAGGCCGCACCGTGATCCACTCTGATCACCGGTTTACTTACGAAGAAGTACAGGAGATCATCGAACGCAGGTCCGACGGCCCTTACAAGAATGAAGTGCTGTTGCTGAACCGTATTGCCCAGAACCTGCGCAACCAGCGTTTTGCGCATGGCGCAATTAACTTTTCCTCCCAGGAAGTGCGCTTCAAACTGGACGATACCGGCAAACCCATCGGCATTGTTGTTAAGGAAAGTAAAGAAGCACACCAGCTGATTGAAGAGTTTATGCTGCTGGCCAATAAAACCGTGGCAGCATACGTTGGCAAATTGCGTATTAATAAACAGCCCATCCCATTCCCTTACCGTGTGCATGATACGCCCGACCCGGAAAAATTGAAAGTGTTTGCACTGTTCGCCGGTAAATTCGGGTATAAGTTTGATCTGAGCACACCGGAAAGCATTGCCAGCTCTTTTAACAAAATGCTGGCGGAGGTAAAAGGGAAACCGGAACAGCCGGTACTCGAAACGCTGGGTATCCGCACCATGGCCAAAGCCATTTACACCGTGAATAATGTAGGGCACTATGGTCTCGGTTTTGAAGACTACTGTCATTTTACATCTCCCATCCGCCGCTATCCCGATGTACTGGTACACCGAGTGCTGGCTGAATGCCTGGCCAACAGTGTGCGTCCCGACAAGCAAATGGAGCAGAAGTGCAAACATAGCTCTGAAATGGAACGTAAGGCCATGGAAGCAGAACGCGCCGGTAATAAGTACAAACAGGTAGAATATATGCAGCAGTTCATTGGTCATACCTTTGAAGGAGTGATCAGTGGAGTGGCACATTTTGGTTTCTGGGTGGAAACCATGGAGACCAAATGCGAAGGGCTTATCAGCATTCATAATCTGAATAAAAGGGAAGAGTTCCAGTATAACGAAGGCGAATATTCCCTGGTAGGCCAGCGTACGGGCCGTAAGTTCCGTATAGGCGAAAAGGTGAGTATCCGTGTAGTGGCCGCCAGCCTGGCAAAACGCCAGCTGGATTACGACCTGGAAGACGAGCTGACAGGCACCGGAACACCCGCTGCTGTATTCCAGCCCAAACGCCGTGATGAGCGTCGTGACGACCGCAAAGGTGATCATCGCCGTGATGATCGTGGAGGCGACCGCAAAAAGAAAAAAGACAAACAACGTCCTTACAAGCCCTGGGAACAGGAGGCAAAAGCTCCTCATAAAGCGCCGGAAGTGTCTCTCGGAGAGCCTAAGCCATTGCCGGTGGTAGACCAGGTAATAGTGGAAACGCATGTAGTGCCGGTAACACCGGACGCGCCTGTAAACCCGGCCGCAGAGCCAGTTGTATCAGCAGCACCGGTACCCGCAGCTGAACCTGCAGCTGTAGCAGAGCCTGCACCGGTACAGAAAAAGAAACCAAAGAAAGCACCGGCGGAAAAAGTGCCTGAAGCCCCGGCTCCTGCACCGGCTGCGGAAAAAACAGTTGCTAAAAAAGCTGCTGCAAAACCAGTAACTAAGAAAACAGTACCGGCGAAGAAAGCCGCTGCAAAACCAGTAACTAAAAAAGCAGTACCGGCAAAGAAAGCTGCTGCAAAACCGGAAGCTAAGAAAACACTACCGGCAAAGAAAGCTGCTGCAAAACCAGTAACTAAAAAAGCAGTACCGGCAAAGAAAGCCGCTGCAAAACCAGTGGCCAAGAAAGCAGTACCGGCAAAGAAAGCCGCTGCAAAACCAGTAGCTAAGAAAGCAGTACCAGCGAAGAAAGCCGCTGCAAAACCAGTAGCCAAAAAAGCAGTACCTGCTAAGAAAGCCGCTGCAAAACCAGTGGCAAAGAAAGCCGCCGCTAAAAACAAGTCAAAGAAAAAGTAAATAATAAAACACTAGCCAACAGCAATGCATTCATTCAAAGAATTAACAGCGCAGTTTAGTCAGCATTTTGAAAAACAACAATTCCCGGAACAACCAAGTAAATTATATAATGCAGCTTCCCATATCCTGGGAATAAGCGGAAAAAGGATCCGCCCTGTATTATGCCTGATGGGAAACGAATTATTTGACGACCTGCGGACGGATGCATTCGAAGTAGGCAGTGCGGTGGAGCTTTTTCATAACTTCACGTTGCTGCATGATGATATCATGGACAAAGCACCGATCCGCCGGGGCAAGCCCACTGTTCACACTGTGTACGGCGAGCCCGCAGCCATCCTGGCCGGCGATGTGATGCTTATCTATGTATACGAACGTCTTAACAAAATAGACGCGCATTATAAACAAAAGATCATCTCCGTATTTAATAAGGCCGCCATTGAGGTATGTGAAGGGCAGCAGCTCGATATGGACTTTGAAGGCATGGAACCGGAAAAGGTGCAGTACGGGAATTATGTACATATGATTGGTCTGAAAACATCTGTATTGCTGGCCGCCAGTTTGCAGCTGGGCGCTATTATCGGCGGCGCCGGTGAAGGTAACCAGCAGCATATTTATTCCTTTGGGAAAAACATTGGTATTGCCTTCCAGATCCAGGACGACTACCTCGATGCTTTCGGCGACCCCGAAAAATTTGGTAAACAACAGGGGGGAGATATCCTCGTAAATAAGAAAACATTCCTGCTCCTGAAAGCACTGGAATTGTGTACTCCCGAACAGCGTGAAGAGTTGAAAATGCTGCTGAATACATCGCCGGCAGATAAAGTGGAGCGTGTACTGGCACTGTTCCGCAGCTGCAAAGTGGATGAATGGGCAGAAAGGGAAAAGGAACGTTTCCAGCAACTGGCCTTCCAAAGCCTGGATAACGTGGCAGTATTATCCAGCCGTAAGGCGGCGCTGAAAGAGGTGGCTAACTTCCTCTTAAACCGTCAGCAATAAGGTTCGTATTCAAATTCGCATTATATTCGCGCTTGTCTTATTCAGGATGAAGTGATATGGCTGATTGCATTGATTATTTTCTGAAAGATTAATCAGCGCAATCAGCTTTATTATTTTTAAGCAGTAAGACAATCATATTCATTAAATTTAAAGACAACAAATCTAAACGTAATTCCTTAGCCAATGTCATCAAATTCGCTGTTTCGGAAGAAATCACTTACTGCCATTATCAAAGATGCCAAGGACGGTTTGTCGGATGGCCATGAAACAGGGGGGATGCATAAGGTATTGAAGGTGAAAGACCTTACCGCTATGGGAATTGCGGCAGTAATAGGGGCCGGTATCTTTTCCACCATCGGGGAGGCTTCTTTCCACGGTGGACCGGGCGTATCCCTGCTCTTCGTTATTACAGCAGTCACCTGCGGGTTCTCCGCACTTTGTTATGCTGAATTTGCCTCCCGTGTACCGGTTTCGGGCAGCGCCTATACTTATTCTTACGTTACTTTCGGAGAACTGGCCGCCTGGGTAATAGGCTGGGCCCTGATCCTGGAATACGCCATAGGCAATATTGCCGTAGCCATCTCCTGGAGCGGGTATTTCAATAACCTGCTGAGCGGGATAGGCCTGAGCTTACCCGATTGGCTCGCCAGCAACTACGACAGCGCCACCCCGGAGATCATCGCCGCGGCGCCGCATATTGCCGGTATCCCCTTTATTGTAAACCTCCCCGCATTCCTCATTGTGCTCCTGGTCACCTACCTGGCCTATATAGGCATACAGGAAAGTAAAAAGAGCGCCAATTTTATGGTGGCCCTGAAGATCCTGGTGATCCTGTTTGTGATCGTAGTGGGCTTTTTTTATGTAAATAAGGCCAATTGGCACCCTTTTATGCCTAATGGCTTCTCTGGTGTGCTGAAAGGGGTATCTGCCGTATTTTTCGCTTATATTGGCTTTGATGCGGTGAGCACCACCGCGGAAGAATGCGCCAACCCGCAGCGGGATCTGCCCAAAGGCATGATCTATTCCCTGATTATCTGTACAGTACTGTATATCCTTATTTCATTTGTGCTCACGGGTATGGTGCCGTATTACAATTTAAAGGTAAATGACCCCCTGGCTTACGTTTTTAACGAGGTAAACCTGCCCTGGATCAGCTATCTCATTTCCATCAGCGCCGTAGTGGCCACTACCAGCGTATTGCTGGTATTCCAGATAGGTCAGCCGCGCATCTGGATGAGTATGAGCCGCGATGGCCTGTTGCCAAAGCGTTTCAGTAAAATACACCCCCGTTTTAAAACGCCTTCTTTCGCAACTATTATCACCGGTATCCTGGTAGGTATCCCGGCGCTGTTCCTGAACCTCACCATCGTTACGGACCTGACCAGCATCGGTACCCTCTTTGCCTTTATCCTGGTTTGCGGAGGGGTGCTTATCCTGCCAAGAGAGGAGAAAGCCGTGGTAAAACGGTTTCAGCTGCCCTATATCAACGGGCAGTTTATTGTTCCCGGTATTGTAGTGGCGCTCGTTTTCATTTTTCATAAAGAAATTGCAACCAAACTCTCCCTTGCAGGCGGCTGGGAGGTATGGAAACATAACATTCCTTTCTACATATTTGTGGTGGTAAGCATCGCGCTTTCCTTTTTCTCACTTACCCGCAAACTATCACTGATACCGGTTCTGGGCATGCTGAGCTGTTTTTACCTGATGACGGAGATCGCCCTCAAAAACTGGATCGTTTTCTCTGTATGGCTTGCGGTAGGCTTAACCATTTATTTCCTTTACAGCTATACCAACAGCAAGCTGGCCACAAAAGCATAAATCTTCGTAACTTCAGTGTAGCTCTTTGATCCTAAAATTTATATTTTATGAACATGCTACAACGGGTTGAACACTGGGGTGATACGCATCACCCGAATTGGCTGAGTGTGGTCCGCATTCTGCTGGGGTTATTTCTCATGTACGTGGGTGTACGGTTTGTACAGGACCGCGATTCACTGATTTCCATGATTAACCAGAACCCGGCTTTGGCCACCCTGTCCATATTCCTGGGACATTATGTTGTATTTGCACACACGGTAGGAGGGTTGTTCATCGCTATGGGCCTGCTTACAAGGTTCTCTGCACTGGTGAATATCCCCGTATTGCTGGGTGCTGTATTTTTTGTTCATTCCCCAACAGGGCTGTTTACCGTATACCCGGTAATGGGTATCTCCTTACTGGTATTGTTCCTGTTGATATTCTTCCTGATCGAAGGCAGCGGCCGCATTTCAGTGGATGAATACATGCGCCGGCACCCCGAAAAGGCCCGGTCAAGAAAATACGCGGATTAGCTGTTTTTCATATAGCCGTACAGGTGAGTGTTACCATTTTAATGGCAATAGGGAGTTATGTCCCCTGCGGATTATCCGGCTCAGGATCAGGCTGATTATAATGATTTCATTGAGTTTTCTTTTGGATTTTAAAGGATTTGGTTAGATAGAAGTGGGCATATCCCCTCAATATTCTATTTTTGCAGTTGAAGAATGCAATTATGAAATACCAAAAAGGCGACAACATCCTGTTGTTGAGTTCAAAAGAAGAAGGAACAGTTGTTGACATTGTGAATGATAACATGGTGATGATAGAGGTGAAAGGAACGTCTTTTCCCGTGTACCTGGATCAGATCGACTTTCCCTATTTTCATCGTTTTACCCAGCAGAAACTGGTCAAAGAAAAACCTAAACTGATCCCCGGCGATGAGATCAAAGTAGACCGGAGGAAATATGAAGTGTTTAAAACAGATAAAGGCATGTTCCTCTCTGTTTTACCCGTATACCAGATGGACGGATACGACGAAACGGTGAAGCTGATGAAGTTCAACCTGTTCAATGATACGCCGCACGCCATGCGTTTCTATTTCCAGATATGGCTGAATAACCAGCTGGATCTTGAGATCAAGAATGAGATACATCCATATAATCATTTCTACCTGGCCGATCTCCTCTTTGAATCGCTCAATGATAACCCGCGGTTTGAATTCACTTTTTTCCTGAAGGAACCGCAACCAAAGCTGGCTGCTTCTGTAAAGAAGACGTGGAAGATCAAGCCCAAACAAATGTTTATACAGCTGGAGGAACTGCGCACCAAAGCAGAAGCCACCATTACTTACCCGTTGTTCGATAAATTTCCGGAGAAGGTACCCGAGCCGCCTGCGCCTGCAGAGCAGGCAAAAAAGAAGGCCCCTGTTACCACGGCAGGATCAGGTAACTTTGCCAGCCTGTTAAGCAAGATACAGTTGCAGCCGGAAACTTCCCTGGAGCCCAAACACGAAGTGGATCTTCATATTGAGGCGCTGGAAAAGAACTGGAAAGGGCTGAGCAATATCGCTATCCTGGCAATACAGCTGAACGCTTTCCAGCGTTACCTGGAACTGGCTATCAGCCATCACCAGCATAACCTCATCGTGATTCATGGCGTGGGCAAAGGGAAGCTCAAAGATGAGATTCACCAGATCCTCAAACAAACGCCGGAAGTAGCCACCTTTGTGAATCAATACCACGCCAAATACGGCTATGGCGCCACTGAGATAACGTTTAGGTAATATTTTCATTACCTTCGCGCTTCAACTACAAACCGTGCTATCGTTCCGCTGACTTGTGCAACGGGAAGGAAAGTCCGGACAGCGCAGAGCAACGCACCACCTAACGGGTGGGGCCCGGTGCAAACCGGGTACAGAAAGTGCCACAGAAAATAACCGTCTGCTCAGGCAGATAAGGGTGAAAATGTGGGGTAAGAGCCCACGGTGCAGGCAGGTAACTGTTTGTGCGGGTAAACCTTGCGTGCTGAAATGCCATGTATACGGTCGCTTGAGGGCTGCTCGCCCGATGACCGAGGGTAGGCAGATACAGGCGACGTGCGAACGCTGCCGCAGATAAATGATAGCAGCCTGTCCCGGCTTGCGGGGCAGGAACAGAATCCGGCTTACAGGTTTGTAGTTTTTTTTCTTCTCTCTTTTTGATATGCTAAAATAACCTGTTAACTTCCCGTATTGTATTTAATCTCTATTTTATGAATCAGAAAGATGAACGAACCTGGGGAGCTGTTGTTCACCTGGGGGGAATTATTGGCATGCTGATATTACCTACTGTTGGCAACATTATCGGTGTACTGATCTTTTGGCTTATCAAAAAAAATGAGTCCACTTTTGTAGACAGCCAGGGAAAGGAAGCTATCAATTTCCAGATCACGTTGAGTATTGCCGCGGTAATTGTAAACCTGATCAACAATATTGCTACAGGTTTTTGGTCGCTCACCAGTTTCTGGCGCCATGCCAGGGGCGAATTTTACAATACCTGGGGCTGGACAAACCTGCTCGGTGTATTATGGTTGCTGAACGTTATTTTTAGCATTATTGCGGCTGTAAAAGCCAGTAACGGCCAGTCTTACAAGTATCCGCTGAGTGTACGTCTTGTAAAATAGAAATGTATAAAAAGAGAGCGGGAAATTTATCTTCTGAAAGATGAATTTCCCGCTCTCTTTTTATGCTGAAGAAGATCAGTTCTTTTTGATGGCCTTTATTTTCGCCTTGTGCTGTTTTTTGCCTTTCACATTTTCGCCTTTAATGGTGGCCGCCAGCTTTAACGCCTCGTAAGCGTTCACCATTCCACCTGTAATCGAAAGGTCTGCAAAGTTTACCTTTTCATCGGTAGTACCTGGCTTATTAACCTGGGCCGCACTGCCGGTTAATGGAGTGGCGCTTTTTTCCAGTACATATTTCAACTGCCTGGCGCTGAGCTCGGGATAGTAGGAGAGTACCAGTGCTGCTACACCCGCTACCACGGGGCTGGCCATACTGGTTCCGCTGGCGCTGCCGTATTTGTTGCCACCGGGAATGGTTGAATAAATTTGTACGCCCGGTGCAAAAAGATCCACGGATTTCTTACCATAGTTGGAGAAAGGAGCTACCTTATCGTTACCAAGACCCGTATTGCTGGCACCTACTGTGATCACATTGGTGGCCACTGTGCCGTCCAGGTAATTGGGATTAGGATAATTGGCAACCGAATCGTTGTTGCTACCATCGTTACCGGCTGCATGTACCAGTAAAACGCCTTTTTCTTCGGCATACTTAAAGGCGGCATCTACCCAGTCTTTATGCGGGGAAAACGGTTTACCAAAGCTCATATTAATGATCTGGGCGCCGTTATCTACTGCATAGCGGATGGCCAATGCCACATCTTTATCCCTTTCGTCTCCATCGGGAACGGCTTTTACTGCCATAATACGCACGTTGTCGGCCACGCCGTCCATACCAACGCCATTGTTCCTGGCGGCGGCAATAATACCGGAAACGTGAGTGCCATGGAACCCAAAGGTGCCCATTACATCATTATTGCCGTATTTATTATCGTTGATATCATCGAGGTTGTCGCCTACAATCCTTTGCCTGTTGGCGTTTGGCGCTACTTCAGTGCTTTCTGCCTTACGCTTCAGCTCATTCATGTATTCATCGAATTCCATTTTGAACTCGCCGAAAGTGGCAGGCTCATCACCGGCGCTTTTCAGCAAACGGCTCATAAAGTTGCGTGCCAGCAATACATCCTGGTTGGTAGTCTGGATGCTGTCCAGCTGCGCCACATTGAAATCATCCTTACCGAGATAGTTCTTCAGGATGGTTTCACATTTATTCACGTTTTCCTGGAGCTTCGACATGCTTTTGTACTGCATCTTAAACTGGGAATTGGGCTTCTCAATTTTTGCCTGCAGCTGCTGCCAGATGGCATATTCCTTTGAGTCTTTGGCCAGTGCGGAGTCCGGGTTGCCATAAAGGTTTTTATACCGGTAGTATTCACGGGCGGCTTCTTCAGAGTCTTCTTTCAGGCTGCTGCCATCTTTCCCACCCAGGAAGTTCCAGCCATGAATATCGTCCACATACCCGTTATGGTCGTCATCCTTACCATTACCGGGGATTTCGCGGGTATTGGTCCACAAAATGCTTTTCAGGTCCTCGTGGGTTGTATCAATCCCCGAGTCGATCACCGCCACAATAACGGGGGTGCTTTTTTTCCCTTTTAATAACTCCTTGTAGGCTTTTTCTGTAGACGTACCATAAACACTGTCGGTGTCGTAACTCAGCAACTGCCAGTTTTTGGGTATCTGGGGTTTACTTTGTGCTTCAGTATTTGTTGTAAATGCAGTCATCAATGCAACACACCCTGCCAGGACTGCAACCTCTCGGCTTAACAATTTCATGTTCAATAATTTTCCCTATAAAAAACAACTAAAAATATCATGATGATAAGATTAAAGGTATAGAAAAAGCGCTATAACATTAAATATTAATGATAAACGCGCTATTTGTTGGTTGATTGGGAGATTGGAGGGGATATCTGATCATTCCCGGGCCTGCCGCAGGTCAGCCGGTTCATAGGCGATCTTATCCTGATTTGCTTGCTGGCCATAGCCGGTAACCACCTGTCACAATCCCTTTTGCAATTGTTGTTAAGCATCCTAGCTTTAACCTGTTCTTATTCCTCATACTCCTCATCTACCAGATCTGCGTTCGGGATTTTTTACAGGTATCGTATTTCATTTACTTAAAACTACCCATCATGTTAAAAGCTGTTCTCATGGCCACTTTGCTGGCTACCGGTACTCCCGTGTCTGCTACGGAACCGGAAGTAACCACTCTCATTTTTGTGAATGCCGCGGAGGTGGAATCATCTCCATCCGCAGATCCGGGCCTTAGTGCTGCAGGGCAGGAACAGGCCTCCCAGCTGGCGTCTTCACTGGAGGGGATGGATATCTCCGCTATCTATACCACCTACCTGAACCGCTCCGTGCAAACGGTGACCCCGCTCTCAAAAGCCCGTCAGCAGGAGCTTGGCTATTTCCGGTTAAATGGTGATCCCGACCAGACTACGGCTGTTATTAAAGACATGATAAAGAAAAATAAGGGCAAAACGATTGTTATTTGCAGTGTTCCCGAAAATATTACTGCAATGTTGCAGCATGCAGGTGTGAAGGGAAAAACCATGAAAACACTGTATGATAAAGGATGTGGACAGGTTTTAGTGGTAAAACACAGTGGTGGCGGTACGGCAGTAGCACAAAAGTTGAATATGAATATTCAAAAAAAAGTCTAATATTTATATCCGGAAAAGTTACTGATGGCTTCCCGCCATTATTGACTTTTCTCATAAGCATGGTTTCCGTTTAACGAAAAGCGGGGTTCTCTAACCTCGCTACTATTTTTAAAAACCATGTTGCCATCGGTGTATGTAGAGAAAGGTAACAAAGGTTACCTGGATATTCAACCTAGTTATTTTATCAACCGCTTTTAAAAATCTGATCGGGTAGCATCTCCGTCATGAAAATTAAAAGCTCCGGGGCAAGTGCCTCGGAGCTGGATGATCCGCAAAAAATTTACTGTAGAAATATATTATTACCAGCTATCTCTTTTGTTATGAAAGAGATAGCTGGTTGATTTGTGCTAGAGATCAAATCTGATACCCTGGGCCAGCGGGAGGCTATTGGAATAGTTGATGGTATTGGTTTGCCTGCGCATGTAAGCTTTCCACGCATCGGAGCCGCTTTCACGGCCACCGCCGGTTTCCTTCTCACCGCCAAAGGCACCGCCTATTTCGGCGCCGGAAGTGCCGATATTTACATTGGCAATGCCGCAGTCGGATCCTGCATTGGAAAGGAACTGTTCTGCTTCCCGGAGGTTCAGCGTCATGATGGCGGAGGATAATCCCTGTGGCACATCATTCTGCATGGCAATGGCTTCGGCCAGTGTGGTGTATTTCATAACATACAGGATAGGCGCAAAGGTTTCGTGCTGTACAATAGGGTACGTGTTTTCCACTGCCGCAATACAGGGTTTCACATAGCAACCCGATTCATAACCAGGTCCGGACAGCACGCCTCCTTCCACCAGGAAGGAACCGCCCTGTTGCTTTACCTGCTCAATAGCGCTGAGATAAGCATCCACAGCGGCTTTATCGATCAGTGGCCCCACGTGGTTATGCTCATCCAGCGGGTTGCCGATACGCAATTGCGCATATGCTTTCACCAGTCGGGCTGTAAATGCATCGTATACACTTTCATGGATGATCAGCCTGCGGGTGGAAGTACAGCGCTGTCCGGCTGTGCCCACAGCGCCAAATACAGCGCCAATAAGCGACATATCAAGATCGGCATCCTGGGAGATGATAATGGCGTTATTGCCTCCCAGTTCAAGCAGGGAGCGTCCCAAACGCTCTCCAACCGCCGCGCCCACGGCTTTACCCATCCGGGTGGAGCCAGTGGCGGAAACCAGGGGGATACGCTTGTCGTGCGCCATCCATTCACCTGCGTCCCTGCTACCGGTTACCAGGCAGCAAACGCCTTCCGGTACATTGTTGGCGGCAAATACATTAGCTACTATATGCTGGCAGGCCAGCGCTGTAACAGGCGTTTTTTCAGAAGGCTTCCAGATGCATACGTTCCCGCAAACCCATGCCAGCATGGAGTTCCAGCTCCAAACCGCTACAGGGAAATTAAACGCGGAAATAATACCGGTGATGCCCAGCGGATGCCATTGCTCATACATCCGGTGCCCCGGGCGCTCCGAGTGCATGGTTAATCCGTGCAGCTGCCTCGACAGCCCCACGGCAAAGTCGCAGATGTCAATCATTTCCTGTACCTCTCCATATCCTTCCTGCAGGCTTTTTCCCATTTCATAGGATACGAGCTTGCCCAGATGTGTTTTATGTTCACGGAGCGCAGCCCCGATCTGCCGTACTATTTCACCTCTTTTGGGAGCAGGCCAGGTGCGCCATTCTATGAACGCTTCCTGGGCGATGGCAACCACCTGGTCATAATCTTCCCGGTTGGCGCTTTTAACAGTAATAATCTTTTTATTATTTACCGGTGAAACCGAGGTGATCTCTTCCCCGTGAGCGGGCAACCAGTGCGTTCCCGTGCTGATGCCACTTTGTGCCGCGGTGATGCCAAATGCTTTTAAGATATCTTCCATTGTTGGTGTATTAAGGAGCTAAAATTAGGAACTTTTTTTTGTTTGGGCAGTGTAGGTGCTTTCGAAGATCTTATCTGCGTTGCCTGCTTCAAACCCTTCCCGCCTGTGTTCCCGGCGTATTTCGCCTGCCGGCAGATGTGCAAATGCAGGCAGTACTTTTCTTTCTGCAAACTCCACATACGAACCGGCAATAGGATATTCTTCCCCGCCGGCAAAGGTAGCAGTGATCATTCCCGCTACGGTGGCGCTTTGCAGCAGGTTGCCGTCGGGGCTGGTTTTTATTTTGCCACCTGCATCATTGAGGCGAAATCCATGTTGCTCCAGGAAGCGGTTGAAATCAGCCACCGTATTATATCCTGGCGGAAGGTTATGTACGCTTACGGTGAAATGATTGAGATAATAACGGTTATAGATCACCCATGCGGCATATTCACTTTCTGCGGCCAGTACTTTGTAATCCGCCAGGGTAGGGGTTTGCCACAGGGCGCTATGAAGGAAAGTATCCACAGCCCTGCTATCGTTCAGGTTTAGTGCATTCACAGGATCGCTTGTTACTTCATCCGTATACCGGCGGATGATGGCCTGTGCAGCGTCGCTCAGGTCGGCTACACGGAGCTCGCTGATGAAGATGCGGGGATATTGCGGCTCGGGAGGCGCATACCACCAGGCATCCAGTTTTTTGGCAGGGAAGTGATAGGGATCCATTTTCGTATAGCCGTAATGGAGGAATATTTTCTCGAGCGATTGCACCCCGAGCTGCGGTACGCCCATGGTACGAAAGGCGATGTGATCATTTTCAATATCATCTGCCCGGGCAATAATACCTTCCTTTATCATGGCGGCAATAACGGCTCCCACATCCGGGACCCTTTGCTGATAGCGTTCCATCAGCCCGTTTAAAACATCTTTTAACATGACATACAGCTTTTAGGGCTAGTTATAATATACCGCAAAGCGGTTGTTGATCAGGTCATTGAATACCACGTCTTCCTGGCGTACAAAGCCATTGGCTGGCAGCAGTCCTTTGGCATGCAGGTCTATTACTGCACAGGCAGCGCCGGCGGTGGTGAGCTGGATGGCGGTAAAGTCCCTGCCTCCAACGGCCTGGTTATAGATCTTCCGGGAATAGGACCGTTGTACAGAACGGCCGTTCACCATCCCGGAAACGGATACAAAAACCAATACTACGTCTTGCGGGGTGAAAGGTATGCTATCTTCCATTATCTCCTTCAGTATTTCTCTCTTTTTATTGAGTTTCAGCTCATTGAGAAGGATCTTCATCAACTGGCAATGACCCGGATAACGAACGGTTTTATAATCGAGGTTATATACTTTTCGGTCCAGTATCTCCGCCAGTGCGCCAAGTCCGCCGGAGGTGTTAAATGCTTCATATTCCACGCCGTCAAGTGCAAAGCGCTCATAGCCTTCCATGGGCATTACTTCTTTGCGTTCGCCTTCATGAATGGCATCGCAGGGGTTGCAGTATTCGTTGATCAGCCCATCAGTGCTCCAGGTAAGATTGTACATAAGGCTGTTGGTTGGAAACTGGGGCAGGGCGCCTACACGGAGGCGAACGGCGTCCAGCGAATCAAACTGTTTGGCAATATCATGAGCGGCAATGCTGATGAAGCCCGGCGCCAGTCCGCATTGCGGCATGAAGCTTACATTTGCTTCCGAAGCTATTTCGCGGATAGCATTGGTGGTAGCTACATCTTCTGTCAGATCAAAATAGTGGGTGTTGGTTTTGGCGGCTGCAGTCGCAATTTTTACATTCAGGAAAAAGGGGCAGGCGCTGAGCACCATGTCCTGTTCCTGTAATGCCTGCTGAAGAGAGCTGGCGTTGTTTACATCCAGTATCGTTTTGCGTATACCAGCGTCTGTACATTTTTGCAGCAGGGCATTGTTGCTGTCGGCCAGCGTTACTTCATAGTCGCCGGATTGTTGCAGTAAAAAGGCTGCAGTTTCACCGATCTTGCCGGCGCCGATAATCATTACACGTTTCATAATCTGTTTGGAATTATAGTGAAGGGGGAGAATTTTATATCTCCCGGATAAATGAAAACAAATGGCGCTTCCCTTAACTACGTATATACATCACTGTTATACATGATCAAATGTATTTGCAGATTGGTTGAAACAGACCAATGCAAATCATCCATCACGATGAATACCAGTATTGCGGATACAATAGTTTACAGGCCGCTGTGCGGCTTTTACGGGAAGATAAAAAAGGAAGTGCTACCTATGGCACATGGGAGCAGGTGCTCCGCAGATAGGAGAGTAGAGAAAGCTGTATGTTTAACAGGTAGTTCATCAACTTATAAAGTGCGAAGCGAATATAGGGAATTTATATTAAATGCAAATGACGAATTTGCAGAGAGATAAATAGCTCTTTACAAATCCGTCATGCTTATGTTTTTGATCAGTACTGTTCATTTTCATTCGGGAAATCCTTGGACTTTACATCATTGATATAAGCCTGGGTGGCGCCAAAGATCTCAGTATAAAGGTCGAGGTAACGACGGAGGAAACGTGGTTTGAACTCCTTATTAATACCGAGCATATCATGCATCACCAGTACCTGGCCATCTACATACCTGCCGGCTCCGATGCCTATGATAGGAATTTCCACTGTTTCGGCAACCACTTTGGCCAGTGCGGCGGGGATTTTTTCCAGCACAATGGCAAAGCATCCTGCTTCCTGCAGCAGTTTTGCATCATCGATCAGCTTATTGGCTTCCGCTTCTTCGGTGGCGCGTACAGCGTAAGTGCCGAATTTATAGATGGATTGTGGGGTGAGCCCCAGGTGCCCCATTACAGGAACCCCTGCGGAAATAATACGTTTCACGGATTCAATGATTTCTTCGCCGCCTTCAATCTTAATCCCGTGGGCGCCGGTTTCCTTCATAATGCGGATGGCAGATCCCAATGCTTCCTTGGAGTTACCCTGGTAAGAACCGAAGGGGAGGTCTACCACTGCGAAGCAGCGCTTAATAGCCCTGACCACTGAAGCGGCATGATAGATCATCTGGTCCAGTGTAATAGGGAGCGTGGTTTCATGACCGGCCATTACATTGGATGCAGAATCTCCTACCAGCAGGATATCAATGCCGGCATCATCAAAAATGCGGGCCATGGAATAATCATACGCAGTAAGCATGGAGATCTTTTCCCCGTCTACTTTCATCTTCTGCAGTATATGCGTAGTGACACGCTTTATTTCTTTATTCACAGACATAAGCAGTGAGCATTTAGCATTTAGCTGTTAGCAATAACCGCAAAGGTGGTAATATAAAAAGATAAAAGGAAATGTTTTTTATATACGGCCAGGGATCAGGAGCTGACGGCGATCTCCTCGTAAAGGGCATGAATAAGACCATCTGCCAGCCCTATCTTTGGTACATATATTTCCGGCGTATCTGCCCAGCGCATAATATTCACATAGATCTGCAGCGCGGGAACGATAACATCGGCCCTGTCTTCCCGCAGATTATACAGGTGAATACGTTCTTCCACGGTGAATGCGCTGAATTCCTTGTAGTAATCTTTCAGTGTATCCAGTGAAAGGGGCTTGCCTTCTTTTCTTTTGGAGAGGGAGAATATTTTATTGATGTTGCCGCCGGAGCCGATGGCTGTTACAGCGCCTATGCCTTTGAGCTGCTGTTTCAGGAAATCTTTCAGCTGCTGCCATTGGGCTTCAGTTACCTGTTGCTGCAACAGGCGGATAGTGCCTATATTGAAAGATTCCTTAAAGATCTGTTTACCGGCGCTGAAAAGGGTGATCTCTGTACTGCCGCCGCCTACGTCGATATAGAGGTACGACTTTGTTTTATCCATGTTTTCAGCCACGTGGTTCTCATAAATGAATGCAGCTTCTTCCTGGCCGGTAATAATCCTGATATCGATACCCGTTTTGGCTTTTACCTGCTGGAGTATATCCTCGCCGTTGCTGGCGTCGCGCATGGCGGAGGTGGCGCATGCTTTGAGATATTTCACCTCGTACACATCCAGGAGCAGCTTATAGGCCCGGATGGTATCAATCAGGTGCGTGGCCTTTTTGTCTGAAATAACCTGGTTGTTAAACACGTCAAAGCCCAGTCGTAGCGGTACTCTCACAAGGTTTAGCTTGGTGAAGTCCATTACGCCCGCGCTATTCGGCGATGCTTCAGAGATGAGCAGTCTGGCAGCATTGGAGCCAATATCAATCGCAGCTAATTTCATCTGTCAGTCGTTAGATCAAAGGGCAAAAGTATAACTTTTCAGCGTTAGTGGTATTGTTTTTCGTGCAGGTATTTGTAGATCTCTATCTGTGTACGGATCTTTTTATCTCCATCTTTCCGGTATTCATTTTTCTGTTCGTTATCCAGCACCCGGGCTTTTACATTACCGCTCAGCTGGATGTTCATGATATCGATCAGTTCCTGTCGTATAGCCGGGTCCGTTATGGGGGCAGCGGCTTCCACGCGGTGGTCGAGGTTACGGATCATCCAGTCGCAGGAAGCAATGAATACTTTTTCCTGTCCGCCGTGATGAAAAATAAATACGCGGGCGTGTTCCAGGTATTCATCCACGATGCTTACCGCGGTGATGTTCTTTTTCCATTTTTTATTTTCCGTATAGGCGCAGCAGATACCACGGATCACCATTTTCACATCCACGCCGGCCTTGGCGGCTTCATACAATTTGGCGATGAGAGCGGCGTCGGAGAGCGAGTTCATTTTGATGGTAATGGCGGCTTTCTTCTTGTGTTTTGCGTTCTTGATCTCACGGTCTATCAGTCGCAGGAAAGTATCGCGCATATTGTACGGACTTACCGGCAGCGTTTTGCAGCCTTCCAGGATCTTGATGTCATGACGCGGGCTTTCCAGGTAGGAAAAGATGCGGTTCATATCTGCGATGATGGCGCGGTTAGTGGTGAGCAGGCAGTGATCGCCGTATACCCTTGCTGTTTTTTCGTTCAGGTTACCGGTGCTTACAAAACCGCATTGCAGTGTTTTGGTGCCGATCCGTTTTTTGATCACGCATAATTTGGCATGAATCTTCATATTAGGGATACCCAGCAGCACTTTAACGCCTTCTTCTTCCAGGCGTGATTTCCAGTCGAGGTTGGCTGCTTCGTCAAAGCGTGCGCGCAGTTCCAGCACTACGGTCACGTGTTTCCCGTTGCGAACGGCGTTTACCAATGCGTTTACAATCTTGGAATTACGGGCAAGCCTGTACGCAGTTATTTTTATGGAAGATACATTAGGATCTATGGCGGCTTCCCTGAGCAGGTCGATGATGGTATCGAACGAGTGATAGGGGAAGTGCAGCATTACGTCCTGCTGTTGTATTACGTGCATTACGCTAGGCGCATTTACAAACAGCGGATGGGTAAATGTTTTACGATGTAAATGAGGAGGGAAGATGGATTCCGGGAAATCCATAAAATCTTTGAAGTTATGGATACGGGCTCCGGGGATGAGGTTATCTTTTCCGGAGAGGCCCTGTCTGCGCATAAGATATTCCAGCAGCAGGGGATCTATGTCCTTATCATATACAAACCGCACAGGCTTGCCTTTGCGCCGGTCTTTCAGTCCTTTTTCAATCTGGTGGATAAGGCTGTCGGAGATATCGTTATCAATATCCAGTTCCGCATCGCGGGTTACTTTGATAATGTGCGCGGTGAATTTATCGTAACCGAAATAGGAAAAAATATTGGGAAGACAAAAACGCACCAGGTCTTCCAGCAGTATAATATCATGTTCTCCGGGTTTGGAGGGCAGGATAATAAAACGGGGGAGCACCGTGGTGGGTATTTCAATGAGCGCAAATTTTTGTCGTACGGAATTATCCTGCCGCGCCAGTACAATGGCCAGGTAAATAGATTTATCGCGCAGGATAGGGAACTGTTGTATGCTTTCAATCATCAGGGGAATGATGTTGGTGCGTACCTGTTCGTTGAAGTAGTTGAGTACAAATTTCTGTTGCTCGCGGTTAAGTTGTTTTTCCGTCCGCATGAAGATGTGCTGGGCTTCCAGTTCTTCGGCGATATCTTTCCATACCAGGTCAAACTCGCGTTGTTGTTCAATTACACGGGCCTGTATCTCATCCAGTATTTTGTCAGGGTTTTCTTCGAGATGCATTTTACCGGCTTTGCCGAAAGACATCATTCGTTTAAGAGTGGCTACCCTTACCCTGAAAAACTCATCGAGGTTATTGGAAAAGATGCCGAGGAAGCGGATACGTTCATGTAATGGAACGGTTTTATCTGCCGCTTCCTGTAATACCCTTGCATTAAAAGAGAGCCAGCTGATATCCCTGGCAATCATTTTTTTCTTTTCTGTAAGGCCTTTTTTCGTGGTTGTATTCTTCTGTATTGTTACTTCAGGCATTGTTATAGTATCAAGTTTCTCACCATTCGGCAAACGCATACGAACTTATTTACGTTCAAAAATGACATCGTCTGAACTACGATGATACAGCTTTCGCTTTAATTGAAGTATTAAATTAAAGTTAAAGAAAAATCCGCGTAATCGCCGAAGGCGATTTCTTGTTGTAAAGCGGCAGTCCCACCAGGCTGATAAAGCCAAGGAGTATCACCAGTACGGTTTGCGCTACCCAGATGATCCAGCCAAAGGCAAAGCCGATGGCCAGGGGAATGCCATATAATTCCAGTGATTTCTGTACAAGGGGTTGATAGGCGCCTATACCGCCGGGGGTAACGATCATGCCTACACTACCGATCATCAGTACGGCAAGAGCGGCGCTGATGCCCAGGTGACTGGTTTCTTTCAGGCAAAAGAAACCGATGTATACCTGCGAAAGGTAGCATGACCAGATCAATACGGTATGTAACAGGAACCAGCCTTTCTTTTCCATTTTACCAATGGAAAGAATGCCTTCCATAATGCCTCTTGCGAGGTTTTTTATGGTGATGGCCACTTTGGACCTTGCAAATTTTTTCAGGAGCCAGAGCAGCAGCAGTATAACGCCTGCAAGTATAATAATGCCTATGAGCAGCTGTATGCCGTTGGCCCGGGCCACTTTATGCGACAATGGTATAAAAATCGATTCGTTCACATAAGAACCCAGAACGTCCAGCTGAGTTAGTACGGTAAGGGCCATAAGCAGCAGCAGGCATACCATGTCTACCGCGCGCTCAGCGATCATGGTGCCTACCAGTTTATCGGCCGGTACTTTTTCATATTGGGCCAGTATCCCGCACCGGGTCACTTCCCCGAGGCGGGGTACGGCGAGGTTGGCGAGGTAGCCCACCATTACGGCAAAAAAGGTATTCAATGTGGAGGGCTGGTGGCCCAGTGGTTTCATGAGCAGTTTCCATCTTACAGCCCTGAACCAGTGACTGGCAATACCGATGGTCATGGTGGGGATCAGCAGCCAGTAGTTGGCTCTGCGGAATGCGGTATTGATCTGGTCCCACTGTTCTGTAGTAATATCTTTGGTAAAAAGCCAGATCAACAGCACCCCGATGCCGAAAAAGCAAATAAACTTAATGACGTTCTTAAGCGTTTTGGGCATGATCCAAAGTTGTTTAGGGCGTTAATAAAACAGGTACAGTATGGGTCTACAGTTTATTCCCTTCTTTTGGGAAAATGGCAATAGGCGTGTATTTTTTTGCTTCTTCAAAATCCATAGTGGCATAGGAGATGATGATCACTATATCACCTGGGGCAACAAGACGGGCGGCGGGGCCATTCATACAGATCACGCCGGAACCGCGTTTTCCTTTGATCACATATGTTTCCAGGCGTTCTCCGTTATTAACGTTCAACACCTGCACTTTTTCATACTCGATTAAACCAGCGGCGTCCATAAGGTCTTCATCAATCGTAATACTTCCAACATATTGCAGATTGGCTTCCGTAACAACCGCGCGGTGAATCTTACACTTTAAAATTTCGATTTGCATAATTATACTGGCTTATCGCTATAGAGCGTTTGCAAAGCTAGGGAAAAAATATGGAAGATCGAACAGGGGATGCAGCAGTAATGCAGTGTTTGCCGCATCCCCTGCGGGGTGCGGTTACAGACTTCCCTGCAGTACCATATTATCGATCAGGCGAACCCCGTCCAGCCAGGCAGCAATGGCTACCACTACCGTGGCATTTCCCGGTGGCTGATCCAGGGGAACGAGGCTATCATTTTCCAGCCGGAGTATATCTACATATTCGGGTTCAAAGCCCTGCTTTTTGAGGGCATCAAAAGCTTCATGGGCGCCTTCCAGGAAGTGAAGGCCCTTTCCGAAATTATCCCTGATATGAATGAGCGCCTGGTAAATGCCTGTTGCTTTTTTCCGGGCGGCGGGAGAGAGGCGTGTATTACGGCTGCTCATGGCCAGCCCGTCTTTTTCCCTTTCAGTAGGGCATACTACCAGTTTCACCGGGGAATGGGTAATTTCCAGGAGCCGGCGTACGATCAGGCATTGCTGCAGATCTTTTTGTCCCATAAAAAGCTGGTCTGGTTGCACAATATCCAGTAACTTGTGAACAATGCGACCCACGCCCTGAAAATGCCCAGGGCGGAATTTACCTTCAAGGATGGTTTCCAGGTTGCCGAAGTCGTAATGCAGATCACTTTTAAGGCCTTCGGGATACATTTCTTCCACTGATGGCAAAAAAAGTATATCTGTTGATACGTTATTTAATTTCTTTATATCCTCTTCAATGGTGATAGGATATTTTTCAAAATCTTTTGGATCATTAAACTGAGTTGGATTGACAAAGATGCTGCAAACGACCACTTCATTTTCCTGCCTGGCCGCCTGAATAAGTGACAGGTGACCGGCATGGAGGGCTCCCATAGTGGGCACAAAACCAATGCTTTTGTTGCTTTTTCTTACCAGGTCCAGGTGCTTCTTCAGGTCCATGCTGCGCTTAAATAGATACATAAATCATTGCTTAAAAGGATGTTAAAACTGACAGATTGACCAATATTCCGTAAAAAATCCGTAATTTTGCAAGCCAAATTAAAAATTACTGCATTAATAATCAGCGTTAAATGTCCACAAAGAAAAGAATTCTTTTTATTGCCCAAGAGATGTCGCCGTACCTGGAATTGAGTGATTACGCGGCAATGGTCAATAAAATGGCAATTAAGTCCAATGAGGCTGGCCTGGAAGTGAGAGTGATCATGCCCAGATTTGGAATTATTAATGAGAGAAGACATCGTTTGCACGAGGTCGTAAGATTGTCGGGGATCAACATTGTGATTGACGGGGATGATTATCCGTTGATTATCAAGGTAGCATCACTTCCAAACGCCCGCCTGCAGGTTTACTTCCTGGATAATGAAGATTATTTTAAGCGGAAAACTGTATTTGCTGATGAGAACGATGAGTTTTTTGATGACAATGCAGCGAGAGCTGTCTTCTTTTGTAAAGGAGCCCTGGAAACGGTAAAGAAATTCGGATGGCCTCCGGATATCATTCATTGCAGTGGCTGGATGACATCTCTGATACCTATGTATCTGAAAACGGCTTATAAAAAAGAGCCGGTGTTTGCCAATTCAAAGATCATTTATTCGCTGACTCCCAATACATTCAAGGAAAAGTTAGGCACTACCTTTGTTAAGAAGGCCACGATCAGTAATCAGATCAAGGAAAAAGATATGGAACTGTTCAAGGACGGCACCAATACAGCTCTGAACAGGGGGGCGGCAAAATATGCGGACGCCGTTGTACTGGCCGGTGATAAACTGGAAAAGAAAGTAGTGGATGAAGTGAAAGCGGAAAAAGGAAAGATCATCCTGCCGTTTAAAAAAGATAATGATGATCTGGGAGATTACCTGCAATTATATCAGCAATTGCTGGGTAAATAATTACCATCAGGTCCGCCTTTAGTGCGTAGTTGAAGCGTATTTAAAGCGTAAAAAAGCATGTTCGGGCAGTAAAACCAATACTCACTAACAACATAACGCGTGAAGATCAATTTCAGGAACCTTAGCTTCTTAGCCACCTATATTACTCTGTTGTACGGAGCCACCGGTTGTAACAAATCCACTATCCTGGGAAGTGGTTTAATTCCTCCCGGCGATTTTGTGAATGCACAGGACACAACGCTCAACGGTATTATCGCCAACAACATACTCCGGTATGATTCCTCCATTTTAAACGGACAAAACGCTTATAACAAGATACTGGGATCAGTTACCACCGATCCGGTTTTTGGCAGGACCCACGCTTTCGTATATACGCAGGTGTCGCTGCCCAAAAGCGCCTTTACTTTTGAAGGTACCGGGCAAACCCTGGATTCCGTGGTGTTGTCGCTGAGCTATACCGGTTACACCGGCGATTCTGCGGCGCCTCAAACCTTCCGGGTTTACCGGATGACTGAACCCAATTTTAAGATTGATTCCAGCTACCCGTATAACAGGCCCCTGGCTTATAACCCGGGAGAGCTGCTGGGTACCGCTACTGTTACGCCGTTGTCGCTCCGCGACTCCGTAAGCATTTACGGCACCAAGGAAACCGCCCAGCTGCGTATTAAACTGAGCAATGCCTTTGGTAACAGCCTGCTCGCCCAGAAATCAGATGGCGCCTTCGCCACGGATTCTGCTTTCCGTGCTTACCTGAAAGGTTTTGCTATTGTTCCTGATACCAATCTGGGTACCAACAGGAACATGATCTACCTGAATCTCAATAATACCAACACCAAACTCACGGTGTTCTATAAAAATACTACGGATGATTCGCTCCGTGCCACCATGGCGTTCGATCAATATGCCAGCGCCCATGCGAATTACTTCACCCGCAATTACAACGGATCGCAGGCTTCCAGGTTTATCAATACCAACAACCCGAATGGCGACAGTATCCTCTTCCTGAATGCAGCTCCCGGCCTGTTCACAAACCTGACCATTCCAGGGCTTGAGAACTTCCCCAATGTGCTGATCAATAAAGCAGAACTGGTCATTACACAAATAACTTCCGGTCCAAGTGATATGAATAATATATTTATTGAACCAGGAAGCTTATCTTTACGCCAGTATACAAACGGTGATACCACCAAGATCCCCGCAGATTATTATACAGGAGGAGGCGCAGCCTATTTTGGCGGCACCCGACAGGTAATTACCAACTTTGGAGGCGTACAGGTAGTTCAATATACCTTTAACCTTGCCAACACCGTACAGCGGTTTATCAGGAAACTGGATACCAACAAAGGTTTCAGGCTTGAAGGATACTCACCCCTGTACATGGATCTGAACCGTGTGAAAGTTGGCGGCAGCAACCTGTCACAGTATAATATCAAGCTCAGAATTATTTACACTAAACCATAAAACTACTAATCCCAGTTTTTTATGCCTTATTTATTTACATCTGAATCCGTTTCAGAAGGACATCCTGATAAAGTAGCTGATCAGATTTCTGACGCTTTGATCGACAACTTTCTGGCATATGATGCAAAATCCAAAGTAGCTTGTGAAACGCTTGTAACTACCGGCCAGGTTGTTTTGGCAGGTGAGGTGAAATCAGAGGCATACCTCGATGTGCAGGATATTGCAAGGGAAGTAATCCGTAAGATCGGTTATACCAAGAGTGAGTATATGTTTGAAGCGAATTCCTGCGGAATTCTTTCTGCCATACATGAGCAGTCTCCCGATATCAACCAGGGTGTAGACCGTAAATCCCCTGAAGAGCAGGGTGCAGGCGACCAGGGTATGATGTTTGGTTATGCTACCCGTGAAACAGAAAACTATATGCCGCTGGCACTGGACCTGGCACATAAACTGTTGCTGGAACTGGCAGTGCTCCGCCGCGAAAATAAAGAAATCAAGTACCTGCGCCCCGATGCTAAATCACAGGTAACTATCGAATATTCTGATGATAATAAACCGGTAAGAATCGATTCTATCGTGATTTCCACACAGCACGATGATTTCGATACTGATGAGAAAATGCTGGCAAAGATCAAGGAAGATATGATCAATATCCTGATCCCCCGTGTAAAAGCCCAGCTGAAACCGGAACTGCAAAAACTGTTCGAGGGCTTCGATATCAATCACCACATCAACCCAACCGGTAAATTTGTGATCGGTGGACCTCATGGCGATACCGGCTTAACCGGCCGCAAGATCATCGTTGATACTTATGGTGGTAAGGGTGCTCACGGTGGTGGCGCTTTCTCCGGTAAAGATCCTTCCAAGGTAGACCGTTCCGCTGCTTATGCCACCCGTCATATCGCCAAAAACCTGGTAGCTGCCGGCGTGTGCGATGAAGTACTGGTACAGGTGTCTTATGCCATCGGTGTGGCCAAGCCTTGCGGTATTTATGTGAATACCAATGGCACTTCCAAAGTGAAGCTGAATGATGGTGAAATCGCTAAGAAGATCGAAGAAATCTTTGACCTGCGCCCTTATGCTATCGAACAAAGACTGAAACTGCGCAATCCTATCTATAGCGAAACTGCCGCTTATGGCCACATGGGCCGCGAACCCAAGGTGGTTACCAAAGTGTTCAACAAAGGCAAGAAGCACGAGAAGAGCGTGGAAGTAGAGCTGTTCACCTGGGAGAAGCTGGACTACGTAGACAAAGTAAAAGCCGCTTTCGGTTTATAATCGTCCCGGAAGTATATATAATTACAAACTGGCCGTTTCAACTTTTGAGACGGCTTTTTTGTTTAGAGCCTTGTACCTTTTTATTCATTTGTGCTTCATTTTACCACGTTTTATGAATGTGGAAAAGTTTTTCATTTTTTTCTAAAGATTTCAAAAAAAAGTTACATATTACTGTTAATATTATAGTATATTTAATAGTAATATTATTGATTGGCCTGCGTTTCAGGACTGGTAAGTGCATTACAGGTTCGGTCTATTTCTCAGGAAGGGCATCGTAACATTTATTGCCTCCACAAAATCCGTTATAACTTATATAGCCCCTTTTGGGCCATATAATATTTCGCGGAAGACGTCCGTTTAGATGCTGTTTTATGTCCGGAATTTCTGGATATTCGCAGCCATAAATTAAAAATGGACCGTTAAAATTGTTTCCGGAGACAATTGTAAACAGTGCATTATTTCTTGAATGACCGAATCCATATCACTTGAATCAATTGCAGTTACTTAGCGTAATTGTGAGCTTTTTATTGAAACCATATAATATCTGAAAAACCATGAGGCACAACATTACCGCACGATTGTCTATGTTCACATTCGTATCCGTTGCATTGGCTTTAGTTATCACAACAGAAAGTTGCAATAAGGATCAAATAAGCCAGCTAGTACCAGAAAATAATCCAACTGAAACTGCAGCAAAGCCCCCTGTTGGCGCGAAGCAGTATACGCTTGTTCCTGATAAGGACGGCAGGCTGGTGGTAGACGGCAGCATTTATAAAGCAGGGGAGATCCTGAATCTGAAAGGAACATTTTCTGCTGTCGTTTTTAATAATCTGAAAGGCGCCTCCGGCAGTCCTATCATAGTTAAAAATGCCAGTGGTACCGTAGTTAAAATTGGCAATCCATCCTGGAGCGGTGGCTCCTGGGCAACTGCTATCAGTTTTGTAAACTGTCACTATGTAAAAGCAGGCGGTGAAAAATCCAAATCCGAATTTGTAATTGAAGGAAGCACCCAGGCAGGAAGGGAAGCATATTTCGACTTTACCCTCAGCCAGCACACCGATAATTTCGAGATCGCCAATGTTACCATACATAACGGCGGAACAGGTATCTGGGCTAAAACAGATCCAATAAAAGGTGATCTGACCACCCAGTATCCTAACTCTTATATGGACAACCTGCTGATCCATGATGTGGCCATCAGCGGTACCAACAATGAAGCATTTTATATTGGTCATACTGCCCTTTACTGGAACCTGACAGCCAATGCGCCTTACTACGGCAATCCTTCAGGGTTTGTAAGCGGCCAGCAGTATGTACAGCCTATTAAATGGCGCAATGTAAAGATCTATAACAACAGTGTGGCAAATGGAGGCGCAGACGGTATCCAGACAGCTGCTATCGACAAACTGGAGATCTATGGCAACACCGTTACCAGCTGGGGCGGTCAGCATAACTCAGGCCATAACGGAGGTATCCTCATCGGAGGCCGTACTACCAACACCAACGTGCACGATAACTATGTACACGATGGCTGGGGTGAGCTGATCCAGTTCTACGGATCCGGCGAAAATGGCGCTACCCACATCATTCATAACAACCTGTTAAGAGATAACCAGGGAGATGGGGTGAGCCTGAGAGGAACCGATAAGGCAGTGGTGCAGATCACCAATAATACTATTGCCAGAACAGGAGGTGTATCCCTCCGTATTAACGGTTATTTTGGTATGACCGCAGCGCAGATCGTGAAAGACAATGCCTTTATTCAACCAAGGGTAAGCGGCGGCACTATTGCTCTTAATGCTTATATCTATACGGAAAACGGAGCTTCTGTTATAGAAGGAACCGGTGTGGAAGCCAATTCCAAATTCGCAACTGTGGCGGATGCAGGTGTGGACACCAATAATTTCTACCAGCCTAAATCCGGTTCAGCCCTGCTGACCACCGGTTACAGAACCAACTGATATATTGTCACCAGATAATGAAACAGCCGCCCGGTTAACCGGAGCGGCTGTTTTCTTTTTACCGGGCATTAGTTTTTCCCTTCAAGATACTTCCACATCAGTTCATTTACTTCCTGTGGCTGCTCATAGTGAGGCATGTGCCCGGCGCTGTCTACTTCATGTACTTCTAAAGTTGGGTATAAAGCGGTATAAGAACTTAATTTCTCTTTTGGGAAAAAGGGGTCCTGTTTCCCGTAAATAAGGAATATTTTCCGGGGCGGAATTTTTTCCAGCAGATAAAGCTGGCTTTGATTCAGCATATTCGTCCAGGAGGAATAGGTAATGCGCTTATACCCCCTGAAATTCATAAAATATTTCAATCTCGTTGCATAGCTGTTGAACAATGGCTGGTTCACAAACTCTTTTCTTTGTTTTTCCACTGAGCGGGGATACCAATAGCCACTCATCAGGAGGTCTCTTATCACCGGGAACTTCAGCAGTTTACTTGGGTGAAGATCGCCGCTGGCCGCTGGCCCCAGCAGTATGATCTGCTTCACGCGATCAGGATGCCCCGCTGCATAGTCCAACCCGATAGGCGCTCCCATCGACATCGCAATCATATCAAACGGCTGCCGGAGCTGTAATGTGTCGAGCAGCGCCACCAGTTGCTCCCGGTACAGCCGGAGATCATATACTGTTTCGGGTTTGTCGGAATATCCCCGGCCATAAAGATCATAAGACAATACCCTGTACCCTTTGGAGAGGAGATAAGGAATATTGTTTTTCCACACTTCCATACCGGTGCAGCCGCCTCCATGTATCAACACCAGTAGCCTCGCTGTATCGGGGCCGGACAAGCTGTAATGAACGGTTCCCTGTTGCAGCCGTATAAAGGAGCCCGGCGCCGCCCTGCGGGTGATATCATTAAGGGAAGCGGTTTCCTGTTGCTGTTTAATGAGGAAGAAAATCCCCGTCAGCAGCAACGTTGTACCTCCCGTTAGTATTAAGATCCATTTCCTGCGCCCCGCCATGCCTGTTTATCTTTTGAACTGCAATAGCCACTCGTAAATATTCATCCCGTCTTCCCGGTAGGACGGGTTGTAATACTGTTCCCAGCAGCAGTGTTTATGATCCCCGATGCTCAGCTTTGTAAGTCCCGGTTTGTACTTGTTTGTACTGTCGGCGTAAAGTTTACAGTTGCCCAGGAAAACCGGCTCCTCACTTCCTCCAAAATACCACACGTGAATATTGTTCTTAGCAGTTACCTGGAAGCTTTTCAGATTCTCGGCATCAATAGTGGCGGGCGACATATTCACTGCGGCAGCCACCCGCTTTGCCGTTCTTTTATCAGTTACAGCCATGGCTACAGACCATCCGCCGGCGCTATATCCGGTGATATAAATGCGGGAAGAGTCGATCGGATATCTTTTCAATACATCTGTAATAACGGCGTCCAGGTGCTCAGGACCGAGCGACCAGCTGGTAGCCAGTGGCGCCATTACAATGAACTCATATTTTTTACCGTCCAGTTTATTCACGGCATCAATATTCTTTCCTTCATGCATCTGCCTGGCCACACCCTGCCTGAAGATTTTAGTAACATCAGTACCGGCAATGCTTCTGCCGTGAAGGCAAATAAGCAGCGGATATCTTTTCCCACTTTTCGGATTGTCCGGCAGCTTTAACAAGGCCGGTATATGATGCCAGGGTGTGATCTGCACCTCAATCTGTTTGAATGGTTTTAAATCCTGTGCAGATACTAATAACGTCTGCAGCGTAAGTGCGATAATAAGAAATACTCTCATTCTTGATTTTATTTTCAGTGATCCGTATTGCCGGATACCATGTTCACTAACCCGTTATTATAAATGCAGCAATACTTCTTCCATAGTAGTCCCGATAATGGCTTCCAGTACTAACTTCGACTGCTTTACATCTCTTTCCAGGTTCACCTTGCGCACCATTTCCGCGTTGTAGATGCGGTATGCTTCATTCAAACCTTCTACAGCGGTGTTCTGGTCTCCTTTGGAGAATTTCTGTTCGGTTTGTTTGTAATGGTTGTAGGCGTCTTCCAGTAAAGGGAGCTGCAGCTCATACAATTGTTTGTTGGTGGCATAGTCTTCGTAAGCGCGAAGTACAGCAGATTTCAACGCCAGTTTTTCGCTTTCTTTCTGTTGTTCGAAAACTTTCCCGTTGGCTTTTGCAATTTTCACTTCATTAGGAATGCTAACCAGGTGACCAAGCGGTACATTGATACCAAAGTTATACCTTGGATATAAAGTATTGTTGGTGGTGGTGCCGCCTCCTTTGATCGTGAATTCGTTCAGGTTACCAGAGGCAACAATCATATCCAGCCAGCCGGCTTTGGCCCTGTTTTCATCGTATTTGGTGATCTGTTTTTTTATGTCCAGTGCTTTGATCTGTGGATTTTCCATGGCAAGCTCCACCAGTCTTGTTTTTAACCTGGCCACTGTTGGCTGGTCGGCCGGCAGGCGCAGCACAATGCTGGTGTCGGCTCTTTGTGCCTTTGCCATTGTACCTGTTAATGCTACTAATAAAAAGAATAGTACTCGTTTCATGTTGTGATATTTGGAGATGATAATAAATATTTTAGTTTTATAGAGATGCCGTTAAGTGCATAGTAAAGCAGGGCTGATTCAATGAGGCCTGACGACTCCTGTGCGTAAATACTTACCACCAGTGCAAACATTACGCAAAGGATCACCAGTGTAAACTGTTTTTCCATTTCTGTTCTGCTGGCGAAATAATTGCTCACCATGTATTGCATTACCAGGTAAATATTTACTATGATGAGTAATAAGCCAACCCATCCCTGTTCAAGTGCGGTACGCAGATAACCGCTGTCGGGAGGGAACCCGTCCAGTTCACTGCCCGAACCTGGCTCACAGCTGAGAAACCCGCCGCCAATGGGATGACTGTAGATATAAGGCTGTATACGGTGCCGGTTCACATCCCTTACGTTAAGGGAAGCGTCTTCCGAACCGGAGAAGGCCGTTCTCATCCTGATCACAGTAGAGTTGCCGTGAAACGGGCCAAACATCAGTACAAGGAAAGCAAACACGAATACCACTGCACCTATCACCGTATTCCTGTTACGCAGGTTTACGAACAGCATCATGATAAGCCCCATCGGCACCATGATATAAGCCGTGCGGGTACCCGAAAAACCCAATGCCATGAACTGGAGCGCCAGTGATATCAGCAGGAATATTTTCTTAGGCATCGTGATCATCCTGCCCGAGCTGGTGAGTAACACAATATTGATAATACAGCCACAGGCCATGATCACGCCAAATACAGCAGGATCAGATACGAATGAAAAAATGCGTATGCCTGTGAGAATAATAACCGTTTTGAATTTCTCAGGATACTTCGCGATATACGCCTTCTCAAAGGGCATTAATCCAAACCACTGCTGTATACATGCATAAAATGCCGCGATGGTAAGTATGATGATCCAGAACTTCAGGAACAGTTTCAGGTCGTTCATGTTACGGATCATTTTCATGACCAGGTACATAAAGATCATATTCCGCACAAATACCCTGGCAAAGGTGGTCCAGCCATGCCTGTCGTACACAAATGCCGGGTTAAAGAACTGCAGCAGTACATAACCCCCATAAATGTAAAAGGTGATCAGCACCGGGTCCCGGAGGAAGTCCACTTTTTTAATACTGTCGTCACCGGCCTTCAACAGGCTACCCAGCAGCGTAATCAGCAGGATGGCGTCTATGAGCACTCCCACGGGTATTTCGGTACCAGACATCCGTTCCAGTAAGCGTACGGTCAGTGCAACGGTACAGGAAATAAAATAGCCGGCACGGTAATTCAGCAGGGAAACAGCTGCTACGGTGCTTCCAATCACCAACCCTATGAGCAATGCAACGTATTTTATCTCCTGGGCACTGATATAGGCAATAGCCGGGATCAGTACTATCCAACCGATGATAATAAATATGTTGAAAATATTTTTTTTAGCGATTTCCACTTAAGCCAATTTATAAGAATACTATTTTAACAGCCATAGCGATAATTGTAAGCGCTATAAAGATGAGAATCAGCACCTGGTGAAGATGTTGGTCTATCGGCTTCTTTTTTGGTTGCATTTTCATATAAAACTGTGTGTCATTATGTTTTTATTTAAACGGCCAATACTGAACTTACCCCTGAACAGGAAACTGCATCCGACCTTAACCAGTATGCGGTAGGCGATGATGGAAAACAGGATCGCCGATGGTATGCAGATCAACAGCAGTGTTATGCCGTTGGTGATCCCTATACCCAGGAGCACTGCCCGCAACCCTGCAAATATGGTAACATGCAGCAGGTAGATATACAGGGAATAATGACCAATTACATTCAGGAACTGCAGCCTTCGCAGCTTTGCCAGCCAGGATGCCAGCATGATCACGAACAAACATCCGTTAAGTGCAATGAGCATTAATATATACAGGTTCATTTGCTGGTGATACAGGTAATACCATTGCAGTAAACAAAATACAGGCGTGATCAGAAGCAGGCTCACCGGGTTCGATAACATATCCTGTATTTCACCCTGGAAAAAATATACGGCAACAATATCCCCGATAGCAAAGTAGATATAATGCAAGGCGATATCATAAAGCGCGCTGCTGCTTTGTACGCAGGGAGCCACTCCGAGTAATGCCAGCCCCACCAATAATTGCCAGCCCTTCTTTCCTTTGATCAGCGTTGAGGTGAACAGATACAGCATGGTAACATTAAATAATGCAAACAGGTACCATAGCTGATCTAGTGTTCTGGGCTGCAGGATAATATTCATAAAATCCCTGCGCGACCGCTCTGCATTGGAGTATTCCGAAAATAAGATCTGCAGGCTGATCTGTATTACTGCCCAAAGTAAATAGGGATACAGTAATGTGTTCACCTTCGATATCCCAAAATTCAACGAGCCCCGTTTAGCAACACTTCTCCCGAAAAACAAACCCGACAGCAGGAAAAACAAAGGCATCCTGAAACTGTAAAGCATATCGTTTGTATCCAGCACTCCTTTGGGCAAAGTCACGCCGCGTGCAACCAGGCCGTACGCCAGATGCCGGTAAACCACCAGTATAATGGCTATTCCCTTGGCATAGTCGATCCAGGCATAACGCGATTCGCTTTTTTCGGGGCGCAAACTAAATATGTCTTTAAAGATCAGTTGATACATGTTTAAAAATCAAAGCTCAATAAAATCTTCTTTTACATTATTCAAAACAACTCCCAGGAACTTATCACCGAGCGACTCAAGGAATTCGGAAGACTCCCTGTCGATCTGTTTCATTTTCAGATGGGATGAGAAGATCGCTACCACACCTTCTGCGTAAGCGGCAAGCTCGCGGCTGTCGGTGAAATCATTCAGCGGCGCGCCTTCCATCAGTATATAATCATAATGCTTTTTCAGTTCGGGCAGGTAATTAAGCAGGTGGTTGGGAGGCAGGATCTCCGACGGCGTATAGTCGCCACCTTTACAACCAATGATTTCAATACCCGGAGTTTCGTAAGTAGTGGTAATTGCTTTTACTTTTTCAATAGTGAACTCAGAAGGTGGCACGGAGAAATATTCCAGCGTTGGTTTTGCCTCCATTTGCACGCTCACATCATTATTGCAGAAGTTGGTGTCAATCACCAGCACTTTTTTATTGCTTAAGCTAAGACTGTACGCAACAGCCTGCAGCAGCGTGGTTTTACCCTGTTGAGGTTCTGTACTGGTAAAGAGAAAGATCTTCTTACCGCTGCTTTCCAGCTCATACCTGAGTTTGCGCAACAGTTCACGGAAAACATTTTGTCTTTTTAACCACTGCGCTTCATCTGTTTTACGCTGTAATATTTCCAGCAGTTTATAGCGCTGAAGATTGGTATGATTGATAGTGGCAATCAGCTTCAGGTTAGAGGTGCGGTTAAATACGGAAGGCGACTTCAGCGAGTTGTCCATAAATTCCCTGAAGAGGATCCCTATACAGGAGATCATAAATACCGCCATGCCTGCCATTCCCATAATCACCAGCCGCTTGGATGATTCAGGAGTAAAAGCCGGCTGTCCTTTCAAAGTCTGGCGGAAGTTATCCTGTGGTACATTCCGGTTATCCAGTGCAGAGCCCAGTTTTTCTTTCAGCTTGTTATACTCATCCTGTGCCAGTTCTACTTCCTGTTGCAGTGAGGTAACAGTAGCTTCTTTATTGGCATAAGAACCAACGGAAGAGCGGAGGTTACGGATCTTTCCTTCCAGGGTGCTGATATTGAGCTTTGATGCGCTTAACTGCGCTTCCAGTGCATCCCTGCTTTGGATCAGCTCTTCACGGGTACTTACTTTGCCGGTGGTGCTGGAAGCATCCAGCAGTACTTTCTGCAGCCTGGCGCGCTGGGTCTTTATTTTTTCTGCCAGGGCATTATCAGAGGATCCTGAATTCACATACTGATCGTTCAGATCATTGATCTGTTTTCTCAGCGCAACAATTTCTCCATTGGAATTGGAATATGCAGGCTTGCCGCTGGAAGCCTGTGCCAGTTGAGCATTTATATTATTGAGAGATGCCTGCAGGTTGTTGTAATTGGCCCTTTCATCAGATACAGATTTTTCAAACTGTTTGATCAGGTCCCATTCGTTGCCGCTGGCAGTTTCTACGTTTAATACGCCTTGTTGTGTTTTATAACCCCTGAGTGCTTCTACTTTCTGATCCAGTTCTGCTTTCTTCTGGTTTACCAGCGCTTCAAATGTTTCCACGTTTTCAACAGAACGTTCTGAACGTGAGCTGCGGTAAAAGCGGATAAATTCTTTATAGAGGGTATTAACTGTGTAGGCAGACAGCTCGGGGTTATCAGAGTAGCAGATAATATTAATATAGTCTGTACGGGAAAGACGTGTTGCATACAACATCTTGCGGATAGACTCAAAGTCGTACCGGTACACTTTCATGAACTCCAGTATTTTTCTTTCACTTGGTACAGAAGAGGAGAGTATCTGCAGGGAGTCAATCTTCTGGCGGCAAACGCGCACCACTTCTTCCTTATCGGCACTGGTATAGTGGGGATCTTTCAGATCTTTTTCTGAAAGATGCCGGAATGGTTTGTTGCTGGTAAGATCGTGCACTATCAGATCGCAGGCGAGGAGCCCTATCACCAGCGGGGAATTCATGGTTTCAATAACGTTATCAAATTTAACGTCTGCTTCAAAAAGGTTTACGTTTTCGTCGCGCAGTTTGATCTGTTCATTGGTAGTGAACCCCGTTGCCATCTGGGCGGTGGAGGCATACAGCTTGGGTTTGCCGATGGTAAAGGCAAATGCTGCTGCAACAGCGGCAATGGTACTGAAGAGTATCCACCATTTCTTTTTAAGCAATGCCTTTATAAAATACACGATGTCCATATAGAAATTTTCCTTTAAACTTTAATTGATACGCAGAGTGGGATATACATACATTGCAGTATATCTGCCTTGTCCCGGCGTGGTAATTGGTATATCAGAGGAGATGGTAAAAATGAGATAATGTTTGGCAAGATGCCCTACAATATATCAGGTTTTTAGCGAGGATGAGGTTAATGGAGAGATATCCGGGGAGCAAAGCTATCCTGGTATATCCGGTTATGGCTCAAAGGTAAAAGATTATATTAAAAGACACTTTATTTTTAAGCGAAACATAAAATTTAGTTGGTAACCGCTGAAGTTTTCCGGGTAAAGCGAATATTTTATAAAAAAACCGTTCCGGGAAATATTCCGGAACGGTCTTATTTTATAATAATCATTCAGTTACAACTCAATTCTGTCTGACAAGCTTAACGCTCTTTGTTTCACCGGTAGAAGAAGTGATTTTCAGGAAATATACGCCAGGCAATGTAACCGAGCGCTGGGTATTGATCCTGATCAGGTTTTTACCCTGTGGCACCTCTTTCCTTGTTTCGCTGTAGAGGCGTTTGCCGCTCAGGTCCACGATTTCAATGAGCATTACAGGTGCTGTTTTCTGCAGTGTCATATCTATCGCCAGGTTATCAACGTAAGGATTAGGATAAACGTTCACCTGCATGCTGCCTTTCAGGGCATTGGTGGTTACTATATTGTTACCTATTCCCATCACCTGGGTATTGTTGTTGAGGTTCTGGATATTGCTGGTAGCCACTATTTCCATCGCATTAAGATAACCTACCTGTCCGCCCGGAGGAATACTGAGCGTAAAGGCAATTTCACCGTTGGCATCAGCAGTAAGATTGGTAAAGTCTGCTGTGTTGCTGGTATTGTTCTGTGCGCTCAGGGTTTTGCTTACACCGTTGATGGTGAATTGAGTGCTGCCGTTATCCGGTTGTGGCGCCCACCATTTACTGTTCGACAGGAACTTAATGGTGTAAGTGGTATTGGGGCTCAATCCTGTAAGGTGGCCGTGCATTACCGGTGCGCCGGTAAAGAAGCCTGGCAATGAGCCAAAGTAAAGGTATTCTGCCAGTACCACATCCGGGTAAATACCGCTGTTATTACCGGTAGTAGCGCCTTCTACGCCTGCAGCCCACCATGTTTCATCGAAGTTTAATCCAACGGTAGTGGTTTGGCCCTGGTCGTTTTTCAGGTTAGATGTTGCTCCTGTGATATTATTCCATGGTGCCGGCGCGGTATTGTTGAGCTTGAAGTTCAGGAACAGTTTGTAGCTGCCGCTGGTGTTTGGCGGAGGTGTTACTGTAATATTGAACGTAGTGGTGTCTGCAGCGCCGTAGGTATCTTTTGCAATAACTTTTACATTATTGTAAGTGCCTGCATCGCTGATGGTTGGCGCCACGGAAAGTGATACGTTGCCGCCTGATTGTACCAGGGTAACAAATGAAGGCAGGTTGACGGTACTGTACGTAATCGGGTTGTTGTCCTGGTCTGTTGCCGCCACAGGGATATTCAGGCTATAACCTGCCTCCAGGCTCTGATTGGCAATATCTGCTATTACCGGTGCGTGATTGACTGTTGGTGCTGTGGAAGTACCCGCCACTACCTCGATGGCATTGAGGTAACCCACCTGTCCGCCTGCAGGAACACTCAGCGTAAATACGATCTCGCCGTTTGCATTAGGGCTGAGGTTAGCGAAGCTCACTACGCTTTGTGAATTGTTTTGTACATAAAGGGTCTGGCTTACTCCATTGATGGTGAACTGGGTGCTGCCATTGTCTGGCTGCGGCGCCCACCATTTACTGCTGGAGAAGAACTTAACGGTAAATTTCTTACCGGCTTCCAGTCCTGTTATATGACCGGTCATGCTCGGCGCTCCGGAGAAGAAGCCAGGCAGTGAACCGAAGTAAAGGAAATCGTTGATCACAGCATCAGGATACACGCCGCTGTTGTTGCCGGTAATGGCGCCTTCGCCATTGGTAGCCCACCAGGTTTCATCAAATACCAGGCTGGACGCAGTTGTTTGTCCCTGGTCATTTTTCAGGTTGTTGGTCACTCTTCCGGTTACGTTATTCCATGGCGCTGGTGCGGTAGAATTCTGTTTGATACTGATAAGCAGTTTATAACCGCTTGTATCCCCACCTGCGGGTGCATTTACTGTGAGATTAAATACCGCCGTATCGCTGTTACCATGCGTATCTGTGCCAATTACACCGATATTGTTGAACTGGCCTGTATTGTTGGTAGCAGGGGACACCAGGAGGTAAGGCGTACCTGGCGACTGTACCACAGAAACAAAAGCAGGAAGGTTATAACCGGTATAAGTGATCGCATCATTTTCAGGATCTGTTGCTGAAAGTTGTACATGCAGGGTATCTCCGGCTGTTAATGTTTTATTCGGAATAGCCGCAATTACCGGTGGCTGATTTACTACAACAGTAGTATCGCCTGCACCGCCTGCATTTATTTCCATCGCATTCAGGTAACCCACCTGGCCACCGGCCGGTATGCTGAGCGTAAATTTAATTTCGCCGTTAGCGTCTGCAGTCAGGTTTTCAAATACCGCTGCATTGGTAGTGTTATTCTGAACGTTCAGGGTTTTGCTTACACCATTAATAGTGTATTGCGTGCTGCCGTTATCCGGCTGTGGCGCCCACCATTTACTGCTGGAGAAGAACTTGATAGAATAAGTTCTGTTGGTTTCCAGCCCGGTGATATGCCCATGCATAGACGGAGCTCCTGTAAAGAATCCGGGCAGCGAGCCAAAGTAAAGGTACTGGCTCATTACCACATCAGGGTATATACCACTGTTGTTGCCGGTGGTAGCGCCTTCTGTTCCGCCTGCCCACCATGTTTCGTCGAACGACAGGCCAACACTGGTTGTTTGTCCGTTATCATCTTTCAGGTTCGGGGTAGCACCGGTGATATTATTCCATGGTGCAGGCGCAGGGGCATTCAATGTGAAGTTAAGGAGCAGCTTGTAGTTCGGTGTTGGTTTATCCACCACGGTCAATACAAAGCTCCGTACATCAATACCACCCTGGTTATCTGTTGCCTGTAACTTAACGGTATAGGTGCCGGAAGCGCCATATCCTGGTTGCAGGTTGATTACACAGGTATCATTATTACTGGTTATTGAAGCAAAAGAAGGAATCTGAAGCGCTGTCCAGGTGAAGGTATTCGCCGGGTTCTGATCATGCAGGGATACCTTTACGGTTTTCTGCGTTCCTTCATCTACACTCCATCCTGCAACAGAATCTATCACCGGAGGATAGTTATCGTTCACTATGAGGTTAAATATTGCCGTATCCTTACCGCCATTGGCATCTGTGGCAATTACCCCAACACCATTATAAGTGCCCTGCTGCGCAACAGTTGGCGCCAGGTTCAGTGAGGTAACGCCGGCATTTTGCTGCAGGGTGATAAATGCGGGGGCATTGTAAAGACTGAAAGTAATGGCATCATTATCCGGGTCGGTAGCCGTTAACGCTATGCTTTGGGTAGTACCATAGCGGATGGTGCGGCTGCTGATATCGGCTATCACCGGCAGATTGTTCAGTGATTTTGCGATCACTGCTTTTGTGAAGGCAGAGTAACCGCCTTCTCCGTATGCCCTTACTTTATAGTACACTACTGTGTTGGCAACGAGAGAGGAATCAGAGAAGGTTCCCTGTCCGGATACCACTGGTCCCACACTCTTCAGCACGCTGAAATGCAGGCTGTCTGTGAGGGAGCGTTGTATTTCATAACCTGTTTCAATGGTGCTGTTATCTGTCCAGGTTAATTTCACTACCTGTGTGGAAAGCGCCTGTGTAGCCAGGTTGGTTGGCACTGCCGGTGGCAATGGTTTAGCCGCTGTAGTAGCATTTGCCACTGTAGTATAAGCGGATTCGCCATAGACACCGATAGCTCTTATTTTGTAATAATAGGCAGTGGAGGCGTTCAGCGCAGTATCTGTATAACTTACTGCGTTGGCTGCAGTGGTAGCAACAATGGCGTACGTTCCGCCGCTGCTGGTGCTCCTGTAAATTTCGAAGCCGGTTTCATTATTACTTTTATCTGTCCAGGTAAGGTTCAGTTTACTGTAATTGTTTACAGCCACAGCCAGGTTGCCTGGCGCTGTTGGCGCTGTTCCATTAACAACAGATGTATCAATAAAGGCTTCGGCAGGGATCAGTGTGCGGGTGGTAATACCGGCAGCGGTGCTGGTCCAGTATACGCCCATGGCGGAGCCGCCGCCTCCCTGGAAGTAAGTAACCGTAATAGGATATACGCCCGCGTTTACGCTTACAGTGCCTGATGCATAAGTAGCGGCATGCGAACCATCGTTGTTTACGGTAGCTGTGGCGCTGCTGCTGTATGCTTTATTGAAGTACAGCTTGCTGCCATCGTCTGAATACGTTTCAAACTTGTAGGAACCGGTAACCGGGATACGGATATAACCAGTCCACATCACTGCGAAGTTAGTGGTAACGCCTGCAGGTGCAACGGAAAGGTCCGGCACATAAGCCTTGCCTGTTTGGGCTGGCGTGAGACTGGTAAAGTTGGGCAGGTTACTGTAACTGCCTGTATAGTATTTATAGGAAAGATTTGCCTTTTTGGTTCTTATCGTCACCTGGTTGCTTGGGGTAGACGATTTTCCCGACACATCTTTCGCCTTCACATAGAAATTGTACAGGGTACCATCCGTAAGACCTGTTACAGTGGCGGTAAGCACATTGCCTACAGACATTTTCAACACGTTGTTGGCGTAAATGTCGTAGCCGGCAATACCTGCATCATCTGTAGCGGCCGACCAGTTCAGTATTACCTGGTTGTTAGTGTAGCTACCGAGGATAAGCGACGGTGGAGCAGAAGGAGCGGAGCTGTCAGATGAGGTGGTGCCTTTTACTTCTGCAGAAAGAGGTCCGGCAGCATTATCGTTTACAGGCCGTACTTTATAGAAGTAGTTTGTATTTGGAATAAGATTATTATCTGTAAACGTAACCACATTGGCATTGTTCCGTCCTACAAGTGTGTATGGGCCTCCAGCCAGGGTGGCGCGGTATATTTCAAAGTATTTCTCGTTGTAAGCTGGGTTGGCGTTTTCTGTCCACGATAACACGATCTGTGTTTTGGTGAAACTGTTCACTGCCAGGCTGCTGATAGGATCCGGGTTATTCACGCCGGTGCTGTTTACAACCCGGAAAGTATCGGAGTAAGTGCCGATGCAATTTCCCTGTGTAGTTACCCGCACTACATAAGCGCCCGGGGTAGAAGTGGTTAAGGTATTGGTAGTACTGAGCATAGTAGAGCTGCCTGCGCGTATCCACTCATAACTGATCAGACCGGAAGGCACCTGCATGGTAACGCTGGTAGCGCCGTCCGGAGCAGGGAGCACATTACTGGCGAGTACAGGGGATGTAGTAATAGTTTGTTTGGGAGAAGCAGGCTTGTAGCTGATCACGAGTGGTGTGGGCGACCATCCGGTCCATCCGTTTGGCAGCTGTCCTCTTACACGGTAACTGCCTGGCGTGGTTACCACGATGGAGTTAGACGTACCGGTAGATATAGTAACACCATCTTTCTGCCATTCATACTGCTGAAATCCCGGGGCTATACCAATGGTAAGCGTCTGACCGGGACAAAAAGTTGCAGAGCCGAATAATGGATAAGGATTAAGCCTGTTGGCCCTTAGCATGAAAGGCGTAAAGTCGGGCTCATTCCATGCGTCTGTCCATGTATTGTGATCATCGTTGGGATAAGTAGTGAGTTTAAAGTTACCGCCGGCGGCGTTAATGAGGGCCACCACCTGGTTAGTGGTATAAGGTGCGGGGTTGCCATCCAGGCCGCCCTGGAAAAGCCACATCTGCGTGAACTTGTAGGTGTCAATATGATTGCCGTAATCAATTGCCATGGCGCTCATAGGCAATGAAGCTGCGGTTAATTGCGGGTAGCGCATGGTAAATTCCCATGTGCCCCATCCGCCACCGGACAAGCCATTTACGATCAAACGGTCGGGATCTCCTTTTGCACTGGTAACAATAGAATCGATCACCTCTTTCAGGTTATCATAATCGTTGGGGCCCCAATAGCCGCCCTGGCTCTGGGGATAAATGAGGTAGCCGTCGAAAGTCCCGTTATCAACGCGACTGGCCCATGTTTGTCCACCCCATAATAACTGGAATTCGTTATCGTAGATAGTTCCTTTTTCACCTACGCCATGGAAGAACAGGTAAATGGGATACTTTTTCCCGTCGTTTACACCAGGGGCATAGGTTCTAGGGAATTTCAGGCGAAACGCCATATTCTTATAAATGTAGGATTTATAAGAATCAGTATTATAACTCATCCTGACTGTTCTCACCCATTTGGTGATCTTGTCGTACGGAGGGTCTGCAGGAGGATTGGCAGAGTTGTAAGTGATCACGGGATCACTGGGGTTTAATGCTGTTTGAGCTTTTACTGCCGGTAGGCAGCATAATGCTAAAAGCATCAAAAGGAGCATGCGGTGTAAAGTTCGATTCATGGACATATATTATGTATGTTATCCCACAGTTATTCGGTCGCTGCTGCGGGAAAAAAGTATGAACAAGCACTGATCCGGGAAGCCGGAAATACCTGTAATTCAGAGGAGATGGTAAAATTAAATACGCTCAGGATATAGATCCGAAGCTGGCGTGGCTTTATCGAAGGATGAGGTCTTTGGAAAAAAACGGCTGTAGGTAAATCATCATTTTATTGATGGCATATTTGTATTCTCAGCCCATTACGACAATTGGTTTTTACATTTCACCGCTAAATTAAATAACTGGTTGTATATATTAAGATTTTTTTTGCAAACGGCGTTTTTTTGCTGGTAAACGCAAATTTTTATCAGGTGAAATATACCGGTGAGCTGCTATTGAACTGCAATGCTGCGCTGCGCCCTTTCCCAAACGGCGGATTGCCGCTTCCTGAAAAAGCGTATGCAGCCGATGTAAACTGCCACGTTCATAAATACAAAATAGAAAGGGATGTAGAAATATTTGGCTTTAATGTGTTTCCTGGCCAGGAGATAACCTGTAAGCGCAGCGGCATAAAAGAGCAGCTGCAACAGGCCGGTGATCATATATATTATGGTACCAGCTCCCAACAGGATAAGAAGAATGTTGGAAACCAGGGCCAGTAAAAGAGACAGGGGCGCCAGCGTCCAGCGCAGCACCCGGTGGGAAATGTATTGCCAGGTGATCCTGGGATACCTGAAAGGGTTCAGTAAAGGCAGCAGCCTGCCCATCGACTGGAAACCGCCTGCACTGATCCGCACTTTACGTTTATATTCTTCTTGCAGGGAAGCCGATGAGGTTTCCATGGCATAAGCTGCGGGCTCATACATCACGGTATAGCCTTTCATATTTATCCGGAAAGAGATCATGAAGTCGTCCAGTATGGTATCTTCCTGCTGATGCTCGTACAGGCTGGTACGGATAGCTATCAGCTCGCCGGCAGCGCCCATTACGCTGTAAAGTTCCGCATCCCATTTCTTTAGCAGGGATTCATATTTCCAGTACATGCCTTCGCCCTGCGCTTCTGCACCCCCGGTGGTAGACATCACCTTTTTTTCACCGGCCACTGCGCCCACCTTGTCGTCTGCAAAGCGCTGCATGAGCAATGATACGGCCGCCGGGTTCAGCAGTGTATTGGCATCGGACAACACTACAAAAGGAGTGGTTACAAATCCCATCGCGCGGTTTACAGCGGCCATTTTTCCTTTGCGCTGCGGATCATATAATAATTTCACCTGCGGATGCTGCGAGATAATTTCATTGGTGTTGTCGGTAGATCCGTCTGTCACAAAAATGAACTGTATTTTCCCCGCAGGGTAATCCATGGCCAGGCTGTTTTTTATCTTTTCCCCAATAAAATCTTCTTCATTATAAGCAGCCACAAGAAAGGTGACATCCGGCACAAATGCTGCAGGCTTATCAGCCGGATTGCCCTGCAGTAGCCGCTTTACCCGGATAGCAAGATAAAGGAGCACACCATATCCTATATAACTGTAGCATACAATAAAAACACTTAGCCAGAAGATCACAGACAAAATTGACATAGCGGACGATACTTTTATGGGGGTACATATATTTTCAATGCAAAAGTATCATAATTTGGATCATACACAATTGAATTTTTGTATTGGATGTTTGTTTATACCTTTTTTTGAGATGTTCATCACCGTTTACAGTAAAAATTCCAACACTTACCCTCCAAATTAAGTCGTTTACCAAAAAAAGTATTTATGATATCCTGAAAATAATACTTTTGCTTCCATGTTCATCGGATTACAACTCCGGCAGGAACATGGAAATGTAAAAACCATATGTCTCTCTCATATCCCCTTGCTAAAACCGCAGAAGGTAACTTACCTGACTAATAATTGACCACATCCCATCAAAAGCCTTCGGGAACTTGCATTTTTTTTTGCATGGCCCACATTAACGGTTTTTAGTAATTGTTTGTAAAGAAGGTATAAATGAAAAAGACAATTTTGATAATAGACGATAGTATGCCGATGCGTTATTTGCTGGAGGCACTTTTAGGAAAAGAATATGCTGTGGTTTCCGCACAGGACGGGCTGGTAGCAATTACCTGGCTGCTGAAAGGGAACAAAGCAGACCTGATCATTACAGACCTGCAGATGCCGAATATTGATGGATGGGAACTACTGGATTACCTGTCGGGCAGCTACCTCTACCAGGATACACCGGTGGTGGTGCTTTCCGGATTCTATGCTGATAAAGTAAATGATCTTTCAGCAAAATATAACAATGTGAGAGAAGTGCTCCAAAAGCCTTTCGACCCGATGCAATTGTTGGATAAAGTAAATTTTATACTGGAAAAACAATTGAGTGCTGCTGCGGTATAATGTAATTGTCACCTACGAATACACTACTAATTTTTAACCGATGGATACCTTTACCCAAAATTCACTGCAGGTAGAAAGCATCAGAGGAACCGATACCGGTAAAAGCACATTGCTTTACGAGGTTCCGGATGCAGAAAGCATCCTGCTTTTTGTAGGAACACCGCATAAGGGGATGCAGACTGAAAACAATCAATTCAGATGCATAGTGACGGAGGATGTGACAGATGCGCAGAAAGTGATCAACCAGTTGCAGCACATTTTTAAGAAAGTGCCTGCAGCTATTATTTACCGCTTCGACAGCGCCTATGAATCGGCCCTTTCGGAATGGAGCACCTATTTTAAAACACACCAGTTCCTCTGCTCTATCCCGTTTTTTGTGTATACAGATAAGGGGTTTGATGAAATGAAATCGCTGGTAAGCAAGTATACCTTTATTGATGATATCATCACACAGGAGGCGTGGCATGTGCTGGGGAATAAAATTGCGATAGTGAGTAAAGTAAAACGTATGCGCACTTTCCCGGTATATAAAAGCAGCAGTCTCCGTACACGGTTATACACCCGCAGGTTTTACAGCAATTTCCTGAAGCGCTCTCTTGATGTAGTATTGGCAGGTGGCGGGTTACTTTTGCTGAGCCCTGTAATGCTGGTGATTGCCGCTCTCATCAGGCTCGAATCCAAAGGTCCCATATTTTATGCCGCCAAACGCGCGGGCAGGAATTACCGGGTTTTTAAGTTCTACAAGTTCCGGACCATGGTACCGGACGCCGACAGGCAACTGGACAAAATCAAACACCTGAACCAATACGACGGACAAACAAACGGTCCTGTTTTTATAAAAGTATCCAACGATCCAAGGGTAACCAAACTCGGAAGCTTCCTGCGCAATACCAGCCTGGATGAGATCCCGCAGTTGCTCAATGTACTGAAAGGGGATATGTCGCTGGTAGGGAACCGTCCGCTGCCATTATATGAAGCAACTACGCTTACTACCGACGAATGGGTGGAAAGGTTCCTCGCTCCGGCCGGTATTACGGGCTTATGGCAGGTAAGTAAAAGAGGTAAAAAAGATATGTCGGTCAAAGAAAGGATCGACCTGGATATTAATTACGCCCATAAACGCTCGCTGAGGTATGATATGTGGCTGATGGCAAGCACGCCGTTCGCGCTTGTACAAAAAGACAATGTATAATGATAACAATTATAACAGTAATACTGTTTGTTTACCTGGCCGGTTGTGTACTGTACAATCTTTTGTTAGCCATCGCCGGCCGTTTGAGCCGTAAGAAGAAAATTGCATATGAGGAAACGGCTACTTATGCGAGGATTGCCATTCTCATCCCGGCTTATAAGGAAGACAGTATTATTTTATCCACTGTTAACAGTTATAACCGCCTGCATTATCCTTTGCACCAGTTTGAAGTAGTGGTGATTGCGGATTCCCTGCAATCACGCACCATGGAAGAGCTGGCTGCTACCGGTGTGAATGTGATACCGGTTAAATTCGATAAAAGTACCAAGGCTAAATCGCTGAATACGGCTTTTGAAAAACTGGGAGATAATTACGACCTGGCACTGATCTGCGATGCGGATAACATGTTGGAGGCAGATTTTCTTTTAAAGATCAATCATGCCTACCAGCAGGGGCATCATGCCATCCAGGGACAAAGAGTAGCCAAGAACCTGAATACGCCTTTTGCCATTCTCGACGCAGCCAATGAGATCATTGCCAATCATCTGTACCGTAAAGGCGCCAATGCGTTGGGCTTATCGTCTTCCGTAATTGGCTCAGGTATGGCCTTTCATTACCCGCTTATCAAACAGGTTCTCCGTGAAATACAGGCTACCGGCGGGTTTGATAAAGTATTGCAATTACTGGTCATATCAAAAGGACATAGTATTTTATACCTGGAAGATGCCTATGTGTATGATGAAAAGATTACGCATGCGGCCGTGTTTGAGAACCAGCGCAAACGCTGGATGTCCAGCCAGCTGGTATATCTGCGCACGTTCTGGGGCAGGGGATGGGCTGCTTTATTCAAAGGCGATGTGAATTATTTTAACCTTGCAGTATGCCAGAACGCATTGCTGCCGCGTATGCTGCTGCTGGCAGCATTAACGGTTTGTACAGCGCTTGGTTTCCTGCTGCAGCGTTTTATGCCGGTGTCTTATTACTGGTGGGTGGCTTTGTTTATACTGAATACACTTAGCCTCTTACTGCCTATACCCGGGAAGTTCTTTTCAAAATATCTTTTCACCGCTGTGGTTACTTTACCGCGCGCTGTTGGCATCATGATATTATTGTTGTTCCGCCTGAAGGGAGCAGATAAAACTTTTATACACACTACTCATACACAAACAGGTATCGATAATCCTTTATTAGATGCAGCCAGAAAGTAATACATATTATCCGCTGGTATCAATTATCACTGTTAATTATAACAATGCAAAGGTAACCGTGGAGCTCATGGCCTCCCTTAACAGGATCAGCTATCCCAATCTGGAAGTGATTGTGGTAGATAACGCATCTGCAGAAAGCCCTGTTGCGGCCATAAAGAACGAATATCCTTCAGCCATCGTTATTGAAAGTAAAGATAACCTGGGCTTTGCCGGAGGAAATAACCTCGGTATTAAAGCCGCCCGCGGCGAATATCTTTTCCTGGTGAATAATGATACTGAGTTTACAGAAGGATTGATAGAAGGCCTGCTGGAAGTATTTGCCAAACATCCCGATGCCGGTGTGGTTAGCCCTAAGTTTCATTACTTTTTTCAGAAAGGAACTATAGAATACGCAGGGTATAAGGCAGTGGACAGGCTTACCGGGAGAAACAGCATGATCGGTTGCCGTGAACAGGATAATGGCCAGTACGACGCTATATCGGAAACGCATTATGCACACGGCGGCGCTATGATGGTATCTGTCAGCGCCCTCGCCAAAGTGGGACTGATGCCGGAAGTATATTTCCTTTATTATGAGGAATTCGACTGGTGCGAGCAGTTCAAACGCCAGGGCTATAAAATATACTACCAGTATAAGGCGCTGATCTATCATAAAGAGTCCATGACCACCGGTAAGAACAGCCCCCTGAAAACTTATTACATTACACGTAACAGGATATTATTCATGCGCCGGAACGTAAAGCTTCCCGCCAGGATGTTCTTCATACTGTATTTTATTTTTCTCACTATTCCCAAGAACACGGTTCAGTTTTTACTAAAAAGGGAATCAGTTCATATGAATGCATTCTGGAAGGGAATTTTCTGGAATCTTAAACACCCAAAACCGGATAATTTATGTGTGGCATAGCAGGGTTTATTGATTTTACCCAAAAATCAGACGCAGACATTCTGCGCAGCATGACAGATGTAATGGCGCATCGCGGGCCAAATGACGCCGGCTATGAGGTATACGAACATCCCCGGGCTTCCGTGGGATTGGGCCAGCGCCGTTTATCCATCCTGGATCTCTCCAGGTCGGGTCATCAGCCCATGCACTTTGAGCAATATTCCATTATTTTCAATGGAGAGATATATAATTTCAAGGAGATCCGTACAGAGCTGGAAAAGCTGGGCCACCACTTTCATTCCGGCGCCGATACGGAAGTACTGCTGAAAGGCTATGCACAATGGAAGGAAAAGATCCTCGATAAATGCATCGGCATGTTTGCCTTCGTGATTTATGACCGCACTGCAGAAGAAGTGACGCTCTTCAGGGATCGTGCCGGTGTTAAACCATTATATTACTACTGGCATAACCGCACCCTGCTTTTTGCATCCGAACTGAAAGGCATCTGTGAGCACCCGGAATTCCGGAAAGAGATCGATGAAAAAAGCCTGTCTCTCTTCCTCCAGTACAGCTATATTCCCGCCCCTTACACTATTTACAGGAACACGCATAAGCTGAAACCCGGCCACCTGCTGAAGCTGTCGCTTAACGATGCCTCGGTAAAGGAAGTGCAGTATTGGAATGTACTGGATGCTTACCGGCAGCCGCTTACCGGCCTGTCTGAGTTTGATGTGATCAAGCAAACGGAGCAACTCATGCACAGTGCATACAGTTACCGCATGGTATCCGATGTACCGGTGGGTGTATTCCTGAGCGGTGGGTACGACAGTGCCAGCGTAGCGGCTTTGCTGCAGTCTGACACTTCCAGCCGCATCAAAACCTTTACCATTGGGTATAAAGAGCCACAGTGGGATGAGTCGAAAGAGGCGAAGAAAATTGCCATGCACCTGGGTACTGAACATTATGAATGGATAGTAGGTCCCTCTGAAGCAAAAGAGGTATTGGAGCACCTGCCGGAAATATACGATGAGCCATTTGCTGATAACTCTACTGTGCCTACCACATTAGTGAGCAGGTTTGCCAGTAAGGAAGTAAAGGTGGTGCTTTCCGCCGACGGGGGAGATGAAGTGTTTGCAGGATATAATAAATTTAACCAGTCGCTCCGCTATACCGGCAGTTTTCCCAAACCCCTGCAACGCACGCTCAGCGCTGCCATGTCGGTGGTGTCGCCAGAAGTGATCCCTTACTTCAACAAGCAATATAATTTCGCTTCCCGCTATGAGAAGATGAAACTGATATGGGCCAGCGGTAAGCCACAGCATGCGCTGAAATATATCAGCCAGTATCTTACGGAAAATGAAGTGAATTATTATACCGCCGTGCCGGCAGATGGTTATAAAACCAACTTCGACATGAACGGGGAACTGGACAATATGAACGATCCGCTGAACCGCTTACTGGCAGTGGATTATAAAACTTTCCTGGTTGATAATAACCTGGTAAAGGTAGACCGGGCCACCATGTCGGTTAGTATTGAAGGCCGGGAGCCCATGCTGGATCACCGTTTGGTGGAATTCCTGGCAAAGGTGCCCGCAGGACTTAAAATAAAAGACGGTATCAATAAATACATCCTGAAAACAATTGTACATAAATATATTCCAAAGTCATTGATGGAACGTCCCAAAAGGCCTTTCATCGCCCCGTTGCAGGAATGGTTCAGGGATGAGCTGAAAGAGCAGATGCAATATTATCTCTCCGGTGAGCGCCTGGCAAAATCAGGGCTTTTCAATGTGCCGCATGTAGAAGGGTTACTGAATAATTATTTATCAGGCGGTAAAGTGAGCCATCAGAAATTATGGAATATGCTGGTTTTCCAGTTATGGTACAGTCGCTGGATAGAAAAATTATAGTATGGGAAAGATGAATGGCAAAACACGGGTACTTGAAACCATCCGCCAGGGTAAGATCGGCGGGGGAGAAAGTCATGTGCTTGACCTGGTGGCATCGCTGGATAAAACAGTATTTGATCCCATTGTGCTTTCCTTTACAGAAGGCCCTATGATGACGGCTTTGCAGAAAATGAATATTCCCGCATTTGTTATCGGGAGCGAGAAAGCGTTTGATATCAGCGTATGGAAGAAGGTGAAGAAATTTATGGAAGATCAGCGGATAGATATTGTGCATGTGCATGGTACCCGCGCCAATACAAATGTGTTGTGGGCTGCGCGCAAACTGGGATTACCGGTGGTGTACACCATTCATGGCTGGTCTTTTCACGATGGATTGCACCCGCTGGCCAAACGTTTACGTATTGCCGCGGAGAAGTTTATCACGCGTAAAACACAGGTGAACATTTGCGTGTCTGAGTCCAACCGGCAAACCGGTATCAAAGCCTTAAAAGGATTTTCCGGTATCGTGGTAAGGAATGGGATCAACCTGCAGAAGTTTAATTCTGATGCACAATACCCTGATCTGCGTGCGGAATATGGTATACCCGAAAGTAAACTGCTGGTTTGTTTTATTGCACGCATGACTTACCAGAAAAACCCGGTGGGGATGATCAGGGGTTTTGCCGCGGCACTGCAACAGGCGCCACAGCTACATTTGCTGATGATAGGGGATGGAGAGCTGATGAATGATGTGGTAAGCGCAGCAACAACCGCAGGTATCGGAAAACAGGTAACCTTTGCCGGCTTCCGCCAGGATATACCGGCAGTGTTGCATGCGGCCGACATCTATTGTCTACCCTCCCTGTGGGAAGGCTTTCCGATTGGCGTACTTGAAGCGATGGCTATGGGGAAAACCGTTATTGCCAGTGATGTAGATGGTACAAAAGAAGCAGTGCAGGATGGAGAGAACGGGATATTGGTGCCGTCCGGCAACCCTGCGGCATTGGCTGCGGCCATGGTGAGGGTAGCGCGTGATGGCGCACTGAGAGCCAGGTTGCAGAGTAATGCGAAAGCAGCCATCGCAGCTAATTTTAACGTGGTAGGCATGACAGAAAAAATTGCAGCTGTATATCAACAGCTTTGTAAATAATAACATTTTATCAATTGCAATATGACAAAAACCGTGATCACCTACGAATATGACCGGATTACCGATATAAAACGACTGAATTTTATAACGGATAGTTTGAAAAGCAACATTCCCGACGGAGGCCGTGTGTTGGATGTAGGATGTGGTAATGGCGTTATCAGCCGGCATCTCGGGCAGTTTGGCTATGAAGTGCTGGGGATAGATGTCAGTGAAAAAACAATTGCAGTAGCACAGCAGCGCAATACTTATCCCAATGTGAAATTTGCAGCCATCAGCGCGGAAGCGCTTACTGCCCAGGGGGAAACGTATGATGCAGTGATATGCAGCGAGGTACTGGAACATCTTGATCAGCCGCAGTTGCTGCTGAACACCATCCATGCATCGCTGAAGGATAATGGCTTGCTGGTAGTAACTGTTCCCAATGGGAATGGCCCCAGGGAATTGTGTGTAACAAGACCCATGCTTAAAGCGCGCAACAACCCTGCTTTATGGAAAAGCATCAATAAGGTGAAAAGCGCACTTGGATTTAAAGGCACTACGGCTCAATCACAGGCCGATAACCTGGATCATGTGCAGTTCTTCACCCGGAAAGACCTCCAGAAACTGGCGGAGGCGAGTGATTTTAAGATCGTGAGATTTGCGAAAACTAATTTCGTGGAAGATGTGTTTCCTTTTTCCCTGCTTACAAAGCGGCTTAAATTCCTGCAAACGCTCGATTGCCAGGTAGCAGAAATATTGCCTTACAATTTTACCGGTGGCTTTAACACCTTATGGAGAAAAAGCGCCGGTTGATTTTTGAATGTTGGTACAAAAAAGAGAAGGGCTGGTCAGCAATGATCAGCCTTATCTTTTTATCCCTTGTCCGCTGCTGCATCTATGCGGTCCAGCAGTTCAGGCGTTTTACTCATATCGAATTTGCGGGCCAGTAGTTTACCTGATTGCAGTATACCAGGCAGATCGCTCATGGTAAATGTTTTGGGATGCGCATGCCCTTCGGACCAGTCGATATAACGCTGGTAGTTATTTTGCACCGTGCTTTTAAACGGCCCGTTCATGATCACCGTCTGGAAAATAAATTCATCTCCTCCCCAGGTATATTTGTAAAAGCGCTCCAGCTCCGGGTGATCTTTTATAAAATGGAAACACCATGCTGCGCATTCCTGCGTAAGGCTCCACCAGAGCGATCCTCCATGGACTTCCATATTCAGTGGATGTTTTCTTTTCGGAAGCAGTTTTTTGATCCATGCAGTGATCCGGTATTTCCCCGGCAGCCGGAGATCTTCAAAATGATAGGAGGTGATTTTGGGCATCATCTGTTGCAGCGTGCGGGCAGGGAGCAGGTCCAGGAACTGTTGCCCCGCGCGGGCATTGAAAAAATCATGAAACACATTCATCGTTGTAAGCGGGTAATCCTGCGCACTGATAAGATGGATAAAACCGTACTGGTTACCGGAATTCTCAATGAACTCAATGCCGTTCAGTGCGGCCTGTATGGTGCCGTATCCCGCCCAGGTTACGTTTACACGTTTCTCTATAAAATATACCTGTGGTAAATTCATCGCCGCCTGCCATTCGTTGATATCAGATTTGGCATCAAGATGTACATAGCAATCAATGAGTGGATGCTGCAGCCTGTTCAGCAACCGGCACAGTTGCGCCGGGTTTTTATGACTCAGTATAATAAAAGCTAGTTTCATAAACTGAAAATTATTTATACTGTAAACGGAACAGTTTAATCTTTGATAACAACATTTTACATTCAAGCCAGCCGTAATAAACAATGCTTCTCAGGTTTACATCAGGAAGGTAACGGCGAAGGAAAAAATATCCGAATACCACTGCAAACAAAAGGTTCAGGCTGGAGGCAATGGCCACTGAGCGTATATCTGCAAAGAGTAATACCAGCGCAATATCCAGCACAATATTCAGTATCAGCTTAATAAGATTTTTATAGAAATTGATCAGCGGCTTGTTGATCATATCCAATGTAACGCCAATAAACCGGTCGATAGGATAAAGGATGGCCGAAAAGAGGAATATCCTCACAATATCGGTGGCCGGCAGATAGGCTTTGGCTGCCAGTAAAAGGATCAGCGGCTTTGTGAATAAAAGCAGCCCTACAACAAACGGAAGAATAAGAATAGTAACGGTGCCAGTGTACCTGCAAAAAGCCCGGGACACTTCTTTCCAGTCGCCCCTGTTGGCGGCTGCGGAAATAGTGGGCTGTGAAGTGGCTACAAAGCTGCGCAATATAATTTCGATCACTTCCATAAATTTCTGGGGAATACTGTATACCGCTACCGCGGTAGGGCTCAGCATTGTTCTCAGTACCAGGTTATCGGAATAATTCAGCAGGGCGGAAGAAAACATGCTGCCAACAATCAGTTTCCCGTAATGAAATAATTCGATGGCCTGTGCTTTTGTCCGTGCAGCCATGGTGGTTAAGGCAGTCCAGCGGAATATCATGCAATAAATACTGGTGATCAGCAGGGATAATGAATAAGTATACAACACATTATGAAGCGTTACCTGTCTCATAAAAAACAAGATACCCAGCAACACCAGGAATGACCCGTTCTGCAGCATTCTGATCTGTACAATTTTATCGAATCGGTGCGCTGCCTGTAACACCCATGTGGCAAAGTTAAAGGGCAGCGAAAGTAAAGTCATAATGCCCAGCCAGCCCAGGAAGAAATGCCAGGTAGGACTGAAGTAACGATAGCCAATGGCATATACCAGGAAGGAAAATAAAATAAAGGATAAGGTAAGCAGCAGGGAAATGTACCAGGCGGCTCCTGTTACCTGCCTGCTGGTGGTAATATCGGTGCCAGCGCTGAATTTTATAATGCCCGATTGCAGCATGGCAGTGCGTATCTGGTCAAGGATATTGTAGGTGGCCAGGAATAATACCCATTCTCCAAAAGCGCTCAGGGAAAGCATCCTTACCAGCAACGCAAAGGAAAGTACATTGAAAAAAGCCATTATAACATTTCCAAGAAGAGAATGAAAATGCCTGTTACGAACAATAGCCAAAAGTTTAAATGCCATGAACCATTAATTACATCAAGTACTATGAATGATAATGGCTTTTTACAGGATGAGGTTAAAAAAGAGGAATATCAAAATATCCGGAAGAGCAAAGGTAATTTTTTTATTGATAATAATCAGATTCTCAAACATGTTATATAGAAAATAGACAAATAAATATAGATATAAAATATTTATACTTTATTTATTGTAATGATATATGTTATTTTTTTTCATTATGTGAATTAAAAAAAAGCTTTCTTTGCAATAATTAAAACCCTTTTCCCGGGAACTTTTAAGTATCGTGTATGAGGATAGACTTTTAAAACTACTGCACAAGCCATATATTTATATGATAAACCATCTGCTATTGCTGAGGCATTTTTTTTGCCGCAATATTTATAGGCTAGGCGCTATATTGATAATATCCTGTTTTGGATCAGTCCCTGTTTTCAGCCAGGTGCAGACAGCGCGATCGTTTAGCGATCCTACGATGTCTAACATAAAAGGTTTCTATGAATATCTTCCCGCAGGTTATAGCCAGGGAAGCGGTAAGAAATATCCCTTGATCATTTTCTTTCATGGCAACGGTGAACTGGCCAGCTATGGTTCGCCTTTATCAGCTGTTCTTAGAAACGGGTTGCCCCGGGTGATTGCTGATGGTAGATTTCCCAACACCTTTACAGTAAATAATCAAACCTATTCGTTTATAGTAATATCCCCCCAGTTCAATACCTGGCCGGGTTCCGGCGATGTAACCCTGTTTAAGAACTATCTTCTGACAAAATATGATATTGATCCCGACCGCATTTACATCACCGGTTTAAGTATGGGAGGCGGATTAACATGGGGCGCACTTTGTGAAGATAAAACAAAGGCAAAAGCTTTTGCGGGTGCCGCTGTTGTTTGCGGGATGTATCCGCCCACCACTGCCTATGCAGCCGTAGTGGCGTCTAATAACACGCCTGTATGGGCATTCCACAATGATGGAGATGGTACCGTACCTTCAGACTATTCAAAGAACTGGGTAAAGTATATCAACGCCACCATACCGGCTCCCAACCCGCTGGCAAAGCTTACTATTTACAATTCCACTTCGCATGATGCATGGACCAAAGCCTACGATCCCAATACGAGAGAAGATGGCAGGAACATGTATGAGTGGATGTTGCAATACACCAAAGATGGCGCAGTTACAGTGCCACCTGTTACACCACCGGTCACCGGCGGGAAGCGCATCGTGGTGCCCATGAGTAACAGCGCCAACGGCCGCGCAGAAATATATTACCCGGACGCTATGAAAACATTTAATGTAAGCCCGGGCGATACCTTATGCATACCCGCAGGGGAATATGAATACCTGCACCTGGGAAATCTTACCGGTACGGCCGATAAACCTATTGTTATTATTAACTGTGGTGGACAGGTAAAGCTGGGTGTAAAGAACCAGGGCACTGCCGCGGTGTTTAATGCGCCCACCTGCCGGTTTGTGGAAATCAGCGGGAGCGGGGATAAGAATTATGAATTTGGTTTTGACCTGAACGGTACCAACATTTCCGGTCTTAAAATATTCGGGCTTACCTTAGGTGTAGGCGCTTCAGACTTTGACGTACATAATATTTACATCCACGACGGCAATATCCTGTTACAGGCTAAAACCCTGCAAACCTGCGCCCAGCCGCAATACCTGGAAGGCGCCTTCGTGATGAAGAATGTGAAACTGCATCATATTAAATGCCGTAACTCCACCGGTGAAGGCTTTTACATCGGTAACACGCACTACTACTGGACAGAAGGAACCTGTGTGGATATGAGATCGCACTGGATCGAAAACCTTTGGGTGTATGATAATGACCTGGAAAATATCGGGAGCGACGGTATACAGATATCAATGGCTAAGAACGGCGACAACCGCGTGTTTAATAACCGCCTGGTAAATTATGCCACTTCAAAAAATTCTGCACATGGCTACGGTATCCTCATCGGCTCCGGCTCCAGCCTGAAAGTATACAATAATACCATCACCACGGGCTACATGCCGGGAGTAACCGTTTTCGGCTCAGGTGTAAGCGAGATATACAATAACGTGATCTCTGATATTTTTTATGAAGGGATCAACGTGGCAGATAAAATACCAGAAAATACTACCGCAGATCTTTTTCCACCTCCCGCTGCTATCATCTACAATAACACCATCGTTAATACAGATGCTGGTAAGAACGGTATCAAAATATTTGCGTATCAAACACCTATCGGTCACCAGGTATATAATAACCTCCTGGTAGAAACCGGAACGGCCTTCGATTACCCCTCAAAGGGATTGTATATAAAAGGAGATCAGCCGATAAAGCTTACTTCAGGAAACAACCTCTGTTACACCGATGTAGCCTCCGCTAATTTCGTGGACGGCGCCGCCGGAAATTTCCGGTTGCTATCCACGTCCACCGCGATAAACACGGGCAGGGACATGACCGACTTCTCATTAAAAACTGATTTCGACAATACCGCAAGGCCCCAGCAAAGTAAATATGATGTAGGCGCGTTTGAATTTAAGTCCGGCGGCACCACTTCCCCGCCCGTTTCAAATGCAGGCAGTGATATAACCATCACCTTACCGGTTGACTATGCAACGCTTGATGGCGCTTTGTCCACCGCTTCCTCCGGCAGTGCCATTCAAAGCTATGCCTGGAAAAAGATCTCAGGTCCTGCAGCGGGAACTATTGTGAGCGCCAATATGGTGAAAACAAGTGTAACCGGTCTTACCCAGGGAAACTACGTATATGCATTAACGGTAACTGATAAGAACGGGCTCACGGATGCCGACAGTATAGCCGTTACCGTTAAACCTGCCGCTAATAAACCACCGGTAGCCAGTGCCGGAAGTGATATCCAGGTGCAGTTACCGGTAAATACTACCTCGCTGGACGGCAGCGCTTCTACTGATGCCGATGGACAAATTACTTCATGGGCATGGACAAAAACCGCTGGCCCGGCCGGGGGAGATCTTTCCGCCGCAAACGCCGCTAAAACAAATGTAAGCAACCTGGTGGCCGGCACGTATACCTTCCGCCTCATCATTACAGATAACGCAGGCGCAAAGGATACCGCTACTGTAAAAGTGACGGTGCTGACTGCCGCCAATAAACCACCGGTGGCCAATGCAGGGAAGAACATCCAGATACAACTGCCGGTAAACACAGCTACGCTTAATGGCAGCGCTTCTGCAGATGCCGATGGACAAATTGTTAGCTGGTTATGGCAGAAAACTGCTGGTCCTGCCGGTGGCGACCTTGCAACAGCCAGTGCCGCACAAACAGCCGTGAACAACCTTGCTGCAGGTACGTATACCTATCAGCTAACCGTAACAGATAATAATAACGCCACGGCCACGGCTACAGTAACCGTATTGGTGCTGGCGGCAGCGCCCAATCAATCGCCGGTAGCTGATGCCGGCAACAACATCAGCATACAGTTGCCGGTGAACAGTGCCGCCCTGGATGGCAGCGCCTCCGCGGATGCCGACGGGCAAATTGTAACCTGGCTATGGGAAAAAACTGCCGGTCCTGCCGGAGGCAATATTGCCAGCGCAGGTACCGCTAAAACAAACATAAGCAACCTGCAGGAAGGAACATATACTTTCCGTCTTACGGTAACGGATAATAACGGGGCGACAAGTAACGCTACGGTAAACATCACGGTATTGCCGGTGGAGAACAAAGCGCCGGTGGCACAAACACAGGGCGACAGGAGCATTCAGCAGCCAATGAATTCATTCATTGCAGATGGTAGTTCCTCTTATGACCCCGATGGTACTATTGTGAAGTATGAATGGATGCAGGTAACCGGCCCCACCAGCGCTAATTTAAAGAGCCCCGACCAGGTACAAACCCTAATCAATGGCTTACAGGCAGGGCAGTACCAGTTCAGGCTTACCGTTACAGATGATAAGAATGCTACAGCTACCACCACCTTTAACTTAACGGTACTGGGCAACGATATTATTTCTCATGCAGATGATTCGCTGGCCATATCTCCCAATCCTGCAACAAACATCATACGCCTGAAGATTGTCCGCAAGAGCGAACAGCCTTTGCAGGTCAGGATTTTTGACATGAACGGCCGGATGCAGCAACAATTAATGTTTACCACGCCGGATTCCTTCCAGTCGGATGTAAACATCAGTAATTTATCAAACGGACATTTTATAGTGGAGGTGAAGTCGCAGGACAACAGCTATAATAAGAAAGGACGTTTTATAAAAATAAGCAACTAGATCTTTTCCCAGGTACCACTGGATGGTTGATATTGACGGATAGGGCGGGCAGGATTGCCCGCCACTATTGTATAAGGAGGTACATCTTTGGTTACCACACTGCCGCCGGCCACCACGGAATGCCGCCCGATAGTAACGCCTGCGGTGATAACGCTGTTGGCGCCTATCCAGCAATCCGCTTCTACAACAATTTCACCTGTAGTACACGGCTGCAGCGAAATAGGCATATCAGGATCTTTATAGCCATGATTCAACCCCGACAGCACAATGTTCTGCGCCAGTATAACATGATCGCCTATACGTACGGGGCCAATCAGCACATTACCTATTCCTATCCTTACATGGTTGCCGATGATCACAGCGCCCATACCATTATTTACAGTAGCAAAATCTTCTATGGTGGAGTAGTTTCCCAGGGTAAAGGTATTAAAGGGAAGTACATCCATCCGGGTCCGTCTCCGGATAAGTGCGCCCTTCCCTTTTTTATGGAAAAAAGGATTTACGAACAACCGCACCCATAACCGGGGGCGAGCCTGGTGCCTGGGCATCAGGAGGTATAAAGCCAGTTTCTTCAGACCAGGGTGTTGTTTCAGTTTTTCTTTGATGCTCATAATCAGTTACCGCTGGTGTTTAAGATGGCCTGGTAAATAGCTGCCACAGAATTTTCCCAGGTATGTGTGCCGGCAAAGCGGATACGTTCACTTGCAAGTGAAGGATCTGCATTTTCTGATAAGGCTCTTTCAATCAGCGGAACATAGTCGCCCGCCGTTGCAGCCTGGTATACATGTTGCCTGAACAGCTCCATGGTTTTGGTAGCAGTGGCCACTACCGGTTTGCCCATGGCCAGGTACTCATCTATTTTCAGGGGATAGTTCCCGGCCGTTACTTCGTTCAGTACCTGAGGGTTGAGGCATACATCAAAAGCCTGTACATAAGCAGGGAGCTGCGACAGATCCTTATGCCCTGTAAAATAAACGTTTGGCAGCTGGTGAAGCCGGGAAGCCTTAAAGTCGTCGTCTTCCGGGCCAACAAGTACCAGTTTCCAGTCGGGCCGTTCACTGGCTATCTTTATTAACACATTAATATCCAGCCGCAGCGATTTCAGCGCTCCCACATAGCCTATTACCGGGCCTTTGCCTGTTGGTACGTCTTCGGGCACCGGATGCTCAGCAGCAGCATTGAACAACCGCAGATCACATCCCTGTCCAACGTAATAGCTCGCGGGATTGTATTGCTGCAGCATTTCCTTAAGGTATAATGAATTGGCCACTGCGGCATCGGCCTTTGCAATATGCTGCGGTTCCAGCCGCAGCCCGTGCTTCTTCCAATAAGGAACGCCAAGCAGGTAATCCCTGCTGTAGTACACATAACTGGATGGTTGTAACATCTCCTTGAGATAGAATCCCCGGAAGATGTCATTATCATTAAACAAAATGATGTCTTTGAAATTCATTTCCCGGATAGCCTCCCTGATACTGTCCGCAAACTTTCTGTTATTGCGCTTGTTAAACCAGGAAAACAGCGGTGTGAAAGGCAGCCAGTTGATAGATTCCAGCACTGCGGAAGGGTAGTAGTTCCAAAGGTTATTACTTATCGGAACAATAGCCGGCACTTTCTTGCTGATGGCATCGAGCTGGTATTGTACATGTGGATCGTCTTTCCCGTTGATAACGGTATTCCTGTCCAGCGGTGAGTTAATATATAATACCCTGTTGTGCCGGGCAAATTCCATCGCAATATTTTTACAGTTACTTCCAATAGAAGTATACCATTGTTGCAGCCCGATTATAACTATATCTCTGTTTTGAATTAACGGCACGATAGCAAAGGTGTAATTGATGTATACGGTTTATAAACTAAATGTGCAGGTTTGCCGTTGGGGATGGTTAAATATGAAGTTCTTAACTTTAACTGCAAAGTAAATAAAAAATTCGATATTATTGAAGTATTACGATAACAATTGTCTTTTAAAACAGAAAAACAGGCTATGTCAGAAACAGTAGAAATAAGGAATTTAACCGTGGAAGATTACCTTGATCTCAAGGAATCTATGGTATCGGCCTATGCCGATATGGCGGGCAGTTACTGGCGGGAGCCTACCATACAACGGCTGATCAAGCTTTTCCCGGAAGGGCAGATAGCGGTTACGGTGAATGATAAAGTTGTAGGATGTGCGCTGGCAATCATAGTAGACTATGAGAAATTCGGTGATAACCACACCTATGAACAGATCACCGGTTACTATACTTTTAATACACATAACCCCAAGGGGGATACGCTGTATGGCATAGAGGTATTTGTGCATCCAGACTATCGCGGAAAGCGACTGGCCCGCCGCTTATATGACGCCCGTAAAAACCTTTGCGAGCAGTTGAACCTTCAGGGTATTGTAGCCGGCGGACGGATCCCTAATTTTGAAAAGTATTCGGACAGGATGTCGCCCAGGGAGTATATTGAAAAGGTGCAGGACCGGGAAATTTACGATCCCACACTAACGTTCCAGTTTTCAAACGACTTTACCGTAAAGAAGATCCTCAGGAACTATTTACCTAATGATGAAGCCTCTAAAGGTTTTGCCACCCTCTTACAGTGGTTCAATATCTATTATGAAAAGGACCTCGACACTATCCGGTATAATAAGTCCACGGTGCGTATTGGCCTGGTACAATGGCAGATGCGCGACTATGGCGGCCTGGATGGCTTTCTGCAACAGGTGGAATATTTCATTGACGCAGTTAGTGATTACGGATCCGACTTCGTGGTATTCCCTGAACTGTTTAACTCCCCGCTGATGGGAGAGTTTAACCAGATGGACCCCGCCGGGGCCATCCGGGGAGTAGCCCAGTACACTAACCAGCTGAGGGAAATATTCCAGCAGCATGCGGTAGCCTATAATGTAAATATCATCTCAGGAAGCATGCCCATTGTAATAGATGAGGGGCTGTATAATATTTCCTATCTCTGTCGCCGCGACGGCACTTACGAACAGTATATCAAGATTCACCCCACGCCAGGTGAAGTTGCCGCCTGGGGAATCAAAGGAGGAAGCGATATCAAAGTGTTTGACACCGACTGTGGTAAAATCGGTATCCAGATCTGCTATGATGTGGAATTCCCTGAGCCTTCACGTATCCTGGCGGAAGAAGGTATGCAGATCCTGTTTGTTCCTTTCATGACCGATACCCAGCATGCCTATAACCGTGTCAGGTTCTGCGCGCAGGCAAGGGCTGTTGAAAATGAGTGTTATGTGGCCATCGCCGGCTGTATCGGGAACCTGCCCAAGGTAAACAATATGGACCTGCAGTATGCGCAGTCCTGCGTATTTACTCCCTCCGATTTTGCTTTCCCCGTAACCGGCATCAAAGCAGAATCAACCCCTAATACAGAAATGGTGGTTATTGCTGATGTGGATCTTGTATTGTTGAAGGAATTACATGCCTTTGGAAGCGTGCAAACTAAAAAAGATATCCGGAATGACCTGTACGAGGTAAAATACAAGAAGAAGAAATAGATATAGATGAGCGGTGTTTTTTAATTATAGATAAACATAATATAATAAAGGAAAATAATAGGATAATGGCGGGCAGATGCTTGCTGTTATCCTTTTTTAGTTCTAAATTTCACTACAAATTCCCTGATTTATGAAAGATCAAGCCTATTATCCGTCCTGGAAGAATTTATCCAAGTACCGGCAATATTTCGCCTACTTCAGTGAATATATCCGCTATAACGACTGGAAATCCCTCCAGGCATCCCTTAAACTGGTATTATTAAATAAGCCCTCACTGGAGGAGTGGAATGCAAAGTCGGCGATGGGGCATTTCCGGATCCGCAAAGGCACTACGGATTTCCAGTTTATTAATTACGCCTATGAAAAAAAGGTGCGCGACTTCCTGAAGCAACAGGTAGAAAGCCATAACATAGACGGCTTTATAGACATTGGCGCCTGTATTGGTGAGTACGATGTTTGGCTGGCCGGGAAAGGCGTTCCCTGTGTGGCGTTTGAACCGGTGAACCACAAAGCTGTACAGGAGAACATCACCCTCAACAAAGTGGGGGATAAAGTAAAACTTTTTGCCTGTGGCCTGGGCAGCAAACAGGAAAAGGTGAATTTCAATATTATGAGCACCGTTACCGGTTCCAGTTATATCGACCGGGAAAATAATAAAGAAGGCAATATACCTATTGAAAGGCTCGATGACCTGGTCCCTGAACTTGGATTTGACCTGAACAGCAAGATCATCGTAAAACTGGATGTGGAAGGAATGGAAACAGAAGTACTGGAAGGCGCCCGGAATTTTATCAGTCAAACACCTCATCTGCGTATTATTTTTGAGCGCTATGAAGGTGACAATACTGTAAACGATAAGCTGAGCTCACTGGCTGATTTTACCTTCGACCGGATAGATCAGTTCAACTATCTCGCCACAAAAAAATAACCAACCTTTTTATATTTATAAAGGCAATACATGTTCATTTATGTATTGCCTTTTGTAGTTTTACCACTCCCGCAGTCAGAATTTGCCGGTAAATGGATGTTTTTTATTTGTTATATATAACGAATCGAAGTATCATTCACTGCAAGGAAAAATAAGTAAATAGAATTAGTATTATTTATTGATATTTAGATATTTAGAAGGTATAATTAAACTGATACTATAAGGCATTTCACCTCTTTTGCGGCAAGGGAACCAGAATTGTACCCGAAAAGGGACTGTTTTGCTTCAATCTTCCTGCTAAATAAAATAATGTAACAACTTAATAACCATAAAAATATAAAGCTGTAAAAAATGAGTAACAAGATTAATTTAGCCCTCCAGATCATTCCTTCGGTGCCTTCAGAACAGGTTTACCCGGTAGTAGACGAAGCAATTGCAGTGATCAGGGATTCCGGGGTAAAATACAGGGTATGCCCTTTTGAAACGGTGATGGAAGGAACCTATGAAGAGCTGATGGAAGTGGTGCGCAAAACCCAGGAAGTATGTTTTAAAGCCGGCGCCTCCCAGTTACTGGTGTATATAAAAATGCAGATAAGAAAGGACGGAGATGTAACTATTGAAGAAAAAACCGGGAAGTATGATAGCATGTAAATAATCATTTTGTTTTATCTTACCTGCCGAATTAAAGGAGAGCCATATATGCGATACGCCGCCCCGTTGGATGATAACTCGAAGATAGTAACGAACCTGGTCATCATTGTCACACTTATATTTTTATTCAGGCAGATCACGGATGTTTCACACGATGCAATGGTTACCACCATGCTGTTGTTTATCCTGGTGCCAGCCATCCTGGTAGCCTGGTACCTGAGCCCCCGGTATTATATCCTAACGGCTACGACTATACTTATCAAGCGGCCCCTGCATAGTATTACTATTCAGCTGGAAGATGTGGTAAGACTGAGAAGCATTACGGAAGAAGACCTGGGTACAAGCTCCCGCTTACTGGCATTGGGAGGTATATTCGGATACCTGGGCACCTACCGTTCCAGCGAAATAGGAAAGTATCAGCGCTGGTGCACCAACCGGGAAAATCTGGTGCTGATAGAATCGCTCAACAGGAAGTGGTTGATCAGCCCTACCGGTGCAGATGATTTTGTGAAGCGGGTGAATGCATCGATTAACATACCGGCATAAAAAAAAGGGAAGGCGCTAACCTTCCCTTTTCTTATTTACAGGAATAATTAATGGAAGAAGAGATACGCCAGTAATATGGCGCAGAGCATTCCGAAGAAGTCGGCGATCAGGCCGGCGGCCAGGGCATATCGTGTAAGCTTGATGTTTACAGAGCCGAAGTACACCGCCAGTACATAAAAGGTGGTTTCAGTGGTGCCCTGTATAATACTGGCCAGTTTACCTACAAACGAATCCGGTCCATGCGTTTTCAGGATGTCTACCATCAGGGCGCGGGCGCCGCCACCGCTCAGCGGTTTCATAAAGGCCACCGGGAGGGCAGGCACAAAATCCGTATTAAGCCCCATGGCGGCAAACAGTAAGCCGATCCCGTTGGTGATATAATCCAGGCAACCGGTGGTCCGGAATACGCTGATAGCTACCAGCATGCCCACCAGGTAAGGAATGATCCTCACAGATACCTGGAATCCCTCTTTGGCGCCCTCGATAAAGGCGTCATATACATTGATCTTTTTTACCATCCCGGCTACCAGGAAAATAATGACAATGCTGAAAATGATCGCGCCGCCGAGGGAAGCCGTTTTAGGGCCTATCTCCGCAGGAGGTAAACTATGTACCCAAAACCATAAAGCAGCCATGATACCGGCAAACAGTGCGAGGAATACCAGTACGGGTAATTTAAAAAGATTGATCTTCTGGTAGATGGAAACCACAAACATTCCCATTATAAAGGCCATGAAGGTGGATATCAGGGTGGGGATGAAGATGTCGGCCGGGTTGGCTGCACCGGCCGCCAGCCTGATGGCTATCACGGAAGTGGGGATGAGCACCACACCGGCGGTATTCAGTACCAGGAACATGATCTGCGGGTTGCTGGCCTCTTCCGGCTTCGGGTTGATCTCCTGCAGCTCCTTCATCGCCTTCAGGCCCATAGGGGTGGCGGCATTATCGAGCCCCAGCATGGTGGCAGAGAAGTTCATCATCATAGACCCCATCGCCGGATGCCCCTTGGGCACTTCGGGGAACAACTTGGAAAAGAAGGGGTTTACCAGTCTTGAAAACCGGTTGATCATCCCCGCTACCTCGCCGATCCGCATGATACCCAGCCATAAAGTCATGATGCCGGCCAGTCCCAGCGAGATCTCCGCACCGGTTTTGGCGCTGGCGAACATGCCGTTCATAATCTCCCCGAAAATAGACGCATCATGTAAAACTACTGACTTGAAAAGTGCTACAACAAATGCAATAAGAAAAAATCCCAGCCATACGTAGTTTAATGCCATTAGATTATTGGTTTATTCATCAACAAATAAACTAAAATAAACCTATCTTTGCGCAAATTTTAAAAAATGGCTTTGCAAGTTGGAATTGTAGGATTGCCGAATGTAGGAAAATCGACTTTATTTAATGCGGTGAGCAACAGCGCTAAGGCGCAGGCCAGTAACTACCGCTTCTGTACTATAGAACCAAACGTTGGCCAGGTAGATGTGCCGGACGAACGTATGCATAAACTGGCAGAGCTGGTAAAGCCCGATCGCGTAGTGCCTACTACCATCGAGTTTGTAGATATTGCCGGCCTGGTAAAAGGCGCCAGCAAAGGGGAAGGCCTGGGAAACAAGTTCCTGGCCAATATCCGCGAGGTAGACGCGATCGTGCATGTGATCCGCTGCTTTGAAGATGAAAACATCCTCCGCGAAGAAGGGGAGATCAACCCGGTAAGCGATAAGGAAATCATTGACACCGAATTACAGCTGAAAGACCTGGACAGCGTGGAACGCAAAATAGCACGCACCGAGAAAATGGCTAAAACCGGTGGCGATCAGAAAGCAAAAGCAGAATTCGAAATACTGAAAAGATGCCAGGAACACCTGGAGAAAGGCCGTAACATCCGTGAACTGGGCCTCAGCAAAGAAGAAAAGGTAGCTATTGCCGACCTGTTCCTGCTCACTGAAAAACCGGTATTATATGTTGCCAACGTGGATGAAGCTTCCCTTCATACCGGCAACAAATTTTCCCAGGCCCTGCAGGAATCCGTGAAAGCGGAAAACGCACAGGTAATTGTAATGAACAATACCATTGAAGCCCAGATCTCCGAAATGGAAGACCCGGCCGATAAAGAACTGTTCCTGGGAGAATATGGTTTGGCAGAACCAGGCCTGAACCGCCTGATCCGCTCTGCCTATAACCTGCTGGACCTGATCACCTATTTCACCGCCGGTGTACAGGAAGTACGCGCCTGGACCATCCACAAAGGATGGAAAGCCCCGCAGGCTGCCAGCGTTATCCACACTGATTTTGAGAAAGGCTTCATCAAAGCGGAAGTAATTGCTTATGATGACTACGTGAAATACGGATCAGAATCCGCTGCACGCGATAATGGACGCTTGCGTATTGAAGGTAAAGAGTATATCGTTGCCGACGGAGATGTAATGCACTTCCGTTTCAACGTTTAATGATACTTCTGGATAAGTTCCATGAAGGTTACAACAAAATGACGGGCCGGCCATCCGGCCCGTTGCTATATAATCCCTAACGTACATGCATATATTAATTATGTAACCCCGCCGCGTTAATTCAAAATTCTTTTATTAGCTTAGCCACCTATTTTTTAATGTTAGCTCATGCGAATTGTCAGGAACGTAAAACTCTTCTTCCGGGAAGGAAACTCGGATAAGACCTACGAAATTGATCTTTGTGAAGTTGGCCCGGAACAGTACATTGTTAACTTCCGCTATGGTAAAAGATTTGGTACCCTGAAAGACGGCACCAAAACAGTTAGCCCCGTTACATTGTCCGCCGCTACCACTATATTCGATGCCCTCGAAAAGGAAAAACGAAGCAAAGGTTACCTTGGAGAACAGGAAGCTGTCCAGGATTTATCATTTACACCGGTAGATACTACCCTCGTGGAAAATCTAAAGCACCGCGCCATTCTCAAACGTTTACAGGATGCAGTGGAAGGAAAGAACAGCTTTAAAACCTCCTGGAGCACCTCCCGCGTAATATGGAGAGCCGGTGAAGAAAAAATAACCGCAGCCGTTCCCTACCTGGTCAAACTGGTGGAGAAAGGCGATGGATTACAACGCTATGCCGCCCTCTGGGCGCTTGGCAGATCCGGCGACCCCGCTGCCATCCCCGTACTACGCTCTTATGCCGACAACAGTTCCCGGCCCCTGAATATCAGGATGCTGGCGGCCAACGGCCTGCTGCTGGTACTGCCGCCGGAAGAACGTACAGCGCATGTACGTTCCTACCTGCAACGCCTGCCCGAAGTTTTCCAGCAAACCATTGCCAAAGGAAGTACAGAGGAGTTACTGGCGCTATTGCAGCAACAGGTGATCACCCGGCAGGAGCAAAGCTACCCGTTGCTGGAAGACCTCTACATCGTTGCCTTTGAGCATCCGGCAGTGAGAGTGGCTATCGGCAACCTGCTCATGCACCTGCCTTTCAGACCTTCCTGGTTCCAGCATATCCGTCATATCTTGAAACAGGCGGAACTGCGTGGCGATCAGGGCGTGGTAGCCATACTGGCGGCACGCTTTGAAAGGGAAGCCGCTATGTTTAAGAATCCCGGTACCAGGACGGATTATAATGATAAACGCTTTGTGCCAGGCATCTTTATACCTGAGCTGAATGAATCATTGCAGGCAGATAAAGAACTGAAAAGGCCCACCAGTAAAGTGGCCTATTCAGATAAGACCCGCAACTATCTTCATTACCGCGTATTCCGTAACCTGCGCCGCTTTGGTGAACAGAACGATGACCACTATGTTCGCCTCGCCACCGCATTATTGCTGCAATATGATGAAGGCAGGGATGCTGCCAAAGAGTATCAAACCCAACAATATACCTGGGTGAATGGCCGCTATGTGACCTACTACCGCCACTTCCCGGCTAACTCCAAACTGGTGTATCTCAACTACATCCTCCGCGGGAACGCGACCAACATGAAGTTGACAGCAGATCATAAGGAGTGGGTTTTCAGGGACCAGGGCGCACCTAACGGACAGGCACAAACGAAACCTGCCGGTAACCCCGATACGATGAAAGACAAAGGCGGCCTGCTGAAGAAACTCTTTGGTTGGCTGGGCGGAGAAAAGAACCAGCCGGCATCCGCAGTACCGCCTGAATACAAGGCGGCTGAGCCGCAGGCAAAGCCGGCGGGAGATGTGCCGTTCCTGCACCTCTGGCAGCAACTGCCCCAGGCTTTTATCCAGCTGCTGGTATCGGCACGCATGGAAGCAGTGCACATCTTTGCCATGGAGCAACTGAAAGCACACCCTGATTACAACGCCCTGAAAGATAAAATGGATGAAAGCGTGATCGCCGGTCTCCTCGCCAATGCCTTTTCCATCCCGTCGATGTTCGGCCTGGAACTGGCTAAAGAAAGATACGATCCCGCTAACCCATCATTGCGCTTACTGTATGTGCTGGTAATGAGCCCCCTGGAACTGGCCCGTATACAGGGCCTGCAATGGGTCAGCGACAATGAGGCGGTTTGCTTTGCAGACATGGACTTTCTCCTGCAGCTGATGTTTTCACCTTACAGGGAAGTACGGAACTTCGTTCGTAAGCAACTCACTCCGGGATATTTATCTCCGGATAAAATGAGAACGCTCTGCGTTAAAGCGGTGGCGGCGCTGCTGGCGCTGAAAACATCTACCCCTGAAGGGAATGAAAACCTCAACGATGGCTGCAATATCCTGGAAGGGAGCTGCGGCCCGGTACTAACGGAAACGGGTATACCGGACATAGAAGCATTACTGCAAAGCCCTGTGGCCGCCTGCCAGGCTTTTGCCGCCAGGCTGCTGCTCCTCAAACAAGGGCAGTTCAACTTCAGCGAAGTATCTGATTCAATGGTGAAAAGCCTGATCAGCAACGGCTTCCAGCCGGTAAGAACTGCCGGGGTGGAAGTGCTGGAGGCAATGGGTACCGATGAACTGCTGAAAAGACCGGAGCTGGTACTCCATATATTATTAAGTACGTATACGGATGTACGAAATGCAGTGCGCCCGCTCATCAGCCGCCTGGTACAACAGGATAAACGCCTGGCTGTTTACCTGGTGAATGAACTGGTGCCCCTGCTTATGCGCAGGGAAACCGCCGAGGGTATGCACGCAGATATTGAAGCCACGCTCAGTAATGAGCTGGTGGATTACCTGCAGGATATAGATACTGCCACCGCACTGCGGTTATTGTACGCCAATTACAGATCGGCGCAGCAGTTTGGCCTGCTGGTGCTGGACAGGTATATCCCCGCCCCGGCCTTATCACTGAAACAGGTGATCGCCGCCGGTAACCATGAGTTGCTGAAAGTAAGGGAGTGGAGCTGGCACTTTTATTATGATAACGCGGCATGTATCCGTTTTGAAAGGGATGCGGCCATCGGGCTGCTCGATGCGAAATGGGACGACACCCGCCAGGAGGCCATGGAATTTTTCCGGACACAGTTCACGGATAAGGATTGGTCGCCCGAAACCCTGGTGGCAGTTGCCGATAGCGTACGCCCGGATATACAGGCTTTTGGCCGTGAACTGCTGTTACGCTTCTTCCATGAGGAGGACGGGCAAACCTACCTGTTAAAACTGAGCCAGCATCCAAGTGAAAGTATGCAGTTATTTGCCACCAATTACCTGCAGCAATATGCGGCCGGTAACCTGGCATTCCTGCAACAGCTGGAGCATTATTTCCGCGTGGTGCTGAGCAGGGTGAACAAAGCCCGCGCCGCGAAAGAAAGGATCTTTGCGTTCCTGGAAAAAGAGGCCATGAAATCAGCAGAGGCAGCTGCTTACATCGGTCATATTATTGCGCATATATCCGCTACGGTAGCCATAAGCGACAAAGCCCGCTGCATCAGCATTATGCGTAGTATACAGGAACGGTATGCCGTGGAGCTGCCCATTGAAATAGTGCCAACAACGATCAGAGTATCTTAAAAAGTAATCCATTATGTTATTCAACTACAGATACAGCGGGAACTCCAACGTGTACAGCAATGCCACTTCAGCAGGCATTTCCTTTGCACCGGATACCCGTCGTGATCCCACGTTCTTTGTGGGGAAGCTGCAAAAGAAAATAGCTTTCCGCGAAGCCATTTCCGCCCTCCATGACGTAGTGGTATCTGACCTCCGCTTTAAACCGAAAGACAAAACCGCCTACAAGGAATGGGCCGCTCAGCAGGAAACGGTATGGCTGGCCGAATTCATGAACGGCTACGATGTAAAGGCTTCCGATCAGCGGATAGACGCCCTGAGAGAAGAGCTTAGCAGTATTTACCAGGAACAGGCTAGGGTAATGGCGCCATTTTATAAAGCCAGGAAGAGTTATTTTGATTATTTATACCAGAAAGACCGCGATGCCTGGTTTGTGCTGGATCCCGTGATCAGCGTGCATCCTGATGAACTGTTCTTCGAATGTTTCAGCCAGGATGAATCTACCTACGGAAAACTGAGCGCCAGCTATAATGTGTTCAGGGAAGTGAATGAGTTTGAATGTGGCACTACCAATATTGATTATTCTGCCTCCCTCTATAACGAATTCCAGAAGATCCGTGATTACAAGGAAACAGATTTTAAAATTGACCCGGGAGGATTCCAGGTGCAAACCTCGCAGGAGGAATTATACCACGAGGTAAAGATAGACCTGCCAGATAGCTGGGTAAGAGGATTTCTGCAGGTAAGCTCCGCAATGACGCTGCCGGCAGCCACCTTTGAGCTGCATCCGATGGATGTATATAATTTCTGCTCCTGGCTGCGTCGCTTTAAGGAAAAACGCGGGCCGCGCTCCATTCGTTTTATACTGGAACCCGGTAAGCCGGTACGCGCCATATTTGAACCCTGGAACCAGGAAATCGTATGTGCGAGATCGTTATACACCGGTCCCCAACGCAGGGAGATCAGGATATGGGGGAGAAGACGGTTGCTGATCCTGGAACGGCTGATACCTATTGCGAAAAAATTCACCCTGCATCTTACCGGCAACGGGCTGCCATCTTTTTATGTGGCTGATCTTGGCGATATGCAGTTTACGTTGGGGCTCAGTGGATGGACAACCAACGACTGGTCGCGAGCCGGGCAGTTCGACCTGATGGCGCCACGTGCAGAGGTAAGCGACCAGGCAAAGCTCACCGTTTTTGAAGACCTGAAAACCAGGTGGATGGCCAAACCGGAAACGATTGCAGCCGCCACCGGGCTCGATAGGGCTACTGTACTTGGCGCACTGGGCATTTATACCCAGGCGGGCAAAGTGATCTACGACCTGCATACTGGATTTTACCGTCTCCGGGAACTAAGCCGTGAGCCACTGCCCCTGGACCAGCTGCGTTTTGCCAACCCGCAGGAAGGAGAAGCCACTAAACTGGTGCAGGCAGGAAAAGTGGAATTCACCGCTACAGATATCCCGGGCACAGGATTACAGCTGAAAGGAAATGTAAAAGGCGCACAACGTATATACCATCCCGTTATTACCATTGATGCGGATGAAAGATTGAGTAATGCGCACTGCGACTGTAACTTTTACAGCACGAATAAATTATACAAAGGGCCTTGCGAACACATGCTGGCACTGCGAATAGCGCATTCGGAAAATAAAGCGGTAAAATAATACAGGGAGATGTTTTATATCCGGGAATTATTTTCTACCTTGCTGACTCGTTAATAACAAAGATCTTTGTAAAGAGGAATTGATTGCACTTGCGCCCGAAAAGGGATGAATGATGTTTCGTCATTCAGGTATTCTGACTATACATGCTTCACTAAATGCAATCTTTACTTTGGGAGGGGCCTACTGTACGCATATTTCCAGTAGAAGCCCCGGGGGCTGAAATATGCGTACAGTAGGCCCCTCCCTGGAGTTGATTGATTTAGTCAATGGTTTGCACGAAGGCCCTTTCCTCTTTACAGAATTTTGTTTCCCCGTTTTAGCAAGGCCATACTCCCGGCCATTTTCCATCTTCTTCCCGGTATATTTATTTGAAGGCAAAGGATCATTTTCATTGTCTGAGTCATGAAACAGTATAAATACAAACCTATTTATCATGTTCTTAACCCGTCAGCAACTGTACGATAAGATACGTGCATCCTCAAAAGAGGAATATATATTACAGGAAATGACGCGCCTGGGTTTCTGGGCCGAAAACGTTGCAAAGCCTTCACCGGCAGCCACCCTTATCCAAAAAGAGAGCGAGGTGCGCCGGCAGTTGAATGAACTGCTCAGCGAACGGCAACGCTACCGCAATAAGCGGGCAATGCTGGAAGACATGCGCAAAGCCCGCATGGCTAAAGCCAAACTGAAAAGAGAAGAAACAAAACAACGCCGTGAAACCGCCAGGAAGGAAAAAGCCGCTGCGTGGGCCGTCACAAGTGAACAGGAAATTGTATACCTCGGTGAAGAAGTGTCTGCAGGCTTAAATAAAAAAGTGCCGGATGTGGCGCAACTGCAGAAATTCGGATTACCTGTATGGGCCGACGCCGCTGCACTCGCAAACGCCATGGGTATCACCATCGGTAAACTGAGGTATTTGTCCTTTAACCGGAAAGTAGGGCATCATACCCATTACCAACGTTTCCAGGTCCCGAAAAAATCCGGTGGCACACGTACCATTTCTGCTCCCATGCCACAGCTGAAAGCTGCGCAGCACTGGATCCTGGAAAACATTCTTTATAAAATAAAAAATGACAAAGCTGCACATGGTTTCGTGCCCGGTAGATCCATTGTTACCAACGCCGCGCCGCATACCGGACAGGATATCGTGATCAACATTGATCTGCGCGACTTCTTCCCATCTATCGCCTATAAACGTGTAAAAGGATTATTCTGTAAACTCGGATACGCTGAACAGGTAGCTACCATACTGGCGCTGATATGTACAGAACCCGAAGTAGATGAGGTATTGCTCGATGGCCGCAAATACTATGTGGCTAAAACAGCAAGACATCTCCCGCAGGGAGCCCCGACCAGCCCGGCTATCACCAACCTGATCTGTTATAAACTGGACAGGCGTTTTGCAGGCCTGGCGGCAAAATACGGCTACGCCTATACGAGATATGCTGATGATATGACCTTTTCTGCAAAAGGACCTGCTGCTGATAAAGCAGGGCAGTTACTGCGCGCAGTGAAAATGTTTGTAAAGGAAGAAGGATTTACTATCCATCCCGACAAGTTGAAAGTAATGCGCAAGGGCGATAAACACGAAGTAACCGGCATCGTGGTAAATGAAAAGCTGAGCCTGGACCGTACCACCCTTCGTAAATTCCGTGCATTGCTGCACCAGGTGTCAAAAACCGGTTTGGCTAACAAAAGCTGGGGCAAAGGAAAAAATATTATCAGCAGCATGGAAGGATACGCCAACTTTGTACATATGGTGAAACCGGAACTGGGGATAAAGCTGAAAGCTACACTGGGCGCCCTGTTGCAACGCGAGGATATAAAAACGGAAGCACGGGCTTTATGGACCGGCGATAGTCCCGCTAAAAAAGCAGTGGCCGACTTTAAACGGGAACCGCTTAACAAACAGAATCCTTCATCAGATAAGCCCTGGTGGGATGTAGTATAGTAACAGGCAGGCAAACATAAAAAGCCCCGGGCACTATTAGTACCCGGGGCTTCTCTTTTATAAATTGTAACCTATGGAAATATAGGCTTGTGTTCCGATAGTCGGGTTACCCCATGATTGAATGTACTTTTTGTTCAGCAGGTTGGCTGCTCCCAGTTTAACCGTGGTTTTAGCTTTCGGGAAAAACTTGCTTACCATGGCATCCAGTGTGCCAAAGGCAGGAATTTCACTCAGTCCCGCAGCATTTAAATTAGGCCCTACAAAAGTAGATTGCCATACGAATGACTGCTGCCATTTCCATAAAATATTAAAGGCAAAATTGGAATTGGCAATGTTGCGGTTGCCGAAATTCAGGCTGTAACGTACTTTGGGTGTATTGTACGTCGCCATAAATGAACCAAGATCTTTTTCATTGGTCAGTTCATTATAGGAAATGTTACCACCTGCGGTGAAATTAAGCGGCAGGCTGTAATCCAGTCCCAGCGCCCATCCCCATGAGTGCACCACTTCGGTGGCGCTTACCGGCACGGAGAATAAATTGTTCTTGGCAGGATCGGCAGTTGGCTGTACCAGCATCTGCGTACCGTTCATATTCTTGAAATCGTTCTTATAGATATAGGCATCTACCAGCAGTTGCTTTGCGATCACGGCTTTATAACCGATTTCGTATGCCTGGATCCTTTCCGGGAGGAACTCGCGGAAAACATACTGTGTAGGGTTTCCTGCCTGTACAGATTGCAGGGAGAATACCGGTCCTTTATCCAAACCATAACGTTCACGCAGGAAAGGCAAACCTCCGATCAGGTGCGCCTGTGGAGTTACAAGATCGATATACTGATCCTGGTTATGCGGGATACGGAAACCGGTTTGATAGGAAGCGCGGATATTATGCGTACCAAGGAAAGTATACACGGCAGATAAGCGCGGGCTGAACTGACCTTTGAAGTTCATATTCTTATCGTAACGCAGGGAGCCGGTCAGTTTCACGTGGTCCTCTATGATCTTCTTCATGATCTGCACATAACCGCCGTATTCATTGATGCGGAACTCCTTGCCGTTATCATCTACTGCAAACAGTGTTTTTTCGGAATTGAGCGCATAACGGCGATAGTTACCGCCCGCCAGGATCTCTGCAAAATGGATCAGGTTATGAAAGTTATACATGAACTCCGCCTGGTACAGGTTGGTTTTATCAGTGAATTTAGCGCCTACGCCGGAAGCATCGCCGGGTATGGGTTTATTCTTCACTTTGTCTGCCGCGGCATCAAATTCAGGCGTGCCGGGGATGAGGCGGCCCTTGTCTGCGTTAGCACGGGCAGCGCTGATAAAGTTTGCCTGCTGGGATTGAACGGCCGCCTGGGCAGCTGCAAATGCAGCAGGAACGCCTTGTCCGAGGTTATTGGTAAAAGTTGTTTTAAAGAGATTGCCTGCGGCCAGTCCATAAGTACCGAAGTATTCTGTATACCATTGCTGGCTGCTTTTCCAGGCCTCATTGATACCGGAAGCCAGTGTGCCACCGGCATAGCTGTCGCCCGCTCTTTCCTGTGTAGTATATAATCTTACGTAGAAATCAGGGCTTTTAAGTTCCACTTTGTACTGACCCATGTTGAAGTTTTTCAGGGAGTAGCGGTCGGCCCCGGTGTATACCGTGGTACCGGAACCGTAGCTACCCTGTAAAATGGCTTCCAGGTTGGGTGTTAGCCGGTAATGCAATGCAGCGTTCAGTTTTAGGTTTTTGGTGGTATAATCCACTACATCCGCTTCATTGTAACCAGTGCGGGTTACATTCGACATATTCTGCGGAGGCAGGATGGCGTTGTATAACTGATCTGGTGTGAGGGCGCCTCCCAGCTGCTGCGACAATGCGATCATCTGCGGCATGAGGGAAGGTTTGAGGCCGGTGTACATATTCACCGTATTCTCATCTCCATAAACATTCACTCCATTATAACCTTCATTATTGGCACGGGTACCGTTTTCCAGGGTATGACCGTTTGCCAGGCTCTGGTCGCGCTGATCATAAGCTTGCCAGTCTTTTGCCTGGAGGTAGCCAACATTCAGTTTGAATGCAACCTTATCACTGAAGGCGTGCGCATAACGAACAGACACATCGTAAAAACCGGTAGTGGCAGTAGAGCGCCCGGCATCATTCAGGAAGCCGGTTTTCACCAGGGCGCTTAATCCCTGGTACTGGAAGGGGTTTTTGCTGTTCATCAGCAGGATGCCGTTGAGTGCATTGGGGCCATACAGGGCGGAAGCCGCGCCAGGAATAAGCTCCATATTATCCAGGTCCACTTCAGGAATGCCCACCATGTTGCCTACCGCGAAATTCAGACCTGGAGCCTGGTTATCCATTCCATCATTCAGTTGCAGCACGCGGGTATTGCCATTGCTGTTAAAACCGCGGGTGTTCACTGATTTGAATGTTAAGCTCTGGGTGCTCATTTCCACGCCTTTCAGGTTGGCCAGCGCATCGTAGTAAGAGGCTGCAGGAGAGGCTTTCAGGGCACGGGCATCCAGTTTTTCGATGGATACGGGCGATTGCAGGATGCTTTCCTGTGTACGGCTGGCGGCAACCACTACTTCCTGACCGAGAATTTCCGTAGAGCTGAGCTGCACATCCAGGTTGCTGGTAGCGGAAGAAACCTCGTGCTCTTCTGTTTTAAAACCCACGTAAGAGAACACGAGGGTTAGCGGGAAAGCGTGAGTGGTTTTAAGGGTGAAGGCGCCGCCGCTGCCGGTAATGGTACCGGTGGAGGAACCTTTAACCGCTACGGTCACACCAGGCATGACGTTGCCGGAACCTTTTTCGCGTACAGTACCATGAATAGTGGCGGGGGGTTGTGCTGAAATTACCTGGGTAAGGGATAATAAAAGCACCAGGCAGCCTGTGAAGGCTTTGATTAGAATGCTTCTCATACACGATGGATTTATAAAAGGTTTAGACTTGGTTTAAATAAATATAATGAAAAAAAACCGCATATAGCCATCGGGAGCGCAGGGGATTAAAATAAAAATGCAGCAGGGTTATCCTGCTGCATATATCTTCCTGTAAGATCTTCAGAATCAATATATTTTTAGTGCATCCATTCCCGTAAGATCTTGCCGATCTTCTCAAATTCTATCAGGAAACCATCATGTCCGTACGAAGAGTCTATTTCATGATAAGTGGCATTGGGGAGATGTGCTGCCATAAACTGCTGTTCTTCCGGCGGACATAAAATATCGCTGCTGATGCCGATCAGCAGCGTAGGCTGCCGGATGTGAGAAAGGGTAGTGGTAATGTCCTCATGGCGGCCACGGGCAATATTGTGGCTGTCCATCGCTTTGGTGAGCAGCCAGTACGATTGCGCATTGAAACGTTTTACGAGTTTATCGCCCTGGTAATTGATATAGGAAGAAGCCCTGAAGTTATCGGTCTTCTCTTTATCTTCATCAGATTGTGCGCGCACAAAGGTCTGGTAGTTGCGATAAGTAAGCATACCGATAGCCCTGGCGGCTTTCAGCCCTTTTGAACCTGCGCTGTGGTTATTGTCCTGCCAGGTATCATCCGCTTCAATGGCCAGTCGCTGCGCCGTGTGGATAGCAATACCCCAGGCGCTTTCCGCTGCGCCGGTGCACAGTAAAAAGAGGCGGTCTATAACAGCCGGCTCGAACAACGACCATTCCAGGGCCTGGTATCCCCCCATGGAACCGCCTATCAGCAGGTGGATACGGGGTATCTGCAGGTGCTGCCTGAGGAGGATATGCGCCTGTACCATATCGCGGATGGTGACGGTGGGGAATTGCTTGTACCAGGGATGCCCCGTTTCAGGATTAGTGGTGTGCGGGCCGCTGCTGCCATAGCAGGAGCCAATGATATTGGCGCAAACAATAAAGTGCTTGTCGGGGTCAATGGCTTTACCGGCCCCTATCAGTCCGGTCCACCAATCAGCTGCATCACTGTTGGCCGTGAGGGCATGACATACCCAAACCACGTTACTTCCATCTTCTTTCATCGTACCATATGTATGATACGCGATATGTAATCCCGGTAATACTTCCCCGGACTCTAACCGGAATGCTGTCTGAGTGTAAAATACCTTTGCCGACAATGCTTCTTCAAATTTGCGCAAAACTACAATATCAGAATTAAATATTGTAAAATACAACTGATGATTTACGAATGGCGGTCACTGCATAAATCCTGATGGTTTTATTTATCTTTGTTGAAGATAACCTAATAATCATGAAGATAGCATTACAAAGAGTAGATGACGGATTTAATATGGAGGCAGTAGATGAAGGCGGCCACAAAGTACTGATGGACTCATCTGTGGAGAATGGCGGCAAGAACAATGGCGTAAGACCCATGCAAATGGTGATCATGGGCCTGGGCGGCTGCTCTGCCATTGATGTGATGATGATCCTGAAGAAACAACGCCAGGAAGTAACAGATTTCCGTATAGAAATTGATGCAGAAAGAGAAAAAGGCAAGGAGCCTTCCCTCTGGGAAACCGCTCACCTGGTGTTCCATCTCAAAGGTAATATCGATCCCGATAAAGCAGCACGCGCTGTGGAATTGTCTATGAACAAATATTGTTCTGTGGCGGAAACCCTGCGTCAGGGAAATACTAAACTGACCTGGGAAGTGAAACTGAACGCTTAAAAATGCTGTAATTACCATATCCATGAGCAAAGAAAAAAATCAATACCAGCCGGATACCAATGCGGTAAGAATGCAGATGTCTAAAACAGACCAGATGGAGCATTCTGCACCCATGTTCCTGACTTCCAGTTTTTGTTTTGATAATGCGGAAGAAATGCGGGCTACTTTTGCGGATGAAACAGACTTCAATATCTACAGCCGTTTCAGCAATCCCAATGTAGACGAATTTGTAAAGAAGATGTGCGCCCTGGAAGGAGCAGAAGCAGGATATGCCACCGCTTCCGGCATGAGCGCAATATTTGCCGGCTTTATGGCCCTGCTGAAAAACGGCGACCACCTGTTATCGGCCCGCGCTATCTTCGGCTCTACCCACACTGTGATCACGAAGTTCCTCCCTAAGTGGGGCATTGAAACTTCTTATTTTGATATGACCGATCCGGCAGGCATAGAAGCGATGATCAAACCCAATACGAAGATGATCTTCGTGGAAACACCCTCCAACCCGGGCCTGGAAATCATTGACCTGGAACTGCTGGCAGGAATTGCCAATAAGCATAATCTCATCCTGAACGTCGATAACTGTTTTGCGACGCCAGTATTGCAACGGCCAATCGAATACGGCGCCCACCTGGTAACACATTCAGCTACCAAATGGATCGACGGGCAAGGCCGCGTACTGGGCGGGGTAGTAGTTGGTAAAGCAGAGCTGATCAAGGAGATCCATACCTTTTGCAGAAGCACAGGCCCGGCTATGTCGCCGTTTAACGCCTGGGTGCTCAGCAAAAGCCTGGAAACCCTGTTCGTGAGAGTAGAGCGTCATTCCTCCAGTGCATTAAAACTGGCGCAGGGGCTGGAAAACAATCCCCACCTGCTGTCTGTAAAATATCCTTTGCTTCCCAGTCACCCGCAATACAGTATCGCTCAAAAACAAATGAGCGGTGGCGGCGGTATTGTATGTTTTGAGCTCAAAGGCGGCCTGCAGCAGGGTGTCCGTTTCCTGGATGCATTGCAGCTGCTCTCATTAACAGCTAACCTGGGCGACAGCCGCAGTATTGCCTCCCATCCGGCCAGCACCACGCATGCAAAGCTTTCTGATGAGGAAAGGGCCATTGCGGGTATAACACCAGGCCTGATAAGGATTTCAGTTGGACTGGAAAATATTAAGGATATTTTGGAAGATATAGAACAGGCGCTGGAATCGAGCGCCGCGGGTCTGGTCTGACCCAGGATCGCGTTGATTTTGCTGATTACCCGGATTTGATCATCTTTGATTTTTAAAAGATAATCAGCAAAATCAATGTACTGATATAAAATTCATTGCCCGTTTGCTCATGGTCCAATACTGTAGTCGAAAATGAATAACAACAGCCCCATTTTGTGATTCACCCCCTTTAAGTCATGTAACCCGGTCATGTGTGACCTGATAGTTTCCCCTCTATGAAGAAAATATTATTCCTGTTGCTTTTATTGACTGGCACTTATCCGTTGTATACAGCAGCGCAAAGCAATTATGATCATAAAGTGATTGCAGTGCTGCCCGTCAGAACGACGTTTGCAGAGTATAGAAGTTTGTCGGACAGTAGTATGAAAGCATTTATGGCGCTTGAAATAAAATACGGTATACAGTTGCAGGAGGCATTATACCAAACCATTACCAGTGATACGGGCCGGTTGTTGGTAGAAGTACAATCATGGCAAACAACTGATTCCATTTTAAAAAGAGCCGGTTTGGATCTGCGGAAAGTACCTTACCTGGATATGTCTGCTATCGCAAAAGTATTGAAGGTAGATGCCTGTATTACAACCACTGCTACACTTAGCAGCCGGGGAAATGTGGCTGTTGGAGCACCGGCACCATGGCCAATAGGATTGGCCGCAAGCGAAGGACTTAGCCAGGCTTTGAGAGCTATCAAAAGGAATAACAAAATGTTTACATTCCGGTTAATGGATGGAAAGTCCGGCGATGAGGTATGGACCTTTTCGCAGGAGATGACCGCAGGTGACATCTCGTTGGATAAAGATCAACTCGTATTTTCTCCGCTGATCTTTAAAAGATTCAAAAAACGCTTCCCTTATTGTGACTAGCCTCCCTTATTTTTAAACTTTTCTACTTATATTAGAACTATGAAATCCTTTGCCCATTTTCTCCTCGTTCTGCTCCTGGCTTATGCAGCAGGTATGATACTACCCTGGTGGAGTGTAGCGCTCGTCGCTTTTCTCGTTACCCTGCTGATGCCGTTATCTCCGGGTAAATCATTCTTCAGCGCCTTCATGGGCATTTTTGTATTATGGATGATCCTTGCTTTTTATATGGATGTAAGAAACGATCACCTGCTGGCCAACCGTATGAGTGAAATGATATTGAAGGTGCGGAGCGGACCGCTGATGGGAGCGGTTAGCTCGTTTCTGGGCGCGCTGGTAGCCGGTTTTGCGGCCAGCACCGCTGCGTTTGTCCGTGCTCCTAAAAAGGTCGCCTGATTACTTATCCAGGCTGTTAAAATTCTGATAAAACAGTTTACACCAATAACCCATAAGCTGTTCGCCGTTACATTTGGAATATGAAGTATTACCTGTCTGCCCTGTTTTGCATTTTCATTTCCAGCTACTGCCAGGCTATTGTGGTAAAAGGCCGCGTAACGGATGATAAAGATCAACCACTTCCATTTGCTACCATCTTCATAAAAGGAACCACTACCGGTACTACTACCAATGCCGCCGGCCAGTACCAGCTTGATCTGGCGCCAGGACAATATACCGTGGTATGCCAGTATATCGGCTTTAAAAGAACAGAGCTGCCGCTTAACGTAAATACCTCTGCGCAAATACTCGACTTCCGCCTGCAGCCAGTGAATATGCAGATAAAGGAAGTGGTGGTGAAAGCAAATGGAGAAGATCCTGCATACGCCATCATCCGGCAGGCTATTAAGAAAAGACATTTCTACCAGGAACAGGTAAAGGAATATACCTGCATGTCGTATATCAAAGGAACCATAGGGATGAAAGGCGTTCCCGGAAGATTTATGGGGCAGAAGATAGATAAGAAGGATATGGGGGTAGACAGCACCGGGAAAGGCATGATCTTCCTGTCGGAATCAGTAACAAAAATATCTGCTCGGCAACCGGACAAAATCAAACTGGAAGTAATTTCTTCCCGGAAAAGCGGCGGCGGCTTCGGTTTGAGTTTCCCTGCCATCATCAGCTTCTATGATAATAACGTTTCCGCAGTGATCACGCAAATGGGCCCCAGGGGCTATATTTCACCTATTGCTGAAAATGCATTGGCCTATTATCAATATCACCTGGAAGGTACATTTACAGAAGACGGTAAAACAGTGAACAAGATACAGGTTATTCCCCGCCGTAAACATGAGCCCCTGTTTTCAGGCTATATCTTTATTACAGACAGCGATTGGCGTATTCACAGCACAGACCTGCTCCTTACCAGTGAATACCAGCTGGAGCTGATGGATTCACTGGAAATACGCCAGACACACGTACCCGTTACAGGAGATATATGGCGTGTAAAAGACCAGGTGATACATATATCCTTTAATAAATTTGGCTTCCGCATGGGAGGCAGCTTTGTAAATGTATATTCCGATTATAATGTAGCCCCCCGTTTCCCGCCAAAGTTCTTTGATAACACTTTCCTCAAGTATGATTCTGCTTTTGATAAACAGACGCACACATACTGGGACAGTGTACGGCCGGTGCCACTGGAAACCGATGAGGTAAAGGATTATCACGAAAAAGACAGCATCGCCAAGGCGGCGCGCGACTCCTCCTTTTCCCGTTATCACCTCGATTCCCTGCAACATAAACAACCACGCGTTAAGGTAATGGATGTGCTCTGGAACGGGGTGAAACGCAAGTATTATTTTCGCCGCGACAGCTCCATTCAGTATAATTCCCTGGGCGTAAGAGGACTGCTGAAATCATTGAAGTATAACACCGTGGAAGGCCTGGTGATTGCCCTGGAACCAGACCTGAACATCTACACCGGGGAAGAAAGCAGTTTACGCATTACCCCCTTCCTGCGGTACGGATTGAGCAATACTCACTTCAATGCCTATACGCAAATTGATTTCAGCAACCGCAGTAAGGAGCGTAAGCGTTTTGGCCGCAACGACTGGTTGCTGGCTGGAGGGAAGCGTGTTTCCCAGTTCAACCAGGATAATCCCATCGATAATATTGCCAACGAGTTTTATACCCTGTTCCTGAAGGAGAACTATATGAAGCTGTATGAAAACTGGTTCGGCAAACTACGCTATACCCGTACATTCCAGACAAATGATAAGTTGTCGGTAGGGGCTGCTTATGAAAGCAGGAACCCATTGGAAAACACTACCGATTTCGTGATCTTTAAAAACGACCGTAAACAGTTTACGCCCAATCATCCTTATGAGCTGGCGAACGTACCATTTGAAAAACACCAGGCGCTGGTGCTGGATGCCAGCTTCACATTCCAGCCCGGACAACAATTTGTGGAATTGCCCGACCGCAAAATCCCTTTTGGTTCAAAATATCCCACCTTCATCATCGGATACAGCAAAGGCATACCCAATGTGGGGAACAGCATTGTTGATTTTGATAAATGGAATTTTTCGGTGCAGGACAATATGAATTTCAAACTGCTGGGTGAATTCCGCTACCATATTGGTATAGGAGGCTTCCTGAACGACCGGAATGTACAGATACCCGATTACCAGCATTTCAACGGTAATCAAACCTTCTACAATATAAAATACCTGAACAGCTTCCAGCTGGCGCCGTATTACCGGTATAGCACTACTGCGCCATTTTATGCCACTGCCAATGTGGAACATCATTTCAATGGCTTACTCACCAATAAAATCCCGTTGCTGAACCGGCTGAAATGGAACCTGGTGGCTGGCGCCAATGGGTTTTATGTAAACAGCGACAATAACTATATGGAAGTTTTCGGGGGTATTGAAAATATTTTCAAGATGATCAGGGTAGATGTAGTGGCAGGCTATCAAAGTAAAGAAGATACCCGTATCGGGGTGCGTGTTGGCTTTGGGGGAATCCTGGGCAACATGGTAAAGCTTAAAACTAACTGACACTGATTCCGGGGACCCTGTTACCACCAGATATGCTTGCCAGGTAACAAAATCCCCGTATCTCACTATTCACCGACCGGTTCTAGAATTTCTTCCTGCTCTTTATTTCTTTCTTTTCGTCAAAGAAATAAGCCAGTAACCTGTAAATCCAGATACCAACAATTGCATAAATAAAGTAAGTAATGTAAATACTCATAAAATAACATTTTCGGGTTAAACAATATTGCTTCTTAAGTCATTTTTCAAAAAGGGTGCCAATTGGGGTTGTAACGTTTTCGCAAAGATATATACAATAATTATCAAATAGTTATAAAAAAATAAATATTTTTTAGATCTACGATGAACTTTTGGTTGTCTGAATACGTTAATCAAGGTAGTACATTTTGGATAAGCGCTGTGCACATTTTACTCACACGTTAATGCCAGAACGAATAGTCATCCTCTTGAATTACCCGGTATGAGAAAGATCGCCCTCATTGCGCTGCTGTCCGGAATTGTCCTGGCCGCAGCCGCCTACATTACGGAAACAAATGACCTGCCCGGTGCGGCAGAACTGAGAACCCCCGGTTTTATCGGTTACATCTTCATTATCAGCGCCATAGCCTGGTTTTCTCTGCATGTTCTTTACCAGTGGGCAAAGGAATCAGATCCTTATCATTATTGATATTCAAGGGATTTCGCTATCTTTGCGCCCTGAATCAATTGTTCTTTTAAGATGAAAGAAAATTGATTGGAGTTTTGTTCGCGACGCAGGCGTCCTTAAAATTTCAAGCAATTATGGCATTACACAACAGAGTATCTGCCGCCGAACTGAAAGTCCGGCTGGCCAATGAAACGTTTAAACGCGTTACCGTTTCCTTCTACCAATACGCAAAAATCCCCGACCCAAAGGCATTCCGTGATCAATTGTACGAATCGCTTTTCCAACTTGGCACTTTCGGACGTATTTACGTAGCCCATGAAGGCATTAATGCCCAGGTGAGCGTGCCGGAGCATCATTTTGAGGCGTTTAAGCAACAATTATATGCTATCGACTTTCTCAGTGGCATCCGGCTGAACATTGCTGTTGACGACGACGGCAAGTCCTTTTTTGTACTGAAGATCAAAGTACGTGAGAAGATCGTGGCCGACGGTATTACAGACCCCACCTTTGATATGGCCAATCGCGGCCGATATGTGGATGCCGTCACTTTTAATAAACTTACGGAAGACCCGGATACGGTGATCGTAGACATGAGAAATCACTACGAGTATGAAGTGGGGCATTTTGAAGGCGCTATAGAAGTACCTTCAGATACTTTCCGCGATCAGCTGCCCATGGCTGTGGATATGCTGGCTGATCAGAAAGACAAGAACATCATCATGTACTGTACCGGCGGTATCCGTTGCGAAAAAGCATCGGCTTATATGCTGCACAACGGCTTTAAGAATGTATTTCACCTGGAAGGCGGTATTATTGAGTATACAAACAAGGCACGGCAACAAGGGCTTCCCATTAAATTCAAAGGAAAGAACTTCGTGTTCGACGACCGTCTCGGAGAGCGCATCAGCGACGATATTATCAGTCATTGCCACCAATGCGGTGAGCCTTGCGACAGCCACACCAATTGCCTGAACGATGGTTGTCACCTTTTGTTTATCCAGTGTGAATCATGCGCAAAAAAATATGATGGCTGCTGCAGTGAAGCTTGTCAAACTACCCACGCGCTACCACCGGAGCAACAGGCAGAATTACGCAAGGGAGTGGAGAAAGGACTGATGTTCAATAAATCAAGAAGAAGAAAAATAGAATAAAAAAATCCGCCCCGCGTTGTTTCTTCTCGGCAGGGCGGAGTAGTTGACCATAAAATCGAACCGGCCGGGGTGATCCGGCCTTTTCTTTTTTATGACCATTCTATCAACCTATATGCGAACTAAAAACCAGCGCATGCACATTCGTATTGTACTAAAGCGAACGGCTATACGCAATCTGTTGACTACATCTGGTCTCTCTTATTTTTATAAGCGCCATAGAAAATGATGGGGAATACCAGCAACGTTAATACCGTTGCCGTAATCAGCCCGCCAATTACTACAATCGCCAGCGGCTTCTGTGTTTCAGATCCTATACCATGTGATATGGCGGCGGGAATAAGGCCTATAGCGGCCATCATCGCTGTCATTACCACAGGCCGTACACGGCTTTGTACGCCCAGCCTGATAGATTCATTCAGTGATAGTTTTGCTTCCAGGTTCTTATGGAATACGGAAATGAGGATCACCCCGTTCTGGATACAAATACCAAACAAGGCAATAAAACCTACCCCGGCGGAGATACCGAAGTTCATATTGGTGATATGCAATGCCAGGATACCGCCAATCAATGCAAAGGGCACATTCATCAGCACCAGTCCTGCATCCTTCACACTGCCCAGCATCATGAACAATACCATGAAAATCGCGATGATACTGATAGGCACTACCTGTCCGAGACGCTGTGTGGCGCGTACCTGGTTTTCAAATTCACCGGTCCAGCCAATGCTGTAGCCTTTGGGCAGTTTTACTACCCGGTTGATCTTCGCCTGCGCTTCGGCAATAGTACTACCCAGGTCGCGGTCACGTACAGAGAACTTCACGCCTATAAAGCGTTTATTGTTATCGCGGTAAATGAAAGCCGGTCCTGTAATGGTTTTAATCTCCGCAATTTCTTTCAACGGTATCTTATTATTGTTGATAGTAGGCACCATCAGGTTGGCAAGATCATCTTCCGTTTTGCGGTAGTTCTCATCATACCGGATGCGGATGTCAAATTTCTTTTCACCCTCATACAGCTGTGTGGCGGTTTTACCGCCAATGGCCATTTCAATCACTGCCTGCGCATCACCGGTGGCTACGCCATACTGGGCCATCTTATTATCGTCGAGGTTAATGCTCATTTCAGGCTGACCAATATTCCGGATCACACCAAGATCCTTGATGCCCTGCACCGTTTTCAGTTGCGCCATTACCTGCTGTGAAAGCGATTCCAGCTTCACAAGATCGTCGCCAAAGATCTTCACCCCGTTGGCTGCTTTGAAGCCGGCCACCGCTTCAGAAACGTTGTCGCTGATAGGCTGGGAGAAGTTGAGAATGATGCCCGGGTATTTCTTCAAACGGGCTTCCATCTGCGCAATCAGCTCGTCCTGCGTGATCTTCCGTTTCCAGCTTTCTTTTGGCGCCAGGTCTACCTGGTACTGCACAAAGTAAAAGCCGTTGGGATCGGTGCCATCGTTGGAACGGCCTACCTGCGACAATACCCTTTTTACTTCCGGGAAACCGCCGAGGTCCTGCCGGATATCATGCGCCATTTTGGTGCTTTCGGTAAGCGACATGCTCATGGGCAATTCTGTGGTAACCCACAGGGAGCCTTCATTCAGCTGTGGCAGGAACTCTGTGCCCAGGAACTTCGCCGATATAAAAGTAAGCAGCATGAAAGCCAGTGCCAGTGTGATGCTGAGGCGTTTGTTCCGGTAAGTCCAGCTGAAGCCTTTCATTACAAAACGGTCAAAGAAATTCACCAGTGGATTATTCTTTTCCTTCACATTCCTGTTGAGCAAAATGGAGCACAGTACCGGCACCAGTGTGAGGGTAAACAACAGGGCGCCCAGCAATGCAAATCCCAGTGTCCAGGCCAGTGGTGAAAACATTTTGCCTTCTACTTTCTGGAAAGAGAAAATGGGGATCAGGGAGATGATAATAATAAGTTTGGAAAAGAAGATGGCCTTTGCCAGCTCTCCGCCGGTTTGTTTGATCCATCCCAGTTTCGCCATTTTGTTGAACCGCTCCATGCCAAATTTGTGGGCTTTATGGTCAAGCATTACGAAGATGCCTTCTACCATCACCACGGCCCCATCTATAATGATCCCGAAGTCGATCGCCCCCATCGACAGCAGGTTGGCGCTCATACCTTTTAAGCGTAAGCACATGAATGCAAACAGCAGCGCCAGCGGGATAATGATAGACACGATCACCGTAGTGCGCCAGTCGGCCATGAACAAGAATACGATCACAGTTACGAATATGATACCTTCTGCCAGATTGTGCATTACCGTGTGGGTACAGAATTCCATCAGGTTATCACGGTCGTAGAATGTTTCCATTTTGATATCATCCGGCAGGATGGTTTCATTCAGCTCTTTCAGCTTATCTTTCAGGCGGGCCAATACTTCTGTGGGATTTTCCCCTTTACGCATCACTACGATGCCTTCCACCAGGTCGTCGTTGTTGTCTATGCCCACCTGTCCCACGCGAGGGGCGGATGCCTCATGTACATTGGCCAGATCCTTCACCAGCAGGGGCACGCCATTGATATTCTGAACAATGATATTGTTGATATCCGGGATACTGTTCAGCAGGCCGATTCCCCGCACTACGTATGCCTGCCCGTTTTTCTCTATCACATCGCCACCTACGTTCACATTGCTTTTGGTAACGGCCTGGTACAGCTCCAGCGGGGTAATATCGTATTTGGCGAGCCGTACAGGGTCTGCAGAGATCTCGTAGATCTTTTCCTGTCCGCCAAAGGCCACCACATCGGCTACACCGGGCACGCTGCGGATCTGCCGGTCTATGACCCAGTTCTGCCAGGTAAGCAGATCACGTGAATCCCGCTTGCTGCTTTTCAGGTAGTAACGGAATATTTCGCCGGTAGGACCGTAGGGTGGCTGCACTTCCGGCTCAGCGCCGTCAGGCAGACTAATGCTCTGCAACATGTTGTTCACTTGCTGACGGGCAAAGAAATCTTCTACATCATCATCAAACATGATCTTTACTACAGACAAACCAAACATGGTAACAGAACGTACACTGGTTTTTTTCTGCACTGCATTCATAGATACTTCTATGGGCAGCGTTACAAAACGCTCCACTTCCTGCGCACTGCGGCCATTCCATTTGGTTACAATCACTATCTGCGTGTTGGTAACATCGGGGAAAGCCTCAATGGGCGTATGTAAGAAGGAAAATACGCCTGCTGCGATCAGCGTGGCCACACTGATGAAAACAAACAGTTTGTTCCTCAGCGAAAAGGCTACAATATTTCTAATGAATTTATTCATAACTCCTGTTCTTTAGAATGCTACCCTGGTCCTTAACCCGAAAATATTCACCGGTCCGCGGTCACTGTTATAAGCAGGATGCATCACAAACTGGTAATCAGGGCTTAAAGCTATATGTAGCCTGGTGATGTTACATTGATAGAATACTTCAGCAATTACTTCAGGGGCATAGTTGAGCCGTCCGTCGCCAATCATAAAACCTGCGCCGCCTTCAGCAAGGTAGTTCCGGTGGTCGCCGGATAATCCGTTTACCACGAGTGCCGCGCCGGCATTGTCTTGCGCACGGTGCCAGCTTTGGCCGCTTTGCAACCATCCGGCACTGACTGAACGGTCAATTTCTGTATAGGCCCAGGTTTCATTATGCCCATCGTTCCATGATGCTTTGAGGAAGGCGCCACCGCTGCCGGTCAGCTCCTGGTTTATATTGATGCCGAAACCGTATTTGGTATGGCCGTTCCGCCTTACTGCACTGATATCCGGCGTGTCTTTAGCCGCGTTTACAGCTTCGTTATAATTGCCCATGGGCGCCTGGTTAATGAAAGCCATCAGCCGTACTGACCCTTCATGCTTATTCAGTGTATGCGTGTGCGTTACTTCCACTACCTCACCGTTGGATTGGCCATAATGATAGTTCAGCTTTGGACCATTGGCTACTTCCGGTTCCAGGGAGGTGGCGGCCTGTAACAGCCAGTTGTTAGACCTGTACTGAACCGTGAGCGCCATGGTATATCCGCGCACATCTGCAGGGTAATCCCAGGCAGCGTTGCTCATCAGCGCCCAGTTCATAAACTGGGTGCGGGGATCATGGCTGTAATCGTTCTGGTCAAAGAAATCTGCAAGGCAGTATTTACCGCCAATAAAACGCAGGTATCTTGTGGGAGTGGTGCCGCCTACATTGTTAAGGTCATCCTGGTCCGTTTCCGTACCGGATGATAACGGTAATGTATAAACGCCATATGCACGCGCCAGGTAAATTTTAGGTTTGGGATCGCCCACGCGGAAGGTTTCCCCGTTGGGAAAACCCGCAATGCCGGTAGCATGGCTAAGACCTTCCCCACCTGCAAGTTCCGGGTTCACATATAATTCCAGGTTCTTCCAAGGGCGGATACCTGCATAAATAGTACTGGTAATGGAAGTTGCGCCGTTGTCATGCGTACGGAAACTGTTGATACCTGAATACTTTGCAGAAAAATCCGGGTGCCATTGCGTTACCAGTGTTTGCTGGAAATGGAAAGAGTAGGGGATAATGCTATCCGTCTTCTTATCCTGCGCCAGCAGGCGGGTACAGCCCAGTGTGAGCACTCCTATGGAGAACAGTTGCTTCATGACGCGTTTAATCTTTAAGAGCATCGTAGATGAGCAATTGGTTTTTGGAGATCACTTTCTCGTTTGCAGCGAGGCCGGAAGAGATATAGGTCATATCCCCGGCTGTTTTATCTACCTCTACTTCGCGCACGGCTATATTAAATTTGTCTTTAAATACCAGCACATAATTTTTGCTGTTATCGAAGATGACAGCGGCAGAGGGCACTGCTATTTTCTGATCGTTATCCTGGTACTTCACATAAACGGTAGCAAACATTTCCGGCTTCAGCAACATATTCTTATTATCGATACTGATCCTTACCTGCATGGTTTTGGTAGCAGGGTCGAGGAAATTGTAGATCTTATCGATCTTGCCGCGGAAGGGCTGATCAGGATAGCTTACGGTTACCACGTCTGCTTCATAGCCTTCCTTGATACGGGCAATATCTGTTTCAAAAACATTGGCCATCACCCATACATCGTCCAGTTCTGAAATGGTGAAAATATTGGTGTTGTTATCCGTACGGATCTCCATGTTATTATTGATATTCTTCTCAATAATATAACCGGAAATAGGGGCGGTTACCAGGTAGGTAGCGCCTTTACCTTTGCGGTATATTTTAAACAGGTCGTTGAGGCGGTTAATTTCAGCATTGGATTTCTGTACTTCCCCTTTGGCGTTTACCACATCCTTATCTGTATTCAAACGGCTCTCGAACAGGTCCTGCGCCACTTTGAGATTTTTATCTGCCACATTGCGGTCGGATTGGGCCTGTGCCAGCTGCTTTTCATAATCGGCAATTTCCGCACTGTGTATTACTGCCAGTACCTGGCCTTTTTGTACATAATCGCCCAGCTGTACTTTTATATCTTCCACATAACCACTTACCAGCGGGTACACCTTCAGTACCTTACCACCGTTGGGGGTAACCTTACCGGATAAACGAACTTCATTCATTACAGGCTGCAGGTGCGCAGTATCGATACGGATATTTTTCAGCATCGTATCACTGAGAACGAAAGTGGTTTTTTCCTGATCTTCTGCCTGGCTGTGTTTGCAACCACTCCACAGAATAGTTGCCAGCAGCGAAAAGCCAATAATGAGGATAGGCTGTTTCATGCGCTTAGTTTTTAAATAATTCTTGTCCTGTTGCATAGTTGAGTTCTTCGTAGGCATTTACCCGGTTGGATAAAAACTTGTTGATATTTTTGGCGTTGTCGCTGTAACTGTTGAAGTAATCGATGAACTGAAGAAGGGAGATATTTCCCTTGCTGAAGTTTTTGGCTACTTCAGCTATCAGGGTATCAAACTCGCCCTGGAACTGGTGCAGGTCAAAGCTTTTGTAACGTTTTTCCAGTGTTACTATGCGCTGGTAGGCATTCAGTACTTCCGACTGTGCGATGGACTGTTGCTGCAGCAGTTGTTGCTGTTCGGATCCGATCTGGAGTTGCGCAGCGCGGATATTTCCCTGGTTACGGTTCCAGGTGGGCAGATCAATTCCCAGCGTGAGCCCCACGAAATTAGGCGTATAACTGCCTTGTTTATCGTAAGTGGCGCCTACGTGAAGATCCGGTACAGCCAGTGATTTCTGGAGGCGGTAGTTGAGCTGCGCGGTCTGGTATTGCATATCGGCTATACGCACATCCGGCCGGTTCTGTGCTACGCTGTCGAGCAGCGGTTGCAGCTGTATTTTATCCAGGTTATATGAAGCCAGGTCTGCTGGTTGCAGCCGGGCTTCATAAAAAACACTGGTATGTAACAGTTGCTGTAGGTTCTTCTGTGATTCCAGTTCCTGTTGTTTCAGGTCGGCAAAGTCGTTTTCAATACCTACCTGTAATGCCTGCAACCTTACCAGGTCTGCATGGGCCACGCTTCCTTTCTTATCAGCTGTTACATATGCATCCACAATTTTCTGCAGGTTATCCAGCTGTTCTTTTAACACGGTTTCAATCTGTTGCTGGTAGTAGATATTGTAGAAGTTTTCCCGGAGTTGCAGGCGAAGGGTACGCACCAATTCATCAAAGTTGGCTTCGCTCATTTTTGCCGCTGCTGCGGCCAGTTGTATGGTTTTGTTCCGCTTGCCGGCCAGCTGGATCAGCTGGTCCACATTATACTGTGTTTCGCCACTGGCGCCCACATCAAATGGTTTGAATTTGTTGGTACTTCCGAATCCCAGTACGGTGCTGAAGGAGGGATTGTTCCACATCTTCGCCTGCCGTACCAGTGCTTTGGAAGCATCTACCTGGTAGCGTTGTGCCAGTAATAAATAATTTTTTACGAGGAAAGAATCTTCCACTTGCTGCAATGTTGCAGGTTGGGAAGTAACCTGTGCCTGTGAATACTGAATAAAGCCCAGGCTGGAAACACAAGCTGTTAGGAACAGCATCCTGATAGTTCGCATAATGCCAGATTTCATAGCACAAAGCTCAGAAAGAGGAATTAAAGCGGCCTTTAAGGAAGATTAAAAAAAACTTAAAAGAAACTTATATGTGTGGCAGGATCACTGCGAAAGTAGTTCCTTCCTGCGGGTTGGAAGTAACGGTGATATGGCCGTTGTGTATCTGTACAATTTTTTTGCAGATAGATAAACCCAGGCCATGGCCGCGGATCTGAAGGGCGTTCTGCCCCCGGTAAAAGGGCTCAAATATTTTGCTGATATCATCCGGTGGAATACCGATCCCGGAGTCTTTCACCTGTACGAGGATATATTTTGTAAAGAAGTCTATCGATACATGCGCGGTATTATTATCGGAAAACTTACACGCATTATCGATCAGGTTGAGGAAAAGTACTTTCAGCAGATTTTCATTTCCATAACAGGTTACCAGCAGGTCGTTGTCGGGCACTTTCATGAAATGGATCTCCACTTTACTGGCGGTTTTTTGTTTCAGCCGGATCAGGGTGGTCATCTCCATTAACAGTTCATCTATCCTCACATTACTCAGTACAAATTCCTGTTGCCGCATTTCCGACTGGGCCAGTTGCAATAAGCCGTTGGAAAGATCGGAAAGGTTTTCCGCGTCTTCCAGCACAGAGGTGAGCAGGGCCAGGTATTCTTCCTTGCTGCGGTCTTTCGACAAAGCCACCTGCAACTGGCTGATGATGGCTGCAAGGGGAGTGCGCAGCTCATGAGAGGCATTGCTTACAAAGCTTTTCTGCAGGTGAAACGATTCGCTGAGGCGTTGCAGCATAGTATTGAAATTGGCGCCCAGTTTGGCAATTTCATCTTTTCCCTTCACCGCTACCTGCGTGTCCTGCATGTTATTGGCGTTGATGCTGTCTACCTGCTGTACCAGCTGATCGATAGGTTGCACCATTTTACGGGCAAAGAAGTATCCAACACCTACCAGTACAATCACAGCGGTAATAAGCTCCAGCAGCAGGATCTGGCTGAGGTTCCGGAGGTTTTGAAAACCATATTTATCAAAAGAGGATACAATAACGATCACGGATACCTTCTCTTCTGTATAGTAAACGCCCACTACTTCATCGCTGCCTTTATCGGCACTGTATACCTTATTTTCCTTGATATAGTCGAGTAATTTGGGGTGGGTACGGATGGTAGTATCTTTCAGGTTGCTGTACAGCAGGTCGTAAGTGGGATTATATACCAGGATGGTTTCTTTATAGAGATCCTGGAAAGTGGTACGGTCCAGCTTCCGCAGCAGGTCTACCTTCACATTGCCGTCTTCAATGATCACGTTGGCAATAGAGCGGGCGCGGTATTCCAACCGTTCCAGGTATTCGGCTTTCCTTGATTTGGCGGAGAAATAATATGCCAGCACGGCAAATGCAACAAGCATCAGCGTGGCCGATAGGGTATAATAAAGCGCTATTTTATATTTGATCTTCAACCGGGCGTGTTATTCTTCAGAAAGATAATATCCCATGCCTGTTTTTGTGTGCAGGAGTTTCTGTTCGAAATCCTTGTCTATTTTTTTGCGGAGGAAGTTCATATACACTTCAATTACATTGGTACCGGTATCGAAGTCGATATCCCATACTTTTTCCGCGATGGTGATTTTGGAGATAACTTTACCTTTATGCATGGCGAGGAATTCCAGCAGCTGGTATTCTTTGGCGGTGAGGGCAATTTTTTTGCCGCCGCGTGTTACGTCTTTCTTTTCCCGGTCTATTTCCAGGTCGGCGATCACAATTTTGTATTGGGTACCGTGCGTGGCATCGGAGCCGGCCCTTTTGAGGAATACGCGGATACGCGCCAGCAGTTCACGGAAGTCGAATGGCTTTACAAGGTAGTCGTCTGCGCCCAGTTCAAAGGCCTGCATTTTGTCTTCCATGCCACCGAGGGCGGTGAGCATGATTACCGGAACCCGGTTGTTTTTGTGGCGGATCACTTCACAAAGTTCATAGCCGTTGTTGTGGGGGAGGTTGAGGTCCAGGATCACCAGGTCGTAGTCGTTACTGGTGGCTAATCCTTTGCCGATACGCCCGTCGTAGGCCACATCCACATCAAAACCGTTTTCTTCCAGTCCTTTCTTAACGGCATTGGCTACTTTAATTTCGTCTTCAACTACCAGTATTTTTTGCATACTTCAGAAAGGTTTTTAGTAGGTATTATACAGGTATCCCGTAAGATACCTGTATAACAAAATTACTAGCTGATAAGGTTCGCTTCCAGCTGCATTATTTTTTCAAATAATTGCTCATATTGCTGATTGGCCCTGTCCAGGTATTTCTGAACATCCTGGTATTCGCTTTCTACCTGGGCAAATTTAGCTTTATCGTTGTAGATTTCAGGGGAACCGAGGCTGGCTTCAAGACTGGCCTTACGTTCCTTCAGGCTGGCCACCTGACCCTCTACCTGTGAAAACTGTTTCTGCTGTTTCTGTAATTCGCGCTGAACGTCTTTATTGATAGCGCCTTTGCCTGTTTCTGCAGCAGGAGCGGTGTTTTGCTGGCGGCTTTCTTTTTTCGTATCTGCGTTACTGTTACCGGCTTTGGCATTATTGTTCTGCTGCTGGGCGGCCATTCTCTTTTTCCACTCTTCGTATTCGTTGTAGGTGCCTTTGAACTCCTTGATCTCACCGTCTACAATTTCCCAGATCTTATTGGCTGTCTGGCTCACGAAATAACGGTCGTGCGATACCAGCACCAGGCTGCCATCGTACTTGTTAAGGGCGTCTATCAGCATCTGCACGGAGTTCATGTCAAGGTGGTTCGTGGGCTCATCCAGCATGAGGAAGTTAGCCTGGCTGATAATGGTTTTTGCCAGTGCCACGCGTGCTTTTTCGCCTCCCGAAAGGATCTTGATCTTCTTAAACACATCATCACCGGTAAAGAGGAAGCAGCCCAGGAGCTGGCGTAATTCCAGTTCTGTTCGGCCGCTGCCGAAGTTTTTCAGCTCGTCCAGTATTTCACTGTTCAGGTCCAGTGATTCCAGCTGATGCTGTGCATAGAAGCTGGTTACCACGTTATGACCGGGTATGCGCTCACCTTCCATAGGTTCCATCCCGAAAATGATCCGGAGGAGGGTAGATTTACCTTTACCGTTGGCGCCGATGAGGGCAATTTTATCGCCCCGGTTGATCTCAGCGCTGGTGTTTTTTAAGATCTCGATATTGCCAAAGCGTTTGCTGACATTTTTCAGTGTGCATAAGATCTTGCCGGGTGTTTTATCTACCGTGAAGTTTATTTTTATTTTCGATGGGCCGTTATCTGTTTGCTCTACACGTTCCAGTTTATCCAGTCTTTTGGCAATACTTTGTGCCTGTGCGGCCTTGGAAGCTTTTGCTTTAAAGCGTTCAATAAAGCGTTCCTGCTGGCGGATATAATCCTGCTGGTTTTCGTAAGCGCGTTGCTGCATTTCGCGGCGCAGTTCCTTTTCCACTTCATAGTCGGCGTAAGAACCGGCGTAGTGGTGCAGTTGCTGCTGGTATACTTCCACGATCTTGTTCACCATACGGTCCAGGAAGAAGCGGTCGTGCGATACAATGATCACGGCGCCATTATAACCTACCAGGTATCTTTCCAGCCATTCGATGGAGGGAAGATCCAGGTGGTTCGTGGGCTCATCGAGCATCAGTACATCCGGTTGCTGCAGGATGAGGCGTGCCAGGAGTACCCGCATGCGCCATCCACCGGAAAACTGGCTGTATGGACGGTCCAGGTCGGCGGTGGTAAAGCCGAGGCCTTCCAGTACCTGGGCCGTTTTATGTTTCATGTTATAGCCGTCAAGAGCTTCAAATTCATGCAGCTTGTCGCTGAATTCATGCAACAGTTCATCCGTTTGGCTGTCTTCCAGCTCCCTGGTAATACGCTCAATATCTTTCTCCAGCTCCAGTGCTTTGCCAAAGGCCATCATACCTACGGTAAGGATGGATTCCTCGGTTTCAAAGCTCAGCAGGTCCTGGTTAAAGAAGCCGATCGTCAGGCTTTTGCTTTTATTCACACTTCCTTTGGAAACGGAATATTCTCCATTGATAATGCGCAACAGGGTAGATTTGCCGGTACCATTCAACCCGATAAGCCCAACCCGGTCGCCCGGTTCTATATGCCAGGAGGAATTTTCCAGTATAACCCTGGATCCAAACTCAAACGTAATGTCCTGTAATGCGATCAACATAAAAAATAAAAAAATTGGATAAAAAACGTGCAAAGTTAAGGAAAAATGCGGACTTTAACCTACTCAAATTCAATCCTCCCGACAAACAATCCGGTCATTTTATTTAGTTTTGTTACAAAGTGTAAGATTATGAATTTTAAAGTATGTCTTCCGGCTGGCCTGTTAATACTGGGTATAGCGCTGTTTGCCTGTAACCAGCAGGCGCCGGAGGAGAAAGAAGCTGCCGGCGGCGTTGCCGAAGCGTTGCAGGCTCCTTACAGCCAGGTGTTCTACGATTCCCTGGGCGCTACAATGCAATCGTACTATAAGTTGTCTGATGCGTTGGTGCAGGCCGACAGTACCGCTGCCAACACGGCTGCGGCGGCGCTTAAGGGGCATGTGGACAGTTTGCCGGTGACCCTTCTGCAAATGGACAGCAGCCACCTGGCCAACATAACCGGTATTACCGGCAGCGTGAGCGCAGAACTGGCCGGACTGGCCGGGGAATCAACACTGGAAGGGAAGAGAGCTTCTTTCCAGATGGTGTCTGATATGCTGTTTGATCTTGTAAAGAACACCGGTTTGAAAGGTCATACTATTTATCACCAGTATTGCCCGATGGCATTTGATGATAAAGGGGCTTACTGGCTCAGCGATAAAGCGGATATCCAGAATCCCTACTTCGGTCATAAGATGCTCACCTGTGGCGAAACAAAAGACAGCCTGATTTACAAGTAATAACTTATCGTTGGATCATGCGCTGTAAATCGTAACTTGCCTTTGCTGCACCTGATTCAACGGTATGTTCACACGATATGTTTCCTTTTTATGGCTCTTCTTTTTGCTATGTTTCTTCAACAAGGCAGCGGGACAGCAATTTACCATAAGCGGTTTCATTAAAGACAGCACCAACGGGGAATCCCTTCCAGGCGCCACTGTGCAGGTATTGCATTCCACCAACGGGGTGCATACCAATAACTATGGCTTTTATTCCATCACCCTGCCGGCAGGCAACTATATCCTCCTGTATTCTTTTCTTGGCTATGAATCCAAAGCCTTGGCGCTGAACCTTGACGCTAATACCACGCAGCACCTGCAGTTATATCCCCGTTCTTACCAGGCAAAGGAAGTAGTGATCAGTGATAAACGAAAGGATGCCAACGTAAAAAGTACCGACATGGGTAGAGTGGAGCTTACCGCCATGGAGGTAAAGAAACTGCCGGCGCTGATGGGAGAGGTGGATGTGCTGAAAGCCCTGCAGCTGATGCCTGGCGTTCAGGCTGCCGGCGAAGGAAATGCCGGTTTTTATGTAAGGGGCGGCGGAGCTGATCAGAACCTCATCCTGCTGGATGAAGCACCGGTATATAATACCGGGCATCTTTTTGGTTTTTTCTCCGTGTTTAATGCAGATGCTATCCGTGGCACTACGCTCATTAAAGGCGGTATGCCAGCCAATTACGGCGGGCGCTTGTCGTCCGTGGCGGATATCGCCATGAAAGAAGGGAACAGTAAAAATTTCCAGGGAGAAGGAGGGATTGGCCTTATTTCCTCCCGTTTATCTTTCCAGGGACCACTGAAAAAAGATAAAGCATCTTTTATTGTGAGCGGCCGGCGTACATACATCGACGTTATAACCAAGCCTTTCATAAATAATACTTCGTATAAGGGTTCGGGTTATTATTTCTATGATCTGAATGTAAAGATGAATTATATTATTTCGGACCGGGACCGTGTTTACCTGAGTGGTTATTTAGGGAAAGATGTATTCAGCTTTAATAACCAGGACCGTTCCTTTGATGTTAAGATCCCCTGGGGCAATACCACGGCTACTTTGCGATGGAACCATGTGTTTAACCGGAAACTGTTTGCCAATACCTCCCTCATTTACAATGATTATAAATTCCAGTTCAGCGCCCTCCAGAATAATTTTGACATCCGTTTATCATCCGGTATCAGTGATATGAACCTGAAAACAGATTTCGACTACTATGTGCATGTAAAGCATCATATCCGTTTCGGAGGGAATTATATTTATCACACGTTTACGCCGTCTACCATCAGCGGGCAGCAGGATTCCACGAGGTTTTCGCCGGAAAATGTATTTAAGAAATACGCCCATGAAGCGGCTTTGTATGTAATGGACGACTGGGAAATATCTCCCCGGCTGCAGCTGAATGTAGGGCTGCGTTACAGCGGGTTTATGCAGATAGGGCCCTATACCCGTTATTACCGGGATGCAGCAGGAAATAAAACAGACAGTACTATATACCGGTGCTGGCAGCCAATATCACGTCATGGCGGCTTTGAGCCGAGGTTTATCCTGCGCTGGTCATGGAATGATGTAAGCTCAGTAAAGGCTTCTGTAACCCGTAACTACCAGTTTATCCACCTGGTGTCCAATGCAGGCACTACGCTGCCTACAGATGTTTGGGTGCCCAGTACTTACCTGGTGCAGCCGCAGATCTCCTGGCAGTATTCAGCCGGGTATTTCCGCAATTTCAGCAACAATATATACGAGGCCTCGGCAGAGGTGTATTACAAGAGCCTGCAGCACCAGATCGAATACAAGGAAGGATATACGCCTACCTTTAATGACCCCGAACAGGACTTTGTATTTGGGAAAGGGGAGGCATACGGACTGGAATTATTTGTGAACAAAAGGAAGGGACGGTTTACCGGGTGGCTGGGTTATACGCTGGCATGGACCTGGCGGGAGTTCCCGGCGTTGAATGATGGGAAGCGTTACCCGGCTAAATACGACCGCCGGCACGACCTTGCCCTGGTGGGCACTTATGAATTGAACAAGCGATGGACGATATCCGGTGTCTTTATTTATGGCACGGGTAACACTACCACGTTGCCGGAAAAGTTCTATTTTATAGAAGGCACGCTGGTGCAGGGTTATGGCAGCATCAATTCATACAGAATGGATGCGTATCACCGGCTGGATTTTTCGGCTATTTATACGCCCGTGCCTAAAAAGCCTAATAAACGTGTTAAAGGGAGCTGGACTTTTTCAGTATACAATGTTTATAGCAGGAAGAATCCTTATTTTATTTATTTCGACCAGGAGGGTAGTGCAATTGATGGAACATTGAAGGTAAGTGCGAAGCAGGTGTCGTTATTTCCGGTGTTGCCGTCTGTAACGTATAATTTCAAGTTCTGACCGGGGATTAACATGGGGTGATAGCGTGGGGATTATTTCAGTATGCCTGCATATCTGAGCAGAGCAGCTATGGAGCCGATCAACATAATGTACTGGAGAATTGTAACAGAGTGCATGTGCTTCATCAGCCTGTTTTCCGTATCCTTAATTTCTACCCTTACTTTACCGATGTCTTCTTTTACTTCCACCCTGAGATTGCCAATGTCCTGTTTTAATTCTGTTCTGAGATTGCTGATGTCGCCTTTCAATTCTGTTCTGAGATTACTAATGTCGCCTTTCAATTCCGACTTAATAGCAGCTAGCTCCGCTTTGGTAGCCAGTTGATCGGTTTTTGCAAAAGACTTCCTTTCATAATGCTCATCCATCGCGTTTACTATTTCCATGGCTTTGGCGTCCGACAAATGCAGATCCGTCCGGAAGATGTCGTACAGCTTTAAATTTCCAATTGTCATATGTAACGGTTTTATATTACATCATAAATTTAATCTATTCTCTCTATCCATATTGAGAGTATTACAGATATTTCTTTTAAATATATCAAATGCTGACGACTGTTATTATTGCTTAAAAATGGTTTGCATTTTGAGAACGAGACAGGCGAAATTAGTTTGATTATTACCTTTGTCATACCTTTCGGATACTTCTTGGATACTTAGGAGTCGTCTATGTGTAGTACTCGCTATACACTTCCTATACACTTCTCATATACTCTTAATACGGTCAACACGAACTGCACTGTCAATGCTTAGTGCATGCACTTAGCCCAGTTTGTCTCGTCCTGGAAAAGCTATACATTCAAAATTTTTAGTCCTGCCAAAGCCATACACTACCTCGTAATAGTATATTATTTTATATTTATAAATGTAAAATCACTCCATCCTTCCAACTGTGCTCACATCGCTGTAATAATATTTATTTTTAAAATCCTTAAGTTCAATCACATGGTTATCTAAAAGCTAACAAACTATTTCTTAACTTCGCAAACATTTTATAAAGGAAATATAGCCCATACGAAAAGGTATGGTGCTAACAGCAAAACGTATGATAAATATCACTTTTCCGGATGGCGCAGTTCGTCAGTATGAACCAGGAGTAACTGCATTGGAGATCGCCAAGTCCATCAGCGAGGGATTGGCACGCAAAGTATTGGCTGCAAATGTTAATGGGCAGGTAGTGGATGCTACGCGCCCGATTTTGACGGATAGCACGCTGCAACTGCTGACGTGGGTGGACAAGGATGGTAAGGCCACCATGTGGCACTCTTCGGCGCATCTGATGGCAGAAGCCCTGGAAGCGCTGTACCCCGGTGTAAAACTCGGCTATGGCCCTTCCATTGAAAATGGATTCTATTACGATATTGACCTGGGCGACCGTACCATCTCTGAAGATGACCTGAAAGCGATTGAAGCGAAAATGGTGGAGTTGTCTAAACACAACAGTGAGTACATACGCAAGGAGGTAAGTAAGGCGGATGCACTGAACTACTTTACAGAGAAGGGCGATCCGTATAAAATAGAAACGATCAATGAATTGCCGGATGGAAGTATTACTTTCTATACCCAGGGCGGATTTACAGATCTTTGCCGTGGACCGCATATTCCAAACACCGGCTTTATTAAATCCATCAAGCTTACCAGCATTGCAGGCGCTTACTGGCGCGGCAGTGAAAAGAATAAGATGCTTACCCGTATTTACGGTATCACCTTCCCTAACCAGAAAGAGCTGGACGAGTACCTGGCCCTGATAGAGGAAGCCAAAAAACGTGATCACCGCAAACTGGGCAAGGAACTGGAACTGTTTGCCTTCTCCGAAAAAGTAGGTCTCGGATTACCTATGTGGCTGCCCAAAGGCGCTATGCTGCGCGAACGCCTGCAACGTTTTCTCCAGGAAGCACAGCTAGCCAGCGGTTACCTGCCGGTAGTAACGCCACATATCGGGAATAAAAACCTGTATGTGACTTCCGGTCACTACGAGAAATACGGGAAAGACAGTTTTCAGCCTATACACACACCGGAAGAAGGCGAGGAGTTTATGCTGAAACCCATGAACTGCCCGCATCACTGCGAACTGTATAAGGTATCGCCAAAGTCGTACAAAGACTTACCGGTACGTTTCGCGGAATTCGGCACCGTGTACCGTTATGAGCAGCATGGAGAGCTTCATGGGCTTACCCGTGTAAGAGGATTTACCCAGGACGATGCGCACCTTTTCTGCCGCCCTGACCAGGTAAAAGAAGAGTTCCAGAAAGTGATAGACCTGGTGATGTACGTATTCAACAGTTTAAGTTTTACAGAATATACTGCACAGATTTCCCTGCGTCATAAAACAGACCGCAGCAAGTACATGGGTTCTGAAGAGAACTGGGAACTGGCGGAGAAAGCGATCATCGAGTCGGCCGCTGAAAAGGGCCTGAATACGGTGATAGAATACGACGAAGCCGCGTTTTACGGTCCCAAGCTCGATTTCATGGTAAAAGACGCCCTGGGCCGCAAGTGGCAGTTGGGTACCATCCAGGTGGACTATAACCTGCCGGAGCGCTTTGAGCTGGAGTATATTGGAGCGGATAACCAGAAACACCGCCCGGTTATGATTCACCGTGCGCCGTTTGGCTCGCTGGAAAGATTTATCGCCGTACTGATTGAGCATTGCGCCGGTAAATTCCCGCTGTGGCTGGCGCCTACACAGGTGAAAATCCTGCCGATCAGTGATAAAAGCCAGGCCTATGCAGAAAAAGTAGCAGAATTGCTGAAAAAAGCGGAAATTCGCGCTGAAATAGATGATAGAAGTGAAAAGATCGGTAAAAAGATCCGGGAAGCAGAGCTGGCAAAAATTCCATACATGCTCGTACTCGGTGAAAAAGAAGCTGCCGATGAAGTAGTGGCCGTTCGCCGTCAGTCAAAAGGTGACCTGGGAACCATGCCAGCCGAACAGTTTATCACTATGATCAACGAAGAGGTGGCCAACAGGAAGCCAATTGAATAACATCGCATAAATGTGGAAAAAAGGTATATAAAACAATGAACATTACTTGATTAAGGTATGTTAATTGCTGTGATTTTCCCCGTATTTTTGTAAAGATTGTTTTTGGTCCATGGACGATATGTGGACCATGGACTAAATGGACAATTAATTAATTAATTTTATTTTTTTTAATGCAACAAAGACCCAGACCAAGTTTTGGCGGCAACAACCGGGGAAGAAACCCCAACTTCCGCAGGGAACAACAACAAGAACATCGCACCAACAGGATGATACGCGTTCCTGAGGTAAGGCTTGTAGGTGAAAATATTGAGGTAGGTGTCTACAAAACGGAGGATGCATTGCGTCTGGCAGAGGAACAGGGTTTAGACCTGGTAGAAATTTCCCCAAATGCTGTGCCCCCCGTTTGTCGTATCATCGACTACAATAAATTCCTTTATGAAAAGAAAAAGAAGGAAAAGGAAATGAAGGCGAAGGCACACAAAAGCGAAGTGAAAGAAATTCGCTTTACGCCTAACACCGACGACCATGACTTCGATTTTAAAGCAAAACATGCTGAAAGCTTCCTGAAAGACGGTAACAAGGTAAAAACCTATGTACAGTTTAAAGGCCGCGCCATCATGTTTAAGGAACGTGGTGAACTGATTCTCCTGAAGTTTGCTGAAAGGCTGGCAGAAGTAGGTGGACTGGAAAGTATGCCTACCATGGAAGGTAAGCGTATGATCGCCATCTTTGCCCCTAAAGCAGCAAAGAAGAAAGAAAAGGAACCGAAGGAGCCACGGGAACCAAGAGAACCAAAAGAGACAAAAGCGCCCGTTACACCTCCCGCTGCAGATGCAGGAGATGCCAACGCGTAACCGCTGATGATATCACATTAAAAAAGCAGCACAACAGGGTATTGTATCCTGTTGCGCTGCTTTTTATTTTATGTGGCAATAGTTATCCTATTTCTTTCAGCACCTTCTTTGCTCTTGAACGGATACCCGGTGTAGGATTATTCTCCAACGCTTCAGCGATCAGCAGGCGGATCTCGTTTTTGATATCCGGATAATCTTTCGCGAGGTTGGCCAATATGGTCATGGAGAACGCTTTTACGGCCACTGTTTCCAAAGGATCCTCCAGGAAGGTGAAGCAATTGTTCATTACCGGTCCCTGAAGGGGTTCGGGTATCGCCAGGTATTGCAATATCCTTAATACATTTCTTTTTACCGCTACAGGCATGCCGGCTTCCTCCATCCGGGCCACCATGGCCGGCAGATGAGGAGTGAGCAGACCCGGGTGCCTTTCTGCCACCAAACTTATAATCCATGCGCTCCTTTGCACCACACGGTATTCGTCGTGCAGGAAAAGCTGTATCAAAGCGGCAAACCGGTTGGGGTGATGACCGATCCATGCAGCTATGCGGAGCGATTGCGCCCGTGAATGTTCCAGTAAAATTTCAGCGCGTAGGTCCATAGACCTGCAATTTAGCACAAGCCCGTTAATTATCGCCGGCAGGAGTGTTTGCCAGCAGGTAGGCCAGCATTCTTTCCCGCATCCGGTCCACATCTTCCTGTTTTACCGGCATATCTGTTTCCTTACCCATATCGTCCCAGATCCTGATCTGTATATATTGATGGAAGAGAGGATCGTTGCGGAAAGCCATCGCCTCTGCTTCATTCATTGGGCCGCCCTGATATTCCAGGGTTTGTTTGCTGGCTTCGGAAAGCGTATCGTAATAGGCGCTGTCGGACCATGTGAGGTAGCGTTTAGCGGCAACATGACTGCCTACCAGCTGGGCCATTCTTTCAGGAAAACCGCATTCAAGCAGGAAGGCACTGCCAAGGTCGTCATGCGCTTTTGCGCCGAGCCCGTCCATCCGGGGAGCGTTTTCAAAGAAGTGGCCAATGTCGTGTAGGAAGGCAGCAATGATCATTTCATCGTCAAAGCCTGTGCTTTCCGCTATGAGAGCGGCCTGCATCATGTGCATCAGCATCGTTACCTGTTCGCCGTATTCTTCCTGGCCGTAAGTGTTATACAGGTCAAAAATTTTATTGATTACAGCTTGGGCATGGTGTTCGCTACCGGTCATTTTCGTACGTTTATAAGGGTTAGTACAGTTTTTCGTGGTATTATCGCAAATGTAACAGCTGCAACTGCTTTATCAGCATGCCTTATGTTATGTTTTTATTAATACCGGAGAGGTTTTTCAAACGCCAATAATCCTTTACCTTTGCCCTTTGCCATTACACAAAACTGAGCCATTGCTAAAAAAAGAGCTGCGCGTTATACTCGTATCGCTGATCGTTAGTTTTATCCTAACCGTGGCGAAGTTCTCTGCCTACTTTATGACCCATTCAGTGGCTATCCTTTCTGATGCCCTGGAATCCATTATCAACGTGGTGGCTGGCGGTTTTGCCTGCTATAGCATTTACCTGGCAGGTAAACCCAAAGATGCGAACCATCCATACGGGCATGGAAAGGTGGAGTTTTTCTCCATCGGTTTTGAAGGCGCCATGATCTTTATTGCCGGTATACTGATACTGGTGAAAGCCATCCAGTATTTTATCCTGCCGAGGGAACTGCACCAGATAAAAAATGGTTTGTGGGTGCTGGGCATTACCACAGTGGCCAATTTACTGCTGGGACTATACCTGGTAGGCTCAGGCAGACGGCTTTCCTCCATTACTATTTCCGGGAACGGGCAGCATATCATGACCGATGTATACAGCAGCGCAGGGTTGATCACCGCTCTGGTCATCATTCACTTTACAGGGTGGACGTGGCTGGATCCCGTGGTATCACTGGTGATGGGCATATTGATCCTCGCAAAAGGCTACCAGCTCCTGCGCCGTTCCATCTCCGGTTTGATGGATGAAACGGATATGAAGATCGTAGACAAGGTGATCACTATTTTATCAGCCCATCGCAGGGAAAACTGGATCGACGTGCATAACATGCGCGTACAGCAATATGGGAATAACTATCATATTGATTGCCATGTAACCATGCCATATTACCTTGAACTGAATGATGCGCATGATGAAATGAAGAAGATAGAGAAGCTGGTTAATGAAGGTTTTCCCGGTAGTGAAGTAGAGTTTTTTATTCATATGGACCCTTGCATACCTTCCTGTTGCCACTACTGCCTGAAGGCAGCATGCCCGGTGAGGAGCCATGCCTTTACGGGCGAAATAGCATGGACCCGTGATAACGTTTTACCCAACCGGAAGCACGGATAATAATACATCTTACTATAAAAAAACAGCATCACTTATACAAGCGATGCTGTTTTTTTATAGTAAGATGTATGACCTTTTATTCTTCTCCCGCTTCTTCACCATCACCGTGACCAATAATATCACGTATTGGTTTTACTGCCTGGTAAATACCGCGGTTATATTTGTTCCCTAAGATGATCAGCGTGGTAGAATCCTGTATGAAACGATAGAACACGGTATTGTTACCATGCCACCAGCCATTGTGATAAATGATATTTTTTGTGCTGTCGGGGTATACCATCAGGCGCCATCCCAGGCCGTAGTTACGGACACCTGGCTTCTCATTGCTGTAAGGTGTATAGGCAGCCTTTAGCGTGGCATCATTCAGGAACTGGCCTGAATAAAGCGCCTGGTCCCATTTGAGCATGTCTTCAGCGCTGCTGTAAATGCCCTTGTCGCCCATTACGCCATCGAAGTATGTATCAGGTTCAAACTGCCCGTTGTACTTGTGGCTTTGCGTCTGGTGCGTGCGGGTGGCAGAGGAGGGATCGTACACAAAAGTGCTGGTCATCCGCAGCGGCCCAAAAATAGTCTGCTGCATGAAGTCGGCATATTTCTGCCCGCTTGCTTTTTCAATAATGGAAGCGAGCAGCATATAGTTGGTATTACAATACTGGAAATGAGTATTTGGCAGATGCTGCACAGGCGGCTTATGCTGCTCCATTAATTTGATCACCTCTTCGTTGGTGATAAACCTGGCTTCATCTTTCCATAAACTGTCGCAGAAATAAAGGTAATTAGGCAGGCCACTCCGGTGGTTCAGGAGCATACGAACGTTGATCCCTTTATAAGGAAATGCGGGAAAGAATTTTTGCAGGGAATCTTCCAGGCTGAGCTTTTCATTTTGTACCAGCCACATCACTGCCGCGCCTGTAAAGGTTTTGGTAACAGAGGCCAGTTGAAAGGAGGAACTGTCCATCACCGGTGTTTTAGTCCGGGAGTTTTCATAACCATGATATTTTTCAAAGATGATGACCCCTTTTCTTGCCACTATCATGGCCCCGTTAAATCCTGTACGAAGCAGTTTACCATTATAAAACGCTTCCAGTTCATGTTGCATCTGTATGGTGCGCGGCGATTTCAGGATGGCTTCTTTTTCCGCCGCTGATAATCCTGCTGTAAAACGTACCGAATCTGACGCTTCTTTTCTTCTGCTTTCTTCCCTTCTTGCTGCATTGCTCTGGCAGCTGGAAATAATTGCAATTCCCGATATAGTTAAGATAATACTTACTGCTTTCAATCGCTTCATTAGAGGAGTATGACTACTTGCTTAATTCAATTTTTAGACCCAAAAAATACAAAGCGCTAAATTTAGACCCAAAGTAAAAGACTGCCAAATAAAAACAGTGATTTCCGATTCTTTTAATTCATTTTTAAGCAAAAAAGTGTGAAAATTTTTAAAAAATGTCCCTGATTCCCACGTTTTTTTGATAGAATCAAATTTGATTCCCCTGCTATTTGAATATTCCTCAACTTCAAGTAGGTTTGTGCCCTGTTTCCCCGCTATCAGCAATTATTAAGCCAATTGCAACACACAGATACATATATAACTTAGTATAATATTATGGACCAGCAAAAGTCGACAAGTTATCCAAAAGAGAAGATCAGCATTTTATTACTGGAAAATATCAGCGATGCTGCGGTGGCAGAATTTACCACGGCAGGGTACCAGGTGCGCAAACTTACCGGTGCGCTGAGTGAAGAGGATCTGATCAATGAAATCAAGGACGTTCATCTCCTGGGCATCCGATCCAAAACCAAAGTAACGCGCAAGGTACTGGAATCGGCCAGGAAGCTGCAGGCTATTGGCTGTTTTTGTATTGGCACCAACCAGGTTGACCTGAAGGCTGCTACCGAGCATGGTGTAACTGTTTTTAACGCGCCTTATTCCAACACCCGTTCAGTGGCTGAGCTGGTAATAGGGTTGTCTATTATTCTCATCCGCCGCATTGTGGATAAGAACAATGCTGCACATAACGGCATCTGGATGAAAGAAGCTACCGGCAGCTATGAGCTCAGGGGTAAAACACTGGGTATAGTGGGATATGGTAACATCGGCAGCCAGGTGAGCGTACTGGCGGAAGGAATGGGAATGAACGTGATCTACTACGATGCGGAAACCAAATTGCCGCTCGGCAATGCGGAACAGCAACGCACCCTGAAAGAACTTTTCAATAAAGCAGATATTGTTTCCCTGCACGTACCTTCCAGCAAAACCACCGCGAATATGATCACTAAAGAGGTGCTGGCAGATGCAAAGCCCGGCGCTATCTTTATTAATTATGCCCGCGGTGAGGTGGTAGACCTGGAAGCGCTGAAGGAAGCGCTGGAAAGCGGCCGTTTATCCGGTGCAGCCATCGACGTATTCCCGGTAGAACCTGAAAAGAATGGCGCCGCTTTCAGCACACCGCTGCAGAAATTATCCAATGTGATCCTCACCCCGCATATCGGTGGAAGTACGGAAGAAGCACAACACAATATCGGGCTGGACGTGAGCAGCAAAATGCTTAATTACCTGGAAAAAGGCGCCAGCTTTGGCTCCCATACTGTTCCGGCTATCAGCGTACCGCCTATTGAGAACACACACCGCATCCTGCACATCCACCGGAACGTGCCGGGAGTATTGTCCGCTATCAATACGGCTTTATCTGCGAACAAGATCAATATCCTGGGACAATACCTGAAAACCAACGACCAGATCGGGTATGTAGTGCTGGATGTAGACACCAGGTTATCGCAGGAGGCGCTGGCGCTGCTGAAGGAAGTGGAACATACGATTAAAACGAGGTTGCTGTATTAATAGTATTGACATAATTTTTTATAGAGGAAGCAGGGATTTATCCCTGCTTTTTGTTTCCCCCGGGAAACAGACGGCAACTACTCTCTTTTTCCCCCCATTCACCGGCTCTTTTAGCTCATATACCTTTTTTCTTCCCACATTTTCAAAATTCTTTGTTAACCTTGTAGTGCAACTGAAAAAATTAGCACATGAATATGAACAGAGCACTGACAACAGGAGTGGGGGTAATAGCCGGTCTTTTGTTGTACGTAAATGCTTCCGCACAAGATGAACCGAATAAATGGGCTCCGGATAACATTAAAATTGACGGACAGGCTACTGAATGGCCTAAACCCCTGCAGTTCTATAACAACGTAACCAAGTTATTTTACACGATAGCCAACGACCAGGAAAATTTATACGTAATCGTTAGTGTACCTGATCCGCAAAGCCAGGCCAAAATTATGCGCTCGGGGATCACCATTGCCATGAACGCTACCGGTAAGAAAAAAGGCGGCGCCAGTGTTACATTTCCGCTCACCTATAATATAAGTACCGGCGCACCCGATGTTCCGGAAGCTTCCAGGGCCCTTATTGCAGGTGAACTGAAGAAACAGCTCCTGGCAAATGTGAAGGAGATCAAAGTAGAGGGTTTCGACAGCATACCCGACGGCAATATTCCGGTAAAGAATACGTTTGGTATTCAAACCACTTCTTCATATGACGCTGCCGGTAACCTGGTATGCGAGCTGGGAATTCCCCTGAAAGCACTGGGTATTCCTGCAGGAAGCAGCCAGGCCGTTGCCTATCATTTCAAGGTAAATGCCATGAAGAGAGAGGACAAAAAAGAACTGGAAGCCAAAAGGGCAAAAGGAGAGCAGCCCCCAATGCCAGGTGAGTATGCGGACCATTTCGCTTTGTATTATTCAGCCGACTTCTGGACACGCCAAACACTGGCAACCCGGAAATAGGCCAACCAAACTACCATCGTCATAACTGTTTTTATGCATAAAAAACTGTTTTCTGCAGGACCTGCCACCATGCTGGCAGGTGTTCTCTGTGCAGGCACTTTTATGTCTTGCCACAAAGACAAATCCCCGGCAGCCCCGCCGGTTGAGATCACCGACGCCCTGAAAAAGGATTCCCTGAAATACCTGATGTACCAGATCATGCAGGTAACCTATGGAGATGGAGGACGAAGCGCCGCCAAAGGGCTTCCTACCTACTACTGGTATTCCAGTGTACCACAGCTGGATCCGTTGGCCAGCAAATATGCCGATGCAAAAGACCTGCTGGCCGAAATGAAAACTTATGCTATTAACCCCGGGACCAATGCGCCGTATGATCATTACAGCTTCCTGGATGAAGATGGCACCATCACCAACCAGCTGATGAACGGGGTGTCTGAACAAAATGCAGCCGCCAATCCGTCGAAACTGGGATTTGATGTAGGGTTCGGCACAGACGCCGACGCCAGTAAAGTGAGGATATTTGTAAAATATGCAGATAAGAACAGCCCGGCCGGCAAGGCAGGTATCTCCAGGGGATGGGAAATCGTTTCCATCAACGGGAATACCAGTTTCTCCAGTACTTCATCTTCCATTAATTCCCTTTATAACACACTCACCACATCCGACAATGTTACATTGGGATTAAAAAAGCTGGACCAGACACCGGTGACTATCACCGTTAATGCTGCTACCTACAACATCAACCCCGTATTGTTTGATACCGTTTATACCGTTAAAAATATAGTGAACGCAGATGTAAAGGTGGGCTATTTTGTGATGTACACCTTTTCCAGCGTTACCAATAATAAAGGAGAAGCCACTGCCACCAAAACGGCATTGGATCAGACCATTGCCAAATTCAAGGCGCAGGGCGTAAGGCAGCTGATCGTGGATTTCAGGTATAACGGTGGCGGAGCCACCACTACTGCAGAATACCTCGACAATGCGTTTGCTCCCGCTGCTGCCGCAGGCAAACTGATGTATACCTACAAGTATAACGATAAGATCATGCAGAACCTGGCTGCTACCAAACTGGATGCCCAGGTGAACTTTGCTGCGGCTACCGGAGGCATGAACCTGGATAATGTATTCTTTATCGTAACCGGTGAAACCGCTTCCGCCAGTGAATTAACGCTCAACAACCTGAAACCGTATATGAACGTACGCCTTATCGGGCAGAAAACATATGGGAAGCCGGTTGGCTTTATTGACTTCAATATCAGCATGTACGACAATGCCCATAAACCGGTATACCTCGCCGATTTATATGCTATCAATTTTGAAACAGTAAATGCGAACGGAAATGGCGGCTACTACACAGGGATCCCGGTAGATGCTACTGCCAAAGACTATGTAAACGTAGCGTGGGGTAATACCGCTGTAGACGAAAACCTGCAGCAGGCGCTGAACTATATCTCAAAAGGCACTTACCTGGATCTTCGCACCTCTGCAAGGATAAGTGCTGCTGCCAGCAATGATTTACGCGAAGCTATCCCGAATATGGTAACCTCCGGTAAGTTTAACGGGATGGTTGATTTCAGGTTGAGTAAAAAAGTAGCAGGACTTTAATAATAACGTTTATACATTAGCGTTAGCCAGCCCGGCTAACGCTAATGTATATGATCAGCGCCGCCCCAGCTTCCGGATCATATCTTCCGACATATCTTCTGAATAAACCCCATACCCATACATCAATACCCCTTTGATACCTGATTTGGTTTCAATAGCATATACTACCGCTTCATCTCCGGGATCGGTATCTCCTTCAAAGCGATAGGTTTCCGTGATCTCAAAATCTTCCGGGCGCACATTGCCTTCCGGGCATTGAATACTGTCAAAAACAAGGTTGAAATCAGTGATATATCCGCGTTTGCGTAAATCCTCAATGGCTGCTGTTACGGTGTCGTACACTCTCATATAAAAACAATTTCTGGTTTGCAAATGAAACGATGGCAAGTTAACAAATCAATGGAGCATATAAAACAAAAAGCATAAAGCCGGCCGGCCTTATGCTTTTTGTTTTATTTTATGAAGATGATAACCGTTATCAGCGGATTACGGTCACCTCTCCTTTCAGCACATTGGATGATCCGCCGGCTACTTTCTTGTAAGACAGCCACCATACATAGGTGCCAACATCCACCGGAACTCCCTTGTATTTACCATCCCATCCTTTATGGTTGTCGGACGACATGAAGATCAGTTCACCCCAGCGGTTGAAGATCCTCAATTCGTATTCGAACATTTGTCCTCTTACAACAGGTCTGAACACATCGTTGCGTCCGTCGCCGTTTGGTGAGAAGGCGTTTGGTAAGGTAGGTTTAGGTTCACACTCTATAAAGCCTACTGTGATATCGTCGGTTGCGGATCCGCAATCGTTGAATACTGTAACGGTATAGGTACCGCCGTTGGTAACCGTGAGGGATGGTCCGCCGGAACCGTTATCCCACCGTACACCGGTGATGCCGCCGCCTTCAGCGCGCAGTATGAGTGTTTCACCTTTACATAAGGTAGTGTCCCTTCCGAGGTTGATGACTGGTAAGCCGGTGATGTTTACGTTCACACTGTCCATGAACACACGCTGGCAGTATTTGTCCATCACCGCCAGTTTATACTTACCGGCCTGGCTGATCTGTTTAACCGGGTTCGGATCGCCGTCGTTCCAGAGGTAAGACACTGCATCCGGGTTGGTACCGTCTATGGTAACAGAGCCTCCGGGGCAGATATTCCTGTCTGGTCCCAGATCCATGGTGAGAACAGGTTTCATTCTTACGTTCACGGTATCTCTCACCACGCAGTTGTCCCTGCTTACCGCCACCCAGTATCCGCCGGGTTTATTCACCACTATGGAGTTGCTGGTTTCACCTGTCTGCCATTTGATACGACCGCCGTTTGAATTAACAGTAAGCATAATGGACTGGTCAGGACAGATAGAGGTATCGCGGCTCAGGCTGATGTCTGGCGGAGGATTCACGCTCACTTTCACAGTATCGATGGTGATACATCCTGACTTCATCACCTTCACCCAGAATTGTTCCTGTGTGCCTATCAGGATGGAAGGCTCGGTGGAACCGTTGCTCCAGAGATAGGTGCCGCCGTTTACATAAGCATCCAGCTTCACGGTTTGGCCGCGGCAGATGGTAGTATCCGGGATATCCACCAGCGGGGTGGGTACCAGGCCTACATGAATGGTATCAGTAGTGGCGCATTCGCCGTTGCTTACATTCACCCAGTAGGTGCCCGCCTGGTTAATATTGATCCGTTGCGTGGTAGCGCCGGTAGACCATTTGATCTGGTAGGCGAAGTTAGCAGGGCCTGCATCCAGTACAAGGCTATTGCCTCCGCAGATGGTCGTGTCGTTGCCGAGGTTCACCATTGGTTTCTGGATATAATTCAGGTTGTAAGTCACAGTATCGGATGAGCAACCTGTTCTGCCATCTGTTATGATAAAGGAAGCAGAAGTAGCGCCGTTCAGGTTGAACACGTTGTTGTTCTGTGATCTTGGCAAACCTGTTACCGCGTTGGCCGGGGTTACCGCCACCAGTGTATACGTAGGCAGGTATACGTTACCAGCTTTGCGTAAGGCGATCCTGCCGTTGTCTGAACAGTTGGAAGGCAGGGTAGCTTCCAGTTGCGGTTTATCACAAGGCTTAATAATTACCCGTTGGATCACGTCGTTGGCTTTATTGCCGCAGGCATCCATGATGGTCCATCTTCTTACAATCGTATACCCGTTACAGATATCTTCCACGTAAGGATCTTCTGTATAGATAGCACGTTTCGGGAAGCTGTTATCACAGTTGTCTGTTGCGGTTAATACCGGCGCTGCAGGGATCTTATCCTGGCAGTAAAGTACCACGTCTGCAGGAGCAGGCATAATCACCGGCCTGGTGGTGTCTTTTACTGTTACCACCTGTGTAATGGTGGTGGTATTGCCGCAGGCGTCTTTCGCAATCCAGGTCCTGATGATGCGGTAATTGCCTGCACATTCGCCTGGTGTTCTTTCTGTAGTGATCCTGCGGGACAGGGTAAGACCATTTCCAAAACTGCTGCAGTTATCAGATACCTGTACATCAGTAGCAGGAGCAGGGATGTTATCGCAGCTCACGATGGTGTCTGCAGGAGGTCTCACTGTGAATACCGGTTTAGTGGTATCCTGTACGGTAATGATCTGTTGCATCACTGACTTGTTGCCGCATTCATCGGTAGCGGTCCAGGTTCTTGTTTCCCGGAAGTTACCGGCGCAGTTGCCTGGTAATTTAACGGTTTTAGTACTGGTGAATACCTGGATAGAACCGCTGCAGTTGTCGGTAGCGGTAATCGCAGGCCATGCCGGTACCTTATCGCAATCCACCACGGTGTCTTTCGGGGCAGGCATGCTGAACACAGGTCTGGTTGTATCCTGTACCTTGATGATCTGCTGTACTGCACGGGCATTTCCACATTCATCAAAGGCGGTCCACTTACGGTAGATCACGTAGTTGTTGTTACAGTTGCCTGGCTGATGAACAGTTGAATCTTTCGGCACTACGGTTATTACACCCGGGGTGCAGTTATCGGAAGCAGTAAGATTGAATCCTGCGGGTATCTTATCGCAATCCACTGTAGTATCAGCCGGCGTTGCCATGTTGAATACCGGTGAGGTCATATCTTTTACAGTGATCACCTGTTTCAGGGTGACGCCGGTGTTACATTCGTTTTTTGCAGTCCAGGTGCGGATCAGCAGGTAATTGTTGGAACAGTTGCCTGGTAGATCCTGGCGTACTTCCACTACGGGGATAATGATTTCCCCTGCGCAGTCGTCGTTTGCTTTCAGGTCTGTTTTAGCAGGCACCTTATCACAATCTACAGTGATATCCGCAGGCGCGGGTGTAGTGAATACAGGCGCTTTGGTATCTTTCACCGTAATGGTTTGTGAAGCGCTTATAGAGAGGCCACATCTGTCTGTTGCCGTCCAGGTACGGGTAATTGTACTTAAACAAGGCGAAGTAACCACGGTCACATCGTTGTGGGTAATGGTCAGCTCTTCGTTGTTGTAAGGCGCATGACTGAACACCGGATCTCCGAAGAGGGTGGTATAGTCTTTACCTCTTTCACATTCCGTAATAATGGCAGGAGGAGTGAAGGTAACAATGGGGCTGATAGTGATCGCTGTGATTTTCACCACATTGCTGATGTTGTTGATACAGGCCCCTGAAGCCACAATCCTTCTGTACCAGGTATTTGCGGTGAGCAGGCCTGGCTGGTAGGTATCGCTGGTAGCGCCGGTGATGTTGGTGAATGGCCCGGTGGTGCCTGCAGTGCTTTGCTGCCACTGGAAGGTATAGGTGCCATTACCGCCGGAAAGCGTATTACCACGTATAGCCATTGGCGTTTCCGTTACGCAAATGGTCTGATCGTTCTGAATAGTATTGCCGAGTATCGGTTTACGGTTAATCAGGGTAACGCTGGAGCTGGAGGCGTCGCACACGCCGTTGCTTACTACCCAGGTCAGCTGGGCAGTTTCACCGGCCGGTACTGTGATCACAGCATCTTTCCGGTTAATATCGCTGATGCTGATCAGCGCTGCGTTATTGCTGGTTACGATCCAGGTACCTTTTGCACCTGCCACACCAGGATCGCTGGCGTTCATTTTAAAGGTAGCATCGTCGCAATGTTCCTGGTCTGAGCCTGCGTTGGCAGGTAGCGGCAACCGGTAATTAATGAGTGTTACATCATCCCAGGTAGCGCTGCACACACCATTGGTTACAGTCCAGCGTAAGGTTACAGTGTCTCCAATGTTGATGTTTACTTTGGAGGTTGGGCTGTTGACAGATCTGATGGACGCATTTCCCCTGATCACCGACCAGAAGCCTTTTGCACTTGGTACAGACACCGGGTCTGCTGCAAGGGTGAAATCGCCTGTGTTGTTACACATTTCAATATCTTCTCCTGCATTTGCCGCCGCGGCTGTTTTGTAATTGATCAATGTAACAATACTGCTGGTGCTTATACAGTTTCCGTTTGTAACGGTCCATTTCAGTATTGCAGTGTCGCCCACAGGAACAGTTACAGCGGTATAAGGATCGTTTACAGATTTGATGATAACCTTACCGGGAACACGGCTTACATCTGTCCAGGTGCCTTTGGCGCTGGGTGATCCAGGCTGACTGGCTTTCATAATGAAATCAAGCGTAGTATTACATTTCTCCTGGTCCTGACCGGCGTTGGCAGTAACAGCAGCTTTGTAATTGATGATGGTCACCCTGCTGAAAGTAGTATCACATACGCCATTGGCGATGCTCCACTGTAATACTACGGTATCGCCTATTGGTACTGTTACCGCGGTAGTCGGGCTATTCGGTGATTTGATCTTCGCTCTTCCCGGTATCCGGCTGATATCCGTCCAGGTGCCTTTGGCAGTTGGCACGCCCGGGGCATTTGCCGCCATATTGAAGTCGCTGGTGTTGTTACAGATGGCCTGGTCCGGACCGGCGTTAGCCTTGTTGGCGGTAGCGTAGTTGGTAAGCATTACCGTATCATAGGTAGCGGCACAGGTGCCATTGGTGATTTTCCACACCAGTTTTACACTAACTCCGGCAGCAATGGTAACGGTGCTGTTGTATTGATTCGGAGAAACAATATTTACGCCTGCAGTACCGGCAGGATTTGTCCAGGTGCCTGTTACATGTAAACCAGCTGGTTTGCTGCCATTCAGGGTGAAGCTGACGTTATCACATTTCTCCTGGTCCGGGCCGGCATTTGCGGCGGCAGGTGTTTTATAGCTGGTGATCCTTATGGTATCAGCCAGGTCTGCCGCACATTTTGCATTGGTGATCTTCCAGGTAAACAGGATAGAGCTGTCGGCCGGAACGGTCACAGACGTTTTGGGATCATTGATGTTGGCAATTTTCACAGAAGCGGTAGCCGGAGAGAATGTCCATGTACCAATAGCGCCCAGCTCAGTAGGAGCAACAGCATTCATGGTAAAGGTAGTTTTCTCACATGCTATTTTGCTGGAACCTGCATCGCGCATTACCGGTTTTTTCAGGCTGGTGATCCTTACGGTATCTATTTTATCTGCCGCACATTTTGCATTGGTGATCTTCCAGGTGAACAGGATAGAGCTGTCGGCCGGAACGGTTACGGACGTTTTAGGATCGTTGATGTTGGCAATTTTCACAGAAGCGGTAGCCGGAGAGAAGGTCCATGTACCAATAGCGCCCAGCTCAGTAGGAGCAGTGGCATCCATGGTGAAGGCAGTTTTCTCACACTCCATTTTATTGGTGCCTGCATCACGTACTGCTGGTTTAAGCAGGCTGGTGATCCTTACCGTATCAATGTTATCAGCAGCACATTTCGCGTTGGTGATCTTCCAGGTAAACAGGATAGAGCTGTCGGCCGGAACGGTCACAGACGTTTTGGGATCATTGATGTTGGCAATGTTTACTACTGCAGTGGATGGAGAGAAGGTCCATGTACCGATGGCGCCCAGTTCAGTAGGAGCGGTGGCATCCATGGTAAAGGTGGTTTTATCGCACTCCATTTTATTGGTACCTGCATCACGAACCGCTGGTTTCAGCAGGCTGGTGATCCTTACGGTATCAATGTTATCAGCGGCACATTTCGCGTTGGTGATCTTCCAGGTAAACAGGATAGTGCTGTTGGCAGGTACTGTTACTGATGTTTTAGGATCATTGATGTTGGCAATGTTTACCGCAGCAGTGGATGGAGAGAATGTCCATGTACCGATGGCGCCCAGTTCAGTAGGAGCGGTGGCATCCATGGTGAAGGTGGTTTTCTCACACTCCATTTTATTGGTACCTGCATCACGCACTGCCGGTTTTTTCAGGCTGGTGATCCTCACGGTATCATAAGTAGGTGCGGAACACTTAGCGTTGGTGATCTGCCAGAAGAGCAATACAGAACTATCAGCCGGAACGGTGACAGTTGTTTTTGGATTGTTCTTATCAGCAAACTTCACAGACGCGGTGGTTGGTGTGAATGTCCATGTACCGATGGCGCCCAGCTCAGTAGGAGCAGTAGCGTTCAGTCTAAACACTGTTTTATCGCACTCCATCTGGTTAGCGCCTGCATCACGTACAATTGGTTTTTTCAGGCTGGTGATCCTTACGGTATCATAAGTAACCGCAGAACACCTGGCGTTGGTGATCTGCCAGAAGAGCAACACGGAACTATCCGCCGGCACGGTAACAGTTGTTTTCGGATCATTCTTATCAGCAAACTTCACAGAAGCGGTAGCTGGTGTGAATGTCCATGTACCGATGGCCCCCAGCTCAGTAGGAGCGGTGGCATTCAGGGTGAATACTGTTTTATCGCACTCCATCTGGTTAGTGCCTGCATCACGTACTGCTGGTTTCAGCAGGCTGGTGATCCTTACCGTATCGATGTTGTCAGCAGCACATTTCGCATTGGTGATCTTCCAGGTGAACAGGATAGAGCTGTTGGCAGGAACTGTTACAGAAGTTTTAGGATCGTTGATATTGCCGATGGTTACCGCAGCAGTGGATGGAGAGAAGGTCCATGTACCGATGGCGCCCAGTTCAGTAGGAGCGGTGGCATCCATGGTAAAGGTGGTTTTATCGCACTCCATTTTATTGGTACCTGCATCACGAACCGCTGGTTTCAGCAGGCTGGTGATCCTTACGGTATCAATGTTATCAGCGGCACATTTCGCGTTGGTGATCTTCCAGGTAAACAGGATAGTGCTGTTGGCAGGTACTGTTACTGATGTTTTAGGATCATTGATGTTGGCAATGTTTACCGCAGCAGTGGATGGAGAGAATGTCCATGTACCGATGGCGCCCAGTTCAGTAGGAGCGGTGGCATCCATGGTGAAGGTGGTTTTCTCACACTCCATTTTATTGGTACCTGCATCACGCACTGCCGGTTTTTTCAGGCTGGTGATCCTCACGGTATCATAAGTAGGTGCGGAACACTTAGCGTTGGTGATCTGCCAGAAGAGCAATACAGAACTATCAGCCGGAACGGTGACAGTTGTTTTTGGATTGTTCTTATCAGCAAACTTCACAGACGCGGTGGTTGGTGTGAATGTCCATGTACCGATGGCGCCCAGCTCAGTAGGAGCAGTAGCGTTCAGTCTAAACACTGTTTTATCGCACTCCATCTGGTTAGCGCCTGCATCACGTACAATTGGTTTTTTCAGGCTGGTGATCCTTACGGTATCATAAGTAACCGCAGAACACCTGGCGTTGGTGATCTGCCAGAAGAGCAACACGGAACTATCCGCCGGCACGGTAACAGTTGTTTCCGGATCATTCTTATCAGCAAACTTCACAGAAGCGGTAGCTGGTGTGAATGTCCATGTACCGATGGCCCCCAGCTCAGTAGGAGCTGTAGCATTCAGGGTGAACACTGTTTTATCGCACTCCATCTGGTTAGTGCCTGCATCACGTACTGTTGGTTTCAGCAGGCTGGTGATCCTCACGGTATCGATGTTATCAGCAGCGCATTTCGCATTGGTGATCTTCCAGGTGAACAGGATAGAGCTGTTGGCAGGAACTGTTACAGAAGTTTTAGGATCGTTGATGTTGCCGATGGTTACCGCAGCAGTGGATGGAGAGAATGTCCATGTACCGATGGCGCCCAGCTCAGTAGGAGCAGTGGCATCCATGATAAAGGTGGTTTTATCGCACTCCATTTTATTGGTACCTGCATCACGAATCGCTGGTTTCAGCAGGCTGGTGATCCTTACGGTATCGATGTTATCAGCGGCACATTTCGCGTTGGTGATCTTCCAGGTGAACAGGATAGTGCTGTTGGCCGGTACTGTTACAGAAGTTTTAGGATCATTGATATTGGCAATGTTTACCACAGCAGTGGATGGAGAGAAGGTCCATGTACCGATGGCGCCCAGCTCAGTAGGAGCGGTGGCATCCATGGTGAAGGTGGTTTTATCACATTCCATCTTGTCGGTACCTGCATCACGAACTGCTGGTTTCAGCAGGCTGGTGATCCTTACGGTATCGATGTTATCAGCGGCACATTTCGCGTTGGTGATCTTCCAGGTGAACAGGATAGAGCTGTTGGCCGGTACTGTTACAGAAGTTTTAGGATCGTTGATGTTGCCGATGGTTACCGCAGCAGTGGATGGAGAGAAGGTCCATGTACCGGTTGCGCCCAACTCACTAGGAGCAGTGGCATCCATGGTAAAGGTGGTTTTATCGCACTCCATTTTATTGGTACCCGCATCACGAACCGCTGGTTTCAGCAGGCTGGTGATCCTTACGGTATCGATGTTATCAGCGGCACATTTCGCGTTGGTGATCTTCCAGATGAACAGGATAGAGCTGTTGGCAGGAACTGTTACAGAAGTTTTAGGATCATTGATATTGGCAATGTTTACCACAGCAGTGGATGGAGAGAATGTCCATGTACCGGTGGCGCCCAGCTCAGTAGGAGCGATGGCATCCAGGATGAATACTGTTTTATCGCACTCCATCTGGTTAGTACCTGCATCACGAACCGCTGGTTTCAGCAGGCTGGTGATCCTTACGGTATCAATGTTATCAGCGGCACATTTCGCGTTGGTGATCTTCCAGGTGAACAGGATAGAGCTGTTGGCAGGAACTGTTACAGAAGTTTTAGGATCGTTGATGTTGCCGATGGTTACCGCAGCAGTGGATGGAGAGAATGTCCATGTACCGATGGCGCCCAGCTCAGTAGGAGCGGTGGCATCCATGGTGAAGGTGGTTTTATCGCACTCCATTTTATTGGTACCTGCATCACGTACAGCCGGTTTAAGCAGACTGGTGATCCTTACGGTATCGATGTTATCAGCGGCACATTTCGCGTTGGTGATCTTCCAGGTGAACAGGATAGTGCTGTTGGCCGGTACTGTTACAGAAGTTTTAGGATCGTTGATGTTGCCGATGGTTACCACAGCAGTGGATGGAGAGAATGTCCATGTACCGATGGCGCCCAGCTCAGTAGGAGCGGTGGCATCCATGGTGAAGGTGGTTTTATCACATTCCATCTTGTCGGTACCTGCATCACGAACCGCTGGTTTCAGCAGGCTGGTGATCCTCACGGTATCAATGTTATCAGCGGCACATTTCGCGTTGGTGATCTTCCAGGTGAACAGGATAGAGCTGTTGGCCGGTACTGTTACAGAAGTTTTAGGATCATTGATATTGGCAATGTTTACCGCAGCAGTGGATGGAGAGAATGTCCATGTGCCGATGGCGCCCAGCTCCGTGGGAGCGGTAGCATCCATGGTGAAGGTGGTTTTATCACATTCCATTTTGTCGGTACCTGCATCACGTACAGACGGTTTCAGCAGGCTGGTGATCAGCACGGTATCTGCATTGTCTGCCGCACATTGGGAATTGGCAATCTTCCAGATCAGCTGCACGGCAGTGTTAGCCGGCACAGTTACATTTGTTTTCGGATCATTTTTATCAACGAAGGTCACCGCAGCAGTAGCCGGGAGGAAGGACCAGGTGCCTTGTGCACCCAGTTCCGTAGGAGCGGTGGCATCAAGCTTAAAAACAGTTTTATCACACTCCATCTGGTCGGTGCCTGCACTGCGCATGATGGGCTTCTTGTAATTGGTAATAAACACTGTATCGCTGGAAGTCAGACATGGCCCGTTGGAGATGGTCCATATAAGCGTAGCTGTATCTCCCACAGGTACTTTTACAGTGGCATTCCTTTGCGTTGGATTGGTAATGGTTACTCTTGGGTTAAGTGAGGTCCAGATGCTTTTCGCACCTGTAACACCAGGATCATTACCATTCAACTGAAAGTCGGTAGTGCGGTCACATTCTGTTTGATCAGTGCTGGCATTGGCCTTAGCAGGTTGTGCAAACACCCGTACCGTTACATTGGCACAACCCGTATTTCCACACGGACCGGTAGTTTCTGCACGTACATAATAAGTGGTGGTAGTAGTTACATTATTAAATACCACTTCTGCACCATTATTAATAGAAGATGATGGAATAACCGCCACGCTTCCGGGTGAACCAGGGCAGGCGCCTGTATACCATTTCCATTGATGGGAATTACCAAGAGAATCAGTTCCAAGTGAACCGCCTGTTACTTTTAAGGTAACATTGCTGCTAACACATATACTGTCAATGCTGGCATCGATGCCGGTTGGTGTGGTCGATGGTTTTTCCACCGAAACAGAGAATGGCACAGTTATGCTACATCCGTGCAGTGTATCTTCCTGTGCAGTGATTACGAAATCGTAACTGCCGGCAGCTGTATTGGGCGGTAACTTAACTTTAAAGGTACCATTGGCAGTGTTAAACGGCCATGCTTTGGACACCTTTGTAAATCCGGGCATCTTCCTGGTGCTGGCTACATCCAGCTCATATTTCGTTATTGATCCCGGCACTACATTACTGTAAGTTACTGTAAAGGAATCCACGGTATTACAAACTGCGGCAGCAGTAATGTTCAGTGTGGGTTTATCCTTAATGGTAAGTTGGATAGTGGTAGAGTTGGGACCAGGACAAACCCCATTGGAAATAGTCCATGTAAGCAGGAACGACTTCGGCCTTGCATTGCTGATTACGGTTGCAGTGGCGTTATAAGCGGTGTCATAATTAATGCTTATATCAGACGATGTAGTGCCTGGTTCCAATGTCCATTTCCCGGTTTCTCCAACACCCGGCTTACTGGCGGTTAACTGGAAATCCCTCATACCACATTGTATCTGATCCAGGCCGGCAACGCTTGGTGTAAGCGGTTTGGTGTTGATGAGCGTTACCCGGCTGGTGTCGGTACACGCAGCCATCGCTTTGTTGGTAATTACCCAGAAGAGACGCACAGTATCACCTGCAGGAACGCCTGTTACAGTGGTAGTGGCGTTGGTGGTGTTGGTAATCACAGCGCCTTTACCCGGGCCATTAAATAACCATACACCCTGCTGGTCTGTAGGAAGCGGGCTTCTTTTAATATTAAAGGTAGATATATTACACTGCCTGTAAATAGTATCTGCATCGGCCTGGGGCAACGACCGCACATTTACCTTAAACGTATCAACCACCACACAGGTTTTATTGGTCACCTCTACGTTGTAGGCTTTTGCACCAATGTTTGATGGAACATGCGTAATAGAGGGCACTTTGCCTTTAATAGAATCTGTTCCATATTTCCATTTCCAGTTCAGGCTGTCGGCCGGAGCGCCTGTAATAGCGAGGTTCAGGTTAATCTGTGCACCAAGACAGATTTCAGCCGGCCCGCCTGTAATGGCAGTCACCGGCTTTTTATCCACTATCACCCTGGCGTATCCGCTATCCTTACATTGCCGCGGCTCATTTTTTACCGAGTTCCAGCCGTAATCAGCGATCCCGATAGCCCAGTAGTCCCTGGTGCTGTCGGGAAACACGGTCATTTTTGCACCTGTATATACCGGGTCCACTTTCCACTCATAGGTGCTGTAACCCCCATCGGCCGTGAGATCCACGCTTTCCCCGATACATATCCTGCCCGAGGAAATGGTCACCTTGGGTTTGGGAAGAATGGTGATTTTAGTGTATTTGGATGGGGATGCACAGTTGCTTTGATTCCCCGATTCAAGAATATTTACACGGTAATATTTATGTACTACCTGGTTAGGATCGCCTTTCAGGGCGCCGTCGGCAAACGTAAGCGTATTGGTGGCGGCGCCTGAAATACCATTCCCGTTGGTAACAGGAAACCAGTCAGCCGGGTTATTTTCATTCCCGGTAGTACTGTAAAACCATTGGTATATCGGGTTCTTAAAGTAATCCTGGTTCGGGTCGTAAGTACCGTTGGGCAAATGACCATCCGGGCTATACAACGCTTTGATGGTAACAGGTGCTCCTTCACAAAGTGAATCGGCTCTTAATTCATTATCAATCTGACCATCTATAAATGAATAGATATCCGGGCTGCAATAATTGAACTTGATATCATCAATCGCAATATCATTTCCGCAATCACCCAGGCGGTCGTTCACAATTTCCAGTGTTACAGAAGTTACACCTCCGGGTGTTTTAAAGCTGCCGCCATACTGCTGCCATGCCGGAGATTCCAGGTGCATGGATACGTCGTAGGTTTTAAACCTGGCGAGCGTATCCCACAGGGCTGTATTGGTGCTGCCTTTTTTATTAATGATCAGGAAGGTAACCCCGGCATAGTGATATCCGTCGTTATTTCCCCACGCGCAATTATAGTTAAATACGTTATAGCTGTTTACATTCAGGAACCAGGCGCTGAAATTATAGGAAGAGCCAGGGCATACCTGCACGTTATTTTTAGTATAGAAGGATTTTTTATTGATCGAAGAGTTAGCGATCAGCATACCACCTACTGAATCTATAGTACTTCCCGTATGATCGGTTGAATATACCCATTCGTTTCTTATTTGTGTATGCCAGAAAATGTTGTAGCTATCATCGATAAAATTAGCCCCGTTCAGCGGCATGGCTACATAGTTATACCCTGTAACCGCTGAATTGGACCGGCTGGCGGTCGCATTCTTTTTGAACCTGCCAAAGTCTTCTACAAAATCGCTTTTACTGGTGGTGTTTCCCAGGCAGGGTTGAATGGTACAGTCTTTTACATATATCGACTTTGTAATAGGATAAGTATTCTTTCCCCTGTACAGGATCACGTTCACAGTATATTTCGCCGCATCATTGAATTTTATGGTCAGGGAGTTTTTGTTGATATTTATACTGTTGCTGTTATAGGTATCCCGCAGCTGGCCCACCAGTTCATGGCCGGGCCGGTTGTCAGTAGTAAAGAGCACATCGTAGGCTCCTCCCGTAATGGTCCAGGTAGCAGAATCAGCGTAGTTACTGGTGTTCTTCCAGAAGAACGCGTTCATACTGGCGAAACTTCCTTTACAGATGGTATCCGGAAGGTTCATAAATGGTGTGCCGTCGGGAGGCGCGCTTTGTGCTGTCGCTTGCTTATTCAGCAGCACAAGCCCCAGTATCAGGTACAATAAGGTTAGTAGTCGTTTCATAGGTGCAAACAGTTAAGTAAAAAAAGTATCAGGTTTTGAGCAGGTTGTTTACTCAATACCTATTGTACTTCAACTCTTTACATCTGTTATCATCACCGGATGGTTTTTTTCGGCGGAGGGTGGCGCAAGTGTAAAATGGTTTCATAGGCGTCAGGTGTTTATACATGGTATGGTTAAAATATGTAATTAAATTGAGATTAAAATTAGATATAATATGGGGAAATAAAAAAAGTGTACTTATTCGTAATATGATTAGCTGCCAGATAAGTTGGGAAGATGGGTTAGCGAAAAATTGATTGTCAATTGCTTAAAGGAGGTAAAAAAATATCAGAAAAGTTATCCACATTGAGGGGAGCGGCTGAATTATTTAAGGGAGACTGCGCTTTATTCAATTATTTTCATACCTTTGCAGACCAAATTTGATGTAAGATGCCCAAAGTAAAGACACATTCCCGTGCCAAGAAAACGTTCAAGGTTGGTGGGAACGGACAGATTAAGCGGTTCATGGCCTTCAAAAGCCACTTACTGACTAAGAAATCTACGAAAAGAAAACGTAGCTTAAGAGGTAGTACGCTGGTTCACGAAGCAAATCTTAACCTGGTTAAGAGAATGCTCGGAATGCGCTAGTATCTGTCAAAAGAATCGAATTTTATAACCTGAGAAAAAAACAAAGCAAATGCCTCGTTCAGTTAATGCCGTAGCTTCAAGAGCCCGGAGAAAAAGGATCTTAAAGCAAGCCAAAGGCTTCTACGGTAAAAGAAAAAATGTGTACACCGTAGCGAAGAACGTTCTTGAGAAAGGACTTACTTATAGCTATGTTGGCCGTAAATTAAAGAAAAGAAACTATCGCCAGCTGTGGATCGCCCGTATCAACGCTGCTGTTAGAGCAGAAGGGTTGACCTATTCTGTGTTTATGAACAAATTAGCCGGTAAGAATATCGACCTGAACAGAAAAGTTCTGGCTGATCTGGCTATGAATGAACCAGAAACATTTAAAGCACTGGTAGCTTCTGTAAAGTAAGACTTACCTGATAGTAAATACCCGGTAGCTGGCATCCCACAGGATGTCAGCTATTTTGTTTTTAGGGAAAATCCCAAACACCGCAGAACCACTGCCACTCATGGCGGCATACGCAGCCCCTGATGAATACATCTGCGCCTTAATGTAACCCAGCACAGGATGCGCCTGGAATACGGGTGCTTCAAAATCATTGGTCAGTACATCTTTCCATAATTCTACAGGCGTTTGTATCACTTCCCGGAGCGAATAAGCCGGTGTACCAGGTGTGAGCTGCTTAAATGCCCAGCCGGTGTTTACATGGATGCCCGGGTGTACCAGCACAAACGAATACCCGGAGAGGTCCAGGGTTATCGGCTCCATAATTTCTCCCCTTCCTGTAGCATAACAAGGCCGGTTCACAATAAAAAAGGGACAATCGCTCCCCAGTTGTGCGGCATAATCCACGAGCGCCGCTTCTGTTAAGCCCAGCTGAAACTTCTGGTCAAGCAGCTGCAGCATAAAAGCCGCATCTGCAGAACCTCCACCCAGGCCGGCTCCAATGGGTATATTTTTTAGTAAATGAATGTTTACCGGTGGTAGTTGCGGGAAATCGGACTGTAACAGCTGAAACGCCCTTAAACAGAGATTGTCGGCCGCATTACCAGGAACAGGAACCCCGCTGCTTTCAAACTGTAGCGTTGTATGTGTAATCACTTCCAGCGCATCATTAACAGGCAGGGGATAAAATATAGTTTCCAGGTCGTGGAAGCCATCAGGGCGTTTCCGGGTAACATGTAAGCCCAGGTTTATTTTACAGTTAGGAAATACAATCATGTATTGTTTATTGCACAGTAATCCGGCAGCCACGTTTAAACCAGCTGCAGGGCGTATATGAAATAAAAATTATTTGCTTTTGCGGCTGTTGATCTCATCGCGGATAGCGATAGCCCGGATATAATCTTCCTGTTCCAGCACTTCCTGGAGCAGTGTTGTTAATTCCTCTACATTTAAGGCTTTGAGGTCATCTTCGGCGCCTTTCTCATGCTCTGAAATAGTAGGGGTAACCGGCTTACTGGTCTTTTTACCGGCAGGGTCATCCAGCAGGATCCCTGCACTGTTGAGGATATTTTCGAAAGTGTAGATAGGGCATCCGAAGCGGACTGCAAGCGCCAGTGCATCTGATGTCCGGGAATCTATCTCTATTGTTTCATCATTGTTGGAACAGATCAGTTTTGAGTAAAAGATACCTTCCTGCAGATTGCTGATGACCACCTCCTGTAATTCCACGTTAAAGGCATTCATGAAGTTTTTCATCAGGTCATGTGTTAAAGGCCGGCTGGGTTGCATTTTTTCCAGAGCCACTGCAATCGCTTGCGCTTCAAAGCCCCCAATCACAATGGGTAAACGGCGTAAACCGTTCACTTCTCCCAATACCACGGCATATGAATGAGTTTGCGTAATGCTGTGCGATAAAGCAACTATTTCCAGTTCTATTTTTCTCATATCTGTCTTGCGTTGTCGCTGAATAGTTTGTAAGACCGTGAAGTTAGAAAAATATTCCTTATCTAAAAAAAATCTATAGTGATAAATCTATGATATAAGAATTAAGGTAAAAGAATTACGGATGAAAAATCAACACGATCTTAAAAACTGAATATCTCATCCGTAATTCTTATACCGTAACCTGTTCGCTTAGCTGAGTTTCAGCTTTTTCACCGCTTCTGTAAGCTTAGGTACCACCTCGAATGCATCACCTATTATGCCATAATCTGCAGCCTTGAAAAACGGCGCTTCCGGATCTTTGTTGATCACCACGATCACCTTGCTGCCGTTAACACCGGCCAGGTGCTGGATAGCGCCTGAAATGCCTACTGCGATGTATAGATTGGGGCGTACCGTTAAACCGGTTTGTCCTACGTGCTCATGATGAGGGCGCCAGCCTGCATCTGCTACCGGCCGGGAGCTCGCTGTAGCCGCTCCCAGGGCTTTGGCCAGGTCTTCCAGGATTCCCCAGTTTTCCGGGCCCTTCATACCACGGCCGCCGCTTACAATTACTTCCGCTTCGGTTAACGGCACTTCACCGCTCACGGTTTCCGTTTTAACTACTTTCACTTTGAAATCCGCATCGCTGATGGCAGGGGAGAAGGCCTCTACGCTGGCCGTTCCGCTTCCCGGGTTTACAGGAAATGTATTCGGGATAATGGCGATCACCTTCTTGTCTGACGTAATATTGATATTGGCAAACGCCTTACCGGAAAATACATTCTTCTTTACCACAAAGCCATTGGCCGTATCCGGGTAGGAGATAGCGCCCGCTACCAGTCCGGCTTTCAGCCGGGCGGATACCCTTGGGGCAATAGCTTTTCCATCAAAATTATGAGGGAAGATGATCACTTTGCTGCCTTCTTTTTCAGCTGCTTCAGTAATCACTTTAGTATACACGATGGTTTCCATTTCATGCAGGCGGGCATCTGCAGCATGCAAAACCTTTTGCGCGCCATAGTTGCCAAGTGCGGCCAGCTCGGCAGCATCCACAGGGCCCAGCACCAGCGCAGTGGCGGTAGTTCCCAGCTGTTCAGCTACTTTTGCACCATATTGAACGGCTTCCAGCGCCGCTTTCTTGATCTTACCCTGTGCCTGGTCGGCGAATATTAATATAGACATCAATAATTTAATTAGTAGTTGAGAGATAATTTACCCTTAGATCACTTTTGCTTCTTCATGCAGTAACTTCACCAGTTCTTCCACGTTATCAGGACTGATCAGTTTAACGCCGGCCTTTGCTGGAGGCAGTTCAAAGCTTACTACTGAAGTGAGGGCATCTGCCGCAACAGGTTCCACCACGGTAAGGGGTTTGGTTCTGGCCGCCATAATACCACGCATATTGGGGATCCGGGCTTCTGCCATTCCTTTCTGGCAGGAAACCACCACCGGCAGAGATACTTCACACACTTCTTCTCCGCCTTCTATTTCCCGGTTAATGGTAGCTACGGTGCCGTTAAGATCAAATTTGGCAGCAATGGATACATAGGGCAGTTCCAGCAGCTCCGCCACCATACCGCCTATACCGGAGCCATTGTAGTCAATGGTCTCTTTACCGGTAAAAATTATATCGTATTGTTTATCCTTCGCATGCGCCGCAATCTGCGATGCTATATAATAACTGTCTGCATTATCCGCATTTATACGGAATGCCTCGTCTCCGCCCAAAGCCAGTGCCTTACGGATCACCGGATCGCAATCAGCGCCGCCTACCGTAATAAGATGCACATCGGCCCCGATGGTTTCTTTCAGCTCCAGCGCCCTTACCAATGCATACCATTCATCGTACGGATTAATAATAAACTGTACACCTGCCTCATTGAATTTCGTGTTGTTGTCCGTGAAAGCTATTTTTGCAGTCGTGTCCGGAGTTTTGCTGATACATACTAAAATCTTCATGGCCTTAAACTGTTTTGTTTAAAAATGCGGTAATAGCAAATATATCTAAATAATATAAGCCAACCGCTGGCGGAAAAATGATTTTAATCAGTCGCGAACAACGACATATTGAATAAAAAAATAATAATATCTGAATGGACAGAATCGCACAGATAAAGCAGTTCCTGGAGGCTACGCCTAACGACAGCTTCCTGAAACATGCTTTGGCGCTGGAATACATTAAGCTCAACGATGATGTTACGGCCAGGCAGCTGTTTGAAGAACTGCTGGCTCATGAACCCGGTTATGTAGGTTCTTATTATCACCTGGGTAAATTACTGGAGCGCGCAGGTGATAATACCGGCGCTATCAGCATATATGAAAAAGGTATGGCCATGGCTAAAGCGGGTAATGAAAGACATGCATACAATGAGCTACAATCGGCCTATGAAGACCTGCTATACTGATATTATTCATCCAACAAACAACGCATGCCTCAACATTTAGTAACTGATTTTGCTGCTTATATTTCCCGTCAGCGATTATTTGATCCTGCACAAAAGGTGCTGCTGGCGGTAAGCGGCGGTGTGGACTCGGTGGTAATGGCCTGGTTGTTTAAAAATGCCGGCTACCACGCAGGCATTGCCCACTGTAACTTTCAGCTGAGAGGGGAGGAATCTGAGCGGGACGAAGCATTTGTGCGCAGCATGGCGGCAGCCCTGGAATTACCGCTTCATGTAGTGAAATTTGATACCCATGCCTATGTGGAAGAACATCGTGTAACCATACAGGTAGCCGCGCGGGAGCTGCGTTACCGCTGGCTGGAAGAAACACGCGCCGCAAACGGGTATGCCTTTATTGCTACCGCCCATCATATGCAGGACAGCGTGGAAACAGCCCTGATGAATTTTGCCAAAGGTACCGGTATCGCAGGTTTGCATGGTATCCTTCCTAAACAGGAACACCTGGTCCGCCCGTTGTTATTTGCGGAGAAAGATAAACTGGTGGCGTATGCTGCCATGAATAATATTTCTTTTGTGGAAGATAGTTCCAATATAACTGATAAGTATACACGTAATTATTTCCGGCACCAGGTAATTCCCCGTTTACAGGAAGCATTCCTGGGTGTGGTAAAAAATATGGCCGGCACCATTGAACGGATGAAGGAAGCGGAGATCCTTTACCAGGAGGCATTGGCGAAACATCGTAAACGGCTGCTGTTCCAGCAGGGGAACACCTGGATGGTGCCTGTATTAAAGCTGCAGAAAACAGTGCCGCTGCACACAATTGCCTGGGAACTGTTCCGCAACTTCGGATGTACTTCTGCACAAACACAACAGGTATTGTCGTTGCTGGAAAGTGAATCCGGCAGGTTTGTAGATACCGGTAGCCACCGTATTGTCCGCAACCGTCAATGGCTGCTCATTACGCCGCTGGCAACGGAAGTATCGCCCCTGGTAGTGATTGAGCGGGGACAATCGCACATTCATTTTGGAGGCGGACAATTGCAGATCCGTGAGCAGGAGAGAGGCAACGTCGGTATCCCGGCATCCCCGGAAACGGCCTGGCTGGATGCCGCCCAGGTAAAGTTTCCGCTGATCCTGAGAAAATGGAAGCAGGGCGATTACTTTTATCCGCTGGGAATGCCTAAAAAGAAAAAGGTAAGCCGTTTCCTGATCGATCAGAAATTATCCATGCCCCGGAAGGAAAATGTATGGGTACTGGAGTCCGATAAACGGATTGTATGGCTGGTGGGAATGAGGGTAGACGATCGTGTGAAGATCACTTCAGGAACAAAGAATGTAATCAGTATTACCCTGGCAGGATAGTGGTTGCCGGCAGGGGCCAAACCGCTGCCGGCAATTTTATTTATCTCCCAAACCTCGGGTGCATAAGCATATTCAGAAAATAAGTTCCAAGCTCGGGATGAAAGACCAATGGAAACACAATACCAAATAACGCACCCCACATATGCGCATCGTGATTGATGTTGTCACCACCTTTCCTCGACATATACGCCGACAAAGCAAGGAATAAAACACCATAAATGACCGCGGGGATCGGGATGAAAAATAAGTAAATGGTGTTCCAGGGATCTACCATAATAGCCGTAAATACCACCGCAGAAATAGCCCCGGAGGCTCCAAGGGAAGAATAGCTGGAATTATTCCGGTGCTTTATATAAGAGGGAATATTGGCTACAATTATTCCAAGCAGGTAGTATAAAATATACACCACCTTACTTTGGAAAAGCTGCATAAATAAATTTTCAATGGCAGGACCAAAGAAAAATAAAGTAAGCATATTGAAAATGAGATGCTGAAAATCAGCATGCACAAACCCTGAAGTAATAAAGCGGTAATATTGTCTGTAGTTCTTTACCATATAGGGTTGCAGGCTCATCTTATCCAGCTGGTCATAATTCTTAAGGGCAGTATAGGATACGAGGCAGGTAACAATGATAATAACCAAACTGATCGAAAACATCATAAAGCTTTTGTTTAGGTGATAAAGGTACTTATTGATGATGATACTTTTCCCTATTCAATACTGTATAGGCGCGATATAATTGTTCTGTAAAAATAAGACGTACCAGCTGATGGGGAAAAGTGAGCGGAGATAACGACATTTTCAGCTGCGCTCTTTGCAATACCGCATCATCAATGCCAAAAGCGCCGCCTATCAGGATGATCAGCTGCCGCGTGCCGGCATTATTACGTTGCTGCAGGAAATCGGCAAACTGCACAGTGGTCATCATTTTCCCTTTCTCATCAAGCGCCAGCAGGAAGTCGGTAGGCAGCAGCATATCCAGGATAATTTTCGCCTCCTGCTTTTTTAGTTCCGGAACAGATAAACTGGCAGCCTGTTTAACAGTTGAGATCAATTTAACCTCAAAATCCACATAATGCTGCAGTCTTTTCTGAAAAACGGCCATCCCGTCCCTGATGTAGGGATCGTGTTCTTTTCCTATGCTCCAGAGTTGGATCTTCACTTCGTATAATGATTAAGCAATTGCTGTAAAAGTAAGTGTAAATCAGAAGATTGCGGAAATTTTTTTAATAACTGTTTGGGATTTTCAAAAAATCCCCTACCTTTGCCATCCACTCACAAAAACACATGGCTCCGTAGCTCAATTGAATAGAGCATCTGACTACGGATCAGAAGGTTTCAGGTTTGAATCCTGACGGGGTCACAAAGCGAAATTCTTTTAAAAAGGGTTTCGCTTTTTTCTTTTTTAAGTAACAGTTTTTCGTCACGTGCAATGCTTTCAGCAGTACCGGGAGCGCTGAAAATTGTTATAATGAAACAACTTCTTAATGATGGCTGCTACTCAGAAATTACAGTAATCGGGCGTATTGCCATCATTTGAAATAGTTTTATACCTTTGCCTGCTAACTGAAGATTATGTTTGAAAATTTGAAAATAGGAGTACTGGGAGGCGGACAGCTGGGTGCTATGCTTATGCGGCCTGCAATAGATTTTGGCCTCAACGTTTCAGTAATGGACAGTGATGCTAACGCGCCCTGTTCACGTTATACTTCTTCTTTTTTTTGTGCTGATCCCGCTTCCTATGAAGCCGTGCTGGAGTTTGGCAAGGGACTGGATGTTATTACCATAGAAAAGGAAGCTGTGAATATCGCTGCTTTGCGTCAGCTGGAAAAACAGGGGGTAAAGGTTTTTCCAACTCCTGATACTATTGAAATAATCCAGGATAAATTCAGCCAGAAGCAATTTTTACAGTCGCACAATATACCTGTAGTGCCAGGTGAAGCCGTTCAGGGTAAAAATGACCTGCACCGGTATGAGAGTAAACTACCTGGCTGTTTAAAAAAACGGCGCGATGGGTACGATGGCTATGGCGTGATGGTTTTGAGAACACCGGCGGATATTGAAAAGGCTTTTGATGTGCCCTGTGTGCTTGAAGAATTGGTGGATATTAAACAGGAAATTGCTGTTATCGTAGCAAGGAACGAGCATGGTGCTGTAAAATGCTATGACCCGGTGGCCATGGTCTTTTCAGAAGAGAAGTTCATACTTGATTTCCAGATGGCGCCGGCTCAGATAGATGAGCATATAAAGGAAGAAGCCATCGCCCTCGCCGGTAAAATAGCAGATGCGCTTAAGCTGGTTGGTATTCTCGCTGTAGAAATGTTTATCACAAAAGATAATAAACTTTTAGTGAATGAACTGGCTCCAAGGCCGCATAACAGTGGTCATCATACCATAGAAGCAAGCATTACATCACAATACGAACAACTGCTCCGTGCCATACTCGGATTACCATTGGGCGATCCAGGTCTTCGTTTCCCTTCTTTAATGATGAATATACTGGAAAGCGCTTCACCAGATTCAAACGTCCGGGAGAAACTACCGCTTCTGTTAAGCATGGAAGAAGTGCATCTTCACTGGTATGGCAAAAAGGGCAGAAGGCCCGGCAGGAAAGTAGGTCATATCACCATTGGAGGCGGCACAATGGAAAGCATTGTAGCAAAGGCTGAAACAATACGCAAAATTTTAAATTAAAAAATATGAAACAGGTAGAGGTAGGCATTATTATGGGCAGTAGTTCTGATGCGCCTATTATGCGTCAGGCAATAGAGGTTTTAAAGAAGTTTGAAGTAGAGTACGAGTTCAACGTTGTATCGGCACACCGCAGCCCCCAGAAAATGTTCGACTATGCAGCTGCCGCTGAAGAACGTGGTTTGAAGATCATCATTGCAGGCGCCGGTGGCGCAGCACATCTTCCGGGTATGGTGGCCGCTATAACTACTTTACCTGTAATTGGCGTGCCGATTAAATCTTCCAACTCTCTTGATGGTTGGGATTCCCTCTTATCTATAGTACAAATGCCTGGTGATGTACCCGTGGCTACAGTAGGAGTTAATAATGCACATAATGCCGGTTTACTGGCTGTGCAGATACTGGCTACCAGTAACAATACACTCAGGCAAAAGCTGGCGGCATTAAAGAAACAGAATTATGATAAGGTCAGCAAACAGAATGAAACATTGGATCAATCTGTATAAAGCAGCTGCCATACCTGCAGTGAGATATAAGAAATGATCCTGCTGTTTATCCGGCGCAGTTCTTTACAGGAGCGCCTGTAAATTGCGTATATCCATTCACGGTAGTCTCAAAAAAATACATTTAATTTTTTGTTTAATTTAAAACTATTCCTACATTTGCAATCCCAAACGGGAAATGGCTTCATAGCTCAACTGAATAGAGCATTTGACTACGAATCAAAAGGTTTCTGGTTTGAATCCAGATGAGGTCACAAAAAAGAAAATGCTGCAGATAATGCGGCATTTTCTATGAAAACAAATAACCTGAAGAAAAGCTGTCAGGTATAAAAAGTTGAAAAATAATTTGTTAGAATAGGAATTTATTCTACATTTGCAATCCCGAAACGGGAAAACGGCTTCATAGCTCAACTGAATAGAGCATTTGACTACGAATCAAAAGGTTTCTGGTTTGAATCCAGATGAGGTCACAAAAGGACGAATACGAGTACATCGGTTCGTCCTTTTTTTATGCCCTGTACCCACCTTATATTGGTTATTTAAGATATGTTTCCGGCAGGCGCATGCCGGATCAGTAAAAATTGTTATCTTTTACACGTAGTTGTTTTTGTTTATCCAACGGAACCCGGAATTATGATACGGATCAAAAAAGAAGGTATACTGCTGCATCAAACCAACCTGGAATTTGAAAACGAAGGCGTATTAAACCCGGCTACCATCAGGGTGGGAGATAAGGTGCTTTTTTATTACCGCGCAGTACAGAAAGGCAATCATTCAAGTATTGGTTTTTGTAAACTGAGTGATCCGCTCACCATCGAAGAACGGCTGAACAAACCCATTTTGTTCCCCGAGCACGACTATGAGGCAAAAGGGCTGGAAGACCCGCGCGTAGTGTATATCGACGGCTTATTCTATCTTACCTATACGGCGTACGATGGAGTAAGCGCCTGTGCAGCGCTGGCCACTTCCACAGATGGATTGCAGTTTGAAAAACACGGGCTCATAGTAGCGCAAATGGACTATGCAGAGTTTAAACAACTCGCGGAAACCAATGCTCCACTGGATGAAAAATATATCCTGTACAACAATTTTAACCCGCGTTTATGGGATAAGGATGTAGTCTTTTTCCCAAGGAAAATTAATGGCAGGTTTTATTTTCTCCATCGCATAAAACCGCATATACAGCTGGTATCAGTAAATAATCTGTCTGATCTTACAGCGGATTTCTGGAAAGATTATTATCTCCATCTTCACGATCATATCATACTAACGCCGAAGTATAAACACGAAATGAGTTATGTGGGCGCCGGCTGTCCGCCGGTGGAAACACCGCATGGCTGGCTGTTCATTTATCACGGTGTGCATGAAACACCGGAAGGCTATGTGTATGTTGGCTGCGCTGCGCTGTTCGACCTGGATGATCCATCGAAAGAAATTGCGCGGTTACCCTATCCCATATTGGCGCCGGAACGGGATTGGGAAATAAGGGGAGATGTGGATAATGTTTGTTTCCCTACAGGCACGGCCTTATTTGACGATACCCTCTATATTTATTACGGGGCCGGTGATGAAGTGATCGCTACCGGAACAATCAGCTTAACGGAACTGATCAACGAATTACTCAGCTATCGCGCATAGCAGGCTATAATTGTTTCTATCACCCGTTTTGTTTCATCCGGGTCACGTACTTTAATACAATCCACACCTGCTTCCCTGGCAGGATAATCATTCCCGCCAGGAAAAATAGCATCTCCTGCAAATAACATTTTATCTATAGGAATATGCAGGATACTCCTGAGCTTATGAATGCCGTAAGCCTTGTCAATGCCAGGTTTGGTAATGTCTACGGAAGTAGTGCCACCCAGGTTGACAGAAAATTCCGGTATCATACTATCCAGCAACGTTTTCATTTTCTGCCTTTTGGCAAAATCAGGATCCCACTTTTTCTTTTCTTCCAGCGGCGCTTCCTGTCCCAGCGCGGAGAAAGTGATCTGGCTGCCGCGGTCTTCAATGGCATCGCCCCATAAATGTGCGGCTTTGTATCCCAATGTATTCACCACACTGTTGAGCGCATCAGTGATCTTCTTTTTTTCAGTGGCTGTAAAATCTTCCGCATACAGTTTATTCCACTTACCATTGTACTCATAAAATTGTGTACCACAGGTGGGCAAAATAAACAGGCGTTCCAGGTTTTTTGCACCGGGCAGCTCAGCCAGCACTTGTTGCTCAAACTGGGGCCAGGCGCCGCCGGAAATGATGGCCACCTTTACCACTGTTAACAACGAATACAACAGCCTGCTCATCTCTTCATCAATGGCTGATTTGCTTTGCGCCAATGTTCCATCCAGGTCAAATACCACGAGTTGCTTCATTGATTATGCTTGTTTTTTTAATAGCGCCAGGGCGCGTTCACAGATATTTTCCACGGTGAACCCAAATTCACGCAACAGCACCGGGCCAGGTGCGGAAGCGCCAAAATGGTCGATGGATATAATCTCGCCTTTGTCGCCGGCATAACGGTGCCATCCCTGCGAAATACCGGCTTCCACCACTATCCTGTTTGTTACTTCGGGAGGCAGTATCTGATCGCGGTATGCGGGCGATTGCGCTTCAAACAGTTCCCAGCTGGGCATTGAAACGGTACGTACTGCAATATTGAACGATTTCAGTTTTTCCTGTGCCTCCACTATCAGGTGCACTTCAGAGCCGGTGGCAATAAGGATCAGCTCTGGTTTTGCATCAGGTGCATCTGCAAGAATGTAACCGCCATAGCGGAGCCCGCTGGCAGCAGCATATTTAGTGCGGTCCAGTGTAGGTACGGCCTGCCGCGTGAGGATCAGCGCTACGGGTTTGTCTGGATCCAGTACGGCGATTTGCCAGGCTGCAATAGTTTCATTGGCATCTGCCGGGCGTATCACCACCAGGTGGGGAATGGCGCGGAGTGCTGCCAGCAGTTCCACCGGCTGATGGGTAGGACCATCTTCACCCATCGCGATACTGTCGTGCGTAAAAACATACACCACTTTCAGTTCGGAAAGCGCTGCCAGCCTGATCGAAGGCCGCATATAATCCGAGAAGGTAAGGAAGGTAGCGCAAAAGGGGAGTATGCCACCGTGTGCAGCTAACCCATTGGAAACAGCGCCCATAGCGTGTTCCCGCACACCATACTGGATATTCCTGCCATCATAGCCCCATACGCCGCCTGCCGCGCCCTGCAGGTCGCCCTGCTGCATAGCGGGGCTTTCAAAATTACCTGCATCCTTTAATTCCGTATTGGTGGAAGTGTTCAGATCGGCAGACCCGCCAATAAAACCGGGCAGGTGTTTGAAAAACGCCTGCATCACTTTCCCGGAAGCTGCACGGGTGGCCAGTCCTTTATTGTCTGCCGCAAATGGGGTAATGTCTTTGTCCCAATCTGCAGGAATATGGTCATGTATCAGGGAACGTAACTCTCTTGCCAGCTCAGGATATTTTTGCGCATAGATGATCATTTGTTCTTCCCATTTGGAAGATAATTTTTTACCAACGTCTACGGCTGCACGAAAATGATCCAGGGCTTCCGGTGGTATTAAAAAATCCGGTTCCACCGGCCAGCCCAGTTTTTCTTTTGTGAGTTTTACATCTTCAGGGCCCAGCGGTGAACCATGCGCCCCGGTGGTATCCTGTTTGGGAGAGCCAAAACCTATATGCGTACGCACCAGGATAATGGAGGGCCGGTCTTTCTCCGCCTGGGCAGCGCGGATCGCGGCATCAATTGCGTCGAGATCGTTGCCGTCTTCTACTTTTTGTGTATGCCATCCGTACGATTCAAACCTCTTTGCATGATCTTCCGTGAAAGTAACCGGTGTGGCGGAAGCCAGCGTGATGCGGTTATCGTCGTACAGGTAAATCAGTTTACCCAGCCGTAAATGGCCGGCAAGAGAAGCCGCTTCTGCTGCAACGCCTTCCATCAGGTCGCCATCGCTTACCAAGGCATAGGTGTAGTGGTCTATCACAGCATCGCCCGAGCGGTTATACCTGGCGGCCAGATATGCCTCCGCCATGGCGATGCCCACACCGTTGGCAAATCCCTGTCCAAGCGGGCCTGTAGTTACTTCCACGCCGGGGGCCAATCCACGCTCGGGATGCCCCGGCGTTTTGCTGCCCCATTGCCGGAACCGTTTAAGCTCTTCCAGGGGCAAATCATAACCGGTTACATGCAGCAAACTATAAAGCAATGCAGAGCCATGCCCTGCAGATAATACAAAACGGTCGCGGTTAAACCAATGCGGATCCGAGGGACTATGACGGAGGAACCGTGTCCACAATACGTAGGCCATCGGGGCAGCGCCCAGCGGCAACCCGGGATGCCCGCTGTCTGCTTTCTGCACCGCATCTACCGACAAAAAACGGAGCGTATTGATACATAGCTCGTCCAATGCAGCGGGATCGGGAATAAGAGAGGTGTTGTTGGTCATGGCATTCTTTTTTGTATGAAAATGAATCACACATAGGTCAACAAACTTCGTGCGCAGAAGGTTGTGTTTTATTTTTTAATTAGTCTACTAAAATTATAGACTTTTAAAAAATTATTGTATTATTGTACTTCGTACGGCTTTCCGGGTCCGCTTTAGGGGAAATTCATCCACCTGTTGACATGCCCCGTTTATCTTTCAAAATATTACCGACATGGAAACATCATTACACTTAATGAGGAAAAATTGCTGCGTGGAATACACGGCTAACCGATGTTAGGAAGGATCAATCAAAAATAAAAAGGCCGGAACTGGTGACGCAGTTCCGGCTGGTAATCAAGGCTGTGGAGACATTTTACAGTGATAGCAGTTGCCTGCTTTCACCGGCCTCATTTTTTCATACCAAAGTAAAGATAATGAAAATTGCTATTGCATGCAGCTGCGGGCTGCTGCTGGCGGCTACTGCATGGTCGCAGGAATTGCGCGCGCCTCACAGTGCAGACACTACCAAACCTGTGCACAGGAACATTGTTCAAAACAACATTTCCCTTTCCGGACGGATCATTGACGCTAAATCACAGCAGCCTATCCCAGGGGCCATTGTGCATATCAAAGGCACTACCCACGAGGTACAAAGCGGCCCAAACGGGGAATTCGCATTCCTCACCGGGCAGAAAGTGCCGGTCATTTACCAGATCTCTTCCCTGGGCTATAAACTGAAGGAAGTATATGCCGATAAATCCAATGCAGGCAACATCGCCCTGGAAGAGCTCAGCACCCAGTTGAACGACGTAGTGGTGGTGGGATATGGCACCCAGAAAAGAAGGGACCTTACCAGCGCCATTTCCTCTGTTAAAGGCGCCGATGTGGTAACAGTGCCCGTGGCCAGCTTCGATGCGCAGCTGCAGGGAAGGGCCGCCGGTGTACAGATCAACTCCAATACAGGCGTACCCGGCGACGGTGTATTTGTAAGGGTGCGCGGTACCACTTCTATTAATGCCGACAATGATCCTCTTTATATCATCGACGGGGTTTTTATGAATAACTCCAGCCTGCAAACGGTAAGCACCGGCGGGCGCTCCACTTCGCCGCTGGCAGACATCAACCCGGCGGATATTGAAAATATAGAAGTACTGAAAGATGCCAGCGCAACAGCCATCTATGGTTCCAGGGGCGCCAATGGCGTGGTGATCGTTACTACCCGTCGCGGTAATTATAACAGTAAAGCTAAAGTAACAGCAGATGTATCAGCAGGGGTGGCCTGGGCGCCCAAAATGTGGGACCTCACCACCGGCCCTCAGCATGCGGAACTGGTGAATGAGTTTTACCGCAACTCCCTGGCAGATGCCACCGCGCTCAATGACCAGGCGGGTATTGCAAAATACAGCTTCGTGCCATTCAGGGCATTGAACGATAATGCCGGTAAAACACCGGCGCCGCGTGGCCTGCCACAGGATCAGCAAACCTACGACCGCCTGGGAGAAGTGTTCCAGACAGCGCCGCTGCAGAATTACAATCTCTCCCTTTCAGGAGGCAACCGCGAAACAAAATATTACTTCGGCGGCGGCTACTCCAAACAGGAATCTATTCTTAAACCCATTTCCTTTGAAAGGGCCAGCTTCAAACTGAATATAGATCAACGGGTGAACGACAGGGTGACCATCGGTTCCAGCAACAGCTTCTCCCGCAGCTTCCGCAGCCAGGGTCGCGCAGGCGATGGCCCGCAGGGAGGCTTGTTACAGGCGGCTTTACACACGCCTACTTATCTCCCGGAAACAAATGCCGACGGCACACCGGCCCGCTGGGCAGGATTCGATAATGTACAGGTGCTCATCGATAACTATGATGTACATACTACAAGCCTCCGCTACATCGGTAACCTGTATCTCGATGCCACCTTGCTGCCGGATTTAAAATTCCACAGCAATATCAGCATCGACTACAATAACTATAACGAATCGGAATACTGGAATAACCTTACCCAGCTGGGGGCCAGTCCTACCAATGGTTTGGCCACTTCCGCCATTACCCAGAACACTTCCTGGATCAACGAGCAAACACTTACCTGGCGCAAACATGCAGGGGAGAAACATTTCTTCGGCGTGCTGGTTGGTAACACCATCCAGAGTAATACGGAAACACTAACATCTGCCCAGGGAACCGGCTTCCCCAATAATTCCTATAAATATATTTCGGCTGCCGCTACGCGCACTGCGGCTCAAACATGGACCCGCAGCACCTTGTCGTCTTTCTTCTCCAGGATCGATTACAACTATGCAGGTAAATATTATTTTGAAGCAAGTATCCGCGCAGATGGTTCTTCAAAATTCGGAGATAATTATAAATGGGGATATTTCCCTTCTGTGAGCGCCTCCTGGCGGCTCAAGGAAGAAAACTTCCTGAAGTCCGTGAACAGCATCAGCGACCTGAAAGTACGTGCCAGCTATGGTATCACAGGTAACCAGTCCGGCATCAACAACTTTGCTGCGAAAGGATTGTGGTCCGGTGGCGCCGGTTATCCAGACAACACTACCGGCGATCAGCCAGGCACCGCGCCATTGCAGCTGCCCAACCCGGACCTGCGCTGGGAAAAAACCAGCCAGTTCAACGGCGGGCTGGACCTCGGCTTATTCAATGGCCGCATCAGTATTACAGCAGATGTATACTATAAATACACCAGCGACGTACTGCTGCAACTGCCTAAGGCAGGCGTTTCCGGCTTTACTTCCATTTATAGCAACGCAGGCGAGATCAGTAACAAAGGATATGAAATCGGTATCAATACTACCAATATTTCTACCCGTAATTTTACCTGGACCAGCAGCCTGAATATTGCCGGTAATACCAACCGCATTGAAAAACTGCCAACGCCGATATACCAGTATAACCGCGACTGGATCATTATGCAGGAGGGTTCTCCCATGTATTCCTTCTGGCTGTATAACCAGCTGGGCGTGGATCCGCAAACAGGCAACGCAATTTTTGAAGGAGAGAAGGATGGTAAGCTGCCCGTATCTGCACGCAAGGTAATGGGGAACGCTATGCCGAAATTCTTTGGAGGTTTCAGCAACACGGTATCGTATAAAGGTTTTGACCTGAGCGTATTGCTCTCTTTCCAATATGGTAACGATGTATACAACCTGAATAAATTTTTCGGGGAAGGCGGCGGTACCCGTGATGCCAACCGCGTATTATTTGCGGATCAGCTGAACCGCTGGCGGAAACCAGGCGACATCACCAATGTGCCCCGCCTCACTGCCTATGGCCTCAACTATACCATCGACCAGAACAACCGCTTCCTGGAAGATGGTTCCTTCCTGCGTCTCAAATCCCTCACGCTGGGATATACCGTGCCGAAATCAGTCAGTGAAAAACTGCATATCCAGTTACTGCGTGTATACTTCACCGGTAGTAACCTATGGCTGCTCACCAAATACACCGGGTTGGATCCCGAATCAAACGTAACAGGTATACAAACCGTACAGGGATTGGATCTTGGCACACCGCCCCAACCACGCAGTGTACAGTTTGGCTTAAACGTAACTCTTTAACCGCTCTTAATTCTTCCATATGAAAGCATATCGGAAATATATATCGCTCTTTTTCCTGGCGCTGACAAGCATATCGTGCAAAAAGTTCCTTGATGTGGAACCACGTGACAGTGTATCCGACGAACAAACCATCATTGATAAAACCTCCGCCAATACTGCATTGCGCGGGGTATACAGGCGCCTTGGCAACGATGGCTATTATGGCGTATTATTCCAGACCTTTGGTTACCTGCCCGGTGATAACGTACAGTGGACCGGTTCCCAATCCATTATACAACAATTCATCACCCATAAAATAAATGCAGATAACGGTAATCTGCAAACAGTATGGGCAGCCATCTATGCTACCATCAATGGCGCCAACAATGTGATCGCAAAAGTGCCAGGCCTCCAGGACGCCACTTTCTCCCAAACAGAAAAGAACCAGGCAACAGGAGAGGCGTACTTTATCCGTGCGCTCAGCTATTTTGACCTTGCCCGTACCTGGGGTAATGTGCAGATAACGTTAACGCCTACACTCAGCGCATCCGATAAGCTGGATGTAAAGGGAAGCACGCAGGCGCAGGTATACCAGCAGGTATTGAGCGATCTGAATACAGCAGATTCTTTGCTCACCCCCGTTTCGCAAACAGCGGCGCCCAACCCGGTAAGAGTGAACCAGCAAACCGCCTGGGCGCTGAAAGCCCGGTACTACCTGTACCAGTCGAACTGGGCGCAGGCGGAAGCCTATGCCTCCAAGGTGATCAGCGACACAAGGAGCTATTCCCTGCTGAAGCCTTACAGCGCCTTCTTTTCTCCTGCAAGCGCAGTGGCTACAAGGGAATCAGTGTTTGAACTGTCGTACAGCGCTACTTACCTGAGTGGGCATCGTAACTACTGGCAGCCGCCTGCCAATGGCGGTACCCGGCAGTGGGCCCCCTCTGATGCATTCATCACACTGGTGAATGATCCTAACATTGGCGGTAACCGCAATGCCCTGGTAGCAAAAACATCCGCAGGCTTGTGGTATGGAAATCTTTATTACAGAAGCCCCGCCACTGATCCCGCCTACGTGATCCGTATAGCAGAGCTTTACCTGATCCGCGCGGAAGCACGTGCACAGCTGGGTAAGGCAGATCTTGCACGGGAAGACCTTAACATCATCCGCGACAGGGCAGGGCTGGCGCCGGTAAATGAACAGACCGGGAAAGAAGACCTGTTACTGGCCATTGAAAACGAGCGCAGGATAGAGTTTGCACTGGAGCCGCACCGCTGGTTCGACCTGGTGCGCACTAAACGCGCAGGCGCCGTTTTAAATATTACAAATCCACAGCTGTATGTATTTCCGATCCCGGCCAACGAAGTGGCATTGTCTAACGGCAATCTTAAACAAAACGATGGTTACTGATCTTGTCACCTTATAATAAATCACCAATGAGTAATGTAACTCCCGCATGGAAAGACTATGAAAAGATAGGGTTCAGGATAATCTTTATTTATTTCCTGTTGCAGGCACTGCCGCTCGACTGGAAATTTTACAGTTATCTTTTTACTACCCCCGTTTTTAACTTTCATTATGAAGATATTTTTAACCTGGCCAATTATACAACGCGCTTTGGTACAGGTCCTGCAACGTATTCAGATTGGGGTATACTGTTGCTCATAGCAGTAGCCGCCGCTATTGTGTGGACGTATGCAGACCGCCAACGGGCACGTACTTACGACGCTGCCTTTTACTGGTTGCGGGTGATCCTGCGTTATCGGCTGGCACTGGCACTGCTGGCTTATGGTTTCCTGAAACTGTTCACCCTGCAGGCGCCATATCCTTCACTGAGCAGCCTGAATACACCCTATGGCGACTTTAACCGCTGGAAGCTGTTCTCTCTCAGTCTTGGTATTGTCCCTTCCTACGAACTGTTCCTGGGTGGCGTGGAAATCGTACTGGCGTTAGGGTTACTGTTCCGTAAAACCGCTTCCATCAGTGCTTTCATCTTCCTTATTTTCTGCGGTAACATTTTCGTATCCAACCTGGCATATGAGGGAGGCGACCAGGTATACAGCCTGTTGCTGATCACTTATGGTTTCGTGATCCTGAGTTTCGATCTGCAGCGCATTACCCGTTTACTCATCTTACAACAACCTACGGCCGCTGCTACTTTCAGGCCGGTATTTGAAGGCTTCCGGAAAAACGGCAGGAGGATATTGAAAACGGCTTTCCTGCTTTTCTTCGTGGTGATATATGGTGTGAAAACAGGTGTGGGCGCAAAAAATGATCCCTACCAGTACCCAACCACCAAAGGACTGCCGGCTATCAGCGGGTTATATAACGTAGCAACATTTGTGATCAATGGAGATACGCTGGCCTATTCCTTAACAGATTCCCTCCGCTGGCGCAACGTGGTGTTTGAAGAATGGAATACCCTTAGTATCCGTACCAACAGGCAGGCGCCGGTAAATGCCAATAACCGGCACCTGGTAAAACGCGATAACTCGGAAAGGCTATACGAAACTGAAGGCACCAGTGGCAGGCATTATTACAGCTATACTGCAGATACTGCACAACACCTGCTCACACTGGAAAACAGGCACCCCGGCCTGTCGGCGGAAACATTGTCACTGCATTATTCCCGGCCTGATCAGAACCGCGTAATACTTGCCGGTACTGCTTACAGCAGGGATTCAATCTATGTAATACTGGAAAAAGTAAATAAGAAATACCTGTTGGAAGAAGTGGCAAAAGGAGGAGGAAGAAACAGGAAACTAAAACTTTAAACCGATTATCATGGCTCATAACACGCAAACATTACCAGGCGAACCCGTGATCCGGGAAAGAGCTTCCGGCGTGCCGCCGGCTGTAAACGCAGCTTTGGCACAGCTGCCTGCATGGAAGGAATACCAGCTGGTGTTATTCCGTATCGCATTTATTTTCTTTATCGCATTATCTGTTCCCAACAGTGTGGAGTGGTACAAGCAATTGCTGCAGCTCAACTGGGCGCAGCTGAACTATCGCGACCTGTATGATATTGCGCGTTTTGGCTCAGGGATTAATTTCCTTGGCAACACTATTTTCGGCAGCCCGCTGCTGGGTTATGCCAACTGGATCACCACGGCATTGATTGCCACTGCCGGCGGCCTTATATGGACAGGCATTGTAAAAGCCCGCAGGCTGCCGCGTAAAGAGTATTACTCCGCCTGGTACTGGCTGCGGGTAGTGGTAAGATACCGTGCAGGTATAGGCATCATAGGCTTTGGATTTACAAAGCTGCTGCCGGTTCAGATGCCGTATCCATCCCTGGGCGTTCTGAATACCAATTTCGGAGATCTTACGGCGCAGAAGATTTACTGGTTGTCGATCGGTATTGTGCCCTGGTACCAGGTATTTGCCGGTGTGGTGGAAGTAACCGCGGGTACGCTGTTGTTTTTCCGTAAAACCACTACGCTGGGTGCTGTCTTGCTTTTGGGCGCGCTGGGAGATATCGTATACGTGAACTTCGCCTATGATGGCGGCGTACATGTGTATAGCAGTTATTTTGTACTGCTGGCAGCGTTACTGCTGGTAAATGATGTACCTAAAATATACCATTTGCTGGTACAGGAACGGTTTACAGTGCCGGTAAATTATTATCCTGTTTTTCCGGAGAGATGGCAGCGCTTTACCCGCATAGGGCTGAAATCTTTTACCATCTTCCTTTTCCTGGGTGTGCTTTTTTATTTGCAGCTGATCAACTTTTTGTATGATCCGTACAAGCAGCCCTCAGTAGCAGGAGTAAAGGAACTGCGTGGCAATTACCAGGTAACGGAGTTCCGTTTAAACGGCCAGGTGATCCCGTACTCGCCGTTAGATACCATTCGCTGGCAGGAAGCCACTTTTGAGAACTGGTCTACCTTCACATTCCGCGTTAATAAGCCGCACCCGCTTGATCTGTCCAATGGTGGCGGCGATCCGCAGCGGGACGTGAACCGCACTTTTGAAATAACTGGTCTTGCCGGTGGTCAGCGCGCATTTCATTATTATGCAGATGAGGTGAATAAAGTGCTTTACCTGGAAGATAAATACAAACCTGTTCCTGACAGGCGTAACCGCACTGCCGGTGTAGGCGGCGATGGTGGCGCCGTAGTGGATGAAGCAGCCGCAGAGGCAGCGCGTAAAGAGGCCGCACAACAGGCGAAAGACTGGATCCCTGCGGAGGCACGTAAGAATATAGGTGATGAATCTTTAAAGATAGCACCCATTGCATTGTCTGCCCGGAGGGCAAGAGATTATGCCAATGCGCCGGCCTTTGAAAACAGGAAGCGCTTTACGGTGAAATACGCCACCACTGATGGTTCGCATGTAGTGCTGACCGGTGTGGATGAAAATAAGGATAGTCTTTACGTAGTACTGGACCGTGTGGACAGGAAGTATACATTAGCGCCCAGCACGTTGCAGGCAGGAAATTATTGAGAAACGCTATGCAGATAAAACACGCCGGCTGTTACCGGGTGGCCGTTGTAATGGTGTTGGGTATGCTGGCTTGCCATACCAACACCCGGCCGCCGGTACCAGGCTGGCCGGAACATTTCGGGTTTGGAAAAACAGCTACTGCCCGGCAGATCGATTCGCTGAACATCTCCATTGCGCCTGATGGTAAAGGGTTGCCCGCAGGCAGCGGAAATGCAGTTGCCGGCAAGGCCATTTACCTGGCAAAATGCGCTGCCTGTCATGGCGAAACAGGAGCAGAGCCTACTCCCAACCGCCTGGTGGCCACGCTGCACGATACAGCGCGCACTAAAACCATTGGTAACTACTGGCCCTATGCCACTACGGTGTTTGATTATATCCGCCGTGCCATGCCCTTTAATGCGCCAGGGTCGCTCACTGATGAGGAAGTGTACAGTCTTACCGCTTTCCTGCTGTACCGCAATGAAATCATCAGCGATACGCTGCAGCTGAACGCGGTAAACCTGCCGCTCATTGAAATGCCGGCCAGAAAATATTATGTGAACGATGACCGCCACGGAGGCAATGAAGTAAAATAAATATGATGGAGGATAAGAATAAGCCAGCTAAAAAAATACCAAGAAGAACTATGCTCAGGGCTGCCGCGGTTTCTGCTGCTGCGGCCCTGATGGGGGCTGCCCGGGTGCAACGGGCGCCAGGCGCCGGTGTATTAACGGATACGGCTATGGGAAAAACGCCTTATGCCGATCCCACCAGGATAACCGGTACCCTTCCCGGCAAACTGGGCACCCGTTCCCCGTTTGAACAGCCGGAAAAAAAGCCGTCTGATATTTCTTCCCGCACACCGTTACAGGAGCTGTATGGCATCATTACGCCGTCGGACCTTCATTTTGAAAGAAGCCATGCCGGAGTGCCGCTGATCCATCCCGATAAGTATGAACTGCTGATCCACGGGATGGTGGAGCGGCCTATGATCTTCACATTGCGCGATTTAAAGCGTTTCCCGGCCGTATCCCGCATTGCCTTTATAGAGTGCTCAGGCAACTTCAGATCGGGCAAAGAAACCATGACGCCGCAGGAAATCTGTGGGCTTACCAGCCAGAGTGAATGGACCGGTGTAATGCTATCCACGCTTTTCCGGGAGGTGGGCGTGCATCCGAAAGCTACCTGGTTCCTGGCGGAAGGCTCTGATGCAGCCGTAATGACCCGCAGCATTCCCGTGGAGAAAGGCTGGAAAGATGCCATGATAGCCTATGGACAGAACGGGGAAGCCATCCGGCCGGAACAGGGTTACCCGGCAAGACTATTCCTGCCCGGGTGGGAGGGGAATACCAATGTGAAATGGATCCGGCGTATAGAGTTATCTGATCAGCCTTTTATGACACGTGAAGAAACTTCCAAATACACGGAAACCATCCGTGATCATAAGATCCGCCAGTTCAGTTTTGATATGGATGCCCGTTCCATTATTACCTACCCTTCATTCCCTCAGCAGGTGGAAAAGGGCTGGATAGAGATAAGGGGCATCGCCTGGAGCGGGCGGGGGAAGATAGACAGCGTGGATATCAGCACCGATGCAGGGAAGCACTGGGCCAAAGCAGTGTTACAGGAGCCGGTCATGGATAAGGCGCATACCTGTTTCCGTTACCTCTGGTACTGGGACGGGAAGCCCACGGAGATCATGAGCCTCGCGGTGGATGATACAGGTTACCGGCAGCCCACATTAAAGCAACTGGTGGAGGCGCGTGGCACAGATATGGGCGGATACCATGTGAATCCCGTTACAGCATGGGTGCTGAAAGCTGATGGCACCGTGTTATTCAAACCGGAAAAATGGAAATGAGCTACTCAAAAAAAGCCAGTTCATCGCGGGTAACAGCATGAAACAGGTTTTGCAGCTGATGCACGTGCACAATGGAACGGCCGTAAGGCACCAGTCCTTCCGCGGCATCCGTAAGCGGCTGGAACACGTTGTTTTCATGACGCACATGTACACTGTGCAGGCGGTTATACTTCAGGGAATATACATTTTCATCTTCTCCGTATTCAGGATCTCCTTTTATGAATCCGAACCTCAATAGCAGGTCCACGTCCAGCAGCATGGGGTTCACCTTTGCATAGGGCAGTTTGCTGAGAGGCAAACCGGAATTATAAACATAGCCCTGTAGAATGCCTTCTACTATAAACGCTGTTTCTTCCATGTTATAATCAAAGTAAGAAACATAGTTGCCTATCCGTATATCTGATTCTTCTATCATGTTTTTATCTTAATAAAACAGGATCAGCAGCAATGCAATCAATGCCGGTAACGCCTGTACGAAAAAGATCTTTTTACCGGCGGTAAGCGCGCCATAAATACCGGCAACAGCTACACAGCCCAGGAAAAACATGGCTACCCGTAAACTCCATATAGGGTCTGAAATAAAAAAGGTCCACGCCAAACCAGCAGCCAGGAACCCGTTATATAAACCCTGGTTCGCCGCCAACGCTTTGGTGGGGGGAAACAGCTCCCGTGGCAGTTGCTTAAATATTTTGGGGCCTCTGCTGGTCCATGCAAACATTTCAAACCATAGGATATACAGATGTTCCAGCATCACAAAAGCGATCAGTATTTTTATGAGTACCAGCATAGTGTTGTGGTTTATAAATAAATATAGGTCAAATTATTCTTTCTGCAAGCCACGCGATTACCAGCGCCAGGAGGGTGCCAACGGCATAGCATACGCAATCGCTCCACAGGAATCCATGCCCCAGCAGGATGCCAGCTGGCGTATTGCGGATACGGACCGCCCATTCAGCCTGGTATAGCTGCTGTATTTCTATAAGGAGACAAACGGCGTAACTGCCGATACCGGTTTTCCACAGCGGGATAACCGGGAAAAGGAAGCGGATGCCAAAGAAAATACAGGTAGCAGATAATACATCGCCACCATATATTCGTATGAGATCGGGAAAATACTGGGGCGCCCAACGGGTGGCCAATCCTAAAGGGATATTCAGTAAGATGAGGAAAAAGTAGATCCAGCGTCTTTTTGCTGCCATAAGGTGAAAAAGCCGTAAATATAGGGAAGAAAACTGGAATATGAGATGGCCTGGGAGAGAAAAAGGGACCTGTGGCCCCTTCTACAACGCAATAACCCGGGTGATCGGGTTATTGCTGATTATCGCTTTCTACGCTGCTTTTCTTTTTTCCGCGGTTGGTTCCACCCTTACGGCCAATAGCCGCCATGTGCTCGCGGTTCCTGCTTACGGCTTCGCCGCCTTTTTTGCCTGCAGCACGGGCTTCTTCGGAAGTGAATTTATGGGCTACTCCCTGTTGGTGTGCAGCCTTTCCACCTTCTCTTGAAATGGCACGTTGCTGTTCAGGGTCCATAGAAGCAAATCCGCGTTTACTGTGTTTACTTTTCTGATCGGAATTCTTTTCCGAAGCATGATTCACCGGTGTGGCAGTTTGATATCTGATGTCTTCCATAATCCTGAGGTTTTTTTTAGTGATAGTGTTAAACATTTACTGGAAGCTGAACAAGATATGTGCCATCACGTATCAGTGAAGCTGGTAGCGCATTTGCGCAGCACCAGGACGGGAAGTAGGGCAATACATTCCACAATCCATAGAATTTTCCACACACTTTTTATTGTCTATTCTACATTTTTTAAGAAGAACTCTCTCATTTTCCGTGGCTTATATTTTGTTTCCACATTAACGTTACTCTATTCTTAACCCATCTAAATTTTTTTATCATGGCAAAGTATTCAAAAGAATCGCAGCACAAAGTGGAAGAAAATATGAAAGAAATGAAGCAAGGGAAACTAAAGAGTGGAAGAAGCAATAAGAAAGTTACCAATCCTAAGCAGGCTATCGCCATAGGCTTGTCTGAAGCAAGGAAAGAAGGAGCAAAGGTGCCTAAAAAAGCAGCAGCGAAAAAATCATCCGCAAAAAAATCCACCGCGAAAAAAGCGGCACCTAAAAAAGCAGCAGCGAAAAAATCCACCGCAAAAAAATCCACCGCGAAAAAAGCAGCGCCTAAAAAAGCTGCTGCAAGAAAAACCACGGCAAAAAAATCAACAGCCAGGAAAACTACGGCTAAAAAAGCGGCAACAAAAAAATCAGCGCCTAAAAGAAAGGCGGCAGCCCGTAAAAAAACGGCAGCTACTGCATGAATGGGCAGGTTCAGGAGTGTTTTATCCTCCCCATATATAAACGGCCGGCGACTGCATTGCACCGGTCGTTTTTTTGTGGTATATGGCTTGCAATATACAGGGTATGGAAAAGCACAGCATTACTGTGATCATCAGAGGTAAGCCCTACGGATTGGTTATCACCATCGATAAGGGGGCTCTGGAAACAGCATTCCAGGTGATTCCTGATGTGAGTGAACATGTACTGGATGAATTTGAGCCGCATGGCGTTACCTTTACTGCTGATCACGAAGACACCCTTGAGGGAAGCATCCGAACGGTGGAAACGGAGCAGATCGCCCGCATTATCTGGGAAGATATCCTTGATAAAATGAAATAGGCTTTGTTGCTTCACCACTACGGTTGTACCTTCGCAGCAAAGCGAGTATGAATTGCTATGATGGTAACCGATAAAACCTATAAGAATGCAAACCGCAGGGAGAGAATTATATTTCTGGTAAAACTGCTGGTTTATCTGGGCATTGTCTATTTTAACCTTGACCACCCCGCTGTATATGATAAGTTTACCTGGCTGTTTAAACTCACCAATGCCTTGTCCTTTTTCCTGGGCGCGAATCTCGTCATTTCCCTGGCCTGGCTGGTGATCCTGTCCTGGTACACCCGCCGGCGTAACCGGCAAAGACCCATTGAAAAAGACAATTTCATACTCGGGCTTAACCGTATTTCCTCTGTACTGAATACCATTTTCCTGCTGCTGGCTATCACCTTCTTTTTTGGCGTGAACCCACTGAAGTTCGTTACCAGTATCACTATCGTGGCAGCGGCCATTGCCCTGCTTACGAAAGATTATATCACCAACATGATCAATGGCCTCATCATTATGTTCTCCGACCAGTTGTCGCTGGGAGATCATGTGCGTATAGGCGATGTGAAAGGCAGGGTGATGGATATTACCCTGATCAACGTAGTACTGCAGAATGAAGATGATGATATTGTGATTATTCCTAATTCAGTAGTGTTCACCTCTATTGTATTGAACCAGTCCAAACAAAATATACGGAAACTGACCATTGAGTTTGAACTGGATCATAAACATCCTTTTACCATCCGTGGCCTGGAAGACAGGCTGAGGGCTTCTATAGGTGAATATTCCCGTAGCTACAGCCCGGAAAGTTTTTCCCTGAAAACAATGGAGATCAAAAAAGACTTCGTTCAGTTTAAGCTGCAGCTGCTGATGCCACAGGCCAACAAGGAAACAGAGCGCCTGATCAGGCGCGCGCTCAATGTAGAAATAATGGCTATCGCAGAAGGAGGGCTAAACTAACGCCATCGCACCTACGAAGCTTTCCACAAACTCATCTACCTGTTCCTTACTCACATTAGGCATACAGATAATATGCGAGCAGCCGCTTTCTGAGGCCAGCTGCCACTTCCGGCGGACGTTTGCCGGCGGGTCGGGGAACACCACCGTAATAGCGCCCGGATTGCGCCATGCCGGGATGCCGTTTTCGTTGAGACGTTCCACTGCATAGGCTGCCATTGCCAAACTGTGCATCGCTCTTTCCTTTAAACCGTTTCTACCCAGGCTTTTCAGGGCATACCACAGGAACAACGGGCTATGGCCGTTTCTTGAGCCGGTAATGGTAGTGTCCATACTTCCGATGTAGGATACAGAGCGGGCAATCCTGTCGTGGTTGGACTTTTTCGCCACTACCACGCCACAGGGAATGGGTGACCCGATAAATTTATGCCCGCTGATAGCGATACTGTCTGCTCCATCGGCAAAGTCGAACGCAGGGCGCGGCTCCAGGAAAGCGCTGTAACTGCCGGACAGCGCCCCATCTGCATGGATATAATAATGCGGTATGGCCAGGTGCTTCAAAATGCCCATGATGCGCTTTACATCATCCCTTGCCTCCGTCATGGTAGTACCAATATTGGCCAGCATAATCACCGGCAGATGCCTGTTCATACAGATGGTATTCTCCAGGTCGTCATAATCAATTTCACCGTTGGGCAAAGTGCGTATAATGATCCCCGGCATGTTGAGCAGGTGGAGGTTTTTCTGCACACTGTAATGAGTGGCTTCTGAATAATATACCATCCCTTTGGGATATAGTTCCCGCGCGAGGTACAGGCCGTATAAATTGCCTTCGGAACCACCGTTGGTCACATATCCCCACCAGTTGTTCTCCGGTGCGCGGAACAGGTCTGCAAAAAAAGAAACCACCTGCTTCTCCATTTCCCTGGATCCTACGGCGTAGGTGGATGGTACAAAAGGATCACCCAGGTTATTCAGCGGGTACTGAAGGAAAGGCAGGAGAGGACTGTAATCAAAGTCTTTGGAAACAGGATAGCCCAGGAAATCCCTGGTTTGCGTTTGTACCTGCGTTAGCAGTTCATTCAGCGATGCAGCATCTGCCGCAGCCAGCCGGTACTTTTTCATAATCGTATTTTACAGGTGTATGATACTGTAAAAGTAAATATTGATAAGTTAAATCAACTGATATATTGAAGTATTCAGAAAATATATACTAGATTTATCATCTTTAAAGATTAATAAAACTGCCTGGACGCTGCCGGGCATCTTTTTAAAGAAAAATATAACTGCTATGGATACACTGGATAAAACAGACCGGAAAATACTGGAGGCACTCCAGGCGGATGCCCGCCTGAACACCAAGGAAATTGCGCACCGCATAGGGCTTTCCGTTACCCCTACCTATGAGCGTCTGAAGAAAATAGAAAAAAGCGGGGTGATCAAAAGCTATGTTACGCTGCTGCATGGCGGAAAAGCGGGCAAAACACTGGTGGCTTTCTGTAATGTATCGCTGCAACTGCATTCACAGCCCCTTATTAAAAAGTTTGAAACGGCAATCGCAAAAATGGAAGAAGTGATGGAATGTTATCATGTGGCCGGCACCTATGATTACCTGCTGAAAGTAGTGGTGAATGATATGCGCAGTTACCAGAACTTCTTAACCAATAAACTGGCAGCTATAGAAAATATAGGGCAGGTACACAGCTCATTTGTAATGACGGAAATCAAGCACACTACGGCTTTCCGGCTGCTGTAATTATCTTCTCAGCACGCTTACGCCGCTCAGCGGATGATCCTGTACCACCACCGTATAGGCATGAGGGTTAATTTCGGGCTCTTCTGATAAAGGAACGGTAAAGGAAAAACTGCTGCCGGTACCGGGCATACTGTTAAACCAGATCTGCCCGTGGTTACGCTCTACAAAGTCTTTGGAAAGATGCAGCCCAAGCCCGCAGCCTTTTTCATTCTGTGTACCGGTGGTGGAATAGTAGATATTGGAAAATATCCGGTGCTGGTTTTCCACGGGAATGCCGGTCCCGTTGTCTTTTACGGTGATCTCCGCCTGCTCGTTATCACGTGTGGCGGTGATCAGCACTTCGCCGCCGGAAGGCGTGAATTTAATGGCGTTGTTGATCAGGTTACGCAGTACCAGCCTGATCATATCGGGATCTGCATACACCATAATACTGTTATTCAGCTCATGCCTTAGCTTCACCTCTTTCTGTCTTGCCAGGGTTTGCAGCAGGTCAAATTCGCGGCTCAATAGCAAAGTCACATCAAAATCATCTGGTTTCACGCCGATACCCTTCATCTGGTTACTGGCCCATTGCAGCATATTATCCATCATATAGGCCGTATTTTTCACGTCCCGCCACAGTTCATCAGTATACATGCGGAATTGTGCGGCATCAATCTTTTCATCTTTTAATAAAAATAATAATCCTTCCAGGATGGCCAGCGGAGAGCGGAGATCGTGAGAAATAACAGAGAATATTTTATCCTTTACCTGGTTCAGGTTTTCCAGTGTGGCATTTTGTTCCAGGATAATGCGGTTCTGCATGGATACTTCCCGGTTCTTGTTGTTCAGTTCCAGGTACAACTCCTGCTGCCTTTTATAAAGGCGGTACACCATTACGGTAATGAGCAGCAAAGCCAGGAAAAGTGCTGCGGCCGACAATACCAGCACCCTTTGCTGTTGTATGGTGGCCAAGTGCATGTGTTGTTCTTTCTTCAGCAGGATATTTTCGCGTTGTTTCTTTTCAGATTCATATTTCTCCTGGGAGCGGGAGATCAGCCTTCCTTTTTCCGCGTTGAAAAAGTCGATGTTCCGTTTGCTGAATTCCTTGTAACTCTCAAAGGCTGCGGCATAGTCGTTCCGTGCAGAATCCAGTTCATAGCGGATCTTGTAATAGATCATTTCATTCTTCACATTGCCCAGGGTGTCGTTTAACAGCTTTGCCTGTTGCAGGTTTTTATCTGCACCTTTCAGATCGCCCTGCATGGTTTGTATTTCCGCCAGGTTCAGGCTCGACTTCACAACGCCAGGCAGATTGCCGGCTTCCTTGTAGTAGTTGGCGGAAAGCTGGTGATAGCGCAGGGCGTCGTTATACCGATGCTGTAGCATGGCAACAATACCCATGTTTTCGTAGGTATAAGCCAGACTGCGGCGATCATGAAGCGCCAGTTTTAGCTTTTCGGCTTTCTCCAGGAACATCATCGCGGAGTCGGGCACTTTCAGGGAGATATAAGCGGAGCCGATATTATTCAGGGTTTTGGCGATTTCTGCTTTTTCGTTTCTCTGAAGCTTTATGTCCAGGGACTTTTTCAGGTAAACGAGGGCGTCGCGGGGGGCATTCAGTTCTGTAAAAATATTTCCTACATCATTATTCAGTACGCCCAGGGTATAAGAGTCGCCGAGTGTTTCCGCCAGTTTCAGCGCATTGAGCGTCAGCTGCATCTGCTGATCAAGATGTCCTTTGGTGTTTTCCACGAGGGCAAGATTACGCCAGGCCCATATCTTTCCTTTGGAGTAGTGAAGACTGTCGCTCAGCCGCAGTGCTTCCCTGCCATACCTGGCGGCCGAGGGGGCGTCTATCGTGAAATAGGTCCTGGCTACCTGGTTTAGCAGGTTCACCCGGGCGGTATCGTTCTTTGTATGGGAGCGGAGCACTGCCAACAGGCTGTCATTGACAGGCTGCTGTGCTGTTACCGGAGGCGACAGCAGGATCAGAAAAAATGGGATTAAGGCGCTCTTTTTCAAGGGACTGACCGGCAGCATATTTAAGTGTGTTGGCAGTGACTAGGGTGGAGCGATTCGGGGCGGTCCACGTATAATAGGTTAAAATTAAAGATAATGTGCCACGATTCAAAGTAAGTTGATAAAAAAGTAGGACGTGGAATAATGAATTTCGTGTTATGGCCCCTATAAATCAATTAGGTTTGTATCTTTCGGCAAAGTTTTATCTCCATGAAACCACTTATTACCATAGAATATTGTCCGAAATGCGGATGGCTGCTGCGCGCCGCCTATATGGCGCAGGAGCTCCTCACCACCTTTACAGACGACCTGGGCGGCGTTACGCTGCGGCCCAGCGAAACAGGCGGCTCCTACATTATCTGGCTTGGCGAAGAAAAGATCTTCGACCGCAAGGATAGCGGGCATTTCCCAGAGATAAAATTCCTCAAACAACTGGTCCGGGACCATGTGAACCCGGAAAAGAGCCTGGGGCATTCGGATAGACCGTAGCGACGATCGCCTTCGCGCAAAATTCGCTACATTTGCACCCATGCGTAAAAACCTCTATATCACGGCTTTATCACTTTTATTGGCAATCGGCGCAAAGGCACAGCAGGATAGCATTATATCAAATCCTCCTTCTTCACGGGAAGGGCTATACGACAGTGTATGGTTGCGAAAGCGCAGCTTTTTCCCATTACCGGTGCTTGGATATTCACAGGAAAAAGGACTGGAAATAGGCGCTGCCATGTTATATTCTTTTTATACAGATAACCGCAACCCAGACCAGGCTACCCGGAACTCTACCCTCAACCTGATTCCGGCAGTGACTACTGAAAGCCAGTTTAAAATAGATCTGAAAGCGAATATCTGGACACGCAGCAACACCTGGCACTTTAAAAGCAATCTCCGCTATCATAATTACCCGCTTTATTTCTTTGGTATCGGCGATACCACCCATTACGATAACCGCTCGCTGGTAAACAACAGCCGTTATAAAGTGCAGGTGGAAGGAGAGCGGCGCATCAGCGGGCACTTTTATGCAGGCGCCTCCGTATTGTACCAGCACGATACCTACAGCAGCGGCGATGATAAAGGCATTTACACCACCATGGGGCTTACCGATAAAGATGGTGGGTATGTTACTTTCCTCGGCCTCACGGGCATTTATGATAACCGCGACAATGAAAACTATGCCCGGCGCGGTTCCTGGCTGAAACTCAACCTCGCTTACGCACCTTCTTTTTTGAGTAAGCATCCGCTCTTTAAAATTGAAGCACAGGGCTCGCATTTCCTGTCGCTTTCCCGTAAAAGCACACTCGGGCTCAATGGTGTTTTCAACAGCCTCCAGGGAAAGGAACTACCTTTTTACCTGCTGCCTGAAATGGGCAACGACCTTATCATGCGCGGCTATTATACCGGCAGGTACCGCAACCAGAATTACCTGGCTGCCCAGGCAGAGTACCGTTATCTCGTAGATCCTAAAATGCGCATTCATATCTGGTTTGTGGATATCAAACCTAAATTTGCCCTGGCCGCCTTTGCCGGTACAGGTACCGTGTTTGCCAACCGCGATTTCCGCTTTGGTGGATTTAAACCAAGCTATGGCGCCGGGGTCCGTTATTTCTACGACGAGAACGCAAGACTTACTATTCGTATAGACTATGCCGTGGGAGAAAAACGGGCGGGAGAGTCAAGGCAGAAAGGATTATATCTTTCTCTGGCGGAAGCTTTCTAGTATAATGCTCCGGTGATGGCTATGTGGTAATAATTTGTTAACTTCCAACAGATTAAATACCATACTCCAAAACCATTGCATATGAAAAAACTATTCCTGCTAGGGGCAGTCGCCATGCTTTTGATTGTTACCCACAGTACCCAGGCCCAGGACAATTCCAGTACAGGATCTTCTTCACGCTCTAAATTTTATCTGAAAATTGCCGGTGGCTATTTCTTCAGTGTATCTCCGGGGCAATTCCCGAATGTTGGCCCGTATCCTCCGCAAGACCTGCACACTGAATTTAGCCCCGGCCGCATGGACACGATAAGCCGTAAAGTACTTACCGGCTCTTACGGGGAAGGCTTCAGGGGAGGGCTTTCCGTTGGTTATAACATCAATAAATATTTTGCGGTAGAAGGAACGTTTAATTATTTCCGCAGCAAGAAAAACCTGATGACCCGCCAGCGTGCTACAGTAGCCGGTTCTGCGAGGGAACTGGGTCATGTGGAATCGCACGGGTATGTAAACGCCATAGATTTTGCCCCCAGTCTCGTGGTAAGCCCGGGCCTGGAGAAAATAAATCCTTATGTGCGTTTCGGTGTGGTGGTGCCATTGTGGGGCCGCCTCTACATTGAAACAGACGCCATGCAAACCTCCAGTCCGGCCGGCATTCCCGCAGGTACTGCTGTAGTAACCAATATCAGCAGGAAAGAGGAAGTGAAGCCTAACCCTACCATCGGCTTCCAGGGCGCATTGGGCGTATCTTTCAGGGTATCGTCCCGTTTTGATGTATTTGTGGAAACGGAATACCGCAATGTGCCGGTACGCAGTAAGGAGAAAGAGATCACAGAATACAATGAAACCAACACGCTCGTAAATGCTACTACCGGTGCGGTAGTTCAGGCATTGCCGGGCCGCACGATCAGCGATCTTTCTGTTGCTGAAAAGAATACCGAATATCAAACCACGCTGGATAAAAATTCCAATACACCCGTTGGCCAGCAGGGAACTAAAGTGATTTATAAAGATAACAACAGGGCCTCCAATGATCTGAAGTCATATATCAATATCGGCGGGCTTGGGCTGAACGCGGGACTGAAGTTCAGGTTGTAATACAAACGGCTATAAGCTAACAACAGCCACCCGGTGCGGTATATTTATCATGTCCGTTTACGGACATGATAATGCCAAAAGCGGACATTCCCATGCGGGGCCGGTATTGCAACTAATTTAAAATAAAGGCTTTACTGTTTCGTATTGTTTTTGTGATATCCACGGAACAATCCCCCCGTATGTTAAAGAACTATCTTAAAACCGCTTTCCGGAGCCTGTGGCGCAACAAGCGCTATACAGTGCTCAATATCACCGGCCTTACCCTGGGTATCACCGTTTGCCTGGTGATCTATGTGATCATCCAGTATGAGCAAAGCTTCGATATGTTCCATACGAAGAAAGACCGCATCTACAGAGTGCTTACGGTGTCGCCCGGGGAAAGTGGCAAAACCAATTATACACAGGCAGTACCTTTTCCCCTGCCCACTGCATTGTCAAACGACTTCTCTGAGTTTGAGAAAGTAACCGGCATTATACAAATGGGCAAAAAACTGGTAACACTGGAAGACGAGCACGGCAACATTCAGAAGAAATTCAAACCACTGGTCTACTTCCTTACACCCTCGTTTTTTGACATATTTGATTACAAATGGCTGGCTGGTGATAAAACTACCGCACTAAGCGACCCTAATTCCGCCGTGCTGGCTCGTTCTACAGCAGAGAAATATTTCGGGGACTGGCATAAGGCCATGGGGCAGGTTATCAGGCTGGAGAAAGAGATGAACCTTACGGTAACAGGTATACTGGATGATCCGCCTAAGAACACAGAGTTCCAGTTTGATATGGTGGCAACTTATGCCCTGCTTAAAATAAACGAGATAAAGGATTGGACAACGATAGACGACATTCACAACTGCTATGTGCTGCTGCAGCCGGGGCAGGATGAAGCAAAGATCAATGAGCGGCTGATCGCTTTCTCAAAAAAATACAAAGACCCGAAGAATAAGGTCACGCATATATTGCAATCTCTGCCCGGCGTGCATTCAGATAAACGCACGGGGAATTATATTGGCCGTGTAATATCACCGGAACGGGTAAGAATGCTCTGGATGATCGCCGCATTTATTTTACTTGTAGCCTGTGTAAATTTCATCAACCTGGCCACTGCACAGGCGGTGAACCGCGCACGTGAGATCGGCATGCGAAAGGTACTGGGCAGTAACCGGTGGCAGCTGAAAATACAGTTCCTTTCTGAAACCGCCATATTGGTGCTAACCTCTCTGCTACTGGCCGTGGTATTGGCATTATGCGTGCTTCCGTTCATCAGCAGGGTGATGAGCCTGCCGTTGGGAGCTGGTATGCTGGCTGCCTATAACGTGTATGCACTGCTACTGGTCATCTTCCTGGCTGTTACCCTGCTGGCCGGATTCTACCCATCCGTTATTGTGTCGGCTTTCAATCCTGTTAACGCATTGAAGAGCAGGATAGCCGCCGGCAAAAACACCGGGGGTATTTCCCTTCGTCGTGGCCTGGTGGTTTTCCAGTTCATTATTACACAGGCATTGATCATTGGCACGCTTATTATCCTGCAGCAGATGCGTTACTTTCACAAACAATCCATGGGATTTACCAGGGATGCCATTGTGAATGTGCCTTTCGCCAACGACAGCGCGGGCAATGCAAAAATTGCTTATCTCCGGGATCAGCTCCAGAACATCAAAGGCATACAGCAGGTAAGCTTTTCTGACGCCGCGCCATCCAGCGATGGTAACTGGTGGACAGGCTTTAAATTTGATCATCAGGCAGAGGATACCAAATTCCCGTCCGTTACACGTTGGGTGGATTATAACTTTCTCAGCACCTACGATATTAAACTTGTAGCAGGCCGTAATCTTACCCGTACAGACTCCGTACACGAGTTCCTTGTGAATGAAACCCTGGTACAAAAATTAGGTTTGAAGCCGGCCGATGTGCTCAATAAAGAGATAGATGTATGGGGGCGGATCAAAGGCCCGATTGTAGGGGTGGTAAAGGACTTTACTGCCGGTACATTGAAAGAAGCGGTGGGGCCGGTATTCATGGGCAACATCAACCGGCGCTTTAACAATGTGGGGGTAAGACTGGCCATTGGCGCAGATGTACAGGCTTCGCTAAAGGCTATTGAAAAATTATGGAACGACAACTTCCCCGAACAGATTTTTGAATACCAGTTCCTGGACCAGCGCATAGCGGAATATTACAGGGAAGAACGCCAGTTGGCGCATTTGTACGAGATCTTTGCAGGGATCGCCATTTTCCTCAGCTGTCTCGGCTTATATGGCCTGGCATCGTTCATGGCAGTACAGCGTGTAAAGGAAGTGGGTGTGCGCAAAGTGCTTGGGGCAACGGCGGCTCATATTGTTTACCTTTTTTCAAAGGAGTTTATCCTGCTTATAGGTATCGCTTTTGTAATAGCAGTTCCGCTGGTATGGTACTTCATGCATAGCTGGCTCAATAATTTCGTGAACCGGGTAGATATTAACTGGGGAGTATTTGTGGCCGGAGGTATGGCGGCATTGCTGATAGCGCTGATTACCGTTAGCTCGCAGGCTGTCAGGGCGGCTATGATGAACCCCGTAAAAAGTTTGAAGGCAGATTAGAAAATCCGCCTTCAAACTTTTTTATGCACTCGCTTTATTGAGCAGATCCACTGCGGCGGTATCCAGCTGCAGTTGCACACCACTGGTCAGTTCATGCAACTGTTCTTTACTGGTAGCGCTGGCAATAGGCGCTGCCACCGCCGGGCGCGTAAGCAGCCAGGCCAGCGCTATACCAGCCGGTGTGGAATGGTATTGCGCTGCAACCTCATCAAGCGCAGCAAGTATCCTCAGCCCTCTTTCATTCAGATAGCTCAGCGCTTTCTGACCCCGCGCTTTGCTCTTGCCGGTGTCTGCAGCATTACGGTATTTGCCGGTGAGGAAGCCGCTGGCCAGCGAGTAATAATTGATCACTCCCAGGTGCTGTTCTTCGCAGATCTTCGCATACTGCTTTTCATAATTTTCCCGGTCGTACAGGTTATATTCCGGCTGGAAGGTTTCATACCTGGGCAGGCCATGCTTTTTACTGGCTTCCAGGCTTTCCTGCAGGCGGGTGGCGCTCATGTTGGAGGCGCCGATAGCCCTTACCTTGCCGGCTTTTATCAGCATATCATATGCTTCCAGCGTTTCTTCTACCGGAGTGGCTTCATTATCATAATGCGTCTGGTAAAGGTCTATATAATCCGTTTGCAGGCGTTTCAGCGATGCTTCTGCCGCTTTAAGGATATAGGCTTTGCTCACGTTTTTACCTTCGCCCATGTCTGCCCCGGCCTTAGTGGCCACAATTACCTTATCGCGGTTGCCACGGTCGCGCATCCATTTGCCGATAATGGTTTCAGATTCGCCACCAGAATTTCCCGGTACCCAGCGTGAGTATACATCTGCCGTATCCACCAGGTTGAACCCTGTTGCGATAAATTCGTCCAGCAATGAAAAAGAAGTGGATTCGTCGGCCGACCAGCCGAACACATTGCCGCCAAAGGCCAGCGGGGCTACTGATAGCCCGGATTGTCCCAGTTTCCGTTTTTCCATAATATTTTTTTTATTGATGCTTGTAACGGGCATATCCCGTATGTAATTTAATTACTTTTGTCTTTCACCGACTAATTTTTATGCCAGAACAAATGCCCGTCATTTCCCGAGAAGATTTTAACTGGTTAACACAAACCTATGGAAAGGCGAGTGGCTATTCACATATAGACACAAAGGAAAGCGTGGTACATGAAATATTTACAGATAAGGTGCTCATCGGTACCGCATTCCTGAACTGCGCTTCCTATGAGCTATCTTTCAGCGAGCCCGGACTGTGCATCCGGAAAAACAGGCTGGATAATTATAAGCTGCACGATAAAGCGGTGCTTATACCCGATGAAATGAATGAGGAAGATGAAGAAGAACTGGCGCTGCGCTGGACCGCTCTCATGCAGGAACTGAAGATGCTGGAAAGCCTGCACGGGCTTGCAAATGCCCGAGAGCCGCTTATACAGCTGTTCCTCGACATCTTTAATGAAGATGATGCGGAAGAGCAGATCAGCCACCTTCCGGATATTGTAGGGCCTAATCCCGCTGCTATCTGGGAAGAATTGTATGCTGCTTTGTCGGCCACCGGTAATGTTGTGGAATTCGAATGGCAGCAATTCGCAGAAGGCGGCATCAGCGCACTGAATGAACTGGCGCCATTGCGGCAGGCCGGCATCACATTGAAAGCACCGGACCAGGCAGATTATGAGGCCATCGTTAGCGCGGAAGATTTTGCAAAAGGGGTGCTTGATTTTGTAAACGAACAACTGGATGAGCACGAACTGAAAATAGTGGCTGCCGGTACCAGCCTGGATGAATACCAGGCCTTTACCTGCCTCAATATGCAGGACTTTCGCCTTGCAAACGCTTTACTGAAAATGGAAGAACTCTGTCTTGTTTGTTTTTTCTAAGCATATTAAAATCCCGTTAAAAAAAGTAATTTAATACCCGCGAAACAGAGGGAATGGATATCTTAGTAAATTGATAGCGTATACCACATGAAATTATTCCGGCATTTATTTTTTGTATTGATCGCGGTGATGTTCCTGCCACAGGTGCAGGGGCAACCGGGAATGATACAGGCAAAAGGTGCAGATAATATTCATGTATCTGCAGGTATTACTTTTAAAGCAACCGGGAAAGCCCCCTGCATCCGGGCCACGGTTAACCGGTTTAAACGCCGTCCTGTTGGTATCAACGACAGCTATGGACATGAAAAGGTTTGCCCTGTTTTATTGTCGGCGGTTACTGCCCGTTTTATTTATGTAGATAAGATCCTCAACGGATATTATTTCAATCCTTACCTCAGTGTACCCACACCGCTAAGAAGCTGGAGAGGCCCGCCTGTGGCCTGATAACCCGTTTTACATTTTATTTGTTTCATTTTCTTTTTTAGCGATTTATGAACTTAGATATGATCGCGAAGAAGGGATGTTGGTGGTTGCTATGTATTTTTCCATTCACATCCCTGTTCGCACAATCTGCAGCGGATAGCTTTTCGCTGCAGCGGGCTATTGCGCTTACCCTTGCGCACTATCCCGCCATCAAGGCCAAACAGGCGCAGGTAAGCGCAGGACAGGCCAGTGTTACTGATATTAAACATAACTGGTACCCGGCCATAAAACTGCATGAGCAGGTAGATGCCGGCACAGACAATAGCATCTACGGCTCTTACTTCACCATGGGCATGATCCCTTCTACTTCCGGTGGTATCCGCGATGCCAATAACAATGCGCTCATGAGCGGTAATATTGCCATGGCGGCCATGCAATGGGAGATCTATAATTTCGGCGCCTATGGCAGTGAACAGAAAGAAGCTGTACAGTCGCTGAAAGTACAGCAAACAGACCTGAATAACACGGTCAACCAGCTCACTGTATCCGTTATCCAAAATTACCTGGAACTACTGCGACTGTATGCATTGCAGCAGATAGCAACCGATAATATCCGGCGTAATGCAGAAGTACTGAAAGCCGTGACAGCTACGGTATTACATGGCCTCAAACCCGGGGTCGACAGTGCCATTGCCGCTGCAGAGCTGTCGAAGGCAAAACTTAACCTGATCGATATAAACAACAACTATAACCAGGTGCGCATCCAGCTGGGCGTTTTCACCGGCCTGGATACCGTGCAGATACAACCCGATACCATCAATAACCAACGTCTCATGGTACTGCTGGACAGTGAGGCGCCGGATAGTACAGCGGCTCATCCCATGCTGGCTTATTACAATGCCGTTTACCAGCAACAACGTGCAGCCGCCGACGTTATCCGAAAATCACGCCTGCCTAAAGTAAACCTTATGGCAGCCGGATGGATGCGCGGCTCCAGCGGATCATTCAATGATGTATACGACAAAAACCTGTGGAGCGGCCTGGGTTACAGCAGGTACAACTATTTGCTGGGCCTTGGTATTACGTACAATCTTACAGATCTGAAACGCACCCGTGAAAAAGTAGCCGTACAACAGTACCGTTCGGAAGTGGCCGCGCAACAGCTGGAAACTACGCGTACTACGCTGAGCGGACTGTTACAACAGGCGCAATCGGATATACAAACTTCCAGGGATAAGTTAAAGGAGCTGCCTGTACAACTGGCCGCCGCCAGGGCTGCTGCCCGGCAAAAAATGGCGCTGTACAGGGGAGGGCTCACTAATATCATTGATGTAACCACCGCGCTATTTGTACTGAACCGGGCGGAAACAGACCTGGTGCAAACCCGGGACGCCGCCTGGAAAGCGCTGTTCCGCGCCGCTTACGCCGGTAACACTATTTCACAACTTTTACCTGATCTGAACTAAACGCTATTCATTATGTCATTTGTATCTTCGGCACTGAAGAAGCCAATAGCGGTGGTGGTGATCACCGGCGGATTGCTGCTTTTTTCATTGCTGTCCATATTCAGCATACCCATCGACATCTTCCCCAAATTAAACCTGCCTACTATCTATGTGATAGAGCCATACGGGGGAATGTCGCCCCAGCAAATGGAGGGCTTCTTTGCCACGCGGCTGCAGGACCAGTTCCTCTACGTGAACGGTGTAAAAACTATTTCTACAAAGAACATACAGGGGTTAACGTTATTAAAGCTCACCTTTTATGAAAATACAGATATGGCCGAAGCTTCTGCCCAGGTGGCGTTACAGGTGAACCGCGCCATGAAGTTTTTTCCACCCGGCGCCCTGCCGCCACAGGTAATGCGGTTCGATGCATCGTCGCTGCCGGTGGGAGAGCTGGTATTCAGCAGCCCCAAAAAATCGCTGAAAGAAATATACGATCTGGCCGCCACCCGCATCCGGCCTATGTTTGCTTCGGTGCCGGGTTTGTCGGCCCCGCCACCCTTTGGCGCCAACTCCCGGTCGGTGGTAGTGAATGTGGATCCGCAGAAACTGCGCAGCTTCAATCTCAGTGCCGATGAAGTAGTGGAAGCCATCGCAAAAAATAATGTGATGACACCCTCGGGGAACATCCGTATCAACAACACTATGTTCGTCACCACCATCAACTCCCTCGAAAAACAGGTAGCCGATTTTGGCGATATTCCCATCGTGACCAACGGCAGTAACAACGTGTTTGTGCGCGATGTGGCAAGGGTTGCCGACGCCACGGACGTAACTGTGGATTATGCGCTGGTGAACGGCAAACGCTCGGTATACATCCCCGTGGTAAAAACAGCCGACGCCTCTACCTGGGACGTAGTGAAAACACTGAAGTCAAAGATCCCGGAAATGCAAAGCCTGCTGCCGGATGATGTAAGCGTATCCTACGAATTCGACCAGTCGGTGTTCGTGATCAATGCAGTGAAAAGCCTTATTACAGAAGGTGCACTGGGCGCCCTGCTTACAGGCCTGATGGTATTGCTGTTCCTGCGCGACCTGCGCAGCTGCCTGGTGGTAGTGGTGACCATCCCGGTAGCCGTGTTATGCGCTGTAATGGGGCTGAAACTGGCCGGGCAAACCATCAATATCATGACGCTGAGCGGCCTTGCACTGGCTATTGGCATCCTGGTAGACCAGGCCACAGTGACCATTGAAAATATTCATCAGCACCTGGAAATGGGTAAGTCCAAACGCCGTGCGATTTATGACGCCTGCGAGGAAATAGCTTTCCCGCTGCTGCTCATCCTGCTATGTATCCTGGCGGTATTTGCACCATCGTTTATTATGACCGGTGTGCCGCGCGCCATGTTCCTGCCGCTGTCGCTCTCTATCGGCTTTGCCATGGTGGCTTCCTATTTCGCCGCACAAACACTGGTGCCGGTAATTGCCAACTGGTGGCTGAAGGCTGATAAATACCAGCATCATGCCCACGCCGTACTGGCCCTGGATGCGGAGGAAATAAAAGAAGTGAACAACCACTTGCGGGAAACTGAAAGGCACCCGGAAAAAGCTACTGGCTTTGAACGTTTCAAACTGGGCTTTATGCGGGTCCTGGAAGGGGGGATGAACAAATCCCGTTTAGTCGTTACCGTTTATATCATTGGCTCGCTGTTGTTGGCTGGCGGCTGCTATGTATGGATAGGAAAGGACCTTATGCCTCATATCAATGCAGGTCAGTTCCAGCTTCGTTTACGCATGCCCGATGGTACCCGCCTGGAACGCACGGAAACCGCCCTGCACGATGTATTGGCCATAGTGGACAGCACTGTGAACGGGCATGTGGCCATCAGTTCTGCTTATGTAGGATTGATCCCCAGCAGCTATGGTACCAGTAATCTCTACATTTTTAACAGCGGCACCCATGAAGCAGTATTACAGGTGAACCTGGAAGAAAATTATAAAGTGGATATTGAAACACTGAAAGACCAGCTCAGGGAAAATATCACGGCAAAAATACCGGAGATACGGTTGTCGTTTGAGCCTATAGATCTCACGGAAAAAATTATGAGCCAGGGCGCAGCCACACCTATAGAGGTAAGAGTGGCAGGAAAAGATATGCAGCAGATCTCGGAGTATGCGCAACAACTGGTGCAACGCCTCGGCAACATTCCTTTCCTGAGGGATGTACAGATAGCACAGCCCCTGCATTTTCCCGTGATCAGTATTCATATCGACCGGCTAAAGCTGGCGCAGATGGGGCTGAACATTTACCAGGTGGCGCGTTCTGTTACTGCCTCCACTTCCTCCAGCCGCTTCACGGAAAAAAATCAATGGCTGGATGAAAAGGTGGCATACACTTACCAGGTGCAGGTACAGGTACCTGAATATAACATGACGGCGCTGAACGACCTGAAAGAAATACCGCTCGTAAAAGGTCAGCCACGGCCCGTACTGGCAGATGTAGCCACGTTTACACAAACAGAAATGCCCGGCGAATACGACCGCTCCGGTCCTCGTAGATTCGTTACCGTTAGTGCCAATGTAACCGGTAAGGATCTTGGGGCTGCTACCGCTGCGGTGCAACAGGCGATCAGGGAAGCCGGCGCGCCGCCAAAAGGATTGATCACGGAGCTGAAAGGCGCTTCCAGTTTGCTGGTAGAAACACTGAACAGCCTCCAGAACGGGCTGATGATTGCAGTAGTGGTGATCTTCCTGCTGCTGGCAGCCAATTACCAGTCGTTTAAATTATCGCTGGTGGTACTAACCACTATCCCCGCAGTGATCGCGGGTGCGCTGATAGCGCTGTTGCTCACCCACGCTACGCTCAACCTGCAATCATACATGGGCATGATCATGTCTACCGGTGTATCGGTAGCCAATGCGATCCTCATTGTTACAAATGCAGAAAAGCTCAGGATAGAATACCGGGATGCAAGGAAGGCCGCGGTGGTAAGCGCAGGCGTAAGATTACGTCCTATCCTGATGACCAGCCTGGCCATGATTGCCGGTATGATCCCCATGGCCAGCGGCCTGGGTGAAGCGGGTGATCAGACCGCCCCGCTGGGCCGTGCTGTGATCGGTGGGCTGATTGCTTCCACATTGGCGGCACTGCTCATATTACCACAGGTATATGCACTGATACAACGGAAAGAAGGCTACCAGTCGCCCTCCCTCATGCCCGATAACACGAATGCTTAAAATTAAATACAACATTATGAAACAATATAGATATTACCTGTTGACGGCCGCTGTCATCACGTTGGTGACAGCATGTAATTCGGCGGCTATGACAGACAAAGAGAAAACAGGCAAAGACGAGCATCATTACCTCCTGGCCACAGTAATACAACGCCCGCTGGAAGGAAGCATCCGCCTGCCTGGTACTTTAGCTGCCTTTCAGAAAGTAAGTATTTACCCGCGGATCAATGGTTTTGTGAAAAGCATCTCCGTGGATCGCGGCTCCAGGGTAAAAAAAGGACAGGTGCTATTGGTGTTGGAGGCTCCCGAAGTAACGCAGCATTATTATGCGGCGCAATCCAAATATTTGCAGGCCGCGGCTATGTTCGCTTCCAGCAAAGATAATTATGAACGTACCGTGGCCACCAGTGAGGAACCGGGTACTATTTCCCCGCACGACCTGGAGCTGGCAAAGGCCCGCATGCTGGCCGACAGCGCGCTCATGAACAGTGAACAGGCTAATTTCCGCGCTCAGGAAGTAAATAAAAACTACTTAACGGTGACCGCTCCTTTCGATGGTGTGATCACCGAACGTAATATTCATCCCGGCGCATTGGTAGGGCCCGATACAAAAGTAGATGACAAGCCAATGTTGATGCTGGAGCAGGAAGATAAGCTGAGGCTGGTATTACAGGTACCGGAAATTTACAGTGCACAGCTGGGGGATCAGTCGCGGATCACATTTGAGGTGAATGCCATACCCGGTGAGCAGTTTGAAGGGAGTATCGCCAGGCAGGCCGGTACACTGGACGACAGGTACCGTTCCGAAGCTGTGGAAATTGATGTACAGAATGCGAAACGGCTACTCAAGGCTGGTATGTATACAGAAGTGGTACTGCCCCTGAAAGGCTCTGCACAGGCCCTGCTGGTGCCGGCCACCGCCATTGTAAGATCTACTGAAAGGAAATATGTAGTGGCGGTAAGAGATCATCATACAAAATGGGTTGATATTGAAGAAGGCAATCATCATAATGATTCAACAGAAGTGTTTGGCCGCCTGCAGTCGGGTGAGCGGGTGATTGCACCTGCAACGGATGAGATCAAAGAAGACATCCTGGCTCCTTAATGGCAGTTCCGGCGTTTTTTTTGTAACCATCATGTAAAACCATGACTTATGACGATCAAAAAAAGTACTGCCGAAAAGCGTGAGCTGAAAGAAACCAAGCGTAAGAATGAAGCCCTGGCCCCGGCCAAGGGCGGCGCCAAAAAAGAAAGGAACGACGACAGGAATAACGTATTGGAAGGATACGATGAAGATGAATATGATCAGAAAGATATTGCAGACAGCAAGCGTAAAAAGAAAAGCTAAAGGCTGAAAAAAAGACTGCCGTCCCGAGGAATCGGGGCGGCTTTTCTGCTAACTGTTCCGTCTATATTGATTCTCTTATGTTCCTATTAAAAAAAGAGAACAAATAACATCCACCTAGTAATCAATAACGGATTTTACCTGTTGTTCAACTAAAAAATTTTAAAGAAGGCAATGGGAAACATGCGCGTGTTTTTACGCGAAGTGTTTCAATAGGATAAAATGGTTTTGGATTTTTTCTGATGCGCCTGGTATTCATAGCGGGTTAACGCTATGCGGATAATGGCTGCTAACTTTCCTGATTATTCTTTCCTTGATATTTACCCTAAATAAATCCTGTTAAAGCGCATCTGAAGTAATAACACGAAACGATTTAAAATTGTTCTGGAAAAAATCTTTTTAAAAATTAAAAAGTTCGCGGATGCCAAGTGCAAACATCTGGACGCCGATAACAGCCAGGATAAGCCCCATCATTTTTGTAATAACCATCATTACATTGGTGCCGATAATTTTTACAATGCGCTCACCTGCAATAAAGAGGAGATAGGTGATATAACATATAAGTGCATAAATAACTATTACGACAGCAAGATGTGTAAGATCTTTTGCTGCAGAATAGCTCATAGAGGTGGTAATTGCGCCAGGGCCAGCCAGTAAAGGCATAGCCAGCGGGGTAATAGCTACGCTGATACCCTGATCTGCTTTAACCGGTTGAGTGCTGAGCTTGGGATTTTCATCTTTATTTTCTTTTTCTCCGCGTACCATTTCATACCCGATCACAAAAACCAGGATACCACCGGTAACACGCAGCGCTGCCAGTGTAATGCCAAAAACATGGAAAATAAGTTTGCCCGCCACACTGAAAACAAGGATAATACAAAAGGCGATGATAACTGATTTAGTGGCAATATTCCGCTTGGCCTTTTTATCCATGTTGGACGTCAGCTCCATGAAAACAGGGATGGCCGATATAGGATTTACAATTGCCAGTAATCCCATGAATACGGTGGTCGCAAACGCGATATAATTATCAAATAATGCCATCATATCAGCAATATAATAAATTTTATTTACCGGCCAACTCCGGGGATCAGGAACGTAAACGGGGCAGTTGCCAGTTATGCCGGAGGCTTACCAGCCGGATAGCCACTATAACGGCAACGGATATACTCTGTACTATATCCCCTGAAATACCGGTAAAATGCCCGGCCACCAGGTACAGGATTCCCCCGGCAATAGAAGCGGCAGCATATATTTCCCGGGTGAAAAGAATAGGCTGCTCCCCGGTGATCACGTCGCGCAGCAGGCCGCCGAAGGTGCCGGTGATCACACCCAGCGCCACACATATTGGCATGGGAAGCCCTGCAGCCAATCCTTTGTTGATGCCGGTAATGGTAAACAGGCCAAGACCTATTGCATCAAATGTATTGAGCAGGCGGGTGAGTTTTTTAACATAGGAGAAAAATAAAGCGGCAATGATCGCGGCAACTATAATCGCAGTATTGCTTAATTCGTCTGTCATCCAGGCTACCGGCGTTGCGCCAATCAGCAGGTCACGGATCGTTCCGCCGCCAATGGCCGTTATAAAGGCCAGCGCCAGTAACCCGATTACATCATACGATTTGTTGATAGCTGCGGTGGCTCCCGAAACAGCAAATGCAAAAGTGCCCAGTAATTCCAATACCTGGATGAAGGTAAGCTGCATGCTCCTTGTCTGATTTGTAAACTAAGATAAGGATACTTTATATCACTGTAGCGGGAGTGGAGCAACTAATAATCATCTTCATAGGCCGATTCACCCCGGAGCGTGCGCTCTATCTGGTTACGGAGGCCATGACTGAATCCTTCCACCTCAATTTTAGGATGATGATCCAGGTAGATAAGAAAACGGCCGGTTTCCTTCGCCACCAGGTCGTATATATCTTCCAGTAAAGCATAAAGCAACTTGCGGGTGATCTCTGCTATCTGCGCAAGCGGTGAATCTTCAAAATGCCGGTACTCTCGGTTTTTATAAGATAAGGTAATCTGAATCATAACTGATGGTTTTTCTGCAGGATTTAGGATTACCGGTTAATATATATTTAACCGGTTGGTTTTCATTATTTAATTATTAATTCTGACATAAAAATAGAAAAAAAGAAATTGTTTTTTTCATACTAAAGGGTGATTTTTTATCCAGTAACGCTACCATCCCTATATTGTTCATTCTTTTTCTATTATAATTTGGCTACCATTGCAAATTATTCTTACATGATGAAGAAACTTACGCTACTCATTGTTTTTATTGCGCTGTATTGCCTGCCCACGCAGGCGCAGCCCGGAAAGGGCATCCGGTGGAGCATCGACGGAAAGTCCTATTTTAAAGCCACTCCTGCCGGTATTGAATCTTTCCCGTTGTCAGGTGAACAATCTTCCCTTAAAATCCCTGCAGCCGCCTATAATGGCCTTGCTTTAAAGGATTTTTATTTTTCGGGAGATGAAAAAAAAGTATTGCTTTATACCAACACAAAAAAAGTATGGCGCTACGAAACCCGCGGTGACTACTGGTTACTGGACATTGCCACCGGTAAGCTCCGGCAGCTGGGGAAAGATAAACCCGCTTCCTCTCTCATGTTTGCCAAGTTATCGCCGGATGGCACTAAAGCCGCCTACGTAAGCGGGCATAACATCTTCGTGGAAGACCTGTCTACCGGCGCCATTACCCCCATCACCACAGATGGCACCCGCCGCTTTATTAATGGTACGTTCGACTGGGCCTATGAAGAAGAATTTGGCTGCCGCGATGGTTTCCGCTGGAGCCCCGACAGTAAGCGCATCGCTTACTGGCAGATCGATGCCACGAAGATCCGCGACTTCCTCATGATCGATAACACGGATTCCATCTATTCCTTCACCGTACCGGTAGAATATCCCAAGGCAGGGGAGAGCCCTTCTGCCTGCCGCGTTGGCGTAGCAGATATACAAACTGCTAAAACAACCTGGATGCAGGTTCCAGGCGATCAGCAACAACACTATATTCCCCGTATGGAATGGGTGCCAGGTAAAAACACCCTCATCATCCAGCAGCTGAACCGCAAACAGAATGAAAGCAAAATAATGCTTTGCGATGCCGGCAACGGGAAAGTACGCCCGCTCTATGAAGAAAAAGACAGTGCATGGATCGATGTGAAATCACGCTGGGATGATGATAACATTGCCGGATGGGACTTTATCCGCAATAGCAGGTCCTTTATCTGGGTAAGTGAACAGGACGGCTGGCGCCATCTCTATAATATTTCCCTGGAAGATGGCAAAGCCAGTTTACTTACGCCTGGCAACTATGATGTGATCAGCATTGCCAAGATCGACGAAGCGGCTAATACCATCTATTTCCTGGCCTCGCCAGAAAATCCTACCCAGCAATACTTATATAAGGTGCCGCTGAACGGTGGCAAAGCAGAGCGTATTACCCCTGCCAACGAGCCCGGCTCCCATGAATATAAGATTTCACCTTATGGCACATGGGCTATCCACGAGTTCAGTAATGCCTATACTTATCCTGTAAGTGAAAACCTCCAGCTGCCCGCGCATAAAAGCAGCAGCCACGCGGTATTGAATGCCATTACCAAAGGGGCATCAGCGCCTAACAAACCGGAGTTCTTCAACATTACCACGGTAGATGGCGTTATCATGAGCGGATGGATGAGCAAACCTGTCAACTTTGATCCCGCTAAAAAATATCCCGTTGTATTTTATGTATATGGTGAGCCTGCCGGGGCTACTGCCCTGGATGTGGTAGGCGCCGGCCGCAACTTCCTCTACGACGGCGATATGGCCGCTGATGGATATGTATACATATCTATGGACAACAGGGGCACACCGCTGCCCAAAGGCCGCACCTGGCGCAAATGTATCTACCGTAAAGTTGGGTTGATCAACGCCCGCGACCAGGCAATGGCTACCAAAGCGCTGCTACAGAAATATACTTTCCTTGACCCGCAGCGCACCGCTGTATGGGGCTGGAGCGGTGGAGGCTCTATGACGCTGAATCTTTTGTTCCAGTACCCTGACATCTATAAAACAGGCATCGCCATTGCCGCAGTAGGCAACCAGCTCACTTACGACAACATTTACCAGGAACGTTATATGGGCCTGCCGGAAGAAAACAGGGACGACTTTGTAAAAGGTTCGCCTATTACTTATGCAAAAAACCTGGAAGGTAACCTGCTCTACATTCACGGTACCGGCGATGATAATGTACATTACCAGAACGCGGAGATGTTGCTGAACGAACTGATTAAATATAACAAGCAGTTCCAGTTTATGGCCTATCCGAACCGCACGCACAGCATCTCTGAAGGGCAGGGCACTTTTGAGCACTTATCCACTTTATATACTAATTATCTGCGTACGCATTGTGAACCGGGCGCAAAATAAGTACCTTTGCCTCCCTAAATTGAAAAGTATGTCCAGGACAGCTATTATTGGAATACTGGCAGCGTTGCTGGTAATTGTATGCGCTTTTTTACCGTGGTCGGCAGTAGATGTGGATGGCAGGCACCTGGTGTTCACAGGCGTAAACGGAACAGGCTCCAATTATGGTGAGCCCGGACGTTTGTCGATTATACTGTCGGTAATAGCCATTGTAGTTTTCCTGGTGAAAAACAAGTGGGTGTCAAGGATCAATCTCTTTATTGCAGGATTCCTGCTGGCATGGACTTTCAGGAATATGTTGCTGTACTCAAGGTGCGAACTGGGCGATTGCCCGCACCCGCAGGCGGGGTTGTACCTGTCGCTGGCCGGCGCATTGGTGGCATTTGGCTGCGTGTTGTTCACACGCACGCCTAAAAGCAGATGATCGCCTTCGGCGCGAATTTAGTCTTGGAACACTGATTACGCTGATTTTGATGATTTCATTGATATTTTTTTGAAGCGTATTTAAAAAAGTTAAGGGAGATATAAGCATATCCGCTTTTATCTCCCTTAACTTTTTTAAATAAAAATCAAACTAATCATCAAAATCAGCGTAATCAGTGTTCCAAGACAAATTCCGCGATCTTCAGAAGATGGTTTTATGTAAGATCCATGCGCCCGCAAGGATACCGGCTCCAATCAGCCAGTAACGGATGATTACAGGGAGCGGGCGTTGCGCAGTTACCTTCGCTTTAATAAAACTGAATACTGTAAGACCCAGGAAAACCAGCATGATACTGGTTTGTGAGGCAGCCGTGAAATTCTCGTTGGAGAGATAGGGGCCCAGCGAAAAACCGCCGCCAGCTAAAAAGAAAAAGCCTGTCATCAGCGCGCTCCTGATAGCACGGGAACGGCTGTACGTAGTTTCCTTTACTTTCTCCTGTTCCAGCATCAGCTCCCACGACTGTGCATCCTTTTCCATTTCCTGTTCTATGTGCGCAATTGTGCGCGCATTGATATCCAGGCGTTGCAGCTTGGTCCGTTCCTCGTCCGACAACAGGTAGCTCTCGTGCTGCAGGTCGCCTTTATTGGCCTGGAATGCGCTGATCATCACCAGAAAGGCGCCGATGATCCATACACATAAATGGATGGTATAAAACGTTTGAACTTCTATGGGAAATACCTGTATCACCTGCGTGGCAAAGAACAGCAGGAAAAGCCCGTCGGGAAACCCGATTAAGAAGTCTGTTTTCCACCCGGAGCTCCGGATGGCTTTATGGGATATAGTCATATAAAGGTTCACTAGCTGAAAGCCTGTTCCAGGCTTTTCCTGATGATCTGCACACAATCGCTGATCTGTCCGGCGTTGATAGACAAGGGAGGTGCAAACCGTATTTTATCTCCGTGCGTTGGCTTGGCCAGCAGGCCGTTTTCCTTTAAAGTAAGGCAAAGGTCCCACGCAGCTTCCGGATCCTTATGCGTAATAACGATGGCATTCAGCAATCCCTTACCACGGATGGTGGTGATGTAAGGGGACTGCAGTTCATTGAGGCCGTTGCGAAGCAGCTTTCCCATGGCCGCAGCATTTTCCGCCATCTTCTCCTCCTTCAGCACCTGCAGGGAAGTGATGGCCACCTTGCAGGCCAGCGGGTTGCCGCCGTAGGTAGAGCCATGTTCACCCGGTTTGATAGTGAGCATCACCTCATCATCGGCTAGTACGGCGCTTACCGGCAAAGTGCCGCCGGATAAGGCTTTTCCAAGGATCAGGATGTCCGGGCGCACATTTTCATGATCGCATGCCAGCATTTTACCGGTACGTGCCAGGCCCGTTTGTATTTCATCTGCAATGAACAGTACATTGGCGTCCTGGCAGTATTGCCGCGCTTTGGAAAGGTATCCTTCATCAGGTACCATCACGCCTGCCTCGCCCTGTACGGGCTCTACCAGGAAGCCGGCTACGTTCTTATCCTGCAAGGCCTGCTCCAGTGCGGGTAAGCTGTTGTAAGGAATGATCTCATACCCCGGTGTGAAAGGACCGAAGTTATCGCGTGCGGCAGGATCCGTACTGAAGGAAATGATATTCAGCGTACGCCCGTGGAAGTTATTGGCGCACACAATGATCTTTGCTTTGTCTTTCGGAACACCTTTCACTATATACGCCCAGTGACGGCACAGCTTCAGCGCTGTTTCCACCGCTTCCACACCCGTATTCATCGGCAGCACCTTATCATATCCGAAATAACCGGTGATATATTGTGCGTATTCCCCCAGCAGGTCGTTATGGAACGCGCGGGAGGTAAGTGTCAGTTTCTTCGCCTGCTCTATGAGCGTGGCAATAATTTTAGGGTGACAATGCCCCTGGTTAACGGCAGAATAGCCGGACAGAAAATCATAATAACGTTTGCCATCCACATCCCATAAAAAAACACCTTCGCCACGGTCCAGTACAACGGGTAACGGGTGATAATTATGAGCACCATACTGTTCTTCCAGCGCCAGGTAGTGTTGTGACTTTTCGCTTATCGTGTATGAAGGTACCATAACTCAAAAGTAAGGAAAAAGATGCAAGAAGCTGTTAGCCATCAGCCAACAGCTTCCGGCTAATTATTCCCTTTCAGTTTCTTTACCAGGTCCACATATTCCTGCATGGCGGCCTCTTTTGTTTTGCCTTTCAGCTCCGCCCAGGCCTCATGCTTGGCCTTCGCCACAAAATCAAACGGGTTGGATGGCCCGTCGTTATCCACATCGCCGGTTGTGCCCTGTTTATACAAAGCATACAACTGCAGCAGGATTTCATTGGAAGGTTTCTCCGGCAGCGTTTTACTGGCTGCCACTGCTTCTTCAAACTGGTTTGTTAGTTCCATATGTGGTGAATTTTGAATTTTTAACAATACGGGTTAACACCCTCATTTTTCCCTTATGTCTATAAAGTTGAGCTTTATATATTAATATATCAAAAAAAGCCCCCGCCACAGTTTCTATCTCCTTAAAAACCAAATAACAAAACATAATTAGCAACCGCATTAACTAATGAACTAATTTCAATACCTTTGCCGGCTGAAAAGGTACTGCCCAATACATTGCAGCAGCACTACGGAACAGCAAAACATCATATGAAGAATATTCGCAATTTTTGTATCATTGCCCATATTGACCACGGTAAAAGTACCCTGGCAGACCGTTTACTGGAGTTTACACATACTATTTCCGACCGCGACATGCAGGCCCAGGTGCTGGACGACATGGATCTTGAACGTGAAAAAGGTATCACCATCAAGAGCCACGCCATCCAGATGGATTATACTGCAAAAAATGGTGAAAAATATATCTTTAACCTGATCGATACCCCCGGCCACGTGGACTTCTCCTATGAAGTATCCCGTGCCCTCGCTGCCTGTGAAGGCGCACTCCTCCTGGTAGATGCCGCACAGGGTATCCAGGCCCAAACAATTTCCAATCTCTACCTGGCACTGGAAAACGACCTCGAAATCATTCCCGTTATCAATAAAATTGATATGCAGGGCGCCATGATCGAGGAAGTGAAAGACCAGATCATTGAGCTCATTGGTGTAAAAGGCGAAGATATCCTGCTCGCTTCCGGTAAAACCGGTATCGGTATCGAGGATATCCTGGAAGCCATAGTACATCGCATTCCCGCCCCTAAAGGCAGTAATGAAGCGCCCCTGCAGGCGCTTATCTTCGATAGCGTATTCAACTCATTCCGTGGTATCATCGCCTATTTCCGCGTGTTCAACGGATCTATCAAAAAAGGGGATAAGATTAGATTTGTAAACAGCGGGGAAGAATATTTTGCAGATGAAGTAGGGATCCTCAAACTCGGCCTCGAACCACGCAAGGAAGTGTTCACCGGGGATGTGGGATATATTATTACCGGTATCAAAAGCGCCAAGGAAGTAAAAGTAGGGGATACCATTACCCTGTCTAACAACCCCTGCTCAGAAGGTATCAACGGTTTCCAGGAAGTAAAGCCCATGGTATTCGCAGGGATCTATCCCGTGAATACGGAAGACTTTGAAGAACTGCGCGAATGCATGGATAAACTGCAGCTGAACGATGCTTCCCTCACCTATGAGCTGGAAACCTCGCAGGCGCTGGGATTCGGCTTCCGTTGCGGCTTCCTCGGTATGCTCCACATGGAGATCATCCAGGAACGCCTGGAAAGGGAATTCAATCAAACCGTGATCACCACTGTTCCCAACGTAAGCTTTATTGCGCACACCACCCGCGAAGGCGTGATCATTGTGAACAACCCGAGTGAAATGCCCGATCCAACCCGCCTGGATAAGATCGAGGAGCCTTTCATCCGCGCACAGATCATCACAAAACCCGAATATATCGGTAACATCATGACGCTTTGCCTCGGCAAACGCGGCAACCTCCTGAATCAAAGCTATCTGACCACCACCCGTGTGGAACTGATGTTTGAAATACCATTAACAGAGATCGTATTCGACTTCTACGATAAACTGAAAAGCCAGACACGCGGCTATGCCTCCTTCGATTACACACCGATCGGCTTCCGCGACAGTGATATCGTGAAAATGGACATCCTCCTGAACAGCGAAAAAGTAGATGCGCTCAGTGCCCTCATCCACAGAAGCCGCGCTCACGAATTTGGCCGCAAGCTCACCGAAAAGCTGAAAGAACTGCTGCCCCGCCAGCAATTCCTTATCGCTATCCAGGCAGCTATCGGCGCCAAAATTGTTGCCCGCGAAAACATCAGCGCTATGCGTAAGGACGTAACCGCAAAATGTTATGGTGGCGACATTTCCCGTAAACGTAAATTACTCGAAAAACAAAAAGAAGGTAAGAAACGTATGCGCCAGATAGGTAGCGTAGAAATCCCGCAGGAAGCCTTCCTGGCCGTATTGAAGCTGGACGACTAACGCGGATTTTGTCTGACTCAGGATTATGATGATTTTGCTGATTAGTTTGATTTTATTTTTTGAATAACTAAGGGAGATGGAAGCGGAGATTCGCTACTATCTCCCTTATCTTTTAAAAGAATTTAAAAAAAATAAAATCAAACTAATCAGCAAAATCATCATAATCCTGAGTCAGATAAAATTGGCTATATTTGAAAAAACCAATCACCATGCGTTATCTAGTGCTCTCTTTAACAGTTGCATTTTCTGCATTCACATTCTCTGCTGTAAAAGCTCAGCAGGCGCCGCCTGCGGCAGACCAGGTAGTGAAAGAAGCCTGTACACAGGCCGCAAAAGCCAATAAAAAAGTATTCGTTATCTTCCATGCATCCTGGTGCGGCTGGTGCCATAAAATGGATACCGCCATGAATGATGCCAGCGTGAAAAAAGCATTTGATAACAACTACGAGATCCGTCATATTACCGTGATGGAGAACGGCGCCAACAAAGGCCTGGAAAATCCCGGTGGTGCAGACCTGCTGGCAAAATACCATGGCGACCAGGAAGGTATTCCCTTCTGGCTGGTATTAAATACCAACAGTGATCTGCTGGCAGATAGCCGCATGAAAAGCCCTACCGGTAAATTGCAGAATGTAGGCTGCCCCGCACAAAAAGAAGAACTGGACTACTTTGTAGGCATCCTCGAAAAAACCTCGAAAATGAAACCCGCCGAACTGGAAGCTGTGCGCACCCGCTTCGGCAAAATAGCCGCTACCAGCGGTCATTAAGCGAATGTTGTCTGACTCACTGATTACGCTGATTTTGATGATTTTGATGATTTCATTGATATTTTTTGAAGCGTAGAAAAATGTTAAGGGAGATAAAAGCGGATATGCTTTTGTCTCCCTTAAATATTTTAAAAAAAATATCAATGAAATCATCAAAATCAGCGTAATCAGTGTTCCAAGACAAATTCCGCGAAAATTCGTATTTTACCCCGCCTTTCATACACCAGCCAATCTCCCGGCAACAAGTTTTTTTTACAACAATCTATTCATATGCACCTGACTGCACGGGAAACCGAAAAATTATTACTGCACCTGGCCGGGGAACTGGCAGAGAAGAGAAAAGCAAGAGGACTGCGCCTGAATTACCCGGAAGCCATTGCACTTATCAGCAGCCGCTTAATGGAAGCGGCACGCGACGGCAATTCCGTAGCTGCCCTCATGCATTATGGCGCTACCATTCTTACCCGTGAAGATGTAATGGAAGGAGTGCCCGAAATGATCCATGAAGTACAGATCGAAGCTACCTTTCCCGATGGCACCAAACTGGTAACTGTACACGATCCTATCCGTTAACCATTACTAAAAATTACAACCATGATACCCGGGGAATATTTTTTGAAGAAAGAAGATATCATTGCCAATGCCGGCCGGAAAACGGTGCGGGTCAGCGTGGTCAACACCGGCGACAGGCCCGTGCAGATTGGCTCCCATTGCCACTTTTTTGAAGTGAACCGTATGATGTCTTTCCCAAGGGAGGCAGCATTCGGTATGCGGCTCAATATTCCTTCCGGTAACGCGGTTCGTTTTGAGCCGGGCGAAGCAAAAGAAGTAGAACTGGTAGAACTGGGCGGCGCCAGGAAAGTGATCGGTATCAATAACCTCGTAAATGGCGATACCACCGATCCTGCTGTGAAAGCAGCTGCCATCGCCAAAGCAGATTCCCTCCATTTTAAATCCGGACAGTTATGAGCCTGCATATCAGCAAAACAAAGTATGTAAATATGTACGGTCCTACTACCGGCGATCGCGTGCGCCTGGCAGATACAGACCTGATCATAGAAATAGAAAAGGACTATAACGTATATGGCGACGAAAGCAAGTTCGGCGGCGGTAAAAGCGTAAGGGACGGTATGGCGCAATCAGCCACCGCACTGCGCAGCGAAGGGGTGCTGGATTTTGTGATCACCAACGTGATCATCATCGATCATTGGGGAATTGTAAAAGGAGATATAGGGATTAAAGACGGGAAGATCGTTGCAGTAGGACAGGCAGGGAATCCCGATACCATGGACGGCGTACATCCGCAGCTCATCATCGGTGCTTCTACGGAAGTACACAACGGCGCCAACCTGATTGCTACCGCCGGCGGCATAGATACGCATATTCACTTCATATGCCCGCAACAGGTAGATCATGCGCTTTTCAGCGGCGTAACCACGCTGATAGGCGGCGGTACCGGTCCGGCAGATGGTACCAGCGCCACCACGGTAACCCCTGGCAAATGGAATATACAACGCATGCTGCAGGCTGCGGAAGCATACCCGGTAAACCTGGGTTTCTTTGGAAAAGGGAATTGCGCTACCACGGCGCCATTGGTGGAACAGATCGAAGCCGGCGCGCTGGGACTGAAAATTCATGAAGACTGGGGCGCTACACCCGCAGTAATTGACGCATCACTGAAAGTAGCCGATGAACTGGATGTACAGATCGCTATTCACACCGATACGCTGAATGAAGCCGGCTTCCTGGAAGATACCCTCAACGCCATCAACGGCCGTGTAATTCATACCTTCCATACGGAAGGCGCGGGGGGCGGCCATGCGCCGGATATCATCCGTGCGGCCTCCTTCCCGAATGTATTGCCCGCATCCACCAATCCTACACGGCCTTACACAGTGAATACCATCGATGAGCATCTCGATATGCTCATGGTATGCCATCATCTCGATAAAAAAGTACCGGAAGACGTAGCCTTTGCAGATTCCCGCATACGGCCGGAAACCATCGCTGCGGAAGATATACTGCACGATATGGGCGTATTCAGCATCATGAGCTCCGACTCACAGGCGATGGGCCGCATCGGTGAAGTAATTATACGCACCTGGCAAACCGCCGATAAAATGAAGAAGCAACGCGGCGCGCTGGAAGAAGATAAGCACAGCGATAATGATAACTTCCGTGTAAAAAGATACATCGCCAAATACACCATCAACCCGGCTATTGCGCACGGGATCTCTACCCATGTAGGTTCCCTCGAGCCCGGCAAAATGGCGGACCTGGTGCTGTGGAAACCCGCCTTCTTTGGCGTAAAACCCGAGATGATCATCAAAGGCGGTATGATCAATGCCAGTCGCATGGGCGATCCAAACGCCTCCATTCCAACGCCGCAGCCGGTGATATACCGCCACATGTTTGGCGCGCATGGAAAAGCATTGCTGCATACCAGCGTGTTATTCGTATCTGCGTTGTCGTTAGAGAAGGGTATTAAAGAAGAATACGGTCTTCAGAAGCAGCTGTTGCCAGTGAGCAACTGCCGTAACATCTCCAAAAAAGACCTGGTGCACAACGACAAAACACCTGATATCACGGTAAATCCCGAAACATACGAAGTACGGGTAGACGGGGAAAAAATTACCTGCGAGCCACTGAAGGAGTTGTCGCTTGCACAACGCTATTTTTTATTTTAATCCGCAGAAGATATGCTGGTAAGGGAGATCATTGGAAATACGGATACGCACACACGCAGTAGTAAGGAAACAGACCTGCTGCCGCTGGAATGGTTTGAAACCTCCAGGCGCATCCAGCGCAAACACACTGCCGGCGGGCGTGAGGTGGCATTGAAGTTTACAAGGGAAGGACAGCACCTGCGGCAAAATGATATCGTTTACCAGGACGATGAACTGATGATCGTGGTAGACATACTTCCCTGTGAAGCCATTGTGATCAGTCCGCGCAACATGGGGGAAATGGCAAAGGTATGCTACGAGATCGGCAACAAACACCTGCCGCTTTTCCTCGAAGAAGAGCAATTGCTTATACCTGCCGATGAGCCGCTGTACCGCTGGCTGCATGCCGCCGGTTACCCTGTGGAAAAAGAAAGGCGCAAACTGCTGCACATCCTGCGTACTAACGTGCAACCACATACGCACGGGAACAGCGGGCCTTCGTTTTTTGAAAAGATCCTGGAACTGGCGTCAAAATAAAACATATGGAACAGCATTACCCGGGCAGCTTATTACACCTGGCAGACAGCACGCTGCCTATCGGCGGCTATACGCATTCTGCCGGGCTGGAAACCTTTGTGCAACAGGGCCTGGTGAACAATACCGCCACCGCTGCCACCTTTGTACGTAATATGCTGCAAAATAATCTGCGCTATAACGATGCCGCATTTATGAGCCTGGCCTATACGGCTACCGCTCAAAATAACCTGGACGAACTGCTGGAGCTGCAACAACTGTGTAACGCCGTAAAAGCGCCGCGGGAGCTACGGGAAGCCAGCCAGAAACTGGGCGCCCGGCTCACGCGTATTTTTAGTCGCAGGTACCTCAGCAGCATGGTAAGGCAGTTTGAAACGGAAGCTGGCAGCAGCCCGCATTACAGCCTGGCATTCGGGATCTATGCACAGCTCACCGGTATCTCATTGCGTGCCGCTTTGTTTGGGTTTTATTACAACGCAGCCATGGGCATGATAACCAACTGTGTGAAACTGGTGCCGCTGGGGCAAATGGACGGACAGGACATCATCTTTGACCTGCAACCTTTACTGGAAGAACTGACAGAAGCTACCATACAACCGGATAAATCATTGCTCGGGCTTTGCAATGCTGCATTTGATATCCGTAGCATGCAACACGAACGCTTGTACAGCCGCTTGTATATGTCGTAATTATAATTATTCATACCATGAGCAGAGAATATATAAAAGTAGGAGTGGCCGGCCCGGTAGGTTCTGGTAAAACGGCCCTCATTGAACGGTTAACAAGGCAAATGGCCCCACACTACCAGGTAGCTGTTATCACCAATGATATTTATACAAAGGAAGATGCAGAGTTCCTGACAAAGAACAGCCTGCTGCCCCCGGAAAGGATCATCGGTGTGGAAACGGGCGGCTGCCCGCACACAGCTATCCGCGAAGATGCCAGTATGAACCTGGAGGCCGTGGAAGAAATGGTGCGCCGCTTCCCGGATATTGAAATTGTGTTCATAGAAAGCGGTGGCGATAACCTTTCCGCCACTTTCAGCCCCGACCTGGCAGATGTGACCATCTTTGTAATAGACGTGGCAGAAGGAGATAAAATACCCCGTAAAGGAGGCCCCGGTATTACCCGCTCCAACCTGCTGGTGATCAATAAAATTGACCTGGCGCCCTATGTACATGCCGACCTCGGCGTGATGGAGAGGGATGCCCGCAAAATGAGGAACGGGCAGCCTTTCGTATTCACGGACCTTATGAGCGGCACAGGGCTCGATAACGTGATCAACTGGATTAAGAGATACGCCTTACTGGAAGATATTGCAGCGCCTAATCTCCTTACATGATCAGTGAACTGAAGATATTGACGGGAAAAAGGGAGGATAGTACTTACCTGAAAGAGTGCTTCTGTACAAGGCCTTTTAAAATTGCCAATGTGCGGGAAGAACGCAGCGACCCGGTACTGCGCCTCATGATGATGAGCTCTTCCCCCGGCATGCTGGATAAAGACCATTACAGGGTAGATATCACTGTAGCTGCCAGCACCGCTTTACACCTGCAAACACAGGCCTACCAGCGGCTGTTTAACATGGAAACAGGCGCTATCCACGAAATGGAGGTACGACTGCAAAGCGGCAGCACCTTCACCTTTTTGCCGCACCCGCTGGTACCGCATGAAAAGGCTGCCTATACCGGTTATACGAACCTGCGCCTGTCGGATAATTGCCGCCTAGTATGGGGAGAGATCATTACCTGTGGGCGTAAGCTCAACGGGGAAGTGTTCCGGTTTAAAAAGCTGCACAGCATTACCCGGGTGTTTTCAGGAACCCAGCTGTTGCTGATGGATAACCTCCTGATGCAACCCGGTGTTACCGATTTCCAGGCAATGGGCTGGATGGAAGGATATACCCACCAGGCCACTTTCCTGTATGTTGATACCCGTGAAGGAATATCCCTGCAGGAAACTACGGATAACCTTCACCGTTACCTGGAACAACAACCCGGCCTGCTTGCCGGCGTTACCCGCACCGCCGGTAATGGTATCATGGTAAGAATGCTGGGGCACAGCGGGGAACAACTATTTGAATGCCAGCAGCAACTGGCGAAATATTTACCTGTTTAAAACAACAGTATGTCATTTATCGATAACAGTTTATTACTGACTGCGGTTACTATCAGCTGTCTCCATACAGCCTCGGGGCCGGATCATTATGTACCCTTTATCGTTTTTTCCCGCACCCGTAAATGGTCGGTGGCCAAAACTATCGGGTGGACGGCCCTCTGTGGCCTCGGCCATGTAATGAGCTCACTGGTTATTGGTATGATAGGGGTGCTGCTGGGATGGCAGTTGTCCCGTTTTACCACCATTACCGAAGTACGGGGCGGCATGGCGGGATGGGCATTGCTGGTACTGGGGCTTTTTTACCTCATTTGGGGATTGTATAAGGCTATCGCCAACAGGCCGCATAAACACTTTGATGTGTACGATGACGGCGATATGTACGTGTACCAGCACCGGCATAATGAAGCGTATGTGGCGCCTCAGAAAAGGATCCGGGTAACGCCCTGGATCCTGTTTGTAATATTTGTAATGGGGCCATCGGAACCATTACTGCCTTTGCTATTTTATCCCGCAGCGCAACAGTCTGTACCCGGCATTGTGATGCTGATTGCCACGTTTACATTTTTTACGATCCTTACCATGATCATCATGGTGTTGTTGGGATATTATGGTTTTTCCCTCATGAAACCCGTTGCCACTGAGAGATACATGGCGGCCATCAGCGGCGCCGCTGTTACACTCTGTGGAACGGGCATGGTTTTTATGGGTTGGTGAACTGTTTAGCAGCTCAGGCTGTTATAGCAGATAAACCCTTTCCACATGAGAAAATGGCTCCGGATCATCCTTATTACCGGCGGTATATTTATCGCACTCCTGTTGTTGTTATTCCTGGGGATGACCTGGTACATACATGCCAACAAAGGCAATTTCCTGAAACAGATCACCTCCCAGCTGAATGATCGCCTGAGCGGCAATATACGTATCGGGGATATGGAACCTTCCCTGTTGAAGAGCTTTCCCAACGTATCCATCGCTTTGAAGAAAGTGGTGCTGGAAGACAGCCTTTTTCAGCAGCACCATCACCCATTGCTGGATGTGAATTATATTTTCGTACGGGTGAACACGTTATCACTGTTACGCAAGCACGTAGATGTGAATGAGATCAGCCTGCAGGATGGTACTGTTTTCCTCTATACCGATACCAGCGGCTATTCCAACACCTATGTGCTGCAACGGAAAACGCCCCCGGAAAAGAAAAGCAAAGGTTCAAAGGATGCCAGCATCAGCAAGCTGACATTAAAGAATATCAGTTTTATTATAGATAACCGGCAGAAGTTTAAACTATTCCAGCTGGATGTACCCCAGCTGGATGGCAAAATGAATGCTACTGATACCAGCGTCCAGTTTACCATGATATCGGATATCCTGTCAAAAAGTTTTGCTTTTAATACTGCTAAAGGAAGTTATCTGAAAGATAAAAAACTGCAGTTAAACCTCTCCGTTATCTTTAACAAACGCACAAAGATCCTCCATATACCACAGCAGGAGATCCGGATAGATGACCACCCGGTGCTGATCACCGGGCAGTTTGGCTTTGGTGAAAAACCACCGCCTTTCCGCCTGAAAATTAATGCCAACCAGGTATTGCTGCATGATGCAGCCTCCTGGTTGTCGCCCAATATCAGTACGAAACTAAGCAGCATTACCCTCACCAAACCGCTGGATGCGGAAGCTAACCTCGACGGTTATATGAAATACCGGGATACCCCCAAAGTGCTTATTACCTGGAAAACCACCAACAACGTACTGGTGAGCACTATGGGAGAATGGACCAACTGTAATTTTACAGGGAGGTTTAACAACGAAGTGTTACCGGGCCAGGGCCATAACGATGAAAATTCCGCTGTGAATATTTTTGGATTGAGCGCCAGCCTGGCGGGAGTGCCGCTGAAAGCAGATACCATCCGGGTGGTGAACCTGAAGCAGCCATTGCTGCGCGGGCATTTCCGCTCGGATTTCCCGCTAACGAACCTGAACAGCGGGACCGACGAAAGCCCGGTATTATTCAAGGAAGGCAGTGCCAATGCCGACCTGTATTACACAGGCCCTGTGCTGGCCAGCGATAATACGCCTTCTTCCCTGGAAGGGGTAGTGCAGGTAAAACAGGGCGCATTCACCTATCTGCCGCGTAACTTATCTTTTCATGATGCCAATGCCTCCCTGCGCTTTACGGGGCAGGACCTGCTGCTGGAAAACATCCGCATAAAAACAGAGAAAAGTAACCTGCAAATGGATGGGATGGTAAAGAACCTCCTTAACCTGTACTTCACCACGCCGGAAAAAATTGAGCTCACCTGGAATATCCGCAGCCAGCTGGCAGACCTGAATGAATTCAAAAGCTTCCTGGCGCCGCGCCGGAAGGTGAAAGCCTCCCGCAGTCAGCAGAAAGCCAGGATGAGCCGCGTGAGCCGGCAACTGGATGTGGTACTGGCTTCCAGCAATGTAGTGATGCAGGTGCAGCTGGATAAGATCATCTATCAGCGTTTTATCGCGCAGAATGTGAAAGCCTCCCTGCAACTAACGAGTACGGATATACTGTTAAAACAGATTGCCCTGCAGCATGCAGGCGGAAATATGCAAATGACCGGAATGCTTCACCAGCAGGGAAATAACAATAACTTCAACATGAATGCCACCGTGAATAATGTGTATATCAGCCAGCTGTTTTACGCATTCGATAACTTCGGGATGTCGTCCCTCAAATCGGAGAACCTGAAAGGAAATGTTTCAGCGAAAGTGAACCTGAAAGGAAACGTACTGGATAACGGAAGTCTTGCAAAGAATTCTCTCTATGGCACCATCAATTTTAACCTGAGGAACGGCGCTCTTGTCAACTTCGGCCCACTGGCGGATATTGGCAACTTTGCTTTCCGCAAGCGTCATCTCGACAGTATCACTATCGAAGACCTGTCCAATACCTTGCAGGTGCAGGGAAACAAAATACTGATCCCGCCCATGCGTATCGCGTCCAGTGCTATCAATATTGATGTGGACGGGGTTTACGGGATAAACGCGGCTACCAATATCAACCTGGCCATTCCATTGAGGAACCCCGCTAAAGATTCAGCGGTAACCGATATGGAAGAAAAACGTAAACGCAGCAGGAAGGGGATTATAATACACCTGCGCGCAGTATCTGAAAAAGATGGAAAAGTAAAGATCAAACTTGGTAAAAAGGACAATGAATAAACCGTGGTTGCTGTAAACAATTACAGCAACCACGGACACTGTTTTATGCTACCGACCGGAACGCCTGTTCAATATCTCCCTTAATATCACTGATATGTTCAATACCCAGCGAAATACGCAATACGCCGGGCGCTACACCTGCTTTCCTTTGCTCTTCCTCGCTGAGCTGCTGGTGGGTGGTAGTGGCAGGATGGATGATCAGTGTTTTGGAATCGCCTACGTTGGCAAGATGATATATTAACTTTAATGCCTGTACGAATTTATCTGCCGTTTCCTTTCCTCCTTTGATCTTAAAGCTCAATACGCCGCCAAAGCCATTTTGCAGGTACTTCTTCGCCAGTGCATGATATTTATTATCCGGTAACCCGGGGTAGTTAACAGATTCCACCTGCGGATGTTGCTGCAGCCATTGTGCCAGCGCAAGGGCATTGTCTACCGTCCGTTGTACGCGAAGCGAGAGGGTTTCCAGGCCCTGCAGGAACAGGAAAGAGTTCTGTGGCGCCAGTGCCGGTCCCCAGCTCCTTAAGCCGGCCACACGCGCACGGATAATATACGCAATATTGCCAAACGGGCTGTGCGATCCGAACACTTCCCAGAACTTCATACCATGATAAGCTTCATCCGGCTCGCTGAACTGCACAAACTTACCATTGCCCCAGTTATAGTTGCCTCCATCCACAATGATACCGCCAATGCTGGTGCCATGCCCGCCAATCCATTTGGTGGCAGCTTCCACTACCACGTTGGCGCCATGTTCCAGCGGACGGCTTAAATAACCTGCCGCACCAAAGGTATTATCCACCACCAGCGGGATATCATGTTTACGCGCAATTGCGCTGATCTTTTCAAAATCAGGAACGGCAAACCCTGGATTACCAATGGTTTCCACATAGATCGCTTTTGTTTTTTCATCGATCAGCGCTTCAAAGCTCTCCGGGTTATCAAGATCCGCAAAACGGGCCTCCACACCTATACGCTTGAAGCTTACTTTAAACTGGTTAAAAGTGCCGCCGTATAAGTAAGAAGAAGTAACAAAATTATCTCCCGGCAACAGGATATTATGCAAAGCTATAAACTGCGCCGCCTGCCCGGAAGCCACCGCCAATGCGCCTACACCACCTTCCAGCGCCGCCACTCTTTTCTCAAAAACGTCTGTGGTAGGATTCATGATGCGGGTATAAATATTCCCAAACTGTTTCAGCTGGAACAGGTCGGCCGCATGCTCCGCACTGTCGAATGTATAGGAAGTTGTTTGGTAAATAGGCACTGCAGCCGCATGGGTAGAGGATTCGGGCTGGTAGCCTGCATGTACCTGTAAGGTGTCGAAATGTAATGGCTTATCGGGCATAACCGGAAGATTTAAAGGTTTAACTATTAGTCTACAAATATAGTAGACTAATTGAGATAACAAAATATTTAACGCTATTCTCACACAAAAAATAATATCTTCGGCACTATTTCTATAAAATTAGTGTTCGGGGAAGAACACAGCTGACCAATGTTATTGACTATTACGACTAAACGTTACCCCGCTACAGACCTGGGTTATCTGTTGCACAAACATCCCGCAAAAGTACAAACGGTTGAACTGACTGCAGGGAGTGCGCATATCTTTTACCCGGAAGCAACAGACCATTCCTGCACCGCTGCTTTGTTACTGGATATTGATCCTGTGCGACTGGTACGTGGCAATGGGAAAGGCAACGACTTTACACTGGAACAATATGTGAACGACCGCCCGTATGTGGCTTCATCGTTTATGAGCGCCGCCATTGCGCAGGCCTACGCCACTGCGATGAACGGGCGTTGTAAAGACAAGCCCCACCTGGTGGAGGAAGCCATTCCCTTTGAAATAAACCTGTCCGTTTTACCCGTGAAGGGCGGAGAGCCGTTGCTGCGCCAGTTCTTTGAGCCCCTGGGCTATGAAGTAACAGTGCAATCGCACCTGCTGGATGAACAGTATCCCGAATGGGGGCAGAGCCGCTACTTCAACATGACCCTGCGCCATACGCTGCCGCTTAAAACGATCCTGAGGCAGCTGTACATCCTGGTGCCGGTATGTGATAACGACAAACACTATTTCGTGGGAGGCCATGAAATTGAAAAACTGATGGAGAAAGGAGAGGGCTGGCTGGATACACATCCCGCCAGAGAGCTTATTACACGGCGCTATCTCCGGCACATTGCACCGCTTGCAAAACAGGCGCTGGAGCTGATCATGAAAGATGAGGCATTGCCGGAGGAGGAAAAACCGGCAAAGGATAAAGTAAAACTGCACGACCTGCGATTACTAACGGTAAGGGATATACTCCAGGAACTGAATGTAGCTACCGTAGCAGATATGGGTTGCGGGGAAGGAAAGCTGCTCCGCCTGCTCATGGAAAAACCGCAGTTCAAAAAGATCCTGGGGATGGACGTAAGTTATCATGCGCTGGAAATAGCCATGGATAAACTGAAGCCGGACCGTCTTCCTGAAATGCAACGCAACCGCATACAGCTCATCCATGGCTCACTAACGTACAGGGATAAACGACTTTCAGGTTTTGATGCGGGCGTATTGGTGGAAGTGATCGAGCACCTGGACGAGCCACGGCTATCTGCACTTGAAAAAGTAGTATTTGAATACGCACGCCCGTTACATGTGATCATTACCACCGTGAATGCTGAATACAACGCATTGTACGAAAAGCTGTCCGCAGGCGCATTCCGGCATGGTGATCACCGCTTTGAATGGACACGCGCACAATTTGAAACATGGGGAAACCGGGTGGCCGCACAATTTGGTTATACAGTATCCTTCCGGCCATTGGGGGAAACAGATGAAACGCTGGGAGGTCCCAGTCAACTGGCTTTATTTAAACGATCATTATGAGAGACATTATTTTAGAAAAGATAAAGGAACTGGAACAGGAACACCAGGTAAAAGTATTGTACGCCTGCGAGTCGGGCAGCCGCGCCTGGGGCTTTGCTTCACCAGACAGCGATTACGATGTGCGCTATATTTATACCCGGCACAGGGATAGTTACCTGAGCATCACAGAACCGCGTGATGTAATTGAGCTACCGGTGGATGAAGTGCTCGACATCAGCGGATGGGATATCCGCAAAGGATTACAGCTATTCCTGAAATCCAATGCCCCGCTGTACGAATGGTTCCAATCGCCCATTATTTACCAGGAGGAAACAGACTTTAAACAAACCATGACAGGTCTCATGGGGAAATATTTTTCTCCACGCTCAGGTTGTCATCACTACCTGTCCATGGCCTTCAATGTTTTCTCCAATGAATTAAAGGGAGAGGCGGTGAAACTGAAGAAATACTTTTATGTGTTGCGCCCGCTACTGGCCTGCCAGTGGATCCTGGCCGGCAAAGGCGTGCCTCCCATGGAGTTTGCACCGCTGCGTACGCTGATAACGGATGCAGCCATCCAGGCTACCATCGATAAGCTGCTGGAAATAAAAGCCGGTGCAGACGAGCAAGCCACTATAACGCCGGATCCGGTGCTGCATCAGTGGATGGCGTATGCATTGGAAGATTGTAAGATGCAGGCGGCAGAACTGCCGGCGGTAAAAAATGATACCACGGAGCTGGATCAGCTTTTCCGGAAATATATTTCGTATGACTTTTGAATCGCTGAAACAACAACGGGAATACATCCTGCTGGAATGCATCAGTGGCAGCAGGGCCTATAACCTGCAGGTGCCCACGTCTGATACAGATATCAAAGGCGTGTTCATACTGCCGCAAAAGGAATTGTATGGCATGACCTATACACCGCAGGTGGCCAATCAAAGCAACGATGAAGTATACTTTGAAATAAAACGCTTCCTGGAACTCCTGGAGAAAAATAATCCCAATATCCTGGAGCTGTTAAGTACCACCAATAACAACCAGCTGTTCCGGCACCCGCTCATGAACCTGGTGCGGCCTGAGGATTTCCTGTCGAAGCTATGCCTGGAAACATTTGCCGGCTACGCCAAAACACAAATAAAAAAAGCCAAAGGACTGAATAAAAAGATTAACCAGTCGCACGGAACAGAACGGAAAGATGTGATGGAGTTCTGCTACGTAATAGCTGGCGCCGGAAGTGTTCCCTTACGGAAATGGCTGCACGAAAATAACCTGGAGCAGGAAGATTGCGGCCTCGCCCGCATTGATCATTTCCGGGATGTATATGCCTTGTATCACAACAGCCAGTTTGGGCAGGGGGTTATTTTTAAAGGGATCTTTTCCGGCGCAGATGCCAATGATGTACAGCTCAGCAGCGTTCCGGCAGAAGCAGACCCGCTGGCCATCATGCAATTTAACAAGGATGGCTATACGGTGTACTGTAAGGACTTTGCCACTTACTGGCAATGGGTGGAACTGCGCAATGAAGCCCGTTATGAACATAACAGGGAACTGGGCGCAGATTACGACAGCAAACATATAATGCATACTTTCCGGCTTCTTACAATGGCAGAAGAAATTGCATTGCATAAGGAAGTACGCGTGTACCGCAACGACCGCGATTTCCTGCTGCGTATCCGCAATGGGGAGTTCAGCTATGAGGAGTTGCTGGAAATGGCTACCCGTAAATTAAATGACATGGAACAGCTGTATGCAGCTTCAGATCTTCCGGATCAACCGGACCCTGAGCTGGCTGCATCACTGCTGATCAGAATCAGAGAGGAATTTTATGTCCCGCAGAAATAGACAATTATCACATATCACCATACCGGAACTATCACTGGTATTATTGATCGGCCCTTCAGGAGCCGGTAAGTCCACTTTTGCCCGCAATTTTTTCAAACCTACTGAAATTATTTCTTCAGATGTTTGCCGGGGTTTGATCAGCGATGATGAAAACAACCAGGCCGTTTCTGCTGATGCTTTTGAAGTAGCACGGTTTATAGCGGCAAAGCGGCTGAAACTGGGTTTGCTTACAGTGATCGATGCCACCAACGTACAACCGGAAGCCCGTAAGGAATGGGTAAAACTGGCAAGGGAATATCATGTGCTGCCAGTAGCTATTGTGCTCAACATGGCGGAGCATGTATGCAAGGAACGCAACAGTTTTCGCGGCGACCGGAACTTCGGTAACCATGTGATCCCCCAGCAGATCAGTCAGCTCCGGCGCGGGATCCGTCACCTCCGGGAAGAAGGGTTCCGTCATGTGTTTGAATTTCATTCACCGGAACAGGTGTCGCAGCTGGAAACCATTGCCCGTACACCCTTGTATAATAATAAGAAGGAAGAGCACGGGCCTTTTGATATAATAGGAGATGTGCATGGCTGCTATGATGAGCTGTGTGCCTTACTGGATACACTGGGTTACCAGGTAGATAAAGATAACTATACCCTGATCAGTGCGCCGGCAATTACTAACGGAGAAGGACATACGCAGTTTCGCAAACCGGTGCTGGTGGGCGACCTGGTAGACCGTGGCCCGAAATCACCACAGGTACTGCGGTTGGTAATGAACATGGTAAATAACGGGCAGGCCCTTTGTGTACCGGGTAACCACGATGCCAAACTGCTTCGTTACCTGATTGGTAAAAATGTGCAGCTGCGTTATGGGTTGGAACAAACTGTAGCCCAGCTGGCAGATGAAACGCCGGAATTCCTGGAAGCAGTGAAGCTGTTCCTGGATGGCCTTGTAAGCCATTATGTGCTGGACGACGGCAAGCTGGTGGTAGCCCATGCCGGTTTGAAGGAAAATATGCAGGGGCGCGGCTCCGGCGCTGTAAGGGAATTCTGTTTGTATGGTGAAACCACCGGGGAAACAGATGAATTCGGCCTGCCGGTCAGATACAACTGGGCGCTGGAATACAAAGGCAAAGCCATGGTGGTATATGGCCACACGCCGGTACCTCAGGCTAAGTTCCTGAACAATATCATTGATATAGACACCGGTTGCGTGTTTGGCGCTACCCTTACCGCCCTGCGTTACCCGGAAAGAGTGTTGGTAGCAGTGCCTGCACTGGAGCAGTATGCAGTGCCTGCCCGTCCTATTGGCTATAACGCAGATAGCGCATTGAGTATAGAACAGCAATATGATAATGTACTGGATATAGATGATTTTACCGGGAAGAAGATCCTGGAAACCCGTTACAGCCACAGTATCACCATCCGGGAAGAAAACAGTATTGCGGCACTGGAAGCTATGAGCCGTTTTGCTGTCAACCCGCGGTGGCTGATATACCTGCCGCCTACCATGTCGCCCGCCGAAACCAGCCGGGAAGAAGGAATGCTGGAGCACCCGGCAGAGGGGTTGCAATATTACAGGGATGCAGGTATCAGCAAAGTGATTTGTGAGGAAAAACACATGGGCTCCCGCGCAGTGGTAATCGTTTGCCGGGATGAAGCAACAGCGGTAAAACGGTTTGGCGTTACCGGGGAAGGTAACGGTATCGTATATACGAGAACCGGCCGTAGCTTTTTCAATGATAAGCAAACGGAACAGGATTTCATTGCCCGTATTAATACAGCTTTGATCAACACAGGTTTCTATGATACCTTTGAAACCGACTGGGTTTGCCTGGATGCAGAGCTGATGCCCTGGAGCGCAAAAGCCCAGGCATTGCTGCAGCAGCAATATGCAGCTGTGGGAGCGGCGGCGGCACATTCGTTGCCCGTAGTGGTGGAAGCCTTGCTGCAGGCAGTTACACAGGGCGTTCCGGCACAGGCATTGCTGGAAAAGTATTCCCGCCGCCAGGAGCAAACCAGCAGTTATGTAAAAGCTTACCGCCAGTATTGCTGGCCGGTGGAATCGCTGGACGATTATAAGCTGGCGCCATTCCATATTATGGCCACAGAAGGCAAAACGTATTTCCACAGGGATCATACCTGGCACATGTCTGCCATCGGAGATATTTGCGCCGGTAATGAACAGTTGCTGGTTGCTACGCCTTTTATTGAAGCGGAAATTGGCAATGAAGCCAGTGAACAGGCGGCAGTCCGCTGGTGGGAAAGTCTTACGGCCGCCGGTGGGGAAGGTATGGTCATCAAACCCGCTGCCTTTATTGCCCGAGATGCCAAAGGGCTTATACAACCTGCTGTTAAGATCCGCGGAAAAGAATATCTCCGTATTATTTATGGCCCTGAATACGATGCGCCTGAAAATCTTACCCGGCTGAGGAGCCGCAAGTTGTCGGGCAAACGCTCCCTCGCACTGCGGGAATTCGCGCTAGGCCTGGAGGGACTGGACCGGTTTGTAAATAATGCGCCTCTGCAGCTGGTACATCAATGCGTATTTGGTATTTTAGCGCTGGAGAGTGAGCCCGTGGATCCGAGACTGTAACCGTAAACGCATCTATCTACATAAAAAAATATGATTATGAAAGCCGTAGCCGTATCAAAATTCAAAGACATTCCTGTGGTGATGGATCTTCCGAAACCCGCAGTACGACCGGGAACAGTGCTGGTGAAGGTAGCTGCCGCCGGTATGAATCCGTTCGACTGGAAAATGATCGATGGCATTATGGACGACGGGAAAACGAAACACCAGTTCCCCCTTATTATGGGCGTAGATGGCGCCGGTACCATAGAAGAAGTGGGAGAGGGCGTTACCCGGTTTAAGGTAGGCGATAAGATCTACGGCCAGTTTATTCATTCCCCTATCGGGGAAGGCTCCTATGCGGAATATGCTATTGTGCCGGAGAAATCAGGTATTACCAAAGCGCCGTCCGGTATATCTGCCGTAGAAGCGGCAGCAGTGCCTACTTCCGGTATGACCGCCCAGCAACTCCTGGATAAATTGGACCTCCAGGAAGGCAATACCCTGCTCATTGTAGGCGCTACCGGCGGCGTAGGCTCCTTTGCTGTACAACTGGCAGCAGCGCAGGGCATACATGTTATCGCTACCGTTTCCGACGAAGCCGGTGCAGAAAGAATGAAGAAGCTGGGGGCAGCTGAAACCATCAACTATAAAACAGCCTCATTAACCGGGCAGGTAAAGGAAAAATACCCCGAAGGGGTTGATGGCCTGCTGGACCTGATCAGCAACAGTGAAAATTTTGAAGCTCACCTCGATTTGCTGAAACCCGGCAGCGGCGCCCTCACCACCGCTTTTGTAGCAAAAGAAGAAGCGCTGAAAAGCAGGAATCTGCACGGAGGCAATTTCGAAACACAAGGCAGCGCCGCATCGCTGGATACGCTCACCCTTATCATCGACCGCGGAGGACTAACCATCCCAGTAGAAAATAAAATCAGGCTGGAAGATGCACCGGCAGCCATTGCACTAAGCCGGCAGGCGAAAGCCAAAGGTAAAACGGTGATCGTTATCGGCGCGGATTTTGTCTGACTCACTGATTATGATGATTTCTTTGATTTTTACTTTTAGTTTTTTGTTTTAGATGCTATTTAAAATAGTTAAGGGAGATAAAGCGAATATATCCGTCGCATCTCCCTTAACTATTTATATTTATAAGCTCAAAAAAATAAAATCAAAGAAATCATCATAATCAGTGAGTCAGACAAAATCCTACACATTCGCCGTTGCCTTAAACAACTCCGCCGCTCCGTCGGTGCTGATCTCGTAGGAGGCCCCATACGTTGTAAAAGCGCATTGCCCCTTCTGTAACGCCAGTGTGTCCTCGCCTTTAATAGTGGCGCTGCCTTTTATTACAATCAGTATCTCCGCAGCTTTGGCGGTATGCTTGTACACCTGTCCGGCGCTAAGCTCAATTTTACTCACTTCAAAATCCGGCGCCGGGGAAGGATAGATCCTTTCCAGGCCATCCGCGCTTACATCGCCTTTAATAATATGCGGATGCACGCCTTCAAAACGGGTATGCTTCAGCAGCTCGGGCACATCCACATGCTTAGGGGTAAGACCGCCACGCAGTACATTGTCTGAATTGGCCATCAGCTCTACGTTCTGGCCTTCCAGGTAAGCGTGGGGGATACCTGCATCCTGGAACACAGCCTCGCCAGGCTGCACCTGCATGATGTTGAAGAAATAAATAGAGAAGATGCCACGATCCAGTTTGTCTTTACTGTTTGGATCATTCAGCACCGCACGGGCTGCCCAGAAACCAGGATCGGTTTTAGACAGTTTGTTTGCTTTGTAGGGAAGGATCACCCGGTCTGTCAGTGGACGGAGAATGATGTTCACCAGCGGTTGCGGCATCTCCATTACATTTTTATACAGGCCATAATAACCTTCTTTTTCGTATATACTTACCAGTGATATGAACTCCGGAACGGTTTTCAGTACTTCCAGTAATTTTTCATGCGGCAGGAAGCCGTGAAGAAGATAAAACTCGCTCAACGCCACCATAATTTCAGGCTTATGGTTGTCGTCTTTATAATTGCGGTAAGGCGCATTCAATGGGATACCTTCTGCATTCTCCCTGGCAAATCCTTTCTCTGCTTCACTTTTGGTAGGGTGTACCTGGATAGATAACATATCTTTTACATCCAGGATCTTAAAGAGAAAAGGCAGCTCCTTAAACCGTTCCCAAACCGCGGGGCCGGTAATGTTAGCCGGGTCCGTTTTGATCAGTTCATTCAACGGTACCTGTCCGCCGGCAGTGGCGATATTGGACGGTGCGCTGGGATGCGCGCCCATCCAGTATTCTGCGCTGGGCTGATCCGAAGGGGGAATACCTAACAGCTCGGGAATATATTTATATCCGCCCCATGCGTAATGCTGTACTTTTCCTTCCAGTCTGAATAAGTTCATAATATAGTAATCTGTTTACTTGTTAAATACCAGGGAATCGATAATTTTATATGCCTGCAAAAATAGGTGTTAGGAATAAATAATTCCCTACACCCGGAAGTAAATTGTTTGTAATACCCAAATCCAGCAACAAAATGGCAAATCACTTATCCCTGGGGCAACAGGGCGAATTAATTGCACAGGCATATGTTCGCCGCTATTGTACCATCCTGCATGTGAACTGGAAATCAGGCAGGAAAGAAATTGATATCATCGCCGGAAAAGAAGCGCAGATCTATTTCATAGAGGTAAAAACACGGAGCACGGATCGCTTCGGATGGCCCGAGGAAGCTGTGAATGCCCGTAAGGAAGAACATATCCGCAGTGTGGCCACCGATTATCTCCAGTATTATCATCTCAGCCCGGTAGCTATCCGCTTCGATATTATTGCCATCACCTTTTGGGGAGATACCTATGAACTGGAACATCTTAAAGATGTGTTCTGAGCGCGGTTTTCATTACATTATCATTAACTGGTTATTAACAAAAAAATGCCTATGATTATTTTGTAATACTATATCTTTGCATCAGCTTTTAGAACCTACCCCTGAGCTGTTATCCCCCGGTATCCCGGTAGTTTTCAAGCAAGATTCATTTCCCTGGAAATGCCTGATGCAGTGGCTGGTATGGCCTGATGCAGGCGATGTATTTCTATCAGCGGGAGAGATGAGTTACCGGCGATTGCCAATAACAAAAAAAGAGGGGAATAGAAATTAATACACATTGAACAGCGTTTGTTTAACCGTGGCTATTACGCTACCAACGCATTGATCGCAGTTAATTAATTGCTTTCGGGAGTCAAAAAAAAGCTCCGTCCTGTAAGACGGAGCTTTTTCTGTTTCAGATTTACCACAAACCGGTATAATTATGTGGTGTAATGGCTTTCAGTTCTTTTTTGAGGGCCGCGCTGATCTTCAGGCTGTCCACAAATTTATGCATGCTTTTCTGTGTGATCTGTTCTCCGCCGCGGGTAAGCTCTTTCAGGGCTTCATATGGCTGCGGGTAGTTTTCACGGCGTAATACGGTTTGAATTGCTTCTGCTACCACGGCCCAGTTATTTTCCAGGTCGTCCTTTAGTTTCGCTTCATTGAGGATCAGTTTTTCCAGTCCCTTCTGGATAGATTTTGTAGCCAGCAGGGTATGGCCAAACGGAACACCGAGGTTACGCAATACCGTAGAATCGGTCAGGTCGCGCTGCAGGCGGGAAACCGGCAGCTTTGCGCTCAGGTGCTCAAACAATGCGTTAGCCAGACCGAGGTTACCTTCTGCATTTTCAAAATCGATGGGGTTCACCTTATGCGGCATCGCGGAGGAGCCCACTTCGTTCTTCTTGATTTTCTGTTTGAAGTAATCCATGGAGATGTAAGTCCATACGTCGCGGCAGAAGTCAAGTAATATAGTATTGATCCGTTTCAGGGCATCAAACTGTGCAGAGATGTTGTCGTAATGCTCAATCTGTGTAGTATACTTCATACGTTGCAGTCCCAGTGTGGTGTTCACGAATTTCTCGCCGAACTTCTCCCAGTTGATCTTTGGGAAAGCCACATGATGTGCGTTGAAGTTACCGGTAGCACCGCCAAATTTTGCTGCAAAAGGAATGTGGCTGAGCAGGTTCACCTGTCCTTCCAGTCTTTCTACAAACACCAGGATCTCTTTACCCAAAATGGTAGGAGAGGCAGGCTGACCGTGAGTACGGGCCAGCATAGGCACTTTCATCCATGATGATCCCAGTTTCTTCAGTTCCAGGATCAGGTTGGCCAGGGCAGGCATATATACCTGTTCTACGGCGTCTTTCCAGAGAAGGGGGGTAGCGGTATTGTTTACGTCCTGTGAAGTAAGGCCGAAATGTACCCATTCCAGTTTATCTTCCAGGCCCAGGTTTTTCAGTTCATTTTTCAGGAAATATTCAACTGCCTTTACGTCGTGGTTGGTAATTTTCTCTGTGTCTTTGATCAGTTGTGCGTTCTCGATGGTGAACTCCTGGTAAATTTTACGCAGGGCGGGGAACTTGGCTTTAGGCAGTGTAAACAGCTTCTGCTCTGAAAGCGCAATAAAATATTCCACCTCTACCATCACACGGTAACGGATCAACGCAAATTCAGAAAAATAATTGGCCAGCTCGTCCAGTTGTTTGCGATAGCGCCCGTCCAGCGGAGAAATGGCAGTTAAAGGTTGTAGTTGCATAATGTATGTATTCCAGTATTACTATTAACATGTTTGAATGGCTGCAAGTTCTCCCTAAATCCCGATTTACAGGACCACAATTATTCATTTGGAACTTGTTAACCGGGATTTAATTACTTTTGCAGCTTCAAAATTACTGAAATTGGAACGGAAAGTAAAAGTTGCGGCTGTAAGTTATTTGAATACGAAGCCTTTATTGTATGGATTCAGGAGTCATCCGGTGATGGAGATGATGGAATTATCGATGGATTATCCCGCTAAAATAGCCCAGCAGCTGATAGATGGAGAGGTGGATGTAGCGTTGGTGCCGGTAGCTATTATTCCTAAACTGAAGGAATATCATATCATAGCAGATTATTGTATCGGAGCGGAAGGACCTGTGGCCTCCGTTTGTTTATACAGCGATGTGCCGCTGAATGAGATCAAACGTATTTACCTGGATTACCAGAGCCGTACATCGGTAGCGCTGCTGAAAGTGCTGGTACGTGAATACTGGAAACTGGATGTGGAGTTTGTGGACACCAACGGCGACTACCAGGATAAGATCAGGGGGACCGATGCGGGGCTGGTGATCGGCGACCGCGCCTTGGAACAACGCAAAATTTCTCCGTATATTTATGATCTGGCAGAGTATTGGATGCGTTTTACCAGCCTGCCCTTTATCTTCGCGGCCTGGATCAGCAACAAACCCCTTCCGGCTGAATTTATAAAGGAGTTCAACCATGCTACTGGCATCGGAACACAGAACATCCCGGCAGTAGTGGCTGAAAACCCTTACGCAGTATACGATCTTACCACGTATTATGTTCATAACATCAGCTACCCGCTAACACCGGCGAAGCGGCAGGGGATGCAAAAATTCCTCGGATACCTGTTACAGGAGAGGGTTGCATGATCAAGTCCACCTCCTGTCCGCGTAATCTCCGCGACCGGAGCATGAGTAAAGCGAGTGCTTCGCGTGTGCAAAGCATACGCGAAGGTTGTCTGACCTGAATCAGACAAAATTCGCTTCGTTCTTTTTAGTATCTTCATAGTTCGCACTATTATCTGCTCAATTTAATCTTCGCTCATGAAAATCGGTATCCTTGGAAGCGGACCTGTTGGATTAACTCTTGGTAAAGGGCTTATTCAAACAGGGCATCATGTTACAATCGGTACCCGCAACCCTTCGAGGGAAGCCCTGCAGCAATGGATAAAGAAGCAAGGAAAGCAGGCCATGGCCGGTACTTTCAGGCAGGCGGCCGAATTTGGGGAACTACTGCTGATCTGTACCAGCTGGGCAGGTACCAAAAAAGCCATTGAAGCCGCCGGCATTTGGAACTTCAAATCCAAAACAGTGGTGGATGTTACCAATCCGCTTGATGGCAAAGGTCCCGATGAAAACGGGCGTCTTACCTTCACTATTGGTCATACCAACTCCGCCGGTGAACAAATACAAGCCTGGCTGCCTCCTGACGCCAATGTGGTAAAGGCGCTCAGTTGTATCGGCCACGAAAAAATGTTGCTGCCCGACTTTAAGGAAGGCGCACCCACTATGTTTATTGCTGGTAATAATATCGATGCCAAACGGGAAGTAGTGAACCTCCTGCACCAGATCGGCTGGCATGATGTGGCGGATATGGGAAAGATAGAAATGAGCCGCAGCATAGAACCGCTCTCCATTTTATGGGCCGCCTGGGGATTCCTGAACGACAGCTCCGGACACGCTTTCAAATTATTAAAACGATAAACAAAGAGAGGCTGTATCAAAAGTAATCTGAAGGTCCTGAGAATTGCGTAAACGAAAATTCTCTCCATCAGGTACCCGAATAAAATCGAGTAAAAATTACTTATGATACAGCCTCTTTTTTATTTTACCTTTTTTGAATTTATATAGAAGTTTTTATCTACCTCAAAATTCTTCAGATCAGTTAAAGTAATATTGGAACTGCGCCATAACGTGCCTGGGTATATCAGCTTATAACCATTATCGCTCAGCTTTACCTTTACCGGCATATTAAAGTCCTTTACATCAGACACCCAACGGTACTGCAGCTGCTGCCCATTGAAACGGTATTCCAGCGTAGGGATGGTGGTATGACGCAGGTACTGGTCAAAAACCTTATCCAGCTTCATGCCTACCACCTGGCTCATATAGTCTTCAATTTCCTGTGTTGTTACCGTTTGGTGATAGAATGTTTTGTTCAGCCCCCGCAGCAGCTGCCGGAAAGCCTCATCGTTTTCCATGATCTGCCGGATGTTGTGCAGCATGTTGGCTCCTTTATAATACATATCGCCGCTTCCTTCGGCATTAACGCCATAGGGGGCAATAATAGGTTTATCATTTAAGATGTTCTTGCGGATGCCCTGTACATATTCATCTGCAGCCTTACGCCCGTATTGGCATTCGGTATAAAGGGTTTCGGAGTAGTTGGTGAAAGATTCATGGATCCACATATCAGCCAGGTCTTTACTGGTGATGCTGTTGCCAAACCATTCGTGGCCGCTTTCATGGATAATGAGGAAGTCCCACTTAAGGCCCCAGCCGGTACCGGAAAGATCCCTGCCGGAGTAGCCCATCTGATATTTGTTGCCATACGCAACCCCGCTCTGGTGCTCCATTCCCAGGAATGGGGCCTCAATCAGTTTGTAGCTGTCTTTATAAAAAGGATATTTTCCAAACCAGTACTCAAAGCATTTCAGCATGGGCTTTACTACTTTGAAATGCTCCCGTGCCTTGTCTTCATTATAATCCAGTACCCAGAAACCCAGGTCCAGTTTGCCTCCTTCGCCTGAATAGGTATCCTTCATTTCTATATAGTTGCCTATGTTCACCGCCACATCATAATTATTGATGGGATTGTCTACATACCACACAAAGGTTTTGGTGCCGTCGGGGTTGTCGATGGTCTTTTTTAAACGTCCATTGGATACGTCGGTAAGATCGGAAGGAACGGTAACGTTGATGGTCATGTCTTCCGGCTCATCGCTTTGGGTGTCTTTGTTCGGCCACCAGATGCTGGCGCCCAGGCCCTGGCAGGCAGTGGCTATCCAGGGGCGGCCTTTATCGTCTTTAGCCCAAACCACGCCGCCATCCCAGGGTGCTTTAACCGCTTTGCGGGGCTTGCCGCTGTAAAACACCGTGATCTTTTTGGATCTGTCCTTTGCCTGCGGCGCTGTTGTTTTTATGAACCAGGCATTGCCGTCGCGGGTAACGGGAAGTGATTTCTTATCCTGCACCACACTGTCTATCACCATAGGCGCCTGCAGATCTATTTGCATGATGGAATCGGGTTTCAGTATTTTATAGGTAATAGTATTGAACCCGCTGAAGGTGCTGTCGTCCGGGTTTACCCGCACATGCAGGTCGTAGTTTGTAACATCCCACCAGGCGCGTTGTGGAGTGATAGTGCCTCTCAGCGTGTCCGCCCTGCTGAACTGCTGTGCCCCTGCAGTTAAGGTAGCCATTAGGGCTATACAAAGCATAGGTATGCCGCGCATATTTATTCGTATATTTTAGCCTGAAAGATATTAATTTACTGCCAGATGAAAAGTAGTTATTGCCAGGTGGTTATATACAGATGGGGGCTTGCAGTGCTATGCAGCCTCCTGCTTGGGGCATGCGGCAGCCCGGAAAAACAGTCGCTGCGCGTATTCCGGTATAACAGTACCAATGGAATTGCCAGCCTGGACCCCGCGTTTGCCAAAAGCCAGGAAGTAATATGGGCGGTAAAGCAATTATACAATACCCTGGTGGAGCCGGACAGCAACCTGGTGATCCGGCCCTCGCTGGCAAAGCAGTGGCGCGAATCGGCAGACCACCGCACTTATACCTTCGACCTGAGAACGGATGTATACTTCCACGACAGCGACATCTTCCCCGGGGGCAAAGGCCGCAGGATGACGGCCCACGATGTGGTATACAGCCTCCGCCGGATTATGGACCCGGTTACCGCATCGCCCGGAGCCTGGATCTTCAACGGCAAGCTCTCGGCCGACAGCGGCTTTAAAGCCCTCAATGATTCTACCTTTGAACTAACGCTCTACCGGCCTTTTCACCCGGTGCTGGGGATTCTCAGCATGCAGTATTGCTCTATAGTACCGCATGAGGCGGTGGAGAAATACGGGAAAGACTTCCGCAATCATCCCTGTGGCACCGGCCCGTTCCGCTTTTTTCTCTGGGACGAAGGACAGGCCCTGGTGCTGCACCGCAACCCGCTTTATTTTGAAACGGATAGCGCCGGGCATCGCCTGCCTTACCTGGAAGCTGTGCAGGTGGGCTTCCTCGAAAGCAAGGCCTCCGAGTTCCTGCTGTTCCGCCAGGGGCAGCTCGACTTTATGAACGACATAGACGCCTCCTTTAAAGATGAAGTGCTCACCAAACAGGGGCAGCTCCGCAAGGAATGGGAAGGCAAAATGGTGCTGAACAAACATCCTTACCTGAATACCGAATACCTGGGTTTTCTTACAGACAGCAGCATAGCCATCGTAAAAGCATCGCCGCTCCGCTGGAAAAAGATCCGGCAGGCCATTAACTACGGTATAGACCGTACGAAAATGATGACCTATCTCCGTAATGGTATAGGAATCGCCGCCACTGCGGGTTTTGTGCCTGCAGGATTGCCGTCTTTCAGTACGCAGCAGGTAAAAGGGTATCCCTGTAACCCTGCCATGGCCCGGCAGCTGCTCCGCGAAGCCGGCTTCCCCGACGGGAAAGGGCTGCCCGTTATTAAGTTATTGTCTATTCCCATCTACGCAGACCTGGCTAACTATGTGGCCAACCAGCTGGAAAACATTGGCATAAGGGTACAGGTGGAGATTATACAGAAAAGTCTGCTGCTGGAGCAAACTGCTAAGTCCCAGGCGCTGTTTTTCAGGGGCAGCTGGATCGCCGATTATCCCGACGCAGAAAGCTATCTGGCCATGTTCTACAGCAAAAATCCCGCGCCGCCTAATTACACCCGCTATCATAACCCCGCTTTCGACCGGCTGTATGAAGCCTCCCTGGAGGAAAACAACGACAGCATCCGCTATGCCCAATACCGGGAGATGGATAATATGCTTATGGCAGACGCCGCAGTAGTGCCGTTGTTCTATGATGAAGTGGTAAGACTGGTACAGCCCAATATCTCCGGATTCAGCAATAACGGTATGAATCTCTTAGAGTTACGTCGGGTAAAGAAAAATTAAAATTTAAAATTATTTTAACATTTTATTCACCACCCGGGTTGACAATACTGGCTTTATATCCGCTTAATTAGCTTACCTTTGACGCTTATTTGTCACTTTATAAAGTATAGAAATGACGGCGATCCTGATATTCTTTTGTGTGCATTGGTTCTTTTCCTTGTTTTTTCACACATTTTACTTACACCGTTATGCATCTCACCAGATGTATACTACCAGCAAATTCTGGGAACGATTCTTTTATTTCAGCACCTGGTTTTTCCAGGGTTCATCATACCTGATTCCAAGAGCTTATGGCGTTATGCACCGCATGCATCACGAGTTCAGCGATACCGAGCACGATCCGCATTCCCCGCACTTCTTTAAAGACGTATGGGGTATGATGGTGCAGACCCGCAAGATCTACAATGGTTTTGTGACCCGTACCAGCCAGGTAGATCCTAAATTTACCAAGGATCCATTGCCTGAATGGGATGCCATGGATAAGTTCGGCGACAGCAACATTACCCGCTTCCTCTGGATGGGTGCATACGTAGCATTTTATGTAGCGTTTGTTCCTGCGGGCATGTGGTACCTTTATTTACTGCTGCCTATCCATTTCCTGATGGGACCTGTACAGGGCGCTATTGTTAACTGGTGCGGTCACAAATATGGCTACCAGAACTTTGATAACAACGACCACTCAAGAAACACTTCCCCATGGGGCATTGTACTGATGGGCGAACTGTTCCAGAACAACCACCACAAATTTAAAGACAGTCCTAACTTTGCCAAGAAATGGTATGAACTGGACCCAAGCTACCAGGTAATGAAGGTTTTGAACTTCATCGGCATCATTAAGCTGAAACCTGCAGTGGTTACAGCGCAGATGAAGAAAGCCAAAGCTGCCTGATAACAGCTACTTCGTACAATCAATCTGTTACAATAATAGAAAGTGCCTTGCCGTAATGGTGAGGCATTTTTTATTGATCGCCTTCGGCGATCTCCGCATCAGCGGAAAGGTTTGAATGAAACATGCTGCGCCAGCGCCAGCATGGGCCGGTCGCCTTCACTATCGCCGTAGGCGTATATTTCGCGGAAGTTTTCAAGCCGGTAAGCTTCGCGGATGCGGTTTACTTTTTCTACGCCGTTACAGTTGATTCCCTGGATCTTACCGGTGAGGTGTTTATTTTTTACTTCGAGACGGGTAGCCAGGCAAACGATGTTCTCCCGCCTGCACCAGGGCGCTACCCAATCCTGCGCAGATGCAGATACCACCACTACATGATGTCCCTGCCGCTGGTGATCCCTTATGGCAGCCAATGCCTGCGGACGGATCAGCGAAGGCAGTTGTTCCCGGCAGAAGCGCTCACACCCGGCAGAAAAATCCGCAACAGGCATCTCCCCAAAAAAATACGCGAGTACTTCTTCCTTCATCTCCTGTGCCGGTAACATCTTTAATTTGAAGCGCAGCAACTGGGGCAACAGTTGCACCATACCTGCATACATAGCGGCCCGGCCCCTGTGATAGCGGATAATTTCCCACAGGGTATCCCTGGTGGTGATGGTTCCGTCGAAGTCAAAAAAGGCAATGGTCACAATGACAATTTTTTGAAAATACCTTCAGGTATTAATTTGATAATGAGCATAATGTATCTCCAATGCCACTTTACATACAGCACATTCTTTTTTCGTTTCACTGCTTTAAAAATTGCGGTGGCCACTGTTTCCGGCTGTGCGGTGAGTAGCGGGGGCAGGGGCAGGTGGCTGGTCATACGGGTATTCACGAAGCCAGGTTGCACACTCATCACGTGAACGCCGCTACGAAAAAGACGGTTTCTTAGTCCGCTAAGATAAGCTGTAAAACCCGCTTTTGCGCTGCCGTACATATAATTGCTCTGCCGTCCTCTTTCACCGGCCACTGAGCTGATACCGATAATGGTTCCCTGCTTCCTGGCTGCGTAACTTTCTGCCACCACATTTAATATAGAAACGGCGCCGGTATAGTTACTGTTGATAATAGTAGCTGCTTCCTGCCAGTTTACCTGGGCTTTTTCCTGGTGCCCCAGGTAGCCGAAAACACAGATGGTTATGTCGGGGACAGCAGGTAAACCGGCGTAAAAAGCGTTGTGGGAGCTAAAATCGGTGGCATCAAACAGGTGAGTGGTGGCGTTAACGTTATAACGTACCTGCAGATCCTGCTGCTGTGGCGTCAGCGCGGCAGTGTTCCTGCCGGCCAGCTGGATATCATATTTCTCAGACGCAAACTTCCGGGCAATGGCAACTGCCATGTCGGAGCCCGCGCCAAGTATTAAAAGGGTAGGCATGAGAGGTATTTGGTTAATCAGGGAAATTATTTTGTCAATAATAAACGTTCCGATTGCAGGGATTCAAAACGTGCGTCACTGTTATATTGTTTTACAATTTCGGCAAACCTGCCGGCATTAGGGTAGCTGTTCCAGAAAATTTCCTGCTTCATCCTTGCATCTTTCGACAGGTACAAACGGCCGCCATATTGTAATACTATTTCATCCAGCTCATCCAGGAATTCAAATAATCCCTTGCGGATCGGGAAGTCCAGCGCCAGGGTATATCCCTCCATCGGGAAGGAGATAAGGCTGTCTTGTTTGCCAAATACCTTTAATACCGCCAGGAACGAGCCCCATCCTTTTTCACTGATCTTTTTCAGGATGGCGATCAGGCCGTCTTTTTGTTCAAGGGATACTACAAACTGGTATTGTACAAAGCCCGCCTTACCATAACCCCGGTTCCACTGGAGGATCGCATCCAGCGGGTAAAAGAAAGGCTCATAAGGGATCACTTTCTGCATTACCTTTTTATAATTCTTCCCGTAGTATAACCAGTTAAAGGCTTTTACTGTAAAAGTATTAAGCACAAAGGAGGGAAGATTGAAAGGAACCGTGAGTTTTCGTTTAGCCGGTAACGTAAGCGGGGCTTCTTTTTGCTTTGCATTCAGTTCTTCCGGGTTGGCATGTTCGCCAACGATGAGGATGCTCCGGCCAAAGGAATCGCCTTTCTGCAGGCAATCGATCCATGCCATGGAGTAGGTATAGTGCTTGTATTCATCAAACAGCCGGATCACTTCCTCCAGGTTCTTAGCCTTTAGTTGTGTTTGCCGGATATAGGCAGTGCTGATCTTTTTAAGCCCGAATTTTACACGGGTGATCACCCCGGTGAGGCCCATACCACCACAGGTGGCCCAGAACAGGTCGTGGTGCTGAGTGGCGGAGCAGCAAATCGTTTCGCCACTGGCGGTTAGCACATCCATGTCGATAATATGTCCTGAAAACGCACCATCCACATGATGGTTCTTTCCGTGCACATCGGAGGCAACGGCGCCTCCTACCGTAATATATTTGGTACCGGGGGTAACCGGTAAAAACCATCCTTTGGGAACAATAATATCCAGTATCTGGTCCAGCGTTACACCTGCCTGCACGTCCATCACTCCGGCGCCGGTGTCAAAGGAAAGCATCTTATCGTACTTCAGCATGGAGATGCTGTGTTTGCCCAGGGAGGCATCGCCGTAGCAGCGGCCGTTACCCCGTGCAATCATATGTGTATTGGCTACCACATAATTGCGAAGCTCATCTTCCCGGGTAAAAGCATGTTCGTCGCTGGCAACAGCAGGGTAGTTCCCCCAGTTGGCTAACCGTTTTTGCATTATTCAAAAAAAGTTTTATCTGTCGGTAAATAAATTAATACATAAAAACTCAGGACCCACAGGAGGATGGTTAATTGAATAAAACGGTCTTTATATAGGATTTTTGTGGGAGAACCTGTACTGTTCTCCACGTAGGTTATTTGCAAATATCGTAATAATCCGCCAATTACAAACAGGGTGGTGTAATAAAGGCGGTAGGTATGGAACCTGGCCTGGGTTTCCGGCGAAATAGTGTACATCAGGTAAGATACAATGATCACTGCCGAAACGAGGGCCAGCATTACGTTGAGGAAGTCGAGGTTATATCCTTTGGCGGCTTTCCGCATTTCCCTGCCTGAATCCATTTTGATGAGGATATCATCCCTGCGTTTGGCGATGGCCATAAAAAGCGCCAGCAGGAATACCATGATCACCAGCCACTCCGAGATGGCCAGTTTGGCGGCCACGCCACCGGCCTTTATGCGCAGTACAAACCCGGTAGAGAGGATCAGTATATCAAGAATGGAGATATCTTTCAGGCCAAGGCAGTAAAGAAGGTTCAGTACAAAATAAGTGCTCAGCACAAATACAAACTTCTGACCCACCAGGATGCCAAGGGCATAACCCGCAAAAATACAGATCAGGAAAAGAGCCAGGGCAGCAGGTTTGCTGATGGTGCCGGAAGCCAGGGGGCGTTTGCATTTTACAGGGTGCTGCCGGTCGGCCTCTATATCACGGTAGTCATTCAGTATATAAATACTGCTGGCAATAAAGCTGAAGGCGAAAAACGCCACTGCCAGGTCCAGCAGTTTGGTAACATTAAATATCTCTCCCGCAAAGAACAGGGGAATAAACAGGAAAGCATTCTTTACCCAGTGTTTGGGCCTCAACAGCGTTAAAAATTTCACGGAACCTGGAGTTGTTTGATCAGTTAGATGGGCCTAAATTACAATTTATTCGATTACTTTTGCAGCCATTCATATTACTGGATAATCAGCATTTACAGCGAATCCCAATCTACTATGCCCAAATTTTCATTGAAAGGCAGTCGCCCTGCCATTGCAGAAAGCTTCATTATCATCGCGCTGGCCCTGGTGCCTTTATTTGTAACATTCCCATACCGAGTTAATATTTTTCTGTCCTGGGAAGGCGCTTACCGGATATCGTCAGGTCAGATTCCGTTCAGGGATTTCGGAACACCACTGGGTTACGGGTTCTGGATCTTCCCGGCTATCTTTTTCAAACTGTTCGGCCCGGAGCTCGTTTCCCTGGTAAAAGCACAGGTGCTCCTGAATATCATGGCCGGGTTTGCGTTCCGCTCCATCATGAAAAGTATGGGCGTGCAGCCGGGAGTGCGACTACTATCTGTACTGGTATTTGTACTGTCTTATTCCTTCTTTAATTTCTGGCCCTGGTATAATCATACGGTGATCGTATTTGAACTGGTGGGGCTCAGCTTCTTGTTCCGTTCCCTGTTTTCAGATAGCCGTGTACGTAAGTACGGCAACATGTTCGGCGCCGCCTTCTTTATTTTCCTGTCTGTTTTCACCAAGCAGGATGGAGGGGGAATGGCGTTCATGCTCTGTCTTTTATTCCTGGCCTATAATAGCTTACAAACGAGGCGCTGGCTCGACCTGCCCGTTTTTGTGGGCATGTTTGCCCTGGTGGCCGCTGTTATGATCCTGCCCCTCATGCCGGGATTTGGTTACTGGTTTAACCATGGGCAACCGCCTCACAGTTCCCGTCTTGCTATCACCGATTTTACTGATGAAATATTTGGCAGTTCCAACTGGATCAAGGCCTATGTGGTGCTGGTGGTATTATGTATTGTGGCTAAAGTAAAGCAGTGGGGCGCCTGGTGGCAGCAACGCCGGGAGGTATTGTTTGCCCTGCTCACACTGGGTATATTAGGGGAAGCAGCCATTTTCCAGGTAACCAGCTATACGCCTCCGGATAACAACATCTTTTTCCACAGTTTTGCGTTTGCGTTTATTGCGTCTTACTTATTTGAGCTGCTGAAGATAAATGTCAATTCGTTCCGCCCTTTGCTGGGAGCTACTTTTCTTGTGCTCTTCTGGTGGTCCGGTACCTGGTGGAAATACATAGGCCGGTTTACCGACCGTTTGTTCCCCACACAGGAAGCTGCCGCAGCAGGCCCTGGCCATGAGAACGTGGTAAACCGGCATAACTATATGCTGAATAATGATACTACTGATGTGCCGGTATCGTTATGGGTATATTCCAACCTGAAGCCCTTCCGCAAAATATACATGCCTGCATCTACCGTAAAAGGAATGGAGAACATTATGGCGCTTCCGGTGGTAGCTGAAAAGAAGGGCGACATCAAGGTATTGAATATGTCGGAGCTTACCCCGCTGGCGGCGGCCATGCCTTATAAACTGGAAACCGGACCCGACTACCCCTTATGGTACCATCTGGGAGTGGGAATGTTTAACCGGCAGCTGGCTACCTTCACGCAGAAGATCAGGGACCATCATTACGACCTGGTGATCTATGAATATGCCCCTACTTTAAACAACTTTTACCCCTTTGCCCTGAGGGGTGAACTGAAGCAACATTACCACCAGGTAGACAGCTTCCTTGCACCAAGAAGACCAACTAATGCAATTATAGAAGTATATGTAAAATAATTTATGTATCTTGAAAGGGCAAAATGAAAAATTGCCCCACTCTCATAAATCTGTGTATTAAAATACTATCAATATAGCATAGAAAAAGGCTCATTACGGAGCCTTTTTCTGTTTTTCAATGTATTGATTTAAAATGATTTAATGACTAACTGTTTACGTGTTGTTTTAGATAGATGGATGCCCTGTTTTACCCTCATTTTTTATTAACCAGTAAAATAACTTTCACCGGTTAATAATATCACCTACCTTTACAAAAACAAAGAAAACCGCTCAAAAAAATATCAGTGAAATCATCCTAATCATCAAAATCCTGGATAAGACAAAAAAGCAAATGTCAGTGCAAAAATCCATCTCCTCACTCCGGCTCGACGGCGGTATCCTGTGCCTCGATTTTGTGAACACCATCGACAACCGGAAGAAAGGAATACCGCACGATTATGTAAAAGGTTTTAAAGAGCTGCTGGAATGGTATGGGCATACCCGGGCATTATCTCCCAAAATTATCCATACCCTGGAACGGCTGGCGAAAGATTACCCGCAGAAGGCAGGAGTGGTTTTTGAAAAAAGCATTGCGTTGAGGGAATTGCTACACCGCCTGTTTACCGCGAGCCTGGATAAAAAGAAGCCGGCTGCGGCCGACAGTATGCTGTTCAACACCTATGTGGGGGAAGCCTATGCCAATATTGAGATCAGCTGGCAGGCGGGCGCCGGCGCCTTACAATTCAATGCCCCCGCATTGGAACAAGTATACTGGTGGCCCATAAAGTCGGCCGTTGAGTTATTTACTTCCAGCCAGTTAGCGGAAGTAAAGGAATGTCCTGCCTGTGGATGGCTTTTCCTGGACAAAAGCCGTAACGGATCGCGCAAATGGTGCAGCATGAGCACCTGTGGGGATGTGAATAAAGTAACCCGGAACTATCAGCGTACCAAAAGAAAGAAACTATGAACAGAAAGAGTGTATTGTCGTCAAAACTGATCTTTTGCCTCCTGGCTGTATATATAATATGGGGCTCCACCTACCTGGGGATGAAGATAGCCACCAAAGTGGTGCCGCCCTTTCTGTTATCATCTATGCGTTTCCTGGTAGCCGGCAGTATCCTGTTGCTGGTAGGCATTCTCAGGGAAAAGGCCTGGCCGGGGCGCCGGCAGTTGATAGCTGCCTGTTTCGTGGGCGTGTTGCTGATCGGCATCGGAAATACCACCGTGGCCCTGGCAGTAAATTATATGCCCTCGGGGATCGTAGCGTTGATAGTGGCCGCTATGCCCGCCTGGATCATGGGAATGGACTGGGCTTTCTTTAGTAAGAAACGGCCATCGGGCATGACCATGCTCGGCATCGTGGTAGGATTTGCCGGGCTGTTCCTGTTGTTTAACCCATTTGTTCACCACGAAGCGCGGCAGTTCCCCCTGTGGCCGGTGATCGTTATCGTAGCGGGAAATATCTGCTGGGCGGCCGGCACATTGCTGGTCCCAAGATTGCCCATGCCTGCGCAAATTACCAGCACCGCTATCCAGATGTTGTCTGGCGGCGTGTTCTCCCTGCTGATGAGTTTTGTATTTGAGCCCGGTGGTATTGCTAAAATACCGCTGATGACCACCGAAGCCTGGCAGGCTTATCTGTACCTGGTGTTGATCGGCTCACTGGTGGGTTATACCTCTTACAGCTGGTTATCGAAAAATGCGCCACCACGGCTCACCGCCACTTATGCCTATATCAATCCTGTTGTAGCCCTTTTCCTGGGATGGGCCTTCGGTAATGAAGCCATCACCTCGCTGATCGGCATTGCCGCTGCCATCGTTATATGCGGGGTAGTACTGATGACGCTTGGCCGTAAATCATAGCAGGAGAGATATTTTTACTTCCTTTTCCCCCTGATAATGTTTATCTTGCATTTTCACACATATACAGGTTTGGCCCTTTATCCGCTCCGGATAAACCCTGTTGATGAACCATAGCCATTGCAGCAGCATTGTATTTATTTATATATGTAGGTTCCGCTCTTTTGGGTGCATTTTTTGTTTGTTGGTGCTATTCCAATTGAATGTAATTAGATAATAGATTATATAAACTGACTATGCGAAAGACTATTATTGTATCGAACAGGTTACCGGTGAAGATTTCAGAAACAGATGGGGATTACACCCTTCAACCCAGCGAAGGAGGTTTGGCCACAGGGCTGGGCTCCATTTACCGGGAGGGAAATAATATCTGGATAGGCTGGCCGGGACAGGAGATCACCGATCCGAAAGAACAGGAGAAAGTAACAAAACAGCTGCGGAAAATGAACCTGATGCCGGTTTACCTGACACAGGATGAAATCAATAACTTCTATGAAGGTTTTTCCAACGAAACACTGTGGCCGGTTTTCCACTATATGGCTGTTTATGCCCACTATGAACAAAGCTATTGGGATGCCTATTACCAGGTAAATAAAAGATTCAGGGATATTATTATGAAAGTAGCGGAACCGGGAGATATCATCTGGATTCACGACTACCAGTTATTGTTATTACCGGGAATGATCCGTGCAGAGATGCCGGAGATCTCCATTGGTTTCTTCCAGCACATCCCATTCCCGTCTTATGAATTATTCCGCCTCATCCCATGGAGGGCGGAGATCCTGGAAGGTATGCTGGGCGCCGATCTGATGGGCTTCCACACCTTTGATGATACCCGCCATTTCCTCAATGCCGCCAGCCGCATCCTGCCGGTGAACACATCGGCCAATGTGGTGTCGTACAACGACCGGGCAATTGTGGTGGAAACATTCCCCATGGGCATCGACTTCAATAAATACGCAGCAATGGGCAGCGATCCGGAAGTGCTGCAACAGATAAAGAACCTGAAAGAAAACTTCCAGAACGACCGCCTCGTGTTGTCCATCGACCGGCTGGACTACAGCAAAGGGATATTGCAAAGGCTCCAGGCTTTTGAACTGCTGCTGCAGCTACATCCCGAATACATTGGGAAAGTGGTGCTGTATATGATCGTGGTGCCCTCGCGCGACCAGGTGCCTCAATACAAGGAGCTGCGCGATGAAATAGATAAACTGGTAGGAAATATCAACGCACGTTTCCGTACGCTGGCCTGGCATCCCATCCAGTATTTCTACCGTTCCTTCCCGCTGGAAACATTATCGGCCCTCTATAATTTTGCAGACATCTGCCTGGTAACCCCCATGCGAGACGGCATGAACCTCGTGAGCAAGGAATATGTTGCCAGCCGGAATAATAACGATGGCGTATTGATCCTGAGCGAGATGGCCGGCGCGTCTAAAGAATTAATTGATGCCATTATCGTAAATCCCAACAACATCGGGGCCATTACCCGCGCTATTGTAGATGCGCTGAATATGCCGCTGGCAGAGCAGCAACGCCGCATGAAACAAATGCGCACCGTGGTAGCGAAGTTCAATATCAATCACTGGGTGAAATTGTTTATGACCCGGTTGCAGGAAGTAAATGAAATGCAGCAGAATATGCTGGCGCGCCGCGTTAACCAGGAAACAGCTGTGCTGATCAGGCAGCAGTATTTCAATAGTAAGAAACGGATCATCTTCCTGGATTATGATGGTACCCTGGTGGGCTTCCAGCCCAATATTGATATGGCCTCACCCGATCCTGACCTGTACCAGCTGCTGCGGGAGCTGGCCGCCATACCGGGCAACGACCTGGTAATGATCAGTGGCAGGAATCATGAAACGCTGGGAGAATGGTTTGGGCATCTGCATCTTGATCTTATTGCGGAACATGGCGCCTGGCAAAAAACAAAGGCAGGAGAGTGGTACCAGTTACCCGGCCTTACTGATAAATGGAAGAAAGAGCTACGGCCTATCATGGAGCTGGCCACCGATCGTACGCCCGGTTCATTCATCGAGGAAAAAAGTTTCTCGCTGGTATGGCATTACCGCAAAGTGGAATCCGGTCTTGGTGAGCTACGCGCCAATGAACTGATGAACACCTTGCGCTACTTCACCGTGGAAAAAGGATTACAGGTATTGCCCGGCGATAAGGTGATAGAAGTGAAGAACGTGGAAATAAATAAGGGTAAGGCCGCCCTGAGCTGGCTGAATCATAAAAAATACGACTTCATTATGGCAATGGGCGATGATGTTACAGACGAAGACATTTTCAAAGCACTCCCGCATAAAGCCATTACTGTTAAAGTAGGCAGCCAGGTATCTGCCGCGCAGTATTACCTGCGAAGCTATCATGAGGTGCGGCATTTGCTGAGAACCTTACGCAACAAGGAAAGCGTTTAAATAATAAAAGGAGAGGAGCACAAACTCCTCTCCTTATTAATTTATATATCCACCTGACTATAGAAAAATGGGGGTATCCAGTTTCATGGCAATGCGATAGGCAGCATTCATCAATCCTACGTGACTGTAAGCCTGCGGGAAATTGCCCCACTGGCTGCCGGTATCAGACTCCACATCTTCACTGAAAAGCAGCAGGTGATTGGAGTATTGCAGCAGTTTGCTGAATTCCCGCTGCGCATCTTCCAGCCGGCCCACACAGGCGAGCGCTTCTACATACCAAAACGCACATACGAGAAATGTGGTTTTGGGTTTACCAAAATCATCGGAGTGGCGATAGCGGTAAAATAATCCTTCCGGTGTTTTCAATTCTTTTTCCAACGCAATGAGATGATCGCGGGCCCGTTCTGAAGCGGGGTCCAGGTAGTTCATCATAATCAGCTGGAGGGTACTGGCGTCCAGGTGCTGGCTGCCTGCCGCATTGGTGTATACTTTCCTTACCGGGTCGTAACAGCTTTCAATATGCGCAGCAGCACGGTTTTTCAGTTCAATGGCTCTTTGCAGCAGGGACTCGTTGCCAATGGTGCGGGCCATTTTTTCGGCGGCGGCGCAGCCGGCCCACTGGAAAAGGTTCGTATAGCAATGAACGTTAGCCATGTTCCTGAATTCCCAGATACCGGCATCTTTCTCATCAATCGTTTTTTCTATCTTCTTTAATAACAGTTCAATCCAACGGTCGGAATCTTTTCTTTCAGAAAAAATAAAACGATGGTCAGTATATAATGGAAGCATGGAAATAAGGACCTGCCCATATATATCGTTCTGGATATGTTCAAAAGCCTGGTTGCCTACGCGCACCGGTTTGTTCCCCATGTAGCCATCCAGGTGAGGAAGTATTGTTTCAGACAGGGTCTTTTGCCCGGTAATCCCGTATAGCGGCTGATAGCGGAAGTCGCCCGAAAAAGAGATATCCGTAATATAGCCAAAGTACCGTTCCATTTCTTCAAAATGGCCGATGTGGTTCAGGGCTGTTATGATATAATAGGTATCCCGCATCCAGCAATAGCGGTAGTCCCAGTTACGCCCGCTTTCAGGGAATTCAGGCAAACTGGTGGTACTGGCGGCAATGATGGCGCCTGTATCTTCATACTGGTGTATTTTCAGCGCCAAAGCGGAACGGATCACATAAGGCTGGAAGTAATTGGCAATGGAAGAGTGCTTGATCCAGGTTCTCCAATAGGAAACGGTTTCCCGGAAAAAACGTTCTGCCGTGCTGGCCAGCGGCGCTTCCAGCGGATGGCCATAAGTAAGGATCAGGTACCGTGTATCATTCAGTACAAAAAACTCTTTATCGATCAGGTAGCTGACAGCAATATTGGTGGTGAGACGGATGTTTTCCTCGCAGCCCGTAAACTCGATATGACTGCTGCCTCTCATAGGGTGTAGTTTCGACGCGCCATAATCGCAGGTGGGCTCACATTTCACCCGGATGCGGGGAGAGCCTTCCAGCGGTTCAATTTTCCGGATCAGCATGAGCGGTTTGAAAAAGCGCTCGAACTGCAGGAAGCGGGGCGCAAAATCAGTAACCCGGTAACTGCCCTCTGTGGTAGTAATTTCAGTACACAGTACATTGGTGTTTTCCAGGTAGTACTGGTGGGAAGAATAATCGGCTTCCGGTAAAATGGAAAAGGAGCCGCCTTTCTTTTTATCCAGCAATCCCCCGAAAATAAAGGAACTATCCATGCGGGGCCAGCAAAGCCAATCGATGTTTGTATCCTTATTAATATGCGCCAGGAATGCGCAGTTGCCAATAAGTCCGGTCTGATAGGTATGTCTTTCCATGGGCCTTAGGTTTGTGTTTTGAATTACATTTTTGTCCGGGAATTGTTCAACCCCGTGGAACAAAAGCTGTTCCAATAATACCCCCGTGGCAATTATTAACAAAACATATCCTGTTGAATTCTTATTTTTAAGTATAAAGTTCCACTACGATGCAGACCATGAAAAAGCAGCAATACCTCCCTTATTTTATAGAACCGTTAAACAGTGGGGATACCAAAACCTACCTGCTGGCGGGAGATCTGGGGGGCACCAAAACAAACCTGGCCTTGTTCAGCAGCCTGAATGGAGAACTGGAGCTGGTACGCCAGGAAAAGTATGCTTCGCGTGAGTACCAGAATTTTTCGGAGATAATTAAGCGCTTTCTCAGCGACAGCACCGATACCCCGCCGCAGCGTATATGCATTGGCGTAGCTGGTCCGGTGGTAAAGGGAAAAGTGGAGCTCACCAACCTGAGCCGGGAGCTGAGTGAAGATGAGATAAGACAGAGCACAGGGATCCAGACCGTTGCGCTGATCAATGACCTTGAGGCCACTGCATACGGATTGGCTACCCTGGCGCCGCATCAGCTCACCACCCTGCACCGTGGAGCTGCGGATCATACGGGGAACATGGCTATCATAGCACCGGGCACGGGGCTTGGTATGGCGGGTTTGTACTGGGATGGCCAATATCATCACCCGTTTCCAACCGAAGGTGGGCACACTGATTTTGCGCCAAGGACCGACCTGGATATTTTATTGCTCAGGTACCTCCAGGAGAAATATGACGTGGTAAGCTGGGAACGCCTCATCAGCGGGCCCGGTATAACCGATATCTATGAGTTCCTGCGGGATATAAAAGGAATGGACGAGCCCACAGATCTGAAGGCATTGATGGATGCCGGCGATGCCGCCGCAGAGATCAGCAAGGCGGCTATAGCAGGAAGGATCCCTGTTTGCGTTAAAACGATGGAGCTGTTTGTCCGCTATCTTGCCAGGGAATCCTGCAACCTGGTGCTGAAAATGAAGGCCACCGGCGGTTTGTTCCTGGGTGGCGGGATACCTCCGAAAATAGCAGCATTGCTGGAAACCGGCGGGTTCTATCATCATTACATGCAGGGCGACCGGATGGCTGAATTGCTGGCCAGTGTGCCTATACATATTGTGAACAATGATAAATCCGCCTTATGGGGCGCTGCATTTTATGCAGGATTATTAAAAGAATAATTTATTTTTGTGAGATAGATAACAGGAAATGGTGTCTTCCTGACCAGAACCGTCAGCCCATGGCTGTCTGATGGCGCCTACAAATATTATAGTGGTAGCATGGCTGCCATATAACGCTGCTATTTGTAGGATATGAAACAAACGAAATCTTTGCTGGAACAATTGTCCATAGCTAAACAGTTGCTGCGCTGGACAGTATTGGTAATACCTGTTGCCATAATTGTAGGATCTTTAGTGGCGCTGTTCCTTTGGCTGCTGGAAGTGGTTACCCACCTGCGTATGCAGCATGAATGGCTGCTTTTTGGCCTGCCGCTGGCGGGTGTACTCATTTACTGGCTGTACCGGTTGGGCGGGAAGAATGCCGAAAAAGGCAACAACCTGATCATGGACGAGATCCACCAGCCGGGAGGCGGCGTGCCTGCGCGTATGGCGCCGCTGGTGCTGATCACCACTATCATCACCCATTTATTTGGCGGTTCCGCCGGACGGGAAGGAACGGCCGTGCAGATCGGCGGCAGCATGGCCGGATTGATAGGCAAAAAGCTAGGACTACCGGCCCGGGATATACGAATTTTACTCATGACCGGTATTGCCGCAGGGTTTGGGGCGGTATTTGGAACCCCGCTTACAGGAGCCGTGTTTGCGCTGGAAGTGCTGGCCATAGGCGTAATGCGTTATGATGCGCTGATACCCTGCCTGATAGCAGCCGTTTTTGCCGACATCGTGTGCAGCGCCTGGGGTATTGAACATACCCATTACCATATATTATATAAGAGTGATCCCTTTGTGAACTGGCTTCCTTTTGTTCACCACAATTTGCCTTTGTTGGCGAAGGTGATTGTGAGCGGTGTGTTTTTTGGTTTGAGCAGTCTTTTATTCTCCAGACTCATTCATAATATCAGGGCTAACGCCAATGCCTATATTAAAATTCCCTGGCTGATCCCTGTAGTGGGCGGCATTGTTATTATACTGCTAAGCTATGTGGCAGGCACTGCTGATTACCTTGGATTGGGGGTATACAGCAAATCGCCGGAAGGGGTAAGCATTGTAGCTGCTTTTGACCCCAATGGGCATATTAACGACTGGAGCTGGCTCTGGAAGCTGGTTTTCACGGCTATTACCCTGGGAATGGGTTTCAAAGGGGGAGAGGTAACGCCTTTATTTTTTATTGGCGCCACCCTTGGGCATACGGTGGCGCTGATATTAGGCGCACCGGTGGATCTGTTTGCAGGACTGGGATTCATTGCTGTTTTTGCCGGCGCCACCAATACACCCATAGCCTGCACTTTAATGGGCGCAGAATTGTTTGGCACCGAGCATATCCTGTATTTTGCAGTGGCTTGCTTTACTGCTTATTATTTCAGCGGTCATTCCGGGATTTATGGCGCCCAGCGGTTGGAAGTAAAAAAGCTGTACTAGCTGTAACTGGTTAAACGGTTATCCCTGCAAAGCGGATCTTATCTTTTTACCGCAGTTATATCAGCATACCATTTCATCTTTTATACGGCTTCGATGGCGAAGTTATTGAGTTTGCTGAAACCTTTCAGGGTTGATACTGTTATGCTTCATAGAGGTAATTCTGTGCCTGTTCCTGCGTAGCTATTTGCGTTTACTTTGCCTTGTACAAAATCAATGGCATGATTCGCAGAAATACGCTGATATCCTTAATGGTATTGGCTTTGGCAGGCGCCTTATTTATTATCTTCAAAAGTATTAACATGGAAAAGGAAACAAAAGCTCCAATGGTGATCAATCCTCCGGGTTTATATGACCCGGCGCCCAATGCATATTCCCATATTGCGGTGGTACCCGCAGGAAATACGCTGGTTTTTATATCCGGTCAGGGCGGCGAAACCGCCGACGGCCAATTGCCAAATGATTTCCGTGCGCAGCTGAAACAATCATTCAGCAACCTGGATACGGCGCTCAAGTCGCAGGGCTTAACATTCAGCGACGTTGTAAAGCTCACAACCTTGATTGTAGACCACAATGAAGAAAAGCTGAAGGCTTTCACAGAGGAAGCCATGAAGATCTGGCCGGACAAAAAGTTTCCCGCAAACACCCTGATTCCCGTTCCAAGGCTTGCCCTGGATGGCATGCTGGTGGAAATTGATGTAACAGCAGTAAAAAGATAAGATCCGCTTTGCAGGGATAACCGTTTAACCAGGTATGGCTTATACCCGGTTAAACGGTTATTTTACGTCCATACTCCCGGGGAAAAATTATACGCGATTCTCAGGGCGTTTGTTTTTGCCCGGAACAATGATTTGATCTGTTGTTATTGATACGCGGAAACTGCTGCTAAGGAGAACCGTCCTGTTACATTTATGCTTCACCAGGAAGTAAGGCAGAATTAACCTGTGATTATGCCGTATTTAAATAAGTATAGGGTATATATGGCGGAACTATGGCGTATATATGGTGAAAATACGGCGGAAACCGGAAGTATCCATACTGTATACACAGGAACCCGGATAGAAAGATCTTACGGATGCAGATACGCAAGAGCGTTGTTTTTTGCGGATACCCTGTAGCTGTAATTTATTTCTTTTTTGCCAATTCATAATCACCGTTAGCTTTATCCAACCTGGGTATAGCTGTTAATAACAGTACCTGAATGTTGTTATAATATAGCCTTAGATGTCCTTATTGAATCTCTCTATTATTACCTTATAATTAATATTATGTTAAATAGAAAATCTCACTAAGAAGAATGAATAACAAATATATCCCTATTTCCTTTTTATCTACTACTCCACTTGCACGGTTACCGAAGAACCAATTCCAAAGCTGCTTTATTCAATCCATAATGGCTGCACGTGTCGGAAATCCCGGTAGCCAACGTCCTGGTCAGGCCCATACAATTCACCGCCAATTACCTTTTCTGAAACGGTTGCATACAGCGATGTTAAAGCATCCAGTCATGGCTCCATAAGGCGCTGCCGCGGGATGTTTATCCTTCTCATCAGGCGTCATCACAGAAACCGGGCAATTTCCAGCTATAACCCACTCATCCCAATGTGCTTGATTTTTTGCAGCAATTGCCTAATCTTTAGCTGCAATCAAGATCTGCTACATGAACCTAACGAGAAAACAACTATGGCTGCCGCTGCTGCTAACAGGCGCCATCAGCCTGCAATTGCAGGCGCAGCAAAAGAACAGTAAACCTAATCCTGCTAACAAGGAAGATGCGCCGCCACAAAGATCTGTTGTGCTGAACCCGGATACAGCGGTGACCACCTTTCATGACGTCACCGTAAAAGGACAAAAGATCCCCTATAAGGCGGTAGCAGGTACGCAACCGGTATGGGACCAGGATGGCAAAGTATTGGCGGGCCTCTTTTACACGTATTATGAAAGAACGGATGTAAAAGACCGTGCAGCGCGGCCGCTGGTTATTTCCTTTAATGGTGGCCCAGGCACGCCTTCTGTATGGATGCAGATCGCTTATACCGGGCCCCGGTTACTTAATATCGATGACGAAGGTTACCCGGTACAACCCTATGGCATACACGAAAACCCTGAAACCATCCTGGATATTGCTGATATCATTTATATAGATCCGGCCAACACCGGTTTCTCCAGGCTCATAGGGAAAGATGTTCCCCGCGAAAAATTTTTCGGGGTAAATGCAGACATCCGCTACCTCGCAGAATGGATCAATACCTTTGTGTCGAGGCAAAACAGGTGGGCTTCGCCAAAATACCTGATCGGGGAAAGCTATGGTACCACCCGTGTTTCCGGCCTGGCGCTGGAATTGCAGAATGCGCAGTGGATGTATCTCAATGGCGTGATCCTGGTATCTCCCACGGAGCTGGGCATTTCCCGCAACGGCCCTGTGGATGCGGCATTGCGGCTGCCCTATTTCGCAGCCACCGCATGGTATCATAAAATGCTGCCGCCGGATCTGCAACAGAAGGATCTGACTGCGGTATTACCCGAAGTGGAAAATTTCACTATTCATGAATTGATACCGGCTATCAGCCAGGGAGGCTTTTTAGAAGATCAGCAAAGAAAAGCGATCGCATCTAAAATGGCCCGCTATTCCGGGCTTTCAGAAAAAGTGATCCTGCAGCATAACCTGGATGTACCCCCGAATTTTTTCTGGAAAGAATTACTGCGTGATAAAGGCTTTACCGTAGGCCGGCTGGATTCCCGTTACCGGGGCATGGACCGGGAGGACGCGGGCAATGGACCGGATTACAATGCAGAACTTACTTCCTGGCTGCATGCCTTTACTCCTGCCATCAATATTTATCTCCGCCAGGAACTGAAGTTCAGCACGGATCTTAAATACATGATGTTTGGCCCCGTGCATCCCTGGGATAAGAACGGCGACAACACCGGCGAAAACCTCCGCGAGGCAATGGCTGCTAACCCTTACCTGCATGTAATGATCCAGTCGGGCTACTACGACGGCGCCTGCGATTATTTCAACGCCAAGTACAGCATGTGGCAGATGGACCCTGGTGGCCGGCTGAAAGACCGTCTCTCCTGGCGCGGCTACCGCAGCGGCCATATGATGTATCTCCGCAAGGATGATCTGGCTACCGGCAATAATGATATCCGCGAATTCATTCGTGCTTCCCTTCCCAAAGCAGGTCAGGCAGCGAAATATTAGCACCGGATAATAATAAAAGCAGCAGCGATAAAGTCGCTGCTGCTTTTTATATTTTGTAGGTTACGCCTAATGTGAAGTAGATGAAAACATCTGCAGTAAGATATTTCCTGTCTATTAAAAATGTTTCAATATCCGCTTCGGGGTTTATAGGCACATCTTTAATACAGGCATGCAAAGAAACAGTGAGTGCGGCCAGATAGCATAGATTCCTTATTTTCATGCTGTTAATGGTTAAATTAACAGAACAATTCCCAATTGCCAAGAGTTCAGTCATGATTGATAAAATGCGAATCAGGCGAATACTGATCTATGCCGCCAAATGTGTAACCGGTGTACTAGTGGTGCTCGGTTTGTCGTGGTTAGTGAACTATACTGATGTGATCTGGGTGCTGATTTCCGTGATGCTGGTATTATCGCCCGATGGATCCGATGCAGTAACGTTGGCGGTTACACGTATTAAGGCGAACCTGGTAGGTGGCATATCCGGTTTCCTGTTGATACTGGTACATCCGAATCTGTTGATGATGATGTGTACGGCGGTATTTGTAACAGTGGTGATCTGCAACCTGCTAAACCTGGAAGCAGCTACCCGCACTGCGTTGGCAGCTACTATTATTGTAATGACCCATGAGGCGGGGGAACATGTTTGGGATACAGCGGTGGCGAGGGTATTGTCTGTATTGGCCGGTTGCCTGCTGGGATTACTGATTACCTTTATCTTCCATAACCGCTATACCAGGCAAACCGCGGAAATGATCCTTCAGAAGCCCGACCGTGGCGGCGAATAACGGGATACAGATTTTCTCCAGAATCAGCATCTACATTTGATAGTATAAGGAAAGATGCATGAAGAAAATGATATTCTCCACGGGTTTGGCATTCTGTACCCTTACCTGTTCTTATAGTGCTGATGCCCAGGAAATGGACTCCCTGCCTGCCGTAAGCGATACTGTACATTTTATTTACCCGGCGCCATCCGGGAAAGTACCGGGGCGTTTTCATACAACGGTTACCGGTCTTGTTGTTCCGGCAGCGATGATCGGCTATGGCGTGCTTGCCCTGAATAATCCCACTCTCCGGGACCTGAACAGTACAACCAAAGCAGAAATCAAAGAAGATCATCCAGGGTTCCACACGCATATTGACAACTACCTCCAGTACACCCCTGTAGCAGCAGTTTATATACTGAACGCAGCGGGTATACATGGAAAACATAACCTGCGCGACCGCACTATCCTGCTGGGAATTTCAGCAGTGCTTACCGCAGGTACCGTGGAAATAGTGAAGAATAAAACCCATGAAGAGCGGCCGGACCATTCCGATTATCTCTCCTTCCCTTCCGGGCATACCGCTTCGGCTTTTGCTGCAGCAGAATATTTACGGCAGGAATACAAAGACGTTTCTCCCTGGTATGGGGTGGCTGGCTACCTGGCCGCTACCACCACCGGCGCATTGAGAATGTATAATAACAGGCATTGGCTGAGCGATGTGGTAGCCGGTGCAGGAGTAGGTATTTTAAGTACCAAAGCCGCTTACTGGGTATATCCCCTGTTACAGCGAAAGCTCCTGAATGCCTCTGCCGGCGCGGCTGATAAGGTGATCGTGCCTTATTACAACCCGCAGTTTCACAGCGCAGGTATCAGTTTCATATTCTTTCCCCGATGATAACATGATAATATGTTATAACACCCTGTGTTACCAATAAAATTACCTGTTCTTCAGATAAGGAAAAATATATTAAACAATTATAGGGAGTATTAACGAAAGAATATTTGGGGGTTAACCCCTAAAGCTGACCTTGGTTACAAACACCTTGTTTTTGGCTATGTGACAAAGTTGCAGGTTTCTCCTGAGAAATTTTGTGATTTAATTGTTAATGTGCAAAAAAAGTCCATTTTTTGCCTCGTTACTTTAGGAAACCTTTGACCAGCATAAGATATCGCACTTTCATTAACATTGAATTTACAATTACCTACGCAAGACCCTTTATCTTAGTATTATCAATCTGATAATCCGATAATCAAAAAAACCTGTAACCTCTCAAACGAACCCGGCTTAATGCCCTGTACATCGTTCCTCAAAAACTGTTAATTATGTATATTCCGGTAATCATCCTGTTCTTTTTCATGTTATGGTACGTCCGTTTCAGAACGCAAAGTTTCCGTGTGACCTCTTTTAAAGAGAAGAAATTAAGGCCCATTGCAGGGGAAGACGCCATCCGGGCAGTAAGGATAGTTGGTGTTTCAAACAGCGTATTCAGTGTGTCCAAATACCTGCGCAGCGTAAAGAACCTGTCGGATACGCGATTTATGACAGTGGCCGTTAACCAGGTGATCACTACTACAATGGGAACTACCCGCCAGGCGAGGCTGATTGAAAACCTCGCTCCCGGGGAAGAGCGCCGCCTGGGCCATACCGATGATGTAAGAGAAGGCAAATACCAGATCTACATCGGGTATGAAATAATATGGGCCAGGTACACCCCTGCCCCTGTATGGTACAAAGAGAAAGATACTGCCCCCACATCTCCCGCAAAACTATATAATGAAATGCTCCGGCAGCACCAGGACTCCCTCATAGCCGAAATGGAGAAAAAGAAAGATCTACTGTCCTGATAACTGCCCCGTTTTCCCGCGGAAAATACTCAACCATACCATGGAAAAGAAAACGCCCAAAGTGGCGCCTGCAGTTACATCTTCAAGGAAATGCTGACTCATGTACATACGCGAATAGGCTACCAGCATGGCCAGCGCCAGGTATACCAGGCACAGGTACTTATTTTTTGTATAATAGGAAAGTACGGTAGCGGCAGTAAATGCACATACGCTATGGCCGGAAGGGAAGCTCCTGAAATTATCGAGCACTGATACGCCCGGCACAAAATAGATCTCCTGTAAACGGCTGGCAAAATAACGGTGTGGCCGGGGAAAGCCGATGAGTGCTTTCAGCGTGAAACTGATCGCTGCCGTGAAAAGGTAAGCAGTGGCCAGCATGATGCCTGCACGCCGGTGAACGACCAGCAGCAACAGGGAAATAAGCACTGCCGCCGCTGTGCTTCCCAGCTCTGTAATGTATGGGAATATAAAATCGCCCGCAGGTGTATGTAATTTATTGATGAAGAAATAAGCATCCTGCCTGCTCACAAACATCCGCGTTACCAGTATCGTTATTACTACTATTACAAATGGCCATACCAGCCATTTCAACTGCTGGTATACCCTGATAAAATTTTTCAGAAAAGTGTTCATTTAACTAGGACTGGGTTAATCGGCGATGATAATTTATTTGTCCGAGATGATAGTTAAGATGTGTGCTCAGGTGTACCAGGAAATGCCCGGTAGACATAGCACCGGCCATCACCTTTTCCGGGTAGATCTTTTCAAGATCTTCCGCTGTTAACCCCGCTATAACGGAGAGGGTTATACGGCGTGTGGTACTGATCAGCACCAGCAGGTCTTCCGTAGGAACATTCCTTGCACTGAACTCCAGGTCCCTGTTGCGTACATAACCCGTTTTCCCCAGTACTGCGCCCACATAATGCTGCAGGTTGCCGCAGAGATGAAGACAAAGATTGCCTGCAGGGTTTTTTATTCCGGGTGGGATCAGCCAGATGCCTGCAACACTATCATACGCAGCGATCTCCTCTTCCAGTTTGCTGAGATCACGTTCAAATAAATTGATTAAAATTCCGGTTAGCATATGCTAAAGATAGGAAAAGACGGGAATCATCTTTTGATATTGTTATAAATATATTCCGGTATCAGGCGGGCATGCTGAATCAGTCTGATGAGTAAAAATATTGAACAGTTAATGGGTTAACCATAATAAAACGGCCCTCACTAAACATAAATTAACAAGTTTTGTTTAAAGTACATAATTCAGCAGGATGACGAACAATATTACACGGAAGCTTACCCCTTTCCAGGAAAAATGGCATAATATCATTTTCGAGGCCAGCACCCCCGCGGGGCGGGCTTTCGACATTGTTTTGCTCATCGCGATCCTGGTTAGTGTTATTATTGTTATGATGGAAAGTGTTGCGCCTCTGCAGCAGAAGTTCGGCCGCCTGTTTCATATACTGGAGTGGGTGTTCACCCTGGTTTTTACCCTGGAATATATTTTCCGGGTATGGTGCAGTTATCGCCCCAGGGCCTATATGACAAGTTTCTATGGCCTTGTAGACCTGCTTTGTATCCTTCCCACCTATGTGGAAGCATTTTATGGCGGCGCGCATTTCCTGCTTACCATCCGGATACTGCGACTTATGCGTATTTTCAGGATATTCAAGCTGGTGCCCTTTCTGAATGAGAGTAAGCAGTTGTCGCTCGCACTGCAGCAAAGCAAACGCAAGATCCTGGTGTTCCTGTTTTTTATCGGGTTGTTAACTGTTGTGTTAGGTGCGGTGATGTATGTAATAGAGTCTGAGCATAATTCAGGATTCACCAGTATCCCTGTGAGCGTGTATTGGGCAGTAGTAACCCTTACCACGGTAGGTTATGGTGATATTGCGCCCATAACACCGCTTGGACAAACATTTTCAGCGCTTATTATGATCATGGGGTATGCAATTATAGCAGTGCCTACGGGGATAGTGACAGTGGAAATGAGCAGGATACGTAACCGGGAGGAAGTAGATCGCAGGGTTTGCCCGCATTGCATGCGTGAAGGACACGATGCCAATGCGGACTTCTGCAAATACTGCGGGTCTAAACTCTGATGAATTAATTTACGCTGAATAAAGGCTGTACGTCCAGCATTGCTTTCTGGTAAGCGGTATCAAAAACTTCCCATTTACCAGTAATACCGATGCGGATCTTGCGGCCATCTATCAGGTCGAACTCAGCTACTTTTTTATTAAAGCCCTGTTTGCCTCTTTTGAAATCCGTAATATCGGACAATGGAAAATCAACGGAGATTTTTTTACGGGATAATAACCAGCCGATGACACCGAATAAAAGGACCATCATCATAGGTTTTGCCTCGAAAACAACTCTTTCATTTGTAAGATACAAAACGCCTTGTTTTGCGTTAAAACTGTTCTTGAGGTATACACCGTGTACTTTGAACAATACTGTTTCTTTTGGGTTAAGGGGCCATTTAACTTTAATCTGCTGCATGTTAACTACAATATGTTAACCGCAAAAGTATAATTTTATTGTGAATCCAAACAGCAAATATGATCCTTACTTCCCTTCTTGATAACGATTTCTACAAATTCACCATGCAGCATGGGGTTATCAAATTGTTTCCGAAGGCCCGTGCCCGTTATACTTTTATTAACCGGGGGCATCATTCATTTCCTCCCGGTTTTGCGGAGGCCCTCCGTGAAGCGGTCAATAACATGCAGCAGCTGCAGCTTACGGCGGAAGAAAAGGATTACCTGGCGGTAACCTGCCCCTATCTCGACCCCACCTATCTCGATTTTCTGCAGGGCTACCGGTATAGCCCGTCGGAAGTGCATATTTCCCAGCAGGGCGATAGCCTGGAAGTGCATGTGGATGGCTACTGGTACCGCACCATTCTCTGGGAGGTGCCATTGATGTCGCTCATCTGCGAGCTGTACTACCAGCTAACCGGGCAGGAACGCGTACCCGATGAGGAAGTGATCCGCATTACCCGGAATAAGATTGAGAAATATAAAGAGATGGATATCACCATCGCGGATTTTGGCACCCGGCGCCGGCACTCTCTCGCGGTGCATAAGCTGGTGGTGAAAACGCTCCGGCAGTATGGAGAAGGATGTTTCATAGGTACCAGCAATGTGCACCTTGCCATGCGGAATGGCGTAAAGCCGGTGGGTACCCATGCCCATGAATGGTTTATGTTCCACGCAGCCAAATACGGCTTCAAAATGGCCAATATGCTTGGACTGGAGAACTGGGTGCAGGTGTACCGGGGCGATTTGGGAATTGCTCTCTCCGACACCTATACCACGCCTGTTTTCTTTGAGCAGTTCGATAAAAAATTTGCGAGGCTGTTCGACGGGGTGCGGCACGACAGCGGCGACCCCATCTTGTTCGCGGACCGCACTATTGCCCACTACAAAGGGAAAAATGTAGACCCTCTCAGCAAAACCATTATTTTTTCAGACGGGCTCAATTATGAAAAAGTAGCGGACATCGCTGCTTATTGCCGTGGAAAGATAGGCATGTCGTTTGGCATTGGCACCAACTTTACTAACGATGCAGGATTAACTGCCCTGAATATTGTGATCAAGATGTATGAAGCCCTGCCGGAAGATGCGCCCCGGTGGACGCCTGTAGTGAAGCTGTCGGACGTGAATGGCAAATATACCGGGGATCCCCGGATGATTGAACTGGCGAAGGAAATGCTGGATATTTAACAAACGGAGCGCCTGTATGAGGTGCGGTTTCCCGGGTTATATGGCGAATACCTGCCCTGGAAACCGCCCGGCAATGCTTAACTACCAGGAACCCAGGCCAATGCCCGTATCCCCGTCGGCCACATTCCCGGATTCAAAGCCCTTTTTGAACCAGAACATTCTCTGTTCGGAGGTGCCATGGGTAAAAGCATCCGGTACAACCTGCCCTGTACTGGCCTGCTGCAGCCGGTCGTCGCCCACGGCACTGGCAGCGCTCAGGCCTGATTCAATATCTCCCGGATCCAGTAAAGGCCTGATCTTATTGGCCCGGTTAGCCCATACGCCTGCCAGGAAATCGGCCTGCAGTTCCAGCATCACCGATAATTTGTTGTATTCCTTCTCGCTTAGCCGGGAACGCATGGCTTGTAATTTATCGCTGATGCCCAACAGGTTCTGTACGTGATGCCCTACTTCATGCGCAATCACATATGCCTTTGCAAAATCGCCCTTTACCCCGAACTGCTGCTCCAGTTCATTAAAGAAAGAAACATCCAGGTATACTTTATGGTCGGCCGGGCAGTAAAACGGTCCCATGGCTGATTCCGCAAAACCGCAGCCGGAAGGGGTACCTTTTTCGAAGGATACCATGCCGGGTACCTCGTATGTTTTGTTCCTTTCCTGGAATCCCTGCGTCCATACCCTTTCTGTACTGCGGAGTACTTTGGAAGACATCACCTCGAAGGCATTTGCATTTTCCTTCGTGAGTTTTTCAGCGGTGCCCGCCTGCTCCTGGCCGGGATTTACCTGTTGAACCGCCTGCATTACCTGCTGCGGGTCCTGTTTAAAGATCAAGGCCAGCACGATAATGATAACGGTGCCTATACCGCCGCCAACACCGATCTTGCGCATACCGCCACCGGTCCGTTTCTCGACGTTTTCGCTCATTTCTTCATCATCAAGACGCATAGTAGATTTTAATTTTTAGGGGTGAAGATTCTTACCCCGAATGTACATTTTTCATTGTTAATTCCGCTACTTTCCCGGCAGGTAAACAAAAGCATTTTCTAACTGTTAAATAACCATTACCATTCTTTACTTTTAAATACCCGGATGTATGAAAATAAAACAGATCCTTCTGGCTGCAAGGCCCAAAGGATTACCTGTAGCCAACAACTTTGAAACCGTAGATGCTATTTTACCTGAACTGGAGGAAGGTGAAGTGATGGTAAAGCCCCTTTACTTCTCCGTAGATCCGTATATGCGTGGCCGTATGAACGATGCAAGGTCGTATATACCGCCCTTCCAGGTAGGCGAGCCTATTGAAAGCGGTGGTGTGGCGGAAGTAACACATAGCAAAAGTACACAGTTTAAAACAGGCGATAAAGTAATGAGCAGCGGCCCCCGCCCCTTTCTGCCCTGGGCTACCGCCGCCATCTTCCCGGCAGCGCACCTGCGTAAGATCGACGACAGTATTCCGCTTACTTATTACCTCGGCCTGCTGGGCGTACCGGGGCTTACTGCCTACTTTGGCCTGGTAGATATTGGCAAGCCCAAAGCTGGTGAAACAGTAGTGGTATCCGGCGCTGCGGGCGCCGTAGGTATCGTGGTGGGGCAGATCGCCCGGATATTGGGTTGCCGCGCAGTAGGCATCGCCGGAGGCGCAGAAAAAGTAAGACTGCTCACCGATACCTTTAACTTCGACGCTGCTATTGATTATAAAGGCAATCATAACATGGAGGCCGCCATTGCAGCTGCCTGCCCCAATGGCGTGGATATTTATTTCGATAATGTAGGCGGCGATATTTCCGATGCTGTGATCAAACACCTGAATTTCTTTGCCCGTGTGCCGCTTTGCGGACAGATCGCGCTGTATAATTCCATTGAAATACCCGTAGGCCCGCGTATTCAGCCCATTATGGTAACCAGAAGCATCCTCATGCAAGGGTTTATTATCGGTAACTATGCCAGCAGGTTTGGTGAAGGCTTCAAACAACTCTCTGAATGGGTAAAGGAAGGGAAAATAAAATATACAGAAACCGTGGAAGAAGGATTTGACCAGCTGCCGGCTGCATTACTCGGATTATTTTCTGGAAGAAACAGTGGTAAGATGGTGGTGAAAGTGTAATTTTGAGTATGACAAATGCAGTTGTTCATACCCTTGTTAAAAAAGTAGCGGCAGAAAGTATCACAGATGCCAGTGATACGCTCGCGGCAGAAGATCCACTCGAAATAAGACTGGTGCACGGACCCTCCCATAACCGACGGCAACAGAACATCTCCGTTACCATGCGCACGCCCGGTGAAGATATGGAACTGGCTGCCGGCTTCTTATTTACCGAAGGCGTGATCAGCGAGTACGCTGCTATCCAGGAAATTATTCTTTCGGAAGACAGCAATGGCAGCATCGCCACCGTTCATCTGAAACCAGGAACAGAAGCCCGGCTGGGCAATACCCGTCGTAATTTCGCGGCAACTGCCGCCTGCGGGGTATGCGGCAAAACGGATATCGCCGATATTCATACAGGCGTTACCGTTAACAACAGCACTTTTTGCCTGGCTGCCGGAAAACTATTCGGTTTGCCTGCAGTATTGAGGAATGAACAGGCGCTTTTCGACTCTACCGGCGGATTGCATGCTGCCGGGCTTTTTAACGGCAATATGGAACTGCTCCTGCTGAGGGAAGATATTGGTCGGCATAATGCGGTAGATAAGCTCATAGGCGCCGCCCTGCAGCAACAGCCGGCGCCGCTGGAAGAATGTGTGCTGCTGCTTAGCGGCCGCGCAGGATTTGAGCTGATACAAAAAGCCGCTATGGCAGGGATACCAGTTATTGCCGCTATAGGAGCGCCATCCAGTATGGCGGTAAAAATGGCCGCTGAATGGAATATCACCCTGCTGGGATTTTTAAAGGACCAGCGTTTTAATATTTACAGCGGATCAGAGAGAATTGATGTCAGATAAAATATTACCCGTTATGGACAGCGCAGAAAACCCGGTGCGGTTTACCGGTATTAAGCTAGGACCACCCAAACAAGTTGCAGCAGGTATTCCTGCAGTAGTATCCAGCATGCGGCATATCCTGGAGGAAATGAACGCCTTCAGGGGAATGAAAGCATTGCTGGAGCTTAATCAGAAAGACGGGTTCGACTGCCCCGGTTGCGCATGGCCCGACCCCGATGATGAAAGATCCGGCATTGCCGAATATTGTGAAAACGGCGCCAAGGCAGTAGCGGAAGAAGCTACCACAAAAAGAGTAACGCCCGACTTTTTCGCAGCCAACAGTGTTGCGGACCTGGGCGCTTTAACAGATTACGAAATAGGTAAAAAAGGCAGGATAGCCCAGCCTGTGTACCTGGCTCCCGGAGCCACACACTACGCCCCCATCGCCTGGGCAGACGCGTATAAAATTATTGCCGGTCATCTTCATAAATTATCCTCTCCCAACGAAGCTATATTTTACACTTCGGGAAGAACCAGTAATGAAGCCGCTTTCCTGTACCAGCTGATGGCACGCGAATATGGCACCAACAACCTGCCCGACTGTTCCAATATGTGCCACGAATCCAGCGGCGTGGCCCTGAGCGATGCAGTAGGAATAGCTAAAGGATCTGTTACCCTGGAAGATATACACCAGGCAGAAGTGCTGATCATACTGGGACAGAATCCCGGCACCAACCATCCGCGCATGCTCACCGCTTTACAGAAAGCCAAGGCCAACGGCGCTACTATCATCTCCGTAAATCCTTTACCGGAAGCCGGTTTGCTCAATTTTCTGAATCCGCAGACCGTGAAAGGAGTACTGAATATAAAAACACATCTTACAGATATTTTCCTGCAGGTAAAGATCAATGGAGATATGGCCCTGCTGAAAGCCTTGTCCCTGTTATTGTTGCAGGAAGAAGAACGTGTACCCGGCACCGTGTTCGACCAGGCGTTTATCAAAGCCAATACCCAGGGATATGATAATTATATTGCACACCTGAAAACGCAGTCGCTCTCACAACTGATAGCAGACAGCGGAGTAGCGCCGGAACTGGTACATGAGGCAGCACAGGCGCTGTTTCATAAAAAGAAGATCATTGCCTGCTGGGCAATGGGCCTTACCCAACACAAAAATGCAGTAGATACCATCCGTGAAGTGGTAAACCTGCTGCTGCTGAAAGGCAGCATAGGTAAACCAGGCGCAGGTACCTGTCCTGTGCGCGGGCACAGCAATGTGCAGGGCGACAGAACAATGGGTATCTATGAACAACCTTCCAATGCTTTCCTCGACAGGATCCATGCTGTATACGGGTTTCAGCCGCCACGGGCACATGGCTTCGATGTGGTGAATGCCATCAATGCCATGCACCGGGGCGATGCAAAAGTATTTATGGCCATGGGTGGCAACTTTCTTTCCGCTACACCGGATACGCTCTATACAGCGGAGGCATTGAGGAACTGCGACCTTACTGTGCACGTATCTACGAAATTGAACCGGAGTCATGTGGTACATGGCAAAGAAGCCCTGATACTCCCCTGCCTGGGCCGCAGCGATAAAGACATACAACAGGGGGAGCAACAATTTGTGACCTGTGAGAACTCTATGGGTGTGATACAGATGTCGAAAGGTAACCTGCAACCGGTATCCACGCACCTGAAAAGCGAGCCCGTTATTATCTGTGAATTGGCAATGACCCTGCTGGGTGAAAACTCCCGCGTGCCCTGGGCAACCTATACACAACACTACGATCTTATACGCAACGATATTGAAAAAGTGATTCCGGGTTTTGACAGCTACAATAAAAGGGTCAGACATCCGGGTGGCTTTTACCTGCCCAATGGTGCACGGGAAGGGCAATTCAATACCTATAGCGGCAAAGCCAATTTCAATATTGCAGAAGTATTAAGAACTCCCCTGGCCATCGATGAATATATGATGATGACCATCCGTAGCCACGACCAGTTCAATACTACCATTTATGGACTGGACGACCGTTACCGCGGTATATATCATGAGCGGAGAGTGATACTGATGCATCCTGCTGATATCGCCGCTGCCGGCTTCCACCCCGGCGATGTGGTAGATCTTTATAATTATCACGGCAATAAGGAACGGGTGGCTTATGGTTTCATTATTGTGTCTTACCATATACCGGAAAAATGTACGGCTACCTATTTCCCCGAAACCAATGTGCTGGTGCCGGTAGACAGTGTGGCTGACAAAAGCAATACGCCAACATCCAAACTGGTGATCATTAAAATAAAATCATCGACCATAAAAAGATAATACATGCAACCCATTCTATGGCAGGCGTTACTATGGCCTGCAACCGAATATTTTACGCTGGAAGACAATGGCACGGGGAAACTGGCTACCGGTTGTATCAACGGAGTAAGAGACCAACAGCCATTTTGCATACATTATAAAATAGAGATCACCTCATCCTGGCAGGTGTCGTCCTTTCATATTAAACAGGAAGGGCTTACGCCCAGGGAATTGAAACTGACTTCGGATCTTCACGGTCATTGGTTCGATAAGGACAATAACCACATCGACGCATTCGATAACTGCATCGACATCGATATTTCGCTGACGCCTTTTACCAATACCCTGCCGGTGAAACGGCTGCAGTTTGAACCGGAGGAAAGCAAACTGCTGGATATGCTTTATATCAACCTGCCCGAATTTGAATTACAGAAAGTGCAGCAACGTTATACCCGTACCGGGCTCCGGGAATACCTGTATGATAATGTATCCACGGACTTCACCGCACAATTGCCTTTTGATGAAAACGATATTGTTATAGATTATCCCGGCATCTTCAGGCGTATTATTTATTAAGCGCCAGCGCAGTTTCCCGGACCAGTTCCGCGAAAATATCTGCGGTGCTCCAGGCGCGCGCCTTTCCTGCTGCCTGCCCTGCCCACATATTTACAAATGCCGGGTTGTCCAGTTCCCTGGCCACTTTACGGATGGGTTGTGTTAACGCATCCTGGTATGGATATTCACTGACAGGTAAGCCCGAGGCCTCTATTTCGGTGATCAGCGTATTACGTACGCCCCTGGCCCAGCGGCCTGATATAGCGCGGGTAAGCAGTGTATCCGTATCCGTTATATCGGCCAGCGCTGCTTTGTGTGCAGGTGTGGCAAGACTTTCATGCGCTCTTAGGAACAGGCTTCCCATTTGTACACCGGCGGCACCCAGCATTTTTGCTGCAGCTACTCCCCTGCCATCCATGATGCCCCCGGCGGCAATAACGGGCACGCGCACACGATCTGCAATTTGCGGCACCAGGGCAAAGGTGCCTGTTTTGGGTAGCTCGCCCGGAAGGAAGGAGCCCCGGTGGCCGCCCGCTTCTATGCCCTGTGCAATTACCACATCCGTTCCGGCAGCAGTAAGCACTGAAGCTTCTTCCACGGAGGTGGCAGTGCCCATCAATAATACCTGGTGCTGTTTCAGCAGTTCAAATCCTGCAGCATCCGGCATACCAAAGGTAAAGCTCATATATTTTATACCGGCAGCCAGGATCACCGGCAGCTGGTCCCTCCAGGAATGAAAAGGTATTTCATCAAAATTTACCGGCGGCGCCGCCAGCCTGTTGGCCCCATACAGGAATTGCAGGAACTCCTGCATATCGTCAAATGTTTTCCGGTCATAATATTCCTCCGGCTCATAAACGAAAAGGTTTACCGCAAACGGTTGCTGTGTTAATCCCTTCACTTCGCGGATCAGCGAGGTGACTTTATCGGGAGGCAGGCCGCCCACCGGTAAGGATCCCAACCCGCCGCTGTTGCTCACTGCGGCCACCATGGCGGGAGTGGTAATACCCAGCATAGGCGCCTGGATCAACGGGTAGGTAATTCCCAGCATACGGGTGAGCTCATTCTTCCATTCCATGACACAAAATTTAGTACTATAAATTTACGGAAAGCCGGAATTGCCTGCGCATTATTTAGCGGAAGTTCAGCACGGTAGGCGCGCGCAGTGCAGAGATATCAAAACGGAAATCAACAATGGTGGTAATTTCCAGCATCAGCTTATTCATAGGTTGTGGTGCATTGGGATAATAATACCCGGAAACTTTAATGGTATTTAGTGAGAGGTTTTCATTACGGACACGGAAACCGCCTCCCAGTCCTAGGTAAAGGGGATTCCGCAGCAGGTCATCACTTTTGTTGGTGATCATGGATGTTTGAAGGGAAGTAAAGAAGTTAAATTTGAAGCCAAGAAATTTCAGCGGGCTGTAATACACGGTTTCCGATCCGAGGTTCAGGCGTTGATAGCCGTTGATCATTGTATTCTTATATCCCCAGATGCCGTATTCCATATTGATGTTGAGTGGCTTATTAAAGAACGGGTTAGGGCTGTTCAGGTAGTCGATGTTCAGGAACTGGCGGAACCGCGCTTTGCGGATGTTCAGCAGCCTGCTGTAGTATTCAAGCCGGGCGTGTATTACGCCATCTTCCCACGCATTATTGAGCCAGAAAGTGCTAAGTCCGATGGTGGAGTTAAAGAGTCCCTGGTTTTTAGTGGTCCAGTATTTCTGTGCTTCAATCCCTGTGTAGATCCGCCTCCGGTCTTTCCAGCTTTCCCAGCCGCTGGTGGCGCTGATATTATATCCCAGGGGAATATCCTCCGTTCGGCCGAATCCGAAGAAATAATGGGCTTTAAAATAATCGATGCGGTAAGCCTGTAGCTCTAATAAATACAACCGGTGATTATTGTATACCGGGTCGTCTTTATATCGCAGCTGGTCCGGCTTTCGCTGGAACGACAGGTTATAGTGCCTGGCCAGTACCGCGAAGTTGGGCTTTTTGCCGATGGTGCCGTCGTGTTTATAATGGTTGATGAAATTATAGCCTATCCATCCGTCGATGACAGAGTAAGTGTAATCACGGTAAATGCTGTCGCCCAGCTCGGGTAAGGATCCCCTGATATTGATAGACCAGTTCTTTGACAAGGCAAAACCGCCAACCAGTTTCGCGGCATTGCGGTAAAGCGGTCTGTTGAAATTGATGAATACGGCGCCTTCGAAAGCGTTGGTATCCAGCTGGGCGTAATTATTCAGGGTGGTGTACCCCAGGGTCATATCTATAAAGGAGCCCAGGACGTTGTATTTTGTATACCGTACTTCCGTGTTCCAGGTAGGGGAATAATCGGAGCGCCACTGCATACCCACTTTCAGGCCCTGGCCGGCGCCAAACAGGTCGTTGTTGGAAACGCTGGCCCTGATATCCTTTGCGCTGAACTGGGAGATGTCTGCACCATATTCAAAGAGATCTTTTGTTACCACTTCCACATCGATGGAGTCGCGGCCGGCATTCTTTACATAGATACGCGCATCCTGGATAAAGGGCCTGTTACGCAGGTAACGCTCATTGTCGGCCATTTCAAAAGGCTCCAGGTGCTGGTTTTCCCGGAAGAACAGGGATTGCCTGATCACCCATTCCCGGGAGTCGTAGTGCAACCGGTTGGCCAGGTGGATGAGCTTCATGCTGGTAGTGAAAGTGGTATCATTGATGTTGCGGGGGCCGAATACTTTTACCTTCCTGTAGTAGATATTTCTGATCACTTTGCCCGCAAAGGGGGTAAAATATGCCTCACTTTTGATGATGGTGCTGTCGTTATCGTTGGAATGTACCGGTTCATCCTGTTTGGTAATGCGTTTTATGAGCGACTGGCGGTATTCTTTATTACGTATAGAGTCCCGGTACTCCCCGATCTTTTTGAAGAGCCCACTGCTTCTATGGGGAATAGTATCTGCTGCGCGCGGGAACTGCTGGCCTTCTGCATGCAGGAAGGCGGGGCTATGCAGGCCAATAAGCCAGCATAGGACAGTTAGTGTAGGCCATATTTTGAAATAATTCCTCAATTCTAGCAGCAGGTAACAATTATATCGAAAAAAAATGAAATAGTAACAACTGCAATTATTGTACTTACCGGAATGATAATTGTGTAAAATCGAACGGATTACCTGGAAAAAGTGTTACAGATATTATTTGTTCACCTTAAAGTTTTAGTTATGTTACGCTGGGCACTCATATTTTTTATCGTCGCCATTATCGCAGCTGTCTTTGGTTTCGGGGGCATTGCCGCCGGAGCAGCATCTATCGCCAAGATCCTGTTTTATATTTTCCTGGTGTTATTTGCCATTTCTTTACTGACAGGATTGCTGCGGAAATAGCGGATGTTGTCTTGGGACACTGATTATGATGATTTTGATGATTACACTGGTATTTTTTAAAAAGAATTTTTAAAGTCTATTTAAAAAGATCAACAGAATCATCAAAATCATCATAATCAGTGTTCCAGGACAATCTACTTCATGATGCTGGTTTCCCAGCCATCATATTCGGCGTTTACCTGTTGGGCCAGTTCCCAAAGGCTCATTACCACACTGTCGATAGAAGCCTCGCTGGCTTTATCGGAGCGGGAAATGCATAATTTATAGGGGAATTCAGGGTTATCTGTTTTTTCTTCTCTTGCTAAAGCAAAACCATTCTCCTTGATATGTTCCCAGTAAGCAGTTTTATCTTCTTCCGTTCTAAAATGGATCCAGTGTTCTATAATGCGTTCCTTCTCTGATACATCGCCATGCTCGCGGAGCATACGAAGTACTTTCCTGTTTTGTATGCGCTGAAACTCGTATACATCAGGAAAAAGAAAATCAAAATATAGTTCCCAGTTATTATCTTCCTTTACACCGTAGTCGTAACGGTAATCGGGAAAATTCACCATTGCATCCGCAATGAATTTATCATGCAGCAATGTAGTGCCTGAATAAAAGTAAAAATCACGTACGCCATTGGAAAAGGTACGGCCCACAAAATGCGCATCCAGTTTGTTTTGCAGTTGCTCCACCAGGCTATCCTCAATTTCACCCATGATGGCAAATTCATCGTTCTGCGGGAATCCGTCCTCACGTGGATTGTTAAGATACACTGTTATATATATGGCATTCGGCTTTTCCTTCAATGGCGCAAATCGTCTCAGATCAAGGTCAAGGCCTATTACTGCTGGACTTTCTTCAATGTGGCACGTATAAATATCCCAGTCCGGTCGGTAATCCTTATGCATATAAAAAAATTAAAATAACGTAACAGCGGGCTGTAAAGATACGTTGCTCTGTAATACAATGGAAACGATAAACTTGTATTGACCTCTTTTTTATCCACAAAATTTAACGTATGCTATCCGTTGGCCTCCACCTGGTTATACCGGTTAAAAACCAGGCTTAACACTAATTAACACTTGAGGTATTTTTTCTGCATATTCCTGTAATTGGCCACCACAAAGAATCCTGTTAGATTCTGTAGTTGAAACAGCGGACTGTAAAGGGTTCCAACCAACCTTTCATCCCAAAAACAGGGAATTCTTCGTCCATAAAAGGTAATTTTACAGGGCTATAAATTGTTGGAAGCTATTATGGGAAAAATTGTATCGTTAATTACAGGCTGGCTGTTATTATTTTGTATTAGTGCTGTGGCGCAACAACCGGAGGGCAAAGCTGCCTCCGCCAGCACAGGCGTTATTTACGGCAAACTGCTGGATGCGCAAACGGGCAAACCTATTGAGTACGCATCTGTAGCATTGCTACGCCCTGACTCCTCCGTACAAACAGGAATGCTCTCCAAAACCAACGGGGACTTCCGTTTCGAAAACATCCCGCTGAATAAATATATCCTGAAAATTAATTTTATCGGCTACGAAACTATTTACAAACCGGCAGCGCCATCTGCCAAATCAGGTACCATAGACGTTGGCAATATTAAACTGAAGGCCAATGTAAAATCGCTCGCGGCTGTAAATGTAGTAGGCGAAAAACCTGCCTTTACAATGGCCATCGATAAGCGGGTGTTTAATGTAGAAAAGAACCTGGCCAGCATAGGCGGTACTGCCACCGATGTGCTTAAACAGGTGCCTTCCGTGAACGTAGACATCGATGGGAATGTAACCGTGCGCAACGGCGCCCCTACCATTTTTATTGATGGCCGCCCCTCAACGCTCACACTGGACCAGATCCCTGCAGACGCCATACAGAACATTGAAGTGGTAACAAACCCCTCCGCCAAATATGATGCGGAAGGAATGAGCGGTATCCTGAATATTGTGCTGAAGAAAAATAAGAAGGCAGGCATCAATGGCTCGGTGAACGCCGGCGCTACCTCCCTGGGCAGCACCAACGGTGGTATTGATTTTAACCTCCGCCAGGAAAAGTTCAATTTCTTTATTAACTATAACTTCCGTAACCGGAAATCGCCCATGACCAGCCGCCTGTTCCGCAAGAACCTCGGCGCTGATACCACTACGTATACCGAACAGCTGGAAGACGGCGACTTTTACCGGAAGTTCCAGACCGGACGTATCGGGTTCGACTGGTTCATCGATAACCGTAATACTATCACAATATCAGAGAATATTACCGGGGGTAATTTTAACCGGTATAATAATCAAACGGTGAATGAGCTGGACGATCACCAGCAGAAAGTACGCTATGGCAACGGTGTTAATAATACCTTGAACGGGTTCCGTAATTATACCACGCAGCTGGGCTACAAGCACACCTTTGCAAAAGAAGGTGAAGAACTGACAGCGGATTTCACCTATAACTATGCTACGGGCGACAACAGTTCTAATTATTCCCTGCAGTATTTTGATCTTTCAGGTCAACCGGTATATGATCCTGAGAAGCCGGAACTGCGCTATGGCAGTGGAGAAGGAACCACCAAGTATATGACCGCCCAGGTGGATTATGTGAAGCCACTGACAGAAAAATCCAAAGTTGAAATGGGGCTGCGCAGCAATACCCGCAAGTTCGACAACTTCACCAATACTTACGGGCAGAACTATCCTTCCGGCGATTTTACGCTGGACACAGCGCTGTCTAACAGCTATCACTACCAGGAGCAGATCAATGCAGGGTATGTAAGCTACACCGGCGCCAAAGATAATTTCGGCTACCAGGTGGGCTTACGTGCGGAGCAATCCAACTATGACGGTGAAACAAGACTGGGAAAGAAATCTTCCTATAAGATCAACTACCCTATCAGCCTGTTCCCCAGCATTTTCCTGTCGCAGAAGTTTAAAGGCGATCATGAACTGCAACTGAACTATAGCCGCCGTATCCGCCGGCCCTGGTTCCGCGACCTGTTGCCTAATATCGACTACAGCGGCCAAACCGCCAGCACCGGTAACCCGCAGCTGAAACCGGAGTTCACAAATTCCTTTGAATTATCTTACCTGAAGGATATTGCGCATAAGCATAACCTGCTGGTGTCTTTATACTATCGGAATACCAACAATGCCATCACCGATTTTTATGTAGATACTACCCTGAACCTGAACGGGCAGGATCAGCATGTATTGCTCTCCTATCCTATCAATGCCAGTACCCGGAATTCATATGGGGCGGAGTTTACGGTGAGAAGCCAGCTGACAAAAATTTGGGACCTGACCACCAATGTGAACATTGCCCAAACGAAGATTGATGCTACCAGCAATGGTAATAATCTTTCCAACCAGGGCTTTATCTGGTTTGGTAAGCTGAACAGCAACACCAAATTGCCGTGGAACCTGTCGCTCCAGGTAAGCGCCGAGTATGAATCCAAACAGATCATGCCACAGGGTGAAAGAGAGCCTAACTGGTCGGCCGATGCCGCCATTAAAAAGGATCTGCTGAAGAACAAGGCGCTGTCTATTTCGCTTGGTATTAATGACATCTTCAATACAGACCGCAATCTTGCTTATACCAGTACCAGTTTTTCCGAGCAGGAAAATTACCGCAAACGCGCTACCCGTGAGTTAAGGCTCAATGCTACCTGGCGTTTTGGTAAAATGGACACTCATCTCTTTAAAAGAAAGAATAACAAGCCTAAGGAAAACGATAATGCAGAAATGGGCGGAGGTGATAATTTTTAATTCGTATTTTGTTGTTAGTAAACAACACTTATGGATTCTATTTATCACACTATCACCCTTCGGTTCCTTGCGGAGCCATCGGATGTAAATTTCGGAGGGAAAGTACACGGCGGCTCTGTTATGAAATGGATTGACCAGGCGGGCTATACCTGCGCCGCCAACTGGAGCGGGCAATATGCCGTAACGGTATATGTGGGTGGTATCCGTTTTTTCAAACCTATTTCCATCGGCGACCTGGTAGAAATACACGCAACTATCATTTATACGGGTAATACCAGCATGCATATCTCCATTGATGTATTTGCAGGAAACCCGCGTCAACAGCAGAAAACAAAAACCACCCACTGCGTAATGGTGTTTGCAGCAGTGGATGATCATGGCAAAACGGTACCTGTTCCCAAATGGACTCCGCAAACCGCCAGCGAAATAAGCATGGAAGGCTACGCCAAAAAGCTTATGGATCTCCGCAAGGATATTGACGAGGAGATGCGGCCGTATATGTAGCTTTGTATCGCCTTCGGCGTTAGCTCGCGAACTGCATATCGCTCAGGGTGCGGTATAAGCCATCCTGTCCTATCAGTTCGTTGTGGGTGCCTTCTTCTACGATACGGCCTTTGTCGAGCACAATTATTTTATCGGCCTGGCGCACGGTGGCCAGGCGGTGTGCGATCACGATGGAGGTGCGTCCTTCCATGAGCTTATCCAGGGCATCCTGTACCAGTTTTTCGGATTCTGAATCCAGTGCAGAAGTGGCTTCATCGAGGATAAGGATACGCGGGTTTTTCAAAACAGCCCTGGCAATGGCGATGCGTTGCCGTTGCCCGCCGGAGAGCTGGATGCCCCGCTCTCCCACCACGGTTTGCAGGCCTAACGGGAACCGCTGTATGAATTCCCAGGCATTGGCTTTTTTCGCGGCTTCCTCCATTTCTTCCTGGGTGGCGCCGGGCTTTCCATAGGCAATATTTTCCGCGATAGTGCCGCCAAAAAGGAATACATCCTGGGGCACTACTGCCATTTGTGAGCGAAGCTCCGACAATGGAAAGGCGGTGCTTTCTTTGCCGTCGAACAGGATGCTGCCGCTTACAGGATCGTACAGGCGTAACAGTAAGGAAACGATGGTGCTTTTCCCTGCACCGCTGGGGCCTACCAGCGCTACTTTCTGATCGGCATACACATCAAAGGAAACATCGTTCATGATGGTAAGATCAGGACGGGAAGGGTAATGAAAAGAAATATTACGGAAGCTGATCTGCCCGTCCAGCTGGTTTTCCGGGGCGATAGCCGTTACCGGGCTGATCTCTTCCGCAGGTTCATCCAGTATTTCCAGCAGGTGCTCGGTAGCGCCTATGCTCTTCTGCAGGTTGGTATATACTTCTGCGAGACCGGCAATAGATCCGCCGATGAACAGCGAGTATAATACAAACGATAAAAGATCTGCAGTGGGCATCCCGATAGACACGCCTCTCCAGATAACCGCTACCAGGGCGCCAAAAATGCCCATAATGATAAAGGAGGAAAAGGCGCCGCGGAATTTCCCGCTTTTCATGCCCAGCCTGGCCGCCTCATTGGTACGCTGGCGGTAACGTGCTATTTCAAAAAATTCATTGGCAAAAGCTTTTACATTCAATACGCCCTGCAGGGTTTCTTCCACTACCGTGTTGGAAGCAGCTACCTGCTCCTGTACCTGTTTCGAAAAGCGGCGGATAAACTTGCCGAAAACAACGGCCACCACCATCATCAACGGCAAAATAGCCAGCATAAAGAGGGTCAGGTGCGGGGAAGTGACCAGCAAAATTACCACGCCTCCTATGATAATGATCATCTGCCGGATAAATTCGGCCAGGGTGGTGGTAAATGTTTCCTGCAGCAGGGATATATCTGATGAGATACGGCTGCTGAGCTCTCCCACCCTTCTTTCCAGGAAAAACTTCATGGGCAGCCGGATCAGGTGGCTGTAAATGGTTTGCCGGAGTGTTGCCAGTGTTTTCTCTGTTACATTAACAAATAGCACAATGCGAAAGAATGAGAAGATAGCCTGCGCCACCAGTACGGCTACGAGAAGCAGGCCGGCTTTGTTCATGCCATTGAAAAGGAAATCATTGCTTTTCGGGTCTACCAGGTTGCCCAGTAGTTTGGGAAAGGCAAGCCCCGCTAAACTTGAAACCAGGAGAAAAAAGAGACCCAGTGAAAACTGAGGCCAGTAAGGTTTTACATAACGGAACAGGCGAAATGTTTTTTTTAATGCGGCCACCTTTATTGGTTGCTTTGGCGCCGGGGTTGAGGTGTCGTTTTGCATTCGGATATTATCTTTATTAATAGAGGTAGACGAAAGGTATCCAAATATATTGCAAAAGCGGGATAAAAATTATAATGCCTCCGGAGTTGCTTTCCGTTGGATGAAAAACAATGCGGAGGCATTATGTTGCAGCTAAGGTCTGTTTTTAGAAGAGTCCTGGGTGCCTGTCCCAAAGCGGGATGAATCTTCACCCGGATTAATGGCGCCCGGAGGCATCTGTGCAGCGGGTACGGTATCCTGCTGAATCATACCAGCCGTATCCGTTGTATTTACTGTTGAGTCGGTTCCGGATTTGTTACCGTTACCGCATGCTGCGAGCATCAATACCGATACTCCTGCAAGCATGAGCATGTGTGTTACTTTCATATACCGAATGTTTAAGGGTGAGGTAATACGTTTCTCAGTTGATAGGGCGCCTTCCTTAAACAAGTTACTGCTTATAGCTTTGTTGAATCCGGTTTGGTTTTGGTAGTATCCACAGGTACAACACTGGTACTATCTACCGAAGGCATAGATACAGCAGCGGAATCGGCTTCCCGGCTGGCTTCTCTGGAACTGTTGCAGGCAAAAAGAAACATACTCAGGATGCCGGCTAAACAAAGTACAACGCATGATTTATAAATGAATGGTACCATTGGTAAATAGTTTTATAGTGATAGATTACATTCGTAACGGGCATTAAAGCAAACAGTTCAATATCCCTTACTTTTTTATTTAAGGAAGAATTGTGCCAACGCTTACATTTGTAGCATATATTTTCAGAGAATGAAACATGTATTACAGATCATAGAAGAAGACCAGATACTGAAAGTGCTGATAGCATTGCTGATGGGGGGATTGCTGGGCCTTGAACGAGAATATAAGCGAAAGGCGGCCGGTATGCGTACCATGACCCTGATATGCATGAGCAGCACTGTATTTACTATTCTTTCCGCCGAGCTGGGATACCCCAATTCCGCGGATCGCGTAGCCTCCAATATCCTCACAGGCGTGGGTTTCATTGGGGCAGGTGTTATTTTCAAGGGCGATTATTCCATTGACGGGATCACTACTGCAGCCTCTATCTGGATTGCAGCGGCTATAGGCATGGCTATCGGTATGAGCCAGTACTGGCTGGCGGCTGCCGCCCTTGTGGGCGCGCTCCTGGTGCTTATTTTACTGGAGTTTGTAGAGCGACGGATTGCCATGGTAAATGATAAACGGCTTTACACAATTTATTTTTATGAAGAAAAATTTCCACATATAGATGTTGAAAATATCCTACAGGAGTTTCAGCTGAAGTATAAGAAAATGATGGTGGTGAGAAAAGAGAACATCATAGAAGTAAATTACACGGTGCGGGGCGCTCACCATAAAATGGAACAGCTGGATAATTTTTTACTTACCAGTACCGGTATCATCCAATATGAGGTGCAGGCCAATCCAACTTAAAATATCAATATGTCATATGCAGATCTGCCTTTACACTACGGCCAGGTTCCTCCCTGGCTGGCAAAGCGAATGAGCCTGTTGGGCGGCGCTATTGTAGAGGCTATTGTGACCGATTACGGTAAAGGAGAAGTGATTAAAAGGCTCAGCGATCCCTGCTGGTTCCAGGCGCTGGGTTGCGTGTTGGGCATGGACTGGCACTCATCAGGTATTACCACCAGTGTGATGGGCGCCCTGAAAAAAGCCATCAATCCCCGTTCTGCCGAACTGGGTATTTATATTTGCGGAGGTAAAGGGCGGTATAGCAAACAAACACCGGCGGAACTAACCGCCATTGCATATAAGACCGGTTTGCCCGGCGATCAGCTGGTATACAGCAGCAAGCTCACCGCTAAAGTAGATAACACGGCTGTGCAGGATGGTTTCCAGCTTTACCTGCACTCTTTTATCTTATCTGATGAAGGAGAATGGGCGGTGGTACAGCAGGGAATGAATGATGCCAGCAGCATGGCCAGGCGTTACCATTGGCATTCTTCTGCGTTTCAATCATACACGGAGGCGCCTCATACTTTTATCTACGGCCGTAACCAGGGTCGTATTCTTAACCTTACTGACCTGCAGGCAGGCAGCACCCAAACAGGTATCCTTCAGCTTACAAAGGAAAAACCCGCGCACCTGCTGCCGGAAATCCGTAACCTGGTGATGCCCTCCCACCACGATGTGAGAGCGGAAAACATAAACCTGAAAAGACTGGGCAGCGTGCTGGCACTGGCGCATGATACCGATCCCGCCGATTTTGAAGCCCTGCTGATGCTGGAAGGTGTAGGCCCCAGAACGCTTCAATCGCTTACCCTGGTGAGCGAAGTGATTCATGGCACTCCTTCCCGCTTTGAAGATCCCGCGCGGTTTTCGTTTGCTCATGGAGGTAAGGATGGTCACCCCTTCCCGGTGCCCACCAGGATCTATGATGAAACCATTCATACGCTGAAGGAGGCGCTGCATAAAGCGAAGATCGGTGAGTCTGATAAGAAAGATGCCATCAGGAAACTGTCTGCCCTCTCACAGCAGATTGAAAAAGATTTTGAGCCCAATACCAACTTTGATAAGGTAATAGCCCAGGAACGCCGCGATTCATGGCAGTATGGCGGCAGAACCGTTTTCGGAAAAGCTGTAAAGCCGGCGGACCCAAAAAGCGGCGACCAGCTATCCCTTTTTTAAGCAGCAATAAACAACGGCATCCATGATCAACTACAATGAACTAACTGTTCCGCAGGCCACCATTATACAAAAGGAATTAAAAGATACCGTAAAGATAACACCGTACAATGGCCCGCTTAATTATGTGGCCGGCGCCGATATTTCTTTCAATAAATTCAGTACCACCGTATATGCCGGTATAGTAATGATGGAGTTCCCTTCCATGAAGCCGGTGGGTTACAGCCTTGTAAAAAAAGAAGTGCTGTTCCCTTATGTTCCGGGCTTCCTGGCATTCCGGGAAGTGCCTGCCTTGCTGGATGCCTGGGCGCAGCTACCGCTGAAACCGGATATCCTGGTGGTAGACGGACATGGCATTGCGCACCCCCGCCGCATGGGAATTGCCAGTCATTTTGGGGTACTGGCACAGCAACCATCTATTGGCAGCGCCAAGAAAAAACTATTCGGGATGTATGAAGAACCGGGTATGGAAAAAGGCAGCTATACACCGCTTACAGACAAGCAGAGGCAGCAGCTTGGTAATGTACTACGGAGCAAAAGCAATGTAAAACCTGTCTTCGTGTCACCCGGACATCTTATAGACGTTCCCGGCAGTACAGAGATCCTGATGCAATGCATAAAGGGCTATCGCCTGCCCGAGCCTACCCGGCTGGCGCATAACGCGGTGAACCAATTCCGTACGGGGATAGTGCCGGAAGGCTGGACCAGCCTCTAAAACCTGATCCAGGCAATATTTGCTTTTTTCTCTAACCCTTTCCGCGAGATCAATAGAGTAGCGTATACGCGGGTTTGTGCATTATAATCTGCCGCGCCCATCATACAGGCATATCCCTTTGTAACTTCCGGCATACCAAAAAGGAACAGCCGTTCCATTTTACCATTATAAAAACGGTAGCAAACGAAGTTGGCGTCTGTCGCGAATTTCAAGGGCTTGCGCACTTTATCCTGTCCCCCGGTATCAAGGTATTGCAGGTAGTCGTTGAAAAGCACAAAGGAAACGCCCGGCACGGGAATATAGTCATACGACAACCACGTGTTGGTATTCAGCGCCGTAATTTTATTCCGGAACACCCACTCGCTTTTACTGCGTCGCTGCAGCTGGAAAGGCTCGCATACCCCGGTGATCACCTGGTACTTGGAAACGGCCAGGGTAGCGTTCTCCCGGCCGGAGGTATCCAGCAGGGTGATCCCTATATCGCCAAGATTAGTATGCAGTTTATTGAGCTGCGAGTTCCCCTGTTTGAAAAAGGAAAAACTTTCCATCAACAAGGTGCTGCTGCCGTCTTCGTTCAGGTATAACCGTTGGGGTGCGCCTTTGTAGTCTTCTTTGTAGCCCAGGTTCTGCTGTACATTGCGCGACAATTCGGGGAACGATAGCTGTACATGTTTTCTCAGTTTACCGGTATACGCCTGGAAAGTATTCATCATTATACCCGTATATCCTTCTTTTTGTTTTGAAGATACATACAGCAGCATCTTTACCTGTGAACCGGCCACCTGGATATTTCCACCTACATTTCCAAAGCCTGCTGTGTAATCCAGTACTTCATGGGCAAAGGCAGCCGAGTCCGGCGACAGCATAGAGAACAACACTTTGGCGCCTGCATCTCCTTCTTTCCGTTTGGCATTAAATCCTACTGTACTCAGGTACACTTTCTCTTTTCCCTTCACCGCCATATTGATATAACTGAAATAGCTATACGAAGAATCGCCCAGGTAAAACCAGCCGCTGTTAATGAGCTCGTGGGCAGGTGAAAAATGCAGTACCCGGATGCGCTCACGAATGCTGTCTGTTTTCCGGACAGGCGCGCCGGAAAACAGGGCCACCGCGTAATAATCGCTGCAGGCATCTTTTTCCACGTACATATCATGCGTAGCGAGGTTATCGTCTATAAACACGCTGCGATGTTGTACACTGGGCAGCTCTCCCAGTTTATCTTCCCGCAGCAGCCTGCCCGTTTCCGCATCCAGAACCAGGCGGTACATGACGGGGTTATACTTTACCAGCTGTTGTAAAAAAATCACCGGCTGTCCGTTTATCTCAAAGATGCCATCTATTTCGGTCGATTCCAGGTCCGCCGCATTCCATAGCTGCGTATGCACCGTATCTGTTACTTTCAGGGCGCGCGTGGTATCATAGATATTGACCAGCAGCCCGTCTTTTTTGGAGAAATGCAGGAATACGGTATTGCCGTTCTTTAACTGCATCAGTTTATCCCATCCGTCTCCAGGTTCAGCGAAATCGGGTCCCAGTGTAACCACGGGTACCTGGGCTATCGCTAAACTGCTGATCAGTAAAGCGCCAAAAAGAGTGGGCCATCTCAGATATTTCATCTTACTACTAATTATTAATTTCAAATATATGAAATTAATGTAATTATATAAGATGATTTAATTAACCGGGGCGTATGAAGAGCTTTATCAAAAGTAACTGGTGGAAAACCGCATGAGATTACTTTTGATAAAGCTTGCGCTGTTTACAGGGGATCAGTGCCCTTCATGTTCACCGCTGTTTTTAAGTTGGGCCAGCAGGTCGTATGCGCCGGTTATCACTATTTCCTCTTCTGGCGGGGCTTTGGGAAATATTACTTCCGTGTACCCTTGTTCGCTGTTCCCCTTCTGCACTTCCAGCATATTGAAATGGAAGGTGCTGTCCGTACCTGGTTTTTTTACAAAAACGTAGGCCTTGTTTTCAAAGTTCACCACGGCGGCGTCAGGCAATGCTTTTACGGCGGCGGCGCCGGTTTCAATCATGGCCTGCAGGTAGGTACCGGGAAGCAACTGGGTATCTTCTTCGTCCAGGTGGCAATGTACCCTTACCGTGCGTTCCTGGCTTATTTCCCGGCCAATCAGGTGAACAGTGGCGGTACGTGGCTTTGCTTCGTTGGCCAGTGTAAAACGTACCAGCTGCCCGATCTTTAAGCGGGGCACGTCTTTTTCAAACACTGTTAGCTCTGCATGCAGATGCTCAGTATTCACGATACGGAAAAGGATATCCGCCGGCGTTACAAACTGACCCAGGTTCACATTCACCTGGGTTACATAACCGCTGATAGGCGCGTATACATTGATGCTGCGCTGAATATTCCCTTTTTGCAAAGTTGTTGTGCTGATGTTCAGCATAGACAGTTTTTGTTTCAGCCCGTTCTCTTTGGCCTGCAGCGTTTGCCAGGCGGCTTTTGCCTGCTGCAATGTTTTCAGGGCATTTACATTTTCTTTGGCCAGCTCCTGCTGGCGGTTATATTCCGTTGCGGCATATTCCAGCTGGCTGCTTACTTCCAGGTAATCCTGCTGTAGCTGGATATAGTCGAGGTTTTCCAGTACGGCAATTACCTGTCCTTTTTTTACCGGCATCCCCTGTAATAAACTGGTTTGTTTTATAAAACCGCCCATAGGCACCGAAATGCTCACCTGCTGCTGTGGCGGCACATCCAGCAGGCCGTTCACTTTAACGGCCCCGCTGATCTGGCGGTTTTCAGGTTTACCATAAGTGATGCCCGCAGTTTTAAACTGTGCAGCTGTAAGCTCCACCACGCCTGCTTCCTCTTCGTGATCATGCGTATCCGTGTTGGCTGTTTCCTGTTTTGCACCGCAGGAAACAAGCATGAAGGCGGTGATAACGGTAAAGGCTATATGTTTTCTGAATAATTGCATAAATATTTTTTTTTAGATTGAAGACCGGCTGAAGCTTACTGCCGGCCCGCCAGGTAGGCCATATATAATTCCGCCTGCTTTATTTCGTTACGGGCCTGCAGGTATCCTTGCCTGGCGGTAAGCCCGTGTTCCAGGTTAAGAAAATATTCGGCATAACCGATATCCCCGCTCCTGTACGACTTCTCAGATTGTTTCAGCAACAGCTCCGTATTGGGCAGTGATGTGCGCTGGTAAAACTCCAGGCTGTTCCTGTTCTTGATAAACTGCTGCACTGCCTGTTCGTACTGGGATTGCAGCTGTATCATATTATTATCGAACTGTAAACCGGCGGCCAGTCGCTGCTTTTCTTCCGCCCTAACTTTTGCTTTCAGTGGCCCCATCCAGATAGGCAATGCCAGTCCTACCTGGAACCCCTGGAAACGGTTACTGTTAGTGGCCAGCGGCGCCCCGGAAGCATTCAGCGGTGTGCCTATGAATGATTGGTTAAAATAACCAACCATGATATCCGGCAGTATAGCGGCTTTGTATAATTGCTTCTGCTTTTCCGCAATGGTTACCTGTTGTTTCAGGTATTGCAGCTGTGGGTTGGCGGCTATGGCAGCATCATCATCCATCACCGGCATTGTGGCATTCGGTATAGCCGTTTCCGTTATACTCACCGGTGTATTGATGCCCAGCAGCGCCTGTAACCTGGCGGTATAAATATGGAGGTCTGCATCGTTCTGCCGCAGGGAGTTCTTTACTTCATTCAAACGTCCTTCTGCGGCGATCTTTTCCAGCATCCGGCTTTCACCGGTACGGTAGCGAAGGTCTGCACTGCGCACAAAGCCGGTGAAGATGCTGTCCTGCTCCATGAGCAGCGACTTTAGCTCCTGCAGGTACAGCAGTTGCACGTATACCTGTTTTACCTGGTACACCAGTTCATTTTGTGTTACTGCTTTTAGCCATACTGCTTTATCCGTTTGCGCATTGTTCAGTGCTTTCCTTGCGCCGAATACGGTAGGGAAAGGAATGCTTTGTGTGATACTGTAATTGTTATCATTGGCCACATAGCTGTTTGTTTGCCCGTATTGCAGGTTCACATCCGTTTTCGGGATCTCGCCGCTGCTGCGGGCCATTTTGCGGTAGTAATCGACAGACGCATCTGCCGCCTTCAGTCCTTTGTTTTGCTGTAACGCCAGCTGCACGGCCTTTTCCATGGTCAGGGCCTGTGATTGCGCCATGGCCATAGCCGGTAACAGCATAACTATTAATATCCGGATCTTCATAATTTATGTTTTGAAAAGCCTTTCTCAAAATAGATGTATAAACAGGGTAAGACCAGGAGCGTGAGCAACGTGGAGGTGATCAATCCCCCGATGACCACGGTGGCTAAGGGGCGCTGTACTTCCGCGCCGGCGCTGGTAGCCAGTGCCATGGGCAAAAAGCCCAGAGAGGCTACAAACGCCGTCATAAGTACCGGCCTTAATCGTGTAGCCGTTCCATTTAGCACCACGCTGTTGAGGTCTTCCATACCCGATTGTTTTAACCGGTTAAACTCACCGATCAGTACGATACCATTTAACACTGCCACGCCAAACAAGGCAATAAATCCTACGCCGGCGGATATACTAAACGGCAACCCGCGCAGCAACAGCGCAAAAACGCCGCCTATGGCCGACATGGGGATAGCGGTAAATATGAGCAGTGATTGTTTTACGGAATGAAAAGTAAAATAGAGCAGGCCAAAGATCAGCAGCAGTGCAGCGGGCACGGCTATGGCTAAACGCTGATTGGCTTCCTTCAGGTTTTCGAATTGCCCGCCGTAGCGGATAAAGTAGCCTGAGGGTAGTTTCACTTCTTTGCCAATGGCGGCTTCAATATCTTCCACTACGCTGGCGATATCACGGCCACGTACGTTGAAGCCAACAATGGTGCGCCTTTTGGCGTCTTCTCTTTGTACCTGGTTGGGACCGATGGTCATTTTTACTTCGGCTACTTCCTGCAGCGGTACCTGGTTGCCCGACGGGGTGGTGATATACAGGTTTTGCACATCCGTGAGGTGCTGCCGGCTCTGCTTATCCAGCCGCAGCACCAGGTCGAACCGCTTCTCCCCTTCGTATACCAGGCCCGCGCTATGACCCGCAAAGGCGGTGTTGATGGTTTGACTAATAGTGGCGATATCCAGCCCGTAACGGGCTATCTTATCCCTGTTGGCCGTTACCACGATCTGCGGCAACCCGCCGGTTTGTTCTATGTACAGGTCTTTTGCGCCTGGTGTACGGTTTACAATGCCGCCAATTTTCCCGGCCAGCGATGCCAGTGTGGCAAGATCTTCTCCAAAGATCTTGATCCCTACATCCTGCCGCACACCTGAAATGAGCTCATTGAAACGGAGCTGGATGGGTTGCGAAAACCCGAAGCTCACCCCGGGGATGGCTTCCAGGGCTTCCTGCATTTTATTGGCCAGTTCCTCCCGGCTGCGGGCGCTGGTCCATTCTTTTTTGGGCTTCAGCAAAATGGTGAGGTCGCAGGCCTCCATCGGCATAGGGTCGGTAGGTATTTCCGCAGCGCCTATTTTGCCAATCACTTCCTTCACTTCAGGGAACTGTTTCATCAGTATGCCGGAGGCCAGGTTCACTTTGCTGATGGTTTCCGACAGGGAGCTGCCTGTGAGTAACCTTGTCTCCACCGCGAAATCCCCTTCTTCCAGGGTAGGTATAAATTCTCCCCCCATCTTTCCAAATAAAAATAAAGCGATCGCAAAAAGCAATATAGCCGTTGCCGTTACTAACGCCTTTGCGCGTAATGCGCCCCGGATAACGGGGGCGTATATACGTTGAAAGAAGCGCATGATGCGGTCGGCCACCGTCGTTTTATTATCCAGGTTCTTACTCAGCATCAGGGCGGATATCATCGGCACATAGGTGAGCGACAGGATAAAGGCGCCCAGGATGGCGAAGGATACCGTTTGTGCCATAGGACGGAACATCTTACCCTCAATACCTGTAAGCGCCAGGATGGGCAGGTATACAATGAGGATAATGATCTCGCCGAAAGCTGCGGTGCTGCGTATTTTACTGGCAGCGTCAAAAACTTCTGTATCCATTTCCGGCTGCGACAGGCGCAGTGGCTGTCCGGTTTTATTCCGGCCTGCCAGGTGATGCAGGGTGGCTTCTACTATTATCACCGCCCCATCTACAATCAGCCCAAAATCAATGGCGCCAAGGCTCATCAGGTTACCCGATACGCCAAACACGTACATCATGGAGATGGCGAACAACATCGACAGCGGGATTACAGAGGCTACAATCAGTCCGGCGCGCAGGTTGCCAAGGAACAGCACCAGTACGAAAATGACAATGAGCGCGCCCTCTATTAAATTTTTCTGCACAGTGCCTATTGCCCTGCCAACAAATTCACTGCGGTCCAGGAAGGGTTCTATCACCACGCCTGCCGGCAATGTTTTTTGTATCTCAGTAATCCTTGCTTTTACGGCTTTCACCACTTCGCTGGAATTCTTTCCTTTCAGCATCATTACAATGCCGCCTACGGCTTCCCCGCTGGCATTGCGGGTAAGCGCGCCGTAGCGTACAGCATTGCCCAGCTGCACGTCGGCAATGTCTCTTATCAGCACAGGTAGCCCCTCAGGCGTGTTCTTCACCACTATCTTTTCTATATCTGCCAGGCTGCCGATCAGGCCCTCGCTGCGGATGAAATAGGCGTTGGGCTTTTTATCGATATAGGCTCCGCCGGTGTTTTGATTGTTGCGCTCCATCGCATTGAACACGTCGGCTATACTGAGACGGTAGCTGCGGAGTTTATCGGGGTTCAGCGTTACCTGGTATTGTTTCAGCATACCGCCAAAACTGTTTACTTCCGCTACGCCCGGAGTACCGAGCAGCTGTCGCCTTACATACCAGTCCTGAATAGTGCGCAGTTCCCGTGCATCAAATTTTTCCTCATATCCTTTCCGGGGATGCAACACATATTGGTATATTTCCCCAAGGCCGGTGGAAACGGGCGACATTTCCGGTGCGCCGATACCCTCAGGGATATTGGCCCTGGCTTCTCCCAGCTTTTCATTCACCTGTTGCCTGGCCCAGTAAATGTCTACATCATCATGAAATACTATTGTAACCACCGACAGTCCAAACCTTGAAATGGAGCGGATCTCCGCCATTTCCGGTATCACGGCCATGGTTTGTTCAATAGGAAAGGTAATAAGCCTTTCCACTTCCTGTGCGGCCAGCGAGGGCGATTGCGTGATCACCTGTACCTGGTTGTTGGTGATGTCAGGCACTGCATCTACCGGCAGCCTTAATAGGGCGAAAACACCAAATGCCGCCAGGGCAAACGTAAATATCCCTATCATTAATTTGTTCCTCACGGAGAAACGAATGATCTTATCCAGCATAATTGATTCAATAAGTAATAAAATGAAGTACCATAGCCATACCTGCACCGGTAAAAGGCGCGGATATGCTCATAGCAAAAACATCTGTAAAACGTTATTAAACCCGCTGTGGGGGCTGCCAGATGGTATCTGGTAAAGAAGGAAGCGGGTTAACGGGCAATGCCGGGTAACTAACCATAACCCGTTGCGCGATAAAATGAACCGTTACAGCTGCCACGGGTATAGCCTGTATATTGCAACAGCTGCATACGCAGAGCGGGGAGCAATAATCCGGTTGCGTTTCATGGTCGTGCGAAGTGGAAAGCTGTACAGCCACAGGATTGCTTACCGCCTGGTAGTCGTTGCAGGGAATGCACGATAACAGTACAATATAACAGCTTAATATGTAAAGCAGCCACTTCATTTCTGCAAATGTAAAACTTAAAAACAAAATGCCGCCAGAAAAAACTGCATCGTAGTTGCGGCTGAGATGATTTTTGTACTTAAATTAGCCGCATGAATTGCCTGATAGTAGACGATAACAAGCTGGCGCGCACCGCTATGAAACAACTGGCCAGTCATGTAGAACAGCTGCATGTAGCGGGTGAATGCAGCAGCGCTATGGAAGCATATAATTTTTTACAGAAAGAAAAGATAGATCTGCTGTTGCTGGACATCGAAATGCCAGGTATGAGCGGCCTGGAACTTACCCGTAACCTGGGAAAGAAGCGCCCGGTGATCATCTTCACAACAGTAAAAAAAGATTACGCAGTAGAGGCATTTGAATTGAATGTGGCAGATTACCTGATTAAACCGGTGCAGCCTGCCCGCTTTATCCAGGCTATTGAAAAGGCACGTGAAATCACCGACAGCAATCTCCGTGAGCTTCAGGTATCCGATACCGAGTTTGTGTTTATACGCGACAATGGTGTCCTGAAAAGAATAAAAACAGAAGACATCCTTTTCCTGGAGGCGATGGGCGATTATGTAAAATTAAACACCCCCCAGAAATTCCACGCCATCCATACCACCCTTAAAGCGCTGGAAGAAAAGCTGCCCGCAGGTAAATTTATGCGGGTGCACCGGTCCTACATTGTGGCGCTGGACAAAATTGAATCCATTGAGGACGGCACCATTATTATCAATAAGAACGCTATCCCCGTAGCAGATGCCTACCGGTCTGCCCTTAACAATAAACTGAATCTCCTGTAACTCAACGACACTTTCCCCTTTTTGAACGACAGCTCCTGCCTGTTGGGCCATTAGTATTGCCCTTCTTTTTTCCCTGGATGTACCTTTAGCTCGTCAAAACAATTGATCACTAAATAAAATATACAGCCATGAAAAAGTTTGGTATTGTAATCGCTGCAGCTATGTTGTTTATGAGTGCATCATCTTTTGCACAGACCACTGCGCCTAAAAAAGAAACAAAGAAAGAAGTTGCTGCCAAGGCGCCTGTACACAAAAAACACGCGAAGCATCATCATACAGCAAAACCTGCTGCTGCTCCGGCTGCACCAAAGGCAAAATAACGGGATTCCTTTACTACACATAATTGGCCTCAGCGGATAATTGCGCTGAGGCTAATTATCTGAAGGAAGGAACAATAAAATTGCTACTTTTATTGAACCGGCTTTCCTATATCAGCGTTTATATGTACTAAACTGTCATGCAGCCTAAAAGAATCAAATATTACCTCCTTGGCCTGTTCATTACCGGAATGATATTATTTGTTGTGCTGCAGTTCAATTCCGCTAACAATATCCATAAGCTTATTAAAGGCAATGAGCAGCTGCTGCAGGAACTGAATGTGAAGAATGAGCTTCAGAAGCTGCAAACGAATATGGCCAAAACCGACAGCAAAGTACGTGGTGCGGTCATTTCCCAGGATACCCTTCATATTACCGGCATTGAAGCCGAAATAGCCATCATAAAGGCCGATCTCAAAGAGATCAATAAGATCATCAAGAACGACAGCACAGAGAAGCTCCTTACCCAGCTGAACTACCTGGTGGATGAAAAGAACAATTTCAACCTGATGGTGCTGGATACCTTTTACAGCCAGGGTAAATGGGCCGCAGAAAAGCTCATTAACAACCAGAAGGGGAAGCGGTTGGGAGAAGCTATTACCGGCATTTTACGGCAGCTGGATACCACCCGGCAATCGGAGGTGAACCGTACCACCCACCTGATAGACAGTAGCGGCCAGAAAGCCCAGCGATGGGGCACTGTCCTGGTTTTCTTCGCCTGCTTAACGAGCCTGCTGGCATTCCTGTATATTACCAGCAGGATCCACAAGCAGGAACAGCTCATAGAAGCGCTGGATGAATCGCGGCAGCAGGAAAAGAAACTGGCCGCAATAAAGGAACAGTTCCTGGCCAATATGAGCCATGAGATACGCACCCCAATGAACGCCGTGATCGGGTTTACCAATTTGCTCAAAGTGCAGCCACTGAACGATAAATCCAAAGAGTACGTGGCCGCCATAGAAAATGCTGGGCAAAGTTTGCTGGAAATTATCAACGACATCCTGGATATCTCCAAAATAGAATCCGGTATGATGCGCATAGAAGCTACCTCCTTCAGTTTGCGCAGCGTATTGCATGCCGTCAACACCATGTTCCGGCCAAAGGCCGAAGAAAAACAGCTGCAGCTGTCTGTTACCATCGGGGACGATGTACCGGATATTTTATATGGAGATGTTGTGCGGCTGACGCAGGTGCTGGTAAACCTTACCAGCAATGCCGTTAAATTTACCGGGGAGGGAGCTGTGCGCATACACGTAACAAAAACATGGGCGGAAGATAATGCAGTACGTATATTGTTCACCGTTAGTGATACCGGCATAGGTATTGATCCCTCCAAGCAACAAAGTATTTTTGACCGTTTTAACCAGGCGGAAGCCGCTACCACCCGCAAATACGGCGGCACCGGTTTGGGGCTTGCCATCGTAAAACAGCTGATAGAGCTGCAGAACGGCTTTATTTCCGTGGAAAGCAAACCAGGTGAAGGCGCTACCTTCAAAGTGGAATTGCCATATACATTGGGCGAGCCACTGCTTGAAGAAGGGACTAACTATCTTACAGAAAACGACCAGCTGCCATTGCACCCGGATGTACGGTTGCTGGTGGCAGAAGATAACAGGATGAACCAGAACCTGCTTCGTCATTTACTGGGCAGCTGGCATCTGCAATACAAAATGGTGAACAATGGCAAAGAGGTATTACAGGCATTGGAGCGGCAGCACTTCGACCTGGTGCTCATGGATATACAAATGCCTGAGATGGACGGCTATACGGCCGTACAGGCCATCAGGAATGAGCTTCATTCCACTATCCCGGTAATAGCCATGACGGCCCACGCCATGACCGGCGAACGTGAGAAATGCCTGCAAATGGGCATGAATGAGTATATTTCCAAGCCTATTATTGACGACGACCTGTACAGGATGATCCAGCTGTACATTGGCAAGCTGCCGCCCTGGGAATTGCCGGCTGTTCACCAGCTGCCGGGTGAAAACGGTGTTCATCAACTGATCAACCTGGACTATCTTCACGACCTTTCCAAGGGCAATACCCAATTCGAAAAAACGATGCTGGAGCAATTTATTACACAGCTGCCGGAAGAATTATCATTGCTGAAGCAGGCTGTGGTGGAGGAAGACATAGCGGCCATACGCGCTACCGCACATAATCTCAAAACTACGGTGTCTTTTATTGGTTTACAGGATCACCTCTACCCCGTGCTGGAGCCCCTGGAAAAGCTACAGGAAAACAGCTATCATCCCGGTACGGTGGCCAGCCAGTTTAATACGCTGAAACAGCTGTGCATACAGGCTGTACAGGAAGCCATCCATATATTATTATAGTTCTCCGTTATACATTACCGTACATTTTTCCCTGTTCAACGACAGTAATACCCTATTCACCGAAACATCCCGCCAACACGCTCTTTGCTGCTGTATTTTTACTTCAGAAACTATAACGATACATTCTTTCATCTAATCATTTTAAAAAATACAACATCATGAAAAAAAGCCTGATCGCCGCTGTAGTAGTAATGAGCATTTCTGCTGCATCTTTTGCACAAGCACCAGCTGCTAAACCAGCAAAGAAAGCCGCTAAAACTGAAGCTAAAGCGGAAGCAAAACCTGCTGCTGACACTACTAAAAAAGCTGCTAAACACGAACATGCAAAGAAAGCTGCTCCTGCTGCTAAGAAAGCATAATTCAACACCATACAGCGTTTGAGTTAAAAAGTCCCGTTGGCCTTCGGTTAACGGGATTTTTTTTCGGAGTTTGTCTGACTCAGGATTAGTCAGACAAACTCCGCGCGCATAAAAAAAGCCCGCCGTAAGGCGGGCCCTGTACTTATTATAAGTGCGGTTACTATTTCTGTAAGCCGTCCAGTTTCTTTTTCACTTCTTCTACTTTTGCAGTATTGTTTTTGATCGCGTAGATCTTCTGCAGTGCATAGAGGCAGCTTTCGTAAGTTTGTTTGTCGCTTGCATCGAGGCTGCTGGCTTTAGCGGTGAAACCTTCATCAGCTTTCTCGAAGAAAGGCAATGCCTGACCCATCAGTCCTTCTACCTTGGTCTGTAATTCTTTGGCTTTGGGTGAAGTTTGCTGTTTGCTGTCCAGGCCATTGAGCTCTTTGTTGAAAACAACGGCACGGTTGAAGTACAGTGCGCCCAGCTGAAAGTTGGCAGTTGCATCAGCAGGGTTCATTTCGATCGCTTTCTTGTATGCTGCTTCTGCTTTACCTATCAGTTCTTCGTAGTTTGCCGGTTTAGGAGCATCACCGCCTTTTTCATCGTGGGGATTAGCCAGGTTATCTACGCGGATAGCGTAATCCAGTACAGCTGCCTGGTCGTTTGGATTGTCGGCGATCTTCTTTTCCAGCATACCCAGTAATTCGTTGGTTTTACCTGTTTTGCTGTAGAAGGCCATTTCCATATCGTTAAAGCGTTTATCCTTAGGGAATAATGCTTTAGCCTGTTCGATTGTTTTCAGCCAGTTAGCCTGGTCTCCTTTTTCTTCGTACAGCTGACCCAGGATCACGTAGAGTGCCGGTTCGCCTTTGAACTGCAGGTCTGCTGCTTTTTTCAGGTAGGTGAAAGCATCGTCTTTTTTACCGGCCTGGTTGGCAGCGTAACCAACGTAAAAAGTGAGGGCAGTATCTGTAGGAATAGAGCCACCGAGGTTTTTACTGTTATAGAAGTCAGCTACTTCAAAGGCCTGTTTGAAGTTATACAGGGAGGAGTCCCATTTCTGTTCATTCAGGTTAGCATAACCGGCGTTGGCAATAGTAGCATAAACGTTGAACAGAGGCTGGTTCATTTCCAGTACCGCTTCTTTCATTTTAGGATCTATTTCCAATGCTTTTTTGAAGGCTGCAAAAGCTTCTGATGCGAGTGCCGCACTTTTCTGCTTGGTGCCCATAGCTTCCAGGATCTTACCATCTACCAGCCATGTTTTAGCGTCGTTTTTGGTCTTGTCGTTCTGTAATGCTGCGTCAATATCCGCTTTGGCTTTTTCCAGGTCTTGCTTCTTCAGGTTCTCATCCGCACTGCTAACTTTTGCCCGTTGTGCCATAACCGATACACCGGCCGTGCAAAAGAGAAGAGATACCAATAATTTTTTCATGCTTTTGTTTTTTTAGTTGCTGATTACAATAAGAGTATGGTGCTCCAATAAATAATAATACAACCAGCAGTATAGTTACCACTAAAAGCCGGCTGTGTTTTTTATCAGAAACCGGTAACAGACCGGGTTACGGACCTGTTACCGGTTATAAAAAGATGATTTATTCCTCTGTTGCTTCAGTAGCTTCACCGTCGGTTCCTTCCGGTGTGTCGTCATTTTCATCTGCTTCAGGTATTTCTTCGCCTGCTACAGCGGTTGTTCCGGCACCTTCCGTACCTTCTTCCGCAATGATGGCTTCTTCTTCCTGCTCATCGAGTCTTGCTACAGCTGCAATTTCATCGTTATTATCCAGGCGGATCAGGCGTACACCCTGTGTGGCGCGGCCGGCTTCCCGGATATCTGCAACGGCCATGCGGATGGTGATACCGGATTTGCAGGTGATCATCAGGTCATGTTTCTCCGTTACGTCAAGGATCGCAATGAGGTTACCGGTTTTCTCCGTGATGTTAATGGTTTTCACACCTTTACCGCCACGGTTGGTAATACGGTATTCCTCGATGTTGGTGCGTTTACCGAATCCTTTTTCAGATACCACCAGGATGGTTTTCTGATCGTCTTCTTTATTAACACAAACCATACCAACCACCTCATCTTTGTCGCTGTCTACCTCAATTCCCCTTACACCAATGGCGCCGCGACCGGTGTCACGAACCGTTACTTCAGGGAACCTGATGGCGCGCCCGCTCTGGATGGCCATCATAATCTGGCTGTCGCCGGTAGTCAGTTTGGCTTCCAGCAACTGGTCGCCCTCATTGATCGTGATAGCGTTTACACCGTTCTGACGGGGGCGGGAGAATTCTTCCACCATTGTCTTCTTGATGATACCCTTCTTGGTACAAAGTACAATATAATGGTTATTTATAAAATCTTTATCGTTGAGGTCTTTAATGTCGATGATAGCGCGGATCTTATCATCGGCCGGCAGCTGGATCATGTTCTGGATAGCACGTCCCTTACCGCTTTTTTCGCCGTCCGGAATTTCGTAGACCTTCAGCCAGTAGCAGCGGCCTTTTTCCGTGAAAAACAGCATGGTATGGTGGGTAGAGGCTACGAACAGGTGCTCTATATAATCCTCATCACGGGTTTTACCGCCAATTGCGCCGCGGCCACCGCGTTTCTGCTGGCGGTAGTCGTAAGCGGAAGTACGCTTGATATATCCCAGGTGTGAAATGGTGATCACCACATCTTCTTCTGCGATAATATCTTCTATCCTCATTTCGCTGGCCAGGTACTGGATCTCCGTTTTACGCTCGTCACCGAATTTCTTCTTCACTTCTTCCAGTTCTTCGCGGATGATCTTCATACGTAAAGATTCATCGGCCAATACATCTTTCAGGTAAGCGATCAGCTTCATGATGTCGTCATATTCGGCGCGGATCTTATCGCGCTCCATGCCGGTAAGGCGCTGTAAGCGCAGCTCCAGTATGGCTTTCGACTGGATCTCAGACAACCCGAATTCGGTCATCAGTCCTTCTTTTGCCACATCAGGCGTAGCTGCGGCACGGATCAGCGCAATCACCTGGTCCAGGTGATCCAGTGCGATCAGGTAACCGGCGAGGATATGTGCTTTCTCTTCTGCCTTACGCAGGTCGAAGCGGGTCCTTCTAACTACTACTTCATGACGGAAGTCGATGAATTCCGCGATCATATCTTTCAGGTTCAATATACGGGGACGACCTTTTACCAGGGCCACGTTATTGATACCGTAAGATGTTTGCAGCTCGGAGTATTTAAATAACTGGTTGATGATCACATTGGAGATAGCTTCCCTTTTGAGATCAATTACCAGGCGCATACCTTCACGGTCGCTCTCGTCGCGTACATCGGAAATGCCTTCAATAATTTTATCGTTTACCAGCTGTGCAATTTTCTGATGCAGTACCGCCTTGTTGATCTGGTAAGGCAGTTCATAGATCACCAGTTTTTCGCGGCCGTTCTTGGCAGTTTCTGAGGTGATCTTACCTCTTACCACTACCCTGCCCCTGCCGGTTTCAAAGCCTTGTTTAACGCCTTCAAAACCATATATAATACCTCCTGTAGGGAAGTCGGGCGCCTTGATATGTTTGACCAGTTCTTCAATGGTGATGTCCCTGTTTTCGATATACGCCACTGCACCGTCCACCACTTCGCTGAGGTTGTGGGGCATAATGTTGGTAGCCATACCAACGGCGATACCGGAAGCGCCATTCACCAGCAGGTTAGGAATGCGGGTAGGCAGTACCGTAGGTTCCTGCAGGGTGTCGTCGAAGTTGTTGGTAAAATCCACCGTTTCTTTCTCGATGTCTTCCAGCATGGCTTCTGCGATCTTCTGCAGGCGGATCTCAGTGTAACGCATGGCAGCCGGCATATCGCCATCTACCGAACCGAAGTTACCCTGACCATCCACCATGGGATAACGCATGCTCCAGGGCTGTGCCAGACGTACAATGGTGTCGTAAATGGAGGCATCACCATGCGGGTGATACTTACCCATTACCTCACCCACAATACGCGCTGATTTCTTGTAGGCCTTGTTACTGTGGTTACCGAGTTCATTCATCCCGAATAAAACACGGCGGTGCACAGGTTTCAGACCATCTCTCACATCGGGCAGGGCACGGCCCACGATCACGGACATAGAATAATCTATGTAGGCCGTTTTCATTTGCTCCTCGATATTTATCTGGACAATTCTCCCTTCCTGATGATTTTCCGTATGCTCTGTCATTTTGTGTGTTGATTTACAGTTTTTTCTGCGTAAAACAGATAAAGGCAAATATAGCCATTTCAGCCCTTATTCCGGCCTAAAAATCAAAGAATGTGAATAAAAAACGCCATAGGGAATAACGATTATATTGTGATATGGATATATGATTGATTTAAATAATGAATGACAACCATTTATATGCCTTTTGCGTTATAAATAAATAACCCGTTTTCTGATTTATCTGCTATATGTTAAGATCCATTAATATATTAGAAAATAAATATTGGCAAAGTATTTGTTTCTAAGCGGCTGATAATCAATAGCTCGAATCAACGGAAAACATATATATAATAAGAACAAATCCGAATTTGCCTGAAAATTCGAACATAAGTGTAAAAAGTGCTGTTATTCCCCTGATTCTTAATCACTTTTCTAAAGAAGACTATGAAGAACATACTGTTGTTTGGCGCCGGTAAATCGGCCACCAGCCTGATCGACTATCTGTTGGCAAATGCACCGAGGCAAAAATGGCATCTCACAGTGGCCGATCACGACCTTTCGCTCATTAAATCCAAAACAGGAAAATCATATTATGCTACACCCGCTGCACTGGATATCAAAGACGATGCAGCCAGACAACAACTGATCAGAGATACCGACCTGGTTATTTCTTTATTGCCTGCTACCCTTCATATCCTGGTGGCAAGGGATTGCCTGGCGGAAAAGAAACACCTGCTTACCGCTTCTTATATTGATGATGAAGTAAGACAACTGCAACCCGAAATTGAAAAAGCAGGTTTGCTGTTTATGTATGAAATGGGCCTTGATCCCGGTATAGATCATATGTCGGCCATGAAACTCATTCACTCTATTGAAAAGAAAGGCGGACAGATCTTCTCCTTTAAATCATATTGCGGTGGTCTTATCTCCCCGGCCAGTAATGATAACCCCTGGCAGTACAAAGTATCCTGGAATGCCCGGAACATCGTAACGGCAGGCATTTCCGGCGCTACCTACAAGGAAAAAGGCAAAGTGAAGGAACTTACCCACGAACAACTTTTTGATCATACAAAAACCATTCAGGTACCCGGCCTCGGTAAACTGGCCTTCTACCCCAACCGCGATTCCCTGGGCTATATGCAGGCTTACAAGTTGGAAGACCTGGCCACCTTTATGCGAGCCACCCTTCGCTTCCCGGACTTTTGCGAGGGCTGGAATGCCCTGATAAAGCTGGGCCTGACAGATGATAGTCATAAAATTGCCACAGATAAACTAACGTATACGGAATGGGCATCACATGCCGTTAAAGATGGAACAGGCACCCCGGAAGAGAATATAGCCCAGCTCCTGGGCGTTAGCACCAAGTCCAAAGTGATCCGCCAGCTAAAATTCCTGGGATTATTAAGCACAGAAGTCATAAATTTAGGGGAACAAACCAACGCAGGCGTGCTCCAGTTCCTGGTAGAGAACAAACTTAAAATGGAACCTGCCGATAAAGACATGATCGTAATGATGCATGAAATTGAGTTTGAACGCCGCAGTATGGCCACCAGGATGCACAGTTACATGATTGTTCAGGGAGAAGACAGCATACACACAGCGATGGCGAAAACAGTAGGGCTCCCACTGGGAATTATGGCCAAAATGATCCTCCAGGACAAGATTACATTAACAGGACTGCAGATACCGGTAATGCCGGAAGTATATAACCCCGTTCTAAAAGAATTAGAAGAGTACGATATCAGATTTGAAGAAAGCTTTGAATAAGCAAAGTTATTTTTTTCCTATGATGGACTCTAATCGGGCACAAGGACTTGTGATACCTCCCCTGGAACGGGGAGGTTTTTATTTTACAGGATATTTAATAATTCCAGCACGCCCTCTGTTGCGGGCTTTTCAATCAGGTAAAGGTTATCGGCCTTACCTACTTCAGGGATCTTCCGGTCGATGATATACACCGGCACACCCGGCTTTACATATTGCAGCAGGCTGGCCGCAGGGTATACCTGCAAGGAAGTGCCTATCACTACAAATATATCCGCTTCCCATACTTCCCGCGCGGCCTTTTCAATCATTGGCACGGCTTCGCCAAACCAAACAATATGCGGGCGCAACTGCCCGCCATCTTCCGCAAGGTCGCCCATCTTAATATCATCGCGGATCTCATAGATCAGCTCCTCGTTATTTACACTGCGCATCTTAAAGATCTCCCCATGCAGGTGCAGCACCCGGGTAGATCCTCCCCTTTCATGAAGGTCATCAATATTTTGTGTGATGATCCGCACATCATATTTTTCTTCGAGCTTTGCCAGGCCTGTGTGAGCCGCATTGGGAAGCGCCGCTTTCACGTCTTGACGGCGACCGTTGTAAAAGTCCTGCACCAGGGCAGGATTCTTTTGCCAACCCTGCGGGGAAGCCACTTCATATACATCATAGCCTTCCCATAATCCATCTGTGTCTCTGAAGGTCCGGAGGCCGCTTTCAGCACTGATGCCGGCTCCGGTCAGCACCACCAGTCTTGGTTTCATGTAAATTCGTTTATTGGTTTACGTTAGTTGGGGCTTTGCGGGATTTCCATCTCCTTATTCCTCTTTTTATAAAAATAAAAATAAAAACAATACCAACTATCAATGGCCATGCACTGAAAATACCGAGCGTAAGCGATAAGAGCCAGTTCCAGCCGTCTTTGAACGACAACCACGACCGCTGCAGGAAGCCCGGTGACTGCGGATCTGAGTTGGCAAAGGTCTGGTAATACTCAAGACTGATGTTGCTATAGGCTACATGATGATCCATGTATTGCAAACGCCCTTTTGCCGATTCTATTTCTTCACGGATGCTTTTCAGCTGGGCCTCCACTTCCAGTATTTCCTTTACATTCTTTGCCTGCTGCAATATCTGCACGTATCGCTGCTCCACCGCCAGCCGCGCTTTCATACGGGCGTCCAGATCTACATACTCTTCGGTAACGTCCGTGGAGGTAATACTTTTTTCATCTATCCTGGAAGCCCCGCTGGTAATACTTTCCACGCATTGCTCAAAGGCGGCTGCCGGTACTTTTATGGCTACCTCGTTCCGCCATTGCATGCTGGTATTTTCCTGTTTTTCACTGGCAATGTAGCCGCCGTACTTTTTAACTGTATCGGCTATACGTTTTTTGGAGGATTCGAAATCGGAGGTAGAGAAACGAAGCACGGCGTTTTTAATAATTTTCTGGGAGATGGGTAACGCAGCCCCCTGACCGGCATGGCTCCCGGAAGAAGCCAGTGCGCCTTCAGCAGCTACGGCCGCTATAGCCGGAGCTTCCTCCATTTTAAGTTCCTGTACTGCAGGCGCGCTGTTGGTGCTGTTATTGCGGCAGGCGGGTAAAAGCATTGTAGCCGCGCATAGGGCAAATATGAATGAATGTTTCATGAGCTGGAATTTCCCCTATGATGTACATCTCCGTGAAATTCCATAAACAGCGAAGGTCATCTTCCAAAGAAAGATGACCTTCGCATTTCTATCTCTTTAAAATACTTATTTTTTCATTCCTCCCATTTCCATGATCGCTTCAAACTCTTCCGGCTTTACATCACATACGGATAAGCGTCCCTGGCGGATCAGCGACAGGTTGGCCAGCCTTTTTTCAGCTTTCATCTGTACCAGTGTGACGGGCTTCTTAAACGGCTTTAATGGCTTAAGGTCTACCACCACCCAGTTAGGATCTGGTGTAGTGGGATCCTGGTAGGCTTCTTTGGCCACGGTAGCCAGGCCTACTATTTCCATGCCTTCATTGCTGTGGTAAAACAATACCTGGTCGCCTTTCTTCATTTCCCTGAGATTGTTGCGGGCCTGGTAGTTACGCACGCCATCCCAGAAAGTGATCTTGTCTTTTACAAACTGGTCCCAGGAATATTTAAATGGCTCAGATTTCACCAACCAATAATTCATATTGCATTTAATTTTCGTGATCAGATAGTAAGATTACCAGCCACTGGCCAATACATCCGCAATGTGCATCACCTTGATATTGGTACCGTGTTTACGGATATAACCATCCAGGTGCATCAGGCAGGAAAGGTCGGTAGAGATCAGGTAATCGGCTCCGCTGTTAACGGCATTGTTTACTTTTTGTTCGCCCATTCCCATGGAAATGGGTTCGAACTTTACAGAGAACGTACCGCCAAAGCCACAGCACACTTCACAATCGTTCATTTCTTTCAGCTCCAGTCCTTTTACTTTCTCCAGCAGTTTACGGGGGCCTTCCTTGATATGGCATTCCCGCAGTGCGCCGCAGGCATCATGATAGGTGCCCACCCCGTTGAGGGTAGCGCCAAGGTCTGTTACATGCAATACGTCTGTGAGGAATTCGGTAAACTCGAAGAGGTTTTTCTTCAGCAGTTTTACATCATTATGTGCTGCAGAATTATCAAACAATTTGCCATAGTAGTTCCGCACAAAACCGGTACAGGAACCGCTGGGAGCAACAATGTAGTCGAACGTTTTAAAATCCTTTACAAATTTGGTGGCTACGGTGCGGCATTCGTCCTGGTACCCGGCATTGTAGGCTGGCTGACCACAACAGGTTTGCTCCGCGTTATACATTACATTACATCCAAGTTTCTCAAGCACCTTCACCATATTGAAGGCGGTTTCGGGAAACAGCTGATCTACAAAACACGGTATAAATAACTGTACGTTCATCTCTATAGCTTTTAGCGTTAGCCTTAGCTTTTAGCTAACTTTCTTTGCAATGCGATCATCTTCAGTGCAGTAATGGCAGCTTCTTCTCCTTTGTGCCCGTGGGCTCCGCCCAGCCTGTCCAGCGCCTGCTGCTCATTGTCTACCGTCAGAATTCCAAATATAACAGGAACGGGTAGCTGAAGGTTCAGTTGAAGGATACCTTCTGTTACTGCTTTACACACATAATCGAAATGTGGTGTTTCGCCCCGGATCACGCATCCAAAAGCAATAATAGCGCCAGGCTGTTTACCGGTGCCTTTGGTAGTTTCCCAGTATTGTTTACAGGCATATGGTAATTCGAATGCGCCTGGTACAATTATTTTTTCTGATTTGCTGACCTGGTACTGTGTGAGGGTTTTTTCGCAGCCGTTTACCAGTTCATTCACGATAGCGTCGTTCCATTCGGTATACACCATAACAACACTGGCATCCTCCAGGTTGAGAATGCCAGCATCATTTAATAAGCTCTTATTGTGCTCGGACATATTATTCTTATAGCTTTGGGCTGCCGGCGGTCTGCTGCCGGCTTTAAACCGGCAGCAAACGGCTAACAGCTAGTTCTTTACTTCTCCCAGTCTTGCCAGGTATTTGTCCATTTCACGACCTTCGTTAGTCGTAGGAAATTTCTCTTTGATCTCTTTGTAGATAACTTTAGCTTCTTCTGCTTTACCTGTTTTCTCCAGGGCCTGGCCTGCACGGAACAGGTATACAGGGGCAGTCAGTTCATTATCGTTATAATGTCCTGCTTTTTTGTAAGACTCAATACCTTCTTCCGCTTTGTTCAGCTCCATGTACGCGTCGCCGATCAGGCCGTAGGCAGTGGGTTGCAGCAGCAGGTCGGTAGAACTAAAGGATTTCAGCATGTCGATGCCTTTCTGGTATTCACCCAAACGGATATAACAAACACCTGCGCTGTATTTAGCCAGGTTACCGGCTTTGGTGCCGCCGTATTTGTTCACCACCTGCAGGAAACCATAGTTGTTACCATCACCGTTCAGGGCGAGTTTGAATGAATCTACCGCGAAGTAGTTCTGAGCGTGGAAGATCATTTCCTGCGCTTTGTTTTCATTCGGCTGTTTCACAAAACGGTTATAGGCGAAGAAACCGCCTACCACTACCACTACAGCCAGTACAGCTATAGTAATAACGTTCTTGTTTTTATAGAAGAAATCCTCTGCCTTGTGCATGGATGCTTCCAGGTCAAAATCTTTTGTAGGCTGAGGCACGGTGGCTTTATCTTTAGTTTCTGCCATTGTAAGGTGTAGTTATGATTGCTTGGTTATTAAATATAGGGTTTAGCTTTAGGCTTTAAGCCTTTAGCAGATGCAGCTTTGGCTACATTTACTAAAGGCTTAAGGCAGATAGCTAAATACATTAGTCAACGATGAATGGATAATCTTCCTGAACGTAAACGTCTTTCAGTAATTCATCATCGCTTGGCCACGGAGATTCTTCTGCGAATGCCACACATTCTTCCACTTCTGTTTTCACTCTTTCGTTGATCGCTTCAATTTCTGCTTCGGTAGCCCATTTATTTTTCTGAATAACTCTCAGTACTTCGTTGATAGGATCTTTTTCCTTGTATTCTTCGAGCTCTTCTTTGGTGCGGTACTTGGCCGGGTCGCTCATAGAGTGGCCACGGTAGCGGTATGTTTTGATTTCCAGGAGGGTTGGACCGCCTTTTTCACGGGCACGTTTTACCGCTCTTTCGATACCATCGTGTACAGCTTCGCAGCTCATACCATCGATAGAATCGGCCGGCATTTCATAAGCATCCGCCAGTTTATAGATATCCAGTACGTTGGAGGTACGTTCTACAGAAGTACCCATTGCGTACATATTGTTTTCACAAATGAAAATTACCGGCAGCTTCCAGGTCATTGCCATGTTAAAGGTTTCATGGAGAATACCCTGGCGGGCAGCGCCATCACCGAAGAAACACAACACTACATTGTCTGTTCCCTTGTACTGTTCTGCAAGCGCCAGTCCGGCGCCGGTGCCTATCTGGGCTCCAACAATACCGTGGCCGCCGAAGAAGCCATGTTCCTTGGAGAAAAAGTGCATACTGCCTCCCTTTCCTTTCGAACAACCGGTTGCTTTACCATACAGTTCTGCCATACAAGCTTTAGCGGAAATTCCTTTCGCAATTGCCAACGCGTGATCACGGTAGGCAGTGATGAATTTATCTTCCGGCTTGGTAGCAGTCATCGCACCAGCAGCAATTGCTTCCTGTCCTATGTACAAATGACAAAAGCCACGGATTTTTTGCATACCGTACAATTGGCCTGTCTTTTCTTCAAAGCGGCGCAGCAAAAGCATCAATTCATACCAGTACAGATATGTCTCTTTGGTGAATTTCGTCTTCACGTCTGTTTTAGTTTGCACTCTTTCTAAATTTGTTCGCAAATATAACAGGAAAATCGTAAAATATAAATATCAATTCTAATTCCCATTAAATTATGCAATTTCATCAATTTCAAACAGTTTTGCATTTAATTGCACCCGGATCACAGGGAAGTTCCCAGTAGAGCGGATTTTTATTAGTTATACAAATGATATTTTTTGCATATTATTAATTACGAATAATTTTTTTCTTTGCTTTATATAAATAAGATATCACTCGTTCAGTTCAAGAATTACAACCAGGTATCCTTTTCCTTCGGGCACCGGATAGTGGGGATTACCGGCCGCAACGGTGCGGGTAAAACCAACCTGCTGGACGCCATCTATTATCTTTGCTTCACCCGCAGCTATTTTACCAGCAGCGAAAATCAGAATGTCCGCTACCAGACCAACGGGTTCCGGCTGGAGGGCTACCTGGAAAAAAATGACCAGGAAGAAAAGATCGTATGTACCCTCAAAGACGGCCGCAAGGAAGTAAGCCTGAATGAGGAGCGGTACGACCGGTTTTCCCGCCATATCGGGCAGTTTCCCGCGGTAATGATCGCCCCGGACGATGCAGACATCATCCTTGGTGGCAGCGAGGAAAGGCGTAAATGGCTGGATAGTCTTCTCTCCCAGCTCTACCCCGAGTACCTCGAGCACCTGATCATCTACCAGAAAATATTATTACAACGGAACAGCCTCCTGAAAAATATGGCGGCCACGGGGCAAAACCAGGACAGCCTCCTGGATGTGTTTGACCTGCAGCTGGTAATGCATGGCGTACCGGTATATGAAACCCGGAAAACTTTCCTGCAAACCTTTATCCCGCAGGTACAACGCCTGTATGATTATATTGCCGGCACCCATGAAGTAGTGAATATCCAATACCAGTGCAGCCTGCTGGAGGAAGATTATGCCCTGCAGCTAAACCAGGCAAGGTACCGCGATATGCAGCTGCAGCGCACCACCACCGGCATTCACCGTGATGATCTTCTTTTCCTGCTGAACGATCATCTCATGAAAAGCAGCGCTTCACAGGGCCAACGCAAAAGTTTCCTGTTTGCCCTGAAGCTGGCGCAGTTTGAAGTGATCCGCCAGCATAAAAAATTCCCTCCCCTGCTCCTGCTGGATGATATCTTTGAAAAGCTGGACCAGGAAAGGGTAAGCCGGCTCATTGCACTGGTAGCCAGCGATAACTACGGCCAGGTATTTATTACGGATACGCATGCAGAGCGGCTGCAGCAGGCCTTTGCGGGCACAGGAGAAAATATACAGCTCATCGCCATATAGCATATAGCTTCCGGCAACAAAATGCGTTGCTGAAAGCTACATACCAACAAAAAATCACTAGCTTCGCACCATGCGTCATGGAACTACCAGTATAGGAGATGCCCTCCGGGAATTTATGAATAAGAGCAGGATGAAACCCCGCCTTACGGAGGTGCGCATCCAGGAAAACTGGGAGAAACTGATGGGCAAAACCATTGCCCGCTACACACAGAGCATCCAGCTGATCGATAATAAACTGATCGTTACAACTACTGTGGCGCCGCTAAAACAGGAATTAACTTATTCGAAAGACAAGATCATCAAGCTGGTGAATGAAATGCTCGGAGAGAACATTGTAAAGGAAGTGATGATCCGTTAGGCAGTGATCAGTTGGAGGCAAACTGCCGGATAAGATGGTTGACATCAGCTATTTTCAGGGTGGTTTGCAGGTTTACGATCACGAATTCGTTTTCTTCCTGTACCAGCATTACCACGTTACCCAATTCATCGGCTTTCCCCTTGTTGAGTATATGAACCAGGTTTCCATTGTCTCTTGCTTCCATTAACAGATCGAAATTCTCATTCCGCTGCAGGTTGCTTTTCAGATCAGCAATATCGTCATAACTAACAGTGCCGCCTTTTACATTGGAAATGGTGTATACCTTTACTTTCTGTATGCCTCTGAGTGCGTGCCCCATCGCTTTGGCATCGGCGTCGTCATTGTCGAACGACAGGCACAGGCTGCCCAGGTTGAGCGCAAATTTGCCCAGGTTTACAGTGTGTATTTCCGCGCTTCCTTTATACTTGTTGCGGAACTCGCGCAGGCATTTGTCCTGGGCCTTTACAGCCGTAGCAGATAAGAACATACAACCTGCGGCAATGAGCAATGATTTCATGGGAGTAGTTTTAAAAGTTATTTCTTCTTCACGTTTTTAAGTTTATCCATTCCCTGGATACTAACGCCGTTGGCGATCTGGGATATTTCGTTGAGATCCATATTGCCCACCAGGCTCATGGCAAGGAACTGATCGGAGCCGCCTACCAGCATTACCAGTTCATTGATGTTGCCTTTGGCGTCTTCCTTCACCATGAATTTCACATCGCTGCCTTTGTCGCGCACCGTCATCAGTTCTTCAAAGTCGCCACCAATAAACGCGGCGGCTTCCCTGTATAACCGGGGGCCATCTTTCGTAGTTTCCTTGGTGAGGATACGGAGTCCTTTCAGCTTCTGGATCACCTTCATCATGTTTTTGGCGTCGGCATCACCGGGGTCCAGTTTGGCGAACATGCTGAACATCTTGGGCGTGATGGTGATCACCGTGAAGCTGCGGTCGTTCTCGTACTTCTGGAAGAACCGTTCTATGGCGCTTCCCTGTTGCGCGAAGAGGTGAAAACTGGCAAAGACCGCCACTAGTAATAACAAGAATCGTTTCATCTTTCTAAATTTATATCAGGTTTTAAAATGGCCGTTGGTTAATCTTCCTTTCCTTCCACCACGGCAGTGGCTTCGCTGAAATAAGACAGCTGCTGTATCCCGGAAGTGCCCTTGTTGAGATTTTTAGCCAGCAACTGTAAAGCTCTCTTGGTTTCGTCCAGCGCTTTCTGCGGATCGTTCATTTCCTGCTGCCTTAAAGCTACCAGTACCTGCTGCTCCCGCTGATGGTGCTGCTTAAGCGCATAACCGATGCCTACCGCTACCAAGATCACTGCAGCATATTTCATCCAGTGCCGCCAGGGCGACAGCTTCACTATTTTTACCGGTGGCGCTTCCCATACTCTTTCTGCTTCGCGGTGAAAGTACCCGAACAAGGGAGCCGCCTCCTGCAGGGCTTCCGGCAGGCCAGCGTGCGGCATGCTAAAAAAATCACGCAGTATCGCTTCTTCTTCGAGGGAGGTTTCTCCTTCCCAATACTTTTCCACCAATACAGTGATGTGTTTATAATCCATATATCTGCAGGTTTTGTAGTTTTTCGCGTACCGTTTTACGGGCACGGTGCAAATTCACTTTAACGTCGTTCATGTCTATATCAAGTATGTCGGCGATCTCCTGGTAGGAATGCCCGTCGATATCCCTCAGCTGAAGAATGGTGCGGTACTTTTCCGGCAGGGCATTGATGGCCACATGCACTTTTTCCATGACATCGTTCTGTTCTGTTACCGCATGCGGGTTTTGCTGATGAATGGCCGGCATCTCTCCTGCCCTGTCCAGTTCATCTGATACCCGGTATTTCCTGGATTTGATCTTATCCAGGGCCAGGTTGCGGGTAATACGCATGCACCAGGCTTCCATATTCTGTAGTTCCGCCATCTTTTCCTGCATGCCCCATACCTTCATGAGGGCATCCTGGATGATATCCTGCGCGTCTTCCTCGTTGCCCAGCAGGCGGAAAGCAAAGCGGTAAAGCTTTTGCCTGACTGGAACTACCTCGGTAAGGAATCTATCTAATGACATGCAGAATAGTGCGTTTTGAAAGAAGACGACTGTAAATCGGAGATGTTACAAAGATGGGAATATTTTTTTGCGGAGTTTGTCTGACTCAGGATTTTGATGATTTCGCTGATTTTATTTTTTTGATTCAAAAGGATTTGGGGAGATTTTAGCGAAAATATACTCGCTAATATCTCCACAAATCTTTTAAAATCAAAAATGATCAAATCAGTGTAATCATCAAAATCCTGAGTCAGACAATTTCCGCGGCGAGCTACGCGAGCTTGATCCGCGGGTCGATAAGTGTATAAAGGAGATCCGCCAGGAGGTTAACGATCACGAAGATGCCGGCGGTGAAGAGGATGGCTCCCATTACCACGGGGAAGTCGAATTTGTCCAAGGCATCCACCGTTACCTTGCCGATGCCTTTCCAACCAAAAATGTATTCTACGAAAAAGGCGCCTGCCAGCAGTTCGGCAAACCAGCCGGTGATGGCGGTGATCACCGGGTTGAGGGCGTTGGGCAGCGCATGCCGCCATATCACGGCCCGGCGGGAAAGACCTTTGGCGTAAGCGGTACGGATATAATCCTGGTGCAGTACATCCAGCATAGCGCTGCGGGTGAGCTGCACAATGATGGCCAGCGGGCGGATCCCCAGCGTAATTGCCGGGAGCACCAGGTTGCGCAGGTTCAGTACCCTGCCTCTGAAAGGATCCACATCAAACAGGTTGCCGGACATATGAAGACCGGTATAGTCGCTCAGTACAAAGCCAAACAGGTAAGCCAGTACTATCCCTGCAAAAAAGGAAGGCGCTGAAATACCGGCCACACTGGCAAATACGGCCCCGGTATCCATCCAGGTGTTTTGCTTTACGGCCGATACTACCCCCAGGGCAATACCAACAATAGTGGCAAACAGCATAGCGGCTACTGCCAGCAGCAGGGTGCCAGGCAATGCCTCTATTAGAATATCCCATACCTGTTTTTTACCCTGGTAGGAACGGCGGAGATAAGGCGCTTTCAGCACCAGGAGCTTATCATTTGATATATGCGCTACCGTTAGGTACCGCAGGTTTTCACTGGCTTCCTGTTGGGTGTGGACCCCAACTGGCAGCAGGTCGTTGAGGTAATACAGGAACTGCGTCCCTACCGGCTGGTCGAGATGCAGTTCCCGGCGCACGTTTTCCAGGGATGCTACGTCTGCCCGCTGTCCTAATGTGAGCCGTGCCGGATCGCCGGGCAGCACATTGAACAGGAAGAACACCAACACCACTACGCCTAGCAGCACCAGCAATCCATACCCGGTTTTACGAAGCAGAAAACGAAGCATACAGCTGATTATGGTATATCATTATAATGCCATTTCCCTTTGATGGTGCCTTTATCCAGCAGGAGCAGCGCAGGGTTGCTTCTGCCTGCGGTTTTAATGGCCACTCCATCCATTTGTACAAAAGGAAACTCCAGGCCGTGTTGCTGTTTGAAGGCCGCAATTTCCTCTTTGGTGGACGCGGTTACTCCATATATAACTACTTCCTGGTTCTTCCACTTTTGTTGCAGGGCTTTCATTTTTTCATCCCATCCGCTGCCGGCCTTTTGGGTATTGAGCACCAGGAAAAGGTATACCGGTTTGGTTTCAGACAGGATGGCCTCCGTTTGGTTAACGCCATCCAGGTCGGTAAGGATAAAATCCTTGATGGCCGGTTCTGCGTTGCCTTTTTTCACCAGTTTATCTTTCCGGTTTACAAATTTCCAGGTACTGTCGGACCAGGGATAGTTATCTGCAGTAAATTCCTTCTTCTGCCCGTTCTTCTCATATATAAAGATCATTTCGTACACATCCGGTGTAGCGCCCGGGGGCAGTTTCATCTTTTCGGGGATGTTGTTGCCTATTTTATAAGGCAGGCAGTCGAAGAAAGGCAGGTGTTTCAACGTATACCACTGAATCCCGAATGCGAATACGGCGGAGAGCAGCAGCACCAGTCCTGCTGCTTTGAACAGCGGCTGTATGCCGTTCCTGTAAAAGAAGATCACCAGGATCATCACCAGCAGGATCACATCTTTCCAGAAGGTTTCCACGGCGCTGAGCTTTATGCAGTCGCCAAAGCAGCCACACTCACGGATAGTACCGCTGAACAGGGCATAACCTGTAAGAAAGGTAAAGAATATAATGAGCAGCAGCAGTAGCACGGAAAAGATACGCATACGGTATCCAACCAGTACAGCTACACCGGCAATAATTTCGAAGGCATTCATGATAATGGAAAATGCCAGGGACCAGGGAGACAGGAAAGTGAGGTGCAGCACTTCGAAGAACTCGTCCATTTTATAGCTGAGCCCTAACGGATCATTTGCTTTAATCAGGCCAGAGAAAATGAATAAAACCCCAACGATTATACGTAACAGGTTAAGGATAATCTTCATAAAATAGTTTAATGTTTAAGTGATCTGTGAAGATAAGAACAATCAGGGTTTACCTTTCCTTGAAATTGATGAGCGTAAAATGCCTGCCGGCGCGCTTCAAATCTATTTCTGAAATTAAACGTGTAAATTCCTAAATTCGGAAATGATTGATTTTCCTTCTTAGATTTGCAGGCAAAATAAAGAATTTCGGGTAAAAGGCCGGAACTATATAAGAAATCAGGGGCCAGGCGCCTGCATACTAACTCTTAACGCATTTAAATGAAACCATACCATGTCCCGGCAACAACATCTTCACCTGTAATAAACTGCAGAGGGCAGTTATTGTCTCTCGCCACACCTGCCGTAATGGGTATTATAAATGTGACCACTGATTCTTTTTATGAAGGTAACCGCATGCATGAGCTGCACCTGGTGATGGAAAAAGCGGCGCAGCACCTGGCGGAAGGCGCCGCCATATTGGACCTGGGCGCACAGAGCACCCGTCCCGGTGCTGAAATGGTGGGACCGGAAGAAGAGATCCACCGGCTGATCCCTGCTATTCATGCCATCCTGAACAAATATCCCACTGCTATTATTTCTGTAGACACCTGGTATGCTGCAGTAGCAGAGAAAGCAGTACATGCAGGCGCAGCTATTATCAATGATGTAAGCGCGGGAGATATGGATGCAGATATGATCCCGGTTGTTGGTAAACTGCAGGTGCCTTATATTGCAATGCACATGCAGGGTAAACCAGCCACAATGCAACAAAACCCGCAGTATGAAGACGTGGTGGCCGAAGTGCTTGATTACCTGGTACAGAAACTGGCCGCCTGTCGCGCTGCCGGCATCAAAGATTTTATTGCTGACCCGGGATTTGGCTTTGGAAAAACGATTGACCATAACTATACCCTGTTGAAGAACCTGCGCCTGTTTTACGATGTACTTGGGGTACCGGTGCTGACTGGCATTTCCCGTAAATCGATGATCTATAAACTGCTGAACATTACCCCGGCCGAAGCGTTGAACGGCACTACTGTTTTAAATACCATTGCCCTGCAACAGGGTACGCATATATTAAGGGTACACGATGTAAAAGCCGCTGTGGAAGCGGTAAGGATCATGAAGAAAATGAATGGCTAATTTAATCTTGCAATTTTACAACTATGAAGGAAGTAATACAATTTTATGGAGTTGAGTTTCGATGGCTGGATCTTCTGGACCTGTTGATTGTTGTTTTTCTGATCATTCAGTTATACCGTTTATTAAAGGGAAGTCTTGCTTTTAATATTTTCGTAGGCCTGTTGATGGTATATGCCGCTTATTTCCTGGTAAGGGCGCTGAAGATGCCTATCCTCACCAATATCCTGCAAAACTTTATTAATGTTGGTATCATTGCCATCATCATTATTTTCCAGCCGGAGATCAGGAAGTTCCTGCTGGTGCTGGGTAAGAAAACACCATTGAGTAAGGACAGTTTTCTAACAAAACTGTTTCTTCCTGATAAGTTTAAAAGTTATAAGGAAGAAGAAAATATTATCAACGAACTGATAGTGGCAGTAAGCCGGATGCAGAGCACATTTACCGGAGCCCTGATTGTAATAGCTACCACCTACCGTTTGAAATTCGATTCTGCGTCCAGTATTCCTATCGACGGGAACGTAAGCGCGAAGCTGATAGAAAGTATTTTTGAGAAGCACAGTCCCCTGCATGATGGTGCGCTGATCATTGTTGGAAACAAGATCCTGGCGGCTAAAGTGATCCTCCCGGTATCTGAAAATCCTAACCTGCCCACCCGTATAGGGTTACGGCACCGGTCGGCGGTAGGGATTACGGAGCACAGCGATAATATGGCGATCATTGTTTCCGAGGAAAGAGGATCTGTGTCTTATGCGATTGATGGAGTGCTTACCCAGGATGTGTCGCTGGAAGACCTGAAGGTGAAGTTATACGAGGTGCTGATAGATGGATACTCCTGATAATGGTATTGAATTATAAAGAGAAAGCCCCCTGTCAAGCGACAGGGGGCTTTCTCTTTATGCGATAATAATTATTTACCTGGAGTGGGTGCAGCAGCAGCCGGAGCCGGAGCGCCAGCTTTGATATCTACCAACTCTACGTTAAATACCAGTACGGAGTTGCCGGGGATTACCGGGGGACTTCCCTGTAAGCCATAAGCCAGTACAGAAGGAATTACCAGGGTAGCTTTGGAACCTTTTTTCAGGCCACTCAAACCAGCGTCCCAGCCCTTGATCACGAAACCGCGGCCGATAGGGAATTTGATTGGCTCTAAAGGCATACCTGGGCGCATAGTTGAATCCTGGCTGGAATCAAATACTTTACCGGTAGTGAGCTTACCTGTGTAGTGAACATACACGGTATCGCCCGCGTTAGGGGTACTGCCGGTACCTTCCTGGGTAACTGCTACATAAACGCCTTCAGCGTTCTTAGTGGCGTTGATCTTGTTTTTATCCAGGTATTCTTTAATTACTTTTTCGTCTTTTTCTTTCTGGGCAGCAGCAGAGTATTTGTTTTCCACTGCAAAAGTGATCTTCAGTTTATCACCTGCTTTACCAAACGGAGGACGTTCCTGGGCTGGTAATGAATCCCATGGAATAATAAAGGTAGCGCTATCGCCTTCATGCAGGAGGGCAATACCTTCCATCAGATCGTATTTGCTCTGTGGTTTGGCCACCAGCACCGGGATCGCAGCGCCTACCATTTTCCGGGAATCACCCAGCAGGGAGTCATTGATATGCTGGGTAACATTCACCAGGGCAGTATCGCCTAATTTCAGTTGTGCTCCGCTGCCGGATTTGTGAACGATATACTCAATACCGCCCGGTGTTTTTTTAACACCTGTACCGCAACTGGCTAAAAGAAAGCCAAAAGCTGCAGTTGCAACTAAAAACTGATTGTTTTTTTTCATTTGATTGTATTAGTAGGTTGAAATACTTTAATTAAAGTTATTGTAACAGGTCTTCGTTCTCTTCCACGGCTTTCACAAAACGGTCTACCGTTTTTTCCAGTGAATCTGTGCTGCGGCCTCCGGAAGCGTTGAAATGCCCTCCCCCGTCAAAATATTTGCGGGCAAAGGTATTTACGTCGAAATTGCCTTTGGAGCGGAACGACAGTTTCACTTCCGAATTGCGGTCGATGATCAGCGCAGCCATTTTGATCCCCTGGATAGACAACAGGAAATTCACGAGCCCTTCGGTATCCCCCGTCTGGAGATCGAACCGTTTCAGATCGGAATATGGAATGGCCAGCATAGCAGTATTATATTCATAGAATACTTCCATGCGGTTCAGCAGACTATGTCCGAGGAAGCGCAGGCGGTTTTCCAGGAAGTTATCATAGATCGCCTGGTGGATCACCTCATGTTTCAGTCCTCTTTCCATCAGGTCGGCCACCATACGGTGTACGGCAGCAGAAGTGGATGCAAAGCGGAAAGAACCTGTATCTGTTACAGTACCGGCATAAATGCATTCGGCAATTTCGAGGTTAATATACTGCTCATCTCCCAATTTATATATAGTTTCATAAACTAATTGGGCGGTGGAGCTGGCTTTGGTATCACTCACGCCGTAGTCAAAGCTGGGCTGTGGCTCCAGATGGTGATCTATCAGAATTTTGGTGCAATCCAGTTTTTCCAGGTGTGGCGCCAGGTTTTTGGTGCGGTAGAGGGCGTTGAAGTCCAGGCAAAACAGGAGATCAATACCTTCCAGCGCCTGGGTGGCCCGGTCTATAGACGATTCGTAATCGATCACATCATTGGCGCCTGGCATCCATTTCAGGAAATCCGGAAAATTGGTGGGTGAGATTACAGTTACCTGATGCCCTTTCTGTATTAAATAATGATACATTGCTAAGGAAGAACCCATGGCATCCGCGTCTGGCTTCTGGTGCATTGTTATCACCACTTTCTTAGGGCTCTCCAGCAAAGGTTTAATTTCCTCGATCGGCTTCATTAAAAAACTGTAATGTTAAGAGTTGATTTCCAATCACAACAAGTGGTTGAAACAGAAAACGAAGTGCGAAGATCTTTATTTGGGGCAGAATTTCAAAATTTTTTACCACTAAAGAAAATGTAATTACTTTTGCGGCCTAATCTGTAATTCGGAATTAAACATTATATGAGCAACAGAACATTTACTATGATCAAGCCTGATGCAGTAGCAAACGGGCACATTGGCGGCATTTTAAACATGATCAACGCTGCAGGTTTCCGCATCGTGGCCATGAAAATGACGCAGTTATCTACTGCTAAAGCAGGTGAGTTTTATGCGGTACATGCGGAAAGACCTTTTTACGGTGAACTGGTAGAATTCATGAGCAGCGGCCATATCGTAGCGGCTATCCTGGAGAAAGACAATGCCGTAGAAGATTTTCGCAAACTGATCGGTGCTACCAATCCCGCCAACGCAGAAGAAGGTACCATCCGTAAAAAATACGCAGAGTCTATCGGCCGCAACGCGGTACATGGCTCCGACTCTGATGAAAACGCTGTGATTGAAGGTAACTTCTTCTTCAGCGGTCTGGAGAAATTCTAGTACTGAATCACTTACATCATTGCAAAAAGGCTGGCTTCTCAAAAGCCGGCCTTTTTTGTGGGCCAGTTATTTATTTTGTTGATTAATTATTTCATTTACATATACTTATGTGGTTTTGTAAGAAGTGGTACTTTAGATATGATAATAAAACTGCCAAAAAGGCGTAATCATATGATCTTCAATAAGAATATGATAGCAAAAAAGGAGGCAAAAACCCCGGTTTACACCCTTGAAACCGGCTAATATTTATATGTCTTAAATAATTCACTATCAATAATTTATACTATTTCATAGAATAGTTTACTTTAAATAAAACTACTTTCCCTTTTTTGTAGTAAAAACACCCGCTTTCCCTGGTATTATTTTACCCTTTTCCCCTTATTTTTACGAATAGCCGTTACCGTAGTTTTCCAAAAAGCATTTAACTTGCCTGCATATGTGGGAATCATTCCGGAAACTGTTTAAAGGATATTTAAGATTAGAGCGATCAATGTCTGACCACTCCGTGGAAGCATATATAAGAGATGTTGAAAAACTGGAGCAATACCTCCAGGCCCACGGAAAAGAAAAACTGCGCCCGCAGGACGTAACTTTTGAAGACCTCCAGGGTTGTGTACAATGGGTTGCCCAACTGGGTATGACCGCCAGTTCACAAGCCAGGACCATTTCCGGGCTGAAGGCATTTTACAGGTTCCTCCTGCTGGAAGACATGGCCCAGGAAGATCCCACCCAACTGCTGGAAGCCCCTAAAATTCTCCGGAAGCTGCCGGACGTGCTCTCCTTTGAAGAAATCGAAAAGATCATTGCGCAAATACCGCTGGATACTGCAGAAGGCCACCGCAATAAAGCCATCCTGGAAACCATGTATAGCTGCGGGCTTCGCGTAAGTGAGGTCATTAACCTCCAGATCACCCAGCTGCATATGGATGTGGGATTTATCAGGGTGATCGGGAAAGGCAATAAAGAAAGAATGGTACCCATCGGTAAAGATGCCATGCGGCAGATAGATATTTACCGGAGAAATGTCAGGACAATGTTACCCGTTAAATACGGTCAGGAAGACACCCTGTTCCTTAACCGTCGCGGTGGTGCACTGAGCCGGGTAATGATCTTCCTCGTGATAAAAGAGCTGGCCCAAAAAGCGGGTATTCAGAAAAACGTATCGCCGCATACCTTCCGGCACTCTTTTGCAACTCACCTGGTAGAGGGCGGCGCCGACCTGCGGGCCGTACAGGAAATGCTGGGACATGAAAGTATTACCACTACGGAGATCTATACCCACCTTGACCGGGAATACCTGAGGGATACCCTGCTGCGTTTTCATCCGAGGTTCTGATACCTGTAAATGAGAACAGCTACCCGGGGAAAGGTAGCTGCTCATCTGCTGTTAGAAGGTCACAAACAATTGGTAGTTTTGCCATGATAAGGAGGGACATACAAACAATCCTTTTACAATAAGCTATGGGTTAGCAAGCGGTATTTATCACTCTTCTTTCTCTTCTGACCGGTGAGGGTGATCACATCGGCGAGCCAGCTGCCAAGTTGCTCAGAAGCACGTTTCACCCGCGATGACCGGTAAATTATATTTACATTGCTGCATGGGCGCAGGTCCTGTCGGCCGGGCAGCCGGGCCATGCTTTCATCTTCCGCCCACAGCAATTCATTATTCCTGTAAATTTTGAAGTACACATCCGGGCCGGTGGCTCTGCGGCCGGGGATGAGCGACTGCATCACGCCATTGCTGAGGTGCTGCCTGGAAAAGTGCAGGGTATAACGCCCCGCCTCATTGGTATGCGCCTGCCCTATCAGCTGACCTGTAACTGCATTGTAGGCTTCCACTTTCAGGTGCGGTTGCCCAGAGGCTGCAAAATGAGGCTTCACTACACCGGTAATTACCCAGGCGCCGGCATTGGCATATATATTATGCCAGGTAACAGCAGGGATCACATAGGCATAGGCGCCCACGTAGCCGTCGGCGTTGCGCTTCCAGTGCAGCACCAGTTTGCTCAGGTGAAAGTTGCGTGATTGCCGCGTGCCGTTCTTTCCCGGTAACTCATCCAGGCACAGGTCCAGTTCCAGCGCTTCGGTGAACAGGTGTACTTCCTTCCAGCGGAGACTGAAATTGCCTTTATCATCAAGGGTGGCTTCTGCCAGTAACCGGTCGGCTTTCATCAGCACTTCGCGGGCAGACAGCGGTTTCATGTCGTTAAAAATTCCAATGGGCTGTTCTGATGCTGCAGACACAGCAGGCAGATACACCCGGATACGTGCATTTACCAGGGGCTCCACGCAATCCTGGCAAATAAGTGCAGAGATGTTTCCGATTAATAGGTAACTCATAATTTTATTTTTTTTAAAGAAAAAAAAAGGGGTTAACGAGCATCACCTGATGAATTGATTCTGCATATCACTAACCTAAAAAAACAAACATGGTAGAAAGGCCAATTACTATTAACTTTTTTGTGGACAATAGATTTAAGCCGGTTGACAATACAAAGATTAAGAACTTTAAAGGAGCAGTCAAGCGTTTAACAACTGAAAAAAGACCTTGCGTATAATTACGTATAATGAGAAAGGGAAGTACGGTTTTCGCTTTTTGTCCCCTCTCCTGGCTGGCCAAACAGCCATGCGTATAAATACGCATTTTCCTGTGGGGGATACGGAATCCGGGCGCTTTCCATGCGGGTGTAAAACTGCTCAAACCCAATGGTGGATTCAGTTACACCTGCGTAAAAACGCAGTTGCCCTTAACCAGGTAGGTCTGCAGCCGGATTGTATATGCCATTATTTGTGATAATTTTACCACAAACTAAAACTTACCCACTATGAATGATTTTCCTAAAAGGCCGATTCCTGCCGATACAGGCGAGTTTATTTCCCTGGAAGAAATGATAACGCTTACAAAAAATCATGATGACGATCATGTCAACCAGAAGTCTTTTGGCACCCATGTTAAGGCGATGTGTTTTGGTAAAGACAAGATCATCGAGTTGCTGGACCAACCCGGTACCACCGCTTTGAGAATTTATTATGGTATAAAGGTAGATACCGATGGGGATGGTATAAAAGAGAAAAAAATGATCCTGGTAGCAGTAGATGAAGAGGGCAATGATATACTTCCTTCTGAGACAACTGCGGCGGCGCCGGGAGGTGTTCTAGCCAAAGGCGGTATGGCAAAAATCCTTGACTCAGGATTACCCTGCCCTGAATATTGCTCAAAGCCAGGAGGGAAAGGATAAATGATAACTACTATCATCAACAATGCCATCTCGTGAATGTAACTTTATTTTTCAGCATTTTTTATAGCATGATGGGGATTGAAGCGCTGGTCTTGATCCCCTTCCTTTTAAACTATAAATCCCTGGACTTCTCTTCCCGGTGCATGTTTTTTTATATTCTCAGCTGTATCGTTTTTGCAGGAGGCTCTGTTCTTGTAGAGAGACATATAGGGAATAACATGTGGTTTTTCAGTCTTATGCATTTCATCCAGTTTGTAACACTCTCTATATTTTACTACCGGAGTATACATAACCCTACGATGAAAGCTATTATAAAGTATATGCCTTTCCTGATACTGGCTATATTTATATTTGATTTGTTCTTTATAGAGGGAGTACGCGCCTTTAACTCCATCTCATCCGGCGTTAAGCAGCTCGTGGTGTTCTCCTACGGCCTTTACCTTTTCTTACAGCTGCTGAAAGACAGGACTCTTATAGAAAAATCGATCTACATAGATTCCCTGCCGATATTCTGGTATAATTCGGGTGTTTTCATTTTTGCCTGTACAGAATTTTTATTCTGTATCAGCTATAATCACCTGCAAACGCTCTTCACTACAGGGGTAGCCAGGTTGGGAATGACCGTGGCAATATTGAGTATCAATTATATTGTTGGAATGATATCGATGATTCTTCTTTATATTGGCTTCTCTAAGATCAAAAAACTAAAACATGCGAATTATTGATGTTATTGTAATTGGTACTACAGTAATGTTAATGCTGGGAGTCATCGTGATATTGCTGGTAATGCTCCAACAAAAAATGGTTATCCAACATAAACTTGCCATACGCGACAAAGACCTCCAGCTCCAGCGGGAACGCCTCATCGCAGTACTACAGGGCCAGGAACAGGAACGCAAACGTATCGCGGAAGACCTCCACGATGAGGTAGGCGCCCAGCTGTCGGTACTGAAACTAAACCTGGGCGGCCTTCAACCCCTGCTGAAAACCGGCAACGGCGAAACGGAACGGCTCCGCGAAACAAAAGATTTCACGGATACCATTATCCAGCAACTGCGGTTCATCTCCCAGAGCCTGCATCCCCAGGCGCTGGAAAACCTGGGCCTGGCGCATGCCCTGGATTCCTTCTGCAACCTGATGAATAAAAACAAACAGGTAAAAATAGCTTTCAAAACCGCAGGCAACGGCCAAACGGTAGACCGGGAAAAAGCACTGAACGTATACCGCGTGGTACAGGAGCTGATCAATAATATCCTGAAACATGCACAGGCTACCGATGTACTGATCACTTATCAAACCACCCCTTCCCTGCTTACGGTTACCGTGGAAGATAACGGGAACGGCGCCCTACTCAATACACTGGCCGCCTCCCGCACTAAAACCGGGAGCCTCGGACTTAAAAATATTGAAAGCCGCCTCAATATTATCGGTGGAAATATTAACTTCACTCCCGGAACACCGCAAGGTACCATTGCAACGATAAGTGTAGAGAATTATCAGTCACCAGCACAGAATAGTTGATACTTATGTTGTTTTATTACTAAATTGCCATCCGGTTATGTTGAACCCGCTTGTAACGACATGACTTATAGTAATTTATTCTGAATAAAATAATAGCAAATCTTCTAACTGTCCACCTATGGCACACATAAAAGTGGCCATTGCAGATGATCACAAGATCTTCCGCAGTGGAGTCATAAACACACTGATTCCTTACGAAAATATCCGCTTCGTTTTTGAAGCCGATGACGGGCTGCATCTGCTACAGAACATGGAAACACATCAACCGGATGTGATCCTGATGGATCTGAAAATGCCAAACATGGATGGCATTGAAGCTACTGTCAAGGTAAAGGAAAAATATCCCGATGTAAAGATTATTATACTCACCATGTATGAAGACGATAACTTCATTGTACACCTGGTGGAAAACGGGGCCAATGCCTATTTATTAAAAAACGCGGAACCGGAAGAGATCTATGAAGCCATCTGTACTACTTTTGAAAAAGGATTTTACTTTAATGAAAACGTAAACCTGGCACTGCTCAAAAAAGTATTGCACAAAAACAAACAACAATTTAAACCGACATTAAAAAATGAGATCCAGCTCAATGACCGGGAGCTGGAAGTACTGAAGCTGATCTGTAATGAACTTACCACTCAGGAGATTTCCGAGCAGATTTTCCTGAGCCCCCGCACAGTAGAGGGGATCCGCCAGAAACTACTGGAAAAAATCAACGTTAAAAACAGCGTCGGCCTGGTACTGTACGCATTCCGCAACGGATTAATAGAATAGATTTAAATACCCACCAAATATGAATACTATCAGAACCTTTGCCGCCACAGCGGGCGCTATGCTGCTGCTGTATGCCGGCACTACACTGGCCCAGGGCATCAAAATGCCTGCGCCAAGTCCTACGCAAACCATTAAACAGGACTTCGCTTTATCCAATATTGAGCTGAGCTACTCCCGTCCGCTGAAAAACGGCCGCGTTATCATGGGCGACCTGGTTCCCTATGGTAAAGTTTGGAGAACCGGAGCCAACAGCGCTACCACTATTACATTCGGCGACGATGTAAATTTTGGCGGCGTACCTGTGAAAGCTGGTAAATATGGTTTACTATCTATTCCCGGCGCACAATCATGGACCGTTATCCTTACCAGCAGCCTGGACGTAACCAGCCCTGCTGCGTACAAACAGGAAAACGATATTGCCCGTGTAACCGTAAAACCGGTAGCCACTCCTTTCAGCCAGGAAAGCTTTACCATCGGATTTGAAAATGTACGCTCCAACTCCGTAGTACTGACCCTTGGCTGGGATAAAACCAAAGTACCGGTAGTGATCAAAGCAGACATCGACGATAAAATCACTGCCCAGATCAACGATGCTATGCAGAATGCCGAAAAGAAACCTTACTTCCAGGCCGCTGTATACTACTACGAAAGCGGTAAAGACATCAACAAAGCCGTAGAGTGGATCAATGAAGCCGCTACACAAAGCCCCGATGCCTTCTGGGTTTGGTACCAGAAAGCCCGCATTAACGCGAAAGCCAAAAATGTGAAAGTAGCTAAGGAAGCAGCCCAGAAATCCATAGAACTGGCTACTACGGCTAAAAACGATGACTACGTAACTTTAAACAAGAAGTTGCTGGCTACGTTGAAGTAAGCGAATTTTGTCTGACTCAGGATTAGGATGATTATGATGATTTCGCTGATTTTATTTTTTGGAAATATTAAGGGAGATGAGACAGGTGTATCTGCTCTCATCTCCCTTAATTATAATAATTACAAAAATTCAAAAAATAAAAATCAGCGAAATCATCATAATCATCCTAATCCTGAGTCAGACAACCTCCGCGTATTCACAAAATACTGGAAGATCCAACCGAGCAATATCACCAGCAGACAGCCAATGGCGTTGAGCCAGAGGAAAGATACCGTCCCGGTCCAGTAAACCACCAGCACCACTATTTCCGCGATAATGGCCGCCCAGAAAGTAGCAGCGCCCCCTACCCGCTTCAGGTAAAAAGCGACCATGAAAATACCGAGTATTACCCCGTAAAACCAGGAGCCCAGCACATTCACCACTTCTATCAAGCTGCCAAGGCTACCGGCAAACTGCGCCACCACAATACAGAACACACCCCAGATCAGGGTCCATAGTTTTGATATCTTCAGGTAATGCTCTTCCGACGCATGCGCATTATACAACCGCCTGTATACATCAATCACGGTAGTAGACGCCAGTGAATTCAATGCGGCAGCAATACTGCCCCAGGCTGCCAGGAAGATGATTGCTATCAGCAACCCTACCAGTCCTTTGGGTAAACTGTTCACCACGAAATGAAGAAATATATAATTGGTATCGTTGGTGTCGGCAGTCGGGTCGGCATCTTTGATGAGCGACAATGCGGCTGTTCTCACCTCCTGCGACTGATCATCCGTTTGTTGCAACGCTTTTTTTGCAACAGCAATGCTGGCGCTGTTATCTGTTTCCAACGCAGCCGCCAGGTCCTTTACCTGCTGCTGTTTCCGGGCGCCCAGTTCATTGTACCGGTCTTCCAGTTTCTGTAACGCCGGTCCCTGTTCTGTTTTATGGATCCTTGCCAGTTGCGCTTCATTAAAGAAAATAGGTGCACGGAAATACAGGTAAAATACAAATACCAGCGCGCCTATCAGCATGATCAGGAATTGCATGGGCACTTTTACAAGGCCGTTCATCAGCAGGCCCATACGGCTTTCTTTCACTGATTTGGCGGTAAGGTAACGGCCTACCTGCGACTGGTCGGTACCAAAGTATGATAGTGCGAGGAAGAAGCCGCCTATCACGCCGCTCCATATATTGTATTTATCTTTCCAGTCGAATTTCGTAACAATCACGTTCAGCTTGTCCATCTTACCGGATACCTGCAAAGCCTGTTTCAGACCAATATCCGCGGGCAACAGGTGTACCACCATCCATCCGGCCAGGAACATGCCTCCGAAAATAATGGTAAGCTGAAATGTTTGCGTATAGGCCACCGCGCGGGTACCACCGGCTACTGTATAAATGATCAGCAGGCCGCCCATGATCATGTTTGTCCAGTACAGATTCCAGCCAAGTAAGGAAGATAATATGATAGAAGGCGCACAGATACTGATACCGGTAGATAAACCCCTTTGTATCAGGAACAGTGATGACGCGAGGGTACGTGTTTTCAGATCGAAGCGCTGCTCCAGGAATTCGTAGGCCGTATATACTTTCAGTTTATGGAAGATGGGAACAAACGTGATACAAAGCACTACCATAGCCAGGGGTAAACCGAAGTAGTATTGCACAAAGCGCATCCCGTCTGTATAGGCCTGGCCCGGCGCAGAGATAAAGGTAACAGCGCTTGCCTGGGTACCAATGATAGACAGCAGGATGATATACCAGGGCATAGACTGGTTATCCAGGAAATAGCTTTCCATGTTTCGCTGGCCACGGCTTTTCCAGACGCCATAGCATATGATTACAGTGAGGGTACCAATGAGTACCATCCAATCTAAAGGACTCATGAAAATGTTTTGGTGAATGAGTAGAAGAGTATGATCAGCAACAGCAGCCAGGCTATTACCAATGCATACCACCATCCCCACGATGGAAACAACGGTGGTTTTTCTTCCCGCAGGTTATCTGCCATAATCTAATCGTTTGAATTGCTTTTAGTCCACATACTACTTGTCAGCAGTCCCAATGCAATACCAATGATCAATCCCACCTGCACGCGCTTGATCGTAAACCCGATCAGCAGGCCGAGGGCAATACACAAGCCGGCAGCGATCTTCAGCCTGGGACGATTTTCTTGATGTTTCTTACTCATTATCTTACAGCCACTATTTTACAGAAATCAGGTTTACAAATAAACGGTATGCTCCGGGCACACCGGCAGGCAGTTGCCTGAAAAAGGACAAGCCGGTGTATACATAGCATCCTTTGCCATAATGAGCCACCAGTGTGGATCCGCTGAGTGGCGATTCGCCTTTGTCGTTCATGCTGAAAGGCTTGTTATAGGCCTTGTCTGCATTAGCCGTGTAATACAGCCCGCGTTCCTGCACCCAGCCGTTAAAATCCGCTGCGGTAATTTCGTTGGGATAATGCAGCAGCGGGTCTTTCGGATCATTGAAAGTAACCGGCGCATTTTCATCCGTTACCCTGTCGCGCGACAAACTGAACGGATAAGGTCCCAGGTCTGTTGTTACCAGGGGGCCATTCACATTATACTGGATCACCAGCTTCCCGCCGTTGTTCACATATTCCATCAGTTTGGGCTGCCAGTATTTCATACGTGCGTTTACGTTATAGGCCCGCACCCCGGTGATAATAGCATCGTATTGTTGCAGGTTGCCGCTCATGATCTCCTTCTCTCCCAGTTCTGTTACATCATATCCTACCTGGCGCAGCGATGCGGCCACCATATCGCCTGCCCCGGGAATATAACCTAGCCGGTTGCCGTTATGTTTCAGGTTCACGGACACCAGCCTTGCCTGTGCCGGCGGGAACAGCGTGATCAGCGGGATATGATCATAGCGGATCTGTTGCAGGCTTTGCGTGTATTCCTTACCGTTACAGCTCATTACCACGGTAAATGTATCTGCATGGTTTTCTGCCACGCCTTTTACCGGTTTGATATCAAAGCGCAGCTCTGTTTCATCTCCTTTTTGTTTCAGGCTGAACGGCTGGCTGTTGCCATCGCTGAAGCCGGCGGGTAATTGCAGCCGCACGGTTCCCTGTATATTGTCGGCCATTGCCCTGAGCTTCACCGGTACGGACTGTGCTTTGGCATCTGTAAAAATATATACCTGGTTGCTGAGGTCTGCCACTACCGGCGGAGCTATTACCAGTGGCTGGTACAGCTCTCCCTTAACAGGGTCGGTATATTTATACTGCAGCGGGCGTGCAATAGTAAAGGGCTGGCCACCGATGGTAAGATGGATCTGTGCCTGCAGTGCAGGGATATTTTCCGGGTTGCCCACCAGCAGCGGATCATTGATGATGTAAGTGCCTACCGGGTGAGGCTCTGCCAGCCAGTAGGGTTGCGATTCCGGTGTGTTGGCCGGTACCTGCAGTGTTTGGGATATGCTGGTGAATTTATTGAAGGCCAGTGGTTGCTGTTCTCCTATATTGGTATTGCCTGGTAATTCTATTTTATCGAGCGTAATTTTTACCGGGCCCCTGTTGATCAGTTGCACCGTGGCTTCCATACTGGTGCCGGGTACTACAGTGGGCGATGTGCTGTAGGCTTCTGCCCACAGGCCGGCGCAGGCGTAAATCAGTTGTTCTGTTTCTTTCAGCTTGAGGTTGCGCCAGTAGCCGTCGGGCAAAGCCTGGATGGCGCTGCGTATTTCCAGCAGGGCCGGTACAGAGGCGGCCGGGTTCTCCATATCATATGCAGCCAGCGCTGCATCTACCAGGGCGCCTATTTTACCGCCGCCGGGAACTCTTGTCCAGCTGGTATTTATATCATCCAGTAAACTCTTTTTAGGCGTATTGCCTTTGATGGTTAGAAAGTATTCCTGGGAGCTGCCACGGGAAGAGGCTACGCCAAATCCCTGGCTTTTATGCTGGGAGCGGCTTTCAGCGGCTATCTCCCCGAAGCCTTTTCCAAGCAGGGGGTTAAAGGCGCCTACATCTATTTTAAACTGGTCGTCTGAAGTGGTATTTATATTGCCGAAGCTGAAGGTATTCCAGAGGATCCGTTTTGCCTGCCAGGGTTTTACCAGTTTCAACTGCTCAGGGAAACGTTTGGGATCAGCGGCTGCGCTGTATGCTTCTTCCGCCAGCATGGCCGATGCGGTGTGATGGCCGTGGCCTGCGCGGCTGTCTGCCGGGAAACGGCAGATGATCACATCAGGCTGGAATTTACGGATCATATATACTACATCTCCCAGGATCTGCTCCCTGTTCCAGATGGTAAATGTTTCCTGCGGGTTTTTAGAGAACCCGAAATCCTGGGCATGGGTAAAAAATTGTTCTGCCCCATCAATACGGCGTGCAGCCAGGAGCTCCTGTGTACGGATCAGTCCCAGTAACTCCGACTGTTCATTCCCTACCAGGTTTTGCCCACCATCACCGCGGGTGAGCGACAGGTAGCCCGTACGATACAGCTTTTCCTTTGCCAGGTAGCCCAGCAAACGGGTGTTTTCATCATCAGGATGGGCGGCAATGTATAATACACTTCCAAGCGTATCCAGCTTCTTCAGTTGCAGTTTTATATCGGCAGCATTCCATACGGGTGATGGTTGTGCCAATGCGGGTAAACCCAATACTGCCAGTAAAATTATAACCAGTGCGGTAGATCGTCTTATAAACATTTGATGATTCGTGAATTTACGGATTGCCAAAAGTAATAATTAATTGGTGGCAGGAAAGATAAATATGATGAGCGTACACCAGGTTGCATATATGAACACCATTTGTATCAAAACCGGACAATTTAAATATATTACAAATATTCATTAATTTGATTTATAGAAGCTCCGGGCAATGGCATCGCCTTTGGAGACAAACGACAACATAATTTTCACTATGCTGAAAAACTACTTTAAGCTTGCCTGGCGTAATCTCATTAAGGATCGCCGCTTTGCATTTCTTAATTTAATTGGGTTGTCTACCGGGCTTGCCTGCGCGCTTATGATCTATATCTGGGTACAAGATGAGCTGCACATCGACAAATTCCATAAGAACGACGCCACGCTTTTCCAGGTGCTGGAAAACAGGGTGCAGGCAAGCGGCATCTGGACAGCAAAATCATCTCCGGTACCTATGGCCGGAGCACTGGTAAAGGATATGCCGGAAGTGGAATATGCAGCCTATGTAAGCCCGGTCCTTGAAGGAATAATATCTGTAAAAAATGAAAAGAATATAAGGACCAATGGGAAATATGCCGATAAGGATTTCTTTAAGATGTTCTCTTATGAGCTGATCACCGGAAATGCAGACCAGGTGCTGAAAGACCCTGCCTCTGTTGTGTTGTCTGATGTGCTGGCAAAGAACCTGTTTGGCTCCTCTGAAAATGTGATTGGTAAAATAGTCGACTTCCAGCATGAAGAACAATTTGTTGTTTCCGGTGTATTTAAATCACCCGGGCCACAGTCATCTGAACAGTTCGATTTTATGTTGCCTGTACGCTCGCTTGAAATGGTGAAACGCAATGCCGATGAATGGGGAAATACTGCTTTTAATACCTTTCTTATTTTAAAGCCCGGCACCAACATCGAAAAATTCAATGCAAAAATTGCCGGCTACATTAAACTTAAAACCAATAATGAGATCACTTACCGCACGCCCTTCATCCAGCGGTATTCAGAAAATTACCTGTATGGTCGTTATGAAAACGGTATACAGGTAGGTGGCAGAATAGATTATGTACGCCTGTTTTCTCTCGTTGCTATTTTCATCCTGGTAATTGCCTGCATTAATTTTATGAACCTCTCTACCGCGAAAGCATCCGGAAGGGCGAAGGAAGTAGGCATCAAAAAAGCGATGGGCGCCGGCCGTGGTGCATTGATCCTGCAATACCTCGGCGAATCCATGGTAATGGCTTTCACTTCCCTGCTGCTGGCGGTTTTAATGGCAATACTGTTCCTCCCTGTATTCAACAGCATTACAGGCAAACAACTTACATTGTTCCATCCCGATGTGTCGATGATAATGACCACGCTTGGCATCACACTGTTCACCGGCCTGATAGCCGGCAGTTATCCTGCATTTCACTTGTCAGGCTTTAAACCTGTAACTGTATTGAAAGGAAAGATCAGGGGATCTGCGGGCGAGTTATTTGTACGAAAGGGATTGGTGGTGTTCCAGTTCTCCCTTTCTATTATATTGATTGTGGCTGTATTGGTCTCCTTCGACTATCAGTTCCTGGATGAAAGATACCAGACTTTATACAAAGCAGAAAGCCAGATATCGCAGTTGTCGAGGTACTTCGCCGGCCTGGCTGTCCTCATCTCCTGCCTTGGATTATTTGGTTTGGCAGCCTTTACCGCGCAGCGGAGAAACAAAGAGATCGGTATCAGGAAAGTGCTGGGCGCTACGGTCAGTACCATTGTGATGATGCTGTCGAAGGATTTCCTGCGGCTGGTGTTGATTGCTATGCTTATTGCTTTCCCGGTGGCCTGGTGGGCTACTGCGCAATGGCTGAAAGGCTTTGCCTATAGTATCCATTTCGATGCAGGCATATTTTTAATTGCAGGTGTTGTGGTGATCCTGCTCACTTTTTTTACCATTAGTTTCCAATCGGTGAAAGCGGCGTTGGCCAATCCAGTGAAGAGTTTGAAGTCGGAATAATTGTCGTGTTTACATAAAAAAAGCCCCGGTGAAGAACCACCGGGACTTTATTTCTTCATAAGCAAAAATCCAACCAGCCATCTCTTAGCAAAAACCAATTATTAACAAAGGCGGTTTAGATTTAATTGTAACCTTCGTTCTGCTGGTTGCGTATATTGGGGTTAGCATCCAGTTCTCTTTGTGGTATGGGCAAAATAACTTTCGTACTTGGCCACGATACCTGTATCGTTTTGTCGCTCGCCAGGAATTTGGTGAATGAGCGTTTTGTTCTGTTTAAATCAAACAGCCGATGCCCTTCAAAAGCCAGTTCCTTTCTACGTTCCAGCAGGATCGCATCCAGGAGTGCCGGTCCTGTAGCCGTTACCGGCGGGGCATTATGATCGGCGCGTTGTGTTACCATTTCCAGGTCAGCCTGTGCTTCCGCGGTGCTTCCAAGGTGTGTTGCTGCTTCTGCATGAATGAGATATAATTCAGCCAGCCGCATCACTTTGATACTTTCTGTAAACGTGTTTACATCTTTGTATTTCGTGATGATGTTAGCCGGATCTTCGCCGCCGTTACCGGATCGTTTTCCCTTCTGCAGAAAATTCCTTCTTACATCTGTAGCCTGGTAGATATTGTAAATGTTATTGGTGGCCAATACATCGCCATATCCGTCCTGGCTGAACATATAACTTAAGCCATCCGTATTGCGGTTATCTACCGCTGTATTGATGATCTCAAAAACAGTTTCATTGTTATTGGTGATCTTAAAATCGCTCACCAGTTTTTCATTGGGCAGCAGTGCGTATTTGCCGGATTGTATCACATCGCCGGCATACCTGGCTGCTCCCTGCCAGTCTTCTTTATATAAGAGGATCCTGGACAACAATGCTTTAGCAGAATAGATATTGATCCGCCCGGAAGAGAATTCTGTGCTTTTACTTCCTTCAAACCCGGAGATAGCAGCTGTGAGGTCGCTGATAATCTGCGCATAAGTATCTTTCATACTGCTGCGGGAGGGCGACTGCACCGAATCTACATTCGTAACCGTTACAATGGGAATACCCATATGCGTAGCGCCGGGCGTATAGTTATATGGTTGCGCAAACATGCGTGCAATATCAAAGAACACCAGTGCGCGTAATGCGTATGCTTCCGCCACTATCTGTTTAGCCTCTGTACTGTCGGCCGATGATGGCAGCAGCGAAATCTTTGGCCCTTTCATGATCACCATATTGGCATTGGCCACTACCGCGTATAACTGGTTCCATGAATCGGTGGTATACTGATCGTTGGCCGTTACTATATACTGGTCCTGGTTGCGGTACCGGTTGCTGTTGATGATGCTGATAAAACCATTGTCGGACCGCAGATCCGGCAACAGCGGCATGGTACGTCCATAATAATTTTCATCCTGCATCAGGGAATACACGCCGTTGATAGCCGCCCTCAACCCGGGCAGGTCTGTAATGGCGCGGCCTGTTTCTGTTGACTGATCCGGGCGCTGATCAAGGAAATCCTTGCTGCAGGCGCTGAAGAAGCCAGCCAGTAAAACAAGTATCCCGTATGTATATTTCTTTTGCATGAATACCTTAAAAATTTACATCCAATCCTACCAGGAATGTTTTAAAAACCGGGGGACGCTGATCGTAATCACCTGTTACCGGTACTTCCGGGTCCATGGTGAGATATTTATCTTTTACGTACGTCCATAAATTATTGCCGCGCACATATACTTTTACTTCGCTGATATTGGCTTTCTTTAACCAGCTTTGCTGCAGGTTATAAGCCAGCAGCACGTCGCGCAGGCGGATAAAACTGCCATCGTACAGGAACCTGGAGGAGCTCTGGTTGCTCAAACCCGATTGTGTACCGCCGAAAACCACTTTAGGCACATTGGTAATATCTCCCGGATGCTGCCAGCGTTTTTCATAAATGAGGCGCGACATTTTTGCTGCGCCCCCGAATCCGCCGCTGCCATCTGATTCGGTGAATGTTCCCCAGTTGTCGTATACTTTATTTCCCCAGTTACAGAAGAACTGAAAGCTCAGATCAAATCCTTTATAGCTGAAGTAGTTGGTAATGCCGCCATAAAATTTAGGCAGTGCGCTTCCCTGATTAAAACGTTGCGCTTCGCCGTATGATTTGGTAGTAGCGGTTTTAGAAGCATCCTTATACCACAGTGCTTCACCGGTTTGGGGATCTGCGCCTGCAAATCCAACGAGGAAGAACTGGTAGAAATCTGTGCCTGGTTCCCGTTTATAAGGAGGACTGGTGATCGGGTTATCCAGTCTTGTGATCCTATTATTCAGCGTAGAGATGTTGGCATCTGTACGCCATGAGAATTCATTTTCATTTTTTGCGATGATATTGCGGGAGGAAAGGGATATTTCCCAGCCGCGGTTTTTCATCTCCCCGTTATTTCTAAAAACAGTTGTAATACCATTTGTAGAAGATACCGGTACATTCAGCAGTAACCTTGAAGTGGTTCTGTTATAATATTCAATGGTACCTGACAAGCGGTTTCTGAGCACCGCGAAATCCAGTCCTATATTGAGTGGCCTGTTCTGTTCCCATGTGAGGAAAGGATTGGGGTATTGCGTAAGCACATACCCCGGTTTCCCATCATAATCATTTGCCGGGCTATAAAGCGACAATGAAGCATAATTATCAATAGCCTGGTTTCCGTTGCTGCCGTAGCTCGCTCTTATCTTTAATTCGTTGATGACATTTACATCCTGGAGGAATGGTTCGCGGTAAATATTCCACGCTGTTCCTATGGACCAGAATGCAGCACTTCTTTTTTTCCGGCCAAATCTGGAAGAGGCATCCCTTCTGATAGAGGCGGTGAGGTAGTATTTCTGCTTGTAGTCGTAGCTATTGTTCAGGAACAATCCTGTAAGTGAATTGGCGCTGGATACAGAGGATACGCTTTCCGGTTTGGAGGCGTCCGCCAGCAGTTGCAGGTCGGGCAGCAGGTTTGACGCTGCTGAAGAGTTGCCGCTGTTGGTGGTTTTCTGCGCTTCATATCCTACAAACGTATTGATCCCGTGGTAGCCCCATCGCCTGTTGAACCGCAGGATATTGGTAGATACCCAGTTATTCCACAGGCTGTTGCTGACCGATACCCAGCCATTGGTATTTCTTCCATCCCCGAATCCCGGTGCAAAAAAAGAGTTGCTCCGGGCATAGTTCAGGTCGAGACTGATCTTTGTTTCAAACGAAAGAAAATCAGTGAAGGCGTATTTGGCGCCGGCGCCGCCCAGCAGTCCGTAAATGGTGCCGGTGCGGGTATCGCCATTCAGTACGGCCACCGGGTTGAAGGTGTTGTTGTAACTGAAGTCGTAGCTGCCGTCCGGGTTGTAAATTTTCAACCAGGGCTGCAGGCGTACGAGTGAGCGTACCGGGTTGGCCATTAAGCCTACATCCCCTACTGCGTTTGCACGCTGATAAGAGAAGGACAGGTTTACATCAAACGACAGGCGGCTGGTGGCCTGGTTGCTCAGATTGAGCTTGCCTGTCATACGCTTGTAGTCCACTCCTCTCAGGGCTGATTTGGAATCGTATAAGCCGCCGGAAACATAAAATTTTGTTTTATTATTTCCGCCTGCGGCAGATAGATTGGCTTGTGTATAGCTCCCATGGCGGGTGAGCACATCGATCCAGTTGGTGTTCACGGTAGTGTCTACGCCACGTGCGCGGAGCTCCCGTTGAAAACCGGCTTCGCCTGTGCCATCTGCTTTATGCGCCCATCCTTCGCGGAGCAGTTCCATCATCTCGCTGGTATTGAGCGGATAGTTTGCCTGCGGGATGGTGAGCTGGTTGCTGCCTCTTTGCACTGTTGCGCTGATCTTTGTTCTGCCCTGGCTGCCGGGTTTGGTGGTGATGAGTATCACGCCGTTGGCAGCGCGGGAGCCATAGATGGACGCAGAAGCTGCATCTTTTAAAATAGAGATCGACGCGATATCTGCGCTGTTGATCCCTGCCAGGGAATTCACATTATAATCTGTAAGGTTGTCTGTTACCACCGGTGTGCCGTCTACCACGTATAGCGGAGAGCTGCCTGCAGTAATAGATCCTATGCCGCGTATATGAATACTGGGTATGGAACCGGGCTGACCGGAACCATTGGTAGATTGTAAGCCGGCTACATTGCCTTGTAAGCTTTCCTGGAAGCTGCTACGGGGTGCTTTATCATATAATGAAGCATTTACCATAGTAGCTGAACCTGTCAAAGAACTTTTTGTTTGCACGCCATAAGCCACTACCACCACTTCGTTCAATCCTTTGGAATCGTCTTTCAGCGTAATGTTGAGGTGGGATGAGTTGTTTACTGTCACCCGCTGCTCTTCATAACCAATGAAAGAACAGATCAACGTTGCTGAAGAAGGCGCCTCCATGAGGAATTCACCATTCTCATCTGTAGTAGTACCCTTATTAAGACCTGCAATACGTAAACTCACACCTGGTAAAGGATGTCCGAAAACATCGGTTACCGTTCCACTGATACTGATATTCCTGATCTCTTTGTCTTCCGGCGCTATAGCCACCAATGTGGCGGAAAGCTGTTTGAAAGTAAGACCAGTATCCTTCAATATCTTTTTTAAAATATCTTCTGTCAAAGCATTGTTTTCATTCAGTGACACTTTTTTGCCTGCCGGAATCAGATCGTTGCGGTATACGAAACGGTAGCCGCTTTTCTTTTCGATCATCTTCAGGAGCCGTGTCAGCGGCACTGAATCTGCTTTGAGGGAAATGCGCCGGTCCTGCTGACCGAAGACATTTCCTGTTATTTGCAAACAGGTAATAAGAATAATAAAGGACACCAGTTTCATTATCAGTACAACTTTTCCCTATGTTTTTATACGCAAAAGGATTCATAATGTAGGATTTTTTTCCATACATTTATGGTTGTAAAAGGTCATAAAACTACGACAGTACTACATTGCCAAGTGAAGCTAGCTGCCGTTTGATCTCAACAAAAGGGGTAAATGTTTGCAGCATTTGCCCTTTTTTTATCTGAGAGGTATCGATTTTCTTTTAACGTTCCCCTTTTACTGAGTGATGAATACTTCATTGCTTACTATCCTGCAATGAAATGATGTTGTAACCTTCAGCGCTTCCAGTACTTCTGAAAACGATTCATTTTTAAAAGTGGCGGTGAAATGGTATGTTTTTAATTTGTTACCGTTGAGATGGATCCTGATACCATACCAACGTTCCATTTTCAGCGCAATATCTTCGAAGTTGTCGTTATCGAACACGAGGTAGTTGTCGTGCCAGGCAGTTTCCGCTACCATGCTGTCCTGCGTGTTATTACGGATATTTTCTACCCTGTAGCCTGCTACCAGGTTGGGTTGGGTTTGTTTGTTGCTTGGTCCGTGCTGTAAAATGATCTTTTGATTGGGCGCCAGTTTCACATTCCTTTCCACGCCATCGTTAAGTGTTACTTCCACAGCGCCGGTGATCAGCGTAGCTTCTGTGGTATGATCTCCTGTATATGCTTTTACATTAAAAGAGGTACCCAGTACTTTGATGCCCATCCTGGAGGTACGAATGGAAAAGGGTTTGGCTGCATTCTTTGCTACGTCAAAAAAGGCTTCCCCTTCCAGGGTAACTTCCCGGCTGTCCTGGTTGTTCATATCAGGATCATAGGTTAAACGGCTGCCACCATTAAGCCATACTTCTGTTCCATCGGGCAGTTGCACCCTTGTACGGGAGCCATCGCGGGTATAAATAGCCGCCATTGCTACTTTACCGGCCTTTTGCGGGTATTTGTCTGATAAGAGATAGATGCAATAGCTTCCGAGTATCACTACCAGTATAGAAAGAATGGCCACCCATTTACGGAAGTTCCTCCTGGTTTTAACGGGTAATTCTTCCTGTGGGAACTCTTCCTCCATCCGGGCCAGGTGTTTTTCCAGGGCCTGTTCCGTTTTGGTTTCCCACTCTGTACCGGCAGCCGGCTGAGGCCAGTTGCTTAATACGGATAATTTATATCTCAGGTCCGGATCTTTCTGCAATGATGCTTCCAGTTCACGCAACTCCTCCATCGTGGCTTCGCCCGATACCTTTCTTCCCATCAAAAGCCATATTCTTTCCTGTTCCATGTGTATGATACAAAAGCATGATTATACAGAAGGACAAGCAATTTTTGAAAATCTACTACTCTGCCTGAAAAAAAATTTAAATTATTTTGTTTTGATAAAAGAGAGGTTGATCACTTCACTGATCTTTTTGAGGGCCTGGGCCATATGTACATCAATGGTATTCACGGAAATGTCGAGGATCTGGGCAACTTCTTTATATTTAAGGCCATCTTCCCGGATAAGCTTAAAGATCATTTTCCTTTTGGGGGGGAGTGTATTTACGGCTGCTTCTATTCTTTTTACCATTTCGCCGGAAATGAAGATCTGTTCCGGTGTGGCATTGCTGACACTGATGTCTACCGCTACTTCATCAAGACTGAAATGCTGGGTGCGGGCAGCCTTATTCAGGTAATTGAGGGCAATATTTTTGGTGGATACATAAAGATACACGCGAAGATTTTCAACCTGGAGCAGTCGTTCCCGCTGCTTCCATACATTCAGGAATACATCCGAGGCGATTTCTTCGGCGGATTCCCAGGATTTTACGATGGAAAAGGCAAACTGGCTTAATGGCTTGTAAAATATCCGGAACAGCGCTTTATAAGCCTGTTCATCTCCCAGCGATGCTACCCTTTCCACCAGCAGCTGTATATTGGCTTCTTCCCTCAATAATTTGTTTTTTGGTTGAAAACTGATCCCTAAAGATAATACAGATTTTTTCTAATTTGATCTTGTTTTACATTTATTTTTATATAATATGAATTGGTTTTAAAGTATATATCTCTCACTGCTTTATTACTGCGTTACTTTTTAAACATAAAATATACGGCTCCTACAAGGAAGAAAAAAGAGACGAGATAGTTCCAGCGGAGGGGCTCCTTCAGGAAGGTAACCGCAAAAATGCTGAAAACGGTGAGGGTGATCACCTCCTGGATGGTTTTGAGCTGGAACCCGGTAAACCCTTCCTGGGCGCCGTAGCGGTTAGCGGGCACCATAAAGCAGTACTCAAAAAAGGCGATGCCCCAGCTGATGAGGATCACTTTCCAGAGGGCAACGTCCTGGTGTTTGAGGTGGCCGTACCAGGCAAATGTCATGAAGGTATTGGAAACAGTGAGGAGCAGGATGGTGCGCATGCGTGATTAAATATTTGAAAGCGCTAAATTACTGAGTAGCTGCTATCTGCAAAAAATAATATTTGAAGCGGAGGTTGTCTGTCTCCAGGATCATGATGATTTTACTTTAAATACCTCCCAATGCAATAAACAGATGGGCATAACTCATAAAATAAGAACTGTGTTAAAGGTCTGAAATATTCCGACCTTTAACACAGTTCAGTTTACAGCCGCTTGAAAAACCGGGCAATGCTCTCTCACGGGCTCATATGTAATATTACATAGCAGCCCATTATTTTTCCCCAAAAAAGAAGTTAAACAATTTATTGAGGGGAATTCATTGTTGCTATTGATTTCCGAACGTTATAATATTTATTATTATTATAATCCAAATTGAATCCATATGCCCCTATACCACCAACATCAGTTTTCAATGCCCATAATGCATATTCCTCAATTAAGGTATTTTTACCTAAAGCGCTATTCACATTCCAGGCACATGGTTTTTCACCATTGGTTAAAAAGAATACATTTTTATTACCAATAAGCCTTCCGTATTGATTCACTACACCAGTCATCATATTTTGATTTCCGCTCCACCGATCGCCGGCACAATTGTATCCCTGAAAGATAACATTGTTATAATAGCTATAGGTATCGTTAAAGATTTCAAAAATAGTACCCGATGTTTGGTCTGTATCAAAAATAAAAGAAATGTTATTCCCTGATTTAGGACCGAAATATTTGCTCAACGCTTTCAGTAGCCCCTTTGTCTGTTCCTTACTATAAATGAGTTCAGGTTCCATGTCTACATCTATTCCGTCCAGGCCCCATTCCGTAAAATAATCATAAACCAATTTTGCAAATTTATCATAGTCGGCCTCATTGTGATTATATACAGGAGTTCCATCTGCATTTTTATGCCAATCCTGAAAATCAGTCAGCCAAATGCAATTCACCACTTTAGTACCCCTTTTCCGGAGATAGTTTATATCTGCTTTTATCTTGTCAAAGTTGTTCCACAATTCTTTTTTTCCTTTTCCCATATGAGTAAAGATATCTACAACATCGACGCTATCCGGAACCAGTCGCAGATTACTATACATATACCTGGTACTATCTGCAGAAACAGATTTTTCTAAACCGTTGAAATAACCAACAAACTTCTTATGGTCACTTTTTTTGTAGTCATTGAGTTTTTTGAGATAAATGGCCGTTGAATCCACCGGTTGAGGCCTTTCTGTAGAGATTTGGGTGCATGATGCGAAAGTAACGGCAAATAAAGTGACTGCTAAAGCAGCTCTGACACTGAATAAACTTAATCTGATCATTTGTTTGAGATTTTATATTGAATTATTAAATCTTTTCCTGATACTAGTTTTCATGCTTGCACACAGCTATCATGGGCAAAGCCACAATATGCTTTGCATCTACCACAGGGGCACGATTCTTCACTTAGAGGGCTTACTCCGGCTTATTTCCTTTAGAGCAAGTTCTCTACCTTTTTATAGCTGCTGAAACCAGTAAAAAACATCCCCGGCTGTAACTGGATGTTTTGCAGGCTTCTCATTTTATAAGAAGACCGATCTTCATGAAACCAGGAGGACCATCTGACCCGGGACGTCATGAAGCTTGGATCCCAATAAAAATTGGAAGCAAAAAACTCTATATAAATTCTCTGGCGGTAATATTGGCTATGGCAGGAAGGAGCCAATATATATATATGTATGGTAATCCTGCGAGGTCAACTATCTTCTCAAACGCGCGGGTACCTATACTATTTGCCTTAAAACATGCATTCAAAATGGATTTTACAAATAACAACCTATTTTAGGAAACAAAAGACAATTAACACAATTTTTCATTATCCTATTGCAACTTATAAGTTGTTACCAAATACTTTTTACGCTCGTTGTTCGCTCGTTGCTTGTTTGACTATATATATCCGGTGTATGCAGGGTTGGTAATACTGCTCCGGAACAAATTGCCCGTTAATGCTTATTCAAGAGTTAACGTAGTAGTGGCCCAAAGGCTCTGCATTCTACAGTTAGGTCACAAATCAATAAGGTTCAAACAACTTTCTGATTTCAATGATAATGCTTTTTTTTAGAAAAAAAAGAAATCTACGCCCACTTTTTTTGAAAAAAGATGATAAATAGATTTACATAGCTCTACGCCAGTTTCTTTGTGCTAACCAGCAGTTCCCGTACATCCACATCCAGTGCAGCGGTGATATTGAACAAGGATTCCACGGTAGGCTGCATTGTATTGGTACACCATTTTGAAACCGTGGTAATACTTACTCCCAGCTCTTTTACGAGCCAGTTATTGCTTCTCCTGTCTCTACTATAATTATTTTTCATTCTGTTAAATATATTTTCAGTAATTAATATGACTTTCGCCCCAACCCCGCCTGCCTTACAGACGAAGAATAGCAATTCCCCGGGAACAGTGCTGAAAAGCTACTTGAGCTTTTGGGACCAGGTGAAACGAATAACCTGCTTGCCTCAGCTTAAACCGAAGCCCTTACCAACCCCGGCGGGCCTTACAGCTCCGTGAGTGAGCGAATGAAAGTACTATCCTGCTTTACGGAGCTATACCAGTTAGTAGAGACGGCCTTTCTCATCTCCCCAAAATAAAAACCACCCCCCATATCCTTCCCCAGTCTAACAATCAGCAAAATAAAACCAGTAAAATCCGCGCAAAAAAAAGAGGGACCGTAAGAGGTCCCCCTGCATCAAACCAAATTGGGTTTTCCAATGTGGATGATTTTGTGTTGTTGGTTGCTATTTCATTATTAAAAACTATTGTTCTAATTTGATTTCGCCCAGGTCGGTAGCTTTACCGTCTTCTACTTTTACATCTTTGATCACGGCGTTTTTGTAAGGGCTTTTGCCGAGAACAGTAATAGTATAAGTTCCTGCTTTAGCAGCCGGAATGGTGAATGCACCCTGTGATATAGCGCCTTTCAGCTTATCAGTACCGTTGTCTGCCTCTACTTCAGTAGCGCTGTCGGCAGGAGTGATTTTACCGGTGATAGAACCACCTTCTACAGCCATCACTTTCAGTGAATCATGTCCCTGCAGGGAGTCTACCTTCTGTAAAGAGTCGATTCCGGTTAAAGAATCTACTTTTTGTAAAGAGTCGATTCCAGTTAAAGAATCCACTCTTTGCAACGAGTCAATCCCGGTTAAGGAATCCAGGCGCTGTAAAGAATCTACCCCTGTTAAAGAGTCAATACGCATTACAGAGTCAATTCCGGCCAGGGAATCCACTCTCTGTAAAGAATCGGTTCCCATTAATGAGTCTACTGTCAGGGAATCAAATCCTTTTAAAGAATCCAGGCGCTGCAGTGAGTCTACACTGAAAACTTTTACTGAATCCAGGCTGGCAATGGAGTCTGTTGCAATTGAATCCACCATTGCGGCGGTGCTGTCTACAGTTTTTACTGCGGCTACATCTGCACTTTTGAAAGCCGACATCCCAAGTACCATTGTTGCTAAAGCGAGCGTTCCTACAATTGATTTTTTCATGGCTTCAATTTTTGAATGGTTAATATTTATATTGAATATCCCCGGCCCGGATGAATGTGCATGGTTTTTGTTATATGCCCTCATCGTTGGCTACCGTATATAAACAATACATCCGACAATTCACTTACCATTAGTCAAAGAAATGTTAAAGTGAAAAAAAGAATTACAAGGCGTTATACCAGCTGCTTTCGTAATTAGTAATTTTAAAAATTATCTTCGCACTACGGAAACAAGACAAAAGATCAAAAGCATGTTGCAATTGAGTAACGACGAAATAGTAAAAGGCATCCGGAGCAGAAACAAAGATGTGTTCGAAACTGTTTTTAAACAGTTCGCACCATCCATGTATAATATTGCCGTGCGGTATGTGAAAGATGAAGATGACGCGAATGATATGGTACAGGATGTTTTCCTCAACTTGTGGAAAGGTGCGGAAAACCTGGATGAAAGGGCCCCTATTAATCACTATCTCGCAAGAGCCACCGTAAACACCTGCCTGAACAGGATAAAAAAAGAGCAACGAAAAGAAGTATACGCCAAGGAACAAATGCAAACCGCTACACCGGCGGAAAATAACCATTCCCTGCTGGAACATAAGGAACTGGAAGCCCAATACCGCTCTGCCCTTGAAAAATTACCGGACCAATGCCGCCGTGTTTTTGAAATGAGCCGCCTGAAAGGCTTGTCGCCAGCCGAAATCGCAGAACAATTAAATATCTCTATCAATACAGTATACGCCCACTTAACCACGGCTTTAAAACGATTACGGGTAGACCTTATTAATAAGTCGTAAGATGCTCCGGAATTTTTTTTATTATCGCTTAATGGTATAACGTTCTTCGGTTGTATTACTAATAAGAAGCCATGAATAATCAAACAGACATAGATATAGTGATCCGTTACCTGGAAGATCCGGACAATGAGCAGCACAAAACGCAGCTCAACGAATGGATTCAACAGGATGCTGGTAACCTGGATATCTTCCTGGATATGAAAGGCATGTGGCATGGCGATCCGCTTCCTGCCGCCTCTGCTTTCGATACCCAGGGACAATGGCAGGCACTGGATACCATGCTGGATAAGGTTCCTGTAACTGCTTCGCTTCCCGCACAAAAGAAAAACACCCGCGTGATCAGGATGAACCGCAGGTACTGGTGGGCCGCCGCAGCCGTACTGGTGATTGCCGGCACATGGACCTGGCTGGGCCCGGGCGGGTATAAAACCTACGCCACCAACCAGCAGCAGGACAGTCTTCGCTTGCCGGATGGCTCTATGCTGTATCTCAACGCACATACCCAGGTACGCTATGCACGCGGATTTGGAAAAGATAACAGGCTGGTTAAAATAGATAAAGGAGAAGCTTTTTTTGATGTTACGAAAAACGACGCCCTCCCCTTCATTGTAAATGCCCCCGAAGTAGAAGTACAGGTATTAGGTACTGCTTTTAACGTAAAAGCCGCCAACAGCGGGGTGAAAGTGTTCGTGCAATCCGGGAAGGTAAGCGCCGCTTATAAAGGCACTGAGAAAAAAGTGATCCTTACCCCGGGCGTGGAAGCCTCCCTGAAACGTAACGGCCACGAAATAGACACCCGTACCCATAAAAAGAACAATAACATCCTGGCGTGGAAAACCCGGACATTAACGTTTGACGATACCCCGCTCACCGAAGTAGCGGAAGCCCTCGAAGATTTTTATAATGTACAGATCACCATCAGCGATCAGCAACTGGCTGATAAAAAACTGCTGGCTACCTTCCCCAATATGTCTTTGGATGAAGTGCTGGACATTATGAGAAAAACCCTTCAAATTAACATTACGCATAAAAACGACCTGGTAGACATCTACTAAATACGCGCCTGACCTTTTATTTATGCAGCAATTATTGCTACAGGCGCGTATCTCCAATTCCAGGTTTGGACGCGTGCCTGATTTTATTTTTATTGTTATCCTGGTATTGGCCAATGCTGTAGCTATGGCCCAGCATACTAATGCCCCTCCCCCTCCTAAAAAGGTTTCCCTGCAGTTTACAAACGCCAGCCTGAAAACCGTGATCCGGGAAATAGAAAAACAAACCAAATATACCTTTGCTATCTCGTCAGGAGAACTGGAAACCCGCCAGGGCGTTAGCTTACACGTACATAATTCTTCCCTGCAGGAAGTATTGCCAAAGATCTTCCCTCCTGCAAAATATAAAGTGGAGATAAAAGACGGACAAATCATCGTAATCCCCCTCAACGCCGTTGCTGCAGATGAAACGCCTCCCCGCAACACAGATCCCAACCCTAACAAATGGACCCTCACCGGGTCTGTTTCAGATGGAATGGAGCCGCTGAGCGGTGTATCTATCCGGGAAAAAGGCACTACTAACGGTACCGCCACTACGGAAAACGGCAGCTTCAAAGTAGACCTGGCCAGCGGACAGGCTATCCTCCAGGTATCCCTGATCGGCTTTGAAACCAAAGAGATTGCGGTGAGAGACAGGAGAAATATATCTGTACTGCTGCAACCCGACCTGCGCAAGCTGAACGAACTGATAGTACTGGGTTACGGCCTGCAGAAACGGGCTAATATTACCGGTTCTATCAGCCAGGTAGATGGCGTGCGGCTGAGAAGCCGGCCCGTAGCCAATGTGATGGCGGCCTTACAAGGCACAGCCACCGGCCTGGTGGTAACAAGAAGTAACGGGCAACCCGGCCGTGAAGGATTTAACATCCAGGTGCGGGGTGTGGGCTCTTCCTCCGGTAGCAACACCCCTGTAATTGTTGATGGTGTTCCCGGTTCCCTTGCAGTATTGAACCCGGATGACATTGAATCTGTATCTATCCTGAAAGACGCGGCAGCGGCCTCTATTTACGGCGCCCGTGGCGCTGGCGGCGTAGTATTGGTGACTACCCGCACCGGGAAACCAGGTAAACTGAAAGTAGATTTCAATACTCTCGGAGGTTTTGAAACCCCCATCCGCCTGCCCAACCGCCTCCCCTCCTGGCAATCGGCCGCCATGCAGAACATCGCCGCGGAAAATGCAGGAAAGGTTGCGCCCTGGGATCCCCTGGAAATAGATTTAATGAGATCGGGGAATCATTATGCCATCGACTACCAGCGTCCTGATTTCTACAAATACTACTATAATTACAACGCCCTGCCGGTACTTACCAAAAGCAAAACCGGTATTGAAAACTATAACCTATCCGTAAAAGGAGGCGATAGCTCCAACCAGTTCTCTGCATCCCTGGGCTATTTTGGAAGACAAGGACTATTTGCTGTTGGGCCGGACCGTACTCACCGCGTGAATGCACGCGTGAACATGAACAACCGCTTCAATAAGCATTTCAGCCTGGAAACCCGGTTGTCGTACGCACAAACCAATACCTTCTCGCCAGCCCAGGCAGTGGAAGGCCCCAAAGGCTTACTGGCAGGGATTTACCGCGGCCCTGGAAATGTGCCTGTATTTGTGCCTAATACCAGCAACTACGCCTATGGCGGCGCGCCGGGGTACGCCATTTTGGAAGATGGCGGCGAACGCGACGAGAAAAATAATTACATAGATGCGGTGTTTACCCTGAGGGCCGACAGTATTGCCAAAGGGCTCACGCTGAGATTAGTTTACAGTCCGCAGAAACATACATTGCAAGACAACCTGGGCCGCAATACCATTGCTCTCTGGAACCGCGTGGATACGGCCGCATTGTTACAACCCAATAACATGCTGCAGAAAAGCCGGCTGGAAAGTAAAGGCGGCAACCTGCAGTTGCTGGCCGACTACGATCTAAAAGAAGACAAACACAATATTCACCTGCTCGGCGGTGCCACACAGGAAGCATATAATACCACGCAAAATACTGCGGCCTCCTACAATATCAGCCGGCAGGAGATCAATACCAGTCACTTCAATAACGCTCCCGTATATACGCAGTTGCTGGGCGCCAGCGGTTCATTGCTGTCCATATTTGGTAAAATGAGCTATAACTACGACAACCGTTACCTGGTGGAGGCAAACCTCATCGGGTCGCGCTTATCGCAGTACAGCACCTCGTTTGCCGGCAGGAACCAGTGGCAGGTGTTCCCTTCCTTTTCTGCCGGGTGGCGACTGAACAATGAAACATGGTTCAACCGCGCGTTGCCTTTTTTCAATGAGTTCAAACTGAGGTGGTCATGGGGCAGATTGGGGAATGTTAACAGCTGGAACAGTATCCCCAATGATGAGCGCCTGCAAACTTTCAGCTTTAATGCTCCTCCTAACCTGCTGCCCTTTGTATACAAGAACCCCATTATCCAGGCACAGGGATGGGAGAACATTTCCACCAATAACTATGGCTGGGATGCTACGTTATTCAGGGGCAGGCTCACGCTGGCAGCCGACTATTTCATCAAGCATAACCGCGATATGCAGATCCCGGTGCTCACCGCATCTACAGACGGCGCCTGGCCAATTGATTTTCACCGCGGTGAAATGAAATCATGGGGCTGGGAAATAAATATAGGCTGGCGCGACGATAAAGGTCCTTTTACCTGGTATATCAACGGCAACCTCTTTTATAACCGGAATAAAGTGCTGAAGAATGATGATGTGGCCCCGCAGCCGGGCTGGAACCAGGGCATTGCCGGATATCCCTACTCCTCCCTGTTTGGCTACGAATCGGACGGCTACTTCCAATCGGCAGATGAAGTGAGCCAGCACGCCTTCCAGCATGAGAACACCGGCCCCGGCGACCTGCGCTATAAAGACATCAACGGTGATCACAAAATAGATAAGGCCGACCTGGTATACCTGGGCAGTACCGATCCGCGGTTTTCGTATGGTATAGATGCGGGCTTCGCCTGGAAAGGATTTGATGTTTCCGTTTTCTTCCAGGGCGTGGCCGACCGCAAAGTGATGCCGGATCCGCGTTACAATCTTCCTTTTACCAGCGCCTGGCAGCAACCCTGGGATATTAACCAGGATTACTGGACACGGGAAAATCCCGATGCGTTATTTCCACGACTGTATCTCAATGATCAGCAGAACACGGTTCCATCCTCCCATTGGGCGATGAACGGCGCCTATATCAGGCTGAAGAACCTGCAGGTGGGCTATACCTTACCCGCCAGCTGGCTGAGGAAAATATGGATCAGCAACCTGCGCATTTACTTCTCAGGACAAGACCTTTGGGAAACTACCAAAATGAAGATCAAATATTATGATCCGGAACAGGCGGGAGGTTATAACGGTAATGCATATCCGTTTTTCAGATCATATACATTGGGGTTGACTGTTGGCTTCTGATTTTTCAGAAGCCAACAGGGAGCAGCACGCTACTCCGATTTCTTTCCTGCCAGCAGGTACAGTACAGCCATACGTACAGCTACACCGTTTTCTACCTGGTCCAGGATGATGGACTGACCAGAGTCGGCCACATCAGAATTTATTTCCACACCGCGGTTAATGGGGCCAGGGTGCATAATTACAATTTCTTTATTCAGGCTGTCCAGCAGCTCCCGGTTTACACCGTATGCGAGTGAATATTCACGGAGAGAGGAGAACAGCGGCGTGTTTTGCCTTTCCAGCTGGATACGCAGCACATTGGCTACATCGCACCATTGCAGGGCTTCGCGGATATTATAGCTAACATTTACGCCGAGCGCTGCAGCCATGTATTTCGGTATCAAGGTAGGCGGGCCTACCACCGTTACTTCTGCACCCAGTTTTTTGAGGCAGTAAATATTGGAGAGGGCTACCCTGGAGTGCATGATATCGCCGCAGATGGCGATCTTTTTACCCTCCACACTACCGAGCCTTTCCCGGATAGAGAACGCATCGAGCAATGCCTGTGTGGGATGCTCATTGATACCATCGCCTGCATTGAGGATAGGCACATTGATATGCTTGGCCAGGAAATGCGGCGCACCGCTGGCGGAGTGGCGCATCACCACCATATCCACTTTCATGGACAGGATGTTGTTCACGGTGTCTATCAGCGTTTCTCCTTTGGATACGGAAGATCCCGAGGCAGAAAAGTTAACGGTATCTGCACCCAGGCGCTTTTCCGCTAACTCAAAAGAGATGCGTGTGCGGGTAGAGTTCTCAAAAAATAAATTGACAATTGTTGTATCACGTAGCGTGGGCACCTTTTTAATAGGCCTTTGTAAAACCTCCTTAAACTGGTCGGCTGTTTGAAAAATAAGCTCTATATCCTGGCGCTGCAGATCGCGAATTCCGAGTAAGTGTTTTACAGAAAGTGACATTAATGTGCAAATATAAAGGGTGAAATCTGAATTCTGAAATCCCGTTTTATTTTAGTCAATCAGAATTACTTCGTCTTTACCATCTCTTTCATTCCACAACACCCTTACTTTCTGGGAAATCAGGGCGTCAATGGTGCGTCCGGTATAATCCGGCTGGATAGGCAGCTGCCTGCTGAAGCGGCGGTCTATCAACGTAAGCAGCTCTACAGAAGCGGGCCGGCCAAAATCCAGCATTGCATCCAGCGCCGAACGGATAGTACGGCCGGTATACAACACGTCATCAATCAGCACTACCTTTTTATTTTCTATGGAAAAATCGATACTGGTTTCATTCGGCACATGCAGGGTTTTACTCTGGTTAAAATCGTCGCGGTAAAAAGTGATATCCAGTTTACCGTAATCGATGTGCGCGCCTGGTACCAGTTTCAGCAAGGCCTGATGAATTCTGCCGGATAAATAAATACCACGGGGCTGTAATCCTATCAGCACGGTTTGCTCAAACTGTAAATGATTTTCTATCAACTGATGACAAAGCCTGTCTATCGTAATAGCCATTTGCCTGCCGTTTAGTATGGTTTTCAAAACACAACGTTTTAGGTGCCAAAAATAATGATTAAATGCTACAGATAAAAAGTTGAATATTAGAAAAGATTGATAAACAAGGGAATATTTCTGAAAAAGGAGAAGTATAAAATATATTATAATATAAAGGGACCTTTTCCCTGGCATATACAGCAAATCCATCACGTTGAAACCTTCCAACATTGTAGTGAGGCCGTGTTTCCACTTCTCCATGTCTACTTTCTCAGCAGTTACTTTTGAATAGCCTTCTTTATAGTATCCCGCTGTTTTTTTTCACCTGGAGGTAAATGTTCAAAATGAAAATATTTGTTAACTAATTCTAAGTATAAAGGGGCGAAGTCGGTAAATGAGAGCAATCTTATTAGTATTCGCTTTAAGTAAAAAAAATTGTTGCTTTAGATCACCCTTTTTTTATCTTCGCCTGTCATTATTGTTAACCTAATATTTATTCAAAACCCTAAATCCCAAACTATGTTAAAGTTTGTAATACCCCACTTTAAGTTGGCAATTGCTACAATTATTATTTTTTTATTGGTGTCAAAAACAAACAACGGAACAGCCAGCCATTAAGTCAACTGTAATTTCAGTTGAGGAAGCAGAAAAATTGGTTATCAGCAGGGCCTTCAGGATTGCAAACTGTGTTTAGCCAACACCGCGATCCCGGAACCCCAAATTGAGAAGATGCCATAGTAATAGCGTTCCCGGATAAATCCAGCGTTTTAAAAGTGCCATTAACCAGCTACAAACTACCAGTAGGCTACAGGGATCTTCTTTTTCAGAAGGACTCCAATGGTGTGGTATTGGGAACTATACAGGAGATAAGGCCAGAGAATAACTATCTGAAGACAAAGGGGCGCACTGGAAGTGAGAGTATGAGGCAATTTGTGAGCAATGAAGACTTCTCTGGTGACATAATAATTTTTGATCCGTTTAATAATGCCCCCCTTAGAGGTAGACGTTTCAAAGACGGTCTATTGACCGGGGAACTAAAATACCGATCACAAGCATTGATGGTAGGTGATCCGAATGATCCGGTAGATCCATGGAAAAAACCAGGAGGTCTCGATGACGATGGTTCAGGCTTCGAAATTACCCTCCCAACAGTGGAAGTTACCGCACCCGCTCCAAGTACCTCGAAAACCCCAGGTACTAATATCCCGTTTCCAACAGAGCCGGTAAGACCCGTTCCAGGAGGACCGGTTACACCCAATAACCCGATTCCAATTGGTGGCGGGCGGAATAGCAATAGTAGTTCTCCCTCCACAATAAAAAGTGAATTGAAGAATTCATGCTTAACAGCGGCATACAGTTCAGTTTATTCCAATGACTTAAAGAACTGGATCTCTGCATCTGTTAAGGCGGTCTTCAATAAGGATGCCAACCTGAATATTACTTTTCGGGAGAGGCCTGCTACAAGTTTTGAATCAGGAGAATTAGGGCATTTTAATCGGCAGGACACACACTTTGGTGGTGATGGTAATCAATATGGTGATGTATATATTGATTTAAATGTTGACGTTCTTCCCAAAGTACCTAAAGAGTTAATTGTCGTGGTAATTTTACATGAATCGCTACACGGTTATTTTGCTCAACAAGGAGAGAAATTTCAAGATGCCTCGGCGCCATACATTACTCAACATGATAAGATGGCTGCAGCCTATAGATCCAAACTATCAGAAGCACTGGCTGAAATTTTTCCTAATATGTCATCCACTGATAGAGATAATTTATCGTGGGAAGGCTTGCAGCAAACAATTGAATGGACTGGAGAAAGGCTAAAAAATGCTATTTCAAATAATAATAAGTTCAAGAATATTACAGACTATTGTCGACTATCAGGATGGTAAAAAAGGTACGCCTTCCTGGTGTAAATAGAAAATATGAAGACCTTATTGACTATTGGAACATAATGGAATTCGGTTGTATCGCATATTTTGTATATTTATTTTTATTATTTAAATAAACTAGTTTATGAAAAATATCCATATAGTAGCCATATTATTTCTTTCTCTTCTTTCATCTAAAGTAATTGCTCAGAATAGACCAGGCGAATCTAAAGGAATGAATAAAATCTACAAGGCTGTAGATTCGTTGGTGACACCATTAGTGAAAGAGAAATATGATGAGTATTCATTCATCTTTCGAATAAAATTGGACTTTGATTGGCAGGCAAAAATAAGGAACATTACTACTTCTGCTTCAGCGCCAGATAATTTGTACAAGAAAATAGACAAATTGAAGGAGTTAAAAGTGGATTGGAAGGAAATTGTAGGAAAGAATGTTGAAAATGAAGAAGTGTTTCTGACTATTTATTATATGAAGGAAAGAAAAGACGGAACAATTCTTCTTCGTTCAGCACATGATGTAACCGAAAATATTAACCGATTCGCTGATAAAGTGATTTCTGAAAAGGAAATTAATTGCAAATACCATCAACTTCCTATTTATATTCAGAGATATGCGGGTAAGAATGATCAATTCTAGGGAGTATTCTTTACTTACAAACAACGGAACAATATCTTTCAATTAATAATTAACATAACACTAGTTTTTAATGATACACGGAGACTAATTTTCCTCACATTAATATGCTTTATAAAGACTCTTCGTACTTTAGCAGTAAGAATAACAGGTATGAAACTTTTAAAGACCATCTTCGCTATGACCGCCTTTTTCCAGCTATGGGGCTCCGGTTCCCAGGCGCAATTAAAAACAGGAGATAAAATTCCTTCCTTTTCCCTGCAGGATCAAACCGGGAAAACTTTTGATATTAATACCGTGCTGGGGAAACAACCGCTGGTCATTTATTTTTACCCGAAAGATGAAACCAGTGTATGTACCAAAGAGGCCTGCTCTTTTCGCGACTCCTACCAGGATTTTCAGAAGTATGGCGCCAAGGTGATTGGTATCAGTGCTGATAACGTGGCGTCTCACCGTAGTTTTGCCACGCATCACAATCTTCCGTTTACCTTGCTGAGTGATCCTAAAAATGAAGTGCGTAAATTGTTTGGCGTACCTAAAACCTTTATGATACCAGGCCGGGTTACTTATATAGTAGATAAGAACGGGGTGATTGTGCATGAATTCAATTCGCTGCGCGATGGAGAGAAACATGTGACCGAGTCGCTGGCGGCGTTGCAGCGGATGCAATAAAGAAGGGCAGGATAAATTTATTTACCCGCTGTTGAAGATATATCGGCAGCGGGTATTTTGTGTTTGCAATTACAACTTCCTCATATCCTTGAACGTCGAAATCTCTTCTTTCAATGCAAACAACTGCATGCCCCAGATGATCCCCAGTACGATTGTAAAAGCTACCAATGCCAGGGAGGTGGATACCTGCATAAAACTGCCTTCCTCGCGGTTGGTGAGGGTAATAACACGAAGCAGTGCAATAAGCCCTATGCCGAAGAAAACGGCGGCTTTGATCCCCTTCTTACGCAGCTGTTTCTTAAAATATTCATCAAAAGCCCTGGCAGCAGCTATGCTGGCTTCCGGTTGTGGTGTTCCGTCGGCAATAAGCAGTTGTTCAAGATCTGCCACACGGTAATGCTCATGATGTTCTGAGAAGTATTTTTGTAGGATGTCTGCCTGCATAATTTCCTGGATACTGAATGAGGGTGCAAGGTACAAAAAAGGCGATGGATATAGATCCACCGCCTGCATATAAATCATGAACATTTACTAAGCCTCTTTCAGGAACGGATAACGGTAATCCGTAGCCGGTACAAAAGTTTCCTTGATGCTTCTGGCGCTTAACCAGCGGTAGAGGTTCAGCATAGAACCTGCTTTATCATTGGTACCGGAAGCGCGGGCGCCGCCAAATGGCTGCTGTCCTACTACTGCGCCGGTTGGTTTGTCGTTGATGTAGAAGTTACCTGCGCTGTTCACCAGTGTGCGGGTAGCCAATTCCACTGCATAGCGGTCCTGCGCAATTATCGCGCCGGTTAAGGCGTACCCGGAAGTACTGTCTACCACCTGCATGATCTCTTCAAATTTCTCCCCGTCATACACGTGGATCGTTAACACGGGTCCGAAAATTTCCTCGCACATGGTGATATATTTCGGATCGGTGGTTTCGATCACGGTGGGTTCAATAAAGTAACCTTCAGTTTTATTGTAGTTACCGCCTGCAATGATCTTTACAGCCGGGTCTTTCTTTGCATTGTCGATGTACTGCGCAATTTTATCAAAAGAACGTTCGTCGATCACTGCATTGATGAAGTTGCTGAAATCTTCTGTGGATCCCATTTTCATGGTTTTCAGTTCAGCAACCAGTTTGGATTTTATATCGTCAGCAAGATTGTTTGGTATATATGCGCGGGAAGCGGCAGAGCATTTCTGGCCCTGGTATTCGAAGGCGCCGCGTGCCAGTGCGGCAACGGCAATATCGACATCAGCTGATTTGTGGATCAGGACGAAGTCTTTACCACCGGTTTCACCTACAATGCGTGGGTATGTTTTATACTTATGGATATTTTCGCCGATGGTTTTCCACATGGTCTGGAATACGCCGGTAGAGCCGGTAAAGTGGATACCTGCGAAGTGAGGATCTGCGAAGCAAACATCGCCTACAACAGGACCGTTGGCATATACGAGGTTGATAACACCACCTGGCAGGCCGGCTTCTATCAGCACCTTCATGATCACCTGGGCGGCAAACACCTGTGTATTGGCGGGTTTCCATACCACAACGTTACCGCACATGGCAGCGGAAGTAGGCAGGTTACCGGCAATAGCGGTAAAGTTGAAAGGAGTAACAGCGAGCACAAAACCTTCCAGTGGGCGGTACTCTACCCTGTTGTGAATACCTGGCGCGCTCACTGGTTGCTGGCGGTAAATTTCGCTGAGGAAGTGTACGTTATAGCGGAGGAAGTCGATCAGTTCGCATGCGCTGTCAATTTCGGCCTGGAAGGGATTCTTGCTCTGGCCCAGCATGGTAGCGGCGTTGATATGATAGCGGTATTTGGTGGCCAGGAGCTCAGCGGCGCGGAGGAAGATGCCGGCGCGTTGTTCCCAATCCATAGCGGCCCATTTTTCACGTGCTTCCAGCGCCGCAGCGATGGCGGATTTCACATGAGAGGCGTCGCCCATATGGAAGTGACCAAGTTTGTGTTTGATTTCGTGGGGAGGGCGCAGATCAACGGTGTTCCCGGTGCGGATTTCCTTGCCACCGATATACATGGGGATATCTGCTACTTCGCTTTTGAAGGCGGCTAACTGTTTCTTTAATGCAATCCTCTCAGCAGAACCGGGTGCATAAGATAACACAGGCTCATTAGCAGGCGCTGCGTACTCAAAGTATCCTGTATTCATTGTATCCTAATTTTAATATTGTTTATTTGATCATTTGTAAGCCCGGAGGCCCACAAACAATCAAATAAACAAATGACTACGAGTATTGTTTCCGCAGCAAAATTACATGATACAACGCCTACGCGCTTATTAATAATTAGTCGATACTTATTAATTATTGTCCTCTTCCTTCTGCATCATCAGGTATGCCTTTATAAACCCATTCAGGTCGCCGTCCATTACGGGGCCTACGTTACCTACTTCAAAATCGGTGCGGTGGTCTTTGATCATCTTATACGGATGGAATACGTATGAACGGATCTGTGATCCCCACTCAATTTTGCGTTTGTTGGCGTTGGCTGCATTTTTCAGCTCTTCCCTTTTGCGGATCTCCTCTTCATACAGGCGTGATTTCAGCATGGTGAGCGCCTTTTCGCGGTTCTCTCCCTGTGTGCGTGCCTGCTGGCATTCGATGATAATACCGGAAGGAATATGCTTCAGGCGTACGGCTGTTTCCACCTTGTTTACGTTCTGTCCGCCCTTACCCCCCGAACGGTAAAATTCCCATTCCAGGTCGGCAGGATTTACAGCGATCTCGATAGTATTGTCTACTAACGGATATACATATACGGAGGCAAAAGAGGTATGCCTGCGGGCATTGGAATCGAAAGGTGAAATACGGACGAGCCGGTGTACGCCGCTTTCCGCTTTCAGGTGGCCATAGGCAAAGTCGCCATCAAATTCCAGTGTAGCGGATTTGATCCCGGCGCCATCGCCATACTGTGTATCAATTTCTGATACTTTCCAACCCTGCTTCTCGCCATACATACGGTACATACGCAGCAGCATCTCCGCCCAATCCTGGCTTTCCGTGCCGCCTGCACCGGAGTTAATGGTTAATACTGCGGGCATTTCATCTTCCGGCTGATTGAGAGTGGATTTGAATTCCAGATCGTCCAGCGCCGCTACTGCAGCATTGTAGGCCTGTTCCACCTCTTCTTCCGTTGCTTCCCCTTCTTTGAAAAAATCGTTCAGTACAGCGCTGTCATCAATCGCAGCATTTACCTGATCGTAAAGGTCTACCCAGTATTTGTTTACCTTTATTTCCTTCAGAATCGAAGTAGCTCTGACGTTGTCATCCCAGAAACCGGGCGCCAGGCTTAATTGTTTGTCGTTTTCTATTTTTGCTAATCGGTCAGGTACGTTAAAGAAAACCTCCCAGGACATATAAACGGTCCCTCATAGCTTTAAGTTGCTCAGCTGTCATAGCTGGCAAATGTATGAAAAAAACGGATATATATACTAACGCCTTTCAAACTTTGTTTTGATTGTTCACTTTAGCATAATTTTTGTGTTGTAACACGGTAACCATGTCACTAATATTATAAAAAGCACCCATCTGTTATGGTGAGCCATGAAACCCTCCACTTTAAAAACCGGTCCGTTTTCAATACTATTGGGTTTATTATTATGATAGGTGTAAATGCACTGGCAGTGCAGCTTCCCATCAATGGCAAAACCACCGCGCAGATCTCTGAAGAGTACCCCAACCTGTTCGCACCTGCGGGCATTACCTTTTCTATATGGGGCGTTATTTATATTTCCCTGCTGGCTTTTATTATATACCAGTTATGGTTATCCTTTTCAAATAAGGAACCTGCAACACTGGCTTATGTGATGCAGCGTATGAAAGACTGGTTCCTCATTTCCTGTGTAGCCAATGCCTGCTGGCTGTTTGCCTGGCATTATCATCTTGTCCCTGTAAGCATGGCCATTATGGTGATCCTTCTTATTTCGCTGGCCATTATCCATGTTAACTTCGGCATCAGCACTGCTTCTGCCAGCCTGCGGGAGAAAATATTTATCCATATTCCTTTCAGTATTTACCTGGGGTGGATCTCTATAGCAACCATTGCCAACTTTACAGCATTGCTGGTATATACCGGCTGGGAAGGGAACCGTCATGCACAGATCCTGTGGACCATTGCCATGATCAGCCTGGGCACCCTGGTGAGTATGGCTATGGTGCTGCTCCGTAACAATATTACCTATGCGCTTGTTAGTGTGTGGGCATTCTATGGCATCCTGCTGAAAAGAAAGGCTGCAGAAATGATGGATGAAAACGCCATTATTCATACCTGTATTATCGCTATCGGGGTTATTGCCGTAACAATTTCCTGGCAATTATACAGGAAACAGAAATCATGAATCTAAAAGATTATTTTTGATGCGCATTTAATATATACACGACTATGTTTCCATCTACCAATCCAACAACCACTAAATCGTGGGACGCTTTAAAGAAACACGCTGAAGAAATGAAGAAGGTACATATGCGTGCCTTGTTTATGGAAAACAAAGAACGCTTCAGTGAGTTCTCGCTTAAATTTGAAGACATCCTTTTCGACTATTCCAAGAATATTATTACGGAAGATACCCGTAGCCTGTTATTAGCCCTGGCAACAGAATGCGGTGTAACGGATGCCATAAAGGCCATGTTCAGCGCAGAGAAAATAAACGTTACAGAAAACCGCGCGGTACTGCATACCGCTTTGCGCAATACATCAGACAAACCGGTTTTACTGGATGGCCGCGATGTAATGCCTGATGTAAAAGCAGTGCTGAATAAAATGGATCACATCTGCCGTCAGATACATTCCGGTGAATGGAAAGGTTACACGGGCAAGCCTATACGTTATATCGTGAATATCGGCATCGGTGGTTCCGACCTTGGCCCGGTAATGGTAACAGAAGCCCTGAAACCATACTGGAAACCCAACATCCAGACTTACTTTGTTTCCAATGTAGATGGCACCCACATTGCTGAAACACTGAAAAAGATCACACCGGATGAAACCTTGTTCCTCATCGCTTCCAAAACATTTACCACACAGGAAACCATGACCAACGCCCATACTGCACGCAGCTGGTTCCTGGAACATGCGGAAGATGAGAAATTCATTGCCAAACATTTTGCGGCTTTATCTACCAACGAAAAAGCAGTTACCGCTTTCGGTATCGACCCGCAGAACATGTTTGAATTCTGGGACTGGGTTGGAGGCCGTTATTCCCTCTGGTCCGCTATTGGCTTATCGATAGCACTGACTATCGGTTTTGAAAACTTCACTGAATTACTGGATGGCGCGCATGCGGTTGACAGGCACTTTGCGGGCACGCCACTGGAACAGAATATACCGGTGATCATGGCGCTGATCGGTCTTTGGTACGGTAACTTCTTTGGCAGCGCCACGGAAGCCATACTGCCGTACGACCAGTACATGCACCGCTTTGCTGCTTACTTCCAGCAAGGTAATATGGAAAGCAACGGTAAGTCAGCCGATCGTACAGGCCATCCCGTTAGTTATGAAACCGGTCCTATCGTTTGGGGCGAACCCGGTACCAACGGTCAGCATGCGTTTTACCAGCTCATTCACCAGGGTACGCGCCTGATCCCGTGCGACTTTATCGCGCCGGCCATCAGCCACAACCCTATCGGTGATCATCATGTAAAACTGTTGTCTAACTTCTTCGCACAAACGGAGGCGCTGATGAATGGAAAAACGGAAGCAGAAGTAAAGGCTGAACTGGAAAAATCCGGTGCACCTGCAGAAGAAATTGCCAAGATCCTCCCATCAAAAATTTTCCCTGGCAACCGCCCTACCAACTCCTTCCTGGTGAAGAAAATTACTCCACGCTCCCTGGGCTCACTGATAGCTTTGTATGAACACAAGATCTTTGTTCAGGGTGTGATCTGGAATATTTTCAGCTTCGATCAATGGGGTGTGGAACTTGGCAAACAACTGGCCAGCAAAATACTGCCTGAACTGGAAAACAGCGATATCATCCTAAACCATGACGCCAGCACCAACGGGCTTATCAACGCGTGGAAGGATATGCGTTTAGCGTAGGATCGCCTTCGGCGCGGATTTTGTCTTGAACACTGATTACGCTGATTTTGATGATTACTTTGATTTTATTTTTTGAAGTTTGATAATAAATAAGGGAGATAAAAGCGAATCCGCTTTTTATCTCCCTTAACTATTTTAAACAACATCTAAAACAACAAAAAATCAACTATAAAAGTCAAAGTAATCATCAAAATCAGCGTAATCAGTGTTCCAGGACAAAATCCGCGCAATAAAAAACCCCCGGAGAAATCCGGGGGTTGCCAATTATTTTAAGTAAAAATCTTACCATTTGTCTACCTCATCAGAGCTATGTGAAGCCGGGGCGGCTACTGACGCCTCAACAGGTACTTCCACCTCTACAGGGATTGCTGAAGTACGAACTTCAGATCCATCTGCTTCTGTTTCGTCCTGTTCTTCCTGCACATAATCGTGGTTGTAGGCATCAAAGTCGAAATCGGGCATCAACTCAGTTTTAACATAGTTGATGGTTTCGGTTAGTGCATTCAGGAACTTGTTGAAGTCTTCCTTGTACAGGAATACTTTGTGCCTGTCATAACCGTTGTCATTAAAACGCTTCTTACTTTCAGTTATAGTAAGAAAATAGTCGTTTCCCCGAGTGGTCTTTACATCAAAGAAGTACGTTCTTCTTTTGCCCGCTTTCAATCGTTTAGAAAAGATGCTATCATTGTTTCTTTCCTGTTGATTGTTGTTTTCGTACGCCACAGTTGATAGATTTAAGTGTTAACGAATCAAATCCTGTTACAATAAGAGACAAATATACTATTGTTTTACAAATATCAAAATATTTTTAAATGATTTTGAAAAATCATAAAACCCGCCTGTAACAGGCTGCGGCAGGGCATATACAAGCAAATGACTGCTACTCACTTGCAGTTTCCTCATCACCTGATTGCTGACGCGCATACAGCTCCGCATAATAACCATTCAATGATAATAATTCATTATGTGTTCCCTGCTCTACGATTTTTCCCTCATCCAGTACAATTATGCTATCGAACTCAAACAAGGCAAAGATCCGGTGGGTGATAATAATAGCCGTTTTGTTTTTCAGATAGGCATACAGGTTACCAATGATCTCTTTCTCCGTACGGGCATCCACGGCTGATAAACAGTCGTCGAAAAGGAGAATATTGGGGTCCTTGATCAGCGCCCTGGCAATGGAAATACGCTGTTTCTGCCCCCCGCTGAGGGTTACGCCCCTTTCCCCGATGGCCGTTTCAAAACCTTCATTGAAGCCCAGTATGTCCTTTTCCACGGAAGCCTGCCTGGCGGCAGTTTGCACTTCCTGGATAGTGGCGCTGGGGTTGCCAAAGCGGATATTATTGGCAATGCTGTCGGAGAACAGGAACACATCCTGCGGCACATAACTGATTTGTCCCCGCAGGTTGCCAAGTTGCAGCCCCCGGATATCCTGGCCGTCGACCATCACTTTCCCGTCCTGGGGATCGTACATCCGTATCAGCAGTTGCGCCAGTGTACTTTTGCCGGAGCCGGTGCGGCCAATAACAGCCACTTTTTGCCCGGGCCGGATATGCAGGTTAAAATTACTAATGGCAGTGATCCCTGTATGCGGATAAGTAAACGTTACATTTTCCAGCCGCACCTCCCCTTCCAGTTTCATCGCTTTTGCGCCGGGTGCATCTTTAATGGTTGGCTCGATCTGCAGGAATTCGTTTATCCGTTGCTGTGAGGCCGCCGCACGCTGGACCATGGAAGCTACCATCCCTATGGAAAAGAACGGGAACATCAGCATGTTCACATAGATCACAAATTCCGCCAGGTTGCCCACGGTAATGTTTCCTTCAATCACCTGGATCCCGCCGATGAAAATGGTGAGGATCACGCTTAAACCTATCATCAGCGCCATGGTGGGCTGGAATAGTGCATCTGTTTTAGCAAGACTGATAGAACTGTTCTTATACGCTTCGCTGGCTTCTTCAAAATGCTTTGCACTTGCATCTTCCTGGATGTATGATTTTATTACCCGGATACCGGAGTAAGATTCCTGTGCAATAGAAGTGATGTTGGATAACTGCGCCTGTATCCTTTCGCTTTTACGGTGAATGATCCTGTTCACATAATAGATGGTCAGGGCCAGGAAAGGCAGTGGCGACAAGGTATACAGCGTTAGCAACGGGTTTACCTGCAGCATCAGGTATACAATGATGACGATCAGGAACAGGGTCCGGGAAGCATACATAATAGCGGGTCCTACGTACATGCGTACCCGTGATACATCTTCCGTGATCCGGCTCATGAGGTCACCGGTGCGGTGCATCTTAAAAAAGTTAAGATCCAGTTTCTGATAATGCTGGTAAATCTCATTCTTCAGGTCATACTCAATATGACGGCTCATTACAATGAGGGTTTGCCGCTGCAGGAACAGAAAGAACCCGCTCAGCAATGCAAACAGCAGGATACTTACGCCGTAAAAGGCCAGTACATGCGTGAAATCGCCACGGAAAGCCACTTTCAACGCGGTGTTGTCCAACAACCGGTATTCGTCTATATTATGCGCCAGCAGGTCAAAGATCTGGCGTACCATGATAGGCTGGAACACACTGAATACAATGGAGATGGCGGTAAACAACAGTCCAAGGATCAGCAGCCATTTATTGGTAAGAAAGTATTTATTAAGTGCGGCAAGGTGTTTCAACGCTCATTGGTTTTGCCAGCAAAAATAAGGCATTCAGCGCATATAGCTGTAAACGGGAAGACCCGTGCAAAGAATCGCTCTGCATGGGTCTTCTCCCTGGAAATTTATATTTCTTACTTCGTTGTAAAAGAGCCGAGGATCTCTTCCAGCGCTGGTTCATACTTTACCAGGTCGTTGGCAAGGGTAGTAAGTGTAATGGCGTAGGCAATATTGTTTTTTACCAGGATGGTTACCTCCCCGTTAAGCGGGGTGCCGGTTTCCCGGTGGGCATACTGGCATTTCATCCATTTGGCTTTCACACCGGCAACGGAACGTTCCCCGTTGTCGATCTTCCTGTAATCCACGAAGAAATTCTCCATCTCTTTTTGGGTGGTTTCCATCACCTTGTCCAGTGTAACCCCCTGTTTCAGTTCCTGTGTAACAATATTCACATTCGCCCTGAAGCTGCTGTCGCCGCCGGGAGGCGCCATCATAAAAGTATATTCTATCCGGCTCATCACGGTATCTGTCTTGGTCCAGCCGGCGGGGGTGATTACAGAGAAGGTGCCTCTGCCGGCGTTCATTCCCGGCGATTTTCCGGCCAGCTCCAGTACTTCCTGGCTGCTTAATTCTTTGGGGGATTTGGAGGCATTGTTGCAGGCGCTGATGCCTAATAAACAAACTGCTGCGGAGATCAATTGTAATTTCATCGTGCACATAAGGGGTAAAAACCGCTCCGGCATTGCACCGGAGCGATCCGGGTGATTATAAATTTTTCAGTGCAGCTATAATTCTGGACTCTGCATCCGCAGCCGCTACTTCTTCTTTCACAAATTTCTGACCGGTGATATTTTCAAATAGTTCAATGTACCGCTCGCTTACGCTGTTAACAAATTCGTCTGTCATTTCCGGTACCTGCTGGCCTTCTTTACCCTGGAAGCCGTTTGCCATCAGCCATTCGCGTACAAACTCCTTGCTCAGCTGTTTCTGCTGAACGCCGTTCTTCTGGTTCTCTTCATATCCTTCCGCATAAAAATAACGGGATGAATCAGGGGTATGGATTTCATCGATCACGTAGATGGTGTCGCCGATCTTACCGAATTCGTATTTGGTATCTACCAGGATCAGTCCGCGTTTGGCGGCCAGTTCCCTGCCTCTTTCAAATAAGGCAAGGGTATACTTTTCAAGTTGCTCATAGTCTTCCTTGCTCACCAGCCCCCGTGCAATGATCTCTTCACGGGAAATGTCTTCGTCATGGCCTTCATGCGCCTTCGTGGTTGGAGTGATGATAGGCGCCGGGAAGAAATCGTTTTCTTTCAGCCCTTCCGGCATGGTAACACCGCAAAGTACACGCTGGCCGGATTTGTAGGTCCTCCAGGCATGCCCGGTGAGGTTACCGCGTACCACCATTTCCACCGGGAAGGTTTCGCACTTCAGCCCTATGGTCACGTTGGGGAGCGGAGAAGATTTTACCCAGTTAGGAACGATGTCTTTAGTGGCTTCCAGCATAATGGCGGCCACTTTGTTCAATACCTGTCCCTTGAATGGAATGGGACGAGGCAGCACCACATCAAATGCCGAGATGCGATCGCTTACAACCATTACCATCAGCCTGTCTTCAATGGTGTAAACATCACGTACTTTTCCTTTGTAAAAGGCAGTTTGACCTGGCAATTTGAAACTTGACTCTAACATGAATAAAAAAAGATTAATAATTAAAGATGAAATATGCTTGATGCGATGCAAAAGTAATCAGGAAACGGTTCACTTATTGCGATTGTGTAAACTTTTTCGCGGAATTTGTCTTGGAACACTGATTACGCTGATTTTGATGATTTCATTGATATTTTTAGAACTTGATTTTAATAAAAGAGGCTGTATCATAACTAACTTAATGGGTGTGAGAATCGCATATACGAAAATTTTCTCCACCCGGTACCCGAGTAAAATCGGGTAAAAGTTATTTATGATACAGCCTCTTTATTATTCTATAAAAAAATTCAATGAGATCATCAAAATCAGCGTAATCAGTGTTCCAAGACAACCTCCGCGTCAGACAACTGTTGCGCGGCTCGCATATGGCCGGAGCAGGCCGATGATCACTTCGTTTTCGGCGTATGGGGTGAGGTATTCCCGGACATGTTCTACCTCGGTGGTGCTAACATTGGCGGGGATGTAGCCCATACCATAAAAGCGGCCCTTCTCCATCAGGATACAGCTTTTCTCGCTGCTGTTGCGCCCTTTGTCTACGATGATTACGGAAGGTTGCTGTTCCTGCAGAAATGCGATGGCGGCTTTCATGCGCTCATTATAGCTTTCCGGAGATTCAGCCTTGCGGCAGGCGCCGTTACAGGTACCGGCCGTGATGCCTGCGCAGGTGCCATCTCCTTTCTGCAGGAAGCAGAGCTTAGGGCATAGCCGGAATTCCTTTATCAGGGAGCGCAGCAGGCGGTGGCCGTCTATCAGGAGGTTAAAGCTGTGCACAGGATGCGAATATTTCCGTTTCTTTTCTATGGCCAGGCGAAGGTAGCCTTGCTGGTCCTCGAAAAGATAGAAGCCGTACCTGAACTCCACCCGTTTCTGGGCGTAGTTGAAAACAGGCCACAGGCGCTTTATCTCCACAGATTCCAGGATACAGGCCATCAGTTCTGTAGCTGTTTCCTGGTAAGAAATACGGTGAATGGTGCGCAGGAAGTTCTGTCGTTGCCGGCTGGTGCTATGCCCGGTAAAGTGGCTGTTCACCCGTTTACTCAGGTCCTTTGCTTTGCCTACATATACTACTCTGTCTTTGTGGTCGTGGAAATAATAAACCCCAGGGTGTGCCGGCAATCCTTTTACCTGGTCTGGTGGCAGGTTGGGCGGCAGGAACTGTTCTTTCGATCCTGCCTTCAGCATAGAGGCGATCACTTTCTCCTTATCATTGGCCAGCAGCATCCCGAAAAGCACGGTGGTGGCTTCTGCATCGCCGCCGGCCCGGTGCCGGCCGTTTACGGGGATACCAAAATGACGGCAGATATTACCCAGGCTGTAGGATTTGAGGCCCGGGAATATTTTGCGCCCCAGCCGTACCGTACATAGTTTCTTACTTTGCAGGTCGAACCCGGCATTGCCCAGCTGGTGCTTTATAAAGGAGTAATCGAAATTTACGTTGTGCGCCACGAAGATCCGGTCTTTCAGCAAATCGTACAGCAAAGGGGCAATAGCCTCAAAGGGTGGCGCATCCGCCACCATACTGTTGCTGATGCCTGTCAGCGATTCAATGTAATAAGGAATGGGAATTCCGGGGTTTACCAGGGTCTGGTAATGCTGTGTCACTTCCTTCCCGTCGTACAGGAATACGGCGATCTCCGTAATGCCATTGGCACTGGCATGGCCGCCTGTTGTTTCAATATCTACAATTGCATACATCCGCTTACAAAGATATGGATTGTTGCCGCTTATTCAAACGTCTTAATCCCAGCAATGCCAGCAACGTGTAAAACCCGGAAAGGGCCACCAAATGCAGTACAGAAGGCATATTGTCGCCCAGGGTGGCGCCCATTTGCACGATAGACTGGTACACTTTGAGGAAGGGCATGGTGGGCACCATAGACGATAACCACTGCAATGGCACCGGCAGCGATTCATACGGCCACGCATACCCGGCGATGAGGAATACGGGATAGGTGGAAAACACCATCATCTGCGCCGCCATCAGCTGGCTGCGGAACATAGTGCCTAGCCACATCCCCAGCGGGATCAGGGTGAGAAAGAAAAGGAAGAATACCACCGCCACATCCAGTACCCGTCCACGGAAAGGAATGTCCAGCGTGGTGTAGTTAACCGTCATAAAGAAAAAGGCATAGCAGCAGAACAATAGCATATAGAACAGGCCTTTGCCCCATAGGGTGGCCGACAACCCGCCTCCGCCGGTTTTCAGCAGCTCCGGCACTTTCCCCCGCTCTTTGTCGAGCGCCATACTTTCAGAAAGACCAATCAGCAGCGTTTGCTGTAGTATCAATGCCAGCAGACCGGGCAAAAGAAAAGCGCCATAGCTGGACCGTGAATTATACATCGGGCGGTAATCGAGGTTCACCGGCTGGGTTTCCCGCATTGCCATCTGAGAATTCAGTCCCTGCATTTCATTGTACTTCAGCCTTACCCCCGCTCCTACGGTAAGCGCCAGCGTAGTAATACCGCCGGCCAGTTCGCTGGAAGGCAGGAACCGTGCGGCATTCACTGCCAGTACAATATCGGCCTGCTGCAGTGCCGGCACCTTTTTCTGTACGCCGTGGGGAATATAGAGGTATCCCTGGCATTGGCCGTAATACATCTTATCCTGTGCATCCTGTAAACCTGCAGCGCCAGTTACCTCTACGATCTGCATTTTGGTAAGCTGTTGCAGGAAGGTGCGGGATAATTCGCTCTTATCATCATCGGCCACCGCCAGCAAAACTTTTTCTTCTACCTTATAACTATATATACTGCCATAAAAAAAAGCGTACAGGAGCGGTGCTATCAGCAGCGTAAGCAACAAACTGTGATCGGCGGCTATCATCCTCACTTCCCGCAGGAACAACCGGTTCATATGTCGGAAAAAATCACGCATGCTGTAAAGAGTATTTATTCATTTTCCGTTGGAGGAAAAACAGTGCAACAGGAAAGGTAACAGCTATATAAATCAGCAATTGCCCTGTCTCCTTATACGCATAGTGCATGGGCAGTTCCATAAAGTATACCTTAAAGAAACCATCCAGGAAGGGCGTAAAGGGCATCAGCCAGGCGTAGTACTGGTCGTACCACGGCATAGCCCAGCGGGGAAAGGTAAAGCCGCTGAACACAAACGCAGGCGAAGTGTAAAACAGTCCCAGGTCGCAGGCCACCATTACATCGCTTACTATGGCAGATACCATCATCCCTATACAGATACAGCCTATGATCAGCAGGGTGAAGAGAAGGAACAAGGGCCATGAGCCGCCTATCCGGCCATGAGCAAAAAGCGGAAATACAATGCAGGTTGCCAGGATATAATGCAGCCATCCAACGCTGAGATGCGCCAAACCCTTTCCCAGCAATACATTGGAGGCAGAGCCACCTGCCATGGCATGCAGTTCCGCAAAGGTGCCCCTTTTCTCTTCCAGGTTCAGCGCCAGCACGGTTACCATAATGATCATCATCTGCAAAGCCACTGCAATTAATCCCGGTACCAGGTATTGCTGGTAATTGTACTGCGGGTTATACAGCATATATGAAGTAAGCCGGATGGGCTGTACCAGCGCCATGGCTTTACCGGCGGGCATCCCTGTTTTTACAAACTTCTGCAGTGTCACCCCGGAACCTACGGTGATCAGTACTTTTGCGGCATCCTTATAGATCAGTTTGGCGGTTACTACCGCCGCTGTATTGGTATACACGGTGATGTACACCGGCTGCCGGCTTTTAATATGCTCGTCCATTTTTGCCGGGAAGTGGATGGCGCCCTGAACAATGCCCTGCTCCATCATCTTTTGTAAAGTGATTTCATTGTCCACCTGCTGCGTGATATGAATGCTCTCCGTTTGTTCCAGCATAAAAGTGAACTGGCGTGATAACGGTGAGCGCGACTCATCCCAGATCGCCACCGGCAAATCGCGGGCAAACTGGTTGTTATAGATATAACCATATAGCAGGCATACCAGCGGCGGCAGTACCAGCAATACAATGTAATGTTCCGGGAGGGTAAGTATGCGCTTCCATTCCCGGGTCATGATATGGAAAATGGAGCGCATCATGGCAGATTCATGGAGGCGGTCATACCGGGGCGCAGCCCTTTGATTGCCGCCTGGTTTACAGGTGTCAGGTCTACTGTAAAAGTGCGCAGTTCAAATTTGCCCTGCTCCTTTACCGGCACCCAGTTGGCGAAGGTAAGCGAGGGGGCAACCTTGTGCACTACGGCTTCAAAATTTTCGGGGTCGCATCCCGGTACCCGCACCTGTACCCGGGCACCCAGCGGGAAACGCTGCATATCATCCTGCCGCACGTTATAGGTAATATGATACGTGGCGGGTTTCTGGATGGTCATCAGCGGATAGCCGATAGCTACTATCTCTCCTTCTTCTATTACCATAGAAGTAATAATACCGTCTGCAGGAGCATGAATATAGGTGTTATCGGATAATGCTTTGGTAAGCTCATATCCCTGTTCGGCCTGCCGTACAATAGCTGCAGCGGTGGTGATGAGCTCCGGGCGGCTGCCCTGTTGCAGCATATCCATATTCAGCTTGGCTGTTTCCATTTCTTTTTTGGCGGCCTGCAGTTTAAAGTATACCAGGTCCTTTTCCTGTCCTGAAATCACATCATCGTTAAAGAGGTTCTGCATGCGCTGGTAGGTTTTCTGCATCAGCTCATACTGTTGCTGGGTAATGTTATAGAGATTATCGGCGGCTTTGATGGCTTCCGGCCTCGCCCCTTTCTGCAGCAGCGTAAGCTGCCCTTTGGCAGCATCTATGGCTGCCTGCGCCTGGTTGCGGATGGCATTGATTTCTGTAGACCGGAGCACGCCGAGTAACTGCCCCTTGCGGATGGTATCGCCCTGCTTCACCAGGAGACTGTCCAGCCGGCCGGGGAATTCCGCCGCCACATCTACATAGTCGGCGTCTACCATGCCTATCATTGACCGGTCTGCTGCGGCGGGCTTCTTTATAAAGAAGATCAGCGCAATCAGCAGGATAGCAATGGGATCAGCAGCGCCCAGTAATTTTTTAATACTGCTCTCATGAAAAAATCTGTTTATCTGTCAACGTATTCTGCAAATTGTTCCGGTGTACCTATTACATTACAGTATTGCGCCAATGCAAGGTAGTAGCCCATTACAGCGGTATAGTAAATCTTATGCATTTCCTCCTCCTGCAGCAGCGCATCGTTGACGTCTTTTACAGACGACAACTGGTTTTGCATACGGTCTGTTACCAGTGTAGTGGTAAGATGGGCCTGTTGCCGGGCGCTGTCCAGCGAGGCCACATCGTTCTGCAATGCTTTCATTTTATTCATGGCCACCTTCAGTTGCAGCTCCAGCGAGGTTTTGGTGTTAAGCGCCGCCATCTGTGCTTCTTCCACCAGCATCTTACTGGCTTTGGTGCGTTTGTATTTCTGGAATCCATCAAACAGGTTCCATTGCATTTCCACCCCGATGAGCCACGGCGGTATGGTTACCGGCAGGTCTTTCTGATACAGGTTCAAATTGCCGATAGCAAATACATTTGGCAATGCCAGCGACCTGGAAGCCTTCACGGCCACATTGGCGAGGTCTGTTTTATTTTCCACCAGTCGGTAGGTGGGATTATTACGAAGCAATTCCAACTGCCCGGTTTCAGTTACCGGTTTTAATTCATATTCCAGTGTATCATTGATCTCAATAAGTGTTTCTATAGGTTGCCCCAGCAGTTCGTTCAGCTCCAGCAGCGCATTCTCCTTTTCCAGTTCCAGGTTGCTGTACCGGTTGGTGGCCTGCACGTAAGACACCCTGGCCCAGTTAAGCAGGTAAGGCGGCAGGATCTGGTTGTCTTTTAAAGAAGCGGCATAGTCGCGGTTCTTCCTGAAAGACGCTACGATCACCGCTTCATGGGCAAGAATGGTATTCAGGTAGAGGATCCTCAGATACTGCGCACTGATGGCAAAGAACAATCCTTTTTCCACCACCTCCTGGTTGAACTGCCCTGCAGTGACCTGTGTTTTTGCCAGTTGTTGTGCCGCCGTAATTTTTCCGCCCAGGTAAATAGGTTGCCGCAGCGCCAAGGCTGCCGTAAAATAGGATTGCCTGGCAAGGGCGGGATTGTAATCAGGATAAAAGGTATTGATGATCCCCTTGGTGGTATTATAGATCACGTCCTGCACATTCTGCGGAAGCGGCTGCCCTGTGATCTGCTGGTAAACGGTATTGGCTGTGTTAACGCTTTGCGTGGAAGAACCATTGACCACACCGTCTTTTACCTGTTGCAGGTTTATTTCCAATGGTTTGCCGAGATAGTTATAACCTGCCAGCAGATCCAGCTTAGGGTAGTACGACCTGTTCTCGGCCTGGAGGTTATACTCCCTGGCCTTCAGGGATCGCTGGGCCTGCTGCACCAGTGTGTTGCCCTGCCTTGCAAGGCGGTAACATTCCTTTAAAGTCAGCTGTTGTCCGTTTTGCTGCCCCTGTGCACACAATACAGGCAGTAACAGAATTGGAAGCGGGTAATATCTCATACGGTTTTCTTTACTTCAGGAAGGACCGGATTCTGCCTCGACACCTCAAAACAATCTTTCATGCATAATGTTTGAAGTATTTGAAAAAAATTATACATCATTTGATAATAAATGGCTTACCGATATATTCCTTACCTTTAAGTGCATACACAAAAAGTACATCATTAAGTGTATTTGATCCATTTGAACCCAACCGTTATCACCCGATATTTGTGATAGAAAAAGATTGAACAATAAGTTATTGGTCTTGTTAAAATATAGTTCTGCAGCGGTTTACGCGGCATTTACAAATTCATTGATTCATTAAAAACTACATTTACTTATGGCAAAACAACAATGGGTAGCAGACGCCAGTCACAGTGAGCTGGGATTTAAAATCCGTCACCTGATGATCACCAATATCAATGGTAAGTTCAACAACTTTACCGTAAACGCAGAAACAGAGGAAGAAGATTTTATGACGGCCAAAGTGAGAGTAGCGGTGGATATAGATTCCATTTCAACAGGCAGCGCCGACAGGGATAAACATCTCCGCTCCCCGGACTTCTTTGATGTAAACACTTATAAGGAGATCATTTTTGAAACCACGAAGTATGAGAGTGTTGACAACGATGGTTCCTATGAGCTGTACGGAGATCTGACCATCCGTGGCATCACCAAAAATATTAAGCTGGCAGTTGAGTTCGGCGGTGTGGTAAAAGACCCCTGGGGCAATACGAGGGCCGGGTTTACCATCAATGGAAAAATTAACCGTAAAGACTTCGGCCTTACCTGGAATGCCGCTACCGAAGCCGGTGGCGTAATGGTAGGCGACGAAGTGAAAATTTACGGGGAAGTGCAATTGATTAAGCAGCAGTAAGCATACGCGCTGTTAGTCTTTGTGCAACCAAAGACTAACAGCGTACCTAAAAAACGGAATTATGAATGAAATAACAGGCCTGCATCATATCACGGCCATTTCGGGCAATGCGAAAAAGAACTTTGATTTTTATACCCGTGTAATGGGATTACGTTTTGTAAAGAAAACGGTGAACTTCGATGATCCCCACACTTATCATTTTTATTATGGAGATGAAACCGGCACACCCGGCACCATCCTCACTTTCTTCCCATGGGAAGATATTACGGCCGGGCGCAGGGGCACTCATATGGCTACCGAAGTAGGCTACAGCATCCCGGAAGGCAGTATCGACTTCTGGTTAAAAAGATTTGAAAAAGAGAATATCATCTATAATAAGCCTTCTGCCAAGTTCGGAGATATCTACCTCACATTTATAGATCCCGACGGGTTGAAAGTGGAACTGACAGTACCGGAAAAGCCGGATCAGCGTATGCCGTGGACCACTGCCGAAGTGGGAGAAGAGCATGCCACACGGGGATTCCATCATGTTACGCTTACCCTGGAAGATGTGCAACCTACTGCCGACCTGCTGGTATCTGTGTTTGGATATAAACTGGCAAAGCATCATACCAACCGTTACCGCTTTGTTAGCCCGGCTGGTGATACGGCCAACTACATCGACCTGGTGGAAGCCAAGGGAGAGCCCCGCGGGCATGTAGCAGGCGGTAGTGTGCATCACATCGCGTTCCGTATGAAAGATGATGACATGCAACAGCATTACCGGCAGCTGCTGGAAGACCGGGGCCTGAATGTTACACCGCAGCTGGATCGCAAATATTTCAGGTCTGTTTACTTCAGGGAACCGGGTGGTGTTTTATTTGAACTGGCTACTGATGTGCCCGGATTCACTATAGACGAGCCGGCAGCAGAACTGGGCACACACCTGATGCTACCGCCACAGTATGAGCCACAGCGGGAAGAGATTGTGAAAAAACTGATTAAACTGGACTGATATGGATTTTAAACCTATGCAGTACGTATATGAGGCGGTTGGTAACCCTGCCGCCTATACGTTGCTGCTGTTGCATGGCACGGGCGGGAATGAAAGGGATCTCCTGCCATTGGCAAAGTCGCTTGGAAAAGGATTTAACGTATTAAGCCTCAGGGGCAACGTACAGGAACATGGGATGCCCCGCTTCTTCCGTCGTTTAGGCATGGGCGTATTCGATGAAGAAGACGTACATTTCAGAACGCATGAAATGGTACATTTCCTGGAGAAATTAGCTGTTACAGAGGGCTTTGATATCAATAAACTGGTGGCTGTTGGGTACTCCAACGGGGCCAATATTGCAGGCGCCGTACTTATTTTATACCCCGAATTACTGGCAGGCGCCGTATTATTCCGTCCTATGCAGCCGTTAAGCGGCATTGAGGATAGCTTCGAAACACAGCGGCAGGCGCCCGTATTTATGAGCTCCGGCAAGCAGGACGGCACTGTTGATCCAGCAGCTACAGCAGCATATGCAGCGCTTTTAAGCAGCAATGGATTTAAGGTAAGCGCTGTTGAAATTCCTGCCGGTCATAACCTGGTACAACAAGATGTTACATTGGCAGCAGAATGGATAAAAGATAATTTTCAGTAAAAAAATATATGGACCAGGAAGTTAGAGTAAGTTTATCCGGCCGCCCTTACCAGGTATCAATAGATACGAGGGATCACCGCTGGCTGGCCGATGAGCCGATAGAAGCCGGTGGCAATGACACAGGCCCCCAACCGGGGGAATTATTGCTCAGCAGCCTGGGCTCCTGCACAGCGATCACCGTTAAGATGTATGCCGACAGGAAAAAGTGGCCCGTGGAAAATATCGAAATTGAACTGCGGTTCAATAGGGCCGCCAAACCGGACCCGCTGACCACCGTTATTGATATCGATCTTCATTTTACCGGAAACCTCAGTGAAGAACAGATAGCCAGGCTGGAACAGATAGCCCGCTCCTGCCCTGTTCACAAAGTGCTGAGCAATCCTGTTATTATGAACACAAAAGCCGTTTAACATGAAAGATATCATCAAACATTATACAAACGGAGAGGTGACCATTGTATGGAAACCGGGTGTATGTATCCATTCGGAGAAGTGTTTCCATGGGCTGCCGGCAGTATTCAATCCCGGCCAGAAGCCCTGGATCAACGTGGAGGCAGCCACTACTGAACAGATCATATCCCAGGTTAAACAATGTCCTTCCGGGGCGCTCAGCTTTTTCATGAATACAGAATACAGATACAACGCAACAGGGCGGCATAGAATAAAAGGCACAAAAATCAATTTCTCAGACAAATCCTGATCATCATATGGAACTAACCATTACCAACAACACCAGCAAAAAGCAATTTGAAATTGAAGTGGAAGGCCATACTGCATTGGTGGCCTATACCCTGTTCCACGGCGGCATTGCCTTTATGCACACGGAAGTGCCTCCTGAACTGGAGGGACGCGGTATTGCAGGCCAGCTGGCTAAATATGTACTGGAATATGCGAGGGAAAACCACCTGAAAGTAAAGCCCTACTGTCCTTACATTAACGCCTATATGAAAAGACACCCGGAGTATAACGATCTTTTATAAATACTAAATCCCTTTCCCATGCAAATTTTGAAATTTATTCAGCAGCCCTGGCACTGGTCGGTGTCGGGGCTGCTGATTGGTCTTACAGTACCGGTATTGCTGATACTGGGAAATAAGGCCTTTGGCATTTCTTCGTCGCTGCGGCATATCTGTGCGGCATGTTTCCCGGCGGATATTTCTTTCTTTAAGTACGACTGGAGAAAAGAGTCCTGGAACCTTTTCTTTGTTGCTGGTATTGCGCTGGGTGGCTTTATTGCAGGTAATTACCTGCAGAACGGTAACGATATCCAGGTGGCTGCGGCTACACAGGCCCGGCTGGCCGGTTACGGCGTACATGATTATTCAGCGCTGCTGCCCCCGGAAATATTCAGCTGGTCCAATCTCTTCACCTGGAAGGGACTGGTGTTCTTTGTTCTGGGCGGCTTACTGGTAGGCTTTGGTACCCGCTATGCAGGCGGTTGTACATCGGGTCATTCTATTATGGGCTTATCCAATTTGCAGTGGCCATCATTAGTGGCTACCTGCTGTTTTATGGCGGGTGGCTTCTTTAGTGCCAACCTGCTTATTCCTTACCTTTTTAAATGGCTGAACTGATATGAAAAACATCAAGTACCTGGTAGCGGGAATTTTCTTTGGAATAGTGCTGGTAAAAGCGGAGGTGATCAGCTGGTTCAGGATCCAGGAAATGTTTCAGCTTACTTCATTTCACATGTACGGTGTAATTGGCACCGCGGTAATTACAGGGATCATCTCCCTGCAGCTGATCAAACGGTTTAAGATCAAAACCATACAGGGTGAGCCCATCTATGTAGCACCCAAAACATTTAATAAAGGACAGGTCTTCGGAGGATTGATCTTTGGTACCGGATGGGCCATTACGGGTGCTTGTCCGGGTCCGTTGTTTGCCCAGGTAGGCATGGGCTTTACAGTGGTGGGTATTACTTTGCTGAGCGCTATTGCAGGCACCTGGATATATGGCGCACTAAAATCAAAACTGCCGCATTAAAAAGCTTCAAGGAGCTGGCCCTTGAAGCTTTTGTTTGCTATTCTCTGGATTCACTGATAATTATTTTTTCAAAGCGTCTTTAATCGCTTTCGCGGAATCCTGGTGCGCCTTTAACGTTGGCAATGTTTTCGCGGCCCAGGTTTTCAGGTCCTGATCCGTTACATTGTCTGATGCTTTCTCGAATTTGCTGACATCTTTGTCGTGGTCGTCCACCATCATGCTGATATACTCTTTATCGAAATCTTTACCTGTTTTCTTGCCCAGGTCATCGATGTGTTTTTTTGTTTCTGTAGATAATTCTGCCGGCAGCGTGATCCCTTTATTACTGGCTAATGCCTTCAGTTCATCATTGGCCTTGGAGTGATCATTCACCATCATGGTAGCAAAAGCCTTTACTCTTGCGTTCTGTGCTTTTTCCTGCGCCAGCTTACCCATTTCCACTTCCATCATCCCTCCATTGGCAGCTTCTACTGCGAACTCAGATGATTTTTCATCTACGGGCTTAACTGTTTCATTCACATCCTTGGCACTGTCTACCGGGGTTTCCGATTGCGGATTCTTTGCGTTGTTACCACATGACTGTGTCATCCACATGGCTAAGAATGTTGCTGATAGAATTATTAGCTTCTTCATTGTGTATTGTTTTGGGTTTGTAAATCGTAATAGGTGTGCCTGTTTACACCTGTAAGCTTTACAAAAACGGTACCCTTCATATCATATCCGATAAAACTCAAAGCAGTAGCGGGTTCCGGGAAAAATGCAGGAAGCGGGCTGATTCAGAAAGGCTGTAGATTGTTTTCCACGTAACGCGCAAAACGCCGGCGCAGCTTATTTATCAATACCGGGGGCTGCCAGTGTTCCGCCCCGGAAACCGGGAGTGTTTTAAACATTTGACCCCCTGATCTGAAACATACGACTCCCTTCCGCAAATAGTAGTTGTACTATCTTCAGAATAGTAATTCCTGTTATGAAAGATGATTAAACAACGGAACTCCTGTTGTTATAGTTATTCTTATTGGACCCGGCTTACCCATTTGTTAATATTTTAAACATTTCCACATGAAAACTGAAGTTATGAAAAACAGAAAAACAAGCCCCCTGGGGGTATTTCTATTGGCAGTGCTGCTTTGTACATCCTGTGCAAAAAAAGAGGATGATGCCCCGCAGCTGTCTGAATTAAAATCGTCCGGTAATCAGATCATGGCTAAGCCCGTTACTTCGTATCCCAGTTATAATACATCCCCCCAACCGGCTAACGCAACAGGAATGAGTAACAATGCGGTTCAGCTGGCATTCCAAATGGGGCTGGGATGGAATATAGGAAACACGCTGGAAGCTATTGGCGGCGAAACCTACTGGGGAAATCCTTTGGTTACCCAGGCGTTGATTGATAATATTAAGGCAAGAGGCTTCAAGGCTATCCGGATTCCCTGCTCGTGGAATCAATATGCGGATCAGAATACAGGAAAAATACAGGATTGGTGGCTCAACAGGGTACAACAGGTGGTGCAGTATTGCGTTAACAATGGTTTATACGTTATCCTGAACATACATTGGGACGGCGGCTGGCTGGACAATAATATCAACTCCACTGCACAGGCTTCTGTGAATGCAAAACAAAAAGCATTCTGGGAACAGATTGCCACCAAAATGCGCGACTTTGATGAACATCTGCTGTTTGCCGGTTCCAATGAACCGCCGGTAAGCAACTCAACGGAAATGAGCATCTTACTTTCTTACCATCAAACCTTTATCAATGCAGTCCGCTCTACTGGGGGCAGGAACACCTACAGGACATTGGTGGTGCAAGGCCCGTCGACCGACATTGACAAAACCTCCACACTGATGAATACGCTTCCCTCCGATCCTACGTCCGGCCGCATGATGGTAGAGGTTCATTATTATGGACCATGGCAATTCTGCGGGTTAACAAATGATGAGTCATGGGGCGCTATGTTCTATTACTGGGGCCAGGGGTATCATTCCACAACTGATCCTTCACGAAATGCTACATGGGGTGAGGAAGCTTACCTGGCTGCAGAATTTCAAAAAATGAAAACGAAATTTGTCAATGCCGGAATCCCGGTGGTACTAGGGGAATATGGCGCCATTCGCCGGCTTACACTTACCGGCAATAACCTGAATCTTCATCTTGCTTCACGCGCCTACTGGATCAAATATGCAACACAACAGGCTAAAGCTAACGGCCTGCTTCCGTTTTACTGGGACGAAGGCTCCCTTGGAAATAATGGCTTTGGAATTATAAACAGGCAAAATAATTCTGTTGGAGATTGGCAGGCGATGAATGCGTTGTTGCAAGGCGCATTATAAACGTACAGGCAAAAAAATTCCAGATAAGAGAAAGGGCCGGCGTTTTTTGCCGGCCCTTTCTCTTATCTGGAATTTTATATCTGCTCCCGGATCAGATACACATTTTCTCTCCCCAAAATTAATTCCGGACAGCTTCCCCGCGGCATTATTGCGACTGGGCAAACTGGTATATAATAACAATAGCCGCAATAACAGCCAGGATCAGCCCTGCTATTTTCATCCAACTGTAGGGACGGTCGCCGGTTACTTCACCGGTACAGGCATTCACTACAAAATGATAAAGCTTATTATTATACCGGTAGGCGCTGATCCAAACCGGCAGCAGCAGGTATTTCAAACCAAGCTGATTATACTCCACTTCATAATCGTCGATGCGTTGTTCATCTCCGCCGATGTCGTCACAGATTTCCGCGCGGATCACGGGGTCCATTCTTTTTTTTGCGATCACCAGTCCCTGTTCGGCGTTGGTCTGGTAAATTTCAGCCCGGAATCCGCTAAGGTACCGGGCATCATATTTCTTCAGTTGTTCGAGGTGCCAGGGCTCCAGGATCTGCGCCATTTTTAAAGGCAAAGAGGGACTGGCAGATACCAGCACATCCCGGAAGCTGTTGTTCACGCTGCCGGAAGCCGGGTACCATGCGGTATGCCTTACCTGGCGTGTGCGGGTTTCAGTACGGCCGTTTACTTCTACTGTATAGCTTTCTGTTGTATAATAATATTCACCACGGGAGCCGGAGTATTCCGTATAGGTATCCGTATCGTAGCTCCAGTGTGGAATGTATATGCCTTTCAGTTGTTGCGAAGAGCTGTCTTTTATTTTCTTCACCAGGTCTGACGGGGCAAACCAGAGTTTACTCATCCACTTTTGAAAATGCTGTACTGCGTCTTTATCACTTACCACGAAAGGCAGCACATAATGCGGCTGCAGGATAGATGTTGTTTGCGCAGTATCCACTACCAGCGGCGATGCGCAAAAGGGGCATGAATCAGCGGTTACGTTGGGCAGCATGGTAGTGGATGCACCACAGCTCGTGCATTTTACTACTACTGCCTGTTGTGTAACTTCTGTATGATTTTGCTGGGAAGCAATGAAAGTATCATAATCGATGGGCTGTACCGCAGCAGGCTCCGTATCATTTTCAATTTGATTCACTGTGCCGCAGTATTCGCATTTCAGGCTGTTGGTGCCCGGTGCATAGTGCAGGATTGCGCCACAGTTCTGGCATTTCAGCGAGTTAACTGTTTCACTTGTTTTTTCCTCGAAAGACATAGGAATGTATAGATATAACACTGCCGGCATCTTCTGACGCCGGCAGTTTATTTAGTTTAAGGTAATGGTGGTGGTACGGTGGCTAATACCGGTGCCAGTTCCGGTATTGTACCGGCGGCGGCCCATGCGGCCATGCCGGTTTTCCATACCAGTGTTTGTGCATTCAGGTTGCCGGCAGCTGCCAGCTGACGGAGCTGGTCTCCATCAAAGGGGCCTGCCTGTTTACCATCTACTGCTACAAAAAATGGTGCGGCGCCGGGTAACGGAGGTGGTGCTCCGGCGCCGGTGTTGGCCTGCTGGTTATTGTTCTGGAAGATGTTACCTACCTGTCCCATCATGGCTGCGCCCATGCCGGCGCCTAAACCTGCGGCTGCAAGTCCGCCGCCGGAGGGGTTTTCCGCTGCTTTCTCCATGGAATTGGCGGCCTGGAATTGTGCATACGCGCCCAGGTTGCCCACAATGCCCATGCTGCTGCGTTTGTCCAGCGCGGCTTCCACTTCCGGCGGAAGGGAAATATTTTCAATAAGGAACTTTGTCAGTTCCAGTCCGAGCTCATTAAATTCAACACCTATTTTACCGGTGATCTGGGTTGATACTTCTTCGTAGTTGGCTGCCAGGTCCAGTACAGGCACTTTTGCTTCCGCTACCGCTTCCATACCACGGGAAACTGCGAGATTACGCAGTTGCTCATTGATACCTTCCACGGTAAATTCCGGGTTGGTAGCTGCCACTTCTTTCAGGAACTGTGCAGCATCTTTTACACGGAAAGCATAGCTGCCGAATGCACGAAGCCTTACCGGTCCAAACTCTGCATCGCGGAGCATTACCGGGTTTTTGGTGCCCCATTTCTGGTTAGTGAACTGCCGCATGCTCACAAAGAACACATCGGCTTTAAAAGGGCTGTTGAAGCCATATTTCCATCCCTGCAAGGTGCTAAGGATAGGCATATTCTGTGTAGTAAGCGTGTACATGCCGGGTTGGAATACGTCGGCAATTTTACCTTCATTCATAAAAACGGCCACCTGCGATTCACGCACGGTGAGCCTGGCGTTCATTTTTATTTCATTCTGGTAGCGGGGAAACTTCCACACAATGGTATCAGGGGACACATCGGTCCATTCAATAATGTCAATAAATTCATTCCTGAGTTTATCAAAAATTCCCATGGTAACAGGTTTTATAATGGATCAAATGTAACCAATTATTCCCTCGAAGCTACCTGTGAAAAGACATAATTTATGCAAACTTACTTCACAGCAGTTTTCAGCCATTTTTCCATGAGCGCGGGCCAGGCTTCCCCGGCGGGATTACCGGTGCGCAAACCATAGCCGTGGCCTCCTTTGGCATAGAAGTGCAGCTCCACAGGTACTTTGGCGTCGCGGAGGGCGCCGGCCATTACCAGGGCGCTGTTGCCATAGAAATCATCTGCAGTGGCAAAAAGGAACGTGGATGGGGTTTCGCTGTTTAATGTCAGTTCAGGAGTAAGCGACCTGTTTTCTCCTTTATCAAGATAAGCGGGGTAAATGAGTGCGCTGAAAGCCGGGCGGGCAGATAATGAGTCTGCTTTGTCGATTGGCGTATAGGTGTGCACGTTATATTGTGTGGATGCTCTGGCAGTAAGGCTCCCGCCTGCGGAAAAGCCCATCATTCCTACCTTGTCGGGCTGCAGCTTCCATTCAGCCGCCCTGCTGCGTACCAGGCGTATAGCGCGTTGTGCATCCTGCAGGGCGCCTGCTTCCTTATTGGGAACACGGTACTGCAATACAAAAGCGGTGTATCCAAGTTTATTAAGCCAGGCGGCTATTTCATATCCTTCCAGGTTAATAGCGAGGATATTATAGCCACCTCCCGGGCAAATGATCACACCGGCGCCATTGCCATTGGCAGCAGGGAATACTTCCAGGATGGGGTCTGTCACATCTGTAAGCCTGGTTACATTATTGCTGCCATCCGGCGTTACTTTGGCCGTTTGTTTGGGGGCTGTTTCTCCGGGTACTGCAGCAGGCCACAGGTGGATCTGTTGTTGTTGTGCGGCAATAGTTGTATTTACTCCAATCATCATTAATAAGATAACTATTTGTTTCATAACCGGGTTTCAGAATTTCATGTAGTGAAGAAAAGGAACAGCCTCCCGGAGGGAAGCTATTCCTGCTATGTGTTAAAATTTATTTTACGCATTGCAGCCAGGCTTCTGCCATCAGCTGGGCGCCCGCTACGCTGGGGTGTACGCCGTCGCCGGTCCAGTAGGCAGCCGGTGCTGCTTTTTGAGCTTTATCAAAAACGGATTGATAAGGGATGAAGATGGCCTGGTATTTATCTGCCAGTTCACGGGCGGCAGCACGGTATTCATCAAATGCGGGATACCACTTATCATCCACGGCTTTTACTCCTTTCACGGCAAAGGGCTCACCGACGATCAGCTGAACATCGGGCAGCTGTTGCCTGGTACGGGCCAGGAGCTTGTCGTAGTCGTCCCGGTAGGTTTGCGCCGTGCCTTTGTAGTTATTGCTCAGCGTGTGCCAGTAATCATTTACCCCCACCAGGATGCTCAGCACATCCGGCTTGATCACCAGGCAGTCGATATCCCAGCGGTCGGCCAGCTGAAATACTTTATTTCCGCTGATGCCTTTATTATATATTTTCAGGTTTTTATCTGCATTTTTCAGCAACATGGCAGATGCCGCCATCAGTGCATAACCGCCTCCCAGTGCGCCGCCGGCATTTGGCTGATCATTATCGCGTTTACGACCTGCATCTGTAATGGAATCGCCCTGGAACAATATTACATTTTCTTTTTTGAGTGCAATCTTTTTTGCTTTCTCTGTTGCCACAGCTGCGGAAACAATATCCGGGATGCTAATGGCAGCAAGGGTTCCCAGGGAAACATTCCTGAGAAAATTACGTCTGTTTGATGAATTCATAAGGATGCGGATTAAGTATTAGTTGCGGCATAAGCCACAATCGGGCACTTAAACTATAAAAAAGATCTGATATTTTATACAAATGCGCTGAAGCCGGTGATGGCCCTGCCCACAATGAGGGAATTAATTTCTTTGGTGCCTTCGTAGGAATAGATAGCTTCTGCATCTGCTACAAACCTTGCCACATTGTATTCCAGCAGGATGCCATTGCCTCCCATTACTTCACGGGCGCGGCTTACCACGTCGCGTGTACGCAGGGTACAAAATACTTTAGCCAGGGATGCATGTTCATCCTTCAGTCCGCCGGCATCCTGTATTTCAGACAGCCGGAACACCATGGTTTGCATTGCGGTGAGGTTGGACAGCATCTCCACCAGGTGTCCCTGGATCAGCTGGAAGGCGGCAATAGGTTTACCGAACTGCTTACGGTTACGGGTATACGCTAATGCGTTCTCATAGGCGCCCCGGGCGCAGCCCACTGCTTCCCAGGCCACACTGGCGCGGGTCATACGGAGTACGCGGGCAGTATCTTTAAAGGAGGAAGCGTTTGGTAAGCGGTCGGATTCCGCAATGCGGCAGCCTTTCATGGTGATGAGCCCGTTCTGAACAATGCGCAGCGCCATTTTATCGTGGATCTTTTCCACGCTGAAGCCGGGCGTATCTTTCCTGAGCAGGAAGCCTTTCACCTGGTTATCGTCTACATCCCTGGCCCATATAACAATTACATCTGCAAAAGTGGCATTGCCTATCCATTTTTTCTGCCCGTTCAGTATCCAGGTATCGCCTTCCCGTTTAGCCGTGGTAGTTAGTCCGCCTGCGGTACCGGAGCCCACTTCCGGTTCTGTAAGCCCGAATGCGCCGATAATATTCAGCTGTTGCATACCGGGCAGCCACTCCTGTTTCTGCGCTTCGGAGCCCAGCATATAGATAGAACCCATGGCCAGCCCGCTTTGCACACCAAAGAAAGTGGCTACGGAAGCATCAACGCGGGCCATTTCCATGGCAATGATCCCTTCCATGAGGAACGACCGGTTAGGGCAGCCATATCCATCATAGGTAACGCCACAGATATTCAGCTCCCTGAATTTGGGAATGATCTCAAAAGGGAATTCTGCTTTCAGCCAGTATTCATTCACGATAGGCTGTATTTCCTTTTCCATGAATGCGCGTACTTTCAGTTGCAACGCCCGGTCTTCTGCATTGAGCCTTGCTCCCAGGTCGTAGAAGTCGCCTTCAATGGGAGGCAGTTCTTTTTTCTTCCCGCCGCTGCTGCTGAGCATTTTCATAAGGCCGTTCAGTTGTGTGTCGTCCATCTTTCCTACTGATTCCATTACCTTGGGCAAGTCTACTTTTTCAGAGAGTTTGGCCAGCATGGCAAAATCAATGCTCTTCAGCAGGTGGTAGGCGTTCTTCAGTTTAGTGAGCGGTCCGGTCATCTTACATGGTTTTATTTAAAAATACGCAATTATCGCCTTCGGCGAGCGCGGATTTTGTCTGACTCAGGATTATGATGATTTCTTTGATTTTTACTTTTAGTTTTTTGTTTTAGAGGCTATGTAAAATAGTTAAGGGAGATAAAGCGGATATATCCGCCTCTATCTCCCTTAACTATTATTTATAAACTCAAAAAAATAAAATCAAAGAAATCATTATAATCCTGAGTCAGACAAAATCCGCTCTGGATAATTTGGGGTCAACAAAAAATACAGAATACAGGAAAAATGGAGAGCAGTTTAAAATAGGGTTGCATATGGTTCTATGCAACCCCGGTTTAACACAACTAAAAAAAACTAACTTCTAACAAACATGGTCATGGCCATTATATTGCTAACGCAGAAAATCCCGTTCCCCTCTATCTTTTCTAAAACTTTTTTTAGTTCCTCATTCCCTGCAAATAAAATTATTATCTGTAATGTGTAAACCGTCATTTGTTTCAAAAAGATGGTTACTTTCGCGACGATCATTTCATATACTAAAACTTCCTGAAGGTTAAATGATTACATCACCTTCTTACCAGGCATATAAAGAGTTATTTCACTCGCAGTACAACGACTTATGCAACTATGCCTATAGTTTCCTGAAAGATGATGCAGCAGCGGAAGATGTGGTGCAGGAGACCTTTATAAAGCTTTGGGAGAAACACCGGCAGCTGATAGGCATACCCAATATAAAAGCATACCTTTTCCGTGCCGTCCGGAATAACTCTATTTCCGTATTACGCAAGCAAAGCACGGAGGAAGCAGGCAACAAGGGCTTTGAATGGCTGGCAGAAGTTTCGGAAGATCCGGGGGAAAAAGAAATTGAAAATGCAAAGCCCCACTATGAGCAATTGGTGTATGAGGCCATTGCCAACCTGCCCCCACAGTGCAAGGAAGTATTTACCTGCTGCAGGCTGCAGGGTATGACGCATCAGCAGGCAGCGGCGAAACTGGGACTTTCCGCCAAAACGGTGGAAAACTATATGGGACGGGCCCTGAAGCTATTGAGGAAGTATTTACAGCAATACGGACTGCCCGTTAGTATCCTGTTTTTACTAAAATTATTCATGCCCTTGTAGAGGGTTCTTATATTTATGAGCGTTATTTAAGTAGAGCACACTGTATTATGGAGCAATTTGATACTCACCTGTATGAACTGATTGCCAAAAATCTTTCTGGTCAATGTACGGAAGCGGAATCCGCCGCCTTGCAGGAATGGCTGGAAGCCTCTCCCGGAAACAGGGCGGAATACGAGATACTGGCAAAGTTGTGGCACGACAGCCCCTCTGCTGCCGCTGTGCCTCAAAGACAATACGATGCCGCAGCCGCCTGGGAAAAAGCCAGCCAGGCCATCCAACCACCCGCATCACGCGTAAAAACACTTTACACGAGGTACGCTGCTGCTGCCGCTATAGTGGCATTGCTCACTGCCGGCGCATGGTGGCTGGAAACACGTTCCTCCCTTAAAAAACATGAACTGGCCGCGAACGACGGCAAAATAAAAAGCCTGCAATTACCCGATAAATCAATGGTTACCCTCCGCCAGGGCGCTACTATCAGGTATATCAACGGCTATCATCATAACCAGCGTATAGTGGAACTGGAAGGAGAAGCCTTCTTCGAAATAGCCAGTGATCCGGGGCATCCTTTCCTTGTGAAAACACCCAACCAATCCATAGTTGAAGTACTGGGCACTTCCTTTACCGTGCAAACGGGAAAAGACAGCACCGCTGTTACTGTTGCTTCCGGCAGCGTAAAACTGGGCGTGGAAGGCGATACCGCCGCCGTGATCCTGAATAGCGGCCAGCGGGGCATATGGGGCAATGGCCTCCTGTCGGCCAATAACAACCATAACCTCAACTTTATCGCCTGGAAAACAGGTATTTTGCAATTTAATGACCAGACACTCCTTGAAATATTGCCGCAATTAGCCGACTTTTACGCAAAAGATATCAGGGTTGATGAAAAATATAAGGAAACCGCATCGCAGCAAAAAGCTACGATCACATTCCGGAATCAGTCCTGCGATGATGTTTTGCATGAATTACAACTATTGCTTGGTTTCCACTATCAACAGGAAGGCGATACCATCGTCATCAGTCAGTAGACCAATAAAACCTTATTTCCGTATTTGCAGTATCCTGCTGTTGTTGCTGTTCTCCTTCCAATTCCTGTGGGCACAGGAAAACGGCAATGACCTCCTGCATGTCGGCTATACGCCGGCCACACGGCAGGGAACCATCCTCCACTACATACAGGACCTGCAAAAGGTAACTGGTATCAGCGTTTCCTATAGCTCCAGCTTTTTGCATCTGAATAAAAAAGTGCAACTTAACGGAACGGAAAAAACCACCGGCGCCGTCCTGAATTCCATTCTCCAGGGAACCGGCATCCAGGCCGCCGCCCTTAACGGGAAAATATTCCTGCTCAGGGAAACTTCACAGGTGCAGTATTATACCATCAGCGGGTTTGTAAAGGAAGCAAACAGCAATGAGCTGATCATCGGCGCATCCGTTTATGACCCTGCGACCCGCAAAGGAACCGAAACCAATGCCTATGGCTTCTATAGCCTGCAAGTACCGGATACCTGCCAGGGCATAGTGTTTTCCCATATCAGTTACAAACCTGTATTCCAGCACCTGCCCCCACCGGACGACGGGCAGATGGACATCCATATGGATCCCCGGAGCATGCTGCAAACCGTGATAGTGAACGGTGAAAAAGAAACGGTTACCACACAACCGGGTTATGTTAATATGCCCGTTGGGTATGTATCCAACTTCCCTGCCCTGCTGGGTGAAAAAGATGTATTGAAATCACTGCAGCTGTACCCCGGAACAGGCAGCTCACTGGAAAGCAGCAGCAACCTGCTGGTAAGAGGAGGCGGAGCCGACCAGAACCTCTATCTTCTCGATGGGGTTCCGCTTTACCATACCGGTCACCTGTTCGGCCTTTTCTCCATCTTTAACGGGGATGCCGTTAAAGACGTATCGCTTTATAAAGATGCCTTTCCTGCCCGCTATGGCGGCCGCCTTTCATCGGTAGTGGATATCCGTACAAAAGACGGGAACATGAAGGAATGGCATGGCAGCGCTACCCTCAGCCCCGTATCGGGCAGCTTCCTGCTGGAAGGCCCTATTGTAAAAGACCGCAGCTCCATGTCTTTATCAGTAAGAAGGTCGCTGGTGGATGCGCTTGATGAAAAGGCCCTGCTAAAAGACTATGGCAAATATTATCTCTACGATGTAAACTTTAAACTCAACCAGGTAATCGACAAAAAGAACAGGATTTATGTGAGCTTTTACAAAGGACAGGATAAAATGTTTATCAGGAGCGAGAACCAGTTGATCCAGCTGTTTGATGATTACAATTTCGACTGGAGCAATATTACCGCTGCCGTGAAGTGGACACGGGTAGTGAGCCCTAAAATATTTTCCAATACTACCGCTACCTACAGCCGTTTTTATAATCTCTTTACACAAAACTCCATTATTCCCCTCTCCTTTTACGACTCCCTGTTTGTAAAAGGAAAAGGCGTTTCCCGGATCAGGGACATTGCCATCAGGAATGAAACGGAATACGCGGTGAGCAACACGCACCACATCTCCTTCGGGGGCGGGTACACCTATCATAATTTCGCTCCCACGGCTTATCATAACAACATTTCCGCGGGAGAAGCCACACAAAGGAAAGCCCCTATCTATTATATGTCCGAGATCTCCGCTTATGCAGAAGATGAGCTCAGCCTGCTGAACGACCGGCTAGTGGTAAGGCCTGGACTGCATTTCGGGGCACTTGCACAAAAAACTTCCTTTTATGCCAGCCTGCAGCCACGGTTGATGCTACGCTGGAAACTCCCCCATTCCCAGTACCTGCAGGCCTCCTTTGCTGAGATGACCCAGTTCGTGCACCAGCTTACCACGCCGGTGATCAATCTTCCTACCGACCTGTGGGTGCCCAGCACGGAAAATATAAAACCGGAACATGCTTATTCCTACAGTCTTGCCTACCAGCGGCAATGGAACAATCACTGGCGCTTTAATGTGAACCTTTATTACAAGCAGCTGAAGAATATAGTGACCACCAACACGGTGCTGAATATCTTTGATAACTCTGACCTCTGGGAGAAAAAAGTGATCGCAGGCAATGGGTATAACTACGGCAGCGAACTGCTGCTGGAAAAAACACAGGGTAAATTTACCGGGATCTTTTCCTATACCTTGTCGTGGGCATGGCGGCAGTTTGACCGCCTCAATGCCGGTAAAATGTTCCCATATAAAGAAGACCGCCGTCATAATCTTTCCCTGGCGCTTAAATACCGGTTTAACCCCAGGTGGAGCCTGTCCGCCTCATGGAAGTTTGCCTCCGGCGCGCCTTTCACGCTGCCGGTACAAATATTCCCGGATTTCGACTGGAGCCGCAACATCAAAGGATACCTGGATGAGCGCTACTCGCCGTTCTCCACCTTCCGGGTGAATTACCTGCCTTACATTGCCCGGTTAAACAACTACCGCCTGCATCCTGTGCACCACCTGGACCTTGGCGCAACGTTGAACCTGGGCAATGAAAAACGCTTTCATCATGTAATCACAGCAGGCGTATATAATATCTATAACCGCTCTAATCCTTTTATCGTGAGCTTCGACCAGTTCTCGTATCTTGATTATTCCGACGTATACCCGTTGCAGTTATACCAGTATAGTTTGTTCAGGGCATTGCCATACCTGAGCTACACGTTTAAATTTTAATCAATGAAGCACCTTTTTATATTCATCCCCGTTTTAGCTATCCTGCTCCTGTCAGGCTGTGAGCAGGAATTGCCGCTCCCTCCCAACAATGCTGTTCCCAGGGAAGTAGTATACAGTGAACTGGTGGCTAACAGTTTTCCTGAGGTAAGGGTAGGCAAAAGTAAACCTGTAGGCCCCGGTATTAATACCGGTTTTGAGCTGGTGGAGAATGCAGATGTGCAGCTGATGGATAAAAGCGGGCAATTACTGGAAACACTCACCTACGATAAGGATTCCAGCAATGCCATGAGCGTGTACCGAGGAAAAACAAAACTGGATGCCGGCAGGAACTATAAAGTACAGGTAATGGTGCCTGGCCTGAAAACCGTTACTGCCATGGCTTCTATCCCTCCGCCCTTTAAAGTGGACCTGCTGGATACGGTGCGCACGCTGCTTAACGGACGGCCAGTACTGCGCTTTCATCTTACAGTGAACCCCATTCCAGGCATGAAGCAATACGTGGTCATGGAAGCGCTGAAGCAAAGCGTTATAACCGATACTACTTTTTCGTATAGAGGTGTCCGTTACAGGAAAAGCGAGAATGATTCCCTCTACCAGAAAGTGAAACATCTGCCAGGCTGCAATCCAAAAAAAGACAGCAGTTTTCTCAACGATTACCTCCGCATTCCCTGTTATACGCAGGATGAAAATGCAGATAATAACCAGATCGGCGGGTTGAATGAAAACTATAACAGCATCCTGTTCACACAATCCGGTAAACCGCTCACTACTTATTTTTACATCAATGCCATCGCGCTCAGTTCCAATCCCGCTGAAGCCATTGCTCCTGTAGGAAGGGTGCTGGTATATGTAAAATCTGTCTCAAAAGAATATTATGATTTCCTGCTCACCTACGAAAAGGTAAAGCGTAATCCGGGGCTGAACAGCCTTATCCAGGCCATACAGCTTAAAAGCAATACACAGGGCGGCCTTGGTATTGTAGGTGGCAGTTTCCAGAAAATATACTGCCTATATTACGATAAACTGTAAGTGGTTATTTTACCTCGTACACGTTGTCCCGTTTGTTGATGTCTGCCACCCAGGTACTGCCCAGGGTTACTTTTTTTATTTTTTGGGGAGATGGAAACCGGAGTGATACTGTTTTGTTGCCCTTTTCCCATACGGCAATGCTGCGGTGTAATCTGATGGTGCTGTTGTCGTCAAAAGATACGGTAATATCTATAGGCACGGGCTTATTGCCAAGGGAGGTAATTTCAACGGCGCCTTGTTTATCTTTCTGTGTTACACGGGTAATGCCCAGGTCGGGGAACCCGTTATCGAAGAACCAGCTTTTCCAGAACCAGTCCATATTCTTGCCGGCGCCGGTGTTCATGCAGTAAAAGAAATCGTATGGCTGCGGATGTTTACCATTCCATTGCGACATGTAATAATGCAACGCCTTCAGGAAAAGGCTATCGCCCAGCATGTCTTTTATGTAAAGATAGCCCAGTGCAGGCTTGGGATAAGAATTGGTGACATAGGCATCCGTAATCTGATTGGAGGGCGTCATGATAGGCAGATCTGCCTGTTTCCCCGCAATATAGTTGTAAGGCGACATCCCGTAATCATCCACGATGGAGCTATCGATAAGCGGCGATATGATCCACTCTCCTATGGTAGCCCATCCTTCATCCATCCAGGCGTATTGCGTTTCGTTGGTGCCCATGTAAAAGGGAAACAGCGTATGGAATATTTCGTGGTCGGTAAGCTCTATGGTTTGCGCTTTATCTGCCAGCGGGTTATCGTTTACCATCATAGGATATTCCATCTGGTCGAGCCCGTCGAATACCGTTTCATGCGGGTATGGGAAAGGCCATTTGGGGAAGTGATGGCTTATCTTATCAACAGTAGCCCTTGCATAATGTATGACGTCAAAGAAATCGGCATGGGCAGGGTTAAAGGCTACGTCTACGCGGGTACGCCTTTTCGTGGAGGCGTCTACCTCAACGCTGGTGGCATTCCAGCAGTAGTGGTTACTGATGGCAAATGCAAAATCGGTGACATTAACTGCTTCATATTGCCAGGTGTTGGCACTGCGGCTGCGGTTGATGTTACCTTCCCTTATATCGTTGCTGTCTATTACAGCTATTACATCGTTGCTCTTTTCAGCAGCGGCGATGCGTTGTACATATTTATCGTTGTATACGGCAGCTGTATTTTTCAGATCGCCGGTAGCCCATACCTGGTAGTTGCCCGGCACTGTAATGGCTACACGAAAATCGCTGAAGTCATTATAAAACTCCTGGGTGCCTGTGTAAGGGATCTGGTCCCATCCGTTGATATCGTCGTATACGGCAATGCGGGGAAAGAAGTAAGCGATGAAATAAGCACCAGAATCCACCGAGCCCGTTCTGATATGCGTATTTTCATTGAGGGTGTAGGAAAAGTCGAGCTCAAACTGTACGGACTGTCCCGGGTAAAGGTCAGGGATGTACAGCGGCATGTTAGTGCCCCTAATGGTGCCTTGCAAAGGCCTGGCTTCGCCATTCACTTTCAGGTTCTTTATTACCACGCCATTGGTAAGGTCTTCCGGGGAAACCGCCATACTCCTGATGGCCCCTTTCTGGAAAAGGTTGGGGAACAGTTTAAAGTTAACAGCCTTCAGGGTATCGGGACTGTTATTGGTATAATGGATCTGTTCCGAGCCGGATACCCGGTTGACAGACGGATCAAAGGCTACCCTGATGTTGTACCCGGCCTTGTTCTGCCAGTATTTTGCGCCCGGGGCGCCGCTGTAGCTGCGGGTTTGATTATCATATGCCTTTTTAATGGTCAGCGGCATATATAAAGAGACTTGAGCGCTGGCTTGCCGGAGCGCTGCCAGCAGCAAGCATAAAATAAAATATTTCCTCATAAGCTGAATAAAAGCAGTGGCTCAAAAGTAGGGAATTACCCGGAAACGGCATCACAGCAGCAAAGGGTTAAGGGATATGCGTGGTATCTGCCGGCGCTTTAAGGGAATCTGCCGGGACCCGCAAACTATCAGATACGGGGATATGCAGGCTGTCGGCCGCCGTATTCGTACTGTCTTTTCCATTGGCTCCCTTTCCGGGCAGGGGAATAGTAGGCGCGGTATTATGGCGTTTGGAGGAGTACGTGGTTACAGTACCCTGTTTTTGGATGTCTTTCATTGTTTTTTTATCAAAGAGATATTTGGGGTGCTTCTCCGGCCGGAGGCCGCGGTCAAACTGGGCCTCTGCTCCCACCGCGGGCGCCTGGTATACCTTCTGTGAAGAATGACAGGCCCATAAAAAAATACCGGCCGCCAGTACAATGTACTTCATACGAATGAAATAAGGATGAATACAGGCAAAGGGCGGGACACCCTCTAAACGGCAAAGCGGGGTTGTTTATTATCAGCCCACCGGTACGCTTGCGATGGTTATACATTTTGAAATGTAACCCGGCTGTATTAAATTTAGTATAAATTCACTGGTTGTCATCCCCTTATTCTAATATTTTATATCTTTAACCACTATTTCAATCCCGATGAAAACCCTCCCACGCGGAGAGTCACGGCTACATTCGTTATTATAACAAAGCACTATGAAAGTATCAACAACCAGCTTCCCAAGCGTCTTTGAAACCGCATTCGGAAACACAGAAAACTCAAGTAAGGATCTTCTCAACGGATTAAAAATTAAAAAGGACGATGCCTGGTACCTGGTAGGCAACCTGGCCAAAAGAGGCGGCATCAATCCGGGCAGGGTTACCAATGCGTCGCCCACAGAAGAGGATTACGAAATACTGTTTAAAGCTGCTTTGCTGAACACGATTGATAAAGTACAACAACCCATTGCCCTTACTGTTGGTTTTCCCTTCTCCACGTATAATATCTACAAAAATGCTGCAGAGCAGTTTTTGAGTAAACGTCATTTCCTGATCGACTACGATACACAAACCTACAATACCAAAGGCTCTTTTAAGAAAGCCATGTTTGATATTGAGAAATATGAAGTGATCCCTGAAATTGTGGGAGGAATTATAGGACTGAAGAAAAGTATCAACGAACCGCAGCTGGACAATTTCATTGCTGTTAGTTTCGGATTTGGTACCATAGAAGGCGGTATGGCCACCGGCGACGGACTGGTACACCGTACCTGCTTCAGCTCCCACGGCATCCGTTACGCCATTAATAACCTGACCCGTGAGCTGAACCAGAAACATTACCTGGAAATGAAGAATGAGCACCAGGTGGATGATGCTTTCATGAAAGGCTCTATTTTCACCAACCGCAAACGTATTGATCTGCGGGATATGCGCAAGGGCGTGCTTACCCAATACTACAAGGAAGTGGTTTCGCCCCTGATGCGCAGCTACTTTACGGACCTCGACTTTGAAACCTGCGAAAAGATATACCTGATGGGCGGCGGCGCTCATTACCGTGAACTGACAGATGCCTTTGTAGAAGAATTCCGTGATTTTATCCCGGTGGAAGTTGCTCCCGAACCTGAAAAACTCATGAGTATCGGTTATCTTTATAATTCATTGAGAATTTCAGATAATAAACCTCAAAGAAGCGTAGGGCTTGACCTGGGTAACTCCAGTTCTATTGTGTCTACTTTTGAAGACCAGGCACAACACAGTCCCAATGCTACACCTAATCCCGTCACCCTATAATTTGTACTTGTGATCAATGTCAGACATATTTTCCGAAATATAATTGTTCCCGGAGCTTTCCGTATTCCTGAAACAGTTTCCGTGAACGGTAGTATAGATGCCTCTGTGTCCGGTCGGATCGACGGAAATGTAAGGGGCGATGTAAAGACCAGCGGCAAGCTGGTAGTTAGTGAAACAGCAAGCATCCGCGGGCATATATATGCTGCCGACCTGGTAGTACACGGGAAAGTGTATGGCGATGTATATATCACCAACAAAGCCCATATCAGCAATAAGGCGATGGTAAAAGGCGATGTAAACGCAATGGTGCTGGAAATTGAGGAAGGCGCGGTTGTGGAAGGCGCTATCCGGAAAAACGTGCAGCCGGTTGTAAAAGCGGAACTGAGTCATACGCCGGTGGCGGATGAGATCAGGGTGTCTGCTGCAGTAGAGGCTGAAGCGGCAAAGAATAATGTGGAAGAAGAAGAAAAGAACACCACCTGGTTCTGATAACAACAGGATAACTTATTCAGGCGGCTGTTTCCATGGGAACAGCCGCTTTTTTTATTACCTCTTTTTCAATGGATCGAGCAATTGGGCAAGACCATTCATTTTTATTACCAGCATCGTTTCCAGCAGCATTCCCAGCTTCCCTTTCGGGAATCCTTTGCGCTGGAACCATTCCAGGTAGCTTACCGGCAGGTCGCAAAGCACTACGTCTTTATACTTTCCAAAAGGCATTTTCATCACCACCAGTTGTTGTAATAATTCCGGATCGGGCTGTGACATCTCCATAAAACCTGGTTTATAATTTAATCAGCAAATCTAAATTATAAATTCATTTTTCCACACTTCTTTGTAATTTGTAATATTCCAAATCCTGATGCATGAAAATTTCCCTTATACTCTTACTGGCGCTTCCTTTTACAGGATGCGTGCAACCTGGTAGTAAAATCAGCCTGGCAAATTCCAATACCCTTGTTGTGAAAGACCTCTTTGATGCTTTTAATCAGCATAACTGGAAAAAGCTGGCCGCATGCTATAAAGATACGGCCATGTTCCTGGATCCCTCCTTTGGGCCTGAGCCGGTATTACGTACGCGGGAACAGACAGCCAAAAAATACCAGGAGCTGCAACAGCAATTCCCCGATATCCAGGATGAAGTGGTGAGCGTTTACGCGGATAGAAATCATGTTACCGTGGAGTTCATATCCTCTGCCACCGGGCCCGACGGCAAAAAATGGCGTCTGCCCATCTGCACGGTGTTCACCATTGAAGAGGGTAAAATTGAGCGGGATAATACCTACTATGATAACAGCCACTGATCATCTTTTCAATAATCCTCCGTTTTGCAGCGCGTCAGATACCTGCGTGGCAAAGGCTTTGGCAAATGATTCCAGGCTGTTGGGATTGTAGGTCTCCGACTGACCGGACCATACCAGTTTCCCATCCTGCTTCAGGTCGTACAGGTTGCTTTCCAGGAAATACCTTTTGTCGGTGGTGTAATACCCCGGCGAATACACCGATCCGTACATATACCCATAATATCCCCAGAAGCGGCCATACCAGCCATATACCGGGTATGGGGCGTAAGATACGGTGCCTGGCACATACCTGGTCTGGGATTCTTTATTTACCAGGGAAGTAGTTAACACCGCTGTATAACCTGCGTCCAGGATCTTTTGTGTAGCGGCGCTTTTATCCTGGTCGCTGACGGGATTAAATTTAGGAGGAAACAGGTCGAGCCCTTTCCCAGCCGTAACGCCACGCTTCTGCAACGCTGCGGCCATCTGGGTTTCTACCACCTGCTGTGCCCCTGTATTTGAGGTAAGAGAGGCAACAAGTATGTTGTGATAGCCTTCTGCAGGAGCGTCGGGCGCTTTCCAGGTCCCGGTCATATGAACGGTGGTACCGCATGCACCTGCTAATATCAACATGCCCACCAACATGGATCTGATGATTGCTTTCATAAAAAGTTATTTTAATGCGCCTACCGGCAGCAATAAAACAACAAGACATACAGTAATGTTTAGCTGTAACAGCCGTTAGCGGGCGATACGTTCCGCGCAGGCCACCCTGTAAAATTCATACCCTTTTTCAGACCGGCCGGGTAAGTAGTGTTTCCGGTATTCGCTGGCGCCAAGGTCTTCCAGCAGCTGAAAGCCATACCGGCGAAGGTATGCCGGCAATGCAGAGGGATCAAAGCCGAACGTCCACCGTTCTTCCAGGTCCGCCACATCCCGGAGCAGTTTCTCACCGCCATAAAATGCGGAAGGATTATCCAACACTGCCTGGTGCACATAGGTAAAAATGACCCGGGAACCGGGCTCAAAGCGTTGCAGGAACGCAAAGGTGCTGTCGATGGCCTCTTTGTTAAGGTAGTTGGTAACGCCCTCCCAGATAATGGCGGTAGGCACTGTAAAATCAAAGTTGTTCAGCGCGCTCAGCTGGTCAAGGCTTTGACGGTTAAAATCTATCTGGTAATAATATACTTTGGCAGGCAATTTATGTGAGCGCAGTTTAGACAGTTTGTAAGCAGCCGTATTAGGATGATCTATTTCCACCACTTTCAACTGCCGGAGAAACGGGAGCCGCAGGCCGCGTGTATCAAAACCGGCGCCGAGAATATACACCTGTTGGGCTCCCTGGTCAACCGCCTGCAATAAAAGGTCGTCGATATATTTTGTGCGTGCAATGCCGGACGACAATGCGCCCGGGATCTTTTTCCGGATGATCCATTCTGCGAATGGCCGCCATCCGGGTATCCGGCAAAGCCATACGCCCAGTTTCAGCCTGTTGTCAAGGAACCATGATGCAAATTTATCGGTGAACAAACGGCGGTCCCTGGGGCGGGTTGTTTCCAGCGCACGGAATAAGGCCATATATTGGGCGGTTCTACTCGTGACGTCCTCTTTCATGGATGTTATTTTATAAACTGCCCCTTTAATTTAATAAAAAAATGTCAATCATTGCTGCCCACTCCCCTGCCATCATGATATTGGAGGAGATGCAGAAGGGATAATTTTTGCGATTGTTTCAAAAAAATACCTATTTTTAAAAAATATTCTAAATCGCATCACCAAAATGAGTCAGCCATTAAATATTGACAAATTAGATTTACAGATCATTTCAGAGATGTCCACCGATGCCAGCATATCTTATGCAGAGCTGGGTAAGAAACTTTTTGTATCCGGCGGTACTATCCATGTGCGCATTAAAAAGCTGCATGAAATGGGCGTGATCAAAGGCACGCGCTTACAGGTAAACCTGCGGGCCATTGGTTATGATGTACTTGCTTTTATTGGTATTTACCTGGAGAAAAGTTCCCTGTATGAAAACGTAGCCAAGCAGTTATTGAAAATCCCGCAGATCGTACGATTGAACTATACTACCGGTTCTTACAGCATGTTTGCGGAGATCATCTGTAAAGACAGCGGCGAACTGCGTAAAATACTCCAGGATGACCTGCAGCATATTAAAGGCATAGAAAGGACCGAAACAATTATTTCACTGGAAGAAAGTTTTTCCAGGCCTATTAATGTGAGTGAAGTAGTGTAAGATGTTAACTCCCCGCTTATTGACGCTGCTCAGTTTGAGCAGCGTTTTTTTTGAGCGTCATGAAAGACTTTCCAGTTTGCGTGTATCGCGGGTACCTGCATACAGTTCAAATTCCAGCAGGCGGCAATCGATGGTACTGTTGTAGAACTCAATCCTGCGTTTGGCTTTGAGCCCTATCTTCTTTGCCAGTTCGAGGTTCCCAGTGAATACATACCCGTAATAACCGCGGCATTGCTGCTTCATAAAATCGCCGATACGGCCATAGGTTTCTTCCAGCGCTTCGATTTCGCCGAGCCTCAATCCGTATTCGGGGTTCATATACACCACACCGGCTTCACCTTCGGGCACTTCTGTAGCCGCGAAATCACATACGCGAAATTCAATCATGTCTGCCACACCGGCAGCCTTTGCATTTTTACGCGCATTTACGATGGCGGCTTCACTGAGGTCGGTAGCAATGATGCGCAGGCCTGGTACTTCCACGATCTGTTTTTCAAGCAGCCCTCTTTCTTCCTGGTATACCTTTTCATTGAAGCCCTGGAGGTGCATAAAGGCGTAGTTTTCGCGGAAAAGACCGGGACGGCTGTTGGTGGCTATCAGTGCCGCTTCAATGGCAACGGTGCCTGAACCGCACATGGGATTAACGAAAGGCGCTTTCCTGTCCCAGCGGGTAGCCAGGATAGTAGATGCAGCCAGGGCTTCCAGCATAGGCGCACGGCCCGGTATTTTGCGGTAGCCATGTCTTGCGAGGGAATCACCGGTAGTATCTATAAATATTTCTGCATGCTCATTTTTCCAGAAGAGGTGGATCACTGCACCGGTAAGTTCAGCTCCTGTGGAAGGGCGCTTTCCTGTTTTATCGCGCATGCGGTCTACCACTGCATCCTTTACCCGCAGGTTGGCAAACATACTGTTGTTGATGGTTTCATTCTGCACATTGCTGGTGATGGAGAAGTAACCATTCTCCGGCAGGATGGTTTCCCAGGGATAGGATTTCAGCTGATCGTATATTTCATCGCCATCAATGGCTTCAAATTGTTTCAGGCTGTATAATACCTGGCTGCCGCAACGCAGGTTCAGGTTAAGACGGATACACTCATTCAGAGAGGCGTTCAACCGCACACCGGTAACGAATGTTTCTTCTACAGTAAATCCAAGCTCCTTTACTTCCTGTTCCAGGTAAGGCGTGAGACGTTTGTTACAAGTGATGGTAACCGTTCCCTTTGTTGTGTATAATGACATAAGGCCGCAAATTTACCAATCTTTATGATAATCCCCTTGTATTCCTTATTTTACCAACTCAATCATCCTGATTCATCTATGCGTTTTTATCTTTCACTGTTACTACCGGCAGTCCTGTATTTCCCGGCCGGGGCACAAACAAAGGCTGCACTGGTACGTAATGAGCTTATTATGCCGGTGCCGGTTACGCCTTCCAGTCATGCGTCCACTATTACGGCGTTAGGTTCCGGCGACCTGCTCAGCGCATGGTTTGGCGGAAAGGAAGAAGGGAATAAAGATGTAGAGATCTGGTCGTCGCGCTTTACCGCCGGCAAATGGCAGGCGCCCGTAAAACTGGCGGATGGTATTATTAACGATACCCTTCGTTATCCCTGCTGGAACCCGGTATTGTTCCGCACCCGGGCCGGTTTGCTTTGCCTGTTCTATAAAGTGGGCCCCAATCCCCGGGAGTGGTGGGGCATGGCCCGCTACAGCAGTGATGACGGCAGCAGTTGGTCATCTCCCGAAAAACTACCGGAAGGTATGCTTGGTCCCATAAAAAATAAATGTATACAGCTTCCGGACGGACGGCTGCTGCACCCTTCCAGCACAGAAAGTGTGAAGGGAAATCACTGGGTATCGCATATGGAGATCAGCGACAGTACCGGGCACCAATGGCAAAAGGTGGCCATTGATTGCGACAGCTTCGGCATAATACAACCCACTGTACTTACTCACCGGGATGGCCGCCTCCAGCTGCTGTTCCGCAGCCGGCAAAAAGTAGTAGCCACCAGCTGGTCAGAAGATATGGGCGCTACATGGACGCGGGTAAGCGCACTGCAACTACCCAATCCCAATTCAGGCATAGATGCGGTAACATTGCCCAATGGCGCCATGGCATTGGTTTATAATCCAACAAAAGGAGGAAGCAAATGGTCTGATGGCCGTAACGAACTGCGGCTGGCCGTTTCAAACGACGGCGTTAATTGGAAGGATGTATATCAACTGGAAAAACGTGCAGGCGGCGAATACAGCTATCCTGCCATAATCGCCACCGCAGATGGTTTGGTGCATATCACGTATACCAGCGACCGTAAAAATATCCGCGCGGTAACATTACAGCTTAAATAAGATCAGTTCCAGATTTCGTTGGCAGCGGTCAGGATCACCGGCTCCCGGTCTGTTACCACAATAGTATGCTCATGCTGCGCAACAAAGCCGCCTTTGTTGCCTACCAGTGTCCAGCCATCATTACTTTGATTGGCAAAAGAAGAAACGGTGGAAATAAAAGTTTCTATGGCCACTACGGAATTCTTCTTAAAGCGGGTGCGGTTAAAACGTACATAACAGTTAAGGATATCATCCGGCGCTTCGTGCAGGCTTCTTCCAACGCCATGTCCTGCGAGGTTACGGATAACGGTATAGCCTGATTTCCGGGCTTCCGTTTCGATCAGCTTACCCACATCGGCTACACGCGTACCTCCTTTGATATGCCGGATGGCCTTTTGGAGTATTGCCTTTGAAGCATCTACCAGCGCCTGATGCCGGTGAATGTCTTCACCTAGTACAAATGACCCCCCATTGTCTGACCAATAACCATTCAGCTCTGCAGATACATCGATGTTTACCAGGTCGCCTTCCCGCAGTATTTTTTGGGCAGAAGGAATACCATGCGCAATTTCATTGTTCACGCTGATACAGGTCCAGCCGGGAAAGCCATAGGTAAGCTTTGGGGCCGATTTAGCGCCCAGTGCGTTTAATATTTCCCCGCCATACTCATCTATTTCCTTTGCTGTCATACCCGGTTTGGCATAGCTTCTCATTTCCCTGAGCGTAACAGCTACTGCCTCACTCACCTTTTTCATGCCGTCGAGTTCCGCTTCTGTAGTTATAGACATCTTTTTTTCTTTAAAAATACTGATAAAAAAATAAAGCCTGTTTGTAATACAGGCTTTATCCGTTTGTTTTAACAATTACATGAGGATGCCCCATTTTTTCTTCCGGCTCCGGGGTAATCTTTGCCCGCTGTCCCACCTTCACATTTACCGCTGCACAAGGTAAGAATTATTGAATATACTTCACCGGCACCTGGTCTGTAAGCCATACGCCGTTGTCTGAGAGATAAAATATAATCCTGTCTCTATGCATATCCCCGCTCCGTATGGTGAGGATATGCGGTGCTCCTCTCCTGCTGCCTACTTTTTCGGCGGTAAACAGATCAGCGGTAAGATGCACATGCTGCCGGCTCATTTTCTGCAAACCGGTTTGGCGTATCTGGCTCATAAACCTTGCCACGGTGCCATGGTAAAGAAATTCCGGCGGGATGGCCGTGGGCAGGTCCAGCGATATATCCAGGGAGTGGCCCTGGTTAGCGCGGATCATTGTTTTATCTTCATTAAAAGAAAAGCGTTGTTTATCATTTTCCGCTACCGTTTTTTCCAGTTCCTGCATGGTAAAATGATGTCCGTGCGCTTTGCATTGCTGCAGGAGCGTGCTCACGTTCGCCCAGCCATGGGCATCGAGCGTGAGTTGTATAGTGTCCGGGCTATGCCGGAGAATAAAGCTCAGTAGTTTACTGATAGATCTGTTGTTCATGTTATTTAAGTTGATCCCTGACTACCATGAGCGCGTAACCGAGCAGGTTATGCCCGCGCCATAGCAGCGGATTTTCCACGTTTTCGCTGGTAGCGGCCATGCCAATGCCCCATATGCGGTCCATAGGGCTGGCTTCCACCAGTATGCGCCCGTGTGTGTTAATTAAAAAAGTTTTCAATGCCGGGTACTGCGAAAATTTGTGATGGTTCCCCTCCACAACCAGGTCGAATTTATGCGCATCCCAGGTAGCCGCGTCAAAGTTTTTCACTTGTCTTCCCAGCTTCTTGGCTTCATCCGGCGTGTTGGCAAGCAGGATCTTCTGCAGCGTGGCGTTGTCATTGAACAGCCGGGCCTTCCCTGCCATCATCCAGTGTTCTGCTGTTTTATAGATGACACTGTTTACAGTGAAAGGCGAGGGCCACCACTGGCTGAAACAGCTCTGGGTAATGCTACCATCCGCAGAGGGACGGTGGCCCCAGAAGAAGATGAATTTTATTCTTTCTTTGGCCTGATACTTCGCGATCAGCCAGTTATTATCGTACTTCATTGTAAGCAAATTTATGATTGAATGCCTGCCTGTTTACCTGCTTATCCGATGTATCATACACAGCGAACACGATCTGGCGGAACGCATGTTTGAACGTATCGTTATGCAGCAGATGGTGTGCAAACCATCGGGCAATATCGTTTGGGTCGTTCCTGAATACGCCGCAGCCCCAGGCGCCCAGAACCAGGGTGGTTTGCCCATGCACCACTGCCAAGGATAACAATTTCTCAATCCTTGACAGCATTACCGGTTCCATCTCTTTCAGGCGTTCCGGGTCATTGGCCCGGAGCGCACCTGCGTTTACTGCGGGTGAGGTTAATATGGCCACACAATAATGCTGGTCCAGTAGTTCATCATTGTCGTCCCGGAAAACGGGTACCTGTGGAGTATAGATCATTTGATCCGTATACAGCAGGGTACTATGATGCCGGTTGAAATCATACATTTCCTGTTTTGTTTTCAGGCTGGCGTACAATCCACTGGCTCTTGCCAACGCTTCTTCCTGTGCCTGTGCTCCGCCAAGAAAGCCGCCACCCGGATTTTTTGCCGAAGCAAAGTTGAGGCAGCATACTTCTTTAATGCCCTCCGCTGCTACCAGTCTGCGTGCAGCCGCGAAAGTAGTTTCACCGGTAACGCTGATGCTAACGGGTGCATGCCGCACCGACTTCAACAGCTGATCACGTTGTTTAAATACCGTATCAAAATCATCCGGCTTGTATAATATTGTATTATCAACAGCAGTTTGTAAATCTTTGCTGATATCTACCTGCTTGTTGTGTTGGTTCATGTAATGGCCTGCTTCCAGTATGTCCAGTGTTTCATAGGCAATAGCCATTCTTTTGTTTTTGTTCATGTTGCTTTAGTTTTTCACTGGTGCAGGAATGTTGCCGGGGTTAACAGTTCCATTACACCCGTGCTGGGTTATAATTTGTTTACGTCATTTTGACGCAAAGTAAAGAAATATTTTTCTAATGCAGATATTTTTTTTCCGGAGATGAATAGCATTTGATACTTCTTATCATGAATTGAGGAAACTATATTATTAAAAAACACCTCAAAGAATATCCTGGTAAATCCCTTCTTTCAGAAAATAAATTTGGAATTCAATTGTACACAATCTAATTTTACACAATAAATAAAAACACTCATGGAAAAGATCGAAAAGTTGTACACAGCGCACGCCAGCGTTACCGGCGGCAGAAACGGACATATTGTATCGTCAGACGGCGTACTGGATCTCGAAGTAAGAATGCCAAAAGAACTCGGTGGCAGCGGCGGCGCCTACACCAACCCGGAACAATTGTTTGCGGCGGGTTATGCTGCCTGCTTTGATGGCGCCCTCAACCTGGTGATCAGAACCCAGAAAGTGACCACCGGCACTACACAGGTAAATGCGGAAGTTAGCATCGGCAAGAACAATAACGGCGGTTATGGGTTATCAGTAGAGTTACAGGTTTCTATTCCGGGTGTGGAAAGGGAACTGGCACAGGAACTGCTGGAAAAAGCACACCAGGTATGTCCTTACTCCAATGCTACCCGGGGTAATATAGAAGTAACATTAACACTGATCTAAACTTCATTTTATGAAAGTATTAATCGTACTGACATCGCACAGTGAACTGGGGAACACCGGTCATAAAACCGGTTTCTGGGTGGAGGAATTTGCCGCTCCCTATTACGTGCTGGCAGATGCCGGAGCCGAGATCACCCTGGCTTCTCCCAAAGGCGGGCAACCACCTATTGATCCGAAAAGTGAGCTGCCTGAATTCCAGACGGAAGCTACTACCCGCTTTAAAAAGGATGAAGCACTGCAACAAAAACTTGCTGCCACCATGAAGCTCAACGAGGCAAACGCCTCCGACTACGACGCGGTATTTTATCCCGGCGGGCACGGCCCCCTGTGGGACCTCGCCAATGATCCCGCCTCTGTGTCGCTGATTGAAACTTTTTACAGGCAACATAAACCGGTGGCATTTGTATGCCATGCTCCTGCTGCACTGCTCAGGGTAAAAGACGCGGATGGCGCGCCACTGGTAAAAGGAAAAGAAGTAACCGGGTTCAGTAATGGAGAAGAAGAAGCGGTACAATTAACCAACGTAGTGCCGTTCCTGTTAGAAGATGAATTGAAGCAACTCGGCGGAATTTACAGCAAGGGGAAGGACTGGCATTCCTATGCGCTGAAAGACGGGTTGCTGATCACCGGTCAGAACCCCGCATCCTCTGCGGCGGTGGCACAGATATTAATGGAAACATTAGCTTAATTTTGTGTTGCTAAATATGCTGCCTTGAAACAACAACTGAAATTATCAAATCAACTTTGCTTCTCATTTTATGCTTTGTCGAGGCTGGTAACTTCGCATTACCAGCCTTTACTTGGCGCCCTGGACCTCACCTACCCGCAGTACCTTGTTATGCTGGCGCTATGGGAGCATGATATTTTATCGGTGAAAGCACTGGGCCGGCTGCTTATGCTGGATTCAGGCACGTTAACGCCTTTGCTAAAAAGACTGGAAGCAAAAAAACTGATCAAACGTGTACGCAGCAAGGAAGATGAACGGATTGTAAACATCCACCTGACAGCAGCCGGAAAACATCTGCAGCAACAGGCTGCAGATGTCCCCGAAAAGATCAGCTGCAGCATGGGATTTACGGCTGAAGAATTCAATACGCTGAAACCAATGATCGATATTATCCTGCAAAGACATGCAGAAGAATAACAGGCAGCTATTTTACAGCCACCATATATTCCGGGTCTTCTATAATATTTACTTCTATTACACCTGCGGCATCTTTCAGCAGCTGCCGGCAGTCGGCGCTCAGGTGTCTTAAATGCAGCTTTTTATCTGCCTGGCGGTAACGCCCCGTTAATTTATTCAATGCCTCAATACCGCTCATATCCGCAATGCGGCTATCTTTGAAATCAATGATCACCTCTGCCGGATCATTGGCTACATCAAACTTCTCACTAAATGCTGCCACCGATCCAAAAAACAACGGGCCATATATCTCATAATGCTTAATGCCTTTTTCATTAGTGTATTTCCGTGCACGGATCCTTTTGGCGCTTTCCCATGCAAACACCAGCGCAGAAATAATGACCCCAATAAGCACTGCCAGCGCCAGGTTATGCAGCCACACCGTGATAACTGCTACCAGTATCCCCACAAAAATATCTGCCCGGGGCATTTTGTTGATGATACGAAAACTGGCCCATTCAAAAGTAGAGATCGCCACCATCAGCATTACGCCTGTGAGTGCCGCCATGGGTAAGCGTTCTATCACCGGCGCTCCGAAAAGCACTACAGCGAGGATGGTCAGCGATGCTATTATCCCGGATAGGCGCAATTTTGCACCGGCAGAAAGATTTACAAATGTTTGGGCTATCATGGCACAACCACCCATACCATAGAAAACGCCATTCAGCATATTCGCTCCACCCTGTGCAATTGCTTCCCTGTTGCTGTTTCCCCTGGTGCCTGTCATTTCATCCACCAGGTTTAGTGTCAGCAGGCTTTCGGTAAGCCCTACCCCTGCCATGATCAGTGCATAAGGGAAAACCACCTGTAACGTTTCAAAAGTAAAAGGTGCCTGCGGAAGGTGAAACGGCGGAAAGCCACCGCTTACGGCGGCAATATCCTTCACCGTGCGGGTAGAGATCCCGAAGGCCAGCACTACTGTAAATATCACGATAATAGCCACCAGTGATGCGGGTATCTTTTTTGTTATTCTGGGAAAGAAGATAACTATGGCAATAGTCAATGCGACCAGTCCTATCATGGTCCAAAGAGGATGTCCGCTCATCCATACCAGCTCGCTGCCTTGCATGGTTTTAAACTGCCGGAACTGCGACATAAAAATAATTACCGCCAGCCCATTCACAAATCCATACATCACCGGCTGTGGCACCAGCCTGATAAATTTACCCAGCTTAAACACCCCTACCAGTAATTGTAACACCCCGGCCAGCAGCACCGCCGCAAACACATATTCCAGCCCGTGCAACTGCATCAGTGCAATCAGCACCACAGCGGTGGCTCCGGCGCCACCGGATACCATACCGGGCCTTCCTCCGAAAACAGCGGTCACCAACCCCATTATAAAGGCAGCATACAATCCCACCAGTGGCGGGAAGCCGGCCAGTATGGCAAAGGACAAAGACTCCGGGATCATGGTCATGGCCACGGTAAGCCCTGCCAGTATCTCCGATCTGTAATCCGGTTGCTGTGAGAAATCAAATAAACCAGTAAAAGTCTTCATCAGAAAAATTTAGGTGTCGGTTTTAAAGAGGCGCAAAGGTACGCATTAACCGGTACTCATATTATTATGTACAGGTTATAATTTCTTCGGCTGAATGATTATCTTTCTCTCCTATAGTTCTGTAAACCTTATTTAATTGTTCCACGCTATGGAGAATTTCAACATTAACCGTCGCCGTTTCCTGAAGGGAGCCACGGCTACGCTGGCACTTTCCGCTATCGGCGCCAGTGCGCTGGATTTTATTAATCCCGCAAAACCCTTGCGGGTAGCCCTGATCGGCACAGGATGGTATGGTAAAAGCGATTTGTTCCGCCTTATCCAGGTGGCGCCGGTAAAAGTAGTAGCCCTTTGTGATGCAGATAAAAATATGCTCCAGGCAGCAGCGGAAATGGTGCGCAAACGGCAGGCTTCCGGTGAAACGCCCCGCCTGTATGCTGATTACCGTAAGCTGTTGTCTGAAAATGAACTGGACATTGTATTGATAGGTACTCCGGATCACTGGCATGCCCTTCAAACTATAGAGGCCCTCAAAGCCGGCGCCAACGTATATGTACAAAAGCCTATCAGCGTGGATGTTATTGAAGGAGAAGCCATGGTAGCCGCCGCCCGCAGGTATAACCGTGTGGTGCAGGTGGGCACACAGCGGAAAAGCACGCCCCATTTGATAGATGCCAAGAAAAATATTGTAGACGCCGGCCTGCTTGGCAAAATATCACACGTGGAAATGTGCTGTTATTACCATATGCGCAACAACGGCAACCCGCCGGTACAGTCTGTGCCAGCGTATTTCGATTATGAAATGTGGACAGGCCCCGCTCCCCTGCGGCCTTACGACGGGCTGCCACACGTGCGCTGGTGGCGTACTTTTATGGAATATGGCAACGGCATCATGGGCGATATGTGCGTGCATATGTTCGACACCGTACGCTGGATGCTGCACCTCGGATGGCCCAAACGTATCAGCTCCACCGGTGGTATTTATGTACAGAAAGAAGGCAAATCGAATATCGCCGATACACAGTCGGCCATTTTTGAATACGATGAGCTCAACTGTGTATGGCAGCACCGTACCTGGGGCACACCTGCTGATCCAAAGTACCCGTGGTCATTTAAACTATACGGGGAAAAAGGCACACTGGCGGCCAGTACTATGTCGTACGACTTTATCCCTGAAGGCAACGGTACTCCCATTCACAAGGATGTAGTATATGAAAAGGAGAAATACCCGGAAGACCTTACCGAACCGGCTATTGAGCTGAATGCAGCACCGGCTACCCGCCTGCATATGCTGGATTTCCTCGGTGCTATAAAAAATGGCGGCAGACCTGTTGCTGATATAGAGGAAGGACACATTTCAACTGCCAGCTGTATCCTCGCCAATATATCCATGCAAACAGGAAGGCCTGTGGTATATGATCCGCAGAAACGGATCATTACCGGCGATCCCGCTGCCACGGCGCTGTTACAACGGCCGTACCGGGAGCCATGGATACACCCGGTAGTTTAATTTTAAAGACATAAAAAAGAACGGCGCTGATCACATGCCGTTCTTTTTTCTTTAAACCTACTTCCTGATCACTTCCACCTGTGCAGGCGCTTTGATATCAGATTTAATTTTCCCATCAGAAAGTCGTGTATGCTTCACCGTTACCACTCCATAAGGTGTGGGAAATGTGCCTTCGGCATATTGCAGATCGCCCAGGTGAGGCGCTACCCTGATCACTTTACATCCCGGTTCCAGCACGGAAATACCAAGTACATGCTCCGTCAGCCATGGCGTTGGTCCGGAGGCCCATCCATGGCATAGGCTATGACGGAAACCTTTGTAACAGTAAGCGCCATAGTCGCCGTGAATATCCTTTTTTCCCTGCGGCACCAATTCATCAATGCGGGAAGCACCGGGCAACCAGTCCATATTAAAATCCTCCCAGAATGTAGTAGCGCCCAAATTCAGCATAGCGCCCCAGTAAGTGCGGATATCGTTTAGCCCTCCCTGGTAGTCGCCCGCTTTTGCTTTTGCCTGCAGCATATAGTAGCCGTAAAAAGTGGAGTAATCCTTTACACCGCCGGCGCTTATAATCTCATCATTCATTTTCTTCGCAGGGGCCAGGCCTGATAATGCCATCAGCGCAGCGGCCTGTTTGGAACCGCTGGCATCAGGTACATGCTGCTTCAGCCTTGCCACCGCAGTGTTGCATTTTTTTACGGTAGCTTCATCGTTCAATATTTTGCTTAACGCTGCGCCAGCATCCAGTGTCATGATCATCATGGCCTGCAGACCCGCATGAATACCGGCTTTATTTTCACTGGATGGCCAGTCGAGGAAACGGGTGCCGTCGTTAAGGTCTTCACTGTTGTTGGCGTCAATTTTTTTTGTGAGATGATCCAGCAATCCTTTCAGGTAACCAGCCTGTTGTTTCAGGTAAGCGAGGTTACCGGTGTGCTGGTACCAGTCGCGCTGTATAAGCACCCACCACATGGAATAGGACACCATGCCATTCATATACTGTGGCAACGGGGTGATATCGCGGGAAAGATCCAGGCTTTGAGGCACTACTTCATTATACCCGAAAACGGTACTGATGGTAGATGTTTCGGGGTGCATATCACCGATCCATACAAGGCGGTCCCGTTTTATACCATCCCATAAATAATCCTGCATATTCAAATGAACTGTGTATGCGCCGGTGAGCCAGATCTTATTCAGTAAGGTATCGCTGCACTTAAAAGAGCCGAGGTAAGGAATGTCGCGGTATACGAAGATGGCCCTTACTTCCTTGAGTTGCAGTTCCGTGTTATCATCCGGCAGATCTATCCGTACAAAACGGAAACCGGTATTACCTATTTCCAGTTTGCCCAACCAGGGTACTTCTACTATCATATCACGTATGGCGTGATCGTTGGTGGCATTTTTTCCCGGTTCAATATCACTCATAGCCTCACTTACAGATTCTCCAAAACGTACCCGCAGTTTTACCGGTTTGCCGCTTTTATGCATACCGGTAACCAGTTGCAGGCCTCCATGCAGTTCTTTCCCAAAGTCGAACAATAAGCCAGGATGTACCGTAGCCGTGCTTTTCAATACACACATATTCTGATTGGCCAGGTCGGCCTGCCCGTTACCCGGCAACAGGAAGCGTTGAGCATTGATGATATATTCGCCGGTAGCAGGTGTTTGCCATATAATTTTTTCGGGAGATAAATAACGCCGCACCGTAGCTGTTGACTGAACCGTGGCCATACGGCTGCTATCGAACACAGGTGGCAGCTGGGCAGCAGCTGAAATGCTGCATAACATCAGTGCGTATAAAATGTTGTTATATATTTTCATGTGATCAGATTTAATACTGTACAGCAGTGAGCTTTACGGGGCCTATCAGGCCGGCGGACTGGTAACTGCTTTCCGGCGTATATGGGTTTACGTTACTCCATGTTCTTCTTTCTGAGGCCGGCAATTTGCTATCGCCAATGAGGCGGTTTACCCAGGTGTTCACTACTGTCACCGTTAACTTGTTATCCCCCTTCTTCAGTGCATCTTTTACATTTACGCGATAAGGGGCTGTCCATACATTGCCCAGCGCTACACCATTCAGGCTCACATCCGCCATTACGCCCACGGCGCCAAGATCCAGGTACACAGTGGATCCTGCCGGTGGTTCATCTGCCTTAAAAGTAATTTCATAAACAGCGGTACCGGAATAATCGCGGATCTGTTCATTGGCATGCATGCTCCAGCTTATCAGCTGATCAAACACTACTGGTTGAGCGGGGCCGCGCTTTGCAGTATCAAAGCTTACCTTCCACGGTCCCTGTAACTGCGTCAGCGTAACTGCCTGCGGGAAATTAACGGCAGAACCAGCGCTGGCAGCAGCCTTCTTTTGAAACAGTACAAAACCGCTTTGATAAGGGGCTAACGTTAACGGCACAACGGTGTGTGCTGCCTGCTGTTTAAACTGTTTCAGTTCCCGCGTTTCCCCGGTTACGGCATCCCACCATTCAGGTTGTTTGCCTGTTACACGAAAAGCGGGCGACAATGTAACCGTTTGATCCGATTGGTTGGTGATGAAATATATTTCGCCTTCCCCGGTTGTGCGGTGTGTATACAATACCTGCTCCGGCAGCTGTGCCACGTCTGCGGGCAATTGCAATATAATCAATGCCTGCTGCATATCCATACCGCTGAGCACCTGTCCTTTGCCATACTTTCTCTGATGTTCCTGGTTATTGCCCCATAACTCAGCAGCAAGCCGCTGCACGCTTGCATCTGCAGCAGGATACCGTTGCAGGCTTGGCGATCGGCTGGGCGCAGGCCCCAGGATGACAGCGCCTTCTTTTACCAGCTGTGCAATTTTCTCCAGCAGCTCAGGCCGCATGGTTTCCAGTTGTGGCAGCACCAGCAAACGATAACTCATGCCATCCGGCAACACCAGCCTGCCATTCTTCACCTGTAACCGCTCCAGGATCACTTCTGCATTGATGTAGTCATAGGAATATCCCTTGGGTAATTCAGGATCTCTTACTCCTGTCATCTTCGGCGCATCTTCCCCAATGAAATAGGCGACATCATTTACTGCTTTACCCTCCTGCAAAAGAAAGTTACACCTCCTGATATAATCTATAAAAGCTTTGCCCTGGTAAAACCAGGTGTTCTTCCTGTTGAACTCCGTGCCAAAACCCGCGTTCACACCGGGTTCCCGGTCTTCATACGGTTGTTCGATAAACACATGCAAAAGACTGTGATTGATGCCTTCCGTAAAGGACCAGTCGCCACGGCGCTTCAGCAATGCCGGGTAACGGCCGTAGGCATTACCGCCGGCGGTAAATGATTCTGCTGCTACTCTTGTTTTGCCATAAATATGCGCAGCAGAAGAAGCGGCGCGGCATTCGATATTTCCCAGGGTTCCTTCATTCCAGAACTCTCCTGCCACTTCATCCGATTGCCCGCCATATTTAAGGAACTCCGATGGGAAGCCCCAGTGGCCATAGTTTTCCAGCCACAGTTTCATACCGTCTTTATGACTGGCCTTACGTAACCCGGCCACGTATTTATAGGCAACACGATCAGCTACCAGGCGGCGAAGATCCCACAGGAACCGGTCGGACTGATCAGAACTACCCACTACCCTGCCTGATAGCACCGGCAACCAGGGTAAAGGATCGTAGCCATATTGTTTTTTGAAATCCTCCGCCATGTCATCGGTCCAGTTTTGCGAACCCGTTTCATAACTATCGGCCACTACCCATTTCAATGCGGTGCGCTCTGCAGCAGGGATGTTTTTACGGATCTTACCCACAAAGGCATCATAGTGGTATTGCGACCATTCATCGCTGATCTTGTCTATTTCCAGTCCTGTTCCTTCCGGTGAAGCAGGGCCATTGGTAACACCGGTAGGCAGCATGCCATATCGTACTACTATCCAGTTACCGGCAGGCACGTTCCAGGTAAGCGTGCCGTTGGCTGATACGTTTTTTGTGAGATGAACAACTTTTGCAGGATCAATAGTAAGGCCCTGGCCGGATACGTCCGGCTCCCGGGGCCACTGGTATTCATTCCACAGTGGCAACGGCGTCTGGAACATCTTGGCCAGTTGTTTTTCTTCAAAGCGCTCAATGCGTGGGGCTGCAAGCAATTTTATTTCCGCCAGTGCTGGATGGCCCTCACTGGTGAGCAGCCGGAACTGTCTGCCGGTGGCGGCTTTGAAAGAAACCGCTACCGGCGCATAAGGTTTAAAGCCTACATTATTTTGCGGGTTGCTGCGATCAAATTCAAATTTCTTTACGGTACGCCAGTTGCCCCCTTCTTTTACCTGCAGCTCGAACTGTGCTTTAAAAGGCTTTGCTGCCGGGTAAATAATCAGGCTGCGCGCGGTGAAATCGCTGGTTACTTCCAGGTCAATGTGGGCAGGTATTGCCTTATCCGCAGGGGCGGCAACAATTACCTCTTCCGTGATATTCCCGTCTGCCAGTTTTTCAATATTGCGGAATGTGATGTTGGAAGTGATATGTGGCGCATGTTTACCAATATCGTCGTCATCCTCAGCGGGTACGGGGAATGCCAGCACCGCCACTGTCTGAAAATCGGCGGGTGCTGCCGGCAGCTGCTGCTGATACTGTTGCGGGCCATGAATAGTAACCTCCTGGCCCGCGAGATAGCGCATCGATTGAGAAGGTCTGATCCACGGACCACCACTCTGGCTCCAGCCGGGACTATTGAACAGACCAATGTCCAGGCCGTTCTCTGAAGCGGTACGTATAGCCGTACGTGTTACTTGCCACCATTCGTCGGAAAACAATTTTACTTTTCCATATGGCACCTCTTCTTTAGGATATCCTATGTTACCGATGAAAGCGCGGCCAATACCTACTTTCGCCATGGCTTCCACATCTTTCTTAACCCCCTCCTGCGAAATATTATCGCTCATCCAGTACCAATATACACTTGGTTTAATACTGTCGGGCGGCGTTGTAAATCCCTGTTGCAGCAGGGATTGTTGTCCGTTGGCGCTTAATGCAGCCGACAGCAGTACAACTGCGCTGCACCTGGTGGCTTTTCTTATAATAGTATTATGCATACTTTGTGTCTTCGTTTAACCGTAAGAGTTATAGCAGCAGTAAGCCGGGCTGTCGGTATTTATCCGCAGCAGACCGCCTGTAATATCTTCCAAAATAAAAAAGGTTATTAGTATAACTGTCCTGTACCTCCCTGCAGCAAAGGATTACCAGGATTGAGCATCCCCATCCGGCCCAGCCACTTCATCGTGATCTGCATCCACACTTCTACCGGTAGTTTCAATACAAAACCGTGGTTACCTTCCGGATAAATATGCATCTCTGCGGGTACATGCTGATGGCGCAGGGCCTGGTAAAACGCCAGGGTGTTATCTACATCCACAACGGTATCGTCGCCGGTGTGAAACAGGATCGTTGGAGGGGTTTGCGGCGTCACCTGCCGGTCGTTGGAGTAATTTTTTATGGCCTCTTCTCCAGGCTGGCTGCCCAGTAATTTTAAACGAGAGCCGGAATGTGTAAGGTTCTTTTCCATGCTGATCACCGGATACACCAGGATCATAAAATCGGGGCGCAGGTTGATACCAGCGTTTGCCGCCAGCACTGGCTTATTGAAATGCGTGCCTGTTGTGGAAGCCAGGTGGCCGCCGGCAGAGAAGCCCATAATACCTACGCGGTTGTTGTCTATATTCCATTCCGTGGCATGCGCCCGGATTATTTTTATAGCTTCCTGTGCATCCTGTAAGGGGCCACTGCTTTTGTCCTGCATGATCTTATCATCCGGCAAGCGGTATTTGAGCACAAAAGCGGCGATACCCTGCTTTTGGAAATATGCTCCTATATCAAGCCCTTCTTTCTGCAATACTACCCAGGAATATCCTCCACCGGGGCAAATCAGTACTGCGGTCCCCGTGGCTTTTTCTTTTGGTGGCAGGAATACCGTTAAAGTAGGCACACTGGTATGCGCACGGCTGTTATCCTTATTGGTTGCTTCTTCATCCGCAGAGGCAATTCCACCGGGAGGAACACCATCATATAAAGGCATAACGGTTTGTGCATTGGCGGCAAGGGCAACGGAGCTAAAAAGCAGGATAAAGAAAGCACGCATAGTATTATTTATTGGTGGTAATGATAATCAAAACTTCATAAAGTTGCATCATGTGTCACCGAATAATATTTCAGTTCTATCAGGTCGTTGGGCATTGGCTTACTGTTCCAGTGCGGATGAATGGCCAGGGCAGCGCCCATTGCGGTAGCCTGCGCCATGGAAGCAGCAAAAATTTCAAGATCAGGGAACAGGGTGGCCAGCAGGTTCATGTAAATGACGTTCTTACTGAATCCACCGTCAACGAATATACGTTTTACACGGGCGCCTTTTAATACCCTGCTGGTGGCGATGTATTGCTGGTTGGCAATATCCAGCATCAGCTGATGATAGGCTTCGGTATCAGACGCAAATGTGCCCAGGTCCCGCTGCCCGAATATGGACGCCTGCATCCGCTGTTTGTTGGCCTGCAGCTGCGGCGCATCCTGCTTATTCCGCTCCTTCAGCATACGGATGATATTAGCATCATACTCCACCGACCTGTAACGGCCGGCATGCTGATCAAAATGCGCGGCAATACGTTTTACCTGTTGCTCATGCTCATAACCTGCAAACAACCGGGAGGCCTTCACGGGTTTGCCCTGGAACGACATATAGCATAAACAGTCGGCCTCCAGTTCTTCCGGTGTAAGTGGTGTATCGTTAAACGGATTCAGGCTGATGCACCAGGTACCGGTGGAAATCAGCACAAAAGGCTCATGAAAATTAACCAGGTAAGGGATCAGCGCAGCAGAGCTGTCGTGCAGCCCTGTGCCTACGGCATAGTTATTCCCGGGGAAAGCAGCGGGCATCACTTCTCCGGAAGAAAAAAGAGGCGCCAGCTTTTCCAGCACCCCTTCCTTTATTAACCACGAATGATATTCATTTTGTTTAAAGTCCCACAGGTTGGTATGGCAACCGATACTGGTAATATCTGAGCAGGCAACGCCCGACAGCAGGTAGCTCATATATTGCGGCAAATGCAGCGCGTATTTCATGCGACTGAAAACTTCCGGTTGTTCATATTTCAGCCGGTACAGTTGCATACCTGAGTTAAGGCTTCCCAGCACAGGTGATGCTGCCTGCACCGAAAAATTGGTTTCTCCGCCATATTTGCTGTAAAACTGCTGGCTTAATGCAGCAGGATATTCTTTCAGGTAATTGTACAATGGTGTTAATGGGCGCCCTTCTTCATCGATGTATACCAGGCTTGCGCCGTAAGTGGAAAAATTGATAGCCTTAATGGCTACATCTTTTCTCCGGAATACTTCCCTCAGCGAATCGAATACAGACAGCCGGAGGCTTTCCAGGTTTTCACAGGGCGCGCCATCTTCATCTACGGTTTCCGTAAAACGGGCAGTGCGCTCAAAGATGATCCGGTACTGTTCATCAAAGAGAAACAGCTTCTTGTTGGTTTTTCCAACATCAAAAATGGCAATAACGGGAATCTCGCTCATAAACACTTTTAAATTACAAACCAGTGGCCATTGTTTTGGCCCCTCTTTCACGTACCAGGTGATCTCTCACTTTTTCAGAACGGTACAATGCCAGCGGGTTCAATGCGCCGCCGGATTGTATCCTGGCTTCGGCCACCAGCGGCCGCACATCTGTACGGAACGCCTGTTGCAGTATTTCCTGGGCCGTTACCACATCATTGTTCTGCTGTGCAGCCAGTAATTGTTTCCTGTCTACCAGCAATGCCTGTGCGTAAGTGATCATGATAGCCTCCACGGACTGTAACAGGTCTTCCAGCGGATCTTTCACATTATGCGAAGCGTCTATCATCCAGCCAAGATCGGTAGTATGGTTCATGCCGCGGGCATCCATTCCTTCCACCAGTTCGTTGAAGATAAGGAACAGCTGGTAAGGCTTAATGCTGCCAACGGTCAGATCATCATCGCCGTACTTGGAATCGTTGAAATGAAAGCCTCCGAGCTTACCTTCCATCAGTAACAAGGCTACAATCTGTTCAATGTTCGCATTGGGCAGGTGGTGCCCCAGATCCACGAGGGTGTAGGCTTTCGGGCCCAGTTTATTTGCGTATAGCAGCGACTGGCCCCAGTCGCCCACTGTAGTGGAATAAAAATTAGGTTCAGCAGCTTTATATTCCACAAACATTTTCCAGTGGTCCGGCAGGGCGGCGTAAATTTCCTGCAAACCTTCCAGGGTATTCTGGAAAGCATGGCGGAAATTGAGTTGACCGGGGAAACAGGAACCGTCGGCCAGCCATACGGTGAGTGCATCGGAACCCAGTTCTATGCCATGACGGATCACTTCTATGTTATGCTCTATCGCTTGTTTGCGGATGTCTTTATTAACGTTCTGCAGGGAGCCGAATTTATAGCTACGCTCCTGCCCCGGCTGATCCTGGAAGGTATTGGAGTTCATGGCATCAAAGCGGAGGCCATGCTGTGTAGCCATTGCTTTGATGTGCGCCGGGTTGGATGGAATATCCCAGGGGATATGCAGGGAAATGGCGCCGCTGGACTGGTTCAGCTGGTGCAGCAGGCCTATATCTTCGATCTTTTCTTCAAGACTGCGGGGCTCACCTCCACCGGGGAAACGGCCGAAACGGGTACCACCGGTACCAAGCGCCCAGCTGGGAACACCTACCTGGAAGGCCTTCAGGTGCTGCAATATTTCAGGCACATTTTTTATTTCCCCTGAAAGATACTCAAACGCCCGTTGCTGCGCTGCCATCCCCGCCTGGTTATGTTCTTCTATCCTGTATTTTTCAATTCTCATGATGATCTTTTTAACAGCAGATAAAAAAATATTTCTATCTCACAAAAGCCATGGCTACACCGCCATCAACGTTCAGTACATTGCCGGTTGCCTTGTTCAGTAATCCGCCTACAAAGGCATAACAGGCATTGGCAATATCTTCCGGTACAATGATTTCATTCAGCAGCGTGCGCTTTGCATAAAACGCCGGCAGCTCTTCCACCTTTACGCCATATGCTTTAGCGCGGCCTTCCGCCCATGCACCGGCCCATATTTTACTGTCGGAGATCACCGCATCCGGGTTTACTACGTTCACGCGTATACGATCTTTTCCCAGTTCTGCAGCATTGAGCCTGCTCAGGTGCAGCTGCGCTGCTTTCGCCGAGCCATAGCCTGCATTGTTGGGGCCGGATACCAGCGCATTCTTGCTTACAATGTTCAGGACATCTCCACCGGTATCCTGTTTGCGCATTATTTCCACGCCTGTTTGTGTAACCAGGAACTGTCCCTTTACGAGTACATCATACAGCAGGTCCCAGTCTTTTTCTGTGTGATCTTCGATCGGTTTGGAGATAGATAAACCGGCGCAGTTCACTATAATGTCCACTCCTCCGAACGCCAGCACGGCGGTATTGTAGGTATTACGGATAGATGCGGCGTCTGTAACATCAAGAAGGTCTGAAGTGAACCCGTCTTTCCCGAACAGTTTATTAAACTCTTCCGTGGCAGAGGAAAGCCGCTGCGCATCATTATCATTGATCACAACTACGGCACCTTCTTCTGCAAATTTTTTGGCGATAGCTTTACCGATGCCCCCGGCGCTGCCTGTTACCAGGGCTATCCTGCCGGTAAGGGCTTTAGGCTTGGGCATACGTTGCAGCTTTGCTTCTTCCAGCAGCCAGTATTCGATGTTAAATGCTTCCTGCCGTGGCAGGGAAGTATATTCTGAAATGGCTTCTGCGCCTTTCATTACATTGATGGCGTTGATATAGAATTCGGCGGCTACACGGGCGGTTTGTTTATCTTTTGCAAACGTGAACATGCCTATGCCCGGATAGAGGATCACTACAGGATTAGGATCACGCATAGCGGGACTGTTGGGATGTTTGCAGGTATTGTAGTACTCCTGGTACATTTCCCGGTAAGCGGTAAACAACGGGGCCAGCGATGCTTTCACCGTTGCCACGTCATTCAGGTCAGCATCAGGCTGGAGGTTAAGCACCAGCGGGCTGATCTTTGTACGGAGGAAGTGATCCGGGCAGCTGGTGCCAAGCGGGGCGAGCCTGTCGAGATCATTGGAGTTGATAAATTCAAGCACACGTTGGTCGTCTGTAAAATGACCCACCATTTTTTGCTGTGAAGAGCAGTATCCCCGCAGCACCGGCGCCAGCGCAGCTGCCTGGGCTTTGCGGCGGTCGGCCGGAAGGGATTGTATCCTGGCGCCGCCAAAAACGGGTTTACTGCGGCCGGTGTTTTCTTCCAGGTATTCCGCGCAGCGCTCTATCACTTCCAGGGTATTGATATAGCTTTCATAAGCGGTATCGCCCCAGGTGAACAGTCCATGAGAGCCCAGCATGATACCGCGGATACCGGGGTTTTCATCCAGGCATTGCTTCAGCTGCAATCCGAGGTCAAATCCGGGCTTTTGCCAGGGTACCCAGCCTATGGTGCCATTAAACAGCTCCTGGGTGATTTTCCGGCCGTCTTTTGCCGCGGCAATAGCTATGGCTGCATCCGGATGAAGATGGTCAATATGTTTAAAAGGCAGGAATCCATGCAGGGGGGTATCAATGGAAGGAGCTTTTGAGCTGAGGTCATAAATACAGTGGTTAAACAACTCCACCATTTCATCTTCATGCGCTATACCCCTGTATATATTTTTCAGGCTGCGAAGGCGGTCAACATACAAGGCCGCCAGACCGCTTTTTTTGAGTGTGCCCAGGTCTCCGCCGGAGCCTTTTACCCACATTACCTCAACGGGTTCTCCCGTCAGCGGATCTTTTGCCATGGCTTTGCAGGAGGTGTTCCCGCCGCCATAGTTGGTAAGCCGGAGGTCTGCGCCGAGTAAATTGGAACGATAAATCAGCAAGGCAACTTCGTCACCAGCCATGGAGGCGGCTGTTGCTTCATCCCATAAATAGCTGACATGCCTGAATTGCGTAGTAGTTCCATCTAAAGACATACTCTATAATTTTAACGTTTTTAATTGCGATAATAATGCGGGTTAATTTTCGAGTGAATTACCATATCCGACCAGTACTACAGAAAGAATAATAGTGAATATGCCCAGTGAAATAGTGGCGAATGTTTTTTTGCTGGCGTTCTTCCATTCCTTCAGCACAAAACCCCACATACCGGAAATCAGGATAATAAAAGCCATGTGCAGGATCCAGGAGCTGGCGTCATTGCCCAGTTTACTTTCTCCCATTCCATAAAAAAAGAATTGCAGGAACCAGGTAGTGCCGGCAATTGCAGCAAATAAATAATTCCTTACCAGCGGGGTATTTTTGTTCGTATAATCATTAAACGAGCGGTTACGTCTGTTGAGGAGCATACACCAGATAAAGTTGGTGGTAAGCCCGCCCAGCATAATCACTACAAAAATAACATTGTTACGGAACAAGGGATTGGTATTATTGGCCTCTGCTGCCTTGCCCATGCTGTTGCCGGCGGTAATGGCAAAGCTCATGCAGGCGCTCAGGATACCGGACACGATAGCTACAACCAGTCCCTTACGGAGATTGAATTCCTGTATGCTTTCTGTTTTCTGTTCCCCGGTAAGCTCCTTTTCTTTCATCATACCCGCTTTCCCGCAAATAGCAATACCCAGCAGGCACACCACTACGCCGGATAACACATACAATCCCCTGCTGCTGTGCAGCATAGCGCCTATGTTATTGGGATCATCTGTAAACAGGCCGCGGTAAACGGGAGGGATCAGCGCCCCGAAGGCAGAACAGAAACCCAGCGCAACCGCCATTCCCAGCGACATACCCAGGTACCGCATGGACAACCCGAAGGTTAAACCGCCGATCCCCCATAATACACCCAGGAAATAAGTCCAGAACAACACCGTACCTTCCGTGTTGCGGATGATATCCATAAAACCGGGAACGGTAAGCCAGGCAGCTACCAGCGGCACCACCAGCCAGGAAAAGATCCCGCCTACGATCCAGTAACTTTCCCAGCTCCACCCTTTTACCTTCTTGTAAGGGATATAAAAACTCCCAGATGCAAATCCACCTATAAAGTGAAATAAAACTCCCAGTAAAGCCTGCATAATTATGTAGTAATTTGTAACGTGGAAATTAAAGTTCCATAAAATTAAAGCATGTACTTTTTTAAACTGTCATGCACTGTCATGCTTCCGGCCGGAGGTAGCAATTATAGAATTAAATCACTATCATTGTCCTGCAAAGAGCCATGTTATAGCCTGACAGCTAATTCCACGGATCAATACCTGACGAACCATGAAACAGCATCCGATCTTTAAGCATCTTTTTATTGATGATTTTTCCGCTACGCCTAAATATTATCAGCTGGCCAATTCTATTATCAAAGCCATTGTTGATAAAAAAGTGCAGCAGGATGACATCCTGCCCTCTATCAACGAAGTGAGTTACGCCTTTGAAATTTCCAGGGACACGGCGGAAAAGGCATATAAATACCTGAAGGGGCTGGGTATCCTGGGCTCTGTACCCGGTAAAGGCTACTATGTATCGCAAACCAATCTTGACCAGCAATATAAGATTCTGTTACTGTTCAACAAACTGAGCGAGCATAAAAAAATCATTTACGACTCGTTTGCCGATAAGCTGGGGGAACAGGCCAGTATCGACTTCTATATTTATAACAGCGATTTCAGCCTCTTTAAAAAACTGCTGTCACAAAATATCAATGAATATACGCATATTGTAATACTCCCCCATTTCCGGGAACGATGGGAGCATGTGGATGAGGTGATCAATACCATTCCGAAAGAGAAACTCATCCTGCTGGACAAGAAGCTGAAAGGAGTAACCGGCGAATATGGCGCCGTATACGAGAACTTCCAGGAAGATATCTACGGGGCGCTGGAACAGGCCAGGGATAAGCTGCAGCAGTACCATACCATCAAGATCATCTACCCCGATAATACCTACTACCCGGAAGAGATCTACGAGGGATTTATGCAGTTTTGCCAGAACTACGCTTTTAACAGTAAAAAGGTAGGTGAAATTGATGAGGAAGATATACAGCCGGGAGATGTATATATTAACCTGCGGGAAAATGACCTGGTGCAGCTGATAGAAAGGATCAACTCCTTAAACCTGAAAATCGGAAAAGACGTAGGTATCATTTCCTATAATGAAACACCACTGAAAAAATTTATTCTCAACGGCATCACCACCATTTCCACCGATTTTAAATGTATGGGAGAAATGGCGGCACAACTGATACAGGATAATTCCCGGGCACAGATAGAAGTTCCGTTCTATGTAACCATGCGTGCATCTTTGTAATTAACCTACCTTTGGGCCATTAAAACGGGACAAACATGCAAGCACAAGACCATTCCAACGATCCGCTGCACGGACTAACACTTGAGAAGATCGTTACACACCTGTATGAAAGCTATGGCTGGGAAGAACTGGGTTACCAGGTAAGGATCAACTGTTTCATCAGCAACCCTTCCGTGCAGAGCAGTTTGAAATTTCTCCGGAAAACGCCATGGGCACGAAAAAAGGTGGAGGATTTTTATATTTATTCTCTAAGGAAGAAATTGTTGAAATAATTATAGTTTGATTTTTAATCCCATTTCCCGTTTCATAGTGAGCAGGGCTTCGGCATTGCCTTTAGCATCATCCACAGGATGATGGGTATGTGTTGTTTTACGCAGCTGCTTGAATGTCTGGAATGTATCTTTCATAATGCCCTTGTATAAACTGCCGAGGTTCTGTGAACTGAACCCAAAAGGATTTTCTCCTATGAAATGATGGAAATACCAGCAGATGAACATCCAGTCGAAACCGTTATTATCACTGATAAAAATGGGTCTGTCCTTACTAACGGAATTGATCCACTGCTTAAACTCCTGCATCACCCGCGCGGGATCGTTAAAACCCATTGTTTCCTCACGGGTATGGTTGGATACGGCCAGCGCTTCAGGAATAAATTTATCCGAAACAGGTTTCAGCTGACCATAAAATGTTTGGTTGAGCGGCTCATTTACCAGAACAGCGCCAAAAGAAATCATAGAGTAATCGCCGGGAATCGGACCGTCTGTTTCAACGTCCACCATAATAAATGCCATGTTTTTTAATTTGATGTTTTGGGTTAAACAATGCGTTATATATCTCACAAAAATATAGAAAAGATTATTTACCAAAGAAAAAGGCATCCCGGCCAAGCCAGGATGCCTTTAACGCCAAAGCGTTAACAGATTCTCTTATGGAGCCGCCCGGGTTAAACTAAATTAACCTTAGGTGTCCATGAATATTCTGTAGATAGCATGAATACCTCCTTTTCTTTGGTGAGTAATGAAACTACAACAAAATATCTGAATAAGAAAACACTACAACAAAAAAATAACATATTGCCGCAGTGGAATTATGTAAAGGCTTGTTATTGCTGCTTTATAACAGACGGTAGTAATATTTCCCGGATACTCCTTTCAAAAGCATAAGCCCTTGGTATATCGGTTTCTTTATATCCTACATTTTCCATTACCACCAAACTGGTACGGGTAGCAGGGTAATAAAAGTTGATCAGTGTAAAACCAGGCTCCGGCATATATCCCGTGTGCCCCATCTCCTGTTTATCGTCGCTCAGCACAATACCATAACCGGTTCCCATGGTACCGTATACCGTGTGTTGCCGGTGCTGCCAGGCATGCGTCATCAGCTGGTAGCTGCTGTCTTTTAGCAATTTTCCTCCATACAACAGTTCATTCCACCTTACCAGGTCGCGCGCAGTAGACACTACGCCGGCCCCGGCATAATGCCAGTCGGGGATAGTATCCGTACAGGCTTCCAGGCTGCCCGAAGAGGTTTCATGGTAGCCCTGCACAGCATGAATATGGCCGGTGATACCGGAATGCTTCATGCCGCATTTCCTGAAAAGGGCTTCCGCCAGTTCCGTATAGGCTTTACCGGTAGCATGTTCCAATACTGATTTCAACAGCGAATAGCCAAAATTGGAATAAGCATATTGGGTGCCGGGTGGAAAAGCCAGCGGTTCATCAAACCACCGGACACCGGAAGTATGGTTCAGCAGCTGGTGAATGGTGATGCTGTCGGCCCAGCGGTCTTTAATGTCAGGAAGACAGGCATGCAGCGTTTGCTGCAATTGTATATGCCCTTTTTCCACTTCCTGCAAAACCAGTACGGCGGTCATCTGCTTGGTAACAGACATAATGATGAACGGGTCATCGATGCTCAGTGCCTGTTTGGTTTCGCGGTTGGCATAACCATGGCTTTTCGCGTACAATGTTTTATTACCCTGCGTAATCAGCACCACACCGTTAAACTCACGTGGATCTTTGGTGGCCAGCAGTGAATCCAACCTGGTGGAAAGAGGTTTCTGTGCAGCCAGCGTACCGGTTACCAGCGCCAGGATGCCCGTAAAAACGGATGAAAGTATCTTCAATTTATTTCTTCTTTAATGCGGTGGCTATTGCTTTTTCTGCCAATGGTCCCATTACCTGGTAGCCGGCTTTATTGGGGTGTACGCCATCAGATGTCAGTTCGGCTTTCAGTCCTTTTCTTTCATCTGCCATTGCCGTGTAATAATCCAGGTACACACAATTATTTTTAGCGGCGTAGTTTTTAAGGCGCTGGTTCAGGTCGGCGATCTTCTCCACCGGTCCCAGTCCTTTACGCCAGGGATAATCAAATGCCGGCAATACAGAAGATAATACCACTTTGATCCCGTTGGCCTTAGCCAGTTCCGTCATAGATACAATGTTGCCGAAAATTGTTTCCACGGGCGTATAGCCGGTGTTCCCCGCAATATCGTTGGTACCTGCAAGGATCACTACTACTTCAGGCTTCAGGTTAATTACATCCGGCCGGAAACGGATCAGCATCTGCGGAGTGGTTTGCCCGCTGATACCACGATTGATATAGGGCTTGCCTTCAAAAAATTCCGGGTTCAGGTTACTCCACCCGATGGTAATGGAATTTCCCATGAAAACCACCCGGTGTTCACCGGGTTTCGGAGCAGCCACCCCGGCATTTGCTTCCTGGAAACATTTTAAACAGGCCCAGTCCTGTTTCATCAGTTCCTCCCGTTGCTTCTTCTCTTTTGCCGCTGCATCGGCATCGGTAGTATTCTGTGCAAAAGCCGCATTGCCCAATACGGCAAACAGCGCTGCCAGTGTCAGGCTTTTTCTGTTCATGATCATACATCAGGTTTTTTAACTGTCTGCATTCTGATAAATGCAACGGAAAGTAACAATATTTTCCCGGCTTTTACAAACGCCTCTTTGCTAACGTTAGCGGCTCCGATACAGGACAGTACAGGACAGTACAGGACGCAACAGGACAGGAATGTATTATTCTTCTACTAAATTTATTTCCGTAATGTAATGCCGTTTCATCAAATCAAATTCCACTCGTTATGATCAGAACTTCCATCCTTTACCAGAAAGGATCCTCCTGCCTGCTACGTTTTGGCGCCACTTGTTCTGCCTTGTTATTCATCAGTACTTTTTCCTATGCACAAAAGAATAACATCAGCGGACAGGTAACCGATGCCGGAACAGGTTCTCCGCTTCCCAGTGTAACCATTGGCGTTAAAGGTACCAGCCAGGGCGCGTTCAGCGACGCCAATGGCAGGTATACCATTGCCGCTGGTACATCAGACTCTCTTGTTTTCAGTATTATTGGCTATGGCAGCAAAACCTATTATGTAGGCACACGTACCCGCATCAGCGTACAACTGGAGCCAAGCAATAAAGTGCTTAACCAGGTAGTGGTAGTTGGCTATGGTACCCAACAGAAAAAAGATGTAACAGGATCTGTGGGAATTGTTTCCATGAAGAATATTAAAGACATGCCCATTGCGGGGCCCGACCAGGCCCTTGCCGGTCAGATAGCCGGTATCCAGGTTAGTACCTCCAATGGTATTCCCGGAGGCGGCCCCCAGGTGCAGGTGCGCGGTATTGGCGCGGTGGGCGCCGGCAGCCAGCCACTGTATGTAGTGGATGGTTACCCGCTGTCTACTACATCCGACCAGGTATCTGATCCTATGAATGCGATCAACCCGCAGGACATTGAATCCATGGCTGTACTGAAAGATGCATCTGCTACTGCTATCTACGGTTCCAGGGGCGCCAACGGCGTGGTATTGATCACCACCAAACGGGGCAGCTCCGGTATCCCTACCGTACAGCTCACTGCCAATTACGGCATCCAGGCCATTCCCCAGAAAGGACGTCCCAACCTGATGAACGGGCAGGAATTTGCGCAGTTCAGAAAAGAAGCGATCGAAGACAATATCCGTTTTACCGAACACCGGGAACCAACAGATGCTGATATCCCGGAAGTTTACCGTCATCCTGAACTGATCGGCGAAGGCACCAACTGGTTTGAAGCCATCACCCGAACTGCTCCCATGAAGGAAATAAACCTGAGCGTAAGCGGTGGTACAGATAAGATCAGGACCTATATCTCTGCCGGTTACTTCAGCCAGGACGGGGTGATCATCAACACCGGTTACCAGCGCTTCAGCGTACGTGCCAATGTAGACGCCAACCTCACCGACCGGTTTAAAGTAGGCTTTAACATTGCCCCTTCCTATACCACCCGTAAAAGCGGCGCTGTAGGAGAAGGAAGAGCTGAAACATGGGGAACCGCCAGTCCTATTGAACCTATTTACAACCCCGACGGGTCATATAATGCCTACATTCAGAGCCCCGGTACATTTGGCCTTGCCAACCCGGTAATGGTACTGAATGAAACCACTAACAAATCCAAAAGCAGCCGTATCCTGTTTAACACCTACGGCGAATACGAAATCCTGAAAGGACTGAAATTCAAATCTACTTTTAACGTCGACTATCAACAGGGCAGCAACGAATATTTCCGGCCTTCTACCCTTGCCAACGAAAATGCGGCGCCTCCCAGTATTCCTTCCGGTAGCTTCGGTACGGGAGAATACCTGAACTGGCTGAATGAAAATACACTTACTTACCAGCACACTACCGATAATGGCCACGCCTTCACCGGCTTACTTGGTTATACGGTACAATCACAGAAAGAACAGTACAGTGGCTTTAATGGAGCCAACTACCCGGACGATGATATTAAAACACTCAATGCAGCAGCCACTATTACCGGTGGTACCGATAAAATGGAATGGGCACTGCTCTCTTACCTGGCCAGGATCAATTACGCATACAAAGATAAATACCTGGTAACCGCCACCGTAAGAAGCGACGGTTCTTCCAGGTTCGGGCCCGATAACCGCTGGGGTACCTTCCCTTCAGTAGCAGTGGGCTGGCGCATTTCACAGGAAGATTTCATGAAAAGCTCCAGGCTTTTCAGCGACCTTAAATTAAGAGCTTCCTACGGCTTCACCGGTAACTTCAACATCGGCAACTACTCCTATATGAGTAACATCGGAACAGCCGATTATGTATTCGGCGGCTCCCTCACCGGTGGACGCGTCATGAACAGCCTCGGCAACCCGATCCTGGGCTGGGAAAAAATGCGTGAACTGAATATAGGCGTTGACGTTGGATTGCTGAAAGACCGCATCTACCTCACTATTGACGCTTATAAAAGAAATACACAAGACCTGTTATTAAACGTGGAAATACCACAGTCCAGTGGATTTGGGAACGTTACGGAAAACAAAGGCGATATGGAAAACAAAGGATTGGAAATCGGTATTTCCACCCGGAATATAGAAACCAAATCATTTACCTGGGCTACCAACTTTAATATCTCCTTCAACAGGAACAAAGTGCTGAAACTGGGTACCGACAACGCACCTATCTATTCCGGTAACAGCAGCGAGGGCAACCCTACCAATGTTACCATGGTAGGCAAACCGCTGGCTATGTTATACGGATATGTATTTGACGGTATTTACCAGAACCAGGCAGAAGTAGATAAAGGCCCCGCATTCCCCGGCGCTATTCCCGGTAACATCCGTTATAAGGATATCAACGGCAATGGTGTGATCAACCCACGGGAAGATTTTGCCATCATCGGTAATCCTTATCCCAAGTTCACCTGGGGTATGACAAACACACTCAATTACAAAAAATTTGACCTGCGCATACTGATCGTTGGTTCCAACGGGGCCGACAGGCTTCATGCCACCAACGACTATAATGGTAATATCGATGGTGTGTTCAACGTAAGAAAAGATGTAGCCAACAGGTGGAGATCAGAACAAAATCCGGGCAACGGGAAAGTGCCTACCACCAATGGTTCCGGCCGTGGCAGGGTAATGTACCGCGATGTTAGCTCGCTCACTATTGAAAAGAACAACTATGCCTGGGTGAAAAACATCGCACTGGGATACAGCTTCCCCGCAGGAAAAGGATTTTTACAAAGCGCAAGGATCTATGCCAGCGTGCAGAATGCGTTGCTCTTCACCAAATACAGCGGCAACCCCGAGGTGACCAACTACATAGGCAAAGGCGGAAGCGGAGCCCTGGTACCGGGTATAGATTATTCCAACTATCCCGTGCCAAGGATCTTTACCCTGGGCACCAATCTCACCTTTTAATTCAGTATTAAAAAGACCAGCAACATGAAAAGAAAATTATCATATATCGCCATACTTGCCATTGCTATGAATGGCTGCACCAGCATGCTGGATGTAAAACCTAACTCTTTCTCCAGCGGTTCAAACTACTACAAGGACGAAGCGCAGATATTACGCGCCGTAAACGGCTGCTATGGCGTATTGCAGGAACTGTATGTGAGCGACTACTGGGCCATGTCGGAAATGAGGGCAGACAATACCAATTACCAGTACGATGAAAGTGACCGCGGAGCGCAGCAGCGGGAAGAGATAGATGAATTCCTCATTACGGCCACTAACAACTACGTTAATAACGTATGGACTCAACTATATAGAAACATTCAACAAACCAATGTAGTCATTACCCGTATCGACGGTGTAACGTTTTCAAACGAAGCAACTAAAAAACAGTATCTCGGGGAAGCAAAGTTCCTCCGTGCGCTTTACTATTTTCACCTGGTGCGTCTTTTCGGCAGTGTGCCGTTGCTGGTGAAAGAAGTAACCGGCCCGGAGGGAGCTTTAACCCCCACCAAAGCATCCGTAGAGGAAGTATATGCCCAGATCATTGCAGATGCTACGGAAGCTGCGGCTAACCTGCCCGCCACCTATCCTGCCAGCGAAACCGGCCGTGCTACGAAAGGCGCTGCATTAACGCTGCTGGGTGAAGTGTATATGACCACAAAGGATTTTGCAAAAGCAGTAACTACTCTGAAAGAAGTTACTACGCTCGGTTATTCACTGGTGCCTGATTATGCGGATAACTTCGACCCCGCTAAAAAGAATAACTCAGAATCCATCTTCGCTGTGCAGTATAACTCCGGTATGGAAACAGAAAGCAGCAATTATATTTTCGTGTTTGGCCCGCGCAACGGTAAAAAAGATCTTACCGGTTTCAACGGTAACCTTGGCGGCAACAACATACCTACACCCAGCATAGTGAATGCATATGAACCGGGCGATAAAAGAAAGGATGCTTCTATTTTTATGTACGATAGCCCCACCAACGCAGCTTTTGCTGAATCAATTGCCTTTGGGGGAAAGCTGCCGCTCATCAAAAAATTCTATCACCCTCCATATGCGCTGGATGGCCGCGCCAACGAAAACTGGCCGGTATACCGCTATTCACAGGTATTGCTGATGCTGGCAGAAGCGATCAACGAAACAGGCAACGGCGATCCGCTGCAGTATATCAATCCCGTGCGTAAACGCGCAGGCCTGAAAGAACTGCCTGCCATGAGCCAGGCCGCTTTCCGCGATGCGGTATTCAATGAAGAGCGCGTGGAGCTTGCTTTTGAAGACAACCGCTGGTACCAGCTGCTCCGCACCGGCAAGGCAATGTCTGTAATGACCGCACATGGTATTGAAGAAAAGAAAAGGTTGTCGAGGTTAAGCCCCGCTTCCTATAATATTCAACCATACCAGTTGTTATACCCGCTTCCTGAAAGAGAAGTGCGACTGAATGGCTTTGCACAAAATACAGGCTGGTAAAAAAAGTTAGAAAAACGGGAAAACGTTTACTATATTACTTGAGCTATAGTGAACGTCCATTCCCGGACAATGTATCAACTCAGGAACCTATTCAAGATTATATTATGACCACGTCACGTAAAAGAGCCTTTCCGCTGCTGTTGCTGGTTTCCACCGTTCTTATGACCGGTATGGCCTGTAATAACGGAAACGACTCAACGTCAGAGAACAAGCCGACAGGAAATCCAAAGATCGATGCCCTTAAATTACCTGATAACTTTAAGGCAGAACGATTGTACAGCCCCGGCGATAACAACCAGGGCTCCTGGGTGTCAATGACCTTCGATACCAAAGGCCGCATGATCGTGTCCGATCAATATGGTTTTCTTTACCGGTTGCAACTGCCGGCAGTAGGTGAAGATTCCTCCAAACTGAAAATTGAACAGCTCCGCATCGGAAACGATACTTCTACCCAGAAAGTATCTATGGGATATGCACAGGGACTGCTCTATGCCTTCAACAGCTTGTATGTAATGGTGAATCACAACAGTGATGAACGTTTCGATAAAGGCAGTGGCCTGTATCGCCTGCAGGATACCAACGGCGACGACCAGTTCGACAAGATCACCCTGCTGAAAGCCCTGGACGGCGAAGGAGAGCACGGGCCTCACAGCATCGTATTATCTCCCGATAAAAAATCCATCTATGTGATCGCCGGTAATTTTACAAAGATCCCGGAGATGAATAATTACAAGGTGCCTCCATCCTGGAACATCGATAACGTGCTGCCGTTTATCAAGGATCCTAACGGTCACGACAATACGGTAAATACACATGGCGGATGGATTGCGCATATCGACTCTACCGGTTCCAACTGGGAGCTGATCAGCTCCGGCTACCGCAACCCGTTTGATCTTACGTTTAATGATGCCGGTGATATGTTCACCTACGACTCAGATATGGAATGGGACTTTGGTACTCCCTGGTACCGCCCTACCCGCATCTGCCAGGTAACCAGCGGCAGCGAATACGGATGGCGCCCGGGCACAGAGAAATGGTCGCCCACCTACCCGGATAACTTACCACCGTTACTGAACATTGGCCAGGGCTCCCCTACCAACCTGATCTATGGCGGCAATGCCAGGTTCCCGGAGAAGTACCGCAAATCATTATTTGCGTTCGACTGGAGCTTTGGTATTATCTATGCCATCAGCCTGCAGCCGGATGGCGCTTCCTACAGGGCAGGCGCAGAAGAGTTCCTGTCGGGCTCACCACTGCCGTTAACCGATGGTATGATCGGTCCCGATGGTGCGCTTTACTTCCTGACAGGCGGTCGCAGACTGGAGTCTGATCTGTATCGTGTGTATTATAAAGACAATAAGGAAAGTAATGAACCATTAGCAGTCACTCCTCCTACGGAAGCAGCTAATATCCGCAAACAACTGGAAGCCTATCATGGCGGTGCAAAAGAAGGCGCTGTTGATTTCGCATGGCCTTACCTGAAGCATAGCGATCGCTTTATCCGTTTTGCAGCAAGGATAGCGATAGAAAATCAACCGGTAAGCCAGTGGCAGAATAAAGTATTACAGGAGAAAGATCCTGAAACACTGATCCAGGGAACAATAGCCCTGGCGCGACAGGGCAAGGAGAATGTAGAAAAACTGCTGCTGCCTCAACTGATGACGCTCAACTATGCGTCTTTGTCGCCCTCCCAGCAGATCGACCTGCTGCGTGCATTTGAACTGGTGTTTGTACGTATGGGCAAACCCGACGGAGAGCTGTCTGCCCAGGTGGCCGCATATCTTGATCCGCAATACCCGGCTGCTACCAATGACCTGAACAGGTCGCTGAGTAAACTGCTGGTATATATCAGTGCACCAAAAGCGGTAGAAAAAACAATGGCATTGCTGGCCAGCGCCAAGGATGATACCGCGGCCGCCAAAACGGCCATGAAATCGGCCGACCTCATCATGCGTAATCCCCGCTACGGACTGGATATTGCCGGGATGTTATCCAAAATGCCGCCATTACAGCAAACCTGGTATGCAACGGTATTAAGCCAGGCTAAAACCGGCTGGACACCTGAATTACAGGAACAATATTTCAAATGGTTCTACAATGCTTTCTCCTATAAAGGTGGTCATAGCTTTATAGGCTTTATCAACAACGCAAGGAAAAATGCATTGGCTAATGTGCCGAAAAATGAGTTTGCACACTTCAACAAAATTTCCGGCGATTCGCTGTTAAACACCGGCGGCAACCTGGCAGCAGGCTTCGAGCAGCCAAAGGGCCCCGGCAGAAACTGGAATCTGGAAGAAGCGCTTAAAGTAGTAGACAGCGCCACTACCGGCCGTGATTTCGAACGGGGACGTGCGATGTTTGCAACCTCACTGTGCAGCTCCTGTCATGGTATGCGTGGCGAAGGCGGTACAGCCGGACCGGATCTAACGCAGCTGGGTACACGTTTTTCCAACAAAGATATCCTGGAGGCGATTATTGAACCGAGCAAAACCATTTCCGACCAGTATGAAGCCACTGTTTTTTCGTTAAAGGACGGAAGCTCTGTAGTAGGCCGCCTGGTAACGCAGGACAAGGATAAATATGTTATCTCACAAAATCCTTTTGCTACACAGGAACAGCGTGAACTGCTGAAGAAAGATGTAAAAAGTATCAAAGCATCTAAGGTATCTGTGATGCTGCCCGGATTGATCAACCGTTTGAATGAAGATGAGCTGAGAGACCTGATGGCTTACCTGAAATCCGGTGGCAACAAACAGGATTCTGTTTTCCTTACAACAAAACAGATGGGTAAGAAATAATTTTTTGCGGAAGATAAATTACGCGCGGATGGAGGTAAATAATCAGTCGTGGCAACATAAGCTCTCGAATCATTTTCAACTGGGAGGTATAGAAACGGCGGTACTGGACAACGGCCCTGGCAGGGGCACCCGTATCGCCTGGATCAATACCGGCACCGGGTTACGATATAAAGTGGTCATCGACCGGGCCATGGATATTGCGGATGCGTTTTTTCATCAGCATAGCCTGGCCTGGTTAAGTCATGGCGGAATAACTGCACCTTCCCGCGCGGTGAACAAAGGTTTGGACTGGCTCCAAACCTTTGGCGGTGGATTGATCACCACCTGCGGACTGATGCATGTAGGCGGCCCTGAAAGCGATGAATATGGCGAGCGCGGTTTGCATGGCCCCATCAGTAATACGCCGGCGGAAATTATTTCCGTGATACAACCGGATCCCGCAGCCGGGCAGATGGAAATGAGCATCACCGGCATCATGCTGCAAACCAGCGCGCTGGGCCCTAAGCTGGTACTGAAACGTACTATTTCCGGCACTTTGGGCAAAGCAGAAATCCGTGTGCATGACGAAGTGATCAACAGGGGCAATATCACGGCGCCGCATATGTTGCTGTATCATTTCAATTTCGGGTGGCCACTGGTTGATGAAGGCGCGGATATCTGCTGGAAAGGAAGCTGGGTATCCAGGGAAGGCAACCCGGATCACATTTTTAATGCGAACCACAATTATAAAAAATGCCTGGCGCCAATGGACAGTCATGCCGGCGGCGGTGAAGAAGCTGCCATTATAGACCCCGTGCAAGATGCCGGCGGATGGTGCACCTGCGGGGTTCACAACGCGGCGCTGCAACTGGCATTTTCACTGCGGTTTAAAAAAGCGCAGCTGCCGGTGCTTACCAACTGGCAGCACTGGGGCAAAGGCGAATATGTGATGGGACTGGAACCCGGCACGCATCCGCCCACAGGGCAGGCAAAGGCCAGGCGGGAAGGCACGCTGCTGTTCATGGAACCCGGTGAGCGCCGGGAATATGAACTGCACATCAACCTGCTGCATACCAATGAAACAATCAAATCATTTCTCACTGATCTTTTATAATCATCATTTTAAAGCTCATGGAAAAAACAAGCTTAGCAGAAAAAGCACTCGAACAGGGACAAGGGATTCTCCGACTGGCACCAAACTGGGTGCCCAGATCTTTTTGCGTGCCAGGTCGGCGGATCAAATTACACCCGGACGATTATTACGTACTGGGAGGCGAAAGAGGCGGCATCGACGAGCGCTGGCTATCTTCCACCACTCCGGCAAAGAACGGCCCTTTAACAGGCGAAAATGAAGGTTTAAGTATGGTGGTTGTCAGTGATGGCAGCGGCACACAGCAGTTTTTACTGAAAGATGCCATCAGCGAATTAAAAGATAAACTGATAGGAAACCGTTTATGGGATACTTACGGCGCCTGGCCTATGTACTCCAAGTTCTTTGATAACATGGGACCACTCCCCCATCATATTCACCATAACGATGAAAAAGCGGCGCTGATTGGCCAGGCCGGAAAACCGGAAGCCTATTACTTTCCGCCGCAGCTGAACAATCATGGTGGTGATTTTCCTTATACGTTCATGGGTATTGCTCCCGGCACCACCTGTGAACAGATAAAGGAATGTTTGATGAACTTTACCAAAGGAGATAACAAGATCACCAACTACTCACAGGCTTACCGCCTGGAACCTGGTACCGGATGGGATGTTCCGCCGGGACTGCTGCATGCGCCGGGCAGCCTGTGCACCTATGAGCCGCAGAAAGCTTCCGATGTATTTGCCATGTACCAGTCGCTCGTAAACGAAGCTATTGTGCCTGAAGTGCTGCTCTGGAACGGCACGCCAAAAGAAAGCATTGGCGATTATGATGCGTTGATGGATGTGATCGACTGGGAACTGAACGTGGATCCCAACCAGTTCCAGAACCGCTTTATGCCGCCAAAGCTGGCTGCTAACGGAGAGGGTTATACGGAGAACTGGGTATGTTATAAATCGGATGCATTCAGTGCCAAAGAGCTGACCATTGCCCCGGGCGCCACGGTAGTGATCAAAGACAGCGCCGCCTATGGCATCATCCTGATGCAGGGCCATGGCAAAATGGGCGTATGGGATATTGATACGCCTGCACTGATCCGCTACGGGCAGTTAACCAACGATGAGTTCTTTATCAGTGAAGCCGCTGCAACTGCCGGGGTAAAAATTGTAAACCACTCTTCCACTGATCCCATTGTAATGCTGAAACATTTTGGTCCGGGTAATCCCGACCTCGTGTTGTAATTATTTAAAAGCAACGTTATGAAAGATAATAACTATCCAAAACTGCACAATGCTACCTGGCCGGGCATTGTGGGCAAAGGAGATGGCTCTGAGCCCATCATCCCGTTTGATACGCTGCTGGAAATGACTGCCAACGCAGCAGTGAACGGCGTTAAATTCGATGGTATAGACATCGGGTTATTTGACCCGCATGTACCTGCGGACAGTTCAGACGATGATCTGAAAAGGCTGGTAGAAAAAGTATCTTCCTACAATCTTGAAATAGGGAGTCTTGTTGCGCCGATCTGGCCTCCCAGCGGGGGCTCTGCTATGGGCAGCAAAGAAGACAGGGCTAAGTTTGTAGAACAGGTGCGGAAAGCATGCCATGTGGGCAAACGGCTCCGCGACCTGGGAATCCGGCCTAACGGCGTAGTCCGCATCGACTCCGCCTGCAGTCCGGAAGATTGGTCCAAAGATCCCGCCGGTAATACAAAACTGATTGCGCAAACCTTCCGTGAAGCCTGCGACGTGGCCGCCGGCTATGGCGAGAAACTGGCAGCAGAAGGTGAGATCTGCTGGGGTGGCATGCATAGCTGGAAAACCATGCTGGATACCCTGGAGGCGGTAGACCGCCCCAATATAGGGTTCCAGGCGGATATGTCGCATACCTTCCTGTACCTGCTGGGGTATAACAGCCCGGAAGACAGGATACTGCCGGCCGATTTTGAGTGGAGCGACCGCGAAACACTGAAAGCGGGCCTGCGCAAACTGACACATGCCCTCCGCCCGTGGATGATCGACTTCCACGTAGCGCAGAACGATGGTACCGTGCATGGCAGCGGCTCCCATGATAAGACCGGCCGCCATTGCCTCGCCACTGATCCCAACGGTAAACTGAATATTGCGGAAGACGCAGGGTTCTGGCTGCGCGACGACAACGGTGCGCTTACCAAAGCAGTGAAGCATATCTGCTGGGATGGTTGCATGTTCCCCAATGCCGTGATGACCCAGCAGAAAACCTGGAACGATATACTCGCTGCCATGGTAGCGGTAAGACAGCAGCACGGCTGGCAGGAATAGTTATTTAATTATTAACCAGTGAAAACTATGACAACAAAGAAAGAACTGAGGATAGGATTAATAGGATGCGGCTTTATGGGCAGAACCCATTCCAACGGGTACCTGCGGGTGAAAAATTTCTTCCCCGGCCTGGCTTACCAGCCGGTGCTGAAAGCCGTATGCTCCCGCACAGAAAGCAAAGCCCGCGCGTTTGCAGCGCAATGGGGATATGAATCTGTAGAAACAGATTGGAAAGCCCTTATTGCACGTGATGATATTGATGCAGTAGACATCTGCACACCTAACGACATGCATGCCGAAATAGCCATTGCTGTAGCTGCGGCAGGCAAAATGATCCTCTGTGAAAAGCCGCTGGCCCGTACGCTCAGGGAATCTGAAGGCATGGTGGCCGCCATTGAAAACGCAGGCGTGCCCAATACCGTATGGTATAACTACCGCAGGCTGCCCGCTGTTACCCTTGCAAAAAAGATCATTGACTCTGGTAAACTGGGACGCATTTTTCATTACCGCGCCAACTTCCTGCAAGACTGGACCATTAACGCCAACCTGCCGCAAGGCGGTGAAGGGCTGTGGAGAATGGATGCAGATGTGGCCGGTTCCGGTGTAGTAGGCGACCTGCTCTCCCACTGCATTGATACCGCGTTATGGCTGAACGGCAGCATCAGCAATGTAACTGCGATGACCGAAACCTTTGTAAAGGAACGTATGCATCAGCTCACCGGCAAAGTGGAAAAAGTAAACATCGATGATGCCTGTTCCTTCCTGTGCCGCTTCAGCAACGGCTCTCTTGGCCTCTTTGAATCAACCCGGTATGCACGCGGACATAAAGCATTATATACATTTGAAATTAATGGGGAGAACGCCTCCATCCGCTGGGACCTGCATGATCTGAACCGGCTGGAATACTTCGATAACGCAGACGCCTCTACGGTGCGGGGATGGCGCTCCATCCATGTAACCGATGGGGATCAGCCGTATATGGATAAGTGGTGGGTACCCGGACTGGGCATCGGCTACGAGCACTCATTTGTACACCAGGCAGCCGACTTCCTCGAAAGCCTGGAAACGGGCAAACCCTGTTCCCCTACTTTTAAGGAAGCACTGGAAACACAGAAGGTATGCCAGGCAGTACTCGATTCAGCTGCCTCCGGTTCCTGGAAAGATACGAATGCAGCATAACTACCGGTAACGTTTACACGCAGTACTCTATCTCCCTGGGATATACGAAAAAATATCAAACACTTTAAAATATCAATTATGCTGAAAAGAACCAGTGCACTGCTTTTCCCGCTGGCCGCAGCCAGCCTGCTGTTCACAACAGGCAGCTGTCAGACAGGCGGCAGTCATGCAGGCAATAGCCCGGCCACCGACAGCACCGGTACCAATAAAGGCTTTGAACAGATCTTTGACGGTAAAACGCTGAACGGCTGGGAAGGTGATTCTGTTCACTGGCGGGCAGAGAATGGTCATATTGTTGGTGAAGTAACACCGGAAACGCTGCTGAAGACCAATACCTTCCTCATCTGGAAAGGTGATCAGCCGGCAGACTTTGAGCTGACCTGCGAATTCAAAATCACCAGTGGTGGAAACAGCGGCATCAACTATCGCAGCGTTATGGTGGAAAATGTGCCGCATGCACTGAAAGGCTACCAGGCGGATATTGATGGCGCTAACCGCTATACCGGTCAGAACTATGAAGAAAGAGGACGCACCACACTCGCCTACCGCGGACAAATTACCACCATCCCACAGGCAACTGATTCCTTAAAAGATGGGGTAAAAAACAATGCCTGGGCTCCTGCTGTGGTTACAGGCTCGCTCGGCAGCTCCGATTCGCTGAAAACACTTATTAAAAGCGAAGACTGGAACAAATGCCGGCTGGTGGTAAAAGGTAATCATCTCCAGCATTACATCAACGGCGTGCTGATGAGCGATGTTACCGATAACGATACTGTGAACGGGAAATCCAAAGGCTTGCTGGGCGTACAGGTGCATGTGGGCCCACCTATGAAGGTGGAATACCGTGATATTATGCTTAAACGGCTTTGATCCTGGTATATACCGATGGCGGCTGCAGTATATCACTGCAGCCGTTTTTTTCGTGGAAACCAGGCACCTTTCTGTATAGCTACTCCCCGCAATAGTATGTTATATAACAACACCTATCTCACTCTCCGATTTTTATTATCTTAGCCCCAAAAAACAGGAAACAATGCAGCTATCGCTCGCCATAGACATGGACGAAACCATTGCCGACCCTATAAAAAAAGCCAGGGCATGGTATTACAGGGACTTCGGCAAAACATTCACTACAGAAGAGCTCCACGGCAAAACATTATCAGATATTCTGCCGGAAGAACATAAAGCAAAGATCAAGGAATACCTGAATACACCAGGCTTTTTCCGCGACCTGGAAATATTTCCCAACGCAGTGGAAGTAATAAAGGAACTGAATAAGAAATACAAATTGTATATCGTTTCCGCCGCCATGGAGTTTCCTACTTCACTGAAAGATAAATACGACTGGCTGCAGGAGCATTTCCCTTTTCTCGACTGGCGGCAATACTGCCTCTGCGGTGATAAATCTATTGTACAAACAGACATTATGATAGATGATCTCATCCGCAACTTTACCAATTTCAAAGGCCGGCCTTTGCTGTATCACGGGCATCATAATGTACATATAGAGGGTTATGAACGGATCATGGATTGGGAAGATGCAGCAAAGAAACTGTTGTAGTGTTACACGGCAGCACCTGTACGCCGTAAATTCGTAACTTCCTCTACGGACCACGCTTAAATGCCGCTTTATATGGGAAAATTTTTTGACGATATTAAACCCGCACACCAGGACTTTATCGCTGCACAGAAACTATTTTTTGTTGCTTCCGCCCCGCTAAATGAGGAGGGCCATGTGAATCTTTCACCGAAAGGGCTCGACAGCTTCAGGGTACTTTCTTCCAACCGGGTAGCCTATCTCGATATTGTTGGAAGCGGGAATGAAACATCGGCGCATCTCCGTGAAAATGGCCGTATTACATTTATGTTCTGTGCTTTCGACGGGCCGCCGAATATTCTCCGTTTATACGGTAAAGGCTATACGGTGTTGCCGGGCGATCCTGAATGGAAGGAATTATCTGCCTTGTTTACCTTACTGCCTGCCACCCGGCAGATCATTGTAGCTGATATTCACAAAGTGCAAACCTCCTGCGGCTTCGGTGTTCCATTGTACGAATACACCGGTGAACGCGATCATGCCGCCAAATGGGCCGAAAAGAAAGGCCCGGAAGGATTGGAAGCCTACAAGGCAGAAAAGAACCGGGTAAGCATGGATGGATTGCCTACGCCGCTGGGGGCGTAACCGCAAGGCTGACGCCGGACAATTAATACAGCAACAAAAAAGCCACCAGTGGTGGCTTTGATATCTTAACACATCAATAAAAAATTAGTTCAGCACATAATGCGCCAGCACTTTCTGCACTTCGTACACATCTACCGATTTGCTGAACTGCTTCTTGATACTGGGCTGTTCCTCGCCTGAGATCCAGATCTTCAGCTCCGCATCCAGTTCAAATGTACCGGCTGTTTCCACGCTGAACCTTGAAATACTTTTGTAGGAAATACTGCGGTATTCTGTTTTACTACCGGTTAATCCCTGCTTATCAATAAGAATAAGCCGTTTATTGGTGAAGATAAAAGTATCCCTGATCAGCTTAAATCCCAGCTCCACCCGTTCCGTATCCAGCAAAAGCTTGCCATAATCCTTTGTTAGCTGCTCCTGGCTAACGGTAGCTGCATTGCCAATAAGGCCTGAAAAAAATCCCATATTAAAATGACGTTTGTTGTGGTGACAGGCTACAAGATATTACAAATATTGTAAATAGCGTTTATGCCTCATCTTTTGTGTTCCTTACGAGGCCAATACCCGATATAAAGAAAATGACGCCTATCACGGCGGCTACCAGCAACTGCCGCCAGTTCATATTCTGCTGGATAAAACCATAGCCGGCATAAATGAGACCTGCTATACCCAGGATAGTCAGGATAGTTCCGAAGAGTCTTTTTACATTCATGGCTTGCGTTGTTTGATCATGAGTCAAACAATATCTGTGCCGTGCAGAAGCTGGTTCAACCGTGGGATGATCACCAATCATCTGTCCGGAAAGACGAAGCGGGCAACCCTGCTGAATTATACAGATCTCCCTTTACCCAGTTCTTAAATCCATACCTTACCGCTACCGGCGCTGCTACTGTATCGCACTGCACCTTTACCTGGTTCCGGTGTACAATAATTGCTGTAGCCGGGTGAAAAATATGATCAGCGCCGGCCACCTCAAATTGCGACAGTGCTTTATTCCCGGAAGTAAGCCCGTGCTTCACAAAATCAAAATAAAGATAGGCTGCCGGTCCTTTGATCTTCATCTTCCTGAAAACAGGCGAATTACAGTCAACCCCTTTTTGATGGTATGTTTTTGCCAGCGCCAGATACGCCAGCCGCTGGCTTACTACTGTTTTATCCGGCGGATGAATATACTTTTCTTCACCTGCATCAAGTATCACGGCCATACCGGCATTAGGAATATCCTGCAAGGCAAGCAGCTGCGATTCCCTTAAAACAGCGGGTAACAGTTTATGATAGGGATCTGCATATCCGTAAGGCGCTATCTGTACATAGTAGAAAGGAAGTGTTCCCCCACCCCACCGTGCTCTCCATTCCTTTACCATGGCGGGCAACAGCCTGCGGTAGAGTAACGGGTGCTCCCTGTTGGATTCTCCCTGGTACCATACAAATCCTTTTACCGTATAATCACATACCGGTAATATCATGGAATTAAAAAGAATGGATGGCGCATGCTCAGGATCCTTTTCGGGATCTTTAATCGTATCCGGCCTGCTGGTAAGCCACACTTCGGGGAAATGTGACAGCGTTTCCTCACTCATCCACGATTGTATTGCAGTTCCACCCCAATAAGTAGCAATGATGCCTACGGGCACTTTTAGCTGCTCCTGCAAAGCGGTTGCATACTGGTATGCCACTGCGCTGAAACCGGGTGCAGTACCTGTATCTGCTGCCTCCCAGCTACCACCGCAATCACTTAAAGGTGCCGGCGATACCACTTTAGGTACCCTGAACACATGTATTTCCGGGTGATGCGCCGCTGCTGCAATAATGGCCGCTGCATTTAGCACCGGCTGTTTCCTGTATCCTTTCAAAGGCATCTCCATATTGGATTGCCCCGAGCATACCCACACTTCTCCGATGAATACATCTTTCACCGTCAGATGCGTTTCACTGCCTGTAAACTCAATGTTATAAGGCCCTCCGGCAGATGGTGTAGCTATAGCAGCTTCCCATTTCCCGGTGCTGTCGGCAACAACTGTATACTTCTTCGTTGTCCACCCCGGCGCAATATTTACCTGGCCTCCTTTCTCCGCCCATCCCCAAATTACGGCCTTTGTGCGTTGCTGCAATACCATATGGTCACTTATCACTGCCGGCAGTGATAAGTGACCGGAATGCAACTGTGCCAGGCTCCCCGGGGAAGAAAAGCACAGCATCAATATGCTTAAAAAACCAATTCTTCCTGGCATTGTATTTCTTTCTTCTCCATAAATTTAAATTCCACATTCTTTCCGGGGAGGTCGGCAGCTACCTTGTTCTTTTCAATACGTACATTCCTGCATCCCGACAGGTAAAAGGCTGCCTTCCGGGTATGATAGGGTTTGTAGTCGTAACTCCTGATAAGATCATTGCCGGTAAACTGCAACCCATTCACCGATTGTGCAAATAATATGGGATAGTCGAACACGTGGAAGCGGTTTCCTTCTATCCGTATATTTTTATGGTACAGCGGCGTATGATCGTTCATGACAGGGATCTCCGGGTAAATGCTGATCACGGCTTCGGTAAACTGGTAGTCGGATGTATTACACGGCGCAAGAAAGGTATTTCCCTTTATCAGCAGATCAGTAACAGCGCCTGATTCATACCAGGAATTCACATCACCCGCTACCAGGATGGCAGAACCGCTGGATGCGAAGCTGTTGTTTTCGATGATCACTTTTTTAGGTGTGGTGACCAGCAGCCCCCTGGCGCGACAGCTTTCAAAAACCGAATGGCGGACAGTAACAGCCGGTGTCCAGCTCATATTTTCCAGGCCATCCTTTTCGTTTACATGTGCCGGTATTTCCCCAGAAAAGGTCAGCTCAAAATCCGTGGTATTGATCTTCCGGAAGGCAGTCACCTTTGCTTTACCGGTGGTTGCCAGTGAATGATGATCTATAAACGTGATATCATCTCCTGCTTCCGCCCATTCCATCCCAACGCTCATAGGCTCCATAAAACGGCATAGCAGCCTGTTTTTAGCCGGTTTGGCGATGATCCGCACATAAGTGCCATGCACATTGATCGGATCGTCCATAAGGCCTCCGAAACGGCAGCTGTCGATCCGGATGTTCCCCCTGCAATTGGAAAAATGCAAACCATCATCATGACCGCTGAAATACCTGTCTTTTTTTGTATTGGGAATTATGGAGATGTTTTTAAAGCTCAGCTCCTCCGTGTACTGCGATAATATCCCCAACCCTGCGCAATGATAGCCTGTCACATTTTCCATGTCGATATGATCGCTGTGCGTAACAAAGATCATGGCATGGTCCCTGGCGTTATGACGCAGTACCAGGATATTGCCGGGCGATGGCTTCCTTTTAAACGGGTATAGCAGGCGTACTACGCCGTTATCCATAACAGTAGCTTTATAGCCCCGCCAGCCCGGTCCCAGGGCGCTGGGGTCATCGCCTGTTCTGTAGGCGATAAGACGGGTGCCTTTCTCATATTCCATCACCCCGGTAATTTTCCCGCTCCAGCCTTCGGCAGCAAACTGCAGCTGCCCGTTTACAATGGTGCAGGGATATTGTGCGGTGTCAATACGTACATCTATATACGAAGCGTTGGTATCCAGCACCGAAGCCTGCGCCGTAAGCGGGTAATCCCAGTCGATGGAAAAATTACGAAGCGTAACATGACTGCTGCGCTCAATCGTAAACGGCTGTATACGGCCATGATACACCAGCTCGGCCCCTGCGCCTTCTATCACCAGCTTCTTAAACCCTTCAATCATAATGGCGTTGAACTTCGGGTTGATGTCTGATGTATTGGATTCATAATACACTTTCTCCACTGCATGTTGAGGCCAGAAGTCGTACCGCCCTGCAGGGAAGAACAACAAGGGGTTTTCCTTTTGACGGCAGGCTTCCAGCGCCGCTTTCATGGCGTTTACCGCATCGGCGCGGCTGTTCGCCCGGGCGCCGAAACTGGTTACGTATACGGTATCGTAGGCAGCGGCTCCCTGCGTGTATTGCCCCAACAACAGCATGGCTGTTAAAATGAATATCCCGTTTAAATATCTATGCATAATCAGTAAGTAAACCCGGGCATCTCAGCCCGAGATTCTGTTAGAACCGTGCGTAACAGTCTCCCGTTACACGGCTCCGGTTATCAAATCGTTGGTTTCGATCCTAAGAGTGCCCAGTGGGCAAAGAGCGTGGGCTGTCGGACGGATATTCCGTGCAACCACCGTATCGCTTTCATTTCACTGGCTCTCAGGTGCTTGTATTTTCGTCTTGCCCGGCGCGCAAGTTTTACATTGACTATGTGCATATAATTCACAAGTGTTGCTTTGTAAAATTTACTGTAGTAATTAATCCAGCCGGTTAATACCGGATTGATCTCTGCCGCTACTTCCTGCAATGTATTCGTCGTTCGTTTCAGCACTTCCCATTTACCCATCTTCTCATTCATCGAGCGCATTCGACCCAATGCTTACTGCCGGTAGCCAGTTGGTAAATGTCCTTGCAGCTTGATATTTTCTCTTAACATGCCGGCGACAGGTTCTCCTGTTCCCGGTAAACGCCTGTGTTAAGATCACGCTGTCTATACGCCGGATGCCACAGCAACAGTAATCAGGTAACTTTGCTGCTTGTCCCAATGACGGTACTGGACATTGGTTTTGACATCTTCTTACCCTTTCGACGCCTCTATCGACAGTTCACAGTGTTCGTCTTCTTAACACACACCTGACATATTTAATATGCCTTTTCCTTTCATGCTCACTACCACAACTCTTAATTGCAGCAGCTGAAGGTGGTTTGAGGGCTGCTCCTGAAAACCGCCCCCGATGGGCCTGCCATCATCATTTACCCAGCATTGAATATCTATGATCAAAGAACTAATTTGATAACAGCATCCATTCAGGACACTCAATACCCCGGATTTTGTACCAGTTTTGGATTCAGATCTATTTCCCCCTGTGGAACAGGCCACAGGTAAAGCGCATCCACAAAGTGGCGCACATCCAGCTGCTGGCCTGTCATCGTTCTGATCACGGCTCCATCCATCAGTTGCCTGGCAATGCCCCAGCGGCGGATATCCGAATAGTAAATGCCTTCAAATGCCAGCTCTATCCTTCTTTCATGACGGATAATATCCCGCATCTGTTCTTTTGTTTTACCTGCAGGTACAGGCGGCATGTCCACACCTTTCCTGGCCCTCACCTGGTTAATGGCGTCATACACTGCTGCAGTGGCGCCGTTTGTTTCGTTCTCCGCTTCTGCATACAGCAGCAACAGGTCGGCATAGCGGAATACGATGTAGTTCAACGGAGAATCGCCCCAGTTAAAGCCGTCTACGGTGAGCACATGTTTCCTTGGCAGGTAACCGATGAAGGTAGATTTTGCGCCGCCTACTTTGATATTATCGTATGGAATTCCCTTCCATACGGAACCGGGGCGGATAATGGTATAATCCAGCCGCGGGTCCCTGTCTTTAAACGGGTTGGCAGGATCATAACCGGAAGTGGGATCTGTGATCATCTTCCCGTTCTTCATCTCATAACTGTTCACCAGATCCTGCGTGGGGTATGCCTGATCCCAGCCTTTCCCGAAAGAGCTTTGGGGGCCCATAAATCCATCGAGCGGACTACCTTCTCCCAAACCCGGACCGGCATACTGCACATCAAATATCACTTCCGCATTATTTTCCGCAGCCACATCGGTGAACATGGCTTCATAGTTATCATACAGTTTGTACTGGCCCTTGTCGATCAGCTGTTTGGCTACAGCCGCTACCTGCTGGTACCGCTTTGCCAGCAGCAGCGCTTTGACTTTGAGCATCATTGCAGCGCCAAGTGTAGCCCTTCCGGTGTTGGCTTTATCATATACAGCTGGCAGGGCTTTGGCGGCTTCATCGCATTGTGCTTCTACAAAATCCAGCACTTCATCACGGGTATTCCTGCCGGGAAGATCGGCGCCAAGTTGCAGGGTATGTTCAATAAGCGGCACGCCCCCGTAATAATCGGCGAGGTTGTAATAAAACAATGCGCGTAAGAACTGCGCCTCTGCCAGCAGCCGGGCCTTCAGGGTTTCATCCATTTTTATGCCCGGTACTTTTTCCAGCGCCAGGTTGGCTTTGTAGATACCGTTATACAGCTGCACCCATTTATCATTTACAGGAGTGATAAGTGTAGGCAGCAGGTTGCCTTTGGAAATACCTCCGTAACCTTCCAGGTAATCGCTCCAGATCCAGGCGTTGGGCGTCATACCATCTGTCATAGGGTTATAGCCATAGATCTGGTAGTTATGCTGCATCTGCTCATAAATAGCGGTGATGCCGGAAAGCGCGTCTGCATCGGATTTCCAGAAGTTGGTATCGGACAACTGGTCTGATGGCTTGGAATTCAGGAAGTCTTTTGTGCATCCTGCCAGCAGGATGATATATAGTGCAAGCGTTATTTTCTTCATGGTACACAAGTTTAGAATGAGGCATTTATTCCCAGTGAGAAAGTGCGCACATTCGGATTTTCAATCTGGTAATCGGTGTAATTCCCTGTTTCGGGATCCAGTCCGTTGTACTTTGTCCAGGTGAACGGGTTCTGTGCATCCGCATACACCTGTATGCCTGAAATGAATGTTTTCTTCAGCCAGCCTGCGGGGAAACTGTAAGAGAGCTGCATATTTTTTACTCTCAGGAAAGAACCGTTCTGTACCCAGAAAGAGGAGGCCTGCGTATTATCGCTGTTACTGTCTGTAGTAAGCCGTGGTATATCGCTGTTGGGATTTTCGGCGGACCATGCGTTGAGGAAATAAGAATTGATTTCCCTGCCATAGCGTACAGCGCTGGTATACCAGAGGTTCTGGTAATATCGTTTTACGCCGCCTATGCCCTGGAATAAAACGGACAGGGAAATGCCTTTGTATCCGGCCTGCAGGCTAAGCCCGTAGGTGTATTCAGGTATTACGCTGCCCAGGTAGGTACGGTCGCCTCCATTGATAACGCCGTCCTGTTTTATATCTGCATATTTAAGATCGCCCGGCTTATTGGAACCCGACAGTTTTTGTTTGGCCCAGTTATCAATATCGTGCTGGTTTTTGAAAGTGCCTTCTGCCTGGTAGCCATACAATGCACCAATGGGCAGTCCCTGTTTGATGATAGAATTATTGCCGATGCTTTGTATTACATCAGGATTGCCCTGGTAGCGCAATACGTTATTGGTATTATGGCTCAGGTTACCGCTGATGGAATACTGGAAATTGCCCACGCTGTTCTTATAACCGAGCGCCACTTCCCATCCCCTGTTCTGTACTACTGCCACATTCTGGTAAGGCGGTGTAAGCGCGCCGTATAAAGACGATAATGGCAGCTGCACCAGGATGTTGCTGGTACGGCGGTTGTACCAGTCGAACGTAACATCAAAATGTTCCCTGAACAGGGTAATGTCTGCGCCAACATCTGTAGTGGCAGTGCTTTCCCAGGTGATATCAGGATTAGGCAGGGCTTTGGGCGCCAGTCCGGCCGACAGGCTATTACCGAAAATATAGTTCTGTCCTGCTGCATACAATCCCATATACTGGTACAGTCCAATATTCTGGTTACCCAGTTTTCCCCATGATCCGCGGATCTTGATATCATCTACAAAAGAAATATCTGCATTGCGGAAAAAGTTCTCTTTGCTCAGTCGCCACGCGCCTGAAAAAGAAGGGAACACACCCCAGCGGTTACCACTGGCGAAGCGCGATGATCCGTCGTAACGGAGGTTGGCTTCCAGCAGGTATTTTTCCTTGTAGCTGTAGTTCACGCGCCCGAAGTAAGACGACAACGTGGAGGAAGAAGAGGTACCGCTTACAATGGGTTGTGAAAGGCCGGCGCTCAGTTCCCAGGTATCATTGGAGGGGAAGCCCTGCACGCTGCCGGCAAACCAGGCATTCCTGTTTATTTCCCTGCTGGCGCCTGCCAGCGCGGTGATATGATGATCCTGCCCAAAAGTTTTATCATAATTAAGGGTGGTGTAGAAAGTGAGTCCCAGGCTGTTATCATTTCTCTGGTAAAGCGTGGAAGGAACCGAAGCATTGCTCACCGTTACTTCATCTTTCTGGAAATTCCAGAGATTCTGTACAGCGCCGGAATACTTGTATTGTTTGCCTTCCTTGTTATAAACCTCTGCACTTCCGTTTACCTGCCATTTAAGGTCTTTCATGATTTCCCATTCGCCATATAACTTGGCGAAAGAGTACTGCCCTACCTGCGGGTAAAACCAGGTATCCATGTATTGCTGCGGGTTTATGGCGTTGGGGCTTTCATCGTCTGTATTCCTGCCCCCGTAGCGGGTTACACCGTCTTTGGTCATAGTAGGCGTTACACCGGGCACTGAGTTGGCGCTGTAATACAACAGGGTGGTTACATCAAAAGGCTCGTTCACCTTGTTCCAGTAAGAAGTGAGGATAGCGCCTATCTTTACCTTATCGCTTATTTTATGATCCATATTTAAGCGCAGGGAATATTTGGTATTGTCTGTAGACTCCATGATACCTTTGTTATAGAGATATCCCATGGAGAGATAGTAATCCGTTTTTTCATTGCCCCCGCTAACAGAAAGGTTATGGCGGGTGATGATCCCCTGTTTGAAGATGACGTCCATCCAGTTGGTATTTGGAAATAGCACCGGGTCTTTGGCATTCTTCCAGGCTTCTATGGTAGCTGGTTTGAAGAGATCCGTATTATCGGGGTTATCCGCTTTCTGGATGCGGTTCATCAGCTGCATATAAGTAACATAATCTGTTACCGGTTCAAAGAGATGTGTGGCTCTTTGCACGCCGGCAGACCCGTTGTAATTGATCACTGTTTTTCCTTTCTTCCCTCTTTTAGTGGTAACGAGAATAACCCCGTTGGCGGCGCGGGAGCCATAAATGGCTGCGGAAGCGGCATCTTTCAGGATGGAGATACTGGCCACATCGTTTGGGTTCAGGTTATTCAATGATCCTACGATACCATCGATGAGCACCAGCGGATCTGAATTGTTGAGCGTGCCTACTCCACGGATGCGCAGCACTGCGCCATCTCGGCCCGGTTGTCCGGAGGTCTGCGATACAGAGATGCCCGATGCGGCGCCGGACAAGGCCTGGGATACATCGGTAATGGCGCGGTTCTGCATCTGCTGGTCGTAGTTAATGGAAGACACTGAACCCGAAAGATCCTCTTTGCGTTGCGTACCATATCCTACTACTATCACTTCATTCAAACCGGTATTGGAAGGTGAAAGGGCCACATTCACCGTTGTTTGCCCCGCCAGTGATATTTCTTTCTTTATATAACCCAGGTAAGAAAATACCAGCACGGCATTGTCCGGTACGCTCAGGCTATAGTGGCCTTTTTCATCCGTTGCTATACCGGTGGAAGTGCCTTTTACCTGGATGCTTACGCCAGGCAGTGGCTTTCCTGTAACGGCGTCTGTAACGGTCCCGGTTACACTGACTGCAACAGGCAATATGGGGGCCTTTGGTTTTACGATAATTATTTTTTCCAGGATGGAATAATCCAGCGGCTGGCGCGCGAAGCAGATGTCCAGCACATCACGGAGCGTTGCGTTCTTTACATCCAGTGTTACAGGTACAACGTGTTGCAGGTCTTCGTTGGTGTAAATAAAATTATAGCCGGTCTGGTTCCTGATCTCGGTAAAGATCTCTTTTAATGATACCTCTTTACCGGAGATGGTCACCTTTTGTGCACGGGCTGTGGCACATACCTGCAGACATGCGGCGAGCAATACTATAGCGGTGAGTTGCATAACCTTTGCAGTTGTGGAAATGAGATGGCACAGGACTCCTCTGCCTTTGAAATAAGCATTCAAATACATACATTTGATTTGGGATAAAAGATTACGGTTACCAGAAAGAATTGTTTTCTTTTGCCTACTGACCGGGAGCACTAGGCCGCTTCCGGTTTTTTTGGCGCTTGTTACAGTCAGGTGTTCATAACTAACATGTTTTAAGGTGTGACAATTATTTTTCCATTGTTCATTGTAAAGTGCACCCCGCCTGTTTTCTGTAATACTTCAAGAACGGTTGATACATTCACATCACGTGGAATGGAGCCGGTAAAATGACGTTGGATATCACCCCGGATCTCCACTTCTATATTGTATTCTCTTGACAATTGCCGCATTACGGTATGGATATCATCCTGCTCAAACCAGAAGAGGCGGTTTTTCCAGGCCATTACTGCAGGTATATCTGCTTTCTTTATCAACCGGATATTTCCCTGTTGCCCCAGCTGTGCCTGTTCCCCCGGTTTCAGCAGCATGGTGGTATTGCCCCCGGCCACGCTTACAGCGCCTTCCAGCAACGTAGTATTGATGGTCCTTTCTTCTTTATAGGCCATGATATTGAAGTGAGTGCCAAGCACGGTAACGCGCATGCTATCCACCACCACCACGAAAGGTTTCTCTGCATTTATGGTTGTTTCAAAATAGGCCTCCCCGGTTAATGTCACCTGCCTGCTGGCCCCCGTGAACGATGCCGGGAAACGCAATGCAGAGGAGGCATTCAGCCATACCTTTGTACCATCCGACAATGTTACCTGGTATTGTACGCCTTTGGGCGTAATGATGGAATTATACAATGGTTCCGCAGAAGTCCCTGCGGTGGAGGTATATACAAGATTGCCCGCAGCTGATTTGATCACCTGTGTTTGTCCCTGTTGGGCAAGCAACCCGTTGGCGGTACTATCCAACGTAACAGCTGCGCCGTTTGCCAGGATCAGGATGGCCTTATTCCCTCCTGCCGCGGTATCATTCACAGGCGTATGTGCGGCTACGTTAACCACCGGCATTGCGGTATGTGAATGGGAATACCAGCGCCAAACGCCTCCTGCCAGCAGCAGCAATGCCACTGCTGCCGCCACGCGGTAAGGCAGCCACCTGCGCACCGCTTTTTCAGGAGCTGGTACCGGTGGTGTGATCCGTGTGCTTACCGCATCAATTACCTCCCTGTGCATGGCATACAATGATTCCTCTTCCGGGTGGTCTTCCATTACCGCCTGGCCTATTATCCCGGAAAACAGTTCCCGGTATTCATCTTTTTCCGCATACTCCATCAACAGGCGGATCTCCTCTTCACTGCAACGGTTCTCCAGGAACCTGGCAAATAATTCTTTTAAAAAAGATGCATCGGGATCTTGGTTCATACAACTAATACGAACGAACGAAGGGGTACATTTACCCGGAAGAAAATTTTTTTTACCGGCTTCCGCCATAAAAAGAAGGGAATGCTTAACGCAGGATCAGGTAAGCCAGCAGGATACCGGCAACATCCCTGCTGGCCATCAGCTTCTTTTGTATGGCGCTGGTGGCTTTTACGATCTGGCTGTTGACCGTAGCGGGCGAAATGCCCAACAGCTGGCTCACTTCTTTATAGGTGCGGTTTTCCAGCTTGCAAAGTGTAAATATGATCTTACGCTGGGGAGGAAGATCATCGATGGCTTCCTGTATCAGATGCCTGGTTTCTTTTTCGTGCAGCCATTCTTCTGTATGCAGGTAGTATTCCTGCGCTGCGCTGAGCAGCTTATCCATCAACAGCTTATCCCGCTTCACTTTCCGGTAAAAGTCGATCACCAGGTTATTGGCGGTGGCAAACAGGTAGGAACGGAAAGATTTTTCCGGGTCAATGGTGCTGTGGCGGAGCCAGATGTTTACAAATACCTGTTGCAACAGTTCCTGCGCCAGGTCGGCCGACTTTACCAGTTTCAATAAATTGCTGTAGATACGCGGACTATAATGATAATAGAGGGCATGAAATGCCTTTTCATCTCCCGCGGCAACACCGGCAAGGAGCTCTTTTTCATTGTATAACTGAACGAATGACAAACGTACCGCTTTGATTACAGGGTATAAATTTAATCAAAAACCGGTACGGGGTGTATTAATTTTGTGGTTCAGCAAAAACGGGTTTTACTCCACGTGAAAAACTTCTTCCATGCCCGACCAGGTATCCCCTTTGGCCGCAGCATCCGGCAAAGGCAGCTGGCAGGGCGCTGTTACTTTCCACCATTGTTGGGTAATACTGTCTTTCTTCATCTTCTCCATATCCCTTTTAAAATCTTTCCCGGTATATTCAAAATAACTGAACAGGTACCAGCGGTCATCAATTTTTTTCAGGTAGATGGAATAGTTATGGATATTACAGGCTTCAATCGTTTTCAGGACTCCCGGCCATACTTTGGCATGTAATGATTTATACTCGTCTATTTTCTCCGGCCGCAGGCCGGTAACCATTCCGTAACGGCTGCCCTGATGCGGCGCATCTTTACAGGAAAACAGCAACAGCAATAACAACAGGTGATAGCGTTTCATAATCGTGGTTTGAGCAACGAAGTTAGCGGGCAGGTGGCAATGTTATCCTTATTTCCTTGACTTATTTCAGCACAATATTGACCAGTACCCACATCAGCACGGCGGGAAAGAGGTGGCCCGACAGCTCCAGCTGCTTCCGGATAAAATGCAGTGATCTTACCAGTGAGTTTTTAACCGTGCTGGGAGAAACAGACAGCTCACTTGCGATCTCCGGTATCTTAAGGCCTTTCTCCCTGCTCAGCAGGTAAATGCGCTTTGCCTGGGGTGGCAACTGGGCTACCGCGGCGCCTACCTGTTTCATCATGGCATTGTATACCATCGTTTCTTCGGTAGTGGTGACCGGCCCTTCAGACGTATAATCTGAAGTAATGGCATCAATGGCTTTGTGATGCACCACCTGTTTGCGCAGCCAGGAAAAGGAAAGGTGAAAAGCGATCCGCAGCAACCAGGAACGGGGCACGTCTATTTCAGGCAGCTTATCGCGGCTGATCCACAGGCGGAGAAATGTTTCCTGGATAATATCATCTGTAACAGCGGTGGTTTTGGTAAGATGTAGTATAAGTGGGCGCAGTTGCGGAACATACCGGCGGAAAAGCATCCGGAAAGCGGTTTCATCGCCTTCCGAAATCAGCCGGAATAGTTCTTTATCGTTATATAACTGCGCATGCATAGAGAGTGGCCCCCTGCTAATGTAGCAAAATTTAATTGCGAATTGATATTTTCCTGCAGGCGGTACCATAAAGAAGCCCCGGGGAGATGACATCCCCGGGGCTGTTATTATTCATCTAAATTCACAGTATTATTTCATCCACCAAACCTTCACGGTGTTGGAATTACCACCCATCTGGTCGGACTGGGTCTTATAATTTACAGTGTTATTCACTGATTCCTGTTCCGGGTACTGCAACCTGTTGAAGTTCACGTAAGTGGCGGGATTGCCATCGCGCGGCGTGCGGCCGGTTCTTCTCCATAAATTGTAAGCCAGCCAGGGCTGACGGAAAAATGATAACCACTCCTGTGCATAGATCTTATCCAGCTTCTGTTCATCCGTACCGGTGAAGGCCACTTTCGGGTTGGCGAGGAAAGCCGTCATCTGCGCAGGCGTTGGGCTTGCAGGAGCTACTGTTGACCATGCATCGTTGGTAACATTGGTAGTGTGCGCAATGAAATACCAGAAGTTTACCGCGGAAGTAATACCCGCTGTGTACTCTGTACCTGCTGTAGCCATGTTCTTAGCTACGCCAAGACCACGGGCATATGCCTCTGCCTTCAGGAAATGTACTTCAGCAGCTGTCATAAATAATTCAGGCTGGTAATAAATATCCCTTACGATGTAATAATTGAACGGGGAAAATTTGCAGTTGTCTTTATTGGCAAAATCCGCATCCCTTTTATCCTGGTAAGGATTGGTATTATCGCTTGCGGTACTGCCCGGCTGTAATGGCGCCCACTGGCCTGCCTGGTTGGTTTCAAAGAACAGTACGGCCCGGGGATCAAAGATCTGCGCGGTACTGGTGCCATCTGCCATCATGTTCCAGCAGGTAGTGCTCAGGCGCACAAATTTATGCGAGGTGAAAGACCAGAAGCGGCTGTCGTTAAGCACATAGCCACCCAGTTTGCCAGGCCACATACCGGCATCTTCCCCTTCTCCTATCAGCGGAATACCGCTCAGGGCGTATTGCAGGTAAGGCGTGGCGGTAGCCGCATCTTTCTCTACTATCTGCATGGCATAACGCAGCAGCAGCGAGTTGCCAAACTTCTGCCACATGGCTATGTTGTTGGCAAACAGTGTTTCGGAAGCGCCCAGCGACTGATACGGCTGTCCGCCCGGTGTTGTGGCTGCGGTGGTAAGATGCTGTGATGCCCATTTCAGCTGTTCCAGCAAACTTTTGTAAATGCTTTCCTGGGAATCGTATTTCGGCCGGTAATTGGTAGTGTTATAAGTATAGGCCAGTCCTGCCTGTGAATAGGGAATATCCCCGAACTGGTCGGTAATACGCAGCGTTTTATAAGCGCGTAAAATGTAGGTGATGGACTGTATATTATCCATTTCCGCTTTGTCGCCGGTATAGGCGTTGATCTTGTCCTGGATCTGGTTCAGGTTCTGCAGGGCGGCATAGTAATCGTTCCAGATGTCCAGCGCACCATTCTGTACCAGGTAACCGGAGCTGCCGCTGATAGTGGCCAGCTGGGTAACCGGGTAGTAATATTCATTGTGAATGGCGGCCTGCTCCTGCCCTTTCAGGAACAGCGTGCTGATCACCCCGTTTACCATTGGCGGTATGGAGGTGCTGGTAGGTAATCCCGGCGTGGTATTGATCTCCTGGAAATCTTTGGTACACGCGCCAAGTGTTAGGGAAATACCGGTTATATAGAGAAATATTTTCTTTGCGTTCTTCATGTTTGCACGTTTTAATCGGTGAGATGATCTGTTTCTTTAAAAAGAAACCCTTACCTGGAAACCTAAGGAGCGGAAGCTCGGCATAGACATAAACTCCAGCCCCTGGGCGTTGCCTGCACCGTTTACACCTTCAGGATTGATATGGTCCGGCAAAGAAGTGTAAAGGTAGAAGAGATCCCTTCCTACCAGCGAGAGGGAAGCTGCCTGGAATACTTTTGTTTTCCTGATAAAGCTTTGCGGTACCTGGTAGTTCACAGAGATCTCTCTCATCTTCACCCAGGTATTTTCAAGCACTGCACCTCTGTTGATCCAGTCGCTTCCTTTCAGTCCCCCGCCAAGATCGGTACTGCTCCATACACCGTAAGGCATGTATTTATAATAGTAATGCACTACATTATCATTTACTTTTCCATCAGGGAACACACCGGGCAATATTACGCCCCAGTTGGTTTTTGTACCATCAGGTGTAGTATACGGTAAGCCGCCGCCATTCCTTTCTTTCAGTGTTTCCGGCGCCTGGCCCTGTTGCATGATAGTGGCATAGGTACCGGACCAGATGTCGCCGCCGATCTTTGCATCAATGAGGGTGCTTACAGAAATACCGCCTTTGAACCTGAAGGTATTGGTGATACCGCCGGTTAATTTAGGCGTGGCATTACCCAGTGGCACCAGGCCATCTGTTGCCTGGTACATGGTTCCATTCATGGCTGCATTGCCATAAGGATTTTGTACCATCAGGGGTAAGCCGGTTTTTGGATCATAGATATAATCATGACCGTAAATGGTGCCGAACTGGTCGCCCACCCTTGCTGAAATCACCGGGCCGTGAGCGCCTCCATCATTCCAGGCGCTGGCCATATCTACACGGTCGGTACCGTCAGACAATGACAACAGTTTATTATTACTGTGTGCCAGGTTAAGTGCTACATCCCATCCAAAATCTTTCCGGTCAATTACCTTGGCACGCAGGATCAGTTCCAGCCCTGAATTTTCCAGCACGCCGGTATTTACCACAATGCTGCTCACACCGGAGCTCATAGGCAGTGGAGAACTGAGGATCTGGTTCCTGGATTTTCCCTTGTAATACCTGAAATCAGCATTCAGGCGGTTATTGAGAAAACCGAGCACCAGGCCGAAATCGGCGGTGGTATTAATAGCAGGTTTAAAGTCGTGCGCAGGCAGGGAGCCGGGCAACATAGTAGCGGCCTGACCTGCAAATGTGATACTGGAATAATTGTAGTTGATCTGGTAAGGCGCAGGGTCTACTGCAGCCTGTGCCCAAGCTACCCTTACTTTGCCAAAGCTGAGGATAGCCGGGTCTGTCTTCAGCAGGTCTGAAAACACAAAGCTACCGGCAAAAGACGGGAAGAAATAAGACCATTGTCCTTTTGGCAGGGCAGATGACCAGTCGTTACGACCCGTTACATCCAGGTAAAGAAAATCCTTGTACGAAAGGTTGATGAAGCTGTAAACGGAATTCATCTTTTTACGCAGCTGGCTTTCCGTTACCGGATGCGGGTTACCGAGGTAGGTACCGGAGTTCAGTGAGTATACGTTTGGAATAGCCCAGTTATCATTATAGTTGAACATGCCGTACATATCACGCTGGTAAATAGTTCCACCCAATGAGAACTTTGCATTAAGTACGCCGTTCAGCAGTTTGTCTTTATGCAGGGTTCCGATGAAGTCCATATTGGAAGCATTATCCCGCTCAGTGCCATGACCATAGTACCCTTTGGTGATGCCTATCACATCAGTGGGCCTGTTCTTGATGGTCATCTCATTGGTATTATTATCCAGGCCTCCCCGGAAAATAAAATCCAGGAAATCGGTGGCTTCATAGTTCAGTTGTACGCCTGCCAGTAATTTACGCCTGTTCTGGTCTGTATTATTCTCAAAGATGTTCCATACGGTATAACCGCCGTTTCCTACCCATGGGAAACCGGACAGGGTATTTTGTGAGCCGTCCTGGTTTTTGTAGATGCCGATATCTTCGCCACGATAGTTCCTGCCTGCATTGTATACCAGGCGCTTCATCCAGGAATTGGCATCGTCGTTACCCAGCTGCGGCGGATTGTGATAGTTATTAACCACATAGGAAGAAGTGAGCTGCACATTTACCCTTTTCGTCAGCTTCATATTGGCGCCGAGGTTAAAGGTATTGCGGTAGTAATCACTGTTGGGTAATACCGCGGTATTGTCGAGCCGGGAAAAGGAAGCCCGGATAGAGCCCCATTCGTTACCGCCGGAAAGGGATACGTTATGTGTTGACTGTGTACCGTTGCGGAACAGCAGTTTGATATTGTCGGGCTGGGGCACATCTGCCTTCTGGGTACCATCCCACCAGGTGATCATTTTGCCATCCATTTTCGGGCCCCAGGAAACGCCGGAACCCGGCCATCCCACCTGGTTGTAGGTATTTACCCCGTAAGGGCCGGAACCGGTTTTAGGATCCACATACATACCGTTCCAGTTTTCAGTGAGCTTTGGGTTGCCGTTGGCATCGGTAAGGTATTCCGGTGCATTTAACGATACCATACCGCCTGCGCCGTATTCGTTCTGTAATTCCAGGAAACGGTAGGGATCAATATTTTTGTACCCATATGTATAATCCACTCCCAGGCCGGTGCTTTTGGTTCCCTTTTTGGTAGTGATCAGGATTACGCCATTGGCGCCTTTACCACCGTACAAAGCAGCGGCGGTAGGGCCTTTCAGCACACTGATACTTTCAATATCCTCTGGGTTGATCATGTTGATAGGGCTACCAAAATCCTTTGGGGAGCTGGTGTTGGAAGCATCCGCGTTGTTACCCGCATACATGGCGCTACCGGTGGGCGCATTGCGCACATCGTAAGGCCTTGCAAGGTCATTGGCCATAGGCATACCATCTACGATGATCAGGGGCTGGTTATCGCCCTGGATGGTGTTGTTTCCACCAATTACGATACGGGTGGTACCGCCATCCACACCATTGGGGCTGGTAACATTTACACCGGCCATCTTTCCTGCCAGCGCGTTTACAATGTTGGGAGCATTAGACCTGGCCACTTCTCCTCCTTTCACTTCTTCCTGGGAGTAGCCCAGTGTTCTTACATTTCTTTTGATGCCCAATGCCGTGATGGCTACTGCATCCAGCGAAGTGGCCGAAGCAGCCATTACTATATTGATCACGGAATTGGCGCCTACTGTTACGCGTTGCTGTGCAAAACCAATAGATGAAAAGATCAGTACATCCCCTTCTTTTGCTTCCAGTTCAAAATGCCCGTCTACGTTCGTTACCGTTCCTTTGTTGGTACCGGCCACCATGATATTCACCCCCGGCAATGCAGCGCCATCGCTGGATTTCACGGTTCCGCTGATCTTCTGGAAAAGCACATTCAACCCTTCTATATTCATGCCGGCCTCGTTGCTTTTCTCTTTCTTCAATACTATCTGTTCGTTGATCACTTCAAACGTGATGTGCAGGGGATTGAGCAAACGTGGTAAAAGCTCTCCCAGTTGCTCATCGCTGGCTTTCAGCGCCACACGCTGCCTGGTGGGCAATGTGCTGTTGTTGTAGGTAAAGTTCACGGCGGTTTTTTCCGTGATGGCCCGGAGGATATTACGCAGGTCTGTAGGCGGCATATTTAATGACACCTTTTTGCTCAGTACCTCCTGGGCATGCACATTCCGGCCGAAAGTGCAGGTGATCAGGCAGAGCAGAAAACCTATTTGTAGCAAAGTAACCCTCATAAAAAATATGACAGTCCGGTTGGAGTTTGCAATTTTGTGCATAACTTCAAGTGTTTTGTTGTGATTAATGAAAACGTTAGTGCGACAATTCCTTTCCTGTAGCAGTTGTCCAGACTTTACAGGAAAAAATTACAGGTGGCGGTGTTAGGGCATCGCCACTTTTTTTGGTTGATAATTTCAGGTAAACTTAATAACAGTGAACATTTTAGCGGAATTACAAGTGAACAATACTTTTAATTAACTGCAGGGCTTCCCGGTAATGTATACCTGGCCACCGCTGATCTTATAGCTGGCGTTAATGGCCGCACAGATTATTTTCAATTTATTTTCAAATGATTCATTCGTGATGGTAGTGGTGATCATGCACTTTCCAAACACTTCCTCGCTTGCATTTATTTTTATACTGTAAGCAGTTTCCATGGCGTGGAAAATATCCGTTACAGCAGTATTGTCGAATACGAAAGGTTTTGGTTGCACAGCAGGCTGCAGTTCCGCCAGCTCGCTGTTATCAAGTGAATCGGCAACAAAGGCCGAGGTGAGGGTATTAAAGCGGATCTTATGGTTAGGCGTTACCACGTAGCTGCGCTGTTTTTTATCGGCCAGGTTATACACGGCTATTTTGCCGGTTTTTACAGTTACCGTCAGACTTCCATTTTCTTCAGACACCCTGAAACTTGTTCCCAGTACCCTGATCCCAACTTTTGGCGTATATACTATAAATGGTCTTGCCGCATCTTTTGCGATATCAAAAAAAGCTTCTCCTTTCAGGAATACTTCCCGTTTGTTTTGCAATAAAAACGCATCGTGCCGGATAGAGGCGCCGGCATTCAGCACTACGGTAGAACCATCTGTAAGCCATGCTACCTGGCTGGCATTGCTGGTATTGATGCGGGTAAGCTGCTCATTTTCCATATGGCTGTTCAGTGTTGCAGCTACCGGTGTTTGGTTGTCTTTTTTCAGGTAGATGGCTACCAGCGCTATTCCTGCCAGCGCTGCAGCCGCTGCGCCCAACCACCTGTAACGGCCCATGCCTCTTATACGGGCAGGCGTTTCTTCCACTGCAGGGCGCTCTTCTTCCATATGCCTGTCAAGACTGGCATACAGCTCTTCCAGCATAGCTTCATCTACTGCAGGTTGTGGCACTTTAGCCAATGCAGCTACCATATCACGGGCCTTTTCAACATCCCTCACCCTTTCCGGATGGGCCATCATCCACTGCTCCCAGCGGGCAGTGCTGGCATCGTCCGGGCGCAATACCCATTGAACAAAACTATCGTCCCTGATGAACTCCCAGGTATCCTCTCCAAAATGCTTCATGCAGCTGTTTTTTAAGCGGCAATCAGTTGCCCTTTAAATGTAAATGACAGAGATGCTCATTTTATACTCAAAAAAAATAAAGTTTTTTTAACAGTGTTGTTTTTGTTGGTACAGATACTTCCCTGATACCTCTCTGATACTTAGGAGTCGTTTATGTGTAGTACTCATCATATAGTCCTTATACACTCGTCATACTGTGACGAGGCATTAATGATGCCCCCATTTCCCGGTACGAGATCCGGCAATAAGCGGTAAAACCGGCGGATTGATTTTGCCGCCTATTGCCCGGGTGGTAATTTAGCAGTGGACTTTATTCTTATTGAATCAGAAAAAGAGATAGAAGGTTTCCAGCAGGCGCCGGGCAAACGGGGTGGTTTCCAGCGTTTCTTTGATACGGCCAAGGGCGTTATAAAGGAGGTTGCTTACAGACTGGTACTTCATGTGCATCAGTTCCGCGATCTGGGCATTGGTAAAGCCCATATAAAAACGCAGCGTGATAATTTCCTGCTGCCGCCGCGATAATTTCTTAATGGCATTATCCAGCAGTATACTGCGGGAATCACTGATTTCGGCGTCAATGATCCTTTCTTCCACGGTAGATTCCACCTGGAGATGTTCGTGAAGGAATTTATCCTGCTTATCGGTAACGGAGCGGTATTGATAGTTGGCCCGGATCAGTTTATATCTCAGGCTGCGGCATAGGTAAAACCGGATGGCCACTTCTTCACTAACAGTGTCCCTGCTGTTCCATATCTCTATAAAAAGATCATGGATGATGTCTTTCAGCTTTTCCTGGTCGGCACAAAACCTGGATCCATACTGGAACAGGTGCCTGGTATATTCGCGGTAAATCAGCGTAAAAGCAGCTTTATCGCCACCTTTAAATCGCTTCCATAAAGCAGCGTCCTCAAAACAAACGTCTTTCTTTGCAGGCATGCGTGGATCTTTTACGGCAAAACTGATGCTGGTATCAATTGGGTTGGCTAAAATTTTTGGATGTACCCGAAATGTAAATATTTTTTGTCAATCAATCAAAAATCATTCAAATACCATAAAGGAAATACATAAAAATACCAGTAAAACACCCCTGCCCTCCCGGTTTTTAATTGTCCAATATACACCTGAAAACAATAAGGCGCCAAAAAAATAGCGCCTTATTGTATCAGCTGTTTTCAGGAAAGAATTATGACGTAACCGTAATAACTGCTTCTTTATAAACGGATATACCGAAGTATTGGCTACTTCAAATACTTTAAGCAGCTGTTTTCCCACCTGGAAAAGAAAACAATCCACCGCTTTTTTACTTCTTTGGCGAAGCGAAGTTTCATACCGGTTTTTTAGTATATTTAAAGAACATCCTTAATTTTCACGTATGAACAATGTTTCCAAGAGTAGGCTTTTTGATGCGGTTGCCTGGCAGTTGGCCAAATTCCCTAAACCTGATATGTTGGCGGCTAAAGTTGACGGACAATGGAAAACCTATGACACTGCCGCCGTCAGTGAAATCGTAAACCGGTACAGCGCGGGTTTGTTACAGCTGGGTATTGGTGGCAACGACTTTACCCCCGAAGGCGCCGATAAAATTGCTATCATCAGCAACAACCGCCCGGAATGGATTTTCACGGACCTGGCCGTGCAGCAAACAGGGGCCGTACTGGTACCTATCTATCCCACAACCAATCCCGCTGAATTGCAGTTTATCCTGAAAGATGCCGCGGTGAAATATATGTTCGTGAGCAGCAGGGAATTGCTGGATAAGGTAAACAGCATACGGGAAGGGATTCCGTCTTTACAACATGTTTATACATTCGATGAAATACCCGGCGCCACACACTGGTCGGTTATTCCGGCACAGGCCACCCCAGAGCTGCTGCAACAGGTGGAACAAATAAAAGCAGGTATTGATCCCGGCCACCTGGCTACCATTATTTATACATCCGGTACCACTGGTACCCCCAAAGGGGTGATGCTTACGCACAGTAATATTGTGTCGAATGCTTTTTTATCCAAAGAAAGTTTTCCGTTTGAAGATGCTCCGCAACCCAGTAAGGTACTGAGCTTTTTGCCTTTGAATCATATTTTTGAAAAGTGCGTGACCTATATCTACCTGTTCAGCGGCATCAGCATTTATTATGCAGAAAGTATGGACACGCTCAGCGCCAACCTGAAAGAGATCGGGCCTGATGGATTTACTACCGTTCCCCGTCTCCTCGAAAAAGTATTTGAAAAAATTATGGCTACCGGCAGCGGGTTAACCGGCATTAAACGTAAACTGTTTTTCTGGGCGGTATCCCTTGCAGGGAAATACGATAATAACATCAGCGGCGGGGCGTGGTACAACCTGCAGCTGGCCATTGCCAATAAACTTATATTCAGCAAATGGCGGCAGGCACTGGGCAACAACATCCGGTTTATAGTAACCGGTGGCGCTGCCTGCCAGGAAAAACTGCTGCGCATTTTTAACGCTGCACGCATCCCCGTGTATGAAGGCTACGGCCCTACAGAAAACAGCCCCGTTATTTGTGTGAACCGTAAAACACCAGGCGATACAAAGTTTGGTACCGTAGGACCGCCTATCAATGGTATTGAAGTAAAGCTGGCCGAAGATGGAGAAATATGTGTGAAGGGGCCTTCCGTTATGAAAGGCTATTACAAACGCCCCGACCTTACCGCTGAAACCGTGATTGATGGCTGGTTGCACACCGGTGATATCGGATTATGGGTAGATAATAAATTCCTGAAGATCACCGACCGCAAGAAAGAACTGTTTAAAACCAGCGGTGGAAAATACGTGGCCCCACAGCCAATTGAAAATAAATTCAAGGAAAGCCCTTTTATAGAACAGATCATGGTAGTGGGCGCCGGGGAAAAGTTTACAGGCGCATTGATTGTTCCTGCTTTTACTTACCTGAAATACTGGATGAACCAGCAGAACATTCCTTTCAGTACCAATGAAGCGGCAGTAGAAAACCCGAAGGTATTAGCGATGTACCAACAGGTAGTGGACAATTACAACCAGCATTTTAACCATGTAGAGCAAATCAAAAAGTTTGAACTGCTCACGGAAGAATGGAGTATTGCCGGTGGTGAAATGACGCCCAAGCTCAGTTTGAAAAGAAAGGTGGTGACGGAGAAATTTAAAGATGTGATCGCAAAGATTTACAGTTAGGAAGATGATTTCCGGAATTCCTTTACAATGCGGATCACTACGGGAACCGTTACTGTAACGATAATCACCGCAATAAAATATTTGAGATAAGGTTTCAGGAACGGCATACTTCCAATAAGGTAGCCAACCAGCGTAAAGCTGAAAGTATAGGCAATGGAGCCAATGGTTACAAATAAAAGGAAGCGGCGGAAATCCAGTTTGATCATTCCTGCAACAATTGGCGCAAACGTACGGATAAGGGGAAGGAAAACCCCTGCCGTAAGCGCGGTGGTGCCATATTTTTTATAAAAGGTTTCGGCAGATACCAGGTATTGCCGGCGAAAGATCCCCGAATCTTTTTTATTTTTAAGCAGGTGTCCGGTGGTCCGTCCGAACCAGTACCCGGTGGCATTGCCTGCTATCGCAGCAACGGCGCACAATGCGCAAATCACCAGCACATTATTATCAAAGCTTCCTGATGCCGCCAGTACGCCGGCGGTAAACATAAACCCTCCGCTTGGGAGGAAGAAGCAGAAAAACAATCCTGTTTGTCCGAATACAGATAGGCATACAATGAACAGCCCTCCATAGCTGATCCACGATTCAGCATCCATAGTTTATTGTTTTAAGAGTTGCCGGATGCCTCAGCACCAGTAACGCGAATATTAGGTCATCTTCCTGCTGACAGGCCATCAATGCTGGCCTGTCAAAATTACTGCGGGTAATTTACAATTAAAACTTTTATACTTTGAAAAATGCATTCACTACGCGGATTGGCTGCGTAAAGAGGGGGTAATTTGGTGGTATTGTTTGTAACCATACATGTATAACCTTAAAAAGTAAAAAGTAAAAAAATGAAAACCTATTGTTTGTTAGCCCGTACTGTTGCTTTCTTTTTTGTGGCTGGTATGATAGCCTGTAAAAAAAATGATGCCCTGGTTCAAAGTATCCCGGGCACGCCCACAGCAGTAGCAGCTCGTACGCTGCTGGCCGGTGGGGATGTAGCCGTTCCTGTTTCCTGGTACCAACTGGAACTGAAGCTGATAAAGGAAACACCGGGGTTTAGTCCGCCGGTTGCTGCCAGGGCTATTGCCTATACCGGTATCACGCTCCGGGAGGCAGTACTGGGCGGTATGAACGGGGCGCCTTCCCTGGCGGGTCAGCTGAATGGCCTCCGTCGTTTGCCCGCACCGGAATGGGGAAAAAGATATAACTGGGTTATTGCCGGCAACAGCGCTATGGCCCGTATCATCAGGAACCTGTTCCCCAATGCAAGCAGTGAAAACCTTGGCCTGGTGGCACAACTGGAAAGTGATAACCTGCAGGCGCATGCAGACAGTTGTTCGCCGGAAGTGGTGAGCCGCTCCATTCTTTATGGCCAGTCAATTGCCAATGCCATTTATCAATGGTCCGCTTCAGATGGCGGTAAAGACGGGTATCTGAACAATTTCCCCACAGATTATATTCCGCCTGTTGGTCCGGGCTACTGGGTGCCTACACCACCGCTCTTCCAGCGGGCAATGTTACCTTACTGGGGAAAGAACCGTCCCATCGTTAAATTCACGGCATCGGATTCAGCCAATATTCCGCCACCCGCTTTCTCAACAGATACAGCCAGCGCATTTTACAAAGCAGCCTATTTTGTTTACAGGAAAGGACAAACACTTACACCGGAAGAAACCCTGATTGCCCAATACTGGGCAGATGGCGGTGGCACCTTCACTCCTCCCGGGCACCTGATAGCCCTCACCACACAGCTGGTAACAGAGCAGCAGCTGAGTCTGGGCCAGGCAGCCAACCTCTTTGCACAGGTGGGGATAGGCCTGAACGATGCGGGGATCCTTTGCTGGAAATATAAATACCGGTACAACCTGGTGCGCCCTATTTCGTATATCCGTTCACGTATAGACAGCAGCTGGGCGCCACTTATAGGTACTCCTCCTTTCCCGTCGTATACATCGGGGCATGCCTCCTTTACCAGTGCGACAGGCAACATCCTGGCAGCGCGTTTTGGCAGTGGCTTTTCTTTTACAGACAAACAAAAGGTACCGGAAGGCTTTGCACCACGTTCTTTCAGCAGCTTCTCACAAATGATCAATGAAGCTTCTATTTCCAGGGTATACGGTGGAATTCATTATGAATACGATAGTGAAACCGGTAAGCTCACGGCAAAAAGCCTCGCACAAAGAATACTGTCATTAAATTATTAACCCAGTCAGCGCAGCTTGCATTATTGTATGCTCCGATCTGTGCCAGAATGAGAAAGGGGCTGTATCAAAAGTAATCTGAAGGTCCTGAGAATTATTGCGTAAACGAAAATTCTTTCCATCAGGTACCCGAATAAAATCGAGTAAAAATCACTTTTGATACAGTCCCTTCTTTCCTTTACTAACCCTACCCAGGGAAGCATTTAAAATTCAATGTCGTCTGCTACGTTCCCTCCCTGCTTTTCGGCAAACAGTTGCTGATACTTCGCCTGGTAAGCTGCCTGCCTTGCATTGTACCCGGCGTAATCAGCCTGGATATCCCGGTGGATCTGGTCATTCCACATAGAAGCTGCCACCTGGAAATCGCCAAGAGGAATCCCATACTTATCCATGATCCATTGCGCACCATCCAGGCCGTAATCGTAGGCCACCTGCCTGGCTACTTCCAGCTCCTGGTAGAAATCCTTGTCTGCCTTGATCTTTTCAATATTGCCCGCGCCTTCTGCAGATGTTTCCGCTTTTAAACCACTGAACTTCGGATGCTGATCCGCCTGGCCAAAATACTGGCCAAAGAGCGTCACAATATGAAAAGTAGGATCCTGCTTCATACGTTCAGGCCAAAGCAGGTTAGCCTCCTGCCAAACAGGTAGCTCTACCCCCAGTGCTTTTGCTACATCGTCTTCACTAAGACCGCTACCCAGTTTTGCACAGGCAGCACTGTAATCTTCTAATGTAATACCATGAATTGGTTCTAATAATGGATTGCCAGACATATCGTTATTGTTTAAAGATGATTAATGGAGTAGTCACTTAATAATCGTTCGTAAAATTTCTCGTTTTCGCCTGCCATATCGGGTACTATCCTGTTCCACTCATCAAACATGGCGCGCAGGTAAAGCCGGTATAATGCGGGGTTTTTAGGCCTGCTTTCCTCGTAGTTCCTGAGTAAGTGGGCAGTGCGCTGTTCTGCCAGGCTACGTGCCTGGTGCAGTACCATACGCGCCCCGGTAGAAGGGCTGAAAGTGTTCTGCGACTGGCAGAAGGGGCAGGTGATGTAGGTGTCAATAAAAAACATCTTTGGAATGGTGATATTGCCGCCACACTGCCTGCAGCTGAACTTATCCCTTATCCTTTCAAACGCCGCCAGTTCTTCCCGGTAAGCGCCTTCCAGATCCTGCTCCCCTGCCGCATTCTTCAACAGTTCAATAGCTTCGTTGATCTTCTCTTCAAAAATAAAATGACGGTTCAGGCAGGCCATCCTGAAAGTATGCAGCTTCCCGTGATATGCAAGGCCCGCACTGCTGGTAATAGACGGGATCGTTGATTCCGCTTCATACACGAAGGAAATAATATTTTCATCCTTAATTTCATTCGCCTTGTTCCTCATTTGGTTAACCTGCCCTATGAGCCCCTGCACCATTTGGTGATGCGCCCGTTTATAAGGGTCGGTATCTTCCCGGAAAACCCTTTGCAGTTCAGGTATTGCAGCGGCGGTCATCTCCTGCATACGGGCTTCCAGTTTATCCAGGAAAGCAAACCATCTCTCCTGTCTTGAACTGATCTCCGCAATTAATGCAGGGTTTTCATACTTCCTGCCAAATAAACCAAACATGTTTATGAATTATTTTCCTTTTTGATATGCACCCCATCCGTGAGGGTTGTATCCATGAATACAAAGCCGCAATAGGCACAGGCAGTAAGCCCCTTCCGGTAGGCCCGTCCTGCACCGCATTCAGGGCAATCACGGATATCCATTTTCGCCTCTTCAATCTTTATCTCACCACCATAATGCTCCCGTGTTTCTACTTTTTTCTTCAGCTGCTCCAGGAAGCCCAGCACCCGTTTCTTTTCTTCTGCCATAATGCGAACCGGTTAAAGGTTAAAGTAATTTCAGCAGTTCTTCTTTCTTAGCAGCATACTCCTGCTCTGTGATGAGCTGTGCATCGAAAAGCGCCTTCAGCTGCTTAAGCCGTTCTGTAATATCTATAGCCGGAACCGGCTGTTGTTGTTGCATAGTTCCGTTGGTCATCATATTCGTGATCATGCCCATGGTTACCGCCTGCCGCGCACCCTCGCCAATATCCGAACGCTCTTTATCCATTGCATTCGCAATGCTGTACTGCGAAAATTTATTCATGTCTGTTACCATGTTCATACCAGTAACCTTATCGTATTGTTTCAATACATCTTCCGGTAATGTAATACTGGTAATGGTAAAGCGGGTAATCTCCAGGCCAAAATCAGTAAAATAGGGCTGGATCATCGGCTGGATCTTTTCGTTTAATGCGGAAATATTTCCGGCCGCATCTACTACGGAAATATTTGCAAGTGCCAGCACTTCTGCGAATTTTGGCGCAATAAAATCGCGCAGCTGTAATTCCAGTTCTATGATATCCAGTCGTGGAAAGGTGCCCGCGTATTCCCTGAAGAACCGCGATACATCCGCTATACGGATATTATAGGTACCGAAAGCCCTTACACGCACCTGTCCAAAGCCCGGATCCTTCATTAACACCGGAGCCGGGGTGCCCCATTTGAGATTAACAAACTGATGGGTGTTGAAAAAATAAATATCCGCTTTAATGGGGCTTTCAAAACCATATTTCCAGCCTCTAAGCCTGGTAAGGATAGGGATATTTTCGGTGCTCAGCGTGTGCTTTCCGGCCGGGAACACATCGGCCAGCTGCCCTTCGTTCAGGAAAAGCGCATGCTGGCTTTCCCTGACGGTTAGCACCGCGCCATTCTTAATTTCTTTATCTGCGTCCGAAAACTTCCACATCAGGGAATTAGGGTCCGGGGTTACGGACTCAATGATTTCTATAAAAGGTAATCCCATGCTGCAAGATTTAAATATTGGGCACTTTTGCCGTAACTATCATGTCTTCTAAAATTTCCAGTATCTCTGTTTCAAACTGCTCCTGCCGTTTTCGTCCTTTTTTTGTATCCGGGAAATAATCGCTGATGATATAGTTTTTTCCAAACCTGTTTTTTTTATTGGAGATAACATAACAGAGGTCCCCATTGGTGGTTTCCTGTAGAAAATAAAGCTCCTCAAACGACATGAGTTTCCTTGAATACAAACCGGGTACCTGCTGGTACACTTCCCGGGTTAACTGGTTAAAGACAAATGTAAGATTCAATTTAAACAAAAAGTCGTACGCCGCGTAAAAAGCACAGACACCTCCTATGCACATCACCAGCCTGGACACCTCGTACGACAGCTTCCATAGCGACGGTACCACAAACGCTGTTGCTGCCAGTATTAAACAAATAATAATCCTGGCTTTATAAACTTTGTTGGGTTGAAAGCTCACTTGCCCTTCAGTAATTTTTCTGCTGTATAACATCCCCGTAGTTTTAAGCAACCTGTTAATCCTCTATCTCCATGATGGCAGCCATTTCCGCTGTTATTTTCTGCAGGGGCTTTGTTAGAAATAAGGTCTGGTGAAGCATCACCGATCTTTCCCTGCCATTTTTAAGAATGATCATCGCCACTGTGGCATTCACCGTAATAATGAAGGTCTGTTTTGAAACCAGGAAGTGCTGAAAGTCTTCAAACCGGAACACGGTCACCGGCATAAAGAACGCCGGTTGCACAGAAATGGTGCGGGCATCCGCATCTATCCTGAGCCTGGCGGTAGCCCTCAGTAAGATAACGATACCCAGCACCCCTATGAATAAACTACCCACCTTTGCACCTCGGGCAGGGTTATTATATAACATAAACACAACCAGGCCGGCTAAAAGAAGGGCTAACAAACAAAAGAAGGCCGTCTGATTTTTTTTTGTATATACATTCCCTTCCCGGGTAAAATATCGAAGCGACTGCATACGGTAATTCTAATCTAATATGGTTATATAAATATAATCGGTCAACCTTCCGTTAATTGATAAAGGCAAATTTATCTTCGAACACTTTGCCTATTACCGGAACTGGTTTTTCTGCCTGGTTAGCGGCGTTAATGATGCCCAGTACCCAGAAAATGAGGATAACATATCCTACCAGGCCCAGGAAAGATAATGCCGGTACCATATGGGCTATAATGCTCAGGGCAATATTGAGCACAATGCTTACAATGGCAAGGCCCAGCGATTGTTTCAGGTGGTACCTGAGCAGGCTGTCCGATTTCTCCTTTCCGGAGAAATAAGCGATCAACCATCCGATAAGGGTTACATAAGACAAAATAGATAACGTTTTGCTGTTCATGGATTCGAGGTTTTCGTCTGGCGTTATTGCCTCTGCAAATTTGGAAGGAACAGTTGTCAATCCGGCATCCGTCTATCCTACAAAATGACTACCCGGGTTAAAAATAGCGTCTACAATATGACTACAACATTTTCAATCATCTTATTATTAGTATCTTATAAATATCAATAATTACCTCTTTAATAACTTTTACTGGTTCACTTTTAACGATTTGTAGTAATTTGCCCGCATGAAATCAATACCATATCTGCCATTTGTTTGTATACTTGTTTGTATGTGCGGATGGTTCTCGAAGGCATCTGCACAAATTTCGCTGGCCGACAGCCTGCAATCCGTAATAGCCGATCCGGCATTTAATGAGAAGGAGAAACCAGCCCTCCTTAACCAGTTGGCCGAGATATACCGGGCGGGTAAAAACTATCCCCTTGCCGGGGCGGCAGCCAGGCAAAGCGCCACCATATCCTTAAAATACCAGGACTACAGGGAAGCCACCAAGGCTTATACCATGCTGGCAAATATCAGATTCAACCTGCAACAGTATGCTGATCTGAAAAAAGCAGTGGATTCCGTTTTTACCATAGCGCAAACAGTACCCGACCCCATCGCCATGGCCTATGCCTGTTATTCGAAAGTACTGTTATACAAAACCCTGGATAATTCAGACGATATGGTGAAATACTGTCAGCTGGGCCTCCGGCAACTGGACAAGGAGCCCGATCCCTACATCGCCGCTAAAATATTATACCAGCTTTATGTAGTGTATTCAGGCTGGAATAACGAGGAAAAGGTAGATGTATATGCCAGGGCAGCCACCGAAAATGCACTGAAGACCCATGATTACAACCTCCTGAGCAATTGTTATACGGCCTTGTCGGTAGCGCATGAGTATAAATACAATGCCACCAGGAACAAACAGGAACTGGACAGCGTGATGTTTTACCTGAACAAACCGGTGGCATTGTACCATCAGTACCCTGGCAGGGTGGCCAATAACACCTACGCCATTGCCTGTATAAATATTGCCAACACCTACCTGAAATATTTCCCCTCCGACGACCCGGGAGCAAAAGCCCAGGCTATCCATTATGCCGGTGCTGCACGATCTGTGCTGAAAAATGCCGGTAACAGTGAAGATGTATTTGCCAGCAGCCTGGGTATACTAAGCGAATTTGCCAAACGGGAAGGCAATACGGCCCAGGCAGAAAGCTACCTGCAGGAAGCATATGAAGTGATAAAAGCAGCCGATCCCGCATACTATTACACGCTGATCAACGTGGTGCAGTCGCTGTCAGCCTTCTACGAGCAAAGGGGAAACTACCATAAAGCCCTGGAATACCAGAAAGAAGCAACCCTCTACAACAACAAGATCTTTAACCAGCAACAGGCGCTCAATACCCAGAAGCTGGAAATACAATACGAAACAGAGAAGAAAAACAACGAAATGCAGATCCTGAAAGAAAAGGAAAAAAGCCGCACCATGCAGAATTATCTGTATGCCTGCATTGCCATAGCCTCTTTCCTCGGGCTGGTATTCATGTTCCGCTCCTACCACTTCAGGTTGCGCCTTTCATTACAGCGGGAAAAACAGCTACAACTGGAAAAACACGAGTCGGAAATGCAGGTGCGGCTGGAAAAGGAAGAACATGCCAGGCTCCGGGCAGAACAGCAGCTGCTGGCCACCCAACAACAACAGCTGAAAAAAGAAGTAATGGCCAATGTGCTGCAACTGGAACATAAAAATCAAACCCTGCAAAGCATACGGAACAAGCTCACGGAAGGCGACGCCATCAATATGCAAAAGATCCTGAAAGAACAGATGGTGATCGACAGCGATTTTGAACATGCAAAGCTGCAAATCCAGCAGGTACATCCCGATTTTTTTAACCTTATCAACAACAAAGCCCAAAGAAAGCTCACCTTACTCGATCTGAAACTCTGCGCCTACCTTTATCTTAAGATGGATACCCGCCAGATTGCCCAGCTGATGAACATTGAAGCAAAAAGTGTGAGAATGAGCCGTTATCGGATCAAACAGAAGCTGGGACTGGATAAAGATGATGATCTCAACGGATTCCTGCAGGGGCTGGGGAATTAACCAACCACGTAAACCTTTTACAGGACCCAAAACCTTCTATTGTACCCTCCCATCCGTCATTTTGGCTACAAACATCTTCAATATGGCAACATAGCAAAACTGCCGGCGATCGACTTTTGTGTTATAAAAAAGAACAACATGAAAACGATCTTTATTACCGGCGCTTCTACCGGTTTAGGTAAAGCCACCGCGAAGTTATTCCAGCAGAAAGGATGGGCAGTAATAGCCACTATGCGCCAACCTGAAAAAGAAACGGAGCTATCCGGACTTGAAAATGTAACCCTGTTACCCCTGGATGTCACCAACCCGGAACAGGTAAACAGTACCGTTCAAAAAGCCATACAGTTGGGGGTAGACGTAGTGTTTAACAATGCCGGCTACGGTTTGGTAGGCCCCATGGAAGCCTTCAGCGACGAACAGGTGGTAAGACAGTTAAATACTAACCTGCTGGGCGTGCTCAGAGTAACTCGCGCATTCATTCCCTATTTCCGGGAGAGAAAAAGCGGCCTGTTTATTACCACCACTTCCATGGGCGGCCTGTTTGCCTTTCCCCTGAGCTCAGTATATCACGCTACCAAATTTGCCCTGGAAGGCTGGAGCGAAAGCCTCTCCTTTGAAATGGCACTGTTCAATGTAGGGGTTAAAACCGTGGCCCCGGGCGGTATTATCACCGACTTTGGCGGCCGCTCCATCGATGCCCCAACACATCCCGCTTATGATGATGCCACTAAAAAGCTCTGGGCGCTCTTCAACACTGATAATTTCTCAACGGCAGAACAAATAGCCGCCGTTGTGTATGAAGCCGCTACAGACGGCAAAAACCAGGTGCGCTATGTAGCCGGGCAGGATGCACAATCTTTATATGCAAGACGCGAAGAAATAGGCAATGAAGCCTTCAGAATGGAGATGGGCAAAAATGTATTAGGTTTGTAACAGCGTAACTCAGCAAAATGAAAAAACATCCTTCCGTTCCATTTAAAATCGATTCTATCACCGGGTTGCACCGCATGCTGGGGCTGCCAGGACCACAACATCCGTTGATAAGCCTGATCGACAACACAAAAATTACCGTGGGAACAGATCAGTTACCTGAAACATTCCTGCTTAGCTTTTACAAAATATCATATAAAAAACTACAGCCCGGAAGGATCGGGTACGGACAGGGATATTATGATTATGATGAGGGCGGACTGGTATTTACCGCTCCTCATCAGGTCATTTCCATTATCGGCGACCAGGAATTTTATGGCGCTACGCTGCTGATCCATCCCGACTTTATCCGCAATTATCCGCTGGGGAAAAACATAAAAAACTATGGCTTCTTTTCTTATGAAGCCAATGAAGCCCTGCATCTTTCTGAAAAGGAAAAAGTAACCATTATGGAAGTGCTGGACCATATCAACAGGGAATTGAACAACCCCATAGATGATTTCAGCCAGGATGTAATGATTTCTTATATTGAAGTATTGCTCAACTTCAGTAACCGCTTCTATAAACGGCAGTTCCTTACCAGGAAGGCGGTAAATAATGATCTCCTGTCAAAAATGGAGGAGCTGTTAAACGGGTATTTTGAAACGGCACATGCCCTGAACAAAGGATTGCCCACCGTTGAATACCTGGCCACACAACTGCATCTTTCTCCCCGCTACCTGAGCGATATGCTACGCTCATTAACAGGACAGAATGCACAGCAACACATCCATGAAAAACTAATAGAGAAAGCCAAGGAGAAGCTGTCGACCACCGGTTTAACCGTCAGTGAAATTGCATACGAACTGGGCTTTGAGCACCCCCAGTCTTTCAGTAAATTATTTAAAATTAAAACCCGTCTATCCCCGCTGGAATTCCGGCAGTCGTTTAACTGATATGATTCTCTTTGTTTGATTTTCTTAACTTTGTAAGATGAAAAAAAGTCAGGCACGTTCCGTATCAGCATTCAATAACGAGCTCCGGCTGAAAGGCTTTAATGCCTTCCAGATCGAAGAAGACAGCAACGTTACACGTTTTTACAGCCGGAAGGACTTTTATAAGATCTGCCTGACCACGGGTAAGAGCATTATCCATTATGCCGACAGGAGCTTCCAGGCGGAAGGTACGGTCCTGTTTTTCGGGAATCCTCATATTCCCTATTCCTGGGAAACTATTTCCACCACTTATGCAGGCTACACCTGTCTTTTTTCGGAGGAATTCCTGAATGCCTCTGAACGTACGGAGATCCTGCAGCAATCCCCTTTCTTCAAAATCGGGGGAACGCCCATATTAACCATCACCGATGAGCAGAGGATCTTCCTGAACACCATTTTCGAGAAAATGATCGAGGAACAGCAAAGCGGTTATACCTTTAAGGATAACCTGATCCGCAATTATATTAACCTGATCCTGCACGAGGCCATGAAATTACAGCCCTCCGGGAACTTTGACCAGCATAAGAACGCTGCCAACCGGATCACGGCCGTTTTCCTTGAATTGCTGGAAAGACAGTTCCCGATCGAAAACCCTGATAAACCCCTGCAGTTGAAAACGGCACAGGACTATGCGCAAAACCTGGCCCTGCATGTCAATTACCTCAACCGCATGGTGAAAACAGTAACCGGCAAATCAACCACCACGCATATTTCCGAGCGTATCATCAGCGAGGCAAAAGCCCTGTTACAGCATACCGACTGGAATGTAGCCGATATTGCCTATGCGCTTGGGTTTGAATATCCCAGCTATTTTAATAATTACTTTAAACGGATCACCGGCACCAATCCCACCTCCTTACGCACACTGGAAGTTTGAAATTCTTAATCATTCGTTTGATAATCATAACCGGGAGAAGATAAGACCGCCCTACCTTTGCCTTGTGAAAAATATTCCCGGGAAACTTGTGCCCATGGATATCCTGGGTTCCCGGAGGAAGCTATTCCTTTTTGATAAACATCTTCAACAAAAAAAATATGAGTACAACACAAGTAAGAGCCTATGGCACAACTGCTGCCGATGCCCCTTTGAATACGCTCAATATCAAACGGAGAAAAACAACTCCGCACGATGTGGAAATTGACATCCTGTATTGCGGGGTTTGTCATTCCGATCTGCATACTGCACGTAATGAATGGCATTTCACCGTGTACCCCTGTGTACCCGGTCATGAAATCGTGGGCAGGGTTGTAAGCACAGGCGATCATGTTACCAAATTCAAGGTTGGAGATGTAGTGGGTGTAGGATGCCTGGTAGACTCCTGCCGCGAATGCCAGTATTGCAAGGAAGGGCTGGAACAGTTCTGTGAGCCCGGTGCTACACAAACCTATAATTCGCCGGATAAACACCTGAACACACCAACCTATGGCGGTTATTCAGAAAGGGTTGTGGTGGATGAGAACTTTATATTGCACATCCCGGAAAATCTTGATCCGGCAGCAGCTGCTCCTTTGCTCTGTGCGGGTATCACCACCTACTCTCCCCTGCGCCACTGGAACGTAGGCCCGGGTAAAAAAGTAGGTATCGTAGGTATCGGCGGTCTGGGCCACATGGGTATCAAAATAGCCAAGGCAATGGGCGCTCATGTAGTGGCCTTTACCACTTCCACATCAAAATTTGCTGAAGCCAAACGTTTGGGTGCAGACGAAGTGGTACTGTCTAAAGATGAAAAACAGATGGCCGCCTACCGCGGCAAGCTCCATTTTATCCTCGACGCCGTATCTGCAGAACATGATATCAACGCTTATCTGAACCTGCTCCGGGTAGATGGGTCCCTGGCCCTGGTAGGCGCACCCGAGCATCCGCTGCCGGTAGCCGCATTCAGCGTGATCGTAGGACGTAAAAGTCTTGCGGGATCAATGATCGGCGGCATTGCAGAAACCCAGGAAATGCTGGATTTCTGCGGGCAACATAATATCACTGCCGATATTGAAATGATCAATATCCAGCAGATTAATGAAGCCTATGAACGTTTGCTGAAAGGCGATGTAAAATACCGCTTTGTGATAGACATGAATTCTTTAAAAAATTCCTGAGCGATGGAAATAACAAGAACAGGCATCAAAGCATCCGTTAAAGGACCGGCCGACTGGTTCAGCGGTGCAGTGCGCATCGATCCTCTGTTCGACCCCAATAATACACGTCGCGCTGCAGCAGCAACGGTCACTTTTGAACCGGGGGCAAGAACAGCCTGGCATACCCATCCGCTTGGCCAAACGATCATTATTACATCGGGCCTTGGCTGGGTACAACGTGAAGGCGGCCCGGTAGAAGAAGTACACCCGGGGGATATAGTGTGGTTTGAAGCTGACGAGAAACACTGGCATGGCGCCTCCGCCACCGTGGGCATGAGCCATATTGCCATACAGGAAAGCCTGGATGGTGAAGTGGTGGACTGGCTGGAGCAGGTAACAGAAGAACAGTACAGCTTTAACAGGTAGATATATATAAAAAAGAGGCTGTATCATAAATAACTTAATGGGTGTGAGAATCGCATATACGAAAATTTTCTCCACCCGGTACCCGAGTAAAATCGGGTAAAAGTTATTTATGAGACAGCCTCTTTCCCTTCATTTTTTCTCCGCCCAGATATAAGCCCGCCTGCTTTGATATTCCACCTCTTCATACGGACGTCTCTCTATGGCGTCAATAATATTAAAACCGCCTTCTTCAAGTAACGCAATGATGTCTTCCGTTTTAAAGAAGAACAGGTCTACATCCACTTCTTTATCACGGGCCTTATCAAAATGAACGATCTCATCGCCCGCGTGAAAGGAAAATAAAAAACCTCCTCCTGTTTTCAATACCCTGTTTATCTCCTCAAAACATTTCCTGACCTGCTCCTTCGTAAAATGCACTATCGCATAAAAAGCCACTGCACTCCCAAGATGTCCGGATGGATAACTGATACGGAGCAAATCACCGGTCTCAAATTTGATCTGGGGGGAAAGTTTCCCGGCTGCCTCAATCATTGCCGGCGACAGGTCAACACCAATAATGTTTTTTACGCCATGGTCGTACAGGAACCTGGTGGTTTGCCCAGGTCCGCAGCCAAAGTCGGCGCATAGCCCCTTATCTTTATTAACAAAAGCAAACTCCTTCAATAACAACCGGTCAAAATGTTTTTTAGACAGTTCATCCCAACGCTCAGCGGCATAATCGCCGGCTACCTGGTTATAACAGCTCAGTACTTTTTCCTGTGAATTCATTTCATTCGTGGTTTTCCAATGTTAATCAATATTTCCCGCTTTCTTCAATTGATATAATTTCCTGAACACCGCTGTATGCAAAAATAAGATAGTTGCAGGAGCAAAAGCGGGAAACCAAACAAACGGAAATACCGTCATCTCCCTCAGATTGCCATTAGCGCCTGTAATCACTGCAATCGTCAGCAGGTCTATAATATCTGCAATGCCCAGGATATTCCATGCATACACAGCGGTCATGTGCCCCGGGCTTTTCCTTGCAACCATCTTTGCCACCGGCAGCGCCAGGATAGCGGTAATAATATCTCCCAGGCCGGCCGCAAAAGCAAATCGTGCAGGAAGAAGATGATAAAAATAAAGAAGGATGAAAAATACGCCAACAACCCGGAATATATGTACGGCGACTAATGATTCCAACGTGGCCGAGCGTAACAGTGTTTTAAATAATTTCGTGTTCCCGATAAATCCAAACAGGATGAGAAGCAGCGGCATACCAGCCCAGATCATTACTTTCGGCGGTATGGAATTTACCTCAAATACCCCTTTCAGGGAAAACACGGAAACATAAACAAGATAAACAATATAAAAACAAAAAATACCAACCCGGATATTCCGTGACTTCCCCGGGGAGATGCCAGCACGGAGCGCTGCCTGTTTTACCGGTTTGGTAATAAAGAAGATGGAATAAAGAAAGCATACAATAAATAATACGATGGCCCAAAGAGGCATCCCTGATACGTGATTTCCCATTTGATCTGTAGTTTTAATAAGACAAAGGAAAATTAAATGTGCCAGCCTGGGCTTGGCAAATGGCAAGAAATCAGCAGCTGGCCGCTTTTCTGGCAAACTCCTTTCTTATCCTGCTCAACGAAGTATCAGTGATCCCCAGGAAGGAAGCGATGTACTTTAGAGGTACATTCTGAAAGATGCCCGGGCTTGAATTTATCAGGTTGCTGTACCGTTGTTCTGCCGTTTCCTGCAACATCGACAACATCCTTTCTTTCAGCGTGCTGTACTGGTTCACTATGTTCAGCCGGCCAAACTCACGAAACTCAGAAATGGCATGGAAACTGGCCTGCATATCTTCATAGGTAATATACCAGGTTTCACACCCGGTAACTGCCTGGAGATATTCTTTTGCAGGACTTCTCTTGAAGAAGGAAAGCAGGTCGTTGGTAAAAGTGTTTTCCGGGTAAAATGCTGTGGTTACTTCGTTGCCATCAACATCGTACGTATAGGACCTGATAATACCTTTCTCAATAAAATGAGATGCATTGCAAACTTTACCCGCTTCCAGCACATAACCGTTTCTTTCAAACTGCATTGGTTTGAACTTTTCCACCACCTGCCCTGCTTTAGCCTGGCTCATTGGCAATACCTGCTGAATAAACTGCACTAAACTTTCTTTATTCATTGTTTGCTTTTATATGGCCGGTGCCGGCACCACATCTGAAATACATTGAACTTGTGACCATCAGGATCAGCAAATACAAAACCATTATATCCCTCTCTCCAGATCCCGTATACCGAAATGGGGCCGGATTTTTTTTGTCTTCATAAACTAGGGGCTTCTTTTTTAATCAACTCAAAAATAGTCCATAGGCCGGTCAAACAGGGGGCTATTCGCGAAATTCTCCGGGGGTATTTCTGCCATTCTATCATAAAACGCATTTAGTAGACATTTTGTAGTCGCCTCAAACACGAATTGTAGTAACACTGTAGTCACCCGGAAATGTGAAGCCCCACGCCGGCCGCGTATCTTTGAGTGTCCTTATAACCCGGGGCGACTCAATTCTCCAAAACTCATATCAACAAAAAACTAAAGAATGATCAGGAAAATTAAACGATTCACGGGCCCGTTGTTACTATTACTGGCTGCCACCTCCATGCTCCGGGCCCAGTCTGCACCCTCGTTGCTCTTTGTGTACGACGACTATTCTGGTACAGAAACGGGCCTCACCTACTACAGAAATGGTGAAATGCTCCGGCTCACAGATGGTAAAACCTATGCGGGGGCATCGGCTATTACTATATCCGGTAATGACGAGTATGTGGCAGGGTATCAAAACAACGCTGCGGGCGAGCCCGTTGCCACCTATTGGAAAAACGGGCAGGCAATAACCCTCACCAACGGGGAAACCTATGCAAAGGCAGTAGGCATAAGTGTATCCGGCCAGGATGTACATGTGATTGGAAACGACGGGAAGCTGGCCATGTACTGGAAAAATGGAAAGGCTGCCTCTTTTGGGGAAGACACAAAATTATCCGCCATTTCCATCAGCGGAAACGATGTTTATATAGCCGGTTACCGGCCCAATGAGGAAGGGGAATATGTAGCCACCTGTTGGAAGAATGGGGTGCCCCAGGCACTGACTGATGGTAAGAGAAGCGCAGAAGCTGCTTCTATTGCCATATCCGGAAATGATATTTACGTGGCGGGGTTTGAAGTGAATACGGAGGGAAAAGAAACAGCCATGTATTGGAAAAACGGTACACCGGTTATTCTTAAGGAAGGCTGCAGGGCAAACGCGATTGCCATATCCGGCAACGAGGTACATGTGGCGGGCATTGACAGGAACGAGGCAGGCGCCAATATTGTTGTACACTGGAAAAATGGCGTTGCTGCGCGCCTTACCAGTGGCGGGGAAACAGCTGGCGCCGGGGTCAAAACCATTGCTATTGCAGGGAATGATGTTTACCTGGCCGGTTATCTTGATGGTAAAGCCACCTATTGGAAAAATGGTAAACCGGTAAATCTGAAAGATATAGTGGGGGGAATAAACGGGATGGCTGTTAAACCATAAAAAAGAGCCGCATACACGAATGTATGCGGCCCTCATTAAATTATATACTCACGCACGTGTTTTCTTGAGTTTTACCTCCACCTTCTCACCTGGTTTACTCACTGTTACCACCTTTTTCACTACGGCGCCCATGCCTGTGCTGTAATCCCTGTTAACCGTATTGGTACTGGTTCCCTGGAACATGCCGTTGATGTAGTGATCGGTATACCCTACCACTTCCGCCTGGGTGTAGGAATGGTCGTAACTAAACTCGGTATATAACAGGTACTCGCCTGGCATGAGGTTTACAAATTCGAAATGCCCTGCATCATCATACACTCTGGTTGTTTTGATACACTGGGCGGCTTCATCGAGCAAGGCAATACCTTCCCGGCCTTTTTTACGTTGGGATTCGTTGGTCTTGATCCATTCCTTAAAATAGTCGTTGTAAGGGATGAGGATCACCTGTGTACCGCGGGGCGCTACCTGTTTCGCCTGGATATTCATCACCTGCATTTTGGCAAAGATGGTACCATTATCATTGAAATCGCGGGCAAACACCTGCCCGGAAATGATGGACTTACCACCTTTCACCATTTTCATAGTGGCATCTTTATCGAACGGCGCCTTGATGGAGTTGAAATCTGTTTCCAGATCCACCATCCTGATCTGCTGCCCGTTGCTCCACATATCTATCTGCCATAAACGGCGGGTCTTCTTATCGATGTAGGAAACAGATCTTTCATCCGTAGATGGTTCTACCACCGTCACTTCCCATACATCATGCTTACCGGTATATTTACTGATCCAGGTACTGTTCTTTACTTCCTCCACCACGGCTCTTTTCACGTTCGCTGTGTTGGTGGGCTTGTATTCATACACAGGCAGATCAGTGCTGTAGCCGGACGACAGCGGCAGCAGCGACAGGATGAACGGATAGGTATAGCTGTCTATGAAGTATTGGTTGCCCGCTTCCCTGATCTGGGTCTTCTCACCTGTTTTCTTATCTACATAATAACCGGTAACATTGTTGTCAAAGTGCAGTACCATATCTTTCAAGGTACTGTGCGAGGCACGGTAAACAGGCTTAAAATCGTTGAGGTTGGATATGGAGGTATCTTTCCACTCTTCCAGCCCGGTAAGCGCCGTCACGGTAGTTAATGCCAGTTTATCACTGGTGGTGTTGATGCCAATGGTAAAGGTGCCGATCGCCGTTTCGTCGCTTCCGTTTACACTGTAACAGCCAAGCGTATATTTACCATTCTTCAGCAGCTTGCTGTCGAATTTTTCCTGGGCCTGGCTCCTGCCGCCAATAACAGTGAAGAGAAGCAAAGCAGAAGGGATCAGGATCAATTTAGGAAATTGAGAAAACATGGTTCTAATAGTTTATCAAACAATGACAAAAGTAGGCTATTCCGCAAATCCGGCGTATACTCGGATACAGGGAAGCAAATATACCTGTTTCCAGGTAGATGTGATTGTAAAACAGCCCTGATAAAGATACATGCCGGGCGCATTCCGTTCACCGGAACGCCCGCTGCGTTTATACCTACCCGTTATCTCTTCTCATTTGCAAAAGAAATCCACGTAACTGGTTAACTTTACCATGAGTTTTACAACCTGAGAAAATAACAAATGACCAATTGGAATACCGCAATCTGCGAAGCAAATAATATCAGCATACACTATACAAGAACCGGGGGAAACAAGCCTCCTTTAATTTTACTGCATGGACTAATGACCAACGGCCTGTGCTGGACAGATCTGGCGCATGCCCTGGAGAGAGATTACGATATAATAATGCCTGATGCCAGGGGACATGGCAGATCCGGTGTACCTGATTATGGATACCGGTACGAAGACCACGCCAATGATATAGCCGGTTTGATCAATGCCCTGGAGCTTCCGCCTCCTTTCCTGCTGGGGCATTCAATGGGAGGAATGACTGCCGCCGTGGTGGCAAGCCGTAAGCCCAACCTCTTCCGGGGCCTGATCCTGGCTGATCCCACATTCCTTAGCCCCAAAGTGCAGCGGGAAGTGCGCGACAGTGATGTTGCTGATCAGCACCGGAAAATGCTTGGTTTGTCGCTGGAAGAAGTAGTGGCCGCAGCAAGGGGACGGCACCCTCACCGCCGGCAGGGAACCCTTGAGCTATTTGCCCGTGCCAGGCTGCAGACCAGCATGAGCGCTTTTGATGTGCTCACACCACCCAATCCTGATTATAGGCAGTTGATGAGCGGGATTGATATTCCCACCCTCCTCCTGTTTGGTGATAAAGGCGTGGTTACACCTACTGTTGCGGAAGAGCTGCAACACCTTAATCCCCGCTTACAGGTGGAACAGATCCCGGGTGCAGGTCATAGTCTTCATATGGACCAGCCGGAGCGTTTTGCCGCTGCCGTTAAAAGATTCCCGGAACACACGGGAAAATAAATGCTTCCAGGCCCACGGTTTTTACCTTGATGTGTGCTCAATAACAAACGCCTTTAATTCAGCCATCTTACCATCGCGAAAACGCCATACATCGCAGTAAGAGTAATCAACCATTTTCCCGGTTTCATCTTTCATGCTGATTTTGCCAACCGCCGTAACAAACTCACCTTCCGCGATCAGGTTTTCAACTATGAATTTTGGTGGCGTTGCATACGCGTTTGCCATATATTGCCGGACGGCTTCTTTTCCCCGCAGTGTTCTGTCACCTACAAAAGTCCATTCCGTATCTTCCGTGCAGAAAAACAGGAACCCTTCGTTATCGCCTCCGGCCACAGCCGCATTTGCTTTTTCCAGTACAGTTTTATTACTCATATATCGCTTCAGATTATACTTAATAAAAAGTGGTTTCCTTTTGTGAATTAGCATCTTCCGCATACCAGGTAAACAGAATTTGCTCTTCGCATACAAATTTCAGGAATTACTTCTAATTTTTTGCGAGACTGTCTTTTATGATCTGAAGTATTTTGCATACATCTTATTACGGAGTTTTTCGTGTATTTTTACCCTCTGTTTTTTTTAAAAAACATATAAGCCTGTTGCAGCGCTATTGTAAACCAACATCAACAGATAATGAAGCATAAGGACATAAAGCCCTGCCCGGAGTTAGTACCGTTTATTCATTCCTTTTGGGAGTTAAAGGGCGGGGATAATGACGGTCAATGGGAAAGAAACTTTCCCGACGGATGCCCGGGGCTGGTGATAAATTTAGGGGATAACTGTATAACTGATAACGGTAGTCTTACCATGGAGCATCGTAAAACTTATGTTGTTGGCGCTATGACTTCCTTTAAAGATAGCTTTATCAATGCAGATACACATTTATTGGGCGTATGTATAAAACCGGCGGCTTTTTCAAACCTCTATAGCTATGCGCCCCAGGTTGAAATAATAAACAGTACCATTGAATTTGAAAATACAAATGCATTTGATTTTGAAAAGATAATCAAAGATCCCTTTATTTATCTCAACCGGTTTTTTATTGACAGGATTGGGAATAAGAATAAGCCGCTTCAACCTGTTATAGAAGATATTCATCGCGCAAATGGTCAACTCAGCATTCAGGAAATTGCCAGAAGAAACCATACAACGGTAAGGCAGCTGGAGCGGAATTTCAGGATCCATATCGGTCTTACGCCCAAAGAATATTCAAATATTGTCCGCTTCCAGCATGCGTTGTCGGTAATTAAAGGATCTGCCGGGGAACGCAGTTTATCAGACATTGCTTTTGATTGCGGATTTTACGATCATTCACATCTTACCAGCGAAATAAAGAAAAACACCGGGCTTGTACCCTCTCAACTTTAATTTTGTCGCATTTTTCCAAAACAGGAACATCGTCTGACATTTAACTTTGCTGAAAAATAAGTTTTTATGAGAAAGGTGATATTAAATTTAGCAGTTAGCTTAGATGGATTTATAGAAGGCCCTAACGGGGAAATTGACTGGTGCATCATGGACGATGATATGAATTTTGATGCTTTCATATCAAGTATAGATACGATGTTTTACGGCAGGGTAAGTTATGACGCCTGGGGAAATTTTCAACCGGATGAAAATACAAGCCCGGCAGAAAAAATGATGTGGCAAGGCATACATGCTAAAAATAAATTCGTGTTTTCAAGCCAGAACAGGCAAGACGACAGAGCTACCTTTATCAGTTCCAATATTGCAGAAAAAGTAACAGCCATTAAAGAGCAGCCGGGTAAAGACATTTGGCTGTACGGCGGCGCCAACCTTATAAAAACATTCATTCACTCAGGCCTGATTGATATGTATAAAATATCTGTGCACCCTGTAGCTTTAGGAAGCGGGAAGCCTTTATTTGAAGATTTGAAAGAGCGGCTTGGATTGAAACTAATAAATACCAAGGTTTATAGATCGGGGGTTGTAGAGCTTACGTATGAACCTGCGTAAGCCCGGTGGGTAGTGGGAATGGGGCAAGGGTTCCCTTCTCTAAGTATTTTTACCTGGTGTAGCAAAGCTATGATGCCGGATGCATTGAATTTTGTTCGAATTATAATAGAATGGGTCCACACAGGTTTGCTCCAGCCTGTGTGGTAAATATATTGAATCGACTGAAAGCGCCGCTCTGAGTTCTGGTGCCTTTATAAAAATTCAAAACCTCTGGCAGGAACAAAAATCTATATACACTGCAATCATCGTCTTACGATATCATGCTTCTATTTGTCAAATTCTTTGTTATCACTAAAATTTCGTGAAGCTTTTTCTGGAGTATTTTTTTATCGGGAAGCTTGGTTTGATATTCCGCGATAAGCGTTGGCGACATGCACCGACTTAGTGTATATTCGACTACTTCTTTGTCTTTATCTTTACAGAATAAGATGCCAATACTTGGATTTTCATTATCGTTTTTAACATCTCTATCCAATGCTTCCAGGTACAAATTGATTTGTCCCATATGCTCAGGTTTAAATCTATCTGCTTTTAGCTCAATTGCGACCAAACACTGTAATTCCTTGTGATAAAACAATAGATAAATGTTAGTTATATTAGGATGAATTTCTCTCAGCACTGCTGAGAGTTTTGAATTACCAATTACTGTGCGTTCAAAAATGCTGCTATTAATCTGTCTATCCAACTCCCTTGTACTATATTTTTCCCGAATACATAGCTTGAGATAAAATTCACGTTCATCTTGTGATTTAGTACGGCTGAATAGTCAGATTATTGGTCCAGGTGACCTCTTTTAACAGGGGCATAAGCTCCGGTGAAGATTCATATGCCTCATAAAATTGTTTCATACGCCATAGATTCTTGTTGGAGCATCCCTTAAGTTCCGGTTCATTACATCGTATGTACTCTGCCAGCTCATCAACCACTGATTGCCCCACTCTGCGCATTTCACCTTTCTACTGATGTATTCACCAATATTCCAATACAAGCTGATTTATTTTGTATTAACTGATCTCATCGCGGCAATACGGGAATTTCTGATATAAAAAGTGGGCGTCTCAAAAAGAATTGAGATGCTCTTTTATTTCCTTTTGTCGTTCTCAAATTTAACCTCCTAAGCTGCTCTTTAAAGTCTTTCCTTCAACCTGATTACCTGGATAACCGGACTCCTTTTCTCAAAATAAATAAAAGGAGCTGCCTCAAAGTTACTTTTGAGACAGCTCCCTCGGCAGTCAAATGAGATCCTGATTTAAGCCTGCATCACGCCGAAATAAGCATGATAATCAAATGTAACGGCGCCTGTATTCTCATTAAAGTTGGTGAGTTCAATTTCCCCTGTGACATCGCTTAATACAAAATAAGGAATACAGAAAGAAACATGTTGATTGCTGTGTAACATAACAAAGTTAGATGCCCATCCTGGCCCAGAGGCAAGCGTTACTCCTGCTGGTGCAGATACATACAGAATAGATTTATTTGTGGCCAGGGTACAGTAACCATTGAGAATAATAAATCCGCGTTCTCCTTTCGCAAACTTCTTGGTAAGGCCGGTAATTTTTTGTCCTGGATTATAGTTGCCCGTTACCGGCTGATACTTGTAAACATAGCCAACATCAGATGCCGTTCCGTATCTGTTATCACTCAGTAATACCGGCTGTTCCAGATAGAATAGATCTCCGTTTCCCCTATAGCTGACATTCGCAATAGAGGAACTGTTTGAGCCGGTTCCTTTTATCTGGATCGGTGTCACATAAGTATTATCTATCTGTATATCAGAAATGGCCAGGTAAAGATTATTGTTGTTGGCAACGATCGCTACATTGGTGGTTGTTGCATTGGCAGCCTTAAACTGACATCCCCGAATGGCAACGTTACCCGCAAAGTTATTTAGCGTTATACCGGTTCCTTTCTGATCGCTGAAGATACAATTGGCGATATTAGCATGATATAACTGCGGTGAAGACGTGTTAGGATTAAAAATAATTCCCCTGGCATAGATCATATTGTTTTCGATCAATAGATCCTGACAATGGCTTGCCACTCCTTTTGTAAAATAGAAAGTCGCATTCCCGTTGACGGTGTTGGCCCCGAGGTAGTTATTGCATACCTGCAACGTATAAATATTTTCGACATGAAAGGTATTATAAAAGGCGTCAATGGTACAGTTGGTGATTGTCAGCCCTTCGGGATAAAGGATAGCTCCCTCTGGTCTGCCCCAAAGTCCAATACCGAAGCAGCCGGTTACACTGGCCGAGCAATAGATCACTGTACTGTCTATTACATTCTCCACTGTTTTGCCCCGATATTCTACTCCATTCTGACAGTAAAAGCTGCTGTTCAAAATATTAATGCGCCTGGTAGCATTTTCCTGCACCACACTTTTAGCAAAATACAACATATTGATCCTGTCAATGACAATATCCGAAGCATACGCACTGGCAGGAAGTTGGGTGGTAGCGTTTGGATCCCCAATAATAAATATGCATGTAGACGTGTTGGCAGTGTTATCGATGAGCATACCATTCATGATGGTAATCTTGATCTGCTGCTGAATTCTTAACAGTGCGCCACCGGCAGTGGCATTTACAAATTTCAGGGTACTTCCGTTCAGGTCAATATGCCTGTAGCTTTTAACATTAAGTGTTGCATTAACCGAATAACTACCGGTGTCAAACAAAATACTCATACAACTATCAAGACATCGTTGCAGCCGCTGTGTATTGTCTGTGAGATTAGGCGCTTGAGCATCTTCTTTAACGCCAAACCATTTTACGGATGCCGGTTCATCTGCCAACCGGACCCAATATCCTCCTGGCGCCTGTATAATGGTACCATCATTACCAGATAATCCACTGCTGGTATCCCAGTAAAAAGATCCACCACCGCCATCTCCCGGTGCATAATAACCAAGTAGGGTAACGACTTCCTGGGGTTGTGAGCCTGATGCAATTTTCATGCTGGCCATTGTTGTAAATACCATTCTCTAATTTTTGAGGTTAACAAATAAATAGTAATGATTAATGAAGGTAGCCCTGCTATACGCATTGTATATACGTAATATTACTAAAACAAAAAACCTTGCAGAATAAGCTTGCGCAAGGATTTAATTATTTTCTCCGGGAGCTACTTTTCATTGATCAGAAGAAGAGTTTTCACATAAATAAACAGCTTCCCGTGGGCAATTTATATCTTACCCCCTTTGCTTTTTCTTGATTAGAAGAAATACTGGACAGGTAATGGTATTCAAATAAAATAGCGTGATACATTTTTTGGGAATTATATCACGCTTTTTGTGATCCCCGCGGGACTCGAACCCGCATTCCCCTTCCGGGGCAGTATGGCTGTAAATACGCTTCCCTACTAACCCCAGGTTTCGGTGCAACTGTAAATTCTGATCATTGCAGAGCGCATCCGCAACGATATGTATCCATACACTCCACGGCGACGTAATTTTTCCGCAGCTTTATCCATTTTAAGCGAGAGGATCATTGTTTTACAAAGATGCATACCCACCTGCGCAATACACCTGCGCAGTTAAAAGGAAAAATATTTTTATTTATGTAATTAACTACGTAGTTTTGTACTGTAAATAAGTAAAAATGAGCATCACAAAAGATATCAGACCCATTCACAATGAATATTGTCAGCAAATAATTGACATCATCCTGCCCATCCAGCAAAAGGAATTCAATGTACCGGTTACTATCGAAGACCAACCGGACCTGTTTGATATAGAAACCAATTACCACAATACCGGCGGCGGATTCTGGGGAGGTTTTGTAAACGGGGAACTGGCTGGCACCATCGCGCTTATCAGCATAGGGCACAATGCGGGCGCCATCCGGAAAATGTTTGTGAAAAAGGAATTCCGGGGAAAAGATACCGGTATTGGCCAGCAACTGCTGGAAGAACTGATCTCCTATTGCAGGTCTGCAGGAATAAAAGACCTGTATCTCGGCACGGTCGATAAACTTGCCGCTGCCCGCCGCTTCTATGAGCGCAATCATTTTAAAGAAATAAGAAAAACGGATTTACCGTCGTATTTTCCCCTGATGAATGCAGATAATGTTTTTTATCATCTACACATTAATGATTGATAAGTATGACAAACGTGATCGATGAATCAGGGATACTGGCTATTTCCACGAGGCTGCAACGGCTCAGCGACCAGCTGCGGAAAGACGGTCTCCTGATCTATAAGGCCAATGGGATCGAGTTTGAGCCGAAATGGTTCCCGGTGGTTTATACCCTGCACCTGAAGCCGGTGCTCAGCGTGGTGGAAATTGCCGGGGAAATAGGATACTCCCACCCCTCTACTATCAGCCTGCTGAAAGAGCTGGAAAAGCAAAAGCTGATCCGCTCTAAAAAAGACAAAACCGATGAAAGGAAAAGGCTTATCCAGCTTACTGAAAAAGGGAAAGCCCTGATCAACGATATGCAACCCGTCTGGAATAAGATGATAATAGCCCTCACGGCGCTAACAGATACAAAAAATAACCTGATGAAGGCAATTGAAGAAGTGGAGCAACAAATGAAATCCTTTAGTTTTTTTGAAAGGGCACAACAACTATAGCTAAGCCAGCAAACCATTTACCAGCGCCTTCCACTGCAGTTTGGATATGCCGATCGCACCGGTAGAGCCCACAACGGCATTCCGGATCTTATCTCCCAGGTCGGTTGCCTGTGTATTTGGCACCTCATTACGTCCGTAAACAGTGGCAGTTATTTCCGCATGATCGCGTACCAGCACAAAGGAACTGCTGGCTTCCTTACGCAGGAAATGCGCAATACCGGCGCTTTTCTGAACCGGGTGCTCCGATGGCCTGGCCCTGATAAAGAACACCTCCTGGTGCTCATTGAGCGCCACATGCTCCTTCTGCTCGATCTTTACCCAGTCGAACCCCTTGCCGGCATTATTACCCGGCCCTGGAATATCAATCCTTATATACATACCGGTTTCCGCCTCGCCCTCCACCGGTTTCCCCGCCAGGTCGGTCAGCTGGAAGCCCGACGAAATGCTGCCGCTGAGCGATGCCCAGTGATTCACATCCAGCAGGCGCGCCATAGCGGTTCTGAAAAAGTCGCGCGCCGCCGCCTCGTGTACCAGTGCTTTCGTTTCTGAAGTAGTGGTAGCTTCGCCCGTATACTGCGCCGGAATAAAAGGCGCTGCAATATTATCTCCCATACCTGAAATTTTCTGGTAAAATATTCTGTAAAGATTGCGATAAAAAACTTGTGCCAATTTTATATTAGACATACCTTTGGGATGCAAAAGTATGGACTTTGTATTCCGGGCCTGGTAATTCTGTCGTTCAAAACGATGCAATAAGGAAGCTCCGATCTGCCTTCCACCACTTTTTGACCATATTTACTCTTCATTAGAGCGCCTTTCCCACAACTGTCAGCACATTGGTAATTGTAAACTGTACCCTGCCACAGCTTTGCCTGTACGCAGGGATGAACAATTTATTGATGTTTAAAGATAAGGAATATGAATAGTATATACTCGCTTATAGTGAGCTGTTTTCTATACCTGGCCTGCAGCAATGCAAAGCCCAATCAAACAAACAGCAAAATCACCGGCCGTTGGCTGCCTGTTAAAACAGTCATCAGTTGTGTCGAAGACGGCAAAAAGACCTTTGAAAAAACAGATACCAATTTCACCGAAATGGATCTGATGGTGTTTAAAGAGAACGGTACACTGGAAGACGGCGGCCAGCGTTATGAAGCATACACCATTGACCTGAAAACAAAAGAACTCACCCTCCAGGAAGGCAACGGCGACGGCATCACCTTTAAAATAAGGACCATGAACCCCGAAGAACTGGTCATCTTCCGGGAGGATGAGGAGATCTTTAAAAGAACCAAACGCCAGATGAAACTGGAGATCTACTTCCGCCGCATCTGATCATTTCAACACCGGCAAATAATCCCCGAAGGAAGCACTTCACCAGCAAACCATCTGCCATCAAGGATTCTGCGGGAAGTTGACGGGGTCATTATGAATATCTATTTCACTCTGCGGTATCGGAAATAACAGCCGTGCCGGCGTAAGCGCAGGTGTGGTAAGATTATATTCGTTCTTCAGGTGGGCCTGCATAATGGCCAGCCCTTTTGAATAACGCACCAGGTCGAACCAACGATTATTTTCAAAGGCCAGCTCTACTCTCCTCTCTGCAAAAACAGCATCGCGGAAACTACCCTGGTCAGGCAACTCAGCCGGTGTTTTGTCTTTCAATCCCGCACGTCGCCTTACCTGGTTGAGGAAGCCAAAGGCGGTGTTATCACCGGTGGCAGCGCTGTATCCCTGCTCGTTCAGCGTTTCCGCCTGCAGCAACAGGATATCTGCATACCGTAATACCGGGAAACTGCTGCCTCCATCGCCGGTAGCGCCGGGAGGATCCAGGTATTTCTTTACATAATTCCCTGCCTGTGTAGTAGTGGCATTCTTGTAAGACACGGTGTCCAGCGATGCGATCAGCCTCTTATCACCGGTTTCATAAGCAGCCACCAGGTCGTGCGTAGGCCGGTTATTGTTTGATCCCCCATAGGCCACACCGTTATAATAAAAGGAGAACGGCACCATGTCGGTGAAATAGTAATTGCCTTCAGAAGGATTCAGCCCCTTTTTAAAACGGATAATAAACAACACCTCTGCATTAAGCCCTGCTGCCGGGTTATACAAAGCAGCATAATCAGGCAGCAACGTATATCCGTTCACGTTTTTCAGTACTGCGGCTGCAGCGCTCCATTTTTTCTCTGTCACATATACTTTCCCCAGCAGGCCGTTGGCGCTGCCGGCGGTTACCCGTCCATAATCGTTCACGTTGGTATACACCGCGGGAAGCAAAGTGGCGGCAGATTGCAGGTCCTTTTCTATCTGCGCATATACTTCGGTGATATCATTCCGTTTATCGTTGAGCGATTCGCTGGTGGTTTCCACCCTGGTTACCAACGGCACTTTTCCATACAGCCGTACCAGGTCAAAATACACGAATGCCCGCAGGAATAAAGCCTCTCCCCTGAACTGCTTTTTGGAGGAATCCGGGATGTCCGCAGCATCAATCTGGTCCAGCACCGCGTTGGCGCGGGATATGGTAAGATAGGCGCCTGCATATACATCGGTGAGGAACGGGTTGGTAGTGGTTTCTGTGAACAGGTCTATCTGCGAAGCCACACCGCCCAGCGCGCCACGGTCAAGGATATCGGTATTATCACTCCTTACTTCCATCAGGTAGTAGGCCGATTTGCCATAACTGCGGGTGTTCTGCAAACCATCATAGATGGCATTTACGCCCTGCTGGAAATCGCTGGTGGTTTTAAAGAAGGTGGCCGTTGTTTGATTGGATACCGGCGGAAGGTTGATAAAATTCTTGCTGCAGGATGCCATTGCTGTTACCAGCCATAAACCTGCTATTGCTTTTATATGATTCAGCTGCATAAGTGCCTGTTTTTAAAATGAAAGATTAATACCTGCGGTGAATGTTCTTGGCAACGGGTAGGTACCATAGTCCTCTCCCTGCGACAAGGGCGCATCGGGCCGGGCATTCACTTCGGGGTTATAACCGGTGTAATCGGTCCAGGTATAAATATTCTGGCCAGACAGGTACACCTGCAGGCCCTGGATCTTATTATTGAACAGTTGCGGGTTAAATGTATAACCGACAGTTAAATTACGTAAACGTACATACGAACCATCTTCCACGAAAAAGGAACTGGGTTGTGTACTGTTACCGGTAGTAACCCTGTTGGGGCGCATGGTATTGCCATCGCCGGGATCTGCAGGCGATTTCCAGTAGCCGGTTTCTTCAATCATTTGGTTGGCGTTGCCTTCGCTGTTATACAGGAAACGGCGTTGCAGGTTCATTACCTTATTGCCATTCACAGCCTGCAGCGATACGGTAAGGTCAAATCCTTTGTAGCGGAATTCATTGGTAAGCCCCCAGATGAATTTGGGAAAATAACTGCCAATCTCTGTCCTGTCGGCGGCGTCTATTTTCTTATCCCCGGTTACATCAACAAATCTGCGGTCGCCGGGCCTGGTGCTGGCATAATGAGGATAAGCGTCAATCTCCGCCTGGTTCTTAAACACACCCCCATTTACATAACCATAATAGCTGCCAATGGGCGAGCCTACTTTGGTGATGTACAACTGGGAGATGGTGCCATTGCCCCCGTCGGAAATGACAGGCGCATTATTGGCGCCGAGTTGCAGCACTTCATTTTTGTTGGAAGAAATATTAAAGCTGGTGTTCCAGGTAAAAGGACCGGTGAAATTGCGGGAGGTTAAACCGAATTCCACGCCGGAATTGCGCACCTTGCCAATATTCTTCAATGCCTTGCCAAAGCCGGAACTGAGCGGCACCGGTACTTCCAGCAGCAGGTTGGAAGTGGTGGCCCGGTAGTAGTCGGCGCTGAGATAGATCCTGTTGGCCAGCAATCCTATATCCAGCCCTGCATTGAGCTGCACTGTTTTCTCCCAGGTAAGGTCCGGGTTGGCCGGCTGTGCCAGCCCCACTCCGTTCACGGCGGTACCGCTGCCGTTGCCCAGTACATAACCGTTGGAAGCCAGCAGGTCGTACGCCGCGTAGTTGGCGATCTGGAAATTACCGGATGTGCCGTAGCTTACCCTGGCTTTCAGTTCAGAAACAGCTCTTACTTTAAAGAACGATTCATTGCTGATGAGCCAGCCGCCTGATACCGCGGGGAAATAACCCCATTTGTTATTGGCGCCGAAACGGGAGGAGCCGTCGCTGCGGATGCTGGCAGACACAAAGTATTTATCAGCGTAATTATAGTTGAGCCTTCCCAGGTAGGAAAGCAGCGACCATTGCGATTCGGCGGAAGTACCGCTGGTAATGGTGGCCGCGTTCAGCGTTTGTACGGCATCATTAGGGAAGCCGGTGCCATAGGTTTCGTTGGCCTTGGTGGTATTCTTCTGCGAAGTATACCCGGCCAGTACATCGAAGTGATGTTTATCGCTGATATTGAACTGGTAGTTCAGTGTATTTTCCCAGAGCCAGTTCACAGACAGCGCCGTTTGTGCCGATCCTTTTGGAATAGTGGGCGCTCCCTGCTGGATGGGCTTATAACTTCCCAGTGTAGAAGGACGGAAATAATTCCTGCTGAAATGATTGATATCTGTACCAAAGAAGGTTTTAAACTTCAGTCCTTTAATAATTTCATACTCTGCCCAGGCGCTGCCGAGATTGCGCACATGATCCAGTTTATCCTTGATCTGTGTGGCCAGCGCTACAGGGTTTTCACCGCCGGAGTAACCATAGGCCCAGAGGTTTTGACGGTTGGTGGCCAGTGATCCGTCCGGGTTATACACCGGGAATACGGGCGATGCCTTCAGCGCATTACTGAGTATCCCGTCAAATGTCCATGGCCCTTCACTGTTGATCAGGTCGTAATGATCAAAGGTAGGGTTAACGGTAACGCCTATCTTTAAACGGGAAGTAAGCGCTGCATTGAAGTTGGCCCTCAGCCCGTAACGTTTATAGCCGGAGCCGAGAATGATGCCCTGCTGGTCGAGGTAGTTGCCGGAAATATAGTACTGGAATTTGTCGCTGCCACCGGAGGCCGACAATGTATGATTTTGAATAGGCGCCGTTCTGAAAAGGGCGTCCTGCCAATCGGTGTTGGTAAGACCAGCATCCCCGGCCAGGTAAGGCAATATTTCCGGTGCTATCTGGAAATTGGAATTTCCCCTGGTAGCGTTATTGTCGTTAATGCTGCCGGAAGGATTGAAATCCAGGTAAGCATTGTTTTTAGCATCAAAGCTGAATTTGGACCACTGGTAGGCGTCCATCAGCTTTATTTTTTTGCTCACCTGCTGAAAGCCTGCATACATGTTATATCCAAAGGAAGGCGGACCGGTGGTTTTTCCTTTTTTAGTAGTGATCAGCACCACGCCGTTGGAAGCGCGTGAACCGTAAATAGCGGCAGATGAGGCATCTTTAAGGATGTCTATGGAAGCAATATCATCGCTGTTTAAAGTGCTGAGCGGATCAGGGGATTTCTGGAAAGATGCCTGCCCGGTGATGTTGACCATATCGGTGGCTCCCTGTAAATTCTTCAGGTCGTTCGACAATGGAATTCCATCTACCACATACAGCGGATCAATGCCTGCGGAAATAGAGTTCAGACCGCGGATACGTACACTGATACTGCCCCCCGGCGCACCGGTGTTCTGCAGCACCTGTACACCCGGCACCTTACCGGCAATGGCCTGTTCAAAACTGCTTACCGGCTGGTCTTTCAGATCGGCAGCCCGTACGGAAGCAACGGCGCCGGTGATCTCCCTGCGGCGTTGCACCCCATAACCTACTACCACTACCTGGTTGAGGGAAGAACTGGATTCTTTCAAAACAACAGCCACCGGCTGATGCTCCTGCAAAGTAATACCCTCCAGCTGCGCAGGCTCGTAACCGATAGAGGTGAACCGGAAACTGTAAGGAGCCCCCAGCACCAGGCCGGGAAAATGGAAAGTACCACCTGCGTTTGTTTGTGTAGATACCGTGGCGCCCGAGGTTTCATTTTTCGCCGTTACAGATACCCCCGGTAATCCTTCGTGCCTTTCATTTTGCACGGTACCGGTAACGCCTGTACGCTTTTCCTGCGCCTGCAGGTAAAAAGGGCTGAATAACAGGAGAAGTAACAATGCGCTCCTCCATTTTTCTTTTAAAGAGCGGATGTAAAAAGAGTCCATAGGTGCTTTTTTGGGGCCCTCTGCAGGTTGTTGCCATGCCTGCAACAGCACAGGCTGCATATGCCTGCCGGTTTCCAGGGCCGTGTGATAAAACAATTACAACTGATTGGCTGATGACGCGATAATAGATTTTCAGTTTACAGCGTTAAATGTAACAACAAGTTTCTAGTCCACCAAATCAATAGACTAACATACACGAAGATATTTTACGGTAGATAAATTTATCCTGATGAAACAGTTGCCTCCCCGGAAGCTACTGTCCGGAAATGAACACCCCGCCCGGGAAAGCGGACAACCTGTGTTAGTTTTTATTACATTACTCACTGATAACCAATAACCGGAGGATTGGCACTTTCTTCGCTCCGGGAAAGCCACAATATCATGATATGTTAGGCAACCAGTTCAAAATCGCATGGCGGAATTTCCGCAAGCACATTACACATAGCCTCTTAAACCTTACAGGGCTCACACTTGGGCTCACGGGTTGTTTTTTTATTACGCTGTACATAAACGATGAATATAGCTACGACCGCTGGATACCTGGGCACGAACAGGTATACAGGGCGGGACTGGACGTAAAAACCCAAACGAATGATATGATTTCGTTTGCCGCTACCTCCGGGTTTCTCCGGCAGGCAGTAATGGTATATCCTGAAGTACAATCGGCGGTAAGGGTATTTGAGTATGGAACAAATACCGCTGTCAGCAATGGCAGTAATAACGCCAGAACATTCAATGAGAAAGGCATCTACTTCGCCGACAGCACCTTGCTGGAGGTACTGCCCTACCCTTTGCTGGCTGGCAATGCCCGCACCGCCATGAACAACGCGGATGGCATTATGCTCACAGTGGAGAAAGCGGAAAAGTATTTCGGAAGAGAGAATAATGCAAGTAACTATCTCAATAAAATACTAACGATCAATAACAAAAATTACCGGGTAACAGGGGTATTGAAAAATGTACCTGCCAATACCTATTTCCGCCCTGATTTTATTATTTCTACGGTAAGCGTAAAGAACGAGGGATGGTTCAGGCGTAACATGGAAAACTGGCATGGCACCATGACACAAACCTTTCTGAAACTGGCGCCGGGAACAGATTGGAAAGCTTTTGAAAGAAAGATCAGTAAAATTGCCTACCAGTTTGTGGGAGATGAAATAAAGGCTAACTCCCAGGATTATACGAATTTCCTCCAGCCGCTTACTTCTATACACCTGCATTCAAATCTTCGCTATGAGCTAAGCAAAAACAGCGATATCCTATACGTAAGGATATTGTCGTTTGTAGCCTTGTTCATCCTCCTCATTGCCGGCATTAACTTCATCAACCTGGCTACCGCTACTGCCGGCAGCCGAGCCAAGGAAGTAGGCGTCAGAAAAGTGATAGGCGCCAACCGTTCCCAGCTGGTATTGCAGTTTATGATAGAAGCCCTCATGATGAGCGCTATTGCTTTTATTGCTACGGTAATGTTAATCATGGTCCTGCTGCCTGTTTTTAACAGCATTGCAGATAAAAGCTTTACCATGGCGCAACTATTCCAGCTTCGCTTTATTGCCGCGGGCCTGGGAATCAGTATGGGCATCGGGCTGCTGGCAGGCATTTACCCCGCTATCATTCTTTCAGGATTCAATCCCATGCGTATTATACAGCGTCGCGGCGCGCAGAGGAAAACACATTCGCTCCGTAATGTGCTGGTAGTAACACAATTTTGCATTTCCATCCTGCTGATCGTAGCTACCATGGTGGTATACCGGCAACTCCAGTTTATGAAAAGCTTTAACCTGGGCCTCAATCAATCGCAGGTGCTGGTGATCCCCATTAACGGGCCCGAGGCCGGCAACAGGAAGAAAGCCCTGCTGGAAAAATTCCGCGGCCAGGCCGATGTAATTTCCGTAAGCGCTTCCAGTTATGTGCCGGGCCAGGAATTTGGCAATAATCTTCTCCAGCTGAAAGGTGATCATACAAAGCAAACAGATGCCAGATTATTATCGGCCGACGACCAGTTTTTCCGCACCTACAACATACAGCTGCTGGCAGGCCGGTTGGTGAACATGACACCCGATACCAGCCGGGAAAGCGGTGATATCATGATCAATGAAGCTGCCCTTCCATTCTTTGGCTGGAAAACGCCGGAAGAAGCGCTTGGAAAGGAATTTGATTTCGGCTGGGGCACAGTATGCGGGGTTTACAAGGATTTTCATTTCACCTCCCTGCAACGCGGGGTAACGCCACTGGCTATTTTTTATAATCCCAACTGGCTGAATTATATCAGCATAAAGATGAATACCCGTAACGCTGCGGCCACTGTGGCCAGGTTGGAAAAAGTATGGCAGTCGGTAGTGCCTTCTGCTTCGTTTGATTACTTTTTCCAGGACGAGGCATTTAACCGCCAGTACCTGGCAGAGCAAAGGCTCGGCTCTCTCTTCCTCATCTTCTCCCTTTTTGCGATTGCCATTGCCTGTCTTGGTTTGTTTGGATTAGCCTCCTTCACCGCTGCGCAGCGGACCAAGGAAATCGGCATCAGGAAAGTACTGGGGGCCAGTATTACAGGTATTATAAAACTGTTGTCGAAAGATTTTGTAATGCTGGTGATAATTGCCGCCGTTATTGCGTTTCCGCTGGCGTGGTGGGCTATGAGCAACTGGTTACAAAACTTTGCCTACCGTGCGCCTATAAGCGGCTGGATATTTATCCTGGCAGGCGGAGGCGCATTGGTGATAGCGCTGATCACGGTGAGTTTCCAGGCAGTGAAAGCAGCACTGGCCAACCCGGTGAACAGCCTGCAGGCAGAATAATCTACAGAGGCGCAGCATCTGTCGGATGTTGCGCCTCCTGTTATAAAAGAAAACAGCCGTTTTACTTCCCGGCTATTTACTTCGTATAAAAAACAATATCATCTGCATCCGGTTCACTGTCTGCCAGCTGTTCTTCCCAGCCTGCAGGCAGTTTAAAGATATTATGCAATCCGCCCAGGAGCTCCAGCCAGCCGCTCATTTCGTCAGACACCTCCAACGTTTCGCCCTCCATGGTTTTGAATACCAGGAAAGTGGCTTCTCCCGGGTACGCATACACTTTATAACCTGCAATATGCGTTACGTCTTCCCAGTAGATGGTGTTATCAATATCTTCATCATATTTCACGTAAAGCGTGCGTTCGTCAAATTGTATATCCATATTTCGAATGTATTGATTTCTGGATGATTTACTCCCCGTTAAAGGTAAAACTTACTTTAAATAAACGACTGGCTCCGGCATCATTATCAGATACGAGGTGAAGCGTCAGGGTATTGCCTTGTATGCTTTCCACGCAAATGCCTTCTATCTTTTCACCTTTAAATGCAGGGTGTGCGTTTGTTAAATTGAGCATGCCATCCGGTGTAATGGTAGTTTGTGATAATTTAAGGGAGATGTTATTGATCCATCCTATATAGCTGTCGCCGATAGCGCCGTCGTCATACGCATTGGCTGTGGCCTCGGAAGAGAAAGTACACAGGAGCAGGTCTTTTTCCGGCACATAGCAAAGCTCAGACACTCCTGCAAATACAGGCGTTGGCGTTAGTAACGTTAACGGTACTACGCTAAGGGCCGGCGCCGCCTGCTCCCAGAAACCTGGCGCCGTAAGCACCAGCTGGTTCTGTGGCCAGGTATTATTTCCGCGGTTGCTTAACAGTAAGGTATTATTCACTACAGCAGCGCCTTCTATATTCAGCTCATTGATCCCGCTGGCCAGTAACTGCGCGGTAAAAGCGGGCGGGTATGGAATAAACTGTATATCGGCGCTGTCTCCGTCGGGCAGCGGCAGCAGTAGCAGCTGCCGGCGTTTTTCCGTTGCCAGCGATCCTGAGGCCATCAGGTAAGTACGGCCATGCAACCTGATAAGTACAGCTGCCTCATAATCCGCTTTCAGCGCTTTGGCAATCCTTTTTTCTGTGGCGCCGGAAATCCGGATATTTCTTACAATATGGTAATCCTTGTCCAGCACCTGGATACAGGCAGCGTCGTCGCCAATAAGATATAGCCTGTCCCCGTGAAATTCCACCGCTGAAGCCGAAGGGAAATCAGGCAGCAATAAGGTGCATATGAGTGTGATCACTGCTTTCATGAAGTGTTTATTTTAAACGGCCCACCACTTTTTTAATGGCCTGCGCCCAGAAAGTGCCCAGCTCTTCTGCTCCCTTTGCATTGGGATGTAGCTGGAAAACGCCTTCCCTCCCATTTTCCTGGATAAACAGTTCAGGATGCTTTTTAAAATAGCTGAACCCACCTGTATACCCCGTGTATACCTGTCCGGGATGTGTGCTGCGGTAACCGGCAACAATAGCATCCAGCACCGGGAAATAAGCTTGCAGGCGGGCCAGCCCTTCTGCAAGGTAACGGGAGCTGTTATACGTATTGGGGCTATACCAGGTAGGATGATGCAGGATAATAACGCAGCCGGGATAACTGCTGAGCAGCCGATCCAGGATGGCTTTTACATTTAACCGGTACTGCTCCGGCGATACCGGCGATCCGTTAGGGCCTTCAATGGCGCTGTCGTTGGTGCCAAGCACCATGGAAAACACCAGCGTGGCGTCTTTATCGGCTTTAAAGGCATCTGCAGCCTTTACCACGTTGTTGAACAATTTATTGGTGGCAGGAAGGAAATCTACTGTGGTAGAACCGCTTACGCCCTGGTTGCTGTATTGTATATCAGTGCCGGGCATAGCGCGTTTCAGCCATTCCCAGGCTTTTACAGGCGGCGCTTCCTGTAACGGGTGCTGCAGGCCGCCACCCTGTGTAATACTGTTACCGATAAATACAATATCCAGTTTCTTTGGCTGTGCTGCCGCACAAAGGCCGGCCAGCAGGAAATAAAGGGCAATGGGTAGTTTCTTCATCATCATAGAAAACTTTCAAACTTGTAAAATAACATCTTCGCCGCATAAAAGGGCATTTTTCATAAAACACTTTCCCCGGGGAAAAAATATTTTACGTAACCAAATGGTTACGTATATTTGTAACCGAAAGGTTTCATAATATAAAATAATTACCGTGAGAAGAGATGTATTTCAGGCAATAGCGGATCCTACCCGGCGACAGATCATCGGGTTACTGGCCGGCAGCTCGCTGAACCTCAACGCTATTGCAGACAATTTTGATATCAGCCGCCCGGCAGTGTCCAAACATATCCGCATCCTTACGGAATGCGGGCTGGTCACCATACGGCAGGATGGCCGCGAGCGCGTATGCAGCGCCGATCTCAGCAGGCTGAAAACGGTGGCCGACTGGACCATACAGTACCAGCAGTTCTGGACACAAAAACTGGACGCACTGGAAAACTATCTTGGTAAAACCCCAAAGCCCCGCAGGAAAAAACAGTAGTCATGCTAATCGTTCATCAATAAAAAAAATCACCATGAGTAACAAGCCACTGGTATTTGAACGCACCCTGGATACACCGGTAAGTGCTGTATGGGAAGCTATTACAGACAAAAACAAAATGAAGCACTGGTATTTTGATCTTAAAGAATTTAAACCGCAGAAAGGATTTGAGTTCAGCTTTATGGTAGAAAAGGATAACAAACAATACATTCATCTCTGCAAAATCACAGAGGTAATAACAGGCAAAAAGCTGAGCTATACCTGGAAATATCAAAACGAGCCGGGCGACTCAGAAGTAACCTGGGAGCTGTTTCCGGAAGGAGATAAAACAAAACTGAAGCTCACGCACACCGGCATTCATACCTTTGCGGAAGCAAAAGATCCTGCCTTCGATGTCAGCAACTTCAACGAAGGATGGACTTATATTCTCGGTACTTCTTTACCGGGATTCCTGGCAAAAGAAAAGGTATCCGGTTAAGTAAAAACGCATGGCAGAACTATCATCTGCCATATGTGCCTTATTCCGCCACCGTAGCAAGCAAGGGCGATTCAAACATGCTCACCGGTGAAATAATTTTCTCCGTTAACGGGATGCTGTTACCATAGATCTCCTTCATTTGCTGCTTTACTGCAGGGCTTTCCAGGTCAAAATCTTTCAGCTGCTGCAACTTCCCTATTTCAAGACCGGTAACCTCATTATAAATTTTCCATACCAGTTCAGAGCAATAGATCCGCTCATCAGACCAGCCGAAATAAAAGTCGTAGTCCCTGCCGTTGAACCGCTCCCCTGCCGTTTTCATTTTACTGATCACCTCCGGCGTTAACACCGTTCCCGCATTTTTCAGCCTTTTTATTACAAAATGCTGCTCCTTTCCCCTGTTAATCCATTGCATCAGGGGGGTATATCTTACTGGTTGTAAAGCTTCATACACATACCATTGATCATCTCTCTTAAAAATTATTCCACAATGACTATATTTGGAATGCGTAGCCAGCTGGATAGCAGTGCTCAGGTCCGATTGGGATACCTGGAATATAATATCGCCTTCCTGCACAGCAGGAACAGCTGCTATGGATTTTTTGGAAAGATGTTTGCCCGTGAAAATATAACGCCCGGCCAGCAGGGTGCCTGTTAACATAAGAAGCGTTAGTATTGTTAGCATTATTTTTCTGAGACCTGACATAAACCCGGATTTAATTTAAAGATAGATTCAATAATCAGATAAGCCATAAAAAATGAACGAGATACTTATCGTGCCGGCCATAACGGCTGAAGCGGAACTGTTGCAGCAAATAGCCCGTGAAACCTTCCAGGAAAGCTATGCAGCCGTCAATACCCCGGAAAATATGAAACAATACATGCAGGAGAATTTCAGTATTGCCAGATTATCTGCCCAGCTGAGCGACCAGGATTGTGAGTTCTATTTCGCCATGCAGAAGAATCAGCCCTTAGGTTATATGAAAATAAATTACCGGGGCGCGCAAACAGAAATGTACAACAGCCGGGCAATAGAACTGGAACGCATATACGTATTGCAATCACACCAGGGTAAAAAAATCGGGCAGCAGCTGTTCAATCATGCGGTAACCCTTGCTATGGAAGCCCGCGCACCTTTCCTGTGGCTGGGCGTATGGGAACACAACGCCAAAGCGATCGGCTTTTACAGGAAGAATGGTTTTGAGGAGTTTGCCACCCACGCATTTCAGCTGGGCAGTGAAAAGCAAACAGATCTTGTAATGCGGCTAAACCTGCCGTTGCATAAGCTGCAATAAATTTATTTCATTACTTTAGCGCCCCTTTTTAAATAGCGCGGCTATGAATCATTTCCCGGTATCCAGTTCACACCTTTCCGCGCCGCACCTGGCGCTGTTCCTGCAATCACAATATAATGAGGCAAACGGCGCCGGTTGCCACCTGGTCAAATCAGGCATCAACGATACCTACCAGGTGAATGCTTCCTCCGGGAAATACATGTTCCGTGTGTATAGCCTGCACTGACGCGCCATTTCGGAAATTTCCGAAGAGCTCAGGTTACTGTTGTTACTGAAAGAGAACAACATCCCGGTGTCATGGCCGCTGGCCGATAAACAAGGCAACTTTATACAAACCCTGAACGCGCCGGAGGGTGAACGGTATGGGGTATTGTTCACTTTTGCGGAAGGGGAAAAGCTATTGCATTATGATGAAGAACTGCACGCAAAAGCCGGTGTGATCATGGCCCGTATGCACCAGCTCACCCGCTCGATGCCCCTGAACCGGGTTACCTATACCGCCAAAAATCTACTGGAAGATCCATTGATATCTATCAAAAAGTTCCTGCCCGCAGATTCACCGGAAATGGCTTTCATGACAGCAGTACAGGCGCATCTTTTACAAATCCTGCAGGAAGCTGATCTCACTGCACTCCCGCAAGGGGTAGTACATATGGATATATGGTTCGATAACATGAACATTCGTGCCGACCAGGAAATTACACTCTTTGACTTCGATTTCTGCGGTAATGGCTGGCAATGCCTGGATGTAGCTTACTATATTCTTCAGCTGCACAGCCTTATCCGTGATATGCCTGAATACCAGGCGAAAACAAACCGCTTCCTGGAAGGCTATAACTCCGTAATGCCGCTCACGGCAGAAGAGAAAAGATTGCTGCCTGCCCTGGGAGTATGCATGTATTTCTTTTACCTGGGTGTTCAATGCGACCGCTTCTATAACTGGTCTAACTCTTTTTTAAATGAAAGTTATCTTAAAAGATTTATCAACCTGCTGGTGAAACGGTATTACGACCTCTATATCACAGAAGCATCAGCGGTAAACCCATAACAACAACGGCCGATCAACGGCAGCAGCCAGCCGACTGATGCTTTAAAACGTATCATGCATGTGAGATGCAGGACCTTGTATTTTCCATATGCCTCCACCGGGAAAAACCAGTGGAGGCATTTTTTATTCCGGTCATCTTTTACTCACCGCCTTTTACCTTCATCTGCAACGTATAAATGCCCTTACCCGCAGTGATGAAAAGAAGATCATTGTTTTTCCCGCCAAAGCAGGCATTGGCAGTCCATCCTTCGGGAACAGCGATCTGGCCTATCTTCCGGCCGTCTTTATTAATAACAGTGATGCCATTTCCACAGAGATAAAGATTACCCTGCTCATCGAGCGCAAGACCATCGGTTGTTTTTTCCGTCATAAGATAACGGTCGCCCAGGCTGCCGTTCGCATGCACATTGTAGCGGTATATTTTACCAGCGGCAATATCCGCTACATACACCAGCTTCCCGTCGCGGGTGCCGATAATACCATTAGGCTTTTTTATATCTGCTGCAGCCACTACTGCCTCTTTGGCGCCGGGCGCCAGGTAGTATACATTTTCTTCTTTCAGATCGGGTTGTTTGCGTTCCCAGTAATCGCGCTGGTAATAAGGATCAGTGAAGTACATACCACCGCCGGGCGCTATCCACACATCATTGGGGCCGTTGAACTGATGCCCCCCGAAATTATTCAGGAGCACTTTTATTTTTCCTTTGGGAGAGATAGACCACAACTCGTATTTCTCATCCGCGCACACTACCAGGTTGCCTTTACTGTCGAAATACATCCCGTTGGCCCGGCCAGCCTTATCTGAAAAAACAGACAGCTTCCCCTTTGTATCATATTTCCAGATCTTATTATTGGGCTGATCTGTAAAATAGATATTCCCTTTTTTATCGGCCGCTGGCCCCTCGGTAAAATCAAATTGTTTTGAAACCAGCTCCAAACGGGCATTTTCAGCCACTGTGGGTGGAATGGTATCCTGTGCGGTAACGCCGGTGCTTAAGGCGCCTAATAGTAACGTGGAATAAAATTTCAATTGCATATTGTTCCGTCAGTTTCTGCAATTGTAATCAATCCTGCGGAGAATTTTTTCTAAAAATATCGGAAGATGGCTGACAAGAATGATAAGGAGGAATAAAGGCAGCAGGCGGCTATATTGCGCCAGCTATATAAATAGCCAGCCTGCAGGTTAAAACATGATATAAATTTTTTGGGGTAACCAACGCTGGATGACATTTCCCCCGATTTTAGAATGGCGTTCCTAATCTGTTGGGACGTTATATGTTATGGATGAAATCACAAGGGCAAAATTATCCTGATTAACAGCCTCATCATAGTACAAAAACGACATCTTTGGTATTTATACCATTATTTTACGCAGGCGGATGGTATTCCGGAGCTCATCTTCGTGGATAAAGGAAGGGGTTATCCCGGCAAACTTCTTGAAGTCGCGGATAAAATGCATCTGATCATAGTAGCCGCTGTTATAGGCAATCTCAGTCCAGGTTTTCCGGGGGAACAGTTCTTTCAGCTGGTAAGCTTTACAAAAGCGGATGAGCCGCGCATATTGTTTGGGGGGCATTCCCAGCCGTTCGGTACATTTGCGTTCAAACTGCCGCAGGCTCAGGCAGGCCAGGGAGGCCAGTTCTTCCATGGTAATATTGCCACCGGTGCTTACCAGCGCCGCCATCGCCTTATCTACCGGCAATACCGGCTTCAGCAGCGACACTTTCTTCAGCAGGTAAAACTCAATAATACTTACCATGTGCGCCCAGTTATCTGCACCTTTCAGTCGCTCTGAAATTTCATCGATCTCATTCCCCAACAATAACCGGGTATCAAAATCCTGCTCATATATTTCAGACATAGGGATCTTCAGCAACCGGTGCAAGCCACTGGGCTGAAAGGCGATGCACAGCGCCAGGTGCCGGCGGCCCATATCCAGGGTCACGGCCTGATCCTGCGGACCAATGGTTACGCAAACTGATTTGGTAATAAAATCACCGTTACCGGGCTTTAATACTTTAATGGGATCTTCCAGGTAAAAGATAATGTATCGCTGATAGGCGGGCACAAAACGATAGATGTTTGACAATCCCTGGGTTTTGGTAAAGTCAACCTCATAAATACTAATGCAGTTCACCAGATCCTGCAACGCAGGATGCGGCTTATAAATTTCTGATTTCATGGATGTATTCCGGCTATAGGTGCTCAGTACTGCCTTCTTCCTGCCAAAGATAGGTAATAAATAAAAAAGTCAACCAATGCTACCGGGAAGCGTTATCTTTTACGGGGTAATTTTATATTTAAACATGAAAATTGCGATAACGGGCGCTTCGGGTTACATAGGCGGTGTGCTGGTTCCGCTGTTGCTGTCTGAAGGCCATAGCCTGCGTTTGCTTACCCGTAAATCGCCGCCAGAAGCCGCTCCGGAGCGCATTACTTTTGTACAGGGCCACCTGCTGAATGAAGCATCCATCAACAGGCTGGTAGCCGGCGCTGATGCCGTGATACACCTGGCAGCTGTGATTTCGGTAGATGACCGGCCCGATAAAACCCTTTTTGATACCAATACCGGCGGCACCAGGCTCCTGGTGGGGGCATCGCAACAGGCCGGCGTTAAAAGGCTTATCCACCTCAGTTCTGTTACCGCCTATAACCAGGCGCCCTACAATGAACGGATGGATGAAAACCGCGGCCCGGCAACCACCACGCGATATGGTTACGACTACTCCAAAGCGGTATCCCAGGCCATTGCATTATCCTGTAATGGCAACGGTATGGAAGTGATTGTGCTGGCGCCCACAGCGGTCATGGGGCCGTTCGACCGGCAGCCGTCGCTGATAGGTAAAGCGGTGATCAATATGTACAAAGGCAGAATACCCGCCCTCTTTCCGGGTGGTGTTGATTTTACGGATGTAAGGGATTTGGCCGGGGCCATCGTCAGCGCTTTAACCAACGGAACCCCGGGCACAGCTTATCTTTTAAGCGGAGAATGGATCTCCCTGGTAACCCTGCACCGTGAAATCCGCCGGATAAAAGGAAGCCCGCAAACCCTGCCGGTGCTGCCTTTGTGGCTTGTATTCAGTATGCTGCCATTGGTAAGGATGCTGGCGGTTATCAGCGGCGGCCCCCCTTTTTACACGCGGCAGTCGGTGTACAACCTGGTTTACAGCAATAAAAAAATTGATCATTCAAAGGCGGCTACGGAACTGGGTTTCCAGCCACGGCCTTTTACAGAAACCCTACGGGATACTATTGATTGGTTCAGACAAACAGGCACTATCAAATGATTGACTATTTACCACTACGCGGTTATGTTGTTTTTATCTGCTGCTGGATAGCCACGGGGATTGGCGCCGGTATCTATCTGTTACGCCGCGAAGCGCCTTACGGGCGGTACAGCAGCAACAACTGGGGCCCCATGATCTCCAACAAAACCGGCTGGCTGCTGATGGAAACCACGGTGCTCATCACATTCCTGGTATGGCTGCCGCTGCGCACTTTTCAATGGCGTTCCCCCTCCGGCGTTATGGCTGGCTTTTTCCTCCTGCACTATATACACCGCAGTTTCGTATACCCGTTCATGATACGTACCAAAGGGAAAAAAATGCCGGTAGTGATCATGCTGTCGGCGATGCTGTTCAATTCCGTGAATGGCTCGTTGCTGGGCATCTGGTTCGCTGCATTTGCACATTACCCGGATAGCTGGTTCTTCTCGCCGGCGTTTATAGCAGGACTATTACTTTTCGCAACAGGTATGTACATCAACCTGCAATCAGACTATCACCTGATACAACTGAGAAAAAAACATGAAACCGGTTATAAGATCCCACAAAAAGGGCTTTTCAAATATCTCTCCTCTCCCAACCTTACAGGAGAGATAATGGAATGGGGCGGTTACGCATTGCTTACCTGGAGCCTGCCGGCGCTGGCCTTCTTTATCTGGACCTGCGCCAACCTGGTGCCCCGTGCAATGGCTAACCACCGCTGGTACCAGCAACAGTTCGCGGAATACCCGGCCAGCAGAAAAGTATTACTCCCTTTCACCTGGTAACCTACGGCATATGGCAAAAAAATACAGTCAGTTCAAAGCAGCATTGGTAATGGCAAAAACAAGCCTTATTGCATTCTATGGTTCCGGGCTAAAAGCGTTGGGAATAAATAGGTCATCCAAATTTTGCTCCAATACAGGAGAAACAATGATTTTCTGTGATCCTATGTAATCTCCTGTGTTTTTATCAAAAACGGTAACCCTATATGTTGTAACAATTTGTGGTTGAGGATCTATTGTGATACGCGGTTTATTTTCTGATTTTATTACTGTGCCAGGTGTAATAGTACCATACTGATATTCATATTCCCCTGAGCCACCAGAAGCGTAAGTTATCAATTCCCTTTTCGTGCAATCCTTAATACCTAAGTTCGCCCCATTTGTAGTTACTTTAACAGACTACCCGTAAATGTATGGCACAATAAAAACATTTATTGAAATGCTAATTGTAATAATATTATATATTTTTATATAAACATTTTTCATATTTGTTTTTCTTGAATAAAAAATTTCATTTATGGAAATAGTACTATGGTAAAATTGTTACCGCCTGTTCGTTTTGAAAGCTATTCGGTATAAGCAAAGGCAGAGTACTTGATAGTCCAATAATGCCAGTTCTTGCTTTGGGAGGAATTATGACCTTAATTATTTCATTGGATATAATGAATGTCTCACAACGTAAAATTTTTTCGTTACTAAGACTATCCCATTCATTTTCCGGAGGAAAGAATCTAATTCTTTTTTCATCTCTGCCTTTGACGAATCCCTCCCCTGTGATAGTGATGGTATCTCCAATACGTACGGTAGTTGGTACAACTGAATAGATCCTGGGGGTAAGGCTTGAATAGAAATAAGCGGTGTCTACATATGGCCCCCCTTCTTTCTTAAGTACAAGCTGTGCTAGTAATTTATCCGAATCTGGAAAAACCCCAGTAGGCAATTTTAGTTGTATTCTGTTTCCCATGACGTTTCCTTGAACGGGGATACCGTTGATGGTAATAACATTTTTTTCCGGGTCAGGACTGAAATTTTTTCCGTAAACAGTAAAGGATTGTCCTTCCTTGACAAAGAGAGGACGAATGGAGTCAATGTTGAATTTATCGCTGGGTAACTGTATTGGAGGTTGTTTGTTACAGGCATTCAACATAACGCTCAACAAACAGAGGATCCGGAAATGACGTTGGTTCATTGTGGAGCAGTATTGGTCTGAATGGACAAGAGATGTTGGTTTTGTTTGCTAACAGATTTTAGTAATGCCGGATCATCCTTTACATCTGTTATTGTAATAATTTCAACAGTAGTTTTAAGCGAGTCTTTGGATTGGATGCTGGCAGTTGGCTCTTTGATTTCCTCTAACAGGTAATCCTTTTTGCAGGCATAAAGCAAGATACCTACTGAAATCAGAAGGAGGGGCAGTAGTGTTGGTTTTTTCATATATACTTTAAGGGTTTCTTAATATTGGTTGACGACAACAAACATCTTCATAGTGATACAGCTACAATGAAATGATACAACCACTACTATTTTTTACCCTTTGAAATCAGTACTTTTTCTAAATTTAATATTGAGGACAGGGTCTATGCAGGCACTTTTAAGGGTTGGGTATCATAATCAGGATCATAAGGGGTAGCACGACGTACTACTGCAAACACGGTGTGCAGTATTTTATTGCGAATATTGTTTCTGGCCAGGTTGGGATGTTTTCCTGCAGCCGTTTTACGCTCGAAGTATTGCTGGGTATGGCGGTGGTGGAGTAATAAGGTACTGACACCACTACTAAGTAAAGACTTAAGCTTTTTATCAGCCTTTGACGATACTCTGGTTCCCCCTTTGATACTGCTGCCACTACTATGCTCAAAGGGAGCGCCCCCACTGTAACAAGCCATTTGACGGCTTTTACTGAATAAGGTAAAGCATTCAGTGACTACTAACAGGTATGTTCCTGTGATAATTCCAAGTCCTGGCACAGAAAGGACGAGTTTAAAGCATTGCTCTGTTTGTGGGTCACTATTAATCAGTTCCAACATCAATTTTTCCACTCTTTTGATCCTGGTACGCAGCAGCTTTATCACCTCCAAAGTATCAGCTACTACTTCCGCACCGCCCTGCATACTGCCCGGCCAGCCCTCCCCTGCTGCGATCCGCGAAATAACAATTCCCGGCAGGGTATACCGCCAGATAGATTTTATTTTACCGGGTCAGCTGGCATTTTCCCTGCTCATGGCAGGCGTATTCAGCTCCACCTTCCTCCTTTTTAATTTGCGGCACACCCTCGTACTCAAACGCATATACGTAACCCCGGTGAGCCGTGCGGCGATATTGTCCGGCGAACTGATCAGCCGGTTATTATTCCAGGTGATCTGCTTTATGATCATCACCGCGCTTGGATACTTTGCCTTCAGTTTTACACTGGTGAACGGGCTGCTCACTTTTATGAAAATGCTGTTACTGTCTGTATTCGGGCTGGTTATTTTTACGGGCATCGGTTTTATCATCAGCGGTATGATCCGCAATGAAAGCTCTATTGCACCGGTGACCAACACGCTTACTATGCCCCAGATATTGCTTTGCGGTTTATTTTTTCCTATAGATAATTACCCCGTATGGTTACGCAGTTTTTGCGAGCTGCTGCCGCTTACTTTTTTTGTAGATGGACTACGGAAAATTGCCTTCGAGGGTTTACACATCTGGCAGATCCCCTGGCAACCGGGAGGGCTGATTGTATGGGGAGCGCTGATTGCAGCACTATCCATCAGGTCATTCAAATGGGAATAGCAGGTTGTCGCGCCTGCCCCTTTTGTTGTCTTATACGGCCACCTTTTCTCTCCGGGAAGTAACCTAACTTTACATCATCTTCCTAAACATAAAAAAATTACATCATGGCAGCAGTGAATCCTTACCTGAATTTCAACGGCAACTGTGAAGAAGCCTTCAACTTTTACAAATCTGTTTTTGGAAAAGAATTCCAGACATTTTCGCGTTTTGGCGATATGGAACATTGCGCCGAAGGAGAAGAAAATAAAGTGATGCATGTGGCTTTACCACTGGCGAATGGTTCTTTTCTTTTTGGCAGCGACCGCCCGGCTTATTATGGTCCCGGCACAGCAGGCAATCTTTTCAGTGTTGCCATTGCTGCAGAAAGTGAAGCCGAAGCCGATAAACTGTTCAATGGTCTTTCAAAGGACGGCCAGCCTACCATGCCCATGAACAAGGCGCCCTGGAATGCTTACTTCGGTATGTTAACCGATCAGTACGGCGTAACCTGGCTGATCAACTACGACTACGGTCAGCAAAGCTGATAACTCCTGAAGAAACAGGCAGCCGGTTCACTCCACTGAACCGGCTGTTTTATTTAGTGTGACAGTTAAGGGGCGGCATTCACTTTTATGGATTGGTTATTAAAGTGGTGAGTTGTTTATCCAGTTGCTCCCCTCTCAGGTTCTTGGCAATAATTTTTCCATCCGGCGAAATCAGGTAATTGGTAGGCACCCCACGAACGCCATACCTGCGCGCCACGGCATTGTCCCAGTATTTAAGATCGGATACATGCACAAAATCCTGTAACCCGTCTTTTTCAATAGCGCCCAGCCAGGCCGCTTTTTTCCCGGGCTGATCCAGCGATACACTTAACACCATGAAGTTCTTATCATGAAATTTCTTGTAAGCCGCCACTACATTGGGGTTCTCAGCGCGGCAGGGACCACACCAGGAAGCCCAGAAATCCAGCAATACATACTTGCCCCTGAAATCCGACAATTTCACCGGCTTATCGTTGATATCGTTTTGTGTAAAATCCGGTGCAGGAGCCCCGATGCCTAATGCCTTTTCTGTTTCCATCGACTGGTAAAACTCTTGTCCGGCAGGGCTTTTCTTCAATGCTGCCGTAAGGCTGTTATACATTGGAGTAAGCTCTTTCAGGTTCATATTATTCATCACTGCCAGCTCTTTCAGGGCTACAATGCTGAAAAAAGAGTTAGGGTTTTCGCTGATAAACCTGCGCTGCAGCGCTTTCTTTTCATCAATTGCTGCATGGAAACGGGTATTCAGCTGGTTGGTAAAGGCTGTATCGCTCCGCTGCGCATCCGTAGCGCCGCCATAGTCTTTGTTGATGCCCGCCATCGCTGAATCGTACGCTGAAATAAACAGTTTATACCGGTCAAATTCCTTGTTTACCGGCGACCCGGTGATCACCGCATCACTGATATTGCCATTGCTGGCTACTGTAAACGTGGCATTGTCCAGGTACAACAGGCGCCGGTCCATATCCATCCCGTGACCGGCAAGCCCGGCGCCGTTATGGTCTACCGTAAGCATTACCAGGTATGGCGATTTCAAGGTGCCTTTGAATTCGAAACTGCCATCTTTAATGACGGCAGAATCGAGGAAGGTTTCCCCGTTCACCCGGCGGTCCAGATAGGCTTTGGCACCCGGAGCAGTTTGCCCCACCTTGCCTTTCAGTGTATAGGCCTGCTGTGCAAAGGCCATAGCCGGCAACACAAGCGCTGCCAATAGTATCCCTGTCTTCATAAATTAACTGTATAACGTTGGTTTATGACAGATAAAGCAGAAAGTCGCCCGGATCTTAGCGTTATCCCGCTTTTTTTTTCTGCTGCCCGCCGGGCCTGCATGGGATTTAACAGTAGTTAACATTGTCATAATAAACTAATTAGCATTATTACCGTCCAATAACCCGTAGCCAGCTACCGGATAATTATCGCCCGTTTCTGAACAATACAATTAAACGGATAGTTACTCATAGTACCTGATTGCTGTCTGTATTATTTAATGAACCGTAAAAACGCTATGAGCCGATCTACAATTGCACTTTTGCTGCTGGTATGCTGTGCCTGCAGGAACAACAAGCAAGGCAGTACAAAAAACACCGTAAAGCCCTACCCTGTTATTGTACTGCAACCCAAAAATGCCATCATCAACGCTGATTATCCCGCTACTATCCAGGGTATCCAGAACATCGAGATCCGCCCCAAGATAGATGGATATGTGGACGCCATTTACATTGATGAAGGCGCCACCGTAAAAAAAGGACAGCTGCTGTTCCGGATCAGCGCCCCCCAGTATGAGCAAAACGTAAACACTGCACAGGCCAATATCAAAATTGCCGTGGCAGATGTAAATGCAGCGCAGATGCAGCTGAACAAAGTAAAACCGCTGGTAGAAAAAGATATCATCAGCGCTTACGAACTGGAAGCCGCGGCATATAACCTGCAATCCAAACAGGCCGCGCTGGCCCAGGCACAGGCTGCGCTTAACAATGCCAAAACCAATCTTAGCTATACTACTATTTACAGTCCTGCTGATGGCGTAGTAGGCATATTGCCATACAAGATCGGCAGCCTGGTGAACAGTACTACTACTAACCCACTCACCACCGTTTCCAATATTACGCAGATCTACGCCTACTTTTCTATCAACGAAAGACAGGGGCTCGATTTCTTCCTGGCTTCCAAAGGAGCTACCATGCAGGAAAAACTGGCTACGCTGCCACCGGTAACACTGGTGCTGGCCAATGGCATTGTATTGCCCAGGCAGGGCCGCGTGGAAACTGCCAGTGGTTTGATCAACCCTTCCACGGGCGCCCTTAATATGCGGGCCACCTTCTCCAATCCGGATGGACTGGTACGCAGCGGCAGCAGCGCTATTGTAAGGATACCCCAGCCGATAGATACGGCCTTGCTGGTGCCACAAAAGGCAACCTTCCAGATCCAGGGTAAACTGTTTGTGTATGTAGTGGATGCAGATAATAAAGTAAGATCAGTAGACATAGGCTCCAATGCCAGCGCCGCCGGGCAGTCGTTTGTAGTACAGCATGGCGTGAAAAAGGGCGATAAAATAGTAGTAGACGGGATCAGTAACCTGCGGGAAGACCAGGTGATCAACCCCCGCCCTGTAAACGCCGACAGTGTTTACAACAGTCTCTGATCCATTTAAAACAACATCATGCTAAAAAGATTTATAGAGCGGCCGGTATTGTCAACAGTAGTGTCGATAATTATTGTTACACTGGGTATATTGGGACTGGTATCACTGCCCATTTCCCAGTATCCTGATATAGCTCCTCCCACCATACAGGTGCAAACTTCCTACAGCGGCGCCAATGCCGATGTGGTACTGAAAAGCGTGGTAGTACCGCTGGAACAGCAGATCAATGGCGTAGAGAACATGGACTATATCACCTCCACCGCCGGTAACGACGGATCAGCAAATATTACCGTTAGTTTCAAAATAGGCAGCGATCCGAATATGGCCGCGGTAAATGTACAAAACGCCGTAGCCCGCGCCACGCCGCTGCTGCCGCAGGAAGTAACCCGCTCCGGCGTTACCGTGCAAAAGAAACAGACCAGTAACCTGCTCATCTTTTCCATTTACAGTACCAACCCCTCTTTTGATCAAACCTTCCTGCAAAATTATACTGATATAAATATCACACCGGTGATCAAGCGTATCCCCGGTGTGGGCGATGCCTCCGCCTCAGGTAACATGGACTATTCCATGCGGATCTGGCTCAACACCCAGGCGATGGCCTCATACGGACTGGTGCCGGCCGATATTACCGCCGCACTGGCAGAACAGAATATCCAGGCCGCACCCGGCCAGTTCGGGGAAAGCGGCGGGCAATCCTTTCAGTATGTGATCAGGTACCCCGGCACCCTCATTGATACCACCCAGTTTGGTAACATCGTACTGCGCTCCAACCTGCGCAGCCGCCTGCTGCGCCTGAAGGATGTGGCCCGCATAGAGCTGGGCGCCCTCAGCTATTTCAACAGCACCCGTACCAACGGCTATCCCGCAGTTTCGGTGAGCGTGGCACAGGTAGCAGGTTCCAACGCCCGCGATGTGATCACGCAAACGCTGAAGGTAATGGAAGACGCTTCCAAAACTTTTCCCAAAGGCGTGAAATACGTGGTACTGCAAAATGTAGACGACTTCCTCACGGCCTCTATCGATAAAGTATTGCATACGCTGGTAGAAGCATTTATACTGGTATTTTTGGTGGTATTTATTTTCCTGCAGGATTTCCGCTCCACGCTGATACCCGCCATATCCGTTCCGGTGGCTATTATAGGCACTTTCTTCTTCCTTAAGCTGTTTGGCTTTACCATTAACCTGCTTACCCTTTTTGCCCTGATCCTGGCCATTGGTATAGTAGTAGATGATGCTATTGTAATTGTGGAAGCTGTACATGCCCGTTTGGATACCGGTTATAAATCGGCCCGCAAGGCAAGTATTGATGCACTGGACGAAATATCCGGCGCTATTGTTTCTATTACCCTGGTTATGTCGGCAGTGTTTATCCCGGTTAGTTTTATAGGCGGCTCCTCCGGTATTTTCTATAAGCAGTTCGGCCTTACACTGGCCATTGCCATTGTGCTTTCTGCTATCAACGCACTTACACTAAGTCCTGCACTTTGTGCTATTTTCCTCCGGCCTCACGGGAAGGAACATACGAAAATGGGCTTCCTGCAACGTTTTTATAAGGCATTCAACGCGGCCTTTGAGAAAATGACCAGGCGTTATACCAGTTCCCTGCGGTTCTTCAGCAAACGGAAATGGATACCGCTTACCATACTGGGCGTTTTCTGTGTGGGTCTTTTCATCCTCTCCAAAACAACGCCTACCGCTTTCGTGCCGGAAGAAGATCTCGGCACCATTAACTGTAATATCAGTTTACCACCGGATGCCTCCCTGGAACGCACTGATATAGTGACACGTAAAATTGAAAAGATCGCGGCTACCGTGCCCGAAATCAACAACGTACTGGCGGTTACCGGCCGCGGACAATTATCCGGCACCGGCAGTAACTATGCCATGGTGGTAATGCGGCTGATCCCCTGGAGCCAGCGCAAACGCGACATCCAGCAGATTATCAGGGAGCTGAATAAGAAAACAGCGGATATGACGGAAGCGGAGATTAAATTCTTTGCGCCAGGTACCATCCAGGGTTTCGGCGCTTCCAACGGCTTCGCCTTCCAGCTGCAGGATAAGACCGGCGGCGATATTGCGCACTTCTTTAAGGTAAGCAAAGACTTCCTCTCCGTGCTGGGCGAAAGACCGGAGATCCAGTTTGCCACCACCTCTTTTAACCCGAACTTCCCCCAATACCAGATGAACGTAAATGTGCCGAAGATCAAGGATGCGGGGCTGAATGTAACAGATATCACCAATGCCATGCAGGGATATTTTGGCGGCATCTACGCCTCCAATTTCAACCAGTTTGGACAGCAATACCGTGTAATGGTACAGGCATCACCTGAGTTCAGGGTAACGCAGGAAAGCCTTAATGCCGTGTTTGTGCGCACTTCCGAGGGCGTAATGGTACCCATCACAGAGTTTGTAAGCCTGTCGCAAACCTACGGCCCGCAGGCTATTACAAGGTTTAACCTGTTCAACTCCATCAGTATCAACGGTACGCCAAACGCCGGTGTCAGCTCAGGGGAAGCCATCAAAGCCATCCAGCAGTCGGCCGCAGAAACATTGCCCACCGGCTTTGGCTTTGAGTTTTCGGGGCTTAGCCGTGAAGAGCTAGCAGGCGGCAGCCAAACGATCTTCATTTTCCTGCTATGCCTCATTTTCGTGTACCTGCTGCTCAGCGCCCAGTACGAAAGTTACCTGCTGCCTTTCGCTATCCTGCTGGCCATACCAGTGGGCATTTTCGGGGCCTTCCTCTTTGCACAGATCTTTGGTATCAGCAACAACATTTATGTACAGATCACCCTGATCATGCTGATAGGATTGCTTGCTAAAAATGCGATCCTGATAGTAGAATACGCCGCAGAAAGAAGACGGGCAGGGATGAGCATTGCGGAAGCCGCAGTAAGCGGCGCGCAGGCCAGGTTACGGCCTATCCTGATGACCTCCTTCGCCTTCATCCTCGGGCTGATCCCCCTGATGCTGGCCACCGGCGCAGGAGCCAACGGCAACCGCTCCATAGGTACCGGCGCTGTTGGAGGAATGCTTGTGGGCACCGTATTCGGCGTATTCATCACGCCCACCTTGTTTATCATCTTCCAAACCTTACAGGAAAAGGTTAAACGCGCACCGGAGCAGGAAGAAGAGGAGGAAGAAAATCTATCACCGGTATCTTAAAAAAAATCTGCCGCAGGCAGTTATCAAAACAGGTAATATGAACGGTCGAAACAGCATATATATTCTACTTTCTTTCATCCTGGCAGGATGCATTACTGCCTGCCGTATCACAAAGCCCTACCAGCCTCCCGCCATCACAGAGAATAACCTGTACCGGGATGTGAATACAACAGACACCAACAGTATTGCCAGGGTTCACTGGAAGGAAATTTTTACGGATACGCTTTTACAACAGCTGATCGCTACCGGTATCCGTAACAATTTGGACCTGCAGGTGGCATGGTCACGCATGCGGCAGGCGGAAGCCAGTTACGCCCAAAGCAGGCAGGCGCTGTATCCTGCGGTAAGCGGGAACGTAAGCGCTGCTTATGCAGGCGCCTCCAATCAACAACGTACAGGCAGAACCGTTATACCCCAGCAATACAACGCCGGGCTGACCGCTACCTGGGAAGCAGACATATGGGGCAGGCTGCGCAGCAACAAACGCGCAGGCCTGGCCGCTCTCCTGCAGGCTACTGCCAATGCCCGGGCGGTACAAACAGGGCTTATTGCCAGCATTGCCACTAACTACTACAACCTTATGGCGCTGGATCAGCAACTGAAAATTACACAGCAAACCGTGGTGAACTGGCAAGCTACCGTGGAGGTAATGAAGGAACTGAAAAAAGGCGATGTGGTAACCGGTGCAGCAGTAGTACAAAGTGAGGCCAGCAGGTATGCCGCTGAAGTAACAATTCCTGATCTGAAACAATCGATCCGTGAAACAGAGAACCAGCTGAACCTGTTGCTGGGACAGCCCCCCGGGCCTATTGCCCGCAGCGGGCTTGACGACCAGCAACCGCTGATGCTGCTGAAAACAGGCGTGCCGGCGCAATTGCTGGCCAATCGCCCTGATGTGCAGGCCGCTGAATACAACCTGCGCTATTACTACGAATTAACAAATGTAGCCCGCGCTTATTTTTATCCCGCGCTTACTATTTCAGCCTCGGGAGGTTACGCCAGTTACCTGTCTCTCACCGGGCCAGGCTCCTGGATCAGCAATCTCACGGCGGGTTTAACACAGCCTATCTTTAACCAGGGCATTAATAAAACACGCCTGAAAGTAGCAAAGGAACAACAGGAACAGGCCGCACTGGATTTCCGCACTTCGGTATTAACAGCCGGGCAGGAAGTATCCAACGCGTTATACTCTTACCAGACGGCAGTGGAAAAAGGCAACTCGCGGCGCTTACAGCTGCAAAACCTGCAACTATCAGTAGAATATACACAGGAACTGGTGAGATATGGATTTGCCAACTATACGGAGGTATTGAATGCGCAGCAAAACCTATTATCGGCGCAGCTGAGCAGGATCAACGATCACTTGCAGCAATTGCAGGCAGTGGTGTTCCTATACAGGGCGCTGGGCGGCGGCTGGCAGTAACTCCTGCCGGAAGGCGATGGCAGGTATGGTGGCCGTGCTGTTCAGCACCTCGTCTACCAGCCCGAAATCGCGGGCTTCGGCTGCATCCATGAAATGATCGTTCCTGAATGCATACGCCACTTCTTCTACTGAACGGCCAGACTGTAAGGCGATCAGCTGGGAAAGCTTGTCCTGCAGCCGGCCCTGTTCATTAAAAGCGATCCGCACATCTTCTGTATAACCTTTGGCGCCGCCGCTGGCGGGATGCATGTGAATAGTGGTGTTAGGCAGCGCATAACGTTGCCCGCTGGCGCCGGCCGTGAGGATAACAGTGCCCATGCTGCCGGTGAAGCCCATAGCCGTTGTAGATACGGGCGACTTCAGCATTTTCATGGTATCATAAATTGCCATGCCGGCGTAAATCACGCCACCCGGGCTGTTGATATACATATTGATGGGCCGGTGGTTTTCGCTGTCGAGGTACAGCAGCTGCGCCACTATGAGATTAGCCACCTGGTCGTCGATGGCTGTGCCCAGAAAAATAATCCGCTCCTTCAGGAGCAGGCTGTATATATCAAACGCACCGCGGCTTTCACCGTCGATAACCGTAGGAACAAGAAAGGCCATGTTATGTAAAAATAGAAGTGATGGAATTGTTGAAAGAAGTATCCTGCATAAGGCGCTGGAAAAGCTGGTCCAGTTCGCGGCGCTTTTCTTCCCGCGCAAGCCAGCGTACCAGCTGTAACGTTTTCCGCTGGTAGCGTACCTTTTCACGCAATGCCGGCGCCGCCAGCATCCGGGCCTGGAATACCAGCCGGGAGGCAGCGGGCATTTCCCGCAGCAGGTACTGTTCTATTTGCTGCGCTTCAGCTAACTGTTTCCGCATAATCCGACTGTTTAATCTGTTCCCTTACTTTTTCCAGGCATTTATATTTCTGCACACTGGCAGAATGCTGTGTTTTGAAATTAAAGTCTTCCGCTATTTCCTGTATGGAAAGATGATCGTAATAAAATGCGCGCAGCAGCTGCAAGCACCGTTTGCCGGCGGCCTTCACATACTCCAGCACCGGTTTGGCCACCGGTGGCGGCGCATAATAATCTGCCGGCACCCCAATATCGCCGTCCATGTCGTCCAGCGGAATATGAGGGCCTGATCGTTTCAGTTTGCGGATGCCCAGTATCCTGGCAATACCGCCGATATAAGCCGCTGCCGGTACTTCGGGAGGCAGTTTGTTTTGCTGTTTTTTTTCGAGATAGATGATAACAGCATCCTGGAATATATCTTTGGCCATCTCCAGGTTGCCGCCCATCCGGTATATGGCTGCTGCCACACGAGGCAGGGTATTCCGGTATATTTCCTCCAGCCATTGATCTTCCTGAGTACGCATATGAGCCTGGTTTTTATATACTAGTGTCAGAAACCAACTGGATATCACCTAAAATTTAAGATTTTTTTTTACCTTTGCCTCACAATGTGATCAATATCCTACATACAATAGCGGGCTGAAGCCCTTATACATGCCGCTCCGGCGTGTTTTATCTCCCGTTTCCATAACTTTTTTTTACAATCATACAGTGATGCCGCTGCATACGCTGATCTATTCAATTAAATTTTACTGCCATGAAAATGAGTATCCTCGTTTCCCGTCCCGCTAACCCGGCGATACCTTTCGCCGCCATTGTTCATTTCAAAACGATTACACATGCTTATCAGCGTACAACAGCTCAGTTACCAGCTTCCATCAGGCCAGGATTTATTCAGGGATATCAGTTTCACGCTTCATAAGGGATACAAGGCCGCCATTGCAGGCCATAACGGCGCAGGCAAATCTACATTGCTGAAGATCATTGCCGGCCTGGAAAAGCCGTCGTCCGGCACCGTGCGGATAACGGAGCCCTGTTACTATGTGCCGCAGCATTTCGGCCATTTTAATACGCTCACGGTAGCACAGGCTGCAGGCACTGCACAGAAACTGGATGCGTTGGAACTAATACTGCAGGGCGATACCCGTCCGCATTTATACGATATACTTGGCGACGATTGGGATATTGCCGTTCGCAGTGAAGCCGCATTTGAAAAATGGGGGCTGCGGGCATTACAGCCGGATCAGCCACTGTCGTCTCTCAGCGGTGGCGAAAAAACACGGCTGTTCCTTGCCGGCACCGATATCTTCGAACCATCCATCGTGCTGCTGGACGAGCCTACCAATCATCTCGACCACCACGCACGGGAACAATTATACGAATGGATGGCCGGCACTTCCTGCTCGTTGCTGATCGTAAGCCACGACCGGCAGCTGCTGCGCCTCTGCGAGCCCATCTGGGAATTGCAGGCCAACGGCATTAAAACCTATGGAGGCAATTATGATTTCTATGCCGAACAAAAAAGCATAGAAACAGATGCTCTGCAACAGCGTGTTGCCCACCAGGAGAAAGCTTTGAAAGAAGCTAAAAAACAACGGCAGGAGGCTATGGAGCGCAAGCAACATGCCGATGCACAGGCAAGGAAAAACGCCAAGAACGGAGGGATACCCAAGATACTGCTGAACGGAAGAAAGAATAATGCAGAAGTATCTACCGCAAAACTGAAACAGGTGCACAACGAAAAAGTAGAGGAGCTCCGTGCTGGCTGGCAGGAACTTTCGGCTATGACACAGATCCAGCGCATGATGAAAGGATACTTCGAACAATCATCGCTGCATACAGGAAAAGTACTGGTACAGGCCACGGGCATAAATTTCGGGTGGACAACACAGTCACCTGACGCAACGGCGCCGGATCCCGCAGCAACGGGTGAACCGGCACAGTTCACATCTCCCGGGAACATGCTCTGGCAAACACCACTTACCTTTACCATCCGCAGCGGGCAACGGATAGCCATTACAGGCCCAAACGGCAGCGGCAAGTCTACCCTGCTGCAACTGATACTTGGTCAATTACAGCCAGCCACCGGTGAGATGCATACTGCCATCAGCCGCAGCCTGTTGCTGGACCAGGACTACACGTTGATCGACCGCGAAAAAACAGTATTGCAGCAGGCATTGTCTTATAACAATAACCGGCTGGAAATATCGATGGTAAAAACGGTGCTGGTGAATTTCCTTTTCGGCCCGGATAACTGGGATAAGTCCTGCGCCGTTTTAAGCGGCGGTGAAATGCTGCGGCTCGCGCTTTGCAGCATGACCCTGCAGGACAAAGCCCCCGATGTGATACTGCTGGATGAGCCTACCAATAACCTGGACCTGCAGAATATCAATATACTCACGCAGATCTTCAGGGAGTACAAAGGCACGCTGCTGGTCATTTCCCACGATGCCGGCTTCATAGCAGAAGTAGGCGTGGATGATGTACTGGTGTTAAACAGGTAGGTGCTCCATGATCGCTTTATAAATGTCCTTCTCCCGGAAAGGCTTCAGGAGCCAGCCGTTGAAGCCTGCTTTAACAAAGGCGGCTTCATCGCTGGCGGAAATATTGGCTGTTAACGCCAGTGTTATCACTCCTGCCTTTCCGGGATCACTGTTTTTGCGGATCTGCTCCATCACCTCAATACCGTTCAGCTTCGGCATGTGCAGATCCAGCAGCACAAGGTCGTAGCTGTATTGCTGAAACAGCTCCAGCGCGGCCTGCCCGTCGGTGGCCATATCGAACCGGCATTTCCAGCGGGTAAGGATCATCTTGAGCAGGAGCAGGTTCATTTCCTGGTCGTCCGCAACCAGCACATAACGTCCTTCCATATGCGCGCCCACCATTTCTTTTCCTTCATGGGTATGCGCAGGTACCATCAGCGGTACATTCACTTTTTCATAAGGGATACGGCACATAAAGCGGGAGCCTTTCCGCAGCTCGCTTTCCACCGAAATATCCCCGCCCTGTAAAGTAACCAGGCGCCTGGTGATAGCCAGTCCCAGGCCGGTACCATTTAAATGGCTTCTGGCATTACCAGCCTGGAAAAATCTTTCAAAAAGATGTTGCTGCGCTTCCGCGCTGATACCCTCACCGGTATCGGCCACTGTGAGCCGGAACTGCCATTGTTTTTCCCCGGCTGATTCCAGTATAGCCGTTACCGTTACCGTGCCTTTATCAGTGTACTTAATAGCATTGCTCACCAGGTTTAACAACACCTGCCTCAGCCGGAAAACATCGCCATTCGCCTGCCCGTTGCGGTTGCCTTCAAAGGTTACGTTAAACTCCAGGTTTTTCTTCAGCGCCTGTATCCTCATTATATTCATTACCTCGTTAAATACCTGGTACAATACAAAAGGTTGCAGGGTAAGCGACATGTAATCGTGCTCCAGCTTTGAAAAATCCAGCACATCGTTCACTACCTGTACCAGCATGTTGGCTGCTGAATCCATAGAGGTTACCAGCTCTTTCTGCACAGGATTCAGCGGAGTGTAAGACAACTGTTCTGTAAAACCCGCCAGGGAAGTAAGCGGTGTGCGCATTTCATGGCTCATATTATTGAGAAAGTCGGTACGCATACGGGTTTGCTCTTCCGCCGCCAGCTTAGCAGCTTTCAGCCGGCGGTTATTTTTACGGATGATCCAGGCGGCAGCGGCTATCACTGCCAGGCAAACCAGGAGCGCAAGCAAACCCGCCAAAACAATACTCCTCATTTTTGCAGTACTATTGCCCACCACATCACCGGCTGCTCTCTTTTCTGCCCGGGCCTGCATAGCGGCGTGCTCCCGCAGTGAAATCAATAGTCCCTTCAAATCCTCCATCATAGCGATGTTAGTGCCGGCCAGCGAAGATTCTGTTTCATTCAGCTGCATACGGTTGCTGAGCTGTTGTTTCAGGATATCCTTATAGTAACTGTTGATGTCGCTAACTACCTTCTTCAGCTGCATGGCATCATAGGCTTCCTTGTCGATCACCTGCCCGCTCCTGGTTCTCACCACAATGCTCACCTGTGCCTTCACCGTATCTTTTTTATTGGAGAGCGCATTACCAATTCTTTTGAAGAGGCCCTTCTTCCCTGTTTTTGGCTGCTGTACGTTATTCACCGTATCAATGGTCACTTTTTCTTTTTTGATCTGCTTCATATTATAGGCCGGGATACCGTTCAGCAGCTGGTCAATCATTTCGTTCCTGATGGAACGGGCAAGCATGGAATCGGTGGCCTGTTTCAATGAGGCAATCTTCCCGGACAGATCTTCCTTTTCCTTCATGAGGCCGGCCAGTGAGGAAGTGGTATTCAGAGAACCGCTGATAGTGTTTATCATGGATAACACGTTACCAAGATCCTTTGAAAATGTTTCGAGATATTTACGTTGATACAACACCGTGTACAGGCGGAAATTGTTTTCTGCATCATTGAGAGTAAACAATGCAGAATCCATTAAATGAACAAACGGGTGCTCCGTCATAAGGGTGTCTGTAGCCTGCAGGAGCTGCTGGGTGCTTCGCCGGTGGATATTGTAACCTGAAAAAAACAATACCACCATCAACAGGAAAACCAGTGTCAGTGACACGACAAACAATAATAAAGACTTGCGCATATAGCCGATCAGTTTTTAGAAGTACTACTGATGTTATATGACAACCGGGGGGATTCTGGTACTTTTAAATGGTTAGTGGCCGCTAAAATAGGGTTTTAATAGCAGCCACCAAAAAAATTACTGCAATTCGGGAATGCCATATATTCCATACGGACTAAAAGCAACTACGCCATTCACTTTAAGCGGGAGAAAGGTCCCTTCCGCGGTGAGGTACTGCAAGTCATCGCCGACCCTGCAAAGTAAGGGGAAGCTGTACTGCACGTCTGTAACCCCGTAGCCGGGCGTTTCTTCCAGCATCACATCATCAAATGCCTGTTCGCTTACGGGCTTACCTGCTGTATTCAGCACTGTAAATTCCGACCCTTTCTGCGCGAGGAATCCACGCCCGTTCTTTTCCACCAGGAGGCGGTCGTAAATGGGAGCTATGATTATTTTACCGATGCTGTCGGTATATCCATACAGCGGGTATTCACTGCCGGCTATTTTCTTTTCCAGTAAACGGGATTTCGCTGCCGGCGGTAACAGCTTTTCTTTGGGGGCCGGCACTTTTACACCTTTAAAATTAAAACATGCCTCCGTGTAATCCTCCTTCCGGGTGGCTATCAGCAGGCTGGTATCTACCGATGATATACCTACATTATAGTAAATGGCGGGGATCAGCATTTTCTTATGCAGTATGTCGTACACACCTGCGCCGGTTTCTTTCTTAACAGCTGCCAATCCCGGCGCAAGGCCTTCCACTTTTTGGTACTCCATGGGCAATACCTGCTCCCCTGATGTGCTAAACAATCCATACATCTCCTGGTAACTTACTTCCAGCAATTCCATACCGGGAGCAGTGACATCAGTGCCATCGATGTCGAAAAAAGCTGGCCCTGTCAGCTTGCCCGTTGCAGGATTATAAAAGCCGTACAGCGCTTTTTGTTTCAGCTTGAAAAGAGGTGCTGCGGAGCGTTTATCCATCAGCGTTATAGCGGTATAATCTTTTGACAGTAACTTTTTGCCGGTACTATCTGCCAGGTTGTAATTACCATTTACCGGGATGATAAAATATTCACCGGCGGCCACTACATCACCTTCATATACAGGTGGAATAATTACTTTACCATCTTCCCGGAGGATACCTGTTTTCCCGTTTTGTGTGATCCGCAGGTAAGGGCCGTAACCCTGTTCATCGTATGCGTCCGTGATATCTTCATAAATAAAATCTGCTATCAGCGTACCGTCTTCCCCTACCAGTCCATACTTACCATTCTTTCTTGCCCTGAGAGAACCGTTATTGATGATGGTCATATCTGTATATTCCGGAGCAGCATATTCTTTTTTATTTTGCAGGTTGATGGTTACATCCTGCCCGTTCTTTTTTAAGCTCATCACCCAGTTGTCACTGCGCATAAAATAATGCTCGTGCTCATATTCAAAGGGGATCTGTATATTGTTATTAAAGTCGATGATCCCCCATTTGCCATTCTTCTGTGCAAACAGGTAATCTCCTTTCCTGCCGCAGCCTCCGCAATAGTCGAATGATTCATACACAGCCGGTATCAGCAGTTTGTTTTCCGCCGTGCTGTAAATACCCCATTTGTCGCCGGTCTTCACATCAAAGTGCTGATCGTCCAATATCCCTGCATCTTCAAACTGCATAGGCAGCAGCAGTTTGCCGTAGGTGTCTGCATAGGTCATTTTTCCGTCCCGGCGCAATACCAGGTAGGTTTTCCATTTCATTTCAATGGTATCATATTCAGCAGGCAGCACCCATTTCCCGTCATTGCCCATGATTCCTGTTTTACCGTTGCTGGCCACCAGCAGCATAGTTAACTCCTTATCGGGAACAACCAGCGAGTGACCGTTCTCATCAACGGGTGTAGTAGTAACCGGGTGATACATGGCCAGTAACTGGTCGAATGCCTTCTTACCAGAAGGATCAATATACCAGCTTTTCTCCCCGTCCACCACACGGGCAAACCCATTGCTGAATATAGATGCCTGCTGGGCCGGTAAAGTGCGGGCCGCCAGCAGCAGTGCACCTGTCAGCAAATAACGTATATGCTTTGCTGTTACTATTTTAGTCATCATATCCTTTCTTCTTCTTTGATTTATACGGGAATGGTTTTCCCTGTGCATCAAGATAAAAATACCACTCTCCCTGTTTCACCAGTAAAGGGAAAATATTCCTTTCATATCCCTGGTTGATTTCCATTTCATCATAGATAGCAGGGATGATCATTTTGCCGTTAATGCCCGCAATACCTTTTTTGCCTTCACGGGTTACTTCAAACAGTTTATTATCTTCCCGGTAACTGATATCGTCAAATTCCACAGGCAGGATCATCCTGCCAAGAGTATCCGTTATGCCGTATTTCCTGTTACGGCCTATTTTAAAAAAGGGCGCGCCGTATAAACTGCTTATTTCGCTGTACTCTACAGGGAGCAGCACTTTCCCTTCCCTGGTGATCAATCCTTTAAGATCGCCTTTCTTTACCAGGAGCAGATCTTCCAGGGTGTTAATATCGTCTGCTGTAATGGGATAAATGACCTCTTTATTACGGTTGATAATACCATACAATGTCTGGTTGGGGCTGATATCTTTGCCTGCCAGGGCCAGGCCGTTCCAGAAATCTCCCACAAAGCTGTAGTCGTCAAAAACCACCTCTTTACCGTTGGTATCCAGGAACAGGTTGCTGCGGCTGCTACTGTAACTTCCCCAAACTTTTAACAGCCCATTACTGAACTGTGCATTTCTTTTTTTGCTGCTTTCCGGCATCAGCAGCCTGGTAACCCTGTCTTCTTTAAACTCCCAGCGGTTGCTGCTATATAAAACATTGCCGGCTATATCGGAGAGAGTGCAGGTGGTGGTGCCGTCGTTGTTATACTGGGTTTCCACTATACGGTTGGTATCTACCGCTGTAAAGAACCCGTATTGTTTTCCGCCCCGGATGATCTTACCGGTGGCATCGGCCAGCGAAGTGGTATCGCCGTTGCGGAGGAACAGCAATTGATTGTTCTGCCATTGCATCCAGCTGTACTTTGCGGGCAGGATCTCTTTCCCGGTAGCGGTATTGAACAAACCAAGCTGCTCTCCTTTCAGAAAGGCCTGGTAATTTTTTTTATCTTCTCCTGCGAGATCATCGAGATAGGAAAAGCTGCTGTTATAACCATTTACTAAACCGTCATATACCAGGGGAACAATAATTTTACCGTCTATTCCAAGCAGGCCTGTTTTGCCCTGCTGTTCCGCCTCCAGGTAAAGTGTATTTTCCCGTAAGAAGGGTGTTATACGGCTGTATGCAAATGGCAACAACTGTTTGCCACTGGTATCAAATATCCCTGTGGCAGTTCCTTTGCTTACCAGGAATACCAGCGGTATGGCCAATACGGGTATTCCCTTACCGCCCGGCGCCATTACTGCAGGAGCGTCATATACTTCCCTTCCTTCCGCGTTAACAGCTTTGATGTCACTATACAGCGGTGGAATGATCTCCTTACCCGCTGCATTCACCACTCCGTACTTACCACCCTTGCCTACTTTCATTACAGTGCCCATCAGGGATGCTTCGGTATATTGCAGCGGCAGCAGCGTTTGGCCATGTGCGTCTACGACCCCGGTTTTCCCGTTTTGTGTAACGGCAAAGAGATCATTCCCCGGCCCAAGGCTGCATTTATCATAAACGGCTGGTACTACAATGCGGCCGTCGTGATCCATCACGCCCGATTTGCCTTTGGAGGTAAACCCAAAATAAGTGTTGTTGCTACTGAGGTAGTTAAACGACTCATATTCCGCGGGCACAATGATGGTACCGTCTTCCGCTGCCAGTCCTACTTTCCCGGCCTTCTTTATTTCTATGGTATAATTGCGTACATAACTTTTGCCTGCATCTTCGTATAGGGGTGCCTGTAATACCTTTCCTGTTTTAATGTCTATCCATCCCCAGCGGCCATCTTTTTTCATTTTCAGCACATGCGGCGTCATAGGTTCTGCCTGTGTGTATACAGGCGGGCAAATCTCATTGCCAAGTGTATCAGCGGCGCCATATTTTCCATTGAGCCGGGTGATCACAAAGCAATAGTTCTTCGAGGAATCCGTGTCGTCTTTTTCATCGGCCAGGATAACCTCATCATACTTAAAGGGGGCTATAATTTTACCGCTGTTACTGATGGCTCCATAGGCATTATGTTTTACCGCTATGATGGTTTTGAAATAGCCCTGGTTCTCCAGTTTATCTACCAGCACGGCTCCTGAAAGATGCAGCCATTGCTTTTGCCGGTTAATCATCACCGGCGCCAGCTGCCCATCGAACCGCCCCAGGTAATCCGCTACCACCTGCTGTTGCGCATACAAAGAAAGGTTGCTTAAAAAGAGTCCTGTCAATAAGTATTTTTTCCTCAGCATGTAGTTTCCGCTTTAATAGAAGTTGCAAAGATGCATATCTTTCGGAAAACGCAAATAATTTATGTTTTGTTTAAAACCACTGGTTGCGGGCTTCCGTTCAACGAAAAGGTGCAGGGTTTTATTATTTTTTTGTTACGTTTGTCGATTCCCGTTTTGGGGCGTGAACTTAAGAAATGAAAAAAATCTGCATTATGAATGGAATGACTAAATCTGTTGCCGCTGCATTCCTGGGCGCCTTTACGGCGTTACAGGGGCTCACCGCAGTAGCTCAATCCAATGAAAAGCCAAAGCTGATTGTAGGTATCGTGGTAGACCAGATGCGCTGGGATTACCTGTACCGGTATTACGACCGTTATGAAGCCGGCGGCTTCAAACGCATGCTGGGTGATGGTTTTTCATGTGAGAACACATTTATCAGCCACCTTCCCTCTTTTACAGCCGTAGGCCACAGCACTATTTATACAGGCAGTGTACCGGCTATTCATGGTATTACGGGCAACGACTGGCCCGATCAGCTCAGCGGGAGAAAATGGTATTGCACTGAAGACACTACCGTACAACCTGTTGGCACCAGTAGCTCCGCAGGCAGGATGTCGCCACGCAACCTGCTGGCCTCCACTATCACCGATGAACTGAAACTGGCCACCAACTTCCGCTCAAAGGTAGTGGGCGTATCGCTGAAAGACCGCGCCTCTATCCTTCCTGCCGGGCATACGGCCAATGGCGCATTCTGGCTGGACGACAGCAACGCCAGCTTTGTGACCAGCACCTGGTATATGAAGGAACTGCCTGGATGGGTAAAACGCTTCAACGACCGCAAAGTGCCACAGCAACTGATGTCCAAACCATGGGAAACCCTATATCCTATCAACACCTATGTACAGAGCAGTGAAGACAACGCTCCCTGGGAAGGTACTTTCCCCGGCGAAAAAGCGCCTGTTTTCCCCCATGCGCTGAAAGACGTTTATAAAAAAGACCCCGGCAGCCTGAGATCTACTCCCAACGGGAATACGCTGACACTGGATTTCGCAAAAACGGCCATTGAAGGATATGACCTCGGTAATAACACCGTAACGGATTTCCTCACTATCAACTGCGCTTCTACCGATTATGTAGGCCATAAATACGGCCCTAACTCCATAGAAGTGGAAGATACCTATCTGCGCCTGGATAAAGACCTGTCGGCCTTTTTCTCTTACCTCGACCAACGCGTGGGAAAAGGCAACTACCTCGTATTCCTTACAGCCGATCATGGCGCTGCCCACGCCCTTAAATTCATGGAAGAACATAAACTGCCATCCGGGCAAACTGAAAGCCGGAAACTGGTGGCAGGCCTGGATAGTACGCTGAATGCCCGCTTCGGCGTGAGCAAACTGGTATTGTCTTTTATGAACTACCACGTGAGCTTCGACAAAGCAAAAATTGCTGCGTCCAAACTGGATTATGATGCGGTGAAGAAAGAAACCGTGAAATACTTTGAGGCGCAACCGGGTATCCAGTTTGCCGCCGACCTGGATAATATCGGAACGAACCCTTTACCGGAACCACTGAACACCATGGCCATTAATGGTTACAACCGTAAACGCACCGGTTCCGTGATCGTGATCCCTGAACCGGGATGGTTTGAAGGTTCACTGAAAGGAACTACCCATGGTAACTGGAACCCGTTCGATATCCATATCCCGCTGGTGTTTATGGGATGGCATGTAAAACATGGCGCCTCCAATGAAACGGTGCATATGACAGATATTGCCGCTACCCTGGCTGCCATGCTGCATATACAAATGCCCAGCGGCTGTGTAGGTAAACCTGTGAAAGAAATACTGCAATAATATATTTCCGGTAGGATACCGCCTGGCATCCTACCGGGTTTTAAATTATACCCTTCCCATAAAAGGATCTGTGATCCCCTCTTCTCCTGTTTCCACCCTTCCTGCATACTGCTGGCTAAATGTATCAAAGCCTGCTGCCTTCACGGTAAAATCGTACCAGCCACGACTTTTCTGTAACGGTAATACCAGCTCCAGTGTGGCCCCTGCTGCAATGCTACGCCGGATCAACTTTCCATGATAAGCATTGTCTGTGATGCTGATATCCCGGGGGCTGCTACCGGTATTGGTTACACGCAGTACCAGGTTGCCGGTGGCCTTCTTTTTCAGCTTACCGTTTGTTTCATAGTCCACCGCAATATCCAGCTGCGGATGCTGCGGGGAGCCTTCGAAGGCACGGTAAAACCCGTTCGGCCCAAGCAGGTGCAGCCTGTAATGGTTATCAGTAAAGGCTTTGGCCGGCCATTCATAAGTGATGGTATCCCCTGCGGCTACGGCAAAGGACCAGGTTCTTCCCTGCTCTGTTTCACCGGTTGATTCATCCTTGTAAGGAAGATGGGTGTACACCGTGAAAGGCGCGCCATGCGCACGGTCGCCAAACAATTGCCTGCCTGCTTTCATTTTCAGCGACAACAACTCCCCGTCTGCTTTCCACTGCCCGTCTGCCAGCAGTTCATACGGCAATGCGCAGGAAGGGCGGGTACCTTTCTCCTGTTGTAAAATCGTAGTGCCTTTTCCGTTAGTAAATGCTTTTACATCTTCCGGGGTGATCTTATTGAAGCCGGTGGGCACGGATTTAAAGCGGGCGTTGTTGATGTTCTCCACTACGCGGCGCTGGTCCAGGAAAATCTTTTTGTCGGGTGTGGATGTGTTAAAGGGGCTGAAAGCTGCTGTAAGATCCCCGCTGATAGTGCGTCGCCACTGGCTGATATTTTCCAGGTGCAGTTTTTTGTTCAGTTTCTTATTAAAAAATGTTTCCAGGAACTGGAGGGTGGAAGTATGTTCAAATACCTGCGAGCATACCTTTCCTCCCCTGCTCCATGGAGATGCGATCATAAGGGGAACCCTGAAACCCAGTCCTACCGGGGCCTCCCTTGCCTGCTTCTCACTTATGCCCTGTTTCAGTTCATGTGCCAGCCTCACCTGTTCAATTTCCGTATCAATTCCGGCGGAACATTTTCCCGTACCGGGTTTATTATTATCGCAAATAGAAAATGGTACTACGTGATCGAAGTAGCCATCATTTTCATCGTAAGTAACAATGAAAATAGTTTTCTTCCATACTTCCGGTTTTTGTGTAAGGATATCCAGTATTTCAGATACATACCATGCGCCATACCAGGGAGCGCTGGGGTGGTCGGAAAAATTCTGCGGGCCTGCCAGCCAGGATACCTGCGGCAGTTTGCCTTCGTTCACATCTTTACGGAACTGGTGCAGCACATCGCCGGCTGGTACGGTAATAGTACGCTCCGTTGATCCGTCTTTATAACTCACTTCTGTTACCCTGCGGTAGGAAGGATCATTTTTATTTACCACGAAAGCCCGCTGGTAAAGCGATTTCTGGTGATCCGTTAATTGCTCATAGCTTTCTTTGTTCCATTTCGCCAGCTCCTGTGTGGCATTGTCAAGTACTGCCTGTTTTTTAGAGATATCAGCACGGATCTTTGCGGCCGCAGCATCAGAGGAAGGACTGGCTTCCTGGAGCTTGTTAATTTCATCGGGTAAGGTTTCCACCTGTTTCAGCAACCCGTTTACATAGCGTTCAGAAAACTTCACATTATATGCCGCGAAAAATTCCAGCAGGTTACAGCCGAAGTTGGCAAGCCAGGCCCTTTCTTCTCCTTTCCATCCGCCACCGCAGCTGATCTCATTCTGGTAAAATTTCCAGGCGATATTATTTTCTTCCAGCAATTCAGGGAAGGTTTTCCAGGGAAGTTTTCCATAGCTGTAATCATCATTCCGGATATGCGCTTTTGGCAATCCATCCACCTCATGCACTATTTTTCCTGTCCAGAAAAAAGAGCGGTTAGGCGTAGTACTGGTCATGGCTGAGCAGAAGTTCTGGTCGCATACCGTGAAAGCATCCGCCATGGCGTAGTTGAAGGGAAGATCTTCGCGGGTATAATAGCCCATTGTTAAAGGCATAGCCGCGTATTCTTTGTTGCCCGGTGTTTTTGCGATCAGCCATTTATCGTAGCGCCCTTTATTGTAAGCATCTACCTGGCTTGGCCTTGAATGCGGCAATGCGCCCATCCAGGTGGCTTTGGTGTCTTTAATATTAAGACGGAAAGGGGCATAGGTATCGCCCTGTGCATTAGTTTGAAACCATACCGGTTTGGCATCCGGCATCCATGCAGCACGTGGATCATTAAAACCGCGAACACCCTGTAAAGTGCCAAAGCAATGATCAAAAGAACGGTTCTCCTGCATAAGGATCACAATATGTTCCGCATCGAGGAAAGTGCTGCCGGGAGCAGGATCTATTGCCAACGCCCGTTGAATAGAGGCAGGCATCATGGTAGATAAGCCTGCGGCACCAGATAGTAGTAAAGATTTTTTCAGAAATTCTCTGCGTGAGTCCATTTATAATCAGATTGAGTGGGTTTCTGCATTGTTCAGCAAACATTGTTCATCAAACAAAATAGAAAACATTCTCAAAGAATGCAATGGTGCCTCCTGTTATGTGTTTGTTATACATTATATACGGCTATGGTTGAGGACAGCCGGTAAGTGTATGCCATTCATGCTCAATGCGCGTCATGAGCAAGGCATTATCAAATGCAACGGATCCTTCTTTAAATACTGTAGTATCTTCAAAAAAACTCGAACTCATCTGCAACAACTGTAACGGGCTTACCAGCCACTGGTAGGTTTGCAGTTTCAGCCCATCGAGCGACTGCCGCCGGTTGGGAGAATAACCAACGGCTCCGCCCGCAAAAAATGCAGACGCATTTTCCAGCGTTCTGAAAACAGAGGTAGCCGGGAACTCATTGGTACTGCGGGCATCCACGGTAAGAGAGGTATGATCTGTGCTGGTAAAACCAATATGATAATGCCCGTTCTCCTCCTTTACATCAAAACGCGCCAGGTGATGCTTCCCCGGAAATATCCGCCCACCTGCCAGTGCGTTCCACCGCGATGAAGTATCCCGCCTCGGAATATACACGCCTTCTTTCGTAACTCCTTCCTCTTCCCACTCCACGGCAATGCGATGCGCCCCGTTTTCTGAAGAGATACCGGTAAAATCAGGCCAGCCTTTGGGCTTTATATGTTTTAATCTTATCAGGCAGATACCTGCAATGGCTTTGCCTTTATAGATCTTTGGCCGGAAAGGAGCCGGCAGCAGGGGCTGAATGACTTCGGGATCCACGGTAAAATTCACCAGGATGCGGCGGTCTATGTAACCATGTATAACGGGTAACTTCATATAGGTACAGATCTGTATTAAAGATACATCAAACCTGTCTTTTTAATAAATTGAACAAATGTTTTGAAAAGTTGTTCAATTTTGTATCTTTGTCAAAAGGATGATTATGCCGGTAAGTGAGAAGAAAGTAAAAATGGACGACTCCACGGAGGAACGGATTAAAGCGGCCGCCAGGATAGTATTCACCAAGAAAGGATACCAGGCCACGAAAGTAAGGGATATTGCCGCAGAGGCCGACATTAACCTGTCGCTGGTCAACTATTATTTCCGCAGCAAGGAAAAGCTGTTTCAGTATGTAATGGCTGAAGTGGTGGAAAAATTGTTCACCAGGATTGCGCAGGTGCTCAATAATGAACAGCTCAGCATACAGCAAAAGGTGGAACAACTGGCAGACCACTACATAGACATGTTACTGAAAAACCCGGATTTCCCTTTGTTTATGATAAACGAGATTTTTGCGGGCAGTGATGTGCTGTTGAAAAACAACCGTAATCACGCTATCTTCCAGTCTCATTTCTTCAAGCAACTGGCCGCCCTGCAAAAAGAAGGTAAACTGAGCATACACCCTATCCAGTTAATGCTGAGCCTGATCGGCTTTGTAGTGATGCCCTTCCTGGCCCGGCCACTGCTGGAAAGAAACAAAGTGTTGAAATCAACTGAATTCGTGGCTATGATGGAAGAGCGGAGAAAACTTATTCCCATGTGGATAAAAGGCATGCTGAAATAGCTGCTTTTTTTTACCTGAAAATTGAACAACTTTTCAAAACAACAATTCAAATATGAAAGTACTTCAGGCATTATGTTGTTTCATATTATTGGGAGTGCCGGCAAAACAGGCCAGAGGACAAGATTCCGTGCTTACCATAGAAGAGTGTTATACCCTGGCCCGGCAAAATTACCCGCTGATCAGACAGTATGATCTTATTAAACGCAGCAGCAGGTATTCCGTGGAAAATGCAGGTAAACTCTACCTGCCCCAGCTCAGTGTAAGCGGGCAGGCCACCTACCAGTCGCAAACCATCAACTTCAGTGAAGTGATCCCTCCTATGCCCGGTGTGGAATTCCCTTCGCTGAGCAAAGACCAGTATAAGATACAGGCGGAGATCTCCCAGCAGATCTATGATGGAGGAGTAAGCAAACTGCAGAAGGAAAGCAGTCGCGCCAATGAGGCCATACAACAGCAACAGCTGGAAGTAAACCTCTACGCCATCCGTCAGCAGGTAACACAACTGTATTTCGGCATACTGCTCATGGATGCGCAACTGCAGCAGAACAACCTGAGAAAGGCAGACCTGCAAAGCGCCACGGATAAAATGCAGGCGGCCCTTAACAACGGCGTAGCCTATCGCAGCAATGTAGATGAGCTTAAAGCAGAGATCATGAACGCCGATATGATGACCACCGAATTCATGGCTAACAGGAAAGCCTATATGAAAATGCTGTCGGCTTTCCTGCATCAGCCGCTGAGCGACAGCACCCGCCTGGCATGGCCCGCACCCGTGACGCCACAACAGGAGATACATCGGCCTGAAATTACTTACTATGATATCCAGAAAAAAGCGCTGGACGTACAGAAGAAACAACTGCAGTCAGGCTATCTTCCCAAGCTGAACGCTTTTATCCAGGGCGCTTACGGCCGCCCCACCCTAAACATCGTCGACAATAAAGCCGGCGCCTGGTGGCTTGGCGGCGTTCGGCTCAGCTGGTCCCTCGGCAGCCTCTACTCCCTGAAAAACAACCGGCAACTGTTGGACATTAACCGGCAAAACCTGGATATAAGCAAGGAAACATTCCTGTTCAATACCAGCATGAGCCTGCAGCAGCAATACCAGGACATCGATAAGTTTGCCGTGCTGATAGACCAGGACGACAGTGCCATCGCACTACGTTCATCCGTACGGAAATCGGCCCAGGCGCAGCTCGACAATGGCGTGATCACCGTGCATGAATACATCTCCCAGCTGAATGCAGAAAACCTGGCGAAACAATCACGAATTCTTCACAGCATACAATTACTACAGGCTCAATACAATCATAAAAATACCTCCGGGAACTGATTAACTATTGCATATGAAATACAACATGATACTTGCTATAGCCGTTGTGATGATGATCAATGCCTGCGGAAAAGGCAGTAACGACTACGATGCATCCGGTAACTTTGAAGCAGATGAAGTGATCGTATCTGCAGAACAAAACGGCGAGATACAATCGTTCACCGTAAAAGAAGGCGACAAGCTCCCCGCAGGCCAAACGGTTGGGCAAATAGACGTGGCCATCCCCACCCTTCAGAAGGAACAGGTACAGGCATCTATAAAAGCATTGCAGGAGAAAACGCAGGACCCCGTGCCGGAAAGGGAACTGGTACGCCGGCAACTGCTGGTACAGGAAGCGCAGCTGCAGCAGCAGTACCGGGAAAGAACACGCACCGAAAACCTGGTAAAAAGCGATGCCGCCACACAGAAACAGCTGGATGATATCAATGCCCTTATTGTGCAAATGGAAAGACAGCTAAATGTTACGCGGCAACAGTTGCAGCTTAACAATTCCAATATCTCCACACAAAACCGCAGCATTCTAAGTGAAAAAGCGCCGCTGGAAAAATCACTGGCGCAATTTGCAGAACAGATCCGAAAAGGACAGATTGTAAATCCCATCAGCGGCGTTGTGCTTCAAAGATATGCACTGCAGGGAGAAATGGCCACCAGCGGAAAGCCGCTCTATAAGATCGCCAACATTGATACGCTTTACCTGAAGGCCTATGTAACCGGTATTACCCTCCCGCAGATCAAACTGGGGCAACAGGTACAGGTGCGTATCGACCAGGGTAAAAAAGATTATAAGGCCTATCCCGGTGAAATTACCTGGATCTCCGGTAAATCTGAGTTTACGCCTAAAACCATTCAAACAAAAAATGAGCGGGCCAACCTGGTATATGCCATCAAGGTAAGGGTAAAGAACGATGGCTACCTGAAAATAGGCATGTATGGTGAAATGCTGATCAATAAAGATTCCAAATGAGCGCGGTAACCCTTGATCATATCACTAAAACCTACGATGAAGGTAAGGTGCTGGCAGTGGATGATATTACACTGCAGGTGGAGGAAGGCGAGCTGTTTGGCCTCATTGGCCCCGATGGCGCAGGCAAAACATCCCTTTTCCGCGTCCTCACCACCTTGCTGCTGCCGGATAAAGGCAGCGCCACCGTACGCGGGTATGATTGCGTGAAAGATTATAAAGAGATCCGTAAACGGATCGGCTATATGCCCGGGAAATTTTCCCTGTACCAGGATCTGACGGTAAAGGAGAACCTCGATTTCTTCGCCACTCTTTTTGGCAGCACCATAGAAGGCAACTATGAGTTGATAAAAGATATCTACGAACAGATAAAGCCTTTTAATGACCGTCGCGCCGGTAAGCTCAGCGGCGGCATGAAACAGAAGCTGGCCCTCTGTTGCGCGCTGATCCACAAACCGGAAGTATTATTCCTGGATGAACCTACCACTGGAGTGGATGTAGTATCGAGGAAAGAATTCTGGGAGATGCTGAAACGCCTGAAACAACAGGGTATTACCATCATAGTATCTACCCCTTATATGGATGAAGCCATGCTTTGTGAAAGGATTGCACTGATACAGAATGGTAAAATTATGTCGGTAGATACGCCGGCTAACATCATGGCCGCCTTCCCCGTAAAACTGTACGCCATGAAGGCGGACAATATTTATAAACTGCTCACAGCATTGAGAGGTATGCCGGAAATAGACAGCAGCTTTGCTTTCGGGGAGTACATACACATTACGCTGAAAGATGACAACATTGAAGCGCTCCGTCAAAAGGTAGAACAGCAAGGGCATACACATGTAGATATAAAATTAATTCATCCCGGCATTGAGGATAGTTTTATCCGGTTAATGAACCAGGCCTAAAACAGGTATCATGGAAGAAAAAGTGATTGTATGTAAGGATCTCACCAAGCGGTTCGGCGATTTTTATGCCGTTAATAAAATTTCCTTTGAGGTAGATAAAGGAGAGATCTTTGGTTTCCTGGGTGCTAACGGCGCCGGTAAAACCACGGCCATGCGCATTCTCTGCGGGCTCTCCCACCCCACCTCCGGGGAGGCTATGGTGGCCGGTTTCGACGTATACAAACAGGCGGAGGAGATCAAAAAGAATATCGGCTATATGAGCCAGAAATTCTCCCTGTATGAGAACCTCACGGTACTGGAGAACATCGAATTCTTTGGCGGTGTGTACGGCGTTCCGTATGCCGAGATCCGCAGACGAAGCGATAACCTGGTACAGCAATTAGGGCTTACCGCGGAAGCAAAGAAACTCGTTGGGGCATTGCCGTTAGGATGGAAACAGAAACTGGCATTTTCGGTGGCTATCTTCCACCAGCCGCGCATTGTATTCCTGGACGAGCCTACCGGTGGCGTGGACCCCGTTACCAGGCGGCAGTTCTGGGATATGATCTACGAAGCGGCGGCAAGTGGCATCACCATCTTTGTAACCACGCACTATATGGATGAAGCGGAGTATTGCAACCGCATCACCATTATGGTAGACGGGAAAGTGGAAGCGCTGGATTCTCCCGCCAACCTGAAAGCGCAGTTCAAGGCAGATAATATGGACGAAGTATTTTACCGGCTGGCCCGCGGGGCTAAAAGGTCGGGCGATTAAAACATTTATATGAAACAGCTTTTTGTTTTTATCAGGAAAGAATTTTTCCATGTATTCCGCGACAGGCGGACCTTACTGATCATGTTCGGACTACCGGTGGTGCAGATCGTGCTGTTTGGTTTTGCGCTCACCAGCGAGGTAAAGAATATAACACTTACAGTAATTGATAATTCGCGGGATGTAAACACGCAGCAACTGATCCGTAAAATAAAATCATCGTCCTATTTCGTCGTTAATGAAAGCTCTATCGACTACAACGATATAGAAGATGCCTTTAAAAAAGGAAAGGCCAAATGCGCGCTGATCTTCCCGGCCGGCTTTGGCAACGACCTGCAGCATGGCGGTACGGCGCAGCTGCAGATCATAGCAGACGGCTCCGATCCCAATACAGCCAAAACCGTGGTCAATTACATCACTGCTATCACTACGGCTTACCAGCAGGAGATCAGCCCGGCCCAACAGCTGCCCTATACCATCATTCCTGAAACACGGATGCTGTATAATGAAGAAGGCAATGGCTCCCTGAACTTCATCCCCGGTGTAATGGCGCTGGTGCTCATGATCGTATGCACGGCGCTTACCTCGGTATCGGTAGTAAGGGAAAAAGAACTGGGCACCATGGAAATATTACTGGTATCTCCATTTAAACCGCTGATGGTACTGGTGGCTAAAGCCATTCCTTACCTGATATTATCGCTGGCTAATTTTATCCTGATCCTGGTGCTGGCAGTGTTTGTACTGGATGTGGGCATTAAAGGCAGCATCCTGCTGCTGTTCATGGAAAGTATGTTATTCATCATTACCTGTTTATCGTTCGGGCTGATGATCTCCAATACCACCAACTCCCAGCAAACCGCACTGCTGCTGTCGATGATGGGCATGATGATCCCTACCATGATCTTTACCGGTTTTATGTTTCCCATAGAAAATATGCCGCTGGTGTTCCGGATCATCTCCGATATTATTCCTTCCCGCTGGTATTTCCTGATCATAAAATCGGTAATGCTGAAAGGACTTGGATTTGAATATGTATGGAAAGAAACGCTGGTACTGCTGGGTATGACCGTCGCGCTGCTTTTCATTGCACTTAAAAATTTTAAAACACGCTTATCATGAGGGTGCTGCGTTACCTGCTTAAAAAAGAGTTCAGGCAGATCTTCCGGGATAAAATCATCTTGGCCATGATGTTTGCCATGCCTACCATACAGCTGATCATTTTTCCGCTGGCTATGAACTTTGATGTGAAGAGCGTGAACATCGCAGTGGTAGACAATGATCATAGCTCTTATTCGCAGCAGCTGGTGGCAAAGATAGGCGCTTCCGGTTATTTCAAAATAGTGGCGGCAGAGCCTTCCTTCCAGAGCGCCATCAGGTATATTGAAACAGAAAAGGCCGATGTGCTGCTGGAGATCCCTCCCAACTTTGAAAGCCATCTTATCAGGGAGGGGAAACAGCGTATAGGCGTATCCGTGGATGCCATCAATGGTACCAAGGCGGCCATTGGCGGCAACTATCTTCTCATGGTGATCGCAGACTTTAATAAAGACATCCCGGTGAACATGGGCAGGAACATGGCCGCGCCGGCGGGCATGATAGATATTGCCTATTCCAACTGGTTTAATCCTTTGGCAGAATACCGGTTTTATGTGGTGCCGGCTATACTGGTGCTGCTGCTTACACTGATCGGCGGGTCGATGTCGGCTTTAAATATTGTACGCGAAAAAGAAGTGGGCACCATTGAACAGATCAATGTAACCCCTATTCAAAAGTGGGAGTTCATACTTGGTAAGCTGATCCCGTTCTGGGTGGTGGGCATGATTGTGTTTACAATTGGGCTGCTGGTAGCCTGGGGCGTATACGGTATATGGCCGGTGGGAAGCTTTGTAACGCTATATGTATTTGCCGCCGTATACATGGTCGCACTACTAGGCTTTGGGCTGCTGATATCTACCTATACCAGCAACCAGTTACAGGCCATGTTTGTGGCGTTCTTTTTTGTGATGATCTTTATGCTGATGAGCGGGCTGTTCACTTCAGTAGACAGCATGCCGCCCTGGGCAAAACTGATCGCCAATTTAACACCGGTCACCCATTTTATCCGGGTGATCAGGATGATCGTACTAAAAGGCAGCGGTTTTGCAGATGTGTACATGGAGCTGCTGTACCTCGGCTTATTTGCCATAGTGCTGAACGGCTGGGCTATATTTAATTACAGGAAAACAAGCTGAGAATAAGAGAAATCATAATTAACAAAAGAGATGTACTTTAGGGAAGTATTACATAGTCTCCCTGTCTGATCTTCCTGTTAAAAAATGATTGCCAGTCAATGTCACCATATAGCGTTTTATCTATTAGTTTATCCTTCATTTCGTTTGGTGTATATTTTGAAGGAATAATATCTTCCAGTTTATTTTCCGGGGAAATGAGATACTTAACAGAAAACAGTGATGTTGATTTGTTGTCATAAAGTTTTTGCGGATACCTAAGGTTTTTACTCAAAACTTTATACAGTTGCTCTGCCCCTTTTTCTCCAGGTGTGTTGCTTTGTTGTGCGCTGGCAGTTAAAATGAAAAAGAAACCGGCAAGAACAAGGTTAATCAATCTTCTCATATCCGGAAATTTAAGTTTAAAGTTAAAGTTTAGTTACAGCGGGTTCCAGGATCGCGATGTTTAAACACTGCCTGCAAACCTGAAAGCCCGGCGGACAACCAATCTTTTGCCTCCTCAACAGATATTACAGTCGATTGAAGAGTTGGCTGTTCTGAAATTCCTTATGCACTATCGGAAAAGGGTAACCTTAAACTGACTAAAAAATATATTACGTATGAGGTTTATCCATCTATCATTAACATGATGACAGCTACCGACCAGGAAAGGGTGATCCATTTACTGACCGTTTTTTATAAATTTAATGGTGAGCTACTCTCAAACGACCATGACAAAACACAGTTCCCCCAAACCCCAATCATATTATACTTTTATCCAGTATATATCTCCTTAACATATTACTATCCGCGCACAGCTACCCAAAATATGCGGGTTTCCAAGTGAAACATCGAAAAATTACAAAGTACTGACTATCAGCTCAATACATTGTAAAACAAGCCCAAATGCCCGTCGCCACTGCTATTTTAGGGTCTTTTAAGCCGTATCCTTAGAAAAAATATTGAAATAAAATAGATTTTATGAATAAATTTGAACAATCAAGTAGCTACTTTTAAAATTTTAAAAAATGAGCAATAAACCCGCTACCTTATTTGACAAAGTATGGGATTCACATGTTGTGAGGAAAATTGAAGATGGTCCGGATGTATTTTTTATCGACCGCCACTTTATTCATGAAGTAACCAGCCCTGTGGCTTTTCTTGGAATGGAAAACAGGGGTTTAAAGGTAATGTTTCCTGAAAAGACCTTTGCCACAGCCGATCACAATACGCCAACCATCAACCAGCATTTGCCGGTGCAGGACCCGCTTTCCGCCAACCAGCTGAAAGCACTGGAAACGAATTCCAGCAAATATGGTATCTCCCACTGGGGATTGGGTAACCCGAAAAATGGTATTGTGCACGTGGTAGGCCCGGAAAACGGTATTACCCTGCCGGGTATGACCATTGTGTGCGGCGACTCCCACACCTCTACCCATGGCGCTTTCGGAGCCATTGCATTTGGTATCGGTACCTCTGAAGTAGAAATGGTGCTCTCCTCCCAGTGCATTATGCAGCCCAAGCCCAAGAAAATGCGCATCAACGTAACAGGTAAACTGGGTAAAGGCATTACACCAAAAGATGTAACGCTGTACATTATTTCTAAGCTTACAGCCGCCGGCGCTACCGGGTATTTTGTAGAGTATGCGGGCGATGTGTTTGAAAACATGAGCATGGAAGGCCGTATGACCGTTTGTAATATGAGCATCGAGATGGGCGCCCGCGGCGGTATTATTGCCCCGGACCAAACCACCTACAATTATATTAATGGCCGTGAGAAAGCGCCTAAAGGAGAAGCATGGGATAAAGCCCTGGCTTACTGGAAAACACTGCGGACAGACGAAGGCGCTGTATTTGATAAGGAATACACCTTTGATGCGGCAGACATTGAGCCGATGATCACTTATGGTACCAACCCAGGTATGGGCATGGGTATCACCAAACATATCCCTTCTGCGCTGGCAGGCGACAGCAAAACCAGCTACGAAAAATCATTGCAGTACATGGGCTTCCATGAAGAAGAAGCCATGCTGGGTAAAAAAGTGGATTATGTATTCATTGGCAGCTGTACCAACGGCCGTATTGAAGATTTCCGCGCATTTGCCTCTATTGTAAAAGGAAGAAAGAAAGCAGATCATGTAACCGCCTGGATCGTTCCCGGTTCGCACATTGTAGAACAGCAGATCAAAGATGAAGGCATCCTCGATATCCTGACAGAAGCAGGTTTCCAGCTGCGTCAGCCCGGATGTTCTGCCTGCCTGGCTATGAACGATGATAAGGTGCCTGCCGGTAAATACGCTGTGAGCACCAGTAACAGGAACTTTGAAGGCAGACAGGGACCCGGTTCCAGGACCATGCTGGCAAGCCCGCTGGTAGCTGCTGCAGCAGCAGTAACCGGCGTAGTGACCGACCCGAGAGAACTGATTGCCTAATCACCCCCTTCTTACAATATTTATAAACGATCAACGAAAAATGGCTTACGATAAATTCACGATATTAAGGAGTACAGCAGTACCCATGCCCATTGAAAATGTGGACACCGACCAGATCATTCCCGCCCGCTTCCTGAAAGCAACCGAGCGCAAAGGCTTTGGCGATAACCTGTTCCGCGACTGGCGCTATGAATCAGACGGCACACCAAAAAAAGATTTCGTTTTAAACAACCCGATCTACTCCGGTAAAATACTGGTAGCAGGCAAAAACTTCGGCAGCGGCAGCAGCCGTGAGCACGCCGCCTGGGCCATCTACGACTACGGGTTCCGTTGCGTGGTGTCCAGCTTCTTTGCCGACATCTTCAAAAACAACTCTTTAAATATCGGTATCTTACCCGTACAGGTAAGCCCTGAGTTCCTCGATAAAATATTTACCGCCATAGAATCCGATCCTAAAGCAGAATTGGAAGTGAACCTGGAAGCACAAACCATCACCATTCCCGCTACCGGTGAAAGCGAGTCTTTTGACATCAACAGCTATAAAAAGCATAACCTGATGAATGGCTATGATGATATCGATTACCTGCAGGCTATGAAAGACGAAATAAAAGCGTTCGCCGACAAGAGCCTCTACTAAAATATTCCATAAGTATTATGCCAGTGACCCAGCGCCACGTTGAAATAATGGACACCACACTCCGTGACGGTGAACAAACCAGCGGAGTATCCTTTTCGCCCTCAGAGAAACTAACCATTGCCCAACTTTTACTGACGGAAGTAAAAGTGGACAGGATTGAAATTGCCTCCGCCCGGGTTTCCGAAGGCGAGTTTGCTGCGGTAAAGGCAATTACCAAATGGGCCAAAACCAACGGCTTATTGAATAAAGTGGAAGTGCTCACCTTCGTGGATGGTGATGTATCTGTAGAATGGATGCTGAAAGCCGGCGCCAGGGTAATGAACCTGCTCACCAAAGGCTCGCTGAATCATTTAACACACCAGTTAAAGAAAAAGCCCGCTGAACATTTTGCGGAAGTAGCCGCCGTGATAGCACTGGCCAGGAAAAAAGGATTGGAATGCAATGTATACCTGGAAGACTGGAGCAATGGAATGCGCCATTCGAGGGACTATGTATTCCAGTATCTCGACTTCCTCCAAACGGTGCCCGTAAAGCGCATCATGCTGCCGGATACCCTGGGCGTGCTTACCCCCGATGAAGTAAGGGAATTTGTTACAGAGATCGTGCAGCGCTACCCGGAAAGCCACTTCGATTTCCACGCGCACAACGATTACGACCTCGGTACTGCCAATGTACTGGAGGGCGTTAAGGCCGGCGCACACGGCATTCACCTTACCATCAACGGGATGGGCGAAAGAGCCGGTAACGCCTCCCTCGCCAGCGCTATTGCAGTGATGAACGATTTCCTGCCGGAAGTAAAAACATCTGTGGCGGAAACATCACTGTATACCGTAAGCAAGCTGGTGGAAACATTCTCCGGCTTCCGCATCCCGGTAAACAAACCTATTGTAGGGGAAAACGTATTTACACAAACAGCCGGCATCCATGCAGACGGCGACAAGAAAAACAAACTTTATTTCAGCGACCTGATGCCTGAACGCTTTGGCCGCACCCGCAAATACGCACTCGGCAAAACCAGCGGTAAAGCCAATATAGAAAACAACCTGCAACAGCTGGGCATCAAACTGTCGGACCCCGATCTGAAAAAGGTAACCCAGCGCATCATTGAACTGGGCGACCGGAAAGAGGTGCTTACACAGGCAGACCTGCCTTATATTATTTCCGATGTGCTGGACAGCAACCGCATCGAGGAAAAGGTGACCATAGAAAATTATGTGCTCACCCACTCCAAAAACCTGAACCCTTCCGTTACCCTGAAGATCTCAGTTAACGGGGAAGTATACGAGGAACACTCGCAGGGCGACGGCCAGTACGATGCATTCATGAATGCACTGAAGAAAGTATACAAGAAGCTCAAAAAGGAACTGCCCCCGCTGACCGACTATGCCGTGCGCATTCCTCCCGGCGGTAAAAGCGATGCTCTCTGCGAAACCATCATCACCTGGCGCCTGAATAACAAGGAATTCAAGACCAGGGGACTGGACAGCGACCAAACAGTATCCGCGATCAAGGCTACCCAAAAAATGCTGAACCTAATCTAAACTATCAATAACAACTGAATGGCTACCAAACATATTTTAATTGTTCCGGGAGATGGAATCGGACAGGAAGTAACTGCAGTAGGAAAAAAGGTATTAGACAAGATCGCTGCAAAATTCGGACATACCTTTACATACGATGAAGCGCTGATAGGCCACGTAGCCATTGAAGCTACCGGTAACCCCTTACCGGACGAATCGCTGGAAAAGATGCGCAAATCCGACGCAGTGCTGTTTGGCGCTGTAGGACATCCTAAATACGATAACGACCCATCCGCCAAGGTAAGACCTGAACAAGGCCTGCTGAAAATGCGCAAGGAACTGGGACTATACGCCAACCTCCGCCCCATCAAATTATTTGATGAGCTGCTGGGCGCTTCCAGCATCAAGCCTGAAATACTGAAAGGCGCCGATATCCTGTTTTTCCGGGAACTGACCGGCGACATTTACTTCGGTGAAAAAGGCAGGAAAAACAATGGCGATACCGCCTACGATATTGCAGAATACAGTCGCTACGAAGTAGAACGCATTGCGCGCAAAGCTTTTGAAGCCGCCCGTACCCGCAGGAAAAAGCTCTGCTCTGTAGACAAAGCCAACGTCATTGAAACCTCCCGCCTCTGGCGCGAAGTAGTACAGAAGGTAGCGGCAGACTATCCGGATGTGGAAGTGGAACACCAGTTCGTAGACGCCACTGCCATGCTGCTGATCAAGGATCCGCGCCGCTTCGATGTAGTGGTTACCGCCAATCTATTTGGCGACATCCTCACAGATGAAGCTTCACAGATAGCCGGTTCCATGGGTATGCTGGCCTCCGCCTCAATTGGCGACGGTACCGGCGTGTACGAGCCCATTCATGGTTCCGCACACGATATTACCGGCAAAGGTGTAGCCAACCCGCTGGCCTCTGTGCTGTCGGCCGCCCTGCTGCTGGATATTTCCTTTGGCATGAAAGCCGAGTCGGAAGCAGTGATCAGCGCTGTAGACGGGGTACTGAAAGCCGGTTTCCGCACCGGTGATATCGCCGATAAACAGACCCCGGCCGATAAGATCCTGGGTACCCATGCGATGGGAGCAGAAGTGCTGAAATTAATCTAGGCAATACTGACAACATATAAAACAAATGCCTCCCCGGTGGGGAGGCTTTGTTGCTTTATATCCAAGGCCACTACCAGCTAAGGGTAAGATATACATCTGCCTACACAGGCAACAGATAAGCCATATCTTAAAGATACAAGACAACAATGGCGAAACAATGGCGTATATATGGGTGATATATGGGCCAACCGGGGAGTAGCCCGGTATGTATGACGGAATCTCCCCTATAAATGTCAGGATTGCACCACAACCGTATCAGCTTTACGGGCTATGTTTGTATCGCACTTAAAAACATATCATTATGAGAAAAATAGTTTCCTTCATGCACGTATCCCTGGACGGTTTTGTAGCCGGACCTGCCGGGGAAATGGACTGGATCAGTGTGAATGATGAAATATTTGATTTTGCCGCACAACGCACCAACGAGTCCGACACCGCCCTATACGGAAGGGTTACTTATGAACTGATGGAAAGCTACTGGCCTACCGCCGCCGATAAGCCCAATGCTTCCAAACACGACATTGAGCATTCCACCTGGTATAATCAGGTAGACAAGATCGTTTTGTCCAACACCCTCAAAGGGCTGCAAAAAGATAAGACCACGGTGCTCAGCGATGATTTCCATGGGAAGATAAGCGCGTTGAAACAATTGCCCGGAAAAGAGATCATCATTTTTGGCAGTCCCCGCGCTACACAGTCGCTGATGCAGCACCAGCTGGTAGATGAATTCTGGCTGTTTATAAACCCGGTACTAATAGGCGAAGGCATACCATTATTCAAAGGTATCCGGGAGCGGGTTAACTTAAAGCTGGTGGCCTCCACGGCGTTTGCATCCAGCGGTGTGGTGTGTATGCACTACGAAAAAAAATAAACCACTTTTAAACAAACGGCTGATAGTAACTATCAGCCGTTTGTTCTTAATATTATTACCTGAGGCCAAGTTTGTCCAGCACATAAAAAACCACCCTGTCGCAGCGGATAAGATGGAACGGGAACACCAGGTCGTTCTTATAGTAATCAGCGATCTTCCCGCGCAGCATGAGCCGGGCCCTGATATATCTTACCTTTACGTTTACCGTGGAGATGTTCAACGCAGCTGCCGTAGCAGCCACATTCAACCCCTCTATCTCCCTCATTACAAACACCAGCCGGTATTTTTCCGGTACCTGCAGCAAGGCCAGCTCCAGTGCCCTTCCCAATTCCTTGTTGATGACTTTTGATACCGGCGATTCTTTTATGCCCGCAGCATTTGAAGGGTGATGATCATCCAGTACGGAGATATCTTCACTTGGCAGCCTGTTCCTTTTCTTCAGCAGCTGGCTGCACTCATTGACCAGTATCCTGGTAAGCCAGGTGCCAAAGGAGGATTCCTGCCTGAACTTATCAAGATTAACATAGGCATTGATATAGGTGGTCTGCATGGCGTCTTCCGCATCCATATCGTTGTCCAGCATTGTCATCCCGATCCTGAACAGGCGGGCGTTGTGACGGCGCATCAGCTGTTCATACAGTTGAGGTTCTCCGGCCAGCACTCTCTTGATAAGGTCATTGTCTATTTCAGTGTCTGTTTGTTGCAGTGTAGTCATTATGATTTCATTAGGATGGTTATTCTGGAAGGAAGTTACAAAAACTTCTAAGTTTTTGTAACCATCCGGAATTTTTATACTCTAATAAGTAGAGGGTCTGTCAACTCCCCTCATTTTTAACTAACCCAATTCTGTGAAGCATGGCGACACAACCCAATAATGTTTTTCATCTTCCAGGCATAAAAATGCCGGAACTGACCCATCAGAAGATCCAGGAGCTGAAGGCAACCGCCAAGGGAAAGCACATTACCGGCACGGCTATTACGGCATTCCCGGCGTTGGTAAAATCAATGGAAGCTGCGTTACAGGATCAGCTGGCGCAATATGATCGCATCAGACAAAACAACGGGGACCGCGCGCAGCGGAAAATGCTGGTGCTGGAAATGCTGGACGATCACCTGTATCTTGAATTTGCCTATCATATCATGTTTATTAAATGGCGGGAACAACAGATCAGTAAAGCTTCCTGATACCCGCGGCCCGGCAGATGCTGCTTATTTCATTAAAACTATACATTTGCAAACAAACAAATGGTATGGAGAATTACAGCATCGTCATTTTTATACTGGCTATCATGATCATCCTGTCTGCCATGGCAGACAAAATAAAGCTACCTTACCCGGTGCTGCTGATCTCTGCGGGAATAGGTATCGGATTTATTCCCGCCTTGCCAAATATCACGCTGAACCCGGATATTGTGTTCCTGATATTTCTTCCGCCCTTGCTGTACGACGCTGCGTTTAATATCTCTCCACAGGAATTCAGAACCAATTTCAATACCATTGGCACGCTGGCTATTGGTTTGGTGTTTATGACAGCGGCCGCCATTGCGGTGATCGCGCATTACCTCATTCCCGGTATGGGCTGGCCACTGGCTTTTGTGCTGGGCGCTATCCTGTCGGCCACCGATGCCGTGGCGGCCATGAGCATTACCAAAGGACTGGGGCTTTCCCATAAAACTGCAACCATACTCGAAGGCGAAAGCCTTATCAATGACGCCTCCGCACTGGTAACCTATCACTTTGCCATTGCAGCGGCCATGGGTACAGCCTTTGTGTTCTGGAAAGCTTCCCTGGAATTTGCAATACTGATGGCAGGCGGCGTACTGGCCGGTATGGTGATGAGCAGGATCCTGGCAGTGATCCTGAAAGTGGTGCATAAAAACGACCTGGTAACGATCAGCTTTATGCTGCTGATGCCTTTTGTTACTTACCTGATGGCAGAAGAGCTGCATGTTTCCGGCGTGATTGCCGTAGTGATGCTGGGGCTGCTGATTTCCAGGTTCAGCGGAAAAGTGTTCCCTGAAAAATTAAAGCAGCAATCGAGGAATATATGGGATATCATCATCTTCCTGTTAAACGGCCTTATTTTCATTCTCATCGGGCTGCAATTTCCCTATGTCATCAAAAGCATCCCCGGTGAGCAGATCTGGCCTTATATCGGTTACGGGTTTATTATTACGGTAGCAGCACTGCTGCTGCGCATGGGGAGGGTATTCCTTCAACAGATCAACCTGGACCAGGCTTTCAAAAAAGGGAAAGGACGAATTACTGAAAATGCCCTGCTGGATTTTAAGAACAGCCTGATCATCAGCTGGTCGGGCATGCGGGGCATAGTATCCCTGGCTATCGCTATTAACCTGCCGCTCACGTTGAAAGACAATGCGCCTTTCCCTGAACGGAATGCCATCCTGTTTATTTCAGTGGTGGTGGTACTGATCACCCTGATCGGCCAGGGCATTTCTTTACCCTGGATAGTAAAAGCGCTAAAGCTTTCGCCGGGAGATAAAAAAACGCAGCATTGATATCCTGCTGCGTTTTTTTTCGGGAGATTATATTGTGCGCAGCGTATATTTTCCTGCGGGCAATTCAAAAAGCGTATAGCCGTTCCTGGTACCTTTCTTTTTCATATACCCACTGCTTTCTTTTACACGGGCGGCTTCCTGTTCCGGTAGTTCCACGGTGGCGGTGCAATTGGGCGGCACGCTTACTTCGAGGGTAAGCCTGTTTCCCTCCCGCTGCCAGGCCGTTTTAATTTCCCCGGCAGAAGCGTTGAAGGTGGCATGCGCCCATTTCAGCTGTGCCTCCGTGAGCAACGGGGGACGTACCACGAAATGCCGGAATCCTTTGCCCGATTGCGGATCCTGGCGGATACCTGCCACGCCGTTGATATACCAGGCGCCCGGGTACAAATAGGAACTATGCAGCAGGGAATGTCCTGGCAGGTCTTTCTCCCACATTTCCCAAATGGTAGTGGCATCGTTGGCTTTCATATAGCCCCAGCCGGGATAGGTGGTTTGGGAGGTCATACTGTAAATGAGATCATCGCGGCCTTCATCGCGCAGCAGTTTGAACAGGAGCGCGCCCCCGGTAATACCTACATGAATATGGCCTTTACGGTTTACGAGGATCTCCGTTTCCAGTCTTTTCATCACGGCTGCGCGTTCTGCGGGCTGTGGCACATCTGCCAGTAAAGCCGCTGCCAGGTTGGCCATGGAGCTATCAGAATAGCTATGGTCTGCTGCGTTGTAGAACCTGGCGTTGATGGCTTTAGCAGCATCTGCGGCCTGTTGCTCCCATTGCAGGGCATCGGCATTTTTTCCCAGCACCCTGGCGATCTTTGCGGCGGTACGTAAATTAAATACGCGGTAGCTGTTATTCAGGCAAACCGTTTGCGGCTTATTATTGTTCATGCCTTCCGCTGTAGCGCCCGGCCAGAGCCAGTCGCCCAGGAAATCCCAGGGGCCTCCAAACCTTTTGAGCAGATGATTTTCAGTTTGTGTATCCAGGAAAGCCAGCCAGTTCTTTATCATCTCAAAATTCTTCTCCAGCACTCTCCGGTCGCCCTCCTGCTGGTACAGGAACCAGGGCAGCGACACACAGATGCCGCCCCATGCCGGTCCGCCTCCGCCCATAAAAGTGGGGGCTGTATGTGGCAGTATCCCTTTATGAAGATGACGGCCGCTCATGATGCCTTTATGCGCCCAGGCGGTATCGTACATGTTGCCTACAATGGATTCTGTGCCCTGCACATCGCGCCAGTCTTCCATCCATTTGGTATAAAAAGCGCCGAGATGGTAATTGAACATCCCCGTTTCGCAGGTAGCATGTGCATCCCCTCCATAGCCGAGGCGCTCCCGTTGGGGGCAATCCACGATATAACCACCCAGCGATAAATTTTCGTAGGTCCACCGCACGCGGTCGTAGATCCAGTTCTGCAGCGAATCGGAGCAGGCAAAAATGGCAGCGGGCTTATAATCCGTGCGCACCAGCCAGCCACGGATATCTTCGGGGGCAGGTTTGTATTTCAGTCCGCGTATGGTGATCCATCTCCCTGAGCTGTAATTGAAATGATTGCGGAACTCCCCCTTCCCGCTTTTCCCGATAATATAGGCACTGTGCAAGCCGAAGGTCATATCCATCTGTTCCCGTTCCGAATACTGGAAATCAATCCGGTCGCCGGGGTTACCTTTTACGCGGATGGCAGTCCACCCGGCGAAGTTAACGCCCATGTCTACACGAAAACTGCCATCCGGCCGAGCCTCTATGGAATGGGGCTTTATTTCGTTCATCACTTTATTGGGCTCCGTCATTTGGGCTGACAGCAACAGGTGGGGATGATATTCAGTAGCGGCACGCCAGGTGCTTTCATCCGCCTGGATGGTGTTCCAGTTATCTGTTTCCTTACCTGCATCCCACAATTCCCCTCCCATGCGGTTGGAATCCCATACGCCCAGCAGTTTATTCGGGCTGGGATGCGTAAGCCAGGTGCCGTCTGTTTTAAGGAACAGTGCCGGTGTAGCCGCATCGTTATTATAGATGGCCGCCTGTGCAGCAACGATAGGTGTTTGCGGTTTACCCGGCGCAATGTAGGGCCCGAAAACAGACCAGGAAGTGCCGAGCCAGATGGTGATCACATTCTTTCCAGGGCGAAGCGCCGCGGCAATATCGTAGGTAACATAACGCGCCCTTTTCGCGTGATTGGTTACAGCCGGAGCCATCACGCCATCCCCAATTTTTTTTCCATTCACATATAATTCATGAAACCCCACAGAAGCGATAAAAATATTGGCCTTCTGTGGTTGCGCATTAAGATCAAACGTTTTACGGAACCAGGGATCGGAGATATTGCAATTGCGTTGCCTGGGATCAAAGATCTCATCCGTGCCTATCCAGGCCGCCTTCCAGTTGCCCGGTTGCAGGATACCGGTAGTCCATACCGCAGCAGGGCTCCAGGCTGAAATGCGCCCCTTCTCATCTTTTACACTTACTTTCCAGAAGTACGACTGATCATCCTGCAGGGGTTTGCCCTTGTAAACAATATGCTGCATATCATCTGTGCTCACCCAGCCGGAATTCCAGACAGCGCCTTTGTTTTCATCCAGTTCCTTTGCCGTAGCCGCTACCAGGATGCGATAGGCCGTTTGCCGCTGGGCATGGGCGTTGGTATCTGTGGCCAGCAGTGTCCAGCTGAGGCGGGGCTGCAGCTCATCGATGCCGAGAGGATTCACCAGGTACTCGCAACGGAGGTTGGCAGGCAATACAGACGACTGCCCCGCCGCACAGATAGTGGCCGTGCATAATACCAACAGCAGCCAGAGGGAATATGTATTTTTCATACTGAACAATGCAGCGATTTTATACCGTGATATTAAAACTAAAAATCTGCCCGGGCAACCTGTACTATCCTGCAGTGGTTAACTGCCGGGAGAATTGTATCTTTATAAAAAGCGTAAACCTTCTACTCACGGCTAAAGGATATGTGAATGAAAAAATCATTGCTGCTTTTCTACTGTCTTATTTTATTGATCCTTCCTGCCGTTGCGCGCCAGGAACCGCCCGACACGGTTAAAACCGGCATTTATATAACCAGCATTCATGATATCGACTTCAAACAAAGCGAGTATACCGTTAACTTATGGCTATGGCTTACCTATAAAAATAAAGCATTCGATTTTATCCAGAACCTTGAAATCCCGCAGGCCAAAACGTTTACCAAGTCCTACTCCACCATCGACTCTTCCAACGGCAGGGTTTACCTGCTGATGAAACTGCAGTGCGTGATGAAGGACTCCTGGCGGATTAACAACTTCCCCTTCGACCGGCAACGACTGCGGTTTTCCATTGAGAACTCACAGTTTGATGCAGGCTCGCTGGTATTTTCGGTGGATTCGCTGGGCAAACACTTCGATCCCCGTTTTACACTCCGGGGGTGGAATATCGACAGCTTTAGGATCAACACCGGGATTAAAGCCTATGAAACCGCCTTTGGCGATGACAAGATTCCAACCCCGCATACAGAGTACAGCAATTTTACTGTGAGAATAGGTATAGACCGGGATGCCACGCAGTTATTCTGGAAGATGTTCCTGGGCATGTATGTTTCTTTCCTGATTGCCTATCTCTGCTTTTATATTCATGCAGACAATATCGATTCCCGGTTCGGCCTTGGTGTGGGTTCCCTGTTTGCCGCTATTGGTAACAAATACATCATTGACTCTTCCCTGCCCGACTCCACTACTTTCACACTGGTGGACACACTGCATGGCATTACATTGTTTTTTATTTTCGTGGTGATCACGTCCTCTGCCTGGTCGCTGCAACTTATTAAAGCGGGTAAAACAGAGCAGAGCCGCCGGCTGGACAGAGGGTTATCGCTGGTGGTGCCGCTGGTGTATGCGTTGCTGAATGTGTATTTTATTGCAGGGGCGGTATATGGGAGGTAGTTACTTTATAAAAACTAATTACCCTTCTCTGCTCAAAACCCATATGCGCATACAACCGTATAGCACGTTCATTCGACAATGCCACATGCAAAAAAGAAGTGATCCCCTCTCCTGCGTGCTGGTAACATAGCTGTGTGATCAGCTTTCGCGCATAGCCGCGGCCGGTATGATCCGGATGAGTACAAATGGCGCTTAGTTCCGTGAAGCCGGTGATGCGCATGCGTTCGCCGGCCATAGCAATCAAAGTTCCATTGTGCCGTATTCCATAATAATTGCCCAACAGGCGGGTACCATGGTTGTAGTACCCCGGTTGAATACTGTTAATGAGTGTGTACATATCATCCGCATCTTCAGGGCCCAGCAGCGATATCATAGCTACGTCACTTTCAGTGAGCGGCGCCGGCACAGACCGCAGCACCATCTGTGCGCAGGGCAGTTCATTATCTTTGGTCCAGTTGTCTGGCAGAATTGGTAATTCACCGATGATATAAAATGATTCTCCTGCATTCATCCAGGGATCCAATGTGGCAATGCTGTTATCATTTGTTTGCCTGCAGGCAACGAATGGTACTATTCCCTGCTGGTATCTTTTGGCATGATCTGTTCCTTGTGCAAAGTGTGCGTGTTCGCTGGTTAACGCCTCCCAGGCGGGATTGTCTAAAATGGTTTCCTTCATGTATCTAATGTACGAAATGATGCTTCAAAAAAAAGCGATCCCCTTTTCAGGAAACCGCCCCTTTTAAAATATATCCGTCACCGTTAGTGCTCCAGGTTCATGATCTCAATCCTTCTGAAATCAACCGGCTGCCCTTCACTTTGCAGGGCAATAAAACCTTTGGAAAGCAGCTTGCCATCTACTTTAACAGTGGAGTCGTAATTCTTTACCACGCCGCCGCCGATCTGCGGTTTGGAATACTGCAATACTGTGTCGCCGTTGATGATGTGTGTGATGAGGGAATCGCCCAGTACGATCAGTTCTCCCCTTACCCATTGTTCGCCTTCATATGTTTTGGAAGTGGATTCAATACAGTGTGTTTCATCCAGTTTACCTTTATATACCACGTTGGTACCAGGGGAGCACATGTTGCCGGTAGGCCGTGGTTTACCATCGCCCAGGCCGGCCAGCAGCTGCATTTCCACGGAAATGGGCCAGTCCTGCTCCTTTGGCATGGTACGCGGGTCCTGCGAGTGGAACATGATGCCGCTGTTCAGCAGGGTGTATTCCGGTGCAGAGGGGTACCATTTACCAACAAAGCGGTACTCAAATTTGAGATGATAATGTGAGAAGGGTTGTTTATAGTAGAGATGCCCGAACTGGTCGTTAAAGTCGCCGTACTGATCATAGCGCACCTTGATGATACTGTCTTCCACCCGGAAGGTATTGCCAAAATTCTCTCCTACTTCATGGTGATGGATCTTCACGATCCAGTCGTTGATATCTTTGCCGTTGAACAGGGATATCCATTCGGGTTTCTTTTCAGGTTGTTTTACTTCATTACAGGCCATGCTGCCTGCCAGCAGGGCTATCATCAAAAGTTTAGGTAAAATCCGGTTGTTGTTCATATAAGTAATTAAAGGTTGAATTTCATTTAACTGTTTTACGGCTGCCGGGTTTTGGAAACACCTGGTGCGTTTGCGCCCACTGGTACCAAAGGGTTTGCAGCTGTTGTACCTTTTCGGGGTATTGAGCGGCCAGGTTATTGGTTTCTGTTCTATCCACGGCAAGATTAAACAATTGCCAGGTGGTATCGTTACTGAGCGATACCAGTTTCCAGTTACCGGAGCGCGCATACCTTGCGCCGAAATGTTCATTGAACAGCTGATCGTGCCCGGCAGTATTTTTATTTCTGAAAGATGGCAACAGGCTGGTACCGGTAGTGGCGGGGATCTTATGGCCGTTGTACACCTTGGGGTATTGTGCATGCGCCAGTTCGGCGAAGGTAGACATAAGGTCCATTACATGCCCGGTATGATTACTGAAGCCACCTTTCCCGGCGGTGATGCCTTTGGGCCAGAAGGCGATCAAAGGCGTATGTATACCGCCTTCGTACGATTCGGCTTTCCAGTATTGATAAGGGGTATTGGCTACATTAGCCCATGTTTGCCCGATAGAGGCATACGTGGTTTGCGGGCCGGGCATCGCTTGTTTTTTGGTGGCGTAAATAATTTTGCGGCCATCGCGGGTTTCATCGGGGCGATCGAACCCTGGTCCGTAGTTGGCGCAGTTTTCGGGGCTGGCCCCATTGTCGGACAGGAACAGGATGAGGGTATTATCCAGTTGCCCCGTTGTTTTTAGCGCTTCTATGATGCGGCCAATGCCCTGGTCCATATGGTCTATCATAGCGGCATGCACCGCCATAGCCATGGCATCCCAGGCGGTATCGGGGTTTTGCGCCCAGGTTTGCTCACTTTTCCAGCGTTTGGGCAATGGCGTGGTAGCGGGGTCAATCAGTCCCATTTTCACCATTTTGTTATACCTGGCGTTGCGGATGGCTTCCCATCCTGCCCTATAGGTGTCCCTGTACTTTGCAATATCTTCCGGCAGCGCCATCAGCGGCCAGTGTGGCGCATTATGCGCTACATAAAGGAAGAAGGGCTTTTGGGTACCTGCATAGCCTTTGATATAGGCCACGGCGGTATCGTTGATAGCGTCTGTATGATAATAGTGCTCCGGTACGTTTGTAATGGGCGTTGTTCCGCTCACCAGGCTGAAGGGGTCAAAGAAATCCACTACTCCCCAGATAGTGCCAAAGAATTGATCAAAACCACGGCTGGTGGGGTATTGTGAGAGGGGGGAAAAGTCGCCGAATGTTTGATGATGGTTGAGCCAGGCCATTTGTTCAGCAGCTGTTCTTTGCCCGTTGGTATTGGACACATGCCACTTACCCGACATAGCGGTCTGATAGCCGGCTGTTTTCAGTACTTCTGCCAGGGTGACCGCATTCTCCGAAAGGTGGCCAAGATACCCGGGCTCATCCTCCGCATCGGTCATCTTCCCGATACCAGCCTCCTGGTTATACAATCCAGTGAGCAGGGAAGCCCTTGTGGGGCAGCAACGGGAGGTATTATAAAACTGCGTGTAGCGGATACCGTTAGCCGCCAGGAAATCGATGTTGGGAGTATGGATCTCTCCGCCATAACAGCCGGCATCTGAAAATCCCATATCATCCGCAAGTATAACAATAATATTGGGCCTCAGGTCTTTGGGCATCGGCCTGCTTTTCCTAAATCCTGTAAGCAGCATAGTACTTAACAGGAATGGAATGATATAAACTGATCCTGGTCTTATCCTCATGGGTTCGCACAGTTTTGTTACTACATCGCGTTAAAATAAAATAAAACGAGAAGAAAAGTAAATAAACTGTACCAGTGGGGAATAAATATTTAGCGGGAAGGAAAAAAAGCCTGGCGGGAAGCCAGGCTATGAAATGAAGAATGCAATGGAGGCATTGGGAAACAATTGCCGTCCCCTACTTCCTCACCCGGCTGCTTTCTTCCACCGTACGGTTCCTTTGCTTCCGCTGTTCGCCTGCGCCAAAGGTTTTTGCCCAGGTGAGCTTCACTATCTGCGCTTTACCTGATTCCGGATGAAAGGTAACTTTGCTTTTCAGGTTAAATGCCTCTTCGGTCAGCGTGCCAAAATAACTATTGATGCGCACAGTACGTAGTATATCCGTTACCGTTAGCTGGAGGATCCCGCCGTTTTTTGTAAGCTCTTTTTTGAGGCCGGCATTCAGGGCTCCAAAAGGATCTGCTTTTTTAGAGCCGTCGTAAACAGCGCTGTTATACCACCCGGAAACTTCCAGGGCAAACCGTGCAGGTAACTTTACGGCGGTGGAGAAGTTGGCGTTAAAGCCCAGGTAATCCTTCTGTACCGGCCTGGCGGTGAAATCAAGTTTAAACTGCCGCCAGCCGCCAGTAAACCCCAGGCTCATCTCCCACCAGTCGTTGATTTTCCATGGCAGCAATGCCTGCAGTGAAAGATTTTTCTGGAACACCAGGTTTTGGGGAGATACCCATATCACTTCTCCTGTTGGGTTGGGCGTAAGCTGGTAACGGGCCACGGGGGCATCGTCCAGGCTGTAAAGCAGGGAAAGCGAGTAGCCGTTCCGGTTATACCCCAGCTTTATATTATTGGTGATGGTGGGTTGCAGCTGCGGGTTGCCGGTTTCCACGGAAGTAGGCCCTGAATAGGTAATAAAAGAAGCCAGGTCGTTGTAACTGGGGCGACTGATCCTTTTTGTATACGACAGGTTCCATTCCGTTTCCTTTCTTTTCCAGGTGAGAAATATGCCCGGGAAGAATTTACCGGATTCCCTGTGGCTGATGCGTTGCTTATATTGCAGATCATCCATTTGTGTATGGGCGTATTCATATCTTATGCCGGCGCTCAGCCGTAGCGAGGGATGCAGCTGTGCATCTACAGAGCCATAAGCCGCGCCTATCGCTTCTTTCATAATAATGTTATTAACAGCCGCAGAACTGCTTACCCATTGCCCTTCAAGAAAACTTTCTATCCTGGAGCGGCTGTTGTTGTTGGTATAGGTTCCTTTAACACCGGTTTCAATTTTTAATCCGGGTGATAATTGCCGGCTATAATCCATTTTAAATACGCCGATCTGCATCGATGACACAGAAAAAGTTTTTTGCAGCGGTGCAAAAAGCGTGTCGTTTGTGCCGGGCGTATGACCGGCGCTATCCACAAAGGCGCTGGTTGCGGTGGAGGGGCGGTTGTTCTTATAGTAGAGGTAATCAAGGTCGATGTTCAGTTGCTCCCCTGCCCTTATTCTTTTTTCTGTATACAGCGATACGCCTATATTATCCCAGTTGTTGTTTACCCTGATATCTGCATCCATATTGTAGCGGGTACCGATATTGAGGAGGTATTCCCCGTGATTAATGGTATGATCTGCCACCCGGCTGATATTGCCACTGATGCTGCCACCAGCCACCGTTCGCGGAGAGAGGTTTACATCTGCTCCCAGCAACAGGTTATGACTGTTGCTTACCGGTTTTATCAGGCTAAGGAAATCAGATGAGCTGGGGGCTCCCAGTAACTGCATATTATCGGTAGCGCGGGCAAACCAGTCGTAATAAGTCCTGTCGTGCGAAAACGAATAATTGCCATACACCCCGGTGTTCCGGATACTGCGCCCGAAGTTAAGGCTGGCGGCGGCTTTTTCGCCGTAGCCATAACCGCCGGTAAGAGAGAAATCACCCTGGTTGCGGTTTTTCTTTATCACGATGTTGATCACACCGGCGTTGCCGGCGGCATCATACTTTGCCGGGGGAGTATTGAGCAGTTCAATTTTTTCTATATCGGCGGCGTTCATACCCTGGAGAAACACCATCAGCTGATCGGCAGACATACGCAGCAGTTTACCGTTCAGCATTACCATCACCCCGTTCTTCCCGTTAAGGGCAATATTGCTGTTGCGCCGGTCGATATACACGCCCGGGGAGCGCTCCAGCACTTCCAGCACAGAGCTTCCCTTTGTAAGTATACTGCTTTGCACATTGATAACGGCGCCGGACTCCTGTTGCCGGAGCAATGGCCTGCCTGCCCGTACAGTTATTTCAGCCAGTTGTTTTAAGGATGACAGGCTATCTGTTTTTTTCTCCTGCGCATATATGCAGGAAGCAGGTAACAACAGGAATAAGGAATAAAGAAGGTAGCGCATATGGTAATACTTGTACCGCAAATAAACAGGTATCTGTAGCGATGTAAAAGCCCGAATGACAAGGTGTGCCAGGAAACTGACCACCTGCACAAAAAGGGCTGGTTCCCGGCAAAACCTGTTAAAAAAGGGGAATACCGCCACTCACCGGGTTCCATACGCTGGTTGTCATTTATTTGATACCATTGGTATAGTATGGGGAAAGAATCAGCAAAATGTGCCTATCTTTAATTACAGGTAATTTGTTATATCTTGAATACGACCACAAGCCGGAACTGGCTGCTGAAATATAAACTTTACCACATCCCCTTCTGGTGTCTTTACCATTATCTCTGGTGGGTAGTGGCAATAGGGAATCCTTTGAAAGCTGCGAACTCTATTATCCTGTTCCCTTTCTATATCAAGTTTGGATTTTATGTGATCTTCCAGGCGGCGGCTGTATATTTCAACTTGTATTACCTGATCCCCAAATATCTTGAAAAAGGAAAGTACACTGCTTACATCTCATTGCTGGTGCTTACCATTGGCGCAACCGCCTGTGCTATTGTTGGCGGCTATTACCTGTGTGCAGTAGTATCAGGAAAAACATTCGAAGCGCTTTTCGGACCGGGAGATTATTGTTTCCTGCATTTCTTTGGTAACGCGCTGCCCTCCACCCTGGCCAGTATGACGCTGGCCATGAGCATAAAGCTCACCGGGAGCTGGCTGCAAACAAAAAGAAGGCAGCAGCTGCTGGAAAAAGAAAAACTGGAAACAGAGCTTAACTTCCTGAAGAACCAGTTTAATCCTCATTTTCTTTTTAATACCATTAATTCGATCTTTTTCCTGATCCATAAAAATCCTGATGTGGCTTCCGCTTCGCTGGCGAAATTTTCGGAGCTGCTGCGGTACCAGTTGTATGAATGCAATGATAAACAGATTGCCCTCAGCAAGGAGATCGGTTACCTGGAAAATTCTATTGAACTGGAAAAACTGCGGATGAACAGTAACGTGGAGGTATCTTTTGATTTCCAGCAGCAGCCGGCGTCTCATTTAAGCATTGCTCCTTTTATCCTGATGACCTTTGTGGAGAATGCGTTCAAGCATGTATCCAAACACGCGGGCACGCCTAACTGGATCAGGATACAGTTGCAGCTTCAGGGATCGCTGCTGGTATTTACCGTTGCCAACAGCAGTGCCGCAGATGAATACAGCGCTCCTATTATTGATTACGGCGGCATCGGTTTAAAAAATGTGCAGCGGCGGCTGGACCTGGTATATCCCGGGCAATACGAACTGGATATCCTCCATGATGCGGGCAGCTTTGAAATAAGACTGCAGTTACAACTGGCAGCCGCCCGGATGCCGCAATTGCTATCTACCTAAAATGACGTTATCATGATCAACTGTGTGATTACCGACGACGAGCCACTGGCCAGGGAAGGCATCGCCAATTATGTGAAGGAAGTGGATTTCCTTACGCTTACCGGTATTTGTGAAAACCCCGTGGAGCTGGCAAACCTTCTGAAGCAACGGCCTGCCGACCTGCTGTTCCTGGATATACAGATGCCCAAACTGAGTGGTATTGATTTCCTGAAAATGATCCCTCATCCGCCCATGGTGATCATCACTACTGCATTTCCTGAATATGCGTTGGAAGGGTTCCAGCTGAATGTACTGGACTACCTGCTGAAACCTATTACCTTTGAAAGGTTCTTTAAGTCGGCCACCAAGGCGAGAGACTATCACCAGCTGGTAAACCCTGCTGTAAAAAAGGATACCCCGCTTACAGAAAATGCCGCAGATCACTTCTTTATAAAATGCGGTACCCGGTACGAAAAGATCCAGGTTGAAGACATCCTTTTCGTGGAAGGCATGCAGAACTATGTAAGCATTTATACCCGTAAGGGAAAATACATGACGCTGCTATATCTCAAAAACCTGGAGCAGCAGTTATCTCCCCAGGCGTTTATCAGGGTGCATAAATCATACATAGTGGCGGTAAATAAAATAGACAGCATCCAGGGAAATGAGATCTGTATCCAGTCGCACCAGATCCCCATCAGCCGTAACTACCGGGAAGCGGTTATCCGGCAGGTGGTGATGAACAGGTTATGGGATAAAGTATCGCGGCCGCCAGACAAAAGCGCATTCTGATAAAAAAAGCCTTTGAACTGCACAGTTCAAAGGCTATCAACTCAAAGTAAATCTGATTATGTAATTGTAGTCGTGCCAGGCGGTAGATACCGGCCTGCATTATTTCATATCCTTTTCAGTTAGGTTCCTTTAGCAGGTTCCTCGCAAAAACGGGGCAACTGCCAATATTATGCTGATTTATTTTTACTGTTGTTCAGCATTAAAATTTATAGTTGGCGCTTGCAGAAAGCACAGTGCCTGCAGAGTTACCTTCACTTTTCAGTTGTCCATCCACGAAAATCTGCACTTTCAATGTAGCAGCAGATGAAGTAGCCTGCGCGTTAATCAGTACATTCAGGTTAATAGCTTCTGCCGGTGAAGTAACTTCAGGGCTGGTCCAGGTGTTTCCGGTCAGGTTGGAGAGCGTGGTTACGGATTGATCCCATCCATACAAGCCATGACTTAAAGTTACCCCACTGGAGCCAATCGCTTTAAAAACTACTTTGTGGGAGGTACGTGATGGTTTGTCGTCGTCGTCCTTTTTGCAGGCTGTAAACAATGTAGCTACCATTAATACCGGGAACAAAATCTTTTTAAGTATCTTCATAAATGACAATTGTAAAAATGCCTACTCTTTTAAAGCACAGTTTTCGGCTTCCCTGTTATAAAACTTACAGAATATAAATGGTTAAAACCTTTATCGGCATTACCGCAAATGTACTCCGGGCAGGAACTTTGGACAATACCAGCATCTGATGATTTATTTCTACCTGTTTTCAGGTATTTTTGCCGGCAACGATCGGGTGTAAACAATTGTTTTATATTTTGGCCTTTATGAGAAGATTATCATTCCTGGTATTCCTGCTTGCAGTAAGCTGCCGGTGCTTAGCTCAGGCTCCCCCGCTGAATGAGAAAGCGTTTACCGACAGTCTGGAGAACATATTGCAACAGGCCAGCTCCGACAGTGTCCGTGCCCGGGCAAATTATTCCCTGTCGGAATTCTGGGCGGCAAAGGATTCTTTAAAGTCATCACAATACCTGGAAAAGGGTAAACAATATAGTGGCCGGCATTCCTACCTGCAGGCGCTTTACTATTTCTATGAAGGAAATTTGCTGAAGAAGGGCAACTATGATAAAAGTCAGGCCAGCTTCATGAAAGCGGATACGTTGCTCAGTAAGTTCAAAACGGCAGAAGCATATGCTTTCCGGTCTAAAGCCTGGTACGACTATGGCGCCATTGCACAGCGGAAAGACAACTACAAGGCATTTGCCGACATCCTGCTGAACAAGGCCATACCACTGGCCCAGCAGGCGGGCGACCAAACGGCTGCCGGAAGGGATTACCTGGCAGTGGGCATTGTATTTAAAAATGCAGGGCAGTTCGACAAAGCAGAAACCTATATTCTCAAGGCCATTGAAATTTTCAGGAATGCGCACTCCCCTTCTCATGAACTGGTAACGGCCTATCATACCATTGCGGAAAACTATTCATTGTCTGCCCGGAATGCCAAAGCCCGCCCCGCGCTGGACAGCGCCTGGAAACTACTGGAGCCGTTCCCTGAATCCGATTACCTGCTGGACCATTATGCCGCCGAAGGCATGTACTATACCCTGGAGGGGAAATTTAAAGAAGCGCTTGCGAGCCTTGACAAAGGCGTGCAACTGGCCAGAAAAAAAGGCATGCGGTATGAAGAACAGCGGTTACAGATGCAGCAATTTTACGCTTATTTCAATGCCAATAATTTTGTAAAGGCAAAGGAAATGGCTACCCTGCTGATGCAGCAGAAAGAAATGATGCAGCTGGTATCCAACCGGCAACAGTTATACTACGGCATGGCGCTTACCTGTGAAAACCTGCACCAGATGGGCCCCGCCTATACCTGGATGAAGCGTTACAGTGAGCTGAGCGATAGTCTTGCCCGGACGCAGCTCAACAACGATGTGCATGCCATGGAAATAAAATACCGCAACGCTGAAAAGCAGAAAGAAATTGATGCACTGAAAGCCAAAGGTATACAGGACGCACTAAATGCGAAAAATTCCCGGCTGGTGAACTGGCTGCTGGGCGCCGCCAGCGTGATTTTACTGGTGGTATTGCTTTTTGCGCTGTTTGTATACCGCAGCAAGCAAAAGCTGGCCGCGCAAAAAGAGCTGAGCTACCGGCAACACCTGCACGAAATTGAGCAACAACAGCAATTACAGTTCAGCCAGGCCGTATTGCAGGGCGAAGAACAGGAACGCCGCAGGCTGGCCCGCGACCTGCATGATGGCCTTGGAGGCATGCTGGCCGGGGCCAAAATAAATCTCTCCGCGCAAATTGAAGATACCTACTCCCAGGACCAGCGGGCGGAGCTGGAAAAGATCACCCAGCAGCTGGATCATTCCGTTACAGAATTGCGGCGTATTGCGCATAATATGATGCCGGTAAACCTGCTGAAGTTCGGCTTAAAAACTGCGCTGAAAGATCTCTGTGAATCGCTGATGAGTGAAAATACCCGGATCGATTTCCAGGACCTGGGATTTGAAGATACCCTGCGGGAAGAAGTACAGATCCACATTTACCGCATTGTGCAGGAACTGCTGTCCAATGCCATCCGCCATGCGCAGGCCAGCAATATTATATTGCAATGCAGCCAGAACGATCATATCTTCTTTATCACCCAGGAAGATAACGGCAAGGGTTTTGACATGGAGGCAGCAGGTAATGAAAAAGGGATCGGGTTAAGCAACATCCGTAACAGGGTAGGATTCCTGAGAGGGAAAATTGATATCGATTCCGCTGTGAATGAAGGCACCACTATAAATATTGAATTACATGTTGACTGATCCCGCCACACTGGCCATTGTAGACGACCATCCGATTGTACTTGAAGGACTGCAAAAACTGCTCAACAATGTAAAGAGCATACAAATTACCGGCTGTTTTACTTCCGGTATGACTTTCATGTCTTTCCTCAAAGAAAATAAAGTAGACGTGCTCCTGCTGGACATCACGCTTCCGGATGCCAACGGTATAGAGCTGTGCAGGGAAGTGAAAGCTATTTCACCGGAAACGCATGTACTGGCGCTGAGCAATCATTCGGAGCGCAGTATGATCCTGCAAATGATCCAGAACGGCGCAACGGGATACCTGTTAAAAAATATATCTTCCGAAGAACTGGTAGCCTGCATACAGGAAGCGCTCAACGGGATGATCACTTTCAGCAGGGGCGCCAAAGAAATTATGGCGCGCCCATCTATCAGCGAGTTAAAAGGCATTCCCCAGCTAACCAAACGTGAGAAGGAAATACTGCAGCTGATAGCAGATGGCAAAACCACACCGGATATTGCGCAGCAGCTGAACCTGAGCCCGCTCACAGTAGAAACGCACCGGAAAAACCTGATCCAGAAATTCCAGGTAAGAAATGTGGCGGCACTGATCAAAATAGCCGCCCAGCAGGGATTGCTGTAAAATTTTTTATTTATGTAATCCTTTTTTGCGCAGGTATGCCAATAGTTTTTCCGGGTAGTCTGTCTGGATAACATTGGCATATGCCGCATCTTTACGCAGCTGGTCAAACCCGGCATTTTCATTTGCCGACTCCAGTTTATCGTATTTGCCCAAAGCGTTCATCCACACCCGTGTGCCGCTGGTAGTAACGCTTTTCACGAGGGAATCCGAGTAAAAGGAAGCATCTCCATGGATCACGGGAAACTTTCCCTGTTTCGTGGCCATCTGCTGTATCTCTGCTACTTCCTCCACACTGTGCGCGCGGGGCATTACAGGGATCCGGGGGTTCCAGCTGTACAGGGTGGGCGCCTGGTGATGATCGTAAATAAAGAACAGTACCTGTTTCTCCATCCCGTGCGCTGCTATCTGTCCAAAGGCCTGTTTCGCAGCGGATTCGCTTTCCTCTTTAAAATCCACATCTACTATAATTCTTCCTTTAGTGAGCTGCAGTACCTGCTCAAAAGTGGGGATCTTTTCCGTAGTAGGCTGCCCGTTGAAAAGAAGGGGAAACTGCAGCAGTTCCTGGTAGGTATAGTCCTTTATTTTTCCCGGCTTGCCGGTAGTGCGGGTAATGGTGGCATCGTGCATTACCACCAGGATATGATCCTTTGTTTCATGTAAATCTATCTCCACCACATCAATTCCCTGTTCAATGGATTCTTTTACAGCTGCCAGGGAATTTTCCGGATATTTATTGTGAGAGGCGCGGTGTGCCGCCACCATAATATGTTCCGGGTGATGATAAAATTCATTGATGATATCGTCTGCCGGTTCTTTCTGTTGTGCAGATACCGACAGGGCGCCTGCGCATAATGTGGCTAATAATAATCGGTTCATCAGGTATTTATATTTTTTCAGAGAGATAAAGAGGATGAAAATATATCAATTCACAGAACATATCTACCGCTTAATAGAAAGTTAACCTACAGCTGCTGCCGTTTCAGTTCCTTTACTGCATAATCTGCCGCCCTTGCGGTGAGCGCCATATAGGTTAACGACGGGTTCTGACAGGCGGAGGAGGTCATACAGGCGCCATCCGTTACAAAGATATTTTTGGCGGTATGCACCTGGTTCCATTCATTCAGCACAGATGTGCGCGGGTCGCGTCCCATGCGTGCCGTACCCATTTCATGTATGGCCATGCCGGGATAGGAATCCCTGTTGAATGGTGTCACGTTTTTCAGACCGGCTGCTTCCAGCATGGCAGCAGCGTCCTGGTCCATGTCTTTGCGCATTTGCCGCTCATTGTCTTTGAATTCGCAGTTGAACTGCAGCACGGGCTGGCCCCAGGCGTCTTTGATGCTGTGATCCAGCGTCACCTGGTTCTCTTCATAGGGCAGGCATTCTCCAAAGCCCATGAGGCCCATTTGCCAGGGCCCCGGCTCGGTGAGATAATCTTTAAACGCCCCGCCTATTCCCAGCTCAGCGATGCCTCTTGACCAACCGGTACGGCTGCTGTAACCGGTGTAGCCAAAACCTCTGCGATAGCTGCGTTTATCTGTGCCTATGTTCCTGAAGCGGGGAATATAAAAACCGGCGGGGCGCTGGCCGTAGTAATATTTGTCACCGAACTCATCTGAAATACCGCTGGCGCCGGCGTGGAAGTGATGGTCCATGAGGTAGTGGCCCAGCACGCCGTGATCATTGCCTATTCCCTGCGGAAAGCGATTGGATACAGAGTTCATCAGCACAAAGGTACTGCCCAGCGTAGAGGCATTTAAGAAGATGATACGGGCGTAATATTCCGTCATCTCTTTGGTGTGTTTGTCGATAACACGTAGCCCGGTTGCCTTTCCTTTGCTTTCATCATAGATGATGCTGTTCACGATGGCATCCGTTTGCAGGGTAAGATTACCGGTTTTTACCGCAGCGGGCAGGGTAGACGACTGAGAGCTGAAATAGGCGCCGAATGGGCATCCCCGTGCGCAGAGATCGCGGTACTGGCATTTGCCCCTGTCGCCGATAGGCTGTGTAAGATTGGCGGTGCGGAAAATGGTCATACGCCTTTCCGGGAAAGTTTTTTCTATCCTGGCTTTCACTGCTTTCTCAAAACAGTTCATTTCCATAGGTGGCTGGAAAATGCCATCGGGCAGGTGTGGCAGTCCTTCCGCCTGGCCGCTGATACCGGCAAAGGCTTCCACATGATCATACCATGGGGCCAGGTCTTTGTAACGAATGGGCCAGTCGATCCCGATGCCTTCCCTGGCATTGGCCTCAAAGTCGAGGTCACTAAGCCGGAGCGATCCGCGTCCCCACATAATGGATCTTCCGCCTACAATATCAGCACGGGTCCAGTCGAACCGTTTTTTTTCCGTATACGGGCTGTCTGTATCTTTCAGCCAGTAGCTTTCATTAAACTCGGAGTATACCCGTTCCCGTATGAGATAGGGATGTTCTTTTTTTTGTGCGGGGGTAAGTCTTCCGCGGTGCGGCGTTTCCCAGGGCGCCTGGGTGGCGGTTGTATAATCTTTGATATGTTCCAGTTGCCGTCCTCTTTCCAGCAGGAGCACTTTAAGCCCTTTTTCACAGAGCTCTTTGGCGGCCCATCCCCCGCTGATACCGGAGCCTACTACAATAGCGTCATAGGTATGCTGCGCCCTGGCCTTAAGGTTTAAGTTGATCATACACGTAGAATTGGTAACAAGGAAAATAGGAAAAATAAGGGAACAGGGGGGAATAATTGGATAGACGGTTGAAAGGGAGATAACAAACATTCCCGGTATGCCGTGATAACATACTGGAGAGATATTAAACAATAAACGATCTTCCTTCCTTATTCATTTCTTTGCGGATGCCATTTACCACATCATCCAGGGAAACCTTTGCTGTTTTGCGTTCCAGTGCCTTCAGGCAGGCGTATTGCACCACGTTGATAATATTACCGCCGGTGATCTCATATTTCTTCACCTTGCCGGGAATATCTTCATCATCCTGGAAACTGACATTGGGCGGGAACGTTTTCTGCCAGATAGCGGCCCTCTCCCGTTCGCCCGGCACCTGGAATTGTATGATGGCATTGAAACGGCGGATGAAGGCGTCATCAATATTATTTTTCATATTCGTAGCCAGGATCACCAGGCCGTTAAAATCTTCGATCCGCTGCAACAGGTAAGATACTTCCTGGTTAGCATATTTATCGTGTGCATCTCTTACGTTGGTGCGCTTACCGAACAATGCATCCGCTTCATCAAAGAAAATGATCCATCCTTTATCAGCGGCTTTGGCAAATAATGTTTCCAGGTTCTTTTCTGTTTCCCCTATATATTTTGACACCACCATGGAGAGGTCAATTTTATATACATCCCTGCCTGTATATTTTCCGAGCAGGCTGGCGGTAAAAGTTTTGCCGGTACCGGGAGGACCTCCTGCCGCCAATAACAGTGAAGAGAAGCAAAGCAGAAGGGATCAGGATCAATTTAGGAAATTGAGAAAACATGGTTCTAATAGTTTATCAAACAATACAAAAGTAGGTTAAGTCCAGGGATCCGTCTGCATTCCTGAAAGTTTTCTGCGCCTGGAAAAAGCTGATCACTGCCGAGAGCCGGTGCAATGCTTCTTCGTAGTAGTCGTGTGTAGCATCGCCGAAAAGCACGGCGGTAAACAATACATAGAGATTGAGATATACCGGCGGATGCTGGTACCTGGCGCGGTTATCCGGCCAGGTGGTGTACGCCTTGCTGTTTTTCAGCGTGCTTTCTTCTTCTACATTTACGAGGGAAATGATAACGTTGCCATTGAAATTATTGGCATGCGTTGTTTCAAGCAAACCAATGTTTTCAACGATCACACTATTGGCAGGAAATCCTCTGAGCGCAAAGAATGCCTGCAAATGATCACGTATCAATGTAAGCGCATTACTTATCACGAATGACGAGGGGTTTGGGGTTCAGTAAATTTTGGGGTTCAATTACCTGTCTCTTCTGGTCTTTCAAAACGTTCTTGGAAACTAAGGTAAAGAACATTTTTTAATTCGGAAATAAATATTTTTTTAAGATGTAATTTTCACACAACTGTATTTTACAGCAACAGACATCTGAAACGTAGTACCATCAAGCATCTTCACTACATCTTCTAAAACTATTTTTTTCTACTGCATATGTTGCGGGAAATACGTTTGCGCGGCGCTGGTAAACCAAATTTACCTTTATGAAGAAAACAGCCACCAGTAATAATTTCACAACATCTTCCTGCAGTCGTGATTCAGTTAAGTTATGATTCCTACCTACCATTGCATACGTAGAAATACGTAATTTTCATATCACACAAATTCTTCTCTTAAAATTTTCCAGTATTTGTAGATGAACGAATGGAAGTCGATTATTGTTTTGAGGAAGATTGTGATGCAAGATATTCCTCTCCCAACGGCGATAGCGTATAACCTTCCAGCTGGCTGATGGTGAGACCAAGATTTTTCAGTTTCCGGATATTGAGCTTCAGCCAGTCTTTTTCCTTTCCCAGAAGTTGGGCCAGTGTTGCAGCTTTCAGGTTGGGATACCGGCGGATGGCTTCCAGTACGGGGATAGTCCAGCTACCTTGCGTACTGAACTGATCCAGGCGGGCCAGTTTTGCGGTTAGTGTCGTAAGGGCTTCCGGTGTGAGGGATGTTTGTTCTCTTAATTTAATCCGTGGATCTTCGGAGTGATAGTGTACCTCTATCCTGTAAAGAATGCCTTCCGGTATTTTACTGAGCTCCGCATGTAAGGTTGTGAGGTCCTTATAACCGGCGGCGACAGCATCTGTTTCAGTGATCCGGTTGACGGGATATTCTTTGATGCCGGTGATTGCTACCACGCCAATGCTGGTATTGATGAGGCTTCCTTTGTTCACAGCCGGCTTCTTCCATTTACGGAAAGCCAGTGATATTTCTCCGGAAACAATTCCTTCAAGGTGCGCTTGTTTAAACAGCATGAGGTGAACTTTAAATAAAGTTAGCTTAATCCTGTTTAAATAAAATAGCCGGCAGATGGGAATAACTGCCGGCCATTCCTGGTTTATATGTGTCAGACCATTACACTTTCCAAACCTCTCTGCAGGGCGGTTTCCCGCAGCTCCGGATTACTTACTCCTTCTACCCGGAACGTTGTAACATCGTGCAGGCCAATAAATCCGAAAACCGTTTTGAGATGAGGTTCTGTAAAGTCGATTGACTTCAGCGGGCCTTCAGAAAAAACGCCACCGGAGGCAATGGCCAGGTATACTTTTTTATCTTTTAATAATCCTTTAGGGCCATCGGCTCCATAGCTGAACGTTTTGCCTGCCCGCACCAGATGATCTATCCATGCTTTCAGTGCAGAGGGAATACCAAAGTTGTAAACGGGTACGCCGATCACGAGGATGTCGGCCTCTTCCACTTCCCGGATGGCTTCATCGGAATGTTGCACCGCTGCCCTGTAAGCTTCGGTTTCGCTTTCCGGAGGGGTAAAGAAAGCTGTAAGATGCGACTCTTCCAGGTGTGGATATTTTTTGTGCACCAGGTTGCGTTGTGTTACTGTGCTTCCCGGGTATTGTGTTTTTAATTTTTCAGTAATCGTATGAGCCAGTTGTGTGCTGTTAGATGCAGCACCTCTTGCGCTTGAAATAATTTCCAGTATTTTCTTCATGATCTATTTTTTTGCAGATGATGATGCAAAACTATCCATCTTTCCATTTGCTTTAACCGGACTATGCTAAAGGTTACCACTAACCTTAGGGTTAGCTTCAGTCATATTTATCAGTAAATTCACATCTGCATCTTCAAAAAAAAGAGATGGAAAGAAATGAACGGTTCACCTGGGCAGCTGATATCATTGCTCCCAAACCCGCATCTGTATTACTGGGAATCGGATGTGGCGCCGGCCTATTGGCGGAGTTAATAGCCGGTAAGTTAAGTACCGGAAGCATAATGTGCGTTGACCAGTCGGCCTCCATGATCAGGATGGCCGTACAACGTAATAAAATATATGTTCTGTTGCACAGGGCATCGTTTGGAAAGTTCAGTGCTTCTGCCGCGTTCTGTATTATAGCAAAGCCATTATTACCATAAGATTAAAATACCTGTTTCCAGGTATTTTAATCTTATGGCGTGTGCAATACTTTTGCACCTGGAACCATCATCTTAATTATGAAACATATACTACCCATCAGCTTTCTCATTTCCATTGTTTTGTTTGCCTGTAGTAAAGACGATAAAGTCAAAGGCCCCAGCAACGAGGAGATCCTTACAAAGAAAATAGCGGACATTATTCCGCAGAAATACCTGGACACTTTAAAGATACTTGGACTGGATGTTCACCAGGGTGTAACTCCTCCCAATGTAGAAGGAACTTACAGCATAGCGCCCAATAAACTGGATACCAGTAATGTTCCGAATGATGTACCCGGAACTTATTTCAGTAATGCTACCGTTACTTTTTCAGCGCAGAGCGCCAGTGATTTCAGCATAAAGCTTACCGGAAAAAATTTTGTGAGCTATGCCGATACCAGCATTACCACCGCTATTTCCGGCTCAGGCAATAACTTCACCGTATATGGTAAAGTGAAATCAGTAAATGGTACACACTCTGCTATATTTGCGCTGATCTTTACCGGTACCAAAGAAGGAGCCAACCTGAAAAATGTGCGGGTTGGAATTATTAATGTTGATAACAGCAAGGGCGGAACCGGCGTATTTATTAATGAAGGTTTGGGGCGGATAGCGTTTGACGAGGATCATATTTCAGAGAAGGCAGCGGAGAAAACCGGGGAGCGGGCAGCAGCCGGGCGTACATTAGGATTCATCCAATAATAATAAACACTATTAAATTGAGGGGGAGTGAGGGAGTGGTTTTATCATACTGCTCCCGCATTTCTTCTAATACCTTCATTACCTCATTATAATTAACAGATAATTTGCGTAATGATATAAAGACATTTCTACTGCCACATCACTTTTCAACACACTAGATAACATAGCTACCCCTGTTTCAGTAAAAGCAAAAGGCTTTGCGCCACCAAAATACTTCTTGTGAGGCTGTATCATAAATAACTTTTACCCGATTTTACTCGGGTACCGGGTGGAGGAAATTTTCGTATATGCGATTCTCACACCTATTAAGTTAGTTATGATACAGCCTCAGCTTCTATGCAGTCAACCCGAACATAAAATCTTCAGGGAAGCGTTCCATATTACGCCTTACTGCCTGTTTTAAGGCGCTCGTTTCTACACCGTATAGCTCTGCAAGATGCAGATCCAGTATAACCTTCTCATCTCTTAGCATTACTATTCGTTTTATGATTTTTTCCTCCGGAACAATCAGTGATTGTTTTGATTTTTCCATTTACATAATAGGTTATCAATTAAAAATATAATTCACCGTCAAATGCTTTATGTCTAAGATCATATTGCATTTACACTTCGTTCAGTAATCCATTAATTCATACACATTGAAGCTCCCCAACGTTATATTCGTGATTGCGTTTTTTTAGCGCTGACACTTAATTCCCGATACATCGGCAAACTTATACACCATTATTCCCGGGAGAAATACTCATTTCAAAAAGCAGAATAATATCTCATCAGGTATCAAGTTATTGCCTTTACTCTTCCCCCTCCCCAAAAAAATATTTGCTAAACCAAACGGTTATACATACTTTTACTAAACCAAATGGTTTAGTATCACAATCATAGCAGAATGAAAGCAAGAAGAGATGTGTTCCAGGCGATCGCAGACCCTACCAGGCGCGCCATCATTGGCTTGCTGGCGCAGCAGACCCTTACCCTCAACACGGTGGCGGAAAACTTTAGCATGAGCCAGCCGGCCATATCAAAGCATATGCGTATCCTTACGGAATGCGGGCTGGTGATCATCGTAAAACAAGGCCGGGAACGGCATTGTACGGCAAGTTTCAAAGCGTTGGAAGAGGTAGCGCAATGGGCGGAACAGTACCGCCGTTTCTGGACAGACCGCCTGGATACTTTGGAACAACTATTGAACGAAGAAGAATAACGTTGTTTATTAACTATAAAATTTTATACGATGGCAAGCAATGAAACACCCTGGGTAAATGCCCAAATGCTGATACGCAAACCGGTTGCAACTGTATTTAACGCTTTTATTGATCCTGAAATCACCCGGCACTTCTGGTTTACCAAAGGCAGCGATAAACTGGCTGTTGGAAAAACAGTTACCTGGGAATGGGAAATGTACCAGGCTTTTGCAAAAGTAAATGTAAAGGAAATCGTGCCGGACAAAAAGATAACCGTTACCTGGGGAGATCCTGCCACTACGATCGATTTCAATTTCCAGGCGGTAGATGACAACTCCACTTATGTGGTAATTAACAACTATGGCTTCGACAAGACCGGCGATGAGCTGCTGCGTGAAATCAATAACAATACCGGCGGGTTCACCACTGTTCTTGATGGCCTGAAAGCCTACCTGGAACACAATATCGACCTTAACCTCATTGCAGATAAATTTCCCAAAGGCGTGGCTTCCCACTAAATATTTAAAACCAAAAAACATGGAAAAAACAGGACAGATCCTCTCCCCCGGCACCATTCGTTTTGAACGCAATTTGCCAGGCCCTGTTGACAGGGTATGGGCCTATCTTACAGAGTCCGAAAAACGCGGCAAATGGCTGGCGAGCGGCGATATGGAGCTCTTTGAAGGAGGCAAGGTTCATCTGCATTTTATGCACCAGCAACTCAGTCCCCTTCCTGATAATATCCCGGAGAAATACCGCGACATGAAAGATGGCCATCATTTCACCGGCACCATCCTGAAAGTGGACCCTCCCCGCCTGCTGTCGTTTACCTGGGAAGGAGGATCGGAGGTAACTATGGAATTAACGGAGAAAGAAGACAGGGTATTACTGACACTCACTCACCGCAAACTGGCCGATGATACAAAAACCCGCAGCAGCGTGGGCGGTGGCTGGCATACACATCTTGACATTTTAATCGCCAATCTCGAAGGCGTTACCCCTCCTCCTTTCTGGAGCACTCACACCAGATTGGCGGCATTATATGCAGATATGGCGTAGATTTGATTGTTATTCAATCAATACCTGTTGTCATATATGGAGGACTTCATTTCAAAAAAAACAGCCAGGAAAACAGGCATCCCAGATTTGGTGGAAGTGCTGCGCAAACAACTCAGCAGTTCTGAGTTATCATCGCTGCTGCTGGAAGTGTACCAGCGGAAATCGGAAGACCTGCACGCAGCTGCCCTGCTGCAACAATACCGGCAGAATATTTACGTACAGCCTGCAGATACCGATATGATCGAAATGCTGGAAAAGGAATTACAGCTGCTCCGGTTCTTAAGACAGCAGCAGTATGAGCCAGTAGAACTATCACCGGTAGCGCAGTTTGGCAGTTGCGCGGCAGTGGGCACCGTTAACCAGAAGAAAATAATCACTGCGGTACGGCATACAGAAGTGCTGGCGGATGCCACCAATTCACTGGCACTTCACATCGCTGATATGAAACAGCAAGGCATAGGCGCAGGAGAACTATTACGCTACTGCACGGTTCACAGCCATGTTAGGGCTATGCAGCTTCCTCCCGGCAAAGGCTATACGCCGCATTTCAAAATTGCCTGTATGGCGGCAGCAGGAAGGGATACAGGCAATTTTGAATTTGAGCTGAGCACCTGCACAGAACAGTTGCAGCACATTTACACGCTGCTGCATACGCTCTTCGGCATAAAAATTATTTACTTTAAAATACAGCCCCGCAACGGTTACTCCAACGGCCGCGCATTGATGCAGTCATTAATGGATTATCTTTCTGCTCATCTCCCGTATAAAATTATTGCTGATGAAACGCCGGCGGAAAACAATTACTACAAAGGCATACAGTTCAAAGCGGTAATACAGGCAGGAGAACATGAAATAGAAATTGCAGACGGGGGGCTGGTCGACTGGACACAACAACTGCTGGGGAATAACAAGGAACGCTGCTTTATTTCAGGCATAGGGTTAAGCCTGCTGATGAAACTTTTTAATGCGTAGTTCATTTACTCCAGCACCAGGCGGATCTCATTATTTCTTTTCATATCGGTGCTGAGATTCAGTGTTCTCGATTCTTTTCCAAACCTGATCCGCAGCTCCGCGGTGTTGGGTGGAATGGATCCCAGATTGTCAGCGGTAAACAATAAAATATTTTCACCCGGTTGTAATTTGATGGCAATCTGCTGCACCGCTTTTTTTACAGGGAAACCGGTAACAACCCACTGCCCGTTCAGGCGAAGGGAAATACTGTCGCCGTCCTGGATCCGGGTATCTTTCAGCTCCAGTATAATATCTGCCGTGCGCACTGGTATGGTGGCCACCGGCACCGCGGTTCTTTTGATCACATTACTGGTGATAGTATCTACCCTGTTATTAATAGTTGTGTGATAAATGTTTGCCACCAGGAAAGTGGCCCAGGCATTGGAGCGGTCGCTGAAATCAAAACCGTAAGGCCTGCCGTTAATGGTAGTACGGATACGGCCTGTATTGGGAGGAAGACCACCATAGTTATCGGCAAACAGCACAAAGTAATTCCGGCCGGTATCCAGCCTGGCTTTCAGGCGCCGGTTATGATCGTTGATCTGCTCTCTTGCAAAAATAGTATTCCCGTTGTGCAGGAGGGTGATGGTATCTTCATCATACTTCTCCTGGTCGTCGATCTCCAGTGGAATTTCGCTGTCTTTTGATACAATGCTGTCGTAAATACCAAAATAGATCTGGCTGGTTTCAGGGTACATGATCCTTTGTATACTTGAATCCGGCAAAGGCTTGTTCCTGCTTTTCGTTAGTTTGAAATTCCCGTTGTACAAAAAGTTGCGCAACGCTACTTTCGATTGTTCATAAATTTCATCGCCTTCATCCAGCCCGCGCATCCAGAAGCTGGCTTTATTGATCCACATGCGGCTCAGGGCAATCGTATCATGGTTGTAATCCATGGTGCCGTTAAGATACCACATCCAGATACCGAGCTTAAAAGGTGTTTCTTTCAACGGAAACTTATTACGCCCTATACCCAGCTGCTTATCGTTTTTCTTTGCCAGCAGCAGTTCATAAATGCCGGTAAACTTCCCGTACTCCAATGTGATCACCGCAGGATATAACACGCCCTGTCGGGCTTCGCCAATATGCAGCTGCATATTGATGGGCGTTCCCACTCCCCATGGGCGAAGGGATGCTTTCCATATACCGGTCCATTTATCGGCCTGTGCACGGGCCGTGCTGGTGATAGCGGTTAACAATCCAATTATTATCAGGAATTTCAATTTCAAGATGCTGTATTCATTTATGATTCACAATTTAATACTATTTTGGGCGGGCAACAGCGATCCGAAATAATTAAATTTAAAGAGATAATGGAATACACAAAGGAATACGTCGCAAAAGAAGAACATATCGATGCCCAGGATATTATGGACGGCCTGTATTACCCATTCTATATGGAGTATTGCCGTCACGATTATATCAGGGAAATACTGGGATTTGATTTTGAAGAGCAGGCCAGGAATGGTGTTCACATGGTGTTATCGGGTTATAAGATCCAGTTTTTGAGGTCCCTGAGAAAAGGAGACCGCTTTACCGTTACCTGTAACTTATTTGCAGACCCGTCTGGCGGGCCGCAGTTGCACTTCAAACAATCTATTATACTGAACGGAAAAGTAATGACGAAAGCGGTGTTCACCGGCACCTGCGTGCCTGCTACTGGTGGCCGTCCTTATTTGCCGCCAGCCGTTGTGGAGAAAGTGGCCGGTGCACCGGTGCTTGATGGTGCAGATGCATAAACTAAATAAAAAGTGCCGGGTCTTCATGCAATTTTTAACTGTATAAAGACCCGGCACTTTTTTATTCTATATACTTCGTTGCCCTAGTTATAAAGAAGGTATCCTTTTAAACGATATTCCCCGTTGGCGCTGAGATCGGGTATTTCTATCTTTAATTCGTGCTGGTGTACTCTTCTCCGCTGGGCCATGCTGCACCATGGCCGGTAGTAGTAAGCTGCAGCCTTACGTTCTTTGCATCTTCCTCCAACTCAAAAGTGGTATCCAGTGTATTCTTTGGCATGGACGTATTACTGATCACACCCTGTGATATTACCGGCTGCCAGAAGGGGTCATCCTGTTTCGCATCGTTATCAACAATCAACTGCATATTCACCAGGAAACCAATGTTCTTGTCGGGGTCTGTACCATCAGGGTTCAGGTGCTGAGGTTTGTAGATTTCATGTACATACCAGCCTTATCCGGATGGGGTGACTGCAATATTGAACCGGGAGAAAAAAACAACAGGAGTTGCGAAAATTGCATTACGTTTTCAGGAAATAATTATGATCTGCCACAAAAGCATTGTTGGGTTTCTCAACATGCTATAAAGTGTTACCTTTTTAAGGTAAATTGTTACTGCTATATTCATTACTAAACAGAACTGATGAACAAACTTATTGCGGCGCTGTCGCTTTCCCTGCTGGCATTGAACAGCACCGGGCAATCGTATCAACACGACCTGCAATTCAACCACCTTGCTACCCGCTGGGATGAGGCTATTCCACTTGGCAATGGTTTACTTGGTGCGCTTGTATGGCAGAAAGAAGATCACCTGAGAATTTCGCTGGACAGGGCCGACCTCTGGGACATGCGGCCGATGAAGGGCTTGCACCGTAAAGAGTTCAGTTATCGATGGGTGACAGACCAGGTGCATAAAAAAGATTACAAGCCTGTACAGGAATATTTTGATGCCCCCTACGACCGGGAAGCAGCGCCATCAAAGATTCCCGGCGGCGCGCTGGAATTTGATACCAGGAACTGGGGCGCCGTACAATCAGTTCATCTTACCCTTTCCAACGCCTTATGTGAGGTTACCTGGGCCGGTGGCACCCGTCTCAAAACCTTTGTAGATGCTGTAAAGCCCGCAGGCTGGTTCCGTTTTGAAAACGTGGACGATCATTTTGTGCCGCAGCTGCTGGCGCCACAATACCAGGGCACTGTAAAAAACTCCGGCGATCCTGTGGGCGGGGACGACCTCTCCCGGCTGGGCTACAAACAGGGCAGCATTGTGCAGAACGGCAACAGCATTACTTACCGGCAGGAAGGATGGGGCGGATTTACCTATGAGATCAATGTGCGCTGGAAGAAGATAAATAAAACCACTGTAGAAGGCGTATGGAGTATTTCCTCCCAATATCCCGGCAAGCCAATGAACGAGCCTGCTGCAAAGATGACCGCCAAAGCTGCTGCCAGCGATTTTAACCGGGAGCTGCTGGCGCACAGCAGCTGGTGGCAAAAGTTCTGGGCCCAATCGGCCATTCATGTTCCGGATACGCTGATCGAAAAGCAATGGTACCTTGAGCAATATAAGTTTGGCGCTGCCGCCAGGAAAAATGCACCCCCCATTTCATTGCAGGCGGTATGGACGGCCGATAACGGCCGCATTGCGCCCTGGAAAGGCGACTACCACCATGATCTTAACACCCAACTCAGTTACTGGCCCTCTTACAGCGGCAATCATCTCGACGAAGCCATGGGCTATATCAATCATCTTGAAGCCAACAAAGCTAACTACCAACGCTATACGAAAATGTATTTCGGCGCAGGAGGCATTGCCGTGCCAGGCGTTACTACCCTCGATGGCACAGAAATGGGCGGATGGATCCAGTACTCACTTTCCCCTACGGTATCGTCGTGGCTGGCCCAGCACTATTACCTGCAATGGCGTTATAGCATGGACAGGCAATTCCTGAAAGAAAAGGCCTACCCCTGGATAAAAGGCGCAGCCTCCTTCCTGGAAAGCATCACCGTAAAAGATGCCCGTGCCCACCGTAAACTGCCCATCAGCTCCAGCCCTGAAATAAATGATAACCGCCTGGAGGCATGGTTCCCTCAAAACACCAACTACGACCTGGCCCTGATGAAGTTCACTTTCAGCAAAGCTGCAGAACTGGCCACTGAATTAGGTTTAAGCAAAGAATCGGCCCACTGGCAAAAGATACTGGCAGAATTCGATGACTTTTCGCTCTCTCCCCGAAACGAGCTGATGTTTGCTCCGAGTATGGCCTATAACCAGTCGCACCGCCACTTTTCACACATGATGGCCATTCACCCGCTGGGGCTTATCAAATGGGAAGACGGCCCTCGTGCACAAGCCATTATCAGCAACACCATACACCTGACCGACAGCATAGGACCTGATTACTGGTGCGGCTATTCCTATGCCTGGATGGCTAATCTCAAAGCAAGGGCGAAAAACAGTGATGGCGCAGCAAAAGACCTGCAGATATTTGCCCGCGCATTCTGTTCTGTGAACAGTTTTCACCTGAACGGCGATCAAACTAAATCCGGCCTGTCGAAATTCCAGTACCGGCCTTTCACACTGGAGGGCAACTTTGCCTTTGCTGCAGGATTACAGGAAATGCTGCTGCAAAGCTATGCGGGCTTTATTGAGATCATGCCGGCCATACCTGCCGCCTGGAATAATGTATCATTTGAAAAACTGCGCGCAGAAGGCGCTTTCCTGGTAAGCGCCAGGAAAGAAGGCAGCCAGGTGGATGAAGTAAAAATAGTGGCGGAGAAAGGTGGAAAAACCCGCTTAAAGCTGCCGTTTAAAACTTTCTTCGCCGCCAGTAATAAAGGATTTGAAATACACAATACGGAAGATGGATTCCTTTCACTCAGCGCTGCTCCCGGGGCGGTGCTGGTGCTGAAAAACGGATATGAGTAAAAATACCGGGAACGGTTATAGTATAAAATAACCACCGGGGCAGATAATATATCTGTCCCGGCAAACTTTACTGGAAAAGGATATTATCCCGGCGCCCATTCTTAACGGGATGTTCCAGTTCCCATCTCTCTAAAAAATATTTACCGCAGTCTTTGATATATTTATAATAGAGATAGTCGGTTTCAAAGCTCAGCAACAGTCCGTAGCTGGGCCGGTACTGCTTCATAAAAGCGTCCAGCGCAGGTGGCTGCAGCCCCGTGATCTTTTGTACCAGCATCCTGTTAAAGCGGTGATCAATGTATTTCTCTTGCTCTTCCCTTTCCAGGAAACGGCGGAAATTCTCCATCCGCTTGATCTTCTTCAGGCTAAAAAGCGCATCCAGGTTAACTCCGGCGCCCATGCTATTGCCCCCGCTGGTAAGATAGTCCGGCGAATAATCAAACACCTTGCGATACTCATTACGGAACGCTGCGGAATCCTCAGAATAGCTGCGCGGAAGCGTAGCAGTTACTTCCACCTGCTTTAAGGAATGAATATCCACATGCAGGCTCATATCGAAAGTGCGATTAGTATTGATCTCCTTTACAGCAAATTTCTGGGTGGCTTTACCCTGGTAGGAAAAACTGATAGAATCGGAAAGAGGCAATATAATACTGTATTTGCCGGCGGAATCGGTAACGGCGCCAGCGCCGGAATTGCTCTTCACGCTTACCCCCGCCATCCCGAAACGGGCCGTGCGGTCGTATACCGTGCCATGAACCCGCACCTGCCCGGTAGATACCAGGCGTAGCGAGATCAGTACTATCAATATAAATATCCTTTGTAAAAATTTGCTCATTTCCATCTCAATCTAAGACAGGATGAAAACATAAGCAAGCATAACTTAAATATTAACAATTTTCTATGTTTTAAAATGCCTGTGCCGGATTGTTCCCAAGCCCCCCGTTACAGGCATGTTTCACCGATCATCTATAATAATTAAATGGCAGATAATAAAAAAACACCGACAGATCACCCGGAGATAAAATGAAAAAAGTATATCCGTCACCGTTGGTATCACCTCTGCCACCGGCTTATCATGATGAAGTTCCTGTTTTTTATTAATCTGCGGCTGCAGCATTTAAATTATAAAGAAGATTTTGCTGTTAACCATCCTATCGTATATTTGGCAGGAAAATTGACCCAACGGACCCGAAAAATTTATAAACCAGGCTTATGTACGAAGCAAACCCACTAACCGACGCGCTGAAAAGAGGCAACCTTCCGGCAGCAAAAGAATTAATGGATCAGGGTGAAAAAGTACCAAAAGATCTTCAGTCTTACGAAAAAAGCCAAATTTATGATACGCTGATCAGGGCCAAAGCATTTGAGCTGATAAATGCCCTGGTAAAAGATGGTTTCATAGAAACAGATACTTACGAATACGAAAAATTCGACAATACCATCTTCCCGAGTTTGTTCAGGTACCTGGGCACAGGGCCGGCCGACCTGGATTTCCTTGCCGCTTTTGCCGGGAAACTGGATAATATCAACGATGCCGTTCAGGATAAAACATTGCTGAATATTGCCTTTAATAACTCCGCTCCCATTGAGCATATTAAAATACTGGTAGCAGCTGGCTGCGATGTGAATTATAAAACCAATTACGAAGAAAATTACCTGTATAAGATCATCCAGGAATACGCGATCAAAGAAGACACCGGTGTTGTTTACCTGGAATATCTGATCGGGGAAGGACTGGACCCCAATGCCGGTAATATTGTGAAAGAAACACCGCTGCATCTTGCCATTGCCACCAATAAGCAGAAATATATTGACCTGCTGCTGCAGCATGGTGCTGACCTAAACCAGCCGGGGAAAGACGGCGAAACCCCTTTCTACGCCGCTATTGTGCACCAGGTATGCAATGTGGAGCGGTATGAAAAACTGGCAGCCCATGCACCAGTTGACTTTGACATTGCCAACAAAAACGGCGAAACTGTTTTTTGCGGCGCCATGCGTATGCGCCGCAGCGCCTCCACAGCGGACGTAGCGCTTATAAAGGCATTGATCCGCGACGGGGCCGATATTTACCAGACCTCTCCTTATTATGCCAAAGACAAAGCAGCCATCGACTGGTTAGCCGAGCAGCCCGCGGAGATGTTACAGGGGGTACTGGAAACCGGTGTAATAGAGATAGACCGCCGCGATAATGAAGGCAATACCCTGCTGCATAAAGTATGCGCCTACAACGTTAACTATGAACAGGAAGCGGCGCGGCAGCTTTACCGCAAGGTTAAACTGCTGATAGAACAGGGCGCAGATGTAAATATCACCAACGATCTGGATCAGCGGCCCATTGACCTTGCCAGCACCGATAACCTCAAATCAAAAACTGTAGAGTTACTGTTAAAACATAAAGCGTAGTACCATGTCCATGTCTTTTATTATTGCCTGTGAAAGCGGCAAACGTAAAATAGCAGAAATTTTACTGGCCAATAACGAGGTTGATGTAGCCTATACCGACGAGAAAGGAAGAACGGCCCTGCATTACGCTGCACACCACGGCTACCAAGACCTGGTGAAGTTGCTGCTGGAAGCCGGCGCCGACCTGGACTACGAAGACCATAACGGCGAAACACCCTTTTATTTTTCCTGCCTGCAAAAACAAAAACAAACCGCCCTGTTCCTGCTGGAAAAAGGCGCACGCACAGATATTAATGATCTCCAGGGCAACAGCCTGTTGCACCTTACCGCTAAAACCGGTCAGAAGGAACTGGTAGATAAACTGCTGAAGAAAGGCGTTGCGGTAGACCTGGAGAACAACCAGGGCGAAACCCCTTTGCTCATTGCCGCTGCATGGCGCAATAGAGAGATAGTGCAAACGCTCATTGATCACGGTGCAGATGTAAACACCACCAACAAAGGCGGCGACAGCCCCCTCATCATAGCAGTACGGGCCAAAAACCCTACCATGGCCACTTGCCTCCTTGAAAACAATGCCAACGTAAATCATACCAATCACGCGGGAGAATCCGCCCTGCTGATTGCCTGCTATGACACCAACCGGGCACTCACCAACCTCCTTGTACAACATGGAGCCGACGTGCTGACCACGTCCAGGAACGGGCTCTCCCCTATTTGGTATGCCTGCGCCAATAACCAGAAAGAGATCGTGAGCCTTTTCCTGGATAAAGGCATTGATGTTAATTTCAGCCAGCCGCTTTCCGCAGATACCGCCAGTATGAACAGTTACCTGGATTGGGTGGAAAGCGCTGCCAGTCTTTCTATGGACAGTGCCTTCAATCTCAATCACACCTACAGCTACGGTGGGGAAAGCCTGCTGCATGTAGCCGCTAAAAACGGGCATCTCAGCATGGTGAAACTGTTGCTGGAACGCGGGGCCAATGTAAATATCCAGGATGAATCCGGGAATACTGCACTACATTACGCCGCATCTAACGGTAAAAAAGATATTGTTAAATACCTGCTGGAACAAAAGGCAGATGTATCCATCGTTAATACCAAAGAGCAAAAGGCTATCGACTATGCCTCTATCAAAGGGTATAACGAAATTGCCGCGCTGCTGCTCAGTTACAATTCACCACAGGCAAAAGCGGCGCCCGTTACTGCGGCTCCGGCTGAAGCTCCCGCCGGGAAAAGCATGGCGGATAAGAAACAAGCCCTGCTTGACCTGAAAGAGCTGCTGGATGCCGGCATCCTTTCCGCTGCGGAATTTGATGAAGAAAAAGCAAAGATCCTGAAAGGCTGACAGCATCAAGGGTATAATAAAAGTGCCGCCCGCAGGCTATCCTTCCTGTTGGCGGCACTTTTTAAGCGGGCTCATAAAAAAAGCCTATCTTTAGCCCGTAACCATAAGGGGTTGTTGGGCAGCTATTTTTATTCCTCGCACAGGACAGCAGGATGATGATACGTGCCGGGCGATAACCTCCCCATATCTCCGGAATACTATGCGTAATGCTATCGTAAAAAGAACAGCTGTAAAAACATTGAAGATTTTTTCAATATCAGTGGCTGCTATCTTTCTTTTGCTTTTTTTACTTCCTATTCTTTTTCCAACGGCCATATCCAATAAAATAAAGTCGTGGACCAATAACAGTATTACCGGCGATCTGAATTTCTCCCGTGCACGGTTATCGTTCTTTAACCATTTCCCTTCACTGACGCTGACGCTTTATGATTTCAGCCTGAAAGGAGCCGCTCCTTTCCAGCAGGATACGCTGATAGCCGCCAACGAAGTAGCCTTGGGGGTGAACCTGGCCAGTATTTTTTCCAGCACCATCAACATCGATGAAATTTACCTGACCCGCGGAAATATACATGTACTGGTAGACGCAGCCGGGCATCCGAATTATAATGTGTACAAATCCGCCCCGGCCACGGCTTCCAGCCAGGCCGACAGCGGCAGCGCCTCCCTGAAGATTGCCCGCATACAGCTGGAGAGCTGTAATATCATTTACGACGATCAGTCGCTACCCATGTACATCCAGGCAAAAGATGTGAACTATACCGGCAAAGGCGACCTGAGCAAAGCACAGTTCGACCTGCACTCACGGATACGTATACACGCATTTGACCTTAGCTACGGAGGCACTTCATATATCCTGTCGAAGCCATTGAACGGGGAGCTGATCACGAAGATCAACACCAACTCGCTCGATTTTATTTTTGAGAAGAATGACCTCAAGCTGAATGAGCTGCCGGTGCGGCTGAACGGTTCTTTCGGGTTCCTGAAAAACGGCTACCGGATGGACTTCCGCCTAAGCTCTATGGAATCAGGCCTGCATGCCATTTTCAGCGCGCTCCCCGCGGAATATGTGGGCTGGCTGGATAAAACAGACATACAGGGAACGGCAGATGTAAACGCCAGCCTTATCGGGCAATACATTGCGGAAACCAATATCATGCCCGATGTAACCTTTAATATGAAGATAAGGGACGGCATCATTACCAATGCCAAAGCCCCTGCTCCTGTTAAAAACCTCTTTCTCAATTTCCAGTCGAAGCTGCCACAACTGAACCTGGATAGCCTTTATATCAATGTGGATTCTATCTTCTTTAATATTGATAAAGATTATTTCAGCTCAGTGATCCGTGTACAGGGGCTTGCCACGCCGGATATTCATATAAAGCTGAATACCGACATCGACCTGGAGAAATGGAACAAGGCCACCGGCGGGAAAGCATTCGAGATAAAAGGCAGGCTGCAGGCCCATCTGCAGGCAGATGGCAGATACGCCAAAGGCGTTGTATACCGCGGCCTGCGAAAACAAGTCGATACTGTGATCAGCAGCATCCCGGCATTTAAACTGACCGCCGCCCTGCGGGATGGGTACTTTAAATTTGCCTCCATGCCCCAGGCGCTTCATAATATCCGCTTTAATATCGATGCGGGTTGCCCGGATAACGATTACGCACATACGCAGCTGAATATTGCAGACATTAATGCAGATATGCTGAGTAACTATATTAAGGGCTTTTTCCGGCTTCAGAATGCCCAGGCGCCCGTGGTAGATGCACAGCTCACCTCTATCCTTCACCTGGGGGATATCAGGCAGTTCTATAAAATGGACAGCCTGGATGTTTCCGGTGATCTGGGTATAGACATCACTGCCAAAGGCAGCTATGTGCCTGCAAAAAGGCTGTTCCCCGTTACTACCGCCAAAGTGAAAATGGATAACGGTAGCGTACAAACGAAATATTATCCCCAACCTATTCAGAAAATAAATGTGGATGCTGTTATTACCAATACCACCGGTACCATGCGTTCGTTACAGGTAGATCTGAAGCCTGTGGCCTTTGAGTTTGAAGGTCAGCCTTTTACCCTGAAAGCAGATCTTACCAATTTTGATGATCTCCGTTATAACATTACCTCCAACGGTGTCATCGATCTCGGCAGGATATATAAAGTGTTTGCCATACAGGGATACGGCGTTCAAGGCTTTATTAAAACCAACCTCTCGCTGCGAGGCACCCAAAGCGATGCCTCCGCCGGCAGGTACAATAAGCTCAACAACAAAGGCTCCTTAATAGTAAAGAACATTGTTTTAACAGCAGAACAATTCCCGCTGCCGTTTCAGATCAAAAACGGCGTGTTCCGTTTCGACCAGGATAAAATGTGGTTCGACCAGTTCAATGCCAGCTATGGTAAATCCACTATTGTATTAAACGGTTTTCTCAGTAACGTGATCGGTTATGCCACGCTGAAAGATCAACTCCTGCATGGTACATTTGATCTGAAAAGTAACTACATCCTGGTGGATGAGCTGATGGTGAACGGCGATATAAAAACCAATACCGGCAAGCCCGGCGCTACGCCTTCCGGTGTTGTAATGGTGCCCGGTAACCTGGCGCTGGCACTGAATGCGACGGTAAATAAAATAAGCTTCCAGGGCATTGCCATCGACAGCTTCCACGGGCAGCTGAATATAGACAGCAGCAAAGTACGCCTGAATCAGACGGGCTTTTCCATCATAGGCGCACCGGTAGCCATGGAAGCCACGTATGCCAGCATTGATCCCCGGAAAGCAACATTCGATTATCACATCAGCGCGAAAGAATTTGATATCAAACGCGCTTACAATGAAATAAAGATCTTCCACGACATCGCGTCTTCTGCAGCCAGCGCCAGCGGCATTGTGGGGCTCGATTACCAGCTGAGCGGCAAACTGGATGAAAACATGCATCCTGTATATCCTTCGCTGAAAGGAGAAGGCGTATTGTCTGTAAAGAAAATAAAGATGAAAGGCTTTAAACTGTTCAACGCAGTAGGTAGCTCCACGGGTAAAGACGGGATGAAAGATCCGGATCTTTCTAAAATAGAAATAAAATCGGCCATCAAAAATAATATCATCACCATTGCCAGAACAAAAATGCGCGTAGCCGGTTTCCGGCCACGCTTTGAAGGCCAGGTAAGCCTCGACGGGAAACTGAACCTGAAAGGCCGCCTGGGGTTACCGCCGCTTGGCATATTGGGTATACCCTTCAACGTTACCGGTACACAAAGCAACCCCAAAGTGCAACTGCGGAAAGGCAACGAAAAAGATAATCTCGAAGAAACAGCGGACCCCGATGAAACAGGCAATTGAGAAATAAGGATGCTATGAGCGCAGGCTTTTAACAGGATCAGTCATAGCAGCCCGGATGGCCTGGACGCTCACCGTTAGCAAGGCGATAACACTTCCGGACAGTAGCTGTTCAATTAACCGTCTTTAATTTTCTTTGAAGATGCGGGCCAGTTCCTTCTGCAGATGATCTTCCCGGAGGTTCTGTGCAATGATCTTACCAGTGGGATCGATGAGGAAATTAGCGGGAATGGAACGGATCCCGTATTGTTGTGCCACCGCGTTATCCCATCCTTTCAGGTCCGATACCTGTGGCCATGTGAGCTGGTCTTTTTCTATTGCTTTCAGCCAGGCGTTCTTCTGGCCCGGCATATCGAGCGATACACCTAATACGGTAAAGCCTTTGCTTTTGTATTCGTTGTAGGCTTTCAGCACGTTGGGGTTTTCCTGCCGGCATGGACCGCACCAGCTGGCCCAGAAATCAAGCAACACATATTTGCCCCGGAATGAAGAAAGTTTCACTGCTTTACCATCGGGCGCATATTGTGTAAAATCCGGCGCCAGTTTACCTGTTTCCGTATTGGCACGTGCGCTGAGCATTACCGGGATACGTTTTCCGAGGAGCGTGTTTTTTAAACCAGGTGCAAGATGTTCATAAGCCTGCCCAGCTGCTTGGGCCATGCCTGGTTGTGCGGCTATGTGCACAAGACTGATCACGCTGAGATAAGATGTGGGATGCTTCCTGGCAAACTCCAGGTGGATCCCGAATGATTCTTTCATGAGCTGGTTCTCGCGTTCAACCAAAGTGTTAAATATGCTCTTGTCTTTCTTCTGTTCATCCGGCATCGCTTCGTACTCTTTCCGCAAGGCAAGAAATTTTTCATCATTCTCTTTTAACATTGCGCGAAGCTCCGCCTGCTGGTCATTTACCGGCGATCCTTTCACAACGCTGTTCTTCAGTGAATCGGCAGATATTACTTTAAAGACAGTTGGTTCCAGATATAGCCTTACATAATCCATTTGCTCTCCTGGCGCCAATCGTTGTACATAGGGATTCTTATTAAGATATAAGGCTCCCATAACAGGGTATTCCAGTGTACCTTTAAATACAAAATGCCCGGATTCCACCATCGCAGAATCTGTTTTCTGCTGGTCTTCCACCTGGTAAACAAGATATATTTTATCGCCATTGTGCAGGGCGTCTGCCTTTCCATCCAGTTCAAAAGGATGCTGGGCCATGATAGGGAAAGAATACAAACAGGTAAGCAGTACTAATAAGGTGCGCATGGAATCTTAATCATTTACGTTTATAGATGACCGTTAGTTATTCACTAGCGGCTGTGTTCCCGGAGGATCTGGCGGATACCGGCCATATGATGATCGTCGTGCTCTGCCACGAAGTAAGCCAGGTCAACGATCCGCATAGGCGTTTTCAGTCGCGGATGCAGTGCCGATTGTTCCAGTTGTGCATCTTCCAGGCTCCATAGCCTGTTCACCAGTTGTTGCCGTTGTTCCCTGAACTGATGCAGCAGCTGGCCGGCGGGTGTTTCATTATGATTGGCATCATGGGTTCTGCGGTTTGTAAGATCGGCCACCCTTAATTCGGCAGCGCCGTTGATAAGATCTTCCAGGCGGCCCAGCCATAGCGGCTCCATATCCGACAAATGCCCGGCTTCTTCCTTAATGCTCCACTTCCCGCCGGGTTTTATCACCAACAGGTCTGGTGGTATATGAGCGATGATCTCCTCCATGCGGGCGGGGGTTCCGCTAAGCCTTTCAATGATCGTTGGCAGGGTGCCGTTATCTTCAATTACGGGAAATGTTCTGTTGAACCATTCAGTCCTTTTCATTGCAATCTTATTTCTTCCATAAAATTAATGATAATAACAGAAAGGAAGTGCCTAATAAGTTTCTTCTGTATATTCCACCGGTTTTTCTACCGGGGGATGAAATTCTTTTTCGCTTTTGGCAATAACGATGGTGGCCACCCCATTGCCAATGATATTGGTAATGGCGCGGGCTTCGCTCATAAATTTATCTACTCCCAGTAAAAATGCAAGTCCTTCCACCGGGATCTTGTGCACGGCTGTTAACGTGGACGCCAGTACGATAAAACCGCTGCCTGTAACACCTGCGGCGCCTTTCGAGGTAACCATCAGTATCCCGATGATGGTCAGGATCTCTCCTATGCTGAGGTGCACATCATACAGCTGTGCAATAAAAATAACGGACATCGACAAATAAATGGAGGTCCCATCCAGGTTAAAGGAATATCCTGTCGGAATAACCAGTCCTACCACGGATTTGCTGCAACCCATTTTTTCCAGTTTCATCATAATGGAAGGCAGCGCAGATTCAGAAGAAGAAGTGCCCAATACCAGTAACAGTTCTTCCCTGATATACCTGAGAAACCTCACGATGCTCATTTTATAATACTTCAGGATGCTGCCCAGTACCAGGAAAACAAAAATGGCCATGGTCAGGTACACGGTTCCCATCAATTTGGCCAGTGGCACCAGCGTATGTAAACCAAATTTGCCAACGGTATAGGCCATTCCCCCGAAAGCCCCCAGCGGGGCGAGGTACATTACATACTTCAATGCCTTGAAAACAATTTTAGACAGCTGACCTAGCCATCCGATCACCACCAGGCGGTGCTTTGAGTAATTTAACAACACACCGGTAATAATGGCGGCCACCAGTACCTGAAGTGTAAGGTTACTCATGAAAAAGGATAGCCAGTCGAACTCCTTTGCACCGGAAGTATACCTGGAGGCGTTTTCTATTTGAAGTGACGACTTATCTATTTTCCCTGGCCGGATCAGCAAAGCCATCAGCACGCCTGCAGCCAGTGAAATGGTAGATACTACTTCGAAATAAAGAAGGGATTTAACACCGATGCGTCCTACTTTTTTCAGATCATCCATCCCGCTGATCCCCAAAACAATGGTGAGGAAGATGATCGGCGCAATAAACAACTTGATAATATCAATAAACGTCTTTCCTATAATTTCCATCTTCACACCGGTTGCCGGAGCAGCGCTGCCCAACCATACGCCGGCGATAATGGCTATGAGCACCCAAAAAGTGAGATTGGTTATGATCCTGATATATAAACTCCTGCTTACCGCTGTTTCCGCCTTATACGATGCTATATCTTCCTGCATAGGTTTGTCTGGTTAATATCCGTTTGATTGAATTTCCCTTCAAGTAACGAAATTTTCACCGTTTATTACTGTATGCAGACGATTTTATTATATGTTAATGTATCGTTTCCCGTTACAATTTACCGGTTTCAATAATGGATATGATCTGTTGCCTTGCCTGCCTGGATTCGGGGAGGTTAATCAGCATCCAGTCGTGGACCATGCCCGGATACTCCACATAAATGAATTGTGATATTTCACCAGCTATCATTGTTTTCAGTTTACGGGCATCGGCTACCAGGATCTCCCTGCTTCCCACAAAAACGGCAATGTTCTCCAATCCTTGGAATGAGCCATAAATGGGGCTCAGCAGGTAATGATCCAGCGGCGCATTGCCGGCGTAAAGCCTGCCTGCCTGTAAAAGTCCTTCCAGTCCCATGAAAGGGTCTTCCATAGCGATCTGCTGAATTTCAGGGTTAGTAAGACTTATATCCAGCCAGGGTGAAAGCAGTATCAGCTGTCCGGGTTGCGGCAGCTGCTCATTCGCCAGTAACTGGCAGAAAGCCAGTGCCAGTCCGCCGCCTGAAGAATCCCCCATTATCACCAGGTCTTCCTTCGCCACATTTTCAAGTAATTCTTTATAAAGCGCCAGTATCATACGAAATGAATCTTCAAAAGTAAATGCGGGAGCCAGTGGGTAATCCGGGGCCGAAATTGTACAGTTTGTGGCATTAACCAATTCTGCCATAAATGACCAATGATGGGAAGTAAAGCTCTGCACATAAGCCCCTCCGTGCAGGTACAATATGTGCCGGGAGCTTTTATGTTTTTTTGGTTGCAGGGTAAAAACCTGTTGTCCGCCCAGCTGTCGCTTATCTACCCTGCAGTATTTATAGACTTTGGCGGTGGGTTCCGGGCTGCTGTAAAAATTCTGCTTTCCCGCTGCCAGCAGCGTTTTCAAAAAGTGTTTCTTACCGATCAGGCGGAGGAAAAGCGTAAATAATCTGCTGTGTATACTTGGCAAATGATCTGTTTTAAACATGACAGCGGTGCGCTGGCATAATATTTACAATACATAAGGCATGCCTGGTATTCAGAAAAACGACTTCTGGCTTCGCCTGGATAATGCAGCAAAAATTTATCCGGCTATCAAGGATAAAGAGCTTACCTCTGTTTTCCGGATATCTGTTGTATTAAAAGACAGGATAAGGGCAAAAGCCATGCTTGAAGCCGTTAGGGACATTGAAAACAGGTTCCCTTATTACAAAGTAACCCTTAAAGCCGGCTTTTTCTGGTATTACCTGGAACAGCTGCCAGACTCCATCCCCATAGATGCCGATTTACAAACGCCCTGCCGCGCCTTCAAAAAGGGGGAGCTGATGTTCCGTATACTGGTAAAAGATAACCGGATAAGCGTAGAGTTTTCGCATATCCTTACAGATGGCACCGGCGCGTTTGAATTTCTGAAAACATTATTGCTGGTATATTTTGAAAAATGTTGCATTCCGCTTGCCGGTAAACCGGAGTTTTATGATCCGGACAGTAAACCATCGGCTGAAGAATATGAAGATGCATATAGCAGGTATTTTAAAAAGATTGATGCCCCGCATATTAAAACGCCCGGGGCTTTTCATGTGCCTTTCTCCCTGAAAAACAAACCCAGGTTCAGTGTACTTACCGCTATTATTCCCATAGCTGAGCTTTCAAAAAAAGCGAAGCTGCTGGGAGTAAGCATCACCGTGTATCTTACTGCTGTATATCTGTACACGCTCCAGCATATTCATGAATATCAGCCCAGGTTAAAAAAGAATATCAACCGGAAGATCCTCCGGATTGAAGTGCCGCTGAACCTGCGTAAGCTGTATCCTACGCGTTCCATGAGAAATTTTTCGCTGTATGTACTTCCGCAAATTGACCTGCGGCTGGGTCATTACACTTTTGAGGAAATCGTTAAAACGGTATATCACCAGATGCAGCTGGAAACCGATCAAAAGCTGATCAATAAAATGATCTCCCGCAACGTTGGAGGGGAGCGCAATGCCATTGTAAGGAATATCCCGTTAATCCTGAAGTCGCTTTTTCTTTCCAGGCTGTACCTGGTTGGCACCAAACAATACAGCGGAGTGGTAACCAACCTTGGAAAAATAGACCTGGGAACAGCGGCCAATCAACTTATTGAGCAGTTTATATTTATTCCTCCTCCGCCCAACAAGGTGTTGAAAGTAAATTGCGGCGTTGCCGGCTTTGGTGATAACCTCGTTTTAAGTTTTGGTAATATCACTACATCGAAAGAACTGGAAAGGCATTTCCTGGCGTTTATGGCCCATCATGAAATTACGGTTAAAATAATAAATTCATGAGCGTATGAAATACTGCAGTAATTGTGGTGTAATACTGGAAGATGATATGCAAACCTGCCCGTTGTGCGGCGATACCGCCAATACAGGCAAGGTTGTACCGGATCCTGTTCCCCATAACGGGACTGTGCCGGCCACTGCTCCTGCGGCGCTAAACCGGCAACAAAAGAAGCTGGTATGGGAAATTGTATTCCTCGTGTTGATCTCATCCATCATGGCAGCCCTGCTCATCAATTTTATTGTCAATAAAACAATTTCATGGTCAGAATACCCTGTAGCCGTATGCCTGGTTATTCTCTCCTATGCCCTGTTTTTTGCATTCCTGCCTGGTAATAATGTTGCAGGCATGCTGGGAGGATTTATCACATCGGGTGTGTTGCTTTTATTACTGGATACGTTTACCGGCGGGCTGGACTGGTCATTTAAGATCGCCATTCCCGTTCTTTTGACGGCCAGTCTTATTGTGGCCGCTCTTCTTGCTGTTATCCGGCTCTCCCCTACCGGCGGCGTTAATCTCATTGCCTATGTATTTATTGGCAGTGCATTGCAATGCGTGGCCATAGAGGCGATACTTTCCTTTTACCATACACAAAAGCTTCACCTGGAATGGAGTATTGTTGTTTGTTTATGCGTGTTGCTGATTGCTATTGCGCTGTTATTTCTCCATTTCCGGTTAAAGAAAGGCAGAAGCCTGGAAAAAACTTTCCACAGGTAACCACCTCTACAAGCGATATACTTCGCTGCCTGCCAGTAGGAAGCAGCCCAGGCCATAGTCCTCAAAATCGGGCACTTTGTCAAACGTAACGGGTTGTCCGTCTTTAGGCTCTTTACCAGTGCCCTGCACGTAGCCTAAGCGTCCATCCGGAGCAATACAATTTTTCACCAGGGCATTCCATGCTTTTATTACTACCGGCAGGTAGGTTTCCCGGCTGATCAGCTTGTGGTTGATTCCCCAGGCCATTCCGTAGACAAACAGCGAGGTGCCGGTAAGTTCCATACCGCCGTATTCGTTGGCATCATGTAAACTTACATTCCAGCAGCCATCCGGCCGTTGTAAGGGAAGCAGGGCCTTCAGCATATCGCGGTAATCCTGCAGGTATTCATTGTAATGCGGATCGCTGGCCGGCAGCTGTTCCAGGGTGCGTACCAGTGCGGCCACTACCCATCCGTTCCCCCTGCTCCAGTAGCAGTCTTCCCCATTGGGTGAGGTATATGGCGGATCAAAATCCTTGTCTCTCCACCACAGATGATCAGCAGGGTTATACAGTCCATGATCCCCATGATTATATTTCGTATAGGCATACATGGTATACATCCGGTTAAAATAGCTGGTATCCTTATAAATCACTCCCAGGCGGGCGTATACCGGCATCGCCATCTGCAGCGCATCTATCCACCACCAGTCGTCCACTTTATCTGAGGCCTTCATATTATCAACAGCTGCTTTGATATCCCGTATGCGTTCTTCTTTTTTATCGATGAGGTACAGGTCGATGTATGTTTGTCCGCAGCATTGATTATCCGCGTTCCTCACCTGTGTGCCACCCCAAAGCCCCCACTGATGATTATCGCCCCAGGCGGTGGCGTATTGGTAATAAGGCGCCTGTTTGTCGATGCCATACAGCGCCATCAGTCCTTCGTAATAAACGGCGCGTGTCCATAAATTGGAGGGGCGTTCTTTATTCGTAAAAGTTGGTTTACCCGGATCAGGCCATTTCTGCATAAAGTATTGATTGGTGAGGCGCATGGCCGCGAGCACGGTTTTCTTTGCAGGAACTTTCTGTGCCAGGGCGATCTGGCTGATAAAGCATAAAGTAAACAACAGGCTTTTCATACGTGGTGATGTTTTTCAGTACTACAGAACGGGTTAATATAACTGTCAATTTAACAATTAAATATAAAAGCGCATAGTAATTTTTTGGGAGATAGGAAACGGGGAGCTACCATTGGGTGGCGAACGGTGATCAGTTCCTGCGGGCGGTGTAGCTACCGCGCGGGCCATCCATGCCACTTCTGTAGAACGGAAGATATAGCTTCCCGGGAATCTGTTTACACGCAGGTAAATAGTTGTAAGTTTGACAACGAATCATTGCATATGAAACAAAGCGCCGGCATACTGCTTACCCGTTCCACAGGCAAAGGGTTGGAATTCTTCCTGGTACATCCCGGCGGGCCTTTCTTTGCCAGGAAAGAGGCTGGCTGGTGGACGGTACCCAAAGGAGAAACAGCGCCTGGCGAAGATCCGCTGGAAGCAGCCATCAGGGAGTTCGGGGAAGAAACTGGTTATACACCGTCGCCTCCTTTTACACGGCTTGCCTCCATCATCCAGAAGGGCGGTAAACAGGTGCATTGCTGGATGGCTTCCGGTAACCTGGAGCCGGGAAATATAGTAAGCAATACTTTTGAAATAGAATGGCCGCCTAAAAGCGGGAAGTTTAAAACCTACCCCGAAATTGATAAAGCCGGCTGGTTCACCATGCAGGAAGCGGTAAAACTGATCAATGAAAAACAGGCGCCGTTCCTGGAGGAAGCGCTGCGCCTGGCGGTGAAAAGATAGTTCTTACTCCTGTTTTGCATTGGTCAGTACAATATACTTTGCCTTTAAGCATTAATGCTTAAAGTAATTCCACAGGTAGGCAGAAATATTCCTGATCAGGGTTTGTGCCTCGTTATCATCTGTCCAGCGCTGGTCTTTATTATTTTTCGTACCTACGTAAAACACGTACTCACCGCGGGGTGCATTCACCAGGATCACTTCTGATCTTGAGGCATCCAGGGAACCGGTTTTATGCGCAGCCTGTACATAAGGCGGAATGCGCGACAGCCCGGTTTCATCATAATAGCCGTGGGTCATCAGCCGGTACATCCGTTCTGAAGCGGCTTTACTGACCACCTCTCCATTGCGGATCTTTACCAGCAATGTGGCCATTTCCCGGGGGGTAGTCATACCCCAGCCGTATACTTTCCAGATGCCTTCGCGGCCGGGAGTACGGGAATTAACGCGGGTAACGGCAAGCCCGTATCGCTCCATCAGCTCATTGATACGCTGTCCTCCCCCGGCCAGTGCCTGGTTCCAGATAGATGCGGTGTTATCGCTGTACGACATCATCAGCGCCAGCAACACGCTTAGCTCTGTAGCGGTGCTGTCACGGAAGAACTGCATCAGGCCCGATCCGCCGTATTTAATGGAATCGCGGTATATCAGCGGCTGATGATATTTCAGCTCACCTTTTTCAATTTTATCGAAGATGCCCACCAGGATAGGAATTTTTACAATGCTGGCTGTAGGGAAAATGGTATCGGCATTGATGCCGGCGTAACGCCCGGTTCTAAGGTTCTTCACATAAATGCCCACCTCCCCGTTAAACCCGGCAACAATCTTCCTTAATCCTTTTTCAAGCTTCCGGTCTTCCTGTGAAAAAGCCAATACAGGTACAAACAGTAGTAACAGCAGCAGTCTGCGCATATTTAAAGTGTGTTTTGCTTTAAGTTATAAAACAACCCGCAATATTCATAGGGGATTATGGCGTTGAAACAGGAAGCATATTAAGACGCGGGTATCTTCATAATTTTCCCTCCATGATCATCCCCGCTTTTTTTGTACTTTCTGACGGAAAGAAACAAAACCCGAAGGATTCCTGATATCCCTTCACCCGTTTTAAATAAAATCAGGTCTCTAATAAATATCAAATGCTACGTTATGAAGCTAATTCCACCCAAATGGAGTCCTTTGCTGCAAGGACTGTTGCTCTTGCTTTGGCTTAACCCGCCAGCTGTTTCTGCGCAGGGGCAGAAACAGGTAACCCTTAAAAGCGGGAACACCGCCATCAGCCTGGCAGACATCTTCAAGGCCATACAGCGGCAAACCGGCTACACCGTCTTTTATAATAACCTTGTTTTGAACGATAAGGAAAAAATGAAAGTCGACTTTAACGGAAGCGATCTACCGGTAGTACTAAGTACTGTGTTTAAAGATAGAAATATCGAATGGACCTTCAATGATACCTACATCATCCTGAAGAAAAAAGATAATGCCACTTCTCCTTCCCCTAAACAGGAAAAGCTCCAGGGCAGGGTAACGGACGATACCGGGCAACCGTTGGTCAGGGCATCTGTACGGATCAAAAATACCACGGCGGCAGCGCTTACGGATGCCGGTGGCAATTTCTCCATCGCCCTGCCGGAAAACGGGGGCACGTTGCAGATCGGTTTTGTTGGTTATGAACCATTGGAGATACCGGTGAAAGACATGCGCTTCCAGGATATAAAACTAAAGCCCGCCAACAGCGGGCTCAATGAAGTAATTGTGATCGGATACGGTACCACCACCCGCAAAGATCTCACCGGTTCTGTAGGCAAAGCCAATGTGGAAGACATGCAGAAAGCCCCCGTAGCCTCTTTCGACCAGGCGCTGGCAGGTCGCATTGCCGGTGTGGAAGTAACCTCCAACGACGGACAGCCAGGCGCCGCCTCCAGGATAGTAGTAAGGGGCAGCTCCGTAAGCCAGGATGGTTCTCCCCTGTTTGTTATAGACGGCTTCCCCATCGAGAACATGGATATCAATTCCATCAACCCGAATGATATCGCCTCACTGGAAGTATTGAAAGACGCATCTTCCATCGCTATTTACGGCGCCAGAGGCGCCAACGGCGTTATCATCATCAATACAAAAAGAGGGAAACCTGGTCCGCCAAGAGTTACCTACAACTATGCGCTGGGCATGCAGCAAATCACAAAGAAAATGGAAATGCTCAGTCCTTATGAATTTGTAAAACTGCAACTCGAACTGGACAGCATCAGGAGCAGCCCCTCCAACCCTGTCAATACCAATGCGCTTATTTACCTTGATCCTGCGCATGGCATTACACTGGATTCCTATAAAAATAATCCGGGGTACAACTGGCAGGACCTGCTCATACAAACCGGTCTTACGCAAAACCATTCCCTTAATATCAGCGCAGGCACCGCAGATACCCGGTACTCCATCAGCGGCTCCTATTACGACCAGAAAGGCATTATTATCAATACCGGCTTAAAAAGATATGACGGCAAATTCACACTGGATCAAAGGCTGAATAAAAACCTGCGGATGGGCGTCACCGCCGGGTATTCCAATTCCACCTCTTACGGCACCATACCTGCCGCAGCAGCCAGCGGCGGCGTAGTACAAGGCATGTGGCAGTACCGGCCCGTTTCCGGCGTGGGCAACCAGGACCTGCTGACAGAAGTGATCGACAGCCTTGCACTGGAAGAGTTCAACAATGGCTCTTCCAATGCCACACTGGGAAACAACCTGGTAAACCCGCTGCTGCAGGCGCAGAACGAGTACCGGAAAAACATCAACAACACCGGTACTATTAACGCTTTCCTCGAATATACCTTTCTGAAAAAATTCCGGCTGAAAATTTCGGGCGGTTATAATGCTACCAATCTCAAGTCTGAAACTTTTTATAATTCGCAAACACAACAGGGAAATTTATTCAAAAACCAGGCAGGCGCAGTGCCTAACACAAATGGTATTAACGGTACTATCAATAATCAGCTGAACAGTAATTATCTCAGTGAAAATATCCTGAACTACAAAACTGCTATCGGGAAAAAACATATGATCGATGCACTGGCAGGGTTCACCTATCAGTACGCCACTAACAACTATACCGGCTTCAAGTCCATCAACATACCACAGTCGACCGAATACCTGGGCATTAAAAGCATCAGCGGCGGTACCGCTACGCTTCCCAATTCAGGCGGCTCCCGTTGGCAGCTGTTCTCTTTCCTGGGCCGGTTGAATTATGCTTTTGAAGATAAATACCTGCTCACCGCTACCGCAAGATCTGACGGTTCTTCAAAATTCGCGGCAGGCAAGCAATGGGGATTCTTTCCCTCCGGCGCTTTTGCCTGGCGGTTTACGGAGGAATCTTTTGCAGCAGGCATAAAACCGGTATTGAATGATGGTAAGTTCCGCGTTAGCTACGGCAGCGTGGGCAACAACAAGGTGGGCGATTTCAGCTACCTGGCCACACTGGCCGGGGGTACGCAATTTGCCTATCCCTTCAACAATTCCTACACAAGAGGAACTGTGCCTTTCGGAAACGGAAATCCCGACCTTACCTGGGAAACCACAACAGAACTGGATCTTGGGCTTAATCTCAGCTTCCTCAACGACAGGATCTCTATAGATGCAGATTATTATCACCGGAAAACCAAAAACTTCCTGCTGCTGGTACAAATCCCATATCTGGGAGGATATAGTATCACTTCTTTCAATACCCAATACCAGAACACCGGGGAGATCAGCAACAGAGGATTTGAGCTTACCATCAACACGGTTAATATCAAAGGAAAAAACTTCAACTGGAGCAGTAGCTTTAACATCAGCTTTAACAAAGGAAGGATCGATAAATTTTATGATGGCTTTGAAGTCATGCAAATACGTTACGACCTGCCCGGCGGAAACAACACCACCGGCTGGATTGCAAAGGTAGGTGCGCCCATCTCCCAGTTCTACGGTTATAAATGGGCTGGTGTGTACCAGTACGATGATTTTGTGAAACAAGGCAATGGTACCTATATCCTGAAAAACGGCGTACCTGGCTATTCCCCAAACATTCAGCCCGGCGATCCAAAGTACCGGGACATTAACGGCGATGGCGTAGTGGATGCAAACGATCAAACTACACTGGGCAGTCCGCTCCCCATCCATACCGGCGGATTCTCCAATAATTTTAACTATAAAAATTTCTACCTGAATATTTTCCTGCAATGGAGCTATGGCAATGAAATACTGAATGCCAACAGGATGGCCTTTGCTTCCACCGGCGGGTATTTCCCCAATGGCAACCAGTTTGCGGAATACGCCAACCGCTGGACACCGGATAATCCAACCAACGATGTACCCAGGGCATTGTATAACAACAGGGGCGATGCCGGCAGCACTGCGCCAAAAGTAACCTCCCGCTATATAGAGGACGGCTCCTTTCTGCGGCTTAAAACCATTTCGCTGGGATACGACCTGCCGCAGGAAATTATCCGCCGCGCAGGATTCAAAGGGCTCAGGGCATATGTGGCTGCGCAGAATATTTTTACCATCACAAAATACTCTGGCATCGATCCGGAAGTGTCTTCCTTCAGGGTACAAAATCCCGCCAATGCGCCGGGAAACACACCCGGCGTTACCGCCACCAGCGGTACGGGTTACACCTTCCTGCAACCAAGCAGCAGTTATTCCGCCTTATCCGGCGGTCTTGATTATACCGCTTATCCACGCGCCTTTACACTCAGTTTCGGTATTACAGCTACTTTCTGATTCCATGTTTAAAAAGATGTTATGAAAACTTTTCAGCGTTTACTTCTTTCACTTATCTGTATACTGGCGGCCTCCTGCAAAATGGATGTAACCCTTGATCCTACTACCTTCCGGCCTATCACGTTTGCCACCGAAGCGCAGCTGGATGAACAGGTGGCGGGATACATTACAGGTTACCGCATTTACTTCTTCAACAATATGCGATGGGCTTCTTTCAGTAAAAAACACCGGGAAAGGTAAAAGCATCTACCTGCAACTCGCCCCGGATCAACTGGCCCTGCGTTATGCAGACGCCCCTGAAAAGCAGGAAGCCATCCAGTTAAGTGTGATCCGCATGCACCAGCTGATCGCGCAACTGCTTACCAACCTTGGCGCCGCTCCTTCCGTTGCTACTGCATTCAAACTTGGCAGGGTTAACCGCCCGGTTTCGTTCCATACACTCAGTTCCTGGAAAGTGCTGGGCCCTTTTACAGTAAATACATCCGGGGGAACAAAAGCGCTGGCTACTACTTTTCCCGGTGAGCAGGATGCCATTGCCGGCGCTGAAAATCCCAATCTCACCTATAAAACGGAAGAGGATAAAGTATTGGACTGGCGGCAAACAGTGGATGCCGGTAACAACGGCTTTGTGGACCTTGCCAAAGCCTTCGGTGGTATAGATGATAATGCAGTTGCGTATGTAACCAAAAGTGTGAGCAGCCCGCTGGCGCAGAAAGCCATTCTTCGTATAGGCGTTGACTATTGGATGGAAGTATGGCTGAACGGGAGATCTATCCTGCGTGTAGATGCCAACCATCAGAAAAGGGAAAACGAATTTATACTGCCCGTTTCTCTTTCTGCAGGTGAAAATATCCTCACCCTCAAAGTGGCCTCCGGCAAAGGTGGGTTTGGTTTCTGGGCCAATATAGCATATCCGGGAGCAGGCGAAGCGCCAACCGGTACAACGGATCAGGGAAGCTTCTACCCGGTGGTGGCCTATAAATTTTTTGATCCTTATCAATTTACATACTGGTAGGAAACACCATTGCAGGCCATACAGATGCCCTTAACAAAAAGCCTTCAGACTGAATCTGAAGGCTTTTTCATTTATCAGGTGAACCTGTCGGTTTAACTTACCATCGGAAGATACTTTTTCCGGTTTTCAATGATCACCCAGATATTAATTGCCAGCAATACCAACGCTATAGGCAACCCGGACGGTGAATAAATAAGGTTGGTTAAAACTATTCCCACCATTACCGGGAGAATAACGATAGCGCCAAGCGCCCTGAACTTATTAGTGATGAAAAGTACGCCGCCTATTATTTCAATAGCTCCTACGAGCGGCATCAGCCAGCTTATCTGCATAAAGGCCGTCATTAACTTTACCAAACTTTCAGGCATATCCTTTGGTACCGGCATGTAATTGAAAAATTTATTCAACCCGGCGTTGATGAACATAAGTCCGAACAGAAGACTGACTACAAATAGAATTTTGTTTTTCATAGTGTTGATTTACCGTAAATATACATTTCATTTTTATTTGTTGTATAACAATAAAAGGTAAAGACGGTTGTCTTATTTTTTCAACGTTGGGAGCAGTCCGTCCAGGTTTTCCATTCCCATTGTCAGACCTTCTTTGAAACCCATCTTTATGGTTGCCTCGAGTTGGGCCAGGTCGGGATAAGTGATCACTGATTCTACCAGTGTTACATCTCCTTTACCGGTAAAGCTCACTTCCCACTGCGATTGGGGCATGTTTGTATTGGGATTTCCGGCTTCATCAGCAAAAGCATCAACAATCGTAAATTTCTTTTGATCCTCGATGCTTTTATAATTTGCCAATGCCCAATGTTCTTCTCCTTCCGGGCCTACCATTGCGTAGTGCCAGGATCCGCCTTCCCTGAAGTCCATTGTTTTTGTTCTGGCTTTCCAGGGCTTTGGCGCCCACCATTGATCCAGGATCTCGCTTTTCGTATAGGCGTCCCATACTAAAGGAAGTGCCGCTGCAAATTCTCTTTTTACAGTGATGGTTTTGTTTTCCTTGTTTACGGAAAAATCAAACGCTAAGTTCTTACTCATTGCTTATTGTTTTTAAGTGTTAACAGTACTTTGTCAAGTTCATTAAAACGACTCTCCCATATTTTTTTGAACTCCTCCAGCCATTTATCTATTTCCTGCATTTTGGTACCATCCAGCTGGTAAAAAATTTCCCTGCCTGCCTGTTCCTGTTTTACCAGCTGGCATTCCGTTAATATCCGCAGATGCTTTGATACCGCCTGCCTGGTAATGTCGAAATGTTCGGCAATAGCATTTGGCGTCATTGCCTGCGACGCAATCAGTAATATAATGGCCCGCCGTGTCGGGTCGGCAATGGCCTGGAAAACATCTCTTCTCATTTGTCTTGTTTTTACTTGCGCAACCGTTCAGTTGCAAATATAAGCAACTAATCGGTTGCGCAAAATATTTTTTTTCCGGAGAGGTCACTGGAGCTAAAAGAAAAAAAGAATTAACCCTTTACAACTCATTAATTATGAGCACAAAGCAATTCTCCCTGCGGCAAGGGCTCCGTTAATAAAAAAGTTGGACGTGCGGTATTATTGGGCATTGGGCTACAACAGTGGCTTTCAGGTACTAAGTTACCGGCAGACCTGATGGTACGTTGACGAATATTAATAAGTTACCGGCAGACCCGGTAGTAAGTCTGACGAAAGTTAACCGGTTACACAGGCGTTATCCTGCATCATACCTTCTATCGTTTTCTTTATCATTACCACCGTAGTATTCCAATAGAAATTCAGATGATGGTATATAGTTGCGGTAGGAAAATTAGTGATGGTTAGTGACAACAAAGTTTGTTCATTCTGCGGTTCAAACATAAAGCGGATAATTGAATAGTTCTCCGCGCTATCGGGTAACCTGGATATGGAGCTTAAAAAGTTATAGCTAACAACCTGCTCCGGTAAATACTCCAGTACAGTGCCTTTATTTTCAAACCTGGCATGATGAAACCCACTGATCACAATCGGGGATCCTACTACCCAGGTGGTTGCTATCTCCAGCTCCAGTTCAGGCCCTCCCATCCATGCTGTCATCAAACCAATATCTGTAACCGCGTGCCATACCCGGGCAACCGGGGCGTTGATGCTTATCTGTTTACTTATGATCTCTTCCATTTTATGAATTTAGCCTGGTCATTTTCTTTATCAGGGAAATCTGCCCCAGGTGATAATGTGTATGCTCAATAACCCCCAGCAAGTTCCGGTAATAGCTTCCGTACTTCGGGTCTGCGAAGTCCCTGAATAGTATGGCATCATCCAGGTCGTCAATCGCTGCAGCCAGTTGTTCTGCTTCTGCAAAACACCTGGTTACCAAATCCTGCCACTCTTCTTCGGAAGATATTGGTCCCAGGTCAAAACTGAATTTATCATGCGCATTTAAAGGATTGCCCCGCAATACATTCAGGATAGCGCCCACATAGTAGTTGATATGAAAAACAAGAACGGCGATCGTATTCAGATCCTGTACCTTTGTGGTGGCCTGTTTATAATCTACATCCGCTAATATGTCTTTCAGGTTTATGCTGGTCCAGTTCCCCCCGAAATGAACATCCCTGAAATGCTTTGATAATTGTTTGACTGAGCTCATAGCGTGTCCAATTGTTTGTTTCCTTTCCGGATTTTTTACAATACATCTTCCTTCATTAACACCACTACATCAATGACACAGCCGGCGTATCACAGGCTGCAGCAAATTCAGACCCGGCGATTTGCAGGAAGAATAATACCTCGTTCCTTTTCTGTATACTCAACGGCGCGGTTGAATATGCCTCCCCTCCAGGTAAGCCAGCATGCCCAGCACCTGCAGTACCACCTCCCAACAGGCAATCGGCCCAAAGTATTTTTTTCAATAACGGGATATTCCCGATCTGGTATTTCATCCGTGAATTTAATTAAACTTTAGACGCAGTTGAGAGGGATCCGGTCACAAAAATTAAATAGCTTTAATCACTTAAACTTACACAATAATGGAAGAGGAACTCATGGAAGAATCATCCGGCCAGAAGGAAACCTTTCGCGGCACTGTACAGCAGCTGAAAAAAAAAGCAGCAGAAAGCAATGTGATCGTCACTCATGCACAGATAGCAGGTAAACTGAACATACCGTTGGAGCAATTTAATGCCTGCTATATAAGTGATGAAGCGCCGCCTGAACTATTCCCGCTGCTTCGCTCACAATACTCAGATATCATCGGCAATTTAAGAGTGATCCATATATGGTTTACTGAAACTATTGAGCTGCCTGATCCGGAATTTGATGAAGAATAAGATCAGAACGGATGGTAACGCATACCTCCGTCAACAGTGGCAACGCTGCCGGTAACATACCGCGCACGGGGCGATACCAGGAATGCCGCCATATTGGCCATGTCCTGCGGTTCGCCAAAATCGCCCAACGGAATTTCGCGTTCAGCAAACTTCCGCCGCTCATCGCCCTGAAAATAAGGACGGATATTTTCCGTATCAATAAGACCGGGCTGCAGGCAGTTGACCCTGATACCATAACGCCCCAGTTGCCCCGCCAGCTGTTTGGACCAGGCCACCACCGCCGCTTTGGCCACTGCTGAAACATTCAGGGTCCGCAATTCATAAGTACTGGTCAGGTTCAGGATAACACCCTCTTTTCGTTCCATAAAATGAGGCAGTAATTCCTGTGTGAGCTGCCGGTGGCGCTCAAAATCCAGGGTCATGGATTCCTTCCAGGGCTCTTCCGGTCCAACCACTTCTACAGGACGGCTACGGCCTGCATTATTAATAAGGATATCTACATGCCCCAGGGCGGATAGCGCCGCTGCTGCAATTTTCTGCGGTCCGTCGGGCGCCACAAAATCCTGGATCAGCGTTACCGGCTCCACTCCCCCTGCGGCTACCACTTCTGTTTTCAAACTATTCAGCAAATCTTCATTTCTTGCAACTGCCAGCACCTTTACACCTTCAATAGCCAGTTCCCTTACAATGGCGCGGCCAATCCCCTGGCTGGCGCCTGTTACTACTGCTGTTTTTTCTTTCAGATACAGATCCATACTTTTTATCTTAATAAAGATGAATAAATAATGCGCCTGGGCGCTTTTAAAATTTCTTTGTAAAAGTAACGGGCAGCATCTAATTTTATAGGTTATACAACCAATTGTACGGTACTAACAAACATGTAAGTAATGGCAACCAGGAAGAAAAATTCAACATATACCCGCAATGAAAACATCATTATTGAATGCGACCTTACCTACGCTGTAAATAAGATCGGGGGCAGATGGAAAATACTGATCCTGAGTAAACTGGAAAAGAAAAAAATGCGGTTCAGCGAACTGAAGAAAGAATTTTGCTACATCACCGAGCGCATGTTAACGCTGCAGCTGCGCGCAATGGAACAAGACGGGCTGGTGAAACGGACCGTGTACGCAGAAGTGCCCCCACGGGTGGAATATGAGCTCACAGAAATGGCGGCAGAATTTGGCCCTATCTTCAAACAACTGAGCGAATGGGGAGGCAAACACCGGAAGCTGATTACAAAAGAAGCAAACTAACAAACATTATTTATGGGGCTGGACAGCGTGGAACTGCTGGTGACTTTTGAGAAACATTTCGGTATCGGGATCCCCGATGCGGAAGCGGAAACGATTTTTACGGTACAGGATATGACCGATGTAATAGCAAAGCACCTGACTATTACAGACAATAGTGCGGACCTTCAAAACCGCATCTTCCGGGATATTAAAAACAGCGCCTTAATTAATCCTGGCATACAACTCACGGATAACATCTCCGCCTTTATCTCCCCGGATGATCACAAAACCTGGCCGGCCCTGGAAGATTATTTACAGCTAAAGATTCCCCGGCCCAATACAAAAACGGGCATCTTTGCTCCGCCCAGGGGTTACGACTGGAAAACGATTTCCGCCGGCCGGTTCATCAACGTTATATGCGCGCACAATTTCAAGACGCTTACAAACGCCGCTAATATCAAAAGTAAATACGAAATATATGTTATCGTGATGGGTATTACTTCAGATAAAACGGGGGTCGACTGCTACAACATCACTCCTGCTAAATCCTTTACAGGCGATTTTGGCATCGATTAACCCTTCATCTACATATATTATCTTATTTCAACATATAGAATAAAATCGCCCATACCCAAAAAATAACAGTTTCTTCACAAGCCAGGGGCAGCTTTTTTTCATTTACTATCAAACTTTTATTACTTTTGGCCCCCGAATGAGAGTAGCTGTATTTTTCGCATATCTTTGTTTCCTCCTGCTCAGGGGGGAGGGCTATGCTTTTACCTCTGCTCATCATAACAACCCGGACTCTCTGCTTAAAAATCTTCAACACCAGCACCGCATTAAATTCCTGGACACCAACCAGGATTATTCTACCGTAAATAGTCCTGATCTCGAAGAAGATTGCCTGATCAGTGAAGATTTGGATGAGGAAGATGTTAATAATTTTTCTGCCAGGAAATACAGGTTGCTTACCAGCTATTACCTGACGCTCATCAGCCCGGATGATTTAAGCTATCTCCACAAATGCCATAAAGCCCCTCCACCCTTCTGGGGCTATCTTTCCGATATATACATTACACATAGCGTTTTAAGGATCTGATCATACACCTGTATCAGTTACCGGGAATATGACCATGCGTGCCTGGCGGGTGTGTATTTGATATTACTTTCCTCCTGCATCACAGTTCAGGCGTTATCCTGGCAACTGATCCCGCTTATTGTCCATAGGCATCCCTGCCTTACAAACATACCATCGCTTTAATATCCATTTAATATCATGAACAGAATTGTCATGTTTGCGGGCTTGTTTGTTGTATTGTGCTACACAAGCTGTAAACCAAAAGAAGAAGTAAAAGAAGAAGCCGGCAAATTTACCGTTACCAGCCCGATAAGGATCGATACTTCGTTTACCAACGAGTATGTTTCACAGATAAAATCTGTACGGAACATCGAAATCAGGGTACAGGAAAGAGGTTACCTCCAGAACATTTACGTGGATGAGGGCCAGTTCGTAAAAGCCGGTCAGCTGCTGTTCAGGATCATGCCGAAAATGTTTGAGGCAGAGCTCCAGAAGGCAGAGGCAGAAGTAAAAGCAGCCGAAATAGAGCTGCAGAACACCAAGACCCTGGTAGACAAAAACATCGTTTCCAAAAACGAACAGGCAGTGGCCCAGGCCAAGCTGGACCAGGCAAAAGCTGAAATGGCCCTTGCAAAGCTGCACCTGTCGTTCACCGAAATCAGGGCGCCGTTTGATGGCACTATTGACCGTATCCCGTTCAAACTGGGAAGCGTTATCGATGAAGGCGGGCTGCTGACCAGCCTTTCAGACAACAGCCAGATGTTCGCTTACTTCAACGTGTCTGAACCGGAATACCTCGACTATGCCACCAATGCCAAAGGCCGGGGCGATAACAAAGTAAGCCTGCTGCTGGCCAATAACCAACCGCTTCAGTATAAAGGCGATGTGGAAACCATTGAAAGTGAATTCAACAACGAAACAGGCAACATTGCCTTCAGGGCCAGATTCCCTAACCCGGACAAACTGTTGAAAAACGGTGAAACCGGCAAGGTGCTGATGACCATCCCGCTTAAAAATGCGCTGGTCATCCCACAAAAAGCTACCTACGAAATACAGGACAAACTGTATGTTTTCGTGGTAGACAATAACAACAAGGTAAGATCCAGGAACATCGCCATCCGTGGCCAGATGCCTGATATGTATGTGGTTGAAAACGGCCTTTCGGAAACCGACAAGATAGTACTTGAAGGTGTACAGAAGGTAAAAGACAATGACAAAATCAATTACGATTACCAAAAACCAGCCGAAGTGATTTCCCATCTGCGATTAAAAGCGGAATAGTCGTTCAAGTCCAAACCAGCCTAGTGCCATGCTTAATAAATTTATACAGCGACCGGTTCTGTCCATAGTAATATCGCTTATTATCGTTTTCCTCGGAATACTGGCTATATCACAATTACCTGTTACACAGTTTCCGTCCATCTCGCCGCCAAAAGTAAATGTAACGGCAGAATATCCCGGAGCCAACGGTGAGTTAATGATCAAATCAGTGATCATTCCGCTGGAGAGGGCCATCAACGGCGTTCCGGGAATGAAATACATCGCCTCTGATGCAGGTAACGATGGAGAAGCCTCCCTGCAGGTGGTTTTCAATCTCGGTACCGATCCGAACCAGGCCTCATTAAACGTACAAAACCGCGTGGCCTCCGTGGTGAACAAACTGCCGCCACTGGTAGTACGTGAAGGTGTTAAGATTACCCGCGAGGAATCTAACATGCTCATGTACATCAACCTTTACAGCGATGATCCGCAAACCGATCAGAAATTCCTTTTCAATTTCGCAGACATCAACATCTTATCGGAATTAAAAAGAGTAGATGGGGTTGGCTTCGCCGATATCCTCGGTAACCGCGAATATGCCATGAGGATCTGGCTGAAACCGGATCGTATGCTGGCCTACAAGATCTCTGCCGACGAAGTGATGAAAGCGCTGGGAGAACAAAGCCTGGAAGCCTCTCCTGGTAAAACCGGGGAGAGCTCCGGTAAAAGATCCCAGACGTTTGAATACGTATTAAAATATCCCGGAAGGTTCACAAACAAGGAAGGATACGAAAACGTGATCCTCCGTTCAAGCCCCAACGGTGAGATACTGCGCCTGAAAGACGTAGCAGACGTGGAGTTCGGAAGCTCCATGTACGATATCTATTCCAACCTGAATGGTAAACCTTCTGCGGCCATCGTACTGAAGCAATCATACGGAAGTAATGCCAGCCAGGTGATCAGGGATGTGAAGGCGAAGATGAAAGAGATCAAAGCCAACTCCTTTCCAAAAGGAATGGATTATGAAATCAGTTATGATGTATCCAAATTCCTCGACGCTTCTATTGAGAAAGTGATCCATACCCTGGTGGAAGCCTTTGTATTGGTGGGTTTGGTGGTGTTCCTGTTCCTGGGCGACTGGCGCTCTACCATCATCCCCGCCATGGCGGTGCCAGTATCGCTGATCGGGACGTTTGTATTCATGCAGTTCCTGGGCATCACGCTGAACCTCATCACCCTCTTCGCATTGGTACTGGCCATTGGTGTAGTAGTGGATGATGCCATCGTGGTGATTGAAGCGGTGCACGCCAAAATGGAAGAGGAACATCTTTCGCCACTAAAGGCAACCAAAAAAGCGATGCATGAAATTGCCGGAGCTATCATTGCCATTACCTTCCTGATGGCAGCGGTGTTTATACCGGTAGCCTTCATGTCGGGCCCCGTTGGTATATTCTACCGGCAGTTTTCCATCACCATGGCAACTGCTATTATCCTTTCGGGTGTGGTGGCGCTCACGCTTACACCAGCGCTTTGCGCCATGATCCTGAAGAACACGCACGGGAAACCTAAAAAGCAAAACGCGCTGGATAAATTCCTGGCAGGCTTTAATAACTCCTTTAACCGAACATCAGGAAAGTACCAGAAAATACTGGGCGCCATCGTTAACCGCAGGGCCATCACCTTTGGCGTACTGGCGGCTTTCTGCGCCGGTATATGGTTCATGAATAAAACGGTGCCTTCGGGCTTCATCCCCAATGAAGACCAGGGGATGTTCTATGCCATTATTCAAACCCCGCCCGGATCGTCGTTGGAAAGAACCAACCAGGTGGCAGAAAAGCTGCAGAAAATTGCAGAAGGCGTGGAAGGTGTGCAATCCGTTTCTTCCCTGGCAGGTTATGAAATCCTTACAGAAGGTACAGGCTCCAACTCTGGTACCTGCCTTATTAACCTGAAAAGCTGGGAAGACAGGAAACATTCTGTACAGGAGATCATCAATGAACTGGAAGAAAAATCCAAAGACATCACCGGTGCTACTATTGAGTTCTTCCAGCCCCCCGCCGTACCTGGTTATGGCGCTGCCGGCGGTTTCGAGCTGCGCCTTCTGGATAAAGCAGGGTCGGGCGACTATAAAAAAATGGAAACGGTGAGCAGGGATTTTGTGAAAGAACTGAGTAGACGGAAGGAGCTGTCGTCGGTATTCACTTTTTACAGCGCCAGCTTCCCGCAGTATATGCTGAGGATTGATAACGACCTTGCACAACAAAAAGGCGTGAGTATCGATAATGCCATGAACACGCTCTCCACCCTTGTAGGAAGTAACTACGAGATCAGCTTCATCAAATTCGACCGGCAGTATAAAGTAATTGTACAGGCATCGCCGCAGTACAGGGCCCTTCCGGATGATATCCTTAAGCTGTATGTGAAAAATGACCATGATGAAATGGTGCCGTTTTCTGATTTTATGAAGATGGAAAAAGTATATGGACTGTCGGAAATCACCCGGCACAACATGTACAACGCATCAGAAATCAGCGGGGCCGCCGCTCCCGGTTACAGTAGTGGCGAAGCTATTAAGGTGATCAGCGAAGTAGCGCAGAAGAGTTTGCCCAGAGGGTTTGGGATCGACTGGGCAGGTATTTCAAAAGATGAGGTGGCACAGGGCAACCAGGCTATCTATATCTTCCTGATCTGTCTTGGTTTCGTATACCTGATCCTGGCTGCGCAATATGAGAGCTTTATCCTGCCGCTGGCGGTGATCCTTTCATTGCCGCCTGGTATTTTCGGCGCGTTCTTCCTGTTGAAAGTATTGGGACTGGAAAATAATATCTATGCGCAGGTAGCCATGGTAATGCTGATTGGCTTGCTGGGCAAGAATGCCGTACTGATAGTAGAATTTGCTGTGCAGAAACACAGCTCCGGGTCAACCGTGCTGAAAGCCGCCATGGAAGGCGCCAAGGTGAGGTTCCGGCCTATCCTGATGACCTCCTTCGCATTTATAGCCGGGCTGATCCCGTTGGTGGTGGCCACCGGCCCTGGCCGGCTGGGTAACCGTACCATTGGTACTGCAGCCGCCGGGGGTATGCTTTTCGGAACCGTTTTCGGGGTGCTGATCATACCAGGGCTGTATTACATATTTGGCAGGCTGGCAGAAGGGCATGCGCTGGTGAAAGATGAAGAAGAGAATCCTTTAACAGAAGAAATTGATCACAATGTATAAATTCAGGATACATAGCGGCATTGGCCTGCTGAGCGCCTGCCTGGCGATTGCCAGCTGCAAGGTACCGGCGGTAATGCCCAAGGCAGGAAATACGGTGCCCGCGTCTTTCGGTAACACCGGCGATTCCACCGGCAATATATCAACCATCGAGTGGCGGAAATTTTTTACGGATCCAAACCTGGTAAGCCTGCTGGATACTGCGGTGAAGAATAACCAGGAGCTGATGGTGACCTTACAGGAAATTGAAATTGCAAGAAATGATATCCGTTCCAGGCATGCTGCATTGCTGCCGGTTGTTACAGCCGGTGCAGGCGCAGGTGTAGAGAAAGTAGGAAGGTATACCAGCCAGGGCGCCGGTGACGCATCTACCGAGATCACTCCCGGTAAAGAAATGCCGGATCCGCTGGCAGATTATACCATTGGCGTGAATGCCAACTGGGAAATTGATATCTGGAAAAAACTGCACAATGCTAAAAAAGCCGCAGTAGCCAGGTACCTGTCTTCCATAGAAGGCAGGAACTTTGTGCTCACCAACCTGGTGGCGGAAGTAGCCAATTCCTATTACGAACTGCTGGCATTGGATAACCAGCTGGTGATCGTAAAACAAAATATCGATCTGCAAAAAAATGCGCTTGAAATTGTAAAGATCCAGAAAGAAGCCACCAGGGCAACCGAACTGGCAGTACAGAAATTTGAAGCGGAAGTATTAAACTCGCAAAGCCTGGAATTTGATATCCGCCAGAAGATCAAAGAAACGGAAAACAGGATCAACTTCCTGCTGGGCCGGTATCCGCAGGAGATCCCGCGCGACAAAGGTAATTTCCTGGACGCTTTGCCTCCACAGGTAAGCGCGGGTATTCCCTCACAGTTAATGGGCAATCGCCCGGATATTAAAAAAGCGGAACTGGACCTGGCTGCCGCAAAACTGGATGTAAAGGTAGCCCGGGCGGAATTCTATCCATCGTTTGGTATTTCAGCCGGACTAGGATTCCAGGCATTCAAGCCCTCCTACCTGTTTAAACTGCCTGAGTCGCTGCTGTATTCCCTGGCCGGCGATCTGGCAGGGCCGCTCATTAACCGGAACGCCATTAAAGCGGAGTTCAACAGCGCCAATGCACGCCAGTTGCAGGCTATGTATAATTATGAGCGGACTATCCTGAATGCTTACTTTGAAGTGTCGAACCAGCTTTCCAATATCAGCAATCTTGAACAGAGCTATATCCTAAAATCAAAACAGGTGGATGCGCTGACAAGGTCCATTAATATTTCGAACGACCTGTTCAAATCGGCCAGGGCCGATTACTTCGAAGTATTGATGACACAGCGGGATGCGCTGGAAAAGAAGCTGGAGCTGATAGAAACAAAAAAAGAACAGCTGAATGCCGTGGTGAATATCTACCGTGACCTTGGCGGTGGCTGGAAGTAACAGGATAAATGAAAGAGCCGGCTATGAACCGGCTCTTTTATTTTAAAAGTGTTTGATTAACGTATACCCCGTGTCCTTTCTCCCAGCAAACGCACATAGCCTATCATGGCAAAAAATAATACCAGGCAGAAAAAGCCGCATACGGCCACCGCCCATCCGGGCATATCAGGCCGGAGACCCATAAAATATTGTACCAGTGCATAACCCAATGCCCCAAACATGAACAACATTCCCAAAGGCAGAATAAAATACAGCAACAGCTTCATCCCCAAACCAAAATACCACTCCATCCTTAAATTCATGGAATACAGGATACCACCCACAACAAAATAACCCATCACCAATAGCATTACCACACCGCCTCCAATCAACAGGTATTTGCCTCCGGAAAATTCCTCCGCACGATCCATGCCAGGCTCATAGCCAACAGTAACCACTTCCCCTATTTCTCTTCTACCTGAAGAGGACACGTCTGTTTCAACTTCTACCGGTGTACCATTTTTTAATGTAAAGGCCACGGTCGATTTGTACATGGTAGTGGTGCGGTTTGTTTTGCTGTCGCGGGACTGGTAAGAAGAGATGCTCACTACTTTTCCCTTATAACGTGGCAGCGTAAACGAATTGATCACAAATTCGCCCAGGAAGCCTCCCAGCACTGATGATAAGCTGAGCAGGCAAAACACCACCAGCGATATATAACCAATGCTGATGCAACCGATATTGCCATTGCGGTTATTCCGTTTTAATATTTTTACGGCCACAAGTACCGATAAAACCATAAATGCTATTGCCACCCATCCGTAACCGGTGATACGTAGTAAGATCATTCCCATATTTGCTGTTGTTGAGGTTAACACCATATAACTGCTGCGCAAAATAAGCAGGCTTTTTCATATCTCCTTCAATACGTATTTTTTTGACAGCACTTGAAAAGGTGAATGGCAGGTTATTTTATATTCAGCACAGTGGGCGCATACCCGAAATGTTTTTTGAATGCATATGAGAAATGGGAAAGGTTTTCAAAGCCTGCTTCCACAAACACATCTATGGGTTTACGCTGCTTTTCTGTAAGCTGGTAATATGCCAGTTCCAGTCTTTTTTGTGTAAGCCATTTTTGTGGCGTGGTATTAAAGGCATTTTTAAAGTCCCGCCTGAAAGTGGCCAGGCTGCGGCCTGTGAGATAACCAAATTTCTCCAGCGGCATATTGAACATATAATTGCGCTGCATAAAATCCGTGAGATTTATTTTGCCCGGCTCTTCAAAATCGGCCAACAGGCTATCCATATTTTTGTCGATGGTCCTCAGGATGGTAATGGCTTCCTCTGTTTTAAGCGCCGCGATGCTTTCCGGCAGGCCGGTTTCCAGGTCAAAGTAAGGGATCAGGGAGGCAAAGCAGCTTTCCAATAAAGGATGCTTATCAAAGATCCGTATGCTTTGCAGGGGCGATGGCCTGCCGGGCGATGGCTGGTTCCTCCGGTAATAGTCCTTCAGCCGTTCCGGCGTAAGGTGCATGGCCACAGATTGATGTGGCTTCCTGTCTTTCGGGTAATTGATCACAGTAGCCAGCTGGTTGCGCGGTATCAGGAAAATATCACCTGCATTAAACACATGTGTATTATCGGCCAGTACGATCTTCGTTTCTCCTGAAATGAACCACACCAATATATGGTGCTCAAATACCACTTCGGTTCTGAAAAGCCTGCCGGTGTACGTCGACAGCTTAATATCGGGCGTTATGTATTTTGTCTGAAATTCCATGTGCGCACACAATTTACAAAATAAAAGATCAGCCCGCGGTGAATACAACACCTGTCATTTGTTCGCTGAGCGCCCACAATTTTGCTGCATTGGCGCCGTCTAACGAGTACGGCTGTACGCCTCTTAAAGACAAAGGATCGTCGTAGCGCTTTGCAATACTGCCATTATCCAGTTCAGCAATATCCGCGTTTTCGCAATATACACCGCCTATGCCGTTTAGCTGCGGACTGGTAGCGCACCACACGGTAGTAGCTGCGCCCTGCGGAATAGTTTTCAGTTTGGCTGCTACTTCGGGGAAAATATTACCGTCCGCATCATGGGTGCCCATTTGCCGGAACAGGTCCATTGGCGCTACACGACCCAGGTCTGTGCCATTCACCGAGCCCGGATGCAGGGAAAAGGCCCTCACTCCTGCCACTTTGCCCCGGTGGTCCAGCTCCACGGCAAACAGGTTGTTGGCTGTTTTCGACTGTCCATACCCCTGCAATGTTTCATATTCACGGACCAGGAAGTTCGGATCTTCAAAATTAAAGGGCGCCATCTGGTGACCGTAAGAAGATACGCTGATCACCCTTGCGCCGCCTGCCTGCTTTAAGGCCGGCCAAAGCCTGGCCGTTAACTGGAAATGCCCAAGATGATTAGTGGATAGCTGCGATTCATATCCCCGCTTATCACGCTGCAGCGGTACCCACATAATGCCGGCATTATTGATAAGAAGGTGAAGCGGCTGGCTGGTATGGAGGAACTTTTCCGCGAATGTATCTATCGATGCGGGGTCTGCAAGATCCATGGCTTCAATGCTTACATTTTCCACGCCTGCCAGGTTCCTTATTGCCTTTCCGGTATCGCGGGCTGGTACGGTTACCTTAGCTCCTGCTGATGCCAGGGTTCTTACGGTTTCAAGACCTATCCCGGCATAGCCTCCGGTAACAATAACCGTTTTCCCGTGGAGGTCGATTCCCTTTATTACATCACTTGTTGTTGAGAAGGCGTTGAACCCTGAGCTGATTGGTTGCTGTAATGCACCGTTGTAATTGTCTTTCATAATAACTGATTTTATGAAGCAAAGGTAACGGCGGTTCAGGCAAGTCACTTTGTTTAAAACGTCAGATTACTTTGTTGAAAGCGTCAAAATTACTATTGCCTGTTTAAAACATTTAACTTATTTCACATCTATATAAAACTTATTATTAATAAATAATAATCCTGAATACACTTGCACAAACTTGCATTTGTTTTGAATGGTCATACATGACGGAAAAGAGTAGTTTGCCATAACTCAATCAACAGCTATGTACAGGTTATTCATCAACTTATGTTTTTTATGTCTAATCCAGACAGGATCGGCGGGGCAAACCATATTTGTAGACCCGGCAAAAGGAAAGGACCAGGCAACCGGCACCATAAAAGATCCCCTGGCAAGTATTGACAAGGCAGTAACGATGGCCAATGGTTTTTCGGGGAAGGAACCGGTTACCATAAAGCTCGCTCCCGGGCTGTATTTACTTACCAAACAGGTCCTGATATCTCCCTTCAATATAAAAAACGATACCGTAGCATATACCATTGAAGCGGCTATCCTGCCGGACGACGGCGGCTGGCTACCTTCCAGTATGCCGGTGATACAATCTGTTTCTCCCAACAATAAAAACTACGGGCACTTCGATCATTGTATAGGTATACAGGTGGAAAGGAATAATACCTGTTTTAAAGGATTGAAATTCCTGGGCAATACCCACCCTGCTGTGGTATATTATTATGCCATTGAAAGGCACAGGCCGGAACTGAAAGACATGAAGATATCGCAATGCTATTTTATAGGCAGTAAAAATGCAGCTCCAATGCAGGGCGCAGTGTTTGCGCAGGGCAGCGGCATTAAAATAGATCACTGCATCTTTTATGAATGCAGGAATGCACTTTTACTGTTCCTGTCTGTAAACGGTTTTTCCCTTACCCATTCTATTATTTACGGGGCTTATGAAGGTGCTGTATGGTTCGGGAAATATTCCGACTTTGTTTTCAGGGATAATATTATCGCCAATAATCACTGCTTCTGGGTAGGCATGAAGGATTACCAGCCTCACTATGTTTTCACCAACTCCCTGGTTACAGGAAATGCTATTGATATGGGTTTGAATAATAACGGGACCATTGAAAAAGACAGCCTGGATATGCCCGTTACAAACACTGTGCAGCGATCGGGTAAAGTGCTGCTGAATGAAATAGATAAAGACACTATTCCCGTTAATTATCTGCACCCGTTGCCTGTCTCCGCCGGCAGGGATATTCCCGCGGGAATATTTAAAAAACAACACAGCAGCCGCTGATTGTCCGTTTCCGGACACCTGCTGCCCAGGCATGAACAATTATCGAAAATTACTATACATAACTAAATATGCCGTTTGTCACTTTGATATGGCAGCTTTATTGCGGGCAACTTCGTATAACATCACTATCATGAGTCATATTGTAATTCCTATTCCACCACTCCCCGGCAAACAGGAAATAGAAGTGGAGGTGACGATCAACAACCAGAAACAACAACTGCACTATCGTGTGGAGCTGTTTTACTGGGACGATTGCTCCAACCCCATGGGGCACCGGGCGGATTGTATCAGTGAAATGCTCTCCCATCACGATCCTGAGTGGATGGTATATTACATCGGCGCTCCTACCGATAAATTTGTACCGATCACTTTTGTGAGCAAGGAAAGCAGGAAATTATTGCAGATGTCTCAAGTGTAGGCAGGCAATATTTACAGCAGGCGTTCCAGCACGCCTTTGCGCTTCACAATATTTTTATAATCCCATTGTATTTTTGCGGACTTTTCCAGCCAGCGTTTTAAGAGGTCCGTATCTACCTGCTTTGCATCGGTATAGCGGGCCTCAGCTGCTTTGAATGTTCCTTCCGGTTGAAGGCCTTCTTCTTCAAAAGACTGCCCGCTCCAGAACAGCAGCCTTACACTATCTTTCAACCTGCTGTAGCCTACAATGGGGTTGCCGTTGAGGAACCAAACCGGGTGCCGGTGCCAGATCTTACTTTCAGCACCGGTAAGATGTTTATCAATTTCCCGGGCCAGCTTTGTGCAGATGGCTTTATCCGCAGGCAGCATGGAAGCATTATAGGCTTTAATTTCTTCGTGCATGTTGGAGGTTTTAAAAGATGATCTATTCAACAAAATGTCAGTATACACCGGCTATATCAATTCTTTCCCATACGGCTGCCATGTTACCTCCCCGATTCGGACCCCAGACTTTCCCGGCAGTTGCTGATCTGTAACAAAGCTTCTGGATCCCGATAAAGGCAGTCCTTCATATACTTATTCTGCTTATATTTACCCCCGGGAATAATTATACTAAGTTACAGCAGATCTGACCTTCTTTTAGTAATATGGGTAATACTGTCGTTAATCAGGCCAGGCTTGAATATCTATTTAATAAATATTACGAAATACTGTGTCAGTTTTCTTATAGCATTGTCAAAAATAATGATATCTCAAAAGATATTGTTCAGGACTTCTTTGTAAAATACTGGGAAAAATACCTGCACCAGGATCAACCTGATAATTTTGAGGCTTATGCCTACGTATCAGTTAAGAACAGGAGCCTTAATTATATCGAAAGCGAACAGGTGAAACAACGTCACAAACAGGATATTGAACAATCCCTCTACAGTGACGATGATCTGCAACACCGTAACAATGAAAATGAAGATTACAGGACCAGGCTTTTAACAGCCATCAGCCAGCTACCGGAACAAAGACGCAAAGTTTTTACAATGAGCGCCGTGGATGGGCTAAAGTACGCGGACATTGCCCAAAAACTGGATATCTCTATCAATACAGTGAAAACACAAATCAGGAAGGCCTATCTTTTTCTGCGGAAAAACTGTGGCCCGGTGTCTATCCTCCTGTTGATAACCTGTTACATGGGGGATCACCCTTTTTTAATTTTCAACTGTCATAATATAATGTAATGGGTAAGCGAGAAAAAAATAGTGACATAGACTGGGAAAAGCTACATCACCTGCTGGATGAGCAAAACGCAGCTGCATCACCGGAAGGGATGACAGCGGAAGAACGCGGGTTACTGAAAGAGATCATGGAAATGCGCGCACAGGCCGGCGACCTGAAGGGATGGGAAGGCGTAAACACAGCGGAAGACCTCATTAAGCTAAAAGCCAGGCTATCCCTGCCTGAAACGGCCACACCGGTTGTTCCCTTATACTACAAGATAATGCGCTATGTCGCCATTATATTGCTGCCGCTGGCTATAGCCGGCGCCACCTGGCTGGCATTGAAACGAAACAGCCACCAGCTTCCTGTAGCAGGAAATTATGTATCCAGGGAAACCCCTGCCGGCGCTGCCGATTCCCTGACCCTGGCAGATGGCACCAGGGTATGGCTGAATGCAGCTTCCCGCCTGGATTACCCTGCCACCTTTACCGGTACAGCCAGGGAAGTGACTATGACGGGGGAAGCATATTTCGAAGTAACACACAATACACAACAGCCATTTATTGTTAAAGTAAATAAACAGGTAGTACGGGTATTAGGCACCTCGTTCAATATAAATGCTTACGGAAAACATATCATCACCACGCTCACCCAGGGTAAAATATCAGTAGGACTGGCTGATCAACCGGGTACCATCCAATACCTGCAGCCTGGCCAACAGGCGGATTTAAACACTCTCAGCAGTACATTACAGTTAAGTACGGGCAACCTGGAAAATGCGATGGCATGGAAGGAAGGAAAAATAATATTTACCGATGCTTCGCTGGAAGACATTATGCAGCAATTAGGCGCTATTTATCACTACAGGGTTATCTTCATCAATAAAGCACCCGGTCAGCTCCATTATAACATACCGTTAATGACCAGGCCACCAGATATTTCCCCACTGCTGGATCTTATTAAGGCTACTACCACCAGCCCCGTAAATTTTAATATCGACTCCTTACAAAGGGTTATTGAAATCAGGTAATATTTATCTATCTTTAATTAAAACAGCGAACAACTTTAGTCTAAACATCAGTCGAAGTATCAAGATCAACAGCACATTTTTTGTTATCCAATATGATTCCATTAATTTGATGTACCATTCCAGATGTCATGTGAAGGGATGGCTACATTTGTCCCGAACACTATACCGGAACTGTTTCTTTCTCCTGGTTATTTGCTTACTCCCATTGAGTGCCAGTGCGCAGTCGATGCGTATGTCTATTCACGTGAAGCATAAACATATTACACAGGCGCTTACGTTGATCACCCAAAAAACGGGGATCACTTTTTTCTACAACACGGAAGAACTTAACAAACTGGGCCTGGTAAGCTTGCGGGCCGATAATGAAACGGTAGACAATATACTGCAACTGCTCCTGAAGGATAAAGGATTACAGGTGGTGCGTAAAAACGGGCTCCATGTGATCCTGCCCATCAATAGCAATGCATACAACCCTCCGGTTGTTAACATTTCGGGGCGGATCACGGATAAAAACGGGATGCCTTTAGCCCAGGCAAATATCGTTGAAAAAGGCCGCCGTAACAACACCTGGAGTAACGACAGCGGTATGTTCCATATCACGGTATCTCCCGATGCTATATTGCAGGTATCTTTCCTGGGCATGCAAACAACATCAGTGGCGGTAAAAAACCGGGCATTCCTCCCCGTTTCACTGCAACCGGCTTTCACCGCCATCAATGAAGTGGTCATAAACGGGTACTCCACTTTAAAACACCAGTATTCTGCGGCCTCGGTAAGCACTGTTTCAGCTGCCAGCCTGGATAGAAAAGATCAATTATCCATTGACAATATGTTGCAGGGTAAAGTTCCCGGCCTTGCTATTAACAGGAACAGTACCAGCCCGGGGGCTGCGCCCAAAATACGGCTGCGGGGCACTGCCACTCTTTCCGGCAACCGTGAACCTATCTGGGTGATTGATGGCATTATCGTTGACGCGCCAGTAAAACTCAATGCAGCTAACATCAATTCGCTGGATGATGTAAACCTGATGTCCAGTCCCGTTACCGGTCTTAACCCTAAAGACATCAAACAGATAGATATCCTGAAAGATGCCGCTTCAACAGCGCTGTATGGCGTTAACTCCGGCAACGGGGTGATTCTTATCACCACCCGTAACGGCGCCCCATATAAAAAGCCGGAGATCACTTTTTCCCAGATGACCAATATTACATTCCGGCCCAGCTATCATCACCTGAACCTCATGGATGCTGCCCAACGGATGGGGCTATCAAAGGAAATCATAGATAAAAAGCTGCCGCTTTCAAACGGCATTCTCCCGGATGGATTTGAGCGCGACTACACTGGTTTTCTCAATGGGAATATGAGCCGGGCCAGGTTTGAGCAACTGGAACAGGATTACAGATCGATGAATACAGACTGGTTTAACATCCTGTTCAATAACGGCGTTACACAAAACTACCACCTGTCGGTAAACGGTGGTGGTAAAAAAACCGCGTATTACCTGTCTGCCGGCTATACCAGTGAAACAGGTCCCGCTATCTTTACCCGGGCCAGGCAATATTCCGGCATGCTGGGCGCCAGCTATCATCCTATACCCGGATTACAGGCAGGCATCAAATTGTCCGGCGCCAGCAACACAGGCAGCTATCCTTACCAGACCGACCCGTACCAGTATGCCTATCACACCGCCAGGAGCCTGCCCTACACCAGGCAGCAGCAAAGAATGTATTATCCGCCGGCTTCTCCCAACTGGTCGGTAGACAATTATGTAATGGACACCTCACAGGTAGCGCTGTTCAACATTGTTTCTGAAATGGAGAACAGCCGTACCAGGACATCGGTAAATACTTACCGTGCAGTGATGAATGCCGACTGGACATTTCTCCGTTCCTTTAAGTTGCATGGCTTATACGGACTGGGCTCATCTGCTGCCAACAACAACAGCTATGCCCTGGAAAACACCTACTATATTGCCTCCCGGTACAGGATGGGGCTGGGGCCTGATATGCCGTACAGCGATGCAGCTAAAGGCAATATCATCCTTCCCTCTGGCGGCGAATACCAGGAAACTGCTACCAGGCAGTATTATTATACTATCCGTCATTCGCTGGAATATAGCCTTAAAGCGCACGCCCACTATATTCAATTGCTGGCAGGGAATGAACTGAGACAGTCGAAATATAATACCAGCAAACGTTTTATACTCGGGTATTATCCGGGCAGCGGGCTGGCGGCTTATCCCCCACCCGCCAGTGAGTACCCCATGTATAATAATTTCTTTACCTACTCCGGCATTCAACCTACTGCACAATTCATGGATAAATACCGGCAAACCAGCTGGTATGGCATGCTGGTATATTCTTACAAAGACAGGTATACATTGAACTTTAATATCCGGCAGGATGGCGCTAATTATTTTGCCTTGTATGGTAACAAGCCCTGGCAAAAAACCTGGTCCGCAGCGGCCAAATGGCGGGTGCTGGATGAACCGCTGATCAGCAGGCATAAGAAAACAAACAACGCTATCGATATCCGGGTATCTTATGGATATAACATCGGTTTACCGGAAATAAAATCCACCGGCCTGTCGATATCCAATCCTGTGCAGGATCCTATATCCGGGGAAAGCCAGGCTACTATTGTCAATTTTGATAACCCCGGGCTGTGTTGGGAAAAAACGTATGTGTTCAATGCAGGCATTGACTTTTCTTTTTTTGACAACCGGTTATACGGAACGGTTGAAGCCTACAGAAAACGGAGCCGCGATCTGCTTGCCAATATCAACCTGGCAGAAGAAAATGGTTTCAACGCAGGGATGTTTAACACCGCCGGTATTATAAACAATGGCATTGAGGTGGGGCTTCAGTACCAGGTTATCCGGCGGCGAAACTGGCAATGGAACATAGCGGCTAATATAGCCGTGAATAAAACCCGGGTATTGCAAAACAACTTCACTGATCCGGGGATCATAGGCAATCAGCAACAGTATCTTAGCGGGGATATCATCAAGGCCGGTGGCGATCTTAATACCATGTATGCTTACAAATTCACGGGACTCAACAGCCAGGGATTTCCAACTTTCCGTGGAATTTACGACCGCGATTATACCGTTCAGCCTACTGTTGCGCAATATTATGCCAATGTATTTGTTCCCGCAGGCCGCCGTATCCCGTTAACAGACGGTAGTTTTTCCAGCAACCTGAAATACCGGAACTGGAGCCTGACAACTGTTTTCCTGGTGAAGCTGGGCTATAAACAACGATTGAACAACCTTTATGAAAACGGGGCATTCGTACCTAACCCGGCGGAGAATATGTCGACAGCCATTGAGAAACGCTGGAAACAACCCGGTGATGAAAAAATAACCGATATACCCGGTGTTAATGCCCAGAATGGATTGTATCTCTTCGATCCGATTGCCATGTCGCCCGTGCAGTATTACCGCTTTGATGCTGCCACTATGCAAAATCTTAACAGAACAACTCCACTTTACCTCATGTCTACGCTTTCTCCGGAAATGTATAACAACAGCGATATCCGGATAGTAAATGCCAGTCATATCAGGCTTTCCACGCTTTCGGTACAGCGTAATTTCCCTGTACCGGGAAACGGAAGGCAACTGTTTAAAAATATTTCCTGTTATGCGCAGCTGCATGATGTATTGCTACTGGCAGATAAAAGGCTGAACGGCCAGGACCCGGAACTGCCCCCGGGTACATTGCCCAGGCGCCCGTCTTTCACATTTGGAACGGAGATAAATTTTTAGAGGTATGAAAATCAGTCATCTCACATATACCGGTATATTGCTAATTGCTACCAGCTTCATGAGCAGTTGCAGGAAGTACCTGGATACGCCCACAGATAACAGTCGCACCCCCCAAACGGTGGCAGATTATACTGAAATGCTGAACGGTGAGGGGTGGAACAGGAACCTGTCGCCGGACGGCGACCTCTTTCTTTACTTTCTTGATATGATGACAGCAGATGTGGAAGAAACCATTGGGCCGGCGCAATCGTTTGATGAAAAGGGGCCTTATTCCGCTTTTTACACCTGGCAGAATATATACGATATCCAGTATGATGAAAGACAGTCCCCTTCGGATATCCTGAATAATACCTGGCTTGGGTTATACAGGATTATAAAAGCATGTAATATTATTACCGATAAAGGAGAGAAAATTGAAGGAGATCTTTCCGGACGGCAATTCCTGCTGGGCGAAGCTCATTTTTCGAGAGCGCTGGCCTACTATTACCTCGTAAACATCTGGGGAAGGCCCTATGATCCTGCGAACAGGGCAGATTCAATGGGGGTGCCCCTTTCCGTCAGCAGCACGCTTGTAAATACACATCTGCCCAGAAGCACTGTTATTGCTGTGTACAACCAGATCCTGGAAGATCTCAACACCGCCCTGAAATATGTGCAGGAATCGGGAAAAACAAGCAGTATCTTTCATTACTCCCCGGCAGCGGTATACCTGCTCCTTTCACGTATACATCTTTACCTGCGACATTGGGAACAGGCCGCCGCCTTTGCAGGCCAATGCCTGGAAATCAGGTCTGCTTTGCAAGATAACACCACGCCCCGAACCAGTATGTCCGATTTTTATATCCGCATGCTGGGAGCAGCCAACCCGGAAATCATCTATACTTTTTATAATGATCCCAACCCCACTGCCTTCAACAACTTCGGAGGCGGAAACGGGTACGGCTTCAGTGTTTCATCAGACCTGCTCCGGCAATATGATTCCACCGACCAGCGATTGGGCGGTTACTATTATAGCAACAATGTTGTGGTGATTCCCAAAACAAGTGGTATTTACAGCGGCGCCTACTGCTTTTCCTTCCGCACTTCCGAAGCATACCTGAACAGGGCCGAAGCCAATGCACACCTGGGTGAAAATGAAAAGGCCCTCGCAGATCTTGATCTCCTGCAAAGTCGCCGCGTAAAAACAGTCACCCGATCGAGGCAAATTAACCGCGGAACATTGCTGGAAACAATATTGCTGGAGCGAAGAAAAGAACTGGCTTTCCAGTTGCACAACTGGTTTGATCTGCGCAGAACCACGGCCCCTTCCATCACACATTATTTTACGCCTGTTATTAACCAGCAAGTGCGCCCGCGCGAGCGATTTGTACTTAAAAAAAATGATCCGGGTTACACATTGGAAATACCCGCCCCTGCGCTGCAGGCCAACCCGGCATTAAAACCGCTTGGCCTTAAACGGAGGTTGCCGTTGTAATAAATTTGCAGCAGTAATAATACTGCCGCCTGTTTAATTTATAACCGATGTCTAAGTATATACCACATTTTTACTACTGACGGATAAATGTTTCTTCTGAAACATGATCCGAACCAGCTGAATTTGGGGATTCACGGGCCACAGCGTTGCCGGCTGCCATCAACAGCAACGCTGTCATACCCGCTGCCACAATGAAGTAATTACCATTAAAAGCCGCTAATGCCGGCCGCCTTAATCGTTTGGTTGGCACACACACGTTCCCCGTACGGAACATTCTGTAAAAGTCCATACTTATTAAGGTTATAAATTAATACCCCCCCTTCCCTGGTAGTCAGGAGCGGTTTTGATTCCGGGCATTCATTAAAACAACAGGCCTGCTGTTCACTGGTCTAGATTTGTTATAACTCTTTTGGTTGGTAAATAAAATTACGTTCGCTATACAACAGGCGACAAATAAAAAAGGGTGACCCGAAAAAAAATTTCTGTTACCGATCACCCTTTTTTATTTGTCGCCTGTCGTACAGCTAATAAGAGTGTTCAATTATAAATAAGATGATAATGAGCGGGGAGATCTCACCTGGCTTCAACTTGGTATTTCGGTATAAACATTCACCAGCCAAATGATCTCATTTGGCTTTGTTTTCTTATTTCGGTACAGATGAATGCACATTAATTAACCCCGGCAAAAGGGCATCCTGTAAAAAGGTGCCCTTTTCTGCATTTGAAAACCTTTTAGCTGCTTAAATGTTTATGAATAATACAGGGAGTGCCACCTGTATTTAACTCTCCCCGAATGGTTTAGGCCAACTTTTACGCAAATAGATTTTAACTATTTAATTATAGAAATTAATTGAGTTCATTTATATTACAATACCATTACCTTTATCATCCTGCACAAATACAAGGTGCAAGTAATTGTTCACTCAATACAAAACTTGTAAACATGGGAAAAGAATCAAACGACATCAGTAAATGCCCTTTTCATAATGGCAGCATGAAACTCAACGTTGGCGGAGGCGGCACCAGGAACCGCGATTGGTGGCCCAATCAATTAAAATTAAGTATCCTGCGTCAGCACTCGCCCTCGTCGAACCCAATGGGTGAAGACTTCAACTACGCCGAAGCATTTAAAAGCCTCGACCTGGAAGCAGTGAAAAAAGATCTTCATGCACTGATGACCGACTCACAGGACTGGTGGCCGGCCGACTTCGGGCATTACGGCCCTTTGTTCATCCGCATGGCATGGCATAGTGCAGGTACCTATCGTGTGGGGGACGGCCGTGGAGGCGCAGGCTCAGGACAGCAACGTTTTGCCCCGCTGAACAGCTGGCCTGATAATGTGAGTCTTGATAAAGCCCGCAGGCTGCTGTGGCCCATCAAACAGAAATATGGCCGCAACCTTTCCTGGGCCGACCTGTTGATCCTTACCGGTAATGTGGCCCTGGAATCAATGGGCTTTAAAACATTTGGCTTTGCCGGCGGACGTGTAGACGTATGGGAACCGGATGAAGATGTATACTGGGGCTCAGAAACCACCTGGCTGGGCGGAGACCTGCGCTATGCGCACGGTTCCGAAGGCGTTCCCAAAGAGCATGGCGTTGTTTCCTCTGATGATGATGCAGATGGCAAGATCCACTCCCGCGACCTGGAAAAACCCCTGGCAGCCGTACAGATGGGCCTGATCTATGTAAATCCTGAAGGTCCTGATGGCAACCCTGATCCCATTGCAGCCGCTAAAGATATCCGCGATACTTTTGGCCGTATGGCTATGAACGACGAAGAAACAGTAGCCCTTATAGCAGGCGGCCACAGCTTCGGCAAAACACATGGCGCAGCTCCGGCCACCCATGTAGGCAAAGAACCGGAAGCTGCCGGACTTGAAATGCAGGGCCTGGGCTGGAGCAACAGCTACGGCTCCGGTAAAGGCGCAGATACCATTACCAGCGGACTGGAAGTAATATGGACAAAAACGCCTACCCAATGGAGCAACAACTTCTTTGAAAACCTCTTTGGCTTTGAATGGGAACTGACCAAAAGCCCGGCTGGTGCACACCAATGGGTAGCTAAAAATGCCGATGACATAATTCCTGATGCATACGACGCTTCCAAAAAGCATCGGCCTACCATGCTCACCACCGACCTTGCCTTACGGTTTGATCCTGCCTACGAAAAAATATCCAGGCGCTTCCTGGAAAACCCGGAAGAATTTGCCGACGCTTTTGCCCGTGCATGGTTTAAATTAACCCATCGTGATATGGGCCCCCGTGCACGTTATCTCGGTCCGGATGTTCCACAGGAAGTACTGATCTGGCAGGATCCTATTCCTGAAGTAGATCATCCGCTGGTCGATGAAAATGATATTGCTGCCCTCAAAGCAAAAGTGCTCGCATCCGGTCTTACCGTATCCGAACTGGTGTCTGTAGCATGGGCTTCCGCTTCTACCTTCCGCGGCTCCGATAAACGCGGCGGCGCCAACGGCGCGCGCATCCGGCTGGCACCGCAGAAATTCTGGGCGGTGAACAATCCCCCGCAACTGCAGAAAGTACTGGACGTACTGGAAGGTATCCGCAAAGAATTCAACGGCGCACAAAAAGACGGTAAAAAGATCTCCCTGGCAGACCTTATCGTGCTGGCCGGCGCTGCTGCGATTGAGAAAGCGGCGAAAGATGCAGGAAGTACTGTCACCGTTCCATTTACACCAGGCCGTATGGATGCCTCACAGGAACAAACTGATGTTGAATCTGTCGGTCACCTGGAACCCGCTGCAGATGGCTTCCGCAACTACCGCAAATCAAGATCTGCTGTGCCCACGGAAGCGCTGCTGATAGACAAGGCCCAGCTGCTCACGCTTACCGCACCTGAATTAACTTTGCTGATCGGCGGTTTGCGTGTGCTGAACATTAACTTCGACGGCGCAAAGCATGGCGTATTTACTTCACGCCCGGGCGTGCTTACCAACGATTTCTTTGTAAATCTGCTCGATATGCGTACCGCATGGAAGGCGCTGTCGGACGACAAAGAATTGTACGAAGGCAGCGACCGCGCCACCGGCGCCGCAAAATGGACAGCCACCCGCGCCGACCTGGTGTTTGGCTCCAATGCAGAACTGAGGGTAATTGCCGAAGTATATGGCAGCGCTGATGCACAGGAAAAATTTGTGAAAGACTTCGTAGCAGCATGGAATAAAGTGATGAACCTCGACAGGTTTGATTTAGCCTGATATAGATTTAAATAAGAGGAAAGGCCATCTTCAGTATTTTACAGAAGATGGCCTTTCCTCTTTTGCATTACGTCTCTCCTAACGCTTTATAAACTTACGGGTATGACTCGTTTCCCCGGACCTGATCTTTAAAAAATAAGTACCCGGTACCAGTTCGGTAACGTCAATGGATATACCGGATACTGTCTTCAAACGCTGACCTTTGCTGTCGTACACTTCGAGCACTGCATTATTATTCAGCCCGCTTACATAAAGCTTGCTGCTGGCCGGGTTGGGATACAACACAATGTCCTTGTCCCTTTTTAATTTTTCATCTCCCGGAAAATCTTTTTGATATTGAACGGCAAATGTTCCGGCAGTATCTGCCGCCAGGCTATCTCCTGCCGGAAGCCCGTTTTCCTCGCGGAGCAACTGGAAAAGATGATCCGGCCGCACTACAATATGATTTGAATCCAGCGAATTCATTACGTTCTTAAAGTTAGTGGGCTTCACATCCTGCCAGGGTTGCGCCTGGATGATAATAAACCTCGGCGTGGTACCATTCCATCCTGCAGAAGCAGCGGCAATGGCATCTTTCATAGCCTGCTCCCCTGTGCAATAGTTGCAGGAAAGCGGCATTCCCGGTAAACGCTGGTTGTAAATACTAAGCGCGCCACCGGTATTCTGGGCGGTTAATCCCAACAGTGAAGGCGCATAGGTGGCAAAGCTCTCGCCTACATTCTGGTTGATACCGCCTGTAATCGTATTCCAGACAGTAAGCACCCGGAAACCGGCTCTTTTATTGTAATCTTCTGTTTTAATAACAAACTGGTTTAACGTATTCTGATCAGGGAAATTATTAGGATATACATATCCATACCCAGAAGGTCCGGAAATCAGGTTATCGTTATCAGTGGAAGTTTGATGATAGTAGTTCAACGCCCCTGGCATAGCATCAAGCATGGCGGGCGACAAGGTCCATCCCATAGGCACAGCGCCGCGATCGGGATTACTCCATAGCTTGCGCATCAGGTGCTCCACGTATTGTAAATTATCGCCGTCGCTTAGTATAAAGGCAACATAGATCTTGTTCTTCAGTGTTGGTTTTGGAGGGATAGGTTTGATGTTGACCGTTCTGGGCATGCCACTGTGCACTGTTAAATTAGTGGCATAATCACTCGCCACGGTGGCGATACCATAGCTGGATGCCCGGGTGATACCGGCGCCTTCTTCGGGCCACCAGCCCATGTATGCCGATCCTGCCGGCATGGAAGATAAGAAGCTGTTCAGCAAAGCGCTTTCACCGCTTACAGCAGGATCCAGCCAGATTACAGCCGCGCCCAATGCGGTGGCGTATTCCCTTAAAGAGCCCTGGTGCAGTTCCGGGCTTAACCCGATCAGTAAACGATGATCCATTGTGGGCCAATAGGTGTTGTACAATGTTTGATATACCTGCAGCTTGCTCGTAAACTGCCCCCGCAGATCTGTTAGTATGGGAAGATTATAAGGTGCAGCCGTGAGCTTTGGTAATAAGGCAGGCGAAGCAATGAGCGCTTTCTTATCTTTTGCAAGTGTTGTTGCCAGGTTAACAGTGGCCGTTTGCGCCGGGTCGTATACAATAAGACCGGATATTTCGCTGCGGTATTTGCTGATCAGCTCCCACCTGTCTGTATGTTCTGTCCATGTTAAACCCAGGGATTGCATCCAGGCATATGGCCCTTCCGCAAAGGCATCACCTTCATAGGAAAAGATGCGTGGCTGCGTTCTGTTCACAATGCCTTTCAGGGAACTGAACAGGTAGGTTTCCGCAGCGGCATCAGTTTGTTGCTGTACACCTACCCAATCCACTTTTATATAAGCCGCTCCTTTCCAGAATACGCGCAGCTCTATAGAATGATTGGCAGCGGGCATAGTGAAGGGCAATTTAAAACTTGTATAGTTAGATGCTATAGTAAACTGTTGCCGGGTAATTGTTTGCGCTGCGAGAATGGCGCCTGTAGTAGCGTCCCTTACATCAATATCTACCACAGGATTATTATCTGCTGTATTGTTATCTATTTTCATGCGGAACTCCGCCATATTGGCTCCTGCAGTAACAGAGTTATCATATGGGCCATAGAGCATATGCTCATTTGCCGCGTCGATTCCAACCTGGCAAAGCCATCCATCTGTTTCAAGCCGCCCGGTATGATGCGCCATTTGTGGGCCTTCTGCTTCCCAGCGCCAGCTCAGCGGAGCGGTGCCGTTATTGTAAAATAAATCCAGGTTGCCCGCCGTTGCGGGAAATGAGGGCAATAACTGACCCGCCGGCCATGTTACCTGCGCCACCGCCGCTGTGGTTAACAGCAATAAAGAAAAGGACAATGCTGTGAGGGTTAAAAAGGGTTTGATGTTGAAGCTCATAGTAATAGAATTTGGTTCAATGAATAACACGGGAATATAACGGGTTCATATGAGCCGTGGCAGCTCATGTATACAGTTTATCATAGTATTTTCCCGGCGGCGCCGGGCACGCCTGTTAACAAAACATCTCTATCGCAATAATATAATAATATAGCGCAATTAATTTACAATTTCAGATTTTTTATACCCGGATACCACCTATCTTATCAGCGTGATTGTTCCCTTGAATTCAAATGCTTCCCCGTTTTCGCAGATAGTTTTCAACGAATAGATATAGGTGCCTATAGGCGCCACATTTCCTTTGTTCTTACCATTCCATCCTGAAACCGGTGCATTTACGGGGAAGTGCATATTTTCAAATACCAGTGTGCCCCAGCGGTCGTAGATCCGCAGGTATTCTATTTCTTTCACGCCTTTACCTTTGGGATAGCAATATTCATTTTGCCCATCGCCGTTGGGTGTAAATGCATTGGGCATAAACACTGCACCTTTACTACAGGTAACGTGTACGGTTATATCATCGGAGGCCTTGCAGCCGAAACGGTTTTCCACCTCCAGCACATACCGGGTAGTGAGATTGGGAACAGCCTGTACAACGCGGCAGGTGCTGCAGTCCAGGTCTTCCACCGGCGACCAGTTCCAGCGAACTACATCATTGCTCACGCTGGCTCCCAGTTGCACCGGCACGCTGGCCATTGCCAGCATATCGCCACCCAGCATTACTGTTGGCAATGGGTTCACCTGCACCCGCAGCGATGCGTTGTCGGAAAAACAGCCGTCCTTATCGTATCCAGTTACCTTGTAAGTATAGCTGCCAATGCTGGTTAGGCTGCCTGTTGGCGTGGCAATACCGGGATTATCAAGGCCAGGCCCTTCCCATACATAGCTATCAGCCCCGGTTGCCATCAGGGGGAGCTTATCACCGATACAAAGCCCGGTATCAGGTGTAGCCCTGATGGTAAAGGGCTGCACCACGCGGATGCTGACATCGCTGGTATTAATGCAGCCATTATTGTCTGTCACTTTCACCTGGTAGGTGGTATTGGCAACGGGGCTTGCCTGGGGATTGGCAATATTAGGATTGCTCAGTCCTTCGGCGGGCGTCCATTCATATTTAACACCACCGCTGGCCTGCAGCACCGTTGTGTTATTCAGACAAATAAAATCCGCAGGAGCCGTGGCTTTCGCATCCGGCAAAGGCAGGATATTGATACTGTGATGCGCGGTATCTGTACAGCCTTCCTTATTGGTAACTGCCAGTGTTACATCTACCATGCCTGGTGTGGTAAACGCCTTATCTGCGGGCTGTTGTTTGTTATCGGTACCCTGTCCGCCAAAATTCCATTTCCACGTAACATCGCCATCACCGGAAGCGCTTCCGTTAAAAGTTACGGGTACATCCCTGCAGGCTTTATCCGGGCCGGTAATGGATGCCCGCTGCACCGGGCGTACCAGCACCGTAACAGATACTGTTTTTACACAATGATAGGCGGTAGTAGTAGTGAGCGTAAACTGGTAGGTACCTGGCTTATTCACGTGGAACTTTGGTGTGGCGGTGTTTGCGCCTGTAGCGGTTACCGAAGGATCATAGGTCCACTGATAGGTAGCCGGCATTCCCAGGCTTATGGAATGGCTGGTGAAATCAGGATCAAAGGTGATATCACCTTCACCGCATAGTTCCGTAGCGGAAGGGTTCAGTTTTACATCCAGCTCATCTATTACGATCGGATCTTTAAGCAGGGCCAGTCCACGGCACCCTAAATTATCGGTAAGCAACAAGCGGGGATTATATATTCCTGGTTTCTTAAAGGTATGTGAGATCACTGTTTCCTTTGTTTGCTGTACAATACCATCTGTAAAATCCCAGCTGAAAGTGGCCGGCTTTGCCCCGGTGATATTGAACACTACTTCCTGTTCATGACAGCCGCCCTGGGTACTTGCCGTTATTTCTGCAAACGGGCCTGTTACTATAATGGTTTCTGCTACCTGGTCTTCATCTCCATTATTTCCCTTTACTTTTAAAGTAACCTTATATTGGCCGGCCAGCGTGTAGGTATGCACGGGGTTGGCCTGGTCTGAAGTGCTGCCATCGCCGAAATCCCAGAAGGAGCTGGTATAGTTGAAAGACCTATTGGTAAAGCGGAACAACATAGGCGCACAATTGCTGCCATCAACAAAGGAGGAAGTATAGGTAAAAGCTGCGCCCGTTTTTGTAACCTTGATCTCTTTTTCGGCAGTGTCTTTACAACCATTGTTATCAGTTATCCGCAGCTGTACTTTATACAACCCTAAATTGGCGTAGTTCACCACTGCCTTTTGAGTAGTTGAGGAAGAAGTTCCATTACCAAAATCCCAGCGCACCGTTGCAATGGTGCCGCCAATGTCTGTGGATTGATTGGTGAAAGTAACATTGGTACCGGGTGTTACCAGGTATTTATCTGCCACAAAATCTGCATTGGGGCCGTTCACCTGCAGAGTTTTCCCCGAGTAAACATTCGAGCAGCCTTCTTTATCGGTTACCTTTAATACCGGTTTGAAACGATAGCCTGCCGTGTCGTACACATGTGTAAAGGGCGGCGCTGTGATGGTTTGCGAAGGTGTTCCATCGCCGAAATCCCATTCCCATTTTGCCACTCCGCTGCTGTAAGTAAGGTCTGTAGCATCTGTAAAGGTTACCGCCGTACCACGGCATTGCACATCTGACGGCAGGTTGTACCCCGCCAGCGGGCCACGCACCGCCACGTTCACCACGTTGCTGCTGTCGGTACAACCCGCCCTGTTGATAGCCAGCAGCTGCAAGGCCTGTTTGCCCGGCGCCAGGTTGGTAAACGGATAGCTGGTAAGCGTACTGTCGGGATAGGCTTTACCGTTAGCCTGCCAGGCATACCCGTTAATGCCGTAGATATCCGGGTTATAGCTGCTGATCTTTGTATGTACGGTATCACTGCTGCACAAGGTGCTTTTATCTGCAGTGATGGCAACAGGTGAAGCTGCAATCACCTCCACTGTTCTCTCCAGCTTTGTGGTGCAGATACCGTCTGACACCGTGAGGCGTACCAGGTACCTGCCTGTTTTAGGGTAGGTATGGGTAAGCCTGGCGCTTCGTGTAGTGTAGGCCGTATCTGTACCATCGCCCCACTCCCATTTCCAGGAGGTGGCCCTGGTGGAGCTTTCGTTAAACGTGGCGGTAAGACGATTATTACAATCCGCCGGGGCAACAGTGAAACGGGGAAATGGATCCGTAGCTTCTATGTATTGCTTTTTAGTCAGGGAATTACTGCAGGTACCGTTGAAAACGGTAAGCGTAATATCGTATATACCTGGCGCCGTGTAACTGTGTTGAGGCGTTGGATTGTTGTCCTGGCTGATGGTTTTATCTCCGAAATCCCATACCCATTTATCGCCTATATTCGACTGGTCTTTGAAACTTACCGTGGTATTACCACAAACCTTTGGGCTTTCAGGCGAGGAGAAATCTACCGTGGGTTTACGGTATATCTTTACATCCTGCTGGCATTTCACGGTTCCCGTACATCCGTTTACGGTAGTATAGGTAAGCGTTACCGGGTAAGTGCCCTCTTTGGGATATACGTGTGCAGGACTGGCTTCTGCTGACTTTGCAGATCCATCTCCAAAATCCCAGCTGTAAGTTGCTATCAGGTCACTGCTGTTGCTGGTAGCGGTAAACGTTGGTGAGATGCCCTCGCATCCGCTGGCCTCCCTGGCAGTAGCCGTAACCAGGGTTTGTATCACAGGGATATCTGCTTCACTCCTCATCTGGCAGCCTACCGCATTGGAAGCCACTACGCTTACTTTATAAACACCTGCTGCGCTGTAGCTATGTACAGGATTTTGCTCCGTGGAGGTTTGCTGATCACCAAATGTCCATTGCCAGCCGGTTGCGCCTGATGAATTGCTGTTAAAGCTGACCGTAACCGGCAACGTGCAGGATGGCTTATTATCACTGCTGATATTCACTGCCGGCGAGGCATTCACAGTGGTGGTTTTCTCCACCACCTGGGTACAGCTTCCGTAGGTAGTAGTTAACTTCACTTTCAGCGGGCCTGCAGCTGCTGGGGTATAGGCAATTGTGGCAGTGTTTCCGCCGAAGGGCTGGCCATTGACCTCCCAGGCATATTTATCCGGCTTAATACCAGTGGCCACAGCGGTGAAACTGTTGGCCCTGGCGGCGCATACCAGCGTTGGTATATCTATATCCGTGTTATAATTGGCCAGGTTAATATCGCTTACAATCTTGGTATCAGAACAACCCAGTTCATTGGTTACAGTGAGGGTAATACTATGCCTGCCGGGAGTGGTAAAGGTGTGCTTCCCCGGATCTTTTTGTGTAGAAGTAGCGCCATCGTCAAACTTCCAGAGATAGCTAAGGGTGCCGCTGCCGGTGGAGGTGTTGGTGAAAACCACATCTGCCGGCGCCTGGCAAAGCGTTTTCTGCGCCACCGTAAAATCCGCCCTGATGGCGGGCAATGCTTGCACTGCTTTTTCCCGCCGGAGAAAATTCGTACAGCCATGACTATTAGTAACCGTTAATGTTACCGCGTAATCACCGGCCCGGTCAAAGGTATGTGTGATGTTGCTGCCGCTGCCATCAAAGCCGTCGCCGAAGTCCCAGGCATATTGGGTAATGGTACCGTCTACCGGGTCCGACTTATCGGTAAATGTGGTAGTAAAAGGGGCGCAACCGCTTGGAGGTACGGCGCTGAAGTTCACCTTTGGCTTACTCCACACATTGATGAAATTGGTTTTGGTAATGGTATTGGTAGCACCGGTAGCGTCTGTTACAGTGAGCTTAACGGTATAGCTGCCCGCTGTTACATAAGAAGCCTGGGGATTTTGTTCTGTAGAAGTAAAGCCATTGCCCAGGTCCCATTGCCAGGATACAGGGTTGCCTGTGGAATGATCGGTGAAGGTGGTAACCAGCAGGCCGCAATCGGCCGTATTGTTTGCCGTAAAATCTGCTTTCAGCTGCGCACGGGTAGTAAGAGCCATCAGACAAAAGGATAGCACAGACAGCGTGAAACAGGCAATAAAATTGCCTTTGGCGGATATGGCTAGGTTCATCGTTTTTTCGGATATGATACGGACTCTCGATACAGTTGTACAGGCAATGTACAATTTTTCAGCCAATATGTGCCATCTCTAAAAAAGGCTGCCCAAAAGCAAAGAATACTTTTGGGTCAGCCCATGGTTCTTCTTCTGACAAAGTCAATGGTTGCCGGTACTATGGCTTGCTATGCTTCTTTACAAATTCATCACCGGCTTTGTTGATGTTTCCTCCTATAGGTTCAAACGATTGATTGATCCTGTTAAGCGCGGCCTGGATCTGCGGCTGTACGGAAGTATCGCCGCTTTTCTCTTTCGTCCGCAATCCTATCAGTTCTTTGTAAGTTTCGCCGGCTATCTTTCTATATTCTTTCAATCCCTGTTCCACAGCTGATTTCAGGCCTCCATCCTCTTTGATGGTTTCTATCTTGTTCACTTCCGCAATGGATTTATCCAGCTGCTCTACCCATGTTTTACGCACCGATTCCGCTTTGGCAAAGTCCTGGCTCACCATGGCAGTATTCATTTCATTCATATGTTTTTCCTGCTCATTCATCACAGACATCAGCTTATTATTATATTCAACAGGGCTAAGCGATGCGCCGCAACTTGCAATCAGGGTACTAACGGCAGCAATACAGAAGGAGGTGAAAATGGCTTTTACGTTTTTCATTTTGTTTTAGTTTTCATGAATTGATAAGGCAAAAGTAGCGGCAGAAGCCTGGTGGAGATATCCCTGAAATCAGCCATTTTTAATTCCACGACAATTGTAAATTTGCAGCTGATCAAAAAAACCATGCACCTGCCGTATCGTATGCACTATCACCTTGCTTCTTACCACTGCCAGCAGTAATGCGCAATTGCTGGCCGATTCGCTTCGTAATATTATAGCCCGGCCGCAGCTGCCGCTGGAAAAACGTATAGACGCAATGGACAGGCTTGGGCAGGTGGTATTCTTTAACTCAGGCTGGAAGGAAGGCCTGGGTATCCTGCGTGGCTCCCTGGCCATGGCCGCTCCTATGAAAGACGGCCAATACCGCGCTCATACCTATGGCATGATGGCCGCCTCTTATTTTATTATGGGAGATGAAAACGCCGCCTATCAATGCATGGACAGCGCCAATTATTACATAGCCCGGTCGCACAGCAACCTGATGAAAGGATATGTGCAATACATGAAAGCCTGGCTGCAGATCCGCGCGCACAAGGAAACAGAGGGCATCCACACGTTGCAGCAGGCCCTTGATATCCTGGAAAATGAACCGGATGCGTTAAGATATAAACAAGCTATTTATTCAGAACTGGCGGGCATTTACTTACGGTGGTACGACCTGGTGAATGTTGAAAAATATACCCGGCTCTCCCTGGCCGCCGCCAATAAACTGGGCTCGCTGGATAAACTGATCAGCGCCAACCAGGAACGGGGCTCGTATTTCACCAATCTTTACCGCAGCAACAATTCCCGTCAAGAGGCGCTTGATTCAGCGCTGTTTTATATACGCTATGCACTCAATATTGCAAGGGCCAACAGGCAACGGCTCGTGAATCCCAGCGATATTCCCTTCGCCGCCGCCGGGCTGGCCAATATTTTTGCAGAGAATATGCCTCCCACCCAGGCCAACAAAGACAGTATCGACTATTACAACAATATAGCGCTGGAAGAAGGCAGGATGACTAAACAATATGTAGTGGAAGCCGGCGTATATAACACCCTGGCCAATATGGCCCATAACCGCGGCGACTATAACGAGGCGACTATAACGAGGCGATTGAATATTACAACAACGCCATTGCAACATCAGTGCAGGATCCCCTTTATGATAAATACAACCTTTCCCAGTCGTACCTCGGACTGGCAACCGCGTACGAACAGAGAAAAGATACTTCCATGGCGCTTTTCAACTACAAACAATACATGGATATCTACAAGGAGCTGTTTGACGGGGAGAAGATGAGCAAAGCCAAAGACCTGGAAGCCAAATATGAAATGGCCCGCAAAGAGAAGGACCTGCTGCAGGTACGGTTACTCGCAGAACAAAGGAACCGGGAACTGATCCACACCAGGTATCTTTCCGGGCAAAAAGACCAGGCATTACTGGCCGCGAAATATGCCGCCGCCCTGAAAGATAAATCACTGCTCAATGCAAAATATAAAGCGGAGGTACAACAAAAAGCGCTTACCGATGCGAATTTCAAGACCGCCAAACGGGAGCAGGAACTGAAAACAGTGAACGAAAGATTCACCTATAACAGGAAGCTCAATAAAATATATTCCGCGCTTACCATTGCATTGTTCCTCGCCGCCGCATTCCTGTACTATGCTTTCAAGCAGCGGTCGAACGCCCTTAAACAAAAGCAGCGGCTGCACAACCTGGAGCTGGAACAGATCAACCAGTCGCATCGCATGTCCGTTCTCTCTGCTATGCTGGAAGGGCAGGAACAGGAACGTACCCGCCTTGCCCGCGATTTGCACGATGGCCTCGGCGGGCTGCTCTCAGGCGTAAAAATAGAGCTCTCCGCATTACAGGAACCAGGAACCTCATTGCCCCGGCAAACCATTGTTCATAAAACCATGCATCACCTGGACAGCGCCGTGGACGAACTGCGCAGGATAGCCAGGAGCATGATGCCGGAAGTGCTGATTAAATACGGTTTGGGAGAAGCCATAAAAGAATACTGCAACGGGCTTAAAAAATCGGGCGTTCCCGTTTCCTGCCAGGTGTATAATTACCAGAACAACATGAGCCACGGCCGGCAGGTAACATTATACCGTATTGCCCAGGAGCTGGTGAACAACGCCGTGAAACATGCCTCTGCATCACAGATCCTGGTACAGCTTCAGCAGCGGGATAACCAGCTTTTCCTTGTGGTGGAAGACGATGGGAAAGGATTTGACACTACGCATCTTCAATCGCTGAAAGGCGCAGGATTGGCCAATATCCAGTCGCGCGTGGAAATGCTGAATGGCACCCTTGAAATAGAATCCGCTCCGGGAACCGGTGCTGCATTTGATATTGAATGTGTTGTAAAATGATCTTAGTTTATGATAAAAGTATTGCTGATAGATGATCACCCTATTGTAATGGAAGGATTGAAGAACCTGTTGTCGCGCCAGGAAGATGTAACAGTGACCGGTTGTTTCGATACCGGCAAAGCAGGTTTGCAGGCGATTGAAGACCTGGCGCCCGATGTAGTGCTTCTCGACATCAATTTACCCGACATCAATGGAATAGACCTCTGCCAGCAGGTCCGCAAATATGATAAAGACGTGCGTATTATTGCGCTGAGCGTGCACAATGAACGACCGGTAATCAAGAACGTGCTTAACAGCGGCGCCAATGGCTATGTACTGAAGAATGCCGTTGGCGATGAGATCATCATGGCCATCAACGCTGCCCTGAAGGGCGAAATATACCTGTGCCGGGCCTCGCGCAATATTGTAAGCCAGGTACAGGAAGGAGAGCTTACGGAAATCCCAAAGATCACCCGCCGGGAGAAAGAGATCATGATAAAATTTGCCACTCAATTCGGATTGATATAAAAAATTAGCTGATTTCAGGAATAAAGAACCCCTCCTGCTGGTCGTAGCTTTGTTGCAACAAATTAACAATCTAAAACGAATACAGCATGGACAAGAAAACGTTGGCTATCATTTCCTACATCACCATTATCGGGTGGCTGATCGCATTTTTCCGGTATAAAGACAAGGAGCGTGATCCTTTCGTAACCTATCACCTGAAGCAATCGTTAGGTATTGCTATTATCAGCCTTATCCTTGGCTCCGCCATTAATATCATTGCGCATATTATACCTTCCCTTTCTATAATAGCGTATGCAAACATCGCCATACTGGCATTGTGGGTGGCTGGCATTATCAATGCAATGAGTGGCCGCAGAAAGGCTGTACCTGTGGTTGGCCCTATGTTCGGGAATAAGTTCAGTTTCCTCATGTAATCACCCTATTATTCATTCTATAAACACCCCTTATATGCAGAAGATAGCATCCCTTTTAGTGATTTTTGGCCTTTTATCCATTGTTACCGGTTTCTTTAACCATGTACCCCGAATACTAATATGGATCTATAAATGGGGAGAAGGCCCTGCGTGGGGAATTAAAATAGGGTTGATCGTTTTAGGCTCGATTCTATTTGTGCTCAGCGGGAAGACGCAAAAGAGCTAATACCACGCGGAGATTGTCTGACACGGATTTTGTCTGACTCAGGATTAAACTTATTACGCTGATCAGACTGATTTGATTACTTTGGATTTTAAAAGATCAGGGGAGATTTGAGCGGATATTTTCTGCTTTTATCTTCCCTGGTTTTACCATGAAATGTTTACCTACAGTGCGGAAGCCATAACAGCATCCGAACGGGAAGTAACTGCTTTACAATGCCGGGGAATAGTGCGATTAGCTAAAGCTGGCCCTGAACTCCAGCGGGGAAAGATCCGTTTTGCTTTTGAATAGTTTGCTGAAAGATTGCGGATGCTCAAATCCAAGTTCATATGCAATTTCACTGACAGACAGATCAGTGGTCGATAACTTCTCTTTGGCTTTCTCAATCAGCTTTTCATGAATATGTTGCTGCGCGGTTTGCCCGGTTAATACCTTTAGCAGGTTACTCAGGTATTTGGGCGAAAGGTTTAATGATTGCGCAATGTATTGTACCGTAGGCAATCCTTTCACTGCCAGGTCATCCTCCCTGAAATAATCAGACAGCAGGTTTTCCAGCCTGTCCAGGATTTTATGATTGGTGATTTTCCTGGTGATGAACTGGCGGTGATAAAACCGTTCAGAATAACTGAGCAACGTTTCTATTTGTGAGATGATGATCTGCTGGCTGAAATGATCGATATTGGAATGGTATTCCTGCCGGATGGCCTGGATGATATGATTGATGATCGATTCCTCTTTATCAGAAAGGAACAAAGCCTCGTTTACCGAGTAGTCAAAATATTCATATTGCTGAATGTTTTTTGCCAGGGCAGTATTCCAGAAAAAGTCCGGGTGGATCAGCAACATCCATCCAGAGCGTACGGCCGTGGCGTTGAGCTCCGGTTCTATTCTGAACACCTGGTTAGGCGCAATAAAAAACATCACACCTTCATCAAAATCATATTCCTGCTGGCCATATCTCATTTTACCGTTCACGCCCCGTTTAATGGAAATCTGGTAGAAGTCAAACACCCAGTTGATGTCGCTGATATCAGGCGGCCGTTTCACATCCGCATAATCCACTACGCTGATCAGGGGATGTTCCGGCTTGGGCAAATCCCTGAGCTGATGGAACTCACTGATCGTTTTAACCCTTTGGGTTTTTATATTCACCATCTTTTCACTATTAATATCTGTCTAAAGTTACACCAATAATTGCTCACAAATGGCACAGATGTGCCCGTGCATTATAGTCCCATTTGCGGCAATTAAAGGGAGTAATGTTTTATTAAACGTGTTGCCAGGCAATGTACAAAGCGCTGGTCCGATGTTTAATTAAGACGGGTTATGCTTTATTAAATGCTGCTGCAAAATCCTTTGCAAAATCTTTCAGCTTTACTTTACCTAAAACCGGTTGGTGGCGGTAGTAGTCTTCATACAACACGCCGCTGCCCTGGCTTGCCTGCATCTCCACAAAACCATTAGCTACCTGTGCATTCATCCCTGCTGCCAGCCAACGTTCCAACTGCTTTGCATCAGGGATCACCTCCCATTTCAGGCCCGGCATACCGATGGCCTCCCCCAATGTGGCAGCCACTTCGTTTGGCGAAACTTCATCACTGGCAATATAGCGTATGGTTCTGCCGGCAAAGGGCTTCTCCATTTCTTCCGCAACCACCTCCGCGATATCCAGTGGCGATACCCAGGGTTCTTTTTTGTCTCCGCCATAGTTTGAAATGATGGTTCCCTGCGCTTTTATGTTCCGGATAAGTGAGAAGGTATTGGTATAAAAACCAACAGGGCGCATGAACTTAATGGAAACCTCATCTGGCAATTGCTTCAGTATAGTTTCCACATTGTAGTGAAAGACCAGGATGCCATTTCCTTTGCTCATGTGAGCGCCAATGCTGCTGAGATGCACAACACGTTTCACGCCCGACTGCTCAACCGCCTGCTTATAGTTGTGGCCTATCTGGCTGATAGCGGCAATAAAATCAACTTCCGGGTCAAAGAAGCCGCCTGCAGCGTCTAATGTTTCCATCAGGTAAACTATATCAGCTCCTTTAAATGTGGCGGATAAAAAACCGGCGTCTTCTATGGTGCCAATGGCGGCCTTTGCTCCAAGTGCTTCAATGTTTTTCTGCCTTTCGGGATTGCTGCTGATAACAGTTACCGAGTGCCCTTTTTCCACCAGCTCTTTTGTGAGTGGTTTCCCTATATTGCCCAATGAGCCTGTAAGTACGATATTCATATGTGATTGCTTTGTTGATGCAAAAATCCGCCGGAATCACAAAATGACTGTAGCCTAAAGGCGCATTGTTGTAGCCAAAAGGAAGGGGTTATGCGGGCGGTCAAGTCAACCCACTCCGGCTAAACAGGCAATAAACTGATCTACCCTTCATAAACGGCCGCTATCGCTGCTCTCAGTTGCTGGCGCAATTCGATATAGTTTTTTGCCGTAGTTACTTTATCCAGGAACAGTTTTACAATCCCTGCAGTTTTGGTGGTCCCGTGCTGCTCCACGAAAGAGATATATTCTGCTTTATTCTCCGGGATCAGCGAGGTAAGCTTATCATAGTATTCAAACGATGGCGTATTGTCTTCCCCAAAAAGGTAATCCTCACAATATCCCTCATACAGCTCCCGGGCTGCGGCAGCGAAAATACTGCCGGGATAATTGTCCAGGAACTGCTCCCAGTTAAGGGCCCGCTTTCCAATCAATCTGAATGGGATCACTAACCCTGCATCGGCGCTGTATAACACCGTATCTTCATCGGCGCGCAATTGCAGGTACGCTCCATAATCGGCAGGCAGGGAAGCCTGGAATAAACCGGTATAAAATGTTGGAACCGTACGAAGCTCCGTATATCCCTCCCCTATTTCCCAGGGCTCAATACCTGCTGTTGCGAGTAAATCAATGCGCTGTTGCACCCTGGCGGGCGGTACTACTTTGCCTTTTGCTTCTGAATAAAAATTCACGTATTCATCCACCCATTCATGCTCATTGTTGCTAATACCTATCAGGGCAGTATCTACATAAAGGGCAAGGGAATTATAAAGCCTGGCAGCCGCACCGGCGTCTATACCTGGTAGCTGTTTTTCAATAGCCTGCCTCCTGCTGAAGATCCCTGAAACATATGCTTCGGTAGACGCAGTTGGGATATCAACATGCTTATTGGCCAATGAATCCGTATGGGTTGCAGTGGCAACAGGTTGCTTGCTTTCCGTTTTTTTGCTGTTGCCACGACAGGCTACCAGCATGAAAATGAGGTATACAGGCGCCCAGGCGCTGAGGTTAATAAACTTGTTCTTCATAGTATAAGTCAGCAGTTATTCATAATGAAAGCGCAAGATAATGCAAGTGGAACAATTTTGCATGCCTGCCAGATGATGATAACACCATCTTGTTTTTCTTTATAGAAAAGTTTAATTTATTTATCTGATAGTTTGTCATTTGGATATTTGAACTTTCAAAACTATACAAACATATAGTTCAAAAACGCATTGGATTTGCGCAACACATCGCTCCAAATTCCCCAGCGCCCACACCTGTATCTCCACCAGCACCGGCTTTAACAACTTCCCCTTTTCAGTTAACGAATACTCCACCGTTGGAGGCATAGTGGCATAAGCCTGCCGGCTGATGATTTTCCGGGCTTCAAGTTGCTTTAGCTCCTTTACCAGCATCCGGGTATTAATCCCTGCCACACTCCTCTCCAGCTCTTTAAACCGCATCTTCCCTGCCATCAGGGTGTTGATGATCGACATTGTCCACTTCCCGGAAATCAGGTCCATCGCTTCCTGGAACGGGCAAACTCTTTCTGTTTTATTTTTATCCTCCAAAGCCATAATAGTTCCTGTTACTTTACTCCGTGTTACTATATGCCAAAATAGTAACCCCTTGTAAATGTACCGCAATAAGGTGAAATTTGCACCCAACAAAACACACCTGCCATGTCATTACAACACATTGAACAGCATATTACTGAATTACCCAACGTCACAAAACTTGAAAGCTTCGGATACACATTTTTCTTCTATGGCCCGGAACAGGTACTCCCCTTTGTAACCTTTGCAGCCTCAGATAATGAGCATGATAATGTATCCAATCTTAACCGGGATGGTGTGTTCAGAGTAAATATATCCTGAACCCTGAAGGCGATCGGCTAACGGAAACAATCAACTACATCAACGAAGCCCATCTTGTTGCCAAAAAACGCTTTGATAAAAAACAGGCGGCGAAAGCAGATAATTAACTTTTATGCCAGCAAAGCGGCCTGTCAGTTTCATTTAAAACAGCACACTTAAAATAGTACGATCATTAAAACTTGAGCGCCGCTCCTAGTCCACTTATGCACGCATTTGTCCGATTACGGACAGCACCCTGAAAAAGCATGCACACTGGTAGCGGGTTTTCATATTGGCTTATTTTATGTGCCTGAACTGTGATCAAAATACCATCTTATGATGCAGCTGCACTGGCTTAAAACTGCATGGAGAAATTTACGGCATAACGGCGCCTTTACCCTGATCAACCTGGTAGGACTAACCACCGGGTTTGCCGGGGCCATGCTGATATTCTGTTTATTGAATTACCATTTAAGTTTTGATAATTTTCATAAAGATGCCGGCCGTATTTACCGGATCGTATCCATGTCTGATTATGATAAAGAAGATTATTCACAGGGAGTACCGCAGCCGCTGGGTAAAGCTTTCAGGAATGATTATGCCTATGGGGAACAGGTAGTAATGCGGGCCGGCCTGGAGGAACCGCAGATCAGTGTGGGTGAAGGGTCTTCCCGCAAACTGTTTCATATCGCCGCCGCCTATGTGGAACCAGGCTACTTCCGGATTTTTAACTACCCGTTCCTGGAGGGGAACGAAGCGGTATTGCAGGAACCCGATAACGCGGTGATCACCCGCAGGGAGGCTAACCGGCTCTTTCCCGGGCAACCGGCCATAGGCAAGCAGTTCCTGCTCTCCAACAAGTATAAATTCACCATCGCAGGTATTCTGGAAGATATCCCGGTGAACAGCGTGAACCAGCAGCAGATCTATTTATCTTATAGCAGCTTCAGGACAGCCGATCCCTGGATGGCCAGCGACAGCAGCTGGGGCGCCGTTTCCAGCGAAATACAATGCTTCATAAAACTGAGGCCCGGAATTACCAGCGCCGCAGTGGAGAAGATCTTCCCGGCCTTTCTCACTAAAAATTCACCAAGGGCGGCAAAATCTACCAAACTGTTTATGCAGCCGCTGAACGACATCCATTTCAACAGGACCTACGACGGGCAGATAGAAAAGAAACAACTATGGGGACTGGCGCTGATCGGGCTTTTCCTGGTCATCACCGCGGGTATTAATTTCGTGAACCTGGCAACGGCACGCTTATTTCACCGCTCCCGCGGAGCAGGCGTGCGGAAAGTACTGGGCAGCTCGGGCGCCCAGATCCGCTGGCAGTTTATGATGGAAACAGGAATGCTGGTACTGGGCGCAATGGTGCTATCTGTGCTGGCAGCCTACCTGCTGCTGCCACACTTCAACCAGCTATTCGATACAAATATTGCAGGTAGCGTAATATTCCAGGCGCCGTTTGTCCTTTTTACAGCAATACTATTCAGCCTGGTTACCCTGCTGGTAGGTTACTATCCCGGTACGGTACTGTCGCGCATGAAAGCCGTGGAAACCATTAAGGGTAAAATGATCAGCAGCAGCGCCGCCGGTATCCCGCTGAGAAAAATACTGGTGGTGCTCCAGTTTTCCATTGTGCTGTTCATGCTCAGCTGCACCCTTATCATTTCCAGGCAGCTGCGGTCTTCTATGGATACCGATATTGGTTTTAATAAAGCCGGCATAGTAATGATAAATATCCCGGAAGAAAAGAAATCTGCGGTAGATGGGCTACGCAACGAGCTAACGGCATTGGCGGGCGTCAATAAGCTGAGCTTTTGTTTTACATCGCCGATGTCGGACATGAATAATACAAACGAATTTAAATATGACAACCGGCCCCGGGCCGAGCCCTTCCAGCTGAATGTAAAAGCAGCGGATACCAACTACCTCTCCGCCTTTGGACTTCACCTGGTGGCTGGCCGTAACCTGTATGGCGGCGACACCATAAATGGCTGTCTTGTTAATGAAACAATTGTAAAACGGGTAATGGTGAAATCGCCGGAATCTGTTATCGGGAAAACGCTGAAAGTGTATGATATAAAGACTATGATCGTAGGTGTAGTGAAAGATTTTCATACCAACAATTTTCACCAGGATATTGAGCCGGTGTGTATGTACAGCGACTATCGGCATTACTACAATTGTGCCGTGAATATTGATATGCGGCATGCCAGGCAATTGTTACCGGTAATGGAGAAACTTTGGAAAGATGTATACCCGGATTATACCTGGTCTTACGACTTCCTGGATGATAATATCCGTGAGATGTATCATGCAGAAGAAGTTTTATTACAGCTGATACAAACGTTTTCCTTACTGGCCATCCTGGTAGGATGTATCGGCTTGTTCGGTATGGTATCGTTTATGGCAGTACAACGGAAAAAGGAAATAGGTGTACGGAAAGTATTGGGAGCAAGCATAGGCAGCATTTTATGGTTGTTTATGAAAGAATTTATACGGCTGTTGCTCATAGCCCTGGTGGTAGCCATCCCTGTTGCCTGGTATGTGATGCATCGCTGGCTGCAGGAATTTGTTTTCCGGCTTAACCTGGATGCCTGTAGCTTCCTCTGGCCCGTGGTGATCACGTTTGGGATGGTCATTGTAACCATCAGCCTGAAATCGCTCAAAGCGGCGCTGGACAACCCGGTAATAAGCCTGAAGAATGAATAGCATGCCGCGCTAATACATCTCACTAAAAGCTGGTAAATAACCGGCTTTTTTTATTATCTTCATACTACCAGCAAAAAATAGCCTCATGACCACACATGCTGATGACCCTCACAGCGGAAAAAACCGGGCAGCTACCCCGGTTGCAAACCGTATAACCCCGGCGGCAGTACATACCGCAGGCAATGGGCCTGGGGCCATCCAGCTCCGCCCCTACGAACATCTGGTTACCGGCAACGACAAAACTACACAGCAGAAAGCCCTGCGAACACTGACTGGCAATCAACCGGTACAAAAAAAAGAAAACAAAACCGGTATGCCCGACCAGCTCAAAAATGGTATAGAAAACATATCAGGATACAGTATGGATGATGTAAGGGTTCACTACAATTCTGCTGAGCCTGCCCAACTGCAGGCGCTTGCCTATGCAAAAGGAACAGATATCCATATCGGGCCCGGACAGGAACAGCACCTGGCGCATGAAGCATGGCATGTAGTACAACAAAAACAAGGACGGGTACAGGCTACCACACAATTAAAACAGGGAGTTCCTGTAAACGATGATAAGGGCCTTGAACAGGAGGCCGACCTCATGGGACAGAAAGCCATGCAGCTACAAAGCGCCTCCCCGCATCATTACCATACCCCTGCTCAATTGAAAACCGGTGTAGTACAGCGTATCAGTATAGATACCAACAAACTGAATATGGTAGGCGAAGAACACAGCGAATCACAAAAACGCAGGCCAGCGGAAATCGCTTACTGTAATCACCTCTTTGGCCGCACAGGTTTGTATTGGCAGGAAGCCGCCTTCAAACCTATAGAAATGCACGAAACACGCGGCGATGAAGCCGGTCGCCGGTTGAGATTCTTCTATCATCTTTTTGCAAACAGTATCGCAAAGTGCATTCATGCCACTAATGACGGAGGCATGCCTTATCTTATGGCTGTACGTAGCCCCTGGAAAACATTAAATACGGTGAAGAGCTTATACCAGGAGGAAGTAACAACACTGAGCCATGAAGAAGGAACCGCCCTGCATGAAATGATCACCAGCCAGGAATGGATCAGCTTACAGGCTGGTATGGATGGACTGGCCGTTGCCGAAAATGCAGGCAACCTCCAATACAGGCAGAAAGTGATAGAAGATATGATAAAACTGAAAGCATACTGGGAAAACAAACCGGCCATTTATGAGCCCAGCAAGGCAACTGCCACAAACGACCGGAATGATCATATGCATAACAGCGCTACCGTCGCCGCTTTCCAGGGACGAGTAGGTATCTGGAAAGTAGGCGATAACCACATTACCGGTATCGGGCAAATGTACCCCACAGGCAGGCACTACAACCTGGTACCACGTGCTAATTTCAATAACGATCTCAATGCTTATATCCACAGTGCCACCAGCACTACCGGTGTTACCGGCGGGAAACAATAAGCATCTTTTTACTTCTCCGGAAAAGTTGAAACACAGCCACGCCAGCTGCTAAATATTTTTAACCATCCAAATGAATTTTGGATGCTATTTTTTACTACCTTATAGCTATTACATTCCTGTTATGTGCTAAAAACCATGCCCGTAAAGCCCATAAAATACCTGCCGGCCCGCCTGGTTGTTATCATAGCATGCCTGTTAGCTCCCGGATGCAAACACTCAACAGAAAACCCGGATCATTCCAGGTTTGTTGAGCAGGTTGACTATGTTATTGACAGTATGCTCAACAGCGGACATATGGATGATGTACCGCATTACCTGGACTCTGCATATGCCACACTCAACGCACCAAGCTATCATGATCTCTGGGTGAAATATAACCACCGGACTAACCTCTACACCTTTTACCAGAGAAATATCCCTCTGGCCAGGGCCAACCTCGACAGCATGTTCCTGAGCCTGAAAGGCAGGGAAAAGATCTATGCAGATGATTATGCCAGCACTCTTTACAGGCAGGGAGAAGTAAATATGGCCGACAAACAATACAGCCAGGCCTATAAAAGTTTCTTCAACGGCAAACAGTTCGTACAAAAACACCTCGACACCTGTTATTATGGTAAATTCAGCAGCAAGCTCGGTGTTATAGCATACCGGCAGGGAAAGTACCTGGGCGCTATCCCTTACTTTAAAGAGGCCTTTTCAGAGTATCAGCATTGCCAGTCGGCCAGTCCCAAGGATTTTAATAACCTGTTCCTGTTCCCCCAGGCAGATCTGAACTCTATTGCATTATGTTTTGAAAAGGCCAACCAGCCCGACAGTGCCCTCAACTACTATCAGAAAGCGCTTCAATTTATCAGCGCGGCGCGTTTAAAATTCCCACACAAAAAGCAATTCGCGGAAGTTGCAACCGGCGTGGTATATGGTAATCTTGGCGGCGTCTATGCAAAAAAAGGAAATGTTGACTCCGCAGAATACTACTTAAAGGAAAATATCCGTATCAACGACCAGCCCGGCAATGCAGTGGAAGATGCACAAACCTCCAAGCTCAAGCTGATCAGGCTTTACCTGGGTATTAACCGCTTCCGCGAGGCAAATGACCTCCTGGCCCAGTTAGGCAGCGACCTGGATACCAAACGGGGCAAAGGCATTATAAACGACGCTATATGGCAGCAATGGCTGCAGCTGAAATGGCACTATCTTGATAAAACCGGCGACCTGCCAGGCGCCTATCATTACAGCCAGCGCTATTACCAACTTAAAGATTCCCTGGATGAGGTAAACACAGGATTAAAAGAAGCAGACCTCGACGCAGGTATAAAGGATGCAGGACAACAATACCAAATCGCGCTGCTCCATAAAAACAACCAGCTTAAAACAAGCTATCTTTTAGCAGCCATTATATTCTCTGTATTAACTATCCTGATCCTGTTTTTGCTATGGAAAAACCTCCGGCGGTCCTATAAAAATGTAAAGGAACTAACCACCCTTAACCGCCAGGTAGAAGAAAAAAACCGCGAGACACTGGAAACCCTGAAAGCCCTTGAACAAAGCCACCAGGATAATACCCGCATCATGAAGGTAGTGGCGCACGATCTGCGAAACCCGGTAGGCGCTATCACCAGCCTTTGTGAACTGATGCTCCAGGAAAATCATCATAGTGGCGAAGACCGCAGCATGCTGGGAATGATCCGTTCAGCCGGTCAAAGCGCTATCCACCTGATCAGTGACCTCCTCCATTATACAGTACAGTATGAGCTGAAAAAAGAACCGGTTGAGCTCAATGAGCTGATGCACTACTGTGTGGATATGATGCAGCTCAGGGCCACCGAAAAGCAGCAGCGTATACAGCTTCAAACCACACACATTATGATCAGCATCAACAGGGAAAAAATATGGCGGGTTTTCAGTAACCTGCTCTCGAATGCCATTAAGTTCAGCCCGGGTAATACCCTTATCCGGATCACCACAACAACAGCGCCTGATCACGTAGTCGTTGCCGTCAGCGACCAGGGCATAGGCATACCGGATGAAATGAAAAGCAAGATCTTTGACCTGTTCACAGAAGCGAAAAGGCCAGGCACCGGCGGGGAACGCCCGTACGGAATGGGACTGGCCATCGCAAAACAGATCTCAGAAGCTCATGGAGGCTCCATCTGGTTTGAAAGCTCACCGGGCGAAGGAACCACGTTTTTTGTGAAACTCCCTCTCAACTAATACCTCCCTGATTAATTCAGATGGCAGTCACCTTCAGCACTACGCTGGTACGCTTTGCGCCGGCTTCCCCACCTTCATCAGTAAATCGCCCGTATATACATGCCCGTTATCAATGGGCGATGTTGTGCCCAGCTTCCCGCTTATTGAAAATGTTATCTTGTGATAACCTCCTGCGCCCCGGCAAATTGGGTTAATAGTATTGCAAAGATGAACGTCCGGTTAAAAGTTTCCATACGGTAATATAATCTGCCTGAAGGTCAGAAATAAGTAGTACGCAGCGGATAATGCAAAAATTATCTAGTGAAATATATACGGGCCGCCGCTTCATTTTTGCAGTGACATGCCCTATTTTGAAGCTTAATAACGTATTCCCCTATAGCCGATACTCCTGCGCAGTTTTCAATTTAACCCGGAACAAATAATCCTTATACCCATGAGAAAAATTTTACTGTCAGCATTACTGTTTATAACAGCAGGTTGTTGTTATGCACAAAACTGTACCACTCCCCTGCGGATTGTTGTATTAGGCTCCTCTACCGCATGGGGCAATGGGGTGCCCAGCCGCGACAGCGCCTGGACCTTCCGTTTTGCCCGTTATCTCAAAGCAAATCACAACGCGGCTGATACGGTCATTAACCTGGCCGTAGGCGGCTTTACCACGCAGAATATCCAGGCCACCGGTACGCCTCCTTATACTGTTTTGGGAAATACTTTTTCGGTAGATGTAAATAAAAATATCTCCAAAGCTATTTCACTCTTGCCCGATGCGATTATTATCAACATCTCCAACGATGATGAAGGCCGCGGCTTCCCGTTATCTGTACAGGTGGCCAATTACCTGGCGCTAAAACAGGCGGCGGCGCAAAATAATATCCCGTTATGGGTGGCCACCACCCAACCCAGGGACAACCTGGGTACTGCCGGCGCAGGGCGGCTGCGGCAAATGAAAGACAGTATCGATCTTTACTTCGGCAATAAAGCTATCGACTTCTGGACCGGGCTGGCCTCCGCCACCAACCAGATCGCTACGCAATACAGCGCAGGCGATGGCTTTCATTTCAACTCCTCAGGGCAGCAGGTGCTTTTCAGCAGGGTGGTTGCCAAACAAATACCGGAAGCACTCTGCACACCGCCCGCCAGCGGCGCTTTCCAGCTTACCTCGTTTGCAGTGAGCCAGCAAAAGGATTCATTAAAGCTAACATGGACCACCGCCAGGGAAGAAAAAACAAAATCTTTCCTCGTTGAATACAGCACCGACTCCATCAGCTGGGCGCAGCTCAGCCAGCTGACAGCAGCAGGCAACAGCAATGTGCCACTCACCTATACGTTTACAGATCATCCTGCATTACCCCGCTACTACCGGCTTAACATGGTGGATTCAAGCGATAACCATACCTACAGTTCCGTAGTGAAAGGCATTCCGGATACGTTGTATTACGCGCCCTTCCGGTTATCAACATTTACGCTCAGCAGTCAGCCCGGCAAAATACAGCTCAACTGGGCCACACTGCTGGAAAGCAACACACTCACGTTCACGGTTCAACGAAGTACAGATTCCATTAACTGGACAGTTGCAGGAACAGTAGCCGCCGCAGGGAATTCAGCAGCCTTAAAAAACTACGTCTATACCGATAACACGGTAATACCCGGCCTGCTTTACTACTACCGGCTCCAGATGAATGCTACAGACAACAGGCATTTCTACAGCCAGTTCGTATTTGGCGCGGCCGACAGTGCCACATCCGCCTGCAATACGCCGTTGCGGATCGTGGTATTAGGCTCCTCCACAGCTTATGGCGATGGCCTGCCTGATCGCGACAGCGCCTGGACCTTCCGTTTTGCCCGTTATCTCAAAGCAAACCACAACGCGGCAGATACGTTGATCAATCTTGCCATAGGCGGCTATACCACGCAGCATATCATGCCGGATGGCACGCCTCCCTATACTTCGCTGGGCAATACTTTTTATGTAGATGTACAACACAATATCACCAAAGCCCTGTCGCTCAACCCGGATGTCATTATCATCAATATGCCCACCAATGATGAAGCCCGTGGTTTCCCGTTAATTAAAACGAGAGACAACTACCTTGCGCTGAAACAGCTGGCAGCACAATCAGGTGTGCCCCTCTGGGTTACCACCACCCAGCCACGTGGCAACCTGGGTTATGATGCGGCTATCCGGTTACGGCAAATGAAAGACACCATCATAAAGTATTTCAGCGGCAGATCCATTGATTTCTACAACGGGCTTGCCACCAGCGCAGGATTTATTGAGCCGGCCTACAACAGCGGCGACGATGTACATTTCAATGCCTGGGGGCAGCGTATCCTGTTTGAACGTGTAGTGGCTGCAGCTATTCCCGATTCCCTCTGCACCATCAACGCATTAAGCGGGAATAACAGCATGATGGCAACAGCCGGAATGATCAAATCCTACGTTAATACAACCGGCATTAAATTGTATCCCAATCCGGCGCAGGATTATGTGCTGCTACGGGGCCTGAACGGCAAGCCTTATAAAGTGGAAGTGTATAACACGCTGGGCGCCCTGGTATATGTACGGCAAAAAACAGTGACTAACCGCCTCGACATCGGGGAGCTGAAACCGGGTATTTATTTTATCATCATCAATAATACACAACGATACAAACTGGTGAAAATGTAATTCCTCCAAAAGGAGGCTGTATCATAAATAACTTTTACCCGATTTTACTCGGGTACCGGGTGGAGAAAATTTTCGTATATGCGATTCTCACACCCATTAAGTTAGTTATGATACAGCCTCCCTTAGGGATAACGAGGGATATTACATCTAGTTCCAACCATTCCGGATCTGTGCGGCTACATTGGGATTATAATTCTTTTCATTGTCGGGAACAGGCAGCAACACATGTTTATCCTGGAAGGGCTGTGTACCTGTACCTGGTTCCGCCAGTTTCTCTGCGTTAATAGTTTGCTTGGCGATGCCCCAGCGGATCAGGTCAAAATAACGGCACTGTTCACCGCACAACTCCAGCTGCCGCTCGCGCATCAGCAGCTTCATGGCATTGTTCTTATCTCCCAGCGCAGTATATAAAACAGCACCGGCGCGGGAACGTACACTGTCAATCAGCGCCAGTGGCTCATTACCTGTATTCCCTTGCTGGATATAGGCTTCGGCAAGCATAAGCATTACATCCGCCAGGCGGATCACCTGCCCGTTAATAGGGCTTTTGGGATCTCCGTATTTTTCAACGAGATTATAATATTCATACTTCTTCCACCGGTAATCGCCCTGGGGATCATTGGCATCAAAGGGATAAGGCTTAGGGCCGGCAGCGCATTGCTGGCAATACGCTGTATCACCACCGGATGCAGCGGTGCCATAAAACGTGGATTTAGCGCGGGGGTCTGTATAAGGCAACCCGTTCACCGGGTGGGCATACGTGAACGCATGTACGGAAGAGTTACTGATGTATACGTTTTTCCAGTCGTTCCAGCCATACTCCATAGCCCTGCCTGAATGCGTTTGCTTACCTACCTGTTCAGCGCCGTTTCCAAACATATAATAAGGCGATCCCACGCCCCAGTCGGTCCATTGCTGGTTCATGATCTGGAAAATATTCTCCGGCGTATTCTGGTTCGCAATGGAGAAGAGGCTGTCGTATACAGGAGCCAGTTTATAGGTGTAAGGCGCGGCCATAAGCTTTTGCAGCTCCGTTTGTGCAGGCGCCCATTTTTTCTGGTAGAGATAAACTTTTCCAAGCAACGCCGTAACAGCGCCTTTGGTAGCGCGGCCCAGATCGGTAACGGGATAGGTCACCGGTAATTCGGCAGTAGCCTGTGCTTCCGTGAGGTCTTTCTCTATCTGTTTCCATACGTCTGCCGCCGAGCTGCGGGGCAGGTAGTTGTTGTTGAGCGTAGTCTGGTAGTCAACATACAAAGGCACATCTCCCCATAAAGTAACCAGGTGAAAGTATGCATATGCCCGCAGGAATTTTACTTCCGCTACGTATTGGTTTATTTTGGCACGGTCTGCCGCCGCGGTGGGATTCCATGCTGCAGCCCTGTCGATCACCAGGTTGGTACGGAATATCATCCGGTATAAAGCTCCCCACAGGAAAGAGAGATTAGTATTATTGGTACCAAAGCTATAATCGCCCAGTTCCTGTTCTGCGCCCTGCAGGAAGCTGGCGCGTTTGGCCTCATTTCCCAGCAGGTCAAAAATAAAATAGTATTCCCTGGCCCATAACCCCGGATGCAGCAGGGTAGCGTAACTGGCTACAGTAGCCTGGTTGAGGGCGCCGGTATTTGTAAAGTAAGTATCGTAAGCATAGGCGCTCTGATCTACCAGTTCCAGCTTCGACTTTTTACACCCCGTGCTAACGGTGATCAATCCGGCGATAAGCAGCAATTGAAAAATATACGTCTTCATAAAATTCATTTTAAAAATTAAAACCCTAATTGAATACCTCCCAGGAATGTTCTTGGCTGTGGCACCTGTCCCTGGTCTATACCACGGGCAAAGAGATAGTCGCCCACTATTTCAGGGTCATACCCGGTGTAATTGGTGATGGTAAACAGGTTTTGTGCGGCCACATAAATGCGTAAGGATTTAACGGTGCCTTTGGTAAGAGTGGTCAGCATGGAAACGGGCGTATTATAACCGATGGTGATATTACGCATGCGCAGGTAACTGCCGTCTTCCAGCCACCAGTCGGAAGGGCGAAGGTTACCGCTACCTGTTGCGTTTTGTCCCAGTCGTGGCAAAGCCGCTTCATCACCGGGTTTGCGCCACCTGTCGAGAATAGCTGTAGACGCATTGTGGCCGGTGGCCATCATCTCTGTATTCAATTTTAACCCGTTCAGCAGCTTCAGACCACTGATACCGGAGATAACAATATTCAGATCGAAATTTTTCCAGGTAAGGGACGCATTGAACCCGTAAATATATTTAGGGATAGGGTTTCCCAGGATTTGCTGGTCTTTCGCAGTTACCCTGCCGTCGCCGTCCAGGTCTTTATAAATAAAATCACCGGGCAACAGGCCATCCTGGTATTTAGCATTGGCGTTACCTGTTTTCTTTACTGCTTCGGCATCCAGTGCAGCTATTTCTGCTGCATCCCTCGCTACGTGATCTTTACGGTAGCCGTAGAAAGAGCCAATGGCGCTGCCTGCGGCGGTATAGGTAGTAGTGGGCACGGGGTCAAAAGCACCTGCCTGGATAGGGGCGGAAAACTGTGCGCCTAACGACAATACCTCGTTATGGTTAATGGAGCCATTTACGCTAACGTTGTACCTGAAGTTCTTTCCTACTTTATCACCATACCCGATCGTCAGTTCAAATCCTTTGTTGGCGGCATCTGCAGCGTTCAGTGTTTTCCTCGGCTGGTTGCCGGTGGTGCTTACGCCAATGCTGGCAGGCAGGAAGGTGCTCACTAACAACCCGGTGCTCTTACGGTTGTACCAGTCGGCGGCAATTGTAAGCCGGTTATTCAGGAAGCCCAGGTCCAGCCCAATATCGGTTTGATTGGTTTGTTCCCATTGAAGGTCCGGGTTGCTCAATGTAGAAATGGTGGTACCGGAAACAAATGTTTCATTGCTGCCGAATGAATACACCAATGCACCGGCAGGCGTACCCTGGTAAGTTCTTGCGGTGTTCAGGAAGTTGGGGATATTGTTGTTACCGGTTTGTCCCCAGCCTGCACGCAGTTTACCATTAGATAAAACAGGCAGTGCGCGTTTAATAAATTCTTCTTCAGAAAAGCTCCATGCTACTCCTCCCGAAGCAAAATTACCATAACGGGTGTTGGCGCCGAAGTTGGAAGCGCCATCCCTGCGGAAGCTGGCGGTGAGCACGTACTTATCATCGTAGGTATATCCTGCCCTTCCATAGTAGGAGATCACCGACGGGCGTGCATAGTTGGAATAGGTACTTGTAACGGATTGTGAAGGCGCTACGCCTACGTTGGTGATATTATCGTTTGGCTGGCCGGTGCCGCGTACATTGGAACCGTTGGTCACGCCGGGGTCAATATAGCTTTGGCCGGCCATCAGGGAAAGCTGGTGCTTTTTAATTGTTTTATCATAGGTAAGATAATTTTCCAGCATGTAGTAGGAGTTCTCAGTGAAATTGAGCCCCGACTGGCGCGCCTGGTTCAGGTAGTTAGACGACTGGTACTGCTGCTGGTAGCTGTTGGCACGGGTGGAGTTTATTTCTGCCGCAAACTGTGAGCGGAATTTCAGCCCGTTGATGATACGCACTTCGCCGGATAGCTGTGGAAAAAAAGCGAGCGATTTTGTAGTCTGGCTTCTCAGGTTAATATCCTGTAGCGGATTTGATGCATTGCTATAGTCTTCGATGTTGGATAAAATGGAATAGCCTCCCTGGATATTCGGGTCCAGCGCCGGTTTATAGGGCGCGTACCGGATGCCGTTGAGAATGCTGGCATAGTTGCCATCAGATACATATTGGCGTAAGATAATATTCTGTGTAAAGCGGAAGCGGCCAAGCTGTTCTTCCAGGCCAATGCGCGCCTGCAACCGCTTATTGGTAGCGTTGGTTAAAATAGCTTTCTGGTTGATATAGGTAGCAGATACGGAATAGTTCACCTTTTCGCCTCCACCGCTGATGTTCACATCATTTTCAGATACCAGCGCGTTGCGGAAAATAGCATCCTGCCAATCGGTACTATCCTGCAAAACCGCCGGGGTATTAAATTTGGCGGGCAACACCGCATTCTTTGTAGCGGCCAGGTCTTTGAGCGCATCTACATACTGGGCTGCGTTCAGCAGGTCCAGTTTTTTCCATGCTTTGGCAATGCCCCATTGTGAAGTGAAGCTAACCCTCGGAGGGCCTGTTTTACCCTTTTTGGTGGTAATGATCACCACGCCGTTGGCCGCGGCAGATCCGTAGATGGCCGTAGAGGATGCATCTTTGAGGATAGTGATGTTTTCTATATCCTGCGGGTTCAGGGTATTGAATAAATTCTTGGTTCCCTGGATACCGTCTATTACATACAGGGGATTAATATCCGTAAAGCTGCCCGTGCCACGGATAATGATCTGCGCGTCTGCACCGGCGGCGCCGCTGCTTTGCAGCACCTGCACACCCGCCGCTTTACCGATCAGCAACTGGGAAGGGTTGGTGGCATTCACAGCGCCGGCTTCCTTTACGGAAACAACGCTGAAGGAACCGGCCACATCTTTCCGCCTGGCGGTACCGTAGCCAATCACTATCAGGTCGTTCAGGGCGGCGATGGTACGGGTAAGCCGCACTGCCAGAGTTAAGGTGGCTCCGGGTTTCAGCGCTACGCTGTTTAACTGCTGGGTTTCATAGCCCATATAGGAAATGCTGAACAAATACCTGCCCTCCTGGGGCAACCCGGAAAAGCGGAAAACGCCATTGCTGTCTGTTACTACACCTGCGGTGTATTTTGTTTTTTCATTCAATGCAACAACAGAGGCATTGGGCAGCAGTTCCCCCTGGTCGCTGCGCACGGTACCGGTTACCTGCAACCGGGGATGCTGGGCCTGCGAGGCAAAGGGCAGGCACAGGAAAAACAAGGCAAGGAACGGCAACAGCCGTAAATCTGGTCGATAAAACGTCTTCATAACTGGAACGTGTTTTTAAGTACAGGGCATGACAGTCCCCGGGCGCCTTTGCACCTTGTTGTAGAATAAAACTATAATTGCTGAATTATTTTCGTCTGATTACAAACCCACTGTCGTTTCTTATCAATTTCAGATTATTAGGTAAGGTAAGATCGGTTAGTATTTTATCCAGTGAATCGGTATTCTCAAATTTGCCGTCAAAATAAATGTCAGTAATATCCTGAGGATAATAATAAATGGCAATACCATAGTAATTACTTAACTGGTCAAGCACCTGTGTCATGGGCTGGTTATTGAATTTGTACCAGTCCGGTTTTACATTGGCCTGGTTACCGGTGCCGGCTTTTACCATCACATCAGCACCTGTAGTGTTGAAGGTCAGTAAATTGGAGATACCTGTTTTCCTGTTATACCGTAATTCTTTACCGGGCGTTAATATCACGTCTTCTGTTTTCTTTTTTGTATCAATACTTACCCTCACCTTGCCGGTATTAAGCCTTACACTGATCATATCTTCCCCCGGCAATGCCTTCACATGAAAGAAAGTGCCGAGCACCGTTGTATGCAGCTCGCTGCTGTATACAGTAAAGGGATACGCTTTATCTGGAACAACGGTGAAATCAGCTTCTCCCGTGAGATAAATATTCCTGTTCTCATTAAAGAGCTTATGATAGGTAATGGCTGCCTGTGGCAGCAACTGCACCACAGATCCATCTGGTAATACGATGGCCATTGGCTTACTGGTATTATTTCTTTGTTGTGCCTGTTGGTTTTGCGGGATGATAACGTTTGGCTCATTGCCGGCAAATGGTTGTTCCTGTGCAGGCTTTACCATCAGCCGGGATGCCAGCGCAATCAAACCCACTGCAGCCGCAGCGATAGCCAGGCGCTTTATCCATTTTGTTCTGTTTGTCACCGCATTGCTTTGCTGGTGAATATTGTTCAGCCATTGCTGCGATACCACTTCGGGGATATCGCCTTCATTATGTAACTCCAGGAATTCTTTCTCCGGCAGGTACAGTTCCAGCACTTCCGGGTGTTCCTCCAGGTAACGGCTTACCTGCAGGGCTTCCTCAGGGGTACATTGATTTGCAAAGAACCGTTCAATTAATTCGTCGTTTATCATAACCTACGGCTGATAAATAAATAATACGTTTATGAAAGACAGGGTACTTAGTCCCGTTCAAAAAATATTTTCAACAGTCAGCAGCCACCCCGTGAGCAGCAGTATCACACCCAGATAATGCCTGATCTGCTTTATGGCCTGGAAAATATGGGCTTCTACTGTTCTGGACGACAAGGATAGCTCGCTGGCTATCTGCTGGTAAGTCATACCTTTAAACCGGCTCATCTCAAACACCTTGCGGCGCATGGGCGGCATCTCTTCCAGGGCATGGGCCAGCTTATGCCGGAGCTCCTTCTCTCCCAGCCTGTCCCACACACCATCGGCCGGCAGAGTGTATTTGTCTATTACATGAATCACCTTTTCCCTGTAAACTGTATCTTTACGAAGCTGGTCGATCAACGTGGTACGGGCTATCCTGAATAACTGGATGGTAATATCAAGATCGTCGGCAAGGCTCTCCCGGTAATTCCAGCATTTGATAAAGGTAAGCTGGGTAACTTCTTCAGCGAGGAAGGATGATTTGGTTTTGCGGAGAATAAAATAATAGATCCTTTTATGGCAGGAGTGGTATACCTCGTTAAATACCAGTAAATTACCTTGCTTCAAAGCAGCTATAATATTCACAACGTAGATTTTACGGACCTAATTTAAATAAATAACAGGTATTATTTTCAGAGATAATAAATATAGTATGAAAGAACTGATTACCAATAAAGACTATGAAGGGATCAGGAAAGCGCTTTCGCAAAATCCTTCACTGGCTAATGAGGGCATTCCCTTCGATGACGTCAATACTACGAAAGCCCATCCTTTGCACCGCATCTGTGATGGCGTGTTTGCCCACAGTTATACCGACAAGGAAGCCGTTGAAATGGCGAAGATATTCCTGGAATACGGGGCCAACGTTAACGGCAATGAACCGGCGGAAAAAATGGATACGCCCCTTACAGCAGCTGCCAGCCTGCACGCAGATGAAACAGGCATACTGTACATAGAGAACGGCGCTGATATTCACCATGCGGGGTGCCATGGAGGCACTGCATTACACTGGGCTGCCTGGACCGGAAGGGATCAACTGGTAAACAGGTTGCTGCAGGAAGGAGCGACAGTTAATAAACGCTGTATTGATTTCAGGGGCACCCCCTTATTGTGGGCTATCCATGGATTCAAAAACGGAGGCGCGGAAAACAGGCGTAACCAGCTGGAATGCGCCCGGCTGCTGATCGCCGCAGGCGCTGATAAAACCATTCCCAATATAGACGGGGATACTCCTTTTGAATTTCTTGATGAAGAAGATGTTGAATGGATTAACCTGTTAAAATAAACATCTCCATTAAAATACTTTATAAAAAAACAGCCCCCTTGTACCTGCACACTGGCAGATACAAGGGGGCTGAAATATATTGAACAACTATCAGGACTTAAAGAAAGCCAGGAGATCCTTATTAATTGTGGCAGCTTCCGTAGTAGGCATGCCATGCGGAAATCCGGGATAAGAAATGAGTTTCCCGTTCTTTAATAACCCCGCTGCCTTAAGCCCGGAAATCGGGTATGGTACAATCTGGTCATCTTCCCCGTGCAATACCAGTACCGGAATATCTACACTTTTGAGATCTTCTGTAAAATCTGTTTCCGAAAAAGCCTTGATACAGTCGTAGTGAGCAGTGATTGCACCCATCATGCCCTGGCGCCACCAATTATCCCTCACTCCCTGTGATATCTTTGCGCCTTCCCGGTTGTACCCGTAGAAAGGCAGGGTAAAATCCTGGAAGAACTGTGTTCTCTGGGTAGCGGTGTTATTGCGGATCTCATCAAATACAGATAATGGCACGCCATCAGGGTTGGAATCAGATTTCACCATAATGGGCGTTACCGCGCTGATAAGCACGGCTTTCGCCACCCGGCCCTTGCCATATTTGGCTGCATAACGGATCACTTCTCCTCCACCTGTTGAATGCCCTACATGGATGGCATCCTTTAAATCAAGCGCCTGGACCAGCTCCGCTACATCTGCTGCGTAGGTGTCCATATCGTGGCCTTTCGAAGTTTGAGTGGATCTTCCGTGTCCTCTCCGGTCATGAGCAATCACCCTGAATCCCTGCTGCAGGAAAAATATCATCTGCCCGTCCCAGTCGTCACCTGATAAAGGCCAGCCATGATGGAAAACAACAGGCTGCCCCGTTCCCCAGTCTTTGTAATAGATCTCTGTACCGTCTTTTACTTTGATTGTACTCATTGGTTTAAATTTTTTAATGATTAAACAGTTGTTGATGATGTTGGCATAATATATCCGTCATATGCCTTTCCCAAAGGCATATTGATCGCCCGGGAAACGATATTTTCTAACACGGAAAATGATATGGTTGTTCATTGGATACAAAAAAATAACAGGTTTTTCTGATAGTTTGCCTGGCTATGTCTGGCAGGGCCAGGAACCTGCCCTATCCCTTCAAATCACTCACTTCCCCAACAACGCAATAGGTAACATCCGCCATTACAGCAAAGTGCTTTTCCGCACATTCAATTTTCATCCTTTCCCGGTCCCTTAAAAGCGATCTGTCTGCCGCCGCCTTTGCATCCTTTGTTTCTGCTACAAAAAAGAGCCTGGCTTCCGTTCCTTCGTCTCTTTTTATCAATGCCCAATCGGGATTATAAGGTCCTACAGGAGTTTTTACCTGGAATTTCGGAGGAAGCTTTACATAAAACAGGATATCATCCCTGGTTTCGCAATCTTCGGCAAACTTCCGTTCGGGGCTGCTCAGGGAATCTATCACCACATAATTGTAAAGCGTTTTTGCCTGGTTCCTTACTTCCATAAGATTATCGGTATATTGACCTACTTCCGCCGCTTCAAACAACTTCATCTCATATGTTTGCCCCGCTATCTTTTCATAGGTAATACCATTTATTTTGATGCGGTCCAGCTCATCTTTTATAATTTTCACCACCGTATCCATAAATAACTGCGGGTTATGGAAGATCTCACCCAACCTGCCGGATGCCAGGATCGCCCGGGTAATGGTGCTTCTGGTAAGCGCCGTTTTGGATTGTATATATGCAATAAAGTCGGGTATATTGTAATGGGTATCTTTAACGATCTTCTCTTTGGAACCTTTTTGCTCCCCGCCCAGTTCAATCAATTCACCGTCTTTATTCCTTACAAACTTTGCCGCATTCCTCTCCCTGTAAATTAACGGCCTTTCAATGGCGGGCATTTTCTGCAAAGCGGCTACACAGTTCTTAACCAGGTCTTCCGTGTTGTAATTTACTTTGTAGGTGGTACGAAATTTAATCTTCTCCCAAAGCGCTAAAAAAAGCTTGTCTTCAAGCCATTTGTCTTTCAGCTTCACCTCTCTCCGGCTTCTCGCATCCCTGATCCGGCCTTCAAACTTAACACCGGTATCTTCTTCTATTTCTGACTGCAGCGCTTTGGAAAATGCTTCATATGACTCATTGGCAATTACAGTAAGCCGGTTAACTGAACGTTCCATATTGCGCTCCCCATCCTGGTCTACACACAAACGAAGCCCCCGGCCAATCTCCTGCCGCTTCTTCATATCAGACTTCGTTTCATTGAGCGTGCATATCTGGAACACATTGGGGTTATCCCAACCCTCCCTTAATGCAGAGTGACTAAAAATAAACCTTAACGGCGTGGCTATATCCAGTAACCGCTCTTTATCCTGCATGATCAGTTTGAAGGCATCATCATCTGCCTTTGACGACTTACCTTCTTTGGAATCCCTGAATTTCCCTTTATCCTGGCTGAAATACCCGTTATGCACTTCTTCCCCGCTATAAGTGTACAAACCGCGGTAGGCAGGCATTTGCTGCCATCTGGCAAAACTTTCTTCAAACCATATGGCGAACTTTCCTTTAACGGGATTGCCCTGTTCATCATAGCTGCGGTAGTTAGCCACCCTGTCAATAAAAAAGATAGATAAGACCTTGATCCCCTTGGCGCTTAATTCTTTCTCCTTCTTAAAATGATTCTCCACCGTAGCGTCAATCATTTCTTTTAATACCTGGTCGGTGAGCCCGCCAACAGCTTCTCCCTTATAAACTACATTACCACCTGAAAGCGCTATATAACCGTTTTCCGCATCGAGTTCATTGATCACATGCCCCTCCCTGTAAATATCCCAGCCTTTGGAAAGCTTATACAGATCATCCCCGGCTTTGGCGGTCACCTGCTTTTTCTGTACGCCTGATCTCTCATTCACAAAAATGGTAAGCCTGGCCGTAACAGATTGCTTAGCCGTTTTAAAAGCATCCACGCTGATAAATACGCCTGAGTTATCGTTCTTTGCCAGTACCGAATCCACTTCTATCTGCTTCACCAGTCCCAGGTCGTATGCTTCAACAGGGTCCAGCTTATAAACAAGGTTGTACAGGCTTTTATGGGTAGCGGAATAACGAAGCGTAAACAAAGGATTCAGGTTGGCAATAGCCCGCTTGCGGATATCTGTTTCCATATTCTGCGGCTCATCAACAATCACAATAGGATTAGACCGCTGGATATATTCAATCGGTTTTACCCCCGTTTCTCTTACCTGGTTAATGATATTGGCATCTTTGGTAAAGCTGTCTATATTGATGACCAGGATCTGGATAACATTGCTTTTCGCGAAGTTGCCCAGTTCCGTAAGACGGCCGGAGTCGTATACCCTGAATTCAGCCGGCTGGTTTTCGTAGATCTCCTGGAAATGATCAAACGTAATAGAAAGACTTTTCAATACGCCCTCACGGATGGCAACAGAGGGCACTACGATCACAAATTTCTTAAAGCCGTACACTTTGTTTAACTCATAAATGCTCCGCAGGTACACGTATGTTTTACCCGTGCCTGTTTCCATTTCAATAGAGAAGTTCGGGAAATCTGCTGTTACAGATGATAGGGTTATATTTCCCTTATCGTCTGCTATCTCGTTGTACCACAGCTTTTCTATCGCAGTAGATATCTCATCTGCCCTTAAATTATTGTCAAGTTGTACTTTATTCAGGTTGGCTAACAGCTCGTCTTCCGTTAAGGTAAGCCGGTTGCCCACCCCTGTTTCCGTAAACTGTATGCTTCCGCTATCAGAAGAAGTGTAAGAAAACTCAACATCCGGATTGTTCAGATCCTGGCCCTCAAACAGATCTATCACAGACTGGATAGCCCGCTGCTGGTGGGGCTGGTCTTTATCAAATCTAAGCTTCATTTACAAGTTGAATTAAATAGTCAGATAACTCCTGCGAAAAGGTATTATATGCAGGTCTTGCAAATAACGCAGACCTTATTACCTTATCCCTTTCAATCACATCAATTTTGATATTCGCATGATGAGGCCTGTTCTCATTGGTTCCCCAAACAATATAAAGCAGCCGTGGCCTGTACCCCAGCTTCCTGTTGAAATCATCCGCCAGGTCAAAAAAAACATTGAATCGTCTCCAATCTTCCTGCCTGTATTTATCAATGCGCTCCTCTGCTACAGGCGTATTTATATTATGCGTTTTAAACTCAATGATAGCTGTAAACCGCTGCAGGCGGTGATCATAGATCATGGCATCAATGTCGCCGGGCCAGGGATTGGGGGTGTTATTGGCCAGGTAGCATTCTACGTTGGAAGAAGCGGTAAGAAGATGCTTTACATGACGGAAGCTAAAGCCCCTCAATGCACGGATCCCCTGCTCCAGGTCCGAAATATCCGCCTTTTTATAAGTATGTATTTTTAACTCATTATTCTCTATATGCAGCTTAATGGAATGAATCAGTTTAAGCGTCTTATCATATCCGGCCGGGTAGTTTTGGGGCCAGATAAAAATGCGCGACTCGCATTGCAGTCCTTCAGCTAAGCGGCTGATGAGTAACAGCTCATTCCGGGGGATCACGCGGGTAATATCCTCCAGTGAAATGGCTTCACCGGGTTTTTCTTCAATATACTCCAGCTTTTTAAAAATACCGTTTACTATCTTCCGCTCATTTATAATGAAACCATCTACGCTAACCACTGCATACGCAGGGTTATCCGTTCTTATCCATTGCAGCGGGTGATGATCAGTGATCTTAAAAGATACTGTTTTACCTTCGCAAACTCTCTTTTCCGGTATCATTAAAATCATATCCCGTCAGATTGTATGAAAAATTATCCCTGCATCTTCAAAAAGCAACTGGATATTGGTTTTATCCTGGTCGTTCTTTTTGAAAACAGAATCAAGACAAATCACAGTGCCGGGTTTTACTTTTATAATTTCTTTTGCAGATGGAATCCCTATCGAACCAGTGCCCACCAACAGCTTTCTTCCCGGGAAATAATAAAAATCATCACCGTTAAAAGTAAGCACGTTCATGGCAGAAGAAAGCTGTACGCCATGTTTTATGGCAATTTCCCAGGCCATTTTTTCTCCTGCTGTGGCATCTTTTTCCACCGTATCAAACATGCGGAGCTGTTCCACGATGTCGGCTTCGGTCTTTAAAAAATCGCCTCTCCATACTTTGAAATTGGAGTCTGAAAGCCGGAAGCAGCGGAAGCCTGCAGTAGCCTGTTTACCTGGTTGTCCGTTCATTGATTGTGCAATTTTGCTTAGCCGTGATTGTGTAACTTCAGAAATGGTTTTAAATCCCAGCTTATATGCTTCATCCGATGCGTCGATCTTTTCAGGAAGCTGTACCAGTATAAATTTACGGTTGGATCCCTCTTCCCTGTTTAAACCATACACCGCATGTGCAGTAGAGCCTGAGCCGCCAAAAAAGTCGAGTATAAGATCATCTTTTGAAGTGGAGATCTTTATCAGGGCTTTTAACAACCGGGTTGGCTTGGGATTATCAAATACATTTTTACCGTTAAAAATCTCAGTTAGCTCTGCAGATCCTTCCTGGTTGCTGCCAAATTCCTGGTGCCCCCAGAAATTGTGGGCGCTTTGTCCTTCCTCCATCCGGTCGCCCAGGTAGAACTTTTTACGCGGCCAGCCATCCCCTCCGCTGGGGAAATAGATTTTCCCTTCTGCCAGCAATTGTTTGTAAGTGCTTTCAGCCCCCATCCACTCTTCGTTCAATACCTTACCGGTTGGAGTGGTGATCGTATATTTTGAGCCTGTTTGCCCCGATCCTGCCTTCCAGGGCTTTGAGTCCCAGGGTCCCAGGGGATCTTTGTCGGGGTTGGAGTAACTCCCCTGCCTGGTTTCAGAAAGCGGGATGCCATAAAAAGTATTCTTCTTTTTCAGGATCTCCGAATTTTTTGCATATACCACAATATACTCCGCTACCTTTGAAATCATTTTTGATTTATCATTCGGCTGGTTATGCCTTCTTCTCCAGGTGATGATGGCTTCTTTATTCTCTTCTCCAAAAATTTCATCCATTAAAAGCTTGAGATTGGCCAGTTCATTATCATCAATACTGATAAAGATGATACCATCATCACTCAAAAGATTCTTTGCGAGGAAAAGCCGGGGCAGCATCATCGACAGCCAGTTGGAGTGGAATTGCCCGTTCTCTTTCCTGTTCGGGCGGAACAGGCCTTCTTTCATCATAAAGCCTTCCTCATCCTTTTCCCTGATCCTTCTGAAATACTGTTCTTTTGTTTCTGAAAATTTATCGGGATAGATGAAGCTATCGGAGCCGGTGTTATAGGGAGGATCGATACAGATGGCCTTTACCTTTCCATAATAGGATTTCTGAAGCACTTTTAATACTTCCAGGTTTTCCCCTTCTATGAATATATTTTCTGTTGCGTCCCAGTTCACGGATGCCCTGATGTCCGGCACCAAAGTGGCGGAGGTAGGCATTTGCAGCACCTTAAACGCTTCGCTTTTCCCGGCCCAGTTCAGCTGATAACGTTCGCTGTCTGCGTTGATGTTTTCACCAAGCAACTGCTTTAACTGGTCTACATTCAGTTTATCCTCTGCAAAAGCGCCGGGGACAATCTCTTTCAGCTTTGCTATTAAGTCTCCCGTTATATTTAACGACTTACCATCCATGTCCTATTTGTCTTTTAATCTTTTCCCTGAATTTTTTAACACTTTATGCGCAAGAGGCTCTTCTTCCAGCAGGTCCACAATTTTATCGGAGAGCCAGGTAACCATGAGCTCTTCTGTATTTACTTCCAGCAGTTCTGCCAGCTTCCCCACCTGTTCTTTCTGGGCTTTCCGCTCTCCCCGTTCTATTTTACTGATAAGGGCAGTATCTATTTCCAATGCTGCCGCTACCTGCCGCAGCAGCAGTCCTTTCTTTTCCCTTAACCGCCTGATGGTTTCACCAAAATTTTCCTGTTTCATTTTATTGACTTGTCACTAATTGTCAAATGTAGTAAAAAGAAGGCAAATTTGCTGTTGGCAGTCCGTTTTGTAATAGATGCTACATCACTGGTACACTGAATGCATTGTTTCCCTGTAGCGGAAGCGTTGATTTATTTTCGAATCCGTGAAGTAGTTATTCTTCTTTAAAACACCGGGAGAAAGGTTGTTTTTGTAATCAGGAGAAATGGGGATAAGGGATCAGTAAACGCCGCCATTTTGTAAGAAAACGCCCCTCCTATTATCATTATTGTGCGAAAAAAAATATAGTTTAAAAACGATGTTTCCCTGGATCGCAGCATGTATTTTTGGCGCTGCTCATCTATAAAACCCATTACTATGCACACCTATTTACTTTCTTTCGGGGAAATAGACAGATCAGAATCTATGGCCGCAGGCGGCAAGGGCGCTAACCTGGGCGAGCTGTCAAAGATCAGCGGGATACAGGTACCGGAGGGATTTTGCGTCACTACGGATGCATATAAAGCTATAACCGGGAATAACCCGGAGCTCAACAGCCTGCTCGGTGAGCTGGCTCCTCTTAAAGCGGAGGAGCGGGAACAGATCAGCAGCATCAGCGCAAAGATCCGCAACATCATTGAAAATATACCCATTCCTGCAAACATCACTGAGGCATTGGAGGAGTATCTCACAAAGTTTGGAGAGCAGAATGCCTATGCGGTGCGCTCCAGCGCTACCGCGGAAGACCTTCCAACAGCCTCTTTTGCAGGTCAGCAGGATACTTATCTCAATATTAGCGGGAAAGAAGCCATCCTGCGGCACATCCGCAGGTGCTGGGCCTCCCTGTTTACGGAAAGGGCGGTTATTTACCGGCTCAGGAATGGCTTTGATCACCATACGGTATACCTGTCTGTGATCATTCAGAAAATGGTGTTCCCGCAGGTATCAGGCATCCTGTTCACGGCAGATCCCCTTACCTCCAACCGGAAAGTGGTATCCATAGATGCCAGCTTCGGGCTGGGTGAAGCCCTGGTTTCCGGCATGGTGAGCGCCGACAACTATAAGGTGCATAACGGTAAAATAACCGGTAAAACCATCGCTGCAAAGAAGCTGATGGTTGAACCGTTAAAAGAGGGCGGCACGGCCGCACAACCGGTTGACCCCTCATTACAGCAGCAGCAAACACTTACAGATGAGCAGATCCTGGAACTGGAACAGCTGGGCAGAAAGATAGAAGCGCATTTCGGCGCTCCGCAGGATATTGAATGGTGCCTGGCGGATAATATATTTTATATTGTGCAGAGCCGGCCTATCACCAGTTTATTTCCTGTCCCTGAGTCGAGCGACCAGGAAAATCGTGTATACATCTCCGTGGGGCATAACCAGATGATGACGGATGCCATGAAGCCGCTGGGACTATCCTTTTTCCTGCTGGTAACACCCGCCCCGATGCGTGTGGCCGCCGGCAGGCTGTTTGTGGACGTTACCCATCACCTTGCTTCTCCGGCCGGCAGGAGAATAATGATCGATGTGCTGGGAAAATCCGACCAGCTTGTGAGAAGTGCGCTTCAGAATATAACAGCACGGAAAGACTTTATTAAATCAACCATGGATGATAAAGATGCTCCCGCTTCCGCTCAGCTCAGCAGATATGACGCTACGCCTGACTTTCAGCCCTGGATTGAAAACAACCCCGCTATTGTTACCGAATTGATTAAAAACTCCCAGGCCTCCATAGAAGCATTAAAACAAAATATTCAATCAAAGTCCGGATCAGCACTGCTTGATTTTATCCAGGAAGATATCCAGGAATTAAAGAAGATCCTGTTTGACCCAAGAAGCTCTGCGGTATTCCTTACCGCGATGGATGCCTACACATGGATCAACGACAAAGTATACGCATGGCTGGGCGAAAAGAATGTGGCCGACATCCTTTCCCAATCTGTAGATAACAATGTTACTTCGGAAATGGGCCTGACATTGCTGGATGTTGCAGATGTGATCCGCCCCTATCCCGCTATCATTGAATACCTGCAACGGGTAAAAGACGAGCCTTTCCTGGAACAGCTGCTGCAATTTGAGGGAGGGGAAGATGTCCGTGAAGCGATCATCAGCTATCTTAACAAATACGGGATGCGATGCAGCGGGGAAATTGATATCACCAAAACCCGCTGGAGCGAAAAGCCGGCAACCCTGATCCCCCTGATCCTTGGCAATATCAAAAACTTTGAGCCTAACGCCAGCCGGCGGAAATTTGAGCAAGGGAAACAGGAAGCCCTGGCTAAAGAACAGGAACTGTTGGCCAGGTTAAAACAATTGCCGGATGGGGAACAAAAAGCGGAAGAAGCCAAACAACTGATCAGCTATATCCGGAACTTCATCGGTTACCGCGAATATCCAAAATATGGCAAGATCAGCCGCTATTATGTTTACAAACAGGCATTGCTGAAAGAAGCAGAACAACTGGTAAAAGCCAACGTTATTCATGAACAGGAAGATATTTACTATCTCACTTTTGAAGAGCTCCGGGAAGTAGTACGTACCCATCAACTGGATTACCAGCTTATCCGTCAGCGGAAAGAAGACTATCAGCAATATGAAAAACTAACTCCGCCCCGCGTGATCACATCCGACGGAGAAATTGTTACGGGCGCCTATAGCCGGGAGCACCTCCCGGCGGGGGCTATCGCAGGGCTGCCTGTTTCCTCCGGTGTAACAGAAGGCCGCGCACGTGTTATTTTAAGTATGGAAGATGCAGCCCTGGAAGACGGTGATATATTAGTGACCACCTTTACAGATCCCAGCTGGACGCCTTTGTTTGTTGCCATCAAAGGCCTGGTCACCGAAGTGGGCGGACTGATGACCCACGGAGCCGTTATTGCCCGCGAATATGGCCTGCCGGCCGTTGTAGGAGTAGAAAATGCCACCAGGCTGATAAAAGACGGGCAAAGGATCCGGGTAAATGGAACAGATGGATATATAGAAATACTTCCACCCGGAATTAGCTAACTTTACATCGTTTTACTGTATGATCACTTATGAACGGATATGCCATAGCCCCCGGTGCTGACAACGGGTCTACTTCTATTATTCGCTACCGCACTACCACCCCTCCAGCAAGGGCAAGAATTATGCTGCAGCAAAACCTGTTCACCTTTTTGCTGAACGGCGAGAAAACAGTTCATTTCGCGGGCACACAGGTTACTGTAAAGCCTCACCAGTTCGTGATGCTGGCCGCCGGGAATTGCCTCATGAGTGAAAAGATCCCTGCAGAAAATGCGGATTACCATAGTATCCTTTTTTTCTTCGACAGTAAACTGCTGGCTGATTTCTTTACCCGTCATGCTGCACTGACCGGCGAACCCGCCAGGCAACCGGATGATCGCCCTTTCCTGCTGCTGGAGAAAGATGAGTTTCTTGTAAATTTCACCCGTTCACTCGACTACATGCTGAACGGCGATAAACCCATTTACCAGGACCTGCAAAAGGTAAAACTGGAAGAGCTGTTCTTATATCTTGCCGTGCAGTACCCGGGGCAGATACAGCAGATCAGGAACATGAACGCTGCTGCCAGCGACGACCTGGTGGTTCGCCAGGCAGTTACATCACATATAAACAGTAATATCACCGTTGAAGAACTGGCCTTCCTGTGTAACATGAGCCTCTCTACTTTTAAACGACGGTTTGCCCGTATTTATGGTAATAGCCCTAACAGGTGGCTCCTGGAAAAGAGAATGGAAAGAGCTGCTAAAATGCTGCGGCAAAACGACCGTAAAGCAAACGAGATCTATTATGAGCTTGGCTATGAAAACCTCTCCAGTTTTGTACAGTCCTTTAAGCAGATCTACGGTGTTACTCCCAAGCAGTACCAGTTGTCAAATTGAACGTTTAGCCACACTTTCTGAACGGTTGCCCATCCTTTGCCGCCGGTCTTTGCATCTATCTTTGAATAAAAGATTCAAACAAAACAGAAAAGATCATGACAACAGAAAACGGCACATTTACACTGAAAAGCAATGAGCTTGGCGGTCAGCTCACCAATAGGCAATATGCAAATGGGATGGGCTTTAACGGGGAGAACAAATCGCCCCAGCTATACTGGGAAAATGCCCCTGCCGCAACGCAAAGCTTTGCGGTAACAATTTACGACCTGGATGCTCCCACCGGCAGCGGTTTCTGGCACTGGGTAGTTTTCAACATCCCGTCAAACATCCGTGAACTGGCCGCCGGGGCCGGCGATCCAGGCGATCACCTGCTTCCGGAAGGGGCCATACAAAGCAATACGGATGCCGGCATGCCGGGTTATATCGGGGCAGCCCCCAATGAGGGCCCGGCACACCGTTACCTGATCACGGTACATGCGCTCAGCAAAAAGCTGGAACTGGATAAAAACGCTACGCCGCCTTACGTGGGCTTTAACATGCACTTTGTAACGCTGGCAAAAGCTTCGTTGGTTGTTTACGGGCAAAAACAATAGCGTGTGAATGATATGCCCCGGTGTTTTATACATGCCGGGGCATAATATTGGCCATGTCGCAAATGGCCCTGAGATTGTCGCTTACAGGGCGTCTCAAATTTACCCGGTCAAAGTATTTTTGCATTTAACAGAAATACTAAACAAGATGAAAATCACTATCTACCTCGCTGCTTCTGCCAATGGAATGATCAGCAATAACAGGAACGTACCTGATTGGTTATCGCCGGAATATGGCCAGGGATTTATGGCTATCTGTGAACGTACACAGGCCGTAATCATGGGGAAAACAACCTACAACATCCTCGCACCAAATTACCTGCCCCTGAAGGAAGGTTCGCTGGTAGTGCTTACACATGATACCAAGGCCACACCAGCCCAACCCAATGTACTGTTTACCAGCGACAGCCCCCAGGCAATTGTTGCACAACTCAGCGCTAAAGGCCATACCGAAGCAGTGATCATTGGAGGCACGCAAACGGTAAGCGCCTTTATAAAAGCCGGATTGGTAAATGAGCTCATCCTGGTAGTGGAGCCGGTGCTGTTTGGCAAAGGGCTGCCTTTAATGGAGGGTGTTGATGCGGAGTATAAGCTGGCGTTGCAGGAGGTGAAGAAATTGAATGAGAATAGTGTGGAGTTACGTTATGAGGTGAGGAAATAACCTTATAATCAATTATATCCTGGCCCTGATAATTTACTAAAACTGGTTTCTGTAAAACTGATTGGCTTACCATTCGAATCAAAGAAATATTCTGATAACAATCCTGAATAAATCATCATCTCCGACCCCATGAATCTTGCATTGATATCTGTGGAAGAAGAACCAGTCTTTGTTCTAATGGTTGTCCTGTAATTGAAAGCAGAATATGGGTTCGATGCCGGCAATCCAGCTGCATCTTTTAAAACCAAATACACATCTCCGGTTCTGGACGCGTATGTTCCGTCATCTTCGGAGATAATATTCCTGATTTCAATAGTAGCATTCAAAGGCTTAAAATCACAGTCGCAGGCATATTGATATCCCATTTGTTTTACTATATTTCCTTTCAGGTCCCTGATTATCTTTAGTTTCAGCATTTCATCATACTCAAAATACTGAATATTATCATTGAAGTCACATACAGATGTAATTCCAATTAAGGGAATATGCGTATAAGTCGTCATCAGGGCCCCCTCAGGGAATATACATTCGTTGGTATCACATCCTGTACAAAAGACGGACCCGCCGGTCCACAGGGAGCAAAAGGCGACAAAGGAGATAAAGGCGACAAAGGCAATATCGGGGCTACAGGAACAGCCAACGTCATTCACTCAAACTGGATGAAGTTAGGTTTCTCAGGGAATGCAGCTGTCATCGATGCCCCCAGGCTTACCCAGGATATTATAGACAAAGGGGAAATAAATGTATATGTGAAGTCGCCCAATGTAGTGCGTAAACTGAATATCGAAGAAGGCGGTGGTCATTATGCCACCTATGTTTTCTTTAAAGGGAATATTTTTATCTACAGCGATATTTATAACGACTATGACCGCGACAGTTACCGTTATATTCTCATTCCCGGCGGAGTGCCTGCACGTAAAGCCAACATCAACTGGGATAATTACAGCGAAGTATGCAAATCTCTGGGGACTGAGCCTTAAGTCTATGCAATCCCGCACCACCCCTACCACCGCTTGCCAATAAGCAAAAATATACCTAATTTACAGGAACCATGAAAAAAGCGACCTTAATCACCCTGGTAACAGCTGCGGCATTTTGCGCTGGTTTCACATTTAATACCATCATAACACCACCCAACAAAACAGCTACAAAAATGAAAAAAGTAACAGGCATAGGCGGCATTTTTTTCAAATGTAAAGATCCCAACAAAATGAAAGAGTGGTACCAGAAACATCTTGGTCTGAATACCAATGAGTATGGAGCCACTTTTGAATGGTATGAAGGCACCGACAGCACAAAGAAAGCATCAACACAGTGGAGCCCTTTCGAGGAAACAACAAAATACTTTGCCCCTTCTGCCAAAGACTTCATGATCAACTACAGGGTAGAGAACCTCGAGCAACTGGTGGAGGAACTTAAAAAAGAAGGCGTCACCATTGTCGACAAAATTGAAACCTATGACTACGGTAAATTTGTTCATATCATGGACATGGAAGGCAACAAAATTGAATTATGGGAGCCAACCGAGTAGCGCCGGCTACTCAAACTGTGCCAGCGAGTCCGCAAAACGCGGTGTACGCATCTGGTGAACAGCCTCATTAAACAAGGCTTTTCCATACATCAACTGCCCTTCATACTCCGCCAGCGATAATTTACCAAGAGCCATTAAACTGCCAAACGCCCTTAAATCGTTGCCTTCCATCTCCTGATCATGCTGATACCCGGCAGGCTTATGCCGCATGGCAAGCTGGAACATCAGCAGTGAATAAATGATCCTGCAAACCTGGCGCATCACATAAAAGCGCGCCATTTTCTGATCATCAACAACATGGTCAAAATACGCATTCAGCAATGCGCTCTCCTGTTCTTTTGTTTGTACAAAAAAATTAGCGGCATTGGCCAGGTCCACATACCGGTCATTTAAATAAGCCACATCCCAGTCAATGATCCATATTCTTTCCCCATCACATAAAATGTTGCTTGGATTAAGATCGTTGTGGCTAAACACCTTGTCGGATGCGACCCGGGGATACCTGTTCTTTATGGTTCCATAGTACTGGAAACATTCGTCGAATAACGGCCCGGAAAGCATTTTAGCATTTCTGAACTGCTCGATCATCCCGTCTACGGTTTCAAACAAATCTTTTCCTTCGCCATTACAAGGTATTGCATGCACCGTTTTAATAGCATGTCCCAGTTCACCTGCCAATTTATCCGGGGCAAAAATACCACGCACCGGTTTGTTATCTATAAAGTCACTGATCACAATACCCTGCAGTTTATCTTCATATTTCAGTGCAGGCGCAATACCGGCAGCTGATGCCAGCGCCAGGCTACCAGGAAACGCAGAGGTATCATTGGCTGCACCCAGCTTTAACACATAGTGCCGGCCACCCAGCGTAATTTTATAAACAGCAGAACCAGACAGGCCGCCTGCGAGTAAGGAAATACCGGTAACATCAGTAGTATTAAAAACTTTTATCAATGCGGCTTCTATAGTTGCTACCCTTTCAGTTGGTATAGCGGAAGAATATAATAATGACACAGCTGACGATTAAAACAATTGTGCCTCCTGGCAGCACAATATCCGACAAATATATAGCTTGTATACTATATAAATATACAGGGCTGCCATGGTGTACCACGGCAGCCCTGTATATTTTTTTGTCATCAGGGGAAAGTAAAACTAACATTGGCGGAGCTGATCGGCGAAGGATAACTGGTTCCCCCCGCGGTAATGGAAAATACCCAGGCCCTGCCTTTTGTAATGTCGCCTGTGAAACTGGTGGAACCCAGCGGAACAACAAATGGCCTGTCGTTGTAGGGCCTTCCGGTAACTGGATCTTTGGCAAAAAGGTTAATAAAATTGTTGATACCCGGCGGACAGGTAAAGTTAACCGTAAATGAAGTTCCCGGCCCATTTACGATACTGGTAATTGCCAGTCCTACGTTACATGTTCCATTGGTATTGGCATTTGCCTGCCCTTGCTGGTCTATTTCCGCCTGGGCCAGCGCATTTGCTTCCTCCGGAGACCCGGCGGTATACTTTCCTGCCGGAACTGTATAAGGCACCAGCGAGCCTTCGCCGGTGGTGCATTGCTTATAAAAATTCTGCGTAATAGCGACATTGGGATAGGTAGTGGAATTATCCTGTCCCAGCGTAGCGGAATAAACATAATTAAAGGCCTTCATCACATAACCATCCTGGTTGCGGATCGCCGAAAGCCTGTTATATGCGTCGTAATTATAAAAGGATGTATTGCCGGAGGGAGTGGTAATACTGCTGATCCCCACCAGTGGTATATAAGTATACGTAGTAATTTCCCCATCCTGCGGATAGATCCGGATGTCATCTATTATGCCTGTTATTGTTTGTCCCGTATATGCCTGGTCGTTATGCTCCCAGGTAGTTCCATTCAGCTTAAAGTAAGAGAGCCGGTAAGTCCGGCCACCGGTGGTAGCGGCAAACTGGCTGGCAAGCGCAACAGACCCGTTGTAACCGCCTTTTCCTGTGTGTGCACTGCTAGTATTAGATACCAGTGAACCATTCCCTTCAAAATCCTCAAAGTAAAACTCGGAAGGAGTAGCATTTTTACATTCTGCTATCGGGTACATTTTATCATAGCCCCATTTATAGCCTATGCTGATATTGTTATTTGCTTTGGAATAATTGAGATTGCCTCTGGCATCATAGTCCAGCTGGCCGGCAAGCTTATACTCAGCCGGCAATGTTCCGGAAGGCGCAATAAAAGCTACCGTTGCAGGGCTGGAGGTTTCCGCGGTATATACCTGGCTCGGGGTTAAAATATTATCGTGCAGCAGGTAGGTTTTATAGTTCCCCTCCACAAGCTTACCATTCACCTGCGTAACTTCTTCAACAGGCATACTGATCATATTCCGTGTTTTCATCTCCCCTATCCAACCGGTTGTAGCCGTAAAATCGCCCGGATAACGGTAGTGTTTAACAAGCGGCAACCCATCGCTGCGGGTTAGCTGTTCCGATTGAATAAAGGCGCGGTCATTGTACTCAAAGGTTTTTGCAGAAGAAATATTGATCGTGTTAACATTATCATACAACGTTTCCGTGCTGCTGGCCGTCAGCAACTTTCCAACCTGGATGGGATAATACGACATATGCAGGAACAGGCCCATGTTGGAAGGGCCAACAGCTGATATTGGCTGCAGCTGCCTGCGTAGCTTAAAGGCCCAGAAAGATTGTCCCTTCTTTACCACAGGTGTATTGGTGATCGATTTAACCAGCCTGCTGGTGTTATCGTAGTAGTTAACCGTTTTCAGGAACCCGTTTTCCAGGCTTGGAATGGCAGGCGTTCCGGGAATTACGTCCAGCCCCGACAACTGCGGGTATTTATCCGGCACCACGTTGTACAAATATTCTGTTCTTCCCAACGCTTCCCCGGTAAAATACTCTTTTACCTTACCATAGCCAACATGACTTCCATTTGCTGAAAACGTATATGGCTGGCGGGGATTAGCATAAAGCGTGTGTGTAATATATTCATTTATTACCACAGCATTCGATGGCAGTACTTCTTCCTGCTTATTCTTTAAAAAACTATAGTAGGTAGGGAAATGCATCATCATGCCCTGCTCATAGGTATACAATTTTTTCGAAGTGATTTTACTTACGGGATCAAACCTGCTGCTGGAAGTTAAACGCAGCCCTCCTCCTTTTCCCAGGGGTGCAACATTAGAAGTAACAGGAATTTTAAGGGAGATGTAAGCCATTTTCTGACCTGGCACACCCACCTTATTATCCGGGTAATTGGCCGTTAATTTATACCTGCCGGCAGTGAAATACTGGTTCGTCAATACAAAAATACCACTTTGATTCCTCACGATGTCTTTAGAAAAATCGTACTCCCATTGGGTAGGACTAACAGCGCCGGTAACCGGGTCTACCCTTTCTATCATTACCCACATTGCATTTTGTATATTGGTGGGAGTACAGGGTGGGAAAACACAGGAACAGTCCCAGCCCGTACCTGTTGGATTGGCATCTGCAGGCTGGTTGCAGAACAGGTTAACGGTTATGTCCACATAACTGTTGCCTGCTATGTCCACAATAGTAGAAGTAACGCCTGTTGTAGTGTTCAGGGCGCCAACATTGTTATAACTCACAATAATATCTGCCGGTGCATTATTATATTCATGAAGGGCATATTCAAACTCCGCCAGACCTTTGGTGGGGTACATGATCTTCTTCAGCATGCCTTCCTGTGCCTGCGGAAATCTGGGGTCGCGGTCGGCGCCTATCCAGCCCCTCAGAATAGGCGGAACGGCGGCCAGGAAATTATACCGCTTAAAATCCGGCACCAGCGTGGTATTTGAAGCCGCTCCGTTATAATATCCCCAGTAATCCTGCTCAAAAGAGCTTTTATAGGGCAAGGTAAATCCATCGGCGCCTTCGTAATAATAGCATTTATATACATCTCCTTTTACTGTTACACTTTTCAGCTTTAGTCTTTTCCGGCGGTAAGATTCATCGTATGGAAATTTTATTCCCGGTCTTGTGCTCAGGGTGGTATACGATTCATTACCCGGCCTTGCTGTAAAATAATCATAGTCGAATGTGGTGGTTGCCACCGCAGTACCCGCTTTATTGGATACCGTGATCCCATCCAACCGTACGCCAAACAAGTCTTTCCTGCTGCCTGGTATAAATTTCACTGATCCGTTCTCAAAAATAATGCTGTCCAGGAAAAGTGTCCTGATGGTAGACGTATTAAACGTGCTGTTCAGGCCGGCGTTATTGGGCAGCCCTGTTTGTCCCTGCATTGAAACAGCCTCGTATTGTATATACTCCTCCGTAAGGTCGGGCATTTGAGCTACATAATCCACGTTGCTGAATGCCCCTGTGATACCTATATAATCTGCGCTATGCCCTACACCGGTGGCAGGATACACATATTCACGGAAGGTTTTGTATTTAAGGGTAAGAACGTGATTAGCCGGACTGGTAACCTTTGTGAGATAATAAGCTGTTTTTGTAGGGCCGGCAGGAGTTTCCGACATTTCCACCGCCATAAATTCATACCGGTAGCCTTCAGGATCAGTGGCTGTAATTCCATTTCCTGATTTCGCAAACTGGATATTATTGCAGCTTATATCTACCACCGAGGTGGTAGTCAGCCAGGTAAATTTACCTGTGTATTTTCCAAAGTTGTAAACATACAGGTCTGGTTCCCCATCCAATTGCCCGCTGCAAAAAAAAGGGCAAAGTTCCGCATTCGTATAAGCTTGTCCGTTGGCTTTATACAACAGGTTTCCCTGCAGCATAAAATTCCGCGCCTGGGCCGCGGGCTGATAAGTATTGCCCAAGGCATCGGGATAAAATTGAGTAAATGAGTCGTAAATTACCTGGTCATCATCAGCTCCTTTTACTTGTCTTGAAATAACCCCTCCAACATTTAACGCCCAGCCAAGGCCCACCCAGCTGGCTTCTTCAGACACCCTGATGCCTCCCCCGTTATAGCTCAAACTGATAGGAAGCTCAAGGTCGCCGGTGCGGATGGTATAAACCGGCACAGATACCTCTGGCCTGCCATTAAAATACGTAACAGGAAATTCGGCTGCTTTAGTGAGTGAAGCCACATCCGGGGACGTAAGCGGAATTTTGCGCAGCTCATCAAACGCAGTGCTTTGTGATAACGCTATGCAGGAATACAGCAACCCGCATATAAAAAGGGAGAATAGTTTAAGACAACCAGGCATAAGGTAAATTCTTTTAAATAGGTATCCAGTAATTGTTATCATTTCCAGTTTATTCGGTGTCAAAACCAAAAGCATATTTCACTAATATACCCTTGCTGAAAATGCACTTAATGTAGTAACCGAATTGATTATATCGCTTTACAAAGCCTGCCTTTTCATTCATAGCATATGTCAGTTGCTCCGTACTTCCGTTAGCATGGGTTTTGCAATTATTACCCAATATCTTCACCACCTCTTCCCGGCTAATGCCCAGCCGTATTTTACGGGAACTGACAAATACCTCAGCAGGAAGCACTACTACCTGTTTCGGCGCTTTGTAAGTGCTATCGATAAGCAGTATCTCAAATTCATCGACCGCATTTTTGCTTCCACCATAATGAAAGAACAAACGGAGCGCCTGCGTTTTGGATTTATTCACCAGCTCAATCCTTGGTAAGGATTTCCCCTGCTCAAACAGCTTATTCCAGATATTCTTCCCCAATACCTTTTCAGTGGAAACGTAATCATTCAGCCTTATACCGTTAACCGCCGTATCCGGTATAAGGCGCACAGGTTGCTGCCCGTTGACATACCGGGTTGATAAAAGCAGGATGATTGTTATAATAAGTATCTTATTCATCTTTTAAAATTTTATTCCCCGTTACTTCTTGTTCTGCGGCCACTGCCATTGTTATTGGGATTATTCAGGATGTTTATATTCACCCTGATGTTATCGTGCGACTGAAGATACTGACTCATAGTACTTTTAAACTGGAGCAGCCTGGCAGCATTTTCCTGTATGCCAATACATCCCTGCGTGCCAACATGCTCACCCCCATCAGGGTGGATCCTTAACAAAGTTCTGTGGGTACTGAACTGCGGATTTAAATTCAGGCTGAAGCCGACGCCATCCCTTGTCATTCCTGCATTGTAATTAGTGCTCCTCGGCCCCCTGTCCTGCAGGTTATCTGCCGTATATGCTCCATTCTCCGGGGAACCGTTCCCCCAGGGACCTCCAATTGCCTGGTAACTTGCCAGGGTAAGATGCCCTCCGTCATCAAACACCTGGTTAACGTTTAAGTTACCATTTCCTTCCGCAGGATTAGCGGCATTAGCCTGACCGGCAAATTCCAGTTTTGTTTCTCCCGTGGCAAATGAAATAAGGTTTGTACCCAGTTTGGAATCCAGGGTAGACAGTACATTATTAAACGTGGAAACGAACCTGTTGGCGTTTGCCTGTTTGGACAAGTCCACTCCCCCCGCCATAGCTGCTCCTTGTGCGGCAATATATGCCAATGCGTCTACTCTCACATTCTGGGTGGCGCCGGCATTGTTTACCGTACCAAGTACAGCCCCGTTTGCAATATTATAGTAAACGGTGGTATCTCCCAGGAAATCGGTATTAAAAACAGGCCCGTTCTTCATGGCAACATATGGGCTTTCGCCTTCAATCGCCTTGGGATCTATCTGTCTCCATCTTCCCAGCTGCGGATCATAATTTCTATAAAATGCATCATACTGGTTCAGGCCAAAATCGTTAGTGTGCTCTATCCCGTTAAACTTCAGTTTATTTGCCGGGTAGGCAGCTCCTTTTATTGCACTGGTGCTTATCCCCGCCATCGTCAACCCAAACGGGTAGTAATGCGTTTCTTCCACCAATGCGCCCTGTATATGATTCACCGCCAGGTTATCAAAAAATGCTGCAATATTACTTTCATTGCTGGTGTAAATATAAACATACCCGCTCTGTAATACAGGAATGGCATTACCGTTAGCGTCAAGCCGGGTATAGGTTTTATAGGTATCGGTGGCGCCCAGCGGCTCTGCACCGCTGCCATTATTACTGCTATAGGCAAACTGCTCATTGAGGAAAATCCAGTTCAGGTATGCTTTGGGTTTCGTGGTTTGCGCAGGGTTATTGTTGCTCATAAATGCCGTTACCGCCGGATTAAAAAAACTTCCGTTGGTACCTGTTTGCGGTAAACTTATTTTACCTGCTCCCGGCCCACTGGTAATGCTGGTGGCAAGGATAGATAAAATGTCGGCAAGAGGGCTTTGTTGTGTGGTGCCCGTGGCTGATCCCCGCCACCACATATCACAACGCAGCTCAATCTTGTCGCCCGCCATTACCTTCAACAATATTCCCGGACCTACTTTCCGGTCGCCTGTTACGCTGCTCAGTTTTGTCCAGTAGTTATTAGGATTGGTAGTTCCGTTTGCAGGCGGATTGGAAGTATTTGATTTCAGCTCACGTACAGAAGGTGTTACAGTATAATCCGCATTGGAATAATAGGGTATATAGTTATTAGGATCAGATAAATTATTTTTATCGGTCACATTTTCCATACCAGCTATAGGATAATTGATACGCTTTACTTCTTCTGTTAATACCATTCGCACATTTCCAAGATGATCTTTCAGGAAATAATCAAACACCAGCGCGGTTCCACCGGTAGGAATGGTGTTACGGATCCGGCCTTCTTCATGAGCAATGAATTGCAGTACCAGCGGACCTGTTCCTTTCTGCTCATACACCGCTCCCCCGATATAATAAGTGTTGGTAATGGTGCTGCCTTCCGTCACATTTTTTTTCCATTTAACACCGGATGCATCATAAGTGTAAGTGATGGTTCCTTTTCCTGCTACCGGTATGGCAACCGGCAGGTTCAGATGATTGTATGAGATGGCAGTAGTGATCCCTTTATTTTTATCAGTATTAAGATTTCCATTAGCATCGTAGCTAAAATCCGTAGCCGTTTTGGTGGATGCATTGTATTTAAAATCACCCAATGTGCTGGCATTGTCATTAAACCCGTCTGTAACGGCCTGGATGCGGTTTGTACCAGGAATATAAGTATAAGCCAGGTCATCAATCTGACTGCTGGCATTTAACTTCAGCCCCCATTGCTGCATACGGAGAATATTCCCGTTGGCGTCATAGGCAGTGGCAGGATCCGCACCGGTACTTCCCATTTTAACGGTATAATTAACCAGGCTGTTATTCCAGGCCCCATCACTGTTACGCTGTTCAAAACCGGCTGTCATCAGGCGGCTGAGGGCATCATAACTGAAGTCGTATTTCCTGGTAACGCCATCCCCAACGCTGCGCCAGGCAATTCCGCTGATATTACCGTTGAATTGTTGTGCCAGGTAATTCCTGGTGGAGGCATTGGCAGGTTTATCATACCCAATATCAAAACCAAACCAGTTACTGGTTCCCGGCGCTGATGCAACAGCCGGGTTAGTAAAATTCCTGTTCACGCCCAACAGCCATCCCCTGATATTATAGGTTGAATTCAGCGTTTCCAGCGGAGTGGATGCAGCAGGCTTTATTCCCAGCTTTTTACTATTCACCCGCCCAAGCGCATCATAGGCCGTTTCGGAAATAGTTTTGTAGGGTATCATAGTCCCGCTGTTTACCGTGGTATTGCTGATGGCTTTTTCCGTTTTTACCAGCCTGCTCAGGTCATCGTAAGTAAAGCGGGTTAGCAATATGGTAGTTTGCGCACCGGCGCCGGCAATTACCTGTCGCTGTGCAGTGATCAGCGGCTGACCAGCAAATGAATACTGGGTAGTTGTTACATCGAGCCCGCCGGTGAGGTTCCGGCTTTGCAGCTGTATGGTCCTTCCTTGTTTATCATAATAGGTAGCGGTATACAGCCAGGTACTGGTGCCGAGCACCTTTACCCTTCCTCCTGTAATCATTCCCTGCGTGCCTGTAGTGGCAGTAAGGGCCTGCGGATAAGGCCAGGTGGTATTGCTGGCAGCGGAAAAATAACTGTTATCTCCCGTAAAGAAACCTGAATTCAATCCATGCCCTGCATGTGCGGTGGCCGTGAGGAAATCATAGTTATCATAAAAAGTGCTGGTCATTTCTTCAAGACCGGAGGCGCCCACTGCGGGATAGCTGCTGCCGGTTGCCCCGGGAACAGCTGCCGCAGCAGTAATATGACTGGCAAAAGTAGTAGCTGTTGTCCATATACCGGTGGCAACAGGCCGGTTGCGGCTATCATACTGGAAATATTCCCATTTCCCGCTTCCCAGTATGGCATCCTGCCTGAGCACTAACCTGTCGCGGCTATCGTATACTAAGTACTGTGTACCGGCGCCGGGCATCTTTTTTATGATCAGCCGTTTCTTTGCATCGTATTCATAACGGAAACATTGCTCGGCCAATATGGTAGCATCAGTGAGCAGCCAGTTTGATGCGATCTGTTCCACGCCTTTAGGTTGTATAACGCATCGCAGCAATTTGAAATCGTCATAAATATAGTAGGTATTCAGCCACCCTGCATGGCCACTCCCCGCTCCTGCGTCGGATGCAGTCAGCTGCACTTTTTTAAGCACCACTTTGCCTTCTTTGTCTTTGAATTCAATAACCTGTTTACCATGTTCATTTACCTGGATGGTTTTAAATAAGGTTCCCGGGGGATATGCAGACGCAGTGGCGTAAGCGCTCAATCCACCTGTCGCGGCTATGGTCACGGTCCATAGCCTCACGGCATCGGTATTGGTATTCACAAGGTATCTGGTGCTGGTGTTCTTCTTCGTGGTCGATTCTGTGCCCACCCAGCTGTTGCCCGGTGCGTATACCTCGGAAACACGGTTCAGGGGCGATGCTTCGAAATTTGTTTTACCATAGAAATAAGTTTCCCCGGGATACGCCGCCTGTAAAAAGGCGGCCTGCTGTTCATATGGATTCTTTTTGAAAGATCCGTCTGAAATGGATGTGTTGCCATTTGTATTGTTGGCAGCAAAAGGCAAAAAAGAATACACCTCCCTCCCGTATACATCATAGGTTCTGGCAGTTACCAGGTCTGTTGCCGCGGTGGAAGACAGCGGGTTAGCCGGGTCAGTAACAAGGGAGCCTTTCTTCAGCACCAGCTCAAATGGCCGGCCCAGTCCGTCGATATACTGTGTACTGATCCTGGCATCCCTTAACGGGAGCGTATTCAGGATACCGGGGTTCGTTTGCGGAGAAGTGGCCGTGGCCGTATAAACACTATTCCCATCCTGTATGGTATAGGGTGCCGGAGTTTGCGCCTGCAAAGCTTTTGCGGGGATCATCATTAATAATCCGGTCAGGAAGCCGGAGTATGTTTTGAATACGTGCATCAATACAACTTTTATTAATTTCAATCGGTATAGCAATGATATCAGAAAGTGTATCCCCAACGGAATACAACAGAACGGTTCCCCGCAGGATGAAGGAAATCCCATAACAGCTGCAGCTTAGCGGTTTTCTTCCTGTACCTGATCTTTTTGGATACGCCCACAAGGCCAGAGGTTTGCCAGGCCAGGTTTCTCAGTGCTGCTATGCTTTCAAAACGGGCCAGGTAGTTTTGCTCCAGCCCTCCGCTGATCCAGATATTTCCAAATAATACATTATTCCCTTTGCCAGCCGCGGTGAGCTTCCAATCCAGGTAGCTGCGCAGGCCGATACCATCATGGGTGAGGTTTAATTTGTTCCATGCCTCCCCTAAACTGAATTTATAAGCAACACCTACTCCTGTAACCAGTCGGTCGTTCAACCGGTAGCCAAGCGAGAGGGCCAGGTCGTTACTGGCGGGGAACTGGTAAGCGCTCCGCTTACCGGTTTGCAGGTCAAATCCGTATTCCAGTCTTTTGAGAAAAGGTTTTGTACGCTGATTGTTTTTCCCCGAAGAAGGCATGGCAGATGCATCGTCGTCCATCATACCAGCGGATCTTAGCGAAGTGATTTTATTCCTGATATCTGTAAACCCTGCACCCGGGGCTGCTGCCTGGCTGGCGAGCTGCTGTTCCAGGTTAGCGGCTGCGGGGCCCAGCCGCTCCTGCAATAACGTTTGCAGGGTGGCACGTGTTTGCATGCCATTCATGGCTATTGCCACCATATCTGGTGCAGTATTGGTTTGCATCCCAAACAGGGAGGCAAGCTGACTGTTCTCCCGCAGGAACTTTTGGAACACTGGTACTTTGTTGAGCGCTTTTAATGCCGTTGCTTCCCAGTTTGCCGGCTTATTCAGTTCTTCTTTCCAGTTACTGAGGCGGTCCCTGTAATAAACAAGTTCCTTAGAATACTTTGCCACAGCACCTTTAATACTCCCCAACTGCGGATACTGCTCCTGTAAACCCTTCAGCGTCATTCCCCTTTCTGCCAGGAAACTTTTTATACTTTCTCCCCTTAACCAATCGCTCTTTAATCCCCCGATATTCTTCAATGCCCTGGTCACATGTTCCTTCCCCTCGGAGCCGGCGCCTAAAAAGTTCACCAGGCATTGAAGGGAATCCAGCCGGGGAATATATGGCTCCGCAACGCCATCTGCACCGGTGTTACCTGCGCGGTTGAATTTCTCCAGTAATTTCCCATAAACTTCGTTGGTACGTTGCAGGTAGTTCATGGCAGCTATGCTGTCCACTTCTTTCAGCTGGCTGCCGGCTTTGATTTCCACGGACCGCAGCTTTGTGATCAGCTTAAGCTGCTGCCGCTTTAACCTGGCCGACAGCGCCTGCTGCGCCTCTATTGTTTTATTTATATGATGACGGGTTTTCTGCGGAAGTGCAGCTGTTGTATCTGTCTTCTGGCCCAAAGCCGGAAGTGCCCACAGTAAAATCAAAAACCATTTTATCCGGATCATCATAACAGGAAGTTGATAATTGGTAAAGGGTATAGTCATATTTTAACCGCTACAGGGCAACGCAGCACATTGTACAGGATAAACAACACTCTCAACAGGTATAAATCAGGTATCAGTCGACAACATACCTATTATAAGTGTTTAATTGACGATTATAAAGGTTTCCATAGTTTTTCATTCATGATATCATACTTCAAATAAAAACCGATTTAAAACTACAGAAGACGACGCATAAAGACTTGGGACATTTGTACTATTACCAGGAAACATCAGGGATAACACTTGCTACGGTACAATTTCACTGGTAACAGTACAAATAAAATATTATTTTTTCATATTTGCAATATTTGTTCGGGTTATTTTCAGGATCCTCAAAAACGCACCACCGACCAAAACGCTTTTTTAGGCCGCAGGTCTTTATCGAACAATAGCGGATAGTCTTTCCGCCCGCGTACAGGAAAGTTATCAAGCCAGCTATGCCTGTCGGATATATTCCAGAAAGTTACACCGGTTAAAGCGTTGCTGTACTTCCTGAAAATTTCAAAACACATACTGAACTGTTCGATCTGCTGCTGCTCCCTGGCAGGGGTAAAAGCTTCTGCACTATCGCCCGCCTGTCTTCCTCTCATCTCATGCTCTTTTGGATAAACGGATACATCAAATTCAGTGATCTGTAATTTCAGGCCCAGCGGCAGAAAGTCTTTAAACGTATTTTCCAGCTGCTCCCTGCTAGGCTCATTGATGGCCCAATGCCCCTGCAACCCAATTCCATGAACCGGTATGCCTTTGCTCACAAGCCCATTCAACAGCTTTATTATTTTCTTCCGCTTTACCGGGTTAATTTCGTTGTAATCGTTATAAAATAACAACGCATCTGGGTCGGCCTCATGCGCCCACTGAAATGCCTTCTCAATAAATTCTTCGCCGCAGATCTGGTACCATAAGGAGTTCCGGCAAAATTCACGGGGATCATCACTTATCGCCTCGTTCACAACATCCCAGGCATATACTACTCCCTTGTATCTTTTTACTACGGTAGTAATATGCTCCTTCAACCGCTGCAGTAATACTTCTTTACTTACCTGCTGACCGTTGTTGTCTTTAAAGATCCATCCGGGCGCCTGTTTATGCCATACTAATGTATGGCCCCGCAACTTCATACCGTTTCTGCGGGCAAAGGCGGCCACGGAATCGGCATCCCTCCAGTTATACCATTGTTCACCCGGGTGGATAACACCCATTTTCATGGCGTTCTCGGGAGTAAGACTATTAAACTGGCTTATCAGCAACCCCGCTTCATCTGTTTGCAGGGCATGCGCGGAAACGGCCACGCCTATAGGAAAATAGTTCCTGTAATAATCCTTTAATCCCCCCGTTCCAGGAGCAATGGCAGGATGCGTACGATAGGCAAAGCAACAAACGCTCGCCAAAACGATCAAAGCAATAGCAGCATAGCTGGTGTATTTCATATGAAGATGATTTCATTAAACAGTTATTATCTGAATGCGCTCAAAGGCTGAATAGTACCGTCGCTGTTATACTTCATCTCCATTACCTTCACATTCCTCAGATGCGTTTTGCCCGACAGCTGTGTATCGTGGTAAAACAAATACCATTTGCCGCCAATTTCAATAATAGAATGATGATTTGTCCAGCCTTCAACAGGTTTCAGTATCACGCCCTGGTACTTAAAAGGCCCGTAAGGGCTATCCCCTATGGCATAGGCGATATTATGCGTATCACCGGTTGAATAAGAGAAGTAATATTTGCCTTTATACTTATGCATCCAGGCAGCTTCAAAAAAACGTTTGTCATTATCTTTTTCCATGAACAGCTTACCGTTGCTGTCTGTTATCTTCACCTCTGCCGGTGCGCCTTCCAGGCTTTTCATTCCAGGGGAAAGCTTTGCAACACGGGGAAGGATCGCCAGCTCATCTTTGTTACGCAGCTTTGCAGCAGCATCGTACCGGTTGTTGTTCCAGTGCTGTAATTGCCCGCCCCAGATGCCTCCGAAGTACAGGTAAAAAGAACCGTCGTCATCCCTGAATACGCAGGGATCAATGCTGTAGCTTCCTGCCAAAGGATCTTTCTCTGCTGTAAAAGGACCTTCCGGCCGCCTGGAAGTGGCTACTCCTATCCTGAATAATCCCTGCTTATCTTTAGCGGGAATGTACAGGTAGTAAGTACCTTGTGAAAAAGCCGCATCGGGCGCCCACAGCTGTTGCGATGCCCACGGTACGTCTTCTACGCGCAGTGCCACACCATGATCTGTTACCTTTCCCCCGATAGCATCCATCGAAAGGATACGGTAGTCGGCCATCCTGAAGTGATCCCCATTATCGTTCTCAACAGTTTTTGTGGCGGTGTCGTGAGAGGGATAAATATATATTTTACCTTCAAAATAATGCGCCGACGGATCGGCAGTATAAATATGCGATACCAGCGGCTGGGACGCATATTTACCGGTATCTTTTGCATTAGCCGCCTGCTGTGCGTTTGCCCGGATACCTGCAGCCATGTAAAGAAAGAGGCAGAGCAATATTCTGCTATAATAATCCTGATGCATATATTTTTTATTTAGATGAATAAAACGGATTCCGTATGCCTTGTCATTACCGGGTAACAGCAACTGTGCGCTCCTCCTTCCCGGCAACGGGCATATCGTTGGTAAAAGAAAACCAGTTCAAACCGGGCGACGGCGCCCCGTTGCCCCTGAACTTAAATGTCAGTTGGTGCGTTCCCGTTAGTTGCTTTACAGGTATGCGGACAGTGGTATAGGCTTTCGACAAGGTGGCAGGCAACGTTACGGACACATAGGGATGCGATGAATCTTTATCTGCATACACATCGATATGCCGTTGCCCCGGGGAAACCCGCAACAGGAGATACTTATAGCCATGCTCAAAATCTACCCGGTTAAACCGGATCCACGCGCCATCTGTTAAATGGCCTATATCCTGTTCCCCGGGATGGCTGGTATCAGCACTGGCTTTTACACGTGCCAGGTATATTTCATCATACATCTCCGCCTGCACCAACGAAGAGGCTTTAAAGAGATTGGGCGGCCCCTGCCGGGTATTCATACGGAACCAGTTGAAATCAACATAACCGCCGGTCTTCTGCGTGGCCTGGTTAAACAGCGTAAACCTGTTCCCGGTGAACATCTTCAGGTTGAATTGCATGTTCAGCGTATCCCCGATGGGAATAAAGCTGCGGTTATCAAAGCTATAGTAGAAATGAGCCTGGTTGCTGACAGTGTTTACCGACGCTTTTAAAAAGATCACCTGCCTTTTCCCTAAGGCAACGCTGTCAATGGTTTTCCCTGCATTTTTCATTATTATGAACTTCGACCGCTCCCCTGCCTTTACGCCTACTAACGCGTGAGGGAGTTGCAATACAGCAAGACCCGCAATATCTCCTGCCTGCATCCGGCTCACATCCAGCTCCGTGGTAGCATCAGAGAAAGGGCCGAATATCCGCTGCGTTAACGAGTTTCTTGCCTGGGGAAGATCAGCGGCAATATTGCTGGTAATTAACCGTAAATACCCCTTGCGCACTGCCAGGGACCATGCGCTGTCGTTCGGGTTATGATTCCATGCCCACTGCATTCCCAGCCTGCCGTCGTTGAACTCATCGCTGGAAGGTAGCACACGCACCGGTGCGCTAACCCCTGTATTGGGTTTGGTATGAGTAACTACAGCGCGCCCATCTTTTCCCACTATAGGCCAGCCATCCACCCATTGAACGGGCTGCAGAGTGGGCACTCTCCCTACGCCTACCCTGTCCTGGAAAATAATGCTCCACCATTCCCCTTTCTGCGTTTCAACCAATGCCCCCTGGTGCACTCCCTTGCCATGTAGGTTCATATCATCCCGTAATACAATCTTTTCTTCATAGGGACCATAGACATTTTTTGACCGCAGGCAGCTCTGGTAGCCGTCCCCGCCTCCATAGGTGGCATAGATATAATAGTACCCGTTTATCTTGTAAACATGCGCCCCCTCCAGGCCCGGCCTTTGCACCTTGTCAAACACCACGCTGTCCTTCCCTATAGGCGCAAGGGTTGAATCCACCTCCGTCACCGATATCCTGGAATAGCCATGCGCTATATATATGCGCCCGTCGTCATCAAAAAACAGCCCCGCGTCGTAATAGGGTCTTACCAGCTTTCGTATTTCCCAGGGACCTTCCGCCTTTGTTGCGGTACATAAAAAACCGCCTTCATCCAGGGTAAGGAAAAGGATATGGAATTTCCCGTTATGATAGCGGATGCTGCTGGCCCACTGCCCTTTCCCATAACGGTTGCCGCCGTTTAAATCATAAAACGGATGTTGCTTAAACTGCTGCACCGCGTTTGAAGCATACTCCCAGTTCACCAGGTCCTTTGATTTCAACACCGGCACACCGGGGAAAAAATACATGGTGGTGGTTACCATATAGTAAGTATCGCCCACACGGATCACGTCATTATCCGGGAAATCAGCCCATATCACCGGGTTGGTATAAGTGCCGTCTTCATTATCCGACTGCTGTGCACGCAGAGAAGTGCCAGTCAGCAAAAGGAACATAACGAGGTATCTTTTCAAAAATTTCGTGGATAGATTGTTACACATCTTTATAGAATTACATGGCATGCTGTCGTTTTGTCTATGCTGGACATTTCGTCACTGCGTTTAATATCATCGCTTGGCAACACCTGTCCCGCAGCTGATGACGGTAAAACAAAAATACCCGGGCCATTTTTCTGCCGATAGCTCATTTGTTGAAATTCATAGCACAATTGTCGTTCAGACAATAATTTGCATTGTAACGGGCTGCCGCCGGACATACCCCACACATATATTACTTTTAAGATTGACTTACAATACTTAAATTCGACAGAAGAAATGAATTCAGCCAGAACCCACGTATGAAAAATTCAACCAACATCTTGCTTTTAACGACTGCCACCTATGTTTAAATATAAACTTGCCTGTTGCTGTTGCCTGCTACTCCTGGCCCGGATAAGCCCGGCCCAGGTGAAAAAGATAAATTTCACCACACTGGCCTCAAAAGACGGGCTGATCTCCAATGCGGTGAACTATATTATCAAAGATCATTACGGCCTGATGTGGTTTGCCACAGACGACGGCCTGAATAAGTTTGACGGTACCAATTTTACCGTTTACCGGCACAATCCGGCCGACTCCTCCAGCCTGAGGGCAAATGAAGTATTAGTGCTGCATGAAGATAAAACCGGTAACCTCTGGATAGGCACCGGCGGCGGTGGCCTTAGCCTGTACAACCGCAGGAAGGACTCCTTCATTCACTTTCCTGTAAATGCCAATACTCCTGAGCTCCCCCAGAATGCAGTTATAATGGACATCTGCAGCGATACATCCGGGAAAGTATGGATAGCGCAGTTCGAAAACCTGTTCTTCCTCAACCCCGCCACCCGGGAAATTTCCAGGATCAGGCTTCATACAGGAGAAGAAAACCCTGATGCCACAAAAGCACTGGCCTGCGTTTTTGTAGACCGTAAACAACAGGTATGGGTAGGCACCACCACTGGCCTCTACCGGTATTCCCCGCGCAACGGCGCCTTAAAGCTGATACTTAACAACAGCGCCGGAGCCGGCGCAGCGGATAATGATGTAAGGGCTATTACGGAAGACAGGAACGGCCGGATCTGGGTAGGCACGGCCACCGGCCTTTGCCTGCTGCAGCCCGATGGCGCCGGATTTACCTCCTATGCCGGGATAAGCGGGAACACCATCTTCAATAACATACAGGTGAACTGCATAGAACCGGATAACGACGGACAGCTATGGATCGGCACAGAGACAGGACTGATCGTTTTTAGTACAGACACCAACACATACAATCACTATTTTCCCGATAATGAAAATATTTACAGCATCGCCAGCGCTTCAATAAAATGTACTTATATCGACAGGCAGGGCATCTACTGGATCGGTACCTTCCGGGGCGGTGTCAATAAATACGACAAAAACCTGAACCTCTTTAATTTCAAACCGGGTACCATTTTCCATGTGCACAACCGCAAATCCTCTATAGTAAGCGCTTTTGCGGAAAACAGCGATGGGAGTATACTGATCGGCACCGATGGCGGAGGCCTGTTCGGGTTCAACCGCCAAACCGGTAAAGTACAGCCGCTAGACATTCCCCTCCCCGCCAGCAATTACCTCTCCATCATGGCCCTTCACTATACCCGTGAAAAGAAACTGTTCATCGGCACTTATGCCTACGGCCTGCTGATCAGGGATATGGCCACCGGCAGTTATAAACACCTGGTAAAAGGCCCCGGCCCGGGCAACCTGAACGCTAATGATATTTTTTGTATAAAGGAAGATAGTAAAGGCAATGTTTGGGTAGGAACCAACGGCGGTGGCGTGAACATTTTAAAGAATGATGAAATCGTTGCGCGGTTTACTCCCCATCCAAGACCCGGTATACCCGGCGAAAAAAAACTGCCGCTTAATGGATACATCAGGACCATCGAGGAGGATGCAGCAGGAAATATCTGGATAGGCACACATGGTGGCGGAATAGGTGTATACCACCCCGCTACCGGACAATGGGATATCTATACACAAAGCAACAGCCAGCTGTCCGGCGATAAGATCCAGGTGATACTGCACGACAGCCGCGGCAACATGTGGGTAGGCACGTATGGCGGGGGACTGAGCCTGTTCGACAAAGCCACCGGGCGGTTCATCAACTACGCTGAAAAAGACGGGCTACAGAATACCACCATCTACCAGATCCTCGAAGACAGGGACCATACCCTCTGGCTCAGTACCAATACCGGTATCAGCAGTTTTAATACTATCTCAAAAAAGATCCGGAACTATACGCATTACAACGGCGCGCAGAATAATAACTTCGTTCATACATCCGGTATACGGTTGTCTGATGGAGATGTTATGTTCGGCGGACTTGAAGGCTTTAATTATTTTACGCCCTGTAGTTTAACGGTGAATAAAAATGTACCGGTTGTGCTGCTAACGGATCTAAAGGTATCCAATAAATCAGTGGTACCAGGGGAAGACAGTCCCATTAAAGACCATATTTCCGTTACCGGCGATATCAGGCTTGAATACAAACAGAATTTTGCCCTCAGCTTCGTGGCGCTGAATTATACCATCCCCAGGAAAAATTATTATGCCTACAAACTGGAAGGGTTCGATAAAGACTGGAACTATACAGGAACCGCCAACACCGCCTCTTATACCAACCTGGATCCTGGGGTATATACCTTTCATGTAAAAGCAAGCAATAACGACGGCATCTGGAACACCGGCGATACTACCATAAAGATCTATGTACGGCCACCGTTCTGGCGCACCATTTATGCCTATATATTTTATGTGGTTGTTATTTGCGCGCTCCTGCTCTATAGCCGGTACCTGGGCATTGCCAGGATAAGAAAGAAGTTCCTGGCGGAACAGGAAAAACAGGAGATCAAACGTATGCGTGAGCTGGACCGGATGAAAATTAAATTCCTCACCAATCTCAGCCACGATTTCAGAACCCCTATTTCACTGATCCTGGGGCCGGTGGAACAACTGATTGCCGGGGAAAAAACCAGCAACAGGATTGAAAAGCTGAACATGATCAAACGAAACTCCAGGCGGCTGCTCAACCTCGTGAATCAATTGCTCGACTTCAGGAAGATGGAGGAACATGAACTGAAACTGCAACTGTCAAAGGGAGAACTGGTAGCTTTCATGAAGGAAGTTACAGATTCCTTTATCGATTTTGCCGAACGTAAAAAGATCCGGTTTACTTTCAACAGCGCCCTGGAATCCCTGTTTGTTTTTTTCGATCACGATAAAATGGAACGCATCCTCTTCAACTTACTTTCAAACGCATTCAAATTCAGCCTGGAACATGGTACTGTAACGGTGGAATTAAAATTGTCGGAAAAGCCCGCCGCTCCCGGGCAGCAATGGGTGCTTATAGTGGTGAAAGATACCGGCATCGGTATTCCTAAAGACAAAAGGGAAAAAGTATTCGACCACTTCTTCCAAACCAATACCAGCTCCGCAATACTCAACCAGGGCACCGGCATCGGGCTGTCTATCACAAAGGAATTTGTTAAAATGCACGGGGGCACTATTGAAGTGGAAAGTGAATCCGGGCAGGGCGCCGCCTTCTCTGTTCAGCTTCCATTGCAGATAGCTGAACAACACATTCCTGCATCTGCGCCATTGCCTATAACATTGCCGCCCGCGCAGCCAGTACTGCAGGAAGGAGCAGCAGGGCCTGAAAATTTCCCCGAAATGTCAACCATCTTACTGGTGGAAGATAATGAGGATTTCAGGTTCTATCTTAAAGACAACCTCCGCAACAGTTACAAAGTAATAGAAGCAGCCGATGGAAAAGAAGGCTGGCAAAAAGCACTGGCACTGCACCCGCATATAATTGTAAGCGATATCACTATGCCGCAGATGGATGGCATCAGCCTGCTGCAAAAACTCAAATCCGATAAAAGAACCAGCCATATACCGGTTATATTGCTCACGGCGCTTACCAATGAGGAACAACAGCTATCAGGACTGGAAACCGGCGCTAACGATTATCTCATCAAGCCGTTTAATTTCGAGATCCTTCATGCAAAGATCCGGAACCTGCTGCATCTTAACCATACTTTGAAAAACACTTATACCAAACAAATAAAAGTACTCGCCCCCGAAGTGCAGGAGGAATCATCAGAAGAAAAACTGCTTAATAAGATCGTAAGCCACCTGGAAGAAAAACTAACCGATTCACAACTCTCCGTAGAGAGCCTCAGTAAAGAAGTTGGCATGAGCCGGAGCTCCCTGTATAATAAACTGCTGGAGCTCACAGGGCAAACACCTGTGGAATACATCCGCTCCTACCGGCTGGAAAAAGCAATGACCCTCCTGAAAAAAAGCGATATGACCATTGCCGAAATCGCTTACCAGGTAGGATTCTCCACGCCCAACTATTTCGCCAAATCATTCCGGAATAAATACAATATGCTTCCATCTGAATTTGTTGCACAGATCAAAAAAGGCAGCACCGGCGAAAAAGCATGCTAAAAGAAAGAGGCTGTATCATAACTAACTTAATGGGTGTGAGAATCGCATATACGAAAATTTTCTCCACCCGGTACCCGAGTAAAATCGGGTAAAAGTTATTTATGATACAGCCTCTAACTATTAAAAGATTATAAAATCAACGAAATCATCATCATCCTGAATCAGACAAAATTATTTTGCATTGGCTTCCAGCGCCTGCGCAGTGGCTGCATAACCCAGCTTTCTCACATACGCTTCTGTCCAGATCCCTATTGGTTCGCCTGCACGCCAGGAGGAATTCGCCCGGCTGTCTAAAGGGCTCCAGATCGTAATGCCATAGCGTTGCTTTGCAGGGATCAGCTCAAAATATTTATCGATTACATACTTATACATATCGGCCTGGGCTTTGTAATGTGCAGCAGTGGCCTCCGGTGTTTTCACGCCTACGCCTATATCCAGTTCAGACACCTTGATCAGTTTCCCCGTAGCTGCCAGCAACTTGAACATCTCCGCAATATTCTCTTTGCTGGTACCCGCGTTGATGTGCATTTGCGTACCAATACCGTCTACTTTGGCGCCTTTACTTTCTATGTAATTAACATAGGCGATCAGGCCCCGGCATTTATCCAGGTTGTATTCAAGATTATAGTCGTTGATAAAATGAATATCCGTTGCGTTACCATATTGCCTGGCCATTTTAAAAGCAGTTACAGCATAGTCCTTGCCCAGGTAATCCTGCCAGAAAAATTCATCTGCCGCAATATTGGGTCTGCCTGCCGCTGTTTTCAACTCATACGGATTACCATCGTCCATGGGCTCATTTACAACGTCCCATGCTTTTACCATTGACTTCCCCGCTCCTACCATGCCGCTCATCCATTTATCAAGCGCTGTATTGAGGATATACTTCTTTTCTGCCGCAGTTTTTTCCACGATAGTAGTAGCGCCGCCGGTAGCCTTTGTGTTCTTTAATACCACATCATCGATATAAACAGTGCCGGCAAATTCACCATAACTAAAAACCAACCGCGCCCTGTCTGCCGAAGTAGCAGTAGTGGCTACACTCACCTGCTTCCATTCAGTGGTAACCGCTACCTGTCCGTACCCGTTGGAGGAATAGTCGGCGCTTTGCAGTTCCGGGCGGATTATTCCTGCAGCAGTGCCTTTCACCCAGAAACTCAGCTCGTAAGTTTCTCCATTATCCAGCGGGGTGGCAAAGTTATAGCTGGTTTGTACATCCCAGTAATTGGCTGCTTTAGCAGGATTGGTTACGAAAAAGGCCTTGCCTTTGTTTCCTACTCCCATGCCATCGGCAGTAATACCGCGGGTAGAGCTGCCTCCCCAGCCTCCCCAACCGCTTCCGGATTCGAAATCACCATTGCTTACCAGGTTGCTGACCACAGGCGTACCCTGGGTATCATATACGTATAAATTGTTGATGTCGATATAATAAGTCACACCGGCTTTGTACCCCAGGTCAAAATGCAGCTTAATATGATCACCGGAAAAATCATCTATGGTAAAGCGGATCTCTTTCCATGAAATCCCTGTAGTGAAGGTAGGAGAAGCCGTGCCTGTTTTGGTCCAGTCTACCGATGGCGTATTGTTCTTCAATCCTTCAAAAGAGATCCTTCCTTCACCAGCCACATCTGATTTGATGTACATCACCACTTCGTACTTATGCGTCTTATTCACCACTACGCCTGGTGTTATTAACTGCAGGTCAGTGGCTGCCGACGAGCCGCCGCCTGCTACCAGCTTAATGGCCTTGTTGCCGGCTCCCATGCCTTCGCCATCTGCAATGGAAATACCGGCCCCGGGGTGCGCGAGACTCCAGCCGGTAAAAGTTTTATCCTTCAACCCTGCAAGGCTCAGGTCATTCGGATAAGCGGGAGATGTTACCAATAAAGGGCTGAGCAATCCCTTCAGGTAAGCGGCATTCTGGTTGGCATGCCACATCAGGGTATGACCATATACCTGCATGCCCGATTCTCCTGCCGTTTGAAGGAATGAATTTACTTTCACGAGATCTAAGCTGCCATCAGCTTTCACAACCGCGCCATGTTTCATTTCATAGCCCAACACAATTTCATCGAAATTCCTGTTGGCTAACCGGTACATCACTCCCTTATCCAGGTATTCCTGCAAACCCAGCGCCACTCCCAGCTTAAAGCCCGGATGGGCAACCCGGTCAATATAACTCTTCAGCGCCGGGTAAGCGTCTATGTCTTCCTGCGCCGTAATGCTTTCAGGTTTATCTACATCAAAATCAAGCGGCTTGTACTTACTGCAGGAAGTAATAACGGCCATTCCCATAAAACCAAGAACTATTTTATAAAGTCGATTCATAAAAATTACTTTAGTGGTTATTTACTTACTGGCGTAAATGTTTCCATAGTTACGGCCCTGTCCCTTAATACCAGCGTGTCTGATGTAGCCACCTGCATACCCGCCACGGTAACCTTGTAATCAAGATAAAGCGCATCGCGGTCCTTACTGCCCCAGCTGTTCTTCTCTCCCCTTTTTACAAACTGTCCATTTCCTGTTGCGGTGAAACCAGCACCGGCAGCGGAAATGGTACATTTGTTCTGGTCATCGAACGTAAGCAGCAGCGTACAATAAATATTCACGCCGTCCTTGTCTTTATACACTACCGGGAATTCCAGTTCCTTCACAGAGCGGGTGTTTAGCTTATTCACCTCGTCCAGCTCCACGTATTCTTTATGCCTTACAATGGTTTGGTTTATATTTCCGGACACTACATCCTTTCCCCTGCGCAGGTAATTCCCATGCCAGGTGTTCACGTATTTCACAGCATAGAGGATAAAGTCCTTTCCATTTAGTATGGAGTCGGCTCCCTGTTTATCGGTCATACGCAGCGGGATCACATAAGTATTCCGTATGGTTTTGGGATCATTGAAGAAAGCATCCGTGAGCTGTACTTCCACTCCGCCTGCAAGCGTGCCTTCGGGGATCACGATCTCATTGGCGGCAAGTGAATAATAATTCGCAGGCATAGGCAGGATCTCATCTTTCCCTGCACCAAACAGCAAACCATTTCCCAGCAGGGAATTGTCGATCCTTATCCCGATATGCAGATCTTTCTTACTGTAATAAACGCCTCCGGTGGTGGCCATGATCTTGCATTTGCGCTGGTTGTCCAGTTCCGTGCTGAATATATCTTCACCGAAAGTAATGGTCCGCACAGGATACTGGTAGGCGAAATACACCGTCTGGTATTCATAATCCGGGAAGGTTACCTCCTTGTTGCATGCTGCCAGTACAAAGAGCAGTATGATGGGCACTAAAAACTTTTTCATCTTCATTAATTTCAAAAATCAGGGAAAAATTATTTCGTTATAAGGCATATCCTGTTAGCGCCAGCCTTTGTTCTGTTCCAGGGATCCGAACTTCAGGATCTCCCCGTAAGGAATAGGGCCATAGATCATGAAGGGCTGGAACTGCCGGCTTTCCACGTTTATAATGGAGTAGTTGTTATTGCGGATGCTCACGCCTTTGGCGGTTTCACCAAGACTTGCATTCCAGCGGCGGAGATCCCAGAAGCGGAAGCCTTCAAAACACAGCTCTATTCTCCGTTCATTCCTGATAAGCGCCCTCATCTGCTCCTTGCTGCCTTTCATTTCTTCCAGGTAAGGATCGCCGTTGGTAGTGCCTACGCCTGCTCTTGTGCGGATAGCCTTAATAACATCATACGCGGAGAAGCTGTAGGCGCCGGTGCCTGTTGGTCCCCAGGCTTCATTGGCAGCTTCTGCGTAGTTGAGAAAAATTTCTGTGTACCGGATATGTGGTTTATAATGCCGCTGATTGTTTGCCGAGTTAGGATTAAGATTCACATCCTGGCGCAACAGCTTACGCAGGTAGTAGCCGGTGCGTGTGGAGGTTTCTACCTTATTCAGCGCATCATTGGTGGGCCCGTCGGCTGCAGTATTGATCATTGAATTATTCGGGCCTGCGGTACCGCCGTTCACTAAAATGAACGTACGTAACCGGGGATCCCGCCCTGCGTAGGGATTGGAGGCATCATAACCGCTGGCGGCATCGGTAATGGGACGCCCGTTTGCCATAGGGAATGCATCCACCAGGTTTTGCGTGGGATTGATACGTCCGTTGCCAAACAAACTGGGTGGAAAATTGGCTTGCTCCAGGTCGCGGTTATCGCCATAATTATTTCTCCAGAGAATTTCGGGAGGATTGGCCCCATCGGCCAGCCCGGCTATTTCTGAGGCATTGGAATACCAGGTAAGGCCGTTGGCCGCTAATGCTCCTATCCCGCCTTTCAGGGCAATTACTTCCCCGGCATAGTTTGCGGCATCTGCCCAGGCGTTGGTGGCGCCGCTCTTGTTGAAAGCAGGGCTTGCAGCCAGCAATGCGGCCTTGGAGCGGATGGCCTTTGCAACGCGGCCGGTGAAGAAGCCACGGAAAGCGGAACCAAAAGCGCGGTCGTATTGCTCTTTGGTAACCGTGCCATACTTTGCAGGAATAAGCGAAGCATTGGCAATATTCTCATAGTCTGTCGGGAGTAACTGGTCGGCCTGAGCCAGATCACTATAGATCTGCTTCATGCATGCTTCAAAATTGCTCCTGGGTTTGTTGAAATCGGAATTTGTTCCCTGTACTTCAAGATTGATAGGCACTCCCAGTATAGCGGAGCTTTCAGACATGCCGGCATGCGCCTGCAGCAGGTGATAATAAAAAAGAGCGCGCAAACCATAGGCCTCTCCTTTTATACGCATGGCAAACAACCTGCTTACATCCGGGTCTGTAGCCCATTTCACGGTATCAACATCCCTCAGTGTGATGTTGAGATATTGTATAGCGGCATACGCATTGGTCCACTGGTTAAGCGGGTTATTGTTGGCGGTCCATTGCCCGTTGGCGATTTTCAGGAACTGATCGTTCTGGTCATTTGATACGGCATCGTCGGTTGCCACATCATTAAACGACCATGAATTGGTGGGTATGCGGTTATAACCATTCAGCAACACGCCAAATGGCAGCCCTGCATCATTGGGTGTATAATTCCCCGGGTTCAGCTCCCGGTTATTCTCTATCTCCGGTGTCAGCAGGTCTTTACAGCCGGTGAGCAAAAAAACAGATGCCAGGAAAATGATAATATTTCTTTTCATAAAGTGGAAACTTGATTGGGTGAAAAACATGAATTAGAACATCGCTTTTACACCAAGGTTATATAAGCGGGTTTGCGGCGCACTGCCAATATTCATCTCCATCAGTTTACGTTCGGCAGAAATCGTGAGCAAATTGAAACCACTCACATACACGCCCAGCTCCTGTACAATTTTCCTGTTGCCAATCAGGCCGCTCATATCATAAGAGATCTGCACTTTAGCCAGGTCTATGCGGTTAGCCTTATACAACCAGAAGTCCGAATTGCGGAAGTTATTGTCGCTGTTGAAGGTGGTTAAACGCGGGTACTTCGCTGATTGCGCCGTTTCAGGCGTCCAGCGATCTCTTACCACTTCTGAATATTTATCTTCCCCATCTACCCAGAACCAGGAACTGTTCTTCATTCCATAGGAACCAAATCTGCCCTGGCCCAGCGCAAAGAAAGAAAGGTTCTTCCACCTGAGGCTGATGTTTATTCCCAATGTAAGAGGTGAACCAAACCAGCCCCCACGACCCAGGTATACTTCATCGCGGGTATCTATAATGCCATCTCCATTCTGATCTTTATACTTGATATCGCCTGGTTTCACCTGGCCAAAAGACTGCGACGGGGAATTCTTAATATCATCGGCATCACGGAAAAAGCCCTGGTGCTGCAGCCCCCATATGGCATCCAAAGGCCGGCCCTGGCGGTTCTGGTAGTTATCTTCATACACCTCCGCACGTTTGGTAGCAGTGGTTTTATACCAGGTGCCCACCAAACCGATAGAATAATTAATGGCCGACAGCTTCTTGTTTAAGCTGAGGTTGAAATCAACGCCCACCCGTTTGTCGTCGTTATAATTTATATAGGGAATAAAGGAAGATACCGGCCAGCCTGTTGTGAACCAGGAAGGGAACAACACGTCTGGCTGGATGATATTACCGGTTATCTTATTAATAAAGAAATTACCATCCAGCTTTACTAATTCATGGAAGAAAGATCCCTGCAAACCTATGCTGATCTCTTCCCTTTTCGGAAATCGCATATCCGGGTTAGCGCCCCGCCTGGATTCTGTAGCCTGTACACCGGTACCATCTTTCCATCCAAACCAGCTGCCCAGCGTAGTATAAACTCCCTGGTACAGGTAGTACGATGCAATATCCAGGTCAGTATGCAGAATACCTGCGCTGGCAGTTAAACGCAGATCATCCACTCCCCGTACGCTACGCATAAAAGGCTCGTTGCTGAGCCGCCAGCCCAGCGATACAGTAGGCGAAAAAGCGGTGCGGTTGCCTTCAGGCAGCTTCGCACTGTGTACCACGGCGCCGCTGAAATCGATGTAGTAGGTGTGATCTAAATTATAACCCAGCTGCAAACCTAAATTGGCATTGCTGGTACGGTGATATACCGCCGATTCTGATTGCTGGAATCCATTTACCAGCAATACACCGGAAAGATGATGCCGGTTATTAATGGAATTTACATAATTGAACTGACCCGTAGCAGCAATTGTTTGGCGGTACCAGCTGTTGCTTACATTCTGCACACCGGAAGTAGCGTCCTGGCCGTATTGGGTAAGACTGCTGATCAGGTCTGTACCAGAATAGTTATTCCAGGTAGGCGCATACACAGCATAGGTGTTATTGAAGGCCAGGTTATAGGAAGTGTTATAGTCGACCGCAAACGTAGACCTGAAAGAAAGGCCTTTCAGTAAATTGCGCAGGTCTGCATTTACACCGGTATTGAACTGGAACTGCCTGCTGATGTACTTGTTGTTTCCACCGGCATAAATAGCCGCGAATGGATTGGTTTGATCAAGCTGGGTTCCGCCCAGCAGGTATTTCCCGTCGATGATATGATTGCTGTTCTTCACAAATACATTAGACGCTTCATCGGTAGGTTCAATCATATCCAGCGGAATGAGCGGCGCAAAACGGTGCGGACGTAAGGTGGCCGCGCTTTCCCAGTAGTTGGCATTCACTCCTCTTCCTGTATAGAAAATGGCAGTGGCATCTACATTACAGGAAATATACTGGTTGAGATTTACATCCACATTGCCGCGCAGGTTGAAGCGGTCGGATGTGCCATTGTTCACCGCTTCGCCAAAGTTGAGCAATGACCCGGAAGTCTGGTAACCAATATTGGTATAATAACGCGCCTTGTCGTTTCCGCCTGATATTTCCGCAGTTACATCATAGCGGCCAAAGGAATTTTTCAGATACTGATCGGAGTAGTAATCTACATTGGGATACCTGAATGGATTTTTACCGGAGGCGTAATGATAAATGGTTTCAGGACTATACAGCTCAGCCAGCCCGTCGTTGCGTCTCGCTTCATTGTAAAGCGTCATATACTCCGCTGATCCAAGGTAATGAGGGTATGCTTTGGGAACATTAATACCGGCATTTGCCCTCAGGTTGATCCGCTGGTTGCCGGGTTTTCCTCTTTTGGTGGTAACGTAAATCACCCCTTTTGCAGCCCTACTGCCATAAAGCGCCACCGCATTCACTCCTTTGAGAAAGGAGATCTGTTCTATTTCTGTTGGCAATACGTTACCTGCTTCACGGGGCACACCATCAATGATGAGCAGGTAACTGCCCATGCCCCACATACTGTTGCCATTAAACCCATTGATCCAGCCATCCATATTTTCAAGACTGGAGGTCATATAGTTCAGGTTCATCTGCGACGCCACATCTACTACCGAAACATCTCCCGGCAGGTCTTTCTTATCCAATTTCCGGAACGCCACCTGTACCTTATTGTTTTCCGGGATAACGGAAGTAGTTTTTACCGTGCTGTCCTGTGCCTGTGAAACCGGCGCCAGGCCCATCAATGCTACAGCCGCTATTAGTGCTTTTATCTGATTCATGAATTTTTGAAATTTACAGTAAACGATACATGTAAAGACTCCCCGTTTTTACCAACCCGGGTTCTGTGGAAATTCCAGGTACATATTGGCATCTGAATTTTTTAATGGCAGCCAGTAATGTTTTTCAGAATACCTGCGCTCCAGGATAACGGCCTCGCGCAAATTGAGCACCCGGTTGTTCTTCGGGTCTGTAGTACTGAATGATGGCGACCGGTCAAACTCAACGGATTTTTTCAGCGTATAGGGGCTTTGTATCAGCAACATCCATCTTCTCAGGTCATTGAATCGATGGCCTTCAAAAGAAAGCTCCACGGCCCTTTCCCTCCGCACTTCGCTCATGAAACCATCCAGCGAGGTGGTGAAGCGGGCAGCCACACGCCCTGCCCCCGCACGGTCGCGGATCACATTAATGGCGTCCAGCGCCGTTTTGCTGTAGTTGCCTGATTTGCCGGTAGCAACGCTATAGCCCTGGGCGGCGGCTTCTGCATACATTAAATACACATCCGCCAGGCGCATATAGGGAAGATGTATATTCAGCGCCTTGTCATAGGTCCAGCCATTATCAAACCTGTTGGCTGTAATGGGAATAAATTTATAGAGCAGATAACCGGAGCGGCTGCCGCTGCTGATGTCGCGGTATGTTCCCCCGGTGTACAGGTTGGCATAACGGTTTCTTTCATCGGTGGTGGCGCCCTGTATACATTTCACCCCGTCAAAAACTATATCATTGTAGAAACGCGGATCCCTGCCCCTCCATGGATAAGCCGGGTCGTATCCCGATTCCGGGTCCGCCTGCGTAATATCCTTGATTGGCAGACCATTGGCCATACCATAGTAATCCACGTAATTGGCGGTAGGCACAAACGTGATAGCTTCTTCTGTCAGCAAAGCAGGGCCATATTGCTTGGCGGTACCATAAGTGGAACCATGCGCACCGTAATAGGGACTGCGGAAAATAGCTTCGGTGCCGCCTGGCATCAGCCAGTTCTGACCGGTGCTGTAAAAATTGGTGTAGTACTTTGAAAACTCTACCAATTTATAAGGCGCATCCCCGGATTCGCAGAGCTGCAGCAATTCTCCAAACGCTTCTGCTGCTTTTTTGCAATACTCCTGGTTATACGTTTTGCTGCCTGTAGATACATAGTTCATTAACGGACTGCCCGCCCATAAATAGTTTTTCCCCAGGTAACCCAGCGCCATAATTTTATTAATGCGCAACTGGTTTTTTCCCAGCGTTCTTTTACCTGCGGTGGTATTGTCCCAGTTAACAGGCAGCAGGTTGGCCGCTTCCCTGAAATCAGCCGCCGCTTTATCTGCACATTCATTGTATTTAAGACGGGGCAAGGTCAGTTTCTGATCGCCGGGCAGCACTTTATCAATATAGGGCAACCCGCCAAAATACTGGATGAACATAAAGTGAAACCATCCCCTGAAAAACAACAGCTGCCCTTTGATCAGGTCTTTCTCTTCCTGGGTGGCATCGGTTAGCTTATCAATATTTTCCAGTCCCATATTGGCTTTACGGATACCATACCATCCCAGTTTCCAAAGCGATTTTGCAAAACGGTCGTCGTTGGTACTGGTATTGTTCCGGTCCATCCAGCCCGCCTGCCAGCCATCAAACTGCGACTGCCAGCCCCAGAAATCGCCGTTGTCTATCTTTATTATAAAATGAAAATCACGTGCGGTCGACTGGATCTCATCTTCTCCCCAGTTCCAGGAATTAGTCCAGTAAGCGTTGGTAAAATCCGGTACGCAGTGATAAAGCTCTTCGGTAAATCCCTGGAAGCTGATAAAGTTCCTGAATGCATTGTCTGCCGATACGATAGATTGTGGTTCCTTATCCAGGAACTTCTTGCAGGATGCCAGTCCCAGGGCAATCATCACACCGGTAGCTGCAAGCAATAGCTTTGTATATTTATTCATAAAATACATGTTTAGAAAGTAAAATTGGCGCCGAGGTTGTAACGCTTTACAGTAGGATACGCTCCTTGTGATGCCCAGCCGGTACCGGCAAAATTGGATTCACGGTCGTCCGGCATCTTGCTCCAGGCTGCCAGGTTATTGCCATTGAGATAAACCCTCACCGATTCAAGACCTGCCCGTTTTATAAATCCTTTATCAAGTGTGTAAGCGATTTCGGCATTCTTTAACCGCAGGTAGGAACCATCATACATATACTGGGTACCCCGGTAATAACCCGCCGGTGTAGATAACCACCGCGGCATAGGCACATCGGCGTTAGTATTGTTCTTCGACCAGTAGCTGCCTTCATCATAAACTGTATGTCCTTGTGAGCCCAGGCTGTTGAACACTACCTGCCGGGTTACGTTATTCACGCCATAAAATTGTACAAAAGCGCTCAGCCCTCTCCAGTCCACCCCAAACGTGGCATTGTAGGTATTGGTGGGCCATCCGCTGTGGCCATAGGGAATGTTATCCCTTGCATCGATCACGCCGTCGCCGTTATAATCAACGATATAATAATTGCCCGGGAGCTTCTGGTTGTCGTTGGTATTATGAATGGTGCTGCCATAAAGCTCGTCCCATGTATTGTAGTAGCCCTGGCTTACATAAGAATAGGCCTGGCCGATCTGCATCCCTTCAGATTTCTGATAGGCCGGCAGCAATTGGGGATTATCTGCTTCAATGATCTTATTCTTTGTATGGGTCATATTCAGATCAGACCAAAGCCGGAGTTTTTTTGTGACCGGGTAGCTGAAGTGCAGCTCCAGTTCATACCCGCGGGAAGTTACCCTGCCAAGATTAGCTACAGGAGGCGTAGTGCCATAGTAGGAAGGAACAGAGGCCCTGTTGGCAAGCAATATTTTGGAACGCTTATCTTCAAAGAAATCCACCTTACCTTTTATGAAACCTTTGAATAGCTCAAAATCGGCGCCTGCATTAATTTTCTCTGCCTGTTCCCATTGCACGTTCGGGTTTCCAACGGTGGATTCGCGGTACCAGTTGAACGGGCTTTGCTCAGCGCCTTCACCGGTAGTGCCTAGCCTGGCCCTGCCGCCATAGCCCCACTCTGTGAGGTATAAAAATCGGCCGGCCACGTTATCGAAACCTGTTTGCCCGTAGGAGGCACGGAATTTCAGCAGGTCCAGGAACTTTATATTTTCCATAAAGCGCTCATTGGAGGCTATCCAGTTCACACCACCGGAAGAGAAGAAAGCAAAACGGTAATCGGGCGCAAACTTTTCGGAACCATTATATGCGCCATTGTACTCAATGGTATATTTATTATTGTAGGTATAAGTAGCGCGGAAAACCCAATCTTCCCGGTACGAGGGTATCATACTGCCGCTGGCCGTAATGTTGCGGTTCATCAGTCCCATGGCGGTCACCTGGTGTTTCTCCGCAATGGTTTTTGCGTAGTTCAGCTGCAACTGGTAAAACAATCTCCGCTGGTTATCAGTAACGGCGCCGGCGGCGGGCGACCACTTGATGCCTTCCTGGAAATCGAAATTTGTTACCCCGTCAAAAGCGCTCTTGTAAAATACATTTCCCGTGGCGGGGTCTATCCATTTACGTTGCACGTCATGATAAAGGTCATTCACTCCCCTGTCGCTTTCAATGAAAGTATTGTCCATCGAAATGGTACCGCTGAATTTCAGTCCGTCAACAAGCATATCCAGGTTCTGTTCTACCGAAAAGTCGGTAGTGATGCGCGTGGTCGTCTGGTATTGAATACCGCCCACTGCCAGGCTCCTGGCAGAGTTTTCCGCACGTCCTTCATTGGGTGCATAGTAACCCCAGGAGCCATCCGCATATACCGGCAGGAATACATCAGGCGCTGTGGTATAAGCATCGATCCAGGAGCCGTATTGGTTGCCAGAAAATCCCCAGGGACTTTTCCGTACGCCATATGATCCCGAGAGGTTTACTTTAAAGAGTGTAGAGGGTGTTAATTGAAAATCGAGGTTGGAGCGGGCATTTAATCTTGTGAAACCAAAACCGGGTTTGTAGCCGCGGCGGTTATCATATATTTTAAAAAGATCGCCCTCATGCAGGAAATCCGCGCTGGTGAAATATTTTACAAAACGGGTACCACCGCTGATATTTAGGTTGGCGTTCTGTGAGGTGGCATAATCCTTAAATAAGGTTTTGGCCCAGTCTACATTCGGATAACGTTCCGCTTCTTCCAGGTTGGCCGGGAAGCGGTATTTATTTAAAATAGCCTGCGGATAATAATTGTTCCATCCTTCCGGTCTTAATGCCAGCTCATACTCTATGGCTTCATTAACGGTTCGCAATGCATCGTACGAATCCGCTTTTCCCGGCAATTTGGAAGGCGCTTTCACCACATTGTTCACGGTAGCGCGGATAGACGCTTTACCCAGTTTTCCCCTTTTGGTAGTAATGAGGATAACGCCGTTGGCGCCACGTGAACCAAATACTGCCGTTGCTGACGCGTCTTTTAAAACGGTAACGGTTTCCACAGACCCTATATCCACGCTGGACATGGGCCGTTCCACCCCGTCTACCAATATCAGAGGGTTGCTGTTATTCCATGTGCTGAGTCCCCGGATGATCAGTTGAGGATCTTCTTCACCTGGCAGGCCGGTACTCTGGGCCGTGATAAGACCCGGTACATTCCCGGTGAGCGCAGCGCCTATGTTTGATACCCCGCCTGCCCGTTCCAGCGTTTTACCGTCGGTTTGCGAAACTGCGGCTACCACGCTTTCTCTTTTCTGGCGTCCGTAACCTACTATCACCACATCCTCAAGGCCAACTACATTGTCTTTCAGGGTAACGGTAATATTGGACTGCTGCTGGATGTTCACCTCCTGCGGCAACTTTCCTATATAAGTGAAAACGAGGATCTGCTTATCTGCAGGAACGCGGATAAAAAACCTGCCATCATTACCGGTGCTGGTATTCACCTGGGTACCTTTTACCACTACGGTTGTACCGGGTACAGGCGTCTTTTTCTCATCCTGTACCACACCTTGCACCACCCTTGTGTCCTGGGCCAGCAATAAAGAAGAGGTAAGCGTAACCGACAGCATTACTGCTATCATAACAAGCCATTTGCATGACTTTCGTGAAAGAATCATTCTTAACATGGAATTCAAAATATTTAATGTTAGGGCAATGAAGGGTTATGACAGCCGGTTCAGGACTGTCATACCGGAATACCCGGCGGGAACAATGAGATGCAATAAAAAGCAGGACCTCTACAGTTGCGGTCGGATGCTACACATTAATTGATGGAGCTGAAAATGATTTCCGGGACGTGGTAACCCGGGGGACATTCAAATTTCATAAGTAATTATTTAGTGTTAAATAGACAATTATTCATAACGTCAAAACTGTGGATCATCAGATGGTGCTAAAACAAAAAGCAACAGGCGAATCTACAATAGTCATGTTTATATGAATGGTACGAATCTCCAAAAGGAGGGTAATAATGTCTAAATAAGCGCTGGTAGCTGCCGGAAAGGCGTCCGAAAATGAGCAGGCAGGGATTAAAATGAGGGGTTGGGGTAACAGCATCGGGGCAGTCGGCATCCTAATTTAACCAGTCGGTAGGCGCCTTGCCAAATTTCTTTTTAAAAGAATGCGAGAAATGAGAGAGGCTTTCAAAGCCCAGGTCAAGATAAATTGCAGATGGCTTCTTGTTCTTCTTTTCAATAAGATGCCGGGCCTCCGCCAGCCGTTTTTCCAATAACCATTGTCTCGGCGGCATATCGAATACTTTCTGGAAATCGCGCTTGAACCCGGCAAGACTTCTTCCCGTTAACTGTGCAAATTTTTCAATGGGAACATTATAATGGAAATTGCTGACCATAAATTTCTCCAGGTCCATCTTATAAGGCTCTGAAAAGTCAAATAACAGCTCCTTCAACCCGGGCATAATATTCAGGAGAAGATGTACCGCTTCTTTTACTTTAAGCATCCCCATGGCCTGGGTTATTTTTTCTTCCGGGTGATGAACATATGGAAGTATGGATTGAAAGAAGGCATGTAAAAAATCGTTCCCGGGAATAAGGACGCTGGCAGGTCCCTTATATTTATGTCCTATCTCTATCTGCTCCTCAAGGGCAATCTTCCTGAGCAGGTCTTCCTTCAGCCGGATAACAACGGTCTGGTAATTCTCTTCCTCCAGGGGAGTCTTGATAATTTCTCCCAATTGATTTTTTTGTACCAGCAACATTTCGCCGCGCCCCATCGATATCTTCTGGGTGGCAGTTTCCAGGCTAAAACGGCCCGACACCTGCAGTATCAGCGTATTATCTTCCAGGAATGCCACCTTTTCCTTCCTCATAGTGGAGTAGTAGGAGAAAAAGATGACTCCCGGGAGTATTTCTGTTGGATTCGTCATAATGTAAAGATATGAAACGGGCGCGGCTTATGTGCTTCTCTTACCGTTGCAGGTAAGTACCTCCGAGAATAGCGCCGGGAGCAAAATGCGTGTTAAGCGTATCCATCTCGGCAGGTGTAAATGTTATCTCCATAGCCTTTATGTTTTCCGGCAGCCGTGATCTCCGGCTCATGCTTACCAGCGGCATAATATGACCGCCCTGTGCATTCACCCAGGCGATGGCCAGCTGGGCAGGCGTATATCCCTTTTCCTTTGCCATTTGTTTCAGCACTTCTACTTTTTCCAGGTTCTTTACCAGGTTATCTCCCTGGAAACGCGGGAAATGATGCTGGTAGGCATCGTCGGGAAGCGGTGCTTTCATATCACCGGTAAGCAACCCTTCGGCAGTATTGGCAAACGCCACCACCCCTATGCCCAGTTCTTTCGCCGCAGGAAGCAGGTCGCTTTCTATCTGTCGGTCGGCCAGCGAATAACCTATTTCCAAAGCTGTTACAGGGTGAATGCTGTTTGCCTTGCGCAGCTGATCAGCAGTTATTTCAGAAACGCCCAGGTAGCGCACCTTGCCTTCTTTTATAAGGTCGGCTATAGTGCCTATCACATCTTCTACCGGCACACTGTTATCAAGCCGGCAGGGCTGGTAAAGATCAATAGTGTCTATACCTAAACGTACCAGTGAATAGTTAATGAAATTCTTAATGGCCGCAGGACGCAGATCCAGCCCCAGCCATTGACCGCCATAAAAGATGGCGCCAAACTTAACGCTTATAAAAGCATCATCCCTTCTGCCTTTGATGGCCTTGCCCACCAGCAGCTCGTTGTGGCCTGCGCCATAGAAATCGCCTGTATTCAGGAAGTTGATGCCGCTGTCCAATGCCGCCTGGATAGTAGCAATACTTTCATTTTCATCACTGCCCTTGCCTCCCCAAACAGGAGACATCCGCATACAACCTAATCCGAGCTTGGACACCAGTGGTCCGTTTTTGCCAAGTGCTATCTTTGGTATTGTTGTCATTGTTGTTATTTTATTGATTAATAACACAAAGGTCAGGGTTTAAGACCTGGCGCGCTTGCTTTTACAGCTCAAATTAGTTGTCTGGGTGGCTCAGGTAATTCCCTTATCAAGCTCAACACCAATTAACAATCTCCTTTTACTTTCAGATTAAATTAGTATTTTAAAAACCACTAATAAATCCACGTAAAGAAAAGGAATTAACATGAACAGAAAACAATTCATCGGTCTCGCCGGCAGCACCGCCTTAACACTATTACTAAGCAGGAAAAATCTTTTTGCCAACACAAAGGCGCCGACGCAGGGTGAATTTCTTTTCGTGGAAGCAGAAGGCTTTACAGATTATGGCGGATGGGAACTTGATCAGCAATCAATGGAAGTAACAGGATCTCCCTATTTGCTGGCCCATGGTTTAGGGATACCCGTTGCAGATGCTTCAACAACCGTTGAATTTCCTTCGGCCGGCACATACAGGGTTTGGGTACGCACAAGGGATTGGGTAGCTCCCTGGAAAGCACCAGGAGCGCCGGGTAAGTTTCAGCTACTCATCGACAAGGTCCCTTTAAAAGAAACCTTTGGTACAAAAGGCGCCGCCTGGCACTGGCACGACGGAGGCCAGGTTACCGTACAAAAAAAAGCAACCCTCTCCCTTCATGACCTCACCGGCTTTGAAGGCCGCTGTGAAGCCATCCTGTTTTGCAAGGACTTAAATTTTGAACCTGTAAACGATCTCCAGGCCCTCACCAAATTCAGGAGAAAATTATTGGGATTAAGCGATGTGCCCGCCGATGGCGGAAGCTACGACCTGGTGGTGATTGGAGGAGGCGTTGCCGGAACCAGCGCGGCCATCTCCGCCGCCAGGCAGGGAATCAGGGTAGCGCTTATACAGGACCGCCCTGTACTGGGTGGCAACGGAAGCTCGGAAGTAAGGGTATGGCCGGAAGGACGTACCCAGCAGCAACCCTTCCCGCATGTTGGAGATATTGTTGAGGAAATAATGCCTACGCCGCCTACCCCGGTAAATGGTACCCGCAATGCATTGAACGGTGCATTTTATGATGATTCAAAAAAATTAAAAGCCGTAAAAAACGAGCCCAATATCACCTTAATGATATATGAGCGGGCTTTCCAGGTAGAGAAACATAATAATGAAATCAAAGCCGTTATTATTCAGAATATACAAACAGGCAAGCGGCGGAAACTCAAGGCAAAATATTTTGCAGACTGTACAGGCGATGCCACCGTTGGCTTCCTTGCCGGCGCCGACCATGAAATGTCGAAAACCGGTTTGATGGGGATGTCAAATTTATGGAACGTGCTCAATGCTGCTGATAACAAACAGGTGCTGGCCTGTGAATGCAAAGACAAAACCGCTTTGGCCATGCAGTGCGAAATTGGTGAAGTGGCACAGCCCTTTCCCCGCTGTCCCTGGGCAATTGATTTAAAAGACAAACCGTTTCCGGGCCGCAAAGGTTATAAAGGACAATGGGGCCGCGAGGATCCGCTCTCTAACCTGGGCGGATGGTTCTGGGAAAGCGGGTTTGATAAAAACCCTATCACAGAAGTAGAGCTCATCCGGGATCTTAATTTCCGGGCCATGTACGGCGCCTGGGACACCTTAAAGAACGTGGATAAGCAATATCTCAACCACCGCCTGGGCTGGGCCGCCTTTATTGCCGGCAAAAGAGAATCCAGGAGGTTAATGGGCGACCTGGTATTAACCGCCGATGACTTCCGGAAAAATAATTCGTTTCCCGACCCGGCATTCCCCTGCTCCTGGCATATAGATATCCACGCCGCCGATCCGGCCTTCGACAAAGACTTAAAAGGACAGGAATTTATTTCAAGAGCCAGCGAGGGAGAAGGATATGTGTATAATAAAATATACTGGGCCCCCTACCGCGTTTTATACAGCCGCAACATCAGCAATCTTTTTATGGCAGGAAGGGACATCAGCGTAAGCAACGACGGCCTTGGCCCCGTACGTGTAATGCGCACCTGCGGTATGATGGGTGAAGTAGTAGGAAAGGCCGCTGCCTTATGTACGAAATACAAAACAACACCCAGGGGTGTTTACGAAAAGCACCTGGATAAACTGCAGGACCTGATGCGTATGCCTGGCCAATACCGGGCGGAGAATATATCATAAACCCAATGCACCATTACTATGGGACTATTCAAAAAACTGTTTGGCAAAAGCAAACAGGAAATTGAAATTGCAATAGATAAAAGCAAAGTGCCGGTTTACCCCATGCTGAAAGCAGGGAACTGGCAGGCAATAAACCGGGTTGAAGCTATTCCTTTTGTAAAGGATAAGGAGCAGCTCGAACTGGCCATCATTTTTGCCCAGGACGCGGGAACCCGTTTTGAATATATCACTCCATCCGATCTGCAGCATCCTGAAGTAAAAGCCAATTATGAAAACTGGCAACTGCAGATCGATGCATACCCTTATGAATTCGAAGTTTCAGAGCGATTGGATAACCGCATCATTTTTGCTTCCGGTGAAGATCACTCTTCAGAAAAGATCCTGTCGCCCGCTTTCCTCCATCATGCCTGCGAAGTACTTCATACCGACCGGCTTATTATTTCTGCACCAAGACGGCGCTGCCTGATGATAACCAGCTATCATGAAAACTTCCCCATGCTGGAAAACTTCTTCCACCTGCATTTTATCGCATTCCGGGAAGAAGAATACGGCAACGAGCCCATTACTGAAATGATCTTTACTGCCAATAACAAAAATGTAGAGTATGCTGTACCACTGGGGTTCCGTATTAACCTATATGAAAAAGACGGGCAACGAAAATTGGTTTATTCCACTATGGATGAGCTCTTCGATGAAAATGACCAGATAAATTTTCAAAAGATAATAGAACGGAATAAAATACCGGTGCTGTTTAAGAGATAACATCATGCTGGCAGCTTACTCCCGCGATAAATAATATTTTTTTCTGAAATCCCGACCGTTTTGCATAGCTGAATCGTCCAAAAGATAAATTCAATTAAAATGAAAAATCTGAAAGACAAAGTAGCTGTCGTTTTTGCTGCATCCGGTGAAATTGCCGGAGCTGTGGTACGGTCGTTTTCCCGGCACGGGGCAAAGGTATATGTTAGCGCCCGGAACCCGGATGCCGCAAATCAATTGGCCCGCGAAATCCAGTCCGGTGACGGATGGGCGGAAGCCGCTAAAGTAGATGCGTTAAATGAAACCGAGATTAACGACTTCCTGGGAAAGGTGGTTGCGGACAACCAGCGGCTGGATGTTGTATTCAATGGCATCGGAGCCGGCTATGATGAAATGGGCGGCCGCCCTGCTACAACAGAAGCCACCTTCCAACAGTTCATGGCCCCGGTTGAAAAGATCTGCGGATCTCAATTCCTTACTTCAAGGGCAGCAGCAAAATATATGATGCAAACCCGGTCCGAAGGAACCATCCTGCTGCTTACAGCCGCATTATCCAGGTCAAAACTCTCCAATGTAGCAGGTATAACAGCCGCCAGCGCAGCCATTGAAGGGCTTACCCGGGTAATGGCCGCGGAATGGGGAAAAAGCGGTATCAAGGTAACCTGCATCTGTCCCGGCGCCATAATGGAAACCAAACGGATCTCCGGATGGATCGAAGCCACCGCCCGACAATATGGAATGCCGCTGGAACAGTTAATTGCACAGTATAAATCGCTCGATATCCTGAAAACAAACCTCACATTAAAACAGGTAGGTGAAACAGCCGCCTTCCTCGTATCTGAAACAGGGGTCGCTTTCAACAGCCATATTGTGGATGTGGATTGCGGCAAACTGAACATTTTATAACATACTTATAGTAGATTAGTGGTTACAGCCCTCCGTAAAGGGCTGTAACCTTCGCGCAACCTCACTTTTATTAAATGGAAAAAGAGAACATCCTCCAATTGGCCATTGCCGGCGATATTAACGCGTTTCAAACACTGTTTGCCGAATTTCAAAACCAGTTGAAATCTTACCTGTATCGTTTGCTGACCGATAGGAACGACGTAGATGACCTGACGCATGATACCTTTATCAGGGCGTTTACCAGGATATCAACGTTTAACCGGGACTCATCCCTCAAAACATGGGTGTTCAGGATAGCTACCAATCTTGCCTATGATCATCTGCGGAAACAAAAAAGATGGCAACCCGATGCACAGGACCGGGCAGCCGACCTGGCCATTGCTTCAGAAGAGATCAGGCAGGTTTTCTGGATGGTGCACGAAACATCGCCTGCAGGAGCTTACGAAATGAAAGAGCATATCGACTACTGTTTCACCTGCATCTCAAAAACATTACCCATAGAAAACCAGGTAGCGCTGATCCTGAAAAATATCTATGATTTCCAGGTCCGGGAAATTTGTATGATCCTCGAAAAAACGGAAGGCGTGATAAAGCACCTGTTGAACGATGCCAGGAATACCATGACTGATATCTTTGAGCACCGGTGCGCGCTGATCAATAAAAATGGTGTTTGCCATCAGTGCAGTCATATAAACGAGATCTTCAACCCCAAACAGGACCAGCAGGAGGAGCTGATGAAACTGGAACTGGTAAAAGCTTCAAAGAAGTATAACAGGGAGCAGCTTTTTGCATTACGTACATTACTGGTAAAGGCTATCGATCCCCTGCATGCGGCGGGCACCGACTTCCACGAGGAAATTATGAAATGCCTGAGAACAGCGATCGGTGAAAAGAGCGATTTTTTTGAAGAGAAGCCGGAGTAATTTTTATCACAAACCCCAATTAAATCCTACGCTGTTATATCTTTATCTCAAATACCACTCTATGATACTACAATATCTATTAACAGAATTTGAGCATGAAGTAAACAACACCCGTAAAGTATTACTGGCTGTCCCGGAAAAAGACCTTATGTACAAACCAGCGGATACCTCCTGGACAATGGGTGAGCTGGCCCAGCATATTGCCACCATTTACTATTGGTACGCAGGCACGCTCACTAAAGATGTATACGATCTGGCCGCCGATCGTCTTGAACGGGGAAGCCCCAACGATATCAAAGCTACCCTGTCGCTTTTTGAAAGTAATGTAGATCAGGCAAGAAGTGCGTTAAAATCACTTACAGAAGAAAAACTCCGGGATAACTGGACCATGAAAGCAGGTGAACGGGTTATTCTTGGCCCCATGCCCCGGGGAATTGTGGCACGCGGATTTCTGTTCAACCATATCTATCACCATCGGGGCGAAATGATCGTTTATCTACGCGCAACCGGCAATAAAGTGCCGGGACTATATGGCCCCACCTACGAGGAAAGCAGGTTCTGATATAAACGGAAATACGCAGTCTACATACCAAACAATAAAACACCCATGTATTTTACCAAAGCAGATATCGACGCCAGGAGAGCCCGCCTGGCGGCCCAATGGAACAACGTTTTAAAAAACGATGAAGCCATACTGGTATACAGCGGCTACCCGGTACAAAAACCAGGAGGTCTTGATCAAACCTATCCTTTCCTCCCCCACCCCTCTTACTACTGGCTTACAGGCAGGCGCCGGGAGGAAGAAGTGATCCTTTATAACAGGCACACGGGCTGGATTGAATTCCAGAAAGCCTGGACCCGGGAACAATCCGTTTGGGAAGGCGAAAAGCACGATCTGCTGGTACAGGAACCCGGGGAAGATATTCAACACCTGAAGTCTTACATGGAAACACAGCGTTTTTCCAGGGTCTATCAACTGGGGCAGGTACCCGGCAATCCACCGGTGGAAGACAATGCTCTTACCCTTCGTACCCTGCTTCAGCAAACCCGCAGGGTCAAAGATGCAGCCGAGGTAAAGCTGATCCGGCATATTGCCGGTATTGCGACATATGGCTACAGGGAGCTGGAACAAATGATACGCCCGGGCGTATCAGAAATGGAAGTGCGACTCGCCTTCGAAATGCAGACCTTCCGCCATGGCGGTCATGCCGTGCCTTACGACACCATCGTGGGCAGCGGCCCCAATGCCGCTATTTTACACGCATTGCCTACAACAAGGATCATCGGCAACAATGAGTTTGTGCTCGTGGATGCAGGCGCCAGTGTGTACGATTATTGCGTTGATATTACCCGTACTTTTCCTTCCTCCGCTGCAATGGACACAAGGCATAAAGCGCTCTACGAACTGGTATTATCCGTACAACAGGATTGTATCTCCAAAACGCTGGCGGGTACCTTCTGGCACGATATACACAATCATGCCGCCCGGGAGTTTACACGCGGGTTACTCAGTCTCGGCATCCTGAAAGGCGATCTTTCCGGCCTCATCGAAAAGGAAGTGATAGCTGCCTTCTTCCCTCACGGGCTCGGGCACCTGGTAGGGCTTCATGTACGCGATACCGGCCAGGAAGAAAACCCCTCGCCCCGTATCTACTCCGGCGCCCGCCTGCGGGTGGATATACAACTGGAGGCCGGCCACCTGATCACCGTGGAACCGGGATTATATTTCATTAAAGCCCTGCTGGAAGAACCGGGGTTTGTAAAAAAATACCAGGAAGATATTAACTGGAACGAGCTGGAACACTGGAAACATATTGGCGGGGTACGGATAGAAGATAACATACTGGTAACGGCTTCCGGTAATGAAAACCTGACGGAAACGGTGCCAAAAGCAACCCATATATAACACAGCCAACATAGAGGCTGTATCATAAGTAATTTTTACTCGATTTTATTCGGGTACCTGATGGAGAGAATTTTCGTTTACGCAATTCTCAGGACCTTCAGATTACTTTTGATACAGCCTCTATGTTAACGGATAAATTGTTATCCTACATGAAGAATTGCTCAGACACGATCTTTCCATCTTTCACATGATACACACAAAGCTCAGTAAACTTTTCACGGTCCCTGCCTTTCATTTTGAGATCCATACTGAGCACAAAAGAAAAGACATTGCCCGCTATTAACGGCTCGGAAACAGTAGTACCATAGCGGGATTCCACCATCGAGCTGAACTTACGGTCCTTTTCTTTTAATGCTTCCAATCCCCGTGTTTCCTTTTCAAACCCCGGAGTTTCGAAAGGCTCTATACTCACTGCATCTTCTGCAAATAACTCCTCCTGTGCACGACTAAACTCTTCATTACGGCAGTATTCTGCCAGGCGTAAGGCGATTTGTTCTACAGTCATAGCATATGATTTTGATAAAAATAAAGTTACAGGTTCTTGTCGCCTATATCAACAGGCACAGCATTTAAATGATCATATAAATAATAAAATATTAAATTTAGTACCACTAAGGCTACTGGAATGAAAATGCAGTTTCAACATATTGGTAAGATCTTTTACAGAGATTAGTACTTCCGGTTTTTACAATCGTTCAATCCCTTCACCGTTTATCTTTGCTTATTACAGGAAAAATATCCGGCACTGCTCCTTTCTTAATCAACAAAAAATAAATTGTATGCGTCTGCAGAAAGTAACAAAAGGAGATGGTCTTTTCAGGGCGTTATTGATCAGGTTTATTTCCGGAGTATCCGGGATGCGGTTGCCGGATGCTGCACGGATCGTTATGTACCACCGTGATTATTACGGTAAGCCTATGACTGCCTGGACGCATGCCGCTATGCGCGGGGAAAGCGGCTGGTCTGTGGGCGAACGGGAACTTTTTGCAGCCATGACAGCAAAATGGAACCAATGCCCTTTTTGTATAGATGCGCACGGCGCTATTGCTTCGCTTGTTCTTGATAAAACACTGGTAACGGCTGCACTCAGCAACTACCATAACGCGGCGCTGTCTTCAAAATTATATACTACACTGCAGTTCCTGGAAACATTTGCAAAAACACCCGGTGAGCTAACCACTGAACAGGTAAAGGAGGTGCTACTGAGCGGGGTTTCCACACAGGAACTTGAAGATGCCATGGCTGTTGTTGCCCTTTTCAGCATTACTGTCCGCTGCGCCAATGCCCTCAGGTTTGAAATGTTAAGCGCCGCTGATCAGGCAGGCGCGGCAAAACGAATGCTGCAACAGGGTTATGTTTTTGGCAAAGGCATACCAAAAGGCCGCCCGGATCATAAGGCTATGGCGCTGAAACTGCACAAATGCATATTTGAAGGACCGGGACTAACGGATACGGATCTACGACAGGCAGTTGGCAACCGGGCAACTGGCGGACCTGCATTACCAGTGCCTGCATACGACAAGCTGGCGCTGGAAATTGGCGCCGGCTCCTACAGGGTTACAGATGAACAGGTGAATGAAGCCGTAAAAGTTGCAGGAAGCGAAAAAGCCGCGTTTGAACTGATCACGGCTGCGGCGGTAGCTACCGGCCTTTCCCGCTGGCAAAGCGGCTCTGCGCTGCTGGAAGAAGTAAAAAAGTAAAGCTCTCCTTCTGCCTGCATCCCGTAAAGAAACGGATGGAAGAAACGGTAAGACTGCTGAGCGGAGAGTATTCTCATGACATGCGATATCATTTATCCCGTTAGGTGGAGACTGGCTGGTTGACGCAAACACCCCTTAAATTGTCAAATGTACACCCCGTTGTATATTGCTGTCAACTGTAGATTTGTATTCATAAATACATAAAACAAAAAAGAGGCTAAGTCCAATTCTTATCCCCCGTGCCCCCGGGCTAAGCGGGTCAATTGAGAATACCGGCCGCTTTATATCATCTTATAAAATCTTACAAAATGGCGAAGTTAATTTTAGAAATGCAACAGTCACTCGACGGGTATATGGCAGGCCCGCAGGGACAAACGGATTGGATGGTGTGGAACTGGGGGCCACAGTGGTCCTGGGATAAGTCACTGCAGGATTTCCATACACAGCTCACATTATCAGCATCGCATCTGATCATCAGTAAACAAATGGCTGAAGAAGGCTTTATTGCCCACTGGCAACAAACAGCAGCCCGTAAGGATGAACAGGCAGTTTTTTCTACACATATCAGCAACACACCCAAAACGGTTATCTCTACCACGCTAACTTATAAGCAGGAGATCCCTGGTGGCTGGAACAATGTGTCACTGGCCAATGATCTGGTAACTGCTGTTACCAGATTGAAACAGGAAACGGATGGAAATATCCTGGTGTATGGCGGAGCTTCACTGGTATCCGGTTTACTGGAACACGGGCTTATTGATGAACTTTACCTGCTGGTTAACCCGGTAGCGATCGGCAGCGGGATGAGCGTGTTTCATCGTCTCCGGCACTTTCAGCTGAATACCGCGCAGTCATTTTCATCAGGAATCGCTGTTTTGCATTATCATTAATGCGGGCTCTTTGCCATCTTCTGTTCGTGGGCTATGGCCCCCAAAGCCTGATCCTTAACACCTGCCTGGGAAAAGCGTTCCAGCTATATGGCATGGGGCCGCATATTGCCGGCATGGGCGCGATGTTTGTTTTCAGGAAGTAGCGGTAAATTCACATCAGCATACCGCCATGCTTCCACGAATGCAGCCTTCACTTTCTGCGCCTCGTTATTTTTGTTTTGGGAGATCAATGAATGGTATAATCCCATCAATGCCCACCCGTTCTTTTTCCATGTTTGCAGGTCTTTGCGGTAAACGCTTTCCGCTTCACTGTATTTCCCTGCGTTCTGGAGCGCCGCTCCCAGGTAATGCCTTACAGAAAAAAACCAATCGGGCGGCTCGTTATAATTCAGATCGTCTTCTATGGCAACAGCCTCTTTAAGCAAAGCAATGGCAATATCCGGCTGCTGCTGTTTGGCCGCTACTTCGGCTGATAATACCTTAACGGCTATCTGCACAAGATCCGCCGTGGTATTTATATCCCAGATAGTAATATGTTTGAGCACTGTATCGGCAGCAAGTATCCTGAGGCTGTCCAGTTCCTTTTGTGCGGCCGCTGTCTTGTTCTTATCCAAAAATGCCATGCCCCGCGCATAATGCCAGATGGCCCGCGGATACGCCAGGTCTTCCGCCGGTGCAGGCAGAGAAAAAATAGTATCCCACATACCAAATTTCACGGCAATGTAGTACGGTATAGTATAGTAATGCTGCAAGGTGCCCCAGCGTGGCAGTCGCATAATATCTTCTGCGGCATGTTCCCTTAGTTTTTTTGCGGTCTTCCAGGCCAGTGCGGAATTGCCTTCAAGCGTAGCGGTAGCCGCCAGGAAATGGTAATTATGCGGGTAATAGCCCAGCGGGTATGCTCCCTGCGCATGGCAGGCAACCGTGTAACCACTGTCGGCTTCCGCGGCATGTATATTGGCAATAGAGCCTGCATGATAATCGCCCGTATTAATATAGATATGCGAAGGCATATGCAGTAAATGTCCTGCACCTGGCACCAGTGTATCCAGCAACCTGGCGCTTGCCATTGCTTTTCCCGGGTTGGCCGATGCCTCCAAGGCATGAATATAGTAATGATGCGCTCCCGGGTGTACAGGATTGATTTTGATCAGGTGCTCCAGCACCCCAACCAATTCCGGTGTCCAGGCACGGGGTTGCTTGGTTTGCTTGTCGTACAGATCCCATGGATGAAGATCCATCAGCGATTCCGCATACAACGCACCCACATCGGGGTCTGACGGGTATTGCTCATATACTTTCTTCATGGCTGCTGCATAGGCAATATCCAGCGGCTTCCGGTCCGCCGGCGCAGGCATTTTATAACGGGAAGCCAATGCATTGATAAGTGCTTTTTCCTTTGGGGTACATGGCGCATACATGGACTTTGCTTTAACAGTCGCCTCATAGGCGCGCTGAAAATTATCTTCTTCCATGCCTGCATTATAATTGGGGCCCAGCACATAAGCATATCCCCAATAGGCCATAGCGCAGATGGTGTCTAACCGCGCCGCTTCATAAAAAGACCGCGCCGCTTCTGCATGATTGAAACCATACATCAGCATCATTCCCTGGTTAAAATATTCCTGCGCTTCTTTGCTGTTGGTTGAAATCTGGAAGTTGATCCCTTTCAATCCCCTCAGCTTAGGCGCCTTTTTACCCGAAGAGTACCAGTCTTTGTCTGTTATCCTGGAAGTATAACAGCGAACATCGGGCGATTTTCTGACGGTTGCAGATGTGTCTTTTGTTTTAGTGCCATTATTACACGCAACAAGGAGTAATAACAGGATAATTGGCAGATAGTGCTGTTTCATTGGAAGCTTATTTGATTGATTTATTAATTCATAAGCTCCGCATTACTTTGAAAGTTTTATTGAAGAACAGGTATAGCGTACGTTTAGCCAATACTAATATACGAAATCGACAGCTAATAACAGCTTATTTACCGGTTGCCAACAACGCATTCAGGCGATCGAACATACTGAACCAGCTTTGGTAAGCGCCGGTTTTCCTGGCTTCCGCTTCAGCAACAGTCTGGTGCAAAGTAAGTTTTGTCTGCTCGCCCAGCGATTCGAAAATGACGGTGGTAATAATTGCCGGTGGCCAGTCTTCCGGCTTTCCTGCCTCATTTGCGCCAACAGGTACCCCTTGTTCATTGCTGAGCTCCATGGTAAAAACCAGTTTTTCCGGGAACTTTATTTCCTGGTACACTCCCCTGATCCAGCATTCCCCGTGAACAGGATCGTAAACAACAGAATGGAACCTGCCGCCAACTTTTACATCTATTGATTTAAATTCGATGGTGCATCCATCTGGTGCATACCAGTGCTGCAAATGCTCAGGATCCGTCCAGGCGTTAAAAACAAGCTCCCTCGGTGCATTAAACAGGTGTGTGATCAAAAGGTCTTCTTTCTGAATCTTCATTTGGCTTTGTTTTTTTGTTGCTGCAGATATTTATCTAATTTTTCAAACCGTTTCGTCCATAATTTCCTGGACTGATCTATCCAGCTTACCACTTCATCCAGCTGATCTAACTGCACTTCGCAGAACCTTTCCCTTCCGCTTTGCCTGATCACCAGCAGGCCACATTCCTCCAGTATCTTAACATGCAGGGATATGGCCTGCCGGGTCATGTCAAACTTTTCCGCAATAGTATTTACGTTGTGGGATTGCGCTGCCACCAGGTTAATGATTTCCCTTCTTGTGGGGTCGGCTATAGCCTGGTAAACGTCTCTTCTGATCTTCATATATGCAAGTATCTGCTTGCAAATATAAGAGCAAGTATTTACTTGCGCAAATATATTTCAGGAATCCCTATTCCGCCCAGGGTGAATGCCGGATAGCCTGGCAAAAATCAGGTCGTTGATACCCGGGGATCATGCACGCACAGATATCTGCATTTATGCTTCCGTACGTTGTATGTGGCTTATGTTTAAACCCCTCAAAGAAAGTGCTTATCATATTTTCCTTTAGTCCGCCGCGGGGAAACTGCTTTATGATCTCTTCGCGATCTCCGACGGATAACAGGTCATACCCTTTGCCTACCACATCCAGCGCTACCCCGTAATTGAGCAATGCCACTTCAGGCTCTTTGTATTCCGCTATACCGGGTGAAGTATGAAGCGCAATGGCATCCCATACCAATTGTAATGATTGCGGCAAAATACCATATCCACGCAGAAAATCACGGGCCGCATTTGCGCCGTCCACTTCAAACCGTTTATCGTCGCTACGGTAACGCGCAGTAAGGCCCAGGTCGTGGAACATGGCACTAACATACAGGAGCTCTGCATCGTACCGGGCATTGCTCTGCCGGCCACGCAGGGCGGCGAAAAGAAAACTCCGTTGTGAATGGTTATACAAAAGCTCACTGCCATATTCGCGCAATAACGCTGTTGCCTGTTTCGACATCGCGCTGTCGGGTATTTTTATCCCGGCTATAATTTCACTTCTCGTCATATTGCAGGATTTATATAGCTGTTGTTTTAGTTGAAATACCCACACGGTTTAAGAAATTCATATGGCAGATACCAATAATGATATCGGCTATTTCTTTCTCTGTAAAAAAAGATTTAAGTTTTTCGTAGGTCCCGTCTGAAACCCCGTGATTGAAAATAAATGTTATTTCCTCCACTACTTCCAGCACTGCACGTTCTGTGTCAGTGAACAAGGGGCTCTCCTGCCAGGCGGATAGCGCAAATATACGGCGGGCTGTTTCTCCGTTCTTCAACGCATCGTGCGTATGATAATCGATACAAAAGGCGCATTTATTTATTTGCGAAACCCTGATCTTGATAATGTCTATAAGACTTTTGGAGATGGTGGATTCATACAGGCGCTTGTCTATTCCCGACATTAAATCCCAGTACAAAGGCTCTTCTTTCCATACATCCAGGCGATGTTTAATTACTTTGTTCATATTTGTTCAATTTGCGTTTTACAAAGGTAAAAAGCGCAAATGCCCTGCTTCTTAAACTGGTTTAAGAAAGAAACTTCTTTCTTAATTCGCTCAGGTACTCGGGTGTGAAGCCTAAAAAAGAAGCAAGCAGGTATTGGGGAACACGTTGTGTAAATTCCGGGTAATTCTCAAGGAAATGAAGATATAACTGCTCTTTTGAAAAATCATATAAATACCTTATCCTCATTTGCGACGCTGCATATGCACGCTGGAATACCATATGAAAATATGCGTTCAGTTCCGGCAACTGTTTAAGCAGCTCCAGCTGGTTGCCGGCGCTGATGCTCAGCACCTCGGTACGTTCTATGGCACGAATAGAAAACCGGGCGGCTGTTGCATGCTGGAAAGCCATAAAGTCCGAAGTCCACCAGTTTTCCATGGCGAAGTCAATGGTCTGTTCCATCCCGTTTTGCTTCAGGTAAGATAAATGTACACAGCCTTTAACAATGAAGAACTTTTCAAAACAGCGCTGGCCTTCGGTTAACAGGAGCTCTTTCCTTTTAAATACCTTCTGCTCAACGAACGGCTCGATCAAACCCGCGCTGTTTGCCCGGATGGGGCAAAATTGTGCTATATGGGACATAAGTTGTTGGATCACCGGCCTTGTTCCTCCTTTATATGCAAAAGTAAAATCAAAAATAGATTTTCATACGATCTTCTGAGATATGAACACTTTTTCCTCCTTATTCCCGGCGAACTTTGTTGAAATTAATAATCGAAATGAAGATCGTACTTACCGGTTCCCTCGGGAATATCAGCAAACCGCTAACTGAAATACTGGTGAAGGAAGGCCACCAGGTTACCCTTATCAGTACCAACCCAGCTAAACGTGCACAAATACAGGCAATGGGCGCCCAACCTGCTATTGGCAGTATCCGGGACCTGTCCTTTCTTATTGAAACCTTTACCGGGGCTGATATCGTTTATTGTATGAACCCGCTGGATTTCACCTCACGCAACCTGGATGAATGGGACCAACATATGGATAACTATGTCCATGCTATCAGGGAAGCAGGGATAAAACGCGCAATTGTGCTCACCGGGTGGATAGCCCACCTGTTGAATTCCATGCAGCCGGAGAAAAAGTTTGAGCCATTGAAAGCGCTGTCTGTTACCTTTATGCGGCCAGGGCCTTTTTACAGTAATTTCTATCACCTAAAGGAAATGATCCGCCGCCAGGGCATGATTATATCCAATTATGGCGGGGAAGATATGGTGGCTTTTGTAGCTCCTGAAGACATTGCCGCTGCTATTGCAGAAGAGGTCAACACCCCGGCAGTTACAGGTTTGAAAGTAAAATATGTGGCCAGCGAAGAGCTTACCTGTGCCCAGGCAGCACAAATTATAGGGGAAGCGATCGGAATACCTGGCCTTCAATGGATAGTATTGCCCGGAGAACAGGTAAAACAAGCGCTCGAAGCCAACGGCATATCACCTGAAGTGGCGGGGTTATTGGTGGAAATGCAGGAAAATATGCATAATGGAAAAGCGCAAAAGGATTACTATCTTAACAGGCCCGCATTGGGGAAACGAAAACTACGGGATTTTGCCGGGGAGTATGCTGCCTGGTACTTTCAAAATTGAATCTAATGGCCGGAAACCTGCCCCTGAAAATAAAAGGCGTTAATGAGCTGTTACAGCTGAGAGGCTTGCCTGCTACAAAGCATCCGCTCATCAGTATCATTAATATTGCTGAGCTAAAGGAGCCACCCAAACAGCTGGATACCGCGCTAACCACCGATCTCTATTTTGTTGGTATGAGTCAATTCACACAGTCTTGCGTGAAGATGAAGTACGGACAACAGGAATATGATTTTGATAAAGGTGTGATGAACTTTATAGCACCGGGGCGGGTATTTGGTTTCAATGCCGGCCTGGCAGAAGATGTGAATCCCTCCGGATGGTTGCTCCTGCTCCATCCGGACTTTCTCTGGAACCATCCCCTGGCATTGAAGATAAAGCAATACGAATTCTTTGATTATACTGTAAATGAAGCCCTGTTCCTGTCTGATAAAGAGGAACAGACCATCAGCGGTTTATTCAGGAATATTGAACAGGAATACAGCACAAATATTGATCAATTCAGCCAGGGAATTATTATCTCCCTGATCCAATCCCTGCTGGGTTATTCAGAACGCTTTTACCAGCGGCAGTTCATCACACGGCGAATCACCCACCACGGTATCATAAGCCAGCTGCGATCCTTGCTGGAAAAAGCTTTTTCCCCGGAAGCACTGGAGAAGAACGGCATACCTGCGGTAAAGGATATATCCGCCCGGTTGAATATCTCTCCCAATTACCTGAGCGGCCTGCTCAAAACACTTACAGGCTACAGCACCCAGCAGCACATCCAGGAAAAAATTATGGAGAAAGCAAAGGAAAAACTAATCATGACCGATTTATCCGTAAATGAAATTGCCTTTGAATTGGGGTTTGAATATCCACAGTCTTTTTCTAAACTATTCAAAACTAAAATGAATATTTCACCGCTGGAATTCAGAAAGTCCGGCAGGTTTTAACCCTTATGAAAAGCAAAATCAGACTACATTTACTTACAATTTATTACCTGAAAGGTTAGTACCTTACAAATATGAACCGGAATCTTAAATCATCAGCTCATTTATCTCCCTGGCCCGGCAGATAAAATTCAACCAGGAGTATTACCTCCTGGCATTAGCGGCATGCGAAGAAATTGCCAGGGCGCTTAACGAAGAAGGTATTACCGCTTTTATTGTAAAATACCGTTTGCCCAACGATACCATCATGATTAACAGGTCTATCGGGCCTTTGCAGGATGCACAGGCTGCTATCAGGCTGGTGCGGCAAAGGGCGGCGGAATGGGGAATTAACCCCAACAAAGTAGGCACAATGGGCCTTTCTGCAGGTGGGCACCTGGCATCGATGGAAGGAACACAGCAAAACAGGGTGGTGATCAGCAACCCGGAAAAGATCAGCCTGCGGCCGGACTTTATGGCATTGCTCTACCCGGTGATCCTTTATGACCCGGCCATTCCCAGGACCCGTGAAACCCTGATAGGCAAACAACCTTCCCCGGAATCATTACACCTCTACAGTACCGATAAACATGTTACCACTGCTACCCCGCCCACCTTTATGGTGCATGCTGCAGATGATGATGTGATCCCTGTTAAAAACACGCTCTCTTTTTTTAATTCTCTCTTGCAGGCAAATGTAAAAGCTGAAATGCATATCCTGCAATCCGGCGGTCACGGCTTTGACCTTACTGATCTGAACAGTAAGGATAACTGGTTCAGGATGTTCAAAAGCTGGCTAAGGGAAAACGGCTTCTGAGCATCGAAATCTATTCATTCCTGAGACTTTTAACAGGATTCGCCAACGCGGCCTTCACCGCCTGGAAACTCACCGTGCATACGGCAATCAGTACCACCAGCATCCCTGCCCAGCCAAATAAAGACCAGCTCATAGTGATCCTGTAAGGATAGTTCTCCAGCCATTTTACACCTGCCAGCCAGGCCAGCGGAATGGCTATTAGCAATGCAATGATCACCAGCTTCACAAATTCCAAAGACAACACCGTCGCTATATTCTGCACCGATGCCCCTAATACTTTCCGGATACCTATCTCTTTGGTACGTTTCTCAGCGGAAAGAACGGACAACCCAAATAATCCTATACAGCTTATAAAAATAGTTAGTATAGCACCGTACAAAATAATCTGTTTCCACCTGGCTTCTGATTCATAATTCCGCCGGTTCACTTCATTCTTAAACACATAGGTATACGGGCTGAAAGGGAAAAAGTCCCTGAACTTTGCTTCTATAAATTTAAGACTGCTGGTAGCTGTATTGGGGCGTATCTTGATATAAAAAACCCCATAAGGATTGGAATTTTTCATGGTAAACAACTGGGGCCTTATCCGTTCGTTAAGGGCAGTAAAATGATGGTCTTTTACTACACCGATTACCTGGTATGTTTGATTATTCTGGTAGTTGAAAACGATTGATTTACCAATAGGATCTTTCCATCCTGCCGTCTTTACAAAAGTTTCGTTGACCAGCACAGACTGAACGGAATCACCGGGATGGTCCGCTGAAAAATTCCTGCCTTTTACCACCGGGATCTTTAAGGTTTGTAAATAAGATTCATCTACTGTTTCCCAGGCGAAGTTAACAGATGAGTCGTTATCTATTTTTGCAGCAGTACCCCAATAACCACCGTTCTTAGGGGCTACATACATAATATCCGGGGAGTTAAGCAGCTCCTGCTTAAAGGCGGCAGCTTCCTGGTGCGACATATTATCTTTGCTCACTACTACAATGTCGCGGTCATCGTACCCGAGATCGGCTTTTGTAAGATAGTTGAACTGGGAATAGATCGTAAAAGTGGCTATAATTAAAAAGGCTGCCAATGTGAACTGGAAAACCACCAGTGATCTTTGTAACCCGCCGTTACCTTTCAGCGTAAACCTGCTATAGAGGGTTTCAACAGGTTTATAGCCCGACAGAATCATGGCTGGATAACATCCGGCAAGCAAACCCGTAAGCAGGAAAAGAGCGAAATAACCCGCCACCAGCTTGAAATCGAGCAGGTAACTGATGGACAGTTTCTTATTTGACAATTCATTAAACAGCGGCAGCACCAATTGCGCCAGCACAATTGCCAGTACAAAAGCAATAGCACATAGTATAAAAGACTCTCCCAGGAATTGTATGATAAGCTGACGCCTGTCGCTCCCAATTGCCTTACGGATCCCTATTTCTTTTGCCCGCCTCACAGAACGGGCCACGGTAAGATTTACAAAATTGATATTTGCAATAAGCAGCACAAAAAGCGCGATGCCGGAAAGAATATAACCATAAACCGGGTTGCTGCCTTTTTGCAGGCCATTCTGCGCTGAAAGCTCTTTACTCAGATGTATATCAAGGAATGGCTGAAGGAAATAGGTTTCCAACCGGGAATTGTCGGGGTTCCCAAACCTGGTATTCATCGCTTTATATGCTGCACTGGCATCTTTAATATAAAACCGTTGCATTTGCTGCGCCACCATATTCGGATCAGCATTATCCTCCAGCTCAACAAAGGTGTTCAGGAAATAAGAAAACCAGTTCTCACTGTTATTTAAATCTGCTTCCGTTTCCCTGATCGGCAACAGTATACTGAAACCGATGGTGGAGTTCTGCGGACAATTCTCTGTAACAGCAGTTACCTGGTATGGCACAAACTTCTCACGCTCTTTTAACATAAGGATCTTACCCACTGCTTTCTCTGTGCCAAATTGCCTCTTTGCCTCATCCTTTGTAAGCACAACAGAATGCGGGTCTTTTAAACAGGTCCGCGCATCGCCCTCAATCACGGGAAAGGTAAATACCGACAGGAAGTTGGCATCTACAAAAAGAAGATCCCTGCTTTCTACTTCAGCGCCTTTCTTAAAATCTGCATGGCCGTCCTGCACGCGCACATATGATTTGATTCCGCTCACATTCTGTGAGAACCTCGGCCCCTGTAATAAGCCGGTGCTGGTAGACCGGCGTTCCGCGCCATTGACAGCGATCCTGGAAACTATCCTGTAAATACCCGCACTCTTTTTATGAAAACGGTCAAAGCTCACTTCATCCTTTACATAAAGGAGTATCAACATAGCGCAGGTAAGGCCAATAGCCAGTCCTGCAATATTGATGAAAGAATAGATTTTGTTTTGCGCAAGATTGCGGAGAGCGATTTTCAGATAATTACTAAACATATGGGCAGTATAAGTACCATGGGCATTTCAACGGTTGTGCCAAAATACAAATACCTGATCAATAACGGGTTATACAAATTCAAATTCAACAAAATGTCCGATTAAGAACAGGAGTGTGCGTGAACGGTCAGGAAAAGTTCAGCGATTATTCAATCATCCTGCAACTGATGCTGCGGCCCCCTCCATTTGGAAAATTTATCCGGGTAACTTCATTATCTTCAACTTCAACGGTCAAAGTATAGCCTGACCTTGTACCGGTATCAGGATTATAAAACTCCACCTCAGCACAATAGGTATCATCCGGATATTCTTCTGTTTTCTCACTGTCATCTGAATAATCCTGTATTTCAGCATTCCTCTCCGGCGTATTATTCACAAAACGCGAAGGTATTCCCAAAGAGGAATTACTATTAGAAGTATTACCACCCGGGGGATCATAGGTATCGCTGTTAGCTTTATTATTGCTGCAACTACCAAGAAAAAACACCAAAGCTATTAATGCAGTAAGATACTTCATGGTTAGAGAGGAATGTATTGGGGAGATTTAATTCTTATAAGCAATATAAGTAAAAATAAGGTCAGTAGCTATTGCTATTAAATACTCCGGGCCGGGGATTTCGGTAACGTTCTCGGTGATTTATCTGCCCTTCACATGCAAAATAACCCATTTCGGGTGTATTTTGGTTGAGGAAAACAATATCAGCCAAAAATTGCGCTTTTAGATTCAGGAATGTAAAGACGAAGAAGAAGCCTGTTGTCCACGTTGTTATTTTCAAACAGGCACTATTCCATTTAAACGCAGAAAGGTAAAATGCCACACTTCGGAAAACACCCGGATATTATCCGGCAGGCCGTGCTTTTCCGGTAACTGTAGCATTAGGTTTTGAGGGAGGGAAATACCTGGAGAATGAATAATACAACAATATTTATGAAAAGATTTCTACTTCTTCTGTTACCTGTAATACTGCTGATCAACAGCTTTGATAGCAGCAATGCCTATGGCCAAACCCCGGCTGTTGCCACCTGGGCGCTCACATCAGACCAGCAGGCTGTTACCGGCGGAAATATTACCGCTGCTGCACAGCTCCTGACTGGCCTGTCGCATTACGATTACATTTCAGGCGGGGAACGGACCATTCCCCCTGCCGGGTCCTGGCCTGCACAATCGGCCCCCGACAGCTCCAGGTTCATGCTATACCGGGTAACACCGGCAACCGGTAACAGTGTTACTATAAAAGAGATCGGGATATCCATCAGCTTCAACGGCTCCAGTGCTGCAAGGGTAAACCTGGCCTGGTCAACAGATAGCATTCACTTTACAAATGTGACGCCTGATTTTGCATTGGCTTCCTCTTCCACGCCAACAGCTTATACATTCGGCAATCTGAATATCAACGTGCCGGCTGGCGGCACTTTGTATTTCAGGGTATCTCCCTGGACCAGCAGCCTGATCACCGGCAAATACCTGGTTACAAAAAATGTGATCATTAAAGGAACCACCAACCCCGTGCCTGTAGCTTCATGGCCACTCACGGCCAACCAGCAGGCAACTGCCAGCGGGAATATCACCGCAGGGCAGCAAACGCTTGGTAACCTGGTGGTGGATAGTTATTCCAACGGGCAGCAGCTATTGCCCGCAACCGGCAGCTGGCCGGCTGCAACAGCGCCGGATAATAACAGGTATGCCTTGTTCACCACCACGCCTGTTACCGGCAGCGCATTCACGGTAACGGATATCTCCCTGTCGCTGGCATTTGCCGCGGCCGGTGCTAAAGCAAAACTTTCCTGGTCGGTTAACGGGACCGACTATACGGAAATTGATACAACGCTGAGCTTAACCACTAACGCTGCCGTATATACGTTGAGCAACCTTAACATCACGGCCGTTACCGGGCAAACCCTCTACCTCCGGCTACTCCCCTGGAGCACCGCCGCACAGGGGAATATACCGCTTACCATAAAAAACATGACGGTAACAGGATACAGCTATGTAGTGCCGGCCATCACCTGGGCGCTTACTGCTGGCCAGGATGCCACCGTAACCGGCGATGTAACGGCAACAGCCCAATCGCTCACCGGGCTGAAAGTGAATAACTACATCTCCGGCAGCGGCGGACAAAGACTGCTCCCACCCGACAGCGCCTGGCCTGCGGAAACTGCACCAGCCACCGGAAGATATATTCAATACACTGCTTCCCCTGTAACAGGCTACAGCCTGCTGGTACAGCAGATCACGGTGCCCCTGTCGTTTAATTCATCAGCCTATGCGCATGCACGGATCTGCTGGTCGGCCGACGGCAGCACTTTCACCGACCTGGCAACAGACCAGCTCCTGGTATCCGGTACTACCCCTTCCGCCTATACGTTCAGCAACCTGAATATAGATATCCCGCAGGGCAAAACTTTATACCTGAGGGTATATCCATGGACTACCAGCGCCATCAGCAATAAATACCTGGTAACAAAGAATGTAATGATCAGCGGCACTACCTATCCTTTCCGGCAAATTGCCTTTCCCGGTGCGGAAGGCGCCGGCAGGTTTGCCAAAGGAGGCAGAGGAGGCAGCGTTTATTATGTCACCAATCTCAATAACTCCGGCACAGGCAGTTTAAGGGATGCAGTCAGCCAGCCTAACCGCACAGTGATGTTCAAAGTGTCCGGCACCATATACCTGCTAAGCCCTATTGTAATTTTACAGGACAATATCACCATTGCGGGGCAAACAGCGCCCGGCGATGGTATTTGCCTCGCCAACTATGGCCTGGGCATCAGGGCCAATAACGTGGTCATAAGATATCTGCGCAGCCGTCCGGGAGATATTATACTGAACCCCGGGGATACGGCAAAAGCAGTGGATGCCATGTACAACAATTTTGGTAATCCCGTTACAAAGCCGTTCTCCGATATTATAGTAGATCACTGTTCCATGAGCTGGTCTACCGATGAAGCAGGATCATTTTATGCCATCTCCAACTTCACCCTGCAATGGAGTATCCTGAGCGAAAGCCTGTACCAGTCTATCCATGTAAAGGAAACACCACATGGCTACGGCGGCATCTGGGGCGGCCAGCAATCGTCGTTCCATCACAACCTGCTGGCCAGCCACAGCAACCGTAATCCCCGCTTTTCCGGCAGCGCCAATACCGGCCAGCCTGAACTGGAGTATGTCGATTTCAGGAATAATGTGGTGTACAACTGGGTTGGCTCTACCTATGGCGGCGCCGGCGGCCACCAGAATATGGTGAACAATTATTACAAACCCGGCCCGGCTACTACAGGCAGTGCTTCCTGCGCCACCTCCAACAGGCGGCATCGTATCCTGTCGTACACCACCTACAGCGTATCCCTGGCCGGAGATACTATTCCCGGCGGAAAATTTTACATCAAAGGCAACTATGTGCCTGGCTATCCCTGCGTGGAAGAACCCAACGATTCATCCGATAATAACTGGGTATACGGCGTGCACCCCGACAATCTCCCAGGCGCTGCAGAAGCCCTCGCAGCCGCAAGGGTAAACACTCCTTTCGCACATAGCCCCGTAACTACGCAAACAGCGCCCGATGCTTATATAGCTGTAACCGGCGGCGCCGGCGCCATTTTGCCAAGAAGGGATACGGTAGACCGCCGCATTGTAAGAGAAACGCTCACCGGCACCGCTACGTATGAAGACAGCAGCTACCAGGCTTCCGGCATGGGCCACCCCTCCGGGATTATAAACAGCCAGAACACCGTAGGCGGATGGCCGGCCTTAACATCCACCACCTACCCGGATGATACCGATAATGACGGCCTCCCCAACTGGTGGGAACTGATGACAGGCAGCGACTCTACAGGCACCGCCGCCAATACAACCGGAAGTAATGGTTTCACCATGCTGGAAAATTATCTCAACGGCATCCAGTCTCCCGATCAGCAGGTGACCTTTACCCAGGTTGCCGCAACCCACGCTGGTGGCGATACGGCAAAGATCAGTTTTGATATCGACTGGGCTAAAGACCTGTTCCGCTTTGGCATCTACCGCTCCGCTGATAACGTATCATTTACAAAGATCAGCGAGCTGCCATCCAATATAAACAGGACGCACTATGTAACGGAAGATGCGAATGCCCCGCAACAAACGCTTTACTATAAGATAGGCAGCTACAGGACCGATGGACAGGGAGCCATCGTATACAGCAATACTGTCAGCATCGACAACACATTGCAGGCAAAGCAATCCGCAGATACCACCCTGCTCCGCTCCCTGCCTGTAAGCAACGGTATGTTGGTGAAAGAAATAAAAAAGGAAAGCCAGCTGATCATCTTCCCAAATCCCGTAACCAACAAACTGGTAATACGCCACCCGTTGGTAAAAGGAAATGCCGGCATCTCCCTTTTTACTATAGGCGGATTAAAGATAAAAACATGTGTGGTGGCCCCCGGTGCTACAGAAACAAGGATCAATACCGGGGAACTTATAAGTGGCTCCTACCTGCTGGTAATGGATAACGCAGGTACCAGGAGCGGATTGGTGTTCATAAAACAGTAAGGAACAGGTACTAATTTTCAAATGATTGTTATGATGGATAAGCAGAATTTTATGCAACCGCTGGCGGGTATTTTACTGGCCTGTGTAATGCTGTGTTTTACGACGGCGCTGTTTGGCCAGTCGCAGGAGATCACAATAACGGGAACCGTTACATCGGCGGCAGATAAGGTGGCGCTGATAGGCGTAACGGTAAAGGTAAAAGGCGGTAAAGCTGCCGCCATCACAGACGAGAAAGGGCAATACCGGCTGAAAGCCCCCGCCACAGCGGAGAAACTGGTATTCTCCTATACCGGTCATGCTGCAAAGGAAATACCCATAAACGGCAGAACTACCATCAACGCAGTGCTTGAAACCGAGATCAGGAACATCAACGATGTGGTGGTAGTGGGCTATGCCACCGTTAAACGAAAAGACCTCACCGGCGCTGTATCCTCCGTCAATGCAAAAGAACTGAAAGATATACCCGTTAACTCCGCAGCGGAAGCGCTCACCGGCCGGCTGGCAGGCGTGCAGATCACCTCCTCGGAAGGAAAGCCCGGCTCCGATTTCAATATCAGGATAAGAGGAGGCGGCTCTGTAACACAGGATAACTCCCCTCTCTACATCATCGACGGCGTACAAGTGGAAGATGGGTTTTCCGGTATATCCCCACAGGATATTGCAACAGTGGATGTGCTGAAAGATGCCTCTGCTACTGCCATCTATGGCGCAAGAGGCGCCAACGGCGTGGTGATCATTACTACCAAAACCGGGAAGGAAGGAAGAACCGTGGTGAGCTATAACGGCATGATGGGCGTACGTATGCTGCCAAAGGAACTGGAAGTAATGGACCCCTACAATTTTGTATTGTACCAGTATGAGCGCAGCCGGGGCCTTACGGCCGACAGCACCGCTTTTGATAACATGTACGGTTCCGACCTGGAGAAATACAGGAACACACCGGAAATAGACTGGCAAAATAATGTATTTGGCCGCCATGCCCTGATGCAAACACATAACGCAAGTGTTGCAGGAGGCACACAGAACACCAGATATAATCTCAGCTATACCAATAACCAGGAAGAAGGGATTATGATCAATTCAGACCTGAAAAGGAACCTGGTCAATTTCAAATTTGACCATACGGCCAACAGCAAACTACGTATAGGTTTTAACGTTAGGTACAGCGATGAAACTTCCAGCGGCGCCGGCTCGTCAAACGAAGGCGCCTCCGCCTATAACGGGCTACGGCATACCATCAAATACCGCCCGTTCAACCTCGATGATACCAACGCGGAAGAGGTGGATGATGTGGACTATTACAACGACACCAATGCAGGAAATGGTTTGGGCATCATTAACCCCGTGCTCCTGAACAATGCACAATACAGGAAAAAATATACAAAGATCCTCAACATAGGCGGTTACCTGAACTATACTTTTAACAAGTACTTCTCTTTCAGAACAACTATAGGGTTCGACCGCAACAACCAGGAACAACAGGCATTCGATGGCTCCGTTACTTCCAATTCAAGGCTTAACGGCGCCAACCTTCCGCTCATCAGCAATATTACTATTAACCGCAGCTCCTTTAATAATTCAAACGTGCTCACCTACCGGAACAGCGGCGCTAAAGATCATCACGTGAATGTACTGCTGGGAAATGAAATATATAATACTTCCAGCAATATGCTGGATAATGAGCTGAGATATTTCCCGGCAGGTATCACGCCTGAAAAAGCCTTTGGCCAGTTTAGCCTGGGCACTACAGTGCCGCTGTTCCCCAAAACAACTATCGCGGAAAGCAGCCTGTTGTCTTTCTTTACAAAAGTAAATTATGATTACCAGGATAAATACCTGGCGAGTATCAGTTTGCGTGCAGACGGCTCCTCCAAATTTGCCCCGGATAAGCGATGGGGATACTTCCCTGCCGCAGCGTTATCATGGAGGATTTCCGGGGAGGATTTTATGAAAGATGTACAATTCATATCCGACCTGAAGCTCCGCCTCAGTTACGGGCTGGCTGGAAATAACCGTATTGCCGACTATTTATACCTGAATACCTATTTCGCCAATGCCCAGTATTCCCTGAATGAACAGATCATACCCGGGTATGTAGCAAGCAGTCTTGCCAGCAAAGACCTCAAATGGGAAACCACCATTTCCCGTAATGCCGGCCTGGACGCCGCCTTCTTCGGCAACCGCCTGCAACTGACCGCAGATGTATATTTTAACAAGGTAAAAGATCTCCTCATACCTATACGCATTCCCACCAGCTCCGGTTACTCAGAGCAGTTGCAGAATGTAGGCACCACTTCCAATAAAGGAGTGGAACTGCAGCTGAGCGGTACCATCATTCAAAAGAAGAACTTCAGCTGGAGCTCCACTTTTAATATCGCATTCAACAGGAACAAGGTAGAGGCGCTTTCCAGCTACCTCACACAGTTCTACAGGAATTCAGGCTTTGGCATTTCCGGGCAGCCGGCAGATTATATTGTAAGAACAGGAGAACCCGTTGGCTCCATGTACGGGTTTGTGAATGATGGATTTTACAAACTGGACGACTTTAACTACGACGCCTCCACCAGGATCTATACATTGAAAGAAGGCGTAACCGATGTGTCAGGCGTAATAGGCGTGGCACAACCCGGATGGATGAAACTGAAGGATCTGAACGGCGATGGCATCATCGATGAAAACGATAAAACCATTATCGGGAATGCGAACCCTAAATATACAGGTGGACTGAACCAGCAATTTGTTTACAAAAATTTTGACCTCAGTGTGTTCCTGAACTTCGTGGTAGGAAACAGCATCCTGAATGCCAACAAAATAGAATTTACCAATGCTTATTCCCGCAACACCAATATGCTCGCTATTATGGAAGACCGCTGGCGCACGGTAGATGCAGGCGGGAAAGTAATGCAGCAGGTAATTACCGTGGGCGGTAAACAAGTGGTAACAGGAGCTCCCCCCGAACAGCTGGCAGCGCTGAACGGCCACGCAAAAATATGGATGCCTATTTCCGGCGCTGGCGCTTTTTATCCCACTTCCTGGGCGGTGGAAGATGGCTCCTTCCTTCGCGTGAACAATGTTACCATCGGGTATACATTTCCCGCAAAACAACTTGGTAAAATAAAGATCAGCAGTTTAAGGATATACGCTACCGGCAACAACCTCGCCATACTAACCCGTTATTCGGGATATGACCCCGAGGTGAATACCCGCCGCGCCACTCCTGTTACGCCTGGTGTGGACTACTCAGCCTATCCGCGTAGCCGCTCTTTCTTTTTTGGTATTAACCTTACATTATAAAGATTATGGAGAACATGACAGCAAGGGAAAAATTGTATTACACCGCCTGGATGATAGTGCTCGTCCCGATACTGATGGGTAGCGCCGCCTGTAGAAAATATCTCGACAAAACGCCTCCATCGGCGTTTGACGAGCAGTATGTTTTCGGAAGCGTGCCTAATGCCACCAGCGCCGTGATTGGCGCATATGAACCATTGTCCGGCACACAGGCCTACGGCAGCAGGCTTAGCCTGATGTATCCTTACGATACAGATGAAATGATAGGCGTTACCAATACCACCGCGCCAGACAACAGCTCCAGGGACCTCTCCCGCTACAACCTGCAGCCCACCAATGCGCAACTGGCAGGGCCTTTCCAGCAGTTGTATATTGGCGTGGAGCGCGCTAATATCTGTATCAAAAACATTCCTGCCATGGAACTATACAGCAAAGGTACCGCTACAGAACAGGCTGAACTGCGCCGCCTATACGGAGAATCGCTTACCCTGAGAGCACAGTACTACCTGGAACTGATCAGGAATTGGGGAGATGTGCCTGCGCCGTTTATACCATCCATTGACCAGGCCGACCTGTTCCTTGCGAAAACAGACCGCGACAGCATCTACGACCGCCTGCTGAGCGACCTGAAAACGGCGGAAGACCTGGTGCCCTGGCGCGGCGATCCCGGCGTAACAGCAGATGAACGCATCACCAAAGGCGCTGTAAAAGGACTACGCGCAAGGATTGCCCTGTTCAGGGGCGGCTATTCCCTGCGCCGTGCTTCCAGGAAAATGGAACGCAGCAGCAACTACTCCGACTATTACAAAATAGCCAGGGATGAATGCTATGATATCATGCAGCGCCGCGATAAACATACCCTCAACCCCAGCTTCCAGGCGGTATTTAAAGATGGTCTTGATTCCTATAAGCAGGACCCCTTTGGAGAAGTGATCTTTGAAATAGCTATGGGTGCAGGCCTCACTGGCAACCTCGGCTATTACGATGGCCCCAGGTTTTATGTGCCCGGTAATGCCGCCCAGCTGGGCAACAGCTCCATACGCGTTATTCCCACGTATTTCTATTCCTTTGATTCAGTGGATACCCGCCGGGATGTAACCACCGCTCCTTATTACAATAATGCAGACAAGAGTAAAACAGTACAAACACTGGTGAATATGACCAGTGGAAAATTCCGTGCCGACTGGATCACGCCGGCGCCCACCACCACCTCGCAGCAACTGGGCATCAACTGGCCGGTGCTGCGTTTTTCTGATATCCTCCTGATGTTTGCGGAAGCGGAAAATGAGCTGAACAATGGCCCCACAGCCGCCGCCATCAGCGCGTATGAGGAAGTAAGAAAAAGAGGGTTCAAAGGCAACGAAGATAAGATAGGCACTACGCCCGCCTCCAAAGAGGCTTTCTTTAACGCCCTGGTAAATGAGCGCTCTTTTGAATTTGGCGGAGAAGGGATCAGGAAATATGACCTGATCCGCTGGAACCTGCTCCACCAGAAAATATTGGAAACAAGAGCTAATTATACAAAGATGATGAACAAACAGGCGCCATACAATACATTGCCGCAGGTAGTTTATTATAAAACAGGATCACAAACCATCATATGGGGCGGTTCCCTTTACCAGCCCTCTCCTGCCGCAGCTCCTCCCGGCGGTTATGCAAAGGCCAACTGGGTAAGTTCCATCACGGCGTCATGGATCACAAATGTAGCGCAGCTTTTTACGCCCGATCGCAATGAGCTGCTGCCAATACCTCAAACATCAATCGAAGCAAATCATAATCTCACCCAGGATTATGGATACTGATCAGCATATGCAGTTGCCGGAGTTATTGTTCTCCGGCAACTGCATATATTTTATTTAAAGAAAGGTAATCCCAGCGCCTTCAGCTCACTAACTGCCAGCCCTGCTATTTCAGTAGCTCCCCGCTCATTCAGGTGCGTATCATCCTGCTTCCCCTCAGGCAACTTTGGAAATACGCCCGGCCGGATATAAACAAACAATTTTTTGGATTCCTCCGGTCCGTAGCTTTCAACAAGCTCCCCGGATTTTTTGTAAAGATCTACCAGTGGTACCTTCATTTCAGCCGCCAGTTCCCTCACCACCGGGATATAATCGCCCAAAGTATCTTCCAGCTTCCCGTTAGTACCGAATTTACGTCTTACTATAGAAGTGAATAATACAGGATGCGCTCCTTTTGCCCTCGTTTCGTTAATGTAGCCGATCAGGTTCTGACGGTAGGTAGTACGCGGGTCCGTATGCCTGGCGGTATCGCTTTTCTGGTCATTGGGACCAAACATGATAAAAACATAATCACCCTGCTGTACGCTGTCGATCACCTTTTGCCAGTGCCCTTCACTGCGGTAGCTTTTAGAGCTTCTCCCACTCCTGGCCGCATTATGTATAATAACAGGCCCGTTAAAATACTCGCGCGCCATCTGCATCCATCCGCGGATAGGATAAAGACTGCTGCCCCCGAATGAGCTCAGGTATTTTTCATCGTAATCACACATCGTGGAATCGCCAATGGAAAAAATATTGATCTTCTTTTGCTGTGGAATAAAGCTGCAAAGTAACAGGCACAAAGCCGCCGGCAGCATGTTCTTTTTTAAATTCATCTGCATATAGAAAATATTTCCGGTTGATAAAATATCCAGGTAATAAATATACTCATTGCCCTGATGGATTTCTTTTTGCACACGCTAAAACAGCGAGAACGTTACCGGAGATTTATGCTGTGCAAACCTTGCCCCGCTGCTTTTTATTACCTATTTTGGAATATGCAAGATCATCATTTTTCCCGCAGAAAGTTTTTGTATTCCGGCGCCGTAACATTAACAGGCATTGCAGCAGCGGCCACTTTGCCGGCATGGGCATTGGGCGCACCAGGCGCAGCTCCCGTTAAGGCCGGCCTCATAGGCACCGGTAACCGCGGCAGCGGCATAGCCAGGCTGCTGAAGAAAAACCCGGCCCTTGAAATAATTGCCTGCTGTGATACCATCCCTGCAAATTTGCAACATGGTATGGCCCTGGCAGCAAAAGGAGCTAAAGCCTATACCGACTATCGTAAGCTGCTCGAAAATAAAGAAGTGGAAGCCGTGATCATTGCTACGCCGCTTTACCTGCACTATGCCATGGCAAAGGACGCATTGGATGCCGGTAAACATGTGTACGTGGAAAAAACCATGACCTATGATATCCCACAGGCGTTGCAACTGGTGGCCCAGGTGAGGAAATCCGGGCTGGTATTCCAGGTAGGGCATCAATACAGGTACTATGCCCTCTACCATCGCGTGAAGGAAATAATCGCACAAAACTGGCTGGGCACCGTTACTCATTTTGAGTGCCAGTACCATCGCAATTCCGACTGGAGAAACCCCGTGCCCGACCCGGCCATGGAGCGCCTTATCAACTGGCGCATGTACCGCGAATACTCCGGCGGCCTGGTAGCCGAACTATGCGGGCACCAGATCGATATAGTCAATTATATCCTCAACAGCCACCCGCTCCGCGTAGTAGGCATGGGCGGTATCGACTACTGGAAAGACGGGCGGGAAACCTGGGACAATGTGCGCACTGTATTTGAATATCCCGGCGGTGTAAAATCAGGCGTGTCCTCTATCCTCAGCAATGCGTATAAGGGATATTCCATCAGGGTACTGGGAAACCGCGGCACACTTGAAATACAGCGCGACAAAGCATTTCTTTACAGCGAAGACGTAAAAAAAGTACTGGATACCGTAGATGGCGTAACCGGCGCCACCAGGACAGACGGCCCTCCCGGCCAGGGTATGCCGCTTACTTTCGGAAAAGCAGGCGAGCCGGTACCAGAGCCAACCACTTCTGCATTACTCGATTTCGCCGCCTGCATCAGGAACAACAAAAAGCCGGTATCCGGTGTAGAAAGCGGGAAAGACGCCGCTGTTGCCGTACATATGGCGAATCATGCCATTGAAACCGGCGCTTGCCAGTACTGGAAACCTGAGTATGATGTATGATCTGGGATACCTTCCCTCTTTATGCATAACGGTTAATTTTCAATAACCCTAAATCCCTGTAAGCCCCCACATCTGTTCAGGCATCTGCCTGTGATCCCGGAAAATTGATCCTGGTAATATACTGCCAGGATCAACTGCATTATACCCCTCACCAGCACAATTCAGATACTAATTCATATCAATCCGGTATAACCGGAAGGGAATTTTTTTTTGATGGAGATGCCAGCTTAGGTTTGACATGATTAATCCAAAAACACAACATCCTGCGCAGATGTAAGCCTAACGGGCAAGGCTATATAAACAGCCCCATTGTTAATCTAAAAATGTTTTAAAATGGCAAAACAAACTGGAATCATTTCCCTGAAAGGTACGATAGGTAATATTACCTTTTACAAATCAAAAGACGGTACAATGGCCCGTGCAAAAGGCGGGGTTGATGCCAGACGCCTGGCCACAGACCCCGCGTTTGTGCGTACCCGTGAAAACGGATCAGAGTTTGGCCGCGCGGGTAAAGCCGGCAAATTGCTCCGCACCGCGTTCCGCGCACTGCTTTCAAACATCGGCGACAGCCAGGTAACATCGCGCCTCTCCTCCCAAATGCTCAGGGAGATTCAGGCAGATGCCACCAATGCAAGAGGCCAACGCAATGTAATCGACGGAGAAGTGGAGCTGCTGAATGGCTTTGAGTTCAATGCCAACGGGCGACTGGGCGGCACGCTGTATGCGCCTTTCGCAGCCAGTATAGATCGTGGTACAGGCGTGCTTAAAGTGGATATGCCGGCCTTTGTACCGGTGAACCTGCTGGCCAGCCCCGCCGGCGCCACGCATTTTCAAATCACGATTGCCGGCGCTGAGATAGATTTCGAAGCGGAAACGATCGTGAATGCAACGGCAGCCGGTGCCGAAACAGCGATCAGCGCTACTCCCACTGAAGTGATGAACCTGTCTGTTAACCTAACAGCCAACAGTACCAGGCCACTGTTCCTTGCAATGGGCATTGAGTTCTTCCAGAAGGTGAATGGCGTTTCGTATAGCCTCAAAAACGGCGCTTACAACGCCCTGGCCCTGGTGGCCATTTCAGGCATGCCGGCGCCTCCGCCTCCGGCCCCCTGATGTTTGAACCGGGATCAAAAAGATCCCGGTTTTTTTATCTTCAGATCAGCGGGACCCCTTCACTGCATCAACACCTCCCTTCTTCCAAAGTGCGTATTACAGCAACCGCTGCATAACGGCTGAATTATACAGGAGTAGCGGTAGGATTATACCCGAACTGTTTCTTAAAAGCAAAAGAAAAATGGGATAAATTCTCAAAGCCCACTTCAAAATAAACATCCGAAGGCCTTCTCTTTTGTTCTGATATCAGGTAATGTGCCAGTTCCAGGCGCTTTTTTGTAAGCCATTTTTCAGGGGTGTTGTTAAACGCCTTTTTAAAATCCCGTTTAAACGTAGTAAGGCTTCTCCCCGTTAGGTAACCAAACCGGGCCGCAGGCAGGTTAAACATAAAATTCCTTTCCATAAAATCCATCAGGTCTATCTTCCCTGGCTCCTCAAACCATCCCAGCAATTGATCCACGTTTTTATTAATGGCACGCAGCACCCTTATCGCTTCTTCCATCTTAAACGCCGCAAGATCGGGTGGCAGCGCATCCGCCAGTTTAAAATAAGGCGTGAGTGAATTAAAGAGGCTTTCGAGCAAGGGGTGCTCCCCAAATTCCATTAAACCCGCTGTTTGAAAAACCGGCGATTCAACCGGGTTAGCCGTATAAAACCGGTGCAATACATCCCGCCTGAAAACAATGGACACCGCGATACAAGGCTTGCCATCCAAAGGCAGTTTGCTCATTCTCCCTAACTGGTTCCGGGGGAATAACACAGTGTCTCCCTCGTAAAAGTTATATTGCCGGTCGGCCGCCGCAACCCTTACTTCCCCCGACATTACCCTTACCAGTGCGGGCTGCGGCAGGATCAATTCACGGCTATAATGCACTTCCTTTTTGCAGGATATAAATATTTCAGGCACACTGGTTATGGTTAATGCTTCCATCTTACTTAATTTATTGAAATTTACCCTGAAGATGACCGCCCCAAATTTACTTAATGATCTTCAAACGGATAAGGCTTTCGGCGGTAGCCAGTATAGCCTCTCCCGTAGAGCGTGGCGACCACCCTAACAGACGCACGGCCTTTTCATTGCTGGTGTTCAGCACAATACCCAAAAGTGGAAGAATCGCTTTGATCTTCGGATCTTTTAAACCTGCAATCCGCATGACTATATTAGGTACCTCCTTAACCGGTATCCTATCTGCAAATTCCTGCACATTTTCCTTAAGTATTTTTGCCAGTTCCACCAGCCAGATGCTTTCACCTGCGGTGGCAATAAAACGTTGGCCCCCGGCAGCAGGATCGAGCATCGCCCGCAAATGAAGATCGGCCACATCACGTACATCTACATACGAAGAATTTATCTTCGGGCAACCGGAAATTTTTCCTTCCAGCAGTCTTTGAATAAAATAGATGGAATGAGAATAGTCGGTACCCAACACAGGCCCTAAAACACCAACAGGGTTAACCACTGAAAGCTCCAGCCCTCCGCCTTCTTTCCCGATAAAATCCCAGGCAGCCCGCTCTGCCAGCGTTTTTGATTTCTGGTAAGCCGGTACTTTATCACCTATCACTGTCCAGTCTTTTTCTGTAAAAGGGTTTGTTTGTGGTTTATGCCCGCAAACAACCGCGCCGATAGCAGAAGTAAGCACCACACGCTTTACACCCGCATCGCGCGAGGCGCGCAATACACGCAATACGCCTTCACGGGCCGGTATGATCATTTCATCTTCGTGCTTATACTCATTCAGGGGAGTTGGCGATGCTACATGTAAAACATAGGTGCAGCCGCTTGCGGCTTCCTTCCAATTGGTATCTGCGCCTAATTCGGCCGCTATAAATGATAGCCGGTCGCCGGCTTCAACACCTCCCTGCCTCAACATATCGCGTACTTCAGACTCCCGTTTCAACGACCTTACGGTGGCCCTCACCAGGAAACCTGCATTCAGCAGTTGCAATATACAATGTACGGCAATAAAGCCTGAACCGCCCGTTACGAGCACCATTTTACTACTATTTGAATTTGTTGCCATCTGATAAATAATTTGATGCAACAAAGATCAATGGAATACTGCTATGCCGTTTTGTTTAAAAGACCAATTTAATATTGTTTAAAGGGCCATTCTATAATGCACCACTGACCTTATTGAGCTGGGAGTAAGCAAGGCTGTTCTTTGCCTCGCCCCATCCTGGCAACGCAATTGTTTTCATCATCACCCAAAAAAATACTCACTACCAGGTATTTTTTTCTAAAGCAGTTATACCTAGCTTTATCTAACACCTCCCTATTAACCCGATAAAAACTATTAATAGCCAAAAGAAAGCGCTCCCCAAAAACTGCCGCTGGCATTTTGGCCCCTGAATGTCAATTGATCCCTCATCCTAATTAAACAAACTATGAAACAAGTAGGCAAATTCCTGTTGCTGGACGTAGATGAATTCCAGAAATGGTTGTCCCTTTTCCAACCTGGCAGAGTTATCACCCATGTCCAACAGCACCACACCTGGATCCCTTCTTACAAACATTTTGATGGCAACAATCATTTTAAATTGTGCGACAGTATGGAGCAAGGTCACATTAAAAGGGGCTTTGACGAAATTGCGCAGAACCTGACTACCTTCCCCGATGGAAAGATCATGATCTGCCGGCACCTGAACAAGCAGCCTGCCGGTATACATTTAGCCAATAAAGGAGGTATCTGCATAGAGAACATCGGCGACTTTGATATAGGACGGGACGTGATGAACCAACAACAAAAAAGTACCATTGTTGCATTAACCGGTTTACTGCTGAAGAAATTCAATATCACCCCCAACAGCCAAACCCTGGTATATCACCACTGGTTCGACCTGGAAACCGGAAAAAGAAAGATAACCGACGAATCAGACAGTATCAAAACGTGCCCCGGTACCAACTTCTTCGGCGGCAATACCGTAAAAGCCTATAACGATAATTTTCTACCCCTCTTTAAATAAATACATATGCCCGTACCTAAACACGATTCCCCCGACGACCTGTCGCAGGAAGAACTTGAGCACAACCTCCAATCTTCCACATACCCGAGTACCAGTAATGTGCAAGCTGGTAACTTAGAGCAACTGTTTAAAATTCCGGAAAACCAGCAGTACACCTACGCCACTTTTTCAGAGGCATTTGAGAGATACAAGGTAAAAATTGATCTTTTCAAATGGCTGATCGGAACAGTAGGCCTTACCGTTATCACTTATATTATTAACTGGGGCTTCAGGGACCGGGAACAAGGGATCGCCGAACTGGAATCATACAACAAATACGCCTCCGAAAACGTGGTATATGCGGAGAATCCCAGGAACAGGCTGTTGCTGGCAGAATTCTTTGCCAGCGTTACACCGTCCAAAAAACTGAGAGATTGCTGGAAGGATTATCTTAAAGTGGTAAGAGTGCAAGCCGATTCATTTGATGCCCGGTTAAGAAGAAGCCAGGAACTGGTGGCTGCAAAAATTCATTTCATGAACCGGTTTTTGTAGATTCGTACCTTGACACATGAAAAACCTAATGAAGAAAGTACTGTTTTTGCTGCTACTGGTGCACCAGGGATGGGCGCAGCCGGTAACCCGTACATCCCGGCCCTCTGCCGATAGCCTGTCTGTATACAACCCGCAGCTCCGTCCGCATGAAATGAAACAGGACCTGCAGTTGTTCCTCGATATCCGTAAAAAAGCCAACTCGGGCCTGTATCGTTACAGAAGTCCAAAGCAGATCGACAGCATTTACCAATGGGCCTTTAAAGAGATACGCCGGCCTATGTCTGCCATCTCCTTTTATAAGATCATTTTACAGCTAACCGATTTTGAAGGAAGCTGTCATAACTATACAGAACCGGAAGCCGGTCTTGTTGGCTATTTAAACCGGCAACGCGGTTTCTTTCCCTATGCCTTAAAGTACATAGAAGGTAATATCATTTTCAATAGCCCGTCTGCACCAATTCCCGTAGGGTCGCAGGTATTGGGGATCAATGGCGTTTCCCAAAAGGAGCTGATGACGTCTTTTTACAAATACATCACAACAGATGGTTTTATACAAACACAGAAACTCTCAAACAGCGTAAATGGAAGTTATGGGCTACGTTACCTGTATGAATATGGCATTAAAGACAGTTTTGCCATCCGCTTCATTCCTCCTGGCACTACTGTTCCACAAACAGTGACCGTACCGGCAGTATCGCTGGAAGAGCAAAAAGCTAATTTGAAACAGCGCTATAGCGCGCCGGTCGACAGTGTGATCGATTACAAGCTGCAGCCCAAATACAGTTTCAGAATGCTGAATCCCTCCACCGGCTTATTAAATCTCCGGATATTCACCATGGCCACCGGGGCAGATGACCCCGCCTTTGCGGTATATGTAGCGTTTATTGACAGCGTATTCCAGGCCCTCAGCCATAATAATGTACCCAACCTGATCCTGGACATCCGTAGCAATCCCGGTGGCAGCGACCCTACTTTTGAACAACCTATGATGTACCTCACAGATTCCAGCTTTAAGGAAAATACACTGGCATACAGCATCTTTGATAACGGGGTTCCGTATGAACAGTATTTCTGGGGCATATCTACCGCAGTAAGGATGGATTCAGCATCCAAAGCCGAAGGAAAGAAAATGCTGGAGGACCATTTCCCTGCATTGCATAATGGAAGGAATTTACAGAACCCGTTTTATAACCCGGTATACTATCCGAAGCAACCGGGATATAAAGGGAAACTGTACCTGCTCATCGATGAAAACGTGGCATCTGCCGCCTCCCACCTGGCTTCCCTGGTAAAGGCCTACGCCCACAATGTTACCATTGTGGGAGTGGAAACCGTTGGAGGATATTACGGGCACAACGGGCATATGGCTTTAATATATGAGCTGCCCCACTCAAAAATAAAAACGAAATTCTCTATTGTGTATGTAAACCAGGATGCGCCCGTAAAACCGGATCAGCCGGAAGGCAGGGGCATCATCCCGGATCATACGGTTTGGCCTACGTTCAACGATTTTATGCAGCAAAAAGACACGCAAATGGAATATGTGCTCCGGCTGATCGGCGGGTAGTACTTTTATAACTTGTTGAGATAATCCATATACGGGGCTACACTATTTTCAATCCACTCCCGGGTACTGTTTAGCTCAATACCATAATAAGCGTATAAAGACCTGTAATCGGCTCTGATATAATTGAATGTTAATTCAAACGGAGCCGTCAGTTCTTTGAGCGTATATTTATACATCCCTTGCGAGGAATAACCTTCTTCATCTATTCCTGCTGAAATAACCAAACCTATTTTTTTATCTCCTACCTTGTATCCGCTTTTACTTCCATAAGCCCAACCATAGGTCAGCACCTCATCAAACCACTTTTTCAATAACGGCGGGGAACTAAACCAATAGAAGGGAAACTGAAATACAATTTTATCGTATTGCTCTATCAATCGCTGTTCTGCCGGTACATCAATTTTTTCATCGGGATAGACCTTATACAACTGATGAATGTGATATTTTTCCGGGTACCTGCTTAATTCCTCCACCCATCTTTTATTGATTACCGAGCTCTCCATATCGGGGTGGACAACAATTACCAATGTTTTCATATCTCCTTGTTTAAACTGAATGATGGCTCAAAAGTAAATGGCAAAACACTAATTTTGCATACTGGCAACCCATTGTACGGTACTATAAAAAATGTAAGTATGGCAAGAATAAAAGAAACCTCCACTAATTATGCGAACAAGCAGGCTTTAGCGAATGAGTGCCCGGAGGTATACGCTTCCAACATCATTGGCGGCCAATGGGCATTAGCTATCTGCTGCTACCTGGTAAACGGGAAGCAACGGTTTGGAGAACTGAAAAAATGTTTGCCCAACATCACAGAACGAATGCTCACCCTGCAACTGCGAAAACTGGAGGAAAGCAAAGTAGTAAAAAGGACGGTCTATGCCGAAGTGCCGCTTCGTGTTGAGTACGAGCTAACGCCTATCGGGTATGAATTAAGATCGATTATCCGGGAACTGGGGAAATGGGGAGAGAAGCATAAGGCGCTTTAATTTATTGTCAATCTTCGGGCCTTGCCACATCCGATAATAATTACACAAAACGCCACTGTATAGTTTGAAATAATCGCCCTACCCTGCTATACCACAGTAATTTACATTTCCCTGATTTTTATATGTATATATTTAAAAATAAATTATTTATTGCTGAAATTGATATTACGCCATCAATTATATAAACTTGCATTTTGAAATTATATACATTAATCAACTATAACCTACAACAATAATTTACTGTGGTAACTATTAGCAGCTTTGAGGAATACAAATCTTTTGAGGGACAGATATTAGGTGTTTCCAGCTGGCACAGGATCAGCCAGGAACAGATCAATAAATTTGCCGACGCCACATTGGACCATCAATGGATACACGTAGATCAGGAGCGGGCAAAAAACGAAGGCCCCTTTAAATCAACTATTGCACATGGTTATCTGACGCTGGCGCTAATCCCCTACCTGTGGAAACAGATTGCGGATGTAAGAAATGTAAAGATGGAGATCAATTACGGGATCGAAAACTTCAAGTTCGGCCAACCCGTATTGGTCGATAACGAGATCCAGTTACAGGCTAAAGTAAAATCAATAACAAACCTCAGAGGAACTGTGAAAGCTGTGATCGAGGCGGTTTTACAGCTCAAAGACAACCCCAAACCTGTATATACAGGAGACGTTATCTTCCTGTATCATTTCAATTAACAGCATCAAATTAATATGGTTTAACCTGAAAGTTACAGGGGTGTTCACTATTTATTTCCAACGAACCTGTTCAATTCATTGCGGGTTTTAGTCATCTCTGACTATTCATAAATAGGTCCTGCCTGCAATCAGCGCGTCTGTATTGCCGTACCTCACGGCAACGGACAGGCGGCGCAATGCCCGGCCTTATGATTTTTTTTACCCTGATGGCGGTATCCTTCCGCAAGGGTGTCTTATTCCTGAGGGATCCTGACCGTTCCATTGACCCGATTACGTGAACTGATACATACCTACAGGATCAACCTGGTAGCAGCATCTGTCATATAGCACCCGTGAAGTACCCGTCGGCGCCCCGCCGGATGAGCACCGCTTGTTCATGCTAATCAATAAATACGTGTTATGAAAAAACAAACCCTTTCCATGTTCTGTTGTCTGCTTGTAATGGCCGCCTGCCGGCAGCCACAAACAAACGATCTCGCCGCAATCGACAACAAAAAATTATCCGTAGCCCTGCTGGCCGTACCCGACTATGCCACGGTTACCATTACCAACGTTAAAAGTGGCAAATACCTGGAAACAGGTGGCAGCCCTACACTTAATGAGAAGTTTAAAGACAATGCGCAACTGCAGCAGTGGCAATTCTCCGGCCCGGCCGGCCAGATGGATAACTGGCAGAAATGGCATATGATCTACAGGACCACTTCCAACGGCGTGAAGTATTATCACATCCGGAACCTATACAGTGGTAAGCTGCTGGATGTTCCTTCCGGTTCTGCTACCAGCGGCACTATCCTGCAACAATATGCCGCATTCCCCCTCCCGGCCGACCAGCAGCTCTGGCGCATGCAGGACCTCGGCAACGGGCAGTACAAGATATACAATAAAGGCAATGGGCTGGCATTAGCGGTACAGGACGGCTCTACGGCAAATGGTGCAAAGGTGATCCAGGAAACTGATGTAACCGATACCAGGCAGCAGTGGACCGTTAGCTCCATTGAGGCAGACACCTGGCGCGATGATGAAGTGGTGCGCTTCTTTCATCGCAACAGCGCCAGCCTCGGTTCCGCTGCATTCGATCAGGGCAATACAATACCGCTGACCTGGAGTGGCAACAACGGTAAAGTGTTGTGGGTAACACAGGATGCCTGGGACGGCTCCCAGGTGCAATCCAACGGCATGTTCAACTGCGGCGCAGTTCACAGTTACAGCAACTCCGTGCTTATCCAGCCTTCGAAAACAAACTGGAACCCCAACGACGCGCCGAATATGACAATCACTACCAGCACTTCCGGCAAGCCAAAGCAGATCTTCAATATTCAACCCGGTACAGCCTGGACCTGGTCCGGTCCGGGTATCGAAATCGGTGACAAAGTGTATGTGCAATGCGGGGAAGGCAATGACCTTAACGCAACGGGACAGTCGCTCTACCGGTTAACGCAAAGCACCGGCACACAGTGGGTCTCTGAACGCTTCGTACCAAATGGCTTCGCCGGCACACCTGTGATCAATTATTCCACGGGCATGGTGAAGCCGGGCGATGGATATGTATATGCATTCGGCAGCGAAGGCATCAGCTTCAATTATGAAAGCTATATCCACGTTGCACGTTTCCCGGAAAATAATCCGCTGCAATGGGAGTATTTTAACGGCAGCAGCTGGACGAACAGCCCCAGCCCCGGCTCAGCGGCGAAGGTAACAACCGGTAAAGGCACCAACAGCATAGCATACCTCAATGGCAAGTATATTCACATGACGATGGACCAGGGTTTCAACTGCGAAACAATCAGGAACATCTATATCTCTACTTCCAGTTCACCTACCGGGCCGTTCACTACACCGGTGAAAGTATATACGATCCAGGAATACTTTAAAGGGCAATACGCACGGTACTATACCCCTGTTGTGCATCCGGAGTTCAACAACGGCCGGCAGGAGCTGCTGCTGACATACTGCCTCAATTTTTCCGGGTGCAAGTTGGAAAGCTGTGAAGGAGCCTGGCTGGATCCATACTATTACCGCGTGAAAGGGATCAGGGTACCCTACGCAAAAATCGGGTTGTAAGAAGGGCACTAACCTGAATGTATAAACGATTGGGGGGGCTCCGGCCTCCTTTTTTATGTCTTAAATATCTATGACTGATTAAAAAATCAACTTCTGATATGAATAGTAACTTTGAAACAGGCAGTGAAAAAATAAGTGAAGAAGATATTCAGTCATTTGAAAAATCATTAAATATACAATTACCGGAAGCTTTCAGGATTGGGGTGGGAATTTATTATGTATCAATTTAAAAATAAATTATATATTTATACTCTATTTAGATGAAGGTGCAGGAAGTGCACGTTTTTTAACACGAGGGTTCGATAATCTTATAGAAGCCCTGGAACAATGCGAAGATGAAGAGTAAATTTATAGCGATATTATTATTGTTTGCCTCCGGCAACTGTTTCGCCCAACAAGCTGATAGTATTCGGCAGCAGCAATTCCTGGCACTATTAAAGAAAGCGGCTACTACGCTGAGAAATGAAAAGGCAGATGAGAAAAAGCTAAAGAAAGCAGAAGCTACCATGAAGGCGACGCAGGATATTTATTACAAGCGGCGCGACAGCCTTCTGCAAGCCGACGATAGTCCCCAGCAGGTGTATAATGCCAATAGCACTGACCTGGGCGCCATTGTAACGGCAGATCTCATGGCAAAAGAAGATACATCAAAGGAACATAAAAACTACCTTGACGCACTGTTAACCTATAATACCCTTACCATTATTTATATCTTCGGGAAAGAGGCAGATCAGGATACCTATCTGCAGCTGGCAAAGAAAATGAACTATGAGGGGAAGGATTATGAACAGTATCTGCAGTCGTTTTCCTATAACAACAAAACGAAAGACGCCTATACGAAGGTGATCAAAAAGTCCCTGCTGGATTTTGCAAAGGAAGAAGCGAAAAAAAGGTCTGATTATTAACAGATCTGATTAAAACGGTAACAGCAAAGTAACCCGTCGTTTAATGACCGTTATTTCAGTCAATAATAAATGAAATGACCGAAATAACGGTCATTTCGTTTACCTCCCTTTACTGCTCCATACACCAATCCAATAGTGCCGGGTACAGCTCATCTATTTTTTTACGGGGCTGCGCCTTACGCAGCTTTACCAGGCAGTTGGTAAATTCCTGCATTTTTGTAAATCCCCGCTGTTTGCTCATCACGCCATTCACGTCTGCATAAATTTCCTTCAGGATGGCAGGATCATTCTTATACACATCTTCACAATACAACACAAAAACCCCAAACGTCATATACTCATTGAATACCTTCACCGGCGTAGGATAATAGGCTGTACCTTCTATAGTGGTATCTACCCACTTACTCCGGTTCTTCAACGCTTCATTGATCCTTTTTTCGAATTGCTCACCTGGCTTGCGCACATAATTGTGGTCTATTTCGGTGAACATGCCCCTGGTATTAAATGCCTCGGTATATTTTGCAGACCATGCATCATTGTGATCAATGGGTGGCAATATCATCTGTATCAGCTCAAAGCCTTTTTTCTTAAACGACAGCGTATAGTTAAGCCCATTGATCAGGGGTGAACAAAGGATCTGGTAGCTATTGATATGGGTATTAAAATTAGCTTCCAGCCATTTCCATTGTTTATCGAGGTTGGCGTTTTTCTTATAATCGGAAATGATGCCCTGGTAATAAGCGGCATGCGCTGCATAAAACGCACGGAAACCTGATTTCCTCGCAAAATCTTCAATACTTGCTTTATAAGTGGTGATGGGATTTATAGTGATCCTGGTACCGGCTACTTCATCGGCTGGCAGCAGGAAAACATTATTGGGCAACAGCCGGTCCTTATCAAAATAATAGGCGATGGCGTTCCCGGTTAAAAAAACATAATGCAGGGGACTTTCCCGGAGCAGGGAATCGAAGGTGGCAATAACCGGTTCCTTTTCATAAGCCGCAAATTGCTTCAGCACATCCTGGTAATAAGGCCCCTTTAACTGTACCATGTCATCGTTCCCCAGGCCTGTTTGGGTGATGGCCACCATAATATGAATCAGTTCCTTTACCTCGTTGATCTCAATCTTTGATTTTCCATCATTTTCCTTTTTAAAAGCGGCGGAAAAATTCACATCTCCGTCCTGTGCAAATAAAAAAGCAGGGATAATTGCCAGCAGGGCAGCTAAAATTGTTCTTTTCATATGGGTTATGTCTGTTCGGTTTTCTGCTACATACGGTTGGCAAGCATCCTGCCTGGCTTTGGAGGCCAATACAGCATGCTTTACAGGCAAACGGGATACCGGCAATTTGCAGGATTCAAACTACAGCACCAGGTCAGTAGAACACGGTCCGCAACCGGGACCGCAAAATACAAACAAATCTGAAAATCCTGGATGAACTTAGATTATCAAGTATAAAAAATCCAAACCGGCTACCTGGTTGTCTTTCTTATAGTATTGGGACTTAATGTTTTTTCAATCCAGGGGCCTCAAAGTTTGAGGCATGTAACATTCTTTGCCCCTATCTGCAACAACTGAGCCCCCTGTTTAAAAAAACATCTCAGTAGATTTACAATATTCCACTAAGAGAAAGATTTCCGTTATGAAAACACGACTGCTCTCACTAACCTGCAGAGGGCCTTCCCTATGCAAGGCCTTACTGTACGAACCTCCGGCCCTGCCTCCCGAAAAATGGCAGCTCTATTTTTGGAGGCAGGACGGCCAAATATCATCCATAAAGTAAACCGGGATTCTGTTTGTGCTATACAACAGCATTATGAGAGCTAACGGCTACGGCCATACGTGATTTTTATGAGCATCTGGATGGAAGGAACAACTACCACATTATTGTTCTTCAAAAAACCAAGCACATCGATGGCGCTGCACCTGAATTGATGAATATATTACCTGAAAACCCAATAACAAACCGCTTGATGGCTGAGTGCATAGCTCAAACCGGCCTTTTCGGCTTTACCTTATCCGAATTGAATTACTTCAACGCTTAAACAACTCAAAACGCATGAAAACAAAATTACCAGCACCATTTAAACAAAGGGGTTTACTTTCTTTGGTTTCCGGATCCTGTATGTCCACCAGGATATTCCCCCTGTTCCGGCGAAAGCCCCTTGCCTTTTCCTGTTTACTTCTTGCAATTATTATGCTTCAGGGCTATCAACTGCAGGCCCAAACCACAGGCTATGTATGGAAGCATGCACCTGTTGGTGGTGGCGGATTTGTGACCGGAATCGTTACCCACAAAACATCCGGCGACAGGTACTGCCGCACAGATGTAGGCGGAGCCTACCGCTGGGATGCAGCAAACAATAAATGGATTCAACTGCTCGACTGGCTTAACGAGTCTGAAAATGGGTTTATTGGAGTGGAAGCTTTGGCGCTGGATCCTCAGAACGCCAATAATATTTATATGCTCTGCGGAACCTCCTATATAAACAACGGAAGAACGGCTATACTGAAATCTACAGACAAAGGAAATACTTTCACTTATACAGATGTTACCTCCAAATTCAAAGCACATGGAAATGGATACGGACGCGGGAACGGGGAACGTCTTGCAGTAGATCCCAAAAACAGTAACATATTATTCTGCGGAACCAGGGCCAACGGGCTATGGAAGAGTACAGACGCCGGCGTTACCTGGAACCTTGCCTGGAACGGCGTAACTACTACTCCCAACGAGAACGGGATATGTTTTGTACTTTATGATCCATCAGGCAACGTAGTGGGCGGAGCATCTCAAACCATATACATAGGCGTTTCCCGCACCGGAAGCGCGAATATTTACAAGAGTACAGACGGAGGAGCCACCTTTACTCCCATTTCTGCAACCACCAGCTTTATGCCACACCGGGCAGCGCTGCAGGGAACCACCATGTATGTTACCTATTCGGATGATGCCGGTCCTCAATCCGGTAACGGAGATGGAAAGCTGTATAAGCTCAACACAGCAACCGGCGTATGGACAAACGTTACTCCCGTTCACTCAAAGGATTATTCATACGGAGGAGTAAGTATAGACCCCACTAATGTTAACCGGGTAATCGTTTCTACCTGCGGCATGTATTGGAACAACCAGTTTGGTACCGGCTGGGGCGACTTCATTTTCCTCTCTACCGATGGTGGATCATCCTGGACGCTTAAAAACGGTACAAACGCCACCTATGATAGTAACGGCATAGGATGGTCTGCCGGGGGCGCGGTCAACTGGATGGACTGTATCGAGTTTGACCAGGCCAATCTTTCAAAAGTGCGGGTAATAGGCGGTGGCGGAGTCTATACCTGTTCCGATATTACAGCTGCCAATCCTTCATGGAAATACGATGTGATCGGGATTGAAGAAATAGCATTGCTTGACGGGATAAGTATTCCCGGAGGACCTTTTATTTCTTCCTTCGGAGATGTAACAGGTTTTGTACATGAGCCGCTAACCGCTTATCCGTCAAAAAAACTTAGTCCGGCAGATAATAATAACCAAAGCGTCGCTTATGCTGCAGGCAATACCAATAAAGTTGTAAGAGCCTCCAACAGCGGAAATGTTGTTTACTATTCGAACGACAAAGGCGCTACCTGGACAGGCGCCTCCACCAACATGGGTACAGGAGGAAGGGTGGCCATTAGCGCCGACGGAGGAACCATACTGCATTGCCCCGGAGGTTCAACTACCACCTACTATACAGCTAACAACGGAGCCAGCTGGACGGCCTGTTCAGGCGTATCCCTCGGAGACGCTGCCCCGGTTGCCGACCAGGTAAATTCAAACTATTTTTATATTTATAATCCTACCAACGGGCAAATGCTGAGAAGCTCCAATAAAGGAGCCAGCTTTTCAGTAGCAGGCACACCAGGCGCGTCAACCGCCAATCATCCGTGGGAACCAGCCCTCATCCGGACAGCACCGGGCCTTGAAGGTCATATATGGGTACCTCTTGGCCTCAATGGATTAAAATATTCAACCAACTACGGGGCCGCCTATACGGCTGTTTCAAATGTAACTTATTGTAAAACCGTGGGAATAGGAAAGGCAATGCCCGGATCCGGCTATCCTACTGTTTTCATCTGGGGAACAGTATCAGGTATAACCGGTCTTTTCAGATCAACAGACCAGGGTGCAAGCTGGACCAGGATAAACGATGACGCTCATGAATTTGCAGGCGCCCCATTACTGGTCGGCGACATGAACGTTGCCGGAAGGGTATATATGAGCGCCGGCGGAGGAAGAGGCTTAATTTATTGGGAACCCGCTGCCTGTACACCTACTGCCATTACCCCGTATGTACAGATCAACGGCGGAACATGGCAGCAAACAGCCAATGCTTCTTTAGCTGCAGGCGGCAGCGTACAGTTTGGCCCCCAGCCTACGCAGGGTGGCTCATGGAGCTGGAGCGGGCCGAATAATTTCAGCGCCGCTACAAGGGAAGTATTCATTTCAAATATCCAGGCCAACCAGGCAGGGAACTATGTGGCTACTTACACCAACAGCGGAGGATGTCAAAGCACACAAACGTTTAACGTTTCCGTGACAGGCTCCATTCTGAGAGAATCCTGGACAGGGATCAGCGGAACAACTATCAGCAGCCTGACCTCCAATTCCAATTATCCAAACAATCCCACAGCCAGAAACCAGATCACCAGCCTGGAAGGCCCCACCAACTCAGCGGATAACTATGGAACCAGGATCCGTGGATATATCCATCCCCCTGCAAGCGGAAGCTACACTTTCTGGGTAGCAGGAGATGATAACACGGAATTATACCTCAGCACCAGCGATAACCCGGCTAACAGCCCAAGGATAGCGTATGTGGATGCGTGGACCAATTCCAGGGAATGGAATAAGTACAGCACACAGCAATCCGCCTCCATTAACCTGACCGCCGGGCAGAAATACTATATTGAAGTGCTTCATAAGGAAGGCAGCGGCGGAGATAATGTTGCTGTAGCCTGGCAGGGCCCCGGTATTTCGCAACAGGTGATCGCAGGGAGCTATCTCTCCCCCTTCGTTCCGGGAACAGGCGGTACCTTGGCTGCCGCCAAACTATCATCAAACGTCAGCGCTGATGAAGATGCTGTTAGCCTGTATCCGAATCCCTCCAATACGGGAAGGTTTACAATGCTTCTTCCCGAGGTTCCGGAAAATGTACTCATAAGAATTTATGATAACCAGGGCAGGATGCGCTACGAAAAGAAAACTCAAGGGAATAAAAAGATAGAAATCGATTCACAGCTTGACGCAGGGTTCTACATTATCACGATAGAATCAAAAAAATTTAGTTTCACTAAGAAACTGGTCGTTAACTGACAAACTTTTCGCCAGTTACGGGGAATGCTTCCAATGAAGCATTCCTTTTTCTTTTTCACTATTTCCGGATATGGTTTCTGGATCGACAAAGATCATTCTTTCAATGCAGAATACAGGGCAGGAAGGATATATATCGGATGCCATTTACAATACAATCGTAGTTTTTACAGGCGGTAAAGCCGGGCATCGATTCGCTCCAATACATTTCCAACGCCAGCGGCGAAGGACAGCTGTTTAATAAGACGATCATTTTCCCAACAAACCAGTGTAACTATTAAAAAGCGCCGATATTATACGAAAAAAAGGGATCCTATCCCTTATGTTAAAGCAAACCGGAGAACAAACCATCCTCTAGCCATTGTGAACTTGCACTACATATAAATTTTACCGGGATGCAGCTTCAGGTCATCTGTATGCACGAAGAGGATATCTGAAAAACTCCAATGAATTTGAGATCGAATTTAATTTGCTATCAAAGATCAACAAATACCTTATTGATTTTAAAATCGGAGATAGTGAAAACGAGGTGTTGATCACGTAATGGGTGGTTCCCCGGAGAGATACGAATTAACTAAACAACTGATCCATTCCTCATTTTCAAGACTATTGCAGTGTCTTTCCTGGCCAAGAAACCAGACTTACAGACAACGGCTTCAAAAGGTATATAGCTGTGGTCAACGTTTTGTCAAACGACAATCCCGCACTTACCGTCTCAGCAAAAATATCAGAAGTCATTTTTTCCCGACAGCTATCATCAAAATAATAGATTATAGGAATGAGGATGGAAAAGTTTTTCGATTTGGTTGCTCCAGGGAAAATATTCCTCCATTTTACTGCATCAAATACTTTCACTTTGCTGATAAACTCTTCTTTAAGTGCGGAAGGAAAGTTTTTTGAAAAGATTATTTCCCTTTCTCTGATTCCATTCGTATAAGAAAGAATAAACGATACTGTAACAGACTTACATTGCTGTTGTAGCTCTTTGGGAAATTGTATATCATTGACGATCTTTTTTGTAATAGTGTCATACTCAGCCTTATACGCATTTATATCTTGCGTAAACCCTGCAATACTAAAGAATAATAAAGACACCAACAGCAAAAAACATTGTTTCATGGGAAATCAGATTTGTATTTAGTTACATTTTGTTCCAGATTGACCGCGCTTGTATGCTTTATTTTTATCAATGATACTCTGCGCCCCAGTCGGGCTTGTTCTGACCAAATTCAACCATGAATAGGATTCATGGAGACCGCCCCAAGCCAGTGCCTTTGCATCATCAGCGCTGATTGATGGATACACTTCTCTTATCCCTGCTGCCATCTCATCGACATAGAGGAGTCCCATTTCATTGTGATCTTCCATCAAGGGATTAACATTTAATGCCTTGAAGTAGGCATGAAGAACTTCGTGCATTATAGTAGCTGCTATATACTCTTTTGAGGCAGTCGCAAGCTGAGGTGTATTTAATGTAATACGCAGGTTTTTATACTCTCCCGATATTGATCCATAACCTTCATCAGCATCTCTGGTATCATGCAGGTTCGCCTCAGTGAAGTCCCAAAAGAAGTAAAACCAGGAGAAAATGAGAAACAGATAATTTATTTTTCATAGAAAAACTTATGAGACACAAGCTAATCCTAAATAATATATCTGCCATTAAACATGTTTAATAAATTAAATTGGTAGGCTATATAACCCAAATAGTTAATGTTATCCGAAGGCAAGATTCTCGTTGTATTATATAAAATGGCAATGTGGTGGCGCATGACACGACTGTCTGGGGCTAGGCTGGAGGGTAATTGGCGGCGTTATAATAGGAGAGCTGGATAAAAATAAGCGTAAAGAGTAATTTAGGTGCCGAATACGTAAGGAACTGATAAAATCAATGAAACCTTCCCGTTACGCTTTATCTGAATAACTCTTTAATCGTGGCCATCGGAAGGAACATTCTTTTACTGTCAGGCAGGCGGATGAACCCATAGTTTTCATAAAATATGCGGGCTTCTTCATCCAACGGGTCTACCACAACTGCGATGGCGCCCACTACGTTGGATGTTTCATAACTCTTTTTTAGCGCATCCAGGAGCAGCAATTTGCCGAAGCCTTGTCTGGCAAATTGTCCGTCAATAGCAAGTCTGCCCAACAGTATGACGGGAAGATCCTTATACGTTGGTAGTTTCTTTTTGGTCGTTTCAGGAAGTGATCCCCTTTTAATTGCATCACTGGAAAGGGTGTAATATCCTTTTATAACACCATCCTCCCCTTCCAGCACAAAGCAGGCAGCCACTTTCCTGGCAACGTCCTGCTTGGCCTGCGTATGCAAATAAGTATCCAGTGATGGCTTACCGCAACAGAACAGTGCTTTTTTGTGCCGCGAATCCAGGACTACAATCGAACGTTTCATTTTTCTTTCATTTGCTTTTTATATAGCGCTGCTGCATCTTTTAGCTTCTTATTGGGCTTACGGGGATTCAGAAGTGCATCGAAAAATATTTCCTTATCCCGTTTAGAAGCCAGAATAGCATTGTGCTGCTCTATTATTTTTTCTGCATGGCTTTTCACGGAAAACAGCACAAAATCAGTAAGCGTTTTGTAGCCTTCCAAGTCTGCCGCATGTTCGAAATACCGCTTTAGCTCCACCGATAGTCTGATGTCAAACCGTGTCATTTCTACAGATTTCATTGTTTTAAAAAGATTTAAAGGTTAAAATATCTCACATAAATGTACGGAAAACAGCCGTACAATGGACAAAATTACCCTTTAAACCTTCAAATGATTAATTTTCAACCAATTACACTAAATGTTCTCCTTTAAAACAAAGTGCTTATTTTATACATCGCTAAGAGATAAACATAACACTACTTGTTCTCTTTGTCATCTCTATTCGGGCAGCAGTTTATCCAGGCATTCTGATATCTTTCGCTTCGTCGGTTTTGTAATAATTAAACAAGATTTCTTCGTTTTCATACTTAAGTTTCAATAATTCATAAACCTATACTCACGCAGATCCTTTCGAGAATGATATAGTTTATATCATTCCGACAGATAGTTACATTCTCCACTAACACACAAGGGAAGCCAATAATAATGGCAGGCGTAAGCTAATTCTCTACCCCTCTGAGATATACATGGCCCGGGAGCATTAAGGTAGCGCCAATATTACACATCTTAAATCCGCCAGGTACTATTACTATACCCTGAATTAATTATTTAATGCAGAAAAGCTGCTTCCTGACATAAAAGACCGTTAACGCCTTGTGAAAATAAAAAGAAGGCTGACCCCAAAAGGTCAGCCTTTCCTTTACTCTTAAAAACATCATTACTGTTTCACTACTTTCATCGTCTTACTTTGAGGGCCCTGGCTGATATTGATATAATAAATACCTGGTTTCAGATTTCCACCAACCTGGTAATACACACCGGCATTTATTTTTGCAGAATAAATAATGCTGCCATTGTTATTGATAATGGTAAGCAGCGTCGGTGCTTTCGAGTCTGACGTCATTCTTACATTAAACACGTTACCGGAAGGATTCGGATATACATCCGTTGTGAAATCCAGTTTACCTCCGCTGCTTAATTTGTTGCCGGCTACTGCGATCATATTTTGATTTTGATTTACACTTTGCAGGGAATCCGCCGGTGTTAAGTTCCGTACTTCGATACCAGCAATTGAACCACTGTAAGGATCATACAGTCCTGTTTTAGGATAAAAGATCACCTGTATCAGACCCGAGGCGTTTGCTGTTGCCCTGATGGTCCGTATAACAGCGGTATTCAACCTGTTGCCTGCGGCCTGGTAGATATTAAAGTCTATAAGGCTATCCAGTCCATTAGTGGCTTTTATGCTGAATATCCTTTTATTTTTATCCGACTCATTCGGCTCAACAAAGTGCATGCGGATAGCATACGTTGTATTGGGAGTGAGCCCGCGCAGGTAATAACGCATCTGGGTGTTATTGCTTTTGAACACGCGTATATACTCGTATACCTGCCGGGGAGCGGGATCGGTTACATACGACAGATCTACAGGCGAACTTACCCTTTGTATCCAGGTATACCCTGCATGCCAGAGTTTATCAGTTCCGGTAGGCCCTTCCGGAACATACTGCGCAAAGGTGGTATTGGCATACGGACCGGGAGGAGTTTGCGTGGTGCCTGCGTTTATGCCATAAACCGCCGACTTATTTGTTTTTAAAACTTCTATACAATAGTCATCCACCCATGTTGTGCCGAATCCTACCTTGGATACCCAATAAGTAAGGCCTGTTGCACTATCAGGCACATTGATGGTATCTCTTATCTGCGCCCAGTTCTCCCGGTATGCAGCTACATTGTCTATTTGTTTCTGATAAGCGGTACCGGTAGCTGCACCAAGACTATCTACAAAACCAACACCGTATCCAGACCACCATGGATAACCCGTAGCGTCTTTTTCTATTTTGACCCATTGGCTGAATACAATGACGCTGCCGCCTCTTACAGGTATGGAGTCTTTTATGTTCAAAGAAGTGTTTGCTGTAGTGGAACCAAGTGTAACGGCTTTATCGCCGGAATGGCCTTTCCCGCTAACGGTGTACACATCCCCTGTTGTAGGAATACGCTCTTTATAAGCTATCCAGTTAATAAGGCCACTTTCAAAACCGTAATTGGGTATTCCTCCGCATGAATCAAACGGCACCACTGTTACCGGCAAAGCAGCGGAAACCCCTGAACCATCCTGTGTATTCACGTTAATGGTAAGAGCGCCCTGTTTAATGGCAGTGACAAGACCTGTACTGTCAACCGTAGCAAAGGTGGTATTGGAACTGCTCCATGTTACTTTTTTAATAGAAGTATTAGCCGGCAGAAAAGTAACTTTTATCCGCAGCGTATCCCTTTCTCCTATAATGGCGGTGGACGGTTGCAAACTAATACCGGTGGCCAGTACATTGGCTACATGGATATTGGCCTGTGCTGCAATAGCCGGGTTATCTGCCGAGGCGGCGGTTATTACCACATCGCCTTGCCTGATACCGCTGATAGTGCCATTGCTGCTTATTTTGGCCACAGTGGTATCTGAAGATGTCCATACCACCCCTTTATTGCTGGCTTTTGCCGGGTTGATGGTAGCCTTGAGTTGTAACGTTGATCCTACAAATACATTGGCTGAAGTGCTGTCCAGCGTTAAGGATGTAACAGGTACATAGATAACCGTATAGGTTTTCACCGCCGTAAAACCACCTTCTGCAGATGTAGCGGTGATAGTAACCGTGCCGGCGCTTTTTCCTGTTACCACACCGCTCAGGTCTACAGTAGCGATAGCATCGTTGGAAGATCTGTACACCAGGTTCCGGTTGGTGGCATTTGCCGGTGTGGTGGTCAGTTTCAGCGTGTCTTTATAACTTACATAAAGATTACTGCTGTCTGAATGAATGCTGATCCCCTGGAGCGGGATGATGCTTACCTCGAGGGCGGCTACAGAAGCCATGTTAGGATCATTGACGTCCATTTTGGGAATGAAGTTTACCGTTATTACACCGGCGTTATCTGCTTTTGCCTCAAGGGTGCGTGTAATTACGGTGTTCAGCTTATTGCCGGCCGCCTGGTAAATATTGAAGTTAATGAGGCTGTCGCCGCTGGTCTTCACACTAAACAACCGCTTGGCTTTGTCGGCATCCTTTGGCTCAACAAAGTGCAGGCGCACCGAATAGTTGGCATTAGGAATCAGGTTGCGGAAAAAGTAACGCATCTGGCTTGCCGAATTTTTGCTGATGCGCATATATTCATATACCTGGCGCGGAGCAGGCGCTGTTACCTGGCTCAGGTCCATCGTTGCCGTGTTACGAACGCTCCAGGTATACCCTGCATGCCATAGTTTATCGGTTCCGGCGGGGCCTTCGGGTATATATTGGCCAACCGCTGTATTCTCAAGTGGCGTTGCCGGGCTTCCCGTTGTTGCCGTTGTACCCGCATTGATAGCTGTTACAATGGTGTTTATGATCAGCTGCACGGTTCTGGCAGGGCCTCCGTCTGCAGGGGAAATGGTGAGAGAGGTAGTTCCAGGTTTTAAGCCGGTCACCACGCCATTGGCATCCACTTTTGCAATGGTACTATCCGCCACAGACCAGTTCAGCGTTTTATTGGTGGTATTTGAAGGCGCAGGTACAGCAACAATCTGCTTGGGCGTATTCATAGTACCATACACCACGCTGTCTATCACAATACCAGTGGATATAGTGGGTGGAACAACGACGATCTGTCTTGTATCCGTTTTTCCTCCATCAACTGATGTAACGGTAATAGTAGCAGTACCTGCATTCATGCCGCTCACCTTCCCTACCTGGTCTACTTTAGCGATGGCAGTATCTGAAGAGCTCCAGGTAACAGAGGGATTAGTGGGATACGTGGGCGTGAGCTTTGCGTTCAGCTTCACGGAGAATCCTTTTACAATGGTATCTGACGCAGGGTTAATTATTTCCACCGATTGAACAGGACCGGCTACCGGCGATCCGAAAAAGATACCATTCCCGCTGATGGCAAGAAACATTCTTCCTTTATTGTCTGCCGTAATATTCTGCACCACGCCTGGTACCCTGTCTAAGATAGTGGTCCAGGTGCGGCCTGTATCATCTGAGCGGAAGGCGCCGTAGGTAATGCCATTGATAGGAAGGGTCTGGGCGGTGGCATACAAAGCCAGGTGCGCATTGGCAGTAGTGTCCGACATGGCAGCAGCGATCCATTTGGGCTTGAAACTTTCGCCACCTACCTTACTGAATGTTTTACCGGTGTCTGAAGTATGATAAAGGGCAGCGTATTGAGGATAGGTGTCATCGTAAAATGCGATCCATACATCCCCTGTTTTTCCAGGCGTTGCTTCAATATTGGAAGTCGTGGCATAAGAAGAGCCATTGGGATTGCTGCCGGCGTTTGCAGTAAGACCAGTAGCGGCTGTTTTCTGGAACGACTTTCCTCCATTGGTGCTTACATAAAAGGAACCGCGGTCCCAGATATAGAAATAATCGCCGTTCACCTTGTCGGCTACGAGATGGTTTTGCCCGGGATACAGGTTGAACTGTGGGCCTGCGGGTAAGATCCCGGAAGCAGCGCCGGTGGATTTGGTCCAGGTGGCGCCCAGGTCTTCCGACCAGTAAACGTTACCGGGAGCATCATTAGCATCTATCTGGGTGAGCCATAGGATATTCCTGCGATCAGCAGATACGGCTACACGCCCACGCAAACCGGGCGATTTTGGAAAAAGGGTGTATGTATCACCACCATCGGTAGAGTAACCCGCACGCGATGCCTCGATCCTATTGGCCGCCGGACCGTCGCAACCTACCCGCACTACAGAGTTGGGATCGGTATACTGGAAAGCTACTCCCTGCATATTGAACGCAGAGAAGATACTATAGTGCAGTGCAGTGCCGGAAACAGCGCCCTGGTACAACGGCTCTGTAAGGGAGCGGTGATGGGCGCCTCCCACATCTGCAGTAGCAGTGAGCAACAGGTTCTTGCCGCTTGGAGGTGCTGCCATAGGGCCTGTTACCACTATTTCTTCCAGGCCTGCTACGCGGATCTTCCAGTTGGAAACAGGGTCAAAGATATTATCTGTGGAAAGCACGTCCAGCATATCGTTGATCCATATACGATTCGGGTAAAAAGGATCCCAGGTAAAAGCAGCAGCATTATGCCCCGGTGAATTATAATATAACCCGTCATTCGCCGAGTGCGGCGCTTCTGAATTATCACGGGTGATCTTTCCCTGCGTATAGGAGCCGGGGGCGCCTCCCTGTCTTGAAATGTAATAAGGATCTTTTTGCCAGCTGCCGCGGGTGCTTACAACAATATCATTTGAATTGGCGGGATTTACCGCCACTTTGGAGAAATACCTGTCACTATTAACCGGATCGGGATCTAAAGTTACCGGAGAAACATCCTGCCAGCTGCCGCTCTTATACTTGTAAACACCTTTCTTCTGATTTTCGGTTCCGGCAGATACATACAGGGTTCCATCTGCATGGATCACTGCCCGGATAGGATACAGGGGGCTGTTGTTCATCAGTGTAAAAGAAGTACCGCCGTCTTCTGATACCCAAACGCCTGTAGACCTGCCGATATAAATGCGCCTGGTAACATTCTGGCCGTTCACAGCAATGGTACCGGAACTTTGGTCGAACAGAATAAAGGCACAGGAGCCGGGCGTAGTGATGGCGCTTACCTGGGTCCAGCTGGCGCCGGCATTATCAGTTTTCAAGGCGCCATTCTGGTCGGTAACCACCCATACCGTATTACTGTGGGAGGGATCCACCTGTATACGATCCCCATATGCCTGCGTACTGTTGGGGTGCACTACAATGGGAACTTGCAGGTCTGTCCAGGAATCGCCCCTGTCGGTACTTTTCATAATAGTGCCTACCGAGCTTGAACCTTTGCCGGGCGCCGGACCAGCGCCGTTTTCCACGGTAGCATAAAGAATAATGCCGGTGCCGTCGCTGGGATCTACACAAATACTGCCGCAACGCTGGTTAACTTCCCAGTTCCAGTAGTTGACCGGTATTTTTTTAAATAGCATTAAATGCTCCCATTTCTGCAGGCTCTTATTCCAACGGTAGGGAGTGCCTACATCTGTAGTGATGAAATAAAGATCAGGCACCTTCGGATGCGCCACAAAGGAAGGCAGTGAACCAGAGCCTCCTATCCGGACCTGGTTCCAGGTATAGGTTTGCGCACGTACTTCCCGCGAAGCGGTCAGATAGAAAATTGTTAGTAGTAAAGTGTAAAAAATCTTTTGCATGTTCATAGTGGAATTATTGAGGATTGTTAAAATATCCTGTATAGTTATTTGTCTGCGGCCGGATATGACACTATTCAGATGCCCGGGCAAAAAAAAGATAGCCCCGGATATCGCTGCTGCGTATAAAGAGTAATTGGTTGATAAATAAGTAATACGTTTGTGAGAGACAGACTACGTAGCGGGAATGAAAAAATATTTTCAGTGTCGTTTTGAGAGAGAGAACTGACGCCGGTATACGTGTAACATACATCCGGACGTCAGTCTGAATAAACAGGTTAAGCCTCCAATGCGATCCTTATCGCCTGCTCAACCGGGCTGCAAGGCCCCGTTCCGTAAATATCAAATCCGTTTCTGATCAACAGCGGTGGTTGCGCCATAAACTTAGGCACCAAACCGCGATGCCGCTGCGCTGCATGAACCAGGAACGGATGACAGAGATATACCGTTCCCGCCTTCCCGGTGGCCAGCGCTTCCTCTTTTTCAGGCAATTCCGGTAACCGTTTGGCCAGCTCCATGAACGATAGCCCCTCCTCTCCTTCCGGCCTCAGCAATCTGGCAACATCCAGGTGTGAGCCTTTCAGTATCCTGGTTGGAGCATCCTGCTCACCAACATCTGAAAATAAGAACAGCATCAGCAAGCCACGACCTTTTGAATGTACATTGATCCGCGCTGCAAAAAAATCATTGGGATCAGCACCGGCAAAACCGGCGTCCACATGCCAGCCGGTATCTCCTGAATCAACATCTGATGGAAAGCGAACCGGGAAAGCGCCCATGCTCATGCAGGGTATCCATCTTTCTTTACCTACCAGCTGGGCGAATGCGCTATGAAGTATATCAGTGTTCGCAGCTTTAATAAAAGGTTCCTGTGTGTACATGCCCAACCAAACAACTGGCTTAGTCCATGTGCTGCTGTCGGCAGGATTGGCCGGAATATCCTTCCATAGGATATTTCTTGCTTCGGTGGCAAGATCTGTAGAAAACGCATTGTCAATACGGACAAAGCCATCAGTAATAAATGATTGTATTTCCTGTGGGTTTAAGATCTCGTGCATAATGTTTAATATAATAATTCAGACAATAAAGATTCAGTGCCCCTGGGGGCATTAGTCTTACGACTTGAAAAATTATATTATAACATCACGGTCATCCTCATCCGGCAAATTTAATAATTCCCTTTTACATGTCAAACCCTGTTAACTCCCTGCTTTTAGAATATTCTTGTATCTTCATAAAAGAACATTGGTTGCAGTATGATTTCCTGGTTTGAAAATAACTTCCCTACATGAAAAGGATCGGCATCATCATCGCCTCTTTTGTGGTATACACCTGCTGTTCAGCGCAGGAGCTGAACAACAATCCCATGAAAACCCAACTGGATTCTGCCGTGGATCGTTCAGCAAAATTATATTTAAGTAAAACAGGACGGGTAGGCATATCTATCGGGATAATACATAAACAACATCACTATCGTTATAACTACGGACAAACGGCTCCGGCATCAGGCGTATCAACCCGTTCCAACTCAATTTATGAGATAGGATCCATTACCAAAACATTTACAGGACTGCTAGTGGCTCATGCAATTGGCGAAGGCAAAATGAAACTGGATGAAGACATCCGTAAGTACCTGCCCGGAAATTTCCCCGGGCTTCGTTACCCTTCGGGAGAACCGGTGCGTGTAGGGTATTTGCTTAGTCATACCGCCATGTTTCCCAATAGCTTTACAGGCGGCGATATATCCGTTCCGATGACGGAAGCTTCTTTCCTGGATCACCTGCAGCAAATCAAACTGGATAGCCTGAAAACATTAAAGTATGCATATTCCAATACCGGCTACCAACTACTGGCCTATGCGCTGGAGCATATTTACCAGGCAGACTATGAAACTTTGATCAAACGTTATATCACGGCTCCCCTGCGTATGACCAATACATTTGTAAAGGCCCCTGCTCAAAACGCACAGGTACTTAATGGTTATACCGCCGGTGGTGAAAAAGCCGCGCCAGTGCCCACTTCCTTTCCGGGTGCAGGTGGTCTTCATTCCTGTATAGACGACATGCTGAAATATGCCGGCTACCAGCTTGCTGAAAAAGATGCTGCGGTAAAGCTTACCCACCGGGTTATTTATGGCAATGTGGAGCAAGACGCAGTGGGCTTTCAATGGTCCATCGGCAGGACAAGGAATTGGGATTATTATATCAGGATAGATGGAGGCACTAATGGCTTCCGTAGTTTTTGTTCCTTATACCCCATTGAACAGGCAGCCATTATCCTGCTTACCAATGAAAAAGACGACGAGGCAGGCGGCGATCTTTACCGGTTTACCACCAGCATATTGAAAATTCTGAAGTCTTCCTGACGAATTATCCTTTTATGCTAACCCCGGCAGGTTTACAAATATCCCGGTGAAAAATTATTTCTTCAGTGGTCCAAGGTGTTTATAAGTATTGATAAACAAACCAGTGGGCGTTGACTTCGTGTCAACAAAAGCAAGCTCCCGGGCGTCGATACTGTCGGATAACATGCGTTTACCTCGACCAAGTAAAACCGGGTAAGTAATGAGCACTACTTCATCTGCCAGGCCCTGGTCAAGGAGCAGGGATGTTAGCGTGGAGCTTCCCACAACGATCAGATCGGGACCATCCGTTGACTTGAGCTCGTGGACCGCCTTTACAATATCCCCGTTCAATCCCTTTACCGGTCCCCATTCCAGGCTGTCGGGCCGGTGGGTTACTATGTATTTATTTGCGGCGTTTATAGCATTTGCCATGGGGAAATTCCCTGCATTGGGCCAAAAGCTGCTAAATATATCGTAGGTATGGCGGCCAAGCAGCAGGTCGAAGTTGGGCCCGTATGCATTAAAGAGGAGCTCCGCACCAGCAGGACTACGATAGGGAGTGGTCCACGCGCCATAAGTATAATCACCGTCATGTTCTATTACGCCATCAAGCGAAATGTGCTCAAAAATTCTGATCTTTCTCATTTTGTTTTAATTTGTTTGATTACAGTTCAAATTTAGTGAGGATCAGGAATAGGCAGGAGGTACGATTGCGACAATATAGGGGTATTTTTAACCACTGATTTTACTTAACAGGGATAAGGTATAGCACATCTGTGTAAATATGGCATTTAAAATAATAAACAACACTATTATGCGTATAATTTTTCCAGCTATTCTATTTGGCTTATTTTTCCTCTCCACCTCGCATAGGTTGTATGCGCAACACAATGATGGAAAAAAAGTTAAGGAAGAACTGATCCGAATATTAGACAGAAACGTAAGATGTCCCATAGCATTAGCTGAAAAGAAAATATCCGCTGTTTTTTCTCTCCGTATTAATTTATCAGGGTCGAACAGAATAACCAGCATTGATGCCTCAAAGTTTTCCCCTAAAGAACTGATACCGCAACTTACTAATCCTGATATTTATAAAGAAATTAACTGGCAGGCAATTTTTGAAAAAAAGCAGAAGGAGGACACTCATTCATAATCCCCTTTGTTGTCTATAATCCATTGGAAAATATTGCTACTTTTTATGAGTATACTGTTGAAGACTTATTTGTTTATCCTGGTGAGAAGGCAGATTTTGTAAATGCGACTATAATGCAAACCTACGCCTTGAAGTACAGCGCAGGAATAAAGTGAGTAAGGAAGTAAGTGACTGATCGAAACAATGCTTTATAAGTAATAGCTACTACTTAACCATACAAAATCACTTGTACTGTGCGATCAAGTAGTAGCTATTACATTAAATATCAGTTGGTGTTGCCTAATAATAAATATTGCCTGTATAAATATTAGGCTCCACAATTATTGTATTGTCGTATCGATGAAGGTTCTTAAAAGTAAATAAGGATTTAAACTTTTTTGCGATATCTTCAAAATCCACTGTTAGTGGTTTTTCTGGTAATTCAACTCCATAGAAAACAGGTACTAAGAGGTAGATATTTCCTTTGATATTGTTTGCTGTAAATATAGCCTTCCAGTCAATTTTATTCTCTCTAATGGTTTTCCTTATTGTTCTTTCAACATCAGGCTCAACATCATCCGAAAATTTAACCTCTTTTACCATGCCTGCATTATTCAATACGATTCCAATATTAAAGAAATGTACTTGGCCAAAAGTTGCGCTGTCCATAGCGCTACTAGCGATTAATTCTAATGCAGATTTTATTTTTGGAGGAACAATGCAATTGCTTTGCGCCACTATCTTTCCGGAGAAAAACAAAAAAGCTATAAAAAGACCTAATAAGATGAATCGTCTCATAATTTTCATTTTTATTTACTACATTTAGTTCCTTTATTTCCATTTCTATACGCATCCATAATGACAACCATCGTGTTGCAACTTTTAGGAAAGGCCGTTTTAAAAGCCGATCCCCATATTGTTCCATCAAGCCCTTCATAGGCCAGTACATCGGCATCGTCCTTATTAATGCCAGGAAACATTTCTCTAAGACCCGCTGCTATCTCCTTCCGATATTTCTTAAACATTTCATTATGTTGTGCATTGCTGCCATCAATATTCTCATATGTAAGTATGCCATGTGCTATCTCATGAAGTAGTGTAGCGGCAATATATTCCTGGCTTGCGCATTCCAACAATGGATTATTGAGATATACATCTACTTTTAAAATTCCATTTACAAACCGATGATAGGTACTACCCGCGGCAAGTTCGTTAAATTTAGGATAATTAGCTGGCCAGGCATCACGATCATAGAAAGTTATATTGTATTTGTTACTGGGCCCAAAGGCTGGATCATCGTCATCAAGGCCTGCTGTTTTTTTCTTTGGCTTCGGCGGATCTATGGGATCATCCACCATCAAAGCCGGTGATTTGTATTTCAGGTTGCCAGTCACAAGCCCGTCTTTAAAACGTCTGCCCCTGAGAGGAACGTTGTCAAATGGATCAAAAATAATTATGTCACCGGTAAAATCGCCATTGGTCACAAATTGCCTCATGTCTTCATCTCCATACCTACCTTTCCCAGCCAGATATGCTTTGTCTGGTCTAATTTCCTGAATAGCTCCCAATACCACTCCATTGGAATCCTTCTAAAAAAGAAGATCTCTGTAACCTACCGGAAGATTATATCCAGTTATTGGCACTTTTAAGATACTGGACTTATCTGCGAACTTAAATACCGTAGCATCTTCCCACTTGGGAACTCCTGGATTACTGTGTTTATTAGATACTGCTTGCAAGCGTAAAGGCCCAATTGATAACCAGTTTTTAGCCTCATCTATTGAAATAGCAGAAGAAGAACTAACTGGTATATTAGTTGAGTCCTTTTGACAACTGCTGATTGTTAGGAATAGGAGAATTGCAGCCTCCACGAATGGTTTCCGTTGGTTAACAAATTTGAACATAGTATAAGTTAAGGGTTAATTTGTTCCGAGGCATAGTTATGGTACAATAATTAATTAGCAAGAATTATTCTACCAAAACACCAAAAAGCTCGACAACAATAAACTACAAATCACGGAAATATACGTTTTACCATCCAATTTGAAGAAAAACTCGGTATCTGGAGGAAAAGCTCCATTTGTTAGAATAAAGTATTGTTCTTATTCTCCCAACTGTATTATTAAATCGGAGTTACTACACTTTATAAGTTGACGATACTATCTAATGTTTTCGTCCTTTACCTTTCTTAGGTTGTTGGCTCTTTTGGGGCGTTATTTTCTTTAATTCGCGTACATCCAGGAGATCTACATCTCTTCCTGAAGCCATCTTATTCGCTAACAAATCCTGTCGCCCAATAAAACATACTTCCAGATCATCTTCAATCATCTTCTGGCGGTTTTCGTATGCCTCCGGGAACCTAACGCCATCAATACTATTCAACAAATCAATTCTTAAAGGAGGATAACCGATTTGGGTAATACAACCCTCTTGTAAAAAATCCGCTTTCTTAAATCCTAACGATGAGAAACCGAAATCCTTAATAACCTTAAGTAGGTTCGCCGCATTTCTCTCCGATATATTGATCCAGATATCCAGATCGCCGGTAAACCGTGGCCGGCCGTGAAATGCCATCGCATATCCACCAACCACCATGTACTCAACTTCATGTTTATTGAGTAACCTGATAAAATCCTCAAAATCTTTAGCTAATATCATCTGATCGTTTTATTTTATTAACAACGGTTTTATCCATTCGCTGGCCTTTTTTGAGCATTTGATTTACCAAAAATGTCACGGCCTCTACCCTCTTAGTTTCAGGCTGAGATAACCAATATTCCAGATCCCTGACACGATCATCCGACTCTTTCATTTTTACCCTACGTATAACAGGCACAATAGCTCTTAATGCTGAAGCCGGTGGTTTAGGTTTAGTAAGAATATCTTTCCGTTCTACACGAACTGAATCATTATCGTATGGTATTTTTTCTTTACTCAGGTAGTTATTAAGCGTATTATAATTGTATTGGGGATAACTAAGACAAAAGTTTTTGAGGTTAGAGAAAACCTCCACCTGTTGATGCTCCTTCCAATGCACAAGCACTATTCTTTTATTGCTGGGAATTTGATGTTTCATACCCAAAAATAACAAATATTATGGTTTTATTTGTCATTTACATTACAATTAATATATATAACACTTTCTTTGGAGAGATAGGTCACCCCACTAAACAACCAAAGCCCGCAACAATGCAGTGCGGGCTTTGTAATATTCCAATAAATCCTATGGTCAGCATCCAATATACTTCGGGGGGCAAAAATGGACGGAAGGCCGGCTATTCAATCGTGAAACTAACCAACAGGGAGAGATATTGATCTTCGATTGGTTTAAAGTAATAGCTCTCCTCCACCCTGATTTCCTGGGCAGTAAGATCCGTCACCAATAACACGGGCCCCAGCTTTTTATTGATGGCTTATGCAATGATGGCAGCTTTTTCCCTGCTATTAAGAAATGCTGTCTCGAATTGTTTTTCATCTTTCACAACAGGTTTAAACTTTACCCGTGTGCTTGTGATGGCGATAACGCTGCCATTGGCCAGCCTGGCAGCTTTCAACAGTTCATCACGGGAACGGGTCTGGAAAGTATATAAACTGCCTTCCCTGAAATATTGTAATGCCTGGTAACCCAATTTATCTTCTTTAAACTGGCTTTCATTCAAACCAGCTTCCTTTGCCTTTGTGAAAAAGCTCCTTTTCAGCTCTTCGAAAGATCTTTTGCTTTCTGATTCCCCATGCTCCACTGATATGGAAAAATCAATCAGGTAAGCTTCCACCTCGCGGTCTATTTTGGCGATGCCATTAACCTGGATGGAGTGGGTTTGTTGTTCCTGGGCATGGCTTCCCAATGCCGACACCAATATGATGCCGGCCAGTATTATTTTTTTCATCGCTTTAAAGTTGAGTGATAAAAGAAATGCTAGGCAATCGTAAAAAGGAAGGAGGCAACAATCATCCACGCGCCAACAATAATACCCAGTATACCTAACTTACCCTGTTTGGGTGCTAATTGTGCCCGCACGCGCACCGCCTTTTCCCTGGCCTTCTCATTGCCGGAGAGGAATAATTTATTGATGAGCGGGAACCCGAGCAGAAAACCCAGGCATGCTTCCACCAGGCTGCCTGCGGCTAATGTGGTCCACCATACAGGCGCTGAGGTAAGCCAGCCAATATTTAAAACGGCGGTTACAAGCCCCCATATACCCCAGAAACAGAAAATAATCCCGATCCATCCCTGGTAGGGCTCCACGCTTGCCAACAATTCCTTTGCGTTTGGCTTTTTAGATAAGATCAGGGAGGGAACAGCAATGATGCTCAGCAGGATTAATGTAATTCCGTAAATCATAATGTTGCATTTTTTAGTTATGGATTGTTCTGTTTTGTTATGCAACAAAGGTAGCCGGGTACGATGGGGGCTACAACATCGTATCCAGTGAAATTCAATACCCTGTTTTCAGGGGGTCAACTGAGCAGGCCTAGTTTTACAGCGTACCTGGTGAGGCCTGCCAGGTTGCGCACCTTTAATTTCAGGATAAGGGTTTTGCGGTAACTTTCAATAGTATGCTTGCTGAGAAAGAGTTTGTCGGCGATCTCCTGGGTGGTGTATTCTTCCGCAATCAGCTTCAGCACATCCTTTTCGCGGGAAGTGAGCATTTCAAGGGTTTCCTTTTCCTTATTGAAAACGCTTTTGAGATATTCCTGTTTCACGGCTTCTGAAAAGTATTTTCCTCCTTTGAGGATCGTTTTTACCGCTTCCATTAACTCGTCTGAATCTGCGTTTTTTGATAAAAAGCCGTCCACATTATTCTGGATCAGCGCATCGATCATATTGCTGTCGGTATGCATACTTACCACCAGGGTACTGATCTCCGGCCGTTTTTCCTTGATATAATTATTCAGGGTGATGCCGTCCATGTCAGGCATGCTGATATCGGTAATAACAAGATCTACCTGCTCATCCGGATGCTGATCAAGATAGTTCATGACCAGTTTGCCGTTATGGGCATAGTAGGGCACCTGGAGCTCCTGGTCTTGTGTGATCAATCGGATAAGGCCTTCCAGGAACAATTTATGATCGTCTGCAAGGATAATGTTATGCTTCATGGTATTCCTGGCTTAAAGGTATTTCAATGTCAATTACTGTGCCTTTAGAAGGGAAAGAATCGATGGTGCACACGCCGTCGAATAATTTCAGCCGCTCACGGATATTCTGAAAGCCGATGCCAAATTTAACTGTGTCCATGGAAAATCCCTGCCCATCATCTTCAAACTGCAACTTCAGCATATCATCCAGGCGGGTCAGTTGTATTTCAACTTTCGACGCCTTACTGTGTTTCTGGGCATTGGTGATCAGCTCCTGGATGATCTTATAGATCTCTACTTTCAGTGAAGTGTCAATACGGTCAACTTCTTCAGCCGGAAAAGCATGGAAAGTGATAATGGCATTACCGGGTACGTTGAATTGCCTGATATAACCTGAAATAAGCTCTGTAAAGCCCGTGTGGCTGAATTTCTGCGGAACAAGATCATGGGAAAGATCACGCACCTGGTGATAGGTATCATCTACCTGCCGGATAATGGTTCCCAACCCATTCACCCCGGTTTGATTGGAAAGCTGCAGTTTGATGGCGGCGAGATTGCCCCCGATGCTGTCGTGCAGTTCACCCGCAATCCGCTTCCGCTCCTTTTCCTGGCCGGTAACAGAGGCTTTAAGCAGCTCCAGTTCTTTATCTTTCAGCAGTGCAGTAATTTTTTGCCGGTTCATTTCCTCCATGGTGGTATTGAGCTTACTTTGAGCCTGCAGTTTCTGGTAATACATATACAGCAATCCTACAATGGGCAGCAGGATGATAAGGAAACCGACCAGCAGACTGTATTTTATCGTTTTCTGATGGTTTAACTGGTTCTCCTTATTCAATATTTCTTTCTCTTTCTGGGCCGTTTGGTATTTTATTTCCAGCTCGTTGATCTCCCTTTTATTCTGCCTGTTCAATACCTCCTGGTAAATGCCCATGTACTGGGTCATGAGCGCATAGGCGTTTTGATAATCGCCCGTTACGGCGTGCAGGTTACGAAGACTGTTCAGTACTTTCAGCTGTGCTTCCAGGTCGTTCCATTGAAGCGCGTTAGTGTATACCAGCGACAATAAGATCTTTGCATTATCATAATCCTTCCGGGCAATCAGCAGGTCGCCCATCCTCTTTCCTGCATTGATATACAGGTCAAAAAACTGGCGCTGTTCTGCATTGTTTTTTACCTCATTATAAATACTATATGCCTCGTCGGTTTGCCGGTTTAATTCCGCGATGATGCCGAGGGTGAGCTTCGCCTGCAGTTCTTTTTTCTCCTGGTGCTGCTGCCGGAAATAAGCCAGCGCTTTCTCCGTATACTGTTTCGCCTGGGACAGGTTTTTCTGTTCCAGGAAAATAATGCCCAGCCGCTCGTACACCAAATGTTCCAGCTGCGCATCCTGGCTGGTATTCAGCAGGTCTTTGTATGCAGCAATGGCTTTGTCATATTCGTTGCGGGCGGCGTATACATTGGCTATACCCATTTTGTTATCATTCACGGCGCTTTTGTTACCGAGAGATTCCGCGATACCGGCGCCCTGCAGGTAATAACGCAAGGCTTCGTCGTACAGCCCTTCATCATTGTAAGCGTTGGCCAGTGTAAGATAAAGGGAAACCTGGTAGGAATATTTGTCGGCAGATGAAAGATCACTTTGGTTAAGACTGCCGATAAGCTGTTGTGCATAAATGATCACGGAATCTGTAGTGCCATGGGCGGTATGGAAAGCCAAAAGCGGCTGTAGGGCCAGTATTTTCTCTTTGATACCGGTGGCGGAATGTATTTTCCGCAAAAGGGAATCGGGAGTTTTTACGGGCACTTTTCCGTAACCCGTGAAAGCGGTTCCGCTTTGAGCCAGGCAGGAACAGGAAACCGCCAGCAGACCGGCAAGAAGCAGGACTAACGTTTTATGCAGGCTGGTCCGGGTTAATATGGCAACTTCCATGATCAGGTAAAATATTTTTCAGGCATGAAAGATAATTAAAGATAACATCATTGCCAATGAAGGGATAACAGGCTATTGAAAAGATGCCTGAAGTTGAGTTGGCATTTGGGCTACTCTCTCAACCTGATATTTTGTTACAACTAAAGCAGATACGGTTAAGCCTTCCTGCTGTTCATTCCTCAATTTTGTAGCCACAAACAATTTATTCAATCAGGCATTTTTATGAAAAAACTAATCTTTATTCTAAGCACTGTCTTTTCTTCGTTCGCATATGGGCAGCAACAGCATGCCCATACCTATCTTTTTGTTCCCGGGGCATGGGATGGCGGCTGGGACTATGCAAAAGTGGATGCTATTCTAAGTGCGCATGGCAACACCGTTTACCGGCCCACACTTACGGGCCTTGGGGAAAGGGTACATCTTTCCAATCCTGGTATCAACCTCACCACCTACATCAATGATATCCTGAATGTGATCAGGTTCGAGGACCTGCATGATATCATCCTGGTAGGTCATAGTTATGGAGGCATGGTTATTTCAGGAGTGGCGGAACAGGCGCCGGACAGGATCAAACAACTGATCTACCTGGATGCGATGGTTCCCGACAACGGTGAAAGCGCAAAAGATGTTTGCGGCGACCTGTGGGAACCAATGACCAGGGGCAATATCAAAGACGGTATGTTGCTCTATCCTTTCGGCGTCACAAAGTCTGTTCCTCCTATGGATGTACCGCAGCCATTGAATACCTTTACCGAACCGCTACAGATCAGCAACCCCATGGCCAGGAAGATTCCGGCGGCATTTCTCCAGATGACAAAAGACGGCAAAGGAAGTCCGGGTCACGATAAAATGGGAATAGATAAGGCCAGGGCAAGGAAATGGAAGATCTACACGCTTGAAGGCGGCCACTATTCAATGCGTGAGCAACCGGAAAACCTGGCCAAAAAACTGGAAGAGATCGTGCATGAGTAACGGCACCGGGAAAAAGTACCCGCATGTGCTGCAGCAATCGTTAAACATTTATGAGTAATTTTAAGGTATGGCAAACAGGGTGATCCACCAGATAAAAACGATCAGTGAATACCATAAGGTAATGGGACTTCCCAAGCCGGAACATCCGCTGATCAGTGTTATCGACTACAGCTCCATACAGCTGCCCTGCAAGGCCAGCATGGGTTTTATGTTCGACTTTTATTCTATCCTTATCGACAGGAATTTTAAGGGCAATATGAAATACGGGCAGCAGTCGGGAGATTTCGAGGAAGGTGTCATATTCTTTATGGCGCCGGGGCAGGTGTTTGAAGTGGAACCTGAAGAAGCCGCTACCCCAAACCGATCTGGCTGGGTACTGCTCATCCATCCCGATTTTCTCTGGAAAACCCCGCTTGCAAAGAAAATCAGGCAATACGATTATTTTGGATATTCCGTCAATGAGGCGCTTTTCCTCTCTGATAAGGAGGAAAAGGCTATCCTTGCCATCATGGAAAACATGATGCAGGAATACCGGAATAACATCGACAAATTCAGTGATCCCGTGATCATTGCGCAGCTGGAATTGCTTCTCACCTATGCCGACAGGTTTTACCAACGACAGTTCATTACCCGCAAAAGATCGGGGCATTCGATCCTTGACCGCCTGGAAGCCTTGCTGGATAACTATTTAAAGAGTGAGATGCTATCCGTGGAAGGGATGCCGACCGTTAAGGAGATAGCCTCCTCTTTAAATGTTTCCCCGGGCTACCTGAGCGGCTTACTGAGATCACTGACCGGGAAGAGCACCCAACATTACCTCCAGGACAGGCTGATTGAACATGCAAAAACGCAATTATCCACAACACATCAATCCGTGAGTGAAATTGCCTATGGCCTGGGCTTTGAGCACCCGCAGTCGTTCAGCAGGCTGTTCAAGGCAAAGACCAACCTGTCGCCTTTAGAGTTCAGGGAAAAGTTCAATTGAAGCCCCGGCTGCGTTGCTAATAAAATATATGCTTACCTGTTACTTACTGAAGAAGCGGTTGGCAAAGCGGATATATTGATCCCAGTCGTAGGACGTTATGGCATGTACGCCTTTTCGGATATGATACCCGATCGCGCCATCGCCAACCGGTTGGTTGATATCCGGTGGATCAGGCGTGTTTAATCCTTTCAACCCATACAATGCATATACCGGGGTGGCATACCATCCGGATAAGTATTCTCCCAAAGGATCCGCCCACTGATCTTCCGAGGCACTGGCTATATATACCGGCCTCGGCGCAATCAATGCAATTAATTCGTGGAAATCCACAGGTAGTTCATCTTCTTTATCATTATACTTTTTAAAATTCCCGCAAAACCAGTGAGGGAATGCCTTATTCATTACGGCAATGGTTTCGCCGTACTTCCTTCTCGTAATGGCGGCGCCTCCTTCTCCTGAATTATTGGAGATCACCAAAGCAAACCGTTTGTCCTGCGCCCCGGCCCAAAGTGCTGTTTTACCCAAACGGGAATGCCCCATCACTGTCACCTTTTTTGAATCAATATCCTTGTCTGTTTCCATGTAATCGAGCGCCCGGCTTAAGCCCCAGGCCCATACACCTATGGCGCCCCATTCATCTGCGGTAGGTTCTTTCTGCCCTTTCCTGTAAAACAATGGAGCCACACCTGCATTCACGCTATTTGCACTGTCTGGCTGAAGATCGCCATAGTACACCGTAGCCAGCCCATAGCCAGCCGCGATGATCTTTTCAACGCACCAGTCGTTGCTTTGTGTACCGCGTGAAGCTGCTGTTGCAAAATGATTTTTATAGGCAGGCTCTGGGGCGTATTTAACCCACCGTTCTGAAATAAGTATTCCCGTATCGGCATTAACAGACTGGTTACCCCCAAAGTTCAATCCCAGGAACATGGGCACAGGCTTGTTTTTACTATTAGGCAGGTAGAGTAAAATATCCATGTAATATTTATCATCCCCCGAAAAATATACCCGCACCTGTTTCCGGGTAGCCGTTCCGTTTAATGCATTGCGGCTAACTGATAAGGGTACATACCTCAATGGGATGTTCTTTACAGGGGTTTTGCCCTGAACATTCTTTTCAAATAATGCTGTTATTTCGGGGCGGCGGGTTTTCTCCCAACCTGCCACCGTATTTATTACTTTACCTGATTGCGTACGCATCACATCCGGCAGGTGGTAACCGACCGCTGCCTCATTTGACTGTTGCGCAAAGCAGGCAGGAAGGATTGCCAGTTGCAAAAGAAAGCTTAGTATAATTTTTTGCTTCATGTTGTACAGATTACCGGGGTAAGATAATAATAAACAGACATTAGCATAGAAAGCAGGTTTATACCATAAAAGCACCTTACCGGCAACTTCCCCACTAATGGCTATAATTGTGTGTTACTTCAATTTAGACAGAAATGATTGTACAACTATCCTGCACTGTCATGTATTTAATAAGCATCTGTCCAGGGTCATAGAAGGCTTTTTATGGAAGAACCACTTTTTCCCTGCCGGTATATTTGGGTTTGTAAACCTAACGTCTTAAATTAAGTGCTGTAAACAGTGATCATTCTTGTTTTAGCCCTGTTATTATCAGTGATGTCCTTATACGTTCATGCCACAAAATCAAGCATTTTTTATGGAAAAGATCCTGCTGTCCGCAACTTTTGCACTTGTATTAGCCGCCTTATATGGCTGTAACGGATCCGGGAAAAAAGCGGCTCACCCCCCGTTGGATTCGCTGGAGATGACGAACAATACCCCGCCCGATTCCCTGCCCCTTCCAGGCGCCACACCATCGGTCACCAATTTCAGTAATGTAATAGGATGGGACGGCGATGCCAGGCCCATTGCCCCGCCGGGTTTTGTGGTGACCAAATTTGCGGATGGCCTGAAAAATCCCCGCTGGATCTTTGTGGCGCCCAATGGCGATGTTTTTGTGTCGGAAGCCCATGCCATCAAACGGTTTACCCAGGAGCTGATCAACGCGGTAAGCGGCAAGGCAAAATCGGAGAATAACAGCATCACTGCCAACCGGATCACCATGTTCCGTGATACCAATAACGACGGGCATCCCGACGAGCGCTATACGTTTATGAAAAACCTGAACCAGCCCATGGGGATGCTGGTGCTGAACGATAAATTTTATGTAGCCAATACCGACGGGCTGATGCAATATCCCTATCAGCCTGGCATGACCAGTATCAAGGCGGAAGGAAAAAAGATCCTGCCATTACCTGCCGGCGGATATAATAACCATTGGGCCAGGAATATAATTGCCAGTGAAGATGGAACCAAGTTATATGTTTCCGTTGGCTCAGGCACCAATGCAGCCGAGCATGGTATGGAAAATGAAAAGAACCGGGCGGCCATTTTAGAAGTGAACCCCGACGGCAGTAACATGCGGATATATGCCAGCGGATTGCGTAACCCCGTGGGTATGGACTGGGCTACGGGCACGCATACACTTTGGACAGTAGTAAATGAACGGGACCAGCTGGGCGACGACCTGGTACCGGATTATTTTACCAGCGTAAAAGACGGCGGTTTTTATGGCTGGCCCTATTCTTATTTCGGCCAACATGAAGACCCGGCTTTCAAAGGCCAGGCAACAGAGCTGGTAAAAACCGCCATAGTGCCGGATCTGCCTTTGATAGCCCATACGGCTTCGCTGGGCCTTGTTTTTTACAAAGGCAATATGTTCCCTGAAAAATACAGGAACGGCGCCTTTATAGGACAACATGGATCATGGAACCGCACCCACCTGGCAGGTTATAAGGTCATTTACATACCTTTTAAAGATGGCAAACCTGCCGGGGAAGCGGAAGATTTCCTGACCGGGTTTATCGCGGATGAAGGTAAGAGCGAGGTACATGGCAGGCCGGTAGGTGTATCGGTTGCAAAAGACGGCGCATTGCTGGTAGCAGATGATGCGGGCAACAGCATCTGGAGGATAAGTGTTAAAAAATAAATTAGCCTCCAACCAGGCATCATTTATATAAAAAACTGTTAAAATCACAGTCTCTTATTTACCGGACAGTTGAATGGGTTATTTTTATTCAAATATCTCCACAATGAAATATCTCCCGGTTGTACTGCTTATAGGTATATTAACCTTATCGTTGGCCTGTAAAAAAGAAGATGCATTAAAGGGAATAGATAAGACCGCGTTATTTGCGGCACCAACAACAACGGAAATCAACGCGGTGCAGCAGTTATGGTCAGCGCGCAATCTGACCCCTTTAAACATAACGACCGAAGAAACACATGTCATCAATGCAAAATTATCACTGCATATTATTTCCTTTGAATTATCCGGCTCAAAGGAGTATGCAGCAGTACTGGTTCCGGTGACGGATCACCCGCTGCCGGTAATGTTTTATGTGGGGGGATACGGAACGGAAAAGGAACCGGTAAATTCGATAAAAATAGGATTGACGGATGATCAATTACCGGTAATCTACGTGGTGCCATCCCTTAGGGGTCAGTACGTCAGCGTGGAAATAAATAATGTGGTCTATAAATCACCCTTGTCGCAGGGGTCACGCTTCGATGCGTTTGATGGGGCAACCGATGATGTGATCGCCACGTTAACGGCTGTTGGCAATGTATTTCCACTGGCAGACACGGGAAGGGCCATGATCCGGGGTGGCAGCCGCGGAGGTACAGTAGCACTCCTGGCCGGGGAGCGCGACGGACGTTTTAAACGGGTGGCGCCTGTTGCATTTAATGTTGATTTTATCGGGCTAACGGCACAGTTATATAATGACCGGACCTACAAAGAACAGTTTTTAACCGGCCTGGTTAATGGCACTATGACCATAGCGGAGACGCGGCAATTAATGATCGCCTCCTCTCCTCTTTACTTTTGCAGCCGCTTACCGAAAACACAACTGCATTGCGGGGAAAAGGACCGCATCACGCCAGCTTCACAGGGAGAATTATTATTTAACCGCATGAAAGATCTTGGGCTGGAAGACAAAGTGAAATTATTTATCTACCCTAATCGTACACACGATGATATTACTACCAATAATACTGAACTGCAAACAAGGATCAATCAATTTTTCGGTGAGCTATGGTAATGGGTGGATGATGCGGGTTTTACACTATCTGGCATAACTTACCCTATTTGAATCACTCTCTTTGGGCATTGGAGCCACTTCATATTTTAAATTCCATTCTTTTATGCTTTCTAAAATTGGTAAAAAGGCCAGGCCTTTTGCAGACAGCTTATACTCTACTCTTGGCGGTATTTCCTTATAGGCCAGTCTTTCCAGTAGTCCATCTTCCTCCAGCTCTTTTAGTTGCTCAGTCAGTACTTTCCTCGAAATGATTGGTATTATGGAGTCCAGCTGACCAAAACGAATGGTACGGGCGCCAATAACATCTATTATTATTGGTTTCCATTTATTACCAATGGTGCCAATAGCCCTTGTAAACGGGCAATGCGAATTGCAAAATCTGTCGTCTCTCATACTTTTAAAATTTGTAGTTACCCAATAGTAACTAGTATATACCATAATGGTTACTAAGATAAACTATTGATGGTACCTTTACGAAACAAATTTAAAAACAGATCAAAAAATGAGTAAACTAAAGAATAAAGTAGCAGTTATTACGGGTGGTAATAGTGGCATCGGGTTTGGCATTGCCCAGGAATTTAAAAATGAAGGCGCTGTAGGAGCCATTGTTGGCAGAACCCAGGAAACTTTAGATAATTCTGTGGCTGAACTTGGTAGTAATTTTATTGCCATAAATGCCGATGTAACCAACCTTGCCGACCTGGAAAGAGTGTTTAAGGAAACATCTGAAAAATTTGGTAAAATAGACGTGATCGTAGCCAATGCAGGTGGCGCAGCTACAGGAGCAACATTGGGTTCTGTGGCTGATATTGGCGAAGCTGACTATGACAAGACAATGGACTTAAACGTGAAAAGTGTTTACTTCACTGTCCATAAAGCACTGCCTTATATGAATGATGGTGGTTCTATTATCCTTATCGGGTCAAATGCAGGGCATCGGGCATATGCTTCATTTTCACTTTATGGTGCTGCCAAAGCAGCTGTTATTCACTTCGCAAAAGGATTTTCAAACGACCTTTTAGACAGAAAGATCAGAGCAAATGTAATATCACCGGGTACAACAGATACACCGGTATTTAGCAAGTTTGTTCCTGCCGAACAACTGGAAGCGGTAAAAAAATACTGGGCAGATGTAATGCCGGTAGGCAGAATCGGGCAACCGTCTGATATTGGCAAAACAGCGGTTTTCCTGGCTTCTGATGAATCATCTTTTATGCTTGGTGCTGAGCTCCTTGTTGATGGTGGCCTGACCTATCTGGCGCCGGCTAAATAAATACCTGATCCGAACCCGGCGTGGGTTTGTACCCGTGCCATTAAATAATTTCCAAAATGAGCAAATCAGAAAACAAAATAGCGAGCTACGCAATTATCGGTTTTGGTAATATCGGCCAGGCCCTGGCCAGGGCATTTGCCCGCAAAGGCCTCGAAGTATCCGTTGCAACCACCCGCGAGCCGGAGAGCTTTGCATCCGCCGCAGCTGCGATAGGCCCTACCATCATTCCCAAAAAACTGGCGGAAGCGGTCAGGGCGGACATCATCTTTTTGGCTGTCCGTTTTGGGTCGCATCCGGATGTAGCAAAGGCACTACCCAGCTGGCAAGGGAAAACCATCATTGATGTGACCAATGCATACGGCGTGCCCCCTGAAGAGTTAGGAGGACAGTCTTCCTCCAGGGTCGTTGCACAGGCCTTCACCGGCGGCAAACTGGTTAAAGGTTTCAACCATTTGGCCGCTGCCGTCCTTGATCAGGATCCACCCGGGCACGGGGGTAAGAGAGTCGTGTTCCTGGCCAGCGACGATGACGGCGCAGCAACGGAAATTAGTGCGCTTGCGGAAAATCTCGGTTTTTCACCAATCAAACTGGGCGGGCTTTCGGAAGGTGGACTGCTTGTGCAGGCCCGCGGAAATAGCTGGGGTCAGTTGATCTTTAAGGACCTGATCAGGTTCAACTAATGAATCTCTTTCCGCTTGAGCACCTTATGATGTTTTTATATTCTTCTCTGCACAAAGCTACCAGGAGTAACTTTATTAATCCCGCTTTGTCGTTCAATCATTAAAAAAGAAATAATGGATAAATTAAAAAATAAAGTAGCAATAGTTACAGGTGCATCAAAAGGAATTGGTGCAGGAATTGCGAAAGCATTTGCCCAGGAGGGTGCAAAGGTTGTTGTAAATTATGCTTCAAGTAAAGACGAAGCAGAAAAAGTAGTAAAATCCATAACCGATAACGGAGGCACAGCAATTTCAGTGCAGGGCGATGTATCAAAAGAAGCTGATGTGATCAGGCTGTTTGAAGAAACAAAGAACGCTTTCGGCACGTTGGATATTTTGGTAAACAACGCAGCATTTCAAGGATACACACCTATTGAACAAGTAACAGCAGCAGCTTTTCATCAGCATTTCAACGTCAATGTTCTGGGGGCTATACTTGCTATCCAATCATCTCTGAAACTGTTTAGCGATAAAGGTGGCAATATCATCAATATCAGTTCGGGGGCAAGCAAAATGCCTCTTCCCTCAGCCTCGTTATATTCTTCAACCAAAGCGGCGTTAGATGCTATAACGATCTCTTTATCGAAAGAATTAGGTGCAAAAAACATTCGTATCAATTCCATTTTGCCGGGCGCTACGGAAACAGAAGGCGCACGTAGTGCGGGTGTTACCACCGGCAGTGAATATGAAAAAATGTTCATTGCCAATACACCGCTCGGTCGGAGAGGCCGGCCCGAAGATATTGCAAAAGCCACTGTATTTCTTGCTTCCGACGACGCAGCCTGGATTACCGGAGAACAAATCTCCGTTTCAGGTGGCATGTATGGCTTCTAAATTCACAAAGATAATGGAACAGAATTACTGGTTGACGTAGTTTCACCAATTGCGCACTAAGATAACTGTTTCAAGAGTATAAGTTTTCTTTCAAATCCCTGTTTCTTCCGGAAGCAGGGATTCTTTGTTGCTTCAAATAACTTTATCAAAAGGAAAATTGAAGGTGACACGCAAGCAACAGATCTATATCAAGGCATAATCCTCATAAAATAAAACAGTTATATTTTGCCCGGTACTGTTTGAAATACTAAAACCTGTACTATCATAAAGTATACCTACACCATTAGGAGAAGCTGTAGTTCCCACAAAAAAATTAGCTGATCCGCTCATTTTTGTCACTTTGCCTATTCCAAAAATAGCCGCCGTCCCCCATTCATTAATTGTATTGGAGGCATTGGAAGCAATAACCTGAATAAAGCTCAATGCTCTACTTACAGATATTGAATTCAAACGATAGGAGCTCCCTGTTCCAAGAAGTATTGATTTGGCATTTTTCTTTTACCCCAAATAAATTGGTATATTTTCCTGTACATCCATAAGAGGAAAAATGTACTCAGCAGTTACAGGGAAATTAGTACCCTTATAGTATATAACCTCTGCAGATCGAACTACCATATTCGCGATAATAGCCGTCGCCTGCTGTTGTGGTATCACAGTTCTTTATCGTTACTCTGTCTATCATAGTATTACCACCGTGTAAGTATAGCGCATAATTATTGGCATTAATACTTTGTTCTACTCTTATATTTTCAAATGAAACATTAGATGCAGATATCGTGGCACTTGAATTCAGTGATCTATCCCATAAGATGCCATGTGATCCGCCGGCATACTCATGTGTGCCATCAAACACAACATTTGAAAGGGAGGTACCAGGCCGTATGTAAACACAAGGTCTTCTTTGAGCACCATTAGAGACCAGATATAAATCACGAAAAGTCGTAACGTCTATGTCGCCTCCGCCATTTGTTGTTGTACCGGCAATATCAGATCCTAAAACCAACGGAAAATCAGCCCAGCTTTGTATTTCTCTGAATGTAGACGCCTCGCAGCCATTGATATCAATTCCTATACAAGTTCCGTTTTGATTTGTAAACCCGGGCAATACATGGATGTCGTGCATTAAAAATTTGGTTACCCTTTTTCTTGTGCTATCAGAATTGCCCAAAACCTGAACTGCAGTTAATTTCTTGCTAATACTGTCGGAAGTGGCCGTAATAGAAAAACCACAAAATTTATTGGCAACTAATTTTCCGGTACTATCATCCAGAGGCTTGAACAAAAAGCAAGGCTTATTGTCGGAGTTGGGAACAAAGTAAATTATTGTCGAATCAGAGCCATTTCCAACAAAAGAAAAACCCGGTACATTAACTTCAATCGTTTCACTAATCAAATAATTACCAGGATGGAACGAAAACAGTTCTTGAGCGTGCTATAGACTTTTTAAATCCAGCAGTATCCAATACACTGCTTTTCCCTGTTGCCCCAAACCATCTTACACTGATTGGCTCTGAATACAGCCTGATCCATCTACCGGTTGGCAAAGAACCTTTAAACACCAGACCTCCATCAAGACTGGCTGAACTACTGTTATCCCAGTAAAATTGTCAGCCGCCGCCGTCACCAATATCATTATAGCCTAGCACAGTACAAATGTACTCCCTGCTGAGCGCCGGAAACTGTCATTAAATCCAAAATTAGTTGAACGACCATAGTGTTTTTTTAGGTTAACAAATATTCTGTAATGTATACTTTCGATGCGCATTCTATTTGCGTCAACGCAAAGCGGGTAGGTAAGCATATTTTTTATGCTTATGAAAATTAAAACTATCGGAAAAAGGATTAAAAACTGGAATGCGGGGGCTCCTCATAATATCGGGTTATCTGTCTAATGCTTCTTTGCCAGCTGTAATGCCTGCGTCGTGGTGTAATACTTCGCTAACATATTGGGCACTTCCCATGCCGGCATACTCCCGGAGTTTACGTATAACAGGTACTTTTGCATGACACTGGCAAATGAGGCCTCATGTCCCTTTTTATAGGTGGCTGGAATAACCACTTCCCAGGCCTTTCCGCTTGCTTTTAAGGAAATCCCCGGGCAGGTGGCGGCAAGTACCCCGATACCCTGCTGTAAAGCTTCCGTACCGGCCGTTTTAAGCTCAATGTATAATGCTCCATCACGAATCACTATATCAGCCCCGGTGCCCCTGATCAACGAATAATGCGTATCACCTCTCCCTTCAGGGGCCTGGTACTTCCAGCTGACAGCCACCCGGGCGTGCACCTCTTTAATCCGGTAATCAAACGCCCCATTGGCATATACCTGCAATACACTGTCTTCATTTACATCCTTTAGTAAATAATCCGGGAAACGATCCTCGTTGGTAATCTCGTGAAACTGCGAAAAGGTCATGGCAGTAGGCCATCTCCGGGCGGAATCGATCAGGATGTCCACTTCGTAATGAATGACCTGATCCGGGAAACAAGTCCATTGAATAAGGTCCACCAAATGGGTGGTCACGTCTACGATCCCCTCTCCCTGCTGCGTTACATCCATATACCAGGCGGGCCTTATAAGCACATTGCCCGCCACCTTCTTTTTAAAATGATGTACGCTTTCTTTGATAATAGCAGGCGCTGCAGGAGTTCCTTTTTCCAGTTTCCCAAATACAGATGGCATTTGCACAAGCTCCCGCTGCAGAATAGAGGTGATCTCATAGCGCTCGGTCATCATATCATATAGCTGTACATGATGTTGCGCTGCTTCATTAAATGCTGCTTTGAGCGAGTCAAAGCCTGCTGCGTCAATGGCCATAGGTTTATCACTCAGCACATGCATCCCCGCATGTACGCACCTGCGGATATAGGTTGATTTCAAACGGTTGTTACCGGCAATCACCACGATATTTTCCGCTGGCTGCGCCAGCAATTGTTGCAGATAATCAGGCCCTGTATACACTTCCTGTACCCAGTGTGTCGGCGAATCTTTTCGTTCATTAAAGGCCAGTACTGCTTTCCTGTACCGCTCTACCTCCGCTCCTTCCGGTGCAAAAACTTTCAGGAGGCTGTCAATTCCCGGATACATTTCCTGCTGTACCAGGGACGCATGAAAATGTCCTGGATCAAGTGCAATAAGTTTCACAGTAGTTGTTTTCTATGTTTCGCAGGCCATTAGCAGCACTGCCAGCGCCAGAAAGATAATACGTTGTTGCATGATATTTAAATTCAATTACTTATTTTTTTCTTCCGGCACTTCATATAACTGCACCCGGGGTTTTAATAGTACCCGTGAAGAAATCCCAATCCTCCATCTCCTGATGAGATGACCGTAGGTGGAGGAAGATAGCAAAAGCACCCCGCATAAGATGTGTTTAAAATAAGGTATCAGTATCGCACTCACCCTGGTAACAAACCCGAAGATGAAAAACAACATGCCAATAATAAAAATAGAAATACGGGTGTCCCGTCTGCTCATAGATCCTACTTTCCAGAATGAATGCAAGCGCATATTCAATGCGCAGAGGCTAGTTATTATTGTCTTGATATAAGTTGTTAACCTTAAAAGACAAAAAATGATATTAAATTCAATGGCCTCACTCCAGGGCACTAACGGAACATCCCCTAATGAATATTGTAACTTACAAGGATACTATATGCCCGGCGACGGCGGTGGTGGTGAATTTTATTGGGATCAAACCTCACAGGCGCCACATAACGGCATAACAGTAATCCAGGCGCTAAGCACAACAGGCAGATGGAAGCGGACCTTTAATGATGTTATAGACATAAGATGGTGTGGCGCCAAAGGAGATGGTATTACAGACAATTTAACTACTGTTCAGAACGCTATTGATTTTTGCAGTGCCAATAGGTATTCCTTATACCTCTCTCCCGGAACATACGTATGCAACGGTACAATATGGTTAAAAAGTAACACTCACATATATGGTGATGCTATAAACAGCGTTCTTAGAATTAGTGCTGCCGGTAAGATCAGAAGTGAAAAAGGAGGAGTCAGAAATTTCTCATTTAATGACAACTACGCAACCGAGGTCATTCCACCTAACAGCGAAGACTACAACAATATTGTTCTTGCCGGTAACAGTCCTGCCGGAAGCTCAACAATTGCATTAAACACCACAGGAGAAATTAATATTGGTGATGTGATTTATACTTATAACGGAGTTGACAATGCATGGGAAATACTTTCAAACACACAATATTCAGCCGAGTGGAATAATTATGAGAATCCTTTGGCTCAAATGGAAATATTTGTTGTTACCTCTAAAACCGCCACTACTATCTCACTAAACAAACCTACCCTGTTTGATTATTACAGCGGCAATAAACTTAGGAAACTTATAGGAATTGAAAATGTAGCATTAAACGATTTTACAATTGAATTTGTTAGCGAAACAGCCTATTCCATTTTATTGGAACAGTCAAGAAATTGCCAGTTCAGTAATCTGAATATCATAAACGGCGGAATAAACCTTGTTAATAAGTGTGCCTGGAATGTTGTAAAAAATTGCACCATAAAAACTGAAACAACCCGCTGTATAATGATTGATTCATTCAGCACCGGCAATAAACTGCTTCATAATATCTGCTACTATACACATGGTGGAGATGCAGCCATTCTTGTTATGATGTCAAATAATAATATTGTAAGCAATAACACTATCGAGGGAAGTGGTCATTTACCTGCTGATGAAATTGGCATTTGTTGCCATGCCAGGAGTTATAGCAATGTATTTTCTGATAATGTTGCTAAAAATATGGCGGAAGGATTTGGTATGTATTTTGGCTGCTGGTCAAACATATTTAATAGCAATAGCAGCAACCAGTGCTTCGTTGACTATTCACTTTACTACAGCGGCAAGGGAGTTGTTTCAAACGCTGTTTGTTATGGATCATCTGCCATCCGGGAGGGACAAGGCAGACTCAAAAGATCTATATCCCTGTTTGCGAGCAGAGATATTGAAATTTCCGGCTGCCTATTGGAAAAAAACCTATTAATACAGGCTTCAAAAAATTTTACAGTAAGCAATAACACGCTATGGGGTGATATTACCTTGATTTCACCGGATTTATCCAATGGATCTCCCATTATAAAAGATAATAAAATCATTTCCAGCGGCAGATGTATCAGCATTCAAAACTCAGTTTACACCATCAATCCACCTTACCTGCCCATACTAATCGAAAATAATTACCTTGAAGGTAACACCGACAAAATCATTTATATCGATAAAGCGGTGCACGTTTATATCCGATCCAATAGCTTTAAAGGAAACAATAAAATTGGAATTGGGTTCAACGATATAGCAAGTTTTACAGAAATCACACGGAACCACTTTATGGATTGCTCCATTGCGGTTGATTTTTCCGCATTCGTAAATAATGTAAGTACTTCCTATGCCAATGTAAATAACAATACATTTTCCGGTTGTGCTGCTCTTTATCAATCCTGGGTTTCCCCGGTAACAAATTCCTTTATTAAAAGCGGTGGAGTTTGTGGTTTCGAGATATTCAACCTGGCAACCTCAACTCCTGTTACACCAGACAAAAAATGGGTTTATACAGCGACCGCTGATGGGCTCACGGGTATTGTTAATTGGAAAGAAATTCCATTGATCTGATGATCATAAAAAGCGTGATATAATTTTCAGATTATATCACGCTTTTTATGATCTTATTGAGCTAATTCAACAACTGTTTAAGCTGCGATGAGAATATACGCTGTACTGTCTTATCAACTGGGGGTAGTTTGTTATAACACAATGTCTAAACTTTTTCTACAACTACAGCAGTACCATAGGCCAATACCTCGGTAATACCGTTCATTACTTCATTGGCATCGTAACGCATATTGATGACTGCATTAGCACCAATTTCCTGTGCATGGAGGATCATGAGCTCATAGGCTTCTTTACGGGTTTTCTCGCATAACTCGGTATAAATTGAGCTTTTGCCCCCAAACAAACTCATAAATCCGCCTGCCATATTTCCAAGCAGACTGCGTGAGCGAACAGTTATGCCACGAACAAGGCCAAGGTGTTTGATGATTTTATAACCTTCCAAAGAGGTACTTGTGGTGATCAGGGTTGTATCCATGATATGCTTTTTATGAAACTTTATTAAAACTTAAAGTTACATAAATCGTATAAACTTGAATAATTAAGGGGAGCTAAACAATAGCAGGTTCCAATGAATGTATCGGAAATCGGTTATTATGGAGTTAATGAAATCCGTTAACCCTACCTGGCCCCCCGGACATTTTAAAACTGGTCTACCAACGTAACCAAACCAACATTTAATTTTATATCCACGATAAAGGAAAACATCATTAACATACAGCAATATTGCTGTTAAACAAAAAGGAACTGCATTATGAAAGCAATCATTGTAACTGACCAGGCGACCGGAACTGCCGGAATGAAACTGGCGGAACTGACTCAGCCAGAGGCATCTTTGAACGACGTTATTGTACAGGTGTATGCATCAGGATTCACCAAAGATGAGCTCACATGGCCGTCCACATGGACCGATCGTGCCGGTCGGGATCGCTCGCCATCAATTCCCGGCCATGAAGTGGCTGGTGTGGTTACTGCCCTGGGCTACGGCACAACCGGATTGTCTGTTGGGCAACGGGTTTTTGGCCTTACAGATTGGCACCGTAACGGTACACTGGCAGAGTACGTAGCCGTAGAGGCACGCAACCTTGCACCTTTACCGGGTGATGTTGATTTTGCGGAAGGAGCTGCGCTTGTTATGTCGGGCCTGACCGCATGGCAGGGACTATTTGTACACGGGCGCCTCCGGGCCGGGCAAACCGTCCTTATACACGGTGCAGCCGGCGTGGTGAGCTCTATGGCAGTTCAGCTTGCACGGGCAGCCGGCGCTTATGTTATCGGTACAGGACGTGCCAACGGCCGGCAGGCGGCGCTCGATTTCGGTGCACAGGAATACCTTGATCTTGAAAACGAAAAACTACAGGATATAGGCGGGGTAGACCTGGTTTTTGATATATTCAGTGGAGATATTGCTCAGCAGTCTGTAAAACTGATCCGTTCCGGGGGAACACTGGTAACCATCGCAGGGCCTACAGATGCGCGGCCCGATAACGGATCCACAATCGACTTTGTTGTAGAAGCGGATCCCATCCAATTGAATGAAGTTGTACAGAGATTCCGTGAAGGACGTTTACGGACGAACATTGGCGCCATAGCAACGCTGGATGATGCCATCGCCACTTTCAACTCAACCGGGCGGATCAATGGAAAGACAATAATACGGGCTCGCCCTTACAAGCTCATTGGTCCGGGGAATGCAACCTTTAAAGGCTTAAATCAGGTATGACTTTCTACTATCTCCCCTATAACTTTACCTAAAAGAGATGTCAGATTGTCCAATTCATCCCTGGTCAGAGCCTTAGAAACCTGTTTTGCGACACGTTCTCTGAAGTTCTCTGAATTATCAATAATGAATTTTCCTTTATCGGTTGCACTTAAATTGAAAATTCTCCGGTCTAATGAAGATTGCTTTTGCTCAATGAGATTATTTTCAACCAGGAACTTCAATTGCCGGGAAATTGCAGGCGGACTAATATTAAAAGCCTTTGCCACCTGCTTCCCGGTACATTTATCATTTCGATAAATGTATTCGATTATATTGTAGTGAGTGGCGGTAACCCCGTTCACTTCCCCCCTGCTCATATTCGCCAAAATAAAACATTGCAATTCTGTAAATACATTGTAGAATTTCCGCTCACCTTTGTTCATAATAGCATAATTAGTTAACTTTGTTAAATATTACCAAAGTTAACGAATATGACTGATATTATCATAAAGAATGCAAGGCAAAATAACCTGAAGAATATTTCAGTACAGATACCTAAAAACCGGATCACTGTATTTACAGGTGTTTCGGGCTCAGGAAAATCATCTCTAGTGTTTGAAACAATAGGAGCTGAAGCACAGAGGCAGTTCAATGAAACACAGGGAAGTTTTATCAGGAACCGCCTGCAGCATATCGGCGTACCCGAAGTGGATAGAATTGATAACCTGAATGTTCCAATTATTATCAATCAGAAAAGATTAGGAGGAAGCGCAAGGTCAACCGTTGGTACAGCTACCGATGTGTATGCTTCTTTAAGATTGCTTTTTTCACGAATGGGAAAACCATTTGTAGGATATTCCAATGTGTTTTCATTCAATAACCCCTTGGGAATGTGCAGGGAATGTGAGGGGCTTGGATTTGTACAGACGGTGAACATAGACAACCTTATAGATAAACAGAAATCACTGAATGAAGGGGCAATCATGTTTCCGACCTTTCAGCCCGGCGGTTACCGTTTATTGAGATATACACTGTCCGGGTATTTTAATAACGATAAAAAGCTGAAAGATTATACCCCGGAAGAATGGGATATACTTTTGAACGCCCCGGAACACAAACCAAAGCACCCTGATAAGGAATGGGGCAAAACGGTAAAATATGAAGGTATAATTCCGCGGATTGAAAAAGCATTTCTAAAGAAGGAATCAAAAGAGAACATCACCCGGAAAGAGGCTTTGAAAAATATCATCATCACAAAACCCTGCCCGGTATGTAACGGTAAAAGACTGAATGATAAAATCTTGTCCTGTAAAATAAATGATAAAAACATTGCCGACTGTACCGCACTTTCTATAGATGAGCTCCTGGAATTTGTTGACTCCCTGGAATCCAAAACTTTTGATGTAATTCTAACTGAGCTGAAAAAGAAACTTCAAAACATCGTAAACATAGGTTTACAGTATCTGACATTGGACAGAAGAACAGATACGTTATCGGGCGGAGAAAGTCAGAGGATAAAAATGGTAAGAAATCTGGGGAACAACCTCACCGACCTGCTATATATTTTTGATGAACCGAGCATAGGACTTCATCCGAAAGATCTGCAAAATATTTCTTCTATCATTAAACAAATACGCGACAAGGGTAATACTGTCTTAATTGTTGAGCACGATCCTGACCTAATTAAAATTGCTGATTGGGTTATTGATATGGGGCCGCAATCGGGAAGAAACGGCGGAGAAATTATTTACGAAGGCACATTTGACGAATTAAAAAATTCAAAAGGGAAAACCGGTTTATATTTTGCAAAAACATCCAAACTGAATAAAAAACCAAGAAGCGCAAATGGGCATTTAGAAATTAAGAATGCTAATCTCCATAATCTTAAAAACGTTTCTGTAAAAATCCCCAAAAACGTAATGACCATAGTTACAGGTGTTGCCGGATCAGGCAAGAGCACATTGATCAATAAAGTGTTGCCTAAGTTCCACCGGGAAATAACTATTATTGACCAGTCGTTGTCTGCTATGAGCATTCGCTCCAATCTCATTACTTATCTGAAATTATCAGATGATATAAGAAAACGGTTCTCTATGGCAAATAACGTCTCCGATAAACTTTTCAGCAGAAATAGTGAAGGCGCCTGCGAAAATTGTAAAGGTATAGGTGTGGAAAAAATTGATCTGGCATTTATGGATGATATAGAGCAGCCCTGCGAAGTTTGCGGAGGTTCCGGATTTAAGCCACAGGTCTTAAAATATTACTATAACAATAAAAACATTGTTGAGGTCATGAATATGACCGTGGAAGAAGCTATTGATTTCTTTCCTGACAATCTGTATAACAGGCCTCTCGGCATGTTGCTCAAACTGGGGTTGGGTTATCTTACTTTAGGACAAAGGCTGGACAGTTTTTCAGGAGGAGAAAGACAACGACTGAAATTAACAAAAGAACTGGAGCATTCCAATAAAATAATTGTCCTGGATGAGCCGAGCACAGGGTTACATCCAAGCGATACTGAAAAGCTCTTAGGTTTTATGAACGACCTGGTTGAAAATAACAATACTTTGATCGTCATAGAACATAATCTTGATGTAATTGCGCAAGGGGACTGGATTATTGATATTGGACTTGGTGCAGGTAAATATGGCGGAAATGTTTTGTTTACAGGAACAGTTACTGACTTATTGAAAGATAAGGTTTCTGTAACGGCAGAATATGTACGGCAACATTTGCACAAAGGGGAATAAATGCAGTGAAGTTTAAGGGAGCATCCATTATGTTTTGTATTAAAATGATGGAAGTATAAAAAACATATCATGCCAATGGGAAAGCAACTGCTTAGACACTGTATCTATTTAATATCCCGGAAATTATACTCTTTAGAGGTAAATGGTGGCCTTTCTGGTATCTTCATAATTCTTTCCTAATTTCCATTTAAAGTCTGCCTTGCCTTAAAGCACGGAATTCTGAAATATTTAGCTAAATTGGATATACTACATAAAAACATAGAACTATGACAAAAAGTAAAGTACTCAGAATGGACAATGTTGGCATCGTTGTGGAATCTCTCGATAATGCCATCGCTTTTTTCACGGAGTTAGGTCTGACACTCGAAGGGAGAGCAAAAGTGGAGGGTGAATGGGCTGGCCGTATCACGGGGTTGGGTGATCAAAGCGTAGAAATTGCTATGATGGTTACTCCGGACGGTCACAGCCGGCTCGAGATTTCGAAGTTTTTAGCTCCCGCTACTATCTCTGACCATCGTAATGCTCCTGTGAACGCGCTCGGCTATCTTCGTGTCATGTTCGCTGTTGATAATCTTGATGAACTGCTACCCCGGCTGAGCAAGCATGGAGCCCAGCTTGTCGGCGAAATTGTTCAGTATGAAAACCTGTATCGCCTCTGTTATATCCGGGGAACCGAAGGAATTATTATCGGGCTGGCAGAACAAATCAATAATTAAGTGAATAACCGACTGTAGTTTTTTTTTCTGGTGTTGCTGCTGAAAATGGATGTCTTTTTGTCAAAGTATTATACACTTCTAATAATCTTCTTCCAGTATGGCAACTGTGCCGGCGCTTTAGCAGCTACTTCTTTCAAAAACTGTTCAGCCACTTTCTGATAACCTTTCTTCAGATCAGAAAGTGGAAAGATCTTGTTGCGCCATTTTTTGCTGCCACCACCACCTGAGATGGCCGAATCAACAATGGAAAAGGCTACCTCGTTAGGTTTGATCAACACAAATTGAAAGGCCGGTTGTCCCTGTTCTCCTTCATCATAGGTGTATTCAGTATCTTTTCCTGATTCCGCTCACTCTCTCCTATTCATACAAAAAGAGATTTTGCACATTTTAAGCCAATGAGTATGTTCACCTGGCTTTTAATCACAACAAATATCTTATCGAGATCTTTCCGCTGCTTTAAGGTTATCAGATGACAGCTTGATTCACCTGCAAACAATTAGTATATTGCCTGACATGACAAAGCTAAGTAAAGTGATTAATCTTGTGGAAAGATCAGAGCTGCAGCAGTTGCAACTGAAGAAGAAGAAAATGACAAGCTACCGGATATCTTCAGATAGCCTTTCGGATCCTGGTGCCAGCAATTGGAGTGCGAAGATTTGTCCCCGGAAGAAATTGTTGAAAATGCACTTTCTTACAAACTATTTCAACTTTGATATAACGCCTGCCGGGAAACAGGAATGCTCGCTCTAAATAATACGGAATAGCCGGCGGGTTTCATCAGCAATAATGATAAACCGCAGCAACAACAACAAACGGACCTAATAAAAATATATGCCCAACCTGATAAACATCTTTGTTCCAGTAGAGACCCTACTCAGAGATATACATATGCTGATACGGGACAACGGTATGCGCTTGTACATGGAAACGATAAAAGAGGAAACCAGCACCATTGTCGAAATTGAGAAGATTGAGGAAGAAATAAATGAACATTATCATGCCTTCTATTTCACGTCCGAAACTTTCGTGGAAAACGTGCATGAAAGTTTCTTCGACGATGATTTTTGTGCTCATGCCATAGAGGTACTGGGTGGCAGATCATTTGCCAATTATTGTATTTACATATTCTGCAAATTCTCAGAGTTAGGACATTCCCGCTAGGATGGCCCAAGCATAACTTTATCTACCAGTTTCCACATATTTCTCATTTTTATTAAGCAGGAGTAAATAGCCAGTTTTTTTCTTCAAATACTTTGAAATACAAAGTAAAAGCACTTACTTTGTACTTCAAAGTACTTTCTGTCTATTATAAACATATAGTAGTATGAAAATTTCACGGAAAAGATTCGTCCTCATTTTTCTCATTTCGGCATTTGCCTTAATGATTGTCTCTAATTTGATTTTGGTGCCCGTAAACGGCGACTGGTTCGCGGGAACTAACTCGCCAATAGCCTGGAAGCGCACATTAGCCTCCATTTTGTATCCTGTTAAAATTGTTTTGGTAGGCCCCCTGGCACAAATATTCAACGATCCTGACGGCGCACCTCCCATCCGGGCTCTTGCCTGTGCTGTGTACTGGACCGTCATAGCTTTAGTTCTTCATTTTCTATTGAGCCTGTTATTCAATCGCAAGAAAGCATGAGTTTTAATGCAACCTGTATTAACAGCCCAATGTGGATTCTAATGTTTCAGGTAACCATCATTGACTAGTGATTATGAGCAGAATTGAAGAAATATACCATGAAGCAAAGTCTGATAAATGGTTTCAGGGATTTGCTCTTTTTTGTCGCATTGTACTGGCTGCGAGTTTTTTCCCGACCGGTTTGGTTAAAGTCATGGGTGAGCGATTCGCTGAAGGATTACCGTCGAATAACCCCTTAGGACATTACTTTGACGCATTATATTTAACGGGGTATTATTATACGTTTATTGGAATTGCTCAAATCATAATTGCTATTTTAATTCTTATTCCAAGAACTTCTTTTATGGGGGTGCTTATGTATTTCCCCGTGATAGTAAACATATGCGTGCTGACGTATGCCACCCGCTTTGCAGGCACCCGGGCCAATACAATGCTGTTGTTAGCATGTCTATTTTTATTACTCTGGAATTATGACCGCTTAAAATATCTTTTACCTTTCAAGCAAGCTAGAACCGATCCGCCTGTAATAAAAAAGCCTTTAGGAATACGCCTTCGAATTATATTTTTTGGTGGTTCCATCGCCATTTTGTCCTTTATAATAATTGGTACTTTCTATTTATGGGAGATTGGACCTTGTAACTCCGAAGCCGAATGCAGAAACCAATGCTTTGGAAGCAAAAACCCTGTGGCATGCGAAGAATTTTGTGATTGTATTTATAAAGATGGAAGGCCCCTTGATAGCTGCCTGGCAGCGTTTAATAAGAAAAAAAATATTCGGGTATCTAATACGAAATAGTTAATTCTTTTGGGAGTAAGATAGTGGTCCTTCCATAAGTATTTCAGATTATTCTACCTCATTCTATAATAGAATTAGCACTTTAACATTTAATTAACCATTTTTCAAGATACTTTTTCTGTGAGTTTCCCTAGTATTGCAAAACAAAAATTACTGCAGCGTATTGAGGCTTATTTAATATCCTTTCCAAATTAGTTAACCAAATTCAAATCAAATTGTCATGAGTATTAAACCCTCCAGTTACTTACTGGGTAGTATTTTTATGTCCTTTTTTTTGTTATCTTTTTCCCTTCTTGCAAAAAAGAGATCGAACAGGATAAAATTTCCAACTCCATAAGCCCGAAATCATCCGCAGAGTATTTAGTATTTGATTCCAAAGAAAAAATGCAGCAATGTATAAACGACTTAATTGCTGATAATTTAGAAGATCCTATAAACGTTTTAAATAAATATCACATGCCTGAAAATTTCAGGTCGTATCAAAGTGCAAAGCGCAGTGAAAATAAGGTTCAAACTGAACAACTAGAAAAGGAACCAACTCTAACAGAATGGAATGAAAACTTAGTTCCTGATCCATATTTCGCTAGCATATTAAATGATAAATTGGAAGTGCAGGTTGAAAATACTGTCGTTAAAATAACGAAATACGGTACTTTTCTTTGCATGCCTAACAAACTATCACGTGTATACGCTATAATTAAAGACTTAGACAAGGATCCCCAATCCGTTATCAGGAAAATGGGACCTCAAACAGAAAATTTCCAACCTGAGCACCCTTCTCGTGTCGTACAAATAGATACTGGAGTAGTATACATGTCGTCATCTGATTACAACCGCCCTTCTCGGATTATCACCAATCCCTCAGATGCTGCCCCTGAAGAAGATGACAATAAATATGTTCGTCCAAGTAGAATTGCTGGAGAAGGAAACGGTGAACAAAATCTAGTAGGGCCTTTACCGCAATCTACTTATGATGCTTTTCCCAGTTATGATTTTGATGCCAAAACATGGGCTGGTAGCCTTATCCAAGATGCTTTTGGAAGAACTAAACCACATTTTGATTATTTTGATGATAAACATCGTGTTAAAGTCAATTTTTACAATGTAAATTTTGGTGTATATGCAGCTGCCGGAATTAATGTAAAAATGCAAACCAAAGGCTGGACAGGCATTTGGAGGGAATTAGCAACAGAGGAAATGCGGTTAGGATGGGATGGACTTATTTTAAAATTTAAGATGCCCAATATGCCTCAACCTAATATTCCAAAGATTGATTTCGGGAAACTCCAAATAGGTAGTATTAATTTTCCTATCGAATCAATTACCATTGGAGGCAACAATATTACTAGTGATGTAAAAGATGCTTTAAATGGTGTTATTGAAGGTCAACTGAGAAATACTTTAAAAACTATTTGGGATTCGTTTATAGAAACCTCGCTCCTGGACAATTATCAACTGAAAAAAATATATCAAAGCTTTCAAAGTTGTATATAATGATGAGGTGGTAATAGCCTTAGGGAGATATGAGGAACAGGCATCAAATATAAATGCCATAACAAAGACGTTTGATTGGAATGTTGGTTTTACAATTAAATGGAATCCACAAGGTAATGCAGTTAATCTGGCTGACTTCTCAGGAGGGCCCAATACATTCGAATATGAAATAAAAGCAGGAAGTGTGTATGGTGCTGCGAAATATTATGGTAATTGGAAAGGAGCACGTGTTGAGAAGAAATAAATATTAAAACTGACTTCTTATTCCATTCGCCAATAATTTATTGATGAATGGAATAAGAAGCCAAATTTACAAATACCAATGAACAAATACGTAATTATTGTGTGTGTATTTTCTTTGTATTCTTGTGGCTTTTATACTGTCGATAGTCTAGGCGAGAAACGACGTAATGAAAACGCTCAGATAACCATGCCATTTGGTCATAAAAAAGCAAAGAAAAACATACAACCCAGTCTCGAATTTATAGAATCTGTAAAGGCATATAGATTTGCCATAGGGGCCTTCCCTGCGAGTATGCAACAATTAGAATATTATAATGAGAAAAGTAAAATTGCTGTAGGTGGAATGAGGCAGCTAGGGTTCAAGAAAATGGAAGTCTCCTATTCTCTTCTGGATTCTATGATAATTGATTTCACACACGATCCTGTTTATACCCAACAAATAGGCACAACGGATCTGAGATTCCATGTTAATGGTAAATTTATATTTACTGTTAGAGACTCGTCTTTCTCCACACGTACGTTGGTTAAATAAAAAAACTGATTAAATGAGAACATTGCGGCTGGCATCAATTGCTATATTACTTTCATTCAATTTAAAAGCACAGGACAAACAGGAAACTACTATCAAAAAAGATCAAATCAAGGCTGGCATTGTGGTTCTTGGTGCTGGTCTCAATTATGAAAAAAAAATCTTTCCACAAACCACATTGAATCTAAACGCAGAATTAAGTTATGGATTTGGTCGTAGTAACCTAAATAGTACATCAGGCACATATTATGCCCTTACGCCTATTTTATCAGTTGAGGGCAGACAGTATTATAACACTTTTAAAAGGTCAAGAAAAGGGAAACGGATCAATAACAATTCAGGAAGCTTTTGGGCTATTGCTACTGGTATTAAAACTTCCCCTTTAACTAGTAACAAATATTATGAATCTCCGGTCATTTTCTGGATTCCTTCTTGGGGTATACAAAGGAGTTTAGGTAATAAATTCACATTTTCCACCCAATTGGGTTGGGCATTCAAGTATTCAACTATTGAAAAGGAATGGGCCAGTTCTCCTAACATTAGAATAGGAATATATTATATTTTTATGTAACTACGAGATTGATTAGACTATATATCAATCGGTCATACTCAAAAATAGAGTCCTTTAGAAATGCACAAAGAGGAGTCCGGGATGCGGAGTTTTTCTTTACAGATAGACAAGTCAACCCAATAAAACTAAGATAACAAAAAGGGATCAAGTTGAAAAGTTGGGGGATGTCCATAAATTTTAAGCATAGAGTTTAGTTAATCTATAGAGAAAGAATTCTACATCCCGCACCCCTCGTAGTGCATTTCTAAAGGCCTTTACTTTTGCATTG
>NZ_CABFVU010000004.1 GCF_902150045.1 Chitinophaga polysaccharea
GACGGTGATCGCGTTTTATGACCGATCAGATTTTTTTCTTTCATATGAAAAAATAAAATCCGTTATTTTTAGTGGTAGAAGTTCTTTGAGACCGGTGTTGGAGGAGACGCTATTATTATCCGTTTGGGTTGACAATGGCAGGGATTAGTTCGAATGCGTTGAAGGGGATGGATTATCCCAAAAACAGAAAGGAGTATAACGGCATAGAGCATACGACAGATTTAGACTTGAATCAATATGACGCCTTTTTTAGGACCCTTGATCCGCAAATTGGAAAATGGAGTCAAATAGATCCTAAAATTGAGGATATGGAGGCTTGGTCACCTTATGCATCTAATTATGACAATCCAACCAGTTATGCTGATTTTCTTGGTGATGAACCTGATGATGATCCGCCTACAGGAGTTAGAGGGTTTTGGATTAGTGTTGCGGGATTAATTAATGGTATTAATCATACGATAACTGGAGGACATTATAATACACCTGCATCTGCGTTTGGTTGGGATGGGGAAGATGCTGAACGATATGATAATATGACCCGTGTAGGTGAGATTATTCCAGTCGTTTTAAGTCCCAAACCATCTGCAGCACAACCAACCCCAGTTCCCTTGGAGCCTATACCGGTTCCTTTACAAGCTCCGGCCCCTATTCCTGTAGTGGTACCTCCCTCAACGGTGAATACTAAGGGCAAGAAGCCTGATTGGGGAAAAGCAGGCGGTGCCGAGCATACATCTGGAGCGAGAGGAAGTACCAAGGGTAAACATGAGAAGGGAGCTGCGACTAATCAACGAAATAGACAGGGATCAAAAGGTATGGATCAGCCTCCCAGACGTCGGCCTGCGGGGCATAAAGGACCTTGGCCTCCTAAACCTGCTAAACCAGTGAAGCCTACTAAGCCTCCTGCGTCAAGCCCTCCTCCCGGGCCGCCACCGGCATCAACACCTCCAGCAGAAGCTCCACCAACACCACCAACAACATCAACGCCACCGACAACGAACTGAGTAAAAAACTACAAAAATAAAAAAGGATAAAATGGCAAAAGGAGATATTTTACTTCGAAAAGCTTTTGGCGAAATGCAGAAGAAATCCCCTGATTTGCAGATTGTTTTTGGTTTTCTGCAACAGTCTGCGAATATGGGAAATGCAGAGGCACTTTATGCTATTGGCACATGGTACCTGTATGGCACCTTCGTGAAGAAAAATCCATTTTTAGCGGTGGAATACTTCCTGAGTGCTATAGAGGGCAATTATAGTAGTGCCTATTTTGATTTGGCTGTTTGTTATGAAACCGGGAATGGAGCCAGGAAGAATTATAAAAAAGCATTTGAATGTTATTTGAATGCTGCATTAACCGGTGATAAGCAAGCTATATATGAAGTTGGAAGATGTTATTATTATGGAATTGGTATACCAAAAAATGAACGGGTTGCCGAAGTTTGGATCAGACAAGCAAAAGAGAAGGGGATTACAGATTGAATAACATCGGTGAAGTTATGGCATTCGTATTTTGCCTGGCACAATTATCGCTCCGCCCATTCAAAAAAAACATGCAATCCAACAATCCCATCATCCGCCATAAATTCACCGCCGACCCTACCGCGCTGGTCCATAACGATACCGTATATCTGTACACCGGCCATGATGAAGCGCCGCCCGGAACGGAAGCCTACATAATGAACGAATGGCTCTGCTTTTCATCCACCAACCTCGCAGAATGGACAGAGCATCCGGTACCACTGAAAGCCACTGATTTCTCCTGGGCCAGCGGCAATGCCTATGCTTCAAAGGTAATAGCACATAATGGTAAGTTTTATTGGTATGTAGCCGTGGCGCATGCTTCCATTAAAGGTTCTGCCATTGGCGTAGCCGAAGCGGATAACCCATCAGGTCCGTTTAAAGATGCCCGCGGATCGGCGCTGGTTACTCTTGATATGTTGCCTTCCCATGTGCATGAAAAAGCTAACCTGGATCCGTCTGTAATAGTGGACGATAACGGGCCGGCATATATCTTCTGGGGCAACAAACAATGTTTTTATGCAAAATTAAAAAGCAACCTGGTGGAGTTGGATGGTCCTATAAACACATTGGATCTGCCTGGATTTGAAGAAGGCGCTCACATACACCAGCGCAATGGCTGGTATTACCTTTCCTATGGCTACCAGATGCCGGAAAAAGTAGCTTACGCCATGAGCCGTAACATAGAAGGTCCCTGGGAGTTTAAGGGAATACTAAATGAGCTGGCAGGGAATTGTGAAACAAACCGGCCGGCAATCATTGATTTCAAAGACAGGTCTTATTTTATTTATCACAATGGAGGGTTGAAGAACGGCGGCAGTCACAGGCGTTCTGTATGCATCGATTACCTGTATTATAACGGCGACGACACAATGAAACGGGTAATTATGACCTCCGAAGGAGTGCAGATGGCATGCTAAATGCAGTGCTTCTTCATATGAAAACAATACTCATTTCACTCATCAACTTGTTCTTCATGGCTACAGCTACTGCGCAGGATACCACCCGCTACGTTAAAACCAGCACCGGTTACCTGATGGTGCTCAGGCAGGGAGATGATATTTTTAAACAGCTGGAAGCCTTTGCAGAAAAGGAAAAGATCCCTTCCGCCAGTTTCACCGGGTTTGGATTTGTGAATGTTACTTTCGGTTATTTTAACCGGGATACAAAGAAATATGAGCCGAAGGATTTTAATAATATGGAGCTGGCCGGTATGAACGGGTCTATTGCCTGGCAGAAAGGAAAGGTGTCACTGCATACGCATGGAACCGTTACCGGTAAGGATTTTAGCGCCTTCGGCGGACATATGCTCGGCGGCACCGTGAGCACCGGATCGCTGGAGATAACTATTATTGTACATCCGCAGCGGCTGGAACGGGTATTTGAAGAACCGTTGGGCGCTAATGTGCTGAGCCTGGAATAATCATTTTACAAATCCCAGTGGAATGCGGCTTTCACCAATGCTTCATTGCTTTCCGCAATGGCGCCGGAAGGATCGTGTAAAGTATCTTCAAATCCTATCCTCAGATCGTATCCCTTATATTTGGCTACTTTCAGTATTTCCCAGCAGGTGTTATCCACACCATGTAACACCACTGTTTGATGAGGTAGTTTATCCGTAAGTTGGTCTTCAATAGCTTTCACCGTTGCCAGGGCCATGTTCAGTTCCTGTTCTTCCGGTTCAATCAGCAGGCGGAAGCATTCCTTCAGTAAACCCTTGCTGATGAAGTTTTCCACGGCCTCTGCACCGTTAAGCCCTGCTTCCACACCGATCTGTTTCTCAAGTATTGCCTGTACCACCTGTTCAAACCCGGGTTCATGCCCATTGATGGATACAAAATTGGGCAGTATTTCCCACTGGCGGATCAGCTCCAATCGCTTACTGATGTTGGGTTCTATCCATGCGCCGGTACTGATGCCTACAGGGATATCAGGCACTGCTGCCTTTACCGCTTTTATCTGTTCATTTACAAAGGCTGCTTCCAGTGTTTCTTTGCCATTGTGGTCGCGCACATGGAAATGGATGGCGCCGGCGCCGGCCAATACCGCGTTTTTGGCGGCGGCTGCAAGCTCTTCTGTGGTGATGGGGATGTTGGGATGGTCTGCTTTGGACCTTGAACCGTTTAATGCTGCTTCTATAAACATAATCCTGGCTTTTGGGAATCTACTGCATAAATGATACCTGTACGAGGAATAGCTGTTGCGATGGAAAAGCAGGAAGGGTATTGTGGAAGAGTTTGAGCAAATTGCCGGTTTTTTTCCATGTTGTGGGTAACAGCAGGTGTGCTGCCGGCTTCAGGCCAGGTACCACCAGGCATATTGTATTCTTTCAAAAAAATAATATAGCCAGGAGGGATACCTATTGATCCCGCCTGGCTATATCTTCATAAAAAAAATTATTTCGTAGCTACCACTGGTTTTTCATAGCCATCTTTCTTCGCTTTCTCGGCCATGGTGTTCATTCTTTTCTCTGTATCGGGATGAGAAGAGAATAACTGGGAGCCTTTCTTTTTTTCACCACTGCTTTCCTGTGATGCTTTCCACAATTTTTCAAAAGCCATAGACATGCCCCATGGATTGAGCTTCGCCGCTTTCAGGAATTCATAACCATAACTATCCGCCTGGCTTTCCTGGTTACGGGAATAAGCAGAATTGGCCACTGCTTCTCCTAAATCGCCCAGCTGGGAATCGCTCAGTGCCCCCGCAGTACCGCCTTGTGAAGAAACGCCGTCTTTCAGTGCGGAGGTCATCAGCGCTGTTTTGAACGCATCTTTGGAGTCCTTGTTTTTTACATGCCCAATTTCATGTCCTATTACACCCATTACTTCATCGTCCGTCATGGTTTGTAATAGGCCGGCACACACGCGCACACTGCCATCTGCACAGGCAAAGGCATTGATATCCCTTACCAGGTATACCTTAAAGTTAAGGTTCATGCCCTCATAACCGGTTACGGGGTCGGTTAGTTTTTTCAGGCGCTGTGCCATCGGATCATCGGAGGGGGCTACGGGGTTGTGTTCATCCATCCACTGGATATACTCTTTGGTATATCTGATCACATCGTCGTCGCTAAGCGTGGCAGCTTTCACTGCTTTAGCGCCGGCGCCAAGTGTTTTAGTGTTTAATTTTAATTGTGCATTCGAGGTCAGGGCAAATGACAGGCTTGCAGCGCATACGATGCCGAATCGTGCATAAACAGACATAAATAAAGGTTTTTATTATTGAAAAGGGTTAAACTGTATTAATGATTGCATTCATATCAGGCCGCGAATATAGTTATTGTTATAATTCCGTACAAAGAAATCCGGATTAAATATGGGGATCAAAGTCCGCTTCTTAACTTATCTTCGGGCAATTATTTTAACAGGGGTTAAAGGCCTTTAGATTTTTTATAAGATGATAAACTTATATCGTAAAACAGCGCTGATCGAAGGGATTTCTTATCTCATCTTATTATTTATAGCCATGCCATTGAAATACCTGTTCTCTTTTCCTGAACCGGTAAAATATTTCGGGTGGGCGCATGGCGTACTATTTATCCTGTTTGTTGTACTCCTGCTTGCCTGCTGGATAAAATACAAATGGAGCATCCTCCGCGTGGCAGGCTTTTTCGTGGGATCGCTGTTGCCTTTTGTGCCATTTGTGTTTGAAAAAAGATTGAAGAAAGAATACGGTAACTGATATAAAAATTGTCTGCAAGTGGCGGTAACCGGCTCCGGGGGTGTCTAGTTGTAAAGCAGATGTATAAACAATGCAGTTACCACGTATCAGCAACACCCGCCGGTTGTTCACTATTTTATTTTGCAGTTCCACGCTTGCAGTAACGGCCCAGCGAAATGAGCTGGTGTCTTACGCCAATACCTTACAGGGAACCAATTCTGAGTTTGCGCTCAGCAATGGTAACACTCATCCTTCTACGGCATTGCCTTTTGGCATGCATGCCTGGTCTGCACAAACAGGCAAAAACGGCGATGGCTGGAAATACCAGTACAAGGCAAATACCATCCGGGGTTTTCAGCAAACGCACCAGTGCAGCCCATGGGTAGGCGATTACGCCGTGTTCAGCCTCATGCCGGTTACCGGGAAACTTACAGTAGGGGAAAACGAACGTGCCACCACGTTCAGTCATGCCAATGAAATAGCCCGCCCGGATTACTACAAGGTAACTTTGGCCAATAATATTACCACCGAATTATCGCCCACTGAAAGAGGCGCTCACCTGCGTTTTTCCTTTCCCGCCAAAAAGCCGGCCTATGTGGTGCTGGATGGGTATAACGCATTAAGCGGTGTACAGATATTCCCGGCAGAGAGAAAGATCACCGGGTACGTCACCAACGGGCGCTTTATACCAAAAGGGTTTAAGAATTATTTCGTCATCGTGTTCGATCAGCCCTTCGAAGGCAGTGGCACCTGGGAGAACGTAAACAACCGGGTTTTTGCAGATAGCCTGTCGGCAGAAGGAAAAGGCGCCGGCGCATATATCCGTTTTAAAAACGGCGCTACGGTACAGGCAAGGGTTGCATCTTCCTATATTAGTCCGGAACAGGCGGAGCTTACCTGGCAGCAGGAGCTTAAATCCTTTACCAGGCTGGAACAAACAAAAGCTGCAGCTGCAAAAATATGGAATACCCTGTTTGGCAGAGTGTTGGCGGAAGGCGGATCAGAAAAAGACAAAGCCACTTTTTATTCCTGCCTGTTTCGCGCAAATCTTTTCTCACATATCTTTTTTGAATACAACAGCAAAGGAGAACCTTATTATTATAGTCCTTATGACGGTAAAGTGCATAACGGCTACATGTACACCGATAATGGTTTCTGGGACACTTTCCGCGCGCAGTTCCCTTTAAACACCATCCTGCATCCCACCATGGAAGGGCGCTATATGCAGGCGCTGCTGGATGCGCAGCAACAATGCGGCTGGTTCCCGGCCTGGTCGTTTCCCGGTGAAACAGGCGGTATGCTGGGCAACCACGCTATCTCACTCTTAACCGATGCCTGGGTAAAAGGTATCAGGACCTTTGACCCCAAAAAAGCGCTGGACGCCTATTTTCATGAAGCCATGAATAAGGGCCCCTGGGGCGGTGCCAATGGCCGCGCCGGATGGAAGGAATACTACCAGCTGGGCTATGTAAGCTTCCCGGAATCCCATGGCAGTACCTCGCAAACACTGGAATATGCTTACGACGACTTCTGTGGTTACCAGTTGGCGAAACTCACCGGTAATGATTTCTACCAATATGTTTTCGGTCGCACCATGTATAATTATAAGAACCTGTACGATTCTGCGACCGGGTTTATGCGTGGTCGCAAGCTGGATGGCAGCTGGCTGGAAAATTTTGATCCTTACGAATGGGGTGGCCCTTATACCGAAGGAAACGCCTGGCACTGGCAATGGTCAGTGTTCCACGATATACAAGGCCTTATCCGCCTGATGGGAGGCGATGTGCCTTTTATTACAAAACTGGATTCCGTATTCAGCGCGCCCAATAAAGTGAACGTGGGCTGGTACAAACAAATGATCCATGAAATGACGGAAATGGTAAATGCCAATATGGGGCAGTATGCACACGGCAATCAGCCTATACAACATATGATTTACCTGTATAATTACGCGGGGCAGCCCTGGAAAACACAGGCGCATGTCAGGAAAGTAATGGAGAAATTATACAGCGCGGGTGAAAACGGGTACCCGGGAGATGAAGACCAGGGCCAGATGTCGTCGTGGTACGTCATGAGCGCCATGGGCTTCTATAGTGTATGCCCCGGCACGGATCAATATGTGATTGGCAGCCCACTGTTCCCGAAAATGACGGTGACACTTGAAAACGGGAAACAGTTTGTAGTGGAAGCCCGCAACAACAGCCCGGAGAATGTGTATATCCAGTCGGCCACGCTCAATGGCAAGCCCTGGCCGCATAACTGGCTGCGGCATGCCGATATCATGAACGGAGGTATACTCCACCTGGAAATGGGCAACCAACCGGCGGTTAACCGGGGCACTGCCAATGAGGATAAACCTTTTTCACTGAGCAGTCGCTGAAAACGCGGCTGCCGGTAATTTTCGTACGGCATTAAGAAAATAGTGGCGAAACGATTAAATTAGCCCGTAGTTCGAATTGATGCCGATGCGAAAAGATTTTTCCACGTATACAGATGAAGAGTTGTTCCTGCTGGTGAAGCAGGGGCACAAAGACGCGTTTGAGGATATCTACAAACGCTTCTGGCAGGAGTTGCTGGACGCCGCCTACCGGCGTGTAAAAGTGCAGGAAGCGGCCATGGAGCTTGTTCAAAATCTTTTGGTAGACCTTTACCTGAAAAGGGATACCATTTCCCTTAATACCTCGCTTCGTAATTACCTGCATACCTCGCTGAAAAACAGGATACTGAATAATATACGCTCACAACTGGTGCGTAACACTTACCAGCAGCATGTGCTGAACGACAGCGGTCTTTACCAGTCCGACGCCGCCAGCACCCTGCAGCTGAAGGAACTGCAGCGGCACATCGATGAATCCTGCGCCAGCATGCCTGAGAAGTGCCGCGAAGTATTTTACCTGAGCAGGAGAGAGCAGCTCTCGTACCAGCATATTGCCCGGCAGCTCAATATTTCGGTGAATACAGTGGAGAAGCATATGGTAAAAGCCCTGAAAATATTACGCTCGCACCTGAAGCAATATCATTATTTACTGCTCTGGTGCCTCGTGTCGCTGTTGCTGATGTGTGGGCAGATTTCAAACTATTTTGGCCTATAATGGCGGTAAGCCATTTTTCAGGTGTCTAATGTTAGAGAGACTTATGGATATGAATAACACCCGGTTAAAAGAATTATTGGATAAATACCTGGACGGTACTGCCACTGATAAAGAAATCAGTGAGGTGGACAGCTGGTACAGGTCTTTCGAAAATGATCCGGGCCTCACTTCGCAATTCAACCCTGAGCAACGCACTGCGCTGGAACAACTGATCTTCCTGCGCATCAGCCGCCAGGTGGAGGATGCTGAACCGCGGATGAAGGTGAGCCATAGGTCTGTTCGCTGGTTGGTAGCCGCTACGATCGCCCTACTCATCGCTGCAGGAGGTTTTTACCTGGCCCGCGAACGCAGCGCCCGGCCTCAAATTGCAAAGGCAATGGTAACAGCGCAAACCGGGGGAGACGGCATTAAAAAGATCACCCTGCCGGATGGCAGCCTGGTATGGCTGAATGTAGACAGTAAAGTAAAATATGAGGAACATAAAGCCCGGGAGATCTGGCTGGAGGGAGAAGGATATTTTGAAGTAACTTCCCGCCAGAACGATCCTTTCCTGGTGCATGCCGGTAAACTGGAGGTGAATGTGCTTGGTACCAGTTTTAACATCGATGCCTATACGCCGTCGGCAAAAGTAACCGTAACAGTGGCCAGTGGTAAAATAGCCGTAGGCAATAACGGGAATAACACTGCCACACTTGTTGCCAACCAGCAGGCGGTTTATCACACTGCAACGGACCAACTGGAAAAGAATGATATCGCCGCAGCAGATGCCAGCGCCTGGACACAGGGGCAGCTGATCTTTAAGAAAGCCCTGTTCCGCGATATCGCCTATAAACTGGAACGCCGGTATAATGTACGTATCCGGTTTGCCAGTGAACAGATTGCCAATTCATTGATCACCGCACGGTTTGATGCCAACGTACCGTTTAAGAACGTGCTGGGCATGCTATGCGAAATTTATGGGTGCAGCTACCGGCAGGAGCCCGGCAGCAACGAATACCTGGTATATAAAAAAGGGACAACCAAATAAATAAAAACGGATGGGGTTAGCCTTAGGGCGTGATAAATTCGGGTTATGAAAGTGAAAACAGCGGAGTGCCTGCACATGGTGCCCGGGTGGTTTACCTGCCTGGTGCTGGTATTGTGCTGCCTGTACCCGCCGCGCATAACTGCGCAATCCGGCGTAACCGAAGAATTGAAACACACCGTGGTAGATGTACATGTTACCGGCGAAACGCTCGATAAAGTGTTTGAACAGGTGGAAGCAGCTACTACATTCAGGTTTGTATACAGTCCCTCCGACATCACAAAAAGTGGAAAAGTAACTGTTAATAAAAGAAATATTTCCGTGGACCAGGTGCTGAAACTTCTGCCGGCAGGATTGCAATATGAATTACGCGGCAGGAACATACTTATCACACGGAAAGAACCGCAGCCTGCAAACCAGGCCTCGATACTGACAGGCAGGGTCACTGATACCAACGGCAACCCTTTGTCCGGTGTATACGTGATGCGGAAAGGAGCGCCGCCCCGTTTGATGACGGATGCAGATGGCACCTTCAGTATCCATGCGGAACAGGGAGATACCCTGCGTTTTGCCCTACCGGGTTTCGGTGAACAGGAAGTCCCGGTGGAAAGAGTGAACATGTTGTATGTGTCCCTCTCGCCGCGATATTCTTCCCTGAAGGAAGTAGTGGTGATCGGCTACGGTACTTCCAGCAAGGAAAAGCTTACTACCGCCATCGGTACGGTAAGTGGCGATGCCATAAAGGAACGCCCTACTACCATGAACCTGATGCAGGGACTGGCGGGAAAAGTAGCCGGGGTAAGCGTGATGATGAATTCCGGTAAGCCCGGTGGCAATCCTATCGTAAAAATAAGAGGCACCGGTTCTATCAATGCCTACAATGGCCCGTTGTACGTGGTGGATGGTATAGTGGGAGCCGATCCGCTGATCATTGATCCCAACATCGTAGCATCGGTGGATGTGCTGAAAGATGCTGCCGCCTCCGCCATTTATGGAGCGAGAGGATCCAACGGGGTGATCGTGATCACCACCAGGAAAGGCACTAAAAGCAGCCCGGGTGTTACATTCCGCAATACAGTGAGCTTTGGTACGCTGGCCCGCAAAGTGAAACTGATGGATGCCGGCCAGGCACTGGAAATGTTTAAGCGGGAATACGAATACCTGCCCGGCCGCACAGCGCCGCACCTGGATCCGTCATGGCAGTTTGTACGGAAGGAAGAATTGTTTAACGCCGACGGCTCTCCGAAATATAATACCGACTGGCAGGAGGAAGCAAGCCGCCTGGCAGTGTCGCATGAGCATTCCCTGTCGCTGTCGGCCGGAAAGGATGGCTTCTCCGCACTGGTCAATCTTTCTTACAACGATCAGCAGGGTATTCTCATCAACAGCTACTCACGACAGGTGAACGGGTTTATTAACCTCGGCTGGGATGTGTCCAGGTGGCTGCATGTACAGGCGGTGATCAACAGCGGGGCGTCAAAACAGAATAATGTAGACATCAATACATTCGGGCTGAATGCAGTACGGCAGATCTATGAGTTCCTGCCTTTTCTCCCGGTGCAATATGCCGACGGTACCTATTCCCGCAAAGGGGATTATCCCGGTGCAGAAGAATCTGAAAATCCGGTGAGATTAATGAGGGAAGTGAAGTCAGTAGCAGGGAAAACATATACCATGGGCAACCTGGTAACAACCATTCGCCTGAACAGCAAACTGCATATTACCGCAGGGTTGAGCGGACAAACCGGCGCTACCTACAACCTGTATTACTCCGGCCGTGATATCCGCGGGTATTCGGATACGCAACAGGGCGTGGCTACACGCACAAATGGGAACTCAGGTTCCTGGACTACGGAAGACTACCTGACCTGGAACAACCAGTACGGTAAACATAAGGTAACAGCTGTTGCCGGGGCCAGCTGGTATTATTTCGGGAATATGAGCACTAAGGCGGGAAGCGAAGGTTTCTTTGATGATTTCTTTTCCTATAACAGCCTGCAAACAGGGCTGGTGCCGCAACAGCCGGAGTCGGGAACAAGTAATACGGCGATGAACTCGTATTATATGCGGTTCAATTACGACTACGACAGCCGTTACCTGTTCGGGTTTTCTTTCCGCGCAGATGGCTCCTCGCGCTTTGGCGCCAATAACGTATACGGCTATTTCCCCAGCTTCTCGGGGGCATGGCGTTTATCTTCAGAACCGTTCCTGCGCGATGTGCACAGCATTAGCGACCTGAAGATACGCGGCAGCTATGGCATTGTGGGCAATGCAGATATTGGTGATTATGTAACGCAGGACAAGCTGAGAAGCAGCCAGGTGGCATTCAATGGCCAGGTGGCGCCGGCAGTTACATTGTCCGCGCTGGGCAACAGGAACCTTAAATGGGAAAAAGCCCACCAGCTGAATATTGGACTGGATGTTTCCCTTTTCGATAACAGGATACAGTTCACCGGCGATGTGTATAACCGTGTAACCAAAGACCTGCTGTATTACCGGCTGATGCCCGCCACCACCGGTTATGAAGGGGTGTATGATAACATCGGTTCCATTCGTAACAGGGGACTGGAGCTATCGCTGGTCACCAACAACATCCGGCGTAAACAGTTCTCATGGAATACCTCGCTGATCTATTCCATGAACCGCTCCCGCGTATTGGAACTGAACGGCGATATCATGTATCCCTGGGCAGGGCGTATCATGGAAGGCCGTCCGCTGAATGAATTTTATGGTTACCGCCGGCTGGGTACCTGGGGAACAGATGAAGCGGCGGAAGCAGCCACCTATGGTAAAAAGCCCGGGGATCTGAAGTATGCAGATCTGAATAATAATAAAGTGAAAGATGCCAACGACCGTACCGTGCTTGGCAACGGCATGCCCGATTTTGAAGCAGGTATGACAAACACATTTACCTATAAAAAATTTTCCCTGCTGGTAGATCTGCAAACGATCTATGGCCATAGCCTGGCAAACTTTACCAGGATGATCATGGAAAACGCTGCGCCCACTACGAATAGTTACAGCAACCTGCTCAACGCATGGACGCCGCAACACCAGGGAGGCATGAACGCAGCACTGCGGCTGCCACAGGACGGGCTCGATAATGAAATGGACAGCTATTATATAGAAAAAGGCACTTTCCTCCGTATACGCAATATTGCACTGGCGTACCGGCTGAAGGAAGACTGGCTCGCACGGTATCATATCAAATCTGCCGTGATCACCGCCAGTGCGGAAAACTATTTCCTGTTCACAAAATATAAAGGGTACGATCCTGAAGCCTCCTCATTCGATGGCGACTTTAACCAGGGAGTGGATCTGTACCAGTATCCGAAAGCAAAAACGCTGTCGTTTACACTGAATGTTACATTCTGAAAAGGAGTTGAAATATGAAACAACTGGTAATGTTGGGGATGATACTACTGGTTTCTTCCTGTAACAAATTCCTGGAAGAAGAGCCCTCCGGTTCTCTCAACCAGTCGCACTACTATAAAACGCCTGAACAGGTGAGCGCTGCGGTGAACGGTACGTACGACGGCCTTGCCACGCCCTTTGTGATCAACATCGGCGTAGCAGTAAGCCCCGTGTATTCGCTGGAATACATCACCGGGTACAGCCGCAGGCCAAGGCCATCAGGGTTTGAAGACGACCAGTTCCTGCGGTTAGACCGGCTCGATAACGCCAACTCAAGATTGCAGGGATGGTGGAATGCCACCTATTATCCCGTGGAGAATTGCAACAGCGTGATCGAAAACGTAAGCATCACTTCTGTAGTTGATGAAATAACAAAACAACGTTATCTCGGCGAAGCGTATTTCCTGCGGGCATGGTATTATTTCCAGGCAGTACGGCTTTTTGGCGATATCCCCCTGAAACTTACAACTACCAAAGATATCAACGATGTAAGGATACGCCGTTCTCCTAAAGAAGCAGTGTACGAACAGATCGTGAAAGACCTGAAAGCAGCGGAAAACGCAGGGCTTCCGTGGATAGACCAGAGCGGGCATGTAAGCCTGGGCGCAGTGAAATCATTGCTGGCAAAGGTATACATTACCATGGCCGGCTACCCGTTGCAGAAAGGGAAACCTTATTACCAGCTTGCCTACGATAAGGCGATGGAAGTGGTAGACAGCCACCAGTTCTCACTGTTTGAACAATACAGCGATCTGCGTAACCCGGTAGTGCAGAATACGAGGGAGCATATTTTCATGCTGCAGCGCCACCCCACTGTGGCGGTGAGCAACATTCACTGGGCATACCTGCCATATCCAAGCCAGCCCATTTCCATACAGTCGGCCTACGGTGGAGCAATGGCGCCCACTGCTGCATTTTATAATTCATTCGCAGCTAACGATGAACGTAAACAGGAGCAGGCTTTTTTCTATACCAAACATACGCGTTACGGTAATCCGGCAGAAACAGTTTTCTTCCCCGATCCTTATGTTTTTAAGTTCTGGGATGATGAAGCAGAGAAGACCGGCCGCTCCGGCGCTAATTTCCCGCTGATACGTTATGCAGATATATTGCTGCTGTGTGCAGAAGCAAAAAGCGTTGTTGACGGAGGTACTACATCAGATGCTACTGCGATCGATGCATTTTATGCGGTACACCACCGGGCATTTCCTGCGGAGCCTAAACCAACTACATTAACAACAGATGATATTCTGAAGGAAAGATACTGGGAACTTTGTTTTGAATTCCAGACATGGTACGATATGCTGCGTACCCGCAAAGCCTTTGATGTGGCGCGTGGCAGCATGACCAGCCTGGTTGGGTACAAAGCCCCGAATCACCTGCGGAGTTTCGAAGAAACAGATTTTCAATTTCCATTACCATTAGCTGAAGTTCAGAAGAACCCGGACTTGGCCCTTTAACAACAGCATGAAACTGAAGAATATTTGCCTGGCGGCTTTACTCACCGCTGCGGCACAGACATCTTTTGCCCAGGAGCATTACTTTATTGATGGCTATCACGGTGGCGTTTACGGGCACTACCCCCATGGGTATACGCAATTTGTAATCAGCCAGCTGAAGGCAAACCCTTACTGGAAAATTAACCTGGAAATAGAGCCTGAAACCTGGGACAGGGTAAGGGCGGAAGAACCGGAAGCATATGCCGGCTTCAAACACTTGTTTGCCGACCAATCGGCCGGCGGCCGCATTGAATATGTAAATCCTGCCTATGGCCAGAGCTATTTGTATACCGGCTCCGGTGAAAGCATGATACGGCAGTTCAGCTATGGAATACAAAAACTGAAAGAACATTTCCCCGGCGCCGTATTTACTACCTATTCAAGTGAAGAACCCTGCTTTACCAGCGCCCTGCCGCAGGTACTGCGCTCATTCGGGTTTAAATACGCTTCCCTGAAAAATCCCAATACCTGCTGGGGTGGCTACACCCGCGCCTTTGGCGGTGAACTGGTACAATGGCAGGGCCCTGATGGGAGCCAGCTGCTCACCGTGCCCCGCTACAGTTCAGAAGCCCTGCTGCCTAATTCCACCTGGCAAACCACTGCCTGGAATAACGGCAGGGAATATATACATTCTGCCCGCGCTGCGGGTATTGCACACCCCGTAGGCATGTGCCTGCAGGACGCCGGCTGGCGCAACGGTCCCTGGCTGAAACAACACGCGAAATATGAAACCTGGCGGAATTATATCGGCAACATCGCTAACCACAGTAATGTACCGGTATGGAAAGTAAGCCAGGAAGATATACAGGTAAGCCTGGTATGGGGCGCACAGGTATTGCAACGTATTGCGCAGCAGGTGAGAGCCGCAGAAAATAAACTGGTAAACGCAGAAAAGTATGCGGCCATCGCCACGCTCTGTGATAACACTGCCTGGCCCCGGCAACAACTGGATACGGCCTGGAAAACATTGCTGCTGGCCCAGCACCACGATTGCTGGATTGTTCCCTACAATGGCCGCAAAGGCGATACATGGATCGATAAAGTACAGCATTGGACAGATAACACCCTCTTCGTAAGCAATAACATCTTACAACAAAACAACCGCGAAGCAACATACATCCGTGTATTGAACACTACAGCACAACCCCGCAGTGAATGGGTGCAGTTGCCGGAAGGCCGGCAATGGGAAGTGACCAACAGTAAAGGCAAGCCGGTGGAAACACAGCAGGGGCGAATTAAAGCAACGGTGCCCCCCATGGGGTTCAGCGTTTATAAGCTGCAGCCGGCAACGGGGAAAAACAGCCGGCCGGTACGCGAAGAAGATCATCTTCTTCAAATAGAAACAGATCTCTACCACGCAGAAATAGATCCCGCAAGGGGTGGCGTTATCACCAGCCTGGTAGTGAAAGCCACCGGCAAGGAAATGGTAGACAAAAGAAACAGCCGCGGATTCAATGAACTGAGAGGATATTTTTACAATGAAAACGCATGGCGCTCCAGTATGGACACCGTTGCCACTGTGCGTACCACGGAACACAATAAGGCACGTACATCTGTTGAGATCAACGGTTTTATTGCCGGGCATCCTTTTACACAACAGGTAATATTCACCAACGGCCAGCGGAGAATTGATATGAAAGTAAAAATAGACTGGAAAGGCAATCCTGGTATAGGTGCATATTCACAGGCAGATAATTACAGTGCAGAAGCATATCAGAAGGCATTTTATAACGACAGCTGTAAACTGCAGGTATTGTTCCCGCTTCATCTTACAACACAACAGCTAAGCAAAGACGCGCCTTTTGATGTGACCAACAGCCGCCTGGAGAACACTTTTTTCAGCAGCTGGGACAGTATCAGGAATAATGTGATCCTGCATTGGGTGGATGTAACCGATGGTAACAATGGCCTGGCCTTGCTCACCGATCATACTTCCAGCTATGTGCACGGTAAGGATTACCCGCTGGGCCTTACCCTGCAATACGCCGGCCGGGCGCTCTGGGGCCGTAATTACGATATTACGGGGCCTACGGAAGTAAGCTATGCCATTGTGCCTCATAAAGGCAACTGGGAAACCGGCGGCATCAGTAACGAGGAAACCGGCTGGTGCGAACCGTTGCAGGTATTGCCGGCAAAAGGGAGTAGGGATTTTTCATTACTTGCTGTGCAGAATAAGCACTGGCAGGTATCTGCCCTGCTCATGGATGGGAAGGATCTGCTGATCAGGTTGTATAACCCTGGTGGGAACAACAGCGAAAGTTTGCTCACCTTCAACGGCGCCGCCACAGCCGCTGTGATGGAACAACTGAATGGGGATGCAGGAAAAATACTGCCACAAAGAAAAGCATCCGGTAAAACAATTATCCGCCTGGGCATACCACGTTTTGGTATCCGCACCATCCGCCTGAAAAATGTATCTGTAAATTATTAAACTACTATATGAAAAAGCTATTGTATTCCTTTGGGTTAAGTGTTGCTGCCGTGTTTGCACAGGCGCAGGTAAAACCCTTTCAGCAAAACGATCGCGTGGTGTTTGTAGGTAACAGTATTACCGAAGCAGGCGCCTATGTTTCTTACATCTATCTCTACTATATGACCCATTTCCCGGGTAGAAAAATGGTGATCATGAATGGTGGAATCGGGGGAGATAAAGCATCAGATATTTACCGCCGCCTTGAATATGATGTACTGGCTAAAAAGCCGAGTGTGCTGGTGCTTACTTTCGGGATGAATGATACCGGTTATTTTGAGTTCAACAACAGCGATGCGGCTAAAACCGCCGCGGAGCGGATTGCAGCTTCCCGCCGCAGTTACGGGCAGATAGAACAACGGCTTTTGAAATTACCGGCCATACAAAAAGTACTGATGTCTTCGTCGCCTTATGACGAGACTTCGAAGTTCAACAGGAATATTTTTCCCGGTAAACATAAAGCCATGCTGGAAATCGTGAAATTCCAGGAAGAGGCAGCCCGGAAAAATAACTGGGCCTTTACAGATCTTTTCCGTCCTATGACTGCCATTAATGAACAGCTGCAACAAAAGGATTCCACTTTTACCATGATAGGTTCCGACCGCATACATCCGGGTAATGCAGGCCACCTGGTAATGGCCTCCCTTTTCCTGAAAAGCCAGGGCCTGAGCGGTAAACCGGTGGCGGAAGTACATATCAACGCAGCAAATGGTAAATTACAGCAGGCGGTGAATTGCAATATCAGCCAGCTGAATGCATCTGCCGGTAAAGTGAGCTTCGGTTACCTGGCTGCTTCATTGCCTTTTCCAATTGATACGGTGGCCCGCATCTGGGGCAACAACCAGAAACAATCCGATGCGTTGAACTGGATCCCTTTCACAGAAGATTTTAACAGGGAAATATTACAGGTAGATGGATTATCTTCCGGGGATTATACTTTACTGATAGATGGTCATTCTGTTGGTAAATGGTCCGCCGGCGCATTTACACAGGGCATCAACCTGGCTACCGTTCCCGAAACGCCGCAGTATAAACAGGCACTGTCTGTGATGCAGCTCAACCTTCGCCGTGCAGAGGTGGAAAGCCGGTTCCGCAGCTACTATTGGGTGCAGAGCAACTTCTTTGATAAAAAGCATTTACTATTGCAGGATAATGCCGCTGCACTGGATAGCGCCCGCGCCTATACGAAATCAGACTGGGCATTGCGGCATCACGAAGAAATCTACGAAACCGCCATGTATAAGGAACTGCGTGCTGTATGGCAGCAGGAAATTGATACGATCGTTCACCTGATCTACACCATCAATAAACCGGCCCTCCATAAAATTGAGATCGTTAAATTGTAAAGATGAAAACTGCTTCCATATTTTTTTCAGCCCTTTTATTTGCCACTGTCAGCGGCCAGGCACAGGGCCCGGCTGCATATGTGAATCCCTTTATAGGTGCCAGCACCAGTGAAGGCGCAGCAGGTATTTATCACGGTCTTGGGAAAACTTTTCCCGGGGCCGCCACGCCTTTTGGTATGGTGCAGCTCAGCCCCAATACCATTACCGGCGGTGATAATGGCTCAGGATATAGTTATGAGCATACTACCATAGAAGGGTTTGCCTTTACGCAGATGAGCGGCATAGGCTGGTTTGGCGACCTGGGTAATTTCCTCGTGATGCCCGCCACCGGTCCGTTGCAAACGGCTGCAGGCAGCCGGCAACATCCGGAAGAAGGCTACCGTTCCCCCTATTCCAAACAAACCGAAAAAGCCAGCGCGGGGTATTACAGTGTTAAGTTAACGGAACATAATATTGCCGCGGAAATGACTGCCGCGCCACATAGCGGCATCATGCGCTTTACCTTTCCAGCTAATGGGCAGTCGCGCATTCAAATTGACCTGGCCCGCAGGGTAGGAGGTACTTCCACCTGGCAGGAGGTAAAAGTGATCAACGACAGTACCATTGCCGGCTATATGCAATGCACACCGGAAGGCGGCGGCTGGGGCAATGGCGATGGAAAAGCCAATTACACCGTTTACTTCTATGCACAATTCAGCAAACCGCTTTCAAAATATGGTACCTGGAGCGCCGATATCCCCGACGGATGGTCGCGCAAACGCGAAGATGTTGAAAGCGCCCGCTACCAGCAACAAATCGCAAAGGCCGCAGTAACACCCGGTACGAAAGAAAAAGCAGGTAAACATCTTGGCTTCTACACAGAATTTTCCACCACGGAACAGGAAGCAGTACTGATGAAAGCAGGTATTTCTTTCGTAAGTATTGAAGGCGCAAAAAATAACCTGGAAACGGAAATAAAAGACTGGAACTTTGACAGGGTAAAGCAACAGGCGTTTGATTCATGGAACAAAGCCCTGGGGAAAATGACGATCACCGGTGGTACGGAAGAGGAAAAGAAAGTGTTTTACACAGCGCTGTATCATACCATGATCGACCCGCGTAATTTTTCTGATGTGGATGGAAAATATATTGGGGGAGATGGGAAAGCACATGCTGTTAAAAACTTCAGCAAACGCACCATCTTCAGTGGCTGGGATGTATTCCGAAGCCAGATGCCGTTGCAAACCATCATTAATCCGCATGTGGTGAACGACATGCTAAATTCGCTGGTAACGCTGGCAGATGAAACAGGCAACCACTACCTGGAGCGCTGGGAATTCCTGAATGCTTACAGCGGCTGCATGATTGGCAACCCTGCCGTATCTGTAATGGCCGATGCCTGGGCAAAGGGAATACGGGGATTTGATATCAATAAAGGATATGCCTTCGCCAAAAATTCCGTGGAGAAATTTGGCAATGGCAGCAAAGGATATTCCACCGGTGGGTTAAGCGTATCGCTCACATTGGAATATGCTTACTTCGACTGGTGCCTGGGCAAACTTGCCGGCTCACTTGGTAAGAAAGACGATGAGAAAATATACCTGGCCCGTGGCGCCAATTACAGGAATGTATTTGATACAGCAAAAGGCTGGTTCCGTCCCCGCAACGATGATGGCAGCTGGCAACCCTGGCCGGAAGATGGCCGCATGCGACAGGGCTATGGCACTATTGAAAGCAGCCCCTATCAGCAAGGCTGGTTTGTACCGCAGGATGTACCGGGTATGGTAGCCCTCATGGGCGGAAAGAAAAAAGTATTGTCCGACCTGGAGTTGTTTTTTGAGAAAGTACCGGAAAATATGATGTGGAACGATTATTATAATCACGCCAATGAGCCGGTGCATCATGTGCCTTTCCTGTTCAACCGCCTGGGCGTACCCTGGCTTACCCAGCGATGGACCCGTGAAATCTGCGCCCGCGCTTATCATAATTCCGTAGAAGGACTGGTAGGGAATGAAGATGTAGGGCAGATGTCCGCCTGGTATGTACTGGCTGCCAGCGGATTACACCCCCTGTGCCCCGGAAGTCCCCGGTATGAGATCACCAGCCCCGTGTTCAACAGCATTGCCATCTCTCTTGATCCTGCTTACGCAAAAGGTAAACAGTTTGTGATCACCACCCGTAATAATTCACCTGTTAACCGCTATATCCAGCGAGCCTGGTTAAACGGGAAACCATACCCTCACTGCTATATTGATCATGCTGATATTACCGCCGGCGGAACCCTGGTACTGGAAATGGGTAGCCAGCCCGCGAAGAATTGGGGAATTAAATAAAAAAATTATTGGAAGGATGGCGGTACCGCTTTTCTAAGGTGTCATTACCATAGGGACTACAGTAACCAATCAGAAAATATCCCGCGTCGCCCCTGCTGCAGAAGACTGCTTCTGCAGACAGGGGATGGCATGCCACGTATGTAAATTTTATCACCAAAGCCGGATGCAAACACGTATTAACGTTATGAAAATGAAATTCGCATTCACTGCTCCTGTATGCCTATGCATAGGAATATTTACCCTGGTTTCCTGTGGTAAAAAGAACTTCCTGGACCAGACGGAAACAACTAACCTGGACGAGCAAACGGTATTTTCCGACAGCGCCCGTACAGTTGCTTTCCTTACCAACATTTACATCGACATTGGTTTCGCGGAAAGCGCCACCCGTTTTGGTAACGGGGGCCTCGACGCCTCCTGCGATGAAGCCGAACCGCAAAAGTCTGCTACAGTCACCACCTCTGTCCAGTTTGCCACGGGTACCGTTAATCCTTCCATCATCAGCGCTGATGCCTGGAATACGCCTTATACCAATATCCGCCGGGTAAACCAGCTGCTGAAGCACCTGCCCGGCTCGCCCATCCCGCCGCATATCCGCACCGTGATGAGCGCGGAAGCCCGCTTCCTGAGGGCCTGGTATTATGCCGACTTGTTAAAGCACTACGGCGGTATTCCATTGATAGGCGACTCGGTATATAAAGTGGAAGATAAGATCCCTGCCGTGCGCAATTCCTATAAAGAATGCGTAGACTATATCGTATCAGAGTGTGATGCCGCTGCTGCAGCATTGCCGTTGGTAAGGATCAGGGAAGACTATGGCCGGGCCAGTGGAGGCGCTGCTATGGCCCTGAAGGCAAGAGTGCTGCTGTACGCCGCCAGCCCGCTCTTCAACGGCGGTGGTATTAATAAGGCCGATGCCGCCACCTGCTATCCCGACAATGTACCGGAACGCTGGAAACTGGCTGCTGATGCCGCTGCCGCGGTGATGAACACGGCTGCCTATTCCCTGAACGAAGACAATACCACCGCTCCCGGTTATGGTTTCTATAAAGTATTTACCCTGAGGGTGAATACAGAATATATCCTCGCTAAAATGCAGGGCGGTAACCGTGAACTGGAATCGGCCTGGCAACCTCCATCACGGAACGGTGCCCAGGGCGGCTTTCCATACCAGGACTTTGTAGACGCCTTCGGTATGGCCAACGGTAAAACCATTACAGATCCTTCCTCCGGTTATGATCCTGCCAATCCATACAGCAACCGTGATCCCCGTTTGGCTTACTCCGTGATCCGTGATCAAACTCCGCTGATACAGAACACCGGGCTGAAAGAACCCGTGAATATTTTCCTGGGACCTGATGGCAAGGGCGTGAGCCAGGATGCCGTACACGCGGGAACGCCTACCGGTTATTATACCAACAAAATGCTTGATGAAAATATTGCTGCCAACTTTATACATGGTTCGCAACGCTGCTTCCCGCTGATGCGCTACGCAGAGGTATTGTTGAACTACGCCGAAGCACAGAACGAATACGCCGGCCCGGTTGCCGAGGTGTATAACGCAGTGGCACTGGTGCGTAAACGTGCAGGGTTGTCGCCTTACGAACTTCCGGCAGGACTTACAAAAGAACAGATGCGGGAAGCCATTCACGCGGAAAGAAGAGTGGAGCTGGCTTTTGAAGGACACCGCTTCTGGGATGTGAGAAGATGGAAAATAGCCGCACAAACGGAAAATAAACAAATGACAGGCATGGAAGTAAGACGCAACGGCGCTAACGTAACCTATACCATCTTTCCTGTACGCAAACATAATTTCCGCGATGCCATGTACCTGTGGGCCATCCCGCAGGGTGAAACAGCCAAATCTCCCGAGCTAAAACAAAATCCTTCCTGGTAAAAAGTACAAACATGAAATCAAGATTCCTGGTATGTTTACTGATGCCGATACTGGTACTCATCATCAACTCCTGCCACCGCAATGAAATAATGGTGCCCGAACCGGTAAAAGATATAGCCGGCGAGTGGCGTATTGTTAAGGCAGTCCGTAACGGTGTGGATATCACCAGCCTCACCGATTTCACCAAGTTCAGGATCCGCTTCACCACCGATCTGCAATACACCATCGAAAATCCATTGCCCTTTGTGGTCAGCAAAAACGGCAGCTATTCACTGGATGATCCAAAATATCCATTCCGGATCAGCTTCAACCAAACAGGTAACAGCACACCGGTAAGCACCACATTTTCCTACCCGGTGGTAAACGGGAAACGGAATATGAGCTTTTCGTTCAGCCCCGGTTGCACCGCCAATACCTACCTCTACACTCTTGAAAGATTAAATCCCTGATCCAACACAATGCAACGCGTTATGAAAAAATATACTTACGGTATCGTCCTGTTCCTGCTCCTGCTGGCCGGTTGCGTATTCCTTGATGGTGTGGACCAGCCCTCCTCTGCGAAGGCAGACCAGGAAATGACCATCACCATGCATAACCGCATCGATGTAGCGGATGGCGGACGCTCCGGCGTACGGCTGATCGTTGGTTTCCTCGCACCTAAAAGCTGGGCAGCCACCGCCAATTCAAAAATTACTTTTACCACTCATTCATATGGCAACGGTAAAATGGTGCCCGTGCCCTCAACGGTTACCGTTAACGGGAAAACATGGCCTGCCGCACTGAAAGACCGGTTCGGTATGGGCGGCAACTACATGACAGACGACCTGGAATGGGTAGTGTTCTGGACAGAACAGTCCTATAACGTACCACAGGGCGTAAAAGATAATATCGATGTAACGATGGTGATCAAACCCGGCCCGGAAAATATGCAGTTTAAAACCGGTTACTTCCTGGGCACCAGCAGCGACGGGCTTAGCGATGTATTCGGTTCCAATAACGTATATAAGTGCCAGTTCAAAGATTGCTTCTCCATTACAGATGGCCAGGGCGATCTCATCGATTTCTGTAACCCGCAGATAGCGGCAGTAATGCCAGGTTCTGCTACGGACAACGATTTCCTCACTGTGAGCTTTGACCCTGATGTGGTGCAAACCGCCCTTAATGGTGTAGGTAATATTTACCTGTGCGCAAAAGGCTATACCAGCAACGGGCAGGTGCTTGAAGTATGCACACAAACAGACGGTACAAAACTGATACCATACACCGGTAAAAAATCCGCCATCACCTTTTGGCCCCGTGCATACTTCAACCTGCAGGAAGGACAAACACTGGAGAAGATCGAATACTTCTTTACAGATGCCACCGGCACCGTAAAGGTAGGATTTGGCAACACCACTGCTCCTTTCGTGTATACATTCAAATGTCAATAACCTCCGTTCCATAAAACTGATACAATGGCTCACAGCTACATCAAAAAATATATCCCAGCCTTTGCCTGTTTTGTACTTGCTCTTTGCGGGAACGCGCAGGCCCAGCAAACCGGCGCCATCTCCGGCAGGCTGATAGATAATTATGGCCAGCCGCTCGCAGGGGTTGCCATCTTCATAAAAAATACCGGCGACAGTACCAGCACCAATGCCAACGGCGCATTTACCATACGCGCTGCACGGAATACTACACTGGTTTTCCGTCATCCCGGCTACAGGGAAATAGAACAGAAGGTGCAGGATACTACGCTTACCCTGCGTATGGATGAACTGTTTATCCCCCTGCCGCAACGTATACCAGTGCTTTATGGGGAAGCATCTCCGAAAAGCTCAGTAGGCGCTATCGCTACGGTATATACAAATCAACTCTCCACTACTCCCGCTACGTTGTATGCCTATGCGCTGCCAGGCCGTTTGGCAGGCCTGTACACGCAGCAGGTAAGCGGGTTCCGGAACCCGGGTACTGCCAATAATTTCGATGTGGATATCTTCATCGGGAACATTCCAAAGCCCGGCGCATCGGAACCAAGCGATAATACAGAAATGAATTTATCATTGCGCGGGCAGGTACCGGTTACTATTGTAGACGGCATACAACGCGACCTCTTTTCTATAGACCCTGAAAATATAGAATCCATTTCTGTACTGAAAGATGGGTTATCTACCATCATGCTGGGGCAGCGCAGTTCCCGCGGTGTATTACTGGTAACCACCAAACGCGCCCGGGCCGGTAAGCCACGCGTATCTTTCACCGCGCAAACAGGTATCCAGCAGTCGCTCGCAATGCCAAAGCCATTGCCCTCCTGGCAATACGCTTACCTGCTGAACGAAGCCCTGCAAAACGATGGAAAGGAACCTCTATATAAAGAAGCCGATTTTATCGCTTTCCGCGATCACTCAAAGCCATATACCCACCCGGATGTGAACTGGTACGACGCTGTCCTGCGCGATAACGCGCCCATGTCGCGCTACAACCTGAACATCAATGGAGGCAGTAATACCGCGCGCTATTCCGTATCGCTGAACTATACCGGCCAGCAGGGTATCTTTAATACTTCTTCTGCCAATAATTATAACACCAACGCCGGACTGAAACGTTACCTTATCAATACGGATGTAAATATCGATGTGAGCAGGAACTTCAATGTAGGCATGCAGCTCTTTGGCCGCCTCCAGGAAGGAACACAACCCGGTGCTGGTATTGGTAATGTATTGGGCGGATTGCTGTCCACACCTAATGGTGCTTATCCTATTTACAATCCCAATGGCAGCTGGGGCGGCACCAATAACCTCACGACCAACCTCCTGTCGCAAACATTTAACAGCGGCTATATCCAGGACAATAGTAAAGATGTAATGGCCAACGTGGACCTGCGCTATAACCTGGGCGACTGGCTGCCGGGGCTTTCTGTAAAAGGCAAGGGCAACCTGTCTATTCAATCGGCCAATGCAATAGACCGCAGTAAAAGGGACCTGGTATACAAGGTGTCCATCGACCAGGAAGATACGCTGTATGCAAAGTACGGCGATGCCATGGCACAGCAGAATAATTTCATCTCTGTTTTTAATGCACAGTATTTTTTCGGTCAGGTATCACTGAACTACGAGCGGCAATTTGGCCATCATGGTGTGAACGCCATAGTGCTGGCAGATACCAGGCAAACTATATTTAACTATGACCTCCCGGGCAAGTCCACCAATCTCTCCGGTAAAGTGGCATATAACTATGCAGATAAATATTTCATAGAAGGCGCTGTTAACAGGAGTGGATTCAACCGCTACCTGCCCGGCAAACAGTATGGTACTTTCTTCGCCGGTGGCATCGGGTGGGATCTTGCACAGGAAAGCTTTCTCAAAGAAAACAGCAGCTGGCTGAACCAGTTGAAACTGAGAGCCACCTATGCATATACCGGCAATGGTATCGATAACTCCGGCTATTATCTCTGGCGCCAGGATTTTAGCGAAGATAATGGCATAGGAGGTGGTATATACTCGCAGGGAACGGCCCGTTCCCCGGCTTCCGGCTTTAAGGAAAACGGTTTGGCCAATGTGAATATCTCCTGGGAAACTGCCCGCAAAATGGATGTGGGAATAGATGTTTCCCTGTTTGGTAACAAGCTGCAGGTAACCGGTGATTATTATCACGACCGTTACGGGGATCTTTTGCAGATACGTGGAAAAAGCATCGCGCTTTCCGGCGCCGCTTACCCGCCGGAAAATATAGGTGTTAACCTGTACCAGGGCGGAGAGCTTACTGTTACTTACCAGGGCAGGGTGAAAGACTTCAATTACTTCATCACCGCCAACGGCAGTATAGAAGGCACCAAAGTGGTGTTTATGGATGAACAACGCCGCGATTATGAATGGAACAAAAGAACAGGACAACCGGTAGGTATGCGCTTCGGCTACATTGCGGACGGATTTTTCCAGTCGGCTGAAGAAGCCGCAGGCAGCGCCACCATCGCCGGCTACAAACCGCTGCCCGGCGATATACGCTACAAAGACCTGAATGGCGACGGCACCATTAACCAGTTTGATGAAGCGCCTATCGGTACATATAAACCACGCATCTACTATGGTGTTAACGTTGGATTTTCCTGGAAAGGAATAGAAGCCAGCGCATTATTACAGGGTGTGGCCAACAGGATTAATTATATAGATAACGGCGCTACCGAAGCAGGGTTCCAGTTTATGAATTTCACTTACGGCCAGGCTTACGAGCAGATCACCGGCCGCTGGACGCCTGAATCGGCTGCTACGGCCACGTATCCGCGCTTAACTGCTGATGCCAACAATACCTATAACAAGGTGGCATCTTCTTTTTGGATACGTAACGGCAATTACTTCCGGTTGAAGAATATAAACGTGGCGTATAATCTTCCTTACAGGTGGACAAGCCGTGTGAAGCTGGGCAGCGTAAAGGTGTTTGCAAATGCACAGAACCTGTTTACACATGCAGCATATGATTTTGTTGATCCCGAAGTGGGCGTAGGAGCATATCCTATCCAGCGGGTATTGAACACCGGTATCAACATAAAATTCTAAACAAAGCATCATGAAACATTTCCGCATATTGATCTTCCTGGCCGGCTGTATGACTGCTATTATCAGCTGCAGGAAAGATTACGAAGTTATTCCGCTCGAAAAGGTGACTATCGAGTATGTATTTGACCAGGATGATTCCCTGGGCACTTATGCCAATAAATTCCTCAACAGTATTTATTCAAAACTGCCCGGCGGCTATAACCGCGTAGGGGGCGATCTCCTGGATGCTGCCTCTGATGATGCCATCTCCGGTCTCACAGGTACTTCTTCTGTATCGCAGCTGGCAACGGGCGCTTATACTTCGTATGCTACTATTGCAGATGAATCGCCCTGGAACAATTGCTACGCCGCTATCCGTGCTGCCAGTCTTTTTGTGTCCAACATCGATGTATCTCCTGTGAAAGAAAAATTGCCCAACGGCGCTTCCATCCGTTACGCCTGGAAAGCAGAAGCCCGTTTCATCAGGGCGTTGTTTTATTTTGAACTGCTGAAACGCTATGGCGGTATACCGTTGATGGGAGATAAGGTAAGGGAATTGGGAGATGATGTACAGATACCACGCAGTTCTTTTGCAGAATGCGTAAGCTATATTGTAAACGAATGCGATGCTATTAAAGACAGTCTCCGCCCCAATCCTGTAGTAGCGCCGGAACTGAACAGCCACCGTGTTACAAGAGGCGCCGCACTGGCATTAAAGGCGCGTGTGCTGTTATACGCAGCCAGCCCATTGTTCAACGGGCAGAATATAGAAGCAGGCAATGCGCTCACAGGATATGCCAGCTATGATAAAGAACGGTGGAAACTTGCAGCAGATGCTGCCCGCGACCTGATCAATGAAAAAACCTTTTCGTTGCTGCCTAATTTCAAAGACGTATTTATTACCCAAAACAACAGTGAGGTGATCTTCTTCCGCCAGGGGGGAAATACTACGGAAATTGAAAGCGCCAACGGACCGGTAGGTTTTGCCGCGGTAGCGAGAGGGCGCACCAATCCCACCCAGGAACTGGTAGATGCCTTCCCTGCCAATACCGGTGTGCCTGTAACAGATCCTGCGTCTGGTTATAACCCCGGTAATCCTTATGCCAACCGCGATCCACGCCTGGCAATGACCATCCTTTACAACGGCGCCCGCTGGCTGAATACGGAGCTGCAAACATTTGAAGGAGGGCAGAACCGGCCAGGTGGTGCAGAACCAGGCACCAAAACATCGTATTACCTGCGCAAGTTCATGGGCAACTTTGAAAACGCTACACAATACAGCAATACCAGCCACGACTGGATCATACTGCGTTATACCGAAGTGCTGCTCAATTTTGCCGAAGCAGAGAATGAATACAGCGGGCCTACTGCAGCCGTATACCAGGTGCTGAAAGACCTGCGCGCCCGTGCTGGCATCGCCCCCGGTGATAATGGTATGTATGGCCTCAGGGAGAATATGTCGGCAGATGAGATGCGCAATGTAATACGTAACGAAAGAAGGATAGAACTGGCTTTTGAAGAGCACCGTTTCTGGGATATCCGCCGCTGGAAAATTGCGCAGCAGGTATACAGTAAAGCGCTTCACGGTATGAGCATCATCAAGGAAGGACCGGGCTTTAACTATAATGTGACCGAGGTATTCAAACCTGTTTTTGTTGCGCCAAAGATGTACCTGTACCCGATCCCGTATGATGAAGTGGTGAAGAATGATAACATGCGTCAGAATCCAGGCTGGTAAAGTCATATCCCTTACAAGAAATTTAACTGACTGAAGATGAAAAATAGTATACTGTTTCTCCTGCTGCTGCTCACTGCACCGTTCCTCGCAACGGCCCAGCAAAGAATTGTAAGCGGTACGGTAAAAGATATGAACGGCGTACTGCCCGGCGCTTCCATTTCGGAAAAGGGCATGCCCGCAAACGGCGTGATAGCCGATGCCAACGGCCGGTTCAAACTCACGCTGAAAGGTACTTCCCATACGCTGATCGTAAAGCTCATCGGGTTTTCCGCCCGGGAAGTGGATGTGGCCGGCCGCGATGCTGTTGATGTAGTGCTGCAATCATCCACACAGGGCATCGATGAAGTGGTAGTGGTAGGTTTCAATACCGCCAAGCGTATTACCAGTACCGGTGCGGTAAGCGCCATCACCGGTTCGGAAATCCGGAACGTGCCTACTGCCAATGTGCAGAATGCGCTCATGGGAAAACTGCCGGGGTTCGTATCCCAGCAGCGTTCCGGCCAGCCAGGAAAGGATGCGTCCGACTTCTTCATCCGCGGGGTTAGCTCCCTGAACACAGATGGCAATAAGCCGCTGATCATTGTAGATGATATTGAATATTCCTACGACCAGTTACAACAGATCAACGTAAACGAGATTGAAAGTATTTCCATCCTGAAAGATGCGTCTACTACAGCGATCTATGGTATCAAAGGTGCAAATGGTGTACTGGTAGTGGCTACCCGTCGTGGTAAAGCAGGGCTCCCACAGGTGAATGTGCGCGTGGAGTCCGGCCAGCAATCGCCCGTTAAAACGCCGAAGTTCCTGAACTCCTATGATGCGGCCACGCTTGTAAATGAAGCGTACAAGAACGATGGTCTCGCGCCTAAGTTCACCGCGCAGGATCTTGAACTGTTTAAAAGCGGCGCCGATCCTTACGGTCATCCTGATATAAACTGGTATGATGCGGTATTCAAAAAGCATGCATACCAGGCCAATACCAACGTGGATGTTTCCGGTGGTACGGATGCCGTGAAGTATTTTATCTCCGGGGGTTTCCTTACGCAAAACGGGTTGGTGAAAGATTTTTCTGATCCCAGGAACGAGGTGAACACCAATTACTTTTTCCGCAGGTATAATTTCCGCTCCAACCTGGATATGCGCGCTACCAAAACGTTAACGATGAGGCTCAATCTCACTACCCGCTTCGGTGATATTAACCAGCCCAAATCGGCCAACGTGGTATCGGAAGTATATAATTTCGAAAAAATACATCCCTACTCTGCGCCGATGATGAACCCCAACGGCAGCTATGCCTATGCAGCAGATACAAAGGATGCGCTGCCAACGCTCAATGCAAGGCTGGCCAACGGCGGTTATAGCCGCACCAAAAGAACAGACTTTGATGTGCTGTATGATATAACGCAGCAGCTGGACTTCCTCACTAAGGGATTGTCGCTTACCGGCCGTATTGCATATGGTGGTATAGAACAATACGCGAGGAACCTGTTCCGCGAAGCGGAGCCGCCTTCTTACTATTACAACCCGGCAGACCAGTCGTATACCCTCGATCCGCGCGGCAACTACCGCCTGCAGAAGTACCGGGTTACAGGCAATACGGATCTCTACAGCCGGAATGTAAATACACAGGCTTTCCTCAGCTATAACCGTATTTTCGGTGATCATTCTTTTAACGGGCTGGCGCTGTATAACAGGCAAAGCTATACGTCGAAGGCAGATATCCCTGCTAATTTCAGGGGCTTCTCCTTTAAGGTGGGTTACAACTATAAGCAAAAGTACCTGCTCGATTTCAACGGCGCATACAACGGGTCCGACAGGTTCCAGGCAAAAAAGAGGAATGGTTTCTTCCCGGCTGTGGGCGCAGGCTGGAGCATTTCCGAAGAGCCCTTCTTTAAAAATAACATCTCCTTTGTAAGCCTGCTGAAAATACGCGGGTCATACGGTGTGGTAGGTTCCGATGTTACTTCAGGTAACCGTTACCTGTACCGCCAGGAGTATGTGAACGGCGGCGGTTACTCTTTTGGTGAAAATGATACGCAGAATGGTTCTATCTACGAAGGCGATCTCGGTAATATGGATGTTACCTGGGAGAAAGCAAAAAAAGCAGACATAGGGCTCGACGTAAATCTCTTTAAAGACAAACTATCTTTCACGGTAGATTATTTTCACGATATCCGCTTTGATCAACTGGTACGTAAAGGCTCTGTACCAAATATAATAGGTATCGGGTATAGTCCTACCAACGTGGCCAGAACCAGTAACCAGGGCTTCGACGGGCAGATTAACTACCGCAGTAATATCCGCCAGGTATTTTTTAATACCAGCCTCGTATTCCAGTATTTTAAAAATAAGGTATTGTTTAGAGATGAAGCACAGCCCGCCTATCCATGGCTGCGGCAAACAGGTCTTCCCATCGATCAGCCATTCGGATACACTTTTATCGGTTACTATACACCGGAAGATATCCAGAAGATCCAGGCCAATACACATGATAAACCCGCTACTCCGCTCAGTGAATATCCCATCCAGGCCGGTGACCTGAAATATAAGGATATCAATGGCGATGGGGTGATCGATAACAACGACCAGGGGCCTATTGGTAAACCCAACCTGGCCAGCACGGTACTGGGACTTACACTGGGCGCCAGTTATAAAGGCTTTAGCGTAAACCTCCTGTTCCAGGGATCGTTCGGGTATAGCTTCAGCGTGGTGGGCACCGGTATCGAAACTTTCCAGAGCCAGTTCCAACCTATACATCAGCAACGCTGGACGCCGGAAAATGCGGCGAATGCCCAGTTCCCGCGGCTTACCAGCAACCCTACCACTATCAACAGCGCACGCACATATATGTCGGATTTCTGGTTGATTGATGCACGTTACGTGCGACTGAAAACAGTGGACTTAGGCTACCAGCTGCCCAGCCGCTGGCTGCCTGCACGGATAAACAATGCCCGTCTTTACATGAGTGCATATAACCTGTTCACCTGGACCAACTACGATAAGTATCAGCAGGATCCTGAAGTGGCCAGTAACTCCGCAGGAGATGCATATATCAACCAGCGGGTGATCAACCTGGGTATTCAAATCGGCTTTAAATAATATCCTCATGAATAAACTGCTATTGCTGTTGATGACCAGCGGTATTTTCTCTTCCTGTATGAAAAACCCGCTCAATGGTTACAAGAGCCAGGAACGGGCCATTATTTCCTTCCGGTTGCCACAGGGCCAGTTAGGTGCATCAGAAATTGTAAACGGGACAGATTCCGCGACCGTTACCCTATGGGTGGAGGATGATGTAGACCTGAGTGCGGTCAGTCCGCTGGTAACCGTTTCCAAAAGCGCCACCGTGCTTCCTGCGCCGGGCGTGAAAGTGGATTTCGCGGCGAACGGTAACCGGTATACGTACCGCGTTACTTCCGAAGCAGGTATACAGAAATACTGGTATGTGCGCATCCTTAAAAAAGCAAACGAGGCTACCGGTCCGCGGTTGCAACTGCTACCTAACAATGGCCGTTGGGATCCGAACGTAACTGTATACAGCGACCTGGATTATAACGATTACCTTACCCGTTACCAGAACTGGAACGGCGGCGACGGATGCTATTCTGCCCTGCTGCCCGACGGCCGCATTGTATGGTCATTCCAGGACAGCTTTTTCGGGCAGGTGAGCACCGATCGTAACCGCACCAACAACGTGATGCGCCGCAATGCTGCACACCTGCAGCTGGATACGTCTCTACAGAGCTTCATCCAGCTGAACCCCGGCACCGGTAGCGCCAGTGAAACCTGGATCAAATATGGCAACGCCGCGGAAGACCAGGACTGGTACTGGCCAGGAGCCGGGCAGGTACATAATAATAAATTCCAGATGCTGCTGAGTCATGTCAGGAAAACAGGTAACGGCACCTGGGACTTTGCACATACAAGCACAGACCTCGCCATTTTCGATTTGCCCTCCATGCAGCTTAGCCAGATAATAAAAGATAAGGATGTGCTTAGCAACTACAGCGCAGGAAGTATGAAGGCGCCGGACGGCTATACATATATGTACAGCACGGAGAATGGTTTTCTTACTTCTTCCATGTATGTGGCCCGTGTAGCAGGACAGGACCTTACCGGCGCCTGGGAATATTATAACGGCAGCGGGTGGAGCAATACCCCCGTGAAGTATAATGTTTGCAATGATATCAGCCAGCCTAACGTATTTTATAAAGATGGAAAGTATTACCTGGTGTCGCAGCAGATCATTTTCGGGCTCGATATCTATATTCTTGAATCCAGTACGCCTGTTGGCCCCTGGACCAACAAGCGCACCATCTATCACATACCTGATCAATACACAGGAGATATGATCACCTACAACGCCTTTGTGCATCATGCGCTAAGCAGGCAGGGAGAACTGGTGATCTCTTATAACATTAATCCTACTGATTTTGCTACCAACTTTAACAGTCCTGGTAGTGCAGACAGGTACCGGCCGTATTTCGTACGGGTATTCAATTGGAAATAGTAAATCATGTTCAATAGCAAAGGAAAAAAATTGCTGGCCTTGTTGATGATAACCGGGCTGGCATTAAAAGCACAGGAAAAGACATTCAGCTTAAACAGCAGTAACACAGCCGTGCACTGGAAAATAAAAGCCGCATCGGAAGTGGGGCAGGAGCCAGGTATTTATATGCCCGGGTATAACGATAACAGTTGGGTAAACGGGGTAGTGCCGGGCACTGTATTCGGTGCGTTTGTTGAAGCGGGCCTGGAAAAAGATCCCAACTTTGGTGATAATATTTACCAGGTGGATAAGAAAAAATATGACCGCGATTTCTGGTATCGTGCCACGTTTACGCCTACACGTAATACTGCGGAAAAGCAGTGGCTGAATTTCGAAGGAGTGAACCGCAAAGCGGAAGTATACCTGAATGGCCGGCGTATAGGCGCGATGGATGGTTTTATGGACCGGGGTAAATTTGATGTAACGGATCTGTTGAGATATGATCAGCCTAATGTGCTCCTGTTACTGGTGCGCTGGCCGGGCACCCCTATTGTGAATTATTCCAGTCCAACTTATATTTCCAGCGCCAGCTGGGATTGGATGCCTTATGTGCCTGGTCTTAATATGGGGATTACAGACGATGTATATCTTAGCAGCTCCGGGCAGGTTACCATTGCTGATCCATGGATACGCACAGCTTTGGAGGATTCGTCGCGCGCAAAGCTAAGCATCAGCATGGACCTGGATAATCATTCCACCGCTGTGCAGGAAGGAGAAGTATCCGGTGTTATTCACCCCGGTAATATCCGTTTTTCTAAAAAAATAAAATTGCCGGCGGGGCAATCGGAACAGGTATCGTTTCACCCGGAAATAGCAGATCCGCAATTGTGGTGGCCGAATGGGTATGGCAGTCAGCCGTTGTATACCTGCCAGTTACAGTTTGTATCCGGTGGAGAAACTTCCGACAGTAAAAAGATAACTTTTGGCATAAAACAATATAGTTACGATACCCTTGGCGGTGTATTGCACATCAGCGTAAATGGTAAACGCATATTTATAAAAGGCGGTAACTGGGGTATGTCTGAATACATGCTGCGTTGCCGTGGCGAAGAATATAACACGAAGGTGCGCCTGCACAAGGAAATGAACTTTAACATGATCCGCAACTGGATAGGCAGTACTACGGACGAAGAGTTTTATGATGCCTGTGATAAATATGGTATGCTGGTGTGGGACGACTTCTGGCTGAACTCGCATCCCAACCTGCCTAAAGATGTTTTTGCCTTTAATAAGAACGCAGTGGAAAAGATCAAACGACTGCGCAACCATCCCAGCATAGCCGTATGGTGCGGCGATAATGAAGGCTATCCTTTACCGCCGCTGAATGGCTGGCTAAAGGAGAATGTAGCCACGTATGACGGCAACGACCGCCTTTACCAGGCTAATTCACATTCTGATGGGTTAACGGGCAGCGGCCCCTGGGCTAACTTTATGCCGGCCTGGTACTTCACAAAGTATCCCAATGGCTTTGGTGGAACACCCGGTTGGGGTATGCGTACTGAAATAGGTACCGCCGTTTTCACATCTTTCGAAAGCTTTAAAAAATTTATGCCGGACAGCAGCTGGTGGCCGCGTAATAAAATGTGGGATCTTCATTTTTTTGGCCCCTCGGCCGCTAATGCAGGCCCGGACAGGTACGACGATGCCATCAACAAAAGTTACGGGAAAGCTACCGGCATTGAAGACTATTGCCGCAAAGCGCAACTGGTAAATATAGAAACCAACAAGGCCCTATATGAAGGCTGGCTGCATCATATGTGGAACGATGCTTCCGGCGTAATGACCTGGATGAGCCAAAGCGCTTACCCGAGCCTGGTATGGCAAACCTATGATTATTACTACGACCTCACCGGTGCTTACTGGGGCGTTAAAAAGGCCTGCGAGCCATTGCATATTCAATGGAGCGCAGCAGATAATTCCGTAAAAGTGATCAACACCACGCGGGAACAGTATCAGGGCTTACAGGCAGAAGCGATTGTGTACAATATGGATGGAACACCGGCCCCAACATTCGGCAGGAAGGCAACCATTGATGCTGTTTCCAATACTGCCACACCCTGCTTTGATTTAAACTTCAATGTAGATAACCTGGCGTTTAAGAAACCAGCAGCGGCATCCTCTTCTTCGCCGGAAAGCGCTGGTGCAGGCGCCGTGGCGGATGGCAGTACCGGTTCAAGATGGAGCAGTAATTACACAGATAATGAATGGGTATACGTTGATCTGGGTACTGCGCAAAATATCAGCAGCGTGATGCTGCATTGGGAAGATGCATATGCCAGCGCCTATAACTTACAGGTATCTGATGATGCAAAGCAATGGCAGGATATATACACCACTGACGCTGGTAAAGGAGGCATTGAAACTATTACCGTTAAACCGGTGAAAGCACGGTATGTACGCATGCTCGGCCGCAGGCGCGCCACTTCATGGGGCTATTCCTTATTTGATATGGAAGTGTATGGCAAACGCAGCAGGTCTTTAACGGATGTGCAGTTTATCCGCTTGTTGCTGAAAGACGCCCGGGGAAAATTACAGTCGGAGAACTTCTACTGGAGAAGCAGCCGTATGACTGATTATACAGCGCTGGACAAGCTACCGCCTGTACAGCTGAAAACAGCTTCCATATTGGAACAGCATGGCGATAGTACCCTCATTATTGCTACTATCACCAATCCCGCTTCTGCTCCTGCATTTGCTGTGCATGTGCAACTGCTAAAAGCGGATAACAATGAGCGGGTGTTACCTGCAGTGATGAATGATAACTATTTTACATTGTTGAAAGGGGAGAAGAAGCGGGTAGAGATCACGTTTGAAAGAAAATTGTTGAAGGATGGAAAGTATAAGCTGGTGGTAACGCCTTATAATCATTAAGTACATTCTCAGCTATAAGGACGAATTGTTGAAAGCCTTTACCTGCCCGGGTAAAGGCTTTTTTTGTGGGTTGAGATATGTTGATTATGACATATGTTTTCTCAATCTACCATGCTTTCTTTAATTTAGCGGAAGAAAAGAAGCAATTTGATAAGCGGCAATTCGTATAGTGACCAGGAGCTGATTAGTCTGCTGAAGCGAGGTGATGTGGCTGCATTTGATCTGCTTTACACCCGTCATTGGCCTGGTATGTACCAGGCGGCCGCCATTGATGACGCGTGGGAATTCAAAGCAACCCGTAAGAATGAAATGGGAGCAGCATTTGCCGCTATGGGCTATCCGGGCTATTTAAGCAGTTATGCACAATTGCTGTTCAACGATAAAGAATACGATTCAGCACTGGTATACCTTAAACGTGCTGAACAAGCGGAAACGCCGGTAAGACCCCAGGTAAACGAAATGTATGCAAAGGTGCTCCTCGCGAAAGGTGATTATAATGGGGCATACACCCGCATGAGTGAAATTGCAGCACAGGGAAAACTGAACAGCAGTAACAAAGAATTGCTGGCCGCCGCTTATGCCAAAGTCCGCAACAACAATAACCTGGAAGGTTATATAGACTCACTGAAAAGTGGGTTGGATGTGAAAATGCGCGAGGAGTTTGCGAAGCAGATCATTACAGAACCGGCTCCCGGATTCACCTTGAAGGATGTAGATGGTAACACTGTGTCCCTGGCAGATTACAAAGGGAAAACAATTGTACTGGATTTCTGGGCCACCTGGTGCGGGCCATGTAAAGCATCATTCCCTGCCATGAAGAAAGCAATGGAAAAGTATAAGAGCGATCCTAATGTGAAATTCCTGTTTGTGCACACCTGGGAAAAAGAAACAGATGCAACCGCTAAGGCTAAGAAATTTGTTACAGGTAACAACTATCCGTTTGAAGTGCTGATGGATTTGAAAGATCCTGAAACCGGTGTGAATAAAGTGGTAGACAGCTATAAAGTAAAAGGCATTCCAACCAAGTTTGTGATTGATGGAAAAGGCAATATCAGGTTCCGTTTCACCGGATTTAGTGGTGGCGATGATGCAGCTGTGGCGGAGGTGTCGGCGATGATTACGCTGGCGAATCAGTAAGAGGGAGTTGTAGATTTTAAAAGGGTGTCTTCGTTTGGAGGCACCTTTTTTTGTTGTTTTTTATCTGAAGTTTTCCAGGTAGATTTTTTTTGATGAATTTTTCTCTTTTTTTGCTAAATTCATTAACACTATAAGTTAATCCAGTTCTACAGTTTCCTATTTCTGATCACTTAAATTACTCCTGTCAAATGGCGAAAAGTGAAATTACTGTTCTGGTTGTAGGGATATTGATGATCGTTATTGGTATGGCGTTCCGCATTTACGTCAGCAGAAATCGTTTTTACAGAAGAGGAGAAGGTGGATTACAACGCTTTAGTTCCTACCGGAAATCTGTAATCATTCCTGCTTTTGAAACAATGCTGAGAATAATAGGGACCTTATTGGTGATAGGCGGGCTTTCATTTTGTTTTGCTGTTTGGTATAATTCCCACGGAGTGAAGCGCAACAATTCCAAGAAGATTTCAGATACCACTGTTGTTACTGCAAAGAAATCTTCAAAGAAGTCCCGATAGGCTGAATTAAGCTATACTTTGGCTCCATAGGGAGCTCCTCCATTTGCAAAGAATATTACCTCTTATTCCATATTGGAATTGAAATATACGAGGCTGTTTTGTTTAGCTTAGCTATCAGAAATGGTTAAGTGATCCCAATGTCCGCTTTTTACCTGTTGTCATAAATTGAATGAAATTTGTCATTTCAGACAAACCGTACAAAAGCTACCTTTGTCATACAGTATAAAATCAAATAGTATGATAAAAGTTGCAATAAACGGATTCGGAAGAATCGGCAGAATGACATTCAGGAAACTGTTTGGTAATAACGAAGTGGAAGTAGTAGCTTTAAACGATTTAAGCACCCCTGAAATGCTCGCATATTTACTTAAATATGATTCCGTGCATGGCGTATTTCCCAATACCATAAGCAGCACAGAGAAATCACTGACGGTTGATGGAAAAGAGGTAGCGGTATATGCAGAAAGAAATCCTGAGAACCTGCCCTGGAAAGAACTGGGGATAGATGTGGTACTGGAATGTACGGGGATCTTTGAATCGAAAGACAAAGCAGCATTGCATTTAAGAGCGGGCGCTAAGAAAGTGATCATATCTGCACCTTCCGACAAGGATGTGAAAACGATTGTATACAATGTTAACCACCAGCTGCTGAATAAAGAAGATGTATTGATCAGCGCGGCATCATGCACTACCAACTGCCTGGCGCCTATGGCTAAAGTATTAAATGACCGTTTCGGCATTATTACCGGCCAGATGAATACCATTCACGCCTATACTAATTCACAGCCCCTGATGGATACACCTGATCCTAAAAATGGCTTCCGTAAATCGAGAGCAGCGGCCGACAGTATTGTTCCTTATACCACGGGTGCTGCCAAAGCCATAGGCCTGGTAATACCTGAGCTGAACGGAAAACTGGATGGCGCTTCCCAGCGTGTTCCCGTTCATTCAGGTTCAGTGGTGGAATTATATACTTTATTGGGTAAAACAACCAGTGAAAAAGAAATAAACGAGGTAATGAAAGGCGCAGCCAACGAATCGTACGGCTATAACGAAGATCCTATCGTTTCGCAGGATATAGTGGGAATGAGTTATGGTTCCTTGTTCGACGCTACTCAAACCAAAATTACGGGGATAGGGGATAAGCAACTGCTCAAAACCGTTTCCTGGTACGATAATGAAATGTCATTCGTTTCCCAGTTAACAAGGTTATTGATCAGCTTCGGCAATATATAAATCAGGCAAAGCTTTTCCGGTAGGCAGCCGGAGTGGTATTAAGGTGGCGGTTAAAAAGCCGCCTTAAGCCGTTGGCGTCGCCGGTTCCGCATTCTGCTGCTATTTCTTCGAGGCTTAAACGGGTTTCTTCCAGGCGGCGGCGAGCAGCTTCCACCCTGGCTTTTTCAACGAACTTGGCGGGCGTTACCCCCGCCTCCCGGTAAAACACCCGGGAAAAATTCCGGGCGCTCATGGAGGCCCTGGCTGCCAGTTGTTCAACAGATAGATCTTCGTCCAGGTGTTCCTGGATCCACTGTAAACTATCTTTTACTGGCCTGTAATCTGTTTTTTGCGTCATGAGGATATTGCTGAACTGCGACTGGTTGCCGGGCCGTTTCAGGTATAATACCAGGATCCTGGATACCTCAATGGCCACGTCCCTTCCCAGATCCTCTTCTACCAGCGCCAGTGTAAGATCAATGCCAGTGGATATCCCCGCAGAGGTGTAAATATTTCCCTGTTTGATATAGATGGGGTCTTTCTCTACCCTGACCAACGGAAATTTCTCGGCCAGTTTATCGTGCAGCTGCCAGTGAGTGGTGGCGCGCCTGCCATCCAGCAGCCCGGTTTCCGCCAGGATAAAAGCTCCTGCACAAATAGAGGCGATGCGGGTTTTGGGTTTGCTCTTATTGATTTTTTGAATCCATTTCAGTATATGGGCCGGTCCTCCCTTCCTGTATTCTCCCCTGCCGGCAATGATCACGGTATCTATCGGGTAGCGAATCCCTGAAATACCTCCTTCGCAAATGACAGGCATTCCGGATGAAGTAGGAACAGCCATCGTATTATCCATCGATACCAGGTGTGTAGTATAGCATTTATCTTTTGCCTTTCTGTGCCTTGTCATATAGTCGGAGGTTTTGGAAAAAACTTCCAATGGGCCCGCTACATCTAACAATGAGGTTTGCGGGGGGACGAGTATAACTATATGTCTTGTTTTATCCATGTTGGCTGGAAATGAATATTTTTGTAAAAATAAGACATTTTATTTTCAACTGAAAATCAGCATTTGACAGGACTTGGTAATTGCCGATAAAAGCTTATTGAAAGCTATGAAGTGAAGAACGAATTTTATAAAGAGAGAGAGGTTAGTAGTTCGGGAATAAGGGATAATAGGGACCATAATCCAACACTTAGCCATAGCTTTTCTTTAATAGGAGTAGCTGTAAAGAACAGGTTATGATATCCTGCGTGATATTACTTTCGTGTGCCCGTTCCAGTGATTTCAACTATAAGTAAAAAAGCATCGCTCTCGCAGTGCCTTTCAAAATTTAGAGTGTCCGCTTCAAAAGTGCAGGGAATGTGAATTCATTGGAACCGCTTTTTCACGCGGATTTTGTTTTGCAGCTTTATGAAGAGAATAATACCATAGCAATTATAATATAATATATTTATCGTATATATAATTTTAATAGTATTATACTTAGAAAAGCTGTAATTTGCTAAAACAACCGCTCACTACTTTTTTTATCGAAAATATAGCCACTGATGGTCAATTTTGCTGATGACCGGAATGTTTGAGCGCGTGTACTCACACATATAAATAAAATGATGACAAGCCCTAATACCTGCCTATTAATGCTTTTTTTTCAACTGACATCGATATAAATTGAATTGCATTAATTGGTGACCTCCAGTCTGCCGGGTTCTGAAAGGAACGGCCATAAAGGAGGAGGAATAACCGCGGCAGTGATTACCAGAGCGTGGATTTAAATGAACAAAGCACTGATGAGACCATCTGTGCTTTATAGCTAAAACCATATCTATTTTCATTTTTCTGTGCCATTAGCGAAATCGCTATTTATTCTATATTGTCCTAAAAGATTAAATAAGGGAGGACAGAGAATTCATGTCTTCCGGATCAAACCAGTTAAAATTGTTGCCTATGATCTGTCTATTTATGCTACTCATACATTAGATACATCGACATCATTTTTTTACCCAGTATGAATCAAAATTTATCTGTAATTAACAATTAAGTAATTAAAAAAGACCGGATGAAGAATTACCCCGACCGTTAGTTCAGCTATCGCCGCGTCTGTTGTTATGCAGACAAAACACGGAAATAGCTGGAATTTGTGGTATCAAATCCACAACTTTTCCCGGTTGATTAAGAATGCGGAGGCGGTAGCACCCCTTTTTGAGCTATCAGGCCGGTATCAAGCATTATCCCTTGTTCTTTTACCCACGTTATTTAACCTGGTTTTATTAAATTCGAATAGATAATAATTCGTTTATTTGCTAAAACGGGATAGTCATCCGACTATCCCGCATTTTTGTTTTCTCCATTGCTGAATTGAGCTTACCAGGGATGGCAGCATTGCTGCGAGCTACCTGATCTCATCGTTAACGCCTGAAAATTCGCTTCTGTAAGTTAATAGGACAACATTAACACCCATTGCTAACGCTGTTGTTACCATCACTGATAGCACCCGGAATGAACGGAGGCAAACATCGACGGATAAAGAGGGCTTCTTCTGCCTTAAGTTGGATACGGTTTCTACCTACCCAGGTAAAGGGCGGAGAGGACCGGCTATCTGCATGACAATGGAATAGCTGTCGATATCAGTGCACTGGATAGTAAGGACAGCGCATTTGTATTGGTGAAGCTGGAAATGGCTATTATTCTTAACGAAACACTACTGATCTCAAACATCAATCCAAACGACCTTGAGAATATTAGCGTTCTCAAAGACGTGGCGGCCGCTTACATATTGGAGCCCGCGCCGGGAACGGTTTTATTGTCATTACTGGAAGGGTGCTATAATGAAAGTTACATCATTCTTGAAGCCATGTTCTTCAAACATACGAACTCAAAAGAAAAAGGATCAAACATACTTTTGCTTAACAAATTGCGCTATTGATGGATCCATTTATGCTGCTTCAATGCGCTGACGGCGGGGAAACCGTCTGTACTATTATATCGCGGCAGGTTAAAGGAGATGGATTTCCAGCCGCTTAGGGTCATGCTTATATAGTGTACCCGGTTAACTACCGCATCCTGCCAATTGCCAAAATCCGGCAGAAACGACTGAAGATAAATAAATTCCCGCAGGTATTCGCTATGTATGCGCAGATTCTCCATACAGGCATCTTCGAGCGAAAGGTTGCGATTATGCTGAATTGCCTTTACCAAATTGTAATAGACGCCATCCGTGGCTTCATCTTTTGCTACAGACTGTACTTCATTAAAGCATACCATCATGCGGATAGCAAGGGACATGAGCCGTTGCATTACCGGGTGATGATGTATTTCATCGGGCAGTGGTTGCCCGGTCTCTATGTCCGCCAGCTCAAGGAAAGGACGAAGACAGAGCGAGCTTTCCCTGATGGCCAGGCAGTCTTCTACACTCGGAAAAGCCTTCCTTACCTTATAGATCATTTCCTGCTCAAGGCCTGTAAAATAACCGCTGAGGGCAGTCACAAAACGGTGTAATGATTCCGGGGTAAGCAGCGTTAACAATTCTGCCCTCAGCGAAGATAATAACCGGCCAAGTGGCAACCCGGAATCCTCTGCGGTTATCTCTCCTTTCAAAATAGCGACCGTATTTTTGTGCACCATGCTTATCTCTTCCGGCGTGGCTTCTTCGTACATGTCATCGTTATAGAGTGTCCATAGCATAAGCCGGCAAACAGGCTTTAACCGTTCATAGTTTGCAGTGGGAAACCATTGCGAAGCAATGTGCGCTGTTTTGGTTTTCTTATACTTTAATCTCGTGGATTCATCATCCTGGTATAGCCAGCGGTACTCATTGTCGATCCACTCATTCTCTGTCAGCTCCTGGAGCGCCTCAGCAAAGGGGTTCTTCAGCGTCGGGAACGGGTAGCGAAACATGGAAAGTATTTGTTGGCTCATAACCATGAAAATATTTAACAAGTCAAAAATAATGATGCGTAATGCGAAGCCTTCGCAGAGAAAAATATTCTTAACTATAAATCTGCCTGCATGTGAATTGCAGCCTGCTTAACTAATTTGGACAGGTGCCATTGGTGAACAAACAACGGATAGGAATTTTCACTAAATATTGAATACATGAAGAAGCAATTTAATGTACCCATGCCGGTATACCCCTGGTCAACCGCTCAAAGCCCTTTTGTCGGAAGTCTTTATGAAGAAGAAAGAAATTGGTATGATCAGGACTATCAATTTCTGTCACCAGAGGCGCTGGTAAGCTATCACAGGCACCGGTTGGTTGATGTTGGTGCTTTTATGGTGCCTACTGTTACCGACCGGAAAAAAGTAATCTCTGTGGCGCGTTTTGTAATTTATATGACAGTAACTGACGACTATGCAGAACTTTTACCGGTAAAGGAGATAGCGGCTTTCGGGGACCGGATATTTGAAGTGATGATGGGAGACGATCCCCGTCCGGGTGAAAAAGGAATATTTCGTCAAATACAAACGAACAGAAAAGAATGGATTGAGTTTGGGATGCCCGACTTCTGGATTGAACGGATCGCCAAAAATTATAAGCACCACTTTGTTATTGACGGGATCATGGGAGAATCGAAGTATAAGGCCAGTATGGAGGCTCCCCCAATGTCCCTCTTTCATCTGATCCGCGCCAACTCCATAGGCATGATACCATTTGTTGACCAGATATGTCCTTTGATTGGTTTTGCTTTACCTGACGATATTTATAATCATACCATTATCCAGCGTCTGGTCTTACTGCAGTCAATCATTGTTGCGCTTCAGAACGATTTTGCAACTATTGGGAAAGAGCTATCGATAGAATCAGAATTTCTTAACAGCATCATATTATTACAACGTCACCATAAAATATCTTTTGATGAAGCCTGTACAGAGGCAATGAGGGTCCATGACGAGTTTGTAGACGAATTTGTAACATTATCAAACCATCTGCCGGATTTTAGCCCCTACCAAAAACAGACAGAAGATTTTATTTACCACATAAAACAAATGATCAGCGGTTTAAATGATTGGTATTATAAAAGCGGAACGGGCAGATATGACCCCGGGGCATTTCCTGTGCCGCCAAATGGGAAAGGCGAGACGCTGGAAAGGGTAGAGATCAAGCATTTTCAGGCTAATCGGGAGGACAAGCTGAAATGATAGCCTGGTGCGTGTTGTACTGTTAAAAACGGCTGACGAAGCACCTCATTCTGTGCCTGGTTTGGGCCGGCGCACCCCTCTGATAAACCAGGCCGCCGGAGCACATGTGATGACGGGAAACGCCTGAACACAGGGGCTTTTGCCGTCTCATTTATTACCGGACTATTGATAAATAACAACATATGAATTCCCTCAATGACCTGATAGGACAGTATAACGCACGGTGCAGCCAGCTCAACTTTCCGGAGGAACCTCATAACCTCTATAGCGCCACCCGTTATTTTTTAGAAGGAGGTGGAAAAAGAATCCGGCCTGTATTATGTCTTTTGGGAAACGAGCTGTTTGGGGACATTCACCAGGATAGCTTTCATGCAGGCAACGCCATTGAATTATTTCATAATTGTTCTTTGGTACACGATGATATTATGGACCATTCTCCCTTACGGCGTGGCAAACCAACAATACATGTCAAATATAATATACCCACGGCAATACTGACAGGAGATGTTCTTTTGGTCAATGCTTTCCAACACATTAGTAATGTGCAGGAGCAATACAAACAGCAAATACATGCGCTATTCTCTGCAACCATACTTCAAATTTGCGAAGGACAGCAAATGGATGTTGATTTTGAAAAAATGGACCTGGACCAGATTAGCTTTCCGGGCTACCTGAAAATGATCATCCTTAAAACATCTGTTTTGCTGGCTGCCAGCATCAAAATAGGAGCAACCATTGGCGGAGCAGATCTACAGCAACAAGCCTATCTCTACGACTTTGGTAAAAATCTTGGTATTGCTTTTCAGATACAGGATGATTACCTGGACGCTTTTGGCGAACCGTCTGTAACCGGTAAGCAACCTGGTGGCGACATCCTGGAAAATAAGAAAACGGCATTATTGATTAAAGCCTGGGAAAGGAGTACTTCCGTACAAAAAAAAGAATTACTGAACGCCATGTCGAAAAATGAAGGCGAGAGAGTAGCAGCAGTATTAGAGATTTACAAAGACTGCAAAGTAGACGAATGGGCAACCGGCAAAGTTTCGCAATATACTGCAATGGCTTTCAATTGCCTGGATATGGTGGACGTACCATTCAAGCGGAAAGAAAACCTTCTTGCGCTCACCAATAAATTGCTGGTGCGCCAGTCCTGAGTAATTCAAAAAAAGCAACACATTTTATTATGTTTAGGTATGCCCATCCGGAAACAAATCCACCGCAGTGGCGGTGATGGCAGCAACTGTCACCAAACAGCTGCAAGTGAATTATCTGTTGGAGCCTATAATCTATAATTCTTTATGTTACAGTTGTTCCCCTCGGAGGCCGTGGAAAATAGTGTGGAAAGTTACCTGCCTGTCGTCAATACCCGCAGCCAAATTATCTATATAACTATTGTATGCTCAGTAATTGCAATTATCTTTTCGCTTCCATTTATTTACGTAGATGTCAGTGCCAGTGCCAATGGGCAAATTCAGGCTCGGGTTGAAAAACAAGACGTGATCATACCTGTAAATGGGTTTCTTACAAAAATTGACCTCAGAGAAAATATGCTTGTTAGAAAGGATAGTATAATTTGGACAATTGATGAGCGATCCGTTGACAAACAAGCGGATATTCACACCAATCGGCTGAGCGAATATCGAAATTATCTCGCAGATATTTCCCTTTTATTGGCAGGAGATGATAGCCCTAAAACCCCTTACTACAAAGCCTCTTTGCTGCAATATAAGGAAGCGATTTCGGAGGCGAAAACAAGAGTGAGCAAGTTTAAAATTGACATGGAAAGGAGTCAGCAGCTATTTCAAGAAAAAGTGATTGCCGCAAGTGAGTTTGAGAATATAAAGTTGAGCTATGATCAATCTGTTTCCAGTCTTAACATGGTGACCCAGAAGCAGAGGAATGTATGGGAAAGCGAAGCCTTAAACTACAAGGAGCAAATAAGAACCATTGAATCTAGTGCAGTACAACTGGTCGAAGAAAAAAGGCGTTATACAATTAAGGCCCCAATATCTGGCAATATTCAACAGTTACAGGGGGTTCAACTTGGTAGCTATGTTAGTGGAAGGTCTCAATGATTTGTTGGATTTACAATCCTGGAAGTTGATGGCCTTTAAGTCTTGAAAAATTAAACTAGTATAATGAAATTTAATTTGATAGGACCTAAATTGAGGAAAATTATTCATTACCGCGAAGCAAAAGTTTATTGAAATTTATACTTGTAAGTAGAATTAAATGGAAAAAATTTTAATTACATAAAATGTTAGAGGTAGCAGAAGATGATGGAGGGTTGTATCATAATATTTGTCCGGAGGAGTTCATTGTCTTGGTGAAAGAAGCCAAGGCGAGTGTCTGGGTTTAGTGACAAAATAAACCGTCATCATAATTTATGACTGCAATGAATATAAAAAAACATAATAAATATAATAGATGTAATAAATGTTAGCCCTATTAAAAGCGGAAAGCTTATTCGAGTATTACCTTTCATTGTTCACATAGTTGAATTCATCCAAATTTCGGTATTGATCTGTAGAACAGGCGCTTTGAGGCTGTCTATGGCTTTTTTAAGTTAGGCGACGCTGAGACTATCAGTGTTGAATTAGCTTCTAAGAAAGCTTATACAGCTGTCATGCTACAATGGCCACAAAAGTTTTATGGGGAAATACACAACCGGGAAATGCTTTTCTTCCAGATGGAAGAGACGCTTGGGGAAAGATTGTGCCCTTTGGAGGCGGAATTTTTCTGCTGTATGACAACTATTTGATCGGCGCCACCGGAGTGAGTGTGATAGCGCAGAACATGATCATGAAATTGCCGAGGCGGCAAGTGATGTGTTCTTAAAATGGTAAAATAAAGAGCGTTAAAGATTAAAGAATCGATCTTGACTTCTTTTTTCTATGAAACCAAATGAAAATCCGATGATGTATTACTCAAACGTAAGACATTCGGGTAACTGCGCTCCGGAATTCTACTTTTGATTGCTATAGATTTGGGGGGCCTCAACATCGTCAAAACTCTTCGAGAAATCAGTCCAGTTTATTGGAGGTAAAACAATTTATAGAGAAGAACTCTTGAGGATGGTCTTTTTATTTTTATTACAAACAAATGTAATATATTAATTTATAACTTAAAAATTTAAACATGGCAGATCAAAAAATGAAAATTTACAGTGTGGACCGCGCAAAACGTCGCATCCTCACAATTAAAAACATGGAAGAGCTGGGAATAACCGATGAATTACTTCTGGGTCTTTTGAATACAGTACCTGAATTCGCAAAGAACAAACTAAATCAAAAAGGAGACAAGGTCGGTGATAAGCAAATACGGCCGGTAGGACTGTCCATAAACGACAAAAAAGTTGGTAATTTCCCTGATCCAAATGCTGCAAAGCGGGGATGGATTACTTTTTTTGAAATTGGCACTCCCTTGTTTGAAGAAAGGTCAAATATCATTCCGCCGGTTGCGGATGTATTATCTACCAGAAGCTATGAAAATAGATCAGGTGAAGACAGTCAGTTTTCTGATACTGTTGAGTTTACGATGGAGAACACCATCAATTGGTCTTTGGCAGCTACAGGAACCCCTACTTTTGAAGGAGAAATTTCCGGGGAATTACAAGCAGAAATATCCAAAACCGTAGAGACGATTTTGGAAGAGAGTTTGGCTAATGGTATAGAGAAAAAGAATAGCAAAGAAGTTGAAGTAGAACATATTGTACATAATCATAAAGACGAGATGGGTACTGAAGACCACGTTGAAGTTGAGGAAGAGGCAGAAGTTACTACAACAACTGAATTTACTGCCACCAATTCAAACAGTGTGAGTTTCACGGGAACAGGTACTGCTACTGGTCATGGTGAGTTAGAAGTTGAATTAGAGCTTTCTTTAAAAGGTACGATTTCTGGTACAGTGACAACATCATGGAAATCAACTTCTAATGTTTCAGGAAGACTCCCTAAGGATGGCCGTGTTGAGACCCTGGCAACACAAAGGCGTCAGATAAAACAATTTACTTATGAAGTACCCATAGTGTTTGAAGGAGTTATTGGATTGAGTTATGATGACTTTGTAGAACCTTTTGATGGGTCGTCTAGTGATAGAGAAATTCCTGATTTATTTGATAAAGATCGTAACAAAATTAAAGCTGCTAAAGTGATTCCTGCTCACATTTCTACTTTAAAACTTCATGAAAAAGGGGCATACAGGCCAATAGGAATAGCGGAAACAATATCAACGCTGGATGTAAATCATGTAATTTTCGGGAAAAAAGTAATAGACTCGGACAGCCCTACTAGCAAAATATATGCAGTTGTGCGTCCTCATAATTTATAGAATCAAAATAGTTTATTAAAATAAAAAAGCAATAATATGGCATTTAAAGATATATTCAATTTTGCCCGCAGTGTATCTGCTGCCGGAAGCAAATCAGAAGGAGATATTTTGGGATTCATTCCAACAGAAAAAAATGAATTAATTAGTATTCCTCCTCACGAACAGTTTACGCCTTTACCTGAAAATCTGCTGCAAGATCCGAAAATTGTGAGAGAAACATCCCCACAAGCCGGCATTGTGTTTAGCTTCATACAATCAGTCACTTCTGATATGAACCTATCCAGCAATAGCGTAGAGAAAGCTATGGGTGATCCTGCGTCAGTAGTCGATCCGGCCGCAGGAGTGATGGGTAAAGCCAGAGAAACTACTGATAAGGTGAAGGATGATACCCCCGCATCTGATATACTGGTTACTCCTCCACCTCCACCTAAGAATGTGAAGCCCGAGGGATGGAATGACAAACCCATTGTAAAAGATCCTGATCCTTTACCAGATCCTCCTAAACCTAAAGCCTAAACCAAATCCTAAACCAAATCCTGACAATAAATAGGTTAAAGGCAAGGATATAATCAGAAGTAGATGATAAAATCTCAGATCAAATCTGAGGTTTTATCATCTAACGTAAGTTCGGCCCGGACAGCGGTCAATTTTTGTGCATCAATAATATTTCCCTTTTACCTTCCCAGGGCAAGCGTATGCCGGGTAATCAAATGAAAAAACATAATTAATCTATTTGATATTTTCTACTATTATGGAAGCAATTCTTATGAAGCTAACTCCCTATCAATCATTTTTTTTTAATGAGTGGGTGCTTAATCCCTTTCGAAGTGACTATAATATCGTATTGGACCAATCTGTGTCTGGTTTAATAGACATTCAAAGACTTAATAAAAGCGTAGTAAGATTTATAAATGAACATTTATTGGTTAATAGCAATATAAGTGCTCAATCTGGAGATCTCTATTGGGAGCGCAGACCTTTACTTTCAGAAAATGATCAGATATTAACATTTATTCCTCAGGAACCACGCCCGGAAGAAATCCTGCAACTGGCATTACAACCTTTTGATCTGGAAAACGACCTGCTTGCCAGGGCTTATGCCATTAAGCTAAACAAGGGAGGTTATAGAATCATCCATATCATTTCCCATATCCTTGTAGATGGACTGAGTGCTAACGGTATTTACGCTGAGTTAGGCGCCTATTATAATGATCCCGATTACAAAAATCCGATCAGTATCACCGATCAGACACAGCTGTATGAAAATTTAAGAATCCAGCTTGAAAATAATTTGGCAAATGGAAAATCAGAAATGTCTGATTTTTGGAAAACCAACTTAAAAGATGTAGAAAATATTGGCTTTAAATTTTTAAAGACCAGATCCTTAGATTCGAAACCCGAAGAAAATACGATACTGCTGAAAAGCCCGGTAAGTGAGCTTCGTTTCAGCTTTCCGAAATCCACTTTTTCTAAAGTAAAACAATTAACATCAAAATACAGACTTACACCTTATACTTATGGGCAATTGGTACTGGCTGTTTTACTTCATAGAATTTCCGGAGTAGATAATCTTGCGATTAATTACCCTGTGGGGATCATGGAAGGCCAGGATTTTATTTTTGGCGCACATATTAATACAGTTTTAAAAGGATATAGATTCAATAAGGAAACTTCACTTCAGGATTTGATTTATCAGAATATTGAATACACAAATCAGCTGAAAATAAGCAAAGCCCGATATTTTCCCATTACAGAACTGATCAACTATGTACCTGCTTCAGATATATTAGAATTTGGATTTATACAAACCAGCCTTAAAGATGTGATGATCCATTATGAAGGAGCCGGTGAGGTAATTATCAACAGTGATCTGAATGTTGATCTGGCGGGAAAACTATTGTTCGAGCAGGAAGTTAGAAATGAACAGTTGAATTACAGGGTCCGGTTTAATAATCGGGAACTTGTAGAGGAGATGGTTTTAAATTTTACTAAAATTTATCAATGGCTATTTGTTGATATCCTGCAGGATTTACTGGAAGGAAGAACAGAAAATTTAATAACTGATTATAAGCTTTTAAATGAAGAAACGTACCAGAAGGTAGTTGAGGGTTGGAATAATACAGGAGAAGGATTTTTAAGTGGAACAATTCACCGGTTATTTGAAGATCAGGTAGCGCGAACACCAGATCGTATTGCGTTGGTATTTGGCCAAATCAGGATTACTTACCGTGAGCTGAATGAAAGAGCCAATCGTTTAGCAAGATATCTTATCCAAACTTATGATCTTCAATCTGAAGATTTGATTGCTGTATGTTTGGAACGTTCGGAAAATATGCTGGTGGCCATTCTTGCCATATTAAAGGCAGGTGCTGCTTATGTTCCGATGGAGCCTTCCTATCCTGCAGACAGGATTAGCTATATGCTTAATGATACAGGAGCAAAAATAGTCCTTGCTCAGCATTCAACAGTAGAGAAACTACAGGAAACCTGTCCTGATGTACTTGTACTGGATGATCCCGATTTCCGGAGTACAGTTAAAGGAATCTCTCCGGATAACCTTAATATACCAACTGCTCCGGATAATCTGGCTTATATAATCTACACCAGCGGAACTACGGGGTTACCCAAAGGAGTAATGGTGGAACATAAAAATGTGGTAAATCTGGTGGATCAGATACAGGAAGCCTATGGTTATAGTAAAGGAGAAAAAATGACGGCATACGCTTCTTATGTTTTTGATGTATCTGTCTCCGAGTTTTTCAATGCGTTGCTGTATGGTAATGAGTTGCATATATTGCATGAGGAGATCAGAAAAGACGCCGATGCCATCAGCAGCTATTTGCTTTCTAATAAAATAGCTTATGCCTATTTGCCACCGGTAATGCTTTCCGTATTACCCCGGGTGGAGTATCCATCTCTGAAAGGATTGCTTTACGCCGGTGAGCCTTGTGAGTATGAAACAGGAAAGTACTGGTCTGAGTATACTAAGCTTTACAACCTCTATGGACCTACAGAAGCTACTATATATGCGGTATACAAGCAGGTAAACCATGGAGATGTACATCTTATCGGCCGGCCGGTAGGAAATACGAAGGCTTATATTCTGGATAAGTATCTTCAGCCCTTGCCTGTAGGGGCTGTTGGAGAACTCTACCTTGGTGGCGCTGGTATTGCAAGAGGTTATTTTAACAGACCCGATCTGACTACAGAACGTTTTATAGAAAATCCTCTTCATGGCGAAACCGGCAGACTTTACAAAACCGGAGACCTTGTGCGTTGGCTTCCCGATGGAAATATAGAATATATCGGGCGTAATGATTTACAGGAAAAGATCAGAGGATATAGGGTTGAGCCGGAAGAAATAGAAAACAGACTTAGTCAGTTTCCAGGTGTAAAACAGTCTGTAGTTCTGGTAAAAGAGAGCAAAACCGGAATGAAATATCTTGTCGGATATTATGTCGCTGATGATGAATTGGACGCCGAAGACCTGGCAGTGTTTCTTTCCCGTTCACTGCCGGAGTATATGATTCCCGATACTTTTGTGTACCTGACAGCATTTCCTGTTACGATTAACGGAAAAATTGACAGAAAACAGCTTCCTGAGCCTGAATTCGCGGGCAACAGCGCATATACAGCTCCGCAGAATGAGTTACAGCGCAGACTTTGCCAGATCTATGGTGAAATACTGGGGTTAAACAGTGAGACCATTAGTATTTATGATGATTTTTTCCGTTTGGGAGGAAACAGTATTATGGTGATAAAGCTTATCAACAGAATACAGTTTGAGTTGAAGTTAAATGCTGATGTAAGAACGGTATTCAGCCATAAAACAGTTGTTTCTCTGGCTGAGATATTAAGCGGGGAAAATAATATTGACAGACAGGAGAAAATAGCACCTGTACCGGTAACTTCAGTTGAAGAACAACGTTTATCTTTTGCTCAGGAAAGGATCTGGTTTATTGAAAGATATGCTGGAGGAAGCAATGCCTACAATATTCCAATGGTATTTAAGCTTGGAAAGAATGTTGAGACAGCGTTTCTTCAGCAGTCTTTTGAAATATTAATTCAGCGCCATGAAGTGCTACGCAGTACGATCCGTGAAACAGATGACGGAATAGGGTATCAGGTAGTTACAGCGCATAGTATTCAGCTTTCTGTACAAACTGTTCAGACAAGAGAAGAACTGGATGAGAGGATCAATATAGCCAATAAAAAAATCTTCCGTTTAGAGGAAGAACTTCCGTTGAATGTTGTTCTTTTTACATTGGAAGATCAGCAATACCTGTCCGTTGTAGTTCATCATATTGCTTTTGATGGCTGGTCTACAGACATTTTTATCAAAGAAGTAAGCAGTATTTATCGCAGTCTTGAAGCAGGAAAAGTGCCGGAACTTAAGGCTTTACCTGTTCAATACAGAGATTTTGCTTTATGGCAGCGGAATTATCTTACAGGAGAAATACTTGATCAACAAATAAATTACTGGAAAGATAAGCTTGAAGGGTTTCAGACGTTGAATCTTCCACTGGACTTTAAAAGACCAGGATCAACTTCATTTGATGGGGCCACGGAATATTGTAATTTACCGGCAGCTCTTGTGGCAGCGCTTAGAGAACTTTCAAAAGATTTAGGAGTAAGTTTATACAGCGTAATGCTAAGCGGATGTTATTTGATGTTATCAGCCTATTCCGGACAGGATGATATTATTGTGGGAAGCCCTGTTGCCAATCGTCATCTTGCAGGTCTTGAAGATATCATCGGGTTCTTTGTTAATACGCTGGCATTAAGGGAAAAAATTGATCCCGAACAGGATCTTAAAGACTTCATTTTACAGGTTTCCCAATCTGTCATAGGGGCTCAGTCTCATCAGGACCTTCCATTTGAAAAATTGGTGGAAGAACTGGAAATAGGCCAGGATATGTCCCGTCACCCAATTTTTCAGGTGATGTTTGCTCTTCAGAGCTTGGACGGTGGAATATATACTTCCGGCGCTGATAAAGCAGTATTTCTCCCTTTTGATGGTGATATTGATTACCGGACGGCGAAGTTTGATCTGACCATCATGATTGATGATAACGGAGAAACCATGCGTGGAATATTCAATTATGCAGTGTCTCTTTTCAATAGAGATACAATTCTGCGTATGAAAGACACTTATATTCTTCTTCTCGAGCAGATTGTGAACCTTAGAAATCAAAAAGGAGAAGCCTGTAAGATCAGTGGCCTTCAGTGGACGACCACCGAGGACCATAAAAAAATTATAGAGGATCATAACATTGTCGAAATAAGCTGTCTTGAATCACAAACACTTCACAGGTTATTTGAAGATCAGGTACAAAGAACCCCTGATCATACGGCTGTAGTGTATCAGGACGTAAGCTTGTCCTATAGGGAGCTTAATGAGCGTTCCAACCGTTTGGCAAACTATCTGATCAAAACCTATGATCTTCAGGCGGATGATCTGGTACCGTTGTGCCTGGACCGCTCTGAAAATATGCTTGTTGCCATCCTGGCGGTATTAAAAGCCGGCGCCGCCTATGTTCCGATGGATCCTTCCTATCCGGCAAACCGGATAGCGCATATCCTTCATGATACGGGAGCAAGGTTGATATTAGGGCAGGAAAGCACAGCGGGAAAACTGGGAAATGTAACAGCAGATGTGATTTCGTTAGATGCGGTTGCCTTTAAAGCAATGCTTGAAATCTCCGATGTTAATAATCCTGTTACCAGAACCACCCCTGGTAATTTAGCGTACGTCATTTTCACGAGTGGAACTACAGGATTACCTAAAGGAGTAATGATTGAGCACAGGAATGTAGCCAACCTGGTCCACCAGGTGGCGGAAGAATTCGGATTAAACAGAAATGGAGTTCGAAAGAACTGTTTATGGTATGCGAACTATGTATTTGACGCTCATGTCTGGGAACTATATCCATCTATTACCCACGGACATAGCATCTATATTTTAGAGAAGGAGCTCCAAACCGATTTACCTGCCTTAAAAGATTATATCGAAGCGAATAGCATCAGCATGGCAACTATTCCGCCGGTATTATTAACGCGGGAAGATATATTGCCACTGGAAACGCTTGTAGTGGCGGGAGATGTTACCCATCCACAGGTCATGGTAACCTATAAGGAACATGGAGTAGATATCGTCAATGCCTATGGTCCGACAGAAGCAACGGTGTGTACTTCCTTACACCATTACAACGAGGATGGGAACCCGTTGAATATAGGCCGTCCGATAGGTAATTTGACGGCCTATGTTTTAGATAGGTACCACCGTATGGTCCCTGTGGGGGCAGTAGGAGAGTTGTATATAGGAGGGGCCGGCATTGCCCGGGGCTATCTGAACCGTCCTGAGTTGACGGCAGCGCTATTTATAGCCAATCCCTTCCAGGCGACAGACCAAAAGCCGGGAGGAGAAAATGCCCGTTTGTACAAAACAGGCGACCTGGTACGTTGGTTGGCTAACGGTGAGCTGGAATACATTGGACGTAATGACCTTCAGGTAAAAATCAGGGGTTACAGAATTGAATTGGGTGAAATTGAAAACAGGTTACTTCATTACCCTGGTATTCGTCAGGCAGCTGTACTGGCTAAAGAAAACGAAGCGGGGATAAAATATCTTGCCGGGTATTATGTGTCCGATTTCCCGATAAAAACGAATCTGCTCTTTGAATTTCTTTCCGAAGCGCTGCCGGAATATATGGTCCCGGATGCTTTTGTTCATTTGAAATCTTTGCCGTTGACCATTAATGGCAAGCTTGACAGGAGCCGCCTTCCTGAAGTTGAATTTAGCCGGTACCAGGAATATACCCCTCCCGGTACCAGGTTGCAGGAAAAATTATGTCAGGCTTATGGCGAGGTGCTGGGATTAGCGTCAACCAGTATTGGTATTCATGATGATTTCTTCCGTCTCGGAGGAAACAGTATCATGGCCCTCAAGTTGATCAGCAGCATCAAACGTATACTGAATTTGCAGGTAGGAGTTGCCGTAATATTTAATCATAAAACAGTTGCTTCACTTTCCAATGTGCTGTCAGCGGAAAATTACATAGCAGAAGATATTATCATTAATGCTGTGGAAGTAAGCGCTCCTGAAGATCAAAGATTATCTTTTGCCCAGGAAAGACTATGGTTCATAGAGAATTATGAAGGAGGAAGCAATGCTTATAATATTCCGATGACCGTTCGTCTCAAAGAATACACATCTGTATCAATTCTGTGTAAGGTTATTGAGACTATTGTCGCACGTCACGAAGTATTACGAAGCTTAATCCGGTCTACCAATGAAGGAAAGAGTTATCAGCTGGTTGTTGATATGGTTCCGCAAATACACTTGCATCATATAGAAACAAGAGAGGAACTTAATAAAGCTGTTGGCAAAGTTTCAAATAAGATTTTCCGTCTGGAAGAAGAACTTCCCATAGAGGTTCATCTGTTCAAGCTAAAAGAGGAATATTATTTATCAGTAGTGGTCCATCACATTGCATTTGATGGCTGGTCAATAGATGTTTTCCTAAAGGAAATTCAGGCTATTTATAAGTCGTTTGCCAAAGGGGAGCCGCATGAGCTCCCGGAATTGAAAATTCAATATAGAGACTTCGCCCTGTGGCAAAGAAACTACCTTACAGGGGAGGTGCTGAATCAACAAGTGACTTATTGGAAAGATAAGCTCTCTGATTTCCAGACACTGAATTTACCCGCAGATTTCCGGAGACCAGCACAAATATCTTATGAGGGCGACAGCATTTATTTCCGTATCAGTGAAGAACAAAGCGGGAGGCTGCGCTCGTATTCAAAAGAACTTGGCGTCAGCTTATTCAGTGTCCTTTTAGGAGGATATTACCTGGTGCTTTCCGCCTATTCGGGGCAGGATGATATTGTGTTAGGAAGTCCTATTGCCAACCGTCACCATGCGGGGCTGGAAGATATCATAGGCTTCTTTGTCAATACTTTAGCTTTAAGAGAAACGATTGATCCGGAACAAAGCATCAAAGACTTTATCCTGCAGATAGCCGGTTCAATAACCGAAGCCCAGGCTCATCAAGATCTTCCGTTCGAGAAACTGGTGGAGGAACTTGGCGTGGAGAAGGATGCTTCCCGCCATCCGGTATTCCAGGTGATGTTTGGCCTTCAGGGTTTTGGAGAAAATCTTTCTGATTATCAGTCAATCCTGCGTCCTTTTACAGGAAAGACAGATTATGAAGTAGCTAAATTTGATATTACCACTATTATAGACGATGGCAATGATAGCCTTCACGGGATGTTTAACTATGCCCGGTCGTTATTCACCAGGGAAACGATTGAGAATATGATGAATTCCTATCTGTTTATGCTTGAACAGATAGCGGACACCAAATGGAAACAAGATCTTAAAATAGCAGCGCTGAACCTTATTTCCCAGGAACAGCAGCAATCTCTGTCAAAATTATGTTCCTCTGAAACCCCTTATGCCAATACCATTCACGGCTTATTTGAATTACAGGTTGAAAGAACGCCGGATCATACGGCTGTCGTATATCAGGATGTAAGCTTATCGTATAGGGAGCTTAATGAACGTTCCAACCGTTTGGCAAACTATCTGATCAACACCTATGCTCTTCAGCCGGATGATCTGGTACCGTTGTGCCTGGACCGCTCTGAAGATATGCTTGTTGCCATCCTGGCGGTATTAAAAGCCGGCGCCGCCTATGTTCCGATGGATCCTTCCTATCCGGCAGACCGGATAGCGCATATCCTTCATGATACGGGGACAAGGCTGATATTAGGGCAGGAAAGCACAGCAGGAAAACTGGGAAATGTAACAGCAGATGTGATTTCGTTAGATGAGATTGCCTTTAAAGCCATGCTTGAAACCTCCGGTGTTAATAATCCTGTTACCAGGACCACTCCCGGTAATTTAGCGTACGTCATTTTCACGAGCGGAACCACAGGATTACCTAAAGGAGTAATGATCGAGCACAGGAATGTAGCCAACCTGGTCCACCAGGTTGGGGAAGAATTCGGATTAAACAGAAATGGAGCCCGAAAGAACTGTTTATGGTATGCGAACTATGTATTTGACGCTCATGTTTGGGAACTATATCCATCCCTTACCCACGGACATAGCATCTATATTTTAGAGAAGGCGCTTCAAACCGATTTACCAGCCTTAAAAGATTATATCGAAGCGAATAGCATCAGTATGGCAACTATTCCGCCGGTATTATTAACGCGGGAATATATATTGCCACTGGAAACGCTGGTAGTGGCAGGAGATGTTACCAATCCACAGGTAATGGTAACATATAAGGAACATGGAGTAGATATCGTCAATGCCTATGGTCCGACAGAAGCAACGGTATGTACTTCTTTACACCACTACAACGAGGATGGGAACCCGTTGAATATAGGCCGTCCGATAGGTAATTTGACCGCCTATGTTTTAGATATGTGCCATCGTATGGTCCCTGTGGGGGCAGTAGGAGAGTTATATATAGGGGGAGCCGGCATTGCCCGGGGCTACCTGAACCGTGCTGAACTGACGGCAGAACGCTTCATCACCAATCCTTTCCAGACCGGCACCCAACAGCCAGGAGGCGAAAACGGCCGCTTATATAAAACCGGCGATTTAGTGCGCTGGCTTCCTGGCGGCGAACTCGAATACATAGGTCGTAACGACTCTCAGGTAAAAATACGAGGTTTCCTGATCGAATTGGGTGAGATTGAAAACCGACTATTACAATACCCTGAAGTAAGACAAGCCGCTGTTCTGGTAAAAGACGGCAAAGCCGGGATGAAATACCTGGCAGGCTACTATGTCTCCGAATCAGCCATTGATCCTGAAGACCTTTCGGCCCACCTGTCCAAATACCTTCCTGAATACATGATTCCAGGGGCCTATGTTCATTTAGAAGCTTTACCCCTGACCATCAACGGAAAGCTGGACAAAAAGCGTCTTCCGGAGCCGGAATTCAATGGCAGTAAAGAATATGTTGCGCCTGAGACCCCGTTACAGCGCCACCTGTGCTGGATTTATGGTGAAGTACTGGGATTGGATCCTGGCAGCATCGGCATCCATGATGACTTCTTCAGACTGGGAGGCGATAGTATCATCAGTATCCAGTTGGTAAGTAGAATCAGACAACAGTTGGACGTAAGATTAAGCGTTAAAGATATCTTCACTGCACGCACCGTTACGGGCGTTTCGAACCTTGTTGTTGAGAAAAAATCCGGAACCGGAGATGCCATCCATAGCGAACAGGGCTTACTGGAAGGGGAAATTCCACTGCTGCCTATCCAGGAATGGTACTTCAACCAGAAAGAAGAAGGCTATTTGCCGGAGTTTAACCACTGGAACCAGTCCTTTTTAATCCATACACCGGAACTCAATCAGGAACATTTCGAGAAGAGTATCCATCTTCTTATTGAAAAACATGATGCCTTCAGAATTCGTTATCGTCAGGAAAACGGCGCCTACAGCCAGCACTATGGGGGCGGAATCATTCCCGCAATTAACTACCTGAATGTTTCAGGAATGAGTGCGGAAGAGTTAAACAGACACCTTACAAAATGGCAATCAGAATTTGACATAGAAAAAGGCCCCTTATTCCAGATCGGCTACCTGACGGGTTATGAAGATAAAAGCGCAAGAATCTACTTTGCCCTTCATCACCTCATCATTGATGGTGTAAGTTGGAGAATCATTACCGAAGACCTCAAGACAATCTATCAGAACTTTCAAAGAGGAAACTCCATAGAAGCTCCTGTAAAAGGCAGCAGTTACCGTCAATGGGTAAAGGCTATTAAATCTTATCAGTCAGAGAGGCCAGCCATCCGGGAACAGGAACTTTCATACTGGGGCGGCATTATTGAAATTGTGAAAGAAAATAACCACGTACTGAGCGGTTTCATTTCCCTTGATCATCACCAGGAAGATGTTCTGTTGGACAAAACCTATACAGAAAAACTCATTAGGGGCGGCCATCATGCTTACCATACCCAGATCAACGATCTATTGTTGTCAGCGTTATCATCTGCGCTTACCGGTCTTACCGGAGAAAAGAGGAATGCTATCTTATTGGAAAGCCATGGCCGTGAAGATGTTTTTAATAATCTGGACATCACGGAAACCGTAGGCTGGTTTACTTCCATGTATCCATTATTATTGGAAACAGGCCGTGATGTAACAGAGACCATCGTTCACACTAAAGAATCCCTGCGCAGTATTCCTAATAACGGGATCGGTTATGGTAGCCTGATCGGTTATACCCAACAGGCACTTCCTATGATCAGCTTCAACTATTTAGGGCAATTGGATCAGGAGGAAGGCTTCGGAGATAACGCCTGGTTTATCGCTGCTGAAGACAGTGGAATCTCCAATTCCATTTTTAACAGGGATAGCCATGTTATCAGCATCAATGGAGCCACCATAGATGGTCAGCTTCGCTTTAGAATCACCGGTTACCTTTCCTCTGAACAGATCAGCGAACTCTCTGCTGGTTTTAAGAGCCATCTTGAAGCCATCATAGACCACCTGTCCCAGGAAACCAGAAGCTATCTTACCCCTTCCGATGTAGGAAATATCATAGACTATACGCAGCTCTCAAAAATCCAGGAACATAGGGAGGTGGAAGGCGTTTACCTTGCCAACAGCTTACAGGAAGGCTTTATCTACCATGCCCTTAATCAGGGTGAGAAAGACGATGCCTACCGGGTACAGCTGATCTGGGATTACTATACCGAAATCGACCCGTTGAAGCTCAGCGCGTCATGGAAACTGGCCCAGCAGAACTATTCTTCCCTCCGTTTGAGATTCAACTGGGACGGAGAGATCGTCCAGGTGATCGATAAATCCGGTGATGTAGACTGGCGTTATCAGGATATCAGCACGATGTCGGAAGCTGACCGGCAAACCTTCATCAAAGAGGTTACAGACAAAGACCGCCTTGAAATGTATGACCTTTCCAAAGGGAACCTCTTTAGAGTCTACCTGTTCAAATGCTCAGAGAAACACTATAGCTGTTTGTTCAGTAATCACCATGCCATTCTGGACGGTTGGAGCCTTCCGGTACTGCTTAACAGTATCCATGGCGCTTACCAGTCTTTATTAAGAGGTCAGGAACCATCATTGGCGCCAGATGCTGCCTATGGCCATACCCAGCAATACCTTCAGGCTTGTAAAGAACAGGGGAATACCTTCTGGCAGAGCTACATGGCTCTTCTTGAAGACCAGGAAGATCTGAGTAGTCTTGTGAAAGAAACCCAAAGGCAGACCGACTTAAGTACCTATCGTCATGTCAAAGACCATCAGCAAGCAAAGATGCTGATAGAAGGATGCCGGTACCAGCAGCTGAAAACCCTGACTAAAGAAATAGGGCTGACCGTCAATTCGGTATTGCAATACTTATGGCATAAACAACTGAGTATTTACAGTGGTTTAGGAACTACAGTGGCAGGAACAACGGTATCGGGCCGGGACTTACCCATTGATGGCATAGAATCCTCAGTAGGACTTTACATCAACACGCTGCCACTGATCGTAAACCATGCAGAAGGCAGCGTGTTGGATCATATCCTTGAAATTCAGAACAGAATCAGTGAACTTAATACCTACAGTGATGTGAATCTTGCTTCTTTACATCATGGCGGTCGCCGTATTTTCAGCAGCTTATTTGTGTATGAGAACTATCCGGTGCCCAGAGGAGAAAGAGAAAATGACCTGGCTTTTAAGTTTAAAGCTGCCGTAGAGAAACTTGATTATCCATTGGTGATAATGGCTGCAGAGCAAGAGGGTATCATGGTACTGGAAATTAAATATGAAGGAGTTCTTTTTGAGAAATATACCATAGAAGGATTAATAGAAGGAATGGAGATACTGCTGGATCAGATATTGGAAGACTGGAAAATTGATTCGAAAGATCTTTCCTATGTTTCAAAAGAGCAGTTCGAATTAATGCAACGCTGGAATGAAACAGAAAGTGTATATCCATCTGAGAAAACAATCCATGAGCTGTTTGAAGCCCAGGTTGGAAGAACGCCTGATCATACGGCTGTCGTGTATCAGGATGTAAGCTTATCGTATAGGGAGCTTAATGAACGTTCCAACCGTTTGGCAAACTTTCTGATCAACACCTATGTTCTTCAGCCGGATGATCTGGTACCGTTGTGCCTGGACCGCTCTGAAAATATGCTTGTTGCCATCCTGGCAATATTAAAAGCCGGCGCCGCCTATGTTCCGATAGATCCTTCCTATCCGGCAGACCGGATAGCGCATATCCTTCATGATACGGGGGCAGGAATAGTACTGGCGCAAAACAGTGCTGCCCTGAGGGTTAAAGAAGCATGTGGTGGAACTGCGGCCATGCTTATATTAGACAGTCCGGAATTAATTGAAATGCTTGAAAACAGTAGTATTTGCAATCCGGTAACTCAGGTAGCGCCACAGCACATGGCTTATGTGATCTATACCAGTGGAACCTCAGGTGTTCCTAAAGGGGTAATGATAGCACATAGGAGTGTGGTAAATGTAGTGACCCAGGTAAGAGGTGCATATGGATTCAGCGAGAATGAGAAAATAACGGCCTATACATCCTATGTATTTGATGTATCGGTGTCAGAATTTTTTAATACGTTATTGTTCGGAAATGAACTGCACCTGTTGGATGAAAGCACAAGAAAAGATGCGGATTCAATAAGTCGGTATTTACTTGATCATCAAATTAACTATTCTTACCTGCCACCTGCTCTATTATCTGTTTTGCCCCGTATTGAATACCCGGCCCTGAAAGGATTATTATATGCCGGCGAACCGTGTGATTATGAAACAGGGAAATATTGGTCGGAGTATATCAACCTTTATAATTTGTACGGGCCAACAGAAGCTGCTATTTATGCAACCTATAAAAAGGTAGTGCATGGGGATGTGCATTTGATCGGGAATGCTGTGGGAAATACTTCAACATATGTATTGGATACCCACTGCCGCCTGCTTCCGGTAGGTGCTATTGGAGAACTTTACCTTGGTGGTGTTGGAATCTCGCGTGGTTATCTGGGCATGCCGAAGCTGACCTCAGAACGCTTTATTCCGAACCCTTTCCAAACAGAAGAACAGAAAAAACAAGGTAAAAACGACAAACTGTACAAAACAGGAGATTTAGTAAGGTACCATGCGGATGGAGCTTTGGAATATATCGGACGTAATGACTTTCAGGTGAAGATCCGTGGTTACAGGATTGAGCTTGGAGAAATTGAGAACAGATTACTGGAATATCCGGAAGTAAAACAAGCAGTGGTGCTTGCCAAAGAAAACAAAGCGGGGATGAAATACCTTGCTGGCTATTACGTTTCGGGCGCTGCTTTGGAAGCGGAAAAAATCACTGCATTTTTATCCGGAGTTCTTCCGGAATATATGGTGCCGGTAGTCTTTGTTCATTTAACCTCATTGCCATTGACCATCAATGGTAAGCTGGACAGAAGACAACTTCCTGAACCAGAATTTACCGGAGGGAAAGAATATACCGCCCCTGAAACCGATCTACAGAAAAAATTATGTGAGGTTTATGGTGAAGTTTTAGCTATCCCATCTGAATCGATTGGCATTCATGATGATTTCTTCAGATTGGGGGGGAACAGTATTATGGCCATCAAGCTTATCAGTAAGATCAAGCAGGGTTTAGACTTACAGATAGCTGTATCCACTGTTTTCAGCTATAAAACTATTGCCGCTCTTTCGCATGTGCTGGCAGATGAAAACAACAGGGGGGAACAGATCGTCATTACTGCTGTTCCTGTATCCTCTCCGGAAGCACAAAGGTTATCCTTTGCCCAGGAAAGACTATGGTTCATAGATAATTATGACGGCGGAAGCAGTGCCTATAACATCCCGATGACCTTCCGTCTGGATGAAAAAACCGATCTTCAGTTATTGAGTAAAGCATTGGATGCCGTGGTAATGCGGCATGAAGTGCTTCGCTCCGTGATCAGGATGACAGATGATGGTTTGGGCTGGCAAGCAGTATTAGATGATAGCCTGGTGATCCGTCATCAGGAAATAAGAACGATGGCTGAATTGGAGGAAGAAATAAGCCGTATCTCCCATAAAACTTTCAATCTGGAAAAGGAGCCGCCTGTAAGTATCCATATTTTTAAACTTGAAGGCGAGTATTATTTGTCGGTTGTTATTCACCATATTGCATTTGACGGATGGTCGGCAGGCATATTTCTGAAAGAGATCATTCATATATATAACGCCCTCAAAGAAGGGAAAGCTCATGATCTTCCGGCTTTAAAAGTACAGTATAAAGACTTTGCTTTATGGCAGCGCAATTATCTGACAGGAGAGCGTCTTGACAAGCAGATTCATTACTGGAAAAATAAACTGAACGGCGTCCAACATCTTGCTCTTCCAACAGACTTCCGGAGACCAGCACAAATATCTTATGAGGGCGACAGCATTTATTTCTGTATCAGTGAAGAACAAAGCGGGAAGCTGCGCTCGTATTCAAAAGAACTTGGCGTCAGCTTATTCAGTGTCCTTTTAGGAGGATATTACCTGATGCTTTCGGCCTATTCGGGGCAGGATGATATTGTGTTAGGAAGTCCTATTGCCAACCGTCACCATGCGGGACTGGAAGATATCATAGGCTTCTTTGTCAATACTTTAGCATTAAGAGAAACGATTGATCCGGAACAAAGCATCAAAGACTTTATCCTGCAGATAGCTGGTTCAATAGCCGAAGCCCAGGCTCATCAGGATCTTCCGTTCGAGAAACTGGTGGAGGAACTTGGCGTGGAAAAGGATGCTTCCCGCCATCCGGTATTCCAGGTGATGTTTGGCCTTCAGGGTTTGGGAGAAAATCTTTCTGATCATCAGTCAATTCTGCGTCCTTTTACAGGAAAGACAGATTATGAAGTAGCTAAATTTGATATTACCACCATTATAGACGATGGTAATGATAGCCTTCACGGAATGTTTAACTATGCCCGGTCGTTATTCACCAGGGAAACGATTGAAAATATGATGAATTCCTATCTGTTTATGCTTGAACAGATAGCAGACACTAAATGGAAACAAGATCTTAAATTAGCAGAACTCAGCCTTATTTCCCGTGAACAGCAGCTATCTCTGTCAAAATTATGGGCCTCTGAAACCCCTTATGCTGATGCTAATACCATTCACGGCTTATTTGAATTACAGGTTGAAAGAACGCCGGACCATACGGCTGTCGTGTATCAGGACGTGAGCTTATCGTATAGGGAGCTTAATGAACGTTCCAACCGTTTGGCAAACTATCTGATCAAAACCTATGATCTTCAGCCGGACGATCTGGTGCCGTTGTGTCTGGACCGCTCTGAAAATATGCTTGTTGCCATCCTGGCGGTATTAAAAGCCGGCGCCGCCTATGTTCCGATGGATCCTTCCTATCCGGCGGACCGGATGGCGCATATCCTTCATGATACGGGAGCAAGGCTGATATTAGGGCAGGAAAGCACAGCGGGGAAACTGGGCAGTGTAACAGCAGATGTGATTTCGTTAGATGCGGTTGCCTTTAAAGCAATGCTTGAAATCTCCGATGTTAATAATCCTGTTACTATAACCACCGCTGGTAATTTAGCGTACGTCATTTTCACGAGTGGAACTACAGGATTACCTAAAGGAGTAATGATTGAGCACAGGAATGTAGCCAACCTGATCCACCAGGTGGCGGAAGAATTCGGATTAAATAGAAATGGAGCAGGAAAGAAGTGTTTATGGTATGCGAACTATGTATTTGACGCTCATGTCTGGGAACTATATCCATCTATTACCCACGGACATAGCATCTATATTTTAGAGAAGGAGCTCCAAACCGATTTGCCAGCCTTAAAAGATTATATCGAAGCGAATAACATCAGCATGGCAACTATTCCGCCGGTATTATTAACGCGGGAAGATATATTGCCACTGGAAACGCTTGTAGTGGCGGGAGATGTTACCCATCCACAGGTAATGGTAACATATAAGGAACATGGAGTAGATATCGTCAATGCCTATGGTCCGACAGAAGCAACGGTATGTACTTCCTTACACCACTACAACGAGGATGGGAACCCGTTGAATATAGGCCGTCCGATAGGTAATTTGACAGCCTATGTTTTAGATATGTGCCACCGTATGGTCCCTGTGGGGGCAGTAGGAGAGTTGTATATAGGAGGGGCCGGTATTGCCCGGGGCTATCTGAACCGTCCTGAGTTGACGGCAGCGCTGTTTATAGCCAATCCCTTCCAGGCGACAGACCAAAAGCCGGGAGGAGAAAATGCCCGTTTGTACAAAACGGGCGACCTGGTACGTTGGTTGGCTAACGGTGAGCTGGAATACATTGGACGCAATGACCTACAGGTAAAAATCAGGGGTTACAGAATTGAATTGGGTGAAATTGAAAACAGGTTACTTCATTACCCTGGTATTCGTCAGGCTGCTGTACTGGCTAAAGAAAACGAAGCGGGGATAAAATACCTTGCCGGGTATTATGTGTCCGATGACGTTATGGAATCACATGAAGTCTCAGCGTTTCTGGCGGAATCCCTGCCGGAATACATGATCCCAAGCGTGTATGTGCAACTTGAGCGACTTCCGGTAACCATCAATGGTAAATTAGACAGAAAACAATTGCCAGAACCCGAATTTAAAATAAGCAGAGAATATGTAGCCCCTGAGAATGAATTACAGGAGAAATTATGTCGGATTTATGCAGTTGTTCTAGGTCTCAACGCCTCAGTAATTGGAATTCATGACGATTTCTTCCGTCTGGGAGGAAATAGTATCATGGCGATTAAATTGATCAGCAATATCAAAAAGACCTTAGATGTATCAATAGGAGTTGCGATCGTATTTACCCATAAAACAGTAGCGTCCCTTTCCCATATGATTGCCCGTAAAGCTGTTGCAGAGGGGAACGAAACCATTGTTCCGATAAAAGTATCTTCTCCGGAGGAGCAGCGGCTATCTTTTGCTCAGGAAAGACTATGGTTTATTGAAAATTTTGAGGGTGGAAGCAATGCCTACAACATCCCAATGGCCTTCAGATTGAGTAAAGACATACAGTTGGATCTTCTTCAAAAATCATTGGAAACGGTAATAATACGCCATGAGGTGCTTCGGTCTGTGATCCATGCCGGAGAAAACGGAACCGGCTATCAGGAAGTTACAGATCTTGTCCTTGAACTCAACTATACGGAAGTTGAAACTAAAGAAGAACTGGAGAAGAATATAGGTCATTGTGCCCATAAAATATTCCGTCTGGAAGAAGAAATACCGGTGAAAGTCACTGTTTTCAGATGGGAGGAAGATTTCTATCTATCTATTGTAGTTCATCACATTGCTTTTGATGGATGGTCCGCGGACCTCTTTTTAAAAGAGTTGAAAACCGTATACAATGCTCTTGTTAAGGGAGAAAATCCTCAGCTTCCGGAATTGAAAATTCAATATAAAGACTTTGCTTTATGGCAGAGGAATTATCTTACGGGTGAAATACTCGGGAAACAGGTCGGCTACTGGAGAAATAAACTTGAAGGTTTTGAAGCCCTTAGTCTGCCTTTAGATTTCAAAAGACCGGCCAATATCTCTTATGAAGGAGCTGCCGCTCATTTCCGCCTTTCTCAGGAAGTAAGTTCCCGTTTGAGAAAGCTTTCCAGAGAATGGGGGGTGAGCCTGTACAGCATGGTGCTGGGCGGGTATTACCTGATGCTTTCCGCTTACTCAGGTCAGGACGACATCGTAGTAGGAAGCCCGATTGCAAACCGGCATCATGAAGGGCTTGAGGATATGATCGGCTTCTTTGTAAATACATTGGCATTAAGAGAAAAGATCGGTGCTGAGCAAGATATTAAAAGCTTTATTCTCCAGATCTCCCGATCAGTGACAGAAGCCCAGTCTAACCAGGACCTTCCGTTTGAAAAGTTGGTGGAGGCGCTGGATGTGGAGCAGGATACTTCAAAACACCCCATTTTTCAGGTGATGTTCGGAGTTCAAAGCTCCGAAATGAATATAAATAATGAAACGATATTCACTCCGCTGTATCAGGAAATTAACTATCAGGCAGCTAAGTTCGATCTGGCCACGATGATTGATGACGGAGATGAAACTATTAGTGGAATATTCATTTACGCCACTTCTCTCTTCAAAAAAGAGACGATTCTCAGAATGCGGGATACCTATATGCTGATGCTGGGTCAATTGGCCAAAATAGGAGAGGCAAACGATCAAAAGATAAGAATCAGAGATTTCAGCCTTCTGGAAGAAACAGATTACAATAAGATCACAGAGACCTGGAATAACACAGCTGCTGATTATCCTGGTGAGAAAACCATTCAACAATTATTTGAGCAGCAAGTGATGAAAACTCCTGATGCCATAGCTTTGGTGTATCAGGATATTGAGCTGTCTTATCAGGAGCTGAATGAAAGATCGAATCGTTTAGCCAATTATTTATTGAGTACTTATGATTTACAGCCAGATGACTTGATTCCTTTGTGTCTGGAACGTTCCGAAAATATGCTGGTAGCGATGCTGGCGGTATTAAAAACCGGAGCAGCTTATGTTCCTATAGCTCCTTCCTTCCCGTCGGAAAGAATTGAACATATCCTTAAGGATACGAAGGCGAGGATCATTTTAGGTCAGGAAGACACCATACAACAGCTAAAAAATAAAACTGTTGATGCCATTTCCCTGGATGGGTTTGCTTTTAAGGCCATAGTTGAAAAATTTGATGCTGATAATCCTGTTACCAACGTTAATGCAGATAATTTAGCATACGTTATTTACACCAGTGGGACCACCGGAATGCCGAAAGGTGTAATGATAGCGCATAAAGGAGTTGTTAACCTGATCCAACAGCACGCTGAAGAGTATGGATTCATAGCTGAACAGCCTGTTCGTCAGAAAAACTGTCTTTGGTATGCGAACTATGTATTTGATGCCCATGTTGCGGAGCTTTACCCGGCTCTTGTGCATGGACAGTCTATCCATCTTCTGAATAAAGAAACCCAGACAGACCTGATTGGCCTGCAGCAATATATAAAAGAGAATAATATCAGCATTGCTACCATTCCTCCGGTATTGCTAACCACAGAATATATTCTTCCTTTAGAAAAGCTCCTGGTGGCCGGCGACATTACCAACCCGCGTATAATGGCTCAGTATAAAGAACATGGAGTAGACCTGATCAATGCCTATGGCCCAACAGAAGGTACCGTATGTGCAACCCTGCACCATTATAAAGAGGACGAAAATCCATTAAATATTGGAGGCCCGATCGGGAATGTAAGAGCTTATGTTTTGGATCGCTATTCAAGGCCTGTTCCGGTAGGCGCAGTAGGAGAATTGTACATTGGAGGAGCCGGAGTGGCAAGAGGCTATCTGAACAGGCCTGACCTAACAGAAGAACGTTTTGTCATGAACCCTTTCCATACTGCGGATCAGAAAGCAAATGGAGACAATGGACGTCTGTATAAAACAGGAGATCTTGTACGTTGGCTGGCGAATGGCAAGTTGGAATATATTGGAAGAAATGACTTTCAGGTGAAGATTCGCGGATATAGAATTGAATTGGCTGAGATTGAAAATAGGCTGTCAACCTATCCGGGAATTCGTCAGTCAGCAGTATTGGCTAAAGAAAATAAAGCAGGCTTAAAATATCTTGCAGGCTATTATGTCTCTGAAAATCCTTTAGATTCAGCATTACTTTCTGCGTATCTATCCGAATCATTACCTGAATACATGATTCCGGGAGCATTTGTTCACTTAACCTCTTTGCCATTGACGATCAATGGTAAATTGGACAGAAGTGCACTGCCTGTACCTGATTTTACAGGAAACAAAGCATATACCGCTCCGGAAACAGCGTTGCAGAAAAAATTATGTCAGATTTATGGAGAGGTTTTAGGGCTTTCTTCGGACAGCATCAATATTCATGATGACTTCTTCAGATTAGGAGGAGACAGCATTGTCAGCATTCAGTTGGTGGGGAGAATCCGTCAACAGCTGAAAGTAAGGTTAAGTGTTAAAGATGTTTTTTCGGCCCGGACTACCGCTTCTCTCGCTTTATTAATAGAAAGTAAAAAGGAAAAAGAGGAGGTTCACATTATGGCGGAACAGGGATTGCTACAAGGTGAAGTTCCGCTTTTGCCAATTCAGGAATGGTTCTTTGCACAGATTGAATCAGGATATTTAGAAGATTTCAACTATTGGAACCAGGCCTTCCTTATTAATGTTCCGGAACTTGATAAAGGATGGTTGGAACATGCTGTAAAATACCTGATTGAAAGACATGATGGCCTTAGACTTCGGTATCACAATAAAGATGGAAGGTACATTCAACGATATGGGGAAGTAAATGATCTGTCAATCAATTATCTCAATGTGGCTGGTCTGAATGAGGGAGAATTGTTAAAGGTTTTTACCGATTGGCAGTCTCATTTTGATATTGAAAGTGGATCGTTGTATAACATTGGATACCTTAATGGTTATCCGGATGGTAGTGCGAGAATTTATCTTGCTTTCCACCATCTGATTATTGATACGGTAAGCTGGAGGATCATTGCTGAAGATTTAAAGGGTATTTATCAATCCCTTGAAAGAGGAGACACAAAATCCATTATATCCCATACCAAAGGAACCAGCTACCGCCAATGGGTGGAAAATGTAGTGGCATACAGCTCTGAAGATCCGGTGTCCCGGGAACAGGAGCGGTCACTTTGGAACACTATTGCAGATGCCGTTGAAAAGAACAACAGGAATCTGAAAAATTTCATAGGTGAAAGTTACGGGCAGTATCAATTGATCATCTCCCCGGAGGTAACTCAGGAGTTAATCAGGGGTATTCATCATATATATAATACGCAGATAAATGATGTGTTGCTTGCTGCATTATCTCTTGCGCTTTCAGAACTGACGGGAGAGGAAATTCATTCCGTTGTTCTGGAAGGTCATGGTCGGGAAGAAATATTCAACAACCTTGATGTTACAGAGACGGTAGGTTGGTTTACCTCCATGTACCCACTGCTTTTAAAGAAAAGCGATAATTTGGATGAAACTATTGTTTGGACGAAAGAATCACTGAGAAATATTCCTCACAACGGATTTGGATATGGCAGTCTGATAGGCTATACAGAACGGGAATTGCCTAAAATCAGCTTTAATTACCTGGGACAGCTGGATCATGGATCTGAAGAGAAAAGCTGGTTTATTACGGCAGAAGACAGCGGTCTTAACACTGGAGGCAAAAACAAAGATCCATACTATATCAGTATCAATGGAGCTATAATAAAAGGGCAGCTACAGTTCAGCGTTTCGGGCTATCTTAAAGATGACCTGATCAGTTTGTTCACGGTGTTATTTAAAACAAAAATAGAAGAAGTTGTTGATTTCGTTTCGCAAAGAAGCAGAAGCTACCTTACCCCATCAGATGTAGATAATCTTATTGAAGAGCGCCAGCTTTCAGATGTTCAGAAGAATGGTGAAATAGAAGGCGTATATCTGGCTAACAGTTTACAGGAAGGGTTCGTTTATCATGCCTTAAATCAGGGAGAAACTGATGATGCCTACCGGGTACAGTTGATATGGGATTATTATGCAGAGATCAGTCCTGAAAACCTGAAAAAAGCATGGGAACTGACGCAGAAAAGGTATCCCGCACTTAGAATAAGGTTTAATTGGAATGGAGAGATTGTCCAGGTTATCGATAAAAAAGGAAATCTGGACTGGCGCTATCAGGATATCAGTGGAATGAATGAAGAAGCGCAGAATGCCCTGATGGAAGAAATAATACCAAAAGACCGGTTTGAGATTTACGACTTATCCAAAGGCAGTCTGTTTAGGGTTTACCTTTTCAAACGAGGAGAAAAGCGTTACAGCTGCTTGCTAAGTAACCATCATGCGATTCTTGATGGATGGAGTTTGCCAATTATTCTGAACAGCGTTCATGAGTTGTATATTCAACTAAACAGCCATCAGCAGCCTGAGGTTATCGCGGAGACGGCGTATGCGGCTACGCAAAGATATCTGCAGCAAAATAGAAAAAGCAGCAGCGATTTCTGGAAGAGGTACATGGATCAGCTTGAAGGTCAGGAAGATTTCACCAACCTCTTGAAAGATACTCAAAGGCATATTGATTTAGGAACCTATAAACAGATTAAAGATCACCAGGAAGTAAAACTTTTGATAGAAGGAGAGCAATATCAGCAATTAAAAGCATTTACGCAAACGAACGGCTTTACCGTAAACGCAATCCTGCAGTATTTGTGGCACAACCAATTAAAGATTTATAGTAATTTAGAAGTGACGGTAGTAGGAACTACGATATCCGGTAGAAACCTTCCCATTAATGAAATAGAATCTTCCGTAGGACTTTATATCAATACTTTACCGCTTATCGTCACCCATAAAGAAGGAAAGGTCAAAGACCATATTGCAAAGATTCTGGATGATATTAGTGAGCTTAATGCTTATGGTGATGTTAATCTGGCGGATCTTCAGCGTGATGGACGCAGGATTTTCAGCAGTTTATTTGTCTACGAAAACTATCCGGTCCCTCAAGGACAGAATAACAATGAGTTAGCGTTTGTATTCAGGGATGCAATAGAAAGATTGGATTATCCTTTGGTGGTAACGGCTTTTGAACGCGATGAGAAGGTTTCTCTGGTGGTAGGATATGATGGCTACCTTTTTGAAGACAGTATGATGAATCAGCTGCTTAAAGGCATGGAAGTCATTCTGGACCAGCTATTGGGAAATCCTGAAATAACTTCAGAAGATCTGCATTATATCTCTTCGGAAGATCTGAAAAAAATTACAATAGACTGGAACAATACCTGGACTGAATTTCCAACAGGTAAAACAATTCAAAGCATGTTTGAAGATCAGGTGGTTAAGGCGCCGGATCGCATGGCGCTGGTGTATCAGAACGTGAGCTTATCTTATAGGGAGCTTAATGAACGTGCCAACCGCCTTGCCAATTATTTGAACAATACTTATGATCTCCAGCCGGATGATCTTGTTCCTTTATGCCTGGAACGTTCGGAAAATATGCTGATTGCTATTCTGGCGGTGTTAAAATCCGGAGCGGCTTACGTTCCGATGGATCCGTCATATCCAATAGCGAGAATAGAATATATACTTCAGGATACGCGGGCTAAAATAGTTATTACGCAGGAAAGTACTAAAATCAAATTCAATGAAATTCATTCAGAAGACGTGAGCGTTTTGTTGCTGGATGATAAAAAACTGATAGAAAAGCTCGAAAACAGTAGTACTGCTAATCCGGTGACCCATACTCGGGCAAACGATCTCGCTTATGTGATCTATACCAGTGGGACAACAGGAATGCCTAAAGGAGTATTGATAGCGCATACAGGAGTTGTTAATCTGATTAGTGATCTCAGTGCCCGGTATAAAATGAGTGAGGAAGATATTACTCTTCAGTTTTCCAACTATGTATTTGATGCCTCGGTTGAGCAAATTTTCCTGTGTTTGTTGAATGGTGGTCAATTACTTTTCATAGACAACCAGGAAATGTTGAACAAAGAGGAATACATCAGAAAATTAATGGATTATAAAGTAACCTGTCTGCATTTTACCCCTTCAGTATTGCGAAATATAGATGTTACAGCGGTGGAGAGCCTGCGTATAGTGGATTCCGGAGGGGAATCCTTGCCGGCAGATCTGCATAATAAATTGAAAAATGGGAACTTCCTGTTTTTAAACACTTATGGGCCTACGGAAGTTACCATTACCTCCCTTGTGAATACCAATCGCGAGATCAACTGCCTTGGCCGTCCACTTAATAATACAAGTGTATATGTTCTGGACCAGCTTTGCCATCCCGTTCCAGTAGGCGCAGTAGGAGAATTGTACATTGGAGGAGCCGGAGTTGCAAGAGGCTATCTGAACAGGCCCGAACTTACAGAAGAACGCTTCATTAATAACCCGTTCCAGACAGAGGCGCAGAAAAATAAGGGTGAAAATAGCCGGATTTATAAAACAGGAGACCTTGTTCGCTGGCTTCCAGACGGAAATATTGATTATATGGGTAGAAACGACTTCCAGGTAAAGATAAGAGGCTTCCGTATAGAATTAGGAGAAATAGAAAACAGGCTGCTTCAGTATCCGGGAATCCGCGGGGGAATAGTTCTTGTAAAAGAAAACAATGCCGGTCTGAAGTATCTTGTGGGCTATTATGTTGCTGATGCGGGAATAGATTCCGGGCTGATTTCAGCGTTTGTATCAAAAACGCTTCCCGAATACATGGTGCCTGCCGCATTTGTACATTTAACCGCATTGCCGTTGACAATCAGTGGCAAAATTGACAGGAAGCAGCTACCAGAACCTGAATCTACTGTAAATAATGAATACTCAGCGCCAAAAAATGATCTGCAGAGAAAGCTTGTAGAAATTTATGGAGAAGTACTGGGGTTAAATGCTGAAAATATCGGTATTCATGATGATTTCTTCCGGTTAGGAGGAAACAGTATTATGGCGATCAAACTTATCAGTAAGATCAAACAACACATAGATTTGCAGGTAAATGTTGCAAAAATATTCAACCATAAAACAGTAGTTGCTCTGGAGAAAGCGCTGATGGAAGACACTGATCCGGCAGAGCAGGTAAACATCATACCTGTTAAAGTAGTGACTCCGGATGAACAGCGATTGTCCTTTGCTCAGGAAAGGCTTTGGTTTATAGAAACATATGAAAATGGGAGCAATGCCTACAACATCCCAATGGCTGCTGTTCTGGATAAAAAGACAGATATTGCTGTTTTATGCGCTGCCTTAAAAATAGTTGTAAACCGCCATGAAGTGCTTCGTTCAGTCATCAGAACTACCGAAGAAGGAGTAGGTTATCAGGTTGTGACAGAATTGTTTCCGGATATCAAAACGACGGAAGTACATACCAGGGAAGAACTTAACCAGCGTATCAATCAATGCGCCAATAAGATATTTAGCCTTGATGAAGAAATTCCGGTTCATATAGCATTATTTAAGCTTGAAAATCATACTTATTTATCCGTTGTTATTCATCACATTGCTTTTGACGGGTGGTCGACCGGTATATTCCTGAATGAGGTACAGGCGGCATATAAAAGCCTGCTTGAAGGAAAAACAGAAGTATTTTCCGCATTAAAGATACAATATAAGGACTTCGCTTTATGGCAAAGAAATTACCTTACAGGAGTCCGTCTGGAACAAAAGCTCGGCTATTGGAAAAATCAGCTTGAGGGCTTTCAATATCTTGCTCTTCCAGCAGACTTCCGGAGACCTTCACAAATATCTTATGATGGGGAGAACCTGTACTTCAATCTGACCAGAGAGCAGAGCGAAAGGCTTAGAAATCTATCCAAAGATCTTGGAGTAAGTCTGTACAGCCTGATGCTGGGAGTGTATTACCTGATGCTTTCCGCCTATTCGGGGCAGGATGATATTGTGGTGGGGAGTCCTATTGCCAACCGTCATTATGCGGGACTTGAAGATATCATAGGATTCTTTGTCAATATGCTTGCTTTAAGAGAAAAAATCGATCCGGATCAAAGCCTTAAAGACTTCATCCTTCAGGTATCGAAATCCGTTACAGAAGCGCAATTCTATCAGGATGTTCCGTTTGAGAAGCTGGTAGACGAACTGGGAATCGAGCAGGATACTTCAAGACACCCGGTTTTCCAGGTGATGTTTGGATTACAGAATGAAACGGCGCGTATCCAAAACGATGGGGCTATACTCCATCCGTTTGAAGGAGAGTCAGGTTATCTGGTAGCGAGGTTTGATCTTACAACCATCGTTGATGATAGTGGAGAAGATATCCATGGAATGTTCAATTATGCAAAAGCAATATTTTCAAAGGAAACGATTGAAAATATGATGAATTCCTATCTGTTTATGCTTGAACAGATAGCAGACACTAAATGGAAACAAGATCTTAAATTAGCAGAACTCAGCCTTATTTCCCGTGAACAGCAGCAATCTCTGTCAAAATTATGGGCCTCTGAAACCCCTTATGCTGATGCCAATACCATTCACAGCTTATTTGAATTACAGGTTGAAAGAACGCCGGACCATACGGCTGTCGTGTATCAGGACGTGAGCTTATCGTATAGGGAGCTTAATGAACGTTCCAACCGTTTGGCAAACTATCTGATCAACACCTATGCTCTTCAGCCGGATGATCTGGTACCGTTGTGCCTGGACCGCTCTGAAGATATGCTTGTTGCCATCCTGGCGGTATTAAAAGCCGGCGGCGCCTATGTTCCAATGAATCCTTCCTATCCGGCGGACCGAATAGCGCATATCCTTCATGATACGGGAGCAGGAATAGTACTGGCGCAGAACGGTTCCGCCCTGAGGGTTGAAGAAGCATGTGGTGGAACCGTGGCCATGCTTATATTAGACAGTCCGGAATTGATTGAAATGCTTGAAAACAGTAGTATTGACAATCCGGTAACTCAGGTAGCGCCACAGCACATGGCTTATGTGATCTATACCAGTGGAACCACCGGAATGCCAAAAGGCGTAATGCAGGAGCACCGAAACGTAGTGCGTCTTTTCAGTGCAACCGATCATTGGTATCAGTTTAATGATCAGGATGTATGGAGCCTGTTCCATTCCTATGCCTTTGACGTCAGTGTATGGGAGATGTGGGGAGCCTTGCTGTATGGCGGGAAGCTGCTGGTGCCGACTTCGGAACAGGTAAGGGATACCCATTTATACTTTAGTTTATGTCTGAAAGAAGGGCTTACCGTATTAAACCAGACTCCGACAGCTTTCTATCAGTTTATGGATATCGCCCTTCAGCGTGAAGAACTGTTAGAGGAATTGCGTTATGTGATATTCGCGGGAGAAGCCTTGCATCTTGCCTCATTAAAACCATGGTATGAACGTTACGGTGCAAAACCGGCATTGATAAATAAGTATGGGATTACCGAAACCACCGTCCATGTTACCTATAAAAAATTGAGCGTGGAAGACCTGGATAAGGCTTCCCTGATTGGAGAAAATATTCCTGACCAGGCGATGTATATCCTTGATGCTCATCTTCGTGCCGTTCCTGTAGGGGCAGTGGGAGAACTTTATGTGGGCGGCGCGGGAATTGCCAGAGGATACCTGAACAGACCGGAATTGACGGCGGCACGCTTTATTAAGAATCCTTTCCAGACGTTAGAACAAAAAGAGAACGAACGAAACGGAATTTTGTATAAATCAGGAGATTTAGTGCGGTACCTGCCTGACGGAGAATTGGAATACATTGGCAGAAATGACTTTCAGGTGAAGATCCGTGGTTACAGGATTGAGCTTGGAGAAATTGAGAACAGATTACTGGAATATCCGGAAGTAAAACAAGCAGTGGTGCTTGCCAAAGAAAACAAAGCGGGGATGAAATATCTTACCGGTTATTACGTTTCGGATGGTGCTTTGGAAGCGGAAAAAATCGCTGCATTTTTATCCGGAGTTCTTCCGGAATATATGGTGCCGGCAGCTTTTGTTCATTTAACCTCCTTGCCGTTGACCATCAATGGTAAGCTGGACAGAAGAGCTTTACCTGAAGCTGAGTTTAGCGGCGGGAAAGAATATACCGCCCCTGAAACCGATCTACAGAAAAAATTATGTGAAGTTTATGGTGAAGTTTTAGGTGTCCCGTCTGAGGCGATCGGCATTCATGATGATTTCTTCAAATTGGGAGGAAACAGTATTATGGCCATCAAGCTTATCAGTAAGATCAAGCAGGGAGTGGGCTTACAGATCGCTGTGTCCACTGTTTTCAGCTCTAAAACTATTGCCGCTCTTTCGCATGTGCTGGCAGATGAAAACAACAGGGGGGAACAGATCGTCATTACTGCTGTCCCTGTATCCTCTCCGGAAGCACAAAGGTTATCCTTTGCCCAGGAAAGATTATGGTTCATAGATAATTATGACGGCGGAAGCAGTGCTTATAACATCCCAATGACCTTCCGTCTGGATGAAGAAACCGATCTTCCGGTATTGAGTAAAGCATTGGATGCCGTGGTAATGCGGCATGAAGTGCTTCGCTCCGTGATCAGGATGACAGATGATGGTTTGGGCTGGCAAGCTGTATTAGATGATAGCCTGGTGATCCGTCATCAGGAAATAAGAACGATGGCTGAATTGGAAGAAGAAATAAGCCGTATCTCCCATAAAACTTTCAACCTGGAACAGGAGCCGCCTGTAAGTATCCATATTTTTAAACTTGAAGGCGAGTATTATTTGTCGGTTGTTATTCATCATATTGCATTTGACGGATGGTCGGCAGGCATATTTCTGAAAGAGATCATTCATATATATAACGCCTTCAAAGAAGGGAAAGCTCATGATCTTCCGGCTTTAAAAGTACAGTATAAAGACTTTGCTTTATGGCAGCGCAATTATCTGACAGGAGAGCGTCTTGACAAGCAGATTCATTACTGGAAAAATAAACTGAACGGCGTCCAACATCTTGCTCTTCCAACAGACTTCCGGAGACCAGCACAAATATCTTATGAGGGCGACAGCATTTATTTCTGTATCAGTGAAGAACAAAGCGGGAAGCTGCGCTCGTATTCAAAAGAACTTGGCGTCAGCTTATTCAGTGTCCTTTTAGGAGGATATTACCTGATGCTTTCGGCCTATTCGGGGCAGGATGATATTGTGTTAGGAAGTCCTATTGCCAACCGTCACCATGCGGGACTGGAAGATATCATAGGCTTCTTTGTCAATACTTTAGCATTAAGAGAAACGATTGATCCGGAACAAAGCATCAAAGACTTTATCCTGCAGATAGCTGGTTCAATAGCCGAAGCCCAGGCTCATCAGGATCTTCCGTTCGAGAAACTGGTGGAGGAACTTGGCGTGGAAAAGGATGCTTCCCGCCATCCGGTATTCCAGGTGATGTTTGGCCTTCAGGGTTTGGGAGAAAATCTTTCTGATCATCAGTCAATTCTGCGTCCTTTTACAGGAAAGACAGATTATGAAGTAGCTAAATTTGATATTACCACCATTATAGACGATGGTAATGATAGCCTTCACGGAATGTTTAACTATGCCCGGTCGTTATTCACCAGGGAAACGATTGAAAATATGATGAATTCCTATCTGTTTATACTTGAACAGATAGCAGACACTAAATGGAAACAAGATCTTAAATTAGCAGAACTCAGCCTTATTTCCCGTGAACAGCAGCAATCTCTGTCAAAATTATGGGCCTCTGAAACCCCTTATGCTGATGCTAATACCATTCACGGCTTATTTGAATTACAGGTTGAAAGAACCCCTGATCATACAGCTGTCGTGTATCAGGATGTAAGCTTATCGTATAGGGAGCTTAATGAACGTTCCAACCGTTTGGCAAACTATCTGATCAACACCTATGCTCTTCAGCCGGATGATCTGGTACCGTTGTGCCTGGACCGCTCTGAAGATATGCTTGTTGCCATCCTGGCGGTATTAAAAGCCGGCGGCGCCTATGTTCCAATGAATCCTTCCTATCCGGCGGACCGAATAGCGCATATCCTTCATGATACGGGAGCAGGAATAGTACTGGCGCAAAACAGTTCTGCCCTGAGGGTTAAAGAAGCATGTGGTGGAACTGCGGCCATGCTTATATTAGACAGTCCGGAATTAATTGAAATGCTTGAAAACAGTAGTATTTGCAATCCGGTAACTCAGGTAGCGCCACAGCACATGGCTTATGTGATCTATACCAGTGGAACCTCAGGTGTTCCTAAAGGGGTAATGATAGCACATAGGAGTGTGGTAAATGTAGTGACCCAGGTAAGAGGTGCATATGGATTCAGCGAGAATGAGAAAATAACGGCCTATACATCCTATGTATTTGATGTATCGGTGTCAGAATTTTTTAATACGTTATTGTTCGGAAATGAACTGCACCTGTTGGATGAAAGCACAAGAAAAGATGCGGATTCAATAAGTCGGTATTTACTTGATCATCAAATTAACTATTCTTACCTGCCACCTGCTCTATTATCTGTTTTGCCCCGTATTGAATACCCGGCCCTGAAAGGATTATTATATGCCGGCGAACCGTGTGATTATGAAACAGGGAAATATTGGTCGGAGTATATCAACCTTTATAATTTGTACGGGCCAACAGAAGCTGCTATTTATGCAACCTATAAAAAGGTAGTGCATGGGGATGTGCATTTGATCGGGAATGCTGTGGGAAATACTTCAACATATGTATTGGATACCCACTGCCGCCTGCTTCCGGTAGGTGCTATTGGAGAACTTTACCTTGGTGGTGTTGGAATCTCGCGTGGTTATCTGGGCATGCCGAAGCTGACCTCAGAACGCTTTATTCCGAACCCTTTCCAAACAGAAGAACAGAAAAAACAAGGTAAAAACGACAAACTGTACAAAACAGGAGATTTAGTAAGGTACCATGCGGATGGAGCTTTGGAATATATCGGACGTAATGACTTTCAGGTGAAGATCCGTGGTTACAGGATTGAGCTTGGAGAAATTGAGAACAGATTACTGGAATATCCGGAAGTAAAACAAGCAGTGGTGCTTGCCAAAGAAAACAAAGCGGGGATGAAATACCTTGCTGGCTATTACGTTTCGGGCGCTGCTTTGGAAGCGGAAAAAATCACTGCATTTTTATCCGGAGTTCTTCCGGAATATATGGTGCCGGTAGTCTTTGTTCATTTAACCTCATTGCCATTGACCATCAATGGTAAGCTGGACAGAAGACAACTTCCTGAACCAGAATTTACCGGAGGGAAAGAATATACCGCCCCTGAAACCGATCTACAGAAAAAATTATGTGAGGTTTATGGTGAAGTTTTAGCTATCCCATCTGAATCGATTGGCATTCATGATGATTTCTTCAGATTGGGGGGGAACAGTATTATGGCCATCAAGCTTATCAGTAAGATCAAGCAGGGTTTAGACTTACAGATAGCTGTATCCACTGTTTTCAGCTATAAAACTATTGCCGCTCTTTCGCATGTGCTGGCAGATGAAAACAACAGGGGGGAACAGATCGTCATTACTGCTGTTCCTGTATCCTCTCCGGAAGCACAAAGGTTATCCTTTGCCCAGGAAAGACTATGGTTCATAGATAATTATGACGGCGGAAGCAGTGCCTATAACATCCCGATGACCTTCCGTCTGGATGAAAAAACCGATCTTCAGTTATTGAGTAAAGCATTGGATGCCGTGGTAATGCGGCATGAAGTGCTTCGCTCCGTGATCAGGATGACAGATGATGGTTTGGGCTGGCAAGCAGTATTAGATGATAGCCTGGTGATCCGTCATCAGGAAATAAGAACGATGGCTGAATTGGAGGAAGAAATAAGCCGTATCTCCCATAAAACTTTCAATCTGGAAAAGGAGCCGCCTGTAAGTATCCATATTTTTAAACTTGAAGGCGAGTATTATTTGTCGGTTGTTATTCACCATATTGCATTTGACGGATGGTCGGCAGGCATATTTCTGAAAGAGATCATTCATATATATAACGCCCTCAAAGAAGGGAAAGCTCATGATCTTCCGGCTTTAAAAGTACAGTATAAAGACTTTGCTTTATGGCAGCGCAATTATCTGACAGGAGAGCGTCTTGACAAGCAGATTCATTACTGGAAAAATAAACTGAACGGCGTCCAACATCTTGCTCTTCCAACAGACTTCCGGAGACCAGCACAAATATCTTATGAGGGCGACAGCATTTATTTCTGTATCAGTGAAGAACAAAGCGGGAAGCTGCGCTCGTATTCAAAAGAACTTGGCGTCAGCTTATTCAGTGTCCTTTTAGGAGGATATTACCTGATGCTTTCGGCCTATTCGGGGCAGGATGATATTGTGTTAGGAAGTCCTATTGCCAACCGTCACCATGCGGGACTGGAAGATATCATAGGCTTCTTTGTCAATACTTTAGCATTAAGAGAAACGATTGATCCGGAACAAAGCATCAAAGACTTTATCCTGCAGATAGCTGGTTCAATAGCCGAAGCCCAGGCTCATCAGGATCTTCCGTTCGAGAAACTGGTGGAGGAACTTGGCGTGGAAAAGGATGCTTCCCGCCATCCGGTATTCCAGGTGATGTTTGGCCTTCAGGGTTTGGGAGAAAATCTTTCTGATCATCAGTCAATTCTGCGTCCTTTTACAGGAAAGACAGATTATGAAGTAGCTAAATTTGATATTACCACCATTATAGACGATGGTAATGATAGCCTTCACGGAATGTTTAACTATGCCCGGTCGTTATTCACCAGGGAAACGATTGAAAATATGATGAATTCCTATCTGTTTATGCTTGAACAGATAGCAGACACTAAATGGAAACAAGATCTTAAATTAGCAGAACTCAGCCTTATTTCCCGTGAACAGCAGCTATCTCTGTCAAAATTATGGGCCTCTGAAACCCCTTATGCTGATGCTAATACCATTCACGGCTTATTTGAATTACAGGTTGAAAGAACGCCGGACCATACGGCTGTCGTGTATCAGGACGTGAGCTTATCGTATAGGGAGCTTAATGAACGTTCCAACCGTTTGGCAAACTATCTGATCAACACCTATGCTCTTCAGCCGGATGATCTGGTACCGTTGTGCCTGGACCGCTCTGAAGATATGCTTGTTGCCATCCTGGCGGTATTAAAAGCCGGCGGCGCCTATGTTCCAATGAATCCTTCCTATCCGGCGGACCGAATAGCGCATATCCTTCATGATACGGGAGCAGGAATAGTACTGGCGCAGAACGGTTCCGCCCTGAGGGTTGAAGAAGCATGTGGTGGAACCGTGGCCATGCTTATATTAGACAGTCCGGAATTGATTGAAATGCTTGAAAACAGTAGTATTGACAATCCGGTAACTCAGGTAGCGCCACAGCACATGGCTTATGTGATCTATACCAGTGGAACCTCAGGTGTTCCTAAAGGGGTAATGATAGCACATAGGAGTGTGGTAAATGTAGTGACCCAGGTAAGAGGTGCATATGGATTCAGTGAGAATGAGAAAATAACAGCCTATACATCCTATGTATTTGATGTATCGGTGTCAGAGTTTTTTAATACGTTATTGTTCGGAAATGAACTGCACCTGTTGGATGAAAGCATAAGAAAAGATGCGGATTCAATAAGTCGGTATTTACTTGAGCATCAAATTAATTATTCTTACCTGCCACCTGCTCTATTATCTGTTTTACCCCGTATTGAATACCCGGCCCTGAAAGGATTATTATATGCCGGCGAACCGTGTGATTATGAAACAGGGAAATATTGGTCGGAGTATGTCAACCTTTATAATTTGTACGGGCCAACAGAAGCGGCTATTTATGCAACCTATAAAAAGGTAGTGCATGGGGATGTGCATTTGATCGGGTATCCTGTGGGAAATACTTCAATATATGTATTGGATACTCACTGCCGCCTGCTTCCGGTAGGAGCTATTGGGGAACTCTATCTTGGTGGTGTCGGAATCTCGCGTGGTTATCTGGGCATGCCGAAGCTGACCTCAGAACGCTTTATTCCGAACCCTTTCCAAACAGAAGAACAGAAAAAAAAGGGTGAAAACGGCAAACTGTACAAAACAGGAGATTTAGTAAGGTACCATGCGGATGGAGCTTTGGAATATATCGGACGTAATGACTCTCAGGTAAAAATCCGTGGTTACAGGATTGAGCTCGGGGAAATCGAGAACAGATTACTGGAATATCCGGAAGTAAAACAGGCAGTGGTGCTTGCCAAAGAAAACAAAGCGGGGATGAAATACCTTGCTGGCTATTACGTTTCGGGCGCTGCTTTGGAAGCGGAAAAAATCACTGCATTTTTATCCGGAGTTCTTCCGGAATATATGGTGCCGGCAGTCTTTGTTCATTTAACCTCCTTGCCATTGACTATCAATGGTAAGCTGGACAGAAGACAACTTCCTGAACCAACATTTACCGGAGGAAATGAATATATCGCTCCGCAGACCGACCTGCAGGAAAAATTATGCGGGATCTATAGCGAAGTCCTTGCACTGAATGCTTCAGTAATTGGTATTCATGATGATTTCTTCAGATTGGGAGGAAACAGTATCATGACTATTAAGCTGATTAACAGAATACGGCAGGTGTTGGATGTGAAATTGAAAACTGTAGATGTTTTCAAAGAAAGAACCATCAGCAATCTGGCTGCTCTTATTGCAGTATTTAGTAAAGAATACAAAGCGGTGGCCATCCTGAATGCAGTTAATAATAACCCGAATATGTTCTTTATCCACCCGGGACACGGAGGATGTGAGGTGTATCAGTCTCTGGCAGAACGGCTGAAAACCAGTTATGACTGCTATGGTGTGGATTCCTATAATCTTTATCATGAAGAAAAAATTGATAATCTGAATAAGCTTGCGGGGTACTATCTGGACCATATTATTCAGGTACAGGAACAGACCGGGCAGGAAGAATATATTTTACTGGGCTGGTCTCTGGGTGGAACTATTGCTTTGGAAGTTGCTTCTCAACTGGAGAAAAGAGGATGCCAGAAGATAAAGGTTTGCCTGTTGGATACTATTCTCTTTGCTTCCGATCAGAAATTAATCGACTCCCTTTTATTCCCTTCCGATGAAGAATTGAGTAGGGAGCTGAAAGTTCCCGTTGGCCACAGCTATTTTATTGCTACCAAAAACTTTTTGTCGGCAGAGTTTAAAATCACCAGAGAACATGTTTCTAACAAGCTTAGCTGTACAAAAGTTGTTTTATTGAAAGCAATGTTGGCGGGAGCAGGCGTTGACGAATCATTTAGCAACTATATAAAGGATTGTACATATAATAATGTTGAGTCGATCATGGAAGATCAGACGTTGTTATCAGTATACCCTGTTGAGGCAGAGCATATGCTTATGCTGGAAAAAGAAGAACAGATCATTGATATCATTAATAAAACAGTTGGAAAATAAAACAGCGTCGGAAATTATGGTTTTCAATGTTTTCATGTAGAAACAGAAAAGAAGAAGAAATTATGAACAGAACAACATCATCAAAACCTCAGATCTTTTTATTACACTATGCTGGTGGAGATAAGCATTCCTTTCGTTATTTAATAGAAAGATTACAATCCCATTTCCAGGTAGAAACCCCGGAACTTCCCGGAAGAGGAGATCGAATGTCAGAACCTCTTTTAAAAAATAAGCAGGAAGCCATCGCGGATGTATTGGAACAGATACAGCGCGTCAGACAGAAAGATGTTCCGTATTTGATCTATGGCCACAGTATGGGAGCCATATTAGGTTTTGAAGTTTGTTATGCCATGGAAAAAGAAAGTGATGCACCTATGCATTTTGTTGCCACCGGACATCCAGGCCCTGGAGTAAAAGAGACAATTCCTATTGCAGATCTTCCCAAAACGGAATTTTTTGCTGAAGTGAGAAAATTAGGCGGAATTTCCGATACGATGATGCAATATGAAGAATTATTAGACTTTTTTGATCCTATATTGAGAGGGGATTTCCGGCTTCTGGAAAATCAAAGTAATCAGATACCCGATATAAAGATAAAAACGCCCATTTATGCCGTCATGGGGAAAAGTGAAAAATATGCGCTGAATATAAGAAACTGGGCCAACTATACAGAAGCAGCCTTTAGATGTCAGATTGTTAGCGGAGACCATTTCTTTATCAACCAGAATTTCAACTATCTGTCGCAGGTAATCAAAGGACTTATGCATGCCGCAACAGCTAAATGATAAATGATCGTATTACTCATAAAGCAAGGATATCCTTATGCTTAAAAAAAATGAACACGCCCTGGTCTTTATCTATATTACAGTCCTGATAGACATCATAGGAAATGGAATCATTGCACCTGTATTGCCAGCCTTGATTACAAAACTGTCAAATGCGGACAATATAAGTATCACCGCCCGGTATATTGGATGGTTTATGTCCGTATATGCTTTAATGCAGTTTCTGTTCGCTCCTGTTTTGGGCGGTCTAAGTGATAGATTTGGACGCAGACCCGTACTTTTATGCTCATTATTGGGGCTCGGAATAGATTATCTTATTCTTGCATTGGCTCCGGATATTGGATGGTTGTTTTTAGGCAGAATCATCAACGGAATTATGGGGTCCAGTATTACAACGGCAGCGGCATATATTTCAGATGTCAGCCTTCCTGAAAGAAGAGGGCAGTATTTTGGCATTATGAGTGCGGTGGCTGGAGTAGGAATGATTTTGGGGCCAGTCATAGGAGGGGCACTTGGGCAATACGGAGAAAGAATTCCTTTTTATGCCGCTTCCGCGTTAAGCGTATTTAATCTTATATATGGTTTTTGGGTAGTCCCTGAATCGTTGTCAGAAAATAACCGCCGTCCATTTTCCTGGAAAACGGCCAATCCCATTGGAGTAATGAAAAGCCTGAATAAAGAAATATTGGCGCCATCATTTATTGTTGCTTTTATTCTTATTGCTTTGGCGGGACACTCCATACAAAGTTCCTGGAGCGTGTATGTAATGGATAGGTTTGGCTGGAAAGAAGATATGATAGGCTATTCAATGGGGTTTCTGGGACTATTGATGGTCATTTTTCAGGGAGGACTGACAGGTGTTTTCATTAATAAATTAGGACAGAAGAGATCGGTGATCATTTTCCTGGCATTCTTTTGTATAAGTATGCTCCTGTTTGGGATAGTCAATAAGGGCTGGATGGTGTTTGTCGTTATAGTGATCTATGCCCTGGGAGGATTGGCATCTCCGATACTCCAAGCCATAATTTCCTCAAAAGTCCCCAATAATAAACAGGGATTGTTACAGGGTGGACTCATCAGTGTCTTCAGTTTAACCTCTATTTTTGGACCATTGCTGATGACCTGGATATTTGCCTATTTTACCTCTCCCCAGTCGCCGATTTCTTATAGTGGAGCCCCCTTTATTTTAGGAGCTGTTTTAGCGATAATTGGAAGCTTTTATATATATATTTCTGTGAGAAGAGACAATTGAATAAAAATAAATAGGTAACTGCCGACTTTGTAAATTATGCAAAGAAGACGATTATCGCCCCGGTAAACCGGCAGACAACTACCAGTGAAAACGGGAAGGAGCTTTACCGGTATTTTAAGAACCCCAAAATGACTTTTCTATGAAAAATTATTATAGCGAAAAGCCAATTGTCCTATACAAGCGCACGAAAGTAAACATGCAGGAAGTAATCCAGGAGATACAGAAAACCAACTTCCCATTGGCAGTCAAACATGCCGCCTACATGGTATTCAGGAAGGAAAGTGCGAACGGACAATCTGGCGTCAACTTCAATTTTTCCGGCCTGCAGGCGGACGCGGGGAAGTGGCCGCAAGAGTACGACAGGCTGATTTCCGGAGTTGTTCAGAAAGTGGAAAATGGCACCGGTAAACTCCGGTTGTTTCTCGCGTTCAACAACCTGGCTGATAGCCTTTACATGCTGATGGACCGCCTACAGGCCCGCGGACTCTTTGTGGGTGGTCGTATCGACATGCCAAAGCTGAAAATCCATATGGACGTGCCAGACATCGAGCAGTTCGCCCGCGCTTACAAAAAGAGCTGGGCCGCCGGCAGCAACGCCGCTGAGCCGACCGCAGCCGACACTGCCGGCTTTAGAAGCATGTATAAGCAAGCCTTAGCCATATTTTCGTAGCGTAAATTGTAGTATGGCATGTGTTGATGCTCACTTACAAACCCATGCTGCCGCAGATAGTCTATTTGCTGCATTGCGATCGAATCGATACTTTGTTCACCATGTTTCATTTTACCTTCTCAGTTTAGACTTATTCTTTTTCGATATGATCTGTTTGGAGGATTCTTTCTTTCCCTCATTGAGTATCGCTCGTATTACTTCATTATTGGGAAACCCTTACCAGGTTGGGATACGCCAATAATTCCCCCTTTGAAATGGGAGAATGTTATCAGTTGGTATAATGGCCCTGCCATTCACAAAACAAAGAATTGCTTTTATCCTTCATTTGGTGACAACCATAAGTACTCCTACAGCAATGACCTTGATATACTTAAACCCCTTATAATAGTGCCTGATTATCAGGCCAGTATTTCCTCTATTCTCACCGCACAGATAGCACAGCTACCAACAGAGCAATATCCTACCCTTAACATGGCCAGAAGCACGTTTGTGCTACAGCCCTTAAGCCTTATAGATGCGTGTAAGCTATGGGCAAAACAACATCGGCATATGATAAATAAGGTTGTCTATTATCTTTATGACCACACAGCAATAGGACGCAATGCGCTACAGAGAGGAATGCCCGTAAAATGTCTTAAATTGGAATAAATAATATGTTAAACCCAGTTATTAAGCCCTTATTGTTAACTTAAATCTTCTTCCCATGTTCTGTAAAAACAGATTTTTCATTTATCTAGCGACGCTGACGTTTGCCTGCCTCTTGTTTTCCTGTGGTAAAAAAGATCAACTTCAACCTATAAAGGATGATCAAAAGGCGGGTACAGTTAACGGCGGTACGGTTCTAGAGCCGGTTACATTTGATTATGATGGTACTGGCGATATTCTGGTACGGACCCAGATTTAGAAGTTACGGGAATTTCGGGTGCGGCACCTCGTGTTACCTGGACTGTAAATGTTGTTTTTTCTTCGGACCCATACCAGATACCGTTATGCGATTTCTGATTGGTATATTATTCCAAAACTCCCAACAGTATTTTATTATGTTGGTGGATGAGAATGTCGAAGAGTCGCAACGGTAACCTGGAGAGATATTACAGCGTATCCGATACCTGGGTATCCCCCTACACAAGTTAAGAATAATCTGGAAATTCATCAACAACGATATAAAGGACACAATTGCTCCATCGTTGATAGCATTTTTTACTTCCTGGTTTTTTTGCGATAATAGGCTTGGAATGCTGCCATTCCACCTGGTGAATTCATTCATTTATGCTATCTTATATATCCTGACATTTTGTATGCTCAATCAGGTCAACTCTGTTGAGGAGGACAGCGTAAATAAGCCATATCGCCCGCTTCCTTCGGGTCTGCTTACCCGGAGGCAGACCTGGATAAGAATAATTGTCTACAGCACGCTATTCCTTGGTTTTGCTGCTGCACTTAATATCTTTTGGATTTCAGTTGCGTGGCAGGCAGTTACATATTTTCTCAATATTTTCGGAGGTAGCAATCACTGGATCACGAAGAACCTGGTTGGAATGACGATTGGTACATTTTTACTTTTAGCGGCCCAGTGGGAGATCGCCTCTCCCGGAGAGGGAGTAGAAATGAACGTCATTTTATACTGGAGCTTAATAAGCCTTTGGGCTGGTTTTGCTCTCCCTATTCAGGATTTCCGCGATATTGATGGGGATCGTCAAATGGGCAGAAAAACACTTCCTTTGGCAATCGGCGATAATACAGGCCGAAACATGATGGTAGTTGAATACCTATTTTTACTGCCCTTTCTCTTCATGGCGGCTATGCTTTCTCAGAAATCCTTCTGGATATTGGTGACAGACCCTCTCGACCTTTCTATTTTAATCATTCAAATTCTAGTACATTGGGTGATAGCTTTTCGACTTTGGTTCTTCCGTTCTCCTAAGCAGGATGATAAAACCTATCACCTGTATGTGTACTTATTTTGCGCTGGGGTGCCGGCTATATGTTATATGTAAATTCTAATTTGTGTAGGACTTGAATTTTACCGCCGAATATATACTATACATACTTTCTCCATGATCCGAATATATTTTCAAAAAGCCTTTCAAAAATACTCTTATCATCCAGAAGGATCTCCCCCATACCTTCCAATTGGTGATACTCCGATATCTTCTTATTGAGATTTGTCGTTAACCCCCTCTTCAGACTGATTTCAAGTGCAAAAGAGCTATCCATTGAAACCGTAGATATCGAATTTACGCTTCCAATTAATACTCCATACTCTTTATATGGATATGCGTACAATTTTATTAATACCTTTTGCCCATTTTTTACTTTGCCAGCCCCGATCATTCCAACACTACCTTTTACAATATATTTTGACATTTGTGGAATAACCGTAAGAACATTCTCACCCGTTTGTACAAATTGGTTTTCTTTCCAATAATTGAAAAGTACAACCCGACCGGCGATAGGGCTCTTAAATATATAATTTTGTTGCCAAACTGCGTATAATCCTCTGAATTTCTTCGCTGCGTCTCTGATTTTTTGCTGCAGTTCATTATCCTTCCCCTGCAATTCCAACATAGTTTCTGAGATATTCTTTTTATACTCCCTTTCTAATAGCATATTTTCCAGAATATTGATATCATTTCCTTCCGTATTAATTTTTTCATCAATAAATTTCCTTCTCGTTTCATCATAGTCAAGTCGGGAGATCACTTTTTCTAAAGCCAAACCTGAGTCAATCTCAAAATGTTCATGGCGCAAATCCAACTGCTCCTTAAGCATATGACTTTTCTTCTCTAATTCCCTAATAAGACGTGTTTGCAGCTTCGATTGTGAAACCAGATACTCAACTTTAGCCTTATAAGTATTTTGAGATAAGAAAAATTTATATTGCTGTATGGATTGTAGTAGCTCCGTATATTGGGTCTGTAGCTCTCCAAGCTGGAGCCCTGAAGGAATAAGAAGTTTATCTTTTATTTCAAAGGGTGTTATAGAGGTATCAATGAGTGTTGCGTATTTAGCAACTAATTCAACGTCACCGTACTTGCTGGAATTCGATAAAACACATAAGATGTCTCCCTCCTTAACCAGCTCATTGTTTCCAACCAATAATTTTTGTATAGGAGCGCTTGCCCTTGACACCATCCTTATAGGAGGTGCACTTGATGAAACAATAACTTTTGCATCTAGCGTCTCCGGAAAATGTATGAAATAGGTCGAAGTCAGTACTACAAGAAGCAAAATACTAGTTACGGTGATACCCCAACGGCTTGCCCATGAAGGCATTTTTCCCATTATGTCCCCAACTTCCTCACTATTCCCATCACCCATTACAGGTGCCACATAGGCCATATCACTCATTTCGGGAACATGTTTATTATCGACAGATTGCCCATTCATAATAAGTTATTAGTAAATATTAAATCAAGTTCCAAGTTCTAATTGATTTTTGACTAGTTCATAATAATATCCTTTTTTATGAGTTAATTGTTCATGGGTTCCCACTTCAACAATTTCCCCTTTCTCCAAGACAACAATCTGATGAGCATTTTTTACAGTACTCAGCCGATGTGCAATTACAAAAACTGTTCTCCCTTCAAAGTAACTATCCAGATTCTTCATTATAGTTCTTTCGTTATTGGCATCCAAAGCACTAGTAGCCTCATCAAAAAAAAGATATTTTGGGTCCTTATATACTGCTCTTGCAATCTGTATCCTTTGGCTTTGACCTGAACTGATACCATTGCCACTATTGCCAATCTTTGTTTGATATCCTAATGGCAGTTCCTCGATATATTCTTGAATGTTTGCAACGGAAACTGCATGATGTACTTTTTGCCTATCAGTATGCTCATCACTTATTGATATATTATTTATAATGGAATCAGAAAATATGAATCCCTCCTGCATTACGGTTCCACAGCGGCTACGCCAGGAAGATGGCGAAATATTCTTCAGGTCTGATCTTCCCACCAATATGGCTCCATCGCTTGGCTCATAGAATTTCAGTAATAATTTTAAAAGTGTAGATTTCCCACTACCACTGGTTCCTACAATCGCGGTGATTTTACCTGCGGGAATGGTAAGCCTTATGTCTCTCAGAATGTAATTTGGAGAGGTTTCATCATATTTGAAAGAAACATTTGCAAATGAAATATCCTGTACCTCGCCAGTATCTAATTCCAGTCCAATCCCATATTCTCCCTTTGTCTCCTCATTTCTACCGTGAATCTCGCTTAATCTATCCAAGCTTAGTTTAGCATCCTGGGCATCGTGAATAAATTCAAGTAATTGTTCGAGTGGTCCGTTCATTTGTCCTATAATATAGCTGATCGATAACATCATACCTAAACTCATATTGCCATCAATCACTTCCTTTGCACTCATAAACGAGATAAGTATATTTTTTAGCTGGTTAAAAAAGGATGAGCCCATTTGTTGATATTGTCCAAGTGTCAAGCTTTTTATATTGATTTTAAAGAGTTGTGCTTGTATTTTCTCCCATTGCCATCTTTTAATAGTTTCACAATTATTCAGTTTTATCTCCTTGACTCCTGTAATTAATTCAAAAATAGCATTTTCATGTTCAGACATTCGCTGAAACCTTTTGTAGTCTAAATCCTTTCGCTTGCTGGAAAAAAACAGGATCCAAAGTAAAGATGCCAAACTAAATGTTAAAAAAACTGAGGCTATCTTCAGGTCATATAAGGACAGTACAGCCATGAAAACAATGAAATTCACAAAAGAGAAGGCCACATTCAAGGTGGGGCCTGTAAGAAAATCCTGTATGCGCTGATGGTCCGCGATTCGTTGGTGTAAATCGCCGATAAGCTTTGTATCAAAAAAGCGGACCGGTAGTTTCATCAACTTAGTTAAGAAATCACCCAGTATACTTACATTTATACGGCTATTTATCTGCAATAACAACCTGTTTCGTATAATTTCAATGGTTGTATTGCCACCAAAGAGTACCAATTGAGACAGCAGGATTAGGTTTACAAAGCCAATGTCTTGATGATTTATTCCATAGTCGACAAGCCCCTGCGTTAGGAAAGGGAGAATTAATGACAATATACTTGCCATCAGCAAGCTTATTACGACCTGAATTAAGTATTTTTTATAAGGGCGTAGATAATTCAATAGAAACAAAAATCCATTTTTCTGCTCCTGTTTAGAGTTGTCATTCTCCTGATAGAAGGCATCAGTTGGCTCCAGGAATAAGGCTATGCCTTCTTCGCCACCTTTACTGACCCAAAAACGGATGAAAGTTGCCTGGTCCACTTCGACAAGTCCATGAGCTGGATCAGCGATTAAGATGCTATTGTTTGACCTACCTCTTTTGGCTCGCTGTGGTGGGAGCACGACAAAATGGTTTTGTTTCCAGTGAAGAATACAGGGAGTAGGTGCCTCATTTATTAATTGTTCAAAAGTTGTCTTGGTGCCGAAAGTACGAAATCCAATTTTTTCGGCAGCGTCGCTAATGCCTAAGAGGCTGACTCCCTCTCTGGAGATAAATGAAATACTGCGTAAAAATGCTAAATCATAATTTCTTCCATAATATTTAGCTATCATTCTCAAACAGGTCGGACCGCAGTCCATGAAATCTAATTGTCTATATGTTGGGAATGCCATCGATTACAAGCTTTTAATTAGCGTTTCGGCATTGTGTATTCTATTAATCAGCCCAGGTGGCCGTATAAGGATCATAGCTACATTTTGCAGGCTTACTGTAAATGTCGGTATCATCTGTTTTGAATACCCTGCAGTCTGTACAGATATACCTGAACTCACAATCCTGGCAAACAGAAACCTTATCCTTATTAAGATTCCATAGTTCTTTGAATTTTTTGGATTCTGCTACGCTCTTTAAAGTTGTATTTCTGATGTTGCCATAGTTTTCATTCATGCTAGGACAATTTTTAATATTGCCGGATGAATCAATAGAAATTTTTCTATTCAGACAAGTATTATGATTTTGAGCTTCTGTGAAGGTTGCAATATTAGGAGAAAAATAAGAAGGGTTGATGCAACCACAATCAGCAGCAGAAGAAATTTTCTTTGTAGTCAGGTGAATACATAGTGTAGTCCCTTGGGGAGAAAAGATGGTATTTTCGTTTGCAGAGTGTAAGGTCAGGAAAAATAACCTCGGGTTGTCTGCGAATAGCGGTTCATAATCATCGGAAGTATAACCTGAATTAAATTTGAGTAATACATCAATGTGTCTCAAACGACTCCGCGAAAATGCTTTTAGAATTTCGGCTACATTCTCTAGTTTAATATCTTTATAACACCTTATTTGCAACGCATTGCAACCTAGCTCGTCCAATTGTTTTGAAATGCCGTGAAAATCCAGGTTGAGCTGTTCTTCGGGCAGATCAATGATACTATTAGTGATCAGAGATGGTGATTGCCATGAAAGATCTAACTTGGGGAATCTGGTAATATCTTTTTCCTGGCATATAAAGGCATACTCACTTTCCAGTAAGAAAGCAAAGTATTGCTCTATGGTTTCATCATGCTCATTTCCATAATATTCTTTTATGTAAGCAAGTGATTTGTTCTCATGGATAATCAGGATTTCGTACAGCGTATTTGGTATGAAATCATATTTCATGCGTTGTATATCACAAATAATACTTCTGATATGCCCCTTTACGGGAATACAACAAGCAAAAAGTTTTACAATGTCTTCCATGATTTAGATTTAATATTCAATGAAGCTTTGAAATCTGCTTATAGAACTGAGACGCCAATATTACTTCAGATCGGGCAAAATCTGTATCTAGTTCTCGCCATTCAACAAGGTCATCGTCGTCAATGCTATTTGCATCAAAAGCATCAAAGTAGTGATAGTTAAACGGCATCTTCATCTCTGGCAGAAATTCAGTTAAAGGAATTTCATGTTTAAATCCTGATTTTATTTCATTTATCATTTTTAATCAAGTATTTTGCTACTTCTTTTTCCAGATAATAATTACATGGACCCGATACCATACCAAATTGTCCCAGAGGATTTACTTCCAGGAAGTAATATGCTCCGTCTTTTTTTCTTACAATATCTATTGAACCACACTTAAGGTCTAGTTTTTTCATCAGCAGGCGTAGTTTCTGTTCAATTTCCTCCGGGAGTTTATAAGGAACGTATCTGTTCGGATTTCGTAGATTATATTTCCTGAAATCGATGGCTGTCTGAGGATCATTTTGTGAAAAGATTGCCATTGAATAAACTTTTCCATTGAGATAGAAAATCCTCAATTCGTACATTTTATCCAGCAGTTCCTGGAAAAGGGATGGGTAAAAATATTCAGTCTTTAGTTCTCCTATTTCCAGCCAGGTGATCTCCTTCGTGTACATCCCATAATCTATACCATTTACTGTAAGAAAGATGCCGTCTGTGATACACTTGGTAACGATTCTGCTATGCAACTTCAAGAACCCCTTTAATTCTTTGATGTTATTAGTAATTAAGGTAGCCGGAACATTTAATCCTAGTTCATTTGCTATTTTTAGTATTATTGGCTTCTGTAGACTTCGGATTATTAATGGGTTATCGAGCCATTTTGCGTTAAGGAATTGACTATATAACCCATAGCTAGCACCATTGGCTTCCCCGCTCAGATGAAATTGCACCTTTGCAGCTAAATCACCATCTCCAATTAGTTTCAAATATTCTGCACCATACGGTATGATCCATTTTCGATACCAAACGACGTTTATTTTATTATCACTTGTTAAACTGTCATAATCGATCCCCTCTCCTGAAATATTAAACTTCGAGAATTCGTTACTTATATTTATTCCATAAGGATTGTCTTTCTCGGAAATATCATCTCCATTTACCCGGATATAATTTCCCCCTAATCGCATTATCCAGTCTATGACGATCTCTGTAGTCGTTTCTGATTTTCCCCTGCTTAGAATCAAAATCATCGGTAAGATTTAGGATAAATAGTTATTTGGTTTTCTTTTAAGTATTCCCTGAGTGGTGTTAATCCTACTTTGGCCCTTCTGATATCAATATGCTCGATGTCGATAACAGGAAGTAATTCATTAACATTACTTTTTTCATTTAATGTATACTGCGTTCCATAAATTTGTTGTTTTCCGCTATCAAGAGCAATTCTATCTTCAACCAAAGCCAAATATTTTCCTTCCAATGTCCCTTCTCCAATAGCCTTCTTCATTATCCCGATATACTTTTTTTGAATAGCGGGCTCTGCATGATCAATTATAAGCCATAATGCGTTGGTACCTTTTTCAGATACCACTTCTTTTCCTAACCATCCATAATTATCAAGTACACCTTCAACTATAGTCAAATTGATACTATCAACTTTGTCTAAGAGCATGCCAACAGAGTCTGCTTCCGGCGAGTTAAAGCCCTTAGAATTTGATATGTTGGAATAGTTTTCTCTAGCCTTTTGATCATCGTCAAAAACCTTTACCAGCATTTTTTCCAGTTTCAGGTTTTTTTTTCTTTGAGCCGATAACTTATTTTCTGATACTAAGTTGAGTATCCTCTTCCACCTGGAATCTTTGTGCATCTTCGAAAAGGAATCATCTTGTGAAAGTTGTTTTAAATCATAATATTTCAGTTTTGTGGCTAATATCTCTAGGATGGAAAAGGCAGAATCCTTATTACCGGATAAGGCGGAAGCCTTGCAGAGGTTATAATAGTCGATTTCACTTATTTTCCAAAGTTGAGAATTAATGATTGTAGTGTATACTGCAGATGCCTGTTGGTACTCTTTTTGGCTTAATAGCGAGTCTGCTTTTTTTAGAAGATAATATCCTTCAGGGGTTTGACCAAGACATAGTGATGATATCCATGTACATATAATCAATGGAAGTAGCTTCATTTAAAGAGTTTTACTCATATCCCTCAATGAAATAAGTGCCTAAAGTCTTATTTTCATCTATAATATAGTTCAGTAGAATGAATTGGGAGCTGTTTAGGAATTATTACTTACCTAAACAGCTCCCAAGGACTTAACCAAATCAATCAGCTTCTCTGCTGCTATCTTCTTTTCTGGTTTTTCTGCTCGCAGTCCTTGTAAAAGTGTCTGTGCCGCCTTTGATAGCAATCAATTGTTCTTTTGCCAGGGGCTTAAAGATTTTTGAATTCAGATTTTCGAATTTCATACAATTTTGATTTAAGTTATTAAAGAAAAAACATTGCAGAGTCGGGTTAATTTGACAATCTTGCCAGAACTTTGGGTTCTTATAAATTATGGCTCCATTCTACCTCAAAAAAAGATAGGGAGAAATATCGTTCGACCAAATGCCAGAAATTTTCGACGAATGGCCGTTTATTGTATGACAAGATGTTTTTTGGGATGATTATCAATATGCTGATTTATATAGTTAGGATACTTTACTTAATGTTGTTATTGAGAAATTAATTCTTCACATTAAGAAGTATAAATGCCGTTCATCCGTCCAGTCAATATTCCATTGATAATATTGTATTATAGTAGTTTTGGTAATTCTGATTTCTCTATAACTTCTGATATTAACAATCGTTTGTAAATACAGTAGCGCCCGCTATGAGACTTCTCGTATATTCACTGAAACAAAACTTAAATACACTAAGAGTAACATGTAGCAAATAAAGTCGTATTTCTATTAAATGAAGCAAAAACCTGTCTGGTAATTGTTTTCCGGTATATTTCTTTTATTTCATTTTTTTTAGTAGTTCAAATAAACATGTCTTGATTCACCTTAATTATGATCTATTGGTTATATCCGTATAAGCATTAAGGACCAATCACTATACAGCCTCGAATATCAGGATAGAGGTATAAGGGACTATTGTACCCGCAATAACCTGAATCTTATCAGCGTATTTAAGGATGAAGGTGAACATAGTGATACCTTTGATCGTCCAAACTGGCTTGCCCTGGAACAGTTTATAAAAAAGTACAAAGGCAAGGTGAAGTACCTTATCATAATCGACTATGATAGGTTCAGCCGTGATCTTGCAGAGGCGCTGTTAAAGATAAAGGAGCTGGAAAACCGCTTAGGCGTTAAAATTCTATCCACACACGAGCATATAGATACAGATACGCAGGACCCGCAGACGTTCATGAACCGCGCATTTAAATTGATGGTCGCAAACCATGAGTTAATAAATATACGGAGACGTACAAAAAATGGTATCCGTACAGCACTGGAAGCAGGGCGTATGGTAAACTTGGCGCCATTCGGCTATAAGAACGCCAGGGATGAACAGGGGAAGGCTATAATAGTTATCGACCCGGTTAAGAGCAAAATTGTGGAGAAAATTTTTACGGACTTTTTGTACGGTGTTTCTATAGCCAGCATCCTGAAGTCGGTTACCCGCCAGGGATTCAATCTGAAAAGCCAAAGTGCTGTTAGCCGTATTTTGTTGAATCCTGTTTATGCAGGTCTTTTGAAGGTCCCGGCAGGCAATAACGAGCCGGAAAAAATGGTCCGTGCTATCCATACGCCTATCATTAGTGAGGCAGTTTACTGGCAGGTAAATGAACAGATAATAGGCAGAACCCGGGGGAGAGCGGTACCGCGCCCTGAAGTGCCTCTTCGTGGGATACTGCGTTGTACCTGCGGTGCCGCCTTGACTGCCGGCTTTAGTAAAGGCCGTAACAAATACTATTTATATTATCGGTGCGTACATGAGCCGTGGAAGAACTATAGGGGAGAGAAGCTACACGAAATGGTAGACGAGCTTCTTCATAATTTGTCTTTTTCTGCCAGGCAGTTGCAGATTATTATTTCTAAGGTAAAGGATAAGTTTGATGAACAGCTAAAGAATAGAGCAGCCGTTATTAAGAATAAGGATAAGGCGCTGACAGAAGTGAATAAAAAGATTAATGATCTGGAAGAAAAATTAATCAACGGTGTTATTGAGAACTCCACGTATAAAAAGTGGTTCAGCAAACTTTCCGGTGAACGGTCTTTGCTTCAAAGTGATATTACAAAGTTGAAGGGAGATATAAATCAGCGCTGGTCTAAGCTGGAAAAGGCTTTGCCGCATTTATGCGATATGAAAAACCTGTATCACAAGCTAGGCATAAACGCAAAACAGAAACTTTTAAAGATGTGGTTCAAACCTACTCTCATATATGACGGGGAGGTACTTAGAACCAACTTAATACACCCTAGTCTAATGGCTAACTACTTGAGCATAAAAGAAAAAAGGCTGCTCTTTGTTGAGCAGCCTTCTCTGAGTTTTGCCAAAAACTCCATAAGTACCCCAGATGGGAGTTGAACCCACACTCGCATTGCTGCGAACGGGATTTTAAGTCCCGCGTGTCTACCAATTCCACCACCAGGGTCTGTAGGGAATAATCAGAGCGAAAGACCGGGCTCGAACCGGCCACCCCGACCTTGGCAAGGTCGTGCTCTACCAAATGAGCTACTTTCGCATTATTTTAAGAACTTTTTTTGTTGGGATTGCAAAGATAGCAATCTTTTTGAAGCTGCAAAATTTTTCTAGCACTGAATTAAAATATTTTACAAATTCCGTTTTTTTTAACTGTATCTAAGGGTTCAGCTCATAGGCATATTTCACCATACCCATTAACTCCTTCCCTTTACCATAGCACGTTTCACTCAAAGGTAAACCATTCGGCTGATATTCATATTGCCAGATCGTATACGACGACGTTTGTGCGTTCACGGTAGTCATTTTCACCAGCTTTCCCTGCGCATTATACTCAAAGATATAGTCTGGCAGCATACGCTTTTTCGCAGGCTGATAACGGTATACATCTGTTAGCCGCCCTGCTTTGTCATAGTTATAATATACCCTGGTGCCGCGGCGCTTATCAAGTTCTTCGATCACATTGCCGGCGCTGTCTGTTTTAAACGCCACTATAGTAGAATCCCCACCCTTGCGCTGTATCAGCTGCTGCAAATGCCCAACACTGTCGTAACGGTAGGTCCGGCTTTCATCAAAACGCAGCTTGCTGTCGCGCGCTGTAGAGGTACTGCTGATATACTGCAAACGTCCGCCTTCATCATAACGGTATAACGTAGTAGTAATACTGGCGCCGGAGCTGTCTACCGTTTTTGTCAGTTGCCCTTTGGTGGAAAACGTAGAGGTCATGGCGGAGTAACCGGTGGAGCTGGATTGTGTCTGCGCTTTCATCTGCCGGTAAGTGGGGCTCAGGGTGCGTTCACAACGGAAATCCCGGTCCGGCTGCATATCGGCGTCCAGCGTCAGCACCTGTTGGGTCTTTACCTTGTTTTCTTTCAGCAGCGCCATGGTAGCCACTGTTTGCTGTGTATTGTAAATATCCTGGAAGTAATATTGACTAAAACCACTGGTCGCAAATGCCAGTATACCCAGTGCCAGTAGAATCGTTTTCTTCATGCCGTAAAATCGCTGATTTTGAAATATTTAAAGTATCCCGCAAAGAGCCAAAGATTATTTATTAGGCTTAATAATTTCCTTTGCTCCTTTTCCCTTTGCGAGACCCAAGGTAAAACGCAAAAATCATATTAAAATTTTTTAACCGGACTTTATCCGGGTATATTTCCTCCTGCGCTTATCATCAAAAATATTCAAATCTCCCGGAATTATTCCTTTGCAGCGTTTTACAGGTATTGACGATATTTCTTTAACTTTAAAAGATGCAACCAGAATTTATTATCATACACCAGCAAGTGGCGCCTTATGTGGCCCACATCCAATTGAACCGGCCCAAAGAACTGAACGCATTGAACTTACAGCTTATGGGCGAGCTGAGAGATGCCCTGAAAATGCTTGATGCGGATGATGAGGTACGCGCAATAGTGCTCAGTGGCAACGAGAAAGCCTTTGCTGCCGGTGCCGATATCAGGCAGATGGCAGGGCAGTCGGCCATAGATATGTACAATATCGACCAGTTCAGTACCTGGGATACCGTCAAAAAAATAAAGAAACCCATTATCGCCGCTGTAAGCGGCTTCGCCCTTGGCGGTGGTTGTGAGCTCATGATGCTTTGCGATATGATCGTCGCCAGCGAAACAGCCCGCTTCGGCCAGCCGGAAATCAAGCTGGGCATTATGCCCGGGGCGGGTGGTACTCAACGCCTTACACGCGCAGTGGGGAAGGCCCTGGCCATGGAAATGGTGCTCACCGGCCGCTTTATTACCGCGGAAGAAGCTCTCCGTGCCGGCCTCATTAACCGTATCGTGCCCGTAGAGCTATTTCTTAAAGAAGCCATTAAACTGGCTACAGAAACGGCTGCCATGAGCCCGGTGGCCCTTAAAATGGCAAAAGAAGCCGTTTTAAAGGCTTTTGATACCAGCCTGGAAGAAGGATTACATTTTGAACGTAAAAATTTTTATCTTCTCTTTGCATCTGAAGATCAGAAGGAAGGCATGCAGGCGTTTATTGAAAAAAGAGCTCCTGTATTCAAAGGAAAATAGCACGGAACTTTATTGAAAACCATTAAACTCTATTATTATCTGATTTGTTGACCTTCCACTGATAAAACTATGTTGTTAACTGCCGGGAGAGTGGAGCCCGATAGTTGTTGTTCGCCCCGGTTGTATAAAATTAAAAATTTAACCATGACTGCGAGAAGGATTCCTGTTGCATCACTTTTATCATTCACTTTCTATGCGTTCGCCTGTAACAGCCCCGCCCAGAAAGCAAGGGCCATCGTGCTGGCGAACCAGGCCAACCTGCCGCCAACTGATACCATGATCGCCGGTGGCGATACTATCCAGACAGATATGGTAGCTTCCTGGAACAGTTTCCTGCAATTCAACGGCAAATACGCCCTGGAAAGCGGCCTTTTTGAAACCGAGCCACTGAAAAGCAGGCTCACTACACTGGTAGGCAAAGCGCGTAAATCTTTTTTTGAACGACTAAAAGTAACGCCACCTATAGAAGTGGAAAATAAAATACTCTTTAATGAAGGTTATATGCCGGGCAAATCAGGCTACGATGAAGCCGTTATTGCCATCGATATGGACCGGGATATTATTTACATCGGCTTCACAGTGAACAGGGAGCTGATGCTCTTCAGCGAAAAAGGAGATACCGACTACCCGGAAAAATTCCTGCAGTGGATGCAGAAATATGAGCGCTGAAAATGGCAAGGAAGACCACCGGTCTTCCTTGCTGCTTTATCTTAATTATCAAATTTATTCTTCAATGCTGCCAGCTTAGCCTGGAAATCATTCAGCGGCGCTTCTTTTGCCGCCGGCCTGTTCGGCCTTTTCTGCTGTTGCTGATCGCCGCGGGAATCTCTTCCTCCCTGCTGACGTGTACCACCGCCTTTCTCATTATCTTTCATCGACAAGGAGATACGCTTACGCGCTACATCAATTTCCAGCACAGTTACCTGTACTTTCTGATTCAGTTTTACCGCCTCATTCGGATTGCTGATAAATTTATTGGAAAGATGGGAGATATGCACCAACCCATCCTGTTTCACACCAATATCGACAAATGCACCAAATGCAGTAATGTTGGTCACTACACCCGGTAATACCATACCCGGCTTCACATCCTCTATTTTATGAATGCCTTCGGCATATTCAAAAATAGAGATCTCGTCGCGCGGATCGCGGCTAGGCTTGGCCAACTCCTTCAATATATCTTCCAAAGTAACCAAACCTACTTCCGGGCTCACATAATCTTTTGGATTGATCTTCTTCCGTAATTCTTCTTTCGCCATCAGATCCTGCACAGTGCTGTGCTGCTTGTCGGCCATTTCTTTAATCAGATCGTAGCGCTCAGGATGTACCGCGGAATTATCCAGCGGGTTATCGCCATTTTCAATACGCAAAAAGCCCGCGCACTGCTCAAATGCCTTTTCACCCAAACGGTGTACTTTCTTCAGCTGCATACGGTTGCTGAATGCGCCGTTCTCCTTACGGTACTTCACAATGTTCTCCGCAAGGGATGGCCCCAAACCGGAAATATAGGCCAGCAGGTGCTTGGAAGCGGTGTTCAGGTTCACGCCTACGTTGTTCACACAGCTCACCACCACGCGATCCAGGCTCTGCTTCAGCGATGACTGATTCACATCATGCTGGTACTGACCCACGCCAATCGCTTTCGGATCTATCTTCACCAGCTCCGCCAGCGGATCTATCAGCCTGCGGCCAATGGAAACAGCCCCACGCACGGTTACATCATGATCGGGAAACTCTTCACGCGCTACTTCCGATGCGGAATATACCGAGGCGCCGCTTTCATTTACCATGAATACATTGATCTTTTTACCAAAATCAATTTTCTTCACAAACTCCTCTGTTTCCCGGCCCGCGGTGCCATTACCAACCGCGATGGCTTCGGTATCGTACCTGGAAGCCCACTTCTTCAGCAGGGCTTCGGCATCATCTCTCTTGTAATTTTTTTCCAGGGGGAAAATAACATCGTTGTCCAGCATGTTGCCCTGATTATCCAGTGCCACCACTTTACAACCTGTTCTGTAACCGGGGTCAATGGCAATAACGCCTTTAGGGCCTAATGGCGCTGCCAGTAACAGCTGACGCAGGTTTTCCGCGAATACTTCAATCGCTTCCTGGTCTGCTTTTTCTTTGGCCGCTGCCCTGAATTCATTCTCCAGGGACGGGCGCAGCAAACGCTTGTAAGCATCCGCTGCCGCTTTGGTTACCTGCTCTGCCGCTTTGCCTTTGCCTGTTACAAATTGCTTATTGATCAGCGCATTCGCCTCTTCTTCCTCCGGTGCAATAGAGCTGAACAAAATACCCTCGTGCTCAGCGCGTAATATCGCCAGTACACGGTGGGAGGGCATCTCCCGCAGGTCTTCTGAAAACTCGAAATAATCTTTATACTTATCGCCTTCGGCTTCTTTTCCTTCTACAACTTTAGATGTGAGTTTGGCAGTATTGGAAAACAGCTTACGCAGTTTATCACGGCACTCCGCATTTTCGTTGATCCATTCCGCAATAATGTCACGCGCGCCTTTTAATGCTTCCTCAGAAGTAGCTACCTGCTCATTGATAAATGTTTCCGCCGCTGCAATATCGCCGTCCTGCTGCTCAAACAACAGGGTGGCCAGCGGTTCCAGCCCTTTCTCAATGGCCACGGTGGCACGGGTTTTACGCTTGGGTTTATAAGGCAGGTAAATATCTTCCAGCTCAGCCAGCGCCCATGTGTTTTCCAGTTTAGTTAACAACTCAGGCGTCATTTTTTCCTGCTCTGTGATCGTTTTGATAATAAAATCACGACGGTCATCCACCTCCTTATAGCGCTTTTGCAGGTCTTCAATACGGCCTATCTGCACCTCATCCAGGCTGCCGGTCACCTCTTTACGGTAACGGCTGATGAAGGGAACCGTAGATCCTTCAGATAACAGGGCCATCGTATTTTCTGCCTGTTTACCGGAAATACCCAGCTCCGATGAAATAAGCGCAATGTGTTTCGGATTCATAAATCAATACATTTTGGGATTTTTTGATGGCCGGACACCAGCTTTCGTAACCACAGATCACTGCTCCCCGGATCATGAAATCGCTACCTTTTAATAGCTCGCAAATGTAATTAAAATGGCCTTTTTACCAAGAAAAAGTATTCCCCATTTTTATACGCCTGCATCTGGTTCCGGGGGCCGGTTCCGGTCCGGATTAATGGCTGAATATCAAAATCCCCAAATGATCCCTATTTTTACAAAATATGGAAAAGACAGCCACATTCGATCGTCTCCTGCAGATCATGGACGATTTAAGGGAAAAGTGCCCCTGGGACCGCAAGCAAACCATTCAAACGCTTCGTCAGCTCACCATCGAGGAAACCTATGAGCTGGCGGATGCCATTACGGATGAGGACTGGAAGTCTATCAAAGAAGAACTGGGCGACATCCTCCTTCACATTGTGTTCTATGCCAAAATAGGCTCGGAACAACAAAAATTTGATATCAACGACGTTATCAACGGCGTATGCGATAAACTCATCCATCGCCACCCGCATATTTACGGCAATGTACAAGCGGAAACAGAAGAACAGGTAAAACAAAACTGGGAAAAGCTCAAACTGAAAGAAGGAAAGAAATCCGTGCTCAGTGGCGTTCCGCTGTCGCTGCCCGCCCTGGTAAAGGCCATGCGCCTCCAGGAAAAAGCAAAACAAACCGGTTTCGAATGGGATAATACCGAACAGGTATGGGATAAGGTAAAGGAAGAAGTAAATGAACTGGAAACAGCCGTTAAAAGTGGCAATATCAATGATATGGAAGATGAATTCGGCGATGTGATGTTCTCTTTGGTGAACTATTCCAGGTTCCTTAATATCGACGCGGAAAATGCCCTCGAACGCACCAATAAGAAATTCCAGCGCCGCTTCCAGGCAATGGAAACACTGGCGCTCGAACAGGGCCGCACCCTCAACGATATGACCTTAACGGAAATGGATACACTCTGGAATAAGGTGAAAGCCACAGAGCAATTGTAAATCTTTCTTTAATACACCCGCATTGATCGATACTAAAGAAATACGGCTTTTTTTCCTGCGACACGGCTATCTCCTGATCATTGCTGCCTGGTTGTTCACCTTCGCCTTCCTGTTCAGCAACTACTGGTCTTACTACTCCTCCCCGCAGGGCGTGAAACGCAGCATGGAAAAAAGTATCCATCAGCGGGAAAGATCATTCGAAGAACTGGCAGAGGATACCGCTATCACCAGCTCCCTCTTCCAGCGCAGCTACGACCAGAAAACACTGGACAAACTCACAGGCATGGAGTACTACCTCTTTGCCTACGACTCCAATAGCACCGGCGCCTGGCTTACTTTCTGGAACACCAGCCAGGTGCAGCCGGAAGAACCTCAGGCCACACTGGAAGAAGGCGACCGGTTCATGAAGCTGAAAAACGGCTACTATGAGGTCATTACCCGTAAGGTGAAATCAGGCCCCGGCCGTGCCCAATACCTGGTAGCAGCCATCCCCGTGCGGATGGAGTATGCCATTAAAAACAACTACCTTGTCAATCACTTCTACAATAAGGAAGAACTGGGGGAAGAGTACAGCATCCTCCGGGAACAACCACAGCTGCTGGTATCGGAACATATTACCCTCCCGGTGATTAACGGAAAGGGACAAACGTTGTTTTACCTGGACTATAACGCGGGTATGCACGTGCATCCTTCCAATAACCTGAGCATATTGCTGAGGGTATTGGGCTGCATCTGCGTGCTCATATTCCTGAACCTTTTTGCCACCCTGCTGGCTAAAACCACTAACCCGCTGTATGGCTTCCTGTTCCTGTTCCTTATCGTATTCGGTATGCGGGTGCTCAGCTACGTATACCCGTTCCCGTTTAACCTGAAAGAGCTCAATATCTTCGATCCCAGGATCTATGCAAAAGATGAGATCTTCTACTCGCTGGGCGATCTGCTCATCAACGTATTGCTTACCTTCTGGATGATCCTCTTCTTCCGGGAGCACGTAAAAACCATTAACCCCCCCGTACTGAAAAAGCGATGGGCGCAAAGCCTGGTGATCATCGTTGCCAGCCTCATACTCTATATCGTGGAACAGTTCCTGGCAGATCTTATTCAAAGCCTTGTAATGGACTCCAAGATCTCTTTTGATGTAACCAATCCTTTCAGTCTTACGGAATACAGTATCATCTACAGCATCATTGGCTTCATGGTACTGGGCTTTATCTCATTCAGCTTTTTATTCTTCTCACAGATCATCAACTACCTGCTGAATGAGCTTACCAATTTCCAGTACCGCACCAAATATATCTGGCTGGCCGCTGTAGGCATTATCTGGCTGCTGTTCCGTATCCATAACCCGGAACTGCCCTTCTCCGTTACAATGGTGATATGGCTGCTGCTGTATATTGTGCTGCTCGATTTCCTGGCCGACCGTTTTGAAAGCAGCATGGCCACCGTACCTTTTTTATTCTGGCTTTTCCTGCTCACCATTACCACCTCCGGGGCACTGGTGCATTATAATAATCATAAGGAGCTGTATGCGCGCCAAAAGCTGGCGGAAGACCTGTCCAAACAAAAGGACCCTTACCTGGAAATGTTGCTGAATGATATTGGTAAGAAGATAGAACATGATGAGGCTATCCAGTATTTTTTCCAGGACCACAGTAGCAGAAGCCACCGCAAATTGGCATTCGACAGTCTCCTGTTGAAGTATTTCCAGGGCTACCTGAGCCGGTTCCGCGTAAATATTTATGCTTACGATGAAAACGGCACCTCGTTGTTTTCTGCAGATACCGTTAGCCTGCTAACCTTTAACCGGCAGATATTTACCGAATCAGAAGCCTCTCCGGCACTGGTGCCTGGTAACGATCTTTACTATTATGAGCGCAGCTTCAACGATTACAGCTATATCGCCAAAAAAGAATTTCATAACGCCAACGGGGAAGTAACCGGCTGGCTGGTATACACGCTGGTGCCAAAGCCGGTAAGCAGTGAAAGACTATACCCCGAACTGCTGGTGGAAGGGGATATGGGCGATCCCGGCCGGGAATATGCAGGCACCTATTCATACGCTGTATATGATAAGGGTATCCTTGTAACAAACAACAACGATTTTCCTTTTCCTATCCGCTTATATGCACATGAGCTGCCTGCGGCAGATGCTAGCATAAAATCCATCAAAGGCTACTCGGAACTGATCTACAAGGCCACTCCTGAAAAAGTGGTAGTAGTGGTAAAGGAAAACAGGATGTTCGTGGAATTCATCACGCTGTTTGCCTACATGTTCTGCTTATTCCTGCTCATCATTGCGGTATACAAGGCATTCGACCTGCTTATCAAAGCAAGGATGCGGCTCAGCAACCTTCGTGCGCTGATCGATATCAGTATCCGCAAAAAAGTACATGGCACTATCATTTTTGTTGTTATCTTCTCTTTCCTGATACTTGGTATTACCACCATCAAATTCTTTATCTACCGCTCTGAAATGCAGAACCGCGAACGGCTCAGCAAAACAATGAGAGATGTAGCCAAAGATGTGGAGAAGGTATTCGAGAATCAACGCGACCTGGACCAGGTAGGGGACATGTATGATTCGGAACTGGTGAAAAGGCTCACTTCTTCCCTGTCGGATATAGCCAATGAGAGAGCGCTGGATATCAACATCTACGACCGCGATGGTAACCTGCAGCTCACCACTCAACCCATGATGACCGACAAAGGCCTGATCTCCGCCAAAATTGATCCGCAGGCGTTCTACAGCTTATACCGGATGGAGCAGATCCAGTTTATCCATACGGAGTATATCGGGATAATGCCGTTCCTGTCGGGTTATATGCCTTTGCGCAATCATGATACGCATGAAGTGATCGCTTATCTCAACGTTCCTTATTTCGCAACACAAACAGAACTGAACCAGCAGATCTCCAACTTCCTGGTAGCCCTGATCAATTTCAATGCTTTCATTTTCCTCATTGCGGGAATGGTGGCGCTGCTGATCACGAACTCCATTACCCGTTCCTTCTCGCTGGTAACGGAGAAGCTCAGGCATGTGAACCTCGGCCAGCGTAATGATGAAATAGAATGGGATAAGGATGATGAGATCGGTGCGCTGGTAAAAGAATATAATAAGATGGTACGCAAGCTGGAAGTGAGTGCCGTGCGACTGGCAAAAAGTGAAAGGGAAGGGGCCTGGCGTGAAATGGCGAGGCAGGTAGCCCATGAGATCAAGAACCCACTCACGCCTATGAAGCTGAGCATTCAATATCTCCAGCGCGCTATCGCCGGCGATTCGCCCAATGTGAAGGAACTGTCGCGCAAAGTGGCCGGTACGCTTGTAGAACAGATCGAGCACCTTTCAAATATTGCGTCTGATTTCTCGGCCTTTGCCCGGATCGGTGAACCGAACAATGAAGAGTTCCTGCTCAATGAAGTATTGTATTCCCTTACCTCGTTGTACCAGGGACATGAAGACTGCGAGGTGACCTATGTGCAGCCTGCGCATGATTTTTATTTATACGCAGACAAAACACAGATGAACAGGTTGTTCACCAACCTGCTGCTGAATGCCATCCAGGCTATTCCTGAAGACCGCAAAGGGCAGATCGTGGTACGTATGCAGCTAACATCCGACAGCCACGTTATTGTGAGCGTATCTGATAATGGGGAAGGCATTTCCACAGAGGTGCAGTCCCGCATTTTTGTTCCTAACTTCACCACTAAATCATCCGGTACCGGCCTGGGCCTGGCTATGTGTAAAAATATCGCCGAACAGTCGAGAGGAGAGATCTGGTTTGAAACCAAGCTGAATGAAGGCACTACTTTTTATGTGAAGCTGCCGTTGCTGGGGCATTAATGCAGCGCGAAGTTTGTCTGATTCAGGATTAAACTGATTACGCTGATTACGCTGATTTTATTTTTTGGATTTTATAGATGATTTTAAATGATTCGGGGAGAAATAAGCGAAAGTATCCGCTTAAATCTCCCCGAATCATTTTAAATCCAAAGTAATCAAATCAGCGTAATCAGCGTAATCAGTTTAATCCTGAATCAGACAAACTTCGCGCACAAAAAAAACGCCCCGGAATCCCGGAGCGTTCGTTAATAATTTCCTGATGCTTTTATTGTGCGTCATCCTTCGACACTACAAAGCTTTCTTTAATTTTCTCCAGCAGTTTGCTTTCGATCATTTGCTGCGACAGCTGTATCATGTTTTTGAAGGCAGTTTCCTGGGAAATACCATGACCAATAATTACTGGTTTGGAAACGCCCAGAACAGGAGTGCCGCCATATGATTCAGAATCAAATTTCTTCATGTAATCATCCTGGATATTGCGTCTTAAAGCAATATCGTGGAATGATTCGGCCATTTTAAGGACAATGTTCCCGGTAAAGCCTTCACATACAATAACATCCGCTTTTTCGGAGAAAATGTCTCTTCCTTCGATGTTGCCGATGAAATTAATTTGTTTGCTTTCTTTTAATAGCGGGTAAGTTGCCTGCGCGAGCAGGTTGCCTTTGCCTTCTTCTTCGCCGATATTCAGTAAACCAACTTTAGGATTTGGTACCTGAAGAATATGTTTGGAATATAGGGATCCAAGAAGGGCAAATTGGGCCAGGTTTTCAGGTTTGCAGTCGGCGTTGATACCTACATCAAGCAAAAGGCCGTACGTACCGTTTTCACGGGGTACCAGAGTAGATATAGTAGGACGTTGCACTCCTTCTATGGCTTTAATGGAATAATAGGTGCCCACCATCATGGCGCCGGTATTACCTGCGCTGATGAAAGCATCTATTTTTTCATTTTTCAGTAAATGAAAACCGATAGAGATGGAGGATTGTGGCTTCTCTTTCAGCGCCTTGGTAGGGTGTTCATCCATCCCGATTACCTGGGATGAATGAACAACTGAATATTTTGATTGGTCCAGCTGTGCCGCTGCTAATAACGGAGTTAACTGTTGCTCATCTCCAATTAGAACCAGGTGCACTTCAGATGCAACAGTGTCTAAATATAATTTTACTCCTTTTACTGCTTCTGTGGGCGCGAAATCGCCACCCATCATATCAAGCCCGATTCTCATGTAACTCAAGGTTTGTCTTGTTAGCTCGGGTAAAAATAGTAAAATAATTATTTAGCTGCGCTCTGTTTTTCCAACACTACTTTTCCTCTGTAGTACAGTTTGTTTTCCACCCAATGAGCACGGTGTCTCAGGTGCACTTCACCGGTTGCGCTATCTGTGCTTAATGTATCCGCTACCGCCTTATAATGCGTTCTTCTCTTTGCTGATCTTTGCTGAGAATGTCTGCGTTTAGGATTTGGCATTTTATTTAATTTTTAATTGTCCTTAAATTTATCCAATCCTTTCCAGATTGGGTTATCGTTTTCTTTTGCCTGCTGGTTCATTTGCTCCAGCATTTCAATCACTTTCGGATTACAACCGCTTTTGCCATTGGCATCGTCGGGATGTATCCTTTGCATTGGAATGCTCAGGTGAATGAATTCGTATATATACGCTGCCACATTCAAATGGCTTTCTGTTTTCTGTATATACGATACATCCGGATCTTCTTCTTCACTTGCCAGCTCTTCAGGGTTCTCCACCAGTTTTACAATCTGGTTAAAGTCATCCCACAGCTGCATCTCAAAGGGCTCTCCGCACCGGTCGCAGGTAACAGTTACCTTGCCGCCTATCGCAAATTTCAGTAAGAAAAAGTTACTCTTCTTGTCTAAAGTGAGATTTACGCTCACTTCACAGTTACTGAAATCCCTCGGCTCCTCGAAATTATCAAAGAAACGCTCTCCGATTGCATACTGAAATGAATGTTCCCCTGGGTGTAATCCTACAAAGGCTATATCAAATTCGCGGAGTGGTTTCATATCAATATCCTCACTTTTAGAGGGATGCAAAGGTAATTAAATATTTGCAATTGCAAAAATTTCATAAATTTGTTCACTAACGATATCTTATTTATATATATATTTATATCATAAAATATCAGCCATATTGATGTGGTGAACATCCAGGCGTGAGGCGCAAAGGTACGTAATTAGCTTTTATCTTATACCGGATTTTCACAATTAATGATTTATTGAAAACCCGTATCCCCATTCCATCAGCAAAATGAAGGCCACAGGAAGATACAGTAAGAAAATAACTGCTACTGATAGTACCGGCCTGCCGCTAAACGGGGCCCCGGATATCTTTTCCCTGCCCATAACGGCCTGGCTCAACAGCAATAGCGCCGGGTTATTGGTAACCAATGAAAAACACCGCTGTATATGGGTAAATGAAGCCTTCAGCCGTTATATGGAAGGGAATACCCCTCTCAACTGCACTTTCCCTGAACTGATCCGCTATTTTAAGCCCATGGTGGCCGAGCACCTGCCCCTGGAATCAAAAATGAAGTCCCTCCGCCGGGAAAAAAAGCCCTGGTTCGGATGGGAAGTGCCTTTCCGCAACGGGCAAACCTGGGAAGTCAATTATCTCCCCGTTTTCAACGGCAAAACTTTCAGCGGCAGTATCTGGCAGGCGGTAAATATCACCCGCCGGCATAATGTTCAGGAGGAAATAAAACGCAACGAAGAAAAGTTCAGGGTGATCCTCAATAACCTCAACGCGGCCATGTGCGAAACAGATGTACAGGGAAATATCACCCGTGTATACGAAAGCTTCTGCCGCCTCTCAGGGTATAAAGAGGAAGAGCTTATCGGTAAAGATATCACCGACGTATTTGTGCCGGAAAATAACCGGGCCTATGCCCGCGCCCTCCGCAAAAAGCGTCTCGAAGAGAACATGCCCCTTGTGTACGACATGGAAATAAAGCTGAAAGACGGCTCCAACCGCTGGATCCTCGCCAGCTCCGCTAATATATACGACCGTCATGGCAATATCACTGGCGGGGCAGGTATCCATATGGATATTACGGACCAGAAAAAACTGCAGCAGGAACTGGAAACAGCGCGCCGCCAGGCGGAAGATGCACAGCGCGCCCAGAAAGATTTCCTGGCCAGTATGAGCCACGAGATCCGGACCCCTCTCAATGCCATCATCGGCATGGCACACCTGCTGGAGGAAACACAGCTGGACCCGCAGCAGCAGGAATATGTGAATATCCTCAAAAATTCCTCGGGCATACTGCTGGGCATAGTCAGTGATATTCTCGATATTTCCCGCATAGAAGCCAGGGAAATACAGGTTAACCAACGCGAATTCAACCTTCGTGAACTGATCCAGTCTTTACGCAATACCTTTGAGCTCAAACTGGGCCGCCGCCCGGTGAAAATAACCGCTGAACTGGATGCCGCCCTCAATACCTGGCTTATTGGCGACGACGTGCTACTGAACCAAATACTAATCAATTTGTTAGGTAATGCAGAGAAGTTCACTAATGAAGGTGAGATCGCTGTCACTGCCATCCAGGAAAGCTGGCAGGATAACAAGCTCTGGATACGCTTCCGGGTAAGTGATACAGGCATCGGTATTAAAAAGGATAAACTGGAACTCATCTTCAGGAACTATAAACAGGCGGAAGGCGATATCCGTGAAAAATATGGCGGCACAGGTCTGGGGCTCGCCATCGTAAAACAACTCGTGGAGATCCAGGGTGGCACTATCACTGTGGAAGAGCTCCCCGGGTTTAATACCTGCTTCAGTTTTAATATCCCGTTCCTGGATAGCCGCCGGCCGCTTACCGTAAATACCGGTAAACTGAGCAGGAAACTCCTGCAAAGGTCATTCGAAAACGCCAGGGTACTGGTGGTGGAAGATAACCAGATGAACCTGCGCTATATTATGAGCCTGCTGGAAAAATACAGGATCAATTACCAGCTCGCTACCAATGGCCCGGACGCTACCTGGTTCCTGGAATCACGGCAATACGACCTTATCCTGATGGATATCCGTATTCCCGGCATGAATGGCATGGAACTGGCACAAAAGATCAGGGCAGATGAAGCACAGCCCAATGTAGCCACACCGGTGATCGCTACCACTGCGGTAGCGATGGAAAGTACGGCCACTATGGCAAGGGCTGCCGGCATAACAGACATACTTACTAAACCTTATACACCGGATCAGTTACTACAGATTTTTAATAAATATCTCAACGAAGAAGAAACAGAACTAATAATGGAAGAAGTGCAGAATTTAAGCGGATTTGAGTTTAATAATGATTTGGACGTCAAGTATCTCACAGATCTATATGAGAGCAATATTTCCTATGCCGCTGACCTGTTTGAAATTTTTATCAGAACTATCCGTGATGAAATCGCCAAACTGCAATCAATGGTGGATAACCATGAATGGGAAGCCATGAAATTCCAGGTGCATAAGCTAAAACCGAATTTCGCGATGGTAGGCCTCACCTGGATCAGCGCCAAAATGCAGGAGCTGGAAAATTATCTCCGTATCAACCAGGACCTGCATAGCACCGAGATCTGCCGGCTTTTTGATGAAATCACTGCAGATGTAAACCGCTACTATCCTGTAGTGGAAGAAGAATATGGTAAGATGCGCGATTTTATTGATACGCACGGGGAATGATCAGTACGATTGCAGCACCTCTCTGATACTGTTGTAATAATTACCGCCAAATAAAATGAAATGTACCATCAACGGGTATAACTGGCAAACGCCAATCCGTTGCTGCCATCCCGGCTGTAAAGGATAAGCGGCCTGGTAGGCATAATAGAACCTGGTGTCAAAACCCCCGAAAAGGCGGGTCATGGCCAGGTCCATTTCCCGGTGCCCGTAATACACCGCCGGGTCAAAAATACAGGCCCGCCCGTTACTTCCCACCATAAAATTGCCCGACCACAGATCGCCATGCAGTAACGCAGGCGCCTCTGCCGGGAACAGCTGTGGTAGCTGCCGGCATAACCGCTCTACCTGCTGTACCAGCTGCCTGTCAACCAGCTGCTGATCGTACGCCATCCGTATCAGCGGCAACAAACGGTTAAACGCATAAAATACAGGCCAGCTGCTGTAAGGCGTATTATACTGCTTCAGGCTCCCCACATAATTTGTTCCGGCATACCCATAGTGGGGCTGTGTTACACGATGCTGCTTCGCCAGGGATACGGCAAAATCGTCCCAGAAATCAGCCACAGCCTGCCCCTTGGTCAGGAACTCCTGCAACAGGTAAGCCCGTCCGCCTACACTGCCATATGCCAGCGGCTTTGGTGTATGCAGCGCTTTGGCGCCCTGCAGCTCCAGCAGGCCCGCATGCTCCTGCCTGAACATATCCGGGTATTTCACCGCATCGTTCATCTTAATAAAAAAATAACCCTCGTTGGTGGCTATACGAAAAGATTCGTTAATATCGCCACCATGCACGGTTTTTGCTTCATTAATATGTATTTTTACTTTCAATTGTTCGGAAAGTGCCGCGCTTAACTGTTTTTGTAGAATTTCATCTATCATGATCCGCCACATTATATGGAGACAAAAGTCCGGATTAAAAAGAAAATCGTCCGTATTGTACTAACACTTACGGCTATACTGTTGTTGAAAGGATTATTCGCCTGGAGTAACCGCTTCGGCGATTTCTACTTTCACAGGTGGTACAACTGGAGTAGTTTGGCGTTCAGACAAGTAACAGGTATAGTTCCATTTAGTATTGGCGATGTAATATATACTGCCTGGATTATCGGAGGAATACTCTATTTGTTAAAACTATGTTATAAACTCATCCGTGCCCGTTGGGAGGACCTGGGTTTCCAGCTGCTCCGCGGGGTGCAGTTCCTACTGAATGTTTACCTGGCCTTCCTGGTGCTATGGGGTTTTAATTACGAGCGCAATTCCCTTGCCCGCGATACCCGCCTGGTTACCGGTAACTATAACACGCAGCAACTCTATCAATTGTCGGATACCTTGTTACAGCTGGTTAACCTGGAAAAAGCCAATACCGGTGATACCACCGGTATCATGAAAACAGATACCACCGGCAAACCCGTTTTTGAGCGCGCTGTTGCCGCTTATGACGCTGCTGCAAAAACGTGGCCTGCCCTGCGTTACAGGGCGCCCAGCATCAAGCCGGCCTTATTCGGGCACTGGCTTAATTACCCCGGTGTTACAGGTTATCTTAACCCGTTCACCAACGAAGCACAGGTGAACACTACTGTTCCGGATGTATTGCTGCCATTTGTTTCCTGTCATGAAATTGCACACCAGATAGGTTATGCACCTGAAGAAGAAGCTAATTTTGTAGGTTACCTGGCGGCTACCAGTATTCCGGATAGCCATTTCCGTTATGCCGCCAATTTTGATATGTTCCTTTATAGTGTGCGTCAGCTGGCGCGTCGGGATACCACGCTTGCCCATAATATCTGGCAAAGGGCACTCCCGGGCGTAAAGGCTGATTATAAGGCTATCATCGATTTCTATGAGCCTTATACCGGGAAAGTGGATGCCTACTCTTCTTTCCTGTACGACCGCTACCTCAAAGCCAACAAACAGGACAAGGGTATACGCAGTTACAGCGAAGTAACCGGCTGGCTTATCGCCTATTTCAAACTATAACAAGTATTAGTTCATCATCAGCACATTCACGCTGCGCTGCAGGATATTAAAGGCTATTTCCGCCATCAGGTTTTCCCGGTCCAGCGTAGGATTCACTTCCGTGATCTCAAAGCAGCAGATCTTGCGGTGCTGCATGAACTTGGCGATCAGATCTTCCGCTTCCCGCTCGCGCAGGCCGTTACTTACCGGCGTGCCGGTGCCTTTGGAAATAGAAGCATCCAGGCTGTCCACATCAAACGAAACATAGATATACTCGCAATCGCTCAGGTAACGGAATACGGAACGGGAAATATTTTCCGGTCCTTTGCGGCGTACTTCACTGGTAGTGATCACCTTCATTCCATATTGCTTGATCAGGTGATCTTCCTCTTTCTCATAATCCCGGAGGGAGATGAACACAATATCTTCAGGAAGCACCTTCGGGGCTATTTTCCCGATGTTCTTCAGGGCATTCCACATTTTGGCGGTATTTTCATCCAGGTCGTGCACCTTGCAATCCATATTGTCTTCCGCAATAGCTGTAGCCAGCGGCATTCCATGCATATTGCCGGAAGGCGTGGTATAAGGCGTGTGAAGGTCGGCATGCGCATCTATCCATATCACTCCCAGCTTGGCCTTTGGATGTGCCATCTTTAAACCGGCAATGGTGGCGCCCGCCGTGCTATGGTCGCCTGAAAGCAGTACAGGGAACCAGTTGGCCTTTACCGTTTCGCATACACTTTTACTGATGCGCTCATACATGTTAAATGTGCCTTTGATCCTTTTGGCATAAGGCGATTCAATAGGTTCAAACAACAGCTTATTTTCCGTTTCAATTGCTTCGGTGGGGAAGTGTACAAAAAAGTTGCTCATAAAGTCCAGCGCGGCAATCTTAATCGCATCTACTCCCAAACTGGCGCCACGCGTACCTGCTCCTATTTCTGATTTTACTTCTATTATTTTAATGTTCTTCATAAAAATAGCATTAAAGGCAAGCTACAGGATTTTATGTGAACGCCCAAAGCAGCCAAACGTGTAATGGTGAAAAACTTGCATATAATATCTGAACCAAATCCAATACAGTAGCGTTATTGTAGCGATTTGTTCAATATTTACCCGGTTCTGGTTGACAACATTGAATTTTAACAGGGCTATTTTTTTAGCTGCTGATTTATAAATAATTTGAGTGGATTACCTTATAAAATTATACACCATGGATTTTCAATTGACGGAAGAACATCTGATGATACAAAAGGCAGCGCGTGATTTTGCTGTCAATGAGCTGTTGCCCGGAGTAATAGAAAGAGATGAGCACCAGAAGTTTCCTGCAGAACAGATTAAAAAACTGGGAGAACTCGGTTTCCTCGGTATGATGGTAAGCCCTAAGTATGGTGGGGCCGGACTGGACGCGATCTCTTACGTGCTGGCAATGGAAGAAATATCCAAGATAGATGCTTCCGCCTCTGTGGTTATGAGCGTAAATAATTCCCTGGTGTGCTGGGGCCTCGAAACTTTTGGTACAGAAGAACAGAAACAGAAATACCTGGTGCCCCTGGCATCTGGGCAGATCATCGGCGCATTTATGCTCAGTGAGCCGGAAGCCGGATCGGACGCCACTTCCCAGCGTACCATCGCTGAAGACAAAGGTGATCACTACCTGCTCAACGGTACCAAAAACTGGATCACCAACGGCAACTCCGCCAGCGTATACCTGGTAATGGCCCAAACTCACCCCGAAAAAGGAAGTAAGGGCATCAACGCCCTCATCGTGGAAAAAGGAATGGCTGGTATCACTATCGGCGCCAAGGAAAATAAACTGGGTATCCGTGGCAGCGATACCCACAGCGTCATGTTCCAGGATGTAAAAGTACCCAAGGAAAACAGGATAGGAGAGGATGGCTTCGGGTTTAAATTTGCTATGAAAACCCTTGCCGGCGGCCGTATCGGTATCGCCTCCCAGGCGCTGGGAATCGCCAGTGGCGCATATGAACTGGCCCTTAAATACTCCAGGGAAAGAAAAGCATTTGGTAAGGAAATATCCCAGCACCAGGCTATCCAGTTCAAACTGGCCGACATGGCCACCCGCATAGAAAGTGCGCGCCTGCTATGCCTCAAAGCCGCATGGGATAAAGATCAGCAGCTCGATTATACCCTCAGCAGCTCCATGGCCAAGGTGTTTGCCTCTGAAACCGCCATGTGGGTAACCACTGAAGCAGTGCAAGTGCACGGCGGCTATGGCTACGTAAAAGAATACCACGTGGAGCGCCTTATGCGCGATGCCAAGATCACCCAGATCTATGAAGGCACCTCCGAAGTACAACGCATCGTTATCAGCAGAAGTATCCTCGCGTAGCTTACGGCGGATGTTGTCTGACTCAGGGTAATCAGCGTAATCAGTTTAATCCTGAGTCAGACAAAATCCGCGTATCTTTGCGCGATGGCAATCAATTTAGAAGCATACCACGAAGTACTTAGCCGGCTAAAACCATTCCATGCCCGGCTGGTGGCCGTTTCAAAAACGAAACCGGCAGAGGATATTGCTGCGTTCTATGCAGCAGGACAAAGGATCTTCGGGGAAAACTACGTACAGGAACTAACTGAAAAACAAACGCTTTTACCAGCCGACATAGAATGGCATTTTATTGGTCACTTGCAATCCAATAAGGTTAAGTTCATCGCGCCGTTTGTACATACCATTCATGCAGTAGATAGTTTAAAACTACTGCAGGAAATCAATAAACAAGCCGCCAAACATCAACGGGTCATTCACTGCCTGTTACAGGTACATATTGCGGCAGAAGAAACAAAGTTTGGTATGGATGCAGAGGAGTTACAGCAACTGTTACAAACTTACCAGGCCAACCCATCTGCTTTTACACAGGTGCGCATTGCCGGAATGATGGGCATGGCCACCAATACTACCAATGAAACACAGATCCGCGAAGAGTTCCACCAGCTCCACGAATTATTCGGATCTGTTAAAACCACTTATTTTAATAACGAACCGTATTTTAAAGAACTGTCCATTGGTATGAGCGCCGACTATCACCTCGCCCTGCAGGAGGGTAGCACCCTGGTACGTATCGGCAGCCTGCTCTTTGGAGAAAGGAACTATTCAAAATTGTAATCTTATGAGAAAATTATCCATCTTCATGGCAGGTATGGGCCTGGCTTTCACCGCCTGCAATACCGGTCATACTGCTAAAAGTCTTGCCAATGGTGTGTGGCAGGCAAAACTTCACCGCAACGACGGGGCAGACATTGTTTTCAATTTTGAAGTAAAAGATACCGCCGGCAAAAAAGTACTCTATGTACTTAATGCAACAGATAAATTACTGGTAGATGAAGTGACCGTAACAGGCGATTCACTCCTGATCAAAATGCCTTTCTTTGATTCGGAATTCAAGGCAAAGCTTAGCTCCGACAGCGCCGCAGAAGGCCTCTGGATCAGGCACCTGGCCGATAAGGATGTAAGCATTCCATTCTCCGCTATAGCAGGTAAATCAGAACGCTTCCCGGTTAACACACCGGCCACAGCCAACGTGTCCGGCCGCTGGGTAACCCGGTTCGTATCTTCAAAGGATAAAGACAAAGAACCGTCCACCGCTATCGGCGAGTTCAAACAATCCGGCAACACCGTACACGGTACTTTCCTCACCACCACCGGCGATTACCGCTTCCTCGACGGGGTAGTAGACGGCGATAGTCTCCGTCTTTCCACCTTCGATGGCTCCCATGCCTACCTCTTTACGGCCCGCGTGGAGAAAGACAGCATCACCGGCGGCCGTTTCTTTGCCGGCATCGGCGACGGGCTGGAATACTGGACCGCCGTGAAAAATGATACCGCCAAACTCCAGGATGAAAGGACCATTGCCACTATGAAACCAGGCCAGCAGCAACTGGATTTCAGCTTTCCTGATCTTAATGGCAATAAAGTAAGCATCAAAGACGACCGCTTCAAAAATAAAGTGGTCATCATTACTCTCATGGGTTCCTGGTGCCCCAATTGCATGGACGAAACCGGCTTCCTCAGCAAATGGTACGAGAAGAACAAAGACCGCGGCGTGGAAGTGATAGGGCTCGCCTATGAACGCACTACGGACTTCGACAAGTCCAAACGCGCGCTGGAAGGCTTCCTGAAACGCTTTGATGTGCGCTATCCGGTACTGATCACCGGTGTAACGCCCGCCGATCCTGAAAAAGGAGAGAAAACGCTCCCGCAGCTTACCGGTATCAAAGGCTTTCCTACCACCATCTTCATAGATAAAAAAGGGAACGTACAGGAAGTACATACCGGCTTTTCAGGTCCCGGAACAGGTGAGCATTATGAGCAATTCCAGGCCGACTTTAACCGCCTGGTTTCCAATATGCTTGATGCAAAGTAGTACAGATCATGTCCACCTCTGATCCACGTTAAATGCACGGGCTGAGTCAGACATAAGCAAAAGTTAAGCTACCGCCAGGTATCAGCTACGCAGATCTTGTCTGATTCAGGATTATGATCCTGAGTCAGACAAATTATTTTCCTGTTAACATTCCGTTTCATACCTGGTGTTTTTCAGATATTCGGGCTAAAAAGATATTATATAGAAGATATGAGATAATTGTATAATATTGTGCCGGAACACACGAATCCTCTCTGGTATTTGCTTTCCGGGGAGGATTCACTTTTTAATAAAATTTATTATTTCATTTCTTTCAAAAAGGTTTGAAAAATACCAGAATGTAATTATTTTACTGCTCCGTTTGACCTTTTATAAATTCCATTATCTAATACGCTTATCTTATCCACCTGCCGGGACAATGTCAACTCTGATGTTGTCCTGGATAGCGTTCCTTCGATTTTTCACGATATTGATACTGGTACATTTACTCTCCCTTAGCAGGTGGTTTTCTTCCCTCTCCAATCTTACTATAACATTTCCTTATGATCGGATCTTCTCTCCCGGTTTTTAATGGCCTGATATTTGAAAAATTAAGCTTTGCAGTGTGAATGAACCATGCACACCGATCATTTGTTAAACCATTAAAATCCAGAAACTATGTCTACAACGAAATTTCTTGCAGGTGCTATAGCCGGCTTAACTACCGGTTTGGTGATCGGATTATTGACCGCCCCCGATAGTGGTGATAAAACACGCAAAAAAATTAAAACAAAGGCGGACGACTGGCGTCATAAGATCAACGGCCTGGTTGGAAAAGGAGGAGAGGATTTATCTGATCTGAAAGAAGTATTCGAACATGAAATAACCGGTTTGCAGGACGATGTACGCCAAAGGGTGCTCAAATTGATCAATAAGAGCCAGGGCGTATACAACAGGTTCAGAAGGGAAGCATTATCATAATGATGGATTACATAAAAAAAGCGGAGATAATAAACAGATAGTTCATTATCTCCGCTTCCTTCTTCTCTCAAATTATTTAAGGATCTCGCCGGTTTCCATATAGTTTTTAAAACGCTTGATATCTTTCACCAGCATATTTTCAAACGCCGGATTTAACAGCCAGGCCAGGCCTGAGCCTACATAACCCGCTGGTGGCCGGTAGGTGATCATCACATCAATTTCAGTTCCGCCATTAAAGGCCTCGCGGAAAGTAACCCTGCCCGCCGTAGCGATGGAAGATCCCGGCAATGACCGCCAGCCAATCAGTTCTCCCGGTACCTCTTTCACAATTTCAGCGTCCCACTCAAGTGTACCAATGCCTCCCGGCCCTTTTACTACCCAATGGGAATGGAACGGATCTGTTTCCTCTACCGACTGCAAATGCTTCATAAATACTGGCAGGTTGTTCAGCTGCCGCCAGAAATAATATACTTCTTCCTTTGGATTATCAATGGAAACAGTAGTCCTGATATTTACAGAGGCAGTATGCCTGTCGGGTTTCCGCTTGCCGAGAAGGCCGTTTATCAGGTCGTTGCCGCTGATTCCCCTGTACAACAGGTAACCGGCTCCCAGCAGTTTAAAGAGGCTGGATATGGGCGATTTGTCTACCTTGCTGATCGCATTGCCTACCAGCCATGCGCCGGTGAAAATGGACACAATCCTGCCCTCGGGTGTAACATTGATGATATTAGAGCTATCATATAAGGACCCTGCTTTTGGTTGTTGTGGATCTTGCAATTGAAGTTGTTGTGTTAAGGAACTCATATATACAGTTTGGGGAACTTACAGCTAAAACCCTGCACTTTTATTAAAAATGTAATAATTTATTGATATTTAGTAAGATAAATATTAAAATAATAATTATGATCCTGTGGCACATCTGTCACGGTGCGTAATTTCTTACACAGTGGCATAAATAATATTTTCCCGGCGGCATAAGCTACAGGGAACCGGAGAAACATTTTTCACCGGTAGGAAGCCATCAACACATTAAAAATCTGTTGTCCCCAGTTAGGCGCCAATGCACTATCTGGTTTGAATGCAGCAAACCTGGCCGCCGTAATATCAACAGTGGGTTTGGCCCGTTGCTTACCGCCGCCGAAAATAGCCGGGGTGTAATAGATATTCAGTGCTTTTACCAGCCAGGCCCTGGGGTTGGTGGAATCGGCCACTATCGCCTTTTCTGCATAACTCCTGCTTTGCGCGCCCAGGGAAGCTCCACGGGATGGGGAGGCGTTGATCCTGGCCGACAGCCAGTAGCCCATCAATGCCAGTGTTTCGGTATTACCTGGCTGCATTTGCAACGCCTTCTTTACAAAAGGCCCGGCTTCCTGGCATAATGCCTCGGCCTCTTTTTTATCTGATTTGAACGATAACTGTGTAGCTGCCCAGCCGGCGTAATATTGTAGGAGCCATTCCTCCGGATGCGCCTCCACCAGCGCAATAAGCGTGTCTATCCTGGGTGGCCATGCTGCGGGTTCTGCAGATTCCAATACCTGTAACTGCTGCTCCAGCACCTGCTGCCAGTTGTTATTCTCCTGTCCGTAAACGACTGGGGCCACCAATACCCAGAAAAGGAAAGGTAAACGTAATAGTGTTTGCATAAGAAAGTACGTCAGTTTCAGCTGTTTTAACGAATTATATGCCAGATGCGTCTTGCATTTCTCTGGGCGAAGGGGTATCTTAACCCTTTAAATAAAAGAATACATGAAAAAAGTATTGACCGCGTTACTGCTGCTGGCCGGCCTTCAAAGCTCAGCGCAAAAGGAAATTGCCCCTAATAAATGGCTGAAACTCTTTAATGGCAAGGACCTGAAAGACTGGGACATCAAAATAACCGGGCATAACCTGAACGATAACTACGGCAACACCTTCCGGGTAGACAGCGGCATGCTGAAAGTAAGCTATGATCAATACGACGAGTTTAAAGAACAATACGGGCACATCTTCTATAAAAAGAATTTCTCCGCTTACCTGGTAGTAGTGGAATACAAATTCACGGGAGAACAGGTGAAAGGCGGCCCCGGATGGGCCTTCCGCAACAGTGGTATCATGCTTCACGGGCAAACCGCAGCTACCATGACCAAGAACCAGAATTTTCCCATCTCCCTGGAAGAACAACTCCTGGGCGGCAATGGAAAAGATCCCCGTTCTACTGCAAATCTCTGCACCCCTGGCACTAATGTGGTAATGAATGGAAAACTTATTACAGACCATTGCATCAGCTCCACTTCCAAAACCTATCATGGCGATGTATGGGTACACGCGGAAGCCCTCGTATTGCGCGACTCTGTGATCAAACACATTGTGGAAGGAGATACCGTTATTGTATACAATAAACCGCAGATGGGTGGCGGTGCTGTATCCAATCCGCAACCCGGGCTGTTACAGGAAGGCAAACTGCTGACCGAAGGCTCCATTTCCCTGCAGAGTGAAAGTCACCCGGTGGCCTTCCGGAAAGTAGAACTGTTTGACCTGTCGCCCTACATCAATGATCCCGTTAAACTGAATAAGATCCTCCACCTGCTGCAACACCGGCCGGGAGCGAAGAAGGCAAAATAACGTGATGATGCGGACGTGGCGGCTTCGGTGGCCGGGGTGGTCTTCTTGGCGGCACACAGCTTGCCGCCACAAACAACAGGAAGACAGCCAGTACAGATAATGATCGCTTACTCATATAAAGGCGTTTACAGCTGGTAAGGCAAATCGGGTACCATTTTTCCGCGACAAACTCCGTCCGCTTAAAGCATCAGCTGGCGGATATATTTCACCGGTGCGCTGCCATAGCTCAGGAATTTTTCGTTAAATGTTTTCAGGTTGTAATCCTTGCCCTGCTTTTGTTTGTAGGCTTCGCGCAGGTCAATGATTTCCTTGTAACCGGTGAAATAGCTGGTGAGCTGCACGCTTGTTACACTTACCCTTTTCCATTTACCTTCTGCTTCTGCGGCCTGCTGGAAGGCTTCTTTGGTAAGCAGATGAATGGCATCTTCCTTACTCATATCTTTTACATGCACACTGTAATCCAGGATGGTATTACATACCGTGCGCAGGTTCCACTTGTACCACATCAGCCACATTTCAGGTGCATTGTTTCCATAACCGTTTTCAAGCATCATCTGCTCAGTGTATACGGCCCATCCTTCAATCATAGCGCCATTGCTCATGAGCGACTTAATCAGGCTGGGTGATTGATTGGCATACACCAGCTGTGTATAATGGCCTGGGATCGCCTCATGGATATCCAGGATCTGGAGGATATAATGATTGTATTCACGCAGGTAACTTTCTGCTTTATCTTTTGGCCATCCTTCCAGGCTGCCTACGTTGTAGTAGGTATTGCCGCCTTTGTCGTAGGGGCCGGGCGCACTGATAGATGCACCCGCCACACCCGCCATGTAAGCAGGTTCTTTACGCACTACCAGCGGCTTGGACGGATCAATGTATAACAGGTCTTTTCCCTTGATAAATGCGATGAGCGCAGGCAACTGTTTTTCTATGGCCAACTGGAATTCTTCCGGCTTCACATGTTGTACAGATAGTGTATCGATCATGCGGCCTATAAGTTCCAGTGAATCGGCAGGCATAGGCGTATTGCCAAAATATTTCGGCCATAACTGCCGGCTGATCTTTGTCATTTCGCCATGTACAAACGCCTTGCGTGCAATGGCTGAATCGTAGATCTGCCCTGCGGTAAAGGACGATTGTATGTCGTATTTGAATTTCTGATCGTACAATGCTTTACCTAAACGGAAGCTGCGCGGATGCTCCGGTTTCAGTGCTTTCAGCCATGAGGTATACTCACGGATTGTCCTGGTAGCCGTTTTTGCACTGGCCAGCATAGCCGCCTGCTCTGCTGCCGGAATGCTGGTTTTCTTCAGGGAATCTGCAAAGTCTTTTTCAAATACCGATAAGCCGCCGTTGTTCTGATCTATAGCCAGTGAAGTAAGCTCCGGTACGGGATCCTTGATCTGTTTTTTTGCGGCTTCATAATAAGCCGGGATGTTCTGCAACCTGCTGCCAAAGCTGCGCAGCCTTGTTTCCAGGGGAGCGTAGTTTTCGTTCAGGATAAAGGCAAACGTGTTACTTACGTTATAGGAAGATGGATCCCATTCACTGCTCTTCTGTTCCTTAATGCTCCATTGTACTGATTCCAGGTAATTCTGTATCAGCTGGTAATCAATTTTATTGGCGTCGCTCAGCGAAGCAAGGTCGTATGACTTCAGCGAATCCAGCTGCTGCTGTGCAAATGCCAGGCGGGCTGCGGTTGCTGCGCTGTCGGGTACCACCAGCACGGAATCATACTTATGATAACCTACACTGGTAGCCCAGTCGGGGTTCTCTTTCCAGAGGGCGTCGATAAAATGTTCCTGGTATTTACTGAAGGTATTGTTCAGCGTACTGTCGGTACTACTGGTTTGGGTGCTGCTGCTGTTGCCGTTGTTGCAGGCTGCAAGCGTAGCAGCAGCAGTAGCGCAAAGGAGGAGTTTTTTCATCGCAGAGGATTATTGTTGTTTTTTCAAAAGCCTGTGTAATATACTATTTAATTATTTTCTTTACTTTTGCGGCTCATTAATTAAACTGCAAACACTTGCGCCATGTAATGTCACAGGCATATTAACTTATTCCTTTCGCCGTTCCTTCCTGGAACAGGCCTGTGAAACTATTGTTTAATTTAAACCCTGATAACATGGCAATTTCTCAGAAATATGGCCGTACCTGGCATTATCCGTTTTCACCCGGTACTACAAGCGATGACCGTATCCGGCATGAATACTGGGATTCGCTGCAGCAGATACCGGTGCTGATCCACACGGAAAAACTGGACGGTGAAAATAATTGTTTATCCCGCTACGGGGTATTTGCGCGCTCTCATGCAGCGCCCACTACTTCTCCGTGGACGGAAAGTATCCGCCGTTACTGGCAAATTATAAAGAACGACCTGGGAGATCTGGAGATCTTTCTTGAGAACCTCTACGCTGTGCACTCCATTGAATATCATAACCTGGATCATCACTTTTATGTGTTTGGCATCCGGGAAGGCGATCAGTGGCTCAGTTGGGAAGAAACCGGTTTTTATGCGGCTATGCTTGGCCTGCCCCTGGTGCCGGAAATCAAGCGAATAACGCCGCCGGCTGTACGCCGCGACTTTGAAGAGGATCTGCTTTCACTGGTGAATGGTCCCGGCGCTTTTGATCCGCATGATGTGCATACCGGCCTGCCGGCTACGATGGAGGGTATCGTATCCCGCAATGCGAATGGCTATGCCGTGAGCGATTTTGCAGATAACCTGTTTAAATATGTGCGTAAGGGGCATGTAAAAACAGACCGGCACTGGACCCGTAATTGGCGCCGTGCCAGGTTAAACAACGAAGGAGGTAATTATGTGGCAGCTCATTGAAAATAAAGATTGGAGGCACCTCGAACATACATTTGAATGGGTGCGGGTAATGCAGGAAGTGCCGCAGGATGCACGGCACCATGCAGAGGGTAACGTGGCCGTACACACGCAGATGGTACTGGAGGCCCTGCAGCAATTACAAGGGTATAAAGAACTGACGGCGGCGGACCAGGAGCTGATGTGGGCTGCGGCGTTGCTGCATGATGTGGAAAAGTACAGCACCACTGTTATTGAGCCCAATGGCGCTATCACCTCTGCAGGCCATGCCCGCAAAGGCGAAGTACGCGCCCGGCAGATCCTTTACCGGGAAGTGCCGGCGCCCTTTCCTGTACGTGAACAGATCGCCAAACTGGTGAGGTACCATGGCCTGCCGCTCTGGATCTTTGAAAAACCAGATCCGCAGAAAGCGCTGATCACGGCCAGCCTGGAAGTGAATACGCGGCTGCTGGCGTTGCTGGCACGTGCCGATGCGCTGGGCCGTATCTGCACCGACCAGGCGGACCTGCTGTACCGGCTGGATTGCTTCGAAGAACTGTGCAGGGAAAACAACTGCTGGGGCCAGCCACGTCCGTTTGCCAACCCTCAGGCCCGGATGGAGTACCTGCTCAAAACGGGCGGCTCGCCGGACTATGTGCCTTTTGAAACGCTGCAAACGCCGGTGATTCTGATGAGCGGCCTGCCGGGCGCAGGAAAGGACACCTACATCCGTCGGCATTATCAGCAACTGCCGGTCATCTCCCTGGATAATATCCGGCAAACCATGAAAATAAGCCCTACCGATAAAAGTGGCAATGGCACGGTGATCCAGGCCGCAAAGGAACAAGCCAGGATATATCTCCGGGAAAAAAAATCCTTTGTGTGGAACGCTACCAACATCACAAAACAGATGAGGGAACAACTGATCAGTCTTTTTATAGCGTATGGGGCGGCAGTAACGATTGTATATGTGGAAGTGCCGGCGGCGAAGTTGTTGCAGCAAAACCGGCAGCGGGAAGCAGTAGTGCCGGCGGCAGCGATGGAGCGGTTGATCAGGAAGCTGGAAGTGCCTACCAGTGCAGAAGCGCACGAACTGAAAATAGTGGTCAGCAGTTAGCCATTGGCTATTGCTGACCATTGCTTTTATTAAAATTCATTCCGCCACATCATGCTTTCCACCGGTTTTACCGTGCGGCCATTGTATTTGGCGTTTCCTTTTTTATTGTAGAAAGTTTCCACTTCGCCTTCTACCACGAAGTAGATCAGCTGACCTACCGGCATTCCTGCGTATATGCGTACAGGTTGTGCACAGGAAATTTCCAGGGTCCAGGTGTTGCAGAAGCCTACATCGCCCTTACCGGCAGTGGCATGAATGTCGATACCCAGCCGGCCAGTACTGGATTTACCTTCCAGGAACGGAACATGTGCATGCGTTTCGGTATATTCCTCTGTTACGCCGAGGTAAAGGGTGCCGGGCTGCAATACAAACCCTTCCTCCGGGATCTCGAAATGATCGATTTCATTGTGCTTGCGCGCATCCAGCACACGGTCTTTGTAGGTAGCCAGGTATTTACCCAGGTGTACATCATAGGAATTGGTACCCAGATATTTCCGGTCATAGGGAGCAATGACGATAGTGCCTTTTTCAATTTCCTCCAATATCCGTTTGTCTGACAGAATCATGCTTAGGTTCGTTTAGTTTTAGTGAGCTGTATTGTTAGCTATTTATTTTCAGCTGTTGGCATTTAGTTAAAGACCTGTTGCCAAAAGCTGTTTTTCTGCTTTTTTGCTTTAATTTGGCAAGATATGCCATTAATACGAACGATACAAATTGATCCGGAAACGAAGCTGGGTGTATGGAAGATAACAGAAACGGAAAGCTTTTTCCAGGAGAAGGTGAATATCAGCCGGGCTATTCACCATCCGCATAAACGCCTGCAGCATTTTGCGGGCAGATATTTGCTGGTAACGCTTTTTCCGGAGTTTCCCGTTAAGGAAATTATGGTCACCAATAGCCGGAAACCTGTACTGGCCTGTGAAAGTCATCATTTTTCCATTTCTCATTGCGCTGATTATGCCGCTGCTATTGTAAGCACCAAAGCTGCGGTAGGCATCGATATTGAAGAGGTGAAGCCTAAAATAGAGTTGGTGTCGCATAAGTTCCTGTCGCCGGCAGAAAGGTCGTTTATTGATCCTGCGCATGAGCTGTCGCATAAAACGATCTGCTGGAGCGCCAAAGAAGCGATGTTTAAATGGCATGGCCGGGGAAGCGTTGATTTTAAAGAGAATATGAAACTGCATCCCTTTGTTTTTCAGCATGCCGGTTTCATCACTGCCGATTTTAACAAACAGGATACAAATACCCGTTTATATTTGCAATATATTATGGAAAATGACCTATGCCTGGCATGGACTCATCCTGCGTGAGGAAAGATTTTATTAAGCACTGTCGCGTTATTTATGAAGATTTATTTACTCGGTTTTATGGGTGCCGGAAAATCCTATTGGGGCAAGCAACTGGCAGATCACTGGCAACTGCCTTACTACGACCTGGATGAGGTGATTGTAGAAGCGGAAGAAATGGCAATTGCCGATATCTTTGCTACCAAAGGAGAAGATTATTTCCGTGAGAAGGAAAGCCAGCTGCTGCGGGAGTTATCCAAACAGGATAACTTCCTCATCTCCTGCGGGGGAGGAACGCCCTGTTTCCAGGAGAACATGGATTTTATGAATGAACATGGCACTACCGTGTGGATCAATCCTTCCGTGGAAACCATGGTTGAGCGCCTGCAGCGCAAAAAATCCAAACGGCCGCTGATTGCTGACCTGGAAGATGAGGACCTGGTGGGATTTGTGGAAAAGAAGATGGCGGAGCGACTCCCTTTCTACCAACAGTCAAGGCATATAATTACATCGGATAATATTTCATTGGATACCTTTACGCAAAATTTCTGATATGCATAAGAGTTTTTTAGTTTGGGCAGCGGTATTAGGCGCATTGGCAGTGGTTTTAGGCGCATTTGGCGCGCATAAACTGAAAGAGCTGGTGCCTCCTGAAACCGTATCTACTTTTCAGACGGGCGTTACTTACCAGTTCTATCATGTATTCGCATTAATTGCTACCGGCATCTTATTTGCTCATGTGCCCGGCAGCCAGCTGGTATGGGCAGGCAGATGCTTTATTATAGGAATCCTGTTGTTCTCCGGCTCACTGTACCTGCTCACCATGCTTAAAGCTACCGGCAACGTAGGTTTAAGAGGTATCGGTATTATTACGCCCATTGGCGGCGTATTTTTTATAGCCGGCTGGATCTGCCTGCTGGCAGGTATTTTAAAGTTAAAAGCATAAAGCAGTCTTCTATATGTATAGCCGTTTATGGGTGTTGATAGTGATTTTACTGACCGGTTCAGTGACGATGGCACAGGATAATGCAAATATTGCCGGTAAATGGTATGGCACCTTCAAACTTTATTACGGCGATAAATACCGTATGATCATTGATCTGCAGAAAGACGGGACAGGCTATAAGGGTACCCTCCAGCTGCCGGAGATGTCGGACAACGATTATTTCGAACTGGAAACGGTGGTATACCGGAAAGACACCCTGCTGCTGCGTATTGATGCATTACGTTTTTCTTTTACCGGCGTATGGGATCCTGCTGTGAATCAATTCAGGGGTATTACGGGTTTTGCAGATGATCAAAGTCATTCAGACCTTGGCCGGAAAGAAATTACTGCTGCCGAAATGTATAAAAGGCCACAGGAGCCTAAACCACCGTTCCCGTATTACACGGAACAGGTAAAGTTCAATAACGTAAAAGACAGTGTTACCCTCGCCGGAACGTTTACCCGCCCCGCTGCGCAGGGCAAATACCCGGTGGTACTGATGCTGTCTGGCTCAGGCCCGCAGGACAGGAACGAGGAAATAGCCGGTCACAAGCTGTTCCTTGTACTGGCCGATTATTTTGCACGGAATGGTATTGCCTCCCTTCGTTACGACGACAGGGGCTTTGCCGGTTCTACCGGGGATTTTGACACTTCTGATATCTATGATTTTTCGCACGATGCCCTCACAGCGTTGAAGTATCTGAAAACGAGGAAGGATGTGGATCCTGCGCGTATAGGCTTACTGGGGCATAGTGAAGGGGCCGTGGTAGCGCAGATCACAGCAGCAAACAATCCGGCGGTGGCTTTTGTAATATCGATGGCAGGTGTGGGCGTGAGCGGCCGGGAACTGATAGACCAGCAATCGGCTGCCAAAGGAAAAATGGCCGGTAAATCGGATAGCCTGATCCTGGCAGACCAGGCACGCATGAAACCGTACTGGGACCTGCTGGCAAGCGACAGCGATATTGCTGTCGTAACGCCCAAAGCGCAGGAAATTTTGCGGAATATATACCGTAATTCAAGTGAAGACGTTAAGAAAGGACAAACAGAAGATGAACTGGTACGGGCATCCGTTATGAGACCCGAAACTATATCGTTATTAAGATACAAGCCGCTGACCTACCTCAAACAGATCAAATGTCCGTTTATGGCGATCAACGGTACGGCAGATATACAGGTGGAGGCCAACGCAAATCTGAAAGAAATTGAACGCGCATTGAACGAAAATGGTAATCTGCTCACAACAATCCGTAAGTTTGATGGATTAAATCATTTGTTTCAACGCTGCAAAACATGTGAAGTGAACGAATATGGAGAGCTGGAGCAAACCATTGATCCCCTGGTCCCCGCGTTTATGGCACACTGGATCTTACAGCTGCCGCCGCAGGAGGACAGGTAGTCCCAAATCTGAAATTATAATATGTCCAAGAATAAACTGAAAACTGAAAAACCGGAAAGCAAAAAACCACCTAAAGCCCCCGCAGCGAATCCTGATGTACTGAAAAAGGACAAGGAGCCCGAGGTAAAGGTGAAAGAGCTGGTGAAAGATGAACGCACTCACAAAGTACTGGGCGTGTTCTTCCTTTTACTGTCTGTTTATTGTTTTATAGCTTTCACTTCCTATCTTTTTACCTGGGAAGATGACCAGGATAAAATTTTCCATTATTCTACCAGGGAATTATTTTTTGGAGATGTAAAAGTAGATAACCTGCTCGGCCGCCTGGGCGCTTATGTGTCGCATAACTTCTTCTTTTATGGAGTAGGTATTGCGGCTTACCTGTTCTGTTACTTCTTTTTTATTATCGGTGTAAATTTCATCGTAGGCCGCCGGGTATTCCGTATCTGGCGCAGCATAAAATATATCCTGTTCGGGTTGCTGTTTATCAGTATGACCATGGCCTTTGCCGTGGGCGGTGGTGATTTCCCCTGGGGCGGCGCCCTGGGCGATGCGCTGAACAAATGGACCACCGGTTTTGTAGGTAAAACGGGAACAGCGCTGCTGTTGCTCGTGGTGGGCCTCTCCTGGCTTATCTGGAAATTCAATTTCGACTTTAAATGGCCGGAGAAAAAGGTGAAACCGCCAAAGCCCGTTCCCGCAGCGGCGCCGGCCGCCCCTGTAATGCAGCCTGCCACTGCGGCAGCCGCACCTGCCGCTTCAAAGGAAGACCCGCGCAGGAATGGCCTCCGCGAAGAAGGCGGCGTAATGGTGATCCCTCCCCATGCAGAAGAGGAAGAAGGCGAGGAGCTGCCGCCCATGCAACTGGTGGAAAGGGAAGACATTACCGTGATCCCATCCGCACACGCTGCCTACCTGCCACAGGAAACACCGGAGCCTTCCTATGAAAACGAGCTTCCGGTTGAGGAAGAAGAAGAGGAGGAGGAAGACCCGGGACCATTGCTGTATATAGAAGAAACACCTGAGCAACCACTGGCCCCCACAGGCAAAAAGAAAGGGGAGCCGGTAGAAGTGACCTTCGAAATAAAACCTACTTACCAGGACGAGGAAGATGAAGTGGAAGAAATAGCGCCGGTAAGGCCGGTGGAACCGGTGGATCCTTACGATCCGTCGCTGGACCTGAGGGATTACAAATTCCCGACGCTGGACCTGCTGGAGAATCATAATGCAGATAAAGTGATTGTACAGGATACCTCAGAACTGGAAAAGAATAAGAACCAGATCATTGATACCCTGAAGAATTACGATATTTCTATCCAGAAGATCAGCGCCACCGTAGGGCCTACCGTTACCCTGTACGAAATTGTACCGGCTGCCGGTGTTCGTATCTCCCGTATAAAAAACCTGGAAGACGATATCGCATTGAGCCTGTCGGCCCTGGGGATCCGTATCATTGCGCCTATTCCAGGAAAAGGCACCATTGGTATTGAGGTACCTAATGTGAAGAAGACCATCGTATCTCTCAAAAATATGCTGGCTTCGGAAAAGTTCCAGACCAGTACCATGGACCTGCCTATTGCCATCGGCAAAAAGATCGACAACGAAAACTTCATTGCCGACCTGGCGAAAATGCCACACCTCCTGATGGCAGGTGCTACCGGTCAGGGTAAATCCGTTGGTATCAACACTTTGCTGGTATCTTTGCTGTACAAAAAGCATCCGTCACAGCTGAAGTTTGTGCTGGTGGATCCGAAGAAAGTGGAGCTGTCGCTGTACAAGCTTATTGAGAAGCATTTCCTGGCTAAATTACCAGGCGAGGACGACGCTATTATTACCGATACGAAGAAGGTAATTCATACCCTGAATGCGCTTTGTATTGAAATGGACCTGCGTTACGACCTGCTCAAGGAAGCCGGTACCCGTAATATCCGTGAATACAATAATAAATTCACCCAGCGCCGTTTGAACCCGCTGAAAGGCCACCGTTACCTGCCGTTCATTGTGCTGGTGGTGGATGAGTTTGCGGATCTGATCATGACAGCGGGCAAGGAAGTGGAGATGCCAATTGCCCGTTTGGCCCAGCTGGCCCGTGCCGTGGGTATCCACCTGATCATTGCCACGCAGCGCCCGTCTGTAAACATTATTACCGGTACTATCAAGGCCAACTTCCCGGCCCGTGTAGCCTTTAAGGTATCTTCCAAAATAGATTCCCGTACTATCCTGGATATCGGCGGCGCCGAGCAGCTGATAGGGCAGGGGGATATGCTGGTTTCCTTCAACGGGGAGCTGGTGCGTTTGCAATGCGCCTTTGTGGATACGCCGGAAGTGGAAAGCGTTGCTGAATTTATCGGTAACCAGAAGGGCTATCCTGATGCCTTCCTGCTGCCGGAATATGTGGATGATAAAGACCCGGATGGCCGTGAGCTGAGTATTGCAGACAGGGATCCGCTGTTTGAAGAGGCTGCCCAGGTGATTGTTTCCACCCAGCAGGGCTCCACTTCGCTGCTGCAACGCAGGATGAAGCTCGGGTATAACCGGGCCGGACGTCTTATGGATCAGCTGGAAGCCGCCAATATAGTGGGCCCTAACATGGGGAGCAAGGCCAGGGATGTGCTGGTAAAAACGGAAAGCGAGCTGAACGAAATCCTTAATAATTTGTTATAATATGTTAAAGCCGCCTGAATTTATTACCCTTTTTCAGGAAATATGATCAATTTTGCACCCTGTAAAAACCTACACGGCTATACCGGCATGGCATTTGTCTTTGTTGGATAGCACAAACTAAAAAAAACTACGATGAAGAAATTTGTATTAACCGGAATGTTGTTGAGTGGTATTATTTTCAGCGGCATGGCACAATCCAGGGGCGCTTCAGATCCAAAGGCAAAAACCGTTCTGGATGGTGTTAGTAATAAATTCAAATCATTAAAAACAGTAGTCGCTAATTTTGTATTAAAGATAGAAGGCGCCAATAACAGTGTAACTGATTCTAAAAAAGGGATCGTTTATCTTAAAGGGGCCAAATATAAAGTAACACTGCCCGGACAGGAAATTATCAGTGATAACAAAACCTCCTGGACATATGCGAAAGATGTGAATGAAGTAACCGTAAATAACGTGGATCAGAGCAGTGGCGCCATGACACCGGCCAAACTGTTCACCAACTTCTACGACAAGGATTACCTGTATAAACTGGAACCTGAAAGTACTGAAAAAGGAAAGGTATTACAGAATATAGAGCTTACGCCTACAGATAAATCCAAGAACATTTTTAAAGTGATTGTTTCCGTAGATAAAAAGAGCCAGAGCATTGCCAAAATGAAGGTGTTTGAGAAGAATGGCAATCATTATACCTACGAAATCACCAATTTCACACCAAATACCAACCTGAGCGATGCTACCTTTACTTTTGACGCCAAGAACTATCCCGGCGTGGAAGTGGTAGATCTCCGCTAGTATAAGATTTTCATTATAAAGGCCACCGGAGCGCAGATAACCGCGGTAAATACAACAAATTACCGCCGTTGTTTCCGCTCCGGTGGCTTTTTGCAATAGGCTTTGTGCTTTCTGCTTATTTATTTACCTTTGGCAAGTTCAATTTAAAATTAAACAATATGGCATACGACGTAATCGTAATTGGTAGTGGGCCCGGCGGATATGTGGCTGCTATCCGTGCTTCTCAGCTGGGATTTAAAACTGCAGTAGTTGAAAGAGAGAGTCTGGGTGGTATCTGTTTAAACTGGGGCTGTATTCCAACGAAGGCTTTGTTAAAAACGGCACAGGTTTTTGAATATACGCAGCATTCAAAAGATTATGGTATCACTGTAAGTGATGCAAAGGTGGATTTTGAAGCGGTGATCAAACGTAGTCGCGGTGTTGCCGATAAAATGAGCAGGGGCGTTCAGTTCCTCATGAAGAAAAATAAGATCGACGTGTTAATGGGCAATGGAAAGGTAAAATCCAAAGGCCAGGTGGAAGTGACCGATAAAGATGGTAAAGCCACTGTACACGAAGCAAAACATATTATTCTGGCTACAGGCGCACGTGCACGTGAACTGCCTAACCTGAAAATTGATGGTAAGAAAGTGATCGGCTACCGTGAAGCCATGGTGCTCCCACAGCAGCCTAAATCCATGATCGTTGTGGGTTCCGGCGCTATCGGCGTTGAATTTGCTTACTTCTACGCTACCCTGGGCACTAAAGTAACCATCGTTGAGTTCCTCCCACGCATCGTACCGGTGGAAGATGAGGATATCTCCAAAGAACTGGAAAAAATATACAAAAAGAAAGGCATCGAGATCATGACCAACTCCTCTGTGGAAGCAGTGGAAGCAAGTGGTAACGGTGTAAAGGCAAAAGTAAAAACCCAGACCGGCGAAATCACCCTGGAAGCAGATGTGGTACTGAGCGCGGTAGGTATCGCTGCCAATATTGAAAACATCGGCCTGGAAGGATTGGGTATCAAAACCGACAAGGGCCGTGTACTGGTAGATAAATATTACCAGACAAATATCCCGGGCGTTTACGCTATCGGTGATATGGTTCCCGGCCAGGCGCTTGCACACGTAGCTTCCAAAGAAGGTATCGTTTGCGTGGAAGCCATCGCATACAATGAAAAGAAATATGCGCACAAACCAGAGCCACTGGACTACATGAACATTCCGGGCTGTACTTATTGCGCACCTGAAATTGCTTCTGTAGGTTATACTGAAAAAGCGGCAAAAGAAGCCGGTTACGAAGTGAAAGTGGGGAAATTCCCCTTCTCTGCTTCCGGTAAAGCTTCTGCAGCCGGCGCTACTGAAGGTTTTGTAAAAGTGATCTTCGACGCTAAATACGGCGAGTGGTTAGGCACGCACATGATTGGTGCTAACGTTACTGAAATCATCGCTGAAACAGTGGTAGCGCGTAAGCTGGAAACTACTTACCAGGAGGTGCTGGATTCCATCCACCCTCACCCAACTATGAGCGAATCTGTAAAAGACGCTATAGAAGTAGCTTACGGCGAAGCAATTCACCTGTAATTTTTACCTCATTGTAAGTATAGAAACAGCTGTTCCGGTTTACCGGAGCAGCTGTTTTGTTTTAATGGATCATTAATCTGTGATGATGAGTTTTTCGGTGGCCGTTTGATTGCTGCCGCTTGCCCGCAAATAATACACACCAGGTGTGGTACTCCAGTCTTTTCGCCCGTAAAGTGGCAGTCCTGTTTTTCTGCATATCCCGCATATGTACCGGTGCGCCCTGGTTGTTATAGATCATTATCTGTACGTTGGTGTTGTTCCTGAATCCCAGTAGGGTAATTGTAAACTCGTTGCTTACAGGGTTGGGATAAATCCGGATGCCGGCATCGCTGCCTGTTTTTGATGCGGTAGTAGTTAATACGCCGGTATCTGCAATCGCAAGGCTAATGGTACCATTGCAGGCCATCCCAGCGCAAGAAATACAGCTACCACCGGAATTTTCGCATGCCTGCAGCCGCTAGTTCTGTTTCACCACTTGTGTGGAATAGATCCGTTTATTATCTGCATAAATACTACAGTTATAAATACCATTCGCCAAACGCTGCACTTCTACTGTTTCCTGGGTGGCTTCCAGGTTTCGCTGCAATACTATCCGTCCGCTCATATCTGTGATCACCAGCCTGCGGCTGCGCATGGTGCCATCCAGAACAGTGAACTGGTTGCTCACAGGGTTTGGAAAAAGCAGGATATGGTTATCTGCAATAATGGTTACTGTTACAGGATCCGCATAAATAGCCTGTCCGCTGCTGGTAAGTAGTTTTACACGATAGCGCAGCAATCCTTCCGGCGCGCTGTTGTCGAGATAATTAAAGTTCATAGCGTTGCCAACAGGCTGTTGCTCCAGCGTTACCCAGCCTTCCCGGGTTAACCGTTCCCAGTAAACCGTTTGCAGCTGCCAGGTGCTTCCGAGTGTAAGGGATAACGCCACTTTATTGTCGGTGGTAGGATCAGCCAGCAGGGTTTGTACATAGCATCCAACGCCCTGTTGTGTATAGTTAACGGCATAGCTGCGAAGGCCGGTCCACCCGGCGGGGGCAACAGGGCTTACCGCAAAATATAGCGATGAAGCGGTTGCTTTGGGAATGAAGATGAAGGTATCGCGTACCTGCCGGTAAGGCGTCAGTTCTGTATTGCCCATGGTGTACAACTGGTAAGCTGCAGCGCCGGGCAGCCCGTTCCAGTATAGCAGCACCGTATCTGTACAATTGAATCCTGCGCGCATGGTGAGCAGCGGTGAAACATACAGGGTTGGGCTGATAAACGAGGTATCCGTTAACGTTAGTTTCAGTATCACCGGACCGAAAATATCCGGCGCCACCCATTTATATTGCCCGTTTTCCACTGCAATGTTCTGCACAACAGGCAGCCAGGTATGGCCACTGTCGCTGCTGTAGAAGAGATCACTGTTACCCTTATACGTAGTTTGCCATTGCAGTGGCAGTAGCTTGCCGGCGGCCGTTACAGCGCCGTTTGCAGGGTTTTGCCACTGGAAAGTGCTGGCAGGAATCATTTCATAGGCCAGGTAAAAAGATTGTGTACCAGCTGTCACCTGTGCGCCGGATACGCTTATCCGCATATTGCCCGCTGCGGGATGTTCAATGCTGATCTGTTCTGTATTGTTGATGCTGTCCCTGCCGCGCGTTGCGGGCAGCTTCAGGGAATCGGCCGATGGATAGGTGCTCAGTATCCAGGGCTGCCACGATTTACCATCGGAAGTAGTGGCGGTGATATCAAGATCGTTTATAAGCGCTTTAACGGCGTTTACTGCGGCTGGCGGATCATTCCAGCACAAGGTTACTTTTACTTCCTGTATGCCCTCCGGAATGGCGATATTGAAGGTGGCAGCTGTATGGTTGCTTACATTGCCCTGCAACAACCGGTTATCCTGTATCGTTTTTATGGCAGCGAAGGCATGGAGGCTGCCATATCCGCTGCTAAACGACGGATGTACATCTGTCGCCCGCGATGCACTGTTAATAATCACCGCTTTAAGAAGGGCAGAGGGGGCGGCGCTGCCATGCAGCATGCGCCAGGTATCCTGCAACAGGGCCATTACGCCGCTGGTAAGCGCTGCGGCACCGGAAGTGCCGTCTTCACCATATGCAGTAACATGCGGCACTATACGGCCATCATAAGCAGGGCCTTTGGAGCTGAGGCCCATTAGCCGGGTGGCATCATCAGTACCGCCGGCTACAAGGATATTTTTTGCCTGCTTGAAATTGCCGGATAAATTAGCGTAGCCGGCAATGCCCTGGTAACGGCCGCCTGCCGCGGGCGACGTTCCAATATTACCGGAAGAATATACATGCACGATGGTATCTGATGTATAGATCTGCTGATCGTAAGCCGCTGCTTCTGCACCATAATAGTTTTCGATGTCGGTACCATAGGAATGGTTTTGCACGGTGGCACCGGATTGATGATAGTAAGCGTCTTCATCAGGGAATAAACTGCTGTTGTAATCAGATGAACTGAGCTTTACCCCGGGCGCGGCACCTTTGCCGCCGGCGCCGCTGTTGCCCGCACCGCCAATCAGCGTGGCCATGATCAGGGCGTGGGCGGTTTTAAGCGTAGAATTATAGGAAGATGGAATGTACCGTCCCTGTAAATCGATGTCTGTTGTATCAAATATATCCTCTTTAACGGAAACGGTTACACGCTCGCCTGTGATAAGGGGAAACTGCTGTTGTGCAAATGTGATCCTGTTCAATACCATGTTGCCGGTATTGATAATGATTTCAGGAGAGGGGCGCCGGATAAGGTCTGCAAACTGTATAACCGGCTGACTGATAAACGAGGGCCAGTCCTGCTTTTTGACCTTTACTACAGCCACATGGTATTGGGTGGAGTACGACTGTACCCGTGCATATGCCAGTTGTTTTTCTGAAGGCATGTATGATACCTGTATGAGGATGCTATCCTGTGCAGTTGTTTTTTCCAGTTGCTGTAACAGGTGAATACTTGCTTTGAAATTATACCCCGCGCTGTAACAATACAGAATAGTACTATCGTTTGGCGCATGTTGTAATATATAATGATAACGGGAAATCGGTTGCATAAGTCCCAATTGCCGCAGTTGCCGTTCATCCGGGAGCTTTGAAAACTTCACCAGGAATGGCCCGCTTTTCCGTTGCATCGAAAACGTATCTGTAGCGTATCGTTGCACCATGCTGTCTGTATAGTACTGCTGCTGCGCTTTTGCATAGCAATAATAACATAACTGCAGAAGCAGCATTAGCCATATTTTAAAGGTTTTTATCCGCATGGAGGCGTTGGAAAATGGTATGTGATCCTGGTTTAGTGTTGCCACCTAAAGCTACTGTATTTAGTTTTTCAACACAATTTTTTATCATCTCTACAACAAAAATTTTTTTTAAGTAAAACGAATGTTGTAATATTGAAACAGGAAATCCTTATGATAAAATTCAACAAAATCTGAGCAACGATCTGTAAACTGTTTCACGAACAACCAATTTATAGCGCAAATCTGAATCACCGGAACAACCGGTATTACTGAATCACTACCAATCCATTAAAATCTGATGCTATGCTATAGCAAGGCATATTAGCTATTGTATGTACCCGAAAACGAGAGTACTGTGTAATCGTAGTTTTCAGGAAGATAGTCAAAGCTAAACGATTGCATTTGCAGCAGGAGAATGAAAAGCAGCTGTGTTCCAGGATGCAGCGTTATAGCCGTTTTATACCTGATCCGGCCGCAGAGCAGTATGGCATTTAGTGTTGTTAACAATTGCTTGTTTACAAGAACAGGCGAAAGGATATCTTTTTTTTAAACCTAAACCGAAAATCTGATTTTTTTTTCTAAACAAAACCAAAAATCTGAACTATGAGAACACAATCAATTCCAGTACTCTGCTGCATGGCAGCGGCCTTCCTCTTTGCGTCCTGTCAGAAGAACGATGCAAAAAAAGAAGTGCAGCCAGATCCTGTATCAGCAGAAGTGCTAGCCCAGATCAAAGCAAACGGCTTCAGTACGGAGAACGTGGTAAAAACCGAGGATGGTTACCTGGTGGAAGGTGACATCCTGCTTACAGCTGAACAGCTGAAAGAATCAGTTAGCAGTCCTGTTTTAAGAATCGCCAAAACAGAGCAGTACCGTACCAATTACCTGGTAACAGCACTGCCCCGCGTTATCAGGATTAAAGTAACCGGTCTTGGTACCGCTTTTATTGCTGGTACAGACACGGCTATTGCGCGTTACAACAGGTTAGGATTACGTATGACCTTTCAGCGTGTAGCCAGTGGCGCTGCTGAAATTACGATCAAGGGTTTCAACCAGGGACCAAGCGGTGGTTACATTACACTGGGCTCTTCCGGGTTCCCTACCAGCAGTGGCAACCCTTACAGCACGATTAAAATGAACACAAACCAGTATGCGTATGGATCTAATCCAAACGTACTGTATGTGGGCTCTGTGATCCAGCATGAAATTGGTCACTGCATTGGTATGCGCCATACCGATTACATGGACCGTTCCTACAGCTGTGGCGGTACTCCAACAAATGAAGGTGCAAGCAACATAGGTGCAGTGTATATTCCGGGCACCCCATCCGGACCGGATGCCAACTCCTGGATGTTGGCCTGCTCCAATGGCGGAAACCGTACGTTTAATGCCAATGATATTATTGCACTGAATTATCTGTATCACTAATCGTTGCATGAGCTAATCTGTTGACGTATTTCCGGGGCCGGAATTTTTTACTGCAGGGATGGATTTCCTTCGAGTTCTTTGCTGAATTAAATTTCCTGTGGTCATCTGTTCTGCCCCGGAAATGCTATTCTCCGGTACATAATGCCTGTTCATCTATCTTTTTTGTTGATCTGTTACAGAATAAAAATCTTTATAACAGATCAAAAATGATAAGGTGGAAAACACCCGTAAACAATTCCTGAAACAACTGTTCATCAGTGCTACGGCTGTACCGGTGGCACCCCATTACATATCATCATCAGTGTACTGAACACGAACAACAGCTGTAAGCCACTTGCCAATGCGAGGTGCGACATCTGGCACTGTGATAAGGATGGTTATTACTCCGGTTACAGCAACCACGGATACCTGGGCACCCAGGACAACACAGCTCTTGTTTTCTGCAGGGGATTGCAATCGCTAACCTGGTGCCCGGTGCATGGGACACACACGGCAATATACAGTTGGCGTTTGAGCGGCACCAGTTTAAAATAATCAGCTCCAGCATTCACGACAGGCAGCAGCACAAAGTGGCCATACTATATTACACGCCCCCATTGCGGCTGCACAGGGTAACAGGCGACTACTTATTGCTGGGGCTTAATGATACCACAGATACGTTCATTTTGAAACTGAACGACGATATCTTTATCTGTAATTATAGTGAGGAATCCTGAAATTAAGATCAAACTAATCATCCTAACCCTGGGTCAGACAAAATCCGTTCTTCCATTCGCGGATAAAATCGCTGTAACTATCGCTCACGGGCAACTCTACCGATGAGCTGAGCCTGACCTTGCGGTTACCCACTGACTTCACTTTATCAACAGCAACAATATAACTGCGGTGTATCCGCCGGAAGCGGGACGCCGGCAGCTTCTCCTGCATTTTTTTAAGTGTCATCAGCGTTAGCACCGGCGCCTGTTGGGCGAGGTGTATCCGGACATAATCCTCCAGGCTTTCTATGTAAATAATTTCGTGGAGGGGAATTTTCACCATGTGATAAGATGAATGTACCACGAGACTTTCTGTTTCCACCGGCAGCAGCTGTTGCTGGCAATGCTGTTGTGCTTTCTGCACGGCTTTTTCAAAACGCCGGAAAGGGATGGGCTTCAGCAGGTAGTCGATCGCATCAAGCTCAAACCCATCGAAAGCATATTGCTTATAGGCGGTAGTAAAAATAATCATGGGGTGGGGATCCAGTCCCCTGGCCAGATCCAGCCCATTGATGTCAGGCATGTTGATATCGAGGAACAGGAGATCCACCCGGCTATGCCTCAGATATTCTGCTGCGGAAATGGCATCAGTGAAAGTATGCAACAGCTTCAGCCAGGGAAATTCCTGCGCATAGGTTTTGATAACCTGTATAGCAGGCGGCTCATCATCTATCACTATGAATTTAATCTCCATCAGTTATACCTGTAATTGTAAAGAAATAGCGTAGGCGCCGTTGTCTTCGCTGATCTGCAATTCATACTTGTCGGGGTAAAGGTGATCCAGTCTTTGTCTGGTGTTGGCAATACCAATACCGGTGCGGTTTGTATCCGGTGTTATCCTGAATAATTTATTGCTGCAATAAAAATGGATACTGTTATCTGATGTTTGCAGCAGGATATTAATTTCTGATGGTTCATGATTGCTTACCCCGTACTTGAATGCGTTTTCGAGGAATGGCAGCAGGACCAGCGGGGCAATGCATTTGATGCCCGGGCTGCCGGTGACAGCAAAATTGACCTTTGTTTTGGTAGTGAGCCGGAGTTTCTGGAGATCGATATAATCCCGCAGACATTCAATTTCGCTTTCCAGCAGCACATAATCATCCCTGGTATCTTCTGTTACATAGCGCAGCATGTTGGACAGTTTCATGATGCTCATGGCGGTGTTATCGCTGCGGGTGATAGCGAGGGAGTAAATATTGTTAAGGGTATTGAACAGGAAATGCGGATTGATCTGGGCCTTTAGGAACGATAGCTCCGCCTGTGTTTTCCGGGTTTCTGCATACAGTGCTCTTTTTTCGGTTTGGCGCCAGCGGTGGGTGGTTTCAATGGCGATACTGAGCGCAATGGTGAGCAGGAAAAGGAAATCGCTCACAATATCCACCCGTACGGGTGGCTCCATGGCTTCCGGCCCATGGCCTTCCGGGGGCATTGGCGGGCGCCACCTGGTTTCCCCGTGTGGATGCCGCAGCCTGGAAAACAGGTGGTCGTAGGGGCGCATATAGTTCACCATCACCAGTAACAGCAGCACAGAAAGGAAATAAAGGATGTACTGTTTCCGGAAATACAGCCTGGGAAATAGAAAAGTAGTATGAAAATAGAACAGTGCTACATACGTTACCAGGAACACCAGGTAATCTGTTGAGAATAAGATGGAGAGTGCTTTACGGTCGCCTGTTTGCCCGCTGATGAACAGCAGGGGTAAACCCAGGCATATCAACCACCCCGTGATGTGTGCGATTACTACCGAAGATTTTAAGCGGAACATTTGCGACAGATAGATATAGGGCTGAAATTCAGACTTTCTTACCGGATAGCGATTGCTTTCTCTGTAAATCGCTGGTTTATGTCGATGAATGATCGGAAACACCGGGTTATCTTTTCACCGCTGCCCGAATTATAGTAAATTGCCTCTTTTATAAAAAGAATATCAGATATGTTGCAACGAATCATGAAACCGGTGCTGTTAGTGGTACTTCTTCTCGTACTGGCCAGGCACACTTATGCTACGGAGGGAATGTGGCTGCCACAGCTGCTTTCCGGTCTTAATGAGAAAGAGATGAAGGGAATGGGTATGAAAATTGCCGCCGCGGATATCTATAGTATCAACAAAGGCAGCCTGAAAGATGCCATCGTGAGCTTCGGCGGTTTTTGTACGGCGGAAGTGATTTCGGAGCAGGGATTGCTGCTCACCAATCATCACTGCGGCTATGATGCCATCCAGAAGCACTCCTCCCTGCAGAATAACTTCCTGGAAAATGGTTTCTGGGCAAAGTCGGCCGTGGAAGAGCTGCCTAACCCCGGTTTATTTGCCACCTTTATTGTGCGTATTGACGATGTTACGAAAGCTGCGTTGCAGGATGTAAAGCCCGGTATGAGTGAAAGAGAGCGGCAGTCGGCCATCGACAGGCGGCTGAACGAGATCCGGCAGCAGGCCCGCCACGAAAGCTGGCAGGAAACGATGATTAAGCCTTTTTATGAGGGGAACCAGTATTTCCTGTTTGTAACGGAAACTTACCGGGATGTACGCCTGGTCGGCGCACCGCCTTCCTCCATCGGTAAGTTCGGGTCCGATACGGATAATTGGGTATGGCCGCGTCATACAGGCGATTTCTCGATGTTTCGTATTTATGCCGGTAAGGATGGCCGCCCGGCGCCTTATTCAAAGGATAATGTGCCTTTAAAGCCCAGATATGCGCTTACGATTTCCCTGAAGGGCGTAAAGCAGAACGATTTTACAATGGTGATGGGTTTTCCCGGCCGCACCAGCGAATACCTGCCTTCTGAAGGCGTAAAGCAAACGGTGGATGTATTAGATGCCGCTAAAGTTGAAATGCGCGACGCTGCCCTCAAAATCATGGATGGCTACATGCGTAAGGATCCGCAGATAAAGATCCAGTATGCTGCAAAATTTGCCGGTACTGCCAACTACTGGAAGAAGTGGATGGGAGAAATGCAGGGCGTAAAACAAACCAATGGCGTAGGCAAAAAGCTGCAGTACGAAGATACCTACCGGCAGCAGCTGGAAACCAATCCTGTATGGAAACAGCAATACGGAGGTGTACTGGATTCCCTCAACGGCTACTACCAGCAGATACAGCCTTATGCCCAGGCCCGTGATTACTATAGTGAGCTGGTAAGGAACGTGGAACTGTTCACTGTAGGCGATCGCCTGATCAGTTTCCTCAACGATGTACATGAAAGAGGGGAGGCGCAATATGAAACCATGCGGCAGCAGTTCCTTGTCTCCATGCAGGGATTTTACCAGAACTATAATGCCGGCGTGGATCATGATGTGGCGGTAAGCCTGATCGCCCTCTATGCCAAAGGCGTTCCCGCACAGCTGGCAGGAGCGGAGTTTGCGCAGATCTGGCAGGAGAACAATAAAAACAGCCGCGCGCTGTCCGATAAGCTGTATGCAGCATCAGGACTAACCTCTATGGATAAACTCACCGCTTTTGTGCAGCAGCCATATAATACGGTGGTGGCGCAGATGTGGAAGGATCCTGCTACCCGGTTGGTGATGGCTATGCGTAAAGGTTATGTGGATAATATAAGTCGTCCCCTGGCTGATCTTCAATCCAACATCAACAACCTGCAGCGCATCTATATGCAGGCACAGATGGATGTAATGGGCAGCAAAAAGGTTTTTTACCCCGATGCCAACAGCACGCTGAGAGTTACCTATGGAAAGGTAGACGGATACAATCCGCGTGATGCCATTCACTACGATTTTTATACCTACCTCGATGGCGTCATGGAAAAATATATTCCGGGTGATTACGAATTTGATGTGCCGGCACGCCTGATCGAGCTTTACAAAAAGAAAGACTACGGCCGTTATGGGGTGAATGGCAGGATGCCGGTTTGTTTCATTGCCTCCAACCACACTACCGGTGGTAATTCCGGCAGCCCTGCACTGGACGCCTATGGCCGCCTGATAGGGTTGAACTTCGACCGCACCTGGGAAGGCACCATGAGCGATATTAATTTTGACCCGGCCATTTGCCGTAATATCATGGTGGATATCCGCTATGTGTTGTTTATTGTAGACAAATACGCTGGTTGTACGCGATTGATCGACGAAATGAAATTGCTCTAAGCGGATTTTGTCTGACTCAGGATTAAACTGATTACGCTGATTTCGCTGATTTTATTTTTTAGATTTTATAAATTAAAAGAGATTTGGGGAGATAGAAGCGGATTCGCTTAAATCTCCCCAAATCATTTTAATCCAAAGTAATCCAATCAGCCCAATCAGCGTAATCAGTTTAATCCTGAGTCAGACAAACTCCGCGCCGAAGGCGAGCCGCGTTATATTTTGCACTCGTACACAATGGAGCTGCAGCGGTCTACTGTTTTCAGGCCTTTGCGATAGGAGCGGAACCCGTGAAAGAACCCTTGCAGCAACCGGCTTTTACCGGTTTTGTATTTTTCGCTGAGAAGACTTACATAGAAACCGTCGAACACCATAGGGTGTTTTTTTGACAGTTTAATATGATGTTGTGATAATAATTTTTCCATGGAGCCGGGAGAGAAGTGATAAAGATGTCGGGGCACATCATAGGCGGCCCAGTATTCTTTATAGTAGTCGGCGTCGGAGGAGGTATAGTTGGGGACGGCGATGAGTAAGGAACCGCCGGGTTTCAGCAGGGTGCGGATATGATCCAGGTAGCCGTGCAGGTCGTGCACATGTTCCAGCACATGCCACATGGTGATAGCGTCAAACTGCTGTGGAGCCAGAGCGTATAACTGTTCAATGGGCAGCGCTTCCACTCCGTAAATTTCTTTGGCGTTCCTGCGTGCGTTTTCATCTGGTTCCAACCCTGTTACAGTCCAACCGCTGGTTTTCATATAGTGGAGAAATGCGCCGGTACCGCTGCCTATATCCAGCAGGGCACCAGTTTTGATGCCGGAAGCATTGCGTACCCAGTTTTGTTTGGAGCGCAGCGTGATTTTCCTGACACTGTGATATAAGCGGTTAATAAGTCCCTGCTTTGTTTCAGAATGGGAAATATATTCCTGTGATTGGTAATACCGCCCGATATGCGCGCTGTCGGGCACATTTTGTGTAAAGCGGCCGCCACAGCCCCCACAGTGGAAGATGTTGAATGTTTCCTTTGATACGGTGTAGTCTTTGGCAGCAATCGCTTCATGTATCTGCGACGATCCACAAAGCGGACAGGTGTTGTGATAAATTAAACTCATTTGACTATTGAATACGCTTATACAATTATTTATATTCTCCCCATACTTCTCTCAGTACATCTGCAATTTCTCCGAGGGTGCACAGGTGCTCTACTGCTGTTACTACCAGGGGCATCAGGTTTTCGTTGGTACCGGCGGCCTGCCGGATCTGCGCCAGTGCATTTTGCACAGCGGCGTTATCACGGCGTTCCCGTAAGGATTTCAGGCGTTCGGATTGTACTGCCCGGATGCTGTCGTCTATACGGAATACCTCCGGAGAGGCCTGGTCTGCCGCTGTAAATTTATTGACACCAATGATTATTTTCTCATTATTTTCAATTTCCTGCTGGTACCGGTAGGCGCTCTTTGCTATTTCATCCTGGATGAAGCCCTGTTCTATGGCGCTAACAGCGCCACCCATAGCGTCAATTTTATGGATCAGTTCCCAGGCTTTATTTTCCACTTCGTTGGTAAGCGCTTCTACATAGAAGGAACCCGCCAGTGGATCTACGGTATCGGCCACGCCGCTTTCATAACCCACAATCTGCTGGGTGCGGAGGGCGATGCGCGCTGCTTCTTCTGTAGGTAACGATAAAGCTTCGTCGTAGCCGTTGGTATGTAACGATTGGGTACCGCCCATAGTGGCAGCGAGCGTTTGAATGGCTACGCGCACGATGTTGTTCTGTGGCTGCTGTGCGGTAAGAGTGCTGCCACCGGTTTGAGTGTGAAACCGCAGCATCTGCGCTTTAGGATCGGTGGCGCCGAGCGATTGTGTAATATTTGCCCACATGCGCCTTGCCGCACGGAATTTGGCCACTTCTTCAAAGAGGTGGTTGTGTGCGTTGAAAAAGAAAGATAGGCGCTTGGCAAATACATTGATATCCAGTCCTGTATCCAGTGCCGCTTTCAGATAGGCCTTCCCGTTAGCCAGTGTGAAAGCCAGCTCCTGTACGGCATTGGCGCCGGCCTCGCGGATATGATAGCCGGAAATGGAGATGGTATTCCACTTGGGCACTTCTTTGCTACAATACGCAAAAATATCGGTGATAAGCCGCATAGAAGGTTTGGGCGGATAAATAAAGGTGCCCCTGGCGGCGTATTCTTTCAGGATGTCGTTCTGGATGGTACCGGAAATCTTTTTCAGGTCGGCGCCCTGCCGTTTGGCCAGCGCTATGTAAAATGCCAGCAGGATAAACCCTGTGGCGTTGATGGTCATGGAGGTAGAGATCTGTTCCAGGGAAATATCTTTGAACAGTATTTCCATATCTTCCAGGGAATCTATGGCTACGCCTACTTTTCCCACTTCGCCTTCAGACATGGGGTGATCCGAATCATAGCCGATCTGTGTAGGGAGGTCAAAAGCCACGCTCAGGCCCATAACTCCCTGGCTGAGCAGGTAATGATACCTTTTATTCGATTCTTCCGCGGTGCTGAATCCCGCATATTGCCGCATGGTCCACAGTTTATCGCGGTACATGGTAGCGTGTATGCCACGGGTGTAGGGAAAAGCGCCGGGCAGTTCTTCCATCTTCACCGGTTGTGTATATACCGGTGCTATTACAATGCCTGAATCGGTTTGAATGGTTTTTTCCATGGTATCTAAAACTAGCGTTGCAATGTTACATAATTATTATGGTACTTCGCCGCTGAGAAAAATATTGATATTTTGTGTTAAAGTTGACAGGATACTATGGTCATTTACTGTTTATTAGGCGCAACGATCGCACTGGCATTGTATAGCTTATATCTTGTCTGGAAAGCGGGAAGCCGTCCGCTGGCCGCTACTTACAGCTATTTACTGCTGGGGCTTTCACTGGGAGGGTTCCTGTATTTATATGGCACCTGGGTGTACCTCTCTATTTACACCAAATATGTTTTTGGCGGATTGTTAATCCTGAATATGGCTGCTTATACCATGCGTAAGCATGATCATGCAGCCAGGCCCACACCTTTATGGAAACGCCGGAGCAATGGCGTGCTTACTTTTATTTTCGTGGTGATGTCTGTGTTGTACTTTACCGGTACTACAGGTAAACCCCAGCGGGTAGCGCTGGCATTTCCCTTTAAACCTGGTAACTACTTTGTGTTACAGGGTGGCAAAGGATTGCCTACCAATGTTTTCCACTTCAGTTTACGCGGAGCCATTTATGCGATGGATATTGTAAAGCTGAATAATTACGGTGGTCGTGCAGGGAAGATATTTTCCCGTCGCCTGGGAGATTACCTGATCTTCGGGGATACCGTATATGCCCCCTGTGATGGCCTTGTGATGAGAGCCTACAGCAATAACCCCGACAATATACCGCCTGCAATGGACCGCGGCCCGAAGAACACCAACCAGGTATTGCTGGAAACCCCCGGGTACTACGTGTTCATGGGGCATCTGAAAATGGGCAGCGTGATAGTACACGAGGGGCAGTATGTAAAACAGGGTGAACCGCTGGGTTGCGTGGGTAATTCCGGCTTCAGCTCAGAGCCTCACCTGCATATCCAGGTACATGCAAAAAAGGAGGGCATCCCATGGTACCAGGGTAAGCCGTTGTATATCTTGTTTAACGGGAAAAGTTATTTGCTGAATGAAGTGATAAAGGCGAAGTGATTACCGCATTAGTCTTTTTGCTTCCGCGTTAATGATCTGCGAGGTCAGTTCAGCAGGGGATTCGCCCGCCTGTAAAAATACTTCCAGTATCTGTTTGTTCAGTTCCATTGCCGGTGCATCCGGCGGCAGCTGCACAGCCACCTGGTTGATCACGGAAATGGTTTGTTCTTTCAATGTTTTCACTGCTTCCCATGTCATAGCCGATACATAGATCTGCTGGGTAACATTATGTTCGTATTCCGCTTTGATCTGCTGTACCATGGATATCTGCATGTCCACTGCGGTTAATCCCGGCTGATAGATGCGTCCTATCAGGCTTTGAGGGGTGATACGGTCCACATAAAGGGCCATTCTCTCGTATGCCTGCAACTGTAAAGGAAGTACGGTCGGATTTACCGGTTGTTCTTTATTGTCTGTTGTTGTGCCGGTTGTTTTATTTTTCTTAAAAAGATCTTTTATTGTTGGGTAAACAATAGCCACTGCACCTACGGCGAGCGCTATGTATAGTAGTGTATTCAAGTCAAGGCTGCCCATCTTATTTCTTTATGCGCACAAATATATATAAAGATATTTATATATTGTATGATAGTGTTTAAAATTAAACGATTACCGGGAGATGTAAAGGTAAACATCTCCCGGTAATCATATTAATCACGGAGTTGATTGATTATTAAGCGAGTTTCCCCAGCCAGGTTTTCATTCTTTCCACTCCTTTTTCCAGTTTGTCCATGCTGGTGGCGTACGATATCCGGATACAGTTGGGCTGCTGGAAAGCGCTGCCGGTAACAGTAGATACGTTGGCTTTATGGAGGAGGAACATGCAAAGATCGTCGGCGTTTTTGATATGCATGTCTTCAAATGATTTGTTGAAGAACGCGCTCATATCAGGGAACATATAGAAGGCGCCTTCAGGGTCATTTACCTTTAAGCCGGGTATGGCTTTCAGGGCTTCATGAATAAACGCGCGGCGTTTTTTGAATTCAGCTACCATTTCCACTGCAGTGGTCAGTTCGCCGGTAAGGGCGGTGATGGCGGCGCGCTGGGTGATAGAACAGGTGGCAGAGGTAAATTGGCTCTGTATCTTATCGCAGGCTTTGGCAATGTCCAGTGGGGCGGCGAGATAACCAAGGCGCCAGCCGGTCATGGCAAAGCCTTTGCTCAAACCGTTAATGAGGATGGTGCGATTAATGAGGTCACCGAATTGCGCAATGCTTTCATGTTTGCCCTCGTAGTTGATATACTCGTATATTTCGTCGGAGATGATAAAGATCCCGGGATGCTTTGCAAATACGGCGGCCAGTGCTTCCAGTTCTTTTCCGGAATATACAGAGCCGGTAGGGTTGCAGGGAGAGGAGAACATGAACAGCTTTGTTTTTGGTGTGATGGCTGCCTCCAATTGCTCCGGTGTAATCTTATAATTGTTTTCAATACTGCAGGGAACAAATACTACTTCGCCCTGGCAAAGGCTTACCTGTTCTGAATAGGTAACCCAGTAAGGGGTGGGGATGATCACTTCGTCGCCGGGGTTCACAATGCTCAGTACTGCGTTGGCCAGGCATTGCTTGGCGCCTGTAGACACCACTATCTGTTCCGGCGTATAGTCAAGACCGTTATCCCTCTTTAATTTGTGTACTATTGCCTTTCTTACTTCCGGGTAGCCGGCCACGGGGGTATAGTGTGTAAATCCTTCATCGATCGCCTTTTTGGCGGCTTCCCGGATATGTACGGGAGTATCAAAGTCCGGTTCTCCGATACTGAGGTCTACGATATCTATGCCCTGGGCTTTTAATTCACGGCTTAGTTTAGCCATTTTAATTGTTTGCGGCTCGGAAATCCGTGACAGCCTGTCTGCTAGTTGATTCATATCATTACATTGAATTGACCGGAGCAAACGTACAGAAAAAAACCAGATAATACATGGAAAGATCGTTCCTGGCTGCTGTACAAACGCAGAACGGGCCGGATAACCGGCCCGTTCTGCGTTTGTACGAATTATTTTTAATATAAAATATTGAAATTGAAAGATAACTCTTCAATTCATGGCCCTCAAACCCTCCAGAAGAATATATAATTGGAAGATTAGAAATTGATTTCGAATGTTTCTCCCTCTACGTTTGCTACACAAGTGGTAAGCGAGTTTGGATTACCAAATGAAAATCCAGATTCGATATGACTCCAATAATAATCCGGATTCAGTTGAAGATTACCACCAAAATCATCTTTGTCATTAAAGAAATAGTTGGGGGCTTCGGGATGCTTCCGCATGTCTACATAATAAGGGAGCTGCGGGGGAATGCCGGGAGGGCCGAGAATGCTATATGGATCGGGGTGGTTTACCAGTTTTTCTGAAATTGCAAAAATTTCATGCCCTTCTATGTCATCATTGTAATAATTCTCATACCATCGGTCAGCCACTCCATAGTTTATATATCTGCAGGTAAAATACGGCGATACAGCATTTGAGGTCATTTTTATTCTCATGGATCCATTAAGTGTAACACCAGTCACTTTTGCTCTCTGCCAGAAGAGAAATACTTTTCTCATTCCACTGTAGTGCAGTTCTGCAAAGGCATATAATACTCCAGCTTTTCTAATGTTTACAAGCCATACAGCGAAGGTGAAACGTCTGTTATTCGCCTGGTATTGATATTGATCGGTGACGCTATTTGAAAACATACCTTCCTGGGGATTATTGCCATAAAGGTTCAACCATTTATAACCAGGTAATGATTCAGTTGATGCAACACTTTTAGGATGGTAATCTACCGAAAAGGTGGCAGTAGCGACGTTCGCCTTTATAGCAAGTGCTTTGTTCAATGTCTGGAGATCATTGTTTTTCAGGCTGATTTTCCGGTCATGTTCAAATTTGATGATATTTTCACCAATTTTAACAAGTCCGTTTTTATTGATAACCTTGGAGGTTTCCCAATCTGGACTGTTAATATAATATTCATCTGCTGCTTTCCAATAAAGCGCGGATTGATGTTTATTGCTGACAATATAGAAGCCAGTGGTATCTCTGGCTGATTCAAACAAACTTATCTTTTGATCGAATTCTCGATAGCTGGATGCCATAGAGGCAAATCCGTGGTCAATCTCAAACTGTAATTGTTCTTTGTCTGTCAGATTACGGGAATCGGCTATCGCTTTTTTAAAGGATCCTTCGTCCTTAAAGGTCAAATAGTTGCCGTACACTTCCTTAAGTTGCTTTTCTGCTTCAGTGTTTTGTGGAGGGGCAAGCTGTTCGGACTTCCGATTGCAACTAAAAATAATGAGAATAAAGTAACTGAAAGGAAAAATGCGGGTGAAGATAACAATCTTGCTGATGTGGGTTTCATGTGGGTAACATTTAATTATGTACGTTGATGTACAGTTTTGAAAAAATAGGAGGGTGAGGGTATGAAGTAAATATAGGAAAAATAAGAGGAAAATAAGGAATCTGCCCTGTTAATTTTAGTCAAGATAAGAATTATTTTAATCTTCAGATTGTTCAGGTTTTTCTATTCTAATAACAGAAATAGGGAAAAAAGTCGGCCTTATTGTTTTAGCTGAGACCATAAAATGTAATGTGTAAACGATACAGCAACTGTTTAGAGGCGACATCTGTTTTCAAAGATCGTTAAAAATTGATGGAGTATGAGCTCCCAGTTATGGAGCGTCATGCTCCATTTCTTTTCTATATTCATTATAGTCAGGTATACAACCTTTTTAGCGGCGGTATCATCAGTAAACTGGACTTTCGTTTTGGTGTACTTCCTGATATCTCTAGTAAGGTTTTCAATGGTGTTGATTGTATATATGATCTTGCGGACCTCTAGTGGGAGGTCAAAATGGCTGCTAAGATAGTCACTATTATTCTCCCAGGATTGAATAGCATGGCGTATTTGGCTCCCCATTTATCAGTTAAAACGCTTGTCACGAAAGATGAAGACTCTGCTTCTGCCATCCGCATACCCAACACTTCTTTTAAACCATCTTTTTTAAGGCCAATAACCAAGGGCGTGACTTGGGCGGCCCAAAAATAAAACGAAGGCTTTGAGAATCGCTTAAATGATGATTGCCTCCATCAGGTACCCAAATAAATTAGGGCTGACCAATATTCTTAGTCAGCCCCGTTTTATGTTATTTCTTTTTAGAAGAACCTGGATTGCTTAATAATTGTATAAGCTGAAGATAGCGTTGGTGTACAGTTTATCAGTACCGCTGCTTCCTTTAACTCCCATGAGATAAATGGTATAGAAGTAACCTGTATTGAAAGTACCGATCTTCAGATCAGCGCCGCTAACTTCAGCTAATTTGTTGGTAGTACCGGCTTCCCTGATAGTTATAGTGGAGCCTGTGCTGAAAGAGCTGTAAAGCTTAAATGCACTGGCAGCGCTCACATTACCGTCAAAGTAAACACGGTTGCTGTCAATTTTTTCTGCACCAACATACACATCTACGGGACCTGCGTTCTGGCTCAGGTTCAGGAAACGGATACCGATTTTATCGCGGCTGTAGTTGGATTGATCTGTTTTAATAATAGCAGATCTGACAGGGGCTTTATCCCAGATCAGGTAAGTATAGTACTGTGTAGAGTCGAAATTGTAAGTAGTGGAAGTAAATAAACTGTCGCCTCCTTTCTTCTTCAGGTCAAATTTGTGCAGGCCTCCGTACACGGCGTACCTGGCGTAGAAGTTATAATTGAATTCAGTTTCGGTTACTTTCTGGTCGTTATCATAGAAAGTACCCGGGATCATGCTGGTAGAACTGCCTATTATCGCAATCTGCGCCTGTGGTCTCTGGGGCGTATAATTGTTATCATTCTTCAGGCAGGAAGAAAATCCGATGATTCCTGTCAACAGGGCGACAACTGCCCATACGCGATTTTTCTTGGTTAGCATTTTGCTCTCAGTTTTTAAATTGTGTTATTGATCGGTTGTTTTTTTATCATTTGGTTCAAAACGCGACAGGTCCGGTAAGATGTTCTTTTGACGCCCTGCTTCGGATTCGTAAATAACTTCCCCCAATGTTTTGAGAAAAGGTTTACCTGTTTTTTCAAAAGCCTGCTGATCATCTCCCAAAATACCAGTGGTGTTTACAAAAATACTGGCAGACAGCAGGAACTCTGTTTTGTTGGCAAAATCCACAATATATGCTGTATCAGTCAGAAATCCGTATGCCCATCCCGGTTTGTTGAATATCCTGATATGTGCCGGTATCCGGCTGTTCCGTTCACCCCCAAAAAGTAAGAACCTGGTATATGCCTGAGAGTATTGTTCCTGGTCATAAGCCGGGTCCGTTGATTCGTCCGGGTACTGAGACATACATCTGTACAAAAAAAGGTAATCTTTCCCTGTTAAACGGAAACGTTGACGATTTGTTACAGCTTCCGGAAAAATTATGCTGCGCATAATGTTATGAAGACTGGAAAGGGGAAGTTTATTGCGGTGGGAGAAGTTCATGGGCCGATGTTCCAGGTGGTCGAGGTGATTGTACCAGGCTTTCCCGGCGAAATCTTCCCGTGGTGAAAACTCGAGGTGGCTGTACGCGGCGGGCTGCCGGTACAGGATCCGGTCTCCCTCCCGGAAGCTTACGGCATTGGTATGCCTGTTGGCCTCTTCATAAAGAGGAAGCCCCACCCGGTGGCGGATTTGAGCCTCCGTGTACCCCATTTCCCATAGCCTGCGGTTAAACGGCTCCTGCCCGATGAGCTCGTAGAGCCGGTTATAGGCATCGTTATCGCTGATAAGGAATATTTTTTTTATATAATGGGCAACCGACGGAAGGCCGGAAGCGGCGGAGCGGTCGTGGCGCACGCCGGTGTTGATCCCTGTAAGAGGGGCGGTAAAGAAGGGAGTGTTACGGTCAAGGCCCGGGATCTGCAGGTCGTTCAGCTTTTCCAGCGCCAGGGCGGCAGCCGGCAGTTTTATGGTAGATGCAGGGTAGAAGTAGGTATCAGGGGAAACACCATAGTAATAGTCTGAAAAATGAGGCCGCTGCTGCTCATCCCGGTCTATACGGGTAAAAATGATCTGTAAACGGTAAGTGGAAGGATCGCTGAATATGGCGCCTAGCCGGCTTTTTTGACTTTTCAGCAAAGCTTCCAGGAAATTATCTGTTGCCGGATAATGTTGGGTTTGCATATATTTGTCGTTGTTATAGATTGTAAAGCAAAGGAATATACATAAAAGACCAGAATCCGGGAGCTGCAGATTTAAAAAAAGTGTGCCAACCAACCTGCAAAGGCAGGCGCATATTGATTTTGCGCGTCTTTTAACTAAGACTTTAATATATCGATTTAAATTCTATCTTTGCAACTCTTAAAATTTTTTTTTATAAACCCGAAACAAACAGTATGCAACTTAAAGGACTGGTAAGATTTTTTGCCATCGCACTGATCCTTATCTCTTTGTACCAATTGTCCTTCACGTTTTTGGTGCGGAACTATGAGAAGAAGATAGAGCAGCAGGCCGAAAACGATGTGGCCAAGCAATACCCTACACCTGAAAAGAAATATCCAGGCAGTTCGGAACTGCAGGGCTTCTACTCAGATACCCTCAAAGGGTTTATTAAACAGAGGAGACAAGAGATTGTGGACAGTACCAGCAGCACAAAGATTGCAGGCTTCCCATGGAATGTAACCTATACCAAGGCCAAAGAGAAAGAACTGAATCTCGGTCTGGACCTGGTAGGTGGTATGAACGTGGTACTGGAAGTAAGCGTGGAAGATGTTATCCGCGCCTTATCCGGTCAATCCAAGGATGCCGCTTTCAACAAAGCGCTGGAAAGAGCAAATGAGCTGAAGAAAACTAACCAGGCCGATTTTGTTACCTTGTTCGGACAAGCATACACCGAGGTAGCACCACAGGGCAAACTGGCGTCTATTTTTGCAAATGCCTACCAGAAGGATATCACTTTCAATTCCTCCAATCAGCAGGTGCTGGACATGATCCGCAAGGAATCACGTGTTGCCATTAAGAATACCTATATCGTACTGCAAAAACGTATTGATAAATTCGGTGTGGCACAACCCAACATCAGCCTGGATGAAAATAAAGGACTGATCTCCGTGGAACTGGCCGGTGTTGATAATGCCGCCCGCGTGCACAAATACCTGCAGGCAACTGCCAACCTGGAATTCAGGGAAGTATACAAGAACTCTCCCGACTTTATCCAGAACGTATTGTCACCGATGAACGATGCGATCAGGAATTCAAAAGCTGCAGTTACCGCAGCCGCTACACCTGCCGCTACAACTGATACAGCTGCAGCCGCTACTGCTGCTGCCGCTAAAGATACCAGTAAAAATGGCAGCCTGACCGATTATCTCTCTAAAAAAGATACCAGCAAAAACGCCAGCAAAGAACTGCAGCTGAAAGAACAACAGCAGCAGAACCCACTGTTCATGGTGTTGTTCCCTAACGTAGACCCGCAGTCCGGCTCCGTTTTCCCCGGCCCGTCTATCGGAAGGATCTTGCCAAAAGATACCGCTACTTTCAACCGTTACGCAGAACTGCCGGCTGTAAAGGCTATCCTGCCTAAAGACCTGGTTTTTGCGTTTGGTGCTGAAAATAAAGAAGACAAACATGGCCCCCTGGCCGTATATGCGCTGAAAGTAAACCCTGCTAATCCTGAGCCCCGTGTTGGCGGCGCCAGCATCGTTGATGCCCGCCAGGACATGGACCAGAACAACCAGCCGGAAATCAGCATGACAATGGATAACGAAGGCGCCCACCAGTGGAAAAAACTGACCGGTGAACTGGCTCCAACCAATCCAAAAGATCCCGCTACATTCAACTACGTAGCAGTAGTGCTCGATAATATCGTTTACTCTGCTCCTTCCATACAGGGTGAAATTGCCGGTGGCCGTTCCTCTATCAGCGGTAGCTTTACCATTGAAGAAGCAAATGACCTCGCCAACATCCTGAAATCCGGTAAGATGCCGGCTCCTGCACAAATTGTACAGGAACAGATCGTAGGTCCGACCCTGGGTGCTGAATCCATTGCAGCCGGCGCCAAATCCTTTATGATCTCCTTTGGCGTTATCTTCGTGCTCATGCTGGTGTACTACAACACCGCCGGCTGGGTAGCAAATATCGCACTGGTACTGAACCTGCTGTTTACCTTTGGTATCCTGGCCTCCATGGGCGCCACGTTAACAATGGCCGGTATTGCCGGTATGGTACTCACCATCGGTATGGCGGTAGACACCAACGTAATCATATTTGAAAGGATCAAAGACGAACTATCGCATGGTAAGTCGTACCACGACGCGGTGGCAGACGGCTATAAACGCTCCTATGCACCGGTGCTCGATGGTCACGTTACTTCCTTACTCACAGCCTTCATCCTGTTCTACTTCGGTTTAGGTCCTGTACTCGGCTTCGCCACTACCCAGATCATAGGTTTGTTCCTGTCACTGTTCTGCGGTATCCTGGTTTCCCGTATGGTAACCGACTTCTGGATGAAGAGAAAAAGACATTTTGAATACTTCACGCCTATTTCCCGTAAAGTATTTAAACATGTGGCTTTCGATTTCGTAGGCAAACGTAAATATGCTTATATCATTTCTGCGATCGTAATGGTAGCAGGTGTTTCCTCTTTCTTCCACGGTTTTGACCACGGTATCGATTTCTCCGGCGGCCGCAGCTACACTGTACGCTTCGAGCACCCGATGAACCGCGAAGAAGTGGCCGATGTACTGAAGAAGGAATTTGACTCTGAAGTATTCGTTAAAACCATTGGCAGCACCAACCAGCTGAGCATTACTACTGCTTATAAAATTGAGCAGCAGAGCCTGGCGGTTGATAAGGAAGTAGCCGATAAATTATACAATGGCCTGAAGAAGTTCTATGACGCTTCCGTAACGCCGGATGTATTTACTTCCCGTTATATTGTGGGATCACAAACAGTATCGCCTACCATTTCCGACGACCTGCGCGCAGGGGCTGTGAAGGCAACCATCCTGTCTATCGTGGTGATCTTCCTGTATATCCTGCTGCGTTTCAGCAAATGGCAGTACTCTATCGGTACTATCTTCTCTTTGCTGCACGACGTACTGGTTACACTGGCAGTATTCTCCTGGTGTCGGTCTTTTGTACCGTTCACACTGGAAATTGACCAGCACTTTATTGCTGCGATCCTGACAGTGATCGGTTTCTCCATGAACGATACCGTGATCGTGTTTGACCGTATCCGTGAATACTTCAGGACCGGCGCTCATGGCCGCGACAGGAACACCGTGATCAATAAAGCGATCAACGATACCCTGAGCCGTACCATTATGACGTCTCTGACAGTGTTCCTCACCATCCTGATCCTGTTTGTATTCGGTGGTGAAGTAACCCGCGGTTTCGCCTTTGCAATGCTGATCGGTGTGATCACCGGTACTTACTCTTCTATCTTTGTTGCGGCGCCTGTACTGGTTGACTTTGACAAGAAGAACCAGCTGTCGAATGAAAGCGATTCGGTGGAAGTAACTGCAAAGAAAACAGCTTCTGCTGCCAAATAAGTAAGACGTTACTGAAATAATGTTTGATAAATAAAAACCTCCTGGTATGCCAGGAGGTTTTTTTATGCAGTATATTTTATGAAGATGAGGATTAGCCGGCTGGCTGCCTGAACACAAACCCTGTGGCATCACTTCCCTGCTGGTAATCTATTTCCATTCCCATAAGGTACATGCCATGGGCTTTTTTCATGATCACGGGGATGCCGGATACTTCAAACAGATCGTCATCTTCCATGAGCGCATCAAAACCCAGCATATAAGCCACCCCTGAGCAGCCTCCGCCCTTTACGCCCACCCGTAGGTAGGGAGCTTCTGTATTACCCTGTAACAATTGCTTCACTACTTCTGCCGCACCGGGGGTGAGTTGAATGGGACTTCTGTTCGCGCTATCCATTATCCATGTTTTCGCCAAAGTTAGGGAAAACCATGGGTGGTTGGGCCATGTGGTATACAGCAGGTAACTGGCGGGTATATGCAAATAGCCGGGCACCAGGAGGGCGCAGGTTTTGTTTTTGCTGTGTTCCTGCCTGTGAGGTGGACTTGAAGCGGTATTACTTTGTGGTGGCGAGTTCCAGGAATTTTTTGTGAAGGGCCAGCACCTGGGGGATCACCATATGCTGTTCATCGTTATAGATCACGTAATCGCTCAGTTTCATTTTAATGGTTTCATCAATTTGTTTGTGGATGCGCGCCAGCACTTCATTGCGGGTTACGTTGTCGCGCTTCATGACGCGGTGTACACGTAAGGGCTGGGGGGCAAAAACGGAGATCACCTTATCGAGATGATGAAACGATTCTGTTTCAAATAGCAGGGCGGCTTCCTTTAACACATAGGGCGTGCGCTGCTGTTGGGCCCAGTTATCTGAATCGCGGATGGTGGCGGGATGTACGAGCGAATTCAGGAGGGCCAGCTTGTCTTTGTCGTTGAATACAATATTTCCCAGGAGTTTACGGTTCAGTGCGCCCCCCGCGTCGTATACTTCTTCGCCAAAGTGATGTTTTACCTGTGCGGCCAGTTCCGGGTCACGGACCATGATATCTTTCGCCCGGTCATCCGCGTAGTATACGGGAACGCCGAGTAATTCAAATATTCTGCTAACGGTGCTTTTGCCGGAGCCAATTCCCCCGGTGATTCCAATCTTTAACATGGTTCCAATTTATAAAAAATTACGAACTACCCATATGAATTACGGAGTTACGGGCAGATTACCGGGGGACCTGGATCCTTGCCTGTTATCTGTCTGTAACTCCGTAGCAGTAATTACTTTAGCGTAATCCTTATTTGGTTTCAGCCGCTTTTTGCTGGGCTGTAGTATATTCCATGCTGATGGCAGAACGTTCGATGGTGAAGCTGGTTCCTGGGCTTACTTCCATGAGAACGGTGTTGTTATCGTTCATTTTCTTCACTTTACCGTGGATACCGGCAATAGTGACGATTTTATCACCTTCTTTCAGGTTATCAATAAATTGTTTCTGCAGTTTTGCCTTTTTAGTTTGAGGTCTGATCATGAAAAGCCACATGACAAGGATCATACCGCCAAAGAACAGGAAAGAAACCCAGGAGTTACCACCGCCTTGGGCACCGCCCTGGGGCGCCATTAATAAAATGTTCAGGATGTTCATTTCTATAATTGATTTAATAGTTTAGTCCGGACTATTTGGTAATGATATTGCACTGGATTTTTGGTCCTACCACATAACCGTCATTATTGTTGATTTTAACAGAAATTTCTTTTTCAGTATAACCGGATTTTCCGTGGCTGTCGAAAACTACCTTCATATAGCCGGATTGACCGGGTTTGATAGGTTCTTTTGGCCATTCAGGTACGGTACAACCGCAGCTGGAAATGGCGTCTTCAATGAGCAGCGGGCTGGTGCCTGTATTGGTGAATTTAAAGGAATATTCCACTTTTTCACCGGCTGTAATTTCTCCAAAGTTATGCACCTTTTCTTCAAAGGTAAGCGCGGAAGATTGTCCAGCTTCATTTTTTTGCCCGTTCCCGGCAGCAGCAGCAGCGGTATTGTTTTTTGCGTTATTGTTACAAGCCGCCACCAGCAGGCTTCCACAGGCGAGTAAACAGAACAGTTTTTTCATGGCTTACTATTTTACCGTAAAAATAACTTTTCCCACTTACTTTTTCGGACGGTCCTGTTTTTGCACCAGCTGTTCTTTTTCAAGGTCTTTCAGGATATTATCCAGGATACCGTTGATGAACTGTCCGCTCTGAGGGGTGCTGTATGCTTTCGCCAGGTCTATATATTCGTTGATCGTTACTTTGGTGGGAATGGTAGGGAAATAGAGGAATTCACACACCCCCATTTCCATCAGCAACATATCCACTGCGGCAATACGTTCAGAATCCCAGTTTTGTAACTTAGGTTTGATCAGTTCGAGGCAGTATTCCTTTTTGTCTGTTACCGTGAGCAGGAGTTCCTTTGCGTAGTCCAGTTTTTCCTTGCTGATCAGCTGGAGGAAATTGAAGAGATGCGGCTTATTGAAATAGTTATTTATCAGGATGCCCATCATTTCTTCGTCGTCGCCCCAATGGAGGAAGGTATCTTCCATGTGTTGCTGGAACGGCTCGCTTTTCGCCAGTATTTCTTTATAGATGAATTCCAGTATTTCCTTTTCACCTGCTTTGGTACGGCTACCGTCTGCTATATAGGCTTTGTAGGTATCTGTAGCAATGAGTTGGTTATAAAGCTTTCTGAGCAGATCATCATCTGTTTGCAGCTTCATTTTCCATTGTTCCAGGTTTACCTGGAAACCTTTGTCGCTGGTTATCTGGTAAATAAATTCATTTCCTGCAATTTTTGTGTTCACCTGCAGGTCCTCGGCAGAGGGTAAGTGTTTGGAAGCACGGGTTTGCGCGTCAATTTCAGCGTACTGTGCTACCTGTACCACTGAGTTAAGTAAGTAGGTAAAGATCTGGCAGGTTTGGTCCAGCTTTTCATTTAAAAGTCTGGTGGCCGTGCCTGGCTTAATACTGCTTTGCTCCATCGTTTCCAGGGCATAAAGTGTTTGCATTACTTTTACCCGGATATTTCTTCTACTGATCATCTTATAAAAAAGAACTGGTATAAGGGCGCAAAAGTAGAGAAAAATTTTCATATTCGCGGATTTTGTCTGGCTCAGGATTATGGTGATTTAAATGATCATATTGATATTTTTTAATTTCTGTTAATGCAGTTAACGGAGATAAAAATGAATATATCGTTCATATCTCCCTTTATTTTTATAAAAACTCAAAAGATCAACGTAGTCATTTAAATCACCATAATCCTGAGCCAGACAAACTCCGCGTCAGACAACCTTCGCTCAAAGAATATCCGGCTAATCATTAAAATCATCATAATCCTGAGCCAGACAAACTCCGCGTTCCTGTCATTTTTTCGGGTTGCTCGTCATGATTTGTCAGTGTGAAAGCAAGTCGATACCTTCGTGACCTGCAAATTTGACCCGAAAAGGCCATTGGCATAATTCTCGTGGACGGAAGAACAAAATTCACAAACATCTTTTTTAAATAAAAACTACTATGGCTAAACAATTAAGTATTAAACCTTTAGCTGACAGGGTAATCGTGAAACCTGCAGCAGCAGAAGAGAAAACAGCTGGCGGTATCATCATCCCCGATACTGCGAAAGAAAAACCTGTGAGAGGCACCGTGGTGGCTGCCGGACCCGGTAAAAAAGATGAACCCATCACTGTGAAGGTAGGCGATACCGTACTCTATGGTAAATACTCTGGTCAGGAACTCCCTATCGAAGGCGAAGATTACTTAATCATGCGTGAATCTGATATCCTGGCAATCGTTTAAGCGCTGTCCGTGATATGTATTAATTCCTAAAAGAAAAATCTTAAAGTATTATGGCAAAACAAATCTTCTTTAATATAGACGCCCGCAACAAAATGAAAAAAGGCGTTGACACTCTGGCTGATGCTGTTAAAGTAACCCTGGGTCCTAAAGGCCGTAACGTAGTAATCGAGAAGAAATTCGGTGCTCCCGGCGTAACTAAAGATGGTGTTTCCGTAGCAAAAGAAATTGAGCTCGAAGACGCAATCGAAAACATGGGTGCACAAATGGTGAAGGAAGTAGCTTCCAAAACTGCTGACCTGGCAGGTGATGGTACTACCACTGCTACCGTTCTGGCACAGGCTATCATCGGCGACGGTTTGAAAAACGTAGCTGCCGGTGCAAACCCAATGGACCTGAAACGCGGTATCGACAAAGCTGTAAAAGCAGTTGTTGAAAACCTGAAGAAACAGTCCGAAAAAGTAGGTAACGATACCCGCAAAATCGAACAGGTGGCTTCTATTTCCGCCAACAATGATGCTGAAATTGGTAAACTGATTGCTGAAGCAATGCAGAAAGTAACCAAAGACGGCGTTATCACCGTTGAAGAAGCAAAAGGTACTGATACTACTGTAGAAGTAGTGGAAGGTATGCAGTTCGACCGTGGTTACCTGTCTCCTTACTTCATTACCAACAGCGAAAAAATGCAGGCTGAGCTGTCTAACCCTTATATCCTGATCTACGACAAAAAGATCAGCACTATGAAGGATATCCTGCACATCCTGGAAAAAGTAGCTCAGCAGGGCGCTCCGCTGGTTATCATCTCCGAAGATCTGGAAGGTGAAGCACTGGCTACCCTGGTGGTAAACAAACTGCGTGGTACCCTGAAAGTAGCCGCTGTAAAAGCTCCTGGCTTCGGCGACAGAAGAAAGGATATGCTGCAGGACATCGCTACCCTCACCGGTGGTATCGTTATCAGCGAAGAACAAGGTTACAAACTGGAAAATGCTGACCTGACTTACCTCGGTAAAGCAGAATCCATCACTATAGATAAAGACAATACTACCATCGTAGGTGGTAAAGGTGAAAAAGACGCGATCCAGGCCCGTATCGGACAGATCAAAGCGCAAATCGAAGTAACTACTTCCGACTACGACCGCGAAAAATTACAGGAACGCCTGGCTAAATTAAGCGGTGGTGTAGCTGTACTGTACGTTGGTGCTGCTACTGAAGTAGAAATGAAAGAAAAGAAAGACCGCGTAGACGATGCTTTACACGCTACCCGCGCTGCGGTTGAAGAAGGTATCGTACCTGGTGGTGGTGTGGCTTATATCCGCGCTATCGAAGCCCTGGGTTCACTGAAAGGTGATAACAACGACGAACAGACCGGTATTTCCATCGTTAAACGCGCTATCGAAGAACCATTACGCCAGATCACTGCCAACGCAGGTATCGAAGGTTCTATCGTAGTACAGAAAGTAAAAGAAGGTAAAGCTGATTTCGGTTTCAACGCACGTACAGAAGTTTACGAAAACTTACTGGCTGCAGGTGTTATCGATCCAACTAAAGTTACCCGTATTGCACTGGAAAACGCTGCGTCTATCGCTTCCATGCTGCTGACTACCGAATGTGTAATCGCAGACAAACCAGAACCAAAAGCTGCTGCTCCTGCTATGGGCGGTGGTGGCCACGGTATGGGCATGGACTACTAATCTCAGCTGATAAAAACATAAAAACTCCTGCAGACCCGGTGCTGCAGGAGTTTTTTTATGCGGATCACTTTTCCGTTGTAACTTTATCACCCGATCTCCGTTTAACAACGAGATAGTAAACAGAAGCGGATGAATACAGTTGTAAAAATAATTTGCGTAAGCCTGCTTTTAATATCAGGAGCCTGCAGAAAAAACACCTCCAATGAACTGCTACAGGCGGATGCCGGGGCAGAAAACACCATTCAGCGTTACCTGCTGGATCATAATGAAATTGCCACCAGGGACGTTTCCGGGCTCTATTACACGGTGCAGAAGCCGGGCGACAGCACCCATTTCGTAAAAGCGACCTCCATTCCCACTGTTATATACACTAATTATTTAGTTACGGGCGAAGTAGTGGGTACCTCCCTGGGACCTACCGATTTCGATCACCGGATGCTGAAGAACCATATCCCGGGCTGGCAGATAGGACTGCAGAAAATATCACAGGGAGGAAAGATCAGGTTATATATCCCTTCCTACCTGGCTTACGGCACCGTAGGCATTGCAGGTATAATTCCCCCTAATGCCATCCTCATTTCTGACCTGGAGCTGGTAAGTATCCGGTAGATGTATTATCTTATGCCCATTGTATCGTCACCTTTTAATTATCATAAAACTGAAACCGTAACTGTATGAAGAAAGTTTTCCTGTTGGGAGGGTTATTCCTGTTAGTGCTTGCTGCCTGTTCAAAGAAAGATGACGCACCTGCCTATGACGCCATTGCACAGTATGATGCTGATTCCGCAAAAATTGTAGCATATATAGCCGCCAATAATATTACCAATGTACAACACGAGCCCCGCGGTATTTTTTACCAGATCGTTACCAAAGGAACGGGCGATTCTGTTAACGCAGCTGCCAATGTATGGGTATCCTATAAAGGCCAGTTGCTGGATAAAACGGTTTTTGACAGCAGCGACAGCGCCAGGTTCGACCTGAACAGAGTGATCTCCGGATGGACCATCGGTATCCCTAAGATCCGTAAGGGAGGCGAAATTAACCTGATCCTGCCTTCTATCTACGCCTATGGCCCGAGCGCTTACCCTAAGATCCCTGCCAACTCTGTGCTGTTGTTCAATGTAAAGCTGAAAGACTACGTTAATAAATAATTAACGCCCACATACAGAAAGCGGTACCTGCATAAACGGTACCGCTTTTGCATTTGTATTATTCCTCCGCTTTCCGTTAATTTTACAGATAAATAAAAAATTAGTGGCACACGAATGTATTTCCGTATTTGACATTTTCAAGATAGGCGTTGGCCCTTCGAGCTCCCATACCCTCGGCCCCTGGCGGGCAGCCCTGCATTTCCTGGATCAGCTGGAGCAGGCAAGCAAACTGGCGGCTGTAAATAAAATGCAGGTATTATTATATGGCTCCCTTGCCAAAACGGGCCACGGCCACGGTACAGATATTGCTGTACAGCTGGGCCTTTGCGGGGACGATCCGGTAACCTTTGATGTGAACCAGATCAATTCCAAAATGGACGATATCCGCCGCAACCGCAGAATGAAGATAGCAGGTAAGTATGAAATAGATTTCGACCCTGTTGAAGATATTGATTTCCTTTTTGAAGAATCACTGCCTTTCCACCCCAACGCCCTTACCTTCCTCGTTACCTTTATGGATGGTGAGCAACTGGCTTCCACCTGGTATTCCATAGGTGGCGGTTTCGTGGTACAGGAAGGAGATGCCGGTGGTAGCGCACAACAGGTGGATCTGCCCTTCCCGATTGATACTGCCCGTCAGCTGCTGCAATGGTGTATCAAAACAGGATACAGTATTTCCGAACTGGTACTGGAAAATGAACTGGCCTGGCGCCCCGAGGAACAAACCAGGGCAGGACTGCTGAACATCTGGCGCGTGATGCAGGAATGTACCTACCGCGGCTGTCATACCGGCGGGGAATTACCCGGCGGATTAAAAGTGGGCCGCCGCGCTGCGGTACTCAACAAAAAATTACTGAAAGGCCGTACCTATACAGATTATGCCTCGTGGATTGACGCTATCAGGGCAGGCGGTGAGCATTTCAGCTATACGCTCGACTGGGTGAGCTGTTTTGCACTGGCCGTAAATGAAGAGAATGCATCTTTCGGAAGAGTGGTAACTGCGCCTACCAATGGCGCTGCGGGCGTAATTCCGGCAGTTTTGCAGTATTTCATCGCTTTCTGCGATGGTTTCCAGGAAGAAAAGATCCAGCAGTTCCTGCTTACGGCTTCAGAAATAGGCAGCATCTTTAAAAAGCGCTCCACTATTTCTGCAGCGATGGGCGGATGCCAGGCAGAAATAGGAGTGTCATCCGCCATGGCGGCAGCTGCCCTCACGGAATGCCTGGGCGGCTCCCAGCGGCAGGTGCTGATGGCAGCGGAAATAGCCATGGAGCACCACCTGGGCCTTACCTGCGATCCTATCGGCGGCCTGGTACAGGTGCCCTGCATTGAAAGGAACACCATGGGCGCTATCAAAGCAATTACCGCATCCCAGCTGGCGCTGCAAAGTAACCCCGAACTGGCAAAGGTTTCCCTTGATGCTGTGGTGAAAACCATGTGGGAAACAGCACAGGATATGAACTCAAAATATAAGGAAACTTCCGACGGAGGCCTGGCAGTGAATATTCCAATCAGTCTTCCTGAGTGTTAAAAGATACCAGGTAACGAATTACAGATTTAAAAGCAGATTACAGCGAATATCGGTTATAATATAAGGAAAGAACCATATTTTCGTTTATACGTTATCATCATCTGCTTTAGATCCGTAATTCGTTATTTTTTATGCGTCTTCTTCTTGCCATTACGCTGTTTTCCTTTTCCCTTTCTTTATCGGCGCAACAATTCGGAGGTAACCCGCCTTCGCTGAAATGGCAGCAGATCAACACCGATACGGTGCGGGTGATCTTTCCCCATGGCATGACTGCCCAGGGAGAACGAGTGGCCGGCCTGGTCCACTATCTTAACCGTTATACCCGTTCCTCCATCGGCGGGCTGCAAAAAAAAGTAAGCATCGTACTACAGAATCAAACCCTGCAATCCAACGGATATGTACAACTAGGCCCCTTCCGTTCTGAATTTTATCTTGCACCACCGCCTAACTCGCTGGACCTCGGCTCCCTGAACTGGGTAGATCAGCTGGCAGTACACGAATACCGGCACGTGTTACAGAATATGAACTTCCGGCAGGGAGTATCCAAAGTTTTTTCTATTCTCGGCGGACAACTGGGACAGGCGGCCATAACCAATATTGCAGTGCCAAACTGGTTCTGGGAAGGAGATGCCGTGGTGATGGAAACAGCGTTGACGCCACAGGGCAGGGGAAGGCTGCCCGGTTTTTTCGATGGCTTCCGCGGCCTTTCACAGGCAGGTAAACGTTACGCCTATATGAAAATCCGCAACGGTTCCTATGTGGATTATGTGCCGGATCACTACCCGCTGGGTTACCTGATGACTACCTACGGCCGGGAGCATTACGGCCAAACTTTCTGGAAAGATGTGACCAGTGATGCGGTCCGTTTCCGCGGGGTATTTTACCCGTTATCGCATAGCCTGAAGAAAAGAACAGGGATGAACATAACCGGCTTTTATAATGCCATGCTGAAAGAATACCAGCCGCTGTGGAACAGCTACGCCGCAAGGCCGGACACTACGCCGGCGCAGCCTCTGCTGCCGGTAGCAAAACCGGTGACCAACTATAACTATATATACAGTGCCGGAAAAAACGAATGGGTAGTATTAAAAAATGCCTGGAACAAAGTACCTGGTATTTACCGCCTGGATGCTACAGGCAAAGAAAGTCTGTTGGTACGCCCGGGTATTTTATATGACGATTTCTTCAGTTACCGGAACGGACGTATCGCCTGGGCCGCTGCCCGCTTTGATGCCCGCTGGGGCTGGAAGGACTTTTCAGTGATCAGGGTATGGGATAACGTCACCGGGCATACGAAAACAGTTTCCCCGAAGGGGAAATTCTTCTCCCCGGACATAAGCGAAAACGGGGAGCGCGTAATAGCCGTGTCTATCACCACCGCTATGAAATACAGCCTGCAGCTGATCAACACACGTACTGCCGCAGTGGAGAAGCAACTGCCCAACCCGGAAAACTGGTACTATACCTATCCCCGTTTTGCTGAAAGAGAACAGGCAGTGATCAGCGCAGTAAGGAATAGTAAGGGAGAGATGGCGCTGGTGCGGCAGTCGCTGGCTACAGGAGAAAGCACTGTGCTTACGCCTTTCAGTTATACCGTAATAGGCATACCGGCGGTGAGCGGCGATACGGTTTATTTTACCAGCGGACTGAAAGATGTGAATAACGTATATGCCATCACGTTATCAGACAGGAAAACATACGAAGTGACCGACAGGGGTAACAGTGCGCTGCATATGGCAGTAGACCAGTCCGGCGACAGCCTCGTTTTCAGTGAATTCACCGTGAAGGGATACAAGCTGTATCACGCAGCGCTGAACAAGGCGGCATGGGAACCGGTAGATGTAAGCGGGAACAGGCGCAGTGCCTGGCTGCAGCCTCATTTTAAGGAAGGCGGTAACATCCTGGAGCTGGCGCATGATTCCCTGCCAGTGAAAAAATACCCCCAGTTCACCCGCCCGTTTAACTTCCACAGCTGGGTGCCCTCCTTTAATGATCCGGATTACAGCATATCACTGATAGGGGAGAATATACTGAGCACTACCTCTACCAGTATCGGCTATACGTATAACAGGAATGAAGGAAGCTCAGATATTGCCGCTGCCTTTACTTTCGCGGGATGGTTCCCCGTGCTGTCTGTTGGGGCGGATTATACCATTAACCGTAACGGCCTTGATCAGAACCGGCAGCGTGTATACTGGAATGAGGCTACCGCGCATGTGGGCTTCAGCGTTCCGTTGAATTTCTCATCAGGCCTTTACAGCCGTAGTGTATCTTTCGGCAGTAATTACAATATCCGCCATCGTTATCTCGATGCCAGGTATAAAGGGAACGACCTGCAATTCCTGACTAACACCATCATCTTCAATAACCAGCGGATCAAAGCAGTACAGAACATTTACACACACTTCGGGCAGTACCTGGCAGTGCAGTATAACAGTTCCGTAACGGGCCTGTATGCAGAGCAGCTGTACGCCAGGCTGGATCAGTATTTACCGGGATTATGGCAAAATCACAGCCTGGTGTTGCAGGGTGCTTACCAGCAGCGGGACAATGCCTTCAATTATACCTTCACTGATAATTTCGTATATGCGAGAGGGTATAATACGCCTTTGTACACCAGTATCTATAAACTCGGGGCAAACTATCATTTGCCGTTGGCGTATCCCGATTGGGGATTTGCACAGATCCTGTATTTTAACCGCATCAGGGCTAACCTGTTTTACGATTACAGCATGGCCAGGTTTTCCCGTAACAACGTGAATACCAATACCCGCTTTACTTCGGCAGGAACGGAATTGTTTTTTGATACCCGCATAGGGAATGCATTGCCTTTTACATTCGGCGTGCGTTTCAGTCACCTGTTCGACGAGGATCCGGCAGACAATGCGCAGAACCGGGTGGATTTTATTGTACCGATCCAGCAGTTGTTTAATTATTAGGAAGACAGATCACTTCACGTTTATCTGGATGGATGGGGCTTTGTATAACTTGTCTTCTGTGTATTTGATGATGATTTCATCGAAATAAAGCACATCTCCCGTTTGCAGGGTTTCTTTCAGGCTTTTGCTCCATGCGGCAGGCAGGGCGGCCGTCTTGAAATTATCGCCGGTAAAATCTTTGTATATAGCGGGTTGCCCGGTAGTATCATTAAGATAAGGCTCATGTTTTTCATAGGTAAAAGCGAAAGACTGCACCGGGTATTTGATATTCTTTTCATCGCGCACTATCAGCGCAGAGTCCAGCAATTTAATCACTTCACTTTTTGGGAGGGTATCGCTCAGGTAAATGCCCCAGCTGCTGCGCAGTTTCATGGGTCTTTTACTTGCTGCGGCGGTAGTTGGTTTCTTTGCGGATTGCGCAAATACCGGTGTAACAGCAGTGGCTAATAAGAAACTAAGTAACAGATGTTTTTGCATGATAGTGCCGGGATATAAAAAAATCGCCCGGTATAGTAACGACCGGGCGATCTTAAAAATTATAAGGTCTTTAAACTTTCCTCTATAACAGCAATCTTTGCTTCGGCATCTGCTTTTTTCTGACGCTCTGCGTCCACGGCTTCTGCTTTAGCGTTCTGTACGAAGCGCTCATTGCTGAGTTTCTTTTCTACGGAGGCCAGGAATCCTCTGAGGTATTCCAGGTCTTTGGTGAGTGCTGCTTTCTGGGCGGTAGTGTCCAGCGCGGTTTCTGTTCCCAGGTAGAATTTATCTTTCTGGATCACGAGGGTAATGCAACCTGGCACGGGTTCCTGAACATAATGAATGGCTTTTGCATTCACCTGTTTGGCGAGCATGCTTTCAATTTGTTTGAACGCGTTATCGTGTTTGGTTTCAATGTGCAGTACGATCGGATCTTTTGGTTTTATCTGGTGTTTATTACGAGCATCGCGGATGCTGCTGATCACTTCCTTAGCCAGCGTACCTTCCAGCAGGGTGGCATGTACCGGCGCCTGCGGTGTGGTGAACCGCTTCATCATCAGGGAATCATCTTCCGCGCGGGTGGTGAGCTGCTGGTATATTTCTTCTGTAATGAAAGGCATATATGGGTGCAGCAGCTGCATCAGCTGTTCGAAGAAGTAAATGGTTTTACGATAGATGGACGCAGGGATCGGTTGTTCAAAACCCGGTTTAACCCACTCCAGGTACCAGCTGCAGAAGTCGTCCCATACCAGGCTGTAAATGGCTTTTAGGCCCTCGCTGAGACGGAAATCCTTATGCAGTGCCGCCACTTCCGATTGAACTTCATTCAACCTGCTTTCAAACCACTTTACAGCGAAGTTATCTGCAGCAGTGTTGTTATCTTCTTCCTGGCGTTGTTCCCACATCTTCACCAGTTTCAGGGCATTCCATATTTTATTACAGAAGTTGCGGCCCTGTTCACAGCTGGAATCGTCGTACAGGAGGTCGTTACCGGCAGGAGAGGAGATCATGATACCGAAACGAACGGCATCTGCGCCATAGGCATGGATAAGCTCCAGCAGGTCTGGTGAATTACCGAGCTGTTTACTCATTTTACGGCCTTGTTTGTCGCGCACCATCCCGGTGAAATATACGTCGGCAAAAGGTTTTATCTCCTTGTATTCCAGTCCGGCCATGATCATACGGGCTACCCAGAAGAAGATGATATCCTGCCCGGTTACCAGTACGGAGGTAGGGTAGTAGTAATTGATATCTTCGTTATCCGGTTGGGATATGCCATTGAACACTTCCATTGGCCAGAGCCAGGAGCTGAACCAGGTGTCCAGGCAATCCTCGTCCTGTTTGAGCTCGGCGGCAGACACGGTGATGCTGCGGGCAGCAAACTGCTGTACTGCTTCGGCTGCGGTGGCGGCAACCTCAAAGGAGCCATCAGGCGCATACCAGGCAGGTATTTGCTGGCCCCACCAAAGCTGGCGGGAAATACACCAGTCTTTCACATTTTCCATCCAGTATTTGTAGGTCGCCAGGAAGCGGTCGCCGGGATGGATCTTCACATCACCGTTTACCACTGCATCCAGGGCGGGTTTGGCCATTTCCGCCATTTTTACAAACCACTGGGTGGAGATGCGGGGCTCCACTACCGTGTCGGGGTTACGCTGGCTGTAACCGAGGCGGGTGGTATATTCCTGCTCTTTTACGAGCAGCCCTTGTTCTGCCAGGGCGGCTACTACTTTTTTACGGGCAATGAAGCGGTCTTCCCCTACAAATACTATAGCAGCAGGACTAAGCGTACCGTCGTCGTTGAGGGTATCCACTATTTCCAGGTTATGTTTCAGACCCAGGTTATAGTCGTTGATATCATGCGCAGGTGTTACTTTCAGCGCACCGGTACCGAATTCTTTGTCTACGTAGGTATCAAATATAATGGGCACGCTGCGGTTCACCAGCGGCACTACAGCAAAGTGTCCTTTCAGGTGGGCGTATCTTTCATCTTCCGGGTTTACGCAGATGGCGGTATCGCCCATGATGGTTTCGGGGCGCTGGGTGGCGATGGTGATATATTCGCCGGTAGCAATGCCTTTAGCATCCGTAATGGCGTATTTTACGTGATAGAGCTTACCCTGCAGGTCTTTGTATTCTACTTCTTCGTCGCTCAAAGCTGTTTTGGCTTTGGGATCCCAGTTGATCATGCGCGCGCCGCGGTAGATCACGCCTTTTTTATAAAGATCGATAAAAACGGTGATCACAGCTTTGTAGTAGTGATCGTCCATGGTAAAGGTAACGCGGTCCCAGTCACAGCTGCAGCCGAGTTTTTTTATCTGGTGGTAGATGATATCTCCATATTTATCTTTCCATTCGAAGGCATATTTGAGAAATTCTTCGCGGGTGAGTTGTGATTTTTCGATGCCTTTTTCCTGTTTGAGCATATTTACCACCTTGGCTTCCGTGGCAATGGAGGCGTGGTCGGAACCTGGAACCCAGCAGGCGTTGAAGCCGCTCATACGAGCCCGGCGCACCAGGATATCCTGGACGGTTTCATTGAGGGTATGGCCAAGATGCAGTACCCCGGTCACATTTGGCGGGGGGATGACGACAGTAAAGGGTTGGCGGCCATCCGGTTTAGAGCGGAAGTAGCCTTTGTCCATCCATTGTTGATACCATTTTTCTTCAACCGTTGCAGGCAGGTAATTTTTCGAGAGTTCCATGCTATTCATAATATAAGGTGGCAAAAATAACGGAGATTAGGGAGAGATGGAAATTTAAAGGGCAGGAATCCTTGCCCTTTAAATTGTGTTATCGTTTTGGTTATGCCATCTCTGCGATGATTTCGCAGGTTTGCGCAATCATTTCCGGTGTAATGTCGAGGTGGGTGACTATCCTGACCTGTGAGGGGGAAATAGGCATAACGAGGATACCTTGTTTTTTGAGGTGGTCGGCAAAGAGCTGCGGGGACCAGTCGCCGGTTACTTCAAAAATGAGGATATTGGTTTCCACCGGGAGCATGTGGCCGATGAAGGATTTTTCCAGCAGGGCCTGGGCAATTTGTTTGGCGTGGAGATGGTCTTCGGCGAGCCTGGCTATATTGTTTTCCATGGCATAGATACCGGTGGCCGCCATGAACCCGGCCTGGCGGAGGCCGCCCCCCAACTTTTTGCGGATACGTCTTGCGGCTTTGATAAAGGTTTCGCTGCCCAGCAGAACGGAGCCCATGGGGCAGCCCATTCCTTTGTTGAGGCAAACGGAAATGCTGTCGAACAGTTGCCCGTATGCCTTAGGGTCCTGGCCGGTGGCTACCAGTGCGTTAAAGAGACGGGCGCCGTCGAGGTGCAGTGCCAGCCCGTGTTTTTTGCAAACGTCGCCGATCTTTACCATTTCGTCCCAGTCGTAGCAGCATCCGCCGCCGCGGTTGGAGGTATTTTCAAGACAAACAAGGCTGGTGCGGGCTTTATGTACATCATCCGGGTTGATGGCTGCTTCTACCTGGGTGGCGCGGATCATGCCCCGGTCGCCGATGAGGGCATGTACCTGGGCGCCGGAGTTGAAGGCGATGCCGCCTCCTTCATAAATATATACGTGGGCGAGGTTACTGCAAACCACTTCATCCCCTGGCAACGTATGTACTTTAATGGCGATCTGGTTACTCATTGTGCCGGAAGGACAGTACAAGGCTGCCGGTTTGCCAAAGTATTCTGCCATCATGGCTTCCAGTTTGTTGATGCTGGGGTCTTCACCGAAAACGTCATCACCGGTTTCTGCCTGCAGCATCGCCTGTAACATGCCAGGGCCGGGACGTGTAAAAGTGTCGCTTCTAAAGTCAATCATTTTATTGAAAAATTTGCAACGGCTTAACAATTAGATTAGTTAAGATGTTAATTTAAATATGATTCTTTATCAATTGTTAAAATTTGTATAAACCAGCATCGCAGAGGAACTAAAGCACTATAAAATTCCGTTTTAAAACTGTACTTTGTTATATGGCTGGCAAATATAAGAAGGATTTGGTAGAGTGATTGGTTAGCACGATCTTTGCAGACTTATTTCAAAACAAACAATAAAGCGCGGGAGACTTTGTAAGTTAATAATTTTAAAAGTTCCGAACAAAAATTTTCTTTCGCTGTTATTTATTTATAAACCAATACAATTTTTCATATGAGGCAACTTAAAATTGCCACCCAGATCACCAATCGTGATTCGCAGGCGGTAGAAAAATACCTGCAGGAAATCTCGAAGATCCCTTTGTTAACACCTGAGGAAGAGACCGTTTTGGCGCAGCGCATTAAAATGGGCGATCAAAAGGCTCTTGAAAGATTGACTACAGGAAACTTACGTTTCGTTGTTTCTGTTGCGAAGCAGTATCAGCACCAGGGCCTTAGCCTGAGTGACCTGATTAACGAAGGTAATCTCGGCTTGATCAAGGCGGCGCAGCGTTTCGATGAAACCAAAGGTTTCAAATTTATCTCTTATGCAGTATGGTGGATTCGCCAATCCATTCTGCAGGCGTTGGCTGAACAGGGTCGTCTTGTTCGTCTTCCGCAAAATAAAATTGGCACTTATAACAAAGCTAACAAAGCTTATATGGCATTTGAACAGGAAAACGAGCGTGAACCTTCTACCGAGGAACTCGCAGAAATCCTGGAGATGTCTGAATCAGAAATTAACAATATTTTCCAGAGCAACACCCGTCACATGTCGCTGGATGCACCCGTGCACGAAGCAGAAGATGTAGCCATGGGCGATTTGCTGGAAGGTGGAGATATTACTGATGATGACGTGATGAGAGATTCACTCCGCGAGGAAATACGCCGGGTATTAAAATCCCTGAGCCCACGCGAAGCTGAAATTGTGAATGCCTATTTTGGTCTGGATGGTGAAAATGGCGCAACAATCGAACAAATCGGTCAGAAATACGATCTGACAAAAGAAAGAATCAGGCAGATTAAAGAACGCGCTATTAAGAGGCTGCAAAAAGCCCGCTATAGCGGCGCCCTGAAATCGTACCTGGGATAAAATACCTTTATTCGCTGAGTTAACACTAACGAGAGAATAAATCTACTAATCCTCTTTATTCTATAAGAACACCGGCCTTGTAAATACATGGCCGGTGTTCTTATTTAGTGAACAGCCCTTATTTTTGCACTCATGCGTATACCGCTCTTCTTTATCATGTTCACCATGATCTTTGCCGCCTGCGAGAAAGATATCAGTGTTGCCCTGCCGGTGCAGGAGCCGCAACTGGTAGTGGAAGGCAGGTTTGAAAGCGGGTCTTACCCGGTGGTAATACTCACGCATAGCCTTAACTATTTTTCACAGATAGATCCGGCTGCATTATCAAATGTCTTTGTACATAATGCTACTGTTACCGTTTCCGACGGCAACAGGACCATGACGCTGAAAGAACAGTCGATAGATACCGGCGGCATGAAGTTCTTTGCATACCTGCCGGATCTTTCGCAACCATCCGGTAACTTCACCGGGAAAGTGCCGGGTACCTATACCTTACGCGTTAACGCTGACAATAAGGCATATGAATCCGTGACAACTATACCGGCGCGTGGCATGCAGCTGGACTCCCTTTGGTGGACATTAGTGACAGTAGATGATTCTGTAAAGACCCGCTTATGGGTGAAGATAACGGATGCTCCTGCATTTGGGAACTATGGAAGGTATTTTACAAAGCGGAACAGTGAAGTGTTCCTGCCTGGACAGAGCTCTGTGATAGACGATAAGCTGGTGAACGGCACAACATTTGAAATTCCTGTGGACGCCGGGGTAAATAAGAACCTGGACCCGGATGACAGGAAGGATCAGTTCTTTGCACCGGGAGATACCGTTACCCTGAAGTTTTGTAATATTGACAAAGCAACCTGGGATTTCTGGAGAACACTCGATTTTGCTTTCAACAGTAATGGTAATCCTTTTGCATCGCCCACAAAGATATTAGGGAATATACCCGGCGCATTAGGCTACTGGGGCGGCTATACAGTAACCTATAAGACAATTATTATTAGCAGGTAATTATACATACAGCAAACAAAATGGAAAACAAGCAACAGGAGCATGTGCATTTATTGATCATCGGTTCCGGCCCTGCCGGTTATACCGCTGCTATCTATGCTGCAAGAGCCAACCTTAAACCAGTATTATACCAGGGGATTCAACCCGGCGGACAATTAACCATCACTACTGAAGTCGAAAACTATCCCGGTTACCCCGAAGGTATCCAGGGACCGGAAATGATGGTGGATTTTGAAAAACAGGCTGTCCGTATGGGCGCCGATATCCGCTATGGAATGGCAACTTCCGTGGATTTCAGTAAACAGCCTTATAAAGTAATGATCGACGAAGAGAAGGAAATCACCGCAGATGCGATCATTATCGCTACCGGCGCTTCCGCCAAATGGCTGGGACTTCCTTCAGAGCAACGTTTGAATGGCAGCGGCGTAAGCGCCTGCGCTGTTTGCGACGGGTTCTTCTTCCGTGGTAAAGAGGTAGCTATTGTAGGCGCCGGCGATACCGCAGCAGAAGAAGCACTTTATCTTTCTAAAATGTGCAGCACCGTGCATATGCTGGTACGCCGCCATGAAATGCGGGCTTCCAAAGTAATGCAGGACCGTGTACTGAAAGCCTCCAACATTATCGTGTACTGGAATTCTGAAACAGATGAAGTATTGGGCGAGAACAAAGTGGAAGGTCTTCGTATCCTGAATAACAAAACAGGTGAAAAGAAAGAAATACCGGTGAGCGCGTTCTTCGTAGCTATTGGCCACCAGCCCAATTCCGGTATCTTTAAAAACTACCTGACCCTGGATGAGCAGGAATACATTGTTACAGAGCCAGGCTCCAGCCGTACTAGCGTGGAAGGCGTATTTGCCTGCGGTGATGTACAGGATAAAATTTACCGCCAGGCGGTAACTGCCGCCGGCAGCGGATGTATGGCCGCGCTGGATGCAGAAAGATACTTGTCAGCAAAAGAACACCACCAATAATAAATTGTATAATGAATAGTGGATCTGTGGGAAAGATATCCCTGCAGATCCATTGTTCATTATGCCTAATTTCCTTTTATGCTCACGATCGCACTCGAACAAGCCACTTTCTACGCTTACCATGGTTTATACCCGGAAGAAACCATTATCGGTAACCACTTCGTGCTGGATGTGGCAGTTCGTATACCCGGTACCGTGCCTGTGGATGATTTATCAGAAACAATTAACTACCAGGGTATCTATGAAATAGCTAAGGAAGTGATGGCTGTTCCACGGCCTTTACTGGAGGAAGTGGTATATGAACTAACCGATGCGCTTAAGCAACGGTATCCCGGTATCCAGCACAGCATGGTTACCCTCCGTAAAATGAATCCTCCCATGGGCGCCACTATCCGCAATTCGCTTGTGTCGCTGGAGAAAGACTACTAAGCACTATTTTTTGGGATATGTATGATGTTTCCGTAAATTTATAGTTATAAGTTAATCAACAATTCTTACGCTGTAAAAACCTGTCCTATGTTGAAACGGATCATGGCAGTTTGCTTTTTATTATCAGCGGTACTGTATGTACAGGCCCAGAGTGTCAGTGAAATGATGGATGAAGCCAGGCAGCTGGAGAAACAAATGAAGGAAAGCGAAGCATTTGAAAAAGATAAGGAAATCCTCAAAATACAACCTGCTGAACTGGATGCCCTGAACCAGGCCAGCCAGCTATGTTCCCGCATCGGTAACCGGCAAAAAAACAAGGAAGATAAAATCAGCTATTTCAATCTTGCTAAAAGCTATGCCCAGCAGGCGCTTAAGGTAAATCCCAACAGTCCCGAATCCAATCTGTCCATGGCCATTGCCATGGGGCGCATGGCATTGATCTCCGGCGCAAAAGATAAAGTAGCTGCCTCCAAGGATGTAAAAAAGTACGCCGAACTGTCTATTAAGTTCAATCCTTCCCTGGCACAGGGTTATCATGTTTTAGGCAAATGGAATTTTGAAGTGGCCAACCTGAATGCTTTTGAAAGAGGCGCAGCCAAAATGCTGTTTGGAGGCTTACCCGATGGTTCGCTGGCAAATGCCATCAGCAATTATGAAAAGTGCCGCCAGCTCGACCCCGCTTTTATTCTCAACTACTACGAACTGGCCCGCGCCTATAAAGCAGATGATCAGCAGGAAAAGGCCATTGAAGTGCTGAAAAAAGCGCTTACGTTACGTAACATCACCCAGGATGATGCCAGCATCAAAGCGGATTGCAAAAAAATGCTGGACGATCTGCAATAACACGGATTTTGTCTGACTCAGGATTATAATGATTTCGCTGATTACACTGAATTTGTTTTTTAAATGCTGAAATTTAAGGGAGAATCAGAAGTTTTTCAGATCTCCTTTCCTTTCCATCTGCCACTGCGAAGGTACCAGTAGCTTATTCCGAAGATAATGATCCAGTAGATGAAATCGGCTCCCCAGGCCCAGTGCAGCTCGCTACGCATTCTTTCAATAACGATATCGCAATACAACAGGTAGCCGAGAACCGCGATTATTTCCGTTACCAGGTTAATTCTTGTATTGCCGGTACCTACCACGCCACTCATTACCACCGCTGCCACCGCCATAAGTATTGTGCTCAGGGTAATCACCCTGATAGATGGTATGGCCATGGTGATCAGGTCGGCGCTGTTGGTATAGATATGGAGCAATGTATAAGGGAACAGGTTCACCACAATACACATGGCCATAGCACATCCGGCACTGATGACCACAATTTTCCGGATAATGGGAAATACCTGTTCAGGACGCCCCTGTCCTATGATATTGCTCACCATGGTATTGCAGGCTGCCGCCAGCGCCCAGGTGAAGATGCCAAAGAAACCAAAGATACTGCGGAGCATATTGGATACTGCCAGCGGACGCTCGCCCAGGTGCTCAATAAAAATAAAGAACACAAACCACCCGCCTATACTGAAGAGGAACTGAACAATCAGCGGAGCTGATACATTCAGTATATTCCGGATAATGCCCCGGTTGAGCCGCAGGTAACTGAACAGGCTGTACTGCAGGTGATACCGCCGGATGAACAGGATACTGAACGCTACGCTGCAGCCGGTGATCTCAGCAATAACCGAAGCGGTAGCAGCGCCGTTGAGCCCCATGGCAGGCAGCCCGAGCTTTCCGAAAATGAGTGCATAGTCAAAAAAAATGTTCATCATTTCCTGGAAGAGGGAGGTAACCGCCAGCACCTTTGAATGTCCGCTGCCTATATAAAATGCATTGGCCATATTCAGCAGCATAAGAAAAGGGAGCCCCCATATACGGATACGGATAAACGAAACAGCTGCCGAAATGATATGGGTATCGTGGAGGCTTTTGGAAAAGAACCAGGGAGCCGCCAGCAATGTGAGCAGGATGGCCAGCCCGGAAAAAAAGAGCCCCACCTGTATACCGTTGGAAAACAATTGCCCTATACCGGCATATTGCTGCTGGCCGGCCCTCCGGGCGATAAGTACCTGCATCCCATTATTAAGGCCATAAGCTATCATGTACATTACCAGGTAATAGATACCCGCAATCCCATTGGCGGCCAGTTCAAATTCGCCCAGGCGCCCTACAAAGGCAGTATTGGTAATGTGGTTGATCTGCGGGATAATAAGCGCCAGGCATATAGGTCCTGCTATTTTGATAATCTGCCGGGTGTTGACTTCCAGTTGCATGAATCGTAGGTATAGGAACAAAGATAGGTCTATCTGCTGATCATCTCCCCTTATATAAAACAACAAAACGCCCTCACCAATTAACTAAAAAGAGTATTATTGTAATTCATTTGAAAGGTTAAATATGCCCGTGGCTTATAACATCCATCCTGCATTTACAGTAGACGATGAAACCCTGCTGGAAACTGATCTCACTGCCTGTAATTTACTGGTACTGGTAGGAAACGGAACATTCAGTTATGTAGTGTTTGATCCGGCTGCAAAGAAATTCCTGGCGTTGAAATCCTATCATTTTACCCCCAGGAAGCTGGCCCTGGCCGACCTGGAGATGATAGAACAGGTATTTGACACCGACAAACTGCTATTTACTGCCTTTAAATCTATCCTGCTGGCCTTTAATACCGGCGGAGGCGTGCTGGTGCCGCATATGTACTATACACCGTCGATGAAAAAGGATTTTCTGCACCTGGCTGTACCCGAAAAGATGCAGGAGGCGGTACTGTCTGACCTGCTGCCGTCGTTGCCGATGGTGAATGTGTACAGTGTGGATAAAGACCTGCTTGGCTTTTTACGCAAAGAGTTTTCTACAGACCTGGTGATACATGCCAATTCCGCCCTGTTGCAGTCGTACCCGAAGGACCTGGATTTCCAGGCAAAAGATGGCATTGCCTTCGTGGAAGTAGACCAACAGCGGTTTACAATGACGGTTTATGCCGATGGTAAGCTCCTGATCCAGCAGGAAGGCGATTACCAGTCGGGGCTGGATGTGGTATATACCCTGGTGAGCACGCTCCGTCAGCTGGAACTGGATGAGCAGCTCGTAAAAGTGAAGCTGGGAGGAGCGGTAGCTACTGATGCCGGTGTATACCAGGAAATGTATAAGTTCATACCGCACCTGGAGTGGATACAGAGGATACCTGGCTTCAGCTATATCACCAAAATGCAGGAAATACCAGGCTATTATTTTCATAACTTATATGCGTTAGCGCTATGCGTATAATAGGAGGAACGAGAGGGGGACGAAAGATACAACCACCTGCAAAAATGCCGCATACCCGACCTACTACAGATATTGCGAAAGGAGGGTTGTTTAATATCATCGAAAATAACCTGGATATTCCATCTTTAAAAACACTGGATATTTTTGGCGGTACAGGGAGCATCAGTTTTGAACTCGCTTCCAGGGGCGCAACAGATATGACCATTGTGGAGAAAGACCCGGCAATGGCTGCTTTTATTAGTAAAACAGCCCTGGCATTGGGAATAGAGCACCTTAAAACGGTGAAAATGGATGTTTTCAAATACCTTCAGCAATGCACGGAAAAGTTCGACTTCATTTTTGCTGATCCTCCCTATATGATGGAAACGCTGGATCAGCTGCCCCTGCTGGTATTTGAAAAAGAGTTGCTGAACCCCGAAGGCTGGCTGGTGGTGGAACACACGCAGCATAAGAAGTTCCAGGATTATTCCTACTACCGCTCTGAAAGAAACTATGGGGCAACGGTGTTCTCCATATTTATTAACCGGGAGGAATTAAAACGCTGACCGCTTACTGATAACTCAATCACACTCATATGAGGACTTGTTTATTCCCAGGCACATTTGATCCTATTACACTGGGCCATACAGATATCATTCATCGCGGGCTTGAACTGTTCGACCGGCTGGTGATAGGCATCGGCGTAAACAGCAGTAAAACGCCTATGTTTGCACTGGAGGAGCGGATGAGCTGGATCAGGGAAATGTATAAAGATGATCCGCGGGTGGAGGTAGCCTCTTACTCCGGGCTGACCGTTGATTTCTGCAGGCAGTTAAACGCACGTTTTATTTTAAGGGGAATCCGCTACGTGAGTGATTTTGAATACGAGAAAGCGATTGCCGATGTGAACCGCACTGTGGCGCCCGAAATTGAAACCATCTTTTTAACAACGGTTCCCCAGTATTCCAGCATTGCCTCCACGCTGGTGAGGGATATTTATAAGTATGGGGGCGATGTAACGCCATTCCTGCCGCAGGCGGTACTTGAAGGCATCAAACGTTTGAAGCAATAATTTTTAAAGCAGATATTATGAAAACGATCTGGCACAATACCAAGATCTCACTGGACCAGTTAAATGAAATGGGAGGCACCACCATGGCTACATGTTTGGGGATGGAGTTTACCGAAATAGGTCCGGATTATCTGAAAATGATGATGCCGGTGGATCACAGGACCATACAACCTTACGGGTTATTGCATGGCGGCGCTTCTGCAGCCCTGGCTGAAACAGTAGGCAGTATGGCATCCGGCCTGATCATTGACCCTGAAAAGCAGATCTGCGTGGGTATAGAGATCAATGCCAACCATATAAAGGGTGTGAGGGAAGGCTATGTACATGCCTGTGCCCGGCCTTTGCATATAGGCAGTTCCAGCCATGTATGGGATATCCGTATCACGGACGACCAGCATAAGCTGGTATGTGTAAGCCGGCTTACAGTGGCCATTCTGGCTAAAAGATAAATGGCATCAGATATCTGCCGCCCTGAAAACCTCTCTTATATTTTCATAGGAGTATTTAAGGTATTTGTCCACGTTTCCCGGTTTGATCCATTGCAGGTCCTGGATATCCTCTTCTATCTGCGGAACGGTTAATTCGGTGCCGGTAAACAACATCCGGTACCAATAGGTATGTTTCAGTACTTTTTTATTTTTCATGGGATAATAATGGAACGTTTCCGTGATCTTATGTTCCAGCGAAACGTTGTGCAGGCCTGTTTCTTCGGCTACTTCCCGTAATGCGCAGGTTTCGAGATCCTCCCCTGGATCCTGTTTTCCTTTGGGCAGGTCCCATTTGCCGCGACGAAACATCATCAGCACTTCGCCTGCCGGGTTGGTTACCAGGCCGCCCGCCGCTACCAGCGTAGTGAAATGGAGAGATACTTTTTTGAAGAGCTGTTTTATATCCGGTGCAATAAACACTGCTGCGTCTTTTTTCCCGTCTTCCAGCTTTTGTAATACATTTTCCATCTTTTTTGTATCCGGGTTATCGTATACTTTGGCACCATTGAGGCGGGCCGGAATGGAGGTGGTATCAGCACTCAGCAGGAGCGGGCGTTCGTTGAGGTAGATCGTAATATTTGCTTGCATGCCGCAAATGTAATTACGAATTGTGAATTACGAATTGAGAATTTAGGAAGATGTAAAACCGGTTCAAGGGGCGCTGCCTAAATTCGTTTGGCGTAGCTCGAGGCAGAATAATGTTATTCCAAAATGTATGTCCGTTTATTCCAAAATGATAGTACTTTTGGCGCTTGTATGAATAAAGTAAGCGAAAAACAAGTTGCAGAAAAATTACTGCAGGTGCAGGCCGTTAAATTAAGCCCTGCCCAGCCTTTTACGTGGGCATCCGGCTGGAAATCACCGATCTATTGCGATAACAGGAAGATTTTATCTTTCCCTTATGTGCGCGACTATATTAAATCAGAGTTGTGCAACCTGGTGTTTGAAACTTTTCCTGATGCCGCTGTAATTGCGGGAGTGGCTACTGCAGGTATTCCACATGGAGCGCTGGTAGCGGATCAGCTGAAGCTGCCGTTTATTTATGTAAGATCCAAGCCGAAAGAGCATGGTATGGGCAACCAGATTGAAGGGGTATTGCAGCCAGGGCAACCTGTGGTGGTAATAGAAGACCTGATTTCAACGGGTAAAAGCAGCCTGGAGGCAGTACAGGCCATACGTGCCGCTGGAGGTGAAGTAACAGGCATGGTATCTATTTTTAACTATGGTTTTGATGTGGCGGTGAAAGCCTTTGAGGCGGCGGGCGTACCATTTTATTCGCTTAGCAATTATTCTGCGATGATTGCGCTTGCTGAAGAAAAAGGGATTGTATCTGCCGATGAAATTGCCACGTTGCAGGCCTGGAGAAGCGCGCCGGATCAGTGGGGTAAGTAGTGAAAATTGTATATCACTTTTTTTGTATATTCGGGTAATAATATTACAACTATGCGTATCCTAAAATTAGTAGTGTTGTTCCTGTTTGCCGGCATTGGCGTGGCAATGGCACAACAAAAGCAGAAGGCTGTGGAAACAGCGAAGATCAGCACGCCAACTGTGCAATGTGAATCGTGCAAGAACCGCATTGAAAGGTATATGTCGCAGGAAGAAGGTGTTCAATCAGTGAAAGTGGATTTCAAAAAACATATTACGACGGTAAAATATTATACCGACCGTACCAATATTGAGAACATCAAAACTGGTATTGCCAATGCGGGGTATGATGCGGATAATGTAACTGCCAACCCTGAATCATACGCTAAACTGCCTACCTGCTGCAAGAAGCCGGAAGACGGGGGTGGAATGGATCCGAAGAAAAAGCATTAATCATACTGTTTCAGCCTTTGGTGCACGGCGATGGGCCGGGTTTGCCAAAGGCTGAATTGTTTCCGGTTGTGTATAAGCGTGCTTGTTTACAGGCGTTAAAATGAAAAAAATGGCCTGGGAATATAGACTCTGCAGGTGCTAAAGTGGAGGATGCTCCGGAATAAATAAACATTTCTACCGGTGTTGCCCTATACCGGCATCCCGGAACAGTCATTAACTTTGTTTTCCCCGGCATCCCCGTTGGCATCGATTAGGCCGGGTCTGTTTCTGCAGTTTCCCAGGCAAAAATGAAAGCCGTTTAATATCTAAAAACTTACCACTATTCCGATACTGTTTAATCCGCTGAAGCATCATTTTTCTACACTCAGGCAAATGCTTGCCCAGTCAGATCCTGCTGAAATAAATACGCGCCTGCTTTCTCTTGGAGGCTCGCAGATGGATATGTATACTGGTTCGCTGACGCCGGAGGCAATTTTCGATGAAATAAGGGGGCAATTAAAATTGGCAGGGGTGAATACAAGAACGGACTATGAGGCACTGTTGGCTAAAAATGATGGTTATACAGAAACAGAAGTGGTGTTATCGGATGCTTCTGTGTGGATTTTGCGGTTGGCAGAAGATAAGGCCCACTATATCCATCTGCATCCGGGGCGTTATAGCCCGTATACTTTCCGTGTAAAGGCATCGGCGCTTAAAACAGCGCTGGCTTACCAGGCAGCGACACAGTATCATTTGCTTACAAAAGATCTGTTGGCAGATCTGAATCGTGTAAGAAAAGAGTTACGGTTGTCCCCGTTAAGGAGCATCAGTGAAAGCGGGCATATTCTGGAAGTTATTGCCTTATTGAAGCAGGACTAAAAGAAATTCAGCGCCTGCCTGGTTTCACATTTTATCGGGAAGGGAAGAAAAATGCCAGCCCTACCCACTTTGCAATTTCCGGTGGCTTTGATGGTTACTTCTTTATTGGCGAAAGCGGTAAGTGCATTTTTAAATACATTGGCCATATTTACCTCCAGTTTCACCGGGAAGTAAAAAGTGTCTCTTGCCGGGATGGAAATGGTGGTATCCTGGAGGGAGTGGCCTACCTGGGTGTCGTCAAAAAACAGGTCGAAGTTGGCATCTTTTAACTGGAGACGATAGTTGTTTGGATTATAATATGCCAGGGTCATCCGTACAATACTTTTGGACATACCCAGCTCATCCATACTGATACCGGCTACTCTCACAAACTGGATATCCTTGTTTTTTTCGCAGGAGCTTGCTACTCCCCAGATGACAAAAACAACGGCTAATAATCGGAACACTTTCATCGGCTGACCAGGTATTTTAATTTTTGTAAACCTACAGCAAAGCATTTAGTTATCAAAAAATCAGGGCTGAATTGGGAAACTTTTAACGGAGGCAATATTAAGAACGGGGGAGACCGCTTAAATGGGTAATACATAAAACACATATAAATAAAAGATTTTTTTATAAAAAAGAACTATCTTTATTTTCCTTCCTGAGCCCGTTAAAAATGGGCAAGAAACTCACTAATTTCTTTAGTATTTTTGCACTTCGGTGATTTTTTACCGGAAGTACTATGTGCTAATTTATTTAGCATATGATTAATAATTCTATGAGTTGTTTCTCATCTACTTAAAATTAATTGTTAAGTACTTAGGTATAAGTGATTGTCAGGTGAAACAAACGGAATTTCAACATCTGCATCCAAAATTTTGACATTATGACAGAGAATGCGAAAGAGAAGGTATTATTGATTGAATCTCAATATTTTCCGCCAATTGATTCATACAAAGCTTTAGTTAAGCATGATATATTAAAGATTGAGAAATATGAGCACTATCAAAAGCTCAGTTACAGGAACCGTTGTTACGTTGCGGGGCCAAACGGCCGTATGATTTTAAGCGTTCCCCTGGCAAGAGGAAAAAATCAGCGGACGGTGATGAAGGATGTCAGGATCAGTAACGAGGAAAAATGGCAGGGCCTGCATTGGAAAACGCTCGTGTCTGCTTACAGGCGCTCGCCCTGGTTTGAATATTATGAAGAAGATCTGCAGGGCTTGTTTGAAAAACCATTTCATTTTTTAATGGATTGGAACATGGCATGCTTTGAGTGGATGAACAGCAAGCTCGGCATTAAAGTGCCGGTGATCTATACGGAGAGCTATGAAAAGGTAGTGCCCGGTGTAACAGATGCCAGAGAAAGCATATTGCCGGGGCCGGTAACACAAAGCGAGCCTGGCTATACGCAGGTGTTCCAGGAACGTACTGGTTTTATCCCCGGACTGAGCATTCTTGACCTGCTTTTCTGCGAAGGGAAACAGTCTTTGGAAATATTGAAAAATGACCGGTAAACCTGTGGATAATATTATTTAACTTGTTGATTTGTAATTGTTTGTATATTTGCCCGGGTAATTGTGCTTTTGGGGCCTCTACCTCCCGAAAAAAATTAAGGTGGCAATCAACAAAATCTTTAGATTTGCAACCTATTTTGCTGGGGTTCGAACTGACGTAGGTGTGTAAACCAGGAGTTTCCCAGTGAGGGAAAAATGGATTGTTATCCTGTTATTTTTTTCTATTACTAATTCCTAAAATTCATTTGCAGTACTAAATGAACAACACCTACACAGACCTGGTAAAACAGACCTTTGAGTTTCCCCAGGAGGGCTTTGATGTAAAAGACAACTACCTGGAATTCAATGGTTTGGATATTAAGGCATTGATCGACAAGTATGGAACACCGTTTAAGCTGACCTTTCTTCCCAAAATAGGGATGCAGATCAATAAGGCGAAGAAAATGTTCCATGACGCCATTAAGAAAAACAGGTACGAAGGTGAATACTTCTACTGCTATTGTACTAAAAGCTCGCATTTCTCCTTTATTATGGAGGAAACCCTGAAGCATGGGGTACATATTGAAACTTCTTTTGCTTATGATATTGATATTGTCAATAAATTATACGAACGCAAGAAGATAAATAAAGAGACCTATGTAATTTGTAATGGCTTTAAAACCAAGGCATATACCAGGGCAATAGCGAGGCTGATCAACAGCGGGTTCAGGAATGTGATCCCGGTGCTTGACAATAAGGAAGAGCTGGAAGATTATAAACGGAATATCAGGAGCAAGGATAAGGTGAAACTTGGGTTGAGGGTAGCTGCAGAGGAAGAGCCAAGTTTTGATTTTTATACTTCCCGGCTGGGTATTCCTCCCCGTGATATTCTTGAATATTATGTAGACAAGATAAAAGGGAATGAGAAGTTTGAGCTGAAAATGCTGCACTTCTTCATGAACAAGGGGATTAAAGACGATATTTATTACTGGAGCCAGTTTAACCGTGTAATAAACCTCTATTGCCAGCTGAAGAAGATCTGCCCTGAACTGGACAGCATCAATATTGGCGGTGGTTTCCCGATCAAACACTCTTTGGGCTTCGATTATGATTACAATTATATCGTAAACGAGATTGTTGCCAATATCAAGAGCATGTGTAAAAAGAACAAGGTACCCGTACCGAACATTTACACAGAGTTTGGTTCCTTTACAGTTGGAGAAAGCGGTGCGGTGATATATAGCGTAATTGGAGAGAAGATGCAGAACGACAGGGAATCCTGGTATATGATCGATAGCTCTTTCATTACTACGTTACCTGATACCTGGGGGATCGGGGAAAAGTTCCTGATGTTGCCAATTAATAAATGGGACCAGGAATACCAGGAGGTGCATCTCGGCGGACTTACCTGCGACGGATACGATTTTTATACATCGGAAGAACATATTAACGCAGTATTCCTGCCAAAGCAACAGGCATCCGGAGAACCGCTGTATATCGGATTTTTCCATACAGGGGCCTACCAGGATCAGCTCAGCGGATACGGCGGCATCAAGCACTGTCTTATTCCTTCACCCAAACATGTGATTGTGGGATATGACAAGAACGGGCAGTTGAAAGATTGGTTATACGCCAAAGAGCAAACCGCCCAGAGCATGTTGAAAATTTTGGGTTATTAAAAAAATGGGTTAGTAATCCTACTGAAAGCCCCCCGATTATTCGGGGGGCTTATTTTTTTTCATTTTTCTTCTCTCAGTATGATAAAAAAAGGCTTCCATTACTGAAAGCCCTATCATGGCATAGGTTAGATGATATTCATCCGGCATAAGGAAAATAGGAGATGAATATTTGATGCGCCAAAGATAGTGTTATCGCGAAGCATGGGTAAGCCCTAAAAGTTGTAATTTTTTCTAATCTGTTTTTTGGCTGATTTCCTGAAGAATGATGAATTTATTATCATAATGCCTGAAAAAAATGCAAATGCTAATATTTACATATTAGTATAGCAGGAATAGTATCAATCCGGCAGCATTCTTTTATAACACCTATGTGTAGGTATTTATTTGCCCTGGGAATCATTGAGATAATCGATGGCTGAGCCGCAATGCTTTTCAATTTCACTGAAGCAGCTTTCCAGCAGCTCTGGTTCTCCCTTTATAATAGCTGTTTTCCCGGAGGCAGAAAAGCCCTTCACCAGCAGGAACTGTTTGGTAAGGTGCTGATTGATCAGCGATAAATGCTGTTTTTGTTTTTCGGCTGTTCTCATTTGCTCCATGGAAATAAGATTGCGGTAGTATTGGCCCAGTGCCCTGATGAAGAACAATAGGTACATTCCCACTGTAAACGGATTGGCCAGGTATTGAGAGGCCGATGAATAGCCAGGGGTGACGAATATCATCACATTATTGATCTTGATCCAGGCAACGGCAATGAGGTAGGCGCAAAGGATCAGGCTCCATATAAGGGCCGTGAACAGGTTTACGGTAATGTAGCAGATAAGGATGCTCATTACCCATATCAGCGTGTATTTTGGCCCAAGGTCCTGGTTGTTCAGAAAGGAGGAAAGCACAGGAAGTACCAGTGTGGAAAAGGAGCCAAACAACCCTACTGTTCTGGCATTCACCCCTTTTCTCAGTAGTAGCAGGCAAACGGCCAGGTCGAGAATGATCATGGGAATGATGATCATATTTACTGTATTCCTGCTGAGCATATTTACAAACAGGAAACTAAGCAGCAGCACGATATAAAAAAAAGGGACTATTTCAATAAGTGTGTAAACTTAAAAATCGGGGATCAAATTAATAATTAGATTCTCACTCTTTTATCAAAAATAGTTAAAAACTGATTTAGGACCATGCCCCAGTTTCTAATGGGCATGGTCCATTTTTTTGATACTTCCCGTAAAGCCAGGTATACTGATTTAAGGACAGCTTCATCAGTAGGGAAGGATAGTTTGTTTTTGGTATATTTTCTAATTTTACCGTTCAGATTTTCGATGAGATTGGTCGTGTAGATGATCTGTCTGATCTCCATGGGAAAGTCAAAAAAGACAGTCAGGTCTTCCCAGTTTTCGCGCCAGCTTTTGATGGCGTATGCATACTTTGTACTCCATTTAACATCCAGGGCGTCAAGAGCAGCCATGGCAGCCTGTCTGGTTGGTGCAGCATAAACATCCTTCATATCGGTGGTAAACTCCTTTTTATCTTTCCAGACTACATAGCGGCAGCTGTTACGTATCTGGTGTACGACACAAACCTGAGTTGCAGACTGAGGGAACACCGATTTGATAGTCTGAGTGAAGCCATTAAGATTATCCGTGGCTGTAATTAGAATATCTTCCAGGCCACGGGCCTTCAGATCTGTAAGTACAGTCATCCAATAGGCAGCTGATTCATTCTTACCCAGCCACATTCCCAGGACTTCTTTGAGGCCATCCCGCTTTAGGCCGACAGCGATATAGACGGTTTTATTCACCACTTTGCTGTTCTCCCGTACCTTGAACACAATGCCATCCATCCAGACTATGAGATAAACCGGTTCTAATGGCCGGTTTTGCCAGGCGACAATATCTTCTGTCACCCGGCTGGTGATGCGGCTGATCGTGGCCGTGGAAACGTCAAATTTATATACTTCTCTTATTTGCTCTTCGATGTCGGACACACTCATTCCCTTGGCATAAAAGGACACAATTACCTCTTCCAGGCCCTGAGCCATCCCTTCGCGTTTAGGGATGATCATAGGATTAAAGCTAGCATCACGATCTCTGGGAACTTTTATCTCAGATTCACCATAGCTGGTCTTAATCTTCTTCTTACCATAGCCATTACGGCTATTGGCACTATCATTATGTTCATGCTTGTCATAGCCCAAATGGCTATCTAGCTCTCCCTCCAACATCTTTTCAATACCCCGCTTCTGAATCTGGGCAAGAAAATCGTTTAGCTGATCTGCTGTTTTAAACTGCTTCAGAAAGTCGTCTGATAAAAAATCTTCTGTCTTCATAAAACTGTATATGCTTTAAAATTAAAAAATCAGAGCTAAACCCCGATTTTTAATATTTACACAGTTTATGAGATAGTGTCAAAAAAAAGCATAATCAAATATCAGTTTGATCTTCGCCTGTTCGTATGTATTTTCTGTATGAAGAAGCATGTTGCCGATCACTGCTTTTTCAGTGACCAGGTAAATGCTTTTTATGAGTAACCAGCCTCTCGGGAAGCGCTTTGCCATGAGTGCGTGCTTAGACAGGCAAATTATTGTATAATAAACAATAGAAGATTCAACGTTTGTGTGAATTATACACTAAAAAAGGGACGCCTTTACAGGCATCCCTCTTAACCCTCATGTTACTACAGCTGACTTCCTTTGCAGGAAGCCTGCTTCCCTTATTCCACTACTATTTCTTTCGGGGCATCCTGTTTGTTTTCCTTTTTACCAAGGGTCACTTTCAGGATTCCATTCTCATATTTTGCGTTAATCTTACCTGCGTCTACCAGTTCACTGATAGTGAAGGAGCGTTTGAAAGATCTGAAGTTGAATTCACGACGTACCTGTTTATCACCTTCATTCTTTGTTTCTGCTTTTTTCTCAGCGCTGATGGTAATTGTCTTGTCATCTGCACTGATCTTGAAGTCTTCTTTCAAGAAGCCGGGTGCTACCACGTCTACAACGAAAGCTTCAGGAGTTTCAACAATGTTCACCGGAGGATGAGTGGTAAAGAAATCGTTGGTCAGAAAATCATCCTTTACATATTTATTTAATCCTCCATTGAGAATATCTTCTACTAATCCACCAAATGATTTGGGAAGCGGGCTGTGGTTAAATTTAATGTGTGTCATAGTTGCTATAAATTTTTTTTAGTGTGAAATCAATTTTATTGTTTGATACCCGGTACAGATCAAATGAGATACCATGCCATGAAAACTGCTATTTTGTTAGTAAAAAGGTTACAGATTATGACATTATGACGTATTGATTGTATTCTTTGTGTCAAAAAGTCTATTTCATCATCCAATTGTTTACTTTTTGGGTACATATGACTAACTTTGTAAAAAATACAAACAGAAAAAACTCAAATTATATGTATCCAGCGGAACTAGTAATGCCAATGAAGGCAGAATTAACAGATAATGGCTTTGAAGAATTGCTGACACCGGAAAGCGTTGATAGCACATTGCAGAAGGAAGGTACCACGCTTGTTGTGATCAACTCTGTATGTGGTTGTTCTGCAGGTACCGCCCGTCCGGGCGTATTGCTGGCAGTAGCGCACAGCGAAAAGAAACCGGACAGGCTCACTACCAGCTTTGCAGGTTTTGACGGTGAAGCGGTAAAACAGATCCGTACTCACCTGATGCCTTATCCTCCTTCTTCTCCGGCGATAGCCCTGTTTAAAAATGGTGAACTGGTGCATTTTATAGAGCGCCATATGATCGAAGGCCGTTCTGCGCAAATGATTGCTGCAAACCTGGCTGACGCTTTTGAACAGTATTGCTAAATATTCACATTTCTAAATTCCGATTTAGAAATTCGAAATTGCATCGTACTTTGGTGGTTTGATTTTCCTTTTGATTAAATTCGGCTTTGTTCATAGGAAGATTCAGATCACCAATTTTTTTTCGGCTATGTATCCTAATCTATATTACGCGTTCAGAGATCTGCTTGGCTTAGAGATTCCGTTTTTAAAGATTTTCCAGACGTTTGGTTTTTTTGTTGCGATAGCCTTTCTGGCCGGCGCCTATATTTTAACGCGTGAGCTCAAACGCTATGAAGCGCTTGGATTGCTGAAAGGAATACCTGAAAAAATAGTTATCGGGCTTCCGGCTTCGCAGGGAGAACTGATCGGAAACGCAGTAGTAGGATTTATAATAGGATACAAGATTCTTGGGATCTTTTTTCAGTGGGATACTGCTTCCCAGGATTTGCAGTCGTTTGTATTTTCAGGCCAGGGCAGTTTTGTTGCAGGTATCCTTGTGGCGGCAGCCATGGCGGGATATAAATATTATACGAAAAAGAAACAGGCACTTCCCAAACCCAAAGAGGAAACGGTGATGGTAATGCCGCACCACCGGGTGCCGGATATTATTGTAATGGCCGCTATTGCAGGGTTAATAGGCGCCAAAATATTCCACAACCTCGAAAACTGGAGCGATTTCGTACAGGATCCTGTTGGAGCTTTACTGTCGTTCAGCGGCTTAACCTTCTATGGTGGCCTGATAGTAGCAGCTATCGTGATCATTAGCTACGCCCGTAAAAAGCAATTCAATATCCGTGCGCTGATCGATAGCGCAGCGCCTGCGCTGATGCTGGCTTATGCGATCGGAAGAATGGGTTGCCATTTTTCCGGTGATGGCGACTGGGGAATTTACAACAGCGCCTACGCTGTGGATGCAGGAACCGGGCATACTGTGAAAATGGCACCAGCCACATTCCAGGATATGGTTCAGAAAAATGCAGGGTTTTTCCAACAGCAATATGCAGCAGTAGAGAAGATCCCGCATGCAGCGTTTGAAAAACCGGCCGCATTGGGATTTCTGCCGGACTGGCTCTTTGCCTACGGTTATCCGCACAACGTTATTAAAGAAGGCATACAGCTTGCCGGCTGCGACGGCCAGTATTGTAAAGTGCTGCCAATTGCCGTATATCCTACACCGTTATATGAAATTATTGTTTGCCTGGTATTGTTCGGAATTCTCTGGGCCATCCGCAAAAAAATAAAGATACCCGGTGTTATTTTTGGTATTTACCTGATATTAAATGGAGTGGAGCGTTTTTTTATAGAGAAGATCAGGGTAGATACCAGGTATGACATTTTTGGTTTTCATCCTACACAGGCCGAAATTATTTCCACGCTCCTGGTTATTGCCGGTATTATATTGATTGGCATCTATCGTAAAAATAATACTGCTGCAAATAAGCTTTCCTGATTTAGTATATGCAACGTCACTCTTCATTAGTGCCCTTGTCGCACGAGCACAAGCGTCTTCTCTTTGTATGCCGCTATTTAAAAAAAGATGCCGCGCCATACGAAGGATTTCCCCTCGAAACGCAGGCAAGGTTTGAGTATATCGTAAAAGTATTCCACGAGTTGATGGTACCGCATATTCAAAAGGAGGAATACCTTTTTGAGAAGTGCGCCGGCAGGCATGAAGCAATTGACGCCATGATCCGGGAACTGCAGGAAGAACACCTGATTATTTCCCGTATGTATAGTACCCTAACGGACAGCGCAGATATAGATGCCGCAATGGATATACTGGCCTGTAGCCTGGAAGCACACATCCGCAAAGAGGAGCGGGAATTTTTTGAGCTGTTGCAAAATGAGCTGCCGCATATACTTGATGATCTCAAACTGGAGCATCCATAAATGTATTTAACGTGTTATTGACACTTTTTGAATTAAGCACTATTTTTTCGGTAGAGTTATAGTAGCGTTATGTATCTGTAATATAGCCTCAATAATTATCTGTAAATTTTATAGCGGTTTATCCTGTTTGTTAGGCTGGTAAATAACCTTGGCTATTTAATTGGTGGTATGCGTATGTTCTTTTGCAGTGTGATTGTATTGGGTTGCCTGGCTGTTAGTCTCAGTACCCTGGGTTTATCCAGGGAAGACAGCCTTAGCCGGTACGATAAGCTGGATTCGTCTGAAATGGTGGCTGCTTCCTTTCATTATAAAGCAGGTGAACAAGAGTTAGGACAGGGTACAATATTAAATGTACCTGAAGGCTACCGCCTGCTCGATGCTGCACAAAGCCGTGTGCTTGTGGAGCACTTGTGGGGCAACCCGGAAAACCCGAATACCCTTGGAGTATTGTTGCCCGACAGGATGGGGCCTATGGATAAAGATTTCCGCGGAGTTGTGATTTCCTTTGAACCATCTGGTTTTATGGAGGAGTCGGAGATCCGCAAAATTGATTACACGAAGTTGCTGGCGGAAATGAAAGAGGAGTTGAAGAACGAAAATCTTTTGAGAAGCAGAAAGGGTGCCGGGCCGATTTCTGGTATGGACTGGGCCTTTACTCCTAATTATAATAAAGGCAATCACTCCCTGTGTTGGGCGCGCATTTTACATTTTGGTAAGAACGAAGCGCCTATGCTGAATTATGAATTAAGGTTATTGGGCAGAAAAGGAGCCCTATGCTTCACGGCAATTGGCAGGGTGACAGAGCTGGAGCAAATTAAAAAGCAATTGACGGTAATAGCCGGGGCTGCCCGTTTCACGCCGGGAAACCGCTATGCCGATTATAATCCACGTACAGATCAGTTTACCCGCTGGACGCCTGCAGCAGCTTCTTTATCTGGTAAAATGCTATCGATTGATAACCTGCTGTCGGGTTTAAGGAATACGCTTTCCATGTTATCGGTACTTTTTTGCACAATGTTATTTGCTTATGTAATGAATCATTACCATCATCGCCGTAAGTCCGGTTACCGGAAAATTATCAGGGTTGATGAACGGTTGAATTAGAGAATGGCTGGTCCCCGTTGAATATCTCCCTAAAAAACGGCTTATTCTGTTAACCCAATAAACAATTCTTCCAAATGGCTCGGGTATACCCCCAACCGGGTATTTCTATTTCAATACCGGCCTGGCTTATCGTTCTTTCAGTAATCCCGTTGGTCTGAAAACAAGAAGCCGAAGAATTAGTCATGTTATAATACCGGTCATCCTCTATTAACACTACTATTTAATTTAGGCCCAATCCCCATGAAACATTCTTTTTCCCCAGTCGTCTTTTAATCGTTCCATAGCTTTTTACCATTCGTCCCTATCTATAGACCGCTTGTGTAATGCTATGTACTGTGTAATACATAATACCTACTTTTACATTGTAGTTGATGATCTACTGTAGTAGTTTAACTACTGTAGTATATAAACTAAAGAACTAAAGAAATCTGAATCGACCAAATCTAAACTCTAAATCACCCTTATATGAAAGCAAATTTTAAAGCTATAACATTAACAATGAGCGTGTTAGTTACTGCTTTGACCTCATTTGCGCAAACTGCCTCCAAAGTAACCGGACAAATAACCCAGCCCGGCAACAAACCTGTAGAGTTTGCTACTGTGACCTTATTAAAAGCCAAAGACTCTTCTTTAGTAAAAGGAGCTATTGCAGATATAGATGGTAAATATGAATTTGAAAGGGTAAAACAGGGAAAATACCTGATCGCTGCGGTTTCAGTTGGTATGACCAAACGTTACAGCCCCGCATTCGAAGTAGCCGCCAGCTCCGTAAAAGTGCCGGCTGTAACACTGGAAGCAGCATCCAAAACATTAAAAGGAGTGGACGTAACAGCCCGCAAACCTTTTGTAGAGCAGAAAGCCGATAAAATGGTGGTGAATGTGGAAAACAGCATCACCGCGTCCGGCGGCTCCGCTATGGAAGTACTGGAAAAATCCCCTACTGTAACGGTAGACAAAGACGGTAATATTTCCATGAAAGGTAAAAGCGGGGTGGTAATTATGATAGATGGCAAACCAACCAATATGAGCTCCCAGGACGTTGCCGAGCTGCTGAAAAGTATGCCAGCTACTAATGTAGACCAGATAGAGCTGATCGCTAATCCTTCCGCCAAGTATGACGCAGCCGGCAACGCGGGGATCATTAACCTTAAACTGAAAAAGAATATAAACTACGGTACTAATGGTAACGTAACCGTAGGTGCAGGCTATGGTACCTGGCCCCGCTGGAACGGCGCCCTGAACCTGAACCACCGCAATGAAAAATTTAATATTTACGGTTCGGGCAATTACAGTCACCGTGAACAACAGCAAGATATTGGCCTGTTCCGCTCCCTTACTGAAAACAACCAGTACCGCGTATATGACCAGATAAACAATATGCACACGAAATCCAACTACAAAGCCGGTAAAATAGGAGCCGACTACTTTATCAGTAAAGGACATACCATCGGCGTAATGGCTGATCTATCCGGCGGCGACCGCAACATTCCCAGTTTTGCTACTACCCGCATTGGCAACGGCAAACAGGTGGACTCCGTGCTGAAAACCCATACAAATGAAAGCAGCAGCTGGAACCGTAATGCGTTTAACTTAAACTATCGCGGTATCCTGGATACAACCGGTAAGGAACTGAATATTGATGTGGATTATGCAAAGAATACGCAAAAACAACTGGCCACTATATACGCCGTATCCCGCGATGGAGGAGAGAAGGGAATTCTGGGCAGCGACACTTCCCGAAATAACCAGCCATCCAATATTGACATTAAAACGGCAAAAATTGATTACACGCATCCACTGAAAAACCAGGCCAAATTTGAAGTGGGTGCAAAAGTGAGCCTCGTGAAAACAGATAACGATGCACGCTTCGACTCACTCAGAACGGGTAACTGGATTTTGGATGAAAACCGCTCTAATCACTTTATTTACAAGGAGAATGTAAATGCAGCATATATTAATTACAGCAGGCAGTTTAAAAAAGTGCATGTGCAGCTGGGATTGCGCGGTGAACAAACACATATTACCGGCATCTCCACTTCCATGAAAGATCAGCAACAAACACAGGTAAAGAATGATTCCACTTATTTCAACCTGTTTCCAAGCATGGCGCTGACCTATAAACTGAATAAGGATAATACATTGGGGCTGACTTACAGCCGCCGTATCCAGCGCCCGAGCTATGAAGATCTGAACCCTTTTGAATTTTATCTGGACAGGTATACCAAGGAGTCCGGTAATCCTAACCTGCGGCCACAGTATTCCAACAACTTTGAAATCACGCATACGTTCAGGGATTTCCTGATCACCTCAGTAGGGTATTCACATACCAAAGATATGATGACAAGGATCCTGGAAGCAGACGTGGATAAATCTACCGGTGATACGTCTATCCTGCGGTACAAGTACCTGAACGTGGCAAAATCAGACAATTTCAGCCTGAATGTAACGGTACCGATGCCCGTTACCAAATGGTGGATGAGTTTTACCACGTTTTCCGTTTCCTATGTAATGTTTGAAACAGTGGTAAATGATAACCAGGTAAAATTATCTTCTGCCGGCTTCTTCGGACGTACCCAGCAAACATTCACCCTGAGCAAGGACCTGTCTGCCGAAGCCGTTTTCTTCTATGTATCCCCGCAGGTAACAGAAGAAGGCCTGTTTAAAATGAAATCCATGTGTTCCCTGGACCTGGGGGTATCAAAGAAAGTGCTGAAAGGAAAAGGATCGGTGAAGCTGAATGTAACAGATGTGTTTAAGACCAATTATTTCCGCGGCGACTTTGACAATGCGGGCAAATATACTTCCGTTTCCAGCAGGTGGGATGCGCAGCAGTTCAGGATAACTTTTAACTACCGCTTCGGAAATAACAATGTAAAAGCGGCCCGTAACCGCCAAACCGGGCTGGAAGCAGAACAGAATCGTATAAAACAGGGCGGTAACTAGGCCGGACCTGTTGTGAAGATGGTTTTTTAGGTATATAAGGAGGGAAAAACGTGGCCCTTTACCGGGCTGCGTTTTCCTTACCACTTTCACCGGATAAAGATGTGCCGGTTTCATCACAGGAAATGGCAGTTTGGTAAAATTTGAGGCAGGGGGACATGCCATTACAATAATTTTGAAAAAAAATTTACCGGAGCCCCGCTTTCATCCATTCTCTATAAATAGTTAATAATTAATAAGATAACGGAGTTTTGCTGTTGATTAAACGGATAAAGTCGCACTAAACCGGAAATTTCCCCGTCAGCTTCATGCAACCTTTTTTACAATTACTGTCTTTATAATGAAAGTATCAGCCACTAACTTGAATCAGACGCCACTAGCAGCAGACATAGTAGAACGCTGCAAAAAAGGAGATGTCCGTGCATTTCGTGAATTGTACGAAGCCTATTCGGCTGCGATGTATAACATTTGCCTGCGTATGACCAATAACGTGAGTGATGCAGAAGACACTTTGCAGGAGGCTTTTATCCAGGTACATAAAAGCATTAATAAGCTGGAACAAGCTGCCAGCCTCAGTGCCTGGATCAAGCGGATTGTGGTAAACCACTGTTTGAATACGCTGCGTAAAAAGAAAGTGTATTTTGAAGAAGTGGAAGAAGTGGAAGTGATGGCAGAAGAAGGCATTGATGAGGCCCAGTTTACCTGGACCGTTGCCGCGGTAAGGTCGGCCATTCACGGACTGCCACAGGGATACCGTACCGTATTGAATCTCTATCTTTTTGAAGAGTATTCACACCGGGAAATAGCAGAAATGCTGGGTATCACCGAATCCACTGCCAAAACGCAGTATATGCGTGCAAAGGAGAAGGTAAGACAAATTGTAAAACAGCAAAATGTAACTCGTTAATGCCAGACAATTTTGAAGGGTTTATCCGCCAGCACCGGGACGAATTTGAGGAACAGGGGCCTTCACCGAGGGTTTGGGCCGCACTGGAGCAGGAGCTGACGGGCAGTAGTAAGGGCAAGGTAATTTCACTGTTACAGAAAAACTGGTTCAGAGCGGCCGTGATAGCAGTATTGCTGGCCAATGCCGGTGCTCTTTTTTACTTTACAAAAAACCGTCAGCCGCAACAGCAGCAGGACCTTGCTGTATTAGCGCCCGACATACAGGAAGCGGGTGTTTACTATACTTCCCGCATAAACGAAAAACTACAGCTGATAGAGGCTTATCCCGATTCAACGCTGGGGCTGGACAGCACTGCCCGTAAGGAACTGGAACTTCGCAACGATACTTATAAAGCACTGGAAAAAGAATTAAAAAATAATCCGGGCAATGAAAGAATCCGTGCTGCTATGGTGCGCTATTACCAGCTGAAGTTGGATCTGTTGGATAAAATTTTGGAGGAGTTACAGACGAAACATGCAACTCCCGGTCATACAAAAAAACAATATGAAGCTGAAATTTAAATGCTTGTTATTTCTGCTGCTGCCTTTGATGGCACAGGCCCACAACGGGGCTACTGCTTACAAAAGAACCATTGTAAAGGAGTTTAATGTAAATGATAATGCCACGTTAAACATCGCTAATAAATATGGTAAGGTTATTTTTCATGCGTGGAACAAAAGTGAAATTAAAGCGACCATTACCGTGACAGGCTTCGGTAAAAATGACGAGCAGGCAAAAGCTGTTGCAGAACTGGTAGAAGTGAACGCGAGCCAGCTTAACAATATGGTATTGCTGAATACATCCTATAACCCGTCGAAGAGCAGTTCCGGCTGGTTTTCGTGGGGAGGCAAGATGGATTCCAAAGACTACGTGAACATTGACTACGATATTTATATACCGCAAAATATGCAAAGCCTGATGGTGAAAAACCAGTTTGGAGATGTGATTGCAGATAAATTCAGTTTCCCGGCCACCTTGGAAATGAACTACTGCACCTTTGATATCCGTGAAGCGCAGGATCTTGTTTTAAAAATTAATTACTGTGATAAAGGCAAGATCGGCAAGGCTGGGAAAGTTTCCGTGAAAGGGAACTATTCCGATGTCCGTGGCGAACAGCTGGAATCGCTCGATGCCAATTCCAACTATAGTGAGTATAATTTTAACCGGGTGGGCAACCTGAAGATATCTTCTAACTACGATGATTATAAAATAGACGTTGCAGGGACTGTAGGAGGCCGGGGTACTTATTCCGATATAAAGATAAAAGAACTTCAGCAGCTGATAGATCTGAATATGACCTATGGAAATGTAAAGATAGAGAGGGTGAATAACGGTTTTAAGCAGGCTGATTTCCAGCTTACGTATTCCGACGTTGATATCAGGTTCGGGTCCAGGCAGCCGTTGTATATAGAAGCGAATCTGGTAAACGGAGACCTGAGCACCGGTGGACTGGAGCTGAAGAATGTGGTTTCGAACAAGAGGAATTCAACCCTGCATTATACCGCGGTGGCAGGAGGAGGGAATGAATCATCTCCCTACATAAAAATACGTGGTACACACACTGATGTAAACCTGAATACTTATTAAACAGATCAGAACGCCATTCTAAATCTTTTTAAATAATACTGACTATGAAACGAATTGCTGCTTATTGTCTTATTGCCTTGCCATTGTTATTGGCCGCCAGCGTGCTTCTTTCCTTTACACGCCCATACGAGGAAACGATAAAAGGAAACGGGAATGTGAAACAGGAGTCCCGGGAAGCATCTGCCTTTACAGATATCAGTACTTCCGGGGTTTACAAAGTGATCATTGAACAGGGAAACACCCATAGTATCCGGGTAGAGGCAGAAGATAACCTGTTGCCATATATCATAACAGATATATCCCGTGGCGAATTAAGCATTCATTCAAAGAAAGGCTACAATATTCAGCCTACAAAAGAAGTCAGGGTATATATCACTTTACAGAAAGTAGATAAGTTATCGGCCAGCGGAGCCAGTGGCTTTACCAGTAAGGGTAAGCTTACCAGCGATCGCATCCAGCTGGCGTTTAGCGGCGCTGCTGATGCCAACCTCGATATCCGTACCCGTGAACTGCAGGTTGGTGTTTCCGGGGCAAGTAATATTATCCTGAAAGGAAATACAGACAAGGCAGACTATGGCATTTCCGGTGCAGCTGATATTTCCGCGTTGGACCTGACCACGGATGAGGCCAAACTTGGTATTTCCGGTACCGGTAAAGCAGATGTGTTTGTGCAGAAGAACCTGAATGTGGTGATTTCCGGTATGGGAAAAGTAAAATACAAAGGAGAACCCAGTATTACCCAGTTCATATCCGGAATGGGTAAAATCAGTAAGATATAATAACAAGTTAGATTTAGAGTATATAGCGGCAGGTAGTTCTCTACCTGCTTTTTCTTTTTTATATTTGTTGTTCGAATATAAAATTTTTTATTATGCCGTCCTTTGATATTGTTAGCAAAGTAGATTTACAGACACTGGATAATGCTATAAACACGGTGAAGAAAGAGATTACCAACAGGTTTGATTTCAAGGGTTCACATGTGGAGATTGAGCTGAACAAGAAAGAACTGGTGCTGAACATAGAAGTGGAAAGCGATATGAAGCTGGGTCAGGTGCTCGATGTGCTGGTAAGCCGTACCATGCGCCAGGGACTGGATGCCAGTATTTACGACATGAGCAAGGAACCTTACCAGAGCGGAAAGGTGTTTAAGAAGGAAATACCCGTACGTAACGGTATCAAACAGGAAGATGCCAAAAAGATCGTAAAAATGATCAAGGATGCCGGTTTAAAGGTACAGGCGGCTATTATGGATGATATTGTAAGGGTAACAGGGAAGAAGATCGATGATTTGCAGGAAGTGATACAAAAAGCCAAGGAATCCAACCTGGGTATACCTTTGCAGTATATAAACATGAAATCCTGATTTTTTTAAGAATAATCTTTGGGTGTTAAAGAAAATTGGTTAACTTTGCACCCTGTATTTACAATAATTTTGATATGAAACAGGGAATCCATCCAGAAAGTTACAGATTTGTGATATTTAAAGATATGTCAAACGGTGAGAGCTTTTTAAGCCGCTCTACCGCTCCTTCCAAAGAAACTGCAAAATGGGAAGATGGTAATGAGTATCCGTTGATTAAGTTGGAAATTTCCAATACTTCTCATCCTTTTTATACTGGTAAGAATGTATTGGTGGATACTGCAGGACGTATTGATAAATTCAACAAGCGCTACGCTAAGAAAGCATAGTTGTTAGTAAAATATTTTTAGGGAAATCCCATCGGCTTATCGATGGGATTTTTTATTTTAGCCCCTTATGGAGCGTAACTACATTCTTTTTGACACGCCCGTACGTGAGCTGTTATACCCCTTTACACATACAAGACCCATTGCCGCCTGCAGGGTAGGGATACTTACTATACAGGAGAAATGGGAGCATTGGTTGGGTACAGGTATCAGTCATTTCACTGTACCGCACCTGCAGGATAAATTCCCCCTGTTGTACAAAGACAGCCAAACCATTAACATCTTACTAAGTGGACATATACTGCCGGACGCTGCACTGGTAGCTGCTATCCGTGAGTTGCAGCCGGAGGAGGAATTGTATAAAGACAACCAGTTACTGGCAAAAGCGGTGCTGGGAGAGGGCGGGGCATTACTGGCTCCGGGCAACCGGAAAAATTATCCGGGAGAAGTACTGGGAATTTATAAGCCTTGGGATATCTTTGCGCTCAACGATAAAGCGATCAGGGCAGATTATCAGCTGCTTACAACCGGCAGGGAATCTGCCACCTTATCACACACCAATCAACAGAACAATCATACGGACATTTTCGTGGAGCCTGGCGCTAAAGTAGCGTATAGCATACTGAATGCGGATACGGGACCGATTTATATCGGGAAAAACGCGGAAGTGATGGAAGGATGTATGATCAGGGGGCCTTTTGCGATGGGAGAGGGTGCGGTATTGAAAATGGGAACAAAAGTATATGGGGCTACTACGTTGGGGCCATATTGTACCGGTGGTGGCGAGATCAAGAACAGCGTGATGTTTGGTTACTCCAACAAAGGGCATGATGGTTACCTGGGGGATGCGGTGATAGGGGAATGGTGCAACCTGGGTGCCAATACATCCGGTTCCAACCTGAAGAATAATGTATCCGACGTGAAAGTATGGATGGAAGGGCAGGGAGAAGCAGTATCCGCAGGCAAAAAATGCGGAGTGCTGATGGGAGATTACAGCAGATGCGGTATTAATACCATGCTGAATACCGGTACGGTGATAGGGGTATCCTGCAATGTGTTTGGCGGGCATTTCCCACCAAAATTCGTGAAGTCTTTCAGCTGGGGAAGCGACGGGGTTTACCGTTTGGCAGAAGCCCTGAAGGATGCCGGCAGCTGGATGGCGTTAAAGGGCCGGGAACTAACAGAAAAGGACAGGCAGGTGCTGGAAGCATTATATGTCCAAATAAATCAGAAAGACCTTAAAACTTAATATCACAGTATGAGAAAGAAAATTGTTGCAGGTAACTGGAAAATGAACCTTACGCTGGCACAGGGTGAGCAGCTGATCAACGATATCCTGCAGGCAGGACTGAAACTGAAAGAAGGACAGGAAGTAATTGTGGCTACTCCGTTTCCTTATTTACAGAAGGCGAAGTCGCTGCTGAAAAATTACCCGGGTTTTTATGTAGCCGCGCAGAACTGCTACAGTGAAAAATCAGGGGCTTTTACCGGCGAGGTATCCGCAGAGATGCTGCAATCAATAGGGGTTGATTATGTGATCCTGGGACACTCAGAAAGAAGGGAATATTTCCAGGAAAGCAATGCTATGCTGGCTAAGAAGATAGACCAGGTGCTGGCTAACGGCTTGAAGCCAATTTTCTGCTGTGGCGAGCCACTGGAAATCAGGCAGGCTGAAACCCAGAATGCTTATGTGGCCAGGCAGCTGGAGGAAAGCTTATACCATCTTACTGCCGAGCAGCTGAAAAATGTGGTGATTGCATATGAGCCTATCTGGGCTATTGGCACCGGTTTAACAGCAAGTGCTGCGCAGGCGCAGGATATGCACGCGTTTATCCGTTCACAGATTGCTAATAAATTTGGCCGTGAGGCAGCTCTGCATACAACTATTTTATATGGAGGCAGTGCGAAACCCGGAAATGCAGCTGAATTGTTTGCCAATGAGGATGTTGACGGTGGTTTGATTGGCGGTGCTTCCCTGGTGGCGGCTGATTTTGTGGCGATTATTGAGAAGCTGTCTTAAGTAATTGAGAGATACGCAGTTGTAATAGCTGCGTATTTTTTTAGTAAATAATGCTAAAAAAATTAGTATTTCCGAAAAAAGGTTGTATATTCGTATTGTCATTCTAACAGGGAGAATTAAAATATCAGGTTATGAATACGAATTATGAAATTTCGGAAGAGATATTTGATTATTTGGTGGTAGTGAATCCGGATGCATTGGTAGCGAAAGATGTTACCCGTATCCGTCAGTTTATAGCAACTGAGTTGGGCGATACGAAGATGTCTGCTGCACCGGTTCATGTAGCTTTGTTCAGGTCTGCTTTTCCTGAGCGTTTCCAGGATGATTTTGTAGATATGCTGGAAGATGTAGCGCGTAAGCAGGCTGGTTTTGCCATTTATACTGCAAAGATGGACGCCCTGAGACATGCAGACGGACATAACAGCGTTTTCATCAATGTGGCTAACCCCAAACCGCTGATTGATTTGCACCGTAGTATTATGCAGGCTTTTGAACTGAAGCCGCAGACATTCAAACCGCATATTATGCTGGCAAGAGGTCTGCAGGATGCAGAAGTAAATATGGTGATGCCATTACTGGCGCAACAGATCTTTGTGCGCAGTTTTAATTGTCACTGTTTTAGCCTGTTGAAAAGACCGGCGTCCGGTGGTAAGTATGAGCGGGTAAAAGATTTTGTGTTTGGAGATATTGAGCACATGGTAGGTTCATTATTTAATTATGCTGCTGCTTAGGCAGTGAACTATAATCTGATGCAGGAATTACCGGATGGTAGATTCGCAGGATTGGTGAAATGTTACGGGTAAATAATTTGTTATCCCCTATAGCAATTTTCATCAGTGTTTGTTTCCCTCAAGTTAACCATCCTTTCATACTGTTGCTACTGCAAACTTTCAGCTGCTTTACAGGTAAGTTATAAAGATGCAGTGGTTATTAGATCCGTAGGCAAATTTCATAGGTTGCTGCGAATCATAAATCCGGTAAATCCTGGTTCAGAGGGTTGTTTGTTTAACTGATTCTTCTTTTTTAGTATGTCCTGAATTACCCCGGCTGTAATAAGTTTTCCGGTTGTTTGTATCTTTGACGAATATTTAGTATGTTTTGTATGGGGGCTGTATTCATGTAATATAACCCCATCCGAAGAAGAACATTACAGGAAAAATCGTTATAAATTTATGGCAACGAGGACAGTTGTACACAAAGAAATCATTGTGAAAGGCCGGGTGCAGGGAGTAGGATTCAGAGCTAATGCAAAGCGGGTAGCTGATTCAATGCATATAAACGGACAAGTAAAAAATCTGCTGGATGGAAGTGTGTGGATCCTGGCAGAGGGAACAGCAGAAGAAATGGAACGGTTTATTGCATGGTGCAGGTCCGGACCGGCAATGGCCGCCGTGAAAGAACTGGAGATCATCGATGGTGATGTACAAAATATCAAAGGGTTTACTATCCTTTATTCATAAATCCCTGGTCCGGTAACAGCTGGTGCTTCATTACCTATGCCAATCAATCGCAGATAAAGTTATCCGTGACCGGCAGACAACAGGCGCAAAGAAATTTTACGGGACAAAGCAACTGAATACAACCGTGAAAATTTCTTTGCGCTTTTGTCATGCATGAACTAGTTGGTGCTGGTGTACTTCTTCTGGAAGGACTTATCCAGTGCCGCCTTTGGAACAACGATTGTAATAGTGTTTACAGCGAAATAAGCTTCAGACACATTCATGTATCCCCCAAAAGGACTGGAGTTTTTGCCCCATGAGTTCTTTACCAGGAAGAAGGTTTTACCTTTTGGTGATTTTTCAATACCGGTTATGTGCATCAGGTGATCATCCTGTGTAACCAGCTCTTCGTATAGTTTTTGCCGTGAGTCCTGTGTGTAAGCGGGTTCTGCTACATCCGGATCGATACTGTCTTTTTTTAATGTGGTTCCAGGGGAAGTAAGCAATGCAAATCCTTTGCTGCTGGTGAATCCATGATTGCTTACATCTGCGTCCCACAATACAGTATAGCCTTTTTGCAGGGCTGTTTCCGTAATACCGGTAAGTTCCGCCAGTGGCACGTTATAGTAGGCGCCATTGGAAAAATTGTCGGGTACTTCAATGATGAAGGGCTTGTAAAATGGATGATGTGTAAATGAGGTCAGGAAAACATAGTCGTCTTCATTGAACTTTACGACCTCTTTAGCAAAGCTTTGCGGCGTATAAGTTTTACCGTTATATTCAAAGCTGGCAGGAGGGGCTCCCATGTATTCATCGAGGATGCCTGTAAACTCTGATACCCAATTGTCTGGTACAGGGGATACTTTGATGATACTATCGAGATATTTTTTCATGGTCACCACCATTTTTGAGTGGTTATGTGTGGTGGCATTGCCTTTTAAACCGCTGTAAACGCTTTCCGGTTCGATACCATAGGTGGCAATGGAGTGGATCACATCATGTGCCAGCCCGCCTTCGTCGAAACGGGCGAAGCCCTGACGGCGTACATAGTTTTTGGCTTTTTCTATGTAGATATTACGGGCGGTGAACATTTCAGACAGATCCAGCTCAGGTAATCCTTTGCGTAAACATTCAGACTCTACCATGGAAGTAGAGGAGAACGACCAGCAGGTACCGGTCATCCCCTGGTTTTTAACCGGGGTGGCTGCATTGATCTTACCGTTGCCCAGATTACTGATTACAACGCCCTTTTCCTGTGCTCCCGCTGCGACGGCGATGAACATAGTAAGGGTTAAACAAAATGCTTTCATATATTATCTCATTAAATAATTAACCTAAAGATAAGTGAACCCGTATAATAAAAAATACCATTACCGTATGAACGGTAATGGTACGGATGCAATCTGCAATAGAATGGCAGTAAATTAGTTTTGTACCTGGGAATTGCTGGAGCTTTGCAGGGTAATCTGTTTTCCCTTCAGGTACTTCTGATATTTATCTACTACATTGTTGGGTTGCTTAACACCGTTGATAAACAGGCCATTTTCATTTTTTTCCAACTTATAGCCTTTTTGGGTATCGAGGAGTTTATCTGCTTCCATTTGGGAGATCATTTCCTTATAAAAGGCCTGGGTTGTCCGGACTCTTTCCTCAGCTTCTTTTGCTCTCCTGGCACCTTCTTCCGCTCTTTTAGCTCCTTCCTCTGTTCTTCTGGCACCTTCTTGGGTCATTTTTTCTGCAATTCTGGCCCTTTCAGCTCCTTCTTTTGCTCTCCGTTCTCCTTCGGCAACTCTTTTGGCATTTTCCCTGTCCCTGGCTATATTTTCCCGTATCCTGGCTGCATTGGCAAGTGCTTCCTCCCTGTTTTTACGGGCCTCTTCCAGGGAGGTGGCGGCGTGTTTGAGGCTTTCTTTTGTTTCCTTGCTTACTTTATCGTAGAAGGCTTTTGTGTTCATGTTGGCATAGGCCATTTGCAGGTTTTTATTGAGCGTAGTAAAATCAATCTTTTTCAATGCTTCAGCGGCTTCTTTCTGAGCATCATTGAGCTTACTCCAGTCTATATTTTTCAGGGCATTCAAGCTCTCTTCCTGTGCTTTGCGGGCTTCGGCGGATACTTCTTCCCATTTAATATTTTTGGTGGCCTCGGCTATGTCTGCCTGCACTTTTTTCATATTCACATCATTCAGCTGCTTCATGGCCTCCTGTATGCTTTTCTGCGCATCACGGATCTGCTGGCGTACTTCATCTTTGTTAAACTGGTAATCGAAGTTGAATACCTGCGAATGGTTGGTATTTACAGTGTGTTTGGTATTCTTATTTACGTTTACCTTGGTATTTACATTGGTGGAAACATTGCCCTGGCCGGATACCTGGATATCAGAGAGGTCCAGTGACAGGTCCTCTTTTAATGGTGTAAGCGGCGCCAGTGGAGCAGGAGCAGGAGACGGTGATGGTGCGCCTGCCGGTTCGGGTGTATTTGCCGGAGCCTCAGCCGGAACGGGTGCTGGCGGTGGTGCCGGAAGCACAGTGTCACGGATAGCTGCAGCCAGTTGCTGCCGGAATTTGCGGGTAGTTTCATCCGGTTCAGCCACGGGTACTTTTTCCTGTGAGGTACCGGTTGTTGCAGCGGTTTTTACCTTAGCCGGTTCCTGCTGTTCATTATTGTTTTTTCCTTTGGCAGGGTTTAACCATGCAATGGATATCAGCCCGGTGGCAATGATCAGTACGGCTAAAAATTTCTGGCTATAGTTAAGATGTTTAGTTTTCATTTCCATGATGCGTTTAATGCGATTAAACAGATGTTGTTTACTGTCTGCAGCAGCCATGGTAAGCCGGTTGGCGGTAAGACGGTATTCTTCCAACGCTACCAGTGCATGGGCATATTGCAGTGGTTGAACGGTACTGGCTATGACCAGGTCGTCGCAACAATGTTCCCTTTCCATACGGATGATCTTGGAAATCAGCCATACAAAAGGATTGAAGAAAAGAATGGTTTCAACAATTGATTGGAAGATATTCAACAGATAATCATTGCGTTTGATATGGGCAAGTTCGTGCAGCAGCACGGCTTCCAGCTGGGCTTCTGTAAGATTGTTCACCATAGCTACCGGCAGGAGGATAAGTGGTTTTATAAATCCCAGCATCACAGGTACCTGTACATGCCTGGAGATGAGGAGCTTCACCTTGCAGGGGATCTGCAGCCTTGCAGCCAGTTTATCCAGGTGTTTGTCCCATGCCTCTCCCATAGGCTCTATCCGGGTGGTACGGATCTTACGGAGTTGAAACAGGTCGGACAATAACTTGATGATCATGCCCGTCATGCCTGCAATATATAATGTTACCAGGAAAGGAAAACAAAGCTCCAGGTTAGGAAACAGCCATATCAGCGGGTCCTGGTTGGGATACACGGCTGCAATATGCAACGGTTCCTGCATGGTGATGGTACCACCGAGATGTTGTATGGCTTCTCTTGCTTCCTGCAGCCGCTGTACATGTATGTACAGTGTAGCAAGGAACCAGGTAAAGATGCCCGAGAGCGACAGCAGCGACAGGTTATACTTTATCCGCGCGCCCGCCTGTGGCCAGAGCTTTAATACTATCCGCAAGCAGGCGTAAATAAAGAATGCCTGCCACATGGAATGAAGGATGGTCCAACCCAGGGCGCGTACAAAATCGCCCGTAATAGGTAATACATTCATAGTACTAGATTTACCTGTTGTCCTTTTGTTGTTTTTCTATTGCAGTGAGATATTGCCGGATCTTTTGGAGCTCTTCTTCTGACGACTGATGATGGCCCAGGGCCTGCATTACCAGTTGAGAAGCGGAGCCACCAAAAACGGTATCTATCATTTTGTCAAGTAATTGCTGTTGTGTTTTCTGCTGTGAAATGGCGGCTGTATATACATGAGTTTTGCTGCTGGTATCGCGCGCTACCAGCTCTTTTTCATGCATGATCTGCATCAGCTTAAGGGTAGTGGTATAACCGGCATCTTTCGTTTGAGACAGGATATCATGTATCTCACGAACGGTGCTGGGGCCTCTTTCCCAGAGTATACCCAAAATTTCCAATTCACTTTCTGTAGGCCGGATCTGTTTCAAAGCAATGATTTTGTAATGATGATTACTGTTGTACGAATGTCTTCGTAAACAAATGTACGATAGTTTTCGTAATTGCAAAATATTTGGACTTTTTTTTTCACGGATTTGTCCTGGAACAATGCTTAAACCTGCCCCCTTCGCAACTGCCGGGTGGTTCTCCGATGCCAAAAATAACAGCTTTGGTGAAGATCCCGATAAATACGTTGCCAAGTCCCATGGCAATGCTGCTGAGAGCATCTTTAGGCTCATACATATTCTTTTTATCGATCGCCGTAAAAATGATTTCCAGCAATATCAGCAACACAAATCCGGGGATGGCATATGTGATCAGATCGGGAGGCATACGTGGTAACTTTCTGTTACGGAAGTTAACGATTTTTGCGGGGCTTCCCATGGGAAATTAAAGCAAAAATGCCGCGGGAAACTTTTCCCGCGGCATTTTCAGATTAAAAAACAGCTACTACTTAAACGTTCTTTCAGCGCGACTTACAGCAGATGTACCAAACCATCCCAGGATCCTTGTTTTACCGGAGGGAGTGGTGTTATGAACATTGCTTTTTACATTTTCCAGTACTTTGGCAAATAATCCGCCGGAGTTTACCTGGTTATTTACCTGTGTCAGGAAGTCGTAACTCGGGTGGGTAAGGGAAAGCATTCTTACAATGGCCTTTTCATTTGCCTGGAAAGGTTTATCGTAATCTGTGATGCCCTCCCTTATCGGTAAAATAAAGGTATTGCCATCAGACACGCCTTCGTCGTAAGAGCCATCAATGGAGAAGTTATCTTCCAGGCGCCTGAGCGTATCATTACGGTAAGAGCGGATCCAGTAATAGTCGGTTGCACCGGCCAGATCTTTGGCGTGAAACTTCGCATAGTAGCCTTCTTTACCGCTGATAGATTCCTCTTTTGTTTTGAATTCATAAGAGATGGAATCTATTTTTGTTACCCTTTTGATACTGTCGAATGCTTCAAATATTTCACCTTTCAGTTCTACATGCAGTTTATACCCATGACCTATAACACCAATGGCTTTGGCGGAAGCATCGTAGGTGTATTTATTGTCTTTGAACAAGAAGGGATACGATTCGCCGCTGGTCAGGTCAAACAATGTGATCTTCGCATCATCGATGATGGGAGCGGGGTTGTTATCCGTATAAGGTACCGACATGGTAAACCTGATGGTTTGTACACCTGTTTCATTGGTAATCCATGCATCCAGTACCGGATAGGATATTCCTTTCGCAATGTTCAGGTCGATCTTGTCTTCGCAGGCGGTAAAACCTGTAGCAACAGCAAACAATATGAGGAATAATGACTTTTTCATCTGGTCTTGAATTTTTGGACAATTAAAACTTGAAGTTATATGTGATACCGGGAATGATGGAACCTATGATAGACAAACGTACCGCTTCCCGCTTGGTTGGATCGTCGTCATTTTGTTTAAAGTAGATGGTGTAGGCATTTCTGCGGGCATATACATTATACAGGGAGAATACCCACTCACCCTTCCAGCGTTTCAGCTGTTTGCCTTTCAGCGTCACAGACAGGTCAAGCCTGTGGTAAGCCGGCAGGCGGTAGTTGTTGCGTTTTTCGGTACTGTTATAAGGAATATCCCAATCCTGGAACTCCAGCCTGTTATCAGCGAAGGTGCCGGGTGTGCCGGAGGCAAATACCCAGTTGGCCGACAGGGAAGTGCGTTTTGTGAAGGTGTGCGTTAATACCAGGTTCAGGTTGTGGGTACGGTCGTAGCGGTTCAGGAACCATTCATCCATACTGATGCCGGTGGTTTTTCTTTCGGTGCGGGACAAGGTATAGCTTATCCAGCCTGTAGTTTTACCGATATCTTTTTTCGCGTATAGTTCCAGTCCGTATGCGCGTCCCTGCGATGGCAGGAGATCTGCTTCGATCAAAGGATTCAGCTGCAGGTTGGCGTTATCGATGTAATCCAGCTGGTTGTCTGTTGTTTTATAAAATACTTCAGCCGACAGTTCGTAAGCGTCGTTCGGCGCATTGTAGAAGTAACCTGCGGTATACTGGTCAGACACCATCGGTTTGATATTGTTGGTGCTGGGTGTCCAGATATCCAGCGGAGTAGGGGATGCCGTATTGGAGAGCTGGTGCATGAACTGTGTGGTTCTGCTATAGGCCACTTTTACAGCATGCTGATCTGTAAATGCGTAGCGTGCGCTCAGCCTGGGCTCGAAGTAGTAATAGCCTTTGATGAGATCGTTGGCGCCGTATTCTTTAGTGCCAATCAGTGTTTTGCGGATACCTGGTGTGGTATCGTTGAAGTAATAGGCAGTTCCTTTTCCTATAAACTGGTAAGCGGAGAAGCGGCCACCGTACTGGATACCAAATTTCTTTGTTGGTTTCCATTCATGATCCAGATATACGGCTGATTCCAGGGCATGCTGGTCCGGCAGTTCTTTTACATGCTTAAGGTCGCCTTCTGTGCTGGTACCTGTACCGGGCTTAAAGGTATAATAGATGCCTTGTACGCCGAAGTGCAGGGTATTGGTGGAATTGATGTAATAGGTGAAAGATGGTTTCAGCCCATAGTTGATGATGTTGGAGGTCCAGTCGTACCCTTGTGCATCTTCATTGGCGCCTCTTTTGGAATCGTTGCTGAACTTCAGGCTGTAGTCGTACTTACTATAATAAGTAGTGAGGTTCAGGAACAGGCGGTTCGTGAAAACGTGGTTCCATCTTACAGTGGCGGTGCTGTTGCCCCAGTTCATGTTTATATCTTTCCCAAAACCGAAAACATCCCTGCCGAAGTATCCGCTAACAAATATGGAGTTGTTTTGATTGAATTTGTAATTGGCTTTGGCGGTGATGTCGTAGAAATTGAGCTTGGTATCTTTCATATCTCCCTTAACAAAAGGTTTCATCAGCACGTCTATATAAGATCTTCTGGCAGCCACTATAAAGGAGGATTTATCTTTTACAAGCGGGCCTTCTACAGACAGGCGGCTGAAGATGTTACCAATACCGCCGTTTACGTTGAAGTCCTGGTTATTACCGTCTTTCATGCGGATATCCAGTACAGAAGAGGTTCTGCCGCCGTATTCAGCCGGGAACCCTCCTTTGATCAGGTTCAGGCTTTTAACGGCATCCGGATTGAAAACAGAGAAGAAGCCGAGCATGTGAGTAGAGTTGTATACAGGAGCTTCATCCAGCAGGATAAGATTTTCATCGCTGTTACCTCCGCGTACGTTGAACCCCGAAGCGCCTTCACCCACGGTATTAACCCCTGGGAGGGTCTGGATCGCGCGGAGCACGTCTACCTCACCCATGAAGGTGGGCATCTTTTTCATTTGTTGTATGTCCAGCTTATTGATACTGGTATTCAGGGTATTGACGGTCCTTTCCTGTTTCTGACCATTCACCGTAACGGTGTTCAGCTGGCTGCTGGTGGCTTCCATGCTAACATCCAGGGTGATATTCTTTTTCAGGTCAACGGTGGTTTTATAGGTACCGTAGCCCATATAGGAGAACTGCAGTTCATGTTCTCCGGCCGGAAGCGTGAGGGAATAAAACCCGTACTGGTTACTTACAGTACCCAGGCTGGTGCCGCTTTTGCCAATGGAGATGCCTACCAGGCTTTCTCCGTTCTTTTTGTCTTTTACATAGCCGCTTACGGTATATCGTTGCTGCTGTGCGTTAGTTGATTGTCCTGCCAGGATCATAAGGAGCAGTGACAGCAACATGGATGCCTTAGTTTTCATAAAAGTCGGGTACAGTTTTATAGAATGTCTATTGCGTTTTTGTAGCATGCATATAAGACGCCGCAAAAATATATTACCCCTACGGGGATAAATTATTTTTTTGCATCATAAATGTGTTATAACATGCTTAAACAAAAAAAGGAAGGCTGAATGCCTTCCTTTTTAATAAATACGGAGCCCTCTTAGTCCAGGATGGCACAGTTAAACCCAAGCCGGGTTACAAAATCTATAATAGTTTGTTCTGCTAATGATTGAGGGCTTACAATACGTAATACTTTGTCACAGTCCTCCAGGTCCACGCTACAGGCATTTACAGTAAATTGTGCTGAAATGGCGCTGATGACATTGTTTCTATCCTGAACAGTTGTAATATTGGTACGGAATATTCCCAACATAGATGATAATTTTTTGAGTATTCGGAATATTTTTATGCAAATTTGCTGCTGTTATCCCATATAACTGTTACACGAGACGGATTATCAATTACACGAAACGGATTTTTTTATGGGCGTAGTTATTACTGATGATGCCAACCAGGTATTGCTTTCGGAGGAATTTCCTTCTGATTACCATAAGATCCGTTCCAGGGGGATGATTGAAGAAACCCAGGAACTGCACAAGGATTTTGGCTCCGCAACGGTGCACGAATATAATTTCGAAGGCACCAGTATTGCCTGTTGTAAGGCGGAAGTGTACGAGAATATCAATGTTTTTGCGGAATACCTGGAGCCCCGTGTAATGATGCTGTTCATGGAGCAGGGAGATATTACCACGTCGCTGGGGGGCATTTCAGACAAGTTCAGGTTTTCCACACAGGAACATAATCTTATGTTTAGTCCTGCGCAATCGGAGAATGTGGCGGTAAAGAAACAGCGCGACATTCTTTTTTTCGGTATGAGCTTTACCACTTCCAGGTTCCTGGAGCTGGCGGAGAATAACGGGAGGGTGCTGGACGGACTTGCCAATAATGTGGCAGGTAACAAATCCGTTACGCTGACAGAGAAATATAATCCCCGGATCACCCCGCGTATGCGGATAGTGATGGAAGAGGTGCGCCAGTGCAAATTCCAGGGAGGGTTGAAGAAGCTTTTTTTACAATCGAAGGCCATAGAATTGCTGGCGCTGCAATGTGAACAGATAGAAACGGTGCAGGCAGCCGGTACACCTTTGCGAAATAAGATCACACCGCAGGATGTGGAAAAGTTGCATTACGCCAGGGACCTGATGCTGCAGCATATACAGCGGCCGTTGAGCCTGGAGGAATTGTCGCGTAAAGCAGGATTGAATGAATTTAAACTGAAATCGGGCTTTAAGGCCATTTTTGATACTACGGTATTTGGTTATTTAAATGATCATCGCCTGGAACTGGCCAGGAAACTGATTGTTGACGGGGATTTGCCTATGTCGCTTATTGCAGAGCAGGCGGGATATTCCTCTCCACAGCATTTCTGTACTGCTTTCCGTAAGAAATTCGGAGTAAGCCCCGGGAAAGTAAGGGGTTAGAAAGAAAAGGAGCAACCTCTGTTGCTCCTTTTTTATCTTATCTTGTTAATAAGCCAAAGTAAAGCGTTGTTTGATATGCGCTGGTTGTTCCAGTTCATCCACTAAGGCAACTGCGTAATCCGCGGAAGAAATTTTACTCTCTCCTTTATCATTGAATACTACCTGGTCTTTGCCCAACCGGAACTTACCGGTACGTTCCCCTGGTTCAGTCATCATAGCAGGACTTATTACGGTCCAGTCGAGGTCGGTAGACTGTTTGATCACATGAAATGCATCGCGGGTGGCGGAAGCGCCGCCTTTCCATTCTGCAGGGAATTCGGGGGTATCCAGTAATTGCACACCAGGAGCTATTTCCAGGCTACCGGCTCCGCTTACTGCGATAAGTCTTTTGATGCCGGCCTTTTTGGTGGCATTAATAATAGCATTAATGGCCTTTACATAGGTAGCGGAATCGTGAGCGCTGTAGGAGCTGATCACTGCTTCATTCCCCGCCAGCAGCGGGGTTAATTCCCCTTCGTTGGTAACATCTCCTTTTTTAACTGTCAGGTGTGGATTGGTAACCGTTATCTTTTCAGGGTGGCGAACAATAGCGGTGACTTCATGTCCCCGGCTCAGTGCTTCATTTAAAATGGCTGAGCCTATAAATCCGGATGCTCCGATGATGGCAACTTTCATGTTTTTAATTTTTGTAGTGAATAATAATACAACCTGCCTGTGCTGATTGTTTAATTGTTTAATTGTTATAAAAAATATTACAGTTATGAAGATAAAAAATACAGATCTCTTTATCTGTAATAAAAATAATTACAGTACAAAGATAGGGAAGATATTTTAATTACCAAACCGAAAAATAAAATTCGTATTGATTAAAAAATTTAGGGGAGATATAAGCCTCACTCGCTTACATCTCCCCTAAGTTTTTTGATCATCAAAATCCTGAAAAAAATAAAATCCGCACTACTTCTTTTCCACCAGGTAGGCTGTTGCCTTACCGGTTACTGTTTTAGCAGCAGGTTGCACGGTTTCTGTTTTGACAGTAGGCGGCACCAGTGGTTGTTTGGTATGGAACATTTCAGCCAGGGTAGGCGCAATTACCAGCGACACGATAGACATCAATTTAATGAGGATGTTCATGCTGGGGCCGGAGGTATCTTTAAACGGATCTCCAACGGTATCGCCGGTTACAGATGCTTTATGTGGCTCAGATTTCTTGTAGTAGGTTTCACCGTTGATTTCAACGCCTTTCTCAAAAGACTTTTTCGCGTTATCCCAGGCGCCACCGGCGTTGTTCTGGAAAATTCCCATCAGTACACCGCTGACAGTAGCACCAGCCAGGAAACCACCTAACACTTCCGGACCAGCCAGGAAGCCCACCAGTAAAGGGGAAATCAGTGCAATAGCACCAGGCAGCATCATTTCACGGATAGATGCCTTGGTGGAAATGGCCACACATTTATCATACTCCGGTTTGCCGGTACCTTCCATAATGCCGGGTATCTCGCGGAACTGCCGGCGTACTTCTTCCACCATAGCCATGGCTGCACGGCCTACTGCTGCAATAGCAAGGGAGGAGAAAATGAAGGGGATCATACCACCTACAAACAAACCTGCAAGAACATTCGCTTTATAGATATCGATACCCTGGATCCCTGCTACACCTACAAAGGCGGCAAACAGCGCCAGTGCGGTTAATGCTGCAGAGGCAATGGCAAAACCCTTACCTGTAGCGGCGGTGGTGTTGCCTACTGCATCGAGGATATCTGTTTTTTCCCTTACTTCCTTAGGCAGTTCACTCATTTCGGCAATACCACCGGCATTATCCGCAATAGGGCCAAAGGCGTCGATAGCCAGCTGCATGGCCGTAGTGGCCATCATACCGGCTGCCGCAATGGCTACGCCATATAACCCCGCCAGGGAAAAGGAACCGGCAATACCGGCTGCCAGCACCAGGATAGGCAGGGTAGTGGATTCCATACCTACAGACAAGCCGCCAATGATATTGGTAGCGGCGCCGGTAGCAGATTGGCGGATGATTGATTTTACCGGGCGCTTACCCATTGCAGTATAATACTCCGTAATGATACTGATCAGCGTACCTACCGCCAAACCTACCATGATGGCGCCAAATACCTGCCCACGGGTAAATTCATGACCACGCAGGGTCATAGTGCTTTCCGGCAGGATCCAGTTTACCAGGAAGTAGGAAACAACCGCGGTTAATATGATAGAGCCCCAGTTGCCCATGTTCAGCGCTTTTTGCACTACGCCGGTATTCAAACCTGCGTCTTCACTGATGCGAACAAAGAAGGTACCTATAATAGAGAAGATAATACCTGCACCAGCAATGATCATTGGCAGCAGGATAGGAGCAATACCTCCGAAAGCATCCTGCGATACAGTTTCAGAGCCCAGCACCATCGTGGCCAGTACTGTAGCTACATAAGAACCGAACAGATCAGCGCCCATACCGGCAACGTCGCCTACGTTATCGCCCACATTGTCTGCAATGGTGGCCGGGTTCCGCGGATCATCTTCCGGGATGCCGGCTTCCACTTTACCTACCAGGTCGGCGCCCACATCGGCGGCCTTAGTGTAAATACCGCCACCCACACGGGCAAACAGGGCAATACTTTCCGCGCCTAACGAAAAACCAGTGAGCACCTCGATGGTCTTGATCATTTCAGCAGTATTGGCTTCCGCCCCGAAATATGATTTCAGTATAATAAATAAGGAACCCAGTCCGAGAACAGCCAAACCGGCAACGCCCATTCCCATTACAGAACCGCCGGTAAATGATACCTGCAGGGCTTTGGCCAGGCTGGTACGCGCTGCATGCGCGGTACGCACATTGGCTTTGGTAGCTATCCGCATGCCTATAAAGCCTGCAGTGGCTGAAAAAACCGCTCCGATAATAAAAGCCAGTGCAATAGACCAGTGGGAGTTGGCATGCGTGGCGCCCATGTATCCAAGCAACAGGGCAGCAATAATCACAAAGTAAATAAGGACTTTATACTCAGCCTTCAGAAATGCCATAGCGCCTTCAGCAATATGCTGGGCTATCTCTTTCATCTTGTCGTTACCTGCATCCTGGCGCGATACCCAGGAGCTTTTAACAGCCGTAAACAGTAAAGCCAATAATCCAAAACATGGAACGAGGTAAACTATATTCATGTAAGCGAAATTTATAAATACGTGGTTGACAAAAACGTTTAGTAATTAAAAAATAATAGGATTCCAAAAAAAAATATTCAAATGAATATAAAACATAAATTATTAATTGCGTACGCGGTAAATAAAATTATTGTACACATGAGCCATGAGTAAGTATTTCGGCCGAAAAAAAATATAGTGCTCAGATCCCTTCCCGGAAGGCTTTGCCCAGTAAGGTAATGATATCTGATGCCGTCATGGCTTCCTGCGACAGCTCCGTTGCTGCCAGGTCGCCGGCATAGCCATGCAGCCACACACCCAGCAGCATGGCGGCTTTTGGGGTATAACCCTGTGCCAGCAAACCGGTCAGGATGCCGGTAAGCACATCCCCGCTGCCACCGGTGGCCATACCAGGATTGCCAGTATGGTTAAAATAAACCGCCCCGTCGGGGCAGGCAATGGCAGTGTACCGTCCTTTTAATAAAATGTACAGTTGCAGTTCCACAGCTTTGGCTGATAATAATTCCAGCCGCGCTACATCGTTGGTAGTTTTACCAAATAACCGCTCAAATTCCTTCGGATGGGGCGTGAGCATCGATCCTTTTGGCACCTTGTATAACAGGTATGGATATACGGAAAGCAGGTTAAGAGCGTCAGCATCTATCACCATAGGGCCTTGCCAGGCATCCATCAGCATTTCCATTGATCTGGCAGTTCCTGGTTGCCTGTCTATACCAGGGCCTATACCTATGGCCTTATAACCGGCAGTGCTTACTCCTTTGTGAAAATGGGTGCTGTAATGCGGATCCTCGTCGGTGATGCACATGGCAGCTGGCTCGCTGATCTGCATGATCTGGGTGCCACACTGCGGCACATGACAGGTAAGCAGGCCCACTCCCGCACGCAAACAGGCGCGTGCGCTCAATACCGCTGCACCCATTTTACCATAGCTGCCGGCTATCAGCAATGCATGGCCATAGGTGCCCTTGTGGGCGAAAGGCTCACGGGGTTTGTAAATAGTGCGTATTATTTCCCGGTCGGTCAGGAGATATCGTACCGGCGTTTGCGTTATATAACCGGGATGCAGCCCTATAGGCAGTATATGCACTTCTCCCGTGCAGGAGGCATTTTCCGGTAACAGGAAGGCCAGCTTATAAAATTCAAAGCTTAATGTAGTATGCGCCTGTATAACGGGGTTATGCACGCTGCTTTCATCGGCCATGAGGCCGGAAGGCATGTCTACGGCTATAATGGGATGCTTATGCCGTTGTTCATTTATGCGGTGAATGATACCCGCTATCCAGCCGTCTACCGGCCGGCTCATACCGGTACCAAAAATGGCATCTATTATGATGGCATTGGGAGGTAATTCAGGGAAGTCGGATGCATCACCGATGCTATAAATTCCGGTGGGATAAAGTTGTTGCAGTGCATGGAGCTGATGTTCATGATCAGGGCTGGCTTTGCTGCTGTGCTGCAATATGCAGGTGTGTACTTCGTAACCATGCCCGAGCATTAAACGGGCAATCACTAATCCATCTCCCCCGTTATTTCCTTTCCCGCAAAAAATATAAACAGGATGTGCAGGAGAATAATGATCTTCCAGCCAGGCTGCACAGGCACCGGCGGCCCGTTCCATGAGGCCGGTACTGCTAACCGGTTCATGAGCGATAGTAAAGGCGTCGGCCTCCCTGATCTGTGCAGCGGAGAAGATTTTCATATCCGTTGGTTGAACACTAAAAATACTTCAAAATAGGGAACATAAAAAAACGGACCATGCTTGCCTCATGATCCGTTTGTAATGAAGTGGTCGCCGGGGATTAAAAAGTATATCTGGCAGACACACCGCCGATCTCCTCACCAAGATAGTTGGTGGGTCCAACAAACTGTACGTAAGGTTTCAGATCGGCACTGATATTTAAAGGAATTTTCTTGAAAGTGTATTCGATACCAATGATACCGTCCAGGCCCGGAGATACATATGTGCCCTTGCCTTTGTCGATATAACGGTCCCAATCGTAATCGCGGCGGTCGTAGAAGCCTACGTGCGCGCCACCACCTGCATACATATTCAATTCAGGTACGCCAATATTCCAGTTGTATTCATACAATGCAGTGAAAGTAACGTTTGTTTTATGAGAGTGGTTGGTAGTTACCAATCCTTCAATAGCATGAGGCCCCTGGATAAAATGTTTGATGGTAAAGCCCACCACCCATGGATTCAGGCGAACACCCAATGCAGTTTCGTAATTGGAAGGATCGCTGCTCTGGTAACTTTTTTTCTTCTGCGCGTTTGCCTGGACTGCGACGATAGCAATAAGGCTGAAAAGTAACACGACTTTTTTCATAGATCTGTTGTTTGAATGAAACTTAAAAATATACGTGAGAAACGTTGGCTTATTCTCTAAAGTATATACACGACGAAATTAATTTCAGGGTTGCTTTGCAAGAACAATGCCAACCGGTTTGATCAGCCGCAGAAAAATAAACCCGGCAATACCTGCTATAAGGGAGGCAACAATTACCGACATGATAGCTATAATCTGTAATTCCCTTTCCTGGTAGGCCAGTGAAGAAATAAAAATAGACATGGTAAAGCCAATACCGGCAATGAGGCCAACGCCCAGAAGCTGCAGCCAGCCCGATTTTGAAGGCAGTGCCGCCAGCTTAAGCTTTACGGCGGCAAAGGAAAGCGCGAAAATACCAAGTGGCTTTCCCAGTATCAGGCCGGCGATAATGCCATAGCTGATATTATTTGTCAGTGCGCCTGTAATATCTGCAGGCAAAAGGATGGCGGTATTGGCCAGTGCAAACACAGGCATGATAATAAAATTCACCGGGTCATGTAAACTATGCACCAGTCCGGCGATACGCTCCTGGGGAATACAAAACGCCAGCAGCACACCGGCAATAGTGGCATGTACGCCTGAATTAAAGAGGCAATACCAGAGCACCACACCGGGGATATAGTAAAGGATGAGCCGTTGTACTTTCAGGAAATTCAGCAGCAACGGGATCAATAATACGCCGCCGCCAATCAGTAAATATTTTACATCGAGGTGTGGGGTATAGAAGATGGCAATGGTTAATATGGCGCCGAGGTCGTCGATAATAGCCAGGGCCATCAGGAAAATTTTAAGGCTTACCGGCACCCTTCTGCCCAGCAGAGATAAGATACCCAGTGAGAAAGCAATATCAGTAGCCATGGGGATTCCCCAGCCATGTGCATAAGCAGTGTTCTTGTTGAAGATGGTGAAGATCAGTGCGGGGAATAACATGCCGCCTATAGCCGCCAGCACGGGTAAAACGGATTTGCGCAGGGAGGATAGTTCCCCTACGGTAAGCTCTCTTTTTATTTCCATGCCCACCAGGAAAAAGAACAGCACCATCATGCCGTCGTTTATCCACAGCAGCCAGGAGTTAGGCAGGTGTAAAGAGCGGTATTCATAATGATGGCCGCCTGCGGGATCAAATAATGTATTCCAGAACCCTATATAATCTTCCTGTGCACCGGTATTGGCCAGTACCATTGATACAATGGTGCATACAATGAGTACTATTCCTACCGCACGGCTATCTTTCAGGAAAGTATGGATAGGGGATATCAGTGTTTTCCGGATGATGTTAATAGAGTTTTTGATCACAGCATTTCTTTTTGGTAAAAAAATATTTCCGGGAGATATTATATTGGAAATGGCTGCGGTGAAGCAGCCATTTCCAGGTATCCTTACAACGAAAATTATTGCATTAGTTCGTATTTGGTTTTGGGCTGCCGCTTAATGTCCCACTTAAAGTTTTCCAGCAGCAGCTGGTCTTTGGGACGTTGTGTAAACGGGTAAACGGTGCCTTCCGGGTCTTTGATCAGTACTACTTTATCTACTTCCCCTTTTTTGAAGAAGATATTGATAATGGCGCACTGGGCCTTGTTGACGCTCATATAAGCCCCGGCCTTGTCTTTGATATAATTAATGGTTTCCGCATTCCCTTCCACGTGCATCCAGTCGAGCGTTTCCGCCAGTACATAGCCTGTGATCACATTGCCCTTGATCTGGTTAAACATGCCCGGCCCGGCTTCATTGATAATAAAGCCATTGTTTTTGAGCAGCATTTTATCTGCTGTTTGGTTTTTGGTGAACATAAGGATGGTATCCCCGCTGAGCTGTGTGGTGTTGTTGGACCACAGCACCGGCGTACCATAGAAGCGGAATACAGAGTCTTTTGATGTATAGTATACGCTGTCTGCCACACCCTGCAGGGAGTCTGAGAATATTTTTACATGGTGGTAGGCAAGGATATAGCGTTGTTCACTGGTATCTTTAGGTGCAGAAAGTGCCATACTGTCTGCATGATGTTTAATACCCGGCAGGGAATCGTGCATCACTACATCGGGTATGGGCGCCACTTTTATGTTCTTCACTGCGGAGTCCAGCTTTTGCCTGGTTTGAGCGAGGGTACTGTCGGCGATGAACATCATAACGTTGGCGGCTACACTATCCTTTTGTCGCCGGGCGATGGAGTCGCCCCGTGTGACCGGCGATATAGTGGCGGTGAATTTCTCCGGAGGCCGTATATTTTTCAGTGACCTGAGATTTTTGGTGGGAGATTCCGGGAGGCGTTTCAGTCCGGCCACGGAAGGAATAGACAGGCTGTCGTCTGGCCTGATCACGCCTGAAAACAGGGTGTCGGCAGCCATATACATAGTGTCTTTATTTTTTTCCATAATAAGCAGTGGCTTCTGGGTGGCAAGGACTGTTTTTTCGCGTTGGTTTACAATGCCTTTGTTGGCCAGCAGCGACATTTTGCGGGCGGTATCCTTATACACCATGTTACCGGTGGCGTAGGCCATACCAGTGAGTTTATCCATTTCTATATTATCGGCGGTGATAGTGCCGGTACTGTCTTCAATAGTGGGGCGGTTACCGAAGTTGCCGTATCCTTTTTCCGTATCATAATAGCCGCTGGTGGCGTACATCACGCTTTTATCGTTATTGTTGATAGTGGTAGGCGCTACAATGGTGGCTATTTTAGTGTCGGTGTTATAGAGGAGTTCATCTGTGCTGAGCGTGTATTCAGGATCTACCAGTAATACGTTCCGCATGAAATGCATCTCTTTGGTATCGGTGTAATAGTAGCCTTCATCGCTGGTGAGCACACTTTTACCGTTTACCAGTTTCCCGGTTTTAACATAGGAGCCTATTTTGGCATTCATGTCGTACTGCAGCTCCGGCCCGGTGATGGTCACTTTACCGTCTGTCAGTTTTGCATCTTCCCTGAGGATGGCGATGCGGGTATTGGCATCGTAGTTCAGGTAATTACCATAGATGTGGATACTGTCGGCCTGGTTAATATGTATATGGCCGTATGCGTCGATAATGTTGGTTTTATTATTTTTTACGGCACTGTCGCAGTTAAACAGGGTAGTGCCCTGTTTAAAAATGGCGTTACCAATGAAGCGGGTAACACTGATCGAATCTTTTTCATTCATGATCAATGTATCGGCGTGAATAATTTCAATTACAGACCCGGTTTTCGGCGCAGGTCGTGCCGGAAACTGGGCGCTGGCCGTAGCTGCCAGCAGGCAGATGACGGCCAGAAAGATCCCTGATTTTATGTATCGATGCATTGATTCTATTATTGTACCGCTGCTGTGTCTGAAGGTAACGGTTTCGTTTTATCTTTTTTGCCAAACAGGGAGAAGTGTACATAGCGTTTCGGATTCACCCGCAGGTCTTCCAGCAGCTTATTCAGGTTACCCAGGGAGTACTGAAGGTTGTTATACACTTTCTTGTCGTTCAGCAGCATACCTGCGGTACCATCGGTAGTATTCAGTTTACTGATGGTTTGGTTAAGGCTGTTGGCAGTTTGCTGCAGTTGCTGCAGTGTTTTATCGATATTACCGTTAGCCAGGGCGCCGGTAGCTTTTTCAGCATTGTCGAGTATCCCGGTAATTTTAGCGTTATTATCTTTCAGGTTGCCGGTAACGGCGGCCAGGTTATTGAATGTTTTCTGGATGTTACCGTTGTTGGGATCCAGCATACTGTTAAGTGATGCGGAGGTATGCGTAAAATTGCGCATGGTGGTATTCAGGTTGCGGATAGCATCCTGGAGGTTTCCTTTTGCGGTGGTATCGAGAATAGCATTTACCGACATCAGTACGGAGTCGATATTAGACAGGGTACCCTCCAGTTTTTTTACCAGCGGGTTAAGCTGTTCTTTCAGGGCATCGGTCATAGAGCCATCTACGGCAGCATAGATGGTATCGCCGCTTTTCAGATATTCGCTGGCGTTACCCAGGTCCAGCTGTACTGTTTTGGTACCCAGCAGGTCGCTGCTGATACGGGCCACGGAATTACGGGGGATTTCTATTTTTTTGGTGATAGTGATGGCTACCAGGATACGGGAAGCATCTCTGTCCATTACCTCCAGGTTAGCAACATTACCTACCACCAGGCCATTTACCTGTACTGCATTGGCTGGCTGTAAACCATTTACCTGGTGATAAACGGCATAAATGGTTTTATTATGTGAAAACAGGCTTTTTCCTTTCAATAAATTAAAGCCCAGCACAAGTAAGGTTATACCCAGCACAGTTAATACACCTACTTTGGTTTCATTAGATAATTTGAGCATGAGATTCGTATACGTTCACGCAAAAATAATCAAAAAGCATGCACGGGAAGTGATCGTACGAAAATGTTAGTAATAAAAAAGAGGAAAGGGGAATAATAAGGAGGGGTAAGGGGGAGGCGGTGGTGATTAGCAGGCGGTTACAAAAGCGTCTTTAAAGCCCAGTTTGCGGGCTTTGCGCATGGCGCCGGAGGCTTGTTGGTCGGTTTTAAACCGCCCCAGGATATATTTGTTGAGTTTTTTTTTATTCATCACCACCGGTTGGCGGTTAACGTCACCGTGGAGCTTCCTGAAAATGGAAGCTCCCGGTTTGTAGAATTTATCTGTGATCATGAGTTGCACGCAATAGCTGCTGGCAGATAAGGGCGCCGGCTTGCTGCTGCCATTGCCACTGTTCAGGTATGCGCTGGTATTGTTACTGCCTTTGGCGGATACTCTGGTTGTAGAAGGCTGGGTATTACGGTTTGTGGTAAACCTGTCGAGTTCATCACGGTAACGCTTGATGGCTTTATAGATACAATTGGCCAGTTCCTGCTGCCCGTTATTGGAGTTGAGGTAATCTTCCTCTTCAGGATTGCTGATAAAGCCCAGTTCCACCAGTACGCTTGGCATTGCGGTGGCGGACAGTACCCAGATACCTTTTTCATTTCTTTGTCTTGCGCCGCGGCTGATACGTCCTACCCGTGTAAATTCATCCTCAATGAGGGTAGAAAGGCGGAGGCTCTGGTCGAAGTAGGCGTTTCTCAGGGTATTCAGCAGGATGAAGGTTTCAGGATCCGTATCGTCCATCAGCTGTTTCGTTTCTTCTGAGTTGGCGTCCAGCACGATCACGGAGTTTTGTTTCAGGGACTCCATCTTAGCGTTGTTTTTACTGGTGGCCCATATATACGTTTCCGTGCCTTTGGCATTGCTGGGGTAGTAGGCGTAAATAGGCTGTTTAACGGCTATTTTCTTTTTTCCTTTCTTACGGTAAACGGTTTTGTAACCGGTTACCTTGCGGATTTTCCCGGTAGAATTACAGTGGATGGATACAAAAAGTTCCCCTTTGTTATCGTTGGCAATCTGGGCTTTTTTACGGGGATCGTCGAAGCGGTCTGTTTTTCGTGTATACACTACCTTTACATCGGGCATATTTTCTTCGAGGATCTTTCCCAGTTTCAGCGCTACTTCAAGGGTCACCTGTTTTTCAGTAGAGTAGCTGCCTTTGGCGCCGGGATCTTCACCGCCGTGGCCGGCATCAATTATAATCGTTCGTATAGGCTTGTCCTGTTTATCGGAAACGGGATTTGTTTTGGCCTGAATAAATAAGGTACAGGTGAGTAGTGTTCCCAGTCCTAAAATCCAAAATCGGTTCCAGCGCATGATTCTCATTTTAATGGGTGCTGTTTTTCACAAAAAATAAAAAAATAAGTTTATCTGTTAAATTAATAATCCGCTTGTTCCACGCGAGTTTCCGCCAGCTTTTATTATATTATATTACAAACAATACAAGTTACCATTTGTAATAAATTGTATAAAATCTTGTAGGTTTGCCGCCATAACACATGAACGCTAGCTACAAAAATAATTATAAAAAGTTTTTTCGGCATACATACCTGGTTTTTGCCGGTATGTTCATCGCCATTCCCTTTATTATAGATGCAGTTGCAGGCGCAAGGCCACAAGTTGGTACGTATTTTAACAAAAGTTTGGCAGATACCACGCCGCCGGCCCGGAAAGATACAGGTAAAATACCCAAACCTGCAGCTGTTACTCCTGATTCTACCGATTCCACCCAATTAATCAAAGGTGTGGATACCACCGGGGAAACAACCGTAGATACCCTGTTTGTGCCAAAGATATCAAAAGACACGCTGGATGCACCGGTAAATTATAAAGCGAAAGACTCCATTATCCTGATGGTGCCTGATAAGCGCTTCTATTTATATGGTACTGCCAACACAAAATACAAAACGATCGATCTTTCTGCCGAAAAAATGAATTTCGACCAGGAAACCGGTATTCTTGAAGCCACCAACGCTAAAGATACTGCCGGTAAGCTATTCGGAGGGCCCGTAATGAACGACGGGGGACAAAGCTTTGAATCGGACACCCTCAGGTACAATTTTACCTCCCAGAAAGCAAAGATCTACAATACCCGCTCCCAGTATGGTGAAGGCTACATTCACAGCCAGCAGACCAAAAAAGCGGCAGATAATACCATTTTCGGCTTTAAGAACGGGTATACCACCTGTAACCTGGATACGCCCCACTTTAGCTTCAGAGCCCGTAAAATAAAGGTAATCCCGGATAAACTGGTGATCTCCGGACCGGCTAACCTGGAAATTGAAGGGATTCCCACACCGCTGTATATACCATTTGCCATATTCCCTATTACCCAGGGACAACGTTCGGGTATCCTGCCTCCACAATATGTGGTGAACCAGCAGAAAGGTATTGGCCTGGAAAACGGTGGTTACTATATTGGGTTAGGTGATCATTTTGATCTCACCATGCGGGGGGATGTGTATTCCTACGGAAGCTGGAGCCTTACTGCCAGCCCTACCTACCGGAAACGCTATAAATACAACGGAGGGCTTAACCTGAGCTTTGCCAATACCCGTTTTGGCGACCCTGCGGTTAAATCGGAGTTCGCTACTTCCAAGGATTTCCGTGTTACCTGGAACCATAGCATGGACAGTAAAGCCCGCCCCGGTGTGAACTTTGGTGCGGCAGTGAATTTCGGAACATCTTCCTATAACAAATACAATGTGTATGACTACAATACCCGGGTAAATAATAACATCGGATCATCCATTACCTTTTCCAAAACCTGGCAGGGCAAACCCTATAACCTTACCATGGGTTTGAACCACTCCCAGAACCTCAGTACCCGCGATGTGTCTATCTCCTTTCCGGACGCTACCTTCACGGTGAACACCATTTACCCTTTCCAGCCAAAGGAAATGGTAGGCACACCAAAATGGTATGAGAAAATAGGTGTTTCCTATAATACCATCCTGCGTAACCAGGCTAATTTCAAGGATTCCCTGTTTGGCAAGCAGGCCATGTTCGATGCCATGCAAACAGGCATGCAGCATAATATCCCGATCTCGTTCTCCATCCCGGTATTTAAAACCTTTACCTTATCACCAGGTATTAACTATACAGAGTATTGGTACACCAAGAAATTTGTGCGTAAATGGGATCCCAACAAGTGGAACCAGGGGCTTGACACATTAGGCGCCATTGACACTACTTATATTCCAGGTTTTTACAGTGCACGTGATATCAGTGCCAGCATGTCGTTATCGACCGCTATATACGGTATGTACACATTCAAAAAGACCTCCAAGATAAAGGCGATCCGGCATGTGATGCGACCCACGCTGAGCGCCAGTTACCGTCCGGACCTGTCCAGCAAATATTACCATGAGCTGCAGTATAACGCTGCGGGCGACAAACAAATGGTATCCGACTTTGATGGTGCCATCATCGGGGTACCGTCTCCGGGGGCATTTGGAGGTTTGAACTTCGGGCTGGATAATAACCTTGAGATGAAGGTATTCTCGAAAAAAGATACCACGGGGAACCATGAAAAGAAAATAAAACTGCTGGATGGTTTCGGGATCAATGGCAGTTACAACCTGGTGGCAGATTCCTTTAAGTTATCAACTTTCAGCCTATACGCCCGTACCAACCTGTTCGACAAACTGAATATCTCCGCCAGCGGGAACATTGATCCATACCAGGTGGATGCCCGCGGCCGCCGCCTTGATAAATACGTGTGGCAGCAGGGCAAGATCAGCCTGGGCCGCCTCACCAACGCCAGCATTTCCATGAGCACCTCCTTCCAGTCGAAGGATAAAAAGAGCCAGCAGAAGGAACAGAAGATAGATTCCCTGGAGAATGCGCAGAACGCAGACGCCGCTTTTGCTGCACAACAGCGGCAGCTGCAGATGGTGCGCAATAATCCCGGCGAATACGTGGATTTTGACATCCCGTGGCGGGTGGATCTTTCCTATAGCCTATCGTATACCAATACCATCATCCCCGATTCCGGCGGTGTAGTAAAGCGCATTACCCAATATGTAAGCTTCAATGGCGATTTCAGTCTTACGCCTAAATGGAAGATAGGGTTGAACAGTGGTTTTGATTTCACCAATATGCAGATCGCCTATACAAATATGTACATCTCACGGGATCTGCACTGCTGGCAGATGTCCATTAACCTTATTCCGTTTGGTACGTTCAGGCAGTTTAGTATCACCATTAACCCGAAGGCGGGTATTTTGCGTGATCTGCGGATAAACCGATCGAGACAGTTCCAGGATCTTTAACTTAAAGGGGGATGGCTATTGGCCATCCCCCTTTAAGTTTGCATCATTTTATATTGTTATCCTGGTAATAATCCCACATCAGGCGGAATACTTTTTCTTTGAACGCGGGAAGGTCATCTCTTGTCATTCCCGTAGTTGGTAATGGAGGCAGGAAATGATAATCGATACGATGAGGCCATGCAAAGAATTTCTTTCCTACAGGTAATATTTTTTTTGTGTGAAAGAGTAGTGATGGCATCAGTGGTGTTTGTGTATCGATAGCCAGCGCAAAGGCGCCGTCGTAAAAATTCTTTAAAGGCTGGTCTGTACGGTTGCGCGTGCCTTCAGGATACAACAGGATGTGTATGCCCAGGCTGAGCGCTTTTTTCATTTCTACAACGCTTTGCTTGCGGCTGGCTTCACTGTTGCGGTCTACCAGGATACCACCTATGCGGTACAACACTCCAAACAGGGGTACTTTGGCAAGCGATGCTTTAGCAAGTGTTTTATTGATACCGGGAATTTCTGCAGAAGTTACAGGAACATCGATCAGTGAATTGTGATTACATACTACAACATAGGTTTGACCGGGCGCAAAATGTTCCAGCCCTTTTTTTCGTACAGGGCAGCCGATCAGCGGCATATATACCTTCATCCATAATCTTCCGAAGAAAAGAAATCCCTTTGTTCTCCGTGGTTCCGGCATATAAGAAATGATCCATACAGGAATGAATATTACCAGCATCGTGAGCGCAAACATCACCAGCATCCATGCTGCGAATATTCTGCCGAAGATATTTTTAAACATAGGCTTGTTTTTTACAGTCTCCAGTCTACCGGTGCTATGCCTGCTTTTCCGAGTATTTCATTGGTCCGTGAAAAATGCCTGCATCCAAAAAAGCCTTTATCTGCGCTGAAAGGAGAGGGATGTGCGGCCTGCAGTATATGATGTTTTGTTGCGTCTATCAGGTATTGTTTATCCTGCGCGAAGCGGCCCCAGAGGAGGAATACGACATCACTGCGCAGATCGGAAATTTTGCGGATCACCGCATCTGTAAAATCGCCCCATCCTATTTTGCTGTGTGAGGCAGGCTCTCCTGCTCTTACGGTAAGAAAGGCGTTCAACAACATTACGCCGTTTTCTGCCCATTTGGTAAGATTGCCGCTGGTGGGTATTTCCAGGCCAAGGTCTGTTTTCATTTCCTTGTAAATATTCACCAGTGAAGGAGGTGGCTTTACGCCATCAGGCACGGAAAAGCTGAGCCCATGCGCCTGTCCCGGACCGTGGTAAGGGTCCTGGCCTAGTATCACTACTTTTACTTTATCTATCGGCGTTTTTTCAAAAGCATTAAAGATCAGGTTGCCGGCGGGATAGATCACTTTACCCAGTGCCTTTTCATGTTTAAGGAACATTACGATCTGATCGAAATAAGACTTGTGAAATTCATCTTTCAGCGCTTCCTTCCAGCTTGATTCTATTTGTACGTCCATAATGATATTTAAAGAAAAATAAATTAAATTTGATTTATTGGGAGTTTTTTGCATAAATTTGCACTCCCAAAATGCGAGATAAATATAACATTTTATTTCACATTTAAAGATAAGTCTCGGTAGCTCAGCTGGATAGAGCAACTGCCTTCTAAGCAGTAGGCCATTGGTTCGAATCCAATCCGGGACACGAAAGAAGAGGAAAATTGCGAAAGCGGTTTTCCTCTTCTTGTTTAGAGTGTTAAATGAACCATTATCAATGGCTATTGTCTTTCATTTACGGATCAAGTTGAAAAGTTGGGGGATGTCCATAAATTTTAGGCATAAAGTTTAGTCAATCTATAAAGAAAGAATTCTACATCCCGCACCCCTCGCAGTGCATTTCTAAAGGACTTTACTTTTGCATTGAATGATTCTGCAGCCGCATTGGTGGCTCTGTTGTTGAAGAAGTTGAGGATACCCAGATAATGAGTTCTGATAGTCCTGGCAACGGTCTTGAAGGATAAAATCCCCGCTTCCTCCACGTCATTATACCACAAAGCCAGCTTCTTAAATGCTTCTTCTTTACACTTACAATGTCTGTAAACCTCACCGAGTCGCAGGGATAGCTGGTAGGATTTATGAATAAGGGGGTAATGACTAAATAAAAGTTCCGCTCTCTGCTGCTGCTCTCTGGTCCATAGTCTGGGATGCTTAAATAGCAAGTATCGGCTTCTGGCCAGCAGCTGTTTAGCTGTATCGCCGTTAGCGAGCCTGACTGGCTCATACTTCATTGCGGCTCGTTTTGCCTGCTCGTATTCCAGATTCTCCTGTTCCAGGGCTTCCCAGCGATGCTTTATTCTGATTTCCTGTACCGCATCAAAAGCCAGGTGTTGCACATGGAAGCGATCTATCACCCGATGGGCGTTAGGGAAACAGGCTTTAACAGCGCTATTAAGGCTACCAGACATATCGATGGTAACTTCCTGTACTCTTCCACGCAGGCGTTTAGGGATCTTAAACAGTATTTCTTTCAGAAATTCAGACTGAGTGCCCTTGATCATAGCCACTATTGAGCCTTTGCGCCCTTTGGCCAGCTTATTAGTGACAATTGTATACAGTTCTCCACTGGAAAAGGCTGTCTCGTCTATACTTAAAGCGGCACCAATGTTTTGTTCAAAAAGCATCCATTCAGTAGCATGTTCTTTTTGATCCCAGGTACCAAAATCACTGAGATGATGCTTGTATTGCTGGCCTAACTGTTTACCGTCTATCTGAAAGAAATGGCCCAATTGCACAGGGCTTACAGGATATTTATCTAAGTAATCCTTTTAAAAAAGCACCGAACTCCGGTGTCATTCGTGTGCCTTTTTTAACTATTTCCCAATCTCTTGTTATTATTTCTCCATCCTCTAAAACCTCCCACCGACGGCGTTTGGCATGCAGGGTGACCTTTTGGCCACGTATAGGAAAATCCTGAATTGCAATTTCTGAGAAGAAACCTTTGGAGTGTGCTTTTCTATGCTGATGCTCTACTGGGATTGTATTCTTTTCTTCCAGGTATATATCAATACCCTCCTTATTCTGACTTGAATCAATTAAGTCAAAATACTCTAAAACCCCTGCTGGTAACAGCATCTCTACTAGTTTGCGAAAATTCTGATCCACGTGCTTCGTTGGTTAATCTGCTGCAAAAAAACTACTTTTTATCCTATCCCCCAACTTTTCAACTTGATCCTCATTTACCTTAAAAGAAAAGAGGTGAAGTACGTTTAATACCATATTTGTAGTATTTTAAAGTATCTATTAGCTGTTTAATAAAACTTCATAGAACGATGGTGGAATAAGAGAGATATTTGAGAATAGAATTAAGATTGAACCCAAGGTTATGTCAATCGAGAGCCTATTTAATAATCCTGACCGGGTTAATAATACTAACTACAAACCATTCTATCAACGGAACTATGTTTGGGATGATGAAAAGCAACGTACTTTATCGAAAGTATTTTGATAGGTACAGAGATACCTCCATTAATTTATTACCGTAATTTGAAAAGTGTGGAAGTTGTAGATGGAAGGCAGAGATATGAGACGATATTACGTTTTATTAATGGGGATTTCAAACTTAAGAAAAATGGATTGCAAAAACTAGAGAATATTCGAATAGTCAATAGAGGATTTAAGGACCTTGGACAAGATTTACAGGATTTATTTTGGGATACCAAGCTTAGGATCATAGAGTTTAGCTTTCACTCTCAGAATCTCATTGAGGGAGATATGGAGGATCTTGTGAAGAAGGAAATTTTTAAGCGTTATAATTCAGGCATTACCCCATTGAAACCCACAGAAATAGATAATGCAGCATATGTCGAGGACAACTTAAATACATTCTTGAAAAAAAAGCTACAGGATGATAGAATTTTGTTTCGAGACATTTCCACTCTTTTACATTTTGAAAAGAATAATTATATATACTCTTTTGCATTCCCTATCGCATCATGAAATCACTTCTCCTATTTATAAAGCTGAGTTGATGATAGTTGAGGAGGCCATTAAAAAATTAAAAAATCAATTATTTGCCTTAGATATTGCAAACACATATAAATGTTGTTTGGAAAAAGGGAAAAGGATTCGCATAACATTCAGAGATTTGCCTACTAATTATGTTGCAAAATATGAAATCGTGTTAGAAGAAAACCTCGTTTTTTATAATGCACCGCATAATTTTACAAAATTAGGCTTATGTAAGTGCCGTACTGAGTTGTGCGAAGGTAATTGGTGGTGGGGGCGGGGGAAGTATATCAAATAGCAGTGGATCGCGGGAAATTAAATCTGAATTGAAGAATCCTTGCCTTACGGAAGCATATAAATCCGCAATTAATGCTAATTTGAAGAATTTTATATCGACAACAATAACCCAGGTTTTTGGTGGTAAAAATTCCAATATTGATTTAATTTTCAGAGAAATGCCAAAGACGGAATTTGGTGAAGGTGTATATGGACAATATGATCAAATAGATTCCCACGTTAGAGAAGCTAAGGAGAATGGACAAACAATTTATGTTGGTGAAATTTTCATTGACCTAAATATCGACATTTTGCCGTCGAGGCCTAAGGAGTTTATTACAGCTGTAATTCTACACGAATCATTATATGCGTACTTGACACAACAGGGAATTGCTTTAGATAGCTTATACATCAATCAACATGAAACTATAGCATCAGCTTACACTGATAAAATAGCCACTGCCTTAAAAGAAATCTACCCACAATGCCTCCAGCGGACTGTAAGGCATTAGGTTGGGCGGGTTTGGCCGAAACTTTACTTTGGACATCGAATAGAATCAAAGAGAAGCAAGCTAATGATAGTTATTTTTCGAACATGATAGCGCCAGTACTATTATATCAAAATAGAACCAAAGGAACGCCTTCTGGATGTAAATAAATCTATAATTTGTTAAAATGAATCGATATATGTTAGTTAAGATATTTACAGGATTACTCCTTTGCCTTTTGTGTTTGATTAAAACTACAGTAGCTCAAAAATATTCCGAATCAGAGCCGGAAATATCTAAATTGTTGGATCTGATTGATTCAGAGAGAAAAGAACTCAGAAAAGAAAGTTGCCCTGATTGTTCATATATTACATTGATTAAATTGTCTTTCAAAAAGAATGAATTAGACAGTGTTTCACTTTCTTACTCGACTCCGTTTTCTTTGCTTCCGTTAGCAGACAAAATAAAAAAACTCCAGATAAACTGGAAGGCCATTCTAAAGAAAGCTGGAGGTAAACAGAAAATCATATTGCCTATTATTTATCTAAATAAACGATCCGGCGGATCTGTATTATTTGCGGATGGAAACGATCTCCTTAAGGGTATGTTTGAATTTGAGAAAGGTGACATATTAAGTATGAAAGAGGCGGTGTATTGGTGGTCGCCAGTCTGGATTATAACCAATTCTGGTGCTAAGGAGGGTAAAATGGTACCGGATAGCACCCAGCTTCATCGGTAACAATCCGATATATTTTCACGATGGTTAGGTTGAATAACCTCCGGGGTAATGATAAAATGTAATAGCTACTACTTGATCGCACAGTACAAGTGATTTTGTATGGTTAAGTAGTAGCTATTACAAATAATGGAATACCGATCCCTCCTTTTAGACCCAAGAAAAGTAATCCGCTATTTAATTATTCTTCCGTTTATGGCGCAATAGAAATTATTCATAATTTTTTACAAACTAGTACGGGGGCAGAATTTCTCCTTCCAGTAAACTTCCCCCATCTAATTGAATACAATAATGGAATGGGATGGATTTCCTTATCGCCGAAACTTGTTTGGTAATCTTGATAATATTTAGATGATGTTATCACAACTACTTATTTGAAATCTATCAAATATTATTGAATTTTGTCGTTGGATATCTGTCCTCAAATATTCAACGTCGCCCATTTAAGCTTAAGCAGTCTTTTACAGCCCAATTTGCTTTCAGCGTTTGATGAATAGGTCGAATTGAAAGTGAAGCAGCTTATTTAGCTTTGTTGGGTTGTCTTTTTCCTGTGTTGTATGTCGTTAATGTCTGTAAATGAATCTCAATTCTAACTTTTTATCAGGCAGAAAAAGATGCTGATTTGTCTTAAATGAAGTTTCAATGCAGTCGAACGTTATTCCAAATTTAATAAACGGCCAAGCGGGAGAAACAACTTACTATCTTCAAATTTTTATTTATAGCCTGTTTTCTAAAAATAATAAGGGTAACTCGAAATGTGAGACACTCTCATTATTTTATAAGCTTAATCTATTATTTAGACAACTCATTGGGAAGCCCCCATTTACCTAACACCTCTTTCGCTGCTTCAACTTTTTTTACAAAAAAATCCTCCTTGCTATAATCCTTCATTGACTTGCGGACTTTAGCACTTCCCCCTTTGAGAGCTTTTTCTTTTTTCTTCTTTAAAAATTTAGAAAACATAAAACTCCTATTTTAACCCAGGTAAAGTTAACATTATTTTTTAACAACCAGAAATGCGTCATAATTGAAGCCTGGTTCAAATGTTTTCCACACGCCATTAAAAAGCCCATATACAATGAACAATTTTTCTACTTCCACCAGATGTGCGTTAATTCTCATTTGATAAAGCCTGGTTCTGGCAGGGGAGCTCCCTTGAGCGAAGATTGGTAGATTTCCGTGCTTATCACAATAAGAGATTATTGTACAAGCAACTGTTGCAAGAACTTTATCCCTATCCTGGTTGTTAGAACCCGTCGAGTCATCTACTTTTTGTTCTTCCTCATTCCAATCTCCAAATCCTAAATTAATAACCTGCCTGCCATCGGGCCACACAGCATCAGGGATTGGTTGGTAGTTCACAATTTTTTTTATTGTGCCATTGGGCCCAATACTGTCAAAAGAGAAACTTGCATATGCTGTATCTGTGAAACAATCATATTTGTCAAGATTCATCCCTGGATTTTTAGATAGGACGCAATATAAATCTAATTGCGATGCAGCTATTGTTTACCAGTAAAAAAAAGCGAATAATAGTGGTCAGGAATCGAAAATAGACTACGCAACTTTTTCTTTTTATCGCCGCTTATGTTGCCATGTTTTTGTATAAGCGGATGAATACTAATAATGAATCAAAGCAAGGATCTCATCCTTGCTTTGATATGCACTACCTCGCCGTATCCTTCGCCCACGGCCTTCTCCCAGCCTCCAGTATAGGCAAATTCGCTTCTGTAGGCACATAAATCACCGCCTGCGGATTTTTCTCGATATTATCGATCCACAACCAATGCAGGTAGGCTTCATTGTTGCGCAGCGATTCGCCGATGATCTGGTTGGAACGGGCCACACCATGTGCGCGGATGGTATCTGCGGCGGCCAGCATAGCAGCACTTTCCATTTTGGCGCGGGCTTCCGCCACGGCCACTTCTTTAGACGCCTGCGCATGCGCCAGCAGCGCTTCTCCTTCCATGCGCTGTGAGTACACTTTGTACTGGGGACAGCCCCATAATCCAAGTATAATCAGACCAGTCAATACTAAAAGAACAAAGGTGGAGAGTGAAATAATTGATCTCGTATTCATATGGGTATATGTTCTGCACCGCAGAACGGGGTTTGGGTTCAATCTCAAATATAGGCATATAATCATATACAGGCAGCCGTTTTCACGGTAACGCATATCCCTGGAAACAGGATTTTCCACGTTTGTATACTTCTTCATCTTCTTCACCGTTTATTAAAATTATATTTGTAGCGTTTTATTTTGCCAATTATGATCGCATCCATATTAACCAGGCTGGAATCCTCCCGGAAGGAATTGCTGGATTTGGGCCTTAGAAATCCATTGTTGAATTACAAGTTGCCGGCCGGCAAAGGTTTACATATAGTAGAAGAACAATCTGCTGCCATTTATGACATACTGGTGCGGGAAGGTAAAACCATGTCGTTTCTCGGCCACCCCGAAAAGAAACAGGAGGAAGAAACAGTACAGTATAGTGAACCAGTGTCTAAAGACGCACTGACCGATACCCGTTTACAAACCAACGAAACCCAGGTAACCCTGCATTCCCGGCTGCTGAATACCTACTATGCAGCAAGGATGAGCATGGAAGAACAAGGGGTGAACATCCTTTACATTTCCCTGGGTATGCTGCAATGGTACGAGGCTGCCGGTAGTGAAGAAGCGCGTTTTGCACCGCTGATCATGGTGCCGGTGCTGCTGGACCGCTCCAGTGCAAGGGAACGTTTCCGGGTGAAATACTCCCTGGAAGAAGTAGGCGCCAATATTTCACTGCAGGCGAAAATGAAGGCGGATTTTAATATTGATATCCCGGATCTTCCTGATACAGAAGACTTTGACGTGAACGCCTACCTGGCAGAAGTGGCTGCGGCGGTGGAACCCCTCCCCGGGTGGAAAGTAGCCCCCGATGCAGTGGAGCTGGGCTTTTTCTCTTTTGGCAAATTCCTGATCTATAATGACCTGGACGCCTCCAAATGGCGACAAGAAGATGATATACTAACGCATCCTATTATTCAAAGCCTTTTTGGCGGCGGATTTTCGGATACTGCTCCACAACTGGAGGACGATGTGTTCATCGACAATGAAACAAATGCGCATGAACTGTTCCAGGTAGTGGATGCAGACAGCTCCCAGGTTATGGCGATGCTGAGCGTACAGGAGGGCCGTAACCTGGTGATACAGGGCCCCCCCGGAACAGGTAAATCACAGACTATTACCAACATCATTGCTGATGCTATCGGGCGGGGGAAAAAGGTATTGTTCGTGGCGGAAAAGATGGCGGCGCTGGAAGTGGTGAAACGCCGGTTGGACAATATACAGCTGGGGGAAGCCTGCCTGGAGCTCCATAGTCATAAAGCCAATAAAAAAGAACTGCACCAGGAGCTGAGAAAGGTGCTGGAACTGGGGCGGCCGTCTATCCGTAAGTTACAGGAAGAAGTGCTGCTCCTGGATAATTACAAGAAAGAACTGAATGATTATTGCCTTGCTATAAACGGGGCGATAGAAAAAAGCGGTTTAACCGCCCACCAGGTAATAGGCTACCTGTTACGGTTAAACGAAGAAACGGCAGGCATTACATTACCCGCTATACAAATACCGGATATCACACAATGGGATACCGCTGCTATGAACAAGGCCACTGCCATGGCATTGCGGATACAGGCATGCCTGCAGGAAACAGGCGTACCAGCCAACCTTGCCTTTCGTGGCAGCCGGCTTACTGTACTGTTGCCGCATGAACAGGCTGCGTTTACGCAATTGCTCAAAGAGGCATTAACGGCACAGGAAGCATTGATGCAAACAACTTCCGCTATCGCGGGGAAGATGCGTATTCCATCTCCCAAAGATATTACCGCTGTACATACGCTTATTGATATCTGTGCATTGCTGGCGCAACAACCCGATCTGCGCGATATAGATGTTGTCAATAAAGCCTGGCTGCTGCAAAAACAGGACATCACGGAATGGCTGGCTGCCGGCGTGGCGGCTACCACTGTGCAGGAGCAGTACCAGGAGGTCTTTATTCCTGAAGCCTGGGAGCAGAATGTAATGGAGATCAGGGAGAACCTGCTGGCACATGGTCATAAGTGGTACAAGTTCCTCATAGGCGCTTACAAAAGAAGTAACCGGCAACTGGCAGCTTTATGTAAACAGGAGCTGCCACGCGATAAAGAAGATAAACTGCAGTATGTGGATGCAATCATGGAGTTCAGGCGACATGATGCACTTTTAAAGGAACATGCCGCCCTGGGCCGTGAGTTGTTTGGCAGCAGGTGGCAGAAGGCGCATACGGAATGGCAGGCATTGCAGGAAGCCACAGGCTATATAACGGAACTGCATACACGCGTTTCGGCAGGTATCTGCCCTCCGCAGGTAGTGGCATGGCTGCATAATAACCGGAATGCAGCGGAAGCCCTTGCGGATCAGCAGCAGCTCGCCCGGCAGTTACAGGAGCAGCAGCAACGCAACAGTGCTGTGCTTAACCGGCTGGAAATGCCTGCGGGCCAGTTCCCCGTGCAGCTGGATGCACAGCAATGGCAATTGCAGACATGGAGCGATAAACTGCCGGAGATACATCATCTTATTGCATGGAACAATATAACGGAAACGGCTATACAGGAACAGCTTGGATGCCTGCTTACACCGGTACAGGAATGGGAAGGAGGCGCCAGGTTACTGAGAACAGCGCTGGAGAAAACATGGTATGAGTACCTGGTGGAAACAGCGGTGAAGTCGCAACCGGCATTGCGTAAGTTTGAACGTGCGGGCCATGAGGAAATAGTGGAGCAGTTCAGGAAACTGGATCTGCTGAATCTTCAGTATAACCGCGCCCGCGCTGCCTTGCAGCATTGGGAACAAATGCCGAGGGTGGATGCAGGCGGACAGGTAAATATCCTGCGCACAGAGTTTAATAAAAAGGCGCGGCATATGCCTATCCGCAAACTGATGCAGGAAGCGGGACTGGCAATACAGGCCATTAAGCCGGTATTTATGATGAGCCCCTTATCTATTGCTAACTTTTTACCGCCCGTTACGCTGGAGTTTGATCTTGTAATTTTTGACGAGGCCAGCCAGGTAAAGCCTGTAGAGGCTTTGGGAGCTATTTTACGTGGCAGGCAGCTGGTGGTAGTGGGAGATAATAAGCAGTTACCCCCTACCAGTTTCTTCGATTCCCTTACCCGTGAAACAGATGATGAAGAAAATGTAACCGCAGATATGCAGAGCATACTGGGCTTATGTGATGCACAGGGCGCACCGCAACGTATGCTGCGCTGGCATTACAGGAGCAGGCATGAATCGCTGATCACTTTATCGAATCATGAATTTTATGATAATAAACTGGTGATCTTCCCCAGCCCTGGCAATATAGAACGGAAAGGACTGGTATTTCATCATTTGAAAGATACCGCATATGATCGTGGTAAAACCCGCACCAATCCAAAGGAAGCGGAAATAGTGGCTGATGCGGTGATGGAGCATGCCCGCAGGCATCCGGAGCTCAGCCTGGGTGTAGTAGCTTTCAGTACCTCGCAACGGCAGGCGATCAGCGATGCGCTGGAATTGCGCCGCCGCAAATCGCCGGAACTGGAATCGTATTTCATGGCGCACCAGGACGAGCCCTTCTTTGTAAAGAACCTGGAAAACGTACAGGGAGATGAAAGAGATGTGATCTTTATATCTATCGGTTACGGTCGCACGGAGGAAGGCTATGTGGCCATGTCTTTTGGCCCGCTGAATAATGAAGGTGGTGAAAGAAGGCTCAATGTACTGATCACCCGGGCAAAAATGCGTTGTGAAGTATTTACCAATATCACTGCCGATGATATTGATGTGAACAGGACAAAAAGCTATGGCATACAATCACTGAAGAACTTCCTGTATTTTGCACAGCACGGAAAGCTTTATATGACAGAGGAAACAGGCCTTCCGGCCGACAGCCCCTTTGAAGAAAATGTAGCGGCAAAGCTGGAGGCCCTCGGTTATACCGTCCGTAAACAGGTAGGATCAAAAGGATTCTATATTGACCTGGCTATTGTAGATGCAGAAAATCCGGGCCGTTATATATTGGGGATAGAGTGCGATGGTGCGGCTTACCATTCCGCCCGCTCCGCCCGCGACCGTGACCGTTTGCGGCAGCAGGTGCTGGAAGCCATCGGGTGGAAAATCCACCGGGTATGGAGCACCGACTGGTTCCGCAATCCTGAACGGGAGCTGAACCGCCTGGTGGCGGCCATTGAAAAAGCAAAAGCAGCGGTGGCTATCGACGACCAGGTGGCTGCAGATGTAGAAAAAGAAGCAGCAGCAATATTAACCAGGGAAGCAGTGCCTGAAACAGAAGAGGAAGTACCCGATTATGAAATGGCAGTGCTGCCCGATGAAATCAGGGAGCAGGAATTCCATCTTTCCCCGATTGGTAAATTATGCAACTGGATAGAACAGGTAGTTACCGTGGAAAGCCCCGTGCATTTTGATGAGCTGGCGCGGCGTATGGTAGAAGCGGCAGGCATTACCAGGGTAGGGCCCCGCATCCGTGAAATACTGCGTCATGCAGTACGTCATTCTGATGCCGGCAAGCGGATAAAGATCAAAGGACAATTCCTCTGGCATACTTCTTTGCCAACACCTGTGGTGCGTAACCGCAGCCAGCTGCCGGCTTCCGCCAGGAAGATCAACTATATCGCAGTAGAGGAAATAGGTGTGGCACTGGAAAAAGTAGTGAAAGATGCCGTAGCTATCCAAAAGGAAGACGCAGTACCTTTCATTGCCAGGATGTTTGGCTACAGCCGTGTTACCGAAGAAATAAAAGAAGAGATCCTTAAAGCTATTGACATCAGTATTGCCAATAACCTGGTGCAGCAGGAAGGAGAACTGCTGAAGGTGTGATACCGCACAGGTAATGTACTGAAACCGGACATATGTGATTTGTTGATATGCGTTTGATGCTGGTATATAATATACGCCCTGGATGGCATGTTTTTGCTTTTCATGTGTGGAGAAGAGAAAGTGTGAGATAGTCATCAACTTAAAAAATTTCTCCCGATGTTTCGAAATCATCTCCTGATAGCATGGCGTAACCTGGTAAGGTTCAAGTATTATTCCCTGATCAATATAGCCGGGCTTTCGATAGGCATGGCAGCTTGCTGGCTGCTGCTGCTTTATGTACAACGGGAAACCAGTTATGATAATTTTTACCCGCAGGCAAATCGTATATACAGGGCCGTTAACCATGCCACATGGTCCGGCGGCAACCTACACCTGGCCTCTACCTCCGCACCCTTTGCCGCAGTATTGAAAAAAGACTACCCTGAAATAGAGCAGATCACCAGGGTAGAAGCAGACGGCGGCGCCGCATTGAAATACGGACAAAAGAAACTGGAAGCAGGGGATATGTTTTTCGTAGACAGCACCTTTTTTGAGGTGTTCAATTTCCCGATGGCGGCAGGAGATGCTGCTGCTGCCCTGGCCCAGCCTAATTCGCTGGTACTTACACGCAGCCTCGCCCAAAAACTTATTGGCAGCCCTGAAGAAGCAGTAGGGAAAACTATTCTTACGGACGACAGCACCGCTTATACTGTAAGCGCTGTAATGGAAGATGTTCCGTCTAACTCGCATTTTTCTTTCAGCGCACTGAGGGTAATGCCTCCTGATTATAATGCCAACGGCTGGCAGAATTTCGACGTATATACTTACCTGTTACTCCGGGACGGCGCAGATGCCAAAGCGCTGGAAAGCAAGCTGCCGGCGTTCTTTGAACGTTATATAAAACCACGCATGGGAGAGGTGACCTATAAAATGGAATTACAACCTGTAGAAGATATTCACCTGCATTCGCACCTCGATTATGAAATATCGGCTAATGGAAATATCCTGTACATCTATATTTTCCTTTGCATTGGTTTGCTCACATTGCTGATTGCCTGTATTAACTATATGAACCTTGCCACCGCCCGTGCCAGCGCACGTATACGGGAAGTAGGCGTACGGAAAAGTATGGGATCAGGCAGGGAGGAGATTGCACGCCTGTTCCTGACAGAATCCATGCTGCTTACTTTTTTTGCAGCGCTTACGGCAATGGGGCTGGTAGCCTTATTACTGCCCTGGTTCAATAGCTTTACCGGGTCGCAGGTGCAGCTGTGGCAGTTCGGCGTGTTAAAGACCATTGTGGTGATGTTATTGCTGGCTTTATTAACGGGGTTGCTGGCAGGAGTTTACCCGGCGGTATTTATGTCTGGCTTTAAGGTGATCAATTCCCTGAAAGGTAAGCTGGGCAACAGCGGCCATGCTGGCTTCCGCAAAGGACTGGTTACTTTCCAGTTTGTGATAGCCATTATTTTAACGGGCAGCACCATGGTAGCATACGACCAGCTGCAGTACATGATGCATAAGAATCTCGGCTTCAATAAAGACCAGGTATTGTCTTTTCACTTACCGGATCAGCAGATGCGGAATAAGATCCCGGTGCTGAAAGAACAGCTGTTGCGTAATCCGCAGGTACAGCAGGTAGCTGCAGCCAGCAACCCCATTGGCCGGAACAACATTGGCGGCCATGGCTTTTTCTTTGAGCAGAACGGTAGTATTTCCGAGGCTTCTATTATTGCGCAGAACTATATGGTAGATGCGGATTACCTGAAAACAATGGGTATTACCCTGCAAAGCGGCCGTAATTTTTCAGATACCGGTGAGTCAGATATGCACCATGCAGTACTGATCAATGAAACACTTGCCAAAACACTGAACTGGGACAATCCTATCGGAAAGCGGGTGCAGTTCAAAATAAACCAGGAAGGCAACCGCGCTGAGCGTGTAGTCATCGGCGTTATGAAGGACTTCCATATCTATTCCCTGCAACATAAAATAGCACCACTGGTACTGGAAATGCCTCCTTTCCCCAGTATGGAGGATAATATATATGTAAAAGTGAGCAAGACCAATATTCCTGCTACCGTTGCCTATATCGAAAAGGTATTCCATTCCTTTGATCCGGGCCATCAGTTCGATTACAGTTTCATAGACCAGAATTTTGCGAAGCAATATGCCGGAGAGCAGAAACAGGAAACCATATTTATGTTGTTTGCAGTGCTGGCATTGTTCATTGCATGCCTGGGGCTCTTTGGCCTGGCTGCTTTCACCGCTGTACAGCGGACAAAGGAAATAGGTGTGCGCAAAACACTGGGTGCCAGTACCGGTAATATTGTGAAATTATTGTCGAAAGATTTCCTGCAGTTGTTGCTCATTGCTGCAGTAGTGGCGTTCCCTGTTACCTGGTGGATCATGGACCGGTGGTTGAATAACTTTGCTTATCACGCGGGCATCAGCATCTGGGTGTTTGTGCTTACCGGCAGCGCTGTGGTAGTAATAGCACTGGCCACTGTAAGTTTTCATGCAATGAAAGCAGCGCTGGCCAATCCAGTGAAAAGTTTAAGGGCTGAATAAAAACAGGGGCAGACCTAAAAGGATGGTCTGCCCCTGTTTGCACTCCTGCCTTAGGGAGCTTGTTATCATTTAAACGAATTTCAAAGCCTTCATTTTGCTTTTTAATCGGTTTCTATGGTAACTCAAGCAGTTTTAAAGCATCGCATGCTGATACTGCCGTTTTGTATTTCTTCGTAAGTAAATTTTATTTCCTCGTTTTTACCGACCAGTCCCAATGTATAGATCATTGGGAGATAATGATCGTTGGTTGGAACCGACAGTTGCGCTTCCCTGCCCAGGGAATGATAATTCACAAGATCGGCGAATGCGCCCTGTTCCAGTTTGTGCTTCACGGTTTGGTCAAAGGAAACGGCCCAGTCGAATGGTTTTGCATTATCCGTGAACAGTACCTGCCGGAGGTTATGCACAATGTTGCCGCTTCCCATGATCAGTACGCCTTTATCCCGCAGTGCTTTCAGTTCAGCAGCCAGTTTAAAATGATATTCCGGTGGCTGGTGATAATCGATGCTTAACTGGAACACGGGGATATCAGCCATGGGGTACATATGTTTCAGTACCGTCCATGAACCGTGGTCCAGGCCCCAGTGATCGTCTTCTATCACATTGGTGGATGTAATCAGTTCTTTGGTTTCCCGTGCCAGTTCCGGTGCGCCGGGCGCAGGGTACTGTACGGCATATAACGCCTCCGGGAACCCGCCAAAGTCGTGGATGGTTTCCGGTTGGGGCGCTACCAGCACGTGGGTGCCTTTCGTGAGCCAATGGGCGGATATTACCAGGATGGCGCTGGGCTTTTGAGGTAAATCCTGTCCCATGTTACCCAACGCCCGTGTAAAAGGGTTATCCATGATACCATTCATAGGATTTCCGTGCCCGATAAACATCACGGGCATACGGGGACTGTTTTTAAATTCGCCGGTTATATTCCTGAGATCGTTGAGTTGCATACTATTCCTCCTGGCAGCAATGCCTTTGATGATAAAATTTATGCGAACTGGCGTAAGAAGTCGGCCAGGCTCATTTTTTCCAGTTTATGCAGCAGGGCGCCCTCAATTTCCCGGTAGAGGTGGTCCAGATGCTGGTTGATCTGTTTCCCTACGGGGCAATCGGGGTTAGGCTTATTCTTACTGTTTCCCAGCAGCGAAGCCTGTTGTACGGCGTGGTATACATCGGACAGCCGGATCTTTTCGGCTGGTTTAGCCAGTGTGGCGCCTCCGTTTTTACCTTCCTTGCTTTCTATAAGCCCATGGTTGCGGAGGTTGCTGATTTCCTTCCGTACCAGTACGGGGTTAATATTAATGCTGCCGGCAATATAATCGGACGACAGGAGTTCCCCTTCCGCGCTGGCCAGCAACGTGAGAATATGTAGTGATATGGGGAATCTTCCGTTGTTCATTCTGTAATCTACTTTATTACAGTACAAAAGTACAATAATAGGAGGGAACGGAAAAATTTATCTGTGGGTATAGAAGTAAACAATGCTGGCAATGATGAGCACGAGTATAATAAGGGCGATCACGCAACCGTTCCGGCTGGGCTGTTTTACGGCGCTGGCTACTCCACGGGCGCCAATCAGGGCTTCCACGGCTTCTTTGGCTTCCAGGAGGCCGATATTGGTGCCCGGAAGCTTATTCATTTCTGTCAGGTAGTACTTAATGGCGTGCAATTTCCCGGAATGCAGGCTCAGTTGTATGGCTTTTTCTTCTATGGTACGTTTGGTAGCTGAATTTTTCCGTTTCTCCGGGGACGTTTCGTCTATAATTACCTTTTGACAGCTTTGGCAGATAACCAATACGTTAAAAGGGTCTTTTTCCGGTATGGTACGGATAATATCCGTGCTCCCACACCAGGGACATACTTGTACAGTGCTCATTAATGGTGGAACTTTTTATTTAACTGCTGCATAAGTTAATAAAAGTTTTTCAGGTTTCAGCTATAACTATAAAGGCAGTAAGAGGAAGATCATACCTGGGTGACAAATAATGATCCAACATAAATAAGCTGTATTTATATAGATACAGTGTATCTACGGCGGAAATATGGCGTATCTACGGCGGAAATACGGCGGAAACCGGGAGTATCCATACCGGAGCTTTATCCATACAGTAACCTGCCGATGTTTTGGTACTGAAAACCTTACAGTTGACGTATTAAATACAGCGTCAGCTTTACAGTTAGGTTCCCCTGATTTTATTACCTGGAAAAACCGGCAGGTGCTGTAATGCCGTTCCTCAGGGCTGCTTTTTCAGATGCCCGGCAAACGCTTTTTTGAACTTTTCCAGCTTGGGCTTGATCACAAAAGTGCAATATGGCTGAGACCCGTTCTGGTTATAGTAGTTCTGGTGGTAGTCTTCCGCCCCGTAAAAGGTAGTAAGCGGTGCAATTTCCGTTACAATGGGTTTGTCGTATGCCCCGGATTCCTGCAGTTTCTTCTTATAAAATTCCGCTTTCTCTTTCTGGTCCTCATTATTATAGAAGATCACGCTGCGGTACTGTGTTCCCACATCATTCCCCTGCCTGTTCAGCTGGGTGGGGTCGTGGCTTAGCCAGAAGGCCTGGAGCAGTTCCTCATAGCTGATCTTGGTGGGATCGTAGGTAACCCGGATAACTTCTGCATGGCCGGTGGTGCCGGTGCACACCTGTTCGTAGGTAGGATTGGGCACATTACCCCCGGCATAGCCGGATTGTACTTTAATTACTCCGTCGAGGTACTGGAACTGGGCCTCTGTACACCAGAAGCAACCGCCTCCAAAGGTGGCTGTAGCCGTTTTTTCATTCTTGCTTACTTCCATATCTCCTGGCACTTTGTCTTTTTTTTGCTGGGCACAGGCAGAAAACGCCAGTGCAACCAGGCAAATGAATATTGAATACTTTCTCATAAAAATAATATTTCAAAGATGCAGCTTTTTTTTATATGTCCGGAATCCCTGCTGTTAAGGCGTTGCAGCTATTCCGGGCATCTTTGAAAAGCCTTTCCTTTTTATAATTTACGTAATATATGATGGAGGAGACGGACAAGTTAAGTAACTTTAACATTCTTTTGCAGTTTCCGGGAACTTAGGAGCGCCCCGGAAAACGCTTAAAAGCATACGTCAGCAGCAGCAGGAACCGATAGTAAGCCGGAATTGCCGGATAACGTTTGATAGCATAATGACAATAAAGATGAACAAGAATTAATTAATTTTCCCGGATCAGCTTTCTCCGCCACTATATTGGCAGCGCCTTTGCGCGCATATGAACGTAAACCTTTTACGCAGACACGAACAATACCCGATTGTTGGTGCCTTTTTACTTTAAATAAATAACACTTGAAATATTTTCCTGAATCTGCGTTGATGCAGTTGGAATTCGACAAAGTACAGGCTTTGCTGCAAGAGCATTGCAAAACTGAGCTGGGCAAGGAAATGGCCGCAGCGCTCCGCCTGCACACGCATATAGATTACGTAAAAACTGCCCTGCAACAGGCACATGAATATAAACAACTCACCCTGTTACAGGAAAACTTTCCGAACGATTTTATACTGAACCTCAAAAGGGAACTGCGCCTGCTGTCTATCGAAGGCGCGGTGCTAACGGGGGAACAGGCCATGCTGCTGCGTAAACTGGCAGAAAGCATGCATAGCATTGTCCGCTTTTTTGACCACGACCGCCGTACCCAATACCCTGCATTGTTTGAGGTGATCAAAGAAACCCATTATGAAAAAAAGATCACTGCTACCATCGACGAGGTGCTGGATGAGACCGGGCAGGTAAGGGACAACGCTTCCCAGGAACTGGCCCGCATCCGTATTTCGCTATACCGCAAGCGTACGGAATTACGGCGCGTGTTTGACCGCATCCTGCAGAAGCTGCAGAAACTCAACTACCTGGCCGACCAGGAGGAAGCTTTCCTCAACGGGCGCAGGGTGGTGGCCATTTATGCGGAAAATAAGCGTATGGTAAAGGGGATCATTCACGGGGAATCTGACACCCGTAAGACATCCTTCCTGGAACCCGAAGAAACCATAGAGCTTAATAATGATATACAGTCGCTCGAAAGAGAGGAAGGCCGCGAGGTATACCGTATCCTCAAAGCCATGACGGCCGCATTAAGCGGGTTTTCCTTCCTGCTGAACGGCTATCATGAGATACTTGGCACCTTCGATTTTATCCGGGGAAAAGCCAAACTGGCGCTGGATATGGATGCCAATTACCCCATGCTGGTGCCGCATTCGCAGCTCAATCTTATACAGGCCTATCACCCGTTGCTGCTGCTTTATAACCGGAAAAACCAGAAGCCTACCATCCCGGTGAGCATTAACCTGGATAAAGATGCGCATATCCTGGTGATCAGCGGGCCTAATGCCGGCGGTAAAACGGTGACCCTGAAAACCATAGGGCTAATCCAGCTGATGCTGCAGTCGGGCCTGCTGGTGCCGGTACACCCTTCGTCACAGATCGGCATTTTTAAGCAGCTGATGATCCATATCGGGGACACGCAATCGCTCGAATTTGAGCTGAGCACCTACAGTTCCCATCTCAAGAACATGAAATACTTCATGGAAAACGCCAATGGCAGAACCTTGTTCTTTATAGATGAGCTGGGAAGCGGATCTGATCCAAACCTGGGCGGTGCTTTTGCAGAGGTGATCATGGAGGAGCTGGCGAAAAAGCATGCGTATGGAGTGGTTACTACGCACTACCTGAACCTGAAGGTAATGGCCAACAAGGTAAAAGGGATCGTCAACGGAGCTATGGGCTTTGATGAACAAACCCTGATGCCTATGTATAAACTGATGGTGGGTAAACCCGGCAGTTCCTATACATTCTCCATTGCTGAACGGATTGGTTTGCATCCCTCGCTTATTGCGCGGGCCAAGAAACTGGTGGATGAAGGCCATTTCCAGCTGGATAAGCTGCTGAACAAAGCAGAACAGGATCTGCAGAAAATAGAACATAAAGAGAAAGAGCTGCAGAAATTACTGAAGGAAAATGAGCGTTTGAAAAAGGAATACGAGATCCTGGCAGATAAAGAACGTAAGCAGCAGCAGTATACTTTGCTGAAATTACAGAACCAGATTAAGGAAGATGACCTGCAGTACCTGAAAGATATGGAGCGTAAGCTGAAGCAGATTGTGGTAGAGTGGAAACGCGCCGATGACAAGGAGAAAGTGATGAAACAGGCGGAGATCCTGTTGTTCCGCCGCCGTGAGAAACAGCACACAGAGCATCTCAATAAAAAAGTGCAGGACAAATTTGAGGAGATCAAAGGACAGATAGAAGTAGGTACCCAGGTGAAGATAGTTACTAACCGGCAGGTAGGTAAGGTGCTGGAGATACGCGACAAGCGTGCTATTGTAAAAATCGGTAATATTCCTATCAATGTGAAGCTGAGCGATCTTGTACTGGTGCAGGAAAAACCTGCGGAAAAGGTTGAGGAAGGGAAATGATATAGAAAGAAGCAATATAGAAATTATCTATAAGCGGTATAGTTGGAGCAACCATGTTTATTCAACTACCTTTACTCCTCAAATTTTAATGGTGGTCACCTATATAAATTAGTAAACCAATGGAACTATTAGAACGTGTTGTAACACGAAATTCGGATGTGCAGGTTTATAACTGCGACTACGCAGAAGGGGCTAATTTTTTCATGAGTGAATGGAACGGACTTGAATGTATGGGCGATATGAATGTTCCCCATCGTCATAACGGATATAGCATAGATATATTGATAAAGGGCAGCATACGGCAGTCGATCGATTTTAAAAGATATGATATGACGGCGCCGGCGCTGATGCTGATGGAGCCTAACCAGGTACACCAGCATGAAATGAGTGAAGATGCGGAGTTAATTAATATATATTTCACCAACGACTTCCTGGTGCCCGAAATGCAGGGAGTGGTGAGTTGCTGGCGCTGTGTGTTCAGTTCAGGTATGGTGCCGTTGAATGAGGAGCAGCTGGAAGAAGTATTGTCGTATGCAGACCTGATCAGGAAAGAATACAACAGTGACAAGCTGCGTAAGGAAGCGATTATCCGTAACCTGTTGAATGCCTTTGTTATTGCATGTGGACGTATTTCTGAGCCATCCGGAAACTGGATGAATGCAGAAAGTTCACAATATAACATGGCGCGGCAGTTTAAGATACTGGTTGATCAGCATTTTCATGAAAAAGCGCAGGTATCTGACTATGCAGAAATGTTGTACGTTTCACCGGGACATTTAAATGATACCGTAAAAGCGTTGCTGGGAAGAAATGCAAAATTCATCATCGATGAAAAGCGCATTATGGAAGCAAAGCGGCTACTGTATTGGGGTGAGCACTCTATTAAGCAGATAGCAGCGCGGTTGAATTTTGAAGATGATGCCTATTTTAACCGTTTCTTTAAGAAGCATTCCGGGTTCACTCCAGCATCATTTCAAAAGAGTATCCGTGAAAAGTACAATTAAACCCGTAATAATTTAAACGTTCGTTAACTTTAAATATCTATTTTTGCATTGTGTTTAAAATAATGATGTCGCCCGTGCATCATTCAAAATTTGAAAACCGATGAGAATTTTTTAGCGGCCAACCGCAAATCTTCAATTTCTTTTTTACAGTAGTAACAAATTGCTGTGCTCAAACGTATAATGTGCTGTAACATTATAGGTGTCTGAGTATTGCGGGCTACCTACCTGTATTTCACAACCCGATTGCTGTCACTGATATTGATTGCTGCGAAGCAAGGCTGCCGTTACCTGCCTTGACCGCACGGGGGAATTTTATTGTTAGTCGTTTAAAACAAAGTAGTATGAAACCATTGAAATCAACATTTACAAATTTGCCGGCAGGCTTACTTTATAGTTTTATAGTTCTTTCTGTATTGTCTGCCTGCAGCACATCGCAGGCAAAGAATGAAGCACCGCCACCAGCATCTTTACCTGTAATTAAAGCAGTTACATTACCTGCTACAACGTTTCAGGATTTTCCTGCTTCGGTAGAAGGAACCCGTGATGTGGAAATAAGACCACAGGTAGATGGCTATCTAACGAATATTTCAGTAGATGAAGGTGCTTACGTTAGAAAAGGTCAAACACTTTTCACTATCGACAGAAGACCTTATGTAGAGCAACTTAACAATGCCACTGCAAATTTACAAGCTGCAACAGCGGCGTTAGAGAACGCAAAAATCAACGTTGATAAATTGAAACCGTTACTTAGTAACAATGTGGTATCGGATGTTCAATTAAAATCGGCCGAAGCAAGTTACAACTCAGCGAAAGCTAATGTTGCCCAGGCACAGGCCCAGGTAGAAGCCGCCCGCATCAATCTTGGGTTCACAAATATTAGCGCACCCAGCGATGGTTATATAGGTACTATTCCCTTTAAAACAGGAAGCCTTGTTAGCAGGGGAATGGCAGGCGCATTGACCACTATTTCTGAAGTAAAGGATATGCGTGTTTATTTTTCTTTGAGTGAAACCGATTTCCTCAAATTCAAGGAAAAATATCCAGGTAACAGCGTTGCTGAAAAAGTAAAAGGAATGCCGCCGGTAGAATTAATCCTGGCAGATGGAAGCGTTTATCCTGAAAAAGGAAAAGTTGAAATAGTGGAAGGGCAGTTTGACAAAACTATTGGTGCAATTAGTTTACGTGCCAGCTTTCCTAATGCACAGGGAGTACTTAGAAGTGGTATCACCGGTAAGGTCAGAGTACCTACTTTACATGCTTCTGCATTGGTAATTCCTCAGGAAGCTACGTTTGAATTGCAGGACAAAGTGTTTGTTTATACCGTGGCCGATAGCAATAAAATCGTTACAAAACCACTAACCATTTCCGGCAAAACGTCTAATTATTATTTTGTTACTGATGGCGTAAAGGTGGGAGATAAGATTGTATTATCTTCTCAATCTACCATGATGATGGGTGGTTTAAAAGATGGCGTTGTTATTCATCCAGAGATGGTATCTATAGATAGTTTGTTGAAAGCAAAGCCGCTACTTTAAAATAATTAAGCGTGAAAACACGCTAGTGTTTAAAAACGTTTACACAAAACATTACTCAAATTGCGACGCAGGCAGTGTTATTACACTCATGCACTGCCTGTGCTCGTGCGGACATACCGCAACCCATAATTGATATTTATGTTAAAACGATTTATTGAAAGACCGGTGTTATCAACGGTTATTTCTATCATATTGGTTATACTGGGAGGGTTGTCTTTATTCTCCCTGCCTACGGCTTTATTTCCTGAGATTGCGCCACCATCTGTACAGGTTATAGCCAATTACCCTGGCGCCAACGGGGAGGTGATAGCCCGTACAGTTGCTATCCCCATAGAAGAATCGGTAAATGGTGTGGAGAACATGACATACATGACCTCCAATTCCAACAACGATGGTAGCTACGTCCTGACAGTTTTTTTTAAACAGGGAACGGATCCTGATATTGCAGCGGTAAACGTACAAAACCGCGTATCTAAAGCTAATAGCCAGCTACCTCCCGAAGTATTACAGGCCGGGCTTTCTACACAGAAAGTGCAGAGCAGCTTCCTGATGTTTGTGGCGATATATAGCGAGGATAGCGTTAAGTACAACGAACTGTTCTTAAATAACTATGCAAGGATTAATATCATCCCTCAGTTACAACGTATACCAGGGGTGGCACAGGTACAGCCTTTTGGTTCAAAAGATTACTCGATGCGTATCTGGTTGAAACCAGACAGGCTTGTTGCCAATAATCTTTCTACGGCAGAAGTGATGAATGCGATCAGAGATCAGAACGTAGAAGCTGCACCAGGCCGTTTGGGACAAAGTAGTAAAGAATCTTTCGAGTATATTATTAAATACAAGGGAAAGTTAAATAAGCCTGAAGAGTATGAAAATATGGTGATTAAGGCAAAGAACGATGGTTCTGTTCTTCGTCTTAAAGATTTGGCCAGGGTTGAACTTGGCGGCTATACTTATACTGCCTCGAATTTGCTCGACGGCAAACCGGCTACTGGTTTTGGTATTGTGCAGACACCGGGTTCCAATGCCAATGAAATTCTTACAGAACTGGAGCGACAGATTGGAGAATTTGATAAGGCGTTGCCCGATGGTATGAAGTTTAAGATCATGTATAATTCGAAGGAATTTTTGGATGCATCTATCGACCAGGTAAAAGAAACACTGATCATTGCGTTCATCCTTGTGGCCATCGTGGTTTTCGTTTTCCTGCAGGATTTCCGCTCTACATTGATCCCGGTAATTGCTGTTCCTGTTTCGATTATAGGTACCTTCTTCTTCTTACAATTATTCGGTTTTAGCATTAACCTGCTTACATTGTTCGCATTGGTACTGGCTATTGGTATTGTGGTGGATGATGCCATTGTGGTGGTAGAGGCCGTGCACTCAACGATGGAACGTGAGCATTTGCCGGCAAGAGAGGCAACAGTTAAAACGATGAGCGAGATATCCGGTGCGATTGTTTCGATCACATTGGTAATGGCAGCGGTGTTTGTACCAGTGAGCTTTGTACAGGGTCCTGCAGGCGTATTCTATAAACAATTCGCCTTTACACTGGCCATTGCTATCTTTATTTCTGCGGTGAATGCGTTAACGCTAAGCCCGGCGTTGTGTGCTTTATTCTTAAAGAACCAGCATATAGGCGAAGGTGGAAAGAAAAAAGGTTTTGGCGCCCGCTTCTTCGATGCGTTTAATACGGCTTTTAATGCCATGACGGCAAGATATATACGGAGCATCAAATTCCTGCTGAAAAACAGATGGGTGGCCATTACCGGATTGTTACTTGTGGTGGTTGCAACATTCTGGCTGATCAAAACAACGCCTACCGGCTTTATTCCGGATGAAGACCAGGGGTTTGTAGTTGGTATTACCCAAACACCTCCCGGTAGTTCACTTAGCAGAACGGAGAATGCAACGAGCCAGATCAGTAAAATTACGATGAAAGATGAAGGTGTGAGCGATGTATGGGCTGCAAATGGGATGAACTTCGTAACAAATGCGAACGCTTCCCCTAATGCTGCGATATTTGTGAGGTTAAAAGATCGTAAGGAGAGAGGTGTTGTAAAAGACCCGACTGCTATTGCAGGCGGCTTGTTAGGCAAATCAATGCAAGTACATGATGCCCTGACTTTTTTTGTTGGTTTTCCAACAATACAGGGTTTCGGTAATGTGAGCGGGGTAGAAATGATGTTGCAGGACAGAACAAACGGATCGCTGGAGAAATTAGCGGGAACGGCATGGGGTTTTGTTGGTGCATTGAGTCAGCGGCCGGAAGTGGCAAGTGCGTTCACTACTTTTAATACGGGTAATCCACAATACACCATTGATATAGATGAAGTAAAAGTGAAACAATTGGGTGTATCTGTAGGTGATTTGTTGAGCACGATGCAAACATATTATGGTAGTAGTTTCGTTTCAGACTTTAACCGTTTCGGGAAATATAGCCGCGTAATGGCGCAGGCAGATATTTCATACCGGATGGATAAAAGTTCATTGGATGCTATTTATGTAAAGAACAACCTGGGTACGATGGTACCGGTAAGTACAGTGGCCAAATTCACACGTGTATATGGCCCGGAAACAGTTACACGAAACAACCTGTATACCGCTGTTACCATTAATGCTACACCTAAACCAGGTTATAGTACCGGTGATGTAATTAAAGCCATTGGAGAAGTATCGAAAAAGGCATTGCCACAGGGATATGCCTATGAGTTTACGGGTATTACCAGGGAAGAGATAAGAGCAGGGAATCAAACAGCGTTCGTGTTTTTATTGAGTGTATTGTTCGTATTCTTCCTGCTGGCTGCACAGTATGAAAGCTATATCCTGCCACTGGCAGTAATCCTTACCGTACCTACGGGTATATTAGGTGTATATAGTTTCATTGGCCTTAGCGGCATAGAGGGCAATATCTACGTACAAATAGGTATGATCATGCTGATAGGATTATTGGCTAAAAATGCGATCCTGATCGTGGAGTTTGCCATACAACGGCGAAGGGCAGGCTATAAGCTTGTTCAGGCAGCTTTGGAAGCAGCACAGCTTCGTCTTCGTCCGATATTGATGACTTCCTTTGCCTTTATTGTTGGTATGTTGCCATTAATCTTTACACAAGGTGCATCTGCCAAAGGTAATCATTCAATTGGTTGGAGTACTGTAGGTGGCATGTTTACCGGGGTGGTCCTGGGGGTATTCATCATACCCGTGCTGTTTGTAATTTTCCAGTTCCTGCAAGAGAAAATCAGCCGTAAGCCGATAGTGGAATTGGAAGCAGAACATGAGGCAAAACTGGTACACTAAAATATTATCTATTATCAGAATCAGAAAAAAGACAAATGAAAACAAGTTATAGCTCATTTTACTTTTTGTTGTTCTCCTTAGTTGTAGGGTTAGCAGCATGCCGGGTAGGCCGCAATTACGAGCGGCCGCCGGTGGCGCTGCCACAGCAGTTCAATAATGACACTGCGCCCTCAGACACCAGCAGTATAGCAGAAATAGAATGGAAGAAATTTTTTACAGATGCTACCTTACAGCAGCTGATCAGCCAAGCACTTACCGGCAACTATGATCTGCAGCTGGCAGTAAAGAGGGTAGAGACGGCGCAGGCCTATCTGAAACAGGCGAAAGTAGCCTGGTTACCGGCTTTTACAGCAACGGCATCAGGTAGTACCAACTTCCCTTCCAAGAACAGTTTCAATGGATTGAACCTTTCCGTTAATAATCTTGGTGATCATATTGAGGATTTCAGTATAGGTGTGGGTATGTCATGGGAGATAGATATCTGGGGTAAAATAAAGCGTCAGAAGGAAGCGGCATTAGCTACCTATTTGCAGTCGTACGAAGGCCAGCATGCGGTGCAAACCGGGCTGGTGGCAGCTATTGCCAACAGCTACTTCAACCTGCTGATGCTGGACAACCAACTCAGCGTAGCGCGCAGGAATCTTGCGCTCAGCGATACCATTGTGAAAATGATCCGCCTGCAGAAAGCAGCCGGCGATGTAACAGAGCTGGGTGTTCAACAGGCCATTTCGCAGCAGCAAACTGCCGAACTGCTGATACCTCAGCTGGAACAGGGTATTGCTATCCAGGAAAATGCCCTGCGCATTTTAACCGGTGAACTACCGTCAACGATTACACGCAGTACCAAACTGAGCGATTTACAGGTTACCGATTCATTGCCGGCAGGTGTTCCTGCGGCCATGATCAGCCGCCGCCCGGATGTACGTGCCAGCGAAATGGGACTGGTAGCCGCCAATGCACAGGTAGGCGTGGCACAGGGTAGTATGTACCCTACGCTTACCATTACCGGCAGCGGAGGAGTGAATGCTTTTAAAGCCAGCAACTGGTTTAATTTACCGGCCTCGCTGTTTGGTACAGTAGCCGGAAGTGTGGCCCAGCCCATCTTCCAGCGCCGCCAGTTAAAAACACAGCTGGAAGTAGCGAAAATACAGCGTGAACAGGCGGTGATCCAGTTTAAACAATCAGCCCTGAATGCAATAGGAGAGGTGAGTGATGCACTGGTGAAACTGGATAAAGTGAAAGTGCAGCAGGAAATCGCCATCCGCCAGGTAAATACTTCACAGCTGGCAGTGCAACAGGCCCAGCTCCTGTTCCGCAGCGGTATGGCTAACTACCTGGAAGTAATTACAGCGCAGTCCCGCTCCCTGCAGGCTGAACTGGCCCAGGCAGATATAGACCGCCAACGCCTCAGCGCTATGGTAGACCTGTACCGCTCCCTGGGTGGTGGCTGGAAATAGCCTTTGCAAATGACGGATCCAAGCGGGTAGACCATCAGCAGAGCAATAGAATCATCAGATCGCTTAGGTCCGTCATTTTCATCATATCATCCCGGTTTACGGTCCGTAAACCGGGATTTTTTATTGCTGAAAGCCTTGCTGGTGTGGGGTTTGAAAAATAATGGCTCAAATTTTTTTTATTTTCAATTTCTTTTATACTTTTGCGTCCCTGGAGAGTTGGCAGAGCGGTCGATTGCGGCAGTCTTGAAAACTGTTGACTGTAACAGGTCCCGGGGTTCGAATCCCTGACTCTCCGCGATAAGTAGGAGTAATACTCTAAAAGTGCTTAAAAAAGCTGACAAAGCCTGCAATTTTTATAATTGCAGGCTTTTGTTTTTTGGGGAGAAAAACCCCTAAAAATTTCAAAAATACGCCAGTATCTACGTGGCAATATCGTGGCACTTTTAAATTGTGAAATAAAGTGCCATAGATTTACACTTAAGTATTTGTAAATCAACGGATACGAGCCGTGAACGACTTGACATGAGAGTGCATTGTTTCGACATTTGTTAATACTAAAAATTGTCGAATTATGCTAGAGATTAGTTATGGGCTAACATTCTTTTTAAAAAGCCCTAAAAGAAAATCTGACCTGTTCAGATATGTGTATGTGAGAGTTACAGTTGATGGAGTTCCGAAGGAAACCTCAACAAAGCGCAAATGGGATATGCGCAGATGGGATCAGTATTTAGGAAGAGCAATTGGTACTAAAGAAGATACCAAATCGCTCAATTTCTTTTTAGGTTCCTTAGAAGTAAAAATAAGTAATTTCAAAACAGAGCTTGTAAATACGGCCAGGACTATTACGTCTACACGAATTATTGAATTTGTAAAGGGGCATGAGACTTCAAAAACTAAAGTGCTTGAAGAATTTCAAAAATATAATGAAGAAGTGAAGGCTCTGGTTTCAGATGGTTACGCAAAAGGAACTTATACGCGCTACGTAACTGCAAAAAAAACATCTGGAGATGATTTATACTGTACTATATTTTAAATGATGGCATGTTAAAAAATGCTTCAGAGGAATATGTAGCGGCAACGATTATTCATGAACTCGTATATACTATCTTATATTACAAAAGGATACCCGGAGATCTCCAGCATCAAGAAATGATTGCAAATCAATTGGCTGACATGGAGGCAACAATGCTTGAATTGTTTCCCAAAATGGATAAGTATGATGCCCATGCACTTTGTTATGAGGGGCTCGATGAAACGATTTATGGGGGCGCCCTAAAGAAGATCTTTCCTCAAATTTGGAATGGTATGGTAAAAATAAATAAAGCTCATCGAGAGGGAACAAAAGGTACAAAATGCAAGTAAAGTACTTGCAATCGGGAGTACAATTTATTAATAAATGAGATAATTTACTACGTATGGGAAAAATTATTATGATAGTATCAATAATTCTGCTTTTTTTTCTCGACTCACCAGCGCAGGTTCAAGGCAAGGAGAAATTACCACGGAGGTTATTGGATGAACTATCAGGGATGATGTTTACTTTAGGTCCAAGTTCAAGTCTAGCTGTTGATCAATATACAGTTGCCGTAATCATTACACCAGAAGGGCTAGTTGATAGTATATATTTTTCTGTAGGAACGCCCGAAGGTGTCAAATCGGCAATTCGTCTTCGGGTATCGATTGCTACAATTAATTTTGTACCTCTTGCCGAATACTGGAAAAAAATTTCTAAAGACTATGGTATTCAGACAAGAACCTGTATAATTCAACCTGTTTTTGTCAGATTTTCAAGCGGTGGATCTAAGAAAGTTACTTATGACCAAGAAGCTGAAAAATTTAGTCGCGCGTTGACATTTGAAGATTCGTCTTTTCTCTTTCAAAATGGCATCTCATTTATCTGGTTAAATGCTCGAAATCACCTGGCACGTAAGGAGCAAATTATACAGTAAGGATGTTTCACGGTAAATCCTCAAATTCTAACTTTACCTATTAGGCCGCACAAAGTATACTTACCTGGATGGATACGTTTAAGATGGCAGATAATAAAACAAATAAGAGGGGTTATTTTAACGAAAAGGGGTAAGTGTTGTTAAAAAATATATTTGTATACATACGTATGTATGTGTACATAGGGTAAAATGTATCGTTTTCAAAAAGGAATTGTCTAAATAAATTCGCCTCACTTTTGGGATAACTTTTGTTCCATTGTGAGGCGCTTCTCATGGTTTCTCACCCCCCTATTATTTTACCCGGTTACAGAAAACGGTAGTATTAAATCCTTTGTGTAAATAAATGTAAGTAACTGTATTAGGGGGATAAACCACCCGGGCAGGTGGAGCGAAGCGTAGCGGAGCCTCACTTCGCTCCACCTGCCCGGGGACGGCGGCAAAATGTGCCCCGTTTTTTTTACCTTTAAATACAGTTTTTTATGGACGAACAACAATCACAACTCCCGAAGGACTTTTTCAAACAGTTCAAAAGCAAGGAAGAATTCAATTCTTTTTTCAACAGCCTGTATAAGCAGGGCGTGGAAGAGATGCTCAAAGGTGAACTGGACGAGCATCTGGGCTACGAGAAGCACGCCCCGGAAGGCCGTAATTCCGGCAACAGCCGCAATGGTTCCTACAAGAAGAAGGTCAAAACCGATTCGCTGGGCGATATGGTGCTCAACATTCCCCGGGATCGCAACAGCGAGTTTGAGCCCCAGTTGATCCCTAAGGGCCAGCGCATGAGCGATAAATTGGAAGAAGCCATTATCGGCATGTATAGTCGAGGTATGACCAACTCCGATATCAGTGAGCAGGTAAAGGAGGTCTATGGCGTAGACGTCAGTGAAGGCACCATCACCAATGTTACCAACCGGGTGATCGAGCTAGTCAAGGAATGGCAGAACCGGCCCCTGGAGCCCTTATACTACGTTGTTTGGATGGACGGCATCGTGCTGAAGGTGAAGCAAAACGGTAAGTATATCAACAAGTGTATTTACCTGGTCATCGGCCTTAAAAAGGACGGTCTCAAGGAAGTGCTGGGGATGTGGATGGCAGAGACCGAATCGGCCTCTTTCTGGATGGCGGTTCTAACGGACCTGAAGGCCCGTGGAGTAGAGGATATCCTGATCGCCTGTACGGACAATCTCAAGGGCTTTACAGACGCCATTAGGGGCGTTTTTCCGGACACCGTTACCCAACTGTGTATTGTCCATCAGATCCGCAATAGCTGCAAATATGTGGTCTGGAAGGATCGGAAGGAGTTTTGTGCTGACCTGAAGGAGGTCTATGCCGCTCCCAATAAGGAGGCCGCCGAACATGCCCTGGAAGGCTTTGCCAAAAAGTGGGAACAAAAGTACAAGCATGCTATCCTGTCCTGGCGCAATAACTGGGACAACCTGACCAGCTATTTTGCCTTCCCCCTGGAGATTCGTAAAATCATCTACACAACCAATACTATCGAAAATGTGAACCGGGGGATTCGGAAGTATGTCAAAACCAAGGTTCAGTTTACCGATGATATGGCTGCCCAGAAGGCGGTCTACCTGGCCCTGATGAATATTCAAAAAAAGTGGAATGCGCCCTTGCACAATTGGGGGTTCTTACTACATCAATTTGTTACTATCTTTGAAAACAGATGCCGCGTCTAATGCCAGTTACTTCTGATTTACACAAACTATTTTATACTCTCCAGAAAACTGATCAGTTTTGTGTAACTATAAATCTTGTCCAATTTTAGATATTATTTTAACTCTCTGTCTATTTTCCTCAAACCTTTCCTTAAAAATTTGATGATTTTTGAAAAATCAATCACCCTTTTCATTAAACAGACTGTCATAAAGCCAGTAATTCATTGTTTTTAATTAGCTGGTATGAATAACCCACTTTTTCGCAAATTGATTAGTTTATTAACTCTTACATCTACCTTATACCTTGCTTGTAAAAAAGAAGGTGTTAATTCCGGCAACAAGCAGTCTCTTAACATAGGAAATGTTATTTCTGTAGCAGATGCGAGAAAATGGTATGAAAACTCATCTGAAATAATCAGGGATTCTTCAAAAAAGGAATATATCGGTATGCCCGACTGGGAACATACGTTTCAAATCCCGAACACAGATGTGGGAGGCATATTAAAGGTGCCTCTTGAAAACTTTAGAACTCCTTACGGCTATCGGGATCTCTTATTCCAGCAAAATAAGGATGGGGCCATAAATGTAAAGGTGCTACAAATCATAGCATACCCAACCTATCTTCAGAAAAAAATGGGCGAGAATCCGACCATTGCAGGAAATATAAGATTGTTAATATCCAACAACGACTTTTCCGGTTTGTTGCTTCAATATGATACAAAAGGTAATTTTATAGAGGGTAGGAAATATAGAGATGGCGGGGTTAAAAAAATTTTGTCCCCTTTAACGGCGGGTAACAGGAATCTTAGAACAGAAAGCAGCTGTGATGATGAAGAAGGCCCAGATAAAAATTTGTGCTGGATAATTAATCTTCCAACAGTTACAATTACAGCCCCAGCCCTAGGAACTACTCCTTCTCCTTCTTCCTGGGCGTTCCCGGAAATATCTCCAATTCCTGGCCCCGGTATGCCAATCGGCGGCGGCCCTCCTATTGATGTTAGCAAGTATTTTGGCAACCAGATTAAAAGCGAGGTAAAAAACCCTTGTTTAACTGAAGGCATCAACAAAGCGTTGGCCATAAATTTAAAAAACTGGCTATCGAAAGCCATCAGTGATATTTTTGGAGATAAAGCGAATTTTGATTTGATATTCCGGGAAAAACCGGGAAGTGAGATGGCAGGGAAATCAGGCGAATATGATATAAAGGATTCACACTTTGCAGGCCTTGGAACTAAAAACGCCGGAGGCGTAGCATATATCAATTTAAATTCTGACCTTTTACCTTATGCCTCAAAAGAATATATTGTTACCACTGTGTTGCATGAATCTCTTCATGCTTATATGGTAACAAAACAAATCTCATTTAATGCCGCATACGTAAACCAACATGAACTTATAGCTAGTAAATATTCCGGGTACATTTCAGCTGCGTTAAAAGAAATTTTCCCATCGATTTCCTCAACAGATCAAAATGATTTAAGTTGGACAGGTTTACAGGAAACTTTACAATGGACTTCGAAAGATTTAAAAGACAGAAGCGCTAACGCTGATAAGTATTATCCGGGGGATCAAAACGCTACTGCAAAAACACTGATAAATATATATAATCATCAATCCGGTACTGCAGGAACTAAATCCGGCTGTAAATAAAGTTAATTTGAATGAAGACAATTACTGTGCTTACGTATAAATCTCTGCCCATTATTTTATTTTACATATGCTTTAGTTTTATGGTAAAAGGGCAGGCTGTAAAGCTACCAGATAAGGAAGCGGTAAAATTAGTGCGGTTCTTTGGAAAACAGGGAACCATATTAAGAAATGGAAGCTGTAAAGACTGTTCTTATATCGTAGCTATAAAATTGATTTTTAATGCGGACAATAAACCCATAAGGGCTTTGCTTTCGAGTACCGCGCCTACGGATTTACAAGGAATATTAACCGAAATATTACAGCTGCCTGTTGATTGGGACAACCTTTTACGTAAGTGGAAAAAGAAAGTAATTATATTACCAGTTACCTTTCTTTGCCTGAAAAAGGCCGACCATATTTTATTAAATTCAAAGGAAGATTTATCTTACCTTTTTCACTTTGACGATGGATCTACTTTTGATACACGGCAACCTTCGAAGCAATTGGTATTAGATAATATTGAGGTTATTACCCATGACGATATAGGTGACCCTGACCTACTGATAGATAGCAGTAGGTTGCATCATATTAAACAATAATAAAATAAAGTACTATTTATTAGAAATAGATCCGTTTTATGATACTGCATTACAGGTAATTATTCCCAATTTTATTTTACGCTAAATTTTGTTTGTCATTCTTAAACCCAATGTAACATGGGAACAAAGTTCCTATTACCACTGTTGCTAATTTTGATTACTCTATTTGTAGTAGTTAGCTGCGTGAAGAATAAGAAGATGATTATTCCTCGTGAAGAAGAAAAAAAAGAAACCAGCATTCGATTAGTTCCAGATAGCATAGCGAGGATTGTAGCTGTTAGTTTTAACCCGTCGGTATATTTTAATGCGTCTAATCCATCCAACCATTCTCCTCATCGCAATATTCTTTTTGGCAACAATAAGATTAAAAATTCTTTTGTGATCCGTGATGATTCTGGCACACCTGCAATTTACATATACAACTATGCCGACAATCAAGGTTTCCTCATGGTTTCAGCGGATTACCAAATGCAGCCAATTTTGGCATTTGTTGAACGCGGAGAATATAAAGAAGATACCGTGCCAGCAGGGTTAATCCAGTGGGGGAATTGTACGATCAAAAGTATCGAGGCCGTAAGGGCAAAGCTGTACGATAATTCTGAAGCAGCTAACGCTATGTGAGAAGATAAGAACAACTGGCAATTACACATCTAGGACAACAACTCAAATGTCGGGGGAAGATCCGCCAAAATTCATCCTTAATTGAAAAGCTTATGTGTAGGAAATTAATTATATTGTTCACCATTTTGCTGCTTATAGGCAGTAGTTGTAAGAAAAGCAGCAATTCATGTCACTATTATACTCCCCCATCTTCCTTAGCATTTTTACTTAGGAGCAATGAACAACGACTGCATGATACGGTGTTAACCTATATCAAGATTAGTTACTTTGATAAAAATGGTACAAAGAAGTATCTCTCAGATCTCACTCCGGCAATAAATGATTGGGTAAATACTGGAATTATGACAACTAGAGCAATTGGCAGTATAAGCGGAGATCAAGATATTAAAGATTACTATATTGAGTATCGAAATGGTAATATTGATACTCTTTATGTAGACTATAGTGACGAAACCCCAGCATCAAACTGTCAATATATCCGCAGAGAAGTAAGGTATAATGGTAAAAAAGCTGAACTTGATTCTAATTACAGCAAAACTTTTCCTGTTTATAATTTTGACAAGCCATAATTTCAGTAAAATGTGCCCGGCCTTAAAGCCTAAAGGGTATTTTTTCGGTGCCCCTGGTATTTTACCTAACGGGGATGGTTCTTTTGAGATCCTACGGCAAAGCCCACACTATGCAGATACAGGGTTTACATCTGTTTACTATAGATACTTGGATAACGGCGTACCCAAAAACATACAAAATCCCCGGTACTGTACGATCAAGTCGTAGCCATTACAGATGTAATGGCTACGACTTGATAGCACAGTACCAGGGAAAAAGACCCTATCCCCAAAGTTGCCCACAACTTTACAGTCGCCTTGTTTAGAATTTCGTGCCCGGAAGAAATTCAACATCTATAACTCCTGCATCGAAAGTTATAAAGCGGTCTGATGAAAGTGATTTCCTGATAAAAGTCAGCATACAACTTTAGATATACCTGCACTTATATACAGACAGATTTAAAATACTGTAGAATATCACATGATTCACTCTGTAGAATATTATATGATCTAAATTGTAGAATATCACTACATCGCTGTAGTAATGTAGCTACAAGTGGTTTGATGCTTTTCGTTTAGATTTGACGGCATGACTATAAAGATTGTTCCATAAAACTATTCCTATGTGATAACTATTACATTCCTGTTATAAACTTCGAGAATTAAGACGTTCCTCTTTTCGCCGCGGTGCCGGCGATAGTGATTCATTGCCATATTCATATCCTGTATATAATGAGAAAATTTATATCGTTCTCTATCCTGTTGATGTTGTTATTTTCCCGTGCTTTTGCCACTGATTTTTATTGGGTAAATGGCGCCGGTTCGTGGAGTGATCTTAACCACTGGTCTACCACCTCCGGAGGGGTTCCCAATCAATCCATTATTCCCAACCTGAACGATGATGTGCATTTTGATGCCAACAGCGGTTTGGCGGCTAATGCTTTTGTTGATCTGCCCACCGCGAGCCCCGCATATTGTCGCAACATGACATGGGTGGGAGTGACCGTTGCGGCAAACTTTATGTACAGGGGGCAGCCTTTATACATTTATGGTAACGTGGAGCTGGCCGCTTCGGTCCGGTATGGTACCCAAGGACTTAATTTTGTGGGAAGCAGCCCCGCAACTTTGAAAATGAACGGTGCTGGCAGGTATCCGGCTGTAGGATGGTACAATCCTATCAGCGTCAATAAACCAGGATCTTCCCTTACCCTCCTGGATGGAATTCCGGAAGCGTTGGTTGTCAGCGCGGTTAACCTGACGGCTGGCAGCCTGGATATGTCGGATTTTACTCACAGTTTCGGAAATTTTTCCGGTAACAATAGTAACGCGAGGAGCCTGGACATCAGTAATACTACCCTGATCCTGAGCGGCACCTGGGACTACAGGGGCACCAACAACACCATTAATACCGCGAATTCTTATATCAGTGCGGTGATGTTCCATTCGGACCGTTTCAGCTTTCCTAAAGTGGACGTGACTTCAGACGGCAACTCCGGAATGGTGATCAATAATACCACTTTCGATCAGCTCACGTTTACCAGCACTGCCTCTCCTACGCAATCTGTACGAATTGGTACAGGCAATACGGTCAACCGGCTTGAGTATAAAGGAGGGGGATCGATTTCTGGTGGCGGAAATACTATTAAAGATCTTTACATTGCGCCGAGTAACCCGGGATTCTCATTTGTGGGCAATAATACGATCACGGGAAGCCTACATGCCAATACTCCGGATTGTAACGCCCTGTCGCAGATCCTCGGTTATGGAACTGGTGCTACTATTACCTTCGGCCCAGGTGCAGTGGTGGACGTGCGGAATGTTTTAATGACCAACCTGGCTGCAGCCGGAAGCATTTCCCTTCCTGTTACGGTAACCGGCGCAGATGGCGGCGGCAATACAGGCTGGGATTTCCAGCCACGCGCAACGGGCACCACCCTGTATTGGGTAAACGGCGCCGGAGCCTGGAATGATAAGAGCCACTGGGCTTCCTCCAGTGGTGGTACAGGCGGATATTGCGTGCCATTCACGGGGGATAATGTTGTGTTTGATGCCAACAGTGGCTTTACGGCCGGCAACAATACGGTCACAGCAACGGCTGGCACTGCCTGGTGCCATAATATGACCTGGACCAATCTTACAGGTGCTCCCGTATTTGATAACCGGGGTGTTTTTCTCCAAATTTATGGCTCCCTGGTACTAGACCCCACGTTAACCTTATACGGCAACTTTTCTTTTAAAGGAACGGAAGCTGGTACATTGACGACGAACGGCTTTAAACTGGGTACGCCTGTTTTCCGTGTCGAAAGAACCGGAACCAATGGAGGAGTTACTTTAACGGATGATATCACGCATCCCGGGTTCCGGATTATCCACAATTCCGGTAAGTTGCTGCTGCCCAACCGGACATTGCATATTTCCCAGTTTAGCACTGAAACCAGCGGCGTCAGAACAATGGATATTTCCAACTCAACGATCACGGCGGACTATGAATGGCTGACAAATTCCAGTAACAACACCTGGGTGAACAATGGAGCAGGTTCTTTTATCATTGCAAAATCCCGGTTTATTACCAATGGCCTCACTTATCCAAAAGTGCAGATTGATGGAGTGGGCAGTAATGTAAGCATTGTTAACGCCAATATAACCGATCTGTTATTTACCAATACCGGTCTTACCTTCGGTACTATTGCGCTTGGCGGCGGCAATACCATTGGTACAGTCGAATTTAAAGGAGCTGCGGAGATCCGGGGAAACAACACCATTACCAATTTGTTGCTAGCCCCTTCCCGCAATTACAATTTCAGGAATACCCAAACCATCAATGGCCTGTTCCGGTATAACAACCTGGATTGTTCCGGCCTTGGTGAGTTGCGGGGCCTCGGAGGTGTTGCCACATTCAATTTCGGGCCGTCTTCGACTAAAGATGTACAGAATGTGCTGCTACAAAACATAGCCGCGACAGGCACGGGGGTTCCCGTTGCGGTAACCGGCGCGGATGCGGGCGGTAATTCCGGCTTTAATATCACAGCTTCTTCAGGCGGCGCCCGTTACTGGGTAAATGGCAGCGGCGATTGGAACGATGCCGCGCATTGGTCTAATACACCTGGCGGCCCTGGCGGCGCATGTGTTCCCACGGTAGCTAATGATGTGTTTTTTAATGCTAACAGTTTCACCAGCGGCAATAGTGCGGTAACGATTTCCCAGGGCCATGCCTATTGTCGGAATATGGACTGGACCGGCGCCGCATTTGCTCCTACCTTAACTAAGGATGCAGCCTTCAACCTTGAGATCTGGGGCAACCTCGTGATGAACCCCGCTGTCGCGATGAATACAGGGATTTCCCTTGGTGGTCCTGCAGTAGTTCTCACCGGTGCCGCCAATAGCACCATTACCTCTAATGGCGCTGGGCTGGGCAATTTTGATTTTGCCATCAACAAACCGGGTGGCAGCAAGTTAACGTTCACGGATGACTATAATAATGCACAGACTCACATAGACATGCGTAGCGGCAACCTGGATCTCAGCGGCCGTACCATAACCATGGCGTACATCACTGATGATAGCAGAGCAGCCCCGATCAGTATCAATATTACCAATGCCACCATCAACGGCGGATGGCATGCCTTAGGCGCCGGTACTGCTGTGCAGGCTGCCGGTTCCAGGATAGTCGGCGGTATATTCAGGGTCAACAAGGGGGTGTATAACTATGTTGAGGTGACGGGCGCTGGGGATACCAACATGGATATCAGCAACGCCACTATAGACAACCTGTTGTTCAGTAATACCAGTACCGCTTCCCAGGCGTGGATCCGTAGCAACAATACCATTAACAGGCTGGAGTATAAAGGAAGGGGATACATCCAGGCCACCGGCAATGTCATTGATACACTTATCTTTGCTCCCGGCAAGATCTACACGTTCGCGGCCGGCACCAATACCACCATCAATGAAGCATGGTATGGCAGCGGCTCACCCTGTAGTCCCACGCAGATCATCAGCTCATCAACAACTGCGAACGCTACGGTCACCAAAACCGGCGGCACGGTGGATTTCGATTATATCCGCCTGAACCGCATAACCGCGGCTGGTGTTACGCCTTTCAAGGCAAGGGAACATTCCGTTGACCTTGGTGGCAATGTGAACTGGGATATTTCACCATATGACAATTCTGCTACTATCACCGGCCTTGGCCCTGACCGTACAGTTTGCGCCGAAGGGTTTCCCATCGTGTTGAACACAGACGGTTTTTTTGCCGGCCCTTCCGCCACTTACCTGTGGACCGGTGGCAGCACCGGTAAAACGCTGTCCGTTACCAATGGAGGTACTTACAGCGTAACCGTAAAATATCCTGACGGCTGCTCCATTCCAGATACCATTATCATTACTAAGAGCACCGTAACGGTAAACCCGGTTACGGGCACCACCGCTGTATGTGAAAGAAAAACCACCACATTGCAGAGCACTACCGCAGGCGGCACCTGGAGCACCAGCAATGCAGCCATTGCCATAGTGAATGCCAGCGGGGTAGTGACCGGCGTTGCGCCCGGTACCGCCACCATCACTTATACTGTTACTAACAGCAACGGTTGCAGCGCCAGCCAGACAGCCACCGTTACGGTAAATGCAATACCCGCGGTAAATAATATCACCGGTACGCAGAAAGTATTCCAGGGCAGCACAACTACCCTGAGCAATACTACACCCGGCGGCGTATGGAGCAGCAGCAATACAGCCATCGCCACGGTAAGCAACACCGGTGTAGTATCCGGCGTAACCGCCGGCGCTGCCGATATCATTTATACTGTTACCAGCCCGCAGGGTTGTGATTCAGCCCGTAAAGTAACCGTTACAGTAGACGGGTTCACACCCGCCAAACGTGTGCTGTCCGTTACTAAAACAGCCGATGCACAGGAAGCTTCCTCCAATGGTGGTTTTACCATCAGCCTGCCGGCGGGCGTAATGGCTGCTGAGAACATCACGGTCAATTATACCGTTGGCGGCACCGCCAGCGCATCAGATTATACACCATTAAGTGGTACTGCTACCATCATTGCAGGACAAAATAGTATTGCCCTGCCGGTAACCGTTACCGACGATTACTTCATTGAACCAACAGAAACCGTACAGGTGACGTTGAGCGGCGCCACAAGCAGCAATTATACATATACCCTCAGTACTACCAATGGCAATGCCACAGTAAATATAGCGGATGACGATAATACTACTGCCAACAGGGTGTTGACAGTAGTGACTTCGACTTCCTTTAATGAAGGCCCCTTCCCGTCCCTGATCAGGTTCAGACTGCCTTCCGGAGTAAAGACCTCCGAAGACATAACCATTAGCTATACCCTGGGCGGTACAGCGCTCAATGGCATAGATTACAACACACTAAGCGGTAGTGTTGTTATGCCGGCGGGCCAGGATTATGTCGACATCATTGTGAATACTATAGATGATAAAATTATAGAGGGTACTGAAAATGTGATTGTAACGATTACGGGCGGTATCACGGCCTCGCTTGGCAGTTTTGCACCGAGTACCACGCAAGGCAGCGTTACAACACCTTTTAACGACAACGATAATACAGCCGCCAACCGTACACTGAGCGTTACCGCTTTGGGCAATGCCGCTGAGCCTTCTACCAACAGTTCATTCACTATCAGTCTTCCGGCAACCATCACGGTTACAGAGCCGGTTACTGTGAATTATACCATAAGCGGTACCGCATTGAACGGCACCGATTATACCACCATTTCCGGCACTACAGTGATCCCCGCGGGCCAGAACGGTGTGGTGGTACCTGTTACTGTTACGGACGATGCCCTCGTGGAAGCCGATGAAACAGTGATCCTGACAATAAACAATGGCACTTCGGCCAGCTTCGCATTCGCGGCAAGTACTACGGCTGGCAGCGCCACGGTGAATATTGCGGACGATGATAACACGACAGCCAATCGTGTGCTGAGCATCACCAAAACCGGCGATGCAGCGGAGCCAGCTACATCCGGTGGATTCCGCATTAGCCTTCCCACAGGCGTGATGGCTTCAGAAAATATTACAGTCACGTACAATGTAGCGGGCACTGCTACTCCCGGAGCAGACTATAGTACATTATCAGGCACTGCCACTATAGCCGCCGGAACAAACGGGACAGACGTTGCGGTTACCGCTATTGACAACCTGGTGATAGAAAGCACCGAAACGGTTATAGCAACCTTGTCTGCCGCTACATCAGCCAGCTTTACTTATACCCTGAGCACTACGGACGGTAGCGCAACTATCAATATTGCAGACAATGATTTTGCAGGTAACAGCAACATCGTACTGTTCACAAAAGTATCCGATGCCATAGAGGGTGGCACCAAAGGGCAATTCCGCGTTTCGCTTCAGCCAGGTGTTACCAGTGCGGAAGATGTGGCGGTGAGCTTCAGTGTTGCTGGTAGTGCAACGAGCGGCACAGATTATAACATACTTGGGCTCAGCGGCGGCAATATTGTAATACCGGCAGGGGCCAATGAAGTATTTGTTGATATCGACGCCGCAAATGACGGCATGATAGAAGGGCCGGAGAATGTGGTGCTCACACTCACAGGCGCGACTTCTACCAGCCATCCTTTCGTTATTGATCCTTCCAGTAACGGCGGTACTGTAAACATCATTGATGCCAACGCCGCCAGCACTACACCACTGCAGGTAATTACCGGCACCAATGCTGCGGAGCCTTCAATGCCTGCTACCTTCACCGTGAAGCTGGCAGGTGTTGCTACGTCTGCATGGCCGGTTACCGTTGGCTACACCCTTTCCGGCACAGCCACGTCAGGTGTAGATTATCAAAATATTGGAACGATCACCATCCCGGCCAACACCAACGGCGTCACCGTGAATCTCAATGTGCTGGACGACCAGGTGATAGAGCCTACCGAAACAATGACCTTTAAACTGCTTTCGGGCGGAACCTATGGAGGAGGAAATGCCTTCATCTTCCCGCCAGACCCTGCGAACGAAAGCATCACAGTAAACATTGCCGATAACGACGCTACCAGCGCCAACCAGGTACTGAAAGTGGTAAAGACATCTGATGCAGCCGAACCCGCTACACAGGGCAGTTATACTGTTAGCCTGCCAGCGGGTTACACCGCCGGCTCGGATATTACATTCAGTTATGTAATGAGCGGCACCGCTATCCGTAATACGGATTACCAGGTAACAACGGTAACCCTGCCTGCCTACCAGAACAGTGTGATCATCCCGCTGGCTGTAACAGATGACAAGATCATTGAAAATACGGAAACTGCCATCCTCACGCTGAATGCTACTGCAGGTACCGATGGCAATAGCTTTAGCTACACCCGTGATGTTACATCGTTCCAGGCCACAGCTGATATCACAGACGATGACAATATACCGGCCAACCGTATCGTAAGAGTGGTGAAAAATCGTGATGGCACAGAAGATGGTACTTCTGTCAGGTTTGATTTCGAGTTCCCATCGGGAACAGTGGTTTCTTCAGAGCCGGTAACGATTAATTATACGGTTACAGGTACCGCGGTAAAAGGCACGGATTATAATGGTATCACTCCGGCACATTTCAGCGGCATAGCAACCATTTCAGCGGGTGGTTCGGGTACTGCCGTTGTAGGCAACATTGTAGACGACGCGATCATAGAAGGTACGGAAAACATTATTATTACCATCACCAGCGCTTCATCCGGCAGCTTTACCTTTACCCCTGATCCCGCAGAAGGTACGGCTACAGCCGACATTCTGGATAATGATGATGTGCCGGCCAACCGCGTATTAAGCGTGGAAAAAACGACCGACGCGGCGGAAACCGCTACCAAAGGTACGTTCACCATTAGCCTGCCTGCAGGTGTAATCGCTGCAGACGACATTACCGTGAATTATACCGTGAGCGGAACAGCCATTGCAGGTACCGATTATACAGACATTGGCGCTTCAGTGGTGATCCCGGCCGGGCAGAACGCCATAACGGTAGATGTTCCGGTGATAGACGACCAATTGATAGAAACCACCGAAACTGTAGTATTAAAGATCACAGACGGCGTTTCCGCCGGCATGGCATTCACTGCCAGCACCACAGACGGCGAAGCAACCGTAGACATCCTGGATAATGATAACGTTGGAAGCAACCTTATTGTAAGCGTAACGACTACGACCGATGCCTCAGAACCAGGCGCCAACGGCGCAATTACGGTAAGCCTGCCTTTTGGCTATACCGCTTCAGAAGATATCACTGTAGCTTATACAGTTGGCGGCACCGCTACAGCCGGCAGCGATTATGGCACCCTGAGTGGTACGGTAGTAATACCCGCCGGGCAAACCAGCGTACCGGTAATAGTTAACGTAACAGATGACGCCATCCTGGAACCCGCTGAGACCGTAGTGTTGACAATATCAGGCGCGACTTCTGCCAGCTTTACGCTCGTACCTGGTACGACCAACGGCAGCGGTACCGTAGTGATCAATGATGATGATAATACAGCCGCCAACCGTGTCCTCACCAGTACTAAAGGTGCGGACGCAGCAGAGCCAGGCACCAACGGCAGCTTTACGGTTAGTTTGCCTACAGGCATTCAGGCTGCTGAAGATATAACAGTGAATTACACGGTAGACGGCACTGCTACCGCTGGCTCAGATTACGCAGCACTGAGCGGCAGCGTGGTGATCCCCGCAGGCCAGAACAGTGTAAGCGTTCCCGTTACCGTAATCGATGATCAGACGATAGAAGTGACAGAAACAGTAAGAATGACGATCACCGGCGGCAGTTCCGCCAGCTTCACCTTCACCGGTACCGGCGATGCGACATTAGATATTGCAGACAATGACAATACCACCGGCCTGTTACTCGCTGTCAGCAAAGGCGCTGATGGCGCAGAACCCGGCACCAACGGCAGCTTCACTATCAGCCTGCCGGCAGGCATATCCTCTGACGAAGATGTAACGGTGAATTATACTGTCAGTGGTACTGCTACTGCAGGCGATGACTACGCCGCCATCACCGCAGCCGTTACAATCCCTGCGGGACAAAACAGTGTAACCGTTCCCGTGACCATTGCAAACGACCAGGTGATCGAAGGAACAGAAACCGTGATCATGACGCTGGCAGGTGGCAGCAGTGCCAGCTATACCTTTACGGGTACAGGCAGCGCAACCGTGGATATTGCAGACGACGAAAGCACTACGCCGGCCAACCTGGCTTTAAGCATTGCCAATAGCGGTGATGCGGAGGAACCTGGTACAGACGGCAGCTTTACCATCAGCCTTCCTGCGGGTATTACGGCAACTGAAGCCATTACAGTGAACTACACAGTGGCAGGCACGGCCACCGCAGGCACAGACTACGTTGCGTTCACGGGTACAGCGGTTATTTTGCCAGGGCAGAGCAGCGTGAGCATTCCGGTAGCTATAATAGATGACCAGTTGATAGAAAACCCAGAGACCGTGGTTGTATCACTTAACGGCGGTAACAGCGCCAGCTTTACTTTCACCGGAACCGGCAGCGCACTGGTTCATGTTACGGACGACGACAATATCCTGGCTAACCGGGTGCTGAATGTGACAAAAACTACCGATGCAGCAGAACCCTCCACTAATGGAGCATTTAATATCGCACTACCGGCAGGTTTGACTGCACCGGAAGATATCACGGTTAATTATACCATCACCGGTACGGCCATTAGCAACCAGGATTATAGCTCGCTATCCGGCGTAGCAGTGATCCCCGCAGGAAGTAACAGCGTAGATGTGTCGTTGACAGTAATAGATGACCAGTTGATCGAGAACACAGAAACAATAACGATTGCGGTTACCGGCGGCAGCAGCACCAGTTTCACCTTTACTGCCGGCAGCAACGCAACGCTGGATATTGCAGACGATGACAATGTACCGGAAAACCTGGTGCTCAGCATCAAGAAAGCCACGGATGCAGCGGAACCTGGCACTAACGGTAGCTTTAGCATCGGTCTTCCTGCAGGCGTGACGGTGGCAGAGGATATCACTGTTAATTATATGATATCAGGTACCGCTACAGCGGGCGTGGATTATACTACCCTTACGGGCACCGTAACCATTCCTGCAGGCCAGAACAGCGTGAGCCTTCCTGTTACCGTGACGAACGATAATATTCTTGAATCAACAGAAACAGTAATAGCCACCCTCACCGGCGGCGCCAGCGCAAACTTTACCTTCACAGGCACGGGTAATGCCATAGTGAACATCACAGACGATGAAAGCACAGTGCCAGCCAATCTTCAGCTGACAGTCAGCAAAGGCGGCGATGCATTCGAATCAGGTGCCAACGGCAGCTTTACTATCAGCCTGCCGGGTGGTATCACTTCTTCTGAAGCCATAACGGTGAACTACACCATCAGCGGCACAGCAAACGCAGGCACGGATTACGCGACCCTCAGCGGTACCGCTGTGATCCCGGCTGGTCAAACCAGTGTATCCGTTCCGGTTACCGCAATAAATGACCAGGTGATCGAATCGCCTGAAACAGTAATACTCACCCTCAATGGCGGCACATCCGGCAGCCTTATCTTCACAGGTACCGGCAACGCTACGGTTAACATTATGGATGATGATGCAACACCTGCCAACCTTGTGCTGAATGTAGCCAAAGGAGGGGATGCGGCGGAACCGGGTACCAGCGGTAGCTTTACGGTTAGCCTGCCTACAGGCATTCAGGCTGCTGAGGATATAACGGTGAATTACACTGTAGACGGCACAGCTACCGCTGGCTCGGATTACGCAGCACTGAGCGGCAGCGTGGTGATCCCCGCAGGCCAGAATAGTGTAAGCGTTCCCGTTACCGTAATCGATGATCAGACGATAGAAGTGACAGAAACAGTAAGAATGACGATCACCGGCGGCAGCTCCGCCAGCTTCACCTTCACCGGTACGGGCGATGCGACATCAGATATTGCAGACAATGACAATACCACCAACCTGTTACTCGCTGTCAGCAAAGGCGCTGATGGCGCAGAACCCGGCACCAACGGCAGCTTCACTATCAGCCTGCCGGCAGGCATATCGTCTGCTGAAGATGTGACGGTAAATTATACTGTCAGCGGCACCGCTACTGCAGGCGATGACTACGCTGCCATCACTGCAGCCGTTACAATCCCTGCGGGACAAAATAGTGTAACCGTTCCCGTGACCATTGCAAACGACCAGGTGATCGAAGGAACAGAAACCGTGATCATGACGCTGGCAGGTGGCAGCAGTGCCAGCTATACCTTTACGGGTACAGGCAGCGCAACCATGGATATTGCAGACGATGAAAGCACAGTGCCAGCCAATCTTCAGCTGACAGTCAGCAAAGGCGGCGATGCATTCGAGTCAGGTGCCAATGGCAGCTTTACTATCAGCCTGCCGGGTGGTATCACTTCCTCTGAAGCCATAACGGTGAACTATACCATCAGCGGCACAGCAAATGCAGGCACGGATTACGCGGCCCTCAGCGGCACCGCTGTGATCACGGCTGGTCAAACCAGTGTATCCGTTCCGGTTACCGCAATAAATGACCAGGTGATAGAATCACCTGAAACAGTAATACTCACCCTCAATGGCGGCACATCCGGCAGCCTTATCTTCACAGGTACCGGCAACGCTACGGTTAACATCATGGATGATGATGCAACACCTGCCAACCTTGTGCTCAATGCAAGCAAGGGAGGGGACGCGGCGGAACCGGGTACTGATGGCAGCTTCAATATCAACCTGCCCAACAATATCACTTCATCGGTTGATATTATAGTGAATTACTCCATCTCCGGTACCGGCACTAACGGTACTGATTATACGAACCTGACTGGTAGCGTGGTGATACCGGCAGGCCAGAATGGCATCAGTATACCAGTGACCGTAACGGATGATAAGGTTATAGAAGGAGATGAAACGGCGGTCCTGGCTGTCACTGGCGGCAACACTGCTACCGGTCTAATCTTCACAGCAGGTACCAGTGGCACGGTGGTCATTAAGGATGATGACAACAATGCAGATGTAATAGTTAGCGCGGGTATACCTGCTGCGGCAGAAAGCGGAACGAACGGCGCGTTTACTATCAGCGTAGCTGGAGGTAAAGTAGCGGTTGCGAATATTACCGTTACCTATACTATCAGCGGTACTGCCACTGCGGGTTCAGACTACACGACCCTGACCGGGACTATGGTGATCCCCGCAGGCAGCAGCAGCGTTAGCGTGCCGGTGCATGCACTGGATGATGACCTGATAGAACCTGTTGAAACAGTGATCATGAATCTCACAGGTGCATCTTCTTCCGGCATCAACTTTACCATAGGCACTGCCAGCAGTGCAACGGTGAATATCGCGGATGATGACAACACGAACCTCAACCTGCAGGTAGCGGCCACTACACCTGCTGCTGCGGAACCTGCCACAAACGGCGCTTTCACGATCAGCCTTGCAGGTGGTAAACGGACTGCAGAACCACTTACTGTTCATTATACCATCAGTGGTACAGCAACTCCCGGCACCGACTACACAGCGCTTACGGGGTCAGTTACAATACCGGCCGACGCAAGCTCGGTTATTGTTCCGGTACAAGTGATCGATGATAGCAGCGTAGAAACTCCGGAGACAGTAATACTCCACATCACCGGTGGCCAGTCTGCCGGCTATACATACACCGTGGGAGCGGCCGGCCAGGCGGAAGTAACAATCACCAGCGAGGATATCGAGAGCGGTGACCTGATGATAACCAAAGAGATCGTGCAACCGGCATCAGGACCTTACCGGCTGGGACAGGATATCACATACCGTATCAGGGTAGCTAATATTGGTGCGGGGCTGGCAACCGGCGTAGTGGTAACAGATTCACTACCGCTGCAGCTGGCGGTTCCTGCGCGCACTTTGGCGGAAAGAGGAGCGGTGTCAGTATCTGCGGCAGACAGGAAAGTGATATGGACGATCGGAAACATTGTGCCCGGTGCTACTGTATACCTGGAGGTAACCTGCAGGATAACAGAAGGCGGCCAGATGGTGACGGGCGCCGTTGCAACGAGTGGAACTACAGATGCCGACCTTACCAATAATAAGGCAGTATTAAGTGTGGCAATAGAGGGTGCTGATGTTTCATTCCCGAACGTTTTCACTCCGAACGGAGATGGCAAGAACGAGAAGTTCATTATCGGCGGGCTGGAAAAATACCCCGGCTCGGCGCTCTATATCTTCAACCGATGGGGCGGCGGGGTGTACCAGTCTAAAAATTACAATAATGACTGGAACGGTTCGGATCTGAATGAAGGAACATATTTCTATATCCTGGAAGTGAAGAAGCCCGATGGTATCAAAAAGTATAAAGGCTGGGTAACCATCATAAGATAATTGACACCTTATTAACTGCTGATCTTAAAAGTGAAAAAGATGCAAACACTACGCAACGCAGGCATTATGGTCTTGCTGCTCATCATAGGAAGCCGCGCGATAGCGCAACAGAATATACAGTTCAGCCAGTATGTGTTCAACGGGTTAAGTGTTAACCCGGCATATGCAGGGTATAAGGAAGACCTGTACCTGAATGCCACCTACCGGCACCAGTGGGCCGGCTTTCCCGGTGCGCCCCGCACCGGCGGGATATCCCTGGACGGGGTCACGCCTTCCAGTGACAACAAGGTGGGGCTGGGGTTGCAAATGCTGTTTGATAAGCTGGGGCCACAGGATGCTTTGTCGCTATATGGATCCTATTCATACCGGATACCATTGGATGATGAAGGTACGCGCCGGTTATGCCTCGGTATCGGTGGCGGGGTTACCCAGTATTCTATAGATGGGAATGCGTTGCGGTATACCGATAATGATGATGTGGCGTTGCCTTTGGGGAAGAAGAGCGTTTGGGTACCGGATGCACGTTTCGGTATCTATTACTTTAGCCCCCGCTTTTATGCAGGCGCCTCCATCATGGACCTGTTCTCACTCTATACCGATGCTTCGCGTTATACATGGAAAGGCAATAACTATTCCACTATCCGTAAAACCCAGCATCTGTATGTAACCACAGGGGCCATGTTCCCGCTGGGGGAAAATTTTCAGCTCAAACCCTCCATCCTGATCAAGGAAGATTTTAAAGGACCTACCAATGTAGACATCAATGCTTTTCTTCTGATAGGAGAGAAGCTCTGGGTAGGTGGTTCTTATCGCACGAACGTTAAACTATGGAACAAAAATAATCTTCCGGCTGATTTGAGCGAACTGGATGCCGCCAGCGTCATGGTAGAGTTCTATGCTACAGCGCAACTGCGCATTGGATACTCTTATGATCTGAGCATCAATAAAATGGCAGGCTATCAGGGAGGCTCGCATGAAATATCGCTGGGCTTTTTACTCCCTTCTAAAAGGTTTGCTGTACAGAACCCCCGATATTTTTAAACTCTTAGCTTTTTTGCGTATGATACGTCGCACAATAATTGTCGTCCTGCTGTTAATACTGATCGCTTTCAGCTCGTACAGCCAGGAACAGAAAACCGTTCAACAGTTAGCCGGTGAAGCCTATGTAAGGCAGGAATATGCCGTAGCGGCTGCGCTCTATAAACGGATAGCGCGCGCCAAAGGAGATAAGATGCCGGTAGACCAGTGGATGAAGATGGCGCGCAGCTACCAGGAGATCGGCAACTTCAAAGAAGCAGCGGGTTACTATCAGCAGATCATCGCAAGGCCGGATCGGCCTGTATCAGCGTATTTCGCCTATGGAGAAGTGCTGCGCCAGCTGGAACAGTATGATATCGCAAAGCAACAATACGCCCTGTTCTCCACCTCCAATGCAGACAGTCTCAAACTGAAGGATGTTGCCATGCAAAGCTGTGATAGTGCAGTTTTATGGAAAAAACAACCTGCTAACATACAGATCCAACCACTTAAAGAGCTGAACACTCCGGGTTCTGATCTCGTGAGCGGAGTGATGGATAAAGGCCTGCTGCTGATGTCTAACGGGTATCGTTCGCTGTCGTTGAACGGGCGCTCAGAATCTAATCCCCGCACCGATAAGCGCACGGAGCAGCCTTATTATAAAGCATATGCCTACCAGCAGTACAGCCAGGGCAATACCAGTATGTACCTGCGGGAGCTGACACCGTCCCTGTTAGGTGGTTATGACTATCATATCGGCCCTGTATGTCTGAACAGGACAGAAGATACGCTTTACGCCACTATTAACATACAGGGCAACGATATACCGGTTACCAGCAAAGGGCCGGCAAATGGCGTGCGCCAGTTACAGATCTATCAATCTGTAAAGAAGAATGGCAAATGGGAGCAGCTCACGCTTATACCGGGCATCAATCTCGAGGGTTACTCTTCCAGTCATGCAGTACTGAACAGCGGCGGTAATGTGCTGTACTTTGTATCCGACCGCCCCGGAGGCTATGGAAGCACAGACCTCTGGTACTGTGAAAAGCAGGCCGATGGTACCTGGGGCGCGCCGGTCAACTGCGGCGATAAGATCAACACAGTGGCGGCAGAAACCTTTCCCACTGTCAATGAAGAAGGTATTCTGTACTTCTCCAGCAAAGGTTACGCAGGCATGGGCGGTTATGATATTTACCGCGTAAAAGGAGAGCGGGCCGCCTGGGGAACACCGGAGAATATGAAAGTGCCTTTCAACTCCGGTGCTGACGATATAGGGCTCATCTTAAAACGCAATGGTTATGAAGGCTACCTGGCTTCCAATAAACAGGGAGGCATGGGCAAAGACGATATCTATTATTTCACAGATCCCGGGTACTTTAACCGGGTCAATCATGTAACACCTTCATCTCCTGTAAGAGATCATACTATAGCGCCCATCGCCATCACAGAAGGACAGCCTCATTCTGTGGAGAAGCTGCATACCGCAGAGGAGCAGCAGGACAAACGAGAACTGGAACAGCTGAAGTTCTACTATGATTATAATAGCGCATCGCTGCTAGCCGAATCACGCAAGATACTGGACCATATAGCCACAGTACTGAAGCGTCATCCAGACTGGAAGATCATGGTCGCTTCCTTTGCTGACAGCCGCGGACCTGACCAGTATAATACGGATCTTTCTGCACTGCGTTGTTATGCAGTGATAGATTACCTGGTCAATAAAGGCATCGATCCCAGGAAACTATATTACAACAACCAGGGCGAACGCGAACCGGTGAACGGTTGTAAGGATGGAGTGCCCTGCCGTGAAGAGGAGCACAAGCAGAACAGGCGCTCGGAACTGAAAGTGAAATGGTAACATCGGAAATTGACACCCGGACAGCTGAAAATTGGCTGAGCGGCACTTAGTTGAGAATGAGATGAAATGCAGGCATGATAAATTTGAAGTGGTTTTGCTGTTTAGCTTACCTGTACTTTTTCTGAATCATACCAGTTAACGGTCCTATGAAGTGTCTCTTCGAATTTAAAAATGTCGTCGAGGGTCATAATCTCTGTCTTTGTTTCTTTTTTTTGCTCATCAAAGGTGCCTATATATTTTCGCGAACCATTAAAATACAGCCTGCATATTGTTTTCCGGTTATTGTCGTCCAGTAATATGGCGAAATAGGATTGAGCATCCCTGTAGGCCACCCTGGCAGGCTTTATTAATTGACGGAGAATTGTTTTTACAATCATATAACCTTCTTTTTCCTCTTCGGTAGTTTCAATTACCGCACCCTTTTCCTCGGTACTTGTGGGCGCTAATTCTTTTTCAGGATCAGATGGCTCAGCCTCATTTTCCTTTTTTAGCGCAGATTTAAGTCTGTCGGTGATCAGGTCATTAATGTATTGTTGAATCGACTTCCTGGTAAGAGCGCCGAACTGCTCAACCATTTTTGAAGTTAACATACCCTTGTATATCTGTTTGGCAAAGAGTTTAATCAATCCTTCTGAAGGGTTTTGAAACTCAATGTTTATCAGCGTTTTGAGCTCATTCATATATTTTAGCTCGCTCGCGGTGGTTTGAATATTTTCCAGGTTGAAGTATGACTTGTGGAATTTCTTTAGTTCTTCGATCTGGTTGTCTTTTATATCCGTAACATTAAATTCAAAGAAGGGTTTCTCATCCATTTTATTCTGCTCTGCAAGATCTGTATAAAACCGGTAGATGATCCCGTTGGATAACAGCCCGAACTTGGCGGCTGTGGTATGGAAGTAGCGGAAAAGCTGGGAGTTGTGCGGGTCCAGGCTTTCTCCCCAGTGTTTACATTCGATGAGTATGGAAGGCTTGCCTTCTTTCAGGATCGCATAGTCCACTTTCTCACCCTTCTTGATCCCGATATCCGCTATGAATTCCGGCATTACTTCAAATGGGTCAAATACATCGTAGCCCAGGACTTTAATAAAGGGCATGATAAAAGCATTCTTGGTTGCTTCTTCTGTCAGAATCTGGTTTTTGAGCTTTTCGACTTTGTCGCCGAAGAGTTTGATCTCATCTTTAAAATCCATCGGAGTTTATTTTTGATATTAATGTTGTTAGAAATTTTATCATTCAAATCCTTTTCCAAGGGCATCCAGCCGTCGTATTTGTAAGTTCATATGGTGGAGTACTACTTTTTCGTAGTCGTTAGACCTGTCGCCCAACTTACTGAATAACACCAGCATCTCTATGAACAGGAAAAACAGGATCCACAGGGCCCAGAAGCACAATGCAACGTGCGATGCGGATAACATCTGCTTCATGATGGTTAACTCATCCAGGAAACCTGTACTGGCTTTCATTTCTTTTTCAAGTGCAGGTCTGATATGAAGCAACTCGTTTTCCTTTTGGGCTCTTTGTTGCCGCATATCGCCAATGATGGAGTCAAGTGCCGGTAGTAATGCTGTTTTAGGATTCAGCAGCAGTACTGTTCCAACAGTGCGATCACTGATCGTCTTCCAGATAATGGTATCTTTTCCTGAAGATGTTACTGTTTGCACAGGCATTCTTTTTGTTGCCATTGTTGTAGTTGTGGCAGTTGTAGTTGGATGTTTAGTAATATCTTCCACGTAATTATCTTTCTCCTGTTCTTTTTTGCTAATTGCTGTTTCCAGCGCGGCGATCTGTTTTCTTAATTCTTCCGTTTTTGAGGGTAGTATCATGTTCACTTTTTCTGAGATGTAGAAATTTTTCTCTGTCTCAATATCTTTCTCGAACAATATCTGATCGATGATCACCGCGCCCAGGATAGACATCATGAAAGCCAGGCAGCCCCTGAAAATCAGCAGTAGCCGGCTGGGATGGATGGATAAGACGATCTGCTTTTCGACCTGTACAATGATTATAGTTGAAAGGGCTCCCGCCAGTATACACCCCGGCATGCTTAGCGACAGGTAACGGTGTGCAAAAGTAAAACCAATAAAAAACCACAGGATGCAAACGATCAGCATAGCGGCAGTATATTTCTTCACAGATTTAAAAGCAGCTTCACTGCAGTTTTTCAGGATGTTGTAGTTATACCCGGTGATGAAGCAACCGAAACGGATCCATAGATGTTTCATAAGGCCGGCTTTAGAAGTTTTTGTTAAGGATGATATGACTTGAAATTGCTGCAAGACCATTCCTGAATCCGCGGGTATAGCTGATAACAATACCATGACCTACACCTTCGTTTAGCTTTGCCTGCTCTTCGATTTCTTTGACCTGGCTGATATGGCTCTCGGCAATTTCCTTCTTAACAACAAGCTCTTCTACTGTATCTATCATTCCACTTCTGCTCCTGCTGGTGATGTGAAAATTAATTTGCAGGATAAAATCTTCGTAGAACGTTTTTACTTTCCTGATAGATCTTTCCAGGTCGTTTTTCAACGCAACTACATTCTGATTCAGATGGCTGGCATCTGGATTTATTAATGCATCGTTATACCCCTTGGATTCATAATTCTTGTCGAGAAAATCGTACAGAAGATGGATGCCACCATTGAACGGAACCGCAGTTTTTTCGCCAGGTTGCTCTTTTCCCGGCGCCTCTTTTTCAATAAAAGTAGTTTCCGGATTATCGGGTACCGCGTTTTCGATCTCCAGGGCGTGGGAATGGCCATTTTGGCGTTGCCGGTTGAAAATATCAAATAAGCTCATAGATATTTTATTAAATGGTAATTGTTGGTACTTTGTATTTATTATGTCCTTTATTATGACAGGATTCGCAAAGCGTGATCAGCAGATGGCCGGGGTAGTCCCAGGGAAGGCGGAATTTTTACTCGCTTGCTATGAAATGATAGTACGGCACATCGTTTGGAGTTGTCATAATAACACAGGTTAGCGTTTATTGAAATATAGTTACAATCGCATCCGGTTCATTGCTCCCACTTACAAAGGGTTCTGGTTGCCATTGCTTTCTCAAGGTTAATACTGATGATTTGATGCTTACAATTACTTAATCCACGGCATTTTGAATTATAATGATATCTTGTTGCACTTTTGCTGTCGCAGATATATACTGTTACCTGGTTACAGTGGATATAACTTATAAGCAGCCAGGCGTATAGGAGTTTCATGGCTCGATGATTCGGGAAAGAAAGGGTTATAGAACAACTGTTTAGCGTTTAACTTGTATGGCAGGTGCTACAACAGGTTAAACAACCATTTGCCTTTTGATAATGTTTCTTTGCTTCACGAATAGCTTCCTGGCAGGTTTCAAATTCTCCCAAATAGATGCGGTTGTGCATCCCGGCAAAGTAATAGCAGGTGCTGAGGTGAACTTCATGATCGCCATTCGGCTGTTCATTATTATTTACATAATACAGCTGTTTCATAGTGTTATTTTTTAATTTCGAAAAACAAAAATATATTCCGTTAACCTTCTTTTTTTACGGGAAACCGTAATCTGTTTTTTTCTTTTTTAATTGGTAAAAAGGATGTCCAATGTATATTTTCCATCATTTTTTTAAATACGGTTTTCCGTATTCTGCAGTCTGTTCCCATACCTAACTTGCGGGAAATATTCATTCCGATTAATCAGTTCTACAATATCATTTATGACAACAATTTTTCTTGACTACCAGCAACTGGTCATGCGCGCGTATGAACGCAAGAAGGCAAACAATACGTTACCACACGGCCTGATGCATCTCACACCTGCGAAGCTCAAAGATGAATGTGTGAAAAGATGTACCAAAGATGTAAGCAGGCGGGATGAAAAGGTTATCAGGGATTTCTGTGGTGATTTAAACGAATCGAGAAGCTATCACAGCATCATTCAACGATGCGACACGGATAAGTTCAGACCATTGGTGAATTACCTGAAAGGGAAGTCGGACAGCACAGAAGAGAAGAATATTGAGCTACTGGCATGGCTGATTGACTTTCGTGACAGGCCCTGGGAAATAGGGAAGGAGATTTCCGGTGATGATGATATGGATACAGAGCCGGTGTTGAATACCGCCCCGGGAGCGGGAGGTGTGGAAACGACCACCGTTGGCCTGCCCTTAACCGGAGACGTTAAAAAGGACCCGGTAATTCCAGGGGAAAAGGAGAGTGATAGCCCTAAAACCGGGAGAAGATCCACGAAAACACTGGCTGCCGCAGTTATGTTATCGCTGGTGCTGGGCACAGGCAGTATGTGGTGGTGGAAAGATAAATCAGGCGATTGTATGTATTGGCATGAAGATCATTACGAGCCTATACCCTGTAACGAAAAAATACCCAATACGATGATCATAGCGTTAGATGACATGAGGTTGAAGGGCTTCAGGAAGATTACCAGGCCCGATACTATCACCTACCAGGCTATAGGAAAAGTTTGGTATTCTAAAATTAACACGAATATAGAATACTTTACATCGGGAGGGGAGCACCCGGTCATTTTTGGTCGCCAGCTGAAACCAATTACCACCTACATTATAGAGAAGCATATTCTCACAGGTGTGATCAGGAAATAGCAGCGCTGTTACCTGATGTTGATGACAACCTTACCTTTTGCCCGCCCGCTCTCAACATAGGTCAATGCCTCTTCTGTTTTTGCGAATGGGAAGACCTTATCAACAACGGGATTTATGATACCGGCATCAATAAGCGCAGTGATCCTGCTTAACTGGCTGCCTTCCGCCCGCATAAAGAGGAAGGAATAATCTACGCCCCTGCGTTTTGCTTTCCTGCGTATGCCGAGGCTCAGGAGCGCCATGAGCATTTTCAGCGGCCAGCCCAGCCCGATCTCTTTGGCAAAACCAGTGTCGGGGGGACCGGAGATAGAGATAAGTTTTCCACCCGGCTTTAATACCCGGAGTGACTTTTCGAGTGTGCTGGTATCCTGGCTGTTCAGCACTACATCATAATCGTGCAGGATGGCTTCAAAATCTTCCTTTTTATAATCGATCACTACATCAGCGCCAAGTGCTTTTACCCAGGTAACATTTGTTGTGCCGGTTGTAGTTGCGACGGTAGCGCCGATATATTTAGCCAATTGAATGGCAATAGTTCCTACACCGCCGGAGCCTGCCTGGATGAAAACTTTTTGCCCTTTTTTCAGGTCTGCTTTTTCAACAAGCGCCTGCCATGCTGTTAGGGCAACAAGGGGGATAGATGCCGCTTCTTCCATGGTAAGTTTTTTAGGTTTGAGCGCTACGTCGGCTTCATCTACAGCAATCAGCTCGGCAAAAGTACCGATACGATGATCTGCTGGCCGTGCGTACACCTCATCACCGGCTTTAAAGCGGCTGACATTCGCACCCGTTTTTATGATCACACCTGCAACATCGTGCCCCAGAACAAGCGGTGTTTTGTAGGGTAGGATAAGTTTAAACTCACCATTTTTGATCTTTGAATCCAATAAGTTCACGCTGGCGGAATATATCCTGATCAATACGTCATTTTCCTTTATAACGGGTTCCGCAATCTCCTGCAGATGTAATTTTTCTTTCTTGCCGTAACGATCTATAATAAATGCTTTCATTTTTACAAAGCTTGTTTTACGCTATAAAGACTAATGAATTTTCCCGGGATTAAAAGTATTTTATAGTGCACCATTCACTCTCTTCAGAATAGAGTTTTCAAAAATGCTGTATGCAAAACGTTGCAGTGTAAGAATAAGGGAGGAGCCTTTGCCCACAGGAGCATTGAATTTTGGATCTTCTTCATTTACAATTTTCAGAACAGTACTTATTACCGGCTCCGGCCCGGCTGCATTATCAAATTCCTTTTTTGTAAACACTGCGACTTTTTGCCGGAATATATCATAATCGTTAATTTCCCCATCAGAGGTAACTGCATTTTCCGCAATGTTGGTTTTGAAGCCCATAGGCTCAACCATACTTACTTTGATGTTAAATTGCTTCAATTCAAACCGCAGTGATTTGAAATACCCCTCCAGGGCATGTTTGGAAGCTGAGTAGTAGGCAACATTGGGAAGCCCGATTAAACCAAGAATAGAGCCAATGGTAATTATTTTGCCCTGCTTTTGCTTTCTGAAATGCGGCAGCAGCTCATTAGTGAGCTTAATCGTTCCCCAGAAGTTTGTTTCAAATTGCTGTTTCCCCAATTCAACAGAAGTCTCTTCAGCGAGCCCTCTTACCAAATACCCTGCATTATTTATCAACACATCCAGGTGATCGATCTGACTGAACAGCTGCCTGGCAAAAGACACAATCGAGTGATCGTCGGCAATATCCAATGCTAATAATTTAAATGGCAGCTTATCTTTATATTTATCCGGGTTGCGGCTGGTGCCAATCACATGGTGACCACTTTCATGCAGCCGGTTGGCAATAAGAAGGCCGAAGCCTGAAGAAGCTCCCGTTACTAAAATTGTTTGTTTCATTTTATGCTGTTTTGTATTTTTACTTGCATTTTACAAGTGTAAAGATAGTAATTACTTTCAAAATGCAAGTGATTTATAAAAAATGTTTTTATGCCTAAAGCCAAAAAGAGGTCCGATTGCCCGGTTAGTTGTTCACTCGATATATGGGGAGATAAGTGGTCATTATTGATTGTCAGGGACTTGTTGTTCGCAAAGGAGTGCACTTATGGTGATTTTTTAAAGTCGGCGGAAGGAATATCCACTAATATCCTGGCAGCCCGTTTACTGGCGCTGGAGGAAAACAGGATCATCGAAAAATTACCTCACCCGGATAGTAAAGCCAAAGTGTTATACAGGTTAACCCGGAAAGGGATTGACTTGCTCCCTTTAATGATTGAAATAAATCTGTGGGCTGAGAAATACTTTTCTATACCGGAAGATAGAAAAGCGATGCTGAAGGAGGTGAAAAAGGATAAGACCGGATTTATTAAAGCCCTGACTAAAAAACTGGAAAGTTGATTTGATATTCGCAGCCAATACCTTTTCTTATTGGCTATTTTTTATTTTTTATCCGGGTTTATAATTTAAAGATATTACAACCCCAATATATATACTATTGGGGTTTAAGTGCGCTCTTTTTTTTGTTTTGACCTCTTATTTTCCCCTCACAATACCTATATTTATTGTATATTAATTACCGGCTGGTTTTAGCAGCTTTTGCCTGGAATTCCTGAAGGCCCGATCCACGATTATTTGAAAACCTTTTACGAACAATGTAATAAGCAACCAAAATCTAATGTAACAATCTGATAACATTACCTTCTGTTAATTCAATAACAACATTTTTAGCTTTACGGGCTGATTTGCTTTTGGGATCTGCCATAAATTTATTTTAAAACATCACTTAACGAATGCTTATGCCATAGGCTTAGCGTAGCCCGTCATTTAATCAACAGCAACGACCAATTATCACTAATTAAACAAACAAATCACTTAAAGATTGCTTTATGAACAAAATCTATTATTGTAGGTTTTCATTACGATTTCCTGTGAAATTGCTGACTGCTGTCCCTTGCTGGATAGTATGCCTGTGTTTCGCCTGCTTACCGGCGCTGGCGCAGGACAGATTCAGGGTTCAGGGCAGGATCACAGACGACAAGAATCAGCCCCTCCCGGGTGTAAGTATTTCTGAAGTTGGCACACGCAATGGCGTGGTGTCGGACGTGGAGGGAAATTACCGGCTAGAGGTTGCCGGTGGTAACAGTACCCTGCATATTGCATTTGTAGGGTACGAAAGCAAAGAGGTAAATGTAAACGGGGCGCATAGCCTGGATGTATCTTTGAAGGCGCAGCTCAAACAACTGAATGATGTAGTGATCACAGGTTACGGTAAAACCAGTAAAAAGAATGTGATCGGGGCCATCAGCTCCGTTGGCTCAGGAGAATTTACACAGGGCGTTATTGCATCTCCGTCGATGTTACTACAGGGTAAAGTACCTGGTTTAACGATCACGAAAAGTGGTAACCCCAACCAGAACCCCAGCGTAATACTGAGAGGACCATCTACCTTGCGCAGCGGGGCACAGGAACCGTTTTACGTGATCGATGGGGTGCCGGGAGCGCCTATCGACATGGTGGCGCCGGATGATATCGCAAGCATCGACGTTCTCAAGGACGGTGCTTCCACCGCTATCTATGGGGCCAGGGCTGCCAACGGCGTAATTATGGTAACCACCCGCCGCCCTAAAATGGACCAGCTGCGTATTGCCTATAACGCTTATGTTGGGCTTGAAAAAGTATCCAAACGGCTTGAAGTACTTACCGGCGATGAGTTACGTAAATACCTGGCAGATAATGGCCAGGTGCTCGCGGCTGCCAATAACGACGTGTATCCCGGTACGACCACCCCGGTAAATACCGACTGGCAAAAGGAAGTGCAACGGGATGCCGTTTCTCATAACCATAACCTGTCGCTCATGGGTGGTTCAAAAAGCACCACCTATGGATTTAGCATCAACTATCTCGATAACCCCGGTATCATTGTAGGCTCATCGCTGAAAAGGATGGGGATCCGTGCCAACATTGATCAGCGCGCATTCAACGACCGCCTGCGGCTGGGAGTGAACATCTTCAACTCATCTACTACACAAAACAATGTGCCGGATGCCGTGTTGTCGAATATGCTGAACTACCTGCCCACGGTGCTGGTAAAACGGCCAGACGGCAGCTATACAGAAGACTATGCAGGTAATATCCGCGGCTCCAATAACCCGGTATCGCTCATCGATAACAACAGCGATGAAACGAAGATCAACAAGTTCCTGGGTAATGGTCTTGCAGAAGTAAAAATACTTCCCGGTCTTACCTATACGCTGAGCCTTTCCACCCAGCGCGAACAGGTAACGAGAAATGTATATTACAACAGCTTGTCTGTGCTCGCAAAAGGACTTAACGGTAAAGCTACCCGCCTGGCCTGGACAAACACCCGTAACATCATTGAGTCTTATTTTAACTATGATAAAACGGTTGGCAAACACAATTTCAAGGTGTTGGCCGGTTACTCCTGGCAGGAAGACCACAACGGCGACGGCTTTGGCGTAAGCACACAAGGCTTTGGCAGCGATGCGCTTTCCTGGAATAATCTCAGCCTGAGCAACCCGCCTCCCGGCACCGTGGTATTCGATAACTCTGCTACAAGTACCCTTACCACCCTGCGTTTGATTTCTTACTATGGGAGGATCAATTACCAGTATGCCGATAAATACTATTTCCAGGCCTCGCTGCGTAATGACGGATCTTCTGCCTTTGGTAAAAACAACCGATGGGGTTACTTCCCGGCAGTATCAGCAGGATGGCGTATCAGCCAGGAACCGTTTATGAAGAAGAATGAATTTTTTGATGACCTCAAGCTGAGGGTGAGCTATGGAGTATCCGGTAACTCGCTGGGCTTTGATCCGCTGGCGGCGCAGCTGCAATACAGCAACACGGGCCGTTATTATGATAATGGTAACCTGATCAATGCCATCGCTCCGGTACAAAACCCTAACCCCGACCTGAAATGGGAACGTACCGCCATGTTTAATGCCGGTATCGACTTTGCCATCTTTAAAGGAAGGCTGAGCGGTGCGGTAGACTACTACGATAAACAAACTTCAGATCTTATCTGGAACTACCCGGTATCTACCACTCAATACATTACCACCACCTTGCTGGTAAACGTTGGTAAAGTAAGTAACAAGGGCGTGGAAGTAGTGCTGAATGCTGAACCGGTGAGCAATAAGAACTTCTCGTGGAAAACTTCCATCAACGTATCACATAATACCAACAGCATCAGCGCACTTTCCAGCGGAAGGTTTACGTTGAAAGACATTCCCACCGCCATCCTGGGTGGTAAAGGGCAGTCCGGTAACTGGAGCCAGAAAATACTGGAAGGACAACCTATTGGTACATTTACCCTATTCCATTACATGGGGAAAGATAAAGACGGCGTGTCTACCTACCAGAAAGCTGATGGTACAGTTACTACCTCTCCCAGTATCGGCGACCTGATGCAGGCCGGCAATGCGCAGCCCAGTATCACTTACGGGTGGAGCAATACCTTCACCTATAAGGGATTTGACCTGAATATCTTTATCCGCGGTGTATCGGGCAATAAGATACTCAACGCCACCACTGCAGCGCTAAACACGCCAACAGATGCGAAAATGACCAACATCCTGAAGTTTACAACCGGGGAGTCCTATAATGATAAGAACTCTTTCCTCATCTCCGACAGGTTCCTGGAAAATGGTTCCTATCTGCGTTTGGATAACCTGACCCTGGGGTATACTTTCAAGATCAGAAGTAACTACATCAGTAAACTGCGTATATACGGTAACGTTAACAATGTATTTATTATTACCGATTATACAGGCATAGATCCTGAAATTGATCTCGGTGGCCTCACCCCGGGTATCGACGCCAGGAACTATTATCCTAAAACCAGGTCATTCATCTTTGGTCTGAATGCCATTTTTTAATTCATCTGACTGTTTAAAAATAAAGATATGAGCTATAAAAGAATCCTTGGCATTTTCCTGCTTGCCGCAATGGCATTTACTGCCTGTAGCAAGCTGGATGTAGATGTAGAGTCGAAATATACGCCTTCCAACTTTCCCTCCAACAACGCTTCCTATGCAGCCGCCATTGGAGCCGTGTATTCACAGCTGGCCAATACCAAATCCGGTGATGCCACTTACTGGATGAATGGTACCGGTTTCAGTTACGGGGTGGACTACTGGATGTTGCAGGAGTTCTCTACCGATGAGGCCATTATCCCGGCCCGTGATGGTAATTATGATGATGGGGGAAAATACCGTTTTATGCACCTGCATACCTGGGGTAGCAGTCATCCATATGTGATCAGTTCCTGGCAATGGGGCTTTGGCGGCATTAATATTGCCAACAATGCCATCAACCTGGTAAACGGATTACCCGCCGGGGATTATAAGTCCTCTTCTCTTGCGGAACTGAAAGCTATGCGTTCGCTCTTCTATTTTTTTATGATGGACCTGTATGGAAATATTCCCATAATCGATACTTTCCCGGTAAACACGCTCCCGGCCACCAAACCGCGTAAGGAAGTCTTTACTTTTATTGAGAACACGCTGAAATCAGCCTTGCCGGGCCTTACTACCAAAGTGGATGGCAGCACCTACGGGCGCGCTACCAAATGGCTGGCCTTTGCATTGCTGGAAAAAATGTATCTCAATGCTGAGTATTATACAGGCACACCGCGTTATACAGATGCGGTAGCAATGGCAGACAGTATCCTCCTGAATGCACCTTATTCACTGGATGCCGATTATGCGTCGATCTTTAAACCGGATAATGGCCCGCAGATCAAGGAAACCATTTTCGCCATTCCTTATGATGCGAATCTCATTTCCGGTTGTCACTTTACCCGTTTCTGCCTGCATCCCTTTCTGAAGGAGCGTTTTGATCTGCCGGCGGCATTCGGGCCAAGTGTGGCGCTGAGCACTATTCCTGATTTCTATGCTTATTTTAACCAGCCGAACGATGTGCGTAACAATACCTGGTTATCCGGTAAACAGTATAACAAAGATGGTACCCCCAACATTGTTCATACCACTACCAAAACGCTGGATGCTTCTTCTCCCGGTGCTGATGCGCCGATCGACTGGTGGGTGGAAATTTTCCCTGCTTTAACGCTGAAACCGGGTGGAGAAGCCAAACTTGATGTAGGTAACGACCTTAAAGGACAACTGAAAGGCGTGCGCTCCATCAAATACTATCCCGACAAAAACCTGAATACCGCCACCCGTTTCCAGAACACGGATCTTCCGGTGCTGCGCCTGGCAGATGTGATCATGATGAAGGCAGAGGCTATTCTCCGTGGCGCTGCGCCTACAGTGGTAAAAGGAGAGCTGCAAACCGCCGATGTACTGGTGAACAAGATCCGCAGCCGCGCAGGTACCACCCCATTGGTGGGCACTACGCTGCCAATGATCCTGGATGAGCGCGCCCGCGAATTTGCCTGGGAAGCCTGGAGAAGAAATGACCTGATCCGCTTTGGTAAATTTGAAGGCAAGTGGGGATTCAAACCGGCTGATAACGATGTTTTCCGCCGTGTGTTCCCTATTCCGGCAATAGAGCTGGCACTGAACCCGAACCTGGTGCCCAACCCGGGATATTAAACGGATTTTTCCAAAAAAAATAAATGATATAACAACCGCATTGATCAAAGGATCGATGCGGTTGTTTATCTCAATGAATATTTCCGGATTTAAGAAGAGGGCTGTTAAAAAAATAAGTTCAAGTGCCAATTTATTGTTACATTCAATTTTCCTAAAAAGATCTCCTTATGTTATGGACTTTACTCATTGGCGGCATTGCAGGTTGGCTTGCCGGTAAATTAATGCGTGGCGATGGATTTGGAGTGCTGATAGATATACTGGTAGGTGTTGTTGGTGGCTGGCTGGGCGGCTGGTTATTCGGCAGGCTGGGCATCCATATGGGAAACGGCTTTATTGGTTCCCTTATAGTAGCATTGGTAGGATCAGTGATCCTTATCTGGCTGGTGCGGCTTGTAAAAGGGAAATAACCGCCTTCCGGAGTTAATTCCCGTTCGTGTTATCAATGCGTTTCCATTCTGCATCTTTGCCGGAACCGTTATAAGTAACCAGTAGCATACTCCGTTTGCCTGCTTCAGTAATTCAAATCTTACAGGAGTTTCTTTTGTATAAAAATAATTCTCTCTCAGTGCATATAACCTGACATCAGGAAGACCAGCTTTGGTACAGCGTACATACAAATCACTTCCTTTCATGGTAAATGTCATCTGCCATTCCTCATTATGTTTATAGGTGCCGGCATATTGCCTGAGCACCTTTTCAGGTAGCTGAATATCTTCCTGTAACGGCTTATCCATAGCAAGCCTAGCTATATCATTCGCAGCCATCACCCATTCACGGTCGGTCTTATAGCACCCAGGCATACCAAAGAGGTCTTCGGTATGTTGTAAGCTCAAAATTCCTGCGCAGCAGTAACCTGTTAGTTAGCGGTGCTTTTTAGTTATTAAATAATGAGTTACTTTTCACCTGAAATAAGATTTATGAAGAAGATAGGATTTTTATCGTTTGGGCACTGGTCTAACCATCCTGCCTATAAAACCCGTACGGCAGGTGATACTTTGCTGCAGTCTATTGACCTGGCTGTTGCTGCCGAAGAAATCGGTTTAGACGGCGCCTATTTCCGCGTACATCATTTTGCAGCTCAGCTGGCGTCGCCATTTCCTTTGCTTTCAGCAATAGGCGCCAAAACAAACAAAATAGAGATAGGAACGGGGGTAATTGATATGCGGTATGAAAATCCCCTGTATATGGTGGAAGATGCCGGGGCTGCCGACCTGATCTCGGAGGGGCGGTTACAATTGGGGATCAGCAGGGGCTCGCCGGAACAGGTAATTGACGGATGGCGGTATTTTGGATATGAACCGGCCGAAGGAGAAACAGACGCAGATATGGGGCGCCGTAAAGCATTGGAATTCCTGGATAAGCTAAAAGGTATAGGGTTTGCACAGCCTAACCCGTACCCGATGTTCCCGAATCCACCGGGTTTGCTGCGACTGGAACCGCATTCGGAAGGATTGAGGGAACGTATCTGGTGGGGAGCCGCCTCCAATGCAACTGCCGTTTGGGCTGCCGAAAATGGAATGTACCTTCAGAGCTCTACCCTGAAGCAGGATGAAAGTGGTAAGCCTTTCCACGTACAGCAGGCCGAACAGATCAGGTTGTACAAAGAAGCGTGGAAGAAGGCGGGGCATCAGCGGGAACCAAGGGTTTCTGTGAGCCGGTCTATTTTCGCATTGGTAACCGACCAGGATCGCTATTTCTTCGGACAGGAATCCGACCGGACCGATAAGATCGGGGTGATAGAACCGGGTAAGCGTGCCATTTTCGGGAGAAGCTATGCTGCGGAACCGGACCAGCTTATAAAGGAATTAGCCCAGGATGAAGCCATCCAGGAAGCAGATACAATACTTCTGACAATACCCAATACCTTAGGCGTTGATTACAATGTGCATGTGCTCTCCTCTATTTTAGAGCATGTGGCGCCGGGGTTGGGATGGCGTTAAGACCAGGTACAGGTTACTGCCTGTTCATGGCAGTAACTTGTACCTGGTATACGCTGCTATGGCTGTAATAGCTTCTTTGCCCTGATCTATTACGCCTCCCATTTGTACGAACCCATGTATCATTTTCGGGTAAAGTTTTTCCGTTACCTGCACATTCGCGTGGCGAAGTTTTTCGGCATAGGCCATCCCTTCGTCACGCAGCGGGTCGTACTCTGCGGTGATAATAAAAGTATCAGGCATGCCTGATAAATCATCGTTGAATATAGGCGCCGCTTTGATCCTGTCTTCCGTATAATATTCCCATAACTCAATCCCTTTCTCTAAAGTTAAAACAGGGCCTTCTGCAAATGCGCGCCAGGAGGGAGTATCAAGCGTGCAGCCGGTAAGGGGATAGATAAGTATCTGGCATGCCAGGTTCTTTAACTTACCTGCTACAGTAGTAGCCAGTGTACCTCCCGCACTGTCTCCTGCCACCGCTATATAACGGCTGTCTATATCTAATTCTGCTGCATGTTGCATGATCCATTGCGTAGCATCAATACAATCATTCAACCCATGGGGAAATGGGTATTCAGGAGCAAGCCGGTAATCAACCGAAATAACCACCACTCCTGATAAATTAGCAAGTTGCCGCAAGGGGCGGTCGTGCGAATCAAGACTGCCTTTGAAGAAACCTCCGCCATGAAAAAAGACCAATGCGGGTAATCCTTTTTTATCATCCGGCCGGTAGATCCTGATATTAATTGCCCGGCCGGTAAGCGCAATGGTTTTGTTTTCAACTGCAAACACTGCTTCCTCTTCCCCGGCAAGCGGCGCCAGCTCTTCATAGAGTGCTCTTGAAGCCAGCAGCTTGTTTTCGATGTGGGTAACATTAACAGACTTAACATAAGTCAGAACTTCCTGTACCTGTGGTAATATTTCCATTTTATTATCTTTTGAAAACAAATTTCCACAGAAGTGCGATATAAGTAAAATAGCTTATTTTATGAGCGCTCATAAAAATAATTATAACTTTATCACATGGTTAATCTGGAATGGTACAGAACATTTAAAGCCGTTTATCAGACAGGATCGCTAACAGCTGCATCAAAGATCCTGTTTATATCACAGCCTAATGTGAGTCAGCATCTTTCTTTACTGGAAGCCCATGTAGGAAAGCCGTTATTTGAACGGAAACCAAAGCTGTTGCCTACCGATTATGGTAAATTGTTTTATACACAGGTAGTGGAGCCATTGGAGAAACTGGAGAAAGTGGAGTCGGGTTTCAATGCGGCCGGTTTAAAGAAGCAGCCTTCCCTTGTGCGGCTGGGCGTTGTACAGGAATATTTCCAGGCGGTGTTAGCTGAAAGAATAAGCACTGTTGATGCCAGCCTTGTTTTGTCTTTCGGACGCACCAAAGAGTTGCTGGGAAAGTTGCACAGAGGTGCGCTGGATTTCGTGGTAGCTACGAAGCTGGCCGATTACAGGCACCTTGTTTTTGAGCCTGTCCGCCAGGAACATTTTATTATCGCAGGCAGTAAAACAATTGACACTACGGAGTTTGATAATTTCGTTAAGAAGGAAAACTGGGAAAGCGCCGAAGCCTGGTTGTTATCGCAACCCTGGTTTGCCTATACCACAGATCTTGCTATTATACGCAGGTTCTGGAAAACGAACTTCTTCAAACGCCCGGTTATGAAACCATACTGCGTGATACCAGACATGAGCCTTATTGTGAAATCACTTAAGCACAGCAATGCTTTAACAATAGCAGCAGATTACCTGGTAAGCGATGACGTAAAGATCATCTGGCGTGGCAGGGTAGCCACTGAGAACACGTTGTACCTGGCTTATGATGAAACGAAGATGACATCAGAGCAGGTAGGATTAATGAAGCGGTTTTGTCAGTAGGCTGATTTCTCCCTTACGCCAAACCGGTAGCTCAGGCCTCCCATAAACACCCGGCCAGGTTGGGCTGGCATCAGGTAGTCGGTATAATTGCCGATGTTATCTACGGAAAATTTAAGCAGTAATTTTTCTTTTAACAGGGATTTTTGAACTGAGAGATATAATAGTGTATATCCTTTTACAAAGATGTCGTAGTTATCGATGTATCTGTTATTATCGATATCCAGGAAACCGTATTTGCTGCGATAGCTGGCACGCATGGAAGTATGCAGGGCCCAGGGGCGGAAAGTGTAATATACCTGCAAGGTAGCCATATGCCTGCTCCTGTTGGGGAGGCCAAAGTAATCGCCGGAAGTTGCAGTACGGATGCCATGATCAGAGCGCACCTTGCCGTAAGCGCCTGTGCCGTTACGGATGCTGTCTTCCACATCACGGCTTTTAGCCACCAGGTACTGGTAACCACCGGTTACCTTTAATCCCGGCAGCGGACTTAGTTCCAGCGATGCTTCCAGGCCTGTGGTGTAGGCTTTACCAAGATTGAGATAAGAGAACAGCTGCTGCCCGTTCCGCATTATGCCCACCTGTTCTGTATTGATGAGATGACGGATGTTGTTGTAAAAACCATTCACAGAAAACGTATAGCCTTCACTGATAGTGAACCGGTTGCCCAGGTTCCAGGATACAGATGTTTCTGCTTCCAGCGCTTTCACAGAAGCGGCATTGCTCCATACGGATTGTACCAGGCCTGCTTTCTTCAGATCTTCTGCAGCGGTATTGAAAATATTGGCGCCTACCACGGTGTATCCTTGTGTGATATTGGTGAACACCTGGTATGACTGTGCATAGGTGGGCGCTTTGAATCCCTGGCCTACAGAGCCTTTTATCTGCCACCATTTGAATGGTGAATATTCCACGCCGGCGGTGGGATTCAGCTTACCGCCATAGAGACTGTTGCCGTCGTAGCGCAGGCCGGCTATCAGTGCGTATTTCCGGTTGGAATTAAAGTTGGCCTGCATGTACCCGAAATAGTTCTGCTGATCCGGAGTGCCGGTTACCGTACTGTTGTTCATATGCAGCAGTTCCCCGCCAATGCCGCCGGTTATACTCAGGCGGCCATCATACCACAACCTGCTGCCCTGTACTTCCAGGCGCTGGATCTGTTGGGAAAACCTGTTTTCCTGGAGCAGCTTCCCGGTTTCTATGATCTGCACATCCTGGTTGGTGCCATAATGGGTAAAATAATACCGCGTAAGCAACCGCGTATATTCGTTCAGGTTAGTGCGTAAAGACAACGCCGCGTTTATATCTGTTTCATCCAGTTGATCACGGAAAGGTTGCGTGCCATAGGAGCGCGTCATGATGGAATGGCGGTTGGCCGCTCTTGCACTCAGCTGCAGGGTGTTATGGGTATTCAATTGCCAGGAGGCACGGGTTTGCCCGCTGAAGCTATGATAGGGTGGCGCCGTTTGCCCATCTTTCAGGTATTCCGTATTCACATTAAATCCATCCGTCCGGTAGTAATCAGCTGCCAGGTGAACAGATCCTTTTTTTTGTGCGAAAGGGGTTTCCGCAGCCGCGCTGATATCTGTGGTGTTATAAGTGCCATACAGGGCCGACAGAGAGGCTTCCGGCTTGTGCACATGCTGCCGGGTAATGATGTTGATCACACCGCCCAATGCTTCGCTGCCGTAAAGACTGCTGGAAGCGCCTTTTATAATTTCTATGCGTTCAATGTGCTGCACGCTGATACGGCTGATGTCGAAGTTTTCGTTGAAACGCCCTGAGAGTGGTAAGCCATTGAGCAGTACCAGCACATAGGCAGAGCTGAAGCCCTGCATCTGGATACCAATGCTCCTGTTACCAGCCCCGAGGTCGCTTACAATGGCCATCCCGGCCTGTTCACGCAGCACTTCATCCAGGCGCCGGCTACCCATCCGCTGGATGGTTTTGCTGTCTATAACGAGGGTAGGGGCCGCAATTTTTTTTATGTCAATAAGATCATCCGTTTTTTTATAGTAGTGGGAGTGTACATCAACGCCATTCAACTGCTGCACCTTTTGTAAACCTGTTGTGTCGCCAGCGGGAGTGGCAGCATAAGTATTTCCTGTGAGCAACAGGAAGGCGGGAAGAATGAATCTGGTACACATTTGTTCTCTGGCGCTTTTAAGATCACGCAAGATGCAGTATTCTCTCCTCCACAGATGGAGAAAGTATTACCCGTTACGGAAAGCGCCCGAAGGGCGCGGCCATCCCTGGAAGGAAAAAAAGTTACCACAAACGGAAAAAGAGAATTGTCAAATATCGTATGACAAAGGGTCTTCCCGTATTCGTAAAAGAAGTTCCTCTTTGCGCAAATGCTTTGAATGGCCAATGATTTAATATTGTCCTGTTCTTGTATTCTGAAATTAATAACAGCGCCATTGTCTGCACCAGCAAACACCCACAACAAATTATTCAATCCCTGCCCGTTCAACATCCTCGGTGAGGAAACGCTCAGGCAGCGGAAGCGTGCACTCAGCCAACACGGACATATTGGTACCATCCAGGAAATGTACAGCCCCGACGGTATTACCCTGGGTTATTACAGCCTGAAATCCGAAAAAGGCGGAAGCGTAGTTTTCAGTAACCAGCAACCTTTTCTTCAACTGAGCTATACGCTCAGTGGCAGTAAAAGTTATCATATAAACAGTGGTAAAACGATGCTGGCCAGTATGGGCAGGCAACAGTACAATTATCTTTTCTTTCCTGAACAGGAAATCCAGCTCAGCTGGCAACCACAGGAGCAGTTGGAAATATTTGAGTTGGGTGTAAGCCCGGGGCTGTTACTCAATTTTATGCCGGAAGAGCATCCATTGTTTGATGTTTTCCAGAAAAGCGTACAGGATAATACGCCGGTACCGCTCAGTAAGAATAATTTCCCCTTACAGGCCAACATCAGCACCATTCTTTTCGATATGCTGAATTGCCCGCTGGAAGGACGTTATATGCAGTTGTTTATAAAAGCCAAAACCATTGAGCTGCTGGCTATACAACTCACGCATTATGAGCAGATGGCGGGTGTTTCAGCAAAAGATTCATCTCTCAGAAAATTAAAGAAAGAGGATATAGACAGGATGTACCTGGCAAGGGATATTATCACGAAGAATATTAACAGCCCATGTACACTGATCGACCTTTCCCACCAGGTGGGCACAAATGACGCTTATCTTAAAAGCCATTTCAAACAGGTATTTGGTACTACCGTATACGGCTATCTGCAGAACATAAAAATGACGCATGCCAGGGAGCTGCTGGCGGAAGGAAAGAGTGTGTCGGAAGTGGCTTATCTCTCAGGATACAAGCATACAGCCCATTTCACCAGGGCGTTCAAAAAGCATTTCGGATTTTCACCGGGTATAATGAAAAGGTAAGTCGCACGGACTTACCTTTTCTTTTATTGCCATATTTACCTGGCAACCCAGTATATCAGGTACAGCCAGAAAAGGCCTTTCAGGAGAAAGAATATAAATCCCCAGAAGCCAAGGCGTTTCAGCCATTTGATCAGTTGTTGTTTTCTGGATGTTGTTTCCATTATTCGCTGATTATCTGGTAGATCTTAAAATCGCTGCGCATCGGTGCGGGTTTTCCTTCCGCCTTTGCTTTTGCCAGGTCTTCAAAGCCGCGCTTATGGCCCGTTATAAAGGCTTCTGATTTAGTCCAGTCTTTAAACGCCTGCTCATGTTCCCAGTAACTAACGATCAGGTAGTCATCTTCCGGTTTGGCAGGCCGTAATACATGCATGTTGATAAACCCTGGCATGGTGTCGATAGCATGCGCTCTTGAGGCAAACAGTTGCTCAAATCTTTCGGCATAATCGCTGTTACATTGTATGTAATTGATAGCCACAAAATGCTTGTTCATAGTCAGTTTATTTTTTTGATACATCAAAAGTAATATTGTCACGATTGTGTCATGCGCCTATTCGGGAACATCATTTACCATATCGGGAAAATAACTGCCGTCGCGGTTTTTTCCTTTCGTGGTTGCTTTTTCTCCGGTCATGGTCACTGCTATTATTCACCTTTGCATCATCAATTACCGCTATGCTGATGAAGAATTTTTTGAGAAAGATGTTGGTGCCATTTACTGCTGTGTGGCTGATGGCTTCCTGTTCGGGCAAAGACAATGATGCAGTACAACCGGCTGATGCCGCTGTTACCATACGCGATCTGCCTGCAGATACGGCCGCCTCTATGGGAGAAGGTGTAGATGGGAAAGAGAAGCGATCTTTTTATACAGTTACCTTCAGTTTCAAAAGCCAGCAAACGCATGTGATACGTAATGCAGCTGATTCAGCGAAGTATCTCCTGAATGCAGACTGGGACATTGCCTTCTCCAAAGAGTACAATTCTTTCGTGGTGATCAATAATGGTAAGATAGCCGGAACACCGGGGTATAAAGGGCCGGGAGCAGGCAACCTGGTAATCGTGGAGCAGCCATTTGATAATGTTACCACAGCGCCTTCTGATGAAGTGTTTCAACAACAGGGACTGGCGGGCGTTGGCTGGGATAATGGCAACGGCCTGGGATGGTTCTTTTATTCACTGAATAATCATATATGCGTGCCCGTGAGAAACCGGACTTTCGTGCTGAAAACCGCAACAGGTGATTTTGCAAAACTAGAACTATTAAATATCTATAAAGGTAATCCACCGGTAGTAACAGACCTGTTCTGGCCGGCGCCTTATCTTACCTTCCGCTATTTTGTACAAACAGACGGTAGCCGGAACCTTAAAAACAGGTAAACACTTTCAGAAATTCCAATCATTATGATTTCGCACACTTCATGGCGGACAGCTATTGTTATGCTAATATCTGCCTGCTTTTTTGCAGCATGTTCCGGGAGCGGCAACAACGACAGGGTAGATCCCGGGGGCACAGATCCCGGCTCAGTGAAAACGGGCGTTTACCAGGTAGTGAACCTGGTAGCCGATACCAGCGCCACTTCCGGCGGTAATGCGGAGTCGCTCTACTACAGCCTGGAAGAGAATAAAGTGATCCCTGCTTCTCTGAAGCAAACGAACAAATGGGATATTGTTTTTTATGGCATCTACAACAGCAGCATTTATCCCAATAATGGCGCTTCGGTTGGTTCCCCGGGATATGGGGGGCCTGGCAACGCGAAAATCTATGTAGTTACCGACCGTAAATTCGATGCACAGTATTATGATACCATCAACTTTAAGCCAAAGGTACTGCCCATCGCACGTGACCTGTGGACAACCGCATTCAGGTCGGTTAAAACAGTGCCTGTTACAGATGGGGAAATGGGAGTAAGGGATGCAGGCCTGGATCATTTCCAGAACAATTTTGACGGCTGGGGATACTATGATTTCTATGGCAGCCTTTTTCCGGATAATCCCAGGAAGGCACATGTAGTGTATGCTATGCCAAGAGTGATCGTGGTAAAAACCACCAAAGGTCATTACGCTAAAATCATCATCGAAAATATTTATAAAGATAATCCGCTGGATCCCAGCAGGGATAACAAACCCGGATATGTCACCTTCCGTTACGCTATCCAGATGGATGGCAGCAAAAACCTGGACATTCAATAATCCCGAGATGAAAAATTTATACTGCATACTACTGGCAGCTCTTTTTGCACTGCCGGCCTGTACCAAAACGGATATCATTCCATTTACACCGGAAACGGGCAACCAGTTACTGGAATATAAAATTGTGAATGTGCAGGGAAGCCCTATTTATGGGGCTATCAGTCAGCCCGACAGCTCCATCACCGTATACCTTCCATTTTACCTGCAGCTGATCACGCTGGAACCGGAGATAAAAGTAAGCGAAGGCGCCACTGTTACACCAGCTTCAGGCACCATGATAGAAGACCTGCCGGAACTTTTCCATAAAGGACGGGAGATAAAATATAATGTGAAAGGGAAAGACGGGAAAGTAAAAACCTATACGCTGCATATCCAGGTGCAGCAACCGGATCTTACCCTGGAGGAGGTAAGCACTGATCCTGCCAATCCGAATACCTATTCCATTAATATGGATCTTGACTTTGATTCCTTCTCCTTCGGGCTGAACGGCGCCGGGTTTGCACCCGATCTTGACCTGATCAGGGTGATGCTGGTAGACGAACAAAACAAAGAGTATGGCCCGCTTAACATCAGTACATTCAATACCACCGATCTCACCCGTTTAGACTTCACCGTTATACGGTATAAGGAACAGTCGGACCCTATCCTGGCTATGCTTCCCGCAGATGGACTATACAGGATCAGGGTATACTCCTATGCAAAAATGGCCACCACGAAAAACCCGATCCGTATTCATCTTCTCAATAAGAAATAATCATCAACGAAATGAATCAAATTGTCAGGCTCATATATTGGGGATCACTCGCCGGCATGGCGCTGATAACCTCCTGTAAAAAGGAAACAGAGCATGCCCCATCTCCCTATAATAAAATAGAAAGCTTTGCTGTAACCACCGATGGCAACGGGGTGATCAATGCAGCGGTGAACGGCGACAGCATCCTGGTTTACTGGCCCGCCTATGTAACGCTTCCTGCAACAGTATCGCCCCTGATCCGCGTTTCGGATAATGCCAGTGTTGCCCCGGCTTCCGGCACTGCTGTAAAGCTGGTAACAGGTACAAAATTTACCGTTACATCACAAAGCGGTGCTGCCAGGAACTATTTCCTGAAGCTGGTGCTCAATCAACCCGCTATCCGGTTTAATGAAAATGTTTCCTACGCAGTGCTCAAAGGCGGTACATTCTCCATTAATACCAACAGGGATGTAAAATACCTGGTAGAAGATGCAACCCGCACAAAAGCATACCTGGTTAATCCGGCCGGCAAGGAAGACGTACTTAGTATATCCTTCAACGTTAGGAATAATATTCACTATGTAGATGTGACCGTCCCTGAAAATATCAGTTTCAGCGAAGGCGCGTATAAACTGAAGTTTACCAGCGACCAGGTGTCGGCTGTTACCGCGGAAGCGCTGGTAGGCATCATCTACCCCGAAAGCAAACGTCCAAAGGCTGCTCCTTTAACTTCCTCCGTTACTATAAAACGGAATGGTACCATTACTTTTTCAGGCACCAGCTTTATAGATATGAAGGATGCCCGGGTATATGGCTACAATGCCGACTGGTCTGAACGGGAGATCGGCACGTTTGCCCTGGAAAGCTTTACGGGAACAACAGCTACTTACAAGGTACCGGCTGATTTCCCGAAGGGAACCTATGAACTGGGCGGCTTCGACGATAAAGGCATGGGCATACAACTCCGCACCAGTGATTTCTTTTCTTTCTGGAGTTGGATGAATACGCGGAAAAACTATGTGGAGATAACCGGCGCTGTAACGATCACCATTACTGATTAATCACAAACTTATTATAGCAGTATTCCTTTTTTTATCATTATTAATTTAAACCCTATCGTAATGACCAGATTAACCAGAAACCTTTCAAAATTATCATGGATGTTGTTGGGAACCGGAGCTATGTTCCTCGCATCCTGCTCTAAAAACAATGATGTTGCCGCTCCTGATCTTCAGTCGCTGGGCGGCCGGACACAGGCAGACGTTGTGGTGCCTGATGGCGGCAGCGTTAATATTACCAATAACAATGGCCAGGGTAAAGTATACCGCAGCGGCAGTGTTTACCGTGTTGAAAATTTCAAGCAGGTTTATTCAACCGATCCTGGACAGCCTGCTAACGGTACTTTCTTCTGGCGTTTTTCAGATAACGATGCCGGAACCCCTGCCAGCTACAATATCAAATTCTCCGGTGTTGCTACCGGCGATATTACCGCTGGCGGCACAGACGAACTGCGTTTTGTGGATAAGGCATTTTCAAGCGTAGTGGCCGCCGACTGGACTACGGCAACAGTGCCTGTTGCCAATACTATTGGCATGAACACCGTGGTAGGTACAGGCATACCTCCGGCAGTATCAGCGCTCGCCAATGGCAAGGGCTGGTATATTTATAACTGGAGCGCAGGCCACACCGTTACGCCAGTGAGCGGCCGTACGCTGTTGTTCAAATCCGGTACTACCGTGGTAGCATTTGAGATCATTTCAATTTACCAGAACCAGGTTACCGGCGGTGCTTTCCCGTATTATCACTTCCGTTACAAAACATTGTAGTCAATGGGAATACCTGCTGTAATGCTTCCTTTACAGAAGAAAAGCGACTGTAAGAACGGTCGCTTTTCTTTTTCCCTGAACTGGCTTAATTAAATTTATAAGCGCTCAGGAAAATGATCATCAAAAGAAAACCCAGCTGCAGCAGGTGGAAGGTCCGCAGTTTGCCCTTTAAATTTATCAGCTGCTGAGCCAGGCCCGGCTCATCCAGGCGGACAATTGCCCTTAGTCTGGCACTAAGCCTGTTTCCATAGAAAATACTATTGAAGATCAGGAGAAGAACAAAGATCATCTTGATCCTGAACCATAATTGTTGCGCCCATACACCATGCGTCAGGGCAATCATTCCCACCCCTGTGATAATAAGGAACCCTGCACCAATACCTATCAGCCTTGGAAACTTCGCTGAGGCCGACAGGATGCCATCAGCCTGTTTTCTTTGATGGTTAAACAGCTTCCAGAACATCTGATAATTAATAAAATCGATGAACGTAGTGCCTGCCATCAGGATGAGCGCCAATAAATGTAACATCAGTAAAGCGGAAAGCGTTGACATCTTACAAGTTTTAATTGATGGATAAGTTGTTTCGCAGTTATAAGGATCGGGAAGATGGAAATTGGACAAAAGGCGGCACTTTTTTTGGGGATGACTGCTGATTTTATCTATGTTTGGTATTTTCCATCCAGGCATCGGAGCCACTGACGGCTGTCCGGTTTGATAAAAAGAAGTTGCGGGAAGTGTCGCTGAGGGATCCTGCTATAGAAACGCTGGGAAGGAAATGCCTTCAGCAGATCGCCATTAAGCAGGAAAAACATGCTGCCATGTTTAAACTAATGAGCCCGCAGGAGCGCTATGAATTCCTGGAAACGCATGACCCCGCCCTGTTGCAACGGGTATCACTCACGCAGCTGGCGTCGTATCTCGGGGTGGCCAGGGAAACGTTGAGCCATATCCGTAGCAGGAGATAGGCAACTGTTTTGTGACGATTGTCACAGGTTGAAACGGTTAGATCTGCCGACCTTTACAGTATCAGTTTTTAACCATTTAAGAGCAGAGTATATGAATGCAACACAATCAACAGAAACAGTATCACGCTTTATTAATGCGTTGAATGAAGAAGATTTTGAAACAGCGCGCGGCTGTGTAGCAGATGACCTTACGTTTACCGGTGTGATGGGAGTGCGCAATGGTGCTGATGCCTATTTCAACGACATGAAGCGGATGAAATTAAAATATAGCATCAGGAAGATATTTGTCGACGGTGATGACGTGTGCCTCTGGTATGATATTGTTATGGAAAACAAGTCCATATTAAGCTGTGGCTGGTATCAGCTGGAAGAAGGGCGCATAAAGTCTTTCCAGGTGGTATTTGATCCGCGGCCGCTGCTTGGCTGATTGCATAGCGGATATAACTAAAGAAGCCATTCCTTAAGGATGGCTTTTACCTTATTCAAACATCCACTGGGATAGCCACTGCCACGCTTAGAACAAGCGTATGTTTTCATCATTACAGTTTTAGGAACGGATATCAAAAAAAGCGCCATGATGATGCTTAAGCATCAAATGACTTATTGGCCGGCTTACGGGCGTACCAGATACCGGCAACGGCCAGTGCAAGGGCTCCGGCAAGCAGCCACCAGCGGGTGTTGTTGGCCGGGGGGATATATTCCACACCATTAACGCCTGCAACAGCTGCTTCTTCAGCATATCTTCCGGATGTTGGCCTGGCGGCTTTTTCAAAATTCTCTGCCAGCAATTGCAACTGCCGTTGCATGGCCCGGCCGGTCAATGGTTTACCATGCCCCGTAGCTACTGTACGGGGTTGTAGCGCGGCCAGTTTTTTTACGCTGCTTTCAGCAGATATCCAGTCGGGTGTGAAATATTTGGGTGGCCCTGATATTTTTTTTGATTGGGTGATTACATGCGACAGTGCTTCGGATTGCGTGGTAACAAACGCATCCCCGGCCAGCAGCACCTGGTCGTGTTCGCGGTAAAGACTGATATGTCCCGGCGTATGCCCGGGCGTATGAATATATCTCCAGCCTTCCAATCCCGGTATGGACCCGTCTTCAGGAAGCATGAGCAGATGCCCGTTGAGGTTGATCCCCTGCCTGGGGAATGTCCACGACAATAAAGTCATTAACCCTCCTCCGGCAGACGGATCCGGTGGCGGATAAGCGGATCTTCCGGTAAGATAGGGAGCCTCCAGGTAGTGCGCATATACAGGCACATCCCATTCTTTCAGTAAAGCGGGAAGCGCACCAGTATGATCAAAATGTCCGTGGGTAAGAATAATAGCAGATGGTGTTACCTGCGGCCAGAAGAGGTGCTTCGCTACCTGTATAATTTTATGAGCTGAGGTTTTCAGGCCGGCATCTACCAGTACCCAGGAGTTATTGCCGGGCTGGTGAATGAGATACATATTTACTAACACATCATGTATACCCCATACGCCAGGGGCTACAGCAAACCACTTCTTATAAATTTTTTCATCAATCAATGTAATTTTTTCCATACCGGTTGTTTCCCTTTTCTACAGCAATTACTGTTCCCTGATGCCGCCGGCATTTTTAAATGGGAAAAAGACATTACGTGTATTCAACAACGTTAGTTATATGTGTCCTGTTGGCGGGGGTATATATATCCGGAATTGGGTACTGGCGCGTGATTGATGAAATATTTCTTAAGAATGTGTAATACTTTGCTCATTGCCCGGACACAATGAGGAATTGGTACATGTTGCTGCTGTGGCTGGCAGAAGACGAAGACACTGTATGCGGCCGCCGTTTGTTGTTTGAGATTGCTTCAGCAGTATTAGAATGTAGTTATGGATTCTCATTTGCATGTAGAATTATCAGATCCAAGTATTCTTCACTCAAAACAATGAAATATGTTCTATCATGTAAAAGACCTGCAGTTTAATGCAAGGGTGTCAAAACCGGACCCTGCATTCGCTACTTTGTTATTGGAACAGTTCGGAGGTGCAAACGGGGAATTGGCTGCTGCACTAAGGTATTTCGGACAGGCATTTGGCGCCAGGAACCCTTTCCCCGATAAGTACGATCTCCTGATGGATATTGCCACGGAAGAGTTCAGTCATCTTGAGATAGTGGGTGCCACTATCCAGATGTTGTTACAGGGTATTAACGGTGACCTGAAGAAGGCAGCTGATGAATCGGAGATCATGCAATTGCTGGATGGCAAAAAAGCCAAGGAAGAGTTCATCCACAAATCGATTGTAGCGCCACAACTGCTGGTATCTTCCGGTGGTGGCCCTGCCTATACGAACAGCCAGGGCGTTCCATGGTCGGCCGCCTATATCAATGGAGATTGTAATGGTGATCTTACGGTGGATCTCCGGTCCGATATGGCCGCAGAGGCACGCGCCAAAATTACTTACGAATACCTGCTGCAGTTCACTGATGATCCTTATGTAAAGGAGACCCTGAATTTCCTGATGACACGCGAAGTGGCCCATTTCCAGATGTTTGAAGCAGCACTGGATTCTATACAACCCAATTTCCCTCCGGGCGTATTACAGTCGGACCCGCGGTACAGCAACCTGTATTTCAACATGTCGAGCGGAGCCGATATCCGCGGGGCATGGAATGAGGGCGAATCTTCACAGCTCGGGGAAACGTGGCAGTTTATTGAGGACCCGGTTAAATATGTACTGGAAACAAACGGATTGCTGGAAGTGGAACCGACTGGTACTAACAGGACCCTGGAAGGCGTGGATGAACTGGATAGAAGCATGAGCCTGCAGCGGAGTGAAGAAATAAATATGGCGGTGCCAATAGGGGAGCAATCATGGAGTGAACACAGCAAAAGCGACGGGACATCAAAAAAGACCAATGGAAAAACAAGCCACGCTAAAAAGAAATAGGAAGAAGGGTATACCTGCTGATAGCGGTTGCCGCCTGGAAGCTGTTTACTATACAGATCCTCTTTGCTGCTGGAGCTGGGCATTTGAGCCGGTTATACAGCGCCTGGTAAATGAGTATGGTGAGCGGTTGTCTTTACGCTATTGTATGGGAGGAATGTTGTCTGGCTGGAATAACTATCATGATACACTGCATGCAGTAAGCCGCCCGATACAAATGGGCCCTGTATGGATGCAGGCAAGACAGTTATCTGGTGTGGAGCTGAATGATACTATCTGGTTTACAGATCCGCCGGCTTCTTCATATCCTGCATGTGTAGCGGTAAAAGCTGCGGCCTTGCAGTCGGAACATCTGGCTGCACAGTATCTTCTCAGGCTGCGTACTGCGGTGATGCTGAAAGCAAAGAATATTGCAAAGAAAGAAGTATTGATATCAGTAGCTGAAGAACTGTCTGCAGAGAATCCATTATTTGATACCGGTAAATTCCGGAAGCAGCTAACTTGTCAACAGGCAATTGATGCCTTCAGGGCAGACATGCAGGAAACAAAGTACAGGGGTATTCACCGGTTTCCTTCGTTATTGCTGCAGGTGAAAGGTACGGGGAAAACCCTTCTGCTTACCGGCAACCGGCCATTTGAGGCCATCTCTTCCTGTATAGCGCAATTGCTATCAGCATAAGAATAAAATATCCGGATTATTTATCCGGATATTTTATTTTCCACTGTTCCAGTAATTCTTCTGCTTTTCCCGGTTCCAGGCGCCTGATAATAAAATCAAGTTTTTCTTCTCTCCGGTCATCGCCTTCTTTTGATTGAGGAGAACCGCAATACCAAAGAAAGGATAATCCCACTACCTGCCAGATAAGCTGGAGAAATTCTGATTGCCAGTTTTCCATTGTTTCACGCATCATCTGTACAATGTATTCCTGTACCTGTGGAGCCTGGGAATGGGCCATTTGCTCGTTCACGTAGTCTTTCCAGCCGAAATACCAATGTAATACAACAGATGCAAGGAACAGGGCCAGTGTTATCCAGAAGTATGCTTTACGCTTCAGGTAAGATGGCTTGTTTTGATTCGTTTTCATACCCGTAGAAAATTGATGAATGATTATACTGGTATCATATCAAAATCAAGCCAATGCTTATACCCGCTATATCCTGGTTTTACGTGAAATTATTGAGGAAATTGTGAAACAGTTTGCCGGTGTAATGTGGTCACTTATTACCGGTGTATTTTGTTTTCCTGCCGGACTGCATTACCAGGTAAACAATAACTCCTATAACAACTACGATCAATGCAATTTTCTGATATACCTTCATTGAATATGCTGTGTGTTTTCTTTTGAAGTGCTTATTGCTGTTGCGTTTGCTGGTATTTGCTGGCATGATTTTGTAAGATGGATTAAGAAAGAAATGAAACAGATTTACTCATTCTTAAACCAGGTATTATGGAAAACATAGTGAACCAGCAACATGATGAAGGGGAAGTAGCAAAGGCCATAGAAAATCAAACGGCAAAACTGCCTTCCGACACTTTTTTATGGGCATCTGTAGGTGCTATGGGATTGTCGCTGGCGCTGCAATGTCTGGGCAAAAAACATGTCAGCCTGTTCATTGGTCAGTGGGCGGCGCCTTTCCTTCTTTTTGGGATTTACAATAAAATCGTTAAGGTAGAAGGTAACGATTAGTTACATGGTGAATGTAAGGTGAAAGCAGCAGGCGCCTGTTCAGGCTACCTGCTGTTTTTTTGCGCTTAAACAGATTGGTTGATGGGAAGTATACTGCTGGTCATCAGGTTGCAGCGCCAGGGTTGTTGTAAGAGGAACAGTACTAATGCGGCAATATCTTCAGGGAATAGCATTTCCTGCTTCTGTTGCATTTCCTCTTTTTTTTCCGCCGGCATTTCCAGCAGATCGGTACCCACAAGCCCCGGCTCAATCAGAGATACTTTAATATTCAGTGACTGCACTTCTTTTCGCAGGGCTTCGGAAAAAGCCTGGATACCTGCCTTGGTGGCCGTATATACCGAACTGTTAGCAGATCTTACGTCTGCACTGAGAGAGCCAATGAATACAATCTGCCCACCATTTTTTTCTTTCATGCGCTTTATCGCTTCATTTGAGCAGGCCAGGTAAGCCAGTAAGTTTGTGTTGAGAACATACTGCCAGTCTTCATAAGTACCTTCCTGTATACCCTTGAACGGAAGCGCCGCGTTATTGATTAGCACATCAAGTTTTTCAAAATGTTTATCTACCTGTCTGAAGGTTTCTTCAATACCTTTCTTCTCTGCAATATCTGCGGTGAATCCGTAAACCTTATCTTCCATACCGACATCTTTAAATGCCTTTAAGGTATCATCCAGTTCAGGCCGGTGCCTGCCAAACACCATTACACGGGCGCCGTATGCTCCGAGCAGCAGTGCGGTAGACCTTCCGATTCCCGTAGTGCCACCGGTGATCAGGATATTCTTCCCTGTTAGACTTTCAGGTTCATACCTGGCGATTGATGAAAAAGATTGCTGCATAAGAATATATTTTAGATGGTTTTATTTCCAGCTGATGACGATCTGCTGGTTTCCTTTAAGTTTAAATTCAAGGTGCCCGTTATCGTATACAGTGGCATTCAGGGCATCCCTTCCGTTTGTTACCGTGATGCGTGGCAATTCCTTACGCTTTTTAATGGGCATAATGCGCATATGACAGGCGCCTTTTTTATGTCCGAGTAACCGGAAGGTGGCTGTTTTTCCCCTGGTGCTGAAACCCGCTGTGGGGTAATCAATGTATACAAGAAGTGATTCACCCGGGATGGTGTAATAATGATGAGGGACCAATGTAAAAGGCAGCCCTGCCCCGTATACTTCCTGCCCTACGGTTCCTGACTCAGCCCATCCATCCTGGAGATCTTCTATGGGAAGCCACAACTCTTTTGCCACTTCCCCTGTTTTAGTGTTTTTTGCAATGCAATCATCGGGTAACATGGGAGGATAGTAATAGTTCGCCCGGTTGATATAGTAGCGTATAAACTCTGCCAGCAGCAGCCGGATAGAAGCTGGTATTGAAATATCCTCTGCCAGCAACAGGTAATCGCTGAAAGAAGCAAAACATTCCGTTTCCTCATAAACAGCGGTATATGGCGCATCCCGCAGCGGAAACATAGCGAAGAAAGTAGAATAGTTTACAGCAAACCCGTAATTGCAATTCCACAACCACACATGCTTAAACATATTGGCCAGGCAGAGGTAACTGATATTTAAGTACACTTCGTTTTTGGTAAGCGTGAACAGTTTCAATGCAGTGAATGCAGAGAAAGCAGTATTATTGGCCTGGTAAAAAAGCTCAAATCCTTCTCCCTGTAATGACAGGCAGGCTCTTTTAGCTTCTTCCAGGTATTCCTCTTTTTGAGTCACCTCCCATGCCAGCAGCATCGTTTTGGCATAAATACCCGGCACATCTTTTTCACCTCCTTTACCAGGTTCTGTTTCTGCTTTTATTACTTCCAGTGTTTCCATATTATAGAATACCGGCCACTTATAGTTAAAATGATGCGCTACCCTGATAGCAAAATCCAGCGAATGGGAAAGCTTGTCCATAATGCCTTTATGACCCTGCTTTACCAGGCGGATGAGGTTTAACAACGGATGATGGAGATACCAGCTATCCATAACCAGCGGATGCTTATGCTCTTCTGATTTATCAAGCCGGTGCGCAGCGGCAGGCAGCCATCGCACGAAGGTGTTTAGCTTGTTGTCATAGAAGTCCGGTATTATGTTTATGAGGTCATTTATGATCTTCATTTCCCGCTTATTCCATTTCTGGTATTCCGTTAGAGGAAGTAACACCGCCATTTGCACCATTAGCTCGGGAGGTGTTTTATAATCGCATACATAGGCATTCAAAAAGGCATGCCCGTTTACCTGGCACCAGCTGCCAGCGCTGTGCTCCAGGTCGTACCACGCCTTTTCAGCTATTTCCGGCCAGTGATGATATTGTGTGTTGGGTTTTGGGAGACGCAGATAGATCTCCGCCAGCAGGTCCATGAACTGTATGGACATTTCTGTTTCATTTGCAGGTATTTTAGCATCCATAACTATAAAGGCGTCGCTGATGGTGTAAGTTTTACCTGTCTTTAAAAATTGCTTATCCGATGATGGCAGCATAAAGCCGATATCCGGCCAGGTGCCGCCAACTGTATTGCTGAGGGAAGTCTTCGTTTGCCCGCAATAGTTACCCAGTGCAGAAAGATTTTGCAGGTACAGCACTGCGCCTGAGTGAGGCGCCTTTATACCAAAATAGATCATCCCGGTGCGGGGGCCGTTTTGGGAAGCATAAATATCACCTTCAGGAAACCCGCTGCTGCCGGCGGAATTCAACGGCATTATGTCACGCGGCCAGTAATGAAAAGCAAGTGCAGCTTTTGGTGTAACAGTAGTTCTGCAGCGAAAACAGGGATACCCGTTGTGATAAAGATCCAGGGTGACCTGGTATGTGGCTGCCAGCGTGTCCAACTGGAAAATGGCCTGGTTCCTTTTCTTTGTAGTACTTTTTATTTCAATTTTATCATGCGGGGCATATACCGCCCTGAAGGTAATACGTGCGCCTTCAGGCCATTCGGTCATTACCCATAATGCATCTCCCACGCAATACACATAACAGTTGCTGTTGCCAAGTTGCTGATAAAAAATTTCTTTTAATTCAGGATTATTGAATATACCATCAATTGCCGCCGCCTGAGGGGAAATGCCTTCCATATCTGTGAAATTAGGGTTAGAATATATTTATGCACCACAATGCAATTAATAAGAGCTGAATGCATGCATCCAGCAGATAAATTTTTGATATCACTTTTTTTACGACATATATGATGTCAATAGTTAACAATCCCAGGGCAGTACCAGCGCCAATAGTGAAAGTAAAGGCATCCACCGGCCGTCTATCCATCACTGCATTTAGTAGAGTTGCGCCGGTAACCGCTAATAGTATTCCTACAGTTTTAACCAGCCATACATCCGTTTTGTGGCCGGTGACTGTTTCAAAGCTGCCATAATGCATCAGCGGCCACACCCCGGTTACCAGGAAATAAATTCCCTGTGTCCACAGAACAGTTTCAGACATTAGCGTCATTTGCACATATTACCGTTAACAAGTTGTGTAATCCATAAAGATGAGTATTAAAATTTATACCAATGTTGAATACGAAACTAACGCCTGCCGTAAGCCTGGCTGTGATGTGGTGTTGTGGCGGATGAGCTGATGCGTATGAAAGACAGATGGCTGTAACCTCATGTACACAGGTGTTGTAAACGTGGATGAAAAGCCACGGGCTGATATTCGGGAGAGGTATTTTCAGGACAGGTTGTAATGTACGGCCTGCTTTATTTAATGCAGCCAGTGACGCTGGATATCTTCCATCGACTGTCCCTTTGTTTCCGGTACCAGTTTAAATACCGTTATAAAAGCGAACACACAGCATAAGGCGAAACACCCGAATGTTTGAGGTGTTCCTGCGAAAGCCAGCATAACGGGCGTGAGCTGTCCCATAATCGCATCGGCGGTCCACATCACCATAATGCTGAGCGACAATGCTTTTGCGCGGATGCTGTCGGGAAATATTTCTGCAGCGATCACAAATTTCAGCGGACCGATGGAAAACGCAAAGCAGGCCAGGAAAGCCAGCACACAAAGCAGGAGGTAGATGCCGTTAACTGCGCCGGTGTAAAAGCAAAGGCCTGTAAGCATCAGGCTGATAGCTGCTCCGGCTGTTCCCCATAAATACAGCGGGCGCCTGCCAACGCTGTCTACTTTCCAGATGGCTATGAAGGTAAAGAGCACATTGGCTGCACCGAAAAATAACTGGCTGATGAGGGAGTTATCCAGTGTAAGACCGGATTGGTGCAGGATAGTAGGCCCGTAATAAATAATGGCATTGATACCGCTGAACTGTGAAAAGAACGGGAGCAGGACCGCTATCAGCAAAGCGCGGCGGAAACGGGGCGCCAGCAGTTGCGTATAGCCGGCAGCGTTACCTGTTACGGTAGCGTACTGTTGCTTTGTCCAGCGGGGACTTTCAGGGATAAAAATAATACCCAGCAAAAAAAGCAGTGCAGGAAAAATACCTACCCCGAACATTTTACGCCAAACTTCCAGGTGGCTGATCAGCGGCCATCCGTTTTGGGAAGGCGTTGCGGCATACTTCAGCAGCAGTGCATTGCTGGCATAAGCGCAAAAGATGCCAATGGTAACGGCCAGCTGGTAATAGGTAACCAGTCTTCCCCGCAAATGATCCGGGGCAATTTCTGAGAGATAGAGCGGCACCACGCTGGAGGCTATGCCTACGGCCATACCGCCAAGAATGCGTGCTGCAATAAGCCAGGAAAATGAAGGTATAAAAGTGCAGCCCAATGCAGTAAGCACAAACAATGCAGCCGACAGGAACAATAGTTTTTTCCTGCCGAAGCGGTCGCTGAGGTCGCCGGCAAAAATAACCCCGGCAATACAGCCTGCAAGCGCAGATGATACAAACCATCCCAGCTGTGCCGGCGATAATAGAAACCGGTGTTCCACAAATGGGAGGATGCCGGACACCACCGCCATATCAAAACCAAAAAGGAAGCCGCCCAGGGAAGCTACCAGTGTAATGAAGCTGAGATGTTGACGCTGTTGCTGCATATCAGGTGGATGCTATTTGGTTAAAAACCGGGTGCGATGATTTTAAGAACGCTTTGATCAGTTTCACCGGGCCATCATTATTGCAGGTGACCCGGCAGCTTACTGCGGCTGCCGGTATTACAAAAGTTTCAGCGTAATGATAGGTAGTCGTATGCCCGTTAGCGGTAGTAACCGTTACGGAACTGCCTTCCACCAGCATCATCACCAGGCATAGGCCATTGGTAGTAATATCAACACTGCCACTGAATTCCAGCCTGTGTACATCATAAAAATGTTCGGCATGTGTAGGAAGGTGTACCAGCTGGTAGTTTTCCCCCTTATCTATTACGGCGGGCCTGGATATCAGTTGATCTTTCACTGCTTTACCCTGCCTGCTGAAGTCCAGGTTATGAAAGGCATGGTCGATGTTGATAGCCCTGGGTTTTCCATCCAGTCCGGGTCGCAGCCAGTCGTACATTTTAAACGTGAAAATGTACGGGGTGGCGCTGATTTCCAGTACCAGGTTGTTGGCGCCTGCACTGTGCACCGTACCATTGGGAATCAGGAAAAGGGTATGTTTATCTGCCGCATGCTTTTGTACAAAATCCGTTATTTCTACCGGAATACCAAGATCCCGGCTGTTTTCCAGTTTGGTTTTAAATGCCTCCGGATCAATTCCCTCCCGGAAACCCAGGTACACAGCGGCATCGTCTTTACAATCCATGATATAATAGGTTTCATCCTGTGTAAAGGTTTCTCCGAAATGCGCCCGGATGTAATCCATTGCAGGATGACACTGAATGGAAAGGTTGCCGCCATCAAATGTATCGAGGAAGTCGAACCGGATAGGGAATTCATATTGAAAGATGTCTGCATGGTCCCCAAGAATGGCGGTATGTTGTGTATACATCATCCATTCAAAGGGAATTTCCATCAGGTAACCATCACTCTCAAAAAGTACCCCGTTCTCCGGAACAATCATCTCAAAAGACCAGGCATAATTTATTTCTTCCGTGTTAATGCCATTGATATGTGTTTTCAGCCACTGCCCGCCCCAGGCGCCTGCTTCAAACCAGGGCCTTACCCGGAAAGTACTGCGGGCCAACCGGGAAATACCTTCCTGCAGATCATGGTTAAATGCCCACGCTATATGATCTGGCCACTGGGTATCTGCCATAATCCGGATGCGCTGCTGCAGGGTTTGTTTGTAATTATTCAACACTACCCAGTCTACGAAGTAAAATCGTTTGTACATTTCAGCGCTGCCACCGGCGGTGCTGCTGCCAAAGTTGGTAATAGTGCCTGCACGCATACGGTACTGCAGTTCGTTTTTGGGAAGATCCAGGTAGATAACCGGGGCGGTAGGATGTGCGAGTGCCGCCCCGCTTCCGTATATGATGTGCAGGTCATAAGGGCCTTCGGTCAGCAGTGTCGCGATCTTTTCTTCATCAAAAAAATCAGTGATGTGCAAAGAAGTTTTTGTGCCCCATACATCGCCTTCATTACCAATAAAAGGCGCCACCAGGTCTTGTATATACCGGCTGTCTTTTAAACAGCAATGCATATCGTACCACCTAACGTTAACGCCCATACGGGCAAGTTCCAGCTTCAGGGACGTGTATATCTTTTCCCAGAAAATACCTGCATAGCCATCTATTGCCACCACAGGATGCTGAACAATCCAGTTGGCCAGCGATGTATAGCCTGTCTGTATCTTGCCATTGCCGAGCGGATGAGCCGGGTACCTGTTGTAGGTATCCGGGGGAGGAGTTGCTGCATGTTCCGGCAGCAGGGGCTGTGCTGAATCTCGCCAGATCATAATCTTATTTTTTTGCTACGCGGATCATTATTATTCCTTTACCAGGAACAGGGAAACTATCCGGAAGTGTGCGCTTATTTGTTTCCAGTAAGTCGCTTTCTGAAATGTTTAAAGCGGTGGATTTATTTTTTGAAGATAGTATAGCCGTGGCCGTATGAGTGGCTGTATTTACCAGTTGCATGATAACACCGTTCCCGTCTGCCGCAGGGTAGAGATTTTCCACATATATATTATCACCGCTAATGTTGAAGAACAGGCTTTCTGACGGAGAACCGTTTGCTGCTGCAACTACCGGTGGCTGATGATTTTCCAGGCCTTTGCTGTTCGCCGTGGCGGCATCAAATGCGCCATGTACCTGCAGGTAGTAATGAAAAACCGTGATCCCTTCCTGGTCTCTGCGGAAATTGGTATGCCACAGGTTGTTCATTACCCAGGAAGAAATGAGCGGCTGCTGTTCCATAAAGGAAATCCAGCGGGGAGAGTTATGCAGCCCGCCGAGTAACCCGGCTGTGGGATACTGTCCTATTTCAAACAGGGGCGCATCGGGGCTCGACCAGGTAACGCCCATATTTTTTCCTGATACATCTACCCATCGCTGCTGCGTATACCAGTTCCTGTTAGTATGTGGCAGCTGGTCTGCTTCCGCGGTTATACTTCCCCAGGGTATATTGTATCGTACCTGTGCGCCGGGGATGCGGAAGGGGAATACAAAGTGTACGCTCTCCTTACTGCCAACAGCCGTTTTATCTATTGTATTCACCAGTGCCACCTGGTCGGTACCCGAAGCAAGCTCTATTTCACGGGTGATGGAGCGGGCGCCCGGCGCTGTGCTGGTAACAGACAGGCTTACCACAAGCGGTCCTTTCTCTTTGATATGGATGTTGGCGGGACCGCTGTATTGTATTTTTTCGGCAGAGTCGCCAGGCATATAAGTATATTGATTCAACCCGGCGGAATCAGCAAGGTTCCCGTTATAACCTTTTTTTATGAGTTGAATGATATTACCGGTATATGGATCTACCCGGATGGAGTAAATACCGTTATCCAGGCTGTTATCCTTAACGGTGGCCTTTTGTGCCGGTGTTCCGGCAGCGCCGGGATGAATGGTGAACCGCTGTTTGGAAAAAGGTGGCAGCGAAGTGGCGGGAAATGCAAGTTCGCCCGTGCTGAGCCTTTGCGAAGGCAGTATCCTGCCGTTTATATCTTTCACCTGGTTGCCGGCAGTGCTGAGCGCAGCAGGAACACGAACCAGGGCTGTCCGGGTACGTCCAAGCGTATTGTATACATCAACGGCCTGTGTTGCCGTATTGGTATATCCGTTACCGTTAGTGCTGCTGCGCAGCAATGTTTCAGAGCGGGTTTGGGCGTTCAGCGCAAAGGCCTGTTTGTACTGCCACTGAGCGATAGCTTTAGGATCCTGTGGGTTGGATACGCTGTTGAAAGCACCCCAGGTATGTTCGTTGAACATAATGAGGTCGGTCCAGGTATGTTGAAAGGAATCTGCCGGGTAGCCGGTTTTACCCCTGATGGCCCAGATGGCGCCTGCCTGCTGTAGCCGGTCGGATGCATTCCGGTTAATGGCGGTTTCTCTGGCACCGGAGGCGATGCCGTCTGTCCAGTATTCGGTATAGTCGCCTGCAAATACCGGGATCTTATCCTTCCAGCCTGCTTCAAAGTCCTGGAAGAATTGTTTAACGGAAGTGATAATGAGTTTGGGAGATGTATAACGTTCGTTCCATGCCTTTACTGCGTCCGGCAGTTCGGGGTCTATGGGGGCATTATCGCTCATGGCCCAGGTGAGGAGGGTCATGTTGTAGGGAAAGTGCTGATGTTCCAGCTGGGACAGATAATCGAAAAGATATGGGTTGAGAAAGTTTTCACTTGGCTTACCGGTGTAGTAAGGCTTTGGATCTTCTACCGTAAAGAAGTTGGGTATTTTGCTTCCTTTCAGCGTATAGCCGATAGAGTAGGGAGATGATTGCCAGAAGAGCACTTGTTGTTTTCCCGAAGCGTCCTGCCAGTAGAAGGGCTTATCGCGCCATTGCCCCGAGCTGCCGATGCGGTCGTTGGCATTGGGAGCGCTGAGGAAATACCGGGTACCGGTAATGGCTGCCTGGCTGATCAATCCCCAGGAGGCGCCGGGTACGTCTCCCTGGAACATGGTGTTGATAGGAATGCCATAATCTTTTGCAAGACGGGCGCCGGTAGCAAACAGTTGCAGCAGCTGTGCGGGTGAGGTAGCGCTGGTATTGGTGTTAGCATAAGCGCCGTCAAGGTTGATCCATCCTTTTGTAACGGCTTCGCGGAAACGCTGTTTCTTTTCATCGCTGGCAGCGGCCAGGTATTTATCTACCACCCAGAGGGCTTCCGTATTCCATTTAAAGCGGGCTTCTGCCGGGTAGTTGGCCGTACGGGCGGCTATCTTAATGGCTTCATCAATATTGTTCATGTGAATGGTCAGCACTTTTGCCTGTACGTTGGTATATCCTACGTCTACATGGGAATGAGGCATGATATACACATTCCATTGCCGGGTGGGCGACACAATACAGCGGGCAGTGTAGGTTTGCCCGCTGCTGCTGACGCGTACAAACAGCTGGGCGTCTTTGTCTACCGGCGCGCCCGGCAGGGGCAGTTCCACTTCTCCGAGGCCGTCCTGGCTGGCTGCCAGCGTCAGGCTGTCTTCCTGTCCGTTAAAATGCATATATACCACTGCCGGCTGGTAGCTTTTGCCGCCATGAAAGCGCATCCTTACCATGCGGGCGGGTGTGCCGTGATGGTTCAGGTAAGCTACGGTAGGCTGTAGCTCAATGCTGGTAAAGGGTATGGGCTGTTGTTGTAGTGGGGATAATGAAGGAAGAGAATCTCTCTTGTCCATGGATAAAGCTCCGGTTACGCAGTTGGATGAATGACGGGACATCCCATTAGGGGTATAGAGAGGTTTCTCGCTTCCGGTGTTTGCGGCATTTAACGAACGGAGCATTATCCCATTGCATGTAACGGAAAGCTCCGCCCCCAGGGCGTTTACACTGGTTGTTAGCCCCCAACACAAAATGAGTTCAGCTATTATATGCTTCATATGTACAAACATACGTACATAATTTAGTATTCCGATATACCGTCAAGCAAGAACGTGGTGTTTTTAAAAAATCCGGCGGGCATCTCACTTAAGTGTTCAGAAGTATCAGGGGAAGAATGAGACATCTTGTAAAAAAATCCGGCATCGCACATTGATATTCAAAAGGAAGAACAAAATGACAGGCATCTCACAAAAAGAGCCCCGAACAACATAACACAGCGCCCCAAATAAAAAGGGCTGCCTCAGAAAGAGACAGCCCTATCTTTCAAATAAAAAATCTCCACTAGAATCCCGGATTATTGGGCAATAAATTCGGGTTCACATCACTTTCCTGTTTAGGCACAGGGAACAGTAATTGTTTAGCTGCGAAAGTAGCGCCAAATACGGTTTTATGTCCAACAAAATCATCCCAGTTACCGGTCACGTCGTTATGTACCTTCCGGGTCCGGACCATATCAAACCACATTTTGTTTTCAAAGCACAGTTCATAATACCGTTGCAGCCACACTTCATGTTCAAAAGCGGTTTGTGACATGGTGCCTATCGGGGCCAGTTTAGCACGGGTACGGATGGCGTTTACATAACTGATGGCCTGCGCATTCGGTGCGCCTTCTGCACGGTTAGACGCTTCTGCGTACATCAGGTATACATCTGCCAAACGGTACAGCGTATAATTGAGATCAGATTTTGCAGTGCTTACAACAGCGAGGGAATCAAACCATTTATAAATATACCGGCCTTTAAAGGTAACAGTATCGGTGCTGGGATCTTTCTTCTTGTATTTAGTGTAGAAGAATTGTCTTTCCTGCACCCTTTTATCACCTGCAGGGAACGATGCAATAAACTGCGGGGTAGGATATACGGATCCATACTCATCAGCATACTTTGAGATACCTGCATAGTTCGGAATGGTAAGCGGTGTAAGCGGGTTAAGGCTTGGTACTGCAGCTGCGTACTGTACCTGGAAAATGAACTCCCCGAGGTTTTTGTTGTTAGGGTTGATCATATTGGTATATTCCGGGAACAGGGTGTAACCGCCATTCGCGATAACGGATTTGGAGGCGGTGGCTGACAATGCATAGTACTGGTTACCGCCATTAATTGCAGCGCCGGCATAAGTGAGGTATACATCAGCAAGCAGCGTCTGCACCAGTCCCATAGATACCTTACCGGTTCTGTCGGCCCAGGGCAGTGTTGATTTTGCCGCGGTTTGCAGGTCGGGGATAATGACCTCATCATAAATTGCCTTTGCCGCTGTGCGGGGCAGGTTCAGATTAAGATCTTTAGGCACTTCCGTTACTTTGGGAACTGCACCGTATAACCGTACCAGGTGAAAATAATAGAGCGCACGCAGCGTATGTGCTTCTGCCAGCATATTTGTTTTATCTGCATCCGGTACAGATGCCTGCGGCAATTTCTCGATGGCCAGGTTACAGGCGCCTATTCCCAGGTATAAACGTTGCCACCAGGTATCCACATAAAAGGAAGTGGCATTATAGCTGAGGTTCTGGAAGGTGGCAAACCCGGTTTGACCGAGATCGCTGTTGGCCTTTCCTGTCATGAATTCCATCAGGTTGTATACGTTACCCCCATAGGATGATGGCTGTCCCTGTAAAAAGCCCTGCAGGTACTGGTAAGAACCATTTGCCAGCGCACGCGCCACTTTGGGATCGGACAGGTCAGCATCCGGCGGAAGAAAATTCGTTGGTTTTTGTTCCAGGAATTTTTTGCAGGAACAGGTGAACAACACCAGCAACGCGAGTATGATATGTTTAGTCGTTTTCATTTTCATTTTTTTTAATCACTAAAAAGGTTATCACATCAACGGGTATACGATTTCATCAGAAATCAAGATTCACACCCAGGTTCCACACGCGGGGGCGGGGATATGGGAAGAAGTCGATGTTCTGGGAGAAACCGGTGTTGGAGCCATAACCAAAATTAAACGTGTCTACTTCAGGGTCATAGCCGGTGTATTTGGTAATGAGGAAAAGATTTTGTACGCTGCCATAAATGCGGAACTTGCGGATATGGCTTCTCTGCATCCAGGACTCAGGGAAAGTGTAACCGAGTGTGAAATTCTGTCCCCTGATATAGGAACCATCTTCTACCCACCAGGTATCAAAATGGGAGTCCTGTGTAAATTTATAACTACGTACCTGCGCAATGTGAGTGTTCTGGTTTTCAGGCGTCCAGGCATTCAGCACAGTGGCAAGACTATTAGCCAGCGTTTGGCGGTCTTCCACAGAGTGTTTAAATGCAGCGGCTGTATTCACGCCCTGTACAAAACGGATATCAAATGAAAAATCCCATCCTTTGTATTTGATGGTGCTGCTGAAAGTACCTGTCCATTTGGGGTAAGCACGGCCTATGATATCATATACGGCGTTGCCGTTGGCATCATATTCATATTTCCTGTCGCCGGGCAGGAGGGAATGCTTGGCTGCTTCCGCCGCTTCATCTGTGCCGTAAGTGCCCAGTCTTTTCATACCATAGAAAGAGCCGATAGGCTGGCCTACGCGCAGGATATTGGTTTGGCCCAGGAAGTTGGGACCAGGGAAGATATCTGCATTACCGTCGTTAAGGGTGAGGATCTCATTTTTATTGGTAGCAAAAATGAAGGTGGTAGACCAGGTAAAGTTTGGTTTCTGGATGTTTATAGTATTCAGGTTTACTTCCAGACCGGTGTTCCTCACTTCACCTACATTTTTGTATACGTTGGAAGTATACATCCCGGCCGACCACGGAATAGGGGTGGCCAACAGGAGGTCGGATGTTTTACGGTTATAATAATCCACGTTCAGGTTGATGCGGTTATCCACCATTACCAGTTCCACGCCGGCGTCTATCTGGTTGGAGCGCTCCCATTTGAGATCAGGGTTGCCTACGTACCCGGGTACCAGCGTAGGCTGGTTAGCGCCGCCTATAACGGTTTGATCAGGACGGTATTGCGGGGAATACTGGAACTGGCCGATTTCCTGGTTACCGGAAGTACCATAGCTGGCGCGGATCTTCAGGCTATTGATGGTTTTGCTGTTCTTCAGGAAATCTTCCTCTGAAACACGCCATGCGGCAGCAACGGAAGGGAAGAAGGCGAACTGGTTGTCTTTACTGAATTTAGAGGAACCATCATACCTGGCAGTGGCGGTAAAGAGGTACTTATTCTTCAGGTTATAATTAACACGGCCATAGTAAGAGTTCATAGACCAGGGCTGGGTTTCTGAAGTGATGTTGTTACGTACCGATCCTGCCGCCAGGGAGTTCCACTGGAAGTAGTCCGACAGGAAGTTCTGTGTTTCCGCCAGTGCATTTTCATTGGTGAATTGCAGGAAGGAAATACCTACCACCGCATTTAAGCTGTTATTATTATTGAATTGTTTGTTGTAGGTAAGATAGTTTTCCGATTGCCAGTATTTATTGTAGTTCGTAGTGATCCTGGCTATACCTCCCTGGTCCTGCGACAGGTGAGGAAGATTACCTGCCGAATAGAAATTGGCTTTATTGCTGATCTGATCATAACCAAAATCTGTTTTGAAATTAAGGTCTTTGTTGATCTGGAACTGCATGTAAAAATTGCCGAGGGTATGCACCTGGTTGTAGAGGGTATACCTGTTCTGCGCAATCTGTACGGGGTTCGGGCCGCCTTCCAGGCCAGGTATATCATAGTTGCCGGCCCATTTGCCATCGGGATATCTGACCGGAACGATAGGTACTTCTTCCGTTACCATCCTGGGCACGTTTAAGGAACCGTTACCATCAGATACTACTCTTTGTGTGCTGGACACAATGTTAAGGCTACCGCCAATTTTCAGCCAGTCTTTTACCTGGTCGTCGAATGTAGCCCTGGCGGAATATCTTCTGAACCAGGATTCTATCATTAAACCATTCTGGTCCAGGTAACCGAGAGAGGCGCTGTATAGCAGTTTATCTGTACCGCCCTGGAAGTTCAGCTGGTGGCTGGTAGACACAGCTGGTTTGTAGGTCTCCTTTTCCCAGTTGGTGTTATACAATGGCTTATCGTTTTCATCAAACAGCAAAGGGAAATGCTCATGATCCAGTATGGCTGTTGGCGTCCAGGTGCCGTGATCCGGGTCGAACTTGGTGGCATTGGCAAAAGCTTCATTGTATACTTTCACAAATTGCTCCGAGTTCAATGTGGGAAGATGGCTGGCCAGGGTGCTTACGTTTACATCTCCCTGGTAGCTTACCTGGGTAGGGCCTGCCTTTCCACGTTTGGTGGTGATCATAATTACACCATTGGCGCCGCGCGCACCGTAAATAGCGGTGGAGGAGGCGTCTTTCAGTACTTCAATAGAGGCGATGTCGTTAGGGTTGAGCGCATTGGCATCTACGCCCGCCACACCATCTACTACATACAACGGATCCACAAATGAGTTGATGGAACCGATACCGCGCACGCGTACTTTAGCCGGTTGGCCGGGCGCGCTGCTGTTGATGTTTACGTCTACCCCGGCCACTTTACCCTGTAAGGCCTGGGAGATGTTGGGAACGGGTTTGTCCATCACCTGTTCACCTTTGAGAGAAGCTACCGCGCCGGTAAGGTCAGATTTTTTCACTGATCCGTAACCAATTACCACGAGGTCGCTCAGGGTGTTTACCTGTACTTCCAGTGATACGTTGATAGTGGTTTGATTGCCTACAACCACCTCTTTGGTACCAAATCCCGTGAAAGAAAATACCAGTACAGAGTTTTGGTTGGGCACCGTTAAGGAGTAAACGCCATCTACATTGGCGATGGTACCGCTGGAAGTACCTTTAATGGCCACCGTGGTGTTGGGAATTGCAGTTCCGTCAGCGGCGCTGGTGACCTTGCCGCTTATTTTAATCTGGGCCGTTGCATGCATGGAGAGTAACAGGCATGCAAGCACATAAAATAGTTTTGCTTTCATAACAAGTCTTTAGTGATGAGGTAATAATAGCCGGTAAATGTTTCAGTTGATAGTGATCAAGGGGATGCTGCGTGGAAGCCCCTTTGATAAAACAAGCGAAATTTGGTTTTTAAGATGATGGTAATGATATGTTTTTTAATAAGATCAGGTTGATGAATTAATAATAAATAAGCAGCCTTAATTGTTTACTTCCTGCTGACGAATTGCCCATTTTTTCAGAAGTGCGATGGCGTCCAGTAAAACGCCTGCTTCCCCGCGAAAATCTCCCGATCCTTTTGGCGTGCCTGTCTGAACATCATACCATTCGAAGAAGCCGTTATGAGCAATGACACGGTCGGTCATGGGTTTAAGCTCTGCTACGGCTTCCTGTATAAATCCGTTTAAAATTAAGGCCTGGATCATCCGTCCGCCAAACCAGGTCCAGTCGCCCCCGTTCTGATATACATAAGGATGCATATTCGGGAACTCCTTTGCCGGGTAGGGAGGATATACCGTGATACCTATGGTAGCGAATTTTTCTTTGGAGGCGGCCTGCATCATTTGCCTGTTGATGGCCGCTATTTCTTTGGATGTATGGAATCCTGCCAGTATTGCACAGGCAGTGCCTCCTGTGTAAAGGATTTCCTTTTCGTTGAATGAGAGGGAGAACGGGCTTCCGTTCAAATAAAGATGTGGTATATATTTCTGCGCCCGGTTGTCCCATAAGTATTTGCGCACATTGTTCCGTATACCCGCTGCTACTTTGCTCCAGTTTTGCTGTGCCTTGTAATCCGGAGGCTTCATTGCCATGAAATCCTGTATAGCCATCACAAACATGGCGTTGTCATAAATATCGACCGCCCATTTTGTTTGCTCATTGATGGCTACGCCCCAGCCGGTTTCCGGCTGCACATCGCCCCAGTCGATAGTAGTGGCGCCTTTGATGAGCCCGTATTTTTCCGACCAGCGCTCTTTCAGCAGATAGGCCATAGAGGCTTCCATCCGTTGCAAAATCGTTTTATCATTTACAGCCAAAAAAAGAAAGTCCTGGTCGCCGGTAACAGCAACATATTTTCTAACCGCCTGGATCAGGGATGATTCCTGGTCGGTTTCCACGGTATTCTTATGGGCAGCCCATTGCGGGGCAAGGCCGGAATACCTGTACTTGTAGCCCGCATTGGCTTTCTCCTTTGGAATAACGCCATCGGGGATATTTCCATCTTCTCCCTGCATACGGAAGAAAAGCAGCAGCATTTCCTTTACCTGGTCATGTGGTAATACCTGTAAGGAGCCATTAATAAAAGTGTTGAAGTCCCTGATCCATACTTCCCCATAGGAAGTACCGGCAGAGAAACCGGTGAGTAGCCGTAGCGCCCGGGCCTGTACCGTATCCAGCCTGCTGTCTGCCATTACAGTTGCCGCCAGGGTGCTGGCGCCCGCCTGTGCCGCCAGGTTTCCCGGAAGGAAAACAGGAGCAGTGATACCGGCAATAAAGGGAATTATAGAAAAGTATTTTTTCATAATGTGGCCCCGGATATTATGTACAAACATATAAACATAATTTAATAAACGCAAGAAAAGTTTTTAACACCGCCTAAATAGTTGGAGGGATAGTTAACATATTGATTATTTGATGTTTATGTGAGGGTAGCTGGTATGGTTGGGATACTTTGTTTTGATACTGTTTTTCCGGCCAGGGCATACATACTCCCAAAATAAGGGGGGCTAAAATTGTTTTTCTTGTTTATTTCCAGTTGCTTTGCAGGCATGAATTTGAGTATAGATCATAAAAATCCTTTACCACTTCATATACAGGCGGAAAACCTGTTGCGGAACATGATAAAAGATCCACAGTACAGTGGTGGAAAATTTTTACCTAACGAAGTACAGCTGGCAAAGCAACTGGCCATTTCCCGATCTACTTTACGTCATGCGCTGAATAAACTTGTTTACGAAGGACTGCTGACCAGGAAGAAAGGAGTGGGCACCAAAGTGGCCGAAGCTGCTATCAGCTCCAAATCAAAGAACTGGCTGAGCTTCACACAGGAGATGACTGCACGCGGTATCATCATCAAAAATTTTGAATTGCATGTCACCTGGGTATTGCCCGATGAAACCATTGCCAATTTCTTCGAGATCAGCCCGAATAAAAAAGTGCTTAAGCTGGAACGCCTGAGAGGAAAGGCGGAAGGGCCCTTTGTATATTTCATTTCGTATTTTCATCCCCGGGTGGGCTTAACCGGTGAGGAAGATTTCAAACGCCCTTTATACGATATCCTGGAAAAGGATTACATGACAGTGGCTACATTGTCCAAAGAAGAAATCAGCGCAAAATCAGCCGACAAATTTATTGCCGCCAAACTGGAGCTTGAAACCGGGCATCCCATCCTGCTGAGGAAGCGGTTTGTATACGACCAGGGCGAACGGCCTATAGAGTATAATCTCGGGTATTACCGAGCCGACAGCTTCGTGTATACCGTGGAAAGCAGGAGAGAATAGTTTTACATATTTCACCAGATACAACGGCTCAGCATTCATACAGAATACTGAGCCGTTCCGTTTTTACGGTTGAAGGCAATGGTTATGGCTTAGGAGCAGCCGCCACATCTTTTCTAACTACCGGCCATACGCCCGGTGCAGGAACGCTCACACCTTTGTTGGAACCCCTCACACCCGCATCCTGTCCGAAATAATACAGCGGCCATCCTTTGTAGGTTAATTGTTTCTTACCGGCAACGGTGATGCTGCCAAATAATGTTTTATCAAGCGTAGAAGGTACCACTATCTGGTCTGTTTCATAAATAGGCCAGATGGCATTGTTGGAAAAATCTGCTTTGGTGAACTTGTTGATGTTAAAGCTGTCTTTATTGAAAGAATAAAGCGTAATACCTTTGCCATCAGTGAAGTACAATGTTTTGCCATCGCCAACGGTATGGTCTGCCTTGTAATTTTTACCATCGGCGCCTACCAGTTGCGCGTTGATCAGTTGTATGGTATAATCGGGTTTGGCAACATACCAGACGTTATTCACGCCTTCACCGGTTGTTTTGCCGGGCGCTTCACGTACGTTCACTCCACCTACTGCAGGTGCGAAGTAGTACAGCGGCCATCCTTTGTAAGCAGTTTGTTTTTTACCATCAATAGTGGTGATGGTGGTGAAGTCTTTAATGTCCAATCCCGTTCCCAGCGCAGCCTGTGCCAGATTGTCGCCTGCGTAATAAATAGGCCATACCGCAGCGCATCCGCCGCTGCAGTTGTTCTTGCCATCAAAATCATTGGAGAAATAATAGAGGGAATTACCGTCCACATCTGTAAGGTGATTTCCCAAAGTTGCGTCGGCGCTGAGTTGCACCAGGGGCTTAGGTGCAGGCGTGTCGGGGTGGTCGTCATTTCCGCCGCAGGCGCTGAAGGAAACGATACCGCTAAAGGCTATCAATGAAAGCAGGGTGTTTTTAAAGCAGTTCATGCAGTTAAAATTTTTAGAAATTTGAAATAATACACTATTACGGGTTGTTGGTCAGTAACAACCTGGTTTGCTAAACCGGTACCTATGCGTATTCGGAAAAAAGCAGGAAAAGGTTGTCTGCCTCCCAAAATATTTTCAGCTATTTTTGTTGCTATGGTCGATGAAAGTTTCTATTTAAGGCAATATGAATTACAGGAAAGGGATACCCGGCTGGTGATGGATGTGATGGCGCTATACCTGTACCCGCTGGAAACATTTACCATTACCGACGCGGTGAACTGCGTGGAAAAAATGAAGGGGCTCAGGGTCGGCGAAATATTGAAACACCTGGTGGCCGCCGGATTGGCCATTAAAAATGTAACCGGTAATTACTCCCTGGTGCCGGAGATGGGATTTTTGCTTTTCCCGGTAATTATAAAACAGCCTGCCTATACAGCGCTGCTGGAAAGAACGAGGTATGCAGTACACGCATTTTACAGCATGAGCGCCCGGCTGCAGGACCTGCAGCAGCTGCTCACTGCCTACTTTACCGGCAACCGCTCCCTGCTGTTGCCGCCGGTAAGGAAACTGGAATTGGAGCTTAATGAATACCAGCCCTATCTTTCCTACCTGTTGTATTACCCCGCCTACGAGGGATTGTTGCCTTTTTTCAGCCGGGAGAGCCTTGATAGAATGGTATCTTTCGCTTTAAAATATAACCTGCTGAAAATGCCCCCGGTGCAGGAACTGGAAAGTTTCCGCCGGCAATATGCCGCCGGTTTCCCGGAGCTGTTGCTGTTGCAGGGGCATCTTGACCTGCCTCCGGCAGATAATACAGCGGATGATTTGTATGCACAGGCAGTGACGCTGTTATATAGCGGGCAACCTGCAAAAGCACTTTCCTGTTTTGAAAAGGGGATCAAACGTCAACGGCAGTACGATAAAAAGCATACCATGCCACTGTCGCCGTTGTTTGCCTTTTATTACGCCTTTACACTGGCGGTATTGCCGGGTGAACAAACCAACCCGCTGATCGCTAAAATCATAACTGCTTATGAGCGAAAGCTGTTTCCTGCCATCACTCCCGCGATTTGCCTGTTGCATTTTCATGCGGGCCGGAAGGAGAAGGGAGAACAGTTGCTGCTGCTGATCCTGGAAGGAGGAGAGAGCAACCTGCTGAGTTACCTGTCGGTATTGTGTTTGCAGCTGCTCCACCCCAAAAGTAAATTATTGCGCACTTTCAGTATTAATGCAGCGCGTTTGCTGTCGCTCGGCATGGAACGTCACTACCGGTTACTGACCTACGAGTATTTATATTTATTTAAGGGAGATGATTACCAGGGATATGAAAGCGTGTACCAGGAAGCTGGCAACATGATCAGCCATCCGCCTGTTTTTTCACAGATGGAGCAAACGCCGGACTGGGAGCGGTTACTAAACACCCTGCTGGGTGCTGATACCTATCTTGCAAAAAAAGAAAAGAATGCAGCAACTTCCCGGTTAATCTACCTGATAGATTTTGACCGGTATAAGATACAGCCGGTATTACAAACCTCCCAGGGCAATAATACGTGGAGCAGCGGTCGTAATGTAGCACTGAAAAAGCTGAAGGAAGGCAAGGCGGAAGCCATGACAGAACAGGATTTCAGGATAGGTGCCACTGTGCAGAAGGATCATTATTATAACTACGACGGCGAATCCTATTCTTTCGCGGAAACAGTATGGGAGGAAATTGCTGGCCACCCGCTGCTATTTTCTGCAGATGATATTTCTGTTTCCGTAGAAATTATAAAAGCGCAGCCGGAGCTGAGTGTGAACAGGTCGGGGCACGGATACACTTTCAGCGCCAACATAAACGATTATGTCAGCGAAACGGTGTTTGTAAAGGAGAGCAATACCCGCCTGAAGATCATCCATCTTACCGCCCAGCAGCGCCGTTTATTGCAAACACTGGAACAGATCCCTGTAGTGCCGGCAGCGGGTAAGGACAAGCTGACCCAGGTATTGAAAAGTATTGGCGCACACCTCACTATTCATGCTGATATGGGCGATATCGCCAATATCAGCAAACGTCCGGGCGACAGCCGTATTGTTGTACAGCTTTTACCGCTGGGCGACGGGCTAAAGGCCGGTATTTATGTAAAACCCTTTACCAGCGATCCGCCGTATTGTAAACCCGGCACAGGAGCATATAATATTATTGGTATCAGTAACGGGGAGCGCTGGCAGGCAGTGCGAGACCTGGCTAAGGAAAAAGCCAATGTAACCACCCTGCTGCACCTCATCCAGGGCGCTATAGACCAGGACCTTTCCGACGATACCATCATTTTTGAAGACCCGCTGGATTGTTTGCAGTTGCTGGAAATAATTCACCAGCACCCCGAACTGGTGCGGGCAGAATGGCCCGAAGGAGAACGGTATAAAATAAGACAGCAGGCCGGCTTCCCGCAATTGCATATTTCACTGAAAGAAAAAGATCACTGGTTTATGTGTACCGGTGAATTAAAAATAGACGAGGCTACCGTACTGGCCCTGAAAGACCTACTGGATACTACCCGCACGGTAAAGAAAAGGTTTATTGCGTTACAGAACGGGGAATACCTGGCATTAACGGGCGACTTACGCCGGCGGCTAAACGAAATGGCCAGCGTGGCTAATATTGACCGGGATAATATAAACATTCAGCCATATGCCCTGCCAGTGCTGGATGAGCTACTCGAACATGCCGGCAGTGTTGTTACAGATGCTGCATGGAAAGCCTTTGTAGATAAAAGGGCTGCTGCCATGGCGCTGGATATAACGGTGCCGGTTACACTCCAAACCACTTTACGCCCCTACCAGGAGGAAGGTTTCCGCTGGATGACCCACCTGGCCGCCTGGGGAGCCGGCGCCTGCCTGGCAGATGATATGGGATTGGGTAAAACCATACAGGCCATTGCATTGTTGCTGCAACGGGCAACTGATGGTCCTGCATTGGTTATTTGCCCGGCCTCTGTGGTGAACAACTGGAGCAATGAGATCAGCCGCTTTGCACCTACACTGAATGCAATATTCCTGCACAACGGCCGCCGTTCAGCTTTGATCAAAGGCGCCGGTCCTTTTGATGTGGTGATCACTACCTATGGTTTATTGCAATCAGAAGAAAAGTTGCTGGCCGCAGTAAAATGGCCTACACTGGTACTGGACGAAGCGCATATGATCAAGAACTTCCAGACAAAAACTTCCAAAGCGGCCATGTCGCTGCAGGCAGGATTTAAGCTCATGCTAACGGGAACGCCTATACAAAATCATATGGCGGAGATCTGGAACCTGTTTAACTTCCTCAATCCCGGGTTGCTGGGCACATTGGATCATTTCAATAAACAATTTGTTTTCCCTTCGGTGAGAAACCCGGAAAGCACGGTGAAGCAGCACCTGAAAAAACTGATCTCACCGTTTATATTACGACGTACCAAAACGGGCGTGCTGGATGAGCTGCCGCCTAAAACGGAGATCGTGAAGCTGGTGAGCCTGTCGCCGGATGAAGCGTCGTTTTATGAAGCCCTGCGCAGGAAAGCGCTGGAAAACATCAAGGCGCAGGAGGGTAGCATGGCGCAGCAGCATATCCGCGCACTGGCGGAAATCAGCCGGTTGAGGATGGCGGCCTGTAACCCGCAGCTGGTAGATGCTGAGGTCGATATTCCATCTTCCAAATTAACAGTGTTCCGGGAAATTGTAGAAGAACTGGTATCGAACAATCACCGCGCGCTGGTGTTCAGCCAGTTTGTAAAACATCTCGACCTGGTGCGGGCGGCATTAGATCAGCAGGGAATTACTTATCTCTACCTAGATGGCAGCACGCCCATACCGCAGCGGGATAAGCTGGTAAAGGAGTTCCAGGCAGGTAGCGGGCAGTTGTTCCTGATCAGCCTCAAAGCAGGGGGGCTAGGCCTTAATTTAACGGCAGCAGATTACGTGATCCATATGGACCCATGGTGGAACCCGGCTATTGAAGAGCAGGCATCCGACAGGGCACACCGTATTGGTCAAACCAGGCCAGTAACCATTTACCGGCTGGTGGCGCAATATACAATAGAAGAAAAGATCATTGCGCTGCATAACAGCAAGCGGGATCTGGCCGATCAGTTGCTCGAGGGCAGTGATCAGTCGGGGAAGCTGAGTGCAAAGGAACTGCTGAAGCTTATTGCAGAACGGTAGTCCGGAACGCCTGTAATGTACTTCCCAACAGGGCGGCCCGGGCTTATCGCAAAGCAGCAGCTCAGAAAGGCGAAGGACTGATACTGGTCCATCCTCCATCAATAATAAGGCTTTGGCCGGTAATATGCCTTGCCTGGCCGGACACCAGGAATAACGCGGCGCTGGCAATATCCTGTGTATAGGCGGGGCGTCCCATAGGAGTGAGGCCCGACCATGTTTTTTCGTAAGAAGGATCATCCAGCGTACGTTCTGTGAGCGTAGCGCCGGGAGCAATGGTGTTCACGGTGATTTTGTAGGGAGATAATTCAATCACTAAATTTTTGGCGAGCATTTCCAGTGCTGCTTTACTCATACCGTAAGCAGCGAGATCTTTATGCGCCTGGTGGCCGGTTACGGAAGACATGAACAAAATGGAGCCGCCTTCAGCCTGTTGTTTCATCTGGTTGGCGGCAGCCTGCGCCAGGAAAAAAGTGCCGCCCAGGTTTACCTGCATCACACGGTTAAAGGCTTCCGGTGTATAGGTGAAAAAATCACCGAAGAGGGTGATCCCTGCATTGGCAATAACGATATCCAGCCGGCCGAATTGTGTAACAGCGGTGCTCACCATTTGCCGTATAAAGCTGATATCGCCGGAATCGCCGGGCAGCGGGATGCAGTGTCCCTTTGCGGCGGTAATGGCCTCTGCTGCCTGTTGGGCCAATGCTGTATCAATATCATTCAGGATAACGGTAGCTCCCTGTAATGCCAGTTGTTTGCTGATCTCGAACCCGATGCCCTGGCCCGCGCCGGTAACAATAGCTACTTTCTTATCAAATGTCATAAGCCGTTTTTTAGTGTGAATCCCTGGTTACTTCGCTGCCGGAGCTGCCTTTGAGAAAGTCGAGGTCGGCGCCGAGATGTGCCTGCTCCACATGTTGTTGGTACAGCTGTACATAGCCCCTTGTTGATTGCGGGTAAACCGGCTGCCAGGCTGCTTTCCTGCGGGTAATTTCTTCGGGGGAAACGGCGGCTTCCAACCTGCGTTGCTGTACATCCAGCGTAATGATATCCCCATCGCGGAGGATGGCGAGATTGCCTCCTGCAGCGGCTTCCGGCGATACGTGCAGTACTACGGTGCCAAAGCCGGTGCCGCTCATCCTTCCGTCGGAAATGCGCACCATATCGGTAATACCTTTGGCCAGTAATTTCGCCGGCAGTCCCAGGTTGCCCACTTCAGGCATTCCCGGGTAACCTTTGGGTCCTACATTTTTTAGCACCAGCACACTGTTTTCATCCACATCCAGTGCAGGGTCATCGATCCGTTTTTTGTAATCGTCTATATCTTCAAACACCACCGCCTTGCCGGTATGCTTCATCAGGTGGGAGCTTGCCGCTGATGGTTTGATAACAGCGCCCTGTTCGCAGATATTGCCTTTCAGGACCACGATGCCCGATACCGTGTTAAAAGGATTATCCATTGATGAAATGACATCTTTGTTATAGCTGACGGCATTCGTATAATTTGCTTCAATGGTTTTGCCATTGACGGTGATACAATCTTTGTGAAGATGATCCAGCAGGGCATTGATCACAGCGGGCAATCCGCCGGCATAATAAAGATCTTCCATGAAGTAACTGCCGGAGGGCTGGAGGTTGGCGATCAGCGGGATGTTGGCGGAAAATGTATCCATGTCCTGCAGGTCCAGCTCCACGCCTATACGGCCGGCAATGGCCAGTAAATGCAGTACGAAATTAGTGGAGCCGCCGATGGCTGCATTTACACGGATAGCGTTTTCAAAGGCTTCCCTTGTAAGGATATCTGTTAAGCGCCTGTTTTCCCGGACCATTTTTACTATCTCGCTTCCCGACAGGTGTGCCAGTATTTTACGGGCAGCATCCGGTGCGGGGATCGCTGCGTTCTGCGGCAGCGACAAGCCCAGGGATTCCACCATACAGGCCATGGTAGATGCAGTGCCCATTACGGCGCAATGCCCGTCGCTGCGGCACATGCCGGCTTCAGCCATAGCCAGTTCTTCGTTGGTCATCCTGCCGGCCCTTACATCTTCACTGAACCGCCAGATATCGCTGGTGCCAATACTATTGCCCCGGTGCCTGCCTGTAAGCATCGCTCCCCCGGATACCACAATGGTAGGGATGTTTACACTGCAGGCGCCCATTACCAATGCCGGTGTGGTTTTATCACAACCGCACAGCAGTACCACGCCATCGATGGGATTGGCGCGGATAGATTCTTCCACATCCATGCTCACCAGGTTACGATACAACATGGCCGTAGGTTTGATCAGTGTTTCGCCTAACGACATTACCGGGAACTCCAGCGGGTAGCCACCGGCTTCAATCACACCCCGCTTCACGGATTCTGCCAGTTCCCTGAAATGGGAATTGCAGGGCGTAAGTTCGGACCAGGTGTTGCAGATCCCTATAACAGGCTTGCCTTCCAGCTCGTGTTGGGGAATGCCCTGCTTCTTCAGCCAGGCGCGGTATATAAAACCATCTTTGCCTTCACGGCCAAACCAATTGGCGCTTCTAAGTGAGTTTTCGTGCTTCATAACGGGAGTAGATAATTTCAAAAAGATACAATAAAATATGGATTTCAAAAATGAAGCTGCATGATTATCCCATCTTACTACCGGTTATCTTTTTATTAATATTCTTTCTCTACATGATAAGTAGGGTGTCCATTTAACAGATGTTTATCACACATGGCAACATAAGTTCAATTTTTATTATAGAATTTTAATTTCATAGCATCTGTACCCAATAACCTGTATACTCCACAAATGAAGAAACTATCAGGACTGATTCTCTGTATGGTCATTACGCATTGCTGCCTGGCGCAGCATGCCTCCGTTAAGGGTAATGTATCAGACACACTTAATCACGTGCAGTTATCCAGATCAGTAGTAGCGCTGCTGCAGGCAAAAGATTCCATTTTATATAAATTTACCAGGAGCGATGAAAAAGGACAGTTTGAATTAAAGAACCTCAGGGCAGGAAAATATCTGCTGATGATCACTTACCCTGCTTTTGCGGATTACGTAGAGCCGTTAACGTTGTCGGACACCTCCACGGTACAACTGGATAAAATTATGCTGACGCTGAAATCCCGTTTACTGCATGAAGTAGTGATACAGCAAAAGGTAGCCGCCATAAAAATGAAGGGGGATACTACAGAGTTCAACGCCGACAGCTACAAAACCGCCCCCAATGCCTCTGTGGAAGAATTGCTGAAGAAACTGCCGGGTATACAGGTAAATGGTAAAGGGCAAATTACCGCCCAGGGGGAAACGGTAAAAAAGGTATTGGTAGATGGAGAAGAATTTTTTGGAGATGATCCTACGCTGGTTACCAAAAACCTGCGGGCGGATATGGTGGATAAGGTTCAACTGTATGATAAAAAAAGTGACCAGGCTGCTTTTACAGGTATTGATAATGGGGAGCGGTCGAAAACCATTAACATCCAGCTAAAGGAAGATAAGAAGCGCGGCTATTTTGGAAAAGTGGCGGCAGGCGCCGGTGATAATGGCTTTCACGACAGCCAGGGTATGCTGAATATATTCCGGGGAAAAAAGAAGCTGGCTGCCTTTGGCATTGTGTCCAACACCGGTAAGGTAGGGTTGGATTGGGGCGACCGGGAGAAATTCGGCTCCGGCAACGGGGAGATTTCTTTCAATGATGATGGCGATGTGGAGTTTAGCTTCCGGGGAGATGAACTGGATAGCTGGGATGGCCGTTATCGGGGAGACGGATACCCGTTGGTACAAACCGGGGGATTGCACTATTCCGATAAATGGGACAGGGACCGGCAGAATGTGAATGGCAACTATAAAATAATGAAGCTGTATATAGATGGGAACAGCGAGAACATGTCGCAGAATATCTTACAGGATACTATCTATTACAATCATTCCAAAGAAAATTTTCATAACAACATTCTCAGGAACCGTTTGAATGGCAGCTATGAGCGGCAGTTTGATTCTACTTCTTCCATCAAGTTACAGGTAGATGGGGGCCTGGATCACAAAATATCCAATATGCTCAGCTCCAGCGGTATGGAGCTGAATGATATGGTGGTAAACCGCGGGGAACGTAAAACCTCGAATGTATCGGACGTTGGAAGCATGAACGCCAATTTGCTCTGGCGTAAGAAACTGAAGAAGAAAGGACGCACCCTGTCGCTAGACCTTGCGGAGAATTATTCCAGGACCAACGGGGAAGGAATGCTGGATGCCTATACAGAATATTATAAGCAGGGGAAGCTGGATTCTGTACAGAACATAGATCAGCTTAAAACCACCAATAATGAAAGCATCAGCATTATCAGCAATCTTACTTATACAGAGCCCTTGTCGCTATCGTCTTCCCTGTTGTTTAACTATGGCATTAATATAGATAACAATCATTCCAACAGGAATTCCTATAACAAACGGCCCGATGGTAAATACAGCGACCTGGACTCTTTATATAGTAACGACTATGCTTTTAACATACTGACCCACAAAGGTGGTATCCGTTATGGCTATACGAAAAATAAGATCCGTATTAATATAGGCGGCAACATAGGACTTACCAGTTTCAGCCAGAAAGATATGTTCCGGAATAACGAAGTGAAGCGCGATTTTGTTAACTGGTATCCCCGGGCGATGTTCCGGTATAGTTTTTCGCAGCAGCGCCGCCTTACCGTGGAATATAACGGTTATACCCGTCAGCCTGGCATTGAGCAGCTGCAACCTATCCGCGTGAATGATGATCCGCTTAACCTGCAGATTGGTAACCCATCATTAAAACCATCTTTCAATAATAATTTCAATATTAATTTTTCCGATTTTAAGGTAATGACAGGCAGGAGCATCTGGGGGTCGGTGTCGTTTGAATCTACCACCAACGCCATCAGCGACAGGAGCGTGGTGGATACATCCGGTGTAAGTACCAGCCAGGCAGTGAATGTGGATGGAAACAGGAGTGGCCGGTTTAACTTGTATGTAGGCTGGAAGATAAACCCATGGGACCTGAGAGTGGGGGCAAATACCAACGGTGGACTGAACAGGAACGTAAATTATGTGAACGGGTTGCTGAATGTCACAAATTCTTCCAATGCAGGACTGGGTATTAATGTGAATAAGTACAAGGACAAGAAATATGAGTACTCCTTTGAGGCGGAAGCCAATTTTAACAACAGCGTATCCTCTGTGAATAAAGCATTACGTACCCAATACTGGACCTATAGTGTCTCACCCAACGTGAGCTTCTTCCTGCCGCTTAAATTTGTATTGCATGCGGATATGAACTATAATATCCGCCAGAAAACACCTGTGTTTACCACCAACAATAATGTCGCTATCCTGAATGCTTACGTGGCGAAAAAGTTTGGAAAGAAGGAACTGGTGCAGCTTAATTTCTCTGTGAATGATATCCTCAACCAGAATATAGGTTTCAGCAGATCAATGCAAACGAATACTATCGTTCAGCGGACATACAGTACTATCGGCCGTTATGGCCTGTTGTCTTTTATCTGGAACTTTAACAAGTTAGGCGCCGGCGCCCCTAAACAATAGTTTTATGAAAAATACCAGTATGAAAATTCGTATGCTCCTGGCCGTTATACTATGTGTAGCTGTAGCTTTTTCTGCCCGGGCGCAGCATACCACATTTTTAGAGCAGGGCCGGATAGAATTTGAGAAGCGGGTGAACCTGTTTGCCCGTATGGATGAACAGAGTAAGGGACAGGAAAGTTCATGGACAGATATGTTGAAAAAGGGAATGTCGCAATACCAGGTCACTTATTTCGATTATTCATTTTCACGTCAGACATCATTGTATAAACCCGGCAGGGAGAATCCCGATAACAAGAAGCCGATATGGGAATCAGCCCCGGCAGAAGTAAACGTGGTGTATTCCCGGCTGGATAATATGCAGAGTATTTCACAGAAGCAGGTATTTGAGCAGATGTACCTGGTAAAGGATTCCATGCGGCAGATCCGTTGGAAGATCACAGATGAAACCCGTAACATCGCCGGGTTTGATTGCCGGCGTGCAAATGCCATTATCATGGATTCTATTTACGTGGTGGCATTTTATACGGATGCGATTGTTACGCCGGGCGGCCCGGAATCGTTTAGTGGTCTTCCTGGTATGATCCTGGGAGTAGCCCTGCCGCATGAGCATATTACCTGGTTTGCTACCAAGGTATTGGTTGATGATATCAGAGAAGAAGCGCTGAAGCCGCCGGTAAAAGGGAAGCCCGTAGATAATAAAGGGCTTTCCGAATCCATTTCAAAAGTACTTGGTAAGTGGGGAAATTATGGAAGTGCGTATATCAGGGCAATTATGTTATAATTGCATATTGATTTGAACGGAGAATGACACCCATTACCCATATTCGTACTTCATATGCGCCTGTGCAGCCGTTTGCAGTGCAGCCGGAAGAAACGGTTGTGTACCGGGAATTTTTACCGGACCTCCGGTTGCAGGAGTATATTTACTGTTACTGGCAACTCAATACCACCTGCGCACTTACAGCACCTTTCCATTACCGGGTGGTGGCAGATGGCTGTATGGACATTTTTTTTGAACTACATGATCCGCGGCAAAGTTTTATCATGGGGTTCAGCGATGCCTATACCTCTTTCCCCCTGGAAGGGAATTTTAATTATGTTGGCATCAGGTTTTTACCGGGCATGTTTCCTCGTTTGTTCCCGGTAAATGCTGCTGAATTAAGCAGGCAGGCTATAGCCCTGGATAGCGTAGAGCCGGCGATAGCCCGTTTCCTGGCAGACCGTTTTCATGAAGAAACAGGCATACATCAGTTGAGATCTTTGTTGGATAGCTTCCTGCTGGCACATATCAGTAAAGCATTGCCGGCAGATAATCGCCTGTTGGAAGCGGTGGACCTGATCGTTCAGCAGGCAGGAATGATCACTCTTGAGAAGGAGTTGCCCCCGGGAATCAGTTCCCGTCAGTTGAGACGCCTGTTTGAGTGCTATATTGGCGATACGCCAAAAGCGTTCAGTAAGGTGGTAAGGTTTCAGAAGATCCTGCAATTCACCCATTCTCCCCTGTATATCCGGAAGAATAAGTTGTACCTCGACGCCGGTTATTACGACCAGGCCCATTTCATCCGCGAATTTAAAAGTCTTTATGGCCTTACCCCCGCTAAGGTGTTCCGTAAGTAAGTTGTCCGTTTTTTACAATTTATGGTTTCGCAGCAGCCCTAACTTTGCTGTCATAAAACTGAAACCTATATGAAAAGAGGGCTGTTAGGGTTTATTTTCTTCTTTTTTATATCCAATATTTATTCACAGGAAAAAACCGGCAAAATGAAACTGAATGCAGGCATTATTACCGCTAAATTAGCGGAGAGCAGGAAATTTTATACGGAGATATTAAACTTTGGCGTGTCGTTCGAAAACGAATTTTACCTGTTGCTGCATACACCGGATAAACAGGCTGAGATCAGTTTTTTACTGCCGGAGCATGCGTCGCAGCAGCCCTTGTTTAAAACGGCCTTTAATGGGAAAGGGGTATACCTGACCATTGAGGTGGATGATGTGGACAAAGTATATGAGGCGATCAGGGCCAAAGGGGTTGACATAAAGATAGTGATCCGCAACGAGCCGTGGGGCGACCGGCATTTTGCCATACAAGACCCTAACGGCGTGGGTATAGACGTAGTGACATATTCCCGGCCATGACCCTGTTAACATAATTTTAAGTTAATGAAACCTTAAAAAGCCTGCGGTTGACAGCATACAGGAACCATTTTTGTTTTCAAACGGTTGAACTAAAAATTTTAACCATGGCAAAGCAAAGCAAGGAAGCAGTAAAACAAGAAATCCAGGTATTGGCAATTGGCAACTACAAGAGTTATCCTGACGATTACGAAGTAGCATCTGCCACGGTTTCCCGTAATATAGAATCATTGGCAAAAGGTTATTGGGATAGCCGGGAGTATAAGGAAATAGAGCGGGATGAGCGACTGGGCATTAATCTGGAAGATTATCAGCATTGGACAAAAGAAGCATATGATGCATTTATGAAATCCAACCAGCAGTCCCTGAACTAGATCCATTCTTTTTAACCGGGCCGCCTGAAAGTACGCTTTCAGGCGGCCTTTTTATTATTTGGTATCATCTGCAACCATTTATAGCCGAGTATTGTTTATATAAGACGGTAGATTCGCTGCCATAATATAGTGGGCACCCACACCTGCTTTTTATTTTACTACACCGTTCCGAGCTGGTGTCCGTTACCCCCTGAATGCAAAGGCTTGTGGCTGAACCTGCCATTAATCCTAAATTTTCAGTGCATGAAAAAGCTTATCTGTTTGTTCATGATCCTGGGTGCTGCCTGGCGGTTAACGGCCCAAATTACGCCCGCAGTAGCCACTTTACCCAATGAGGATCTTGTAACACAAATTTTCGGCAAGAACAAAGAATCGTTGTTGAATGATTTTTTGAAGATTTCTCCTTTAGAGGAACGGGCGTTTCAATCTGCATTCCTGGAATATGAAACGGAGAAGAGTCCGTGGTTAACAGAGCGTATTGCTTTATTGAAAATGTACAACGAGGAGTTTTCCTCTATTGATGAGAAGAAAATGAACTCACTTACCAGGCAGTTTATTAATAATGACCTGGAGTTCGGGCGGTTACAGATGCGATATTTCCGGAAGTTTAACAAGTTGCTGGGGGCCACAAGGGCAGCAAAGTTCTTCCAGCTAGACAATTACCTGGAGCAATCCACGAGGGTGTATCTGCAAAACCAGCTGCCGTTTATTAAAGCGCTGGAATCTGATAAACTGGCAAAACCATTAACGGTGAGATAACGAAACTACGCTTCTTCTACGAAATCTTCGCTGCGGGGGATGGCTTTGAATTTTTCCATGAGCTCGGGGGGAAGCCCTGTAAGCTTGCGTTTACGGGTATCAATCCATGCGCCGTCTACCAGGATAGTGGCGGATTTTGTGCCGTCGCCACGGAAAATTTCATGCCTGATAGACCAGCGGGAGCCGTCTGGCCGGCATTTGGTCATTTCACAGCTCACCCGCACTTTGTCGTTAGGGCTGATTTCCCTGTGATAAAACAGCTCCTCCCGGAAAAGAATAGGCCCAAGTTGTTGCTGTATAAACTGAACAGCGGTAAGTCCTACCTGCTCCAGGAGGCTTAGCCTCGCCTGTGCGGCAAAGTCGGCATAAGCCGAGTGGCGCAGGTGCATATTGGCGTCTATCTGTGACCATAATACTGGTCCTTCAAAGAATATGTTCATATTTAAATTTACGGAAAAGCCATGTAAAATTGTGACGCCGAACAGGGAGAGTAAACACTCGTTACTGCCATTTTATTGGCTGTGGGCTGTTAAAGTCAGAATCATTTATGAAAAAAATCCTAAAACAACAAAGCCCTCAGACAACGTCCAAAGGCTTTAACTACTTGCGGAGAGTCAGGGATTCGAACCCCGGGACCTGTTACAGTCAACAGTTTTCAAGACTGCCGCAATCGACCGCTCTGCCAACTCTCCATGCCGCGAAAGTATAAAACGAATTGATTCTAAAAAAATTTGTTTTACTTTTTTTTATAGAAAAATTTCGTTAATACGCAATCTCCTGGAGGCATCCCGCTGCCTGTTATCAACCACGTATAGTCATTGCAGGTAGGTATATCCTTTGAGCACCGTGAAGCGGGCGTACTGCCGGGAAAAATTAAAGCCTGCTGATTAGAGCAGGCTTTACGATTTTAAAGATCTTATACCATAAGTGTATAACAGAAAATCTACTTTTCAGGTTTAAATAACTTAATTGTATAGTCGAGTAAATTTTTGTTCCCGTATTCTCCGTGGCCCGGGATAACAATTTTTACGTTTGGAAATTCCTTTTTAACTTTTTCAACTGTATCGGACCAGGCATCTACATTTGAATCTCCCAAATAACCCTTGTTTGCATTGAGCTCTTTTATTAAACAACCACCGAACATTATATTTTCACCTGGAAAATAGCCTACTATATTATCTCTTGTATGACCTTCCCCCAGGAATTTTGCAATAATAGATTGATTACCCACTTTGAGGGCCAAGGAATCTTCGAAACTATTTTTGGGGATGGGGAAATTATTTTCCCTGGCGAATTCTATTGTTTTAAAATAAGCATAGGAAGGAATATTATACTTGTCAAATACTTTTAACCCACCTAAACAATCGCTGTGGAAATGAGTTGGAATAACCGCGTTTATTTTGTAATGAAGTGTATCTTTTAACCATTTAATTAACTCTTCTGAACCTTTGTCGCTGGTTGGTGTGTCAAAAATAATTGCTTCATTGTTATTGCTTACAATGAGGCCGTTACAAGGAACGTTACCAAAATCCTGGGTCTGTAAATACGAGGTGTGCTCAAACGAGTTTTTGGAAATCTGGGTTATAAGCAGATCATCCGTTTTGTAAACCACTCTGGGTTTAAATGAAGTGCTTTTTTGCGCGCTGCAATTTAATATTGCTAAGGAAAAGAGGATTATTAATGATGTTTTTATGATGACTTTCATGTTGTCTGCATTTCTGTAACAAAAAAATATTGGTAAAATACGGGCTAAATGGCCTTCGCTCAATTCTCTGTCGGGTGAAGCCCATATTTGTATTGTCTAAGGCAGTAAAAAACAAGGCGAAAAGCGGCAGATACAGAAAATGCGTCTTTTTTCAGCTTCAGTTGCCCATTCCACGCTGCGCTGCCTGCCGGGTGGTATCCGCCTGAAAGTATACCTGCGAACATTTTTTTTGAAATTATTGTCCGGTTTTACGGGGTGAAAATGCCCTGTAATTTTTGATTCCAGAAATATTACTATGAGAATGTTTCGGTCAACAGCCTGATCGCCAGCCACTTTTTTACATAGAGGAGCGTACTTTATCTGGCTGCTATGTGTAGTTATATAAGAACGCTATATGTTTTTAACCTAAAAACCGGTTGGATATAATGACACGTGCAATATTTATGCTTGGTCTGTTTTTGTTACCCCTGGCAGCAATGGCGCAGGAGCATGCGCCAGATACTATACCCAAAACAAAAAAACTGAAGGAGGTAACTATAAAAGCACGTTGGAAGGACAGGCACCTTGCGTTAAACAAGCAATATGTTGTTAAAGATGAGTTTAAACCTATTGAACATTACACCTTTGATCTGAGAGACCCGGTAAATCCCGGAAGGGAATATTTTGTTTTAGATTTTCTGAATAAGGAGCTCCCACGGGGATGGGGCTCCAATAGCCTGCTTTCCTGTTCCGGAGGTATACAATATTTTATTGATGAGGTGGAGGTAAGCTATAGCTATGTTGCCAACTGCCCGCTGTCTGACTTTGCCTATGCTAAAGTTTTCCAGGATCTGCACCCTCCGTGCCCGGCTATAGTATTATATACCAGGAAGGGGCAGGATGTGAAGCGGCGAAGGTAAAGCCGTTACGCCTATTATGCCCAAATTTACAGATGGAGTTGCCGGAAAATGAATAATGTTGTTCTTTTGCTGAACATATCATTCAGTAATTATGAAGAAGGCAGCAGCTACCCGGTTAAATATCCTGCAAAAGGCTTTTGAACTGATATATGTTAAAGGCTACCAGACAACAAGCATTGATGAAATTTTAGCGACCACACAGGTTACTAAGGGCGCCTTCTATCATCATTTTAAAAGTAAAGATGAAATGGGCGTAGCTATCATCAATGAGTTACTAAAGCCCAATTTCAGAAATACCTTTATTACCCCGCTTCAGCAGGGAGGTAATCCTCTGGATGATATTTATGCAATGATGTACAGTATCCTGATGGAAAACGAATTCCTGAAGGTAGAATACGGCTGCCCTGCATCCAACTTTACCCAGGAAATGGCCTGGAATAAGGATTTCAATAAGGCACTGAATGACCTGGCAGCCCAATGGGAGCAGGCTATTGTTGATACTATTGAAAATGGCAAAAAGAAAAAGCTTGTAAAAAGCACTGTGAGTGGCAAAGAAGTGGCCGTTTTTATTATGTCGGGATACTGGGGAATACGAAACCTGGGCAAGCTCGAAAACAGTAAAGCTGTCTATCTTATCTACCTTAAACAACTGCAGTCCTACCTTAAAACATTAAAATAAATAACCCGCTGAACTTCCCGCTCAACCAGCAAAATATTTTTATCTAAAAACATACTAACTAGTATGTTTTTGATTTATCTTTGCCGCATACTGATAAAAATTCAAAAGCATGGATACAAATATTCATCCAGGGGAAACATCCGCATGGCTGGGAACCCTGTGCTCACAGGTATTGCACCGGTTCTCATAATAATTATACTACTGGTATATAAGCCGTACCGGCATTTACTACAGGCTCGCTTATCATCAGCCGGATGTGCTGTATGCAATCCGGTCTTTGCCTCCTGGTTTTTCTCCAGGCCCTGCTATTTAATGTTTTTAAAAAAACGGTAAAGCCGTCATTAACATGTATCAATCACTTACATTCCTGCATTCCCTGTTCCGGTGGCTGGTGCTTATCAGCCTGATCTATGCGGTGTTCAGAGCAGGTAAAGGGTATTTCACCCGGGCAACATTTTCAAAAGCAGATAACCTGACCCGTCACTGGACGGCCACCATTGCACATATTCAGCTGTTCATTGGTATTACGTTCTACTTTCATAGTCCCGTTATCAGGTATTTTCTGAACAACTTCAGTACCGCCAGAAAATCATCTGATATGTTATTCTTTGGTATGATCCATAGCACGCTGATGCTTTTTTCCATAGTACTTATTACCATTGGCTCAGCACTGGCAAAGCGAAAGCCAACAGACAACGGGAAATTCAAAACAATGCTGGTATGGTATGCCATTGCGCTGATCATTATTTTCATAGTTATTCCCTGGCCGTTTTCACCCTTTGCCAACAGGCCTTATTTCAGATAAACGCACTTCGTTCTGTTAAATAATTTATATGAGAAATTTAATCATAGCCGGAAGCGTATTGCTTGTTATCTACATGAGTTACCGGGTTTACAGGTACAGCGCACTGGACAATGGCCTTGATAAACTTGTTAAAGAAGGCGCTGTTATCCTGGATGTAAGAACGCCGCAGGAATTTGAAACGGGGCATATTAAAGGGTCCATAAATATTTCTCTGGGTACTATCCGGGAAAGATATGTGGAGCTTGATGCCTCGAAAACCTATATCACCGTTTGCTCGCATGGGCTCAGAAGTGTGAAGGCGGAGAGTATCCTGAAAGAAAGAGGCTTTAAGCATGTGTATAATGGCGGCGCCTGGAGCGATCTGCAGAAGACGCTGTCGGCGGCCTTAAAATAAAAGACGCCTCATTGTTGAATGAGACGTCTTCTTATAATTAGCGACAGATTAAAATTTCACTGCAACACTGCCGCTGAAATTACGCGGCATTTGTGGAATGGTAGTGCTCCATCCCACCCAATAATCCTGGTTGCTGATATTATTAATCTTGAAAGCCACTGCAAACCGTGGCTTGTCGTAAGAGAGTGCGGCATTTAATACGGTATATGCAGGCAACGCATACTCACCGGCAGTACTCAGGATCACTTTATTGTCCGACGCATAATTTCCGCCCAGGCCCAGTCCAACTCCTTTTAATGCACCACTATGCAGACGGTAACTGAGCCATGTATTCACGGTATGCGCAGGACCTGCACTTACAGGGCGTAAGCCATCCATAGCAGGATTGCTCTTTTGTATTTTGCTGTCGTTATACGCATAGCCGGCTACAATGTTGAAGCCTCTAAATGGAGTAGCTGTTATCTCTGCTTCCATCCCCCTGCTGTACTGGGTGCCGTTTTGTACAGTATAAGTGGGGCGTTCCGGAACATCCATACGGGTAATATCGCTTACATTGATACGGTAGTAGCTGATACTTCCGTTCAGGTTGCCATCGAGCAGGGTGGCCTTAACGCCGCCTTCCCATTGGTTCGCCTGACTGGGTTTGAAACTGCTGAAAGTGCCATCGGGCTGCAGTACAGGTGCAATATTCTGGAACCCGTTCATATAGTTGGCAAACAGGGAAAGTTGATCCTTTATTACCTGGTACACCAGCCCGAACTTCGGCGATACCGCTGTTTGTGCATATTTGCCGGTAGTTGTGTCGCGGGTGATATTTTGGGTGCCGTGGTTATCAAATCGGTCAACGCGCACAGCAACCATTGCCAGGAAGCGATCTGTGATGTTCAATACATCCTGCACATACACGCTGTAGATGTTTTGCCGGGCTACTGATTTGGTATAGGTCATTTCTTTAAAGCGGTCCAGTAATGCCAGGCGGGTTAGCCTGGTGTATGCCGCGCCGGGCTTCACAGCACTGATCACATCAAATGCAAGTGTGGGAGAGCCGCTGGATCTGGTAGTTGCGCTGTAGATGTCAATACCGGCTACCAAACGGTTCCGCATACGACCAATACTAAAATCGCCGTTAAAATTCTGCTGGAAATCAATAGCATTGGCATTGTTGTATTCCGTTTGGCTCATATTACGGATCAATGAATCGTTGCCAGGCTTCATGCTCAGGTACCCGCTTAAACCATTAGCAGTGGAGCTGAGGTAAGTAAAATTGGTATGGCTGCTCCATTGTGAGGAAAGCTGCCTGTCCAGTGTAAGATAAAGGTTGGCGGCTGTGTTGGCAGTGGTGATATCATCGCCGCTGAAGCGTTTGCGGAAGTCCAGCTGAAGGTCCTTCGGACTGCGTACACCTGTGGCATAAGAGCCGTCTGCGAACATGCGATAGAAACTGTTGCCTTTTTCATTGCGGTATTCTGCATCTACTGTTAGCGTAGTTTTATCATCCATTTTATAGGTAAGCACAGGCGCCAGGAAAACATAGTTCTTAAAGCCTGCATCCTGGAAACTGGCTTCATTATGTTTGGCGGCATTTACACGTAACAGCAGCGTTTTTTCCCTGTTAAGCGGAGTGTTTACATCAGTGGTAAAGCGGCTGAGCCCATAGCTGCCGGCGGTATATCCTACTTCGCCTTTGAAATAATCGAATGGTTTTTTGGTAACCCGGTTAAATAGCCCGCCAAAGGAAACAAAGCTGCTGCCATACAATGTGCCGGACGGCCCTTTAATGGCTTCCAGTGTTTCGATGTTTGAAGGATCAATAGTGCCGCCGCCAATATTACCAGGTACGCCGTTGCGGAGAAAAGATTGTGTGGAGAATCCCCTGGAGGTAACGGTACCGCCTGCGCTGTTGTTCTCCAGCTGCATCACTACACCAGGTACATTCTTAATTGCATCTGCATAACTTACCACCACCTGTTCCTGTAGTAATTCTTTGGTAACGGCAGTATATACCTGCGGGTTTTCTATGTTCTTCAATGGCATCTTTGCTACATATTCACTGCTAACCGGTGTAAGCCGGTGTTTATTGGCCGTGATAGTAACAGATTGTAAGGCTTTTACAGGAATACTGAGCGTAATGACAACATACGCCGGCTGTTCTTTTTCCACTGTTACTTCCCGGGTTACCGGCTGATAGCCTGTGAGGGATATTTCCAGTTCATAACGGCCTGCCTCCATATTGCGGAAAATGAAATTGCCGGCTTCATTGGTAGTGGCGCTGCGCCGGGTGTTTTTCAGAACTACGGCTACAGCAGCAGGCTGGCCGTCAGAGGTGGTTACCTTCCCTGTTATGTTTGCTTTATCCTGGGCATAAAGCCATGCCCCCTGCAGCAGAATGTATAATAGCAATAGTAAATGTTTGTGCATATTTTATGGTTGGATTACGGCGATCAAAGTTATGAGGCCCGCATACTACTGGTTTTCACGATCAGGAAATTCATTTACGCAATCGGGAAATATTGCCGGGCCATGCTTAGGGAGGGACCCCGATATTGAGAGGGCCTATCAAACAATGCCGGATGAAACTACTAACGGTATCAGGGCTATTTTTACAAGACGTTTGTAACTCTCTCCAAAACATATAAATTCACAAAAAGTAACCAGGTATGAATCAAAAGGAAAGAATGCTGGCCGGCCTGCCTTACAAAGCTTGGATGGATGGACTGGCGGAAGAACAGCTTGAAAATAAAAAGAGGATCTACCAGTACAACCTTTGTCCGCCGGATGAAACGGAAAAAATAGAACAGTATATAAGAAACATTCTTGGCAAAGCCGGTAAGAATGTATTGATACTGGCGCCATTTCATTGCGATTATGGCAAACACATCGAAGTAGGAGATAACTTCATGGCCAACTATAACTGCATTATCCTGGATGTGGGAAAAGTACGTATTGGCGATAACGTTATGTTTGGCCCCAACGTTTCATTGTTCACCGCCGGGCATCCTATCCATCCCGACTCACGGAACTCCGGCTATGAATACGGGATCGGTATCACTATTGGCAACAACGTCTGGATTGGAGGGAACACCGTTGTAAATCCTGGTGTTAACATTGGCGATAACGCGGTGATAGGCGCTGGCAGCGTGGTAACCAGGGATATTCCTGCCAACGTGGTGGCTGTAGGGAACCCCTGCCGGGTACTGCGCCCCATCAGGGAGGAGGACAAACATTTCTATTATAAAGACAAGAAATTTGATGTGCAGGATTACTGATAAAAAACTGCCGGGCCCGGATTATGAAACGAGGGCCCGGCAGCAGCAACTTATTTCGTAATAATTTCTATATTCCCTCCCTGTTTAAACAGGTCGTGCGGCACAAAGTACCCTTTGTTTTCTTTGCCGTTTACTTTGATGGCAGTTAAGTTCCGGCCTTTACCCGGTTTGGATATAGTGAGCAGCTTGCCGTTGCTGGTTCTCCATTTCACTTCATCAAACAACGGAACAGTAACCAGGTATTCAGGATCGGTAGCGGAAAAAGTATACAGCCCCAGTGCATTGAATACATACCACGACGACATTTCCCCTGCATCGTCCATACCGCAAAGGGCCAGGCCATTATCACCGATGCCGTATAATGTATTTAAGATAGTGTCGATGATCTTTTGTGATTTTTCAGGCTTGCCGATAAAATAATAGGCGAAAGGCGCTTCATGATCGGGCTGATTCCCATGGCAGTACTGGCCTATCATCGTTTCCACATTCCTGGCAATATAGCTGGGGTTCCAGGGAACGGTGAACAGGGAATCCAGTTTTGATTCGAAGCCCCGGGGGCCGCCATACAACGCTATGAGGCCCGGCATATCATGTGGTGCAAAAAAGGATACCTGCCACGCATTGGCCTCGCGGTACATGTACTCATAATAGGGATACTGTGGATTAAAGGGCTGAATCCAATCTCCGTTCTCCAGTTTTCCCCTCATAAACCTGGTAGATGGATCAAACATGTTCTTATAATTCTTCGATCTCGCCATCAGCATGCGGTAATTAGCCGTATCCCCCAGTTTTTTTGCGATCTGTGCAACGGAGTAATCGTCGTAGGAATATTCCAGCGTTTTAGATACGCCGGCCCTGCCTTTCGTTTCTACGTGGGGGTTAGTCACGTCCGGATCGCTGATAAACCCCTTCTCCATATATTCTTTGATAAATGGCCTTGCACCCCCTTCTACAGTGGCGTTTTTCAGCAATATCCTGTAGGTGCCTTTTATATCGAAATCATCAATGCCCCTCAGGTAAGCCCCTGCAATAGAGGAGGAACCATGATCCCCATGGAAGAAAGTGGGAATAAAACCGGTTTTATCTCCCACATCTTTCATCGATTTAATAACATCCAGTGTTACCTGCGGCGATATAAGCCCCAACAGCACATCCTTATTGCGGTAGGTATCCCATAAAGACGGCTCGGTGTAATAATTGAAATCAGCTTTTACCACGTTCCGTTTGGCGTCTGTATACTGGCCGTTTACATCGCTGCGAAGCGCGGGCCACAGGAAGGAGCGGTAAAGACAGGAATAGAACATCTCTTTTTGCTTACTGGTGCCGCCTTTTACCTGGATGGATGACAACAGCTTTTCCCATTGCTGTGTAGCCGCTTTACGGATATCATTGAAAGACCTGTTGCCGATTTCTTTTTCCAGGTTTTCCCTGGCGTTTTCAGCGCTTACGAACGATATGCCTATTTTCAGTTCTACCGGTCCTTTACTGCCATTGGCTATGTGCACCAGCGCAAAGCCATCGCTTTTTCCCTCATTTTTCTTTTCCAGTTTTTCAATACCGGCGCTAAGCACCGCGTAGAAGTAGATCCTGCCGCCGGCCTGCTGGTAGCCCTGCACCGCTGAATTGCCCACCTGCTCAATGCTCCAGCCGTTTACTCTGTTATTGGCCTTTGCCAGGTCGAAAAGGATCTGGCGACTCTCGTTATTTTTATATTCATATTGATGATACCCGCACCTTAATGTGGAGGTAAGGTTTACATTCACATTATAATCATCCAGGTACACCTGGTAGAAGCCGGGCGCTGCGCTTTCTTTTTTATGGGAGAAGCGGGAACCGAATTTTCCCCCCGGGTTTGAAACCGGCAGCACAGGAATATTACACAGGTTCCAATGCCCCTTATTTGTATGTGTGAAGCCGTAGATCACGGAGTCTTCATACTCATAACCGGCCCCGGAGCCATATTCTGTCATAGGGCTTAACTGCACCATGGCATTGGGCAGCGAGCTTCCGGGAAAGGTAAGCCCAGCCCATGATCTCCAGCCCTGCGGTAACTCGTAGCCGAGTATTTTAGGATCCGTCATTGGCGCCGTGCCTATAAAGGTGTTCACATATTTCGTATAGGTTTGACTGTTACCCGCAAGGGAAGTGAACAGTATCATCAATAACGTGGCTAAAGTTTGTTTTCTCATTCCAGTGTAATTTATATTATTGCGGTATTTCATCCGTGTACCTGATGTCAAAAAAGGAGAATGCGGCATTTTCACCGGGCATGCCCTGGAAGTTCAATCCCGGGCGTGGACTACGGTCCCACGGTGGAAGGAAATTAACGGGGAAGGCTTTTTTACCCGGGGTAAGCTCTTCCCATCCGCCCTGTTGCTTCCAGTATACCCTGCAGGTGAAGTCTGGCAGCATTACCATTTTCAGGTATACAGGAACATTGGCAGCAGGAATTTTCTGTTTGCCGGGTACACTCCTTTTGCCGTCTTTTATTACCCAGAACTCAACAGTATCATTGCGAACAGCAATACCGGCGGCGGCAGATACATCTCCATAAATAACCAGTCCTTTGCCGGCCTTGTTATTGTTCGTTACCGCTGTACTGATTTCATAGGCCGCTGCATAAGGACGGAGGGTAAGCGCTATCCCGGCAGGATGATCACTGTTGTATGTCCCGGATAATTGCAGCGCCCCATCCTTTTGCCGGAATACGGGCCTCATATTCCTGAAATCCCATTGCCAGAAAATTTCCCCGGTAGTCCTGGAAAAGTCGTAATGGAGATGAATATTTTCTTTGTTGCTACCGCTAACAGGAACAGGGCGCAGTTCCGGCCACTGGTCTGGTTTCCACGACAATGACGCAATCAGCGCCTCCCTGCCGGTGAATACATTGCTGGCTTTGTTATAAGCATGATAAATATAAAAATCGTTACCGGTCTTGTCTTGTACGAAAGTGCCATGTCCAGGGCATTTCCAGCTGCCGTTATCGGTGAGCACAGGATTATCGGCGCCCTCTTCCAGGTATGGGCCGGTGATGTTTTTTGCCCTCGCTACCCGTACCTGGTAACTGCAGGATACGCCACAGCAGTTACCCGCAGAATAGAAGAGATAATAATAACCATCCTTTTTTAAGATGCTTTGCCCTTCCATGCCGTTGCGGGCATCATCTTTCAGCAAAGTGAAAGGTTGGCCTTCAAGTGAAAGCCCGTCATTGGAAAGTTTGCTGCCCAGTATTTCAATAGGCCGGTTATCGAGGCCATAGGCTTTCCAGCTAATGTACAATTGCCCGTTGTTGTTAAACACAAAGGCGTCGATAGCTTCCTTGCCATGTGCTATGATGATGCCATGATCTTTGAAGCCGTGATCCGGATAAGAAGAGGTGGCTACGCCTATACAGGAAACGCCGTCCGATTTCCTTTTCGCGGTATAATAAACGTAGTAGGTATTATTATGAAAGAAATATTCAGGCGCCCAGAAGGAGGCGGTAGTCCAGGAGGGCGCTTTATCAAACAAGAATCCTGTTTGTTGCCATTGTTGCAGGTTATTCGACCGGAAGATGGGAAAATGAGGCCCCCATTCGCTGGAAGTGCCTATGGCATAGTAGCTGGTTCCCTTCCTGATAATGGAGGGATCTGCAAAGTCGCCGGGAATATTGGCCCGCACCTGCTGGGCTATGGAAGGTTGAATACCTGACAGAAAAGCGAATAAGGCCAGTGCCGGAAGTTTACATCTCATCTTTATCTCATTTATGGAATAGCCGGCTAGCATAGACGGGAAACCGGTGGGAGCAAAAATAGAAGGTTAAGCGGATGTTTTTTCGATAAAACATCTCATTCCTTCATTGTAAAGTCTCATTGTGTGGTGTGAGCCGGACCGACTCACTGGGAGCAGACGTATTTTATTTTTAACATCTCCTTCAGGATTATCCTTTTAAACCCCGAACCACAAATTATCTTATTTTATTATTTTTGCCGGGAATCAGTTTTCTTAACCCTGGTTGCTGACACGCTATGTTCCCATTTTGGAGTGACTATTATTATCTTGTTATTATACTGCAGGTTGTATGTGTTGTACATGTTCTCAGATCGGGCAGGAGTAGGGAGTGGTTATTTTTTATCCTGTTTATACCTGTAATAGGGATAGTGGTATATTTTATCCGGGAAATTCTGCCGGGTATAACCAGCGGTAATACAGGCGAAAGCCTGATGCGCTTCCTGTCGCCCAACGGGCGGATCAGGGAATGGGAAAAACGGGTGCGTATATCCGATACCGTTGCCAACAAAATGCAGCTGGCAGATGCCTATGCCCAGCAAAAGCAATACGATAAAGCCATTGGGCTCACCCTGGAATGCGCCAACAGCTTCACCAAGGATCCCGGTATTATTTTACAGCTGGCGCGGTGGCAGTTCCTGAACGGGCAGTATGCGGCCAGTATTGTAAGTTTCGATAAGCTGAATACATTCAAGGGCGTGCGGATGAGTAAGGCAGATGATGAACTGATGTATGCCCGCGCGCTGGAAGGAACAATGGAAACAGCCAGGGCGGAAGAAGAATACCAGAGAATAATCCGCGTGCACCATTCACTGGAGGCGATGTATTATTACGGGTTGCTGCTAAAGAAACAGGGCCGGAAAAGTGAAGCGCGGGCTCAGTTTGAAAAAACAGGGCAGGAACTCGACCTGCATCCGCGCTATGTACGGCGAACTATCCGCAAATGGGTATGGTTATCAAAAAAAGAACTGGCTACGCTGTAGATATGGCCGGCTATTGCTGGCTGCTTAGCCCCTGTAGGATCAGGAAAGTTGGTTACATTATAAAGAAAAGGCCCCGGTTGATACCGGAGCCTTTGTCTTAACGCTATAAATTACGGCCCTTTTTGGAGAGGGCGCCTTAAACACAAATCAGCTTTAAAGCACGTAGTAAGAGGGTGTAGGCACCTGCTCTGCCTGCGTGATTTCGATCTCCTGCTCGTGCAACATTTGCCGGAGGTCTTTTTCAATATTCCTGGCAATAGTTGTTACCGGTGTATCTGTAGGTTTATTTTCAAACGGGTCCTGCAGATTGATCGCCATTTTTTCAATCAGCAGGAAAGAGGAGGCAATGGCTACCACTAGTGGTATTTCCATAAAGCCCAGCACATCTATTAAGGCAAACGGCAATAACAGTATAAAGAAGATCACGGTAAAGTGTGTATAAAGACTGTAAGTGGCCGGGAACACGGTATTTTTAATACGTTCGCATTTTCCCATGGAGTCACAGAGCTTTGTAATGGTCTGGTCCAGGGCAATTTGCTGGTACTGATTGATCCATCCCTGCTCCATAGCATATTTCAGGTCTTTTCCATGTAAAAACAACAGGGCAGCCGGTACGTTGTCATATCTCATCACATAGTTTAATTCCCTTCTTGATAATAATCTGTCTACACCTTTGAGCGGATCTGTCTTACGTAACGATTGTCCCAGGCTATGGCACCATGCTGCCTGTCGCTTTACAAAACGCTCCTGGAAAAGAGTGAGGTCTTCCGACTGATAAGTAGCATCCATCAAGCTTAGAACCTGTCTTGTCAGTGAGCGTGAATCATTTACAATGGCCCCCCAGATGGTCCTGGCTTCCCACCACCGGTCGTAGGCCTGGTTCGATCTGAATGCGAGCAATAGCGATAATACCGTTCCCAGCACCATGGGTACCGCTATCGGGATCGCCATGTTGGTGAAATCGTATTGGTAATAAAGTATATTGATGGCCAGTGAGTAGATGGTCACCAGCAGGATCTCTACCTTAATTTTACCAAAAACATATTTTAAAGGGATATTATTCTTGAGTAACATAACCTTTCTTTTATTCTGTTGGCAGCAATAGCGCTGAGATGGTAGACCTGTCTACCACGTATTTCCTTCTCTGGAGCTGGATCTTCATCTTTGGATAGTTACATTTGCTGATCAGTTTTTCCGGATTATAGCTTCTTTTTGAAGGCGCGTTAAATTCATGATCAACAGGCTGGATGATCAGGTCAATATTTTGTGCCAGCAGGAAATTGCGTAATGCTGCACGGGTATTGCCATGAAAGAATTCAATCTTCAGCTGGTTAATGGAAGAAGAATATTTGTTACGGATAATTTCGCAGCCATCCTGGAAGTCGGACGAAATGAGCTCTATATGCCTGCTGTTACGGGTGTATGTCATCAGGTCAAATAAAGAGTCTGGCATTTCCAGCGCGTGCATTAATATAATGTTAACCTGCTCGCCTGGGTGCTGTGCTACAATGTTGTGAACATAACTGAGTGAGCGGATGGAGAAGTCTGTTGGTATGAGTATATTTTTCATATCTGGTAGCTTTTATAACAACAAAATTATTGTTGTGAAATAAGTAACCAGTAAGAGCAGCGTTAAAAGGTAGTAAGAATGTGGTAAGAATTTGGTAAGAAAGCGATCCCTACAGTGGAAGCTCCACCCTGATCTCGGTTCCCTGGTTTACCTGGCTGTTTACAATGATGTCTCCCTTGTGCATACGGATAATATTCATGGCCAGTGGAAGCCCGATCCCGTATCCTTTATAGCGGCCGGTATTGGAAGCGCGGAAGAATGGGGAGAAGATGTAGGGCAGATCTTCCGGTGGAATACCGATGCCCTGGTCTTTTACGATAATAATATTTTTCTTTTCTGTAGCGGCGAGCGCAATGGATACAGGTTCATTGTTGGAATATTTCACTGCATTCATTACTATGTTGCTGAGGGCAAGTTCCAGCAGCTGTTCGTTGCCCGGTATCACCAGTTTTTCTTCTTCTTCAGGAAAAAGGCTGTAGTCGATTTCTACTTTATTACCGGGATGCAGTTTATCGATGGTATTTTTTACCGTGAATAAGAGCTCATCGCTGCGGATCTGTCCCCATTCCTGTTTTTTACCGTCGAAACCGGTTTGCGCCAGGTGCAGCAGGCTTTTGGTGATATGTTCCAGCCGCCCGGCTTCATGCAGTATATTTTGCAGGGAGTAGATATATTTTTCCTGGGTGCGTTCTTTATTAAGCGCCAGTTCTGCTTCACCAATAATAGCGGTAAGCGGTGTGCTCAGTTCATGCGAAGCATTGCTTACGAAGTTGTTCTGCGTTTCAAAGGCAGTTTCCAGGCGGTCCAGCATATTATTGAAGGTGCTCGCCAGGTCATTGATCTCATCGCCGCTTTCTTCTACGTTTAGCCGCAGGTGCAGGTTGCGGGAGCTGATGCTTTTTACCTGCACCATCATTTGCCGGATAGGTTTTAAAATATATTTGGAGAAGAAGATACCGGCGCCCACCAGGATCACGCTGGAGGCCACAGAGCATATAAGGAGGATTTTCCGGAGCCAGCTGAGGTACTCTACATTGTATTTATTGATGGCAGATACAATAACGATATACAGACCCTGCTTGCTTTTATACAGTACGCCTTCGTAGAAACGGTCGCCTTCGCGGTGAGTGGCCTTGCTTTCATTGAGCACCTGTTGATAAAAAGAAGGAGGGAGCGTTAATTGTTCATCCTTATGTATAGTGCCGTCGGCAGCTACCTGGAGAAAGTATTCCCTTTCAGCAGGCAGTTTTTCCAGGTGCTCTTCCCGGATCTCGTTATAGATGATGGAATCGGATTCATAATAGGGAAGAGTAGCTTTTGCAGTAAGATAGGCACGTATTTCCAGCCGTTTGTAAAAGTCCTCGAAAGAGTGCTGGTTGGTGAAATAATACACCAGCCCACTCATCATGAGGATCGTGGAAATGGTTAACCCCGCGAACAACAGCAATATCTTAGTGCGTATCTTCATCAGCTTTGTTTTCCCTGATCATGTAACCCAGTCCCACCACGGTATGTATCAGTTCTGCCGGGTTATATTTATTGATCTTTTTCCGGAGATAGTTGATATAAACGTCTACCACTTTGGTGTTCATATTGAATTCGATGCCCCATACCTGCTCCAGTATTTCCAGTCGCGACAGCACCTTCCTCGGGTTTTTCAGTAAATATTCCAGCAACCTGTACTCTGTGGCGGTGAGCTGGATATTTTTCCCGTTCCTGCTGGCGGATTTGGTATCTGTATCCAGTTCCAGGTCGGCCATACTGAGTATGGAAGCCGGGGTAACGGGAACGGGCATATCTGTATTGTTTTTTCTCCGCATAAGGCTGCGGATGCGGGCTTCCAGTTCCTGCAGCTTAAACGGCTTCACGAGGTAGTCGTCGGCGCCGCTGTCGAGGCCCATTACTATATTTTCTGTTGTTCCCAATGCGGTAAGCATCAATATAGGCACTTCCAGCTGCGCTTTGCGGATGGAGCGGCATACTTCTATCCCGTTCATGCCGGGCAGCATTACATCGAGTATGATCAACCGGAATGATGGGTTATTAAGGGCCATCTGCAGCCCGCTGTTGCCATCAGGAGCCACGCTCACTTCGTAGCCTGCCTCTGAAAGGCCGCGGGTAATAACAGATACTACAGCAGGTTCATCTTCTATCAGTAATAGTTTCATGAACAACAAATATAATCCTATTCAAGGTGGCTTACACAATTAAACAGCTCACATTTCCAGTTTTCATCGGAAAACTGAAGCCTCGTAAAAGAAGTATTTTTCATGGCGGGAGTAGGATGCATTTGCGGAAGAAGGGCGTCCAGCATCTGGCGGATAAAACTGCCATGACTTACCAGCAGGATCTTTTTGCCGCTGTTTTCAGAAAGAAGGTCCTGCATAAAGGAGAGCCCTCTTGCTACTACGGCTTCATTGCTTTCCATGCCAAGGTCCATCAGTTTCCAGCTGGAGCCCCAGCGGAGAAGACGCTCTTCTTCCGTAGTGCCTTCAATGAGTCCGCCGCCGGCTTCCCCGATGCGGCTGTCTTCAATGACGCTTTCTATATTGAGCTCCTGTGCAATGATAGCGGCAGTTTGCCTGGCGCGGAGCAGGTGGCTGGAGTAAATAAGGTCCCAGGTTTCGCCGCTGAGCCGCTGCCCCAGTTTAAGGGCCTGCGTAATGCCTTCCTCATCCAGTGGGATGTCTGAATGCCCCTGCAGTTTGCCGGCTTTATTCCAGGAGGTGGTACCATGACGGATAATAGCGATCTGGGTCATATTGGGTCTTTTAATCTTTCCGGGGAACAAATATATATAAAAGGGAGCGGGGTTAATAGTTAAAAATTCCCGGGCGTATTCACCACATTTATACCTGTTTACAAGTAATCAGTACCTTTGTTATTATGGAAATGAATATTGATCCCAACGAAGAAAAGCCAGTTGAGAAAGAAAGCGAAATAAAACCGGAACCCGTTATCCATGATGGTTCAGGAGGCGCATTTGAAGGCACGGAAATGGTCACAGAGGAAAGGGAAGAACAACCCCGTCCGAAAGGCCCCACTCCATATTGAACGGAGGGTAGCCGTTGCCGTATTAAATCCTTAAATTAGGCGTATCAAAAAGTCATGCTTATGTTATCCTTCGAAAAAATCAGCGAATTACTGGGCAAAGAAAGCGATACCCTGCTGCAACATGAATGCAAAACCATCAGCAAAGACCTGCTGCATCTGCCGGGGCCGGATACGGTGAACAGCATTTACCGGGCTTCCGGCCGTAATCCGCAGGTGCTGCGCAGTTTGGGCCAGCTGTTTGGCCATGGCCGGCTGGGGGGCACCGGTTATATGTCTATACTCCCGGTAGACCAGGGCGTGGAGCACAGTGCAGGGGCGTCTTTTGCTAAATATCCCGCTTATTTCGATCCGGAAAATATCGTGAAGCTGGCCATAGAAGGCGGTTGCAATGCAGTAGCCTCCACTTTTGGCGTGTTGTCGGCTGTAGCGCGCAGCTATGCACACCGCATTCCTTTTATTGTAAAGATCAATCATAACGAACTGCTTACTTATCCTAACCGGGCTGACCAGGTGATGTATGGCACCGTGGAAGAAGCCTGGAACCTGGGCGCGGTGGCAGTGGGCGCCACTATTTATTTTGGCTCCGATCAGTCGGACCGGCAGATCGTGGAAGTATCCCGCGCTTTTGCAAGAGCGCATGAACTGGGAATGGCCACTATTCTCTGGTGTTACCTGCGTAATGATGCTTTTAAGAAAGATGTGGATTACCACCTCGCCGCAGATCTTACCGGGCAGGCTAACCACCTGGGGGTAACCATACAGGCAGATATTATCAAACAGAAACTGCCGGCGGTAAATGGCGGCTACAAAGCGCTGAATACCGGCTCTTCTTCCTATGGTAAACTGGATGAGCGCATTTATACCACGCTTACTTCAGATAACCCGATTGACCTGTGCCGGTACCAGGTGGCTAACTGTTATATGGGACGTATGGGGCTCATTAATTCAGGCGGCGCTTCCGAAGGAGAGGCAGATCTGGCAGAAGCCGTACGCACCGCTGTGATCAATAAAAGGGCCGGTGGTATGGGACTGATCTCGGGGCGTAAAGCCTTCCAGCGCCCTATGGCGGAAGGAGCAGCGCTGCTGAACGCCATCCAGGATGTATACCTGAATGAACAGATAACGATCGCTTAACTACAGGAGGAGTGGAGGGAAATGCCCTCCGCTCATCTTACCTGGCCATTGCCACGCACAAACCATTTTTCCGTTACCAGTTTTTCAAGAGCAAAAGGCCCCCGCGCATGAAGTTTCTGCGTGGAGATCCCTATTTCCGCGCCCAGGCCAAACACGCCGCCGTCTGTAAACCGCGTAGAGGCGTTCACGTATACGGCTGCGGCATCCACTTCGTTGAGAAAACGTTCGCTGAGGGCATTGTTACGGGAAACGATCGCTTCAGAGTGACGGGAAGAATATTGCTGGATATGCGCCAGCGCCGCATCGATGCCGGGCACCACTTTAACGGAACATTTCAGCGAAAGGAATTCCCTTCCGAAATCTTCCGGCTGTGCCGCAAAAAGATGCGGGTAATTATTTTTCTGCAGGATGCTGAAGGCTAACGGGTCCGCATATACGTCTACTCCGTAGTGCTGCAACTGTGGCCCCAGCAGGGCCAGGAAATCGGCAGCCACTGCTTCGTCTACCAGCACCGTGTCCAGCGAATTGCATACCGACGGGCGGGATACTTTTGCATTGGTAACAATAGCGGCCGCCTGCGGCAGATCGGCGGATTTTTCCACGTAAGTATGACATACTCCTGCACCGGTTTCAATGACCGGTACCCTGGAGTTGGTACGCACAAACTCTATCAGCTGTTCAGAGCCACGGGGAATGATAATATCAATATATTTTACGGCAGTGAGCATTTCCATTACCAGGCTGCGGTCTGCAGGCAGCAGCTGCACGGCATGTTCATCTACTTCAAACTGTTTTAATACTTCCTGTATCAGCGATACAAGTATGGTATTGGTATAAAAAGCATCGCTACCGCCGCGCAGCACGCATACGTTGCCGGAGCGGATACAGAGCGCTGCTACATCCACCGTTACGTTGGGTCTTGATTCATAGATCACGCCCACCACGCCGAGAGGTACGGTTTTCTTTTGTACCAGCAGGCCATTGTCCAGCGTTCTTTCCAGTACCAGTACATTCGCCGGATCCGGCAGGCCGGCAATATCTTCCAGGCTGGAGGCCAGGTCGCGGATCCGCGCTGCGTTGAGCAGCAACCGGTCCTTTTTGGGATCATCGTCTGCCATGCGGTCCAGGTCTTTTTTATTCTCCGCCATAATATCTTCCGAGCGGATCAGGATCACGGACGCCAGTTTGCGCAGCAATGCCTGCTTCTGTACATCAGGGAGCGTACGGATGGAAACGCCGGACAGCTGTGCTTTTTCCAGTAAAGGTTGTATAGTTTGCATGGTTGTTTTTCTTTATAACAGCACAATATCATCGGCATGGGCCACTTCAATATTCTGCGCTTTAGGCTGGGTATCGAGCAGGTCTGAAGCAATTTTTGCCCGGCCTACTGCAATGGCAACATTTTCTTCATTTACAATTTCAATCACTTCCCCGCATTCAAATTTCTCCAGCACGGCTTGCACACCTACCGCAAGCAGGCTATGGCGTTTTTCCAGTGCCTGTTGCGCGCCTGCATCCACCTGTATCCTGCCGGTAACCAGGCTGCCGCTGGCCAGCCACTTTTTCCGGGCCGGCATGCTGCAGGGCTGTGGCAGGCACAAGGTGCCTGTTTTGCCCGCAATGGCATTGAGTATCCCGTCTTCAGTGCGAATGCCGAAAATAACCACCCTGATGCCCATCCTGGTAGCCAGGCGGGCAAAGGTGAGCTTTGATACCATGCCGCCTAAACCGAGGGCGGATTTTTCTTTATCGGCCAGTCCAAGCGCGGCTTTGTCAATCACAGCTATCTGCGGCACTACCTGCCCGGCCCTGTCCAGTACACCGGCAACAGAAGTGCTGAACAGCAGCAATGATGCGCCAAAGCCTACGGCAATGAGTGTGGCCAGTTCATCGTTGTCGGAAAATTTCAGTTCCAGGCTGCTCACCACATCATTTTCATTGGCAATGGGAATGATGTTGCTGGCCCATAACTCTTCATAGGTACGTTTTAGCTGGAGGAACTGGTTCCTGTCGGAAAAATGCTGGCGCTCACAAAGACTTTGCGCTACAGCAATGCTATATGGTGCGAAATAACGGCTGTATTTATTCAGTAGCAGCGGATTACCCACTGCGGCTGCGGCTTTCCGCTCGCTGATGGTGCCGTTGTATTGACGCAGGAACTGCTTCCCTGCGGCCACCGCCCCGGACGATACCAGCACAATATGATAGTCTGCATGTAATTCTGCCACCTGCCGCGCTATACCGGCAATCACGGTCTCGTCGAGGTCACCGTTCTGATGGGTGATCGACGCTGTTCCAAATTTTATAACTAATATCGGTTTGCTCAATTTCTGCGCTATTTGGCGCCTAAAATAATATTAAGGCGGCGAAATTCTAAATGAATAATTTATCCTGGTTGCCGGAAATGCCTTTTATTTGATTTTTGTATTGATTAAACACGCTATATGATAAAGCACGTTGCCATGTTTATAACGGCCACAGTAGCCGCCTCCGTTGTATATCTCCCAATGGCCAGCGGCCAGCAAACACTCCGTCAGCAAATTGCAGGCATCGCCGGAAATATATCAGGAAAAGTTGGGGTATATGCGGAAGTCCTGGAAACAAAGGATACGGTTTCGTTTAACCGCGACGGGCATTTCCCTATGCAGAGCGTATACAAGTTTCCGATCGCTATGGCTATACTTCACCAGGTAGACCGGCGCCAATTCCGCCTCGATCAATCCATTCATGTTGCCAAAAGCGACCTGATACCGCGGAATGGGGCCAGCCTGATCCGGGATCTGCATCCCGAAGGGAACTTTGACATGGCGTTATCGGAGCTGATCAGCCATAATATCCGCGCCAGCGATGGCAGCGCCTGCGATGTGTTGTTACGCTTACTGGGTGGTACTGCCAAAGCAGATGCCTATGTGCACAGCCTCGGTGTGAAACAGATGGTTATCGCCACCACGGAACAAGTGCAGGTGCCCAATGAAATGATCCAGTATAAGAACTGGGCCACGCCTATGGCCATGACGCAGCTGCTGAAAATATTTTACAGGGAACCGGTATTGTCAGACAGCAGCAAAAACTATTTGATGGATCTTATGATCACATCGAAGCCGGGTGCAAAGAGATTGAAAGGATTACTGCCTGCAGGCACAGTGGTAGCGCATAAAACAGGAACCTCCGGTACAAAGAACGGGTTAACCCGCGCCACCAATGATGTTGGTATCATTACCCTGCCAAACGGGCATCATTTGGCCATCACTGTATTTGTGTCTGATTCCAAAGCCAGCGAAGAAGAGCGGGAAGGGGCCATTGCAAAAATTGCGAAAGCGGCGTATGATCACTGGAGTAAATAAAAAGCAGGCAGTTTCATTGTTGAAACTGCCTGCTGAAAATCATTTCATATATTTCTTATACTCGTTTTCAATATCAATTATATCTATTTTATGGAGTTTGTCGCCATCAAATAACCACATTTCCCAATTGTATTTTACATCGCTGAGATTCAATGTGGTGACATCTCCTTTGGCAGAATGAAAACTGATCTTTCCCCCGGCTGGCTCAATGATCTTTACGCCTTTTTCTTCCAGGAAAGCACGTGCATCTGTCATGTAGCTCTGGTAATCTTCATTGATGGTATAAAAGGCTTCTTCCCCGTTGTCTTTTTTTAGATGTTCCAGCTGGATACTGTCGGGCGTATGCAATACAGCGCAGGGATGTGTAATCCGGGTGGCGCTTCCGGCAACGGTTTGCACCGGCGGTGCGGCATCTGTGGAAACTTTTTCCTCAGGTGGTTTACTTTCGTGGCAGGCAGCAAAAGTGAGGAGCGTTACCGGTAAGATAAGGTGCTTTTTCATGGTTTTCATAGCAATAGTTATTTGGCATATCCCTTACACTTTACTGCAGGGCAGGTACATAAAGATAATATAAAATATGTCGGGTCCAACTATGATGATATGTTCATACATGAGTACAAAATGAGGTGGGAAAAAAAATATTCATCGAAATATTTCGATATTTCAAAAATAGTATTACTTTTGTTCTATGGATTTAGCAGTTATAGAAAAAGCAGCAAATGCCATCGCCGACAAACATCGATTATCTATTATAATGGAGGTTGTTAAGAAGGGAAAGCTGGTTTGTGGTGATGTGTGCGGGTTTACGTGTTTATCGCAGCCTACGGTGTCGCACCACGTAAAGATCCTGGTAGACAGCGGAGTGCTGCATTCCATAAAAAATGGAAGATCACTGGAGCTCACGCTCAATAAAGAGATGATGAAACAGTTATCGATGTTCTTTTTACAGTTGAGTTAAATATAGTACAAAGAGGCTGAGGTACTACCGGGCGGGTAACCAACAGCTTTTTTTATACTTTTATATATTGATACTTTTAAATTAATAGATTGATTAAGAGATGTTTTCTCTTTTTTTTGAAAGTTAAACATTGATAAACTTAAATAAATCAATAGGATGGGACAGTTACAAAACAAAACAGCTGTTATCACGGGCGGTAACAGCGGTATAGGATACGCAACAGCAGCAGATTTTTTGGCAAAAGGAGCAAAGGTATTAATTACAGGGCGCAAGCCGGAGGCCGTACAGCAGGCCGCGGCAGCGCTGGGAAAGGCAGACAGCTTTATTGCAGATCAGGGCAGGACAGAGGATTCACAGAAACTGGCAGAGTACGTACGTGACCGTTATGGTAAAATAGACATCCTGTTTGTGAATGCAGGGGTGGCGGCACTGGAACCATTTGCCAGCGTAACGGAAGCTTCATTTGACACGGTAATGGACATTAACCTGAAGGGCGCCTTCTTCACTGTGCAGCACCTGCTGCCGCTGATCAACGACGGTGGTACCATCATTTTACTATCGTCTGTAAATGCATACGCAGGTATGCCCGGTGCATCGGTATACAGCGCCAGCAAAGCCGGTCTTAATTCGTTGGGACGAACCTTATCAAGGGAGCTGGCATCCAGGAAGATCCGGGTGAATGTTGTGAACCCGGGACCGGTAGCTACACCTATTCTTGAAAAGGCAGGTATTCCAAAAGAAGCGATCAATGAAGAACAACTGGCTAAAGCATTACCAATAGGCAGGATAGGACAGCCGGAAGAAATAGCCAAACTGGTTTCCTTCCTGGCATCAGACGACGCATCTTTTATTACAGGTGCAGAATACAATATCGACGGAGGGATCATTACTCATCCATTAATCGGTTAACCTTTTTTCAAACAAACATCATTCATGTCATCTCTGAAAGATAAAATAATTGTTATCACTGGTGGTAACAGCGGAATAGGATATACAACAGCAAAGGCATTTCTGGCAAAGGGAGCAAAGGTTTTGATAACAGGTCGTCAGCCTGGTGCGGTACAAAAGGCCGTACACGCACTGGGCCACCCTGCCGAAGGTTTTAAAGCAGATCAGTCGGACATGAATGATATACGGCGCCTGTATGAATACCTGCAGGGTCGCTTCGGGAAAATAGATTCCTTATTTGTAAATGCTGGTGTGGCGAAATTAGCACCGTTTGAAACGGTAACAGAGGCACAATACGATGAATTAATGAACATTAACTTCAAAGGTGCTTATTTCACCATACAGCAATTACTTCCCCTCATTAACGATGGTGGTTCTATCACACTGCTGTCTGCATTGAACGCATACACAGGAACACCCAATGCTACCGTATTATCGGCCAGCAAAGCAGCGCTGAACTCATTGGGCAGAACACTATCGAGGGAACTGGCGTACAAACGGATACGGGTGAACATAGTGAATCCGGGTATTATCAGTACGCCGCTGCTGGAAAAAGCGGGGCTGCCGGATGAGACAAGGGAACATCTCAGCAACATCACGCCCTTGGGCAGGTTAGGGCAACCGGAAGATATTGCCAGCCTCGTCACCTTCCTGGCATCAGCGGATGCCTCATTTATTACAGGTGCAGAATATAATGTAGACGGCGGCCTTATGGTGCACCCGTTGATCGCTTAATAAATGATCCTGGCATTGCAGTGTGCAGCATTGTGTAAATGCTGCACCGGCAGCAAGGACGCGGAGGTTGTCTGACTCAGGATTTACAGTTAACGGTTGTTTAGGATGTTTGCAAACCCCATGGGTTGTTCTGCCGGGTACCGCTTGCTATACGGGTACCTGGCGGCAACTTAAAAGATATAAGAAGATATAAGTTGTAGGTTTAACAGCGGCCGGAATAGTCTTATTCCGGTCTTCGCTTTTTAGCTCATCTTCCTGATCAGTTTTCCCAGTGTTTTCAATCCTTCATCTACCTGCTTGCTCCATACAGGGCCAAAGCTGATGCGTAAACAGTTGTTGTATTTATTTTGTAAGGAGAAGATCCGGCCCGGGCAGAAGCTGATCTTATGCTTCAGCGCCTGCTGGAACAGTTCAAAGGTGTTAATGGATTCATCCAGTTCTACCCAGAGCACACAGCCTCCCTGTGGCCGCGATATCCGTGTGTTTTCGGGGAAATACTCACTGATGGCCTGCGAATACCGTAAACACTGTGTGTGCAGCACCTTCCGCAAATTGCGCAGGTGGAACTCATAGCGGCCTATCTCCAGGAAATGTCCTACTGCCGCCTGTGGCAGCGAAGCGCAGGCAATAGAGTGGTTTTGTTTCATCAGCAGTACCTTTTCCTTGTATTTGCCAGGCAGGGTCCAGCCAACGCGGTAGCCCGGCGCCAGCGATTTTGAAAAAGAATTGCACAACAGCACATGACCGTATTTATCAAACGTTTTGCAATTGGCAGGGCGTTGTTTGCTGAAATAAAGGTCACCGTAAATATCATCTTCTATCAGCGCAATATCATACTTCACCATCATATCCACCAGTGCCTTTTTATTTTTATCCGGCATACAGGAACCCAGGGGGTTGTTGTAATTGGTTACAAACAAACATGCCTTGATCTTATGACGGGGAATGGCTTTGTCGAGATAATCAAGATCAACGCCGGAAACCGGGTGGGTAGGCACTTCCAGCACTTTTAGCCCCAGGCTTTCGGCCAGCTGCATGGAGCCGTAATATGCAGGGCTTTCAATGGCAATCGTATCGCCGGGGCAGGTGATGGCCGACAGGCACAGTGTGAGCGCATCCATACAACCACTGGTAGTGATCACATCGTCTTCCGTGTAAGCGCCGCCCCATGCGAGCGACATGCGCGCTATCTGCCCCCTCAGCAGCCGGTTGCCCTGTAATTCTTCATACCCGATACCGTTGTTGGGCAATTCCCGCAGGGCATGTACCACTGCCTTCGCCAATTTAGCTGCAGGCATCAGTCCGGGCGGAGGCGTAGCCACAGAGAAGTTCAGGATATTCGGGTTTCTCATATGACTGAACACTTCCATCACCATATCGCTCACCGTTGCTTCGCTGGCTTTCTTTACCGGCGCACAGGTACCGGGCATCGCAGGCATGCGCCTGGAATTAAAGCGGATATAATAACCGGACTTAGGCCTGGATTCAATCAGCCCTTTGGCTTCCAGGTGATAATATGCCTGGAACGCCGTGGTTAAACTGATCCCCTGCTGCTTGCTCAGCATACGCACAGACGGGAGTTTCTCCCCGATTTTCATCACATCTTTTTCTATCAGCTGTTCAATATTATCAGCTACCTGCAGGTACAGGTGATCGGCAGTTTTTATCATGGCAATATGGATCTGATCTGGTCAAAAGTACGAAAATTAGATCTGTTTGTGCGCCTCCGCTCTCATCGCCCCCGGCGATGCAATTGCCCGCCTATCAGTCTGCCCAGTGTTTGGATCGCCCAATCCTGGTCCTCGTTCCAGGGATTGGCGTTAGTGAGGCGGATGCAGTGGTGGTAACGGTCCTGGCCGGAGAATAAGGCGCCCGGCGTAAAAGTGATGCCCTGCTCCACGGCTTCTTCATGCAGTTGCCAGGTGTTTATCTTTTCAGGAAGCACCACCCACAGGCTGATACCTCCGTTAGGCCGCGTCAGTTGCGTATCGTCCGGGAAGTATTCCTGTATGGCTTTCGTGATCTGCATGGTTTGCATGCTCAGCGACTGCCGCAATGATTTCAGGTGAAGGTCCAGCCGCTGCTGATCGAGGAATTTGCTCAGCACCAGTTGCGGCAGCATCCCCGTACTGCCGGAGGTAATGAATTTCAGCTGCGCTATCTTTTCATGGTAACGGCCGCCGATCACCCAGCCGGTGCGCAGTCCTGCAGCAATGGACTTGGAAAAGGAAGAGCAGTAAAGTACCAGTCCTTCTTCATCGTACGACTTCACCGTTCTTGGCCGCTCGGGTGCAAAATGCAGATCGCCGTATACATCGTCCTCAATCAGCGGTACCTGGTATTTCTTGAGCAGCTTTGCCAGCTGCTCCTTGCTGTGATCAGGAATACAACAGCCCATGGGATTGTTGTAGTTGCTAACAAAAAGACAAGCCTGCACTTTTTTTTGCTTAAAGGCATCTTCCAGTTTTTCCAGGCTTACGCCAGTTACAGGATCGGTAGGGATTTCCATGGCTTTCATGCCCAGGCTTTCAATGGCCATCAGCAACCCGAAAAAGGTGGGCGACTCAATAGCTATAGTGTCGCCGGCTTTGGCCACAGCGCGCAGGCAAAGACTGGCAGCTTCTATGGCCCCATAGGTAACAATAATATCCTGCGGCGATACGGCACGGCCCCAGTTGAGGCAATGCCTCGCAATATGTTTCCGGAAAGGCTCATGACCATATATATCACCGTAAGGGATAAACGAAGTATCCAGCTCACGGGCAGCCAGCTGCAGTGCCTTCTTCAGTTTTACCGCGGGGAGCAGCGCAGTATCCGGCGATGCACCTATCAGTGAAATGGTTTTATGCGACCCGCTGGTTTTGCGGAACATCGCCAGCTTTTCATTGATCTGTACCTTGAATGCGGCAGGGGAAGGATTGGTGACCGGCGGTAGCTCAGGGCGCAGCTTCTTTGAATAATGCACAAAGTATCCCGATTTTTCCCGCGGTACTACCCAGCCCTTCTTTTCCAGGTGTGTATACACCTGCAGGGCAGTACTGATGCTGATGCCATGTTCCTGGTGCAGCGACCTTACCGAAGGAAGCTTATCGCCCACGTTATATACTCCCTCGCTGATCATATGCTGGATCTTTTCGGCCAGCTGCAGATATATAAACCCGTTAGTCTTTTTCATCTTCCCAAAGTTAATCTGTTATGGTTCAATATCGATAATTCTGTATCTGTTTTGGTGCCGTTTTTTGCTGTTATTTTGTAGCCTCTAAACCCACAACCATGACTGTTGTTAAACAAATTGCACAAACGCTGGTACAACTTTGCAGGGCATGGAAGTTCCCCGAGGCGCAAGCGACCCTGTTTCATAAAGATGCAGTGAACCAGGAACCTGATGGCCGTACCACTACCGGATTAGCAGCCATCATGACCAAAGAAGAGGCGTTTCTCAACAGCCTCACCGAAAGGCATCTGCTGGAGATCTCGGAACCGGTGGTGGCCGACGATTATTTCGCGGTACAACTGCTGATGGATGTTACGATCAGCGGCATTGGGCGCCGTACAAGAAATGAGCTCTGCGTTTATAAAGTGCGCGATGGCAAAATTATTCATGAGCAGTTCTTCTATTAAACCATCATCTAAAAAGAACATTGCCACAGGGATAATATTTTCCAGGCAGCCATGGGAGCGGTTTTATGGCTACCCTGGTTTTAGCGGGCAACGGGGAGGAACTTGCTTTTTATCCACCCGGTAAAATCAAAATATTTCCGGAGCTGCATTTCAAATTTATCTTTTTCAATAGCCATCAATACAGGTGATATTTTCTCCCACAATAATTCATTCTTTTTTGGAGCATTCATCTTCGGGCAGGCCTTTATTGTTTTAAAGATCATATTTTCCACTTTCAGCCGTACCCCGCTATACTGGAACGCGCGTTTGAACGACCTGATCTCGTAATCAAGATACTCCATGTTATTGGCCTCATAATGAATGAGGATGCTCAGCAGCCGCGATACCCTGTAAATGACCGACTGGTAACTGGCCTTACCTATCAGCACAATTTCATTGATATACTTTTGCGCCTTCTTAAAATCGCCATTCCTGAAATACGCCAGCCCGAAGCAGAAGAATAGCTCGCATTGCCTTTCTTCATCTACCAGGCCATACGCTTTTAGTAACGCAGGATCACTGTTTTCAATATAGGTTACTGCAGCGCTTAACTGCCGCGTACCCATTAACAGCACCAGCTGGTAGATCATCGCCGATTTGCGGACCATATACCTGAAGTACTCAGGATAGTTTTTATCATTCAGCTGCTCCAGTTTCTGTACATAAAAAGACATTTCCTCATAACGGCCGGTTGTACGCAGGCTGTCGAGAATGCCATCCAGCGCGGAGTGATAGTCCAGCGGCGGATGATGCCACAATACCTTATTCTTTTCAAACAACCCGTTCAGCTGGTAAAAAGTTTTTAAGGCAGATTTATAATCACCAATGTTGGTAAAGAAAGACGATTGGAAGAGGAGGTGCAGCTTTCTTGATTCCAGGCTGTTCTTCGTTTTGGCGTTAACGATACTCATTTCACTTAACAGCAGATCGTTCAGCTGTTTCTTTTCTTCCTCCGATATCGCTTTCCCCGTATGCAGCAGCCGGTATTTAAGCAATTCATATAAGGAGTGATGTTCGTGCGTATTGCGGATATCCTTGATAGCATTCCTGGCTTTCATTTGTATTTCCACCAGTTTGTTTTCTGTCATCCCCGGGAAGTTGAATTCTGCCAGGTAATTAAGCTCATACCGGTAAAAGAAATATTCTATAAACTGTTCCTGGGAAACGATAGCCAGCTGTTGCAGCTTCTTTAATTCCCTGTATCCTTCTTCCGGCAAATTGCGCTCCTTCAGGATATTCACCCGCAGCATACCATGCAGCAACCGGAACTGGTCGTCTTCTTTTACACGCGATTGTATCAGGCAATCGGTCAGCAATTGCAGTAAATACCTGGCAGTGTTATCAACGGAAACGCCTGTATGAAAATGATTGAATTTTTCATCCAGCAGTTCTTTGGTGATCATCTCATGCTGATCTATCAGGTCAAACAGGGTAAGGTATTCTTTATCGCCGTCATGTTTACGTGTGTAAAGTTTGAAACGGCGTTTTTCAGATTTTGATAAAGACTTCACTAAACGTATTACTGCTGCCTGCGACATAACGGGATATTTTGAAATTAATGGAATAGCTGTAATCTGCGTACAGTAAAATGGTTGATTATCATTTATTTAAGCGAATCGCTGCTTGTTCACATGATCTGGTAGAATTCTGGAAAATAATAAAAAAAGGTCAAAATAGAAATCCTTAACCGGATATTTTTACTTCAACAAACAGAAAAATTTCACGTATGGATATAAAAAAAATCGTTGTTGTTGGCAGCACAAATATGGACATGGTGGTAAAAACAAGTCATATACCCGTGCCTGGTGAAACGGTGCTGGGAGGCTCGTTTTTAATGAACCCGGGCGGTAAGGGGGCTAACCAGGCGGTAACCGTAGCGCGTTTGGGAGGGGATGTACTTTTTATTTCCAAGGTAGGCAACGATGTATTCGGTAAACAATCTTCCCAGTTATTTGAAGAAGAAGGCATCAATACTTTTCATGTACTGTCAGACGATGAATTGCCTTCGGGCGTAGCGCTCATCACGGTGGATGAATCCGGGGAAAACAGTATTGTAGTGGCTTCCGGTGCCAATGGCAATCTATACCCGGATGATCTGAAAGACGCATTAACGGAAATCGCAGGCGCCGGTTTTCTGCTTATGCAGCTGGAGATCCCTATGGAAACCGTTCATTTTGTGGCTGGTTATGCGGCGTCCAAAGGAGTGCGGGTGATCCTGAACCCTGCACCGGCCAATACACTCAGCCCCGGGCTGCTGGCAAATACAGACATCATTACACCCAATAAGAAAGAAGCGGAAATGATTTCCGGTATTAAAGTCACCAATATTGAAAGCGCAAAGAAGGCCGCCAAAGCTATTTATAACATGGGTGTAAAAAATGTGGTGGTTACTATGGGCGCCATGGGCGCAGTTATTTGCCAGGAAGGTAAAACACTGGTGATCCCTGCGCAGCAGGTAGAAGCAGTAGACACCACCGCAGCAGGAGATGTGTTTAACGGCGCGCTGGCAGTGGCTTTATCAGAAGGAAAAGTGTTTTCCGATGCTGTGGAGTTTGCCAACATCGCAGCGGCTATTTCTGTCACCAGGATGGGCGCTCAATCCTCTATTCCATACCGAAATGAATTTATTGCCAGTAGCATGAAAACAGAAGGCGTAAAGAAAAAATAAAGCTCCGATCAATTTCCACTCTTAAATCAACCAATTCTTCCGTTATGAAAATAAAACTACATTGGAGGTTTATCAGCCTCGCCATGAGCCTGCTTCTCGTTGGTCATCTGCAATTGTATGCACGGGGGAAATATACGCCCCCAACAGGCCAGGGAACCATTATACCAAACAGGGCAGATAAAGTTACCGGCCAGGTAACGGACAACCAGGGCAAACCTGTGCCCGGCGTTACAGTGGCGGTGAAAGGTACTACTACCGGTACCACCACCGATGAAAAAGGAAATTTTACGATCCAGGTAAACGACCAGCAGGTACTGGTGTTTTCCTATATCGGTTTTCAAAACCAGGAAATTCAATACAAAGGCCAGCGTACCCTGTCGGTAGTGTTACTGGCTTCTTCCACGCAGTTAAATGAGATTGTAACGGTGGGTTACCAAACGCAGCGTAAGGTAGATCTGACAGGGGCTGTGTCGGTAGTAGCGATCGACAATCTGAAAAATGCCCCCACCAGTAATCCTATCCAGTCGCTCCAGGGCCAGGTGCCCGGGCTGTTCATCACTACCAGCGGAAACCCCAGCGGCGCTTCTACCGTGCGGATCCGCGGTGTGAGCACGCTCAATAATAACGACCCGTTATATATCATTGACGGGGTCCCCAGCAAATCAAGCGCATTCCAGATACTCACTGCGGAAGATATTGAATCCATCCAGGTGCTGAAAGACGCTTCATCCGCAGCTATTTACGGCGCCCGGTCATCGAACGGCGTGATCATCGTCACCACCCGGCAGGCGAACACCAATAAAACCATCTTCAACTTCAGCTCCCGTGTTACACATTCCGCGTTCGTAACCGCGCCAAAGCTGCTGAATGCTGAAGAACGGGCCAGGGTACAGTGGCAGGCCACTATCAACGATGGACTGGACCCCGATGATATTCCTTTTGTGAAGTACGACTGGTCCCGTAACCCCGATGGCACCGCTGTGTTGCACGGGCTCACTATTCCTGATGAACTGGCGCCCGGCGTGCCTTCTGCCAATACCAACTGGTTCGATGCCATCACCCGGAAAGGGCTGATCCAGGAATACAACCTCTCGCTTTCTTCAGGCAGTAAAAATGGTGGTGCGTTTATGTCTGTCGGTTACCTGAAAGATAAATACGTGGAACAGTTCAAGGATTTCCAGAAGCTGTCGCTCCGTGTCAACTCCCATCACCGTTTCCTCGATGGAAAGATCAAGATCGGTGAAAACCTCGCCATCTCCAACGGGATAGATAACGGCGACGGCAGTACGACGGCCTTCGCCGATGCCCTGCAGATCCAGCCTGTACTGCCGGTGAAGCTGCCCAACGGTGAATACTCAGGCCCTGTAACAGGCAGCTTTGTAGATCATCCCAATCCGCTGATGACACTGGACCTGAATAAATGGGACCGCGTAAATTCCCTGAATATTTTTGGTAACATCTATGCAAATATATCTGTCCTGAAAAACCTCACGGTAAATGCTTCCCTTGGCGTAGAGCATTCCAATACGGAGATACGCGATATCCAGCGCAAATTCTCCACGGGTTTCATCAGCCGCACCGTGAACTCATTGAAAAATTCAAAATCGGAGGAATTCAACTGGAACCTCAACACCACTATCCAGTATAACCTGGAGACCGGAAAGCACCGCGCTACCTTTTTGGCGGGAAGTGAAGCAGTGAGAAATAAATATGCCATCAATTCTACCTATAAAGAAAACTTTGCGCTGGAAACACTGGATTACTTCGTGGAAAATGCCGGTAGCGGTAACCAGACAGTAGGCGGCAGCGCTAATGGTTTTTCACTGCTCTCTTACTTTGGTAAGGTCAATTATTCGTACAACAGCAAATACCTGCTATCCGCTACATTGCGCTATGACGGGTCATCGCGGTTCGGGAAAAATAACCGCTTCGGCACATTTCCCGCCATCAGTGCCGGGTGGAGAATTAATGAAGAGAATTTTATTAAAGACAATACCCGGATCATCTCCGACCTGAAACTAAGAGCAGGATGGGGCAGAACCGGTAACCAGGAAATTTCCAGTACCGCCAGGTATGAACTGTATGAAACCTACTATGGCCTGGGCGCTATGCCATTCACCTCTGATAACGGTACCGCATATGATATTGGTGGCGCAGACTCCGGTCCTTTATTATCCGGCTTCCGGCAGATACAAAAGGTAAACGACGACCTTCGCTGGGAATCTACCACCGAAAAAAATATAGGACTGGATGTGGGTTTGCTGGATCAGAAGTTAACCGCTTCTTTCGACTACTTTAACCGGGCTACCAACGATATCCTGATTTCCCCGGCCTACCTGGCCGTGCAGGGCGAAGGCGGTACCCGCTATGTAAACGGCGCTTCTGTTAAAACAAAGGGCTTTGAAATTGCCCTGGGCTATAAAGACCAGGTGGGCGCCTTCAACTATTCCGTGACAGGAAATGTGGGGCATTACAGCGACAGGATCACCGACCTTCCCGATAACGTAGTACATTCTTATCCGGGGAACGCTGAACAAACTATTCTGGGGCGTTCCATGAATTCTATTTTCGGCTATGTTGCGGACGGCATCTTCCAGAATAAAAAAGAAGTAGACAACAGCGCAGAACAACCCGGTAAAGGCATAGGCCGGATCAGGTATGCAGACCTGAATAACGATGGTGTGATCAACACGCTCGATCAGCGGTACCTGGGTGTTTCTTCCCCGCAATATTCATTCGGGTTAAACCTGCAGGGCGAATACAAAGGATTTACCCTGAGCATCTTTTTCCAGGGAGTAGCCGGCATTTCCGTATATGACGAACGTAAAAGATTTTCAGACTTCACCAATCTCTGGGCAGGCACCAATTACGGCAAACGTACACTGGACGCATGGACGCCACAGCATCCAAATTCCACTATCCCCGCCGTTACACTGGCGGATAATAACAATGAAGGAAGATTGTCATCCTATTTTATAGAAAACGGCGCTTATGTAAAGCTCCGCGAAGTAAGCCTGGGATACCTGATTAAGAACATCAAACACCTGAACCCTATCAGGGTGTATGTAACCGGTCAGAACCTCCTGTCTTTTAAGGATAATTCAGGCAGGGATGCTTATGTTTCTGCAGACCCTGAAGATTCCGGCTATGGATTTCCACGCCCGCGCAAGATCACCTTTGGTTTCAATTTATCATTCTGAATTTTAAAACAGCAGCGTTATGAAATACTATATAAAGTTTAGTTTACTGTTGATGTGCCTGGGATCTTTGCTCCCTGCATGCAGCCGGTTCCTGGATGTGCCGCCAAAAGGCGTAGTGGGCGCTGATGACCTGAATACGCCTGAAAGCGTGGAAAAACTGGTCATAGCCGCTTATGCCAGTTTGGGCAACGACCACTGGGAAGTGCCCTACACCAGTGCATGGGTATATGGAAGCGTAAGGTCAGACGATGCCTATAAAGGAGGGCTTGGAACGGCGGACCAGGGAGAGTTTACCCAGTATGAAGTATTTTCCACCATCCAGGAAAACCAGAGCCGTGGCAACCTGTTATGGACAAGATTATTCATGGGCGTGCAGCGCGCCAACCTGGCGCTGAAAGGGATCAACCAGTTAAGCGATGCCAGTTACCCCGAAAAGAAACAACGCAGGGCTGAAATGCGTTTTATCCGCGGGCACTTTTATTTCCTGCTGAAAAACCATTTCAAAAAAGTACCTTTTATTGATGAACTGATCTCACAGGACAGTATCAATACCGTTTCCAATGTGCAGTATACCAACGATGAGCAATGGAGTAAAATTGCTGACGACTTCCAGGCAGGAGTGAATGACCTGCCGCTGCAGCAGGAACAAATAGGCCGGCCCAACAGTTACACTGCAAAGGCATACCTTGCCAAAGTGCGTCTCTACCAGGCCTATGAACAGGACGAACAGAACAATGTTACCCATATCAATCCCCAACGCCTGAACGAAGTGGTGACGCTCACCAGTGATATTATCAACAGCAGCGGGTACACGCTTTCCGGCGATTACGCGGAGAATTACCTGTGGCAGTTTGAAAATGGGAAAGAATCCATTTTTGCGGTGCAACGGTCTTTGAACGACGGATCAGAAGTGGGCAGGATAGATATGTCTACCGCCCTGAATTACCCCATGTACCCGGCTTATGGCTGCTGCTCTTTTCACCGGCCCAGCCAGAACCTGGTAAATGCTTTTCAAACCGGCCTGGATGGACTGCCGAAATTTGAAACGTTCAACAATGTGGAAATGAAAAATGAGGCCGACTTCAAAAATAATTCTTTCGATCCGCGCCTGGATCATACCGTGGGATTACCCGGCCATCCTTTCAAATACCAGAACAATATCATATACCAAACCAGCTCCTGGACCAGGGGCCCTGAACTGTACGGGCCTTTCTCCGGGATGAAATCTGTGGTGCAGGCAGATTGCCCCTGTCTTACTACAGCCAAAGGATACGCTTATCCTGCCAGTTCCATGAACAACGACATCATTAAATTCGATGATGTGCTGCTCTGGAAGGCAGAGGCGTTGATAGAACTGGGCCGCCAGGATGAAGCCCTGGGTATCATTAACCAGGTGCGCCAGCGTGCAAAGAACAGTACAGCAAGGTTGATGGATGCGAACGGTCACCCCTACTCGAATTATCATGTGGAACTGTATAAGCCAGGACAAAACATTGCCTGGACCCAGGCTAACGCCCGCAGGGCTTTGCAGTGGGAACGCCGTTTGGAATTTGGTATGGAAGGCGCCCGCTTTTTTGACCTGGTGCGATGGGGCATTGCAGCAGAAGTACTGAATGACTATTTTGAGGTAGAAAGCAAACGCAGAACTTACCTGCAGATCGCTCATTTTACAAAGAACCGCGATGAATATTTACCGGTACCTACGCAACAGATTGATCTGAGCAACGGGCTCTATAAACAAAATAATGGCTGGTAACAGCAATTAAGTTCATTAAATATCAACCTATATGAAATTCCACAAAAAGCAGGCATTAGCAGCGGCGCTGTCATTTGCCATGATCGGTTTTTTAGCGTCCTGCGTTATGTCGGACAAGGCAAAGGAAACCGCCGGGGAAAAAGCAGCTATTATCTTTGATTCCGACATCGGCCCCGACTATGATGATGCAGGCGCTATTGCCCTGCTCCACGCCCTGGCCGATTCAGGGGAAGCAAAGATCCTGGCTACCATTGCCAGTAACAAGTATGAAGGTATTGCCGCCGTGTTGAATGTATTCAATACTTATTTCAAACGCCCCGATATTCCCATCGGCGTGCCTAAAGGCGCTGGCGTGGATATGCGCGACAGCCAGCACTGGACGGATTCCATCCTGGCCAGATATCCCCACGCCATTAAAAGCAACAGCGAAGCAGAAGATGCCGTTACCCTGTACCGCAAAGTGCTGGCCGGCCAGCCCGATCAAAGCGTAACCATTGTTACTGTTGGTTTTCTTACCAACCTGGCCAACCTGCTGAATTCAAAAGGCGATGATATTTCCCCGCTCAGCGGTAAGGAACTGGTTACACAGAAAGTAAAGCTGCTGGTGAGCATGGCCGGCAAATTCCCGGAGGGAAGGGAGTTTAATGTATACTGCGACTCCACCGCTTCCATTGCAGCCTTTGAAAACTGGCCCACAAAAGTGATCTACTCCGGCTTTGAAATAGGATGGAATATTAAAACCGGTCTCCCCCTGTCGAAGAACGAAAGCATTCAGAACAGCCCTGTAAAAGATGTGTTCAGGATCTGTATCCCCCAATCGCCGGACGATGCGCAGGGCAGGATGAGCTGGGACGAAACCGCTGTATTGGTGGCTGTTCGCGGCTACGAGCCTTACTACACCTTACAGAGCGGCAAAATAAAAGTAGCGCCCAATGGCAGTAATACATGGGATAGCAGCGGCAGCGGACAGGATTACCTGGTGGAAAAAATGCCGCCGCAACAGGTGCAGTCGGTGATTGAACAGCTGATGGCGCATCAGCCTAAGCAATAGAACAGGTACGCATCATTTCAAACAATAAGAATTACTACGCATGTTTATTGTACAAGATTATGGAACGGCCGTCTGGTTATGCGTGATCACTATGTTGTGCTGGGGTTCCTGGGCCAACACGCAGAAGCTGGCCGGCAAAACCTGGCGCTTTGAATTATTCTACTGGGATTATGTGATAGGTATCTTACTGTTTTCGTTGCTGTCGGCTTTTACTATAGGCAGTAATGGCAACGAAGGCCGCAGCTTCCTGGAAGACTTATCGCAGGCCGCCGGTGTCAACATTGCCAGTGCCTTGTTAGGCGGGGTTATTTTCAACGCCGCCAATATCCTGTTAACAGCAGCTATTGCCATTGCCGGCATGTCTGTAGCTTTTCCTGTTGGTATAGGGCTGGCCCTGGTATTAGGTGTGGTGATCAATTACCTGGGTGCCGCAAAAGGAAATCCGGTATGGCTTTTTGCGGGTGTGGCGCTGGTAACGGTGGCAATTGTACTTAATGCGGTGGCCTATCGCAGGGCCTCGGGAGAGAACCGGAAAGTGTCGTCAACAGGGATTATACTATCCATAGTTGCCGGCGTGCTGATGTCGTTCTTTTACCGGTTCATCGCCGCTTCTATGGACCTGCAGGATTTTGTGCATCCCGCCGCAGGAAAAATGACGCCTTATACTGCCGTTGTCATTTTCTCCGCAGGAATTTTTATCAGCAACTTCCTGTTCAATACCGTTTTGATGAAACGTCCTTTTACCGGGGCGCCCACAGGGTATGCCGACTATTTTGCCGGGAAATTTTCCACGCATATGGTAGGGGTGCTGGGTGGCGTTATATGGGGTTTGGGTAATTCCCTCAGTTTGATCGCCGCAGGGAAAGCCGGCGCCGCTGTTTCCTATGGATTGGGGCAGGGCGCTACGCTTGTTGCCGCTTTGTGGGGCGTGTTTATCTGGAAAGAATTTAAAGCCGCGCCAAAGGGAACCGGCGGGCTTATAGCAGGGATGTTCCTGTTGTTTGCTGCCGGATTAGGACTGATCATTTACTCAGGAGGATAACAGGGTAATGGCTGCCTCCGGCGGATTTTATCTGACACAGGATGATAATGATTATAAGCAATTTATCCTGTGGTTGATATTATTGCCGGAGGCGCCTTCGGGAATATATATTATCTTCCCCGGAGGTAATTTTTACAGAGAGATGATTAAAAGAATAACGCCTGATAAATGGAAACATTTCTTCGTGGGTATCCTGATGGGAGCAGTGCTGCAGGTGGCCGGAGAACTGGTATTCCCGGGGCGCCTCCTGTCGGCAACCCTGATGACACTGGCTGTGGTAGTAGCTGTCAGCTATGGCTTTGAACTGTTGTCGCTGATCACCGGCAGAGGACACTACGACATTATGGATGCGGTGGCCAGTATTATTGGCGGCATAACCGGTATGTTACTGGGAGGCGGTATTTATCATTGGGTGTACCTGTCATAAAAAACAACGCATAATAAAATCATCCGTCAAATCCGCAAGAAAGCGTAAATCAATGATCCTCACTTTACGTATTTTCGCAACATGGCTTTGCAGAAAATAATGGTCCCCATTAATGATCCCGCACATTTTTCCTTTGAAGAATGCCTGCGTTTCCTGGGGAGGTCGGATAAAGAATGTTTGCATTACATACATGAAGGAAAAGTACGGAGGATGTTGTTGTCCGGAGGAGAACCTGTGGTGGTGGAAATTGCCCCCGGTTCAAAAAAGGACTTCCTCGAAGTAACCGTGCTGGCGCCTGCCGGCGTGGAAGTAGCAGAAGCGCCCATTGTAAGGTATATCACCCATTGGTGGCACCTGGATGCCGACCTGCAGCCTTTCTACCGTTACACGCAAACAGACCCGCTGCTGAAAGGGCTGGCCCAAAAATACAATGGCCTTCGCCTCATAGGAATGCCTGATCTTTTTGAGGCCATTACCTGGCCGGTAATAGGGCAGCAAATAAACCTGGCCTTTGCTTACACGCTGCGGCAACGGTTTATCACTCACTTTGGTTACCATGTGAACATACACAATACCGATTTTTATTTGTATCCTCATCCGCGGGTGATTGCCGCTTTAACACCGGACCAGCTTACGCCCATGCAGTTTTCCCGCAGTAAGGCGCTGTACCTGGTGGAAACCGCCAAACAAATGGCCAGTGGCGCGCTCAGCGAGGCAGGCCTGAATGCCATGAGCTATGAAGCTGCCCGCGAAAGCCTGGTAGCCATGAAGGGGATAGGCAACTGGTCGGCCAATTATGCGCTGATGAAGTTCCGCCGTTTTCCTCAATCTGTTTTACTGGAAGATGTTGGTTTGCAGAATGCAATAAAAAACAGGTTAAATTTGGAGGCCAAGCCTTCAATGCCGGCGTTACAGGAGTATACAAAGCCATGGAAGGAACATGCAGCATATGCCACATTTTATTTGTGGAGGTCATTATTACCCCAATAGATTATTTTATGGAAGACGGATTGTATCATTTACGTATAGACACCCCCGTTGGGCCGCTACTGATCAGCGGCACCACACAATTTATCAACGCTGTTTCCTTTACAGATGAACCCGTAGTGGATTTTCCCCAGGCGCCGGCGCTGTTGCTGGATTGTGCACAACAGTTGTATGAGTATTTCGCCGGCGACCGCAAAGTATTTGAACTGCCCATTTCCCAGGAAGGAACAGCATTCCAGCAAACGGTGTGGCAACAACTAACGGCCATTCCATTCGGCCATACCATTTCCTACCAGCAACTGGCGCGCCGTATCAACAACCCCAAAAGTATCCGCGCAGTAGGTACCACCAATGGTAAAAACAGGCTGGCTATCATTGTGCCCTGTCATCGCGTAATTGGCAGTGATGGCTCGCTCACGGGCTATGCCGGTGGCCTCTGGCGCAAGCGGTGGCTGCTGGAACACGAACGCACTGATTTGTTTACCGGTTTAATGTGATCTCATCTGATATGGTCTATATTTTAAAAACTGCATCTGTTTTCAGATAATAATTTATCTCAATTTTGTTCCTGAATTACAACCCAAAAATTCTATCAACAACGCGTAATCATGGAATTGAAATTGCAGGAAGACCTGAAACATACAGATCAGTTATTACAGTTAACCAAAGATTTCAGCAGCAGGTTTTTGTCAGCAATAGATAAACTGGCAGCCGATAAACAGGTGCAGGTTAGCAGCCGTGCATCCGTTCCCGTTACGGGGTTAGGCGGGGCCGCAACACTGGAAGCCTTCCGGCAGCAATACGGCAACAGCATTACTGCCGCCGCGGGGCCGCGTTACTGGGGATTTGTAACAGGCGGTGTTACGCCTGCCGCGTTGATGGGCGACTGGCTTGCTTCCACCATGGATCTTAATTCATCCGATAAAAGCTCGGCTGCATTTTATATAGAAACGGAAACCATTGCTTTACTGAAAGCGCTGTTCGGACTACCGGAAGCATTCCTGGGATGTTTTGTATCCGGCGCTACCATGTCCAACTTTACAGGGCTTGCCACCGGCAGGCAATGGGTGGGGCAGCAGCATGGAGTGGATATTGCAGCAGATGGCGCGGCCGCATTGCCGGGGCTGAAAGTAGTGTCGGCTGTACCACATTCCAGTATTAGTAAAGCGATGTCTATGTTGGGAATCGGGCGCAACAACCTGGTGCGGGTGCCGGTATTGCCAGGGCGTGAAAGCGTGGATGTTGCTGCTTTGAGGCAATACCTGAAAGCGCATAAAAGAGAACCTGTCATATACGTAGCCAATGCAGGCACAGTGAACACGGTTGATTTTGATGATATCGCCGCGCTGGTACAGCTGAAAAAGGAATATGGCTTCTGGTTGCATGTGGATGCCGCTTTCGGTGGTTTCGCCGCCTGCAGCGATCAGTGGAAACACCTGCTGAACGGATGGGGACAGGCCGATAGCATTACCATAGATGCACATAAGTGGCTGAATGTACCTTATGATGCCGCTATGATCTTTTGCAGGCACCCGGAGCTACAGTCGGCCGTATTCCAGAATGCAGGCGCAGCCTACTTAGGCGATCCTGCCACGCAATTCAATTTCATTAACTACATACCGGAAAATTCGCGCAGGCAGCGCGCTTTACCCGCCTGGTTCTCTTTAATGGCCTATGGGAAAGAAGGCTATCGCTGGCTGGTGGAAAACGATATTTCATTAGCCAGGCAACTGGGCAGCCTGCTGGAAACAGATCCGAATTTTGTGGTATTGTCGCCGGTACGGCTTTGCGTGGTATGTTTCACATTACAGGTGGCGCCGGAAGCTGAAGCGGAGGCCGTGCGGGAATTCCTGGAAGCGCTGAATAACAGCGGCGTGGTATGTATGACGGCTACCACCTATGCGGGGCATTCCGCCATACGCGCAGCATTGGTGAACTGGCGCACCGGCAGTAAAGATGTATTGATGGCCTATGACACCATGAAGGTACTGGCAGAGGAAATAGTGAATAAATATACTTATGCGTAAATCAAATACAAATGCTTACATCGCGCTTGCCATTGTAAGTATTTTCTGGGGAACCACTTACCTGGCATCCAGTGTGGGCGTAAGGCACATGCATGGGGTAATGCTGGCAGGCATAAGACAAGCAACAGCCGGATTCCTGATCACCGGCTTCTTTTTACTGAAGGGATATAAGTTACCGGGAAAAATAGTGTTGTCGAAATTGTTCGTGATCGGTACGTTGATGTTGTGTGGTGGAAATGGTTTGCTCACCTGGGCATTGCGATATATTCCCAGTGGGCTGGGCGCTATCATTGCGGCTACTATTCCCATCTGGATCACCATTACCAGTTATTTCCTGGTACAGCGCACCCGGCTTAGTTTACAGCTCATCATTGGGATGATCCTGGGTTTTGGCGGCGTAGCAGGGATCTTTTATAATTATTTGTCCAGTCTCATGAACCCCGATTTCCAGTTCGGGATCATCATTGGTTTTATCTCCTGTATATTCTGGGCACTGGGTTCTGTATTAACCGCGAAGTGGTCGCTCGGTGTGAATTACCTGTATGGAGCGGGGTTCCAGATGTTTTTCAGCGGTATTATCATGTTGCTGGTGGCTACCTTATTCCTGGGGCAGCATGTGGAAATACAAAGCTTCACTACGGAGTTATGGGAAAGTTTACTGTACCTGGTATTGGTAGGGTCGGTGTTTTCCTATTCTGCTTATGTGTTTGCATTGAATAACCTGCCGCCGGCACAGGTATCCATTTATGCGTATATCAATCCTGTGGTGGCTGTATTGCTTGGATGGCTGATCCTGCATGAAAGTCTCACCTGGTTAACAGGTATCTGTTCGCTGGTCACTATCGGCGGCGTGTACCTGGTGAACAGCGCTGTTAATAAAAGTAAAAAAAGTCTTGCAGCAACTGCAGAATTGTAATAGCTATAATTTTTTAAGGTAGAAGTTTATAGACAGATGCTCACCCCGGTGTTTACCGGAAGGAGCATCTTTTCTTTTATAAGGGAAATGAATTAAATTGAGATAGATTACTAAACCAGTTATTTTATGGATGTTATTCAGGCAACGGAGTTACATACGAATGAAGTGGCGGTATTGTTTGATGCCTACCGCAGTTATTACGACCAGGCGCCTGATTTCAAAGGAGCGCTGGAATTTATTTCAGAAAGGATTGCGCAAAAAGACAGTGTAATATTTGTGGTGTTGCTGGACGCTGAAATTATTGGTTTCACCCAACTGTATCCCATCTTTACTTCGCTTGGCATGAAACGTGGCTGGCTGCTGAACGACCTGTATGTATTGGAAGAGCACCGCGGCAGGGGCGCCGGCAAAGCCTTGCTGGATAAAGCCACAGCGTATGGTAAATCCACCAATGCAGCCTGGCTCATGTTACAAACCTACATTGCCAACACCGGTGCACAAAAACTTTACGAAAAAGAAGGGTTCAAAAAAGATACGAACTCCTACTATTATTATAAAGCACTTTAAAAACGCGGAATTTGTCTTGGAACACTGATTACGCTGATTATGATGATTTGTTTGATTTTATTTTTTTGTTTTTATTTGATACAACGTACTTAAAAAAGCGGATCGCCTTCCCGGAATTTGTCTTGGAACGCTGATCACGCTGATTATGATTTGTTGGATGGCTTGGAAAAATGTAGATAATTTATTTATATCTCTCCCTATATAAAATCAAAAACATATCCATCAAACAAATCATCATAATCAGCGTGATCAGTGTTCCAGGACAATCGCCGAAGGCGATCCCCTCCACAAAGCATGGACACAACAAAGAACCCCTGGACCATTCACTCCCGGGACCTCAGATATGATAACAACTGGATCAGTGTATGGCATCATGAAGGATTAAACCCTGCCGGCAGCGCTGGCATATACGGCGTGGTACATTTCAAGAATCTTGCAGTAGGCGTGGTGGCGCTGGATGATGACATGAATATTTATCTCGTAGGGCAGTACCGTTTCCCTTTAAAGCGTTTTTCCTGGGAAATTCCTGAAGGAGGTGCGCCACTGGGGCTGGAAACCGCGCTGGACACAGCGAAAAGGGAATTACTGGAAGAAACCGGCCTGGTAGCATCTCAATGGGAGGAAATTACGCGCATAGCGCTCTCTAATTCCGTTTCCGATGAAGAGGGTGTAGTGTTCCTGGCCCGTGGACTGGAACAGCGGGTGGCCGAACCGGAAGAAACAGAGCAGCTGATCGTTAAAAAAGTACCTTTTGAAGAAGCCTACCGGATGGTGAACAACTTTGAGATCACTGATTCCTTATCGGTAGCGGCCATACAAAAAGTAAAGCTAATGGGCTATGAAGGCTTATTAAACAAATAAACCCGTTACCTTTGCAGCAAATGGAAAGGAAATTTAACGCTTTCAAAGGTGAAAGAAAAGAGGGGCAGCGAGGTCCCAAAAAATATGCAACGCAGCGGCCAAAGCAATCTACCATGATTATTGGCCGGCAGCCGTTATTGGAAGCCCTGAACACCGGGAAGCCTATTGAGCGCATCTTTATGCTGCGTACCGCTACCGGCGACATTATCCCGCAAATAAGGGAATTGGCCCAAACCCAGAACATTCCCATTAACTATGTGCCGGTGGAAAAGCTCAACGGGCTTACCCAGGCCAATCACCAGGGAGTGGTAGCCATTGCCGGCAACGTTACTTACCTGGACCTGCAGGATGTGATCTCCCATGTAACAGAAAAAGGGGAAATACCGCTGTTCCTTATACTGGATGGTATCACCGATGTACGTAATATAGGCGCCATTGCCCGCAGCGCCGTATGCTGCGGCGCCCAGGCTATCATTATTCCTGATAAAGGCATTGCCGCACTGAATGAAGAAGCCGTGAAATCATCCGCAGGTGCACTGGAGCGTATCGCGGTGTGCCGGGTGAACAGCCTGAACAAAGCGATTGATACCCTGCATCTCAATGGTATCAAGGTAATGGCCAGTGAAATGGAAACGGAAATAAAGCTGTACGACTGCGACCTGAAAGAACCGGTAGCAGTGATCATGGGTTCGGAAGATAAAGGCGTATACCCTGCGCTGATCAAGGCTTCCGATGTGCTGTTCCGCATTCCCATGGCCGGCAATTTTGAATCTTTCAATGTGTCTGTGGCCGCCGGTATCATTTTATATGAAGCGCTGAAACAAAGAACGGTAAATATTTAGCGGACCCGCGGGCGCCCGCCACGAAAATAGTTTACTATGCTAAAATTAGTTGAATGCCCACGCGATGCCATGCAGGGCTGGCACAGGATGATCAGTACGGATGAAAAAGTGCAATACCTGAATGCCCTGTTAAAGGTTGGTTTTGATACGATCGATTTCGGTAGTTTTGTATCTCCCAAAGCCATTCCACAGATGGCAGATACAAAAGACGTTATTCCCCGGCTGCAGCTGCCGGGCTCCGGAAGCAAGCTGCTGGCCATTGTGGCTAACCTGCGGGGAGCAGAAGAAGCAGTGGTGTTCGATGAAATTAATTACCTGGGCTTTCCTTTCTCCATATCGGAAACTTTCCAGCTGAGAAATACCAATAAAACCATCGCGGAATCACTGGAACAGGTACATTCCATGCAGGAACTGTGCATTAAGAACAGGAAAGAACTGGTGATTTATATTTCCATGGGATTTGGTAATCCTTATGGCGACCCGTACAGCCCGGAAATTGTGCTGCAATGGGTAGCTGAAATGGTGAAGATGGAAATAGGCGTTATCTCCCTCGCTGATACAGTAGGCGTGGCAGATCCGGCTACTATCAGCAGCCTGTTCAAACACCTCATCCCCGCTTATCCTGATGTGGAGTTCGGCGCACATTTCCACGCAGCCCCCAATAAGTGGGAAGAGAAGGTACTGGCCGCTTATGAACAGGGCTGCAAACGGTTCGACAGCGCCATTAAAGGCATAGGTGGATGCCCCATGGCCAAAGATGAACTGGTGGGAAACCTGGCCACCGAAAACCTGATAGCCTTCTGCCACCAGCGAAAAGAACCGCTTACACTGGATATGACCGCATTAAGAGGCGCACAGCGACTGGCAGATGCTGTTTTTAAAGATTAACTGTATTACATGCAATTTCATTTAAGCTTTCCCGTAACGCCGTTGCCGGCTCCTATCCGGTATGATCATGAGCTGTTGCTAATGGGCTCCTGCTTTGCGGAAGAAATAGGTGGAAAGCTGCAGGAACACCGGTTTAATACCCTGGTGAACCCGCACGGTATTTTATATAACCCGCTCAGCATCACACAGGCCCTCACCACTTATCTGGACGGGAAAGTATATACGCGTGAAGACCTGTTCATGCACAATGACCTCTGGAACAGCTGGGATCATCACAGCCGTTTCTCCGCTCTTACGCCGGAAGCCACGCTGGAAAACATTCACCGGGCGCAGGCCGCCGCTACAAAGGCTATTGAAAGCGCCGACTGGCTCATTATTACGCTGGGATCTGCCCATGCCTACATCTTAAAGGAAAATAACCGCCTGGTGGGTAACTGCCATAAGGTGCCTGCCGGCAACTTCTACAAACGCATGCTCACAGTAGATGAAGTTGTTACCGCGCTGGATAATGTAATGCATCGCCTGTTTTTCCGTAACCGGAAAATTAATATACTCTTCACCGTTAGTCCCGTGCGCTATATCCGCGATGGAGTAGTGGAAAATAACCTCAGTAAAGCCATTTTATTGCAGGCAGTTCATCACCTGGTAAATAAGTTCAACAGGCTGTTTTATTTCCCGGCATATGAGCTGGTGATAGATGATTTGCGGGATTACCGTTTTTATAAGGAAGACATGGTGCATCCCAATGAACTGGCGGTTAACTATGTATGGGAACAGGTAATAAAGGCCGCAATAGGCGCGGCCAGCCAGGAACTGCTGCATAGCATCGCTGAAATAAACCGGGCCGCCAACCACCGGCCCTTTAACCCCGAAAGCCCGCAACACCGGCAGTTTTTAAATCACTATGCTGCAAAGGTGCAGCAACTGATGACGGCGCATCCGCAGCTGCAGTTGGATGACCTGCTGCAACGTTTTCAATAACCAGGCAAATTAAAAAGGTACATAAAACCGCGTTTACAACGGCTTCATGTACCTTTTTTTAGCCAGTCTCCATCGCATTTACAACGGGATACCTCTTTTATCTTTCAGATAAATAATACCAACTACAAAACAGATCAATGCAATACCGATCGGGTAAATGAGCCCAGCCAGGTGGTTACCGGTATTGGTAACCAGGATGGTGGAAATAGTGGGCAGCAACCCGCCGAATACGCCGTTACCAATATGATAGGGCAGCGACATAGACGTATACCGGATGCGGGTAGGAAATAACTCTACCAGGAAAGCCGCGATAGGTGCATACACCATGGTTACAAACAATACCTGGATAAATATCAGGATCACCAGCCAGGCAACATTTGTGCGGCTTACGGTTAATTCTTTCTTATCCGCTGCCTCCCTCAGGATGCTGCCATCGGTGTAGCTGTGCACCCGGAAGGATTTGAGCACCAGTTCGCCCGATTCACTCCGGGTAGAATTGCTTTCTATTCTGAAAAGATCGGTCTGTTCCTGTTTCAGCTTTACATTACCGATGTTGTCCATGGCCTTATAGATGGGGTAGTAGGCAAGTGCCGCCAGCAGCATGCCGGTGAGCATGATCTTTTTACGGCCTATACGGTCGGACAGTGAGCCAAAATAAATAAAGAATGGAGTGCCCAGCAGCAGTGCAATGGCTATGATGATATTAGACTGCACAAATTCTATGTTCATGGTTTTCTGGAGAAAGGAGAGCGCGTAGAACTGCCCCGTATACCATACCACGCCCTGGCCCATGGCGGCGCCAAACAGCGCAATCAATACCAGTTTCAGGTTTTCCTTATTGGCAAAGCTTTCTTTGATAGGGTTGGCGGATGTTTTGCCCTCTTTCTTCATTTGTGCGAACAGCGGGGATTCGTGCAGCCGTATCCGTATGTAATAAGACATAATTACCAGCAACACCGACAGGAGGAAGGGGATACGCCAGCCATAGTTGTTGAAATCGTCCGGCGACATGAGCATGCGTGTCACCAGGATCACTCCCAGCGATACAAACAGCCCCAGTGTGGCCGTGGTTTGAATAAAGCTGGTGTAGTAACCACGGCGGTTGTCCGGCGAATGTTCCGCTACATAGGTAGCGGCACCGCCATATTCACCACCAAGGGCCAGGCCCTGTGCCAGGCGGAGAATCAATACCAGTATAGGCGCCAGTATGCCAATGGTATGATAGCTGGGAATAAGACCGATGGCAAAGGTAGATCCGCCCATGATCAGCAACGTAAGGAGGAAGGTATATTTACGTCCTACCATATCGCCGATGCGGCCAAATACAATGGCCCCGAAAGGGCGCACAATAAAGCCAACAGCAAAGGTGGCCAGCGTGGCAATGTAGGCCAGCTGCGGATTACTGGGAGGGAAGAACTTTTCAGCAATGATGGCCGATAAGCTGCCAAAGATGTAAAAGTCGTACCATTCAATGAGCGTACCAGCCGACGAAGCCATTATAACCTGCCAGATGTTTTGCGTAGAGAGCGAGTTTTTCATACGTGTTAATTGTAAACGCTTACTTTTGTTAGTTAGCTTTTTGCGGGGAATAAGATAACGAATATTTACTATGGGAACAAATGTCCAACTAAAAATCTCTTGTGCTTAACATTCCCGAATGTTTATAAAACCTTATCTTTAATAAGGGCCAATTATTCAAAATGAAGCAGGGATCAACAGCGCACATCAGGCGGGGTACCAGTTTATTGTTGTTAGTTTTTGTGTTGTGTTACTATACCGTGAAGGCTCAGCAAACGATCAGCAACAAACCTAAGATAGGATTAACGCTCAGCGGCGGCGGGGCCAGGGGCCTTGCGCACATCGGCATCCTGGAAGCGATAGACAGCGCCGGTCTGAGGGTGGATATGGTCACCGGTACCAGCATGGGAAGCATCGTAGGATCTTTATATGCCATGGGGTATTCCGGGAAGAAGATTGAAGAAGCCGCCCGTAAACTGAACTGGAACAGCCTGTTCTCCAACCAGCCCGTTCTTACTGATATTTCCTATGAAGAAAAACGGGAGTACAACAAATACATCATCGAAATTCCTTTTGAATATGGTAAGCCCAAGCTGGCTTCCGGCGTAATTTCCGGCGAAGCGCTGTGGCTGGAGCTGGCAAAACTTTGCTGGCCGGTGAAGGATATCAAGAACTTTGAAGACTTCAATATCCCTTTTAAATGCATTGCCACCGATGTGGCTACCGGCGATATTGTGACGCTCGACAGCGGGGAAATAGTGACCAGCCTGCGCGCCAGCATGGCTATCCCGTCTATTTTCACCGCCGTGAAGATCGGCGACCGCAAGCTGGTGGATGGGGGCGTGGTCCGCAACTTCCCGGTGATCACCGCCAAAGAAATGGGCGCCGATATCGTGATAGGCGCCAATGTAAGCGGCGGCCTGCGTAAAGCCGATCAATTGCTTACCCCTTTTGATATCCTTTACCAGCTGGGCTTTTATAAAGATGCAGACGATTTTACCAAAGCCATAAAACAGTGTGACATTTATGTGCCGATGAACAGGGAGCTGGAAAACTACTCGGCTGCCAGCTTTGGCAGTGTGGATTCTATTATTGAAGCCGGGCGCCGGAAAGGGAGGGAGATGTACCCGGTTTTCAAACACCTGGCAGATTCCCTGAATGCACTATATCCTCAACCACCTTTTGTAGCAGACCGCTTGCCATTTGCCGCCGACATAGAGCTGAGCAGCGTGCATGTAAACGGCCTGGTTCATTCCGATCAGAAATTCTTTTTACAACGACTGCATCTCAAACCTGGCGGATGTTATACGTCTGCCCAACTGAGAAACGCCATCCTCAATGTATATGGTACCCGTTTCTATAAACTGATCACTTATAACCTGGTGCCGGAAGGATACGGCAAGAGCCGGATGGATATACAGGTGGAGGAAAACCCGCTCACCTATGTGAAATTTGCGCTCAATTATAACACGTTCACCGGCGCCAATGCGATCATCAACTTAACACAGCGGAATTTCATTGTGCCCAACTCCCGCTCCTTTGTAACAGCGGTGATCAGTGAAAACCCGCGCCTGGAGGCAGAATACTTCAAGTACCTTGGCCGCAGCCGTAACTTTGGCTTCGGGCTGGGCACCTATTATGAAAATAACGGGCTTACTTTTTATGATAACAATTTCAACGAGCAGCAACCCTATCGCAGCAAGTATGCCAACATAAATATGGACGTGCAGTATACCTTCTCCCGTAATATGTTTGTAGGTGTGGGAACGCGCTGGGAGTATATTAAATACAAACCGCAGCTGTCGAACTTCACGGAGGTGCGTGGAAGCACCAACCAGCTGAACTCCTATATTAATTTTGGCATCAATTCCCTCAACCAGAAAATATATCCTACCAGGGGATTGTTGCTGGACCTGGAAGCCGGGCATATTTATAACCAGCATCCGGGCATAAAGGTCAGTTCGCAGGGTGTAGAGCAGGACTATGACACGCTGGGTGTAAACTTCAACGACTATCAACGCCTGGCGCTGAACATGAAATACTATATTCCTATGGGGCGTAAATCGGCCCTGGAACTGGATGGTAACATAGGGTATACTATCAACTACAGGGAATCTGTGGTAAATGCGTTTGTAGTAGGGGGTATGACCAACATCACCCGCAACCAGGTACCTTTGGTGGGCATATACGAGGGAGAAGTGATTGCGCCGAAAGTAGGCGTGATGCAGATAGCCTGGCAATATGAGTTCATGCGGAATCTTTTCGCCATTCCCCGTATAGGCGGAGCGGTATATGATGGTGTGATTTCCGGCGGCGACAAGTACGAATACCTCGCCGGTTATGGCATTGGTGCTGCCTACAGCAGCCGTCTCGGCCCTGTGGAGGCCACCATGATGTACAACGACAAGTCAGGCCGGCTGAAGTTCTATGTAAACCTCGGGTTTAACTTTTGATTTTTGTCTTGGAACACTGATTTTGATGATTACTTTGATTTTGTTTTACATTTTATTTTTATAATAACTAAGGGAGATATGTGCGGATCTATTCGCTTATATCTCCCTTAATTATTTTCAAACTCCAAAAACAAAATCAAAGTAATCATCAAAATCAGTGTTCCAAGACAAAATCCACTTAGTGCATGCGATCCCCGCGAACGGCAATGTTTTGCAGTATTTCGGCTTCCTTGTTCAGCCATTCCTGCCAGCGGGTGCGCACTCTTTCTTCGGGGAAATATTCGTTGGCCAGGTCAATGAAAAGGCGGTAGTGGCCTGCTTCAGATACCATGAAGCGGTGGTAGAAATCGCGCATATATTCATCTTCCAAACCTTCGCTCAGCAGGCGGAAGCGCTCGCAGCTGCGGGCTTCTATCAGGGCAAAGATCAGCAGGGCATCCAGGAAGCTGTCGTCCGGATGGCCGCCTTTTACCCGGTTATCCATGAGGGCATTTACATAATCATCTTTCCGTTGTTTACCTAAGGAAAGGCCCCGTTTCTTCATTTCAGCAAGCACCTGCCGGAAATGGCCCCATTCTTCTGTAACAATAGGCGCCAGTTCCTCTACCAGTTTTGTTCTTTCCGGGTTGCGCTGGATCAGGGAGATAGCGGAAGATGCCGCTTTTTGCTCGCAATACGCGTGGTCGGTAAGAATATCCTGCAATGAAATGGCCGCCAGGTTAACCCATCGTGGATCAGTAGGCAGTTTTAGTCCGAGTATTGATACTTTGCTCATAGAAAAAACAGCGCTTAGGCTGTGGCTTTTTTGCGAAGATAACGGCAAAGTTTAAATTGTGCGCTGATAAACGCAGATCCATGGGTAAAGACAATACTTCTTTTTTAACACGGTTGCTTGATGAGCGCCGGGAACAGCAGTCGTTCCGCGAGCTGAGGCTCCCTGGAGATAAGGTAGATTTTTGTTCCAACGATTACCTCGGTCTTGCCCGGAGTACCGCTGTGAGGGAGTATATCCACACCCTAATGGAAGAAAGGCATCCCGCGCATGGCAGCACCGGGGCCAGGCTGCTGGCGGGCAATTACGAATGGATTGAATCAGTGGAAAAAGACCTGGCCGGTTTTCACGGGGCTGAAGCCGGGTTGCTGTATAACTCCGGTTATGATGCCAACCTGGGCGTATTTTCTTGCCTGGGCCGCAAGGGTGATACGATCATTTACGATCAGCTGATCCATGCGTCTGTCCGCGATGGGGTACGTTTATCGGCTGCGCAGTCGTTTTCCTTTGCGCATAATGATGTGGACGATCTTGAAAAAAAGCTGAAGCACGGGCTGGGAAATATTTTTGTAGCGGTGGAATCCGTCTATTCCATGGATGGCGACCTGGCGCCGCTGGCCGCAATTGCCGCCATCTGCGAACAGTATGGCGCGCATCTGATAGTGGATGAGGCCCATGCCACCGGGGTTATCGGCAGCAGGGGAGAAGGGCTGGTACAACACCTGCAGTTAACAGCCGCCTGTTTTGCGCGCATTCATACCTTCGGGAAAGCAGTAGGTTGTCATGGCGCCGTGGTGCTGGGCTCGCGGATATTGCGCGACTACCTTATCAACTTCTCCCGTTCATTTATCTATACCACCGCATTACCACCCGCTGCCCTGGCCGCCATAGAGGCGGGTTATGCCACTTTCCCCTATATGCAGGCAGAACGGGAGCATTTGCAGTCTCTCATTACACAGTTCCGAGCCGGCATCGTAAATACGGAGCTGTTGCCAGGCACCACGCCCATCCAGGCAGTGCTTACACGTGGCAATGAATATACCCGCAGCATCGCGCAGCGTTTGCAGCTGGAGGGCCTGGATGTGCGGCCTATCCTGCATCCTACGGTGCCAAAGGGCTCAGAAAGACTCCGCATTGTGTTGCACAGTTTTAATACCTCCGCAGAGGTGGCCCATCTCATAAAAGTATTACAGGCATAACTGGTTATGAAACAAATTTGATGTATTTTACATATTACATCCGACTTGTAATATGAGAATCATCCCCGCAGTTATCACCGCAGCAGTTACCTTATCGCTTACATATGCTTTCAGTCATAAACTGGGACAGATACCGCCATTGGGAAAGTTGTTAAGCCCGCAAACCGGCTTCTGGCAAAATGCAGAGCCTATCGGTGAGTTTCCCCATGAGCAGCTGGTATTGCCTGGTTTATCAAGTAAAACGGAAGTTTGGTACGACGACCGCATGGTGCCTCATATTTTCGCGGAAAATGAAGGAGATGCCTATTATGTGCAGGGGTATGTAACCGCGCGCGACCGCCTCTGGCAGATGGAGCTGCAAACATATGCTGCAGCCGGCCGTTTATCCGAAATACTCGGCCCTAAGCTGGTGCATTACGACCGGAAACAGCGACGCCTGGGAATGGTATATGCGGCAGAATACACGGTAAAAGAAATGCTGGCAGACCCGGCTACCAAAGAGGCGGTGACGGCTTACGCCGCTGGTGTTAACGCCTATATTGCCACACTTAGTCCCGCTACTTACCCCGTAGAATATAAAATCCTGGATTATAAACCGGAGAGATGGGATATCATCAAGTCGGCCTTATTACTGAAGTACATGGCGCATGATCTTGCCGGAGCCGCTAACGACCTCGAATCTACCAATGCGCGCCGTTTATTTTCCCTGCAGGACTTTGAGCTGATGTATCCCGACTTTCATGAAGCTACAGACCCGATTATTCCGAAAGGCACGGCCTATCCTAAAGCTACATTAAAATCAACCGCTCCGCCTGATAGTGTGCTTGCCATTGCAGCAGCATATATGAAGTTTAAAACAGACAAGCCAGATCCGGACAACGGCAGCAACAACTGGGCTGTAGCCGGCAGCAAAACCCGCTCGGGGGCGCCCATTCTTTGCAATGATCCGCATCTGAGCCTGTCGCTTCCTTCACTCTGGTATGAAGTACAGATCCATACACCTGCTATGAATGTGTATGGAGCTTCCCTGCCCGGTGCGCCCGGTGTGATCATCGGTTTCAATGATCATATTGCCTGGGGCGTTACCAACGGAGAAGAAGACGTGAAAGACTACTACAGTATGCAGTTCCGCAACGGCCGCACTGAATACCTGTATAACGGCAGTTACCGCAAAGCAGACCTGCGTGTGGAGAAAATAAAAGTAAGAGACGGCGCCGCGGTATACGATACCGTTGCCTACACTGCGTTTGGCCCCGTTATGTTTGATAATACGTTTCCTGACAAAACAACCGGTCAGAACTTCCTGGCCATGCGCTGGAAGGCGCTGGATCCTTCCAATGAGCTGGCTACATTCATCAAGCTGAATAAAGCCCGTAATTACGATGATTATTTAAGCGCCATTAACGGGTATACCTGTCCTGCCCAAAACTTTATATTCGCCGATAAAGCCGGCGATATAGCCATCTGGCACAATGGTCAGTATCCTTTGCGCTGGAAAGACCAGGGCAAATGGATCATGCCCGGCAGCGACAGCACTTATGCATGGCAGGGATATATCCCTCATGATGAACTGCCTCATATAAAAAATCCCGAGAGAGGGTTTGTGAGCTCCGCTAATCAGCGCCCTACAGACAGCACTTATCCGTATGCGCTGTACGGTGAATACGATCTTTTCCGTGGTAAGCGCATCAACGAAAGATTAACTGCCATGAGCGCAATCACCACGCAGGATATGATGCAGCTGCAGAATGACGATATGAACCTGTTTGCCGCCGCCGCGATGCCTGTAATAAGGAAACATATAGATACCAGCGCTCTTACAGTACAGCAGCAGCCTTACTGGCAGCTGTTATCGTCCTGGGATTTTATGGCTACGCCCGACAGTAAAGCCGCCAGCATCTTCAACACTTTGTGGGCGCACCTGGAAGATACTATCTGGCAGGATGAGCTGCATCCTAAAGACACTACCATCCTGGTTTATCCGCAATCTGTCACTACACTGCAATTGCTGCAACGCGATACCGCCTTTCATTTTATAGACAACATCAACACCCCGCAAAAAGAAACTTTATCGCAGCTGGTTCAGGGCGTGTTTGCTACCACAGTAGCGCAGCTGTCGGAGTTAAACAAAGCAGGCAGGCTGGAGCTGGGAAAAGCCCGAGGTACCGATATCAACCATCTTTCCCGCGGTATTCCCGCCTTTAGCGCATTGCATTTGAACACTGGTGGTGGACAGCATATTGTGAATGCAACGAAATCAACGCATGGTCCTTCCTGGCGCATGGTGGTGCAGTTGTCGGATAAAACGGAAGCATACGGTATTTATCCCGGCGGGCAGAGTGGGAATCCCGGTAGCCCGTTTTATGATAACAGCATAAATGACTGGGTAGCGGGTAAATATTACCTGTTGCATATTTTCAGTGAAGAGGAAAAAGATGACCCTGTAATCCGCTACAAGCTTGTGTTTACAGGGAAATGATAAAAATAAGTTCAACAAAATTTGGCTGGAAATAAATAATTCCTATCTTTGCACTCCGTTAAACAAAAAGACGGGGTAAAAAGATTCCCTAGCTCAGTTGGTAGAGCAATACACTTTTAATGTATGGGTCTTGGGTTCGAGTCCCAAGGGGATCACTGGAGAAACTTGAAACCTGCGCACTGCGCGGGTTTTTTGTTTTTGGTCTATTTGTCAGTCTAGGATCAAGTGCGAAATTGCTTTTCGTGCTTACTTAGTTTTTATAGCCGATCAAACCAGATAAATATATCAGTTTTAGTCAGTCCTATACCGATCGATCAATGACCTATTCAATGACTTGTTGAAAGCCGTAATTTAGGTCATCGATTTAATTGAAAATGCTTGTGTGAAGTAGATTTTGAGAGAATCAGATGTGTTTTTCAGGAAAATCCTGAAGAGCCAATTTGATAACTTAAAAATGTGAAGTAAGATGAAAAGCAACCAAAAGCTTTCGCTCCTGTTTTGGCTATGGAGATCAAAAGCCTCAAAAACAGACGGCCGTGCCCCGATCTATGCCAGAATTACCATAGATGGCCTAGATGACGAGCTGTCAACATCCAGAAAAGTCCTGCCTGAACATTGGGACAATCAGCTCAAAATTGTAACTGACCCTAGCCCCGAAGGTCGTAAAACCAACAAGAAGATTATTGAAATGAGGACTGACCTGGAACTTCATTTTCGGGCTCTTCAAAATCAGTTTGAAGAAGTAACCCCAGGGATGCTAAAAAATGTCTATAAAGGCATCCCTGCAAACGGCATTCAAGAAAACACAGATAAACCTGTCCAATCGGACCACACTTTATTAGAAGCGATAGACCTGCTCATAGTTGATTTTAAGGAGCAGGTGAAAGAGGGGACTAGATCTGAGCAGACATTAAAGCAGTGGCGTGCGACACGTCAGAAAATAATTGAGTTCGCCAAATACAAATCGAGTAACGATGGTTCAATCAGGGCAATTGACTTGCAACGTGAAGAAGATACTGATCCTGACAAATTTAAAATATGGGTTAAATCTCTTGATTCAGAGTTTGGGAATGAGTTTTATAAATATTCAATCTTAAAGCGCAGGGATTTTCTGGTAGGCACGAAATTAAAAAGAAGGCCCATCAATCTGCTCGAAGCGGCAGCACGGAAGCAAAGAATACAAAACAGGTAATTGACTTCGCGGTAAGTAAAAATGGATAGCGAGCAACACAATGGCAAAGTTTAAATGCTCAGGCGGAGACAAAGAAGTTGTTCCCCTTGAGTTGCATGAGGTTTACCAGATTTATGAGAAGCCAATGGATGTTGTCAGGCTGGAAGAAGTAAGAGACGCTTTCATAGGTCAGTGTTTTACCGGGTTTGCATTCCAGGACATTTATGCGCTTTCTCCGGATAATATTGTTAAGGTTGGTAAAGAAGGAGAGCCCTGCTTATGAAAAATCGGGGGAAAACAAAAATTAACGAAATGGTACCAATACTTCCTATAGTAGCTGATCTTATTGAGAAATATAAAAATCACCCATATTGTATCGCTAATAATAAATTATTTCCAATTAATTGTAATAGCCGATACAATGGCTATTTAAAGGAAATCGCTGCGATATGTAGCATCAACAGGAAGCTAAATACCCACTTAGCGCGCCATACATTCGCAGACATCATGTTAAACAATGGAGTTCCGTTGGAAGATGTCAGTAAGATGCTGGGACATAAAAATATACGTACAACACAGCGGTATTGCAGAGTTAAGAAAGAATAAGTAGAAATATGTCAACACTAAGAAAAACACTATTTACAAAGACCGGAAAATTGAAAAAGATTGCCTAGAGAGGCTGTATCATAAATAACTTTTACCCGATTTTACTCGGGTACCGGGTGGAGAAAATTTTCGTATATGCGATTCTCACACCCATTAAGTTAGTTATGATACAGCTTCTATGAAGGAATTTTGCCTATAGTTGATCATTGGTTTGATATGAGATGAGGTAGTCAAAACTCGGTCACGGATACGGTATAGTTCCTGAAGATTACATTCCTCACATCTGTCATCATTATAAAGTGTCCATAACATGAATCTGCACACAGGCTTCAGCCGCTCGGCACTTGCTGTTGGAAACCACTGAGAGGCGATATGGGCAGTCTTGGTCATCTTGTACTTTTTCCTGGTGGAAGGATCATTTTGATACAGCACCAGATACTCTCCATCTATTCAATGTTGTTCTGTGATTTCCTGCAGGGTCTGGGCAAATGGATTTTTGAGCATGGGGAAAGGATAGTGAAACCGGGATAGGATTGAGGTTATCTCTGTACTCATAGAAATTTGGGTTATGTTGAGGAATTGATTATTTATTTACTGTCTTTGCCATGCTGATGACATCCTTTTAAAAAGGAGAATCGACTGCGCCGGTCTTTTTAATTACGGTTATTTTGATTACTTACGTGGTCTAAAATCAATTAAATCTATTTGGGTAGCTAAAAGTTACAAAATATTGTCATTCTTTTCAAGAGAAAATCAATTTAATGATTCCACCGGCTGTACGGGGTGCCGCAAAAAAATCTTTTGTTTCCAAGGGTAAAAATCCGGGCCGGCTGTATCCTTATTACTGACCCCATTTGGGGAGGATTACTGATGTCTGCAATCCTAATTTAGTAAATATATGATTTAAAGAATACAATATATCCATGTGAAGATACGATCCGATTCTTCCCCGGTATTTTCATCCCAGGTAGAGGAGTTTGGGTTGGCATTCCTGTATTGTCGCCTGGCCAACCGGGCCCGGATATTGCGGCGGTGCCCACTATATCAATTTGCCTTCTATGATGGTGCTGATGTAGGCATCGGGATGAAACACCGCCCGGATGCTGCCTGCGCTTAAATCTTTGAACGTTCCCGTCTTTTTTAGGTTAATAATATGCAGGTGTTGTCATACCGCCGGATTTATTATGTGTCTTTAGTAGTCATGCACAATTATCGTTTTCAGGCGCCTACTGAACTGCTATGCCCGTTGATATAAGACAATGGTCTTAATAAGGAATGTATTTGCTGACTTGTTAGGATAGCATATTACTTTATGCGGGATTATAAACATACCTATTTGTGAAGAAGTTGCAAACAGCTTTTGAAGAAAATATATGTGCCAGCATCGCACTGGGAAAGGAGGAAGCCTTAAATGCCATATTCGCCGAGTATTTCCCGCGGCTTGTTTTCTTTTCCGAATCGCTGATCCATAACAGGGAGGAGGCAAGGGATGTTGCGCAGGAAACGCTGATGCAGCTTTGGCGCAACCGGGAGCGGGTAGCTGTGTGGAAGGAAAAACATCTGGCCGCATATCTTTTTGTTGTAGCGCGGCATAAGTCTTACGACTATCTGAGGCATCTGAACGTGAAGGCTGCCGGGCAGGAGCAGATAGTTGCACAAACGCAGGTGGAGGAAGCGGGTGCAGATATGACCATGATCTGCCAGGAAGGATGGGAAGAGATCCGGAGAAAAATTAACCGTTTGCCGGCGCCCATAGCCAAAGTGCTTAACCTTACATTTATTGAAGGGCTTACTACCGAAGAAATATCAACAGCGTTGAATATGACCACCAACCTGGTCCGGGTAAAGCGCTCCCGGGGCCTGGAGAAACTAAGAATGTTTTTTAATAATCAATCAGAACAACTGTCTCAAAGTATTTTAGGAAATAGTGTAATGATTTCCTGATTCAGACGTATTATCTGCAGTAATGCAATACACGAAGCGCAATACGAGCTTCTTTTTAATATTTATCTGCTTGTTAAAAACTCAGTTTCAATGACCGCTATACTAAAAATAGAAGGTTTATCGCACCGGTATACCAGCCAGTGGGCTTTGCGTAACATTAATGTGGAGATAGCCCGGAATGGCGTGGTTGGATTGGTAGGATCTAATGGCGCGGGCAAGTCCACTACGATGAACATTGTCTGCGGCACGCTTAAACAGACAGAAGGTAAGGTGTTTATCATGGGTACGGATATAGAGAAGGATCCCGAATCGGGAAGAAGTAAAATCGGTTTCCTGCCTCAGCAAGTCCCTTTGTACCTGGACCTCACGGTAACGGAGTACCTGCGGTACGTGGCCAACTTAAGGCAGATCCCGCAGTCGCTTGTAAAAAACGCTTGTGAAAAAGTAATGGAACGTTGTAGTATCACCCATGTGGCTAAACGGCTTGTCGGAAACCTGTCCGGCGGATATCGGCAGCGGGTGGCCATTGCACAGGCAATTATCCATGAACCTCCTGTTGTTGTTATGGATGAGCCTACCAATGGTTTGGACCCCAATCAGATTATTGAAGTGAGGAAACTCATTACAGAGATCGGGCAAAATTCGCTGGTGTTGTTGTCGTCTCACCTCTTGTCAGAAGTGCATATGCTTTGTCGTGATATCATCATGATTGAAGACGGCAAAATCGTATTCTCTGACAGTATGCAGAACTTCAGAAGTTACCTGCGTATTGGCAGAATACAGGTACGGATGGAGAATCCGCCGCCTGCTGCCGTACTCGCTGGACTGAAGGGGATTGTCCGTACAGAAGAGATAGACAGCAGGAGCCTGTACATCTATTTTGACGACACCCCGGACGAGGTAGTGGACCTCCTGGTAAAGGAGAGTGTGGCAAACAGCTGGGGCATAAGGGAGATTAGCCCGGACCAGGCCTCCCTGGACGATATTTTTCATCAATTATCAAAACGCTCATCATCAAGTTTAAACCAATAGGATGAAAATAACTATTAAAATAGCCCGGAATGAATTGCGTAATCTCTTCTATTCCCCTGTAGCCTGGTTTACACTCATTGTATTTCTGATCGTATGTGCGGGAATATTCATGCCCTTACTAACTTCCACTAGCCAATACTATTGGCTCGTTGCAGGACATAACCGGGAATTTGAGGGCACGCATGTTCCGCTGACGGCTTACCTGATGAGAAACGGGCAGTTTTATGAAGATATCGCGGGCAAGCTATATTTTTTTATTCCCTTGCTGACCATGGGACTTGTTAACAGGGAGGTAAACCAGGGTACCATTCGGTTACTATATTCAACCCCTACAAAGCTATGGCAGATTGTTTGTGGAAAATATCTGGGTGTTTCCATATTCAATTTATTGCTGGTACTGATCGTTGCTATCTTTCATGGCGTAGCCATCTACAGTATTGTGAAGGTAGATATCGGCCCGCTCTTATCCTCGTTGCTGGGGTTCTACCTGCTTGTATGCGCTTATTCTGCTATAGGGCTGTTTATGTCCTGCATTACCAATTACCAGGTGGTGGCAGCCATTGCTACTTTTATCGCTTTATTTGCACTGCAAAAAATTGGTGGATTATGGCAGGGGATTGACTATTTGCGTGATATTACCTGGTTCCTGTCTATGGAGAGCAGGCTGCCTGATATGCAGAAGGGACTGCTTGTCAGTAAGGATATACTTTATTTTATAATGATCTCCGGTATGTTTGTGGTGATGAGCTACCTGGTATTGTTGAGAGGACGTAAACAAGAACGGTTGCCATTGGTGATTGCCAGGTACATTGTATTGATAGTACTGGTGGTGGGGTTGGGTTATGTTAGTGGGCGTCCCGGTTTAGTAGCCTATTATGATACCAGCGAGCAAAAAGTTAACACTATTCATCCCCGGACCCGGGAGCTGTTAAAACAGTTGGACGGCCAGTTAGAGGTAACTTTGTATTGTAATCTCCTCGGGCTGAATGCGCCTTTGGGGGTTCCGGAGGCCCGCAATACCTATCTCTCGCAGATTTGGGAGAAATATCAGCGCTTCAAACCAAACATAAAGTTTAACTATATATACTACTTTCAGCCTGTAAATGTCATTAACCCTTATAAAACCGTTCGGCAAATCGCCCAGGAAACCGCTCGCCTGCGTAATGCCGCGTTTTCCCTGTTCAAAACACCTGCAGAGATTAAACAAATCATAAACCTAGCGCCTGAAAATTACCAGCTGGTCATGCAGTTGAAGTATAAAAACCGCTCTGTTTTTCTGCGTACCTACCAGGGCTACAATCAGGAGGATCGTATACCGGGAGAAGTGGAAGTAGCAGCAGCATTGAATACGCTTATAAAAGGCAGGGCCACCAAAGTGGTTTTTATAACGGGTGAACTGGAACGGCGTCCTGATATGCCCGGAGAAAGAAACTATACTCAACTTTCCAATATCGGAGTCAGAGAGGCGCTGACGAATCATGGTTTTGAATTTACTAACCGCAATCTCAATAAAGAAGACATTCCCAAAGATGCAGATATTGTTGTATTGGCTGATCCTAAAATTGAACTGGGCCCGGTTGCCCAATCTAAACTTTCCCAATACATAGCGCGGGGAGGAAATACAATGATCCTGTCAGAACCCAATAAACAGGATCTGGTAAATCCTCTGCTGGACCAGGTGGGGGTGAAGCTCCAGCCTGGTATCCTGGCATTTCCCAACGGGGGTGGTCTACAAGACCAGGTGAATGCAATCTATACGGACACCTTGCTCACCCTGACGGAAGAGCCCTGGACGATAGAAGAACGGAAAGTACGGGCCCACGCCATCCGGTTCCGCCGGTCAGTTCCTAGAAAAGGACCAATATTTTACGGGGCCACTTCTTTTTCGGATTCCTCCGCTACCCTGGGGGTTACTGCTGTACCGTTGGTACATATGATACCGGGAAATACCTGGCTGAAGGCCGGGACTTTCATAACAGATTCCGTTGCGCCCAGGTATGATCCTGCGAACGGTGACAGAAAGCAGCCTTTGGATGTGTTAAAAGCCTTTACCAGGAAGATTAACGGACATGAACAGCGTATGATAGTGGGCGGAGATGCAGATTTTATGAGTGTACTAAGAGACGATGGCTTTGGCTATGTTCTTTTTGCCTGGCTGGCAGATGGGAAGGCCCCTGTTTATTTACCCAGGCCCAAACCTTTGGACGTGTTCATGCGGATAACGACCGGGCAGGCGGAGTCACTCAAAGTTATATTGGTGTGGATAGTGCCCGCCGTGCTTGCGCTGTTGGCGGCTGTTCTGCTGATCAGACGTAAAAGAAGATAATATGAAGGAGATATCGTATTTACAAACAGATTATCAAACCATGAGCGACCTGCGGATACTATCCACAGGTCCTGGTAGTGGCAGCATTTATGACATCTACAATAAAGCTGCTACACGGGGAGGACAGCAATTGCTGGCTGAACTGTTTCGTAAACCACTGGGCAGCGCCACGGCTATTGCCCGGCGCAGCAGTATCATTGCACATTTTGCCGGCTTGAGTAGTGGTTTCATTTTTGAAGCTGGTCAGCTTGACCTGGTGGAAAAGTATCTCGACACTGCTGAAGAGTCTGGAAACAGGCGATCGCATCGCACCAACAGGCTGGATGAAAGGGAGATGGCAGAAGCGGTAATAGCTACGGTCAGGATCGTTCAGCAACTGCACCAATTTGTTTCATCTGCAGCTGTAGCCGGTATGGAGCCTTACCGGGAAGAACGGGAGGCTATAGTGGCATTATTACAGACGCCGGCCCTTCAGCCATTGTTAAGCCTGTCACCTTCCTCCCGGCTGTCATTCGGCGCCGTATCAGCTTATGATACCCTGCTGCGCGTGAATGAACCAACTGTTATCATCCGGTTGCTGAAATACATCTATTACATAGATGTGTACATGAGCGTAGCGATGGTCGCCAGGGAAAAAGGATATTGTTTTGCCACCATAAAAGATACTGACGGATGCACGCTGCAACTGACCGGTGTCTTTTATCCGCAACTGAAACACCCTGTTGTCAATAACCTCCATATGTCGGAAAACGGGAACCTGCTTTTCCTGACCGGGGCCAATATGGCTGGGAAGTCCACTTTCCTGAGAGCCATAGCTACAGCACTTTATATAGCTCATGTTGGCTTTCCCGTAGCAGCCAGTGAAATGGTATTTTCGGTGGTGGATGGCCTGTATACTACTATCAATCTCCCCGACAACCTCGGAACAGGGGCCAGCCATTTTTATGCAGAGGTATTACGGGTGAAGAAGATGGCGGCCGGGCTGGCGGCAGGAAAAAGGCTGTTTGTTATTTTCGACGAGTTGTTCCGCGGTACTAATGTGAAAGACGCGGAAGAAGGAACGGTCATTATCAGTGCGGCTTTTTCCCGCTGGAAAAACAGCCTGTTTGTGGTCTCTTCCCATATCGTGGAAGCGGCAGACAGTCTTCGAAAAGAACCTACTGTACTGTTCTCCTACCTCCCCACAAATATGCACGGCAATAAGCCTGAATACACTTACAAACTGACCCCGGGTACTACGGCAGATCGCCATGGTATGCTGATCATCCAAAATGAAGGCGTGCTGGAAATATTGAGGGGAAACAGCAAAGGGAAGGCTGCTCCCATAACCTGAAAAAGATGTTATTATGAGCTTTAGTGTAGATAAACAGACACTCGACGAGTTAAATCTCCTGGGGAAATTTAAGGAGGGGTCCGTATACAACCTGTTTAACCAGGTGAACACGACAGGAGGAGAACAAATGCTGGAGAAAATGTTCCTCTCCCCGCTGGACAATGCAACAGATATCAATTCCCGTGTAGAGATCCTTCAGTACTTCCAGCGGCAGTTGCCCGGATTCCCCTTTGACTATAAGACTGTGGAGATGATGCAGGAGTTCATGGACGGACAGCTCACAGAAGGGGGGCTGATGATCATGGGTAGGGTGGTGGCAGGTAAACTGTTGGCCCGTCTCACCCGCGACGAACGGTATGGGAAGATCGTTCGTGGTTTGCAGAGCATTATCCAGGTGTTACAGGCTTGTGACAGCTTCGTAAAGAAAATGAGCGCTGACCGGGCCGACCACCCCTATAAGGCTACTTTACAGAACGTTGAGGCTATATTGGCCATACCCCGGGTGAAAACGTTGCTTGCATCCGACATCTATGCCGGCCTGTCTCTGAAAACGGTGGCTTATTACTATTACCAGCTGAAAAAACAGCTTTACACACAGATGCACACACTGCTGTCCTTTATTTACGAGGTAGATGTATGGGTGGCTGTAAGCGATGTTGCCCGTAGTAAAAATATGACGTATCCACAGGCCATGGCGCCGGAGGAGAATAAGTTACTCGCAATGGGACTGTGTCATCCAACGATGGAGAAAGCCGTGGGCAATTCCTGTGTGATGCATACAGACAACAACGTGATGTTTCTTACCGGCGCTAACATGGCGGGAAAATCCACCTGGATGAAAACCATCGGCATTGCCGTTTACCTGGCCCACATGGGGTTTCCGGTATCGGCGGAAAAAATGGTGTTCTCGGTAAGGGATGGATTGTATACTTCTATTAATGTGGCCGATAATGTAAACCTGGGTTATAGCCATTTTTATGCGGAAGTGGTGAGGGTAAAACAAGCTGCCGAAGCTGTCAGTAAAGGGCAACGGTTGATACTGATGTTTGATGAACTGTTCAAAGGTACCAACGTAAAGGATGCCTATGACGGTACGCTGGCGGTATCTGCTGCTTTCTCAGCATATCGTAATTGCCTGTTTGTCATTTCTACGCACATTATTGAAGTAGCTGCGGCCCTGAAGGAGTATCCCAATATCCGGTTTGTATATATGCCTACCATCATGGAAGGGGCAAAACCAGGATACACGTATACCCTGAAAGAAGGCGTTACAGAAGATCGCCAGGGTATGATCATGATACGCAATGAAGGAATTCTGGAATTATTAGATCAATATAATACTCATTTATTTAAATAGTCAGGCATGCAAAAAACATTCATTCTCTTGACAATATCGGTAGCAACACTCCTGGGCTGCCGGAGTGGCGCCGGCTCACAGTTTACTGTGAGCGGAAAGATCGCCAACGCCCCTACTGGCACTATCTATCTTAGTAAATCATACTCATCCGCCGGTAATGCTGAACTGGTTGCCAGTGCCGAATTGACGAAAAACGGAGCGTTTAAACTTCAGGCGCCCGCCACAGAAGAAGGAGTGTTCGAAATTAGTTTTGATACTTTGGGCAGGCCGGATGTACTGGTAATAAATGATAGTAAGGAAGTAGTGGTCAACTTCGATGTACTTAAACCTGCAAAACCGGAATTTAAGGGGTCGGAAGCCTCCCGGGCGATGTACAGCCTGTTTGACAAATTCGTAGCGAAGGAACGCGCTCTTTTTACTGCCAGTGTTAAGGTTGATTCGGCTTCCATGAAAGGGGAAAACACCGCCGCGTTGGTAAAAGAAAGAGATGCCCTGCAAAAGGAGCTTATAGATGGATTAAAAGACGATGCAGCAAAGGAGGCGGGCCCGGGAATTGTTTACTATATACAATGGCTGGCGGCTAAATACCTGGATAACGATGAAATGGTGGCAATGACAAGCGCTAACGCTGATCGCTTTAAAAACAATGAAGCACTCAACTGGCAAAGGGAGTTGTTCCTCGACAGGCAAAGCCTCATGGGAAAACAGAATTATCCGTTATTGAAAAAGCAGGTGCCTGATCTTACCATGCCCGGGCTGGACGGGAAGCCAATCAGTATTTCCATGTTCAGGGGAAAATATGTACTGGTCGACTTCTGGGCAAGCTGGTGTGGTCCGTGCAGAGCCGAAAACCCCAATTTAGTACGCGTTTACAACAAGTTTAAAGACCGCAATTTCACTATCCTTGGGGTCTCCCTGGATGCAGACATGGAAAGCTGGAAACAGGCCATTCAAAAGGACAAACTGGATTGGAACCAAATGAGTGACTTAAAGGAATGGGGGTCTGCTGCAACAAAAATTTTCGGGCTTGATGGAATTCCATTTAATGTACTGGTAGATCCTTCCGGCAGGATTGTCGCCAGTGATTTAAGAGGGAACAAGCTGGAGCGAAAATTAAATGAACTCACTGCCGGCAATCAAAAAATGCGGATTGTAGATGCACTTTATCCGGGATCTGTAACTGATGAGGATGAAGAAGTCACATCCACACGCTAGCAGTATGTTATATTCCTATGTTGATTCCTGCCCGGTAGTGAAAAACACCGTTTTTTTTCTTTCCTGCAGCAACCGGCCGTGGGCACATAGAAAGCTGGCGGCCCTGGTCATTTAGGGGGATTTTAAATTATAGTTATAAATATACCTTATTGGCAGAAAACGAATTACAGGGAGAGCGGGGATATCTTCAGCGTATCGCAGCAGGGGATGAAAGAGCGTTCAGGCAATTGTTTGATCAATACTGGGGGCCTCTTTACCTGGGTGTTGCGGCATTGGTAAAGTCAAAGGAAATGGCGCATGACCTGCTGCAGGAAATCTTTATCAAAATCTGGAATACCCGTGAACAACTACCTCAAAAGGAGAACGTGCGAAATTACCTCTACATCGTAGCCAGGAACCACGTTTTTAATGCACTCCGCAAAAAAAGCCGGGAAGTGACATTCCAGGAGCATATCATACAACATTTCACAGATAGTACTGCCAGCGCGTTGGAACAAATGATCAGCAGGGAATCCAGGGAAATCATTGAGCGGGCGGTTCAACGGCTTCCCGAACAACAACGCATGGTATACGTACTTAGGCGCCAACAGGGACTCAGCCAGGATGAAATTGCCCGGCAGCTGAATATATCAAAGTCCACTATCAAAACGCATATGTCACGGGCGTTGAATACTATCCGGGAAGAAGTGCTCCGTCATTTGGGGAAGGAACTGTTTTGGTTAGGAATACTTCCATTTATTTTAAATAAATTTTAATTCTTTGTCGTACCAGATGCACCATCATGTGTCGTTAATAACGGATGCAGGCTAATCAAATATTTTTACAGCTATGGCAAGGGTATCTTGCAGACAGTCTCACTCCTGATGAGGCCCGGGAATTGCTTGGTTTGATGAGGACCCCGCACCTGTTTACCGAAGAAATGGTGAAACAGGTATTGGAAAATCCACCTGCCGGGAACCTGTCTGCTGAAACCGGTGATCTTATTTTTCGTGAATTGATTGAAAGGATAGAGGAGAGAAGCCGTCCTGTACGAATGTCATTGTTCTCCCGTCGCTGGGCATGGCCGGCTGCTGCAGCCGTAGTGTTGCTGGCCGGAGGATTGATTTGGAGCATAGCCGGCAGGAATGCCGGCGTAACCCTGCAGGCGTTAGAGGGAACGAAAGCCCCGGATCACCATGGCGCTATTCTTACCCTGGAGAGCGGTGCTGAGGTAAAACTTGACAGCGCAAACAGTGGGCTGATTGCGCAGCAACAAGGCAGCGCTGTTACCCTGTCAAATGGCCAATTGCTGTACAAAACCGCTCGCACAGCTGAAGGAAAAGTATCCTACAATAAACTGACCACGCTCCGTGGAAAACAATTTAGCGTTTTGCTTCCGGACGGCACCGTGGCATGGTTGAATGCAGCCAGCAGCATACGGTACCCTACTGTTTTTACAGGCAAAGAAAGGACGGTGGAAATCACCGGTGAAGTATATATGGAAGTAGCGGCTAATGCTGCTATGCCCTTTGTGGTGAAGTTTCCCCTGAAAGCAACGGGGAAAACAGGGTTGGTGCAGGTGTTGGGAACCCGTTTCAACATCAATGCCTATGCCGATGCGGCAGCCGTGAAAACCACCCTCGTACAGGGAAGTGTAAGAGTGGTATTACAAAAGGAAAATGCAGGTAATATATCTGGTATACTCCGTCCGGGCCAGCAGGCCGTTATCGCGAATGTCAAAAACCAACCATCCAATACCATTGGTATTCGCAGTGATATTAACATACAGGAAACGCTGGCCTGGAAGGAGAATGTCTTTAATTTCCGCAACATGAGCCTCGAAGAGGTGATGAAAGAATTGTCGCGGTGGTATGATCTTACAGTGATATATGAGAACGGTATTCCCCGGATTATGTTCACCGGAGAACTGGAAAGAGATCTGACTTTAAAGCAGATACTGGAAGTATTAAAAGCATCTAATGTGCATTTACGGCTGGAAAAAAAACGACAGTTGATTATTACTCCCTGACAAATGTGAACCGTTTTTCCCTGGGGCATAGAAACGTTGTTCAACGTCTCCCGGGATTGCATGTATATTTTTTAATAGTTATCCAGGTTTTATCGCCAAAGTATTAACTCTATGAAAGAATTTGCTGACGCCGGTTGGCCAGCCCGGCTAGACTTTGTGTTTCATAAGCTGCCTATTTATTTGCAGAAATGGTTTCGTAAAGGCATCCTGATTCCCCTTTGTTTGCTGGCATTTATACCGGCTTTTTCGCAGACGGTGACCTTAAAGGCAAAAGAGTTGCCGTTAACGCAGGTATTGGAGGCGGTGAAACAACAAACGGGTTACCATATTTTCTATAACAAGGGCATGATGGACAATACTGTGCCGGTGACGGCTGATGTAAAGAATATGTCGTTGAAAGCGTTCCTGCAACTCGTTTTGACTAACCAGCCGCTGGAGGCACGATATTCAGAAAAATCGATTTTCTTTTCAGAAAAAAAAACTGTTGTGCCCTCATCTCAAAATGCCGGCAACGGGCCAGCGCAAAACGATTTACAACAGGAAACAGTGATATCGGGAAAAGTGATGTCCGTTGACGGGAAACCACTACCAGGTATTACGGTGAAGATATTGCCTTCCAGGAGAGGGACCCTCTCCGCAGAAGATGGCACATTTCTCTTGCCTGTTACCGATAGGGATGAAAAAGTGAGCCTGTCAGGCATAGGGTTACAAAGTATATCCGTATCGCTTTCCAAACTGCGTGCGCTGAATAATGGAAAAATGTTGAAAAATGCGGACTCTGATGTGTTGCGGACCGCCTCAGGGCTGTATATCTTTAAGATGCAATCGGTGGCGCTCGCCATGAAAGAAGTGGAGGTGATAAATACAGGTATGTTTACCCGGCGGCAGGAAAGTTTTACGGGTATTACCCATACCATGAAGGGAAATGAATTACGATCCGTCAACAGGCAAAGCATCCTGGAGGCCATCAGCACACTGGACCCTTCTTTCAGGATTATACGTGATAACAACCTGGGCTCAGATCCGAACCAGCTGCCCCAAATTGAATTCCGTGGCACCAGGTCCATGCCCAGCCCTACGGCAGCGCCTTATAACCAGCAGTTACGCCTCCAGTATGAGCAGGACCCTAACCGGCCATTATTTATCCTGGATGGTTTTGAAGCAACTTTACAGGATGTGATGCAACTCGATATCAACCGGATAGCTGCTGTCACCCTGCTGAAAGATGCGGCGTCTACCGCTTTGTATGGCCGCCGTTCCGCCAATGGCGTAGTGGTGATTGAAACTATTAAACCTACCCCCGGCAAATTGAATATATCCTATACATTCACTGGTAGCCTCGCTGTTCCTGACTTAAGCGGATATAATATGATGAATTCAACTGAATTATTCCAGTTCCAGCAGCTGAGCGGAAAATTGTATCCGGAGAACTTTGGATTCACCGACTACGAGCTGGGTATGGCAAAACGTAACGCCAGGAGTAATGAGACGCTGAGGGGCGTAAATAGCTATTGGCTGAGTGTTCCGTTGCGTAACGCCTTTTCACCTGGTCACAATCTTACCATACAGGGGGGAGATGGCACGGTGAACTATATGTTGGGTGTTAACATGAATAGGAATAATGGTGTGATGAAGGAGTCCTATAACAGGGCCACCGGCGGATTTGCCACTTTAACCTATCGGAGGGGAAAAATTAATATTACCAATACAGTCCGTTTTACAGGTGGCAGGCAACAAGGGTCTCCCTACGGCAGGTTCAGTGACTATGTGAAGCTGCCGCCTTACTACCGGAAATATGATGAACAGAAACAGCTCAATATGGGCCGGTACCTGGAAGATATTGCTTTTGTGGACGCCAGTGGTACGAATAGACGTTTCCTGTTTGGTAACCCGCTTTACAATGCCTCCCTGCCAACTAAAAATGTTGTCAATACTTCGCAGCTGACCAATAGCCTGGGCCTGAACTGGGATATACTACCCTCGCTGCGGTTAAGCGCCAATGGACAGTTCCAGAAAAATGACAATACGGCTGATTATTTCATATCCCCTTTAAATACCAGTTTCGACAATACAAAGGAAGGGGAAAAGGGTGCTTATAATTTTCAACGGACCATCAGTACAGCTTATAATGGTAATGTTACGCTTACCTACAACCGCATATTTAATGACAAACATATCCTGACCGTCAATACCCGTGCAGATATGTCCAGGGCGGATGGCAGCTCGACCAGTGTTACCGCCGTAGGATATGCCAGCACGGCCCAACCGCTGCTTTTCCTGGCTGGTGCTTACCAGCCCAATTCAATGCCGACTGGTGGCGAATCTAATACCCGCAGTGTGGGGTTTACAGCCAGCGCCAATTATTCCTATGATAACCGGTACAACCTGGACTTATCTTACAATACTTCCGGGTCCAATAGCTTTGGCTCCGACCGTCTCTTTGCTTCTTTTTACTCCCTGGGTGTGGGATGGAATATCGGGAGAGAAAGTTTTTTCATGGAGTCTGATATTGTGAACGACCTGCGGCTGACAGCCAACTTTGGACTGACCGGTAATGAAGCAACAGGCGGCTTCTCCTCCCGTACTACCTATCGACTGGGTAATATTTCTTTCCGGAACGAGGAAGCTGTCACTATTGCTTCAGCAGGTAATCCCAACCTGGAGTGGGGTAAAACCTATAAAGTCAGCTACGGTGTACAAGGCGTTTTCTTTAAACGGAAATTGTCTTTATCCCTATCCGGTTATACTGATAAAACAACCCCTATGATTATTCCGTTACTCATTCCTCCATCCACCGGGTCGCCTTCCATTCCAACCAGCATTGGGACAATGAATACTGTGGGGATGGACCTGGACATGAATTACAGAGTGGTTAATACCAAAAACTGGACCTGGAACCTGGGCATCAAAAGTCCCCTTTTCCTGCGCAGCACCTATAGCGGATTGGAAGCGAAACTGAACGGCTTGTCCAAGATGGCCCGGGATAGTGGTTATCTGCTCCGCTACAAGGATGGATCCGGCCCCTTTGATATCTGGGCAGTGAGGTCTGTTGGCATCGACCCAACTACAGGGCGTGAAATATTTCTGGACAAAAACGGGTCATACACTTTTGATTTCAATACCAACAATGAAATGAAGGTAGGTATTAACAGGCCGGTCCTGCAGGGAAACATCAATACCCAGATCCGGTATAAACGATTCAGCCTGGCCATCTATTGCCGATACGTTATGGGCGAGTTGAAATTTAATACAGCGTTGTACAACAAGGTTGAAAATATAAGCGGGAGTGACTTTGAGCAGAACCAGGACCGCCGGGCGTTATACGAACGCTGGAAGCAGCCGGGTGATGATGCCTCTTATTTAGCTATTAATAACACAACATTAGGGATCTCCGACAGGTTCCTCCAAAAGGAAAATGCCGTTTATTTTGAATCTGTGGCGCTGAATTATGATTTCAATAGCCTGTTGCGCGGATATGCCAGCAAAAAACTGGGGATCAGCCGGTTGGACCTTTCCCTTAACCTGAACGATTTTTTCCGTTTTCAGCTCTCTAATCTACGCCTGGAAAGAGGCCTGGATTATCCATTTGCAAGAAATGCTTCCTTTACACTAAGTGTTGGATTTTAAAAAGTACAGCTTATGTTAAACAACCGGACTATCAAAGTAATGCTACTTTTTACGTGGGCCACCACCTGCTTTTCCTGTAAAAAGTTCCTGGATTTTCAGCCCAGGGACTTCATGTTCGAAAAAGAAGTTTTCTCCAAACCGGAGGGCGTACATGCTGCATTAAACGGAATTTACCAGTTGATGGGCAGCCTGGAATTGTACGGGAGAGACCTGACGCTGTATGCGGTAGACCTGATGGGACAATTGTACGACAAAAGCGAATCTGCGTATTCTCCTGAGGGGAGACTCCAGAGTTACGACTACACTTCGGTTTGGGTAAAGCAACGGTTTTCCTCTATTTGGACGAGTGCTTTCAAAACCATACGGAACGTCAATAACTTCTGTGCACAATTGGAGCAGCCATCTTTTTCAACGGTGTCCGAAGCGGAGAAAAATAGCCTGCTGGGAGAAGCTTATGCTATTCGCGGGATGCTGTACCTGGACCTGTTGCGCCTGTTTGGACCGGCGCCGGGCACCGGTAATAACAAGCCTTGTATTCCTTATGTGACAACGGTTGATTTTAAGACGCAGCCGTTGCTGCCAGGAACACAAATTATGGATAGTGTGATGAAAGACCTGTCAAAAGCAGCGATGTTCCTGAAATCGGATCTTGCGCTTTCAGATTCATCGCGCGACAGCCGAAAGTGGAGGCTCAACTATTTTGCTGTAAAAACTTTACAGGCGAGGGCTAATCTTTATGCTGGTAAAAATGAGGCAGCCTGGCAGATTGTGCTTGATATACAGGACCGGGCCAATGAAGCATTTCCATGGATGGCTTCTGTAGACGCCGCGAAAGCAGATCCCGTATTTTTTGCGGAGTCCTTTTGGGGCGTAGAAAACAAAAAATTGTACGACGTTTACCGTCAGACTTTTAATCCCATGTTAACTGAGGATTCAATTTTGGCGCCCGCTACGACGAAGTTCAACAGCGTATACGATAACGTGAACGACTATAGGGGTGCAGGCTGGTTTAAGCCTGGAGCAAACGGGAACAAGAACTACAACGTGTTTGTCAGGTATAGTGATGATGTGGTGACCAACACCAATCATTCTTTTTTTCAGCCGCTCATCCGGAAGGCAGAACTGATGTTAATTGGTGCGGAAACGGCTCCCGATCTTGCAACAGGATACCGTTTACTGAATGATCTCCGGTTAAACAGGGGGCTGCCACCCATCGCCCAACAGGACAGCCGTACCCAGCTGTTGTCTGATATTCTGCAGGAATATCAGCGGGAATTTTGGGGCGAGGGACAGTTGTTCTTCCTTTTTAAGCGCAGGAATCTTTACTACATTCCGGATGCTGAAACCAACTCATTTTCAGTTTCAATGAATCCCGCTAACTACCAGGTGCCCATTCCTGAGCAGGAAACGCTTTACCGCTAGTAATAATAATATTTATGCACAACAAAGAACAATCATATACGCTACGTTGCTTTAAGGCATATGCTTTCATAGCGTGTCTGTGGGGGGGGATACTGACCGTTGCCGGTTGCAGGAAAATTGACCCAATCAGATATCAGGGAAAGGATGTATTGTACTTCCTTAATGCGGGTGGACCGCCGTATGAGTATGAGAGGGATTCGCTTTCAACCGGATGGTATATGAGTCCGGTTGTCATTAGTTTTTTTCAGGAGTCAACGGATACGGTCTACCTCATCCGGCGTGATTTAGCGGCTTCCAGTACTGAGCGCGATGCCCTGAAGGTGAGACTAGCCGGAATGGCTAAACCGTTTGACAGGAAGTTTTCAATTACGGTAACGGGTTCGGGGGCTAAGTATTGTATACTGCCACCTGCGGACGCTCTAAAAATAGGTGCCGGAAGACGGTTTTGTCCGTTGGACCTCCGGCTGCTTAGACCGCCGGTTACCGATACCAACAGCTATTCAGTGACAGTGAGCCTGGTTGATAACGAGTACTTTACGCCAACATTGCATACCTGGCATCAGTTTCAGTATGTGTTTGGAAATATTGTGGAGAAGCCTAAACAGGGATGGGACCCGATGTTTGGGCCTTTTTCCAGGGAAAAGCTAGTGGCGATGTTTGATGCGATAAGCTGGGCTGGTCCGGTGGTACGGGAAAAGCTGAAGCAACATTTCTTTTCCAAGATTTACAATCAGGATGAATTCAAAATTCCGCCGGTATTTGAACCTTTTACAATAGAAAGCCTTTACCAGTTATTATTTCAATCGAAAAACAATGGTTCGATTAGAGCGCGGCTAGATATGTGGGAATCAATGGCAGGAATCACCAAAGATTATCTTGCCTATCGCAAAAAACAAGGCAATCCCGTGCTGGACAGCAATGGCCAGGAAATTCAGTTTCCCTGATCCACTAAAATTATTTATCATGATGAACTGCAGGAACGCCTTATTAATCTTGATACCCGTTTGTTTATTAATGGCCTGTATGAAAGATAAAGGCAACTATGATTATAGATCTACGCCAGAAATCACTATTAAGCGGCCCTCAGGAAATATAGTTATCCTAAAGAAGGATGTACCGGACACGTTTTACCCGGTGATTGACTATGGAAAACAGGAAGGCGCTGTTATAGATACCGGTGCTTATCAATATCACTGGAATGTCCTGAACAATAACAGTTCGAGCAACAAAATTCAGGTGCTGGTCACTAATAAACCGTATTTAACCGCAGCCACACTGGTGGAGGCCGGTTGTGATGGCCAAATAACCCTAACATTTGAGGTCCGCGAAAAGGCAACAGGAATTACTGCCTCTATGACAACGCTTCTTTTTATGTTTAAAACCACCACAGAATGTTGGGTATTACTTTATGAAAAAAATGGCAATTCCAAATTAGGCATCTTGGCTTATAATTCCACCAGGTACACCCCTTTTATGAATATTTCTGATAGCCTTGGGCTGGCTCCCTATCTGACCGGTAAACCGCTTTCTCTTTCCCTGCTAACGTATGCATATGATTCTGACGATAGGTACATGGGCGTTTCTACGGACCAAACGGTGTTTATACTGGATAAAGCTTTTGGTCCGGCTCTGGGTGTGCCTGCAGCCACCTGGATAAACACGGTGATTCATTCTTCCCCGAAGCAACCTGTATATCTGCTGGAAGGATATCCAGGTGCTTGTTGGCAAAATGGAGATTTATATAGGGTGAACAAAAATGTGGCATCAGAAGAGAACTTTCTGTATACTACCACGCCAGTTAATATACTGCCATCTCCAGCTGAGTCCTATAAGGTATCGCCGGTTGGTATAAGCATTGATGGCGATGATACCCAGGGGTACCTGGTTGTTTTTGATGAAACTAACGGCCGTTTTATCAAGTATACAAATGAATTCGATGTTGCGAATAGCTCTATTCCCATTGAATTTACACCCGTGCAAAGCCTGAAAGGATATAAGATGGTATATGGCCGGTCTGTGAGCTACCCAGACTTTGATATGATTGGCGCTGTTGTAAAAAATAATGCGGACGAATTTTACCTGGTGACGTTTTTGGATAATGGGGTATTGAAAAGTTTCATCAAAATAACGGACGGGCGTGTGGCACAGGCCCGGCATTTTGCGATCGATTTTTCCACTGGTTACCTGTTGTTCGACGCGGCGCATGCAATAATCGGATACGATTATAATATGAAGGAATCTGTTGAGCTGATGGACCTGGGAGTTGAAAGTGTGAGTATGATGAAGTACCAGACAAACTTTTTTTCAAAAGATGGTAGGAACCCCCGCAACATGATTTACTCCAACATCTTGCAAAAACTGGTAGTATGTACCAATGACCCGAAAAAGCCCGGCGAACAGGCTGGTACCTTCCGCCTGATGAACGTGCGATTGGGCAAACAGCCGCTTCAGGAGGTATATAAAATGACGGGACTTCCTGTGATCAGGGATATCATTTTTACCGGGTTTCCATACGACTAATGACAGCGACAAAGTGCCCGGTTCGTGAGGCCACCTGTCAATAGCAAGGCATTTACGAAGCATATTAAAGATGCAACCCTGCAGCTATATCCTGTTAGTATTACTTTTAAATGATCTTTTTTTCAGTTTTAATAGGAATAATCTAAGATTACTATTTCAGCCCTTTCTTTCCAGAAAGGACTGACCTTTTTGTTAGCCCAGGTTGTGTTGTTTCGCGCAACATGTCAATGATTTGTCAGCTATAGGTTAACATTCCATGTTGATCTTACTCCATAATCTAATTTAAAAAAAATGCTATATGTATTGCCGATTTTGTTATCGGCCTGTTAACGCGTTGAGAGGAATGGGTAAAATTGCCCTACTCATGTCTTTTTACGGTACGCTTGATAATATTGCTTCGATGCAAACAAATAGGCGTACACCGGCGATGAGATCGCTGCCCTCCGGCATACAAACAATTTGAGTATGCTAATGTAAAGTACAGGGGAGGGTCAAAACAGGACCATCGACTGATTTAAAATAGTAGATACTGATAATTGATTTTATTACTAATAACCATTTATTTGAATATGGAAATGACAGATGCCTGCTCCATCGTACGATTAAAGTATGATGATTTTTCGGACGGTGAACTGATTCAACTTTACCGGTCCGGAGATAATATTGCTTTTAAGAAACTCGTCTATCGCCATAAAGATAGAATCTTTACATCTATCATATATCGTGTTAAAGACCACGAATTGGCAGAGGATATATTTCAGGAGGTTTTCATAAATATAATCAATGCAATAAACAGCAAAGGATATAAAGATAATGGGCTCTTCCTGGCATGGGCCTCCAGAATTGCACACAATGCATGCATTAGTTACTTCAGAAAACAAAATTCCCGGCCTAAAGTGCTACTTGTTGATGCATTTAGCAATCTTGTGGAATTAAAGAACGGGCAGCGCTCCGAAGTCAATATACAGGAAACGATTATAAAAAGAGAGCGCTATATAGAAATAGAGTCGATGCTTGACAAACTTCCGGAAGCACAGCGCGAAACGCTTATACTTCGTTTTTACGCAGATATGAGCTTTAGGGAAATTGCAGATTTAGTTGGAGTGTCGATCAATACTGCTCTTGGGCGGGCAAGATATGCACTAAGAAATATCAGAAAGTATATGGAAGAATAGAAAAATTCCCTTAAAGAAACGGTATCTAACACCTCTTGCCAGCGAAAGAAAATGAAATTACGTCCTCAGTAATTATTGTTGATCTTCCTGCTCAGCCTATCGATAAATGTATAGCAGGACCATGTTTGTTAATCCAGATTAATTGAGACGTATTGTGACCATCTGTTTTTGCGAAGTTTGCCCATTAATTTTGTCCATTCTGGTCGCCTGAAAGTTTTGGCGGAATGATCTTCATGGATGATTTTACGAATTTCATAGTTATTGCTTTCGCAAAACCTTACAAGTTTGATTTGCCAGATGGCTATCTCCACAAATGCTACCAAATGAAGATACTGATCAGTATTTCATGACCTTGAACGTCTTTATATTATTGTCTTTTGAAGCAAGTACCACAAAATAGACTCCCGGCGCTAAATGGTTTACATTGATAGCACATGTATTTTCCCCTGTCAAAATAGTACGATAGAGAATTTTTCCATCAATGCCCTGGAGTGATAGTGAATTAAATCTGCCTATTCCATTCACTAACAATTGGTCATGTACGGGATTAGGATATAACAAAATTTTATCTACAGAAGTTGCATTCTTTGCATAAGAAATACGGTTCGCTTTGAGCGGCTGAAGATTGCCGACAGCTGTATCATAGCGGGAAGAAGATTCTGTGATGAACGCTGTTGCCGATTGTCCGGCGTAATTTCCGGAAGGAAGAGATATATTAACGAATTTTGTGCCTGTTAATCCTGGCAATTTCGCATAAAAGGTAACAGTCGATGCCTGATGTGTGGGATCGGCAATATGTAATAAATATCGATTTGGACTTATTCTTTTCAATATAACTGCGGAAGGCACTGAAGTCCATACTTTCATAGAGTCATTGGCGTAATTTGCGACAGCCTTGTAAAATACCATTTGCCACATATGTAGGCTTTTGCTGTTAACTGCCTGTACCGAATCTGAGTTTACGCCTATACTGATATCTTTTGCAGCTACATATGAAGTCATGTCATTGGCCGAACCCTTATTTGGCACTACGATGTACGCATATGTAGCGCCGGATGGCCGGATGCCGTGAGAAAAAAATAGTTGAAAGATATTTTTTTCTTCCACGGTGTTGTTACTGGAAGCGCCGTCGGTATTAATAGATAACCAATTGCCTGATCTGTGTTCTGCCAGCAACTGAAGATTGCCCCCGTTGGGGAATACATACCCTACGCTATCCTGCAACACCCAGTCCAACTTATTGTTATAAGTTTGAGGATTTCCCAGGCCCAGGGTAGTTGTTTTGCCTCCAACAGATATGGGAAAAGTAGTATTTCGCAATAATACCTGGTTGACAGTTGTATTTATATTTTTGTTTGATGCGGAGGATATGCCTGCGCCCAGGCACACTATTTCATTATCAAATTGAAACCATGCTTTTTTGGCGGAGGTAAGCATATCGTTGTTCATTATGTGACCGGTTGCACCATATAAAGAGTCCGATACACCTCCGGCAAAAACGCTGGTACCATATCTGTCACTATTACCAGGTGCCACAGTAGGAGGCAGCAATACCAATGAGTCTGGAGCAGTTGTACCTGGGATATATGTCCAGTTCCACAAGGGAAAGGTATTAAGATATTCATCCCCTTTTAACTGAATATTGGTAGCTCCTGCTCCCAGGTACAATCCCTTAAGATTTTCCCCATTCCCACGTTCGTTGTATTTTGTTCTGCTTGAAACGGCATGTACCGAGAAGGTATAACCAGGGCGGGTATGTAAGGTATAATCCGCAGCGAAATAATGCCTGTTCCGTGGTTGAATACCATAAGATGGGGGTTGAACGTTGGTTATACGGCTTATAGCGCTGCCATACAACGATGCATTTTCCGGATCAATTTGTTGCATTTGGGCTAAGGGACCGAGGTAATACTTGTTGGCGATGATATTAGACGGCGCTGCAATCATTCTCCCTACAACGTTCCAGTCTATAATTGAACCCCGGACAACCGGTACTTCGGTTTCGAGGACGTAGCGTCGAAAAAGACTCAATTTTGAACTGGATAGTGAATAAGTGGTTCCTCTCAACAAATAGGCAGCGTTAGCCACATCGCCCATCATGACCAGTCCGTAATTACCTAAATATAGATAATTTTTATGGAAAGTATGTGACAAATCATAACGGATACCATCTTCATTTGTATAGGCAACGGGAAAAAATATTTGCTGAGCGCCTACCTGTAACATATAATTGCTTCTTAAGATAGTACTCATATAAATCCAATTCAGTGCAATAGCTGTTTTATTGGCGCCATCGTTTAACACGTGCAGGGGATTATTTCTGCCAGCTGCATTCACCGCAGTATCCAGGCACATTGCATTGATAGCTTTCTGTTTCACAGCAGGGTCCAGTGGTTGGGCGCCGTACTCCATGAGAATTATAATAGATACCAGACTACGTGGACGTGCGATACCCTGTCTAAACCAATTGGCGCTGCGTGGCACTGGACGCAGCGAACAAAAATAATCCAACGCATTGTTGATAGCGAGTCTGAGAGATGGGCTTTGATAATAGAGATTTCCGCTTCCCTGAGTACTATAGGCCACTGCCATTTTTTGTAACCTGTCCAAGGCTATACCCCAACTTGGATTCGTTCTGTCGGTAGCCTGGTAATTGATATCGGACCATATACCTGTGTTGACATTCAAAGTCCGTAAGGAAGCCTTCACATTAGTTGCCACGTCGGCGATATCACCTGCTGAAGCAACCAGGTTGCTATCAATTCTCAATTTAATAATATCAAACAAATCCTGGGCAAATAGCTTCTCCCCCAGAAATGAATTTAAAAACAATAAGATTATTAAATAGATTTTTTTTATTTTCATAACGACTTAAATTTCGGTTTTCATAACAATAAAATTCATTTCATGGCAAGCTCATTAACATAAAAAACTCCCTCGCGGATCTCATTAAGAAAGACAGGAAAAATCATTTTAATCATCTGACTGTGATCATTTTTTAAGAACGCCTCATTCTCTTTACAAGCGTGTAAAAAACGAGCGGTTTATTTTAAATAACAGGTAGGAAAATTCCATCAGTTTTTTCATCTGGATCTTTTGATTTAACATTTGCGCAAATTATAATTGAATCTAGTTTTTTATTTTTTATTCCTTATTAAACTTGTTTAATAAATCAGATAAATATCAATTGCGCTATCGAGCGGATGCCGGACAAAATCAATGAAGTAAGGACGAACAATATTATCGGCCGCATTGATGTTACAGATGGAAAGAAAATGTATGGCTACGCGTAATGCCGGAGCGACTTATCTATCATCAAAAATTATTTTGGCAATATGAAGATGCCATTTTTTACGGAAGTCTTCAAAAATAGGGGCATAAAAAACACCCCACGCCTGGCCTGAGGTGTAGTATGATTTGGAAAACGCCTGATACTATTCTATCAGGTGCAAGTACTTGTCTTTATTGTCGATAATAGCCCAGAGATTAATGAGCAGCATCACCAAAGCGATGGGTAAACCAGAAGGGGCATTGAAGATATTCGTTAAAAGTACGCCGACTATTACAGGGAGAATAACGATGGCACCCAATGCTCTGGTTTTTTTGAAAATAAATAATGCGCCGCCTACAATTTCGATAGTACCTACCAGTGGCATCAGCCAGCTAACTTGCATAAAAGCCGTCATTACTTTCATCATGCTTTCCGGCATGTCTTTAGGAACGGGCATGTAATTCAAAAACTTATTTAATCCCGTGTTGATAAACATTAGTCCAAAAAGAAGACTAACGACAAATAAAGCCGCTTGGCGCTTTCCACTTTGATACGCTGTACATAATCGGCGGGTGACAATTGGGTAGCTTTCTTGAAGCGCCTGGTGAAATTAGTGCGGTCCATTGCGCTTTGTGATGCCAGCTGTTCTACAGTCAGCCGGTGGCTGGCTTCAGGCGTGCAGCTCCTGCATTACCGCAAGACATGATCTTTTTTTAATTTACTCAAAACAGTAACCTTCGCTATGGTTACACTTGTCCAGGGAATGTGATAATGAAATGCGATTGAATATTATAGAAATTAATTTACGCCGATCGGAGTTCAAATTGTTTCACAGTGCCAAACAACTATTGGCTAATTATCATACAGGCAATCCATAACTCCGCAACTGGCCATCACCGGTGGTCAGCAGCAGCTTGTCGTGCACAATCATTACATTGATAATATTACTGCTGTAGTCAAATATGTAATCCGGGTTGGTAGTAGGGTTTCCATCCAGGTTATATGCCGTAAATTCAACGCCCTCCGGCATTACCTCTGCCTTGCAACGTAAATCTTTTCTGTCAAGCAATAACAATCTTCCAAACTGGGAAACTACCAGGATATTATTATCATCAACAAAGAATACACTGTAGTTGATATTATCCGGTTCAGCGGCAGGAAAATCCTTACTGCCATCGAAAATACTCTCCTGATCCTGTTCTGCTACCCTGGCAATTTCAGGGAAGGAGTAAATTACTAACGGTCCATCTTCATGAGGAGCCATAATAAACTCTTTTCCTGATGGCGCAAAGTTGCCCATGATCATATCCTCACACTGGGTAAGTTCAATAAGTGAGATGGTACCGTCGTTTAGCTGTAGCTGCATCAGGATGGATTTCTCCTGGCCGGCAGCCGCTTCCAGGAGGATCGTGTTATTGCTTGACGTTGCATGAAATGCATAGGTGTATTGCTGGCTTTCCAGCAGCGGGTGAGAAGCTATTACTTCAAAAGTAGCTATATCCATTACCTGCAGCTCGTCTGGGGCGTTTTCATCACCTGGCAATACATACCAGATCGTTTTATTATCCCTGGCGAAGTAACAGGCAGCACCCAGGAACCAGCTCCAGGAGCCATGTTCCATGGTATGTAATATCATAGTGCCTTCTGCATCGAGAATACGTATATCGGTCATACCCGCAATAGCGATCATGCGCCCATCAGAAGAGGCCGACAGCCTGCTGCTAACATAGTTTGCATTCCGTCCCTGGATAATTTTCTCCCAAACAATTTCGAGGTTGGCATTGAGTTTTGTAATCAGCGGCTGACTGGCAAAGTTCATCAGGATCTCTCCGTTGGGCAATGGCACTACGTTTACCGGGTTGGCAGTAAATGTCAGTTTACTCTGTAATGGCAGATTTATATGCGGAAATTGACTCATGTATTTTATGTATATCGCCGCAAAGGTAATACACAACAGCATTTTTGACAACTGTATCTTTACCTGGTTTTATTGCCAGAACCGAGCCGTAGTTTTCCTGTATTTTTTAAAACATTAAGAACATCACTGGTTAATAATTTTTCACTGTAAGTATTGTCACCGCGCATTTCATAGTACCAGTAAAAGTGCGACCACATAGTTCTGCAATATATGCCATTCAGGTATTTGAAACCTTTTGTATATTTGAGAAACCAGTTGTAAATACGTCAGACAATACATCCAAATGGCAACCGAGCAATTTTTCAAAAAGATAAGGACTTACGCCAACCTTTCAGAAGGAGCCGAAAATGCCTGGCAGAGCCTGCTCGTTGAAAAGACCTATGAAAAAGGAGATTACTTTGTACGGATAGGGCAAACCCCTCAAAGAGTTGCATATGTTGTAAAAGGACTTTTTGCACAATACTACTTTAACGATAACGGAGAAACAGTTATAAAGTACTTTTTCCCGGAAGGCAGAATTGCCGGCTCAATTCCCGCAACATTAACACACTCAGAAAGTTTATTTGACATTATTGCACTTGAAGAAACCACTGTGCTTGAATATAATTACAATGAGTTTAAAAAACTGGTTTCAACGTTTCAGGATGTAGCAACATTTTATATTCGTTACCTGGAACAGCATTGGGTCATAGATAAAGAGCCCTATGAAGTATCGCTGCGAAGTGATTCGGCTAAAGTCCGCTATGCCGATTTTTTACGAAAATATCCCGACCTTGTAAAAAGACTGAAGAAACATCAGATCGCCGCATACCTCGGTATTACCCCTACACAACTAAGCCGGATTTTTGGTTACAGCAAATAAATTTTCACTTTCTCAACATTTGTAAAGGCTTTTTCATTTTTGCCTTTTCATCTTTGCATCTGTAACCAATACTAAACTTCAAAAAAATGAAACAGGTATTTATCAATCTCGCAGTGAGAGACGTTGAAAAATCAATGGGCTTTTATACCCAACTTGGGTTTGAAATCAATCCGCAGTTTTCGGACGACCAGGGCAAATGCATGGTTTGGAGCGATGCCATTTTCGTGATGATTATGAGCCACGAAAAGTTTAAAACATTTACGAAAAAGCCAATAGCCGACACCAGGAGCAATATTGCCGGCTTATTTGCTTTATCAGTGGAAAGTGTAGACCAGGTAAATGAAATTGTTGAGCATGGATTAAAAGCAGGTGGAACAGAACCCATGCCTATGACCGACTACGGGTTTATGCAACTACGGAGAATAGAAGACCTCGACGGCCACACCTGGGAAATATTTTTCATGGACCCTACCCAGATTCCCGCCCAGGATTAACCACTTAAAGCAGTAATTTTTAACCTGGAACAGACAGGCAAAAGCCTGGGGCTATACTAAGAACTACATGATTACAGGCATTGCAGGCGGATTTATAACCGGTGTGCTTTTTAGTGCAGTCATTTCAATATTCACAAAATCAACAAGATAAATAAAATGAGTATGGCGAACAAAATAGACGAGTTTGTAACCAAACTCAAACACCCGCTGAAAGCTGAAATTGAAGAAGCAATAAAAATAATCCGTGGCGCAAGCAACGACCTGGACGAGGATGTAAAATGGGGCGGCCCCAGCTTTGACTATAAGGAGCCAATGGCCACAATGAACCCAAGGATAACCGATTATGTTGTTTTCATTTTCCATAAAGGTGAATTGATAAAAGATAAAAGTGGATTACTTGAACCGGCGCCTAAAGGCAAAGCCTATCTGAAGCTTCACTCTATGAAAGAAATAAAAGACAACAAAATGAATATCCAGAATATTGTGAAGACCTGGATAAAGATCATGAATGCTTAGCAGGGATGGTGGCAGCAATGATCATGGCATGCTGTATCAAGAGGCTGTATCATAAATAACTTTTACCCGATTTTACTCGGGTACCGGGTGGAGAAAATTTTCGTATATGCGATTCTCACACCCATTAAGTTAGTTATGATACAGCCTCTTGCTTTTGGGGTAATTATTTCATCAGGCTGATATTGGTAAGACCACCATCTGAAAGAATTTCTGTGCCAACTATAAAGGCCGAATCATCCGATGCCAGGAATACAGCAGCCTTGCCAATATCGGATGGAAGCCCTTGCCTGCCTGCTGGTGTAATATCGATCCAAACTTGTTTTAACTGCCCCACCTGTTCCTGCGGTACAATTTTGCCAAAAACAGGAGTATCGATGGAGCCGGGAGAAAGCGTATTCACCCGTATTTTTCTTGATAACAGATCCAGCGATAATCCTTTCGCCAATGATATGATGGCTGCTTTTGCCGCACTGTAAATGGCCATTCCCGGTACTGCACGATGCGCAGCGCTGGATCCGATAAGTATGATGGAAGCGCCGTCATTTAAATACGGAAGCGATTTCTGTACGGTGAAATAAACACTTTTTAAATTCAAATCCATGTAACGGTCATAATTTTCTTCCGTAACATCGTTAATGGCGGCCATTGGAAAACCGTCCACAATACCGCCTGCATTCACCACCAGGACGTCAATTTTTCCAAATTTATCAGCGGTCTTTTTGAATATTTTGTCCAGGTCATTGCTACTCGTAACATCCCCTTTAATACCAATAAAACCTGCCCCCAATGCGTTGGCCGCACTGTTCAATGTTACTTCATTTCTGCCGGTGATAGCGCCAACCGCGCCTTCGTTGCTGAACGCTTCTGCAATGCCGAACCCGATACCGCTATTGCCGCCTGTAATTACGGCTACTTTATTTTTTAGCTTATCCATTTTTATCTTCTTAAGTTCATTAATTATTTATACACCGTAAATACCTCCCGAAACGGAAATTTTCTCTCCCGTGATCCATGCGGCATCATCAGAAGCAAGAAAGACAGCTACTTTTGCAATATCTTCAGGTTGCCCGGTGCGACCAAGCGGCGTATTAGCCACTAATTTTTTTTCAATATCACTACCAATAAAGCCCGCGTTGTGCGAGCCTTCCGTTTCCACAACGCCGGGCAAAATAGAATTGATACGGATGTTTTTCCCGCTGAATTCCTTCGACAAAGAAATCGTAATGGCATCCAGTGCCGCTTTGGTAGCGGAGTATACCGATCCTGTCGGAAGCGGTGTTTTACCCGCCTCTGAACTGATATTGATAATATTGCCTCCCTTATCTCCAAACAATTTTAATGCGGCCTGGATAGCGAACACAGGCCCCAGTACATTAATGTTGAATTGCCGGAGAAATGTTTTTTCCGATACCTGCTCGATTGGCTCGTAAGTATATATGCCGGCATTGTTTACCAGGATATCCAATGCGCCGAAAGCATTTTTCGTTTCTTCAAACAGCCTGGTTATATCGGCTTCTTTGGCCACATCCCCCTGCACCGCGATGGCCGTACCCCCGTTATCTGTTATCACCTTAACAACTTTGTCTGCATCTTCTTTGCTTGTGGCGTAATTCACAACCACGTTGGCTCCTTCTGCCGCAAAGTATTTAGCAATAGATGCTCCTATCCCTTTTGATGCACCTGTAACTATGGCTACTTTATTCTTTAGTTTGTTCATTTTCTAATTTTTTATTCGTGAGCAGCAAAGTTAGATCAGGTTAATTTATTTTAGTTACTTTGTATCCAAAAGTAACAGTAACCTCGGGGTAACAAAGTAACTTATTATGAACTGCGAAGATTTTGAAAAAGACCACAAGAAAGAGATGAGAGCCGTCCAGGATTCAATGGACGTATTAAACGGGAAATGGAAAATATCCATCATCTCTTCTATCTGCTATTATAATAAAAGAAGGTTTTCTGATATTCTGGGAGATATAGACGGCATTTCCAACAAGATGCTGAGTAAAGAATTAAAGGAATTGGAGTTAAACAAACTGGTGAAGCGTACCGTACTGGATACACAGCCTGTAACGGTTCAGTATGAGCTTACTGCACACGGAAAAACATTGCAGACCATCATTAATAACCTCACAGAGTGGGGGATAAAGCATCGCAGGGAGATTATAGGGAAATGATTTTTTGTATGATTAATTGAGACATAAAATTCCTAAGCCTGTAAAATGTGGCGCCTATTTTATAAGTGAACATTTACTGTATCAAAACCGAACATATATTTATTTTAATAAATTCATATTATTTTATTTATCAATGTGATAAGTAAGTGGCATTTTTATTGGCGCCCTGGCAAGTCATTCTTACTCAATGTTTAATATACTCCGCTATGTTAAAAAATTATTTGAAAACCGCATGGCAGAACCTGCGCGGCAATAAAACTTATGTCGCAATTAATACTATAGGGTTAGCCGTAGGAATTGCTGCCTGCCTGCTTATTTTCTTATTGGTTCAATATGAAACAAGCTTTGATAATTTTCATAATAACAAAGAGCGCATTTATAGAGTAGTAGCAGCCACCAAAACCACGGAGGGGATGAATTATTCAAAAGCCAGTGCTTATCCGGTGGCAGATGCTTTACGGATGGATTATCCGCAACTGGAGCATGTAGCACGTGTATATGGAAGGGATGCTCAGCGGATAACCGTACTAAATGATAAGGCTGATGCACCGGAGGAGAAATTTAAAGAGAATGTATTTTTTGCTGAGCCTGAATTTTTTGACATATTCAATTTTCCTTTTCTTGCCGGTGATGCTAAAACTGCATTATCAGAACCCAATACTGTAGTACTTACACAGGAAATAGCCAATAAATATTTCGGAGATTGGCATAATGCCATAGGTAAATTTATTAAGTATAATAATGAAGTGGTTTGTAAGGTAACTGGCATTCTCAAAAATACGCCTGCCAATACCGATTTCCCCCTGCAAATTGTGCTTTCCTTTAAAACTACCAGTCACGAAGACATGCTAACGGATTGGGTAGGCCAGGATGGATCTTTAAACACCTTCCTGGTGCTTCCGGAAAATATGTCGGCGCAGCAATTCAATAACAATCTTGAAACTTTCGTAAAAAAACATACCCCTGTTGAGTACGCGAACCAGGGTTATATATTGCAGCCGTTAAGTAATATACATTATGAGAGCGAGTTTGGAACTTATAGAGGAAGCACCTTTAGCAGGGTGTTGATCACCGCGTTAAGTTTAATTGGTTCGTTTCTTTTAATTATTGCCTGTATCAACTTTATCAATCTTGCTACTGCACAGTCGGTAAACCGCTCAAAAGAAGTAGGTATCAGGAAAGTGCTGGGCAGTAGCAAAAAACAGCTGGTTATTCAGTTTTTAAGTGAAACCTTTCTCATCACACTTGCTTCGGTGGTTACAGCAATATTGTTTGCATTCATTGCATTACCGTTGCTTAACAATATTTTACAAACACCGCTGAAAATACAATTCAACTTGGCTCTGGTGGCATTTCTATGCGGCATTACTATAATCGTTACTTTTTTATCAGGCTTCTATCCTGCCATCGTGTTATCAGGATTTAATCCAATCACCGTGCTGAAAAGTAAATTTACCAATAACACTACAGGCGGACTTTCCATGAGAAGAGCGCTGGTTGTTTTCCAGTTTGCCATTGCACAGGCATTGATAATGGGGACATTGATTATTGTGAGCCAGATGAACTATTTTCAGAATGCACCTATGGGTTTTGATAAAGATGCCATTGTTATGGTGCCTTTCGCGCATGATACTGTGGGCCAGTCTAAGATGGAGGCCTTTAAAATGGAACTGATGCAGCTGTCGGGGGTAAAAAATGTAAGCTTCAGCGCATTTAGCCCTATGGATAAAGCGGGGTGGGACAGTGATTTTAAATTTGAGAACTCGGTGAAGAAATCGGGCTTCAAGGCCGATTTTAAATGGGCGGATGCTGATTACTTTAAAACGTATGGTATCCGGTTCATCGCAGGAGCGCCATATAACCCAGCCGACACAGTAAACGGGTTTGTGGTAAATGAAATGATGACAAAGAAATTAGGGTTTAAAAACCCGGCAGATATCATTGGTAAAAAAGTAAGTTTTTGGGATGGAAATATAACTGCACCTGTTGTAGGAGTAGTAAAAGACTTTAACGGCTATTCACTGAAAAGTGAAAGAACGCCTATAGTGCTTGGTTCATTCAAAATGGTATACCGGTTAGTCAACATAAAACTGCAACCGCAACATATGAAGGAAACGCTGGCAGCAATAGAACGGCTCTGGACCCAGGTAAATCCTGATTTTGTTTATGAATACCAGTTCCTCGATGATAAGATTGCCAGCTTTTACAAGCAGGAAAGCCAGCTTTCGCAATTATATAAAATAGCTGCAGGCATTGCCATATTTATTTCCTGTCTTGGTTTGTACGGATTTGTTTCATTCATGGCTGTGCAGCGTAATAAAGAAATAGGCATCAGAAAAGTGTTGGGCGCATCGGTAATCAACATTGTTCATTTGATGTCTAAAGAATTTACTCTGCTTATTGGTATTGCATTTTTAATTGCTGCTCCACTGGCCTATTATTTAATGCATCAATGGTTGCAGCATTTTGCCTACAGGATAAATATTGGTGCCGGAATATTCCTGTTAACTATTCTTATTTCCCAATTGATCGCCTGGCTTACTGTTGGTTACCAGGCAATAAAAGCAGCAGTTGCCGACCCGGTGAAGAGTTTGAAAATGGAGTGATCACTTATTAAGTGCTGTAATGGAGTATTAGGATTTCAGGATATTGTATAGCTACTCCCGGGCACAGTATGGATACTCCCCGGTTTCGCCGTATATAACCCATATTTACGCCGTATATACCCCGTATCTTTTAGATATGAGTTAACTGCGTTTTATGCCTTTGTCTAATATTTGACACCTCTGAAGAAGAGATAGCTTCTATTGGGGAGCCTCTGCATTTCCCTGTTTTTCAATATGCATAACAGCCGGTCCAGCAGCGTTTCCGGGATATCTATCTCAGCGATAGCAGATTATAGTCGATCCATTGCATAGGGGCTTGCACAATTGGAAATTAATTGTTAATTTGACAATTATTTCCACGTGTATATGAAAAAGTTATTCATTTGCCTTTTGGCATATATCCCTTTTATTGCTGCGGCACAGCCCACTCAATTGCAAACATTTGCTCCCGGCGAAGTCAGGCTGTTACCCGGGCTTTTCCTTGATGCCCAGCATACGGACGAAAAATATATTTTATCCCTTGATCCGGACCGCCTGCTGGCGCCTTTTCTGAAAGATGCCGGCATTCCTGTAAAGAAGGAGAATTATGGGAACTGGGAGAGCTGGGGCCTGGACGGACATATAGCAGGGCATTACCTGTCGGCCCTATCACTGATGTACACAGCCACCGGTAAGCAGGTGTATCTCCAGCGGTTACATTATATGCTGGACCAGATGGAACAGTGCCAGCTAAAGAATGGTAACGGATACCTGGGTGGAGTTCCTGACGGAAAGCAACTCTGGAAACAGGTAGCGGAAGGCAGGGGAGATGCAGTTACAAAACGATGGGTGCCCTGGTATAACGTGCACAAAACACTGAACGGTTTACTCGACGCCTGGACGCTCACCGGCAGCACACAGGCCCGGGATATATTGCTGCGGCTATGCCGCTGGAGCAAGGATGTTACAGCCAATCTCAGCGATGAGCAGATGCAGCTGATGTTGCAGACGGAATTTGGCGGCATGAACGAAATTTTTGCTGCCGTAGCGGAACAAACCGGCGATACCTCCTGGCTTTACATGGCCAGGCGCTTTACCCATAAAAAAATACTGGATCCGCTTATCGCGCATACCGATGCCCTCACCGGGCTGCATGCCAATACCCAGATCCCCAAAGTTGTAGGTTTCATGCGAACCGGTATAGTTGGCCATGATGCTGCCCTGGAAGATGCCTCTGCTTTCTTCTGGAATACGGTGGTTCAACGCAGAAGCATCTCTATAGGCGGAAACAGTGTACGCGAACATTTTCATGCGGAAAATAATTTCCGCGCTATGCTGGAAAGCCCTGAAGGACCGGAAACCTGTAACAGCTATAATATGCTGAAACTTACCAGGCTGCTTTTCCTGAATGATCCCAGCAATAAATACATGGATTATTATGAGCGTACATTGTATAATCATATCCTGGCATCACAGCACCCTAATGGCGGATTTGTATATTTCACTCCCATACATCCTATGCACTACAGGGTATATTCCACCTCTCCAAATGCTTTCTGGTGTTGCGTTGGCACTGGCCTCGAAAACCATGGGAAGTATACGGAACTGATCTATGCCCGGTCAAAGGATTCGCTTTATGTAAACCTGTTCATTCCTTCTGTGCTGCAGTGGAAGAACAGATCACTGCAGCTGACACAGGAAACCAGGTTTCCTGAAGAGGACGCATCTGTACTGAAACTCTCTTTGAAAAAACCGGAACTGCTGACCATTGCCATACGCACCCCTGCATGGGTTAAAGATCGTATGGCCGTTACTGTTAACGGGCAGCACGCCGCCAGTACCAGTGGCGCCTCCGGCTATATGTATATTCGCCGTACCTGGAAAAATGGTGATGTTGTAAAGATCCATCTTCCCATGGAGGTGCGCACGGAAAGATTACCCGACAGCACTCATTGGGTATCTTTCCTGTACGGCCCTGTTGTACTGGCCGCCGCTACAGATACACTCAATATGCCTGGTTTGTATGCAGACACCAGCCGCTGGGGTCATATTGCCCGCGGGAACCTGCGCCCAATGTCGGCCGCACCGGAACTGCAACTGGATGGCCCTGGCGTAGTTGCATTACAAAATGCAGGCAGGCCACTGGAATTTACCGCAGGGCAGCTGATCTCCCAACCGGTTTTCCGTACACTTAAACTGGTACCTTTTTATCGCATACATGATACCCGGTATATGCTCTACTGGCCTTATGCAGGCAAAGCGGCATCCAACAAGCAGCAGGGGCCGGAGGAGGCGGAAGTACAGCGCCTCGATAGTCTCACCACCGATCGTGTGTATGCCGGCGAACAACAGCCGGAAACAGACCATCAGCTGGAGAGTGATGGCAGCAGTACCGGAACATTGGGTGATCAGCACTTCAGGGTAGCCCGTAACTGGTTCGCCTATACGCTGCAGGCAGCAGCAGCGGGAAACTATAAATTGTATATCCGTTACCGTTATGCCGGCGCCGGCGACTGTGGCAGCGTTATCGTTGGGAGCAAAACCCTTGCGGAGCTGTGCGCTAACGCCGCCGGGCCTACGGAAGACCTTACCACCATTGTGGATATACCAACCCCGATAACAGCAGCCGGTACTGTAAAAGTGCTTTTCAAGGCCGCTTCCGGGAAGGTAACACCATACATTATGGAGGTACGTCTTCTTAAAGCGCCATAGTTTACCAGTGATTATCATCTTCATAATAATATCTTCAGTCTTATGTCGTATGCCAGGAAAATATGTACCGCATTATTGTTAATACTGTACATCCCCTTGTCAGTAAAATCCCAGGCTAATCCATTTGGGAATGCGCTTATTCCCGATATGGTGGCTGATGTAAGCATCCAGGAAATAGACGGCATGTTTTATTGCTATGTAACTACAGATGGTTATGATGCCGGTCTTAGTTCTTCCGGCCCTCCCGTAGTCTGGACGTCGAAGGATTTTGTGCACTGGAGCTTTTCGGGAACCTGTTTCCCATCTGCTGTGGGCCAGCTGTATTGGGCGCCCAGTAAAGCTATTAAAGCCAATGGAAAGTACTATCTGTATCCAACGGTTAACAGGTATATGTATGCCGCCGTTTCCGATTCGCCCAACGGGCCATTTCATCTGGCCGAAGGCCCTGATGTTTTTATCAAACCCTATTCACCTAATACGCTGTTAAAGAAAAAAACGCCAAAGGGACCTGTTGGTATTGATGCAGAAGTTTTTGTGGACGACGATAAGCAGGCATATTTGTTCTGGCAATTAAGGCATGCTGCGAGGCTTAACAGTGATATGATTACCGTGGACACCAATACTGTTACTATTCCTACTTCCCGGAACGGGTATTCTGAAGGCCCCATTTTTTTTAAGCGCAAGGGTATTTACTATTATTTGTATACACTTGGCGGAGACGAAGCCTACCAGTATGCTTATGTTTCAGGCAAAGCATCTCCGCTGGGCCCTTTCAGCTTTCCTGCAAAGAATGATATCATTGCTACCACAGATCACCAGCGCGGGATTTTTGGCCCCGGACATGGATGTGTTTTCAATGTGCCCGGCACCGATGATTATTATTTCGCCTACCTTGAGTATGGAAGGGGTAGCACCAACAGGCAAACGTATGTTAACAAGCTCCTGTTTAATGAAGATGGGTCTATCCAGCCTGTAGACCTTACAATGACGGGTGTGGGAGCGCTTCACCAGGTGAAAACGGATCAGCCTCTGAAAGTAGTAGAAGCAGTGGCTTCCAGTACTTGTAGTGAAAGAAAAATTAAACCGGCAAAAGATTCTTTATTAAACCGGGTAGAATATTTTGTACCGTCGTTTGCATTTGACGGATCAAATGGATCGCGCTGGATGGCCTTACCGGAAGATACCGCAGGCTGGTTAATGGCCGACCTGGGCAGGATAAAACGCATAAAGCGGAGCGAAGTTTATTTTGTGAGGCCCACAGCAGGGCAGGCTTATGTGCTAGAGTATTCTGCTGATGGTATACATTGGTCGTTATGCGGTGGACATGATGATCTTAAGATCCAATCTCCCCATTCAGATATATGCGACATCAAAGCGAGGTATTTAAGGATCTGCATTACCAGGGGAGTTAAAGGCGTGTGGGAATGGAATATTTATTAAGAAACAATGTCATGAATTATACCAGGCAGGAAAGGTTTGTGGGCATTGATCCCCAGGCATTTTTTCACATCAACCATTAGTTTATTCTTCACTGGCAGTTTATAAAAAGCGAATGAGTATGTTAAGAAAATTGGGTCAGATTATCGGTAGTTTTGCCTGTGAAACTATATTTGCCTACGGAAAAGCAATAGGATGCTGCGGGTATATAACAAAGCTCAGTATTTTCATGTGTTTGTGACGGACCTTATCTATACTTGTTACCCAAACCACTTTCTTTTTATTCTCCCTGGCATATTTTAACAGAGATTTGAGTTTGCCGGAGTTGCTGACATACTGGTTGCTCCATTTAATTTCTACTACAAACAATGGTTTCTGAGATGGAGCAACCATCACAAGATCGACTTCCCCACCCGCCCATGCTGCAAAGTGAAGCGGAACATCCCCTCTGTGCATCCATTGGGCAACAATGGCTGTTTCCACCATTTGTCCAAAATGGTCGTCCGTAAAAGTAATCGGGGCAAATAGTGCACAACGCATGCTCGGATTGGTAAGATAAATTTTAAACCTGCTGTCCCGTTGAAACCTTTTTGTATTGATGCCTACCGGGTAAAGAATCTTTATCAGGAATGCAGCCTCCAGGTATTCCAGGTATCTTCTGATGGTTTGTTTATCAACGCCCGATTCCTGGGAAAGACTTTCCAGGTTAAATTCATTACCGGAATTATAAGCAATAACGTTGAACAGGGAGTTGAGCTCCTGTACATCCTTTATTCCATATAAACTTGGGAGATCCCGCAACAGGACTTTATCAATAATATCACTCCTGATAAACCTGCTTTATTTCCACGCATATTATCGAAGTGGGCGAGGCCTTGAAACAGAAAGGGGGAAGCTTCCGTTTTCTGTACATGCCTACCGTTATGGAAGGAAATGTGCCGAGGTATACTTACCGGCTGAAAAGTGGTATTACTGCCGACAGGCAGGGAATGGTGATTATTGAAAACGAAGGGCTGATAGCGCTGATCAGAAAAAAGGTGAGCAGTTAACAAGCCGCCGCTTATCTTTGCCGCGTGAAAAACATAATTACCGGCTTACTGTTCGCGATGTTATGGGCATCGGCGTCTGTAGCAACTAAGATCGGCATCCACTCGGCGCCTCCGCTTGTTCTCGGCAATGTCCGTTTTTTTATTGCGGGCTTTGTTTTACTGGGCTTTTGTTACCTGGTGAGCAGGGATAAAAGTTACCGTATGCCTACCCTCCTGGAATGGCGGCAACTGGCCATATTTGGGTTTTTAAATACCACGCTTTACCTGGGCCTGTATGTTTATGCCATGAAATATATTGCCGCGGGAATTGGTAGTCTTGCTACCTCCACCAATCCATTACTGATCGTGTTGCTTTCCTCCTGGCTGATGGGGCGCAGGCCGGAAAAGGCGGAGCTATGGAGCATTGTGATCGGGATGGCCGGCATAGGGCTGGCCACCTATCCCTTGCTCCACAGCGGCGGAACCAGTTTGGGAGGGCTGGCCATACTGATGACCAGCATGGTAGCGATCTCTTTTGCCAGTGTATATTATGCACGTATTAAATGGGCGTTGCCCAACCTGCTGATCAATGGCTGGCAGGTTACACTGGGAGGCGTTTTCCTGCTGCCGTTCACCCTTGCTTTCAGTGATTTCTCCACCGTGCAGCTGGATCACCGGTTTATTTATGCGGTATTGTGGTTAAGTCTGGCAGTTTCCGTGACTGGTCTGATCTGCTGGTTCTACTTATTGAAAATAGACACCGTAAAGGCTTCCCTATGGCTTTTCCTTTGCCCGCTTTTTGGCTTCTTCTATGCCTGGTGGCTGCTGGATGAGCCTATAACGCTATACACTATAGCCGGTACCCTGATGGTGGTTGCCGGGCTGTATATCGGACAGCGTAAAAAACTGGGTGGTGAACTACAGTAATCGGTGTATTTTCAGGATAGTATTTTTAAGATATTAGGGATAATTATATTTTTCCGGTGAATGAATAAGAAGATCAGCCATCATATTTCCTTTTCATTATCTTTTGATGTACTGATATAAAGCTCGATTTATTTTTATATTCTTATAGACCATTCCCAAACGCATGAATCGGTACCAGGAACAAACTGATGTAGAATTGATAGCGTCCTTACGCGGGGGCGACAATCATGCTTTTGCCGAAATTTATCATCGTTACTGGAAGAAATTACTGGCCATCGCCTATCATCACAGTAAGGATAAGATCATTGGAGAGGAAATTGTACAGGAAGTTTTTATCGGCCTCTGGAACAGGCGGAATGAGCTTTATATTGATCATGTGAGCGCCTATCTCGCCACTGCCGTAAAGTTGTCTGTTTTCAAACAATACGTGCGGCAGAAACGGAGGAATGAAATAAAAGAACAGACCGCCGATCCCCTGTTAACCAGCTGGGATGAAGAGAAGATCTACAGCAGGTTCCTGGAAGCCGTAACGCAGGGCTGGAGCATTGTTAAACCACAGCCATTACAGCTTGGCGACTGGAATAAACAGGGCCTGCCTTTATATGGTAACGGCGTTACCTATACGAAAACATTTATAGCAGGTACGCCGGCTAAATCATATGCCGTGGAATTGGGCAAATGGAAAGGTACGGTGGCCGCTGTAAAAGTGAATGATTTGTTTGCAGGTGTGATCACTGCGGAACCTAACACACTCGCCATCGGGGAATTTGTGAGAAAAGGAACGAATAAGATTGAGGTCACCGTAATTGGCAGTTTGAAGAATGTTTTAGGGCCCTTTTATAACAAGCCGGCTCCCGGTTTGGTGGATCCCGGTAAATGGTATAATATTAAAACCCAGCCTCCCGGGAATGAGTACGACCTGTATGAGTATGGATTGACAGATGATTATGAGATTAAGGTGGCGCAGTAAACTACACCGGGACCAATGTATAGGCTTCCGGCGACAACAAACACCAGGCACTTTTACAATTCCCTGGTGTTTGTTGCCGCAAAGAGCCACCAGTACGTAGATAGATGCTGGTTGGCTATAGACTTTACAATGAAATATTGCTTTCCTTATCCTTCATTTCTTCCTTATCGTACGAATTTGTACTCCTGTCCCAGAATTTTTCAGATTTATCCATTTCCCTGGAATGTTTCTGTTACCAATTGTGTGTCCATATATTCCCGCAGCTCATGCAGCTTGCCGGCCGAGAGGCGGCATACCCAGCAGTATTTATTATTGTATATTTTTCCATCAGGTGTGGTATTTTGCCCGATGGCTTCCACTACTACGTAATCGCCATCCGCAATAAACTGGTTCGCCACTGTTCTATAGGGTGGTTTCAGGGTAGTTCTTACTGAAGCCCACAACTCATCAAGAACGGATTGCTTGCCTTTAAAGGTCCGGGACCACGGCCCTGAGCCCATCCATGTCCATTGCATGTCGTCTGCCATGGCGTCAAGAAAGGGCTCGTCGTTGCCTTCTGACAGTTCCTGGAATATAAACTGCATGAGTTGCTTGTTATTGGTGGTATTCATTTTATTTTTTTCTAAATGTCTGATTTTTTACGTTCTGCAAAAGGGGGCATTCGTGTCAAAAGAAAGTGGGTTTGTGCCAATTTTATTACATTTATAGCCAAATGGGGGATTCCACGATCACTGAAGCAGAATACCTGGAGCGGCTCCGGAAAGGGGATGTGGCCGCATATATGCAGCTGTACGACCAATACAGTGCGCACGTCTATGGATGGGTGCTGCGGTTTGTAAAAGTGCCCGCCTATGCGGAAGACATCGTGCAGGATGTATTCCTGAAAATATGGGAAGTCCGCGACCGGATTGACCCTACGCAATCATTTCCCGCCTATCTCTATAAGATCAGTCGTAACAAAACCTTTACTTTCCTTAAGAAGAATGCTTCCGATGAAGCCACCCGCCTCCGGATCATGCAGCGCATTGGCGAAATAACGGAATCGCCCTATCACCAAACGCTCTGGGCGCAGTACCAGGAGATGCTTAACAACGCAGTTACGCAGTTGCCTTACCAGCGCCAAAGGGTATTTACATTATGCCGGCAGGAGGGCAAAAGTTATGAAGAGGCCGCAAAGGAGTTGGGCATTTCCCGCAATACCGTGAAAGAACATATGGTGATGGCACTTAAGGATATCAAGGCCTATTTCTACCGGCATGGGGATCTTTCCCTGGCTGTGCTGCTTTTCATGCACGTTTTTTAAGAGGCTACATATTATGATGAAATTTATTTATCAACCTACCCACCCTTTTTTTTCCGGCAACAGTATATAATAAAAGCGGGGCCACGTACCGCACGCATAAAACTGATACATGTCAAAGGAAAAGGATCATTACCAGCAACTGCTGCAACGTTTTCTGGATAACAACTGTACTCCCGCTGAAACCGCGGAGCTGCTCGACTTCCTGCAACAGGACGCTTCCAACCGCGTGTTGCTGGAAGAAATGAATGCTTCCTTTGGCCGGCCCGCAACCGGGCACACAAGTTCCTGGCAGGATAGGGTAAAGGAAAAACTTCTTCTTGCCACACAACCGGTAAAAGTGGTTCCTTTCTATAAAAAATGGCTCCCTGTAGCGGCAGCGGCGGTGCTGCTGCTGGCGATTGCTACTGCAGGGTGGCAGTATTACCACACAACAAAGAACACCAGGCCGGTGCCTACCCTGGTGGAAACTCACCGGGATGTATTGCCTGGGGGAAACAAGGCAAGTCTTACGCTGGCCAACGGCGCCACCATCATACTGGACAGTACTGTAAATGATGCGATTCCCAGCCAGGGCACCACAAAAGTGATCCGGATAAACGGGCAGTTAAAGTATGATGCAGGCCAGGCAACCAATGCTGCCGTGGTATATAACACCCTCGCTACACCAAGGGGCGGCCAGTTCAAAATAGAACTGCCGGATGGCACGCTGGTATGGCTTAATGCAGCATCATCCCTTCGTTTTCCCACGGCTTTTAATGGTAAAGAACGTACCGTAATACTTAACGGCGAAGGCTACTTTGAAGTGGCGCACAGGGATAATATGCCCTTTAAAGTGCAGCTGGGCAATGGTATAGTGGAAGTGCTGGGCACACACTTTAACGTGATGGCTTACCCGAATGAAGCGAATGTAAAAACTACCCTGCTGGAGGGCGCGGTGAAAGTGACCCATCAGTCGCAAACAGTTCGCCTTGCCCCGGGGCAGCAGGCCAGCTGGGAAGCAGATGGCAACATCGTTACAGGCCCGGCAGATACAGAGGAAGCTGTTTCCTGGAAAGAAGGCTATTTCCAGTTTAACAGGGCACCGCTGGCCGATGTAATGCGGCAACTGCAACGATGGTATAATGTAGAGGTCCGTTATGAAGGCAATGTTGCTAAAAGGGAGTTCTGGGGTAAAATACCGAGGAATGTAAAGCTGAGCGAGGCTCTTAAAATACTTGAACTAAGTAATATTCCATATTCCATGAGAGGCGATACAATTATTATTCATCATTAAAAACAACCAACTTCTTCCACTTATGAAATGATAGCAGTGGTAATATAACCAAAAAACGGAGGTGTCGTTACCACCTCCGTTATGTCCAGGTTATCATTACAATATTCCGTGTATGAAAGATTGATTATCTCACCTAAACAAATCGAATTTATGCAATTATCAGGTCTCGTCAAAAACCTGAACGGGAAACATTTGCCTTTTACAAGGCGATTCCGCCTGTTACCAGGCAGAAAAATCAGGCTCATTATGAAACTGACATACTTTCTTTTGCTGGCATGCTTTTGCCAGGTCCACGCCAGCAGTTACGCGCAAAAGGTCACGCTTCATGAAAAAAACGCATCGCTCGAAAACCTGATCAGGAAAATCGAACGGCAATCCGGCTATGTATTTTTTCTCGACTATGCCCTTCTCGACCAGTCGAAAAAGGTAGATGTCGATATTTCGGAAGGTACCCTGCAGGAAGCCGTAGAGCTTTGCTTCAGGCCATTTGCGCTCACTTATACCATCCTGGGAAAAACCATCGTTGTAAAGCAAAAAGCGCCCGTGGCGGCCGATCCCGCCATTGAGGTACGCGGTAAAGTAACAGACGCGGATGGAAAGCCCCTTCCGGGTGTAACCGTTTCGGTGCCCGGCGCTTCAAAAGGAGCTGTTACAAACGACAACGGTGAATTTGTGTTATCGGTACCGCCCACGGCCACACTGCATTTCAGCATGATCGGCTACAAGGCAATGGATGTGGCGGTGAACGGCCGGAAAACCTTAGCGGTAACGCTTGTAATGGAAAACACGGCGCTGACGGATTTCATAGTAGTAGGTTATGGTACCCAACGCCGGGGAGATGTAACCGGCTCCATCGCTTCAGTGAACACCAAAACGCTGGATGGAACGCCTATCCGCTCTGTAGACCAGGCCCTGCAGGGCAGGGTGGCCGGTGTTACCTTTGTACAGAACTCGGGCATGCCCGGCGCGGGATCTTCTATCCGTGTGCGCGGCGGCAACTCCATCAACGGCAGCAATGAACCTTTGTACGTAATTGATGGGGTGCCGGTATTTGCTGACCAGGGCAGTGATGGTACTTCGCTCAACCCTTTGAACAGTATCAGTCCTACTGATATAGCATCTATTGAAATTTTGAAAGATGCGTCTGCCACAGCCATCTATGGTTCCCGCGGCGGCAACGGCGTGGTGCTCATCACCACTTCCCGCGGACAACGTGGCATGTCCCGCATCACTTTTGATTCTTATTATGGTACACAACAGATCCTCAAAAAATACTCCCTGCTGAATGCATCGCAGTTCGAGCAACTGGCCAATGAGGCAAGTGTTGCTGAAAACGGTCCCGAGCTGTATGATCTCAGCAAAACGCCTGCTACCACCGATTGGCAGGATGCCATTTTCAGAACGGCTCCTATTCAGAGTTATTCCCTGTCGTTTTCCGGTGGGGATCCGAAGACCCGTTTCCTCGTTACAGCCAATTACTTCGATCAGCAGGGCATTGTACGGGCGTCTGACTTGAAGCGGTATTCGTTGCGGGCTAATCTTGATAAAGATATCCGGGATAATATTAAACTGGGTAGCAGTCTTACCATCAGTAATGTACGCACCAACCGGGTGAACAGCGGATCATTGTTCACCATGGCCACTACGGCGCCTAACCTGCCCATCTACCAGCCGGACGGCAGTTTTACGGAGCTGAATAACCAGGGTGCGCCGTTTGATAACCCGGTGGCGCTGATCGGGAATTACAAGAACTTTAATAACGTTTTCCGTACGCTGGGAAATGTGTATGCGAGTGTAGACATCGTTAAAGGACTTACTTTCAAAACGCTCTGGGGCGCTGATGTAAACTTCGCGCGCAATGATATTTATCTTCCGCAGGCGGTATACTCAGGTTCCCAGCTGGGCGGAAATGCATCCGTATCCACCAACCAGACCTTTACCTGGCTGAATGAAAATACGCTGACCTACAACCTGAACAAAGATGAGCACCAGCTTAACCTGCTTGGTGGTTTTACCCAGCAGAGCTCTTCGTACCAGTCGCTCGGCGCTGAAGCGCAGGGCTTCCTGAACGATAACCTGGGCACCAACGCACTGGGCAATGCGGCGGCTGTACAGCCTTCTTCTTCCAGTATCGCCAGGTGGGCGCTGCTCAGCTTCCTGGGCAGGGCCAACTATAGCTTCAAAAATAAATACCTGCTCACGCTTACAGGCAGGTACGATGGATCTTCCCGTTTTGGAAAAAACAACCGCTTTGGCTTTTTCCCTTCAGTAGCCGTTGGCTGGAAGCTTGACCAGGAGCCGTTTATACGCAACCTGCATGTTTTCAGCAACCTGAAATTAAGGGTGAGCCATGGTCTTACAGGCAACCAGGACGGTATAGGCAATTATCCTTCTTTGGATCTGATGGGCAAAGCCAACTATTCCATCGGCGGGGTGAACGTGATAGGGCTTATGCCTTCACAGGTGGGGAATCCTGATCTGCGCTGGGAATCCACCGCGCAATCGGATATTGGTCTTGAGCTGGGATTTTTTGACAACAGGCTCAACTTTATCACAGATGTATACTATAAAAAAACAAGCGACCTGCTGCTGTATGTGAAAATTCCTACTACATCGGGTTTCTCCACTTCATTGCAGAACAGGGGACAGGTGGAGAATAAAGGGATAGAGTTCACCGTAAACGCTACTCCCATAGAACAAGGCTTACGCTGGGAAACAGGTTTTAATATTTCATTCAACAGGAACAAAGTACTGGATCTTGCCGGTGTCGACCGCCTTTTCGCAGGCCAGGGCCCTAACCAGAGCACTGTTGTGCAGGTAGGCCAGCCATTGGGCTCCTTCTTTGGCTTTGCCAGCGATGGTATTTTTAAGTCGAAGGAAGAAGTGGATGCCTCGGCTCAGAAAACCGCGAAACCAGGCGATATCCGGTTCAGGGATGTGAATGGAGATAAGAAGATCAACGACGACGACCGCGTGTTGTTGGGGAATGCCCAGCCGAAATTCTCTTTCGGTTTCAGTAATACTTTTTCTATGAAAGGATTTGACCTGATGGTATTGCTCCAGGGCGTTTATGGTAACAAGTTATATAACGTGAACACCGCTACGCTGGAAAATCTTACCGGCCTGCAAAACCAGAGCACCACCACGCTCGACCGCTGGACGCCTGATCATACCAACACCAATATTCCGCGCGCCACTACGGTAAAGCCAACTTCCCGTTCCTGGGACCGGCTGGTGGAAGATGGTGCCTACCTGAGGGTAAAAACGGTGCAGCTGGGATATAACCTGCCGCAGGAAACCCTGCAGCGTATTAAGCTTGCGGGGCTGAAGGTATATGTGAATGTACAGAACCTGTTCACCATTACGAACTATTCAGGGCTTGATCCGGAAGTAAGCCGTTATGGGTCGGACAATGTAAGCCCTGGCTTCGACTCCGGCGCTTATCCCAATGCGCGCACGATTTCTTTTGGTATCAATGCCAGCTTCTAATCAAAATCATTTGTCATGAGATCTGCAGTTTATTTCATCATCATATTTTTTACGCTGGCGGCAGTGGGTTGCGCCAGGCTCGACGGCGTTCCGGAAGGCACTTACACCACAGACAATTTTTACAAAACGGAAGCAGATGCCGTATCTGCCGTTAATGCTGTGTATTCCGGCCTGACCAGCTCCTATCTGTATAACCAGTTTATGGAAGTGATACAGTCGCAGGGAACAGACGACTGCGAATGGGGATTTGGCCGCAACACCAGCAACACCGATAAAACGGCGCTGGATAAATTCAATTTTGATGCAGGCACCAACCTGTTCTACCAGTTCTGGAGCACTTCCTACCAGGTGATCAACCGTGCCAATGCAGCGGTGGAAAATATTGGCGCGATGACCGCCGTTGGTACTGAAAAAAAGAAACGCATGCAGGGAGAAGCCCGTTTTGTGCGGGGGCTGATGTATTTCAACCTGGTACGCCTTTTCGGAGGAGTGCCGTTGTTGCTGCAGCCTACCACTTCGCTGGATAACCTTGCCATAAAAAGATCTTCAGCAGAAGAGATATATGCGCAGATCATCGCCGACTTCCGGTTTGGCGAAGAAAACTTACCGGAAACATATGATGCGGTTAATGCGGGAAGGGCCACCAGTGGTGCTGCTATGGCCATGCTCGTAAAAACATACCTTACGCGGAAGGAATATACAAAAGCCGTGGAAGAAGCAAGAAAAGTGATGGCGCTGGGCCGTTATTCGCTCTGGCCTTCTTACCAAGATGTATTCCTGATCGCCAATGAAAACAAAACTGAATCCATCTTTGAAGTGCAGTTCCTCAGCGGTTCCGGTAATATCCCCAGCAGCTATGCGGGCTTTTACCGTCCTTCATTTGATAAACGGCCGGGGTTTGGCGGCAACGGCGATAACCCGGTTACAAAAAATCATTATGATGCTTATACTGAAGGAGATCTCAGGAAAGATGTAAACGTGATAAAGTATTCCTATACTACAGATCCCAAAGCGCCTGCCACGATTAAAAATCCTTACTACGTGGCCAAGTTTAAGGATCCTGCGGCGCTGAATGTGAACGATGGTGGTAATAACTATTACATTGTCCGTTATGCCGACGTGCTGTTGATGTTTGCAGAAGCGTTGTATATGTCGAGCCCCGGAAGTGCAGAAGCGCTGGAAGCATTTAACCAGGTGAGAAGACGCGCCTATGGCCTGCCACTGAATGCGCCTTCTGCAAGGGATCTTGCGGGAGGTTTGAGTGCCGCTGCGTTCCAGGATTCCGTGTTGAAAGAGAGGAGACTGGAATTTGCTTTTGAAGGGCAACGGCGTTTTGACCTGCTGCGCACCGGTAAACTGAAACAGGCCATGAACGCACAGGATCCTACTATCACTGTAAGGGAATCAGACACGCTTTTCCCTATCCCGTCGCAGGAAATGGATACCAATCCTTTGCTGGAACAGAACCTGGGATACTGATCAAAAAAATTTTTCCGGCTGGCATGAACAGGATGCACCCTGTTCATGCGGCTATACTCATGCTTAAATAATGATGAAAATGAGGACTTCAATTATCCGCAGCCTGGTAGTAATGATCGTTATACTGTCTGGCAACCGGTTACCGGCCCAGCAGCGCTGGGACGTATGTGTGTATGGTGAAACGCCTGCAGGCATCATGGCGGCTATACAGGCCGCAAAAATGAATAAACAGGTATTGCTGATCAGTAATACCGCTCACGTGGGAGGTGTGGCCACTTCGGGCCTTACGGCCACCGACCTGAATAATTTCAGGAGCGCCGGCGGGCTTACCCGGGATTTTTTCCAGCGCCTGTATACTTACTACAGCGATAGTAGTGCATGGCGCAGCGAGTCGAGGGATGTGTTTTTTGAGCGCTCCAAAAAACGCACTTTCTCCGGTAAGAACGACTCCCTGAAAATGCAGTGGGTGTATGAGTCCCGCGTAGCGGAAAATATTTTTAAAAAAATGTTACAGGAAGCCGGTGTGACAGTGGTATACAAAGAAAGGCTGCTGCTCAAAAAAGGTGTAACGAAGAAAGGCACCGGTATTGTTTCCATTCAGATGGAGAATGGCCATCGTTATCATGCAAAGATATTTATAGACGCTACTTACGAAGGAGACCTGATGGCAACTGCCGGTGTTTCCAGCATTACCGGGAGGGAGGCAAACAGCGTGTATAATGAAACGTTGAATGGTATTAAGCTCAATGATATTATCGGCAAAGGGAACAGTTCTATCGATCCTTATATTAAGAAAGGTGATCCTTCCTCCGGTGTGCTGCCGTTCCTGGAACCGAAGATCCCGGGAGCTAACGGGGAAGGCGATCACCGCACGCAATCGTATTGTTATCGTATGACGCTGACCGACGACCCGGCCAACCGGATCAGCATTGTAAAACCTGCGGGCTACCAGCCGCTCTGGTACGAATTCCTGGCCCGCATGCTGGAAATGAACCCTGGCTATATGCTGAAAAATATTATCTCTTTCACGCCTATGCCCAACAGGAAAACGGATACCAACCAGGCTGATTTTGTGGGCGCCAATTACGGTTGGCCGGAAGGTAACTATGCAGAGCGCAGCAAAATTGCGCAAATGCATAAAGACTATGTATTGGGTTTACTCTGGTTCCTGGGCAATGATCTACGGGTGCCGGATTCCCTGCGCACAGAAATGAAGCGCTGGGGTTTACCCAAAGATGAATTTACAGATAACGGCAACTTTCCCCACCAGCTGTATGTAAGAGAAGCGAGAAGAATGGTGAGCGATTATGTGATGACAGAAAAGAACTGCAACGGCGAAGAGCCTGTAGAAGATGCGGTGGCAGTGGCCACTTATCCGCTGGATTGCCACTATGTTTCCCGCGTAGTGGATGCGGAGGGAAGGGTACATGCTGAAGGCAGCTATGGTAAACAGAAGAACACTTATTACACGATCAGTTACCGTTCGTTACGTCCCAAAGCCTCGGAAGCCGGTAACCTGCTGGTTCCGGTATGCTTGTCGGCCTCACATGTGGCTTACAGCTCTATCCGCATGGAGCCGGTATTTATGGTGCTGGGGCAATCGGCCGGCACTGCCGCCGCGCTTGCGCTGGATCGTAATATGAGCGTACAGGAGTTGCCTTATGAGGTGTTGCAGCCGGTGTTGCTGAAAGACGGGCAGGTACTTTCTCTTGACAGGAAATAAGTTATAGCAGATGACAAATATGAAACAGTCAAACAAAGGCGCCATACTCGCCGCAGTGGTGGTCGCCTCTCTCGGGTATTTTGTGGATATATACGACCTGTTGTTGTTCAGCATTGTACGGGTGCCCAGTCTTGAATCGATCGGGCTGCGTGGCCGGGAAGTAACAGACAAGGGCATTTTACTGCTCAATGTACAAATGACCGGTATGTTGCTGGGCGGCATCTTGTGGGGAGTGCTGGGCGACAGGAAAGGACGGCTGTCTGTTCTTTTCGGGTCTATTTTCCTTTATTCTGTTGCCAACATTGCCAATGGTTTTGTGAACAGCGTATGGGCGTATGCGTTATGGCGCTTTGTTGCCGGTCTTGGTTTAGCTGGTGAGCTGGGCGCCGGTATTACCCTGGTCGCGGAATTAATGCCTAAAGAAAAAAGAGGTTATGCCACTACCATTGTAGCAGCCGTTGGTATCAGCGGCGCAGTAGCAGCTTATTTTGTAGCGCAGCATTTCAACTGGAGAACCACTTTTTTTATTGGTGGGGGTCTGGGGCTTTTGTTGCTGCTGCTACGTATTGGCGTAGCAGAATCGGGTATGTTCGGCGCAGCGAAGCAATCGGAGAACCGGGGAAATTTCCTGGCGCTTTTCACCAACGGTAAGAGATTTTTTAAATACCTGCGCTGTATCCTCATTGGCGTGCCGCTGTGGTTTGTGGTAGGAGTACTGATCACGCTGTCGCCGGAATTTGGTAAAGTACTGCATATTGAAGGCAATGTGAATGCCGGCGCTGCGGTAGCCTGGTGCTACGGTGGATTGGTAGTGGGAGATATTTTCAGCGGCGCCCTCAGCCAGTTGCTGAAAAGCCGGATCAGGGTGGTGTATGTGTACCTGTTTTGCTGTATGGCGGCGGTAAGTATTTATTTCCTGGCAGCAGGTATCAGCCTGCAGCTCTTTTACTGGATATGCGCGCTACTGGGGTTCTCGGTAGGTTATTGGGTGATTTTTATGACCATTGCCACCGAACAATTCGGTACCAATATCCGCGCAACGGTGACCACCACCGTGCCCAATTTTGTGCGTGGCGCAGTAGTGCCGCTCACTTTCCTGTTTCAATTCATGCAACTGCTTTTTAACGGCTCCCTGATACATGCCGGTATCAGTGTGGGTGTGATATGCCTGGCGCTGGCTTTCTGGTCGCTTACCGGCATGCAGGAAACATTTCATAAAGACCTGGATTACCTGGAGGAATGGTAGATATACTCACACTTTAAAACCACGTTCCACTTATGAAAAAATTGATACTTATGATGATGATGCTTGTGGTTGCGGGCAACGCAATTGCGCAGGCTATCAAAACCACGTTGACAAATTCCGCGGGGGTATATACCCTTTATCGCGGTGGTGTGCCGTACCATATCAGGGGAGCGGCCACCAATAACTTTTATTTACAGGTATCTGCCTATGGGGGCAATACCATCCGTACCTACAGTATCAATGATTCCACCGGTACCTGGCTGGACAGTGCCAACACGCATGGCATCACTGTTTGCCTTGGTTTGGGTGTGAAGAAATTACAGGAAATGAATTATGCAGATACTGCTGCTGTGCGTGTACAATTTGAAAACATGCGGAGCCAGGTGCTCGCCTATAAAGATTATCCTGCACTGCTGATGTGGGCTATCGGCAATGAAACAGATGCTAACTACAACCCGCTAGACACTGCCTACAACATTGCCTACTGGGATGCGCTGAATGATATTGCACGGATGATCCATGAGGTAGACACCAACCACCTCACTACCGCTGTATTTGTAAACTCTGATCTGAAGAAAATGCAGTTGCTGAAAGAACGGTTTACTGAGCTGGACATACTTTCCATTAACAGCTATGCGCCTAATCTTCCCGGGGTGTTGGGTAACCTGCAAACTGCTGGCTGGACAAAGCCTTATATGATCACAGAGTTCGGGCCCAGAGGCACCTGGCAGATGAATCCTGAGCCTAAGCGGAAGATGCCATGGGGCGCTTTGGTGGAACAAACCAGTACGGAAAAGGCAGTAGTGTACCGTCAGTCGTATCTTGATCATATTGCCGCGAATGCGCCTGATAATTGCCTGGGTGGTTTCGTGTTTGTATGGGGGTATCAATCATCCGGCGACGTAGTTACCTGGTTTGGCTTGTATAACCGGCTGGGAGAGACTTTTGGTGCTGCCGATGAAATGCAGTACGTATGGACGGGGGCATATCCATCCAATCATGCGCCCGTGATCCGCACCAGGGACTCATTGCTTTTCAACGGCAAACGTGCAGAGGATACCGTTATTGTGGAAGCGAATTCCATCAATACCGGCCGGGTGCGTGCCAGTGACCCTGATAATGATTCGTTGCGCTACGAATGGCTGATCATCCCTGAAAACAGCATTATGGCCGGTGGAGACCCTGGGGCCAGTTTACCAACACTTCCGGGATTAATTGTTTCGCAGCAGGCAGACAGCGCCCGTTTTATGGCGCCTGCCGCATCAGGCAACTACCGGTTGTATGTATATGTACACGATCATCGCGGGAAGATCGCTAATGCAAGTGTGCCGTTCAAGGTAATCCCTTCTTCTACTGGTAGGCTGATAAGATCAACTTCCACCGGCGGCAGCTGGTCGCTGGCTACCAGCTGGCAGGGCGGCATAGTGCCCGCGGATGCCGATACCGCAGTGATCATTGCAGGCAGTACCATTACCATTAATACGCCGGTGAAGGTAATGCGCACGGAAATAGCCGGCACACTGGGTTTTAACACTACCACCACGAACACTTTCACAACAGGCGACCTGCTTGTGGAGAGCGGAGGCGCCTTTTATGCAAGGAATGGTACGGTTGGCAGAACCATTACGGTTAACGGGAACCTATTGAACAACGGGGTTACTGATTTCTCAAAAGCAAGCACCATCCTGGTCATGGGTCAGGCGGCAGATAGCACCACTATTGGCGGCACGGGGACTTACTCAAATGGTATCATCCGTAGTCTTACGATAAATAATCCCGCCGGTGTGGTATTACAAACACCCATCAGTATTCCTTCGGTGCTCACGCTCAGCAGTGGCGTATTTTATAACGGCACCTATCTCACTATGGACAACACGAATGTAGGCGGCAGCGCCAGTTCAGTTAACTGCCAGATCAGGCGCTCGCAACATGCTTCACTTGGCAGTGATTATACATTGGGCAATACGGCTGCATTATACGTGGTGTATAATCACGATGTAAATGCGCCTGCACAGGTGATAACAGAAGGCCATGAGATCCCGGTTTCAAGGTCGCTGTTCAATATCACCGTTAACAACCCCGATGGTGTGATGATCAGCGACAGTCTTACCCTGAAATCAAGCAATGCAGCGATAACACTCACAGATGGGATCATATATCTGCCGGCAGGCAAAAAACTGATCTGTACCAATACCTCCTACAATGGAACGCCGGGTAGTAGCAGTAGTTTCGTGAATGGTGGGGTAGGGCTTACCGCGGGCGCTACGCCGGTTACCAAAACTTTCCCTGTCGGATCTGCGGAGCAATACAGGAAAGTGGTGTTAACGGGGGTATCATCTGTTAGTGGCGCAGTAACAGTAGTAGTATCTATTGACAATGCAGCCGGTACGCCGGGCACAGGTATGAGCAGTTTGTCTGCTTCAAGGCGCTGGCATTGCGCCGTGCGCAGCGGCAGCCTGGCCGGCTTTACAGGCATTAGTATCGGCTATGGGGAAGGTGATGGGGCGACGCAAAACAGGCTGGCATTTTCAACTACCTATACGGGTGCATATGATGTAATACCCACCGATAATAATACCGCTGATGCAGTTACCAGTTCAACAGGCAACTACGGTGCAGGATGGTACACCACAGGGCTGAGTGAAAGTTATATGCAGCTGGGTAATAAGCCTGCGGTGGTTACCGATGCCTTCATTTATCCGAATCCCGCATCAGCTCTTATTTACGTAGTTTGCCCGCAGGCATTGAAACAGAAAGTACAGGCCAGCCTGGTGGATTTGCAGGGGAGGGTAGTGCAGTACTGGATGCTATCGCAGGGACAGGTACGGCAACCGCTTACGCTTGCTGCTAAAACAGGAAGTGGCGTTTATGTGCTGGTGCTGGAAGGAAAAGGGTTCAGGCGAACGTTTAAAGTGGTGGTGGGGCAGCAGGAGCAGAGATATTGAATAGTAAAGGCTGCCTCTCTTATTTATGAGGCAGCCTTTTCATTTTACTTTTTATTTAAGGTTTGTTCAATGGCGGCTAATCTTGCAGCCAGTGCTTCATTTCTTTTATTTTGTTCGATGATATACAACGTAAGCTCTTCTATTTTCTTTAGTAAATATCAAAGTGCAGGGCAAAGGATAGATACCGGTGTTTTACCAACAGCCGGTATCAAACCGGCCGGAAGCCTGCTGTTGTACCTGTTCCGGGGTAGAATAAATACCATGTTTTGCGGTATTGGTATGAGAGGATCGCACCGTTATTTTGTGTTCATCTTATAAAATTAAACCCTGATAAATGAAGAAAGTAATTTTTCTTGCATTGTTCTGTTTGCTTAACAGGTGGTAAATCAAAGTACGCTTTACGCATTAAACTGCCGCAGATGATGATCAAAGTGTTTGTATACGAAAATACCGATTTCATCCACCTTCATTTTGCCGAAGAAATCGTGGATAAAGCCTGGATTTGAATAGTGCCCATATGCAGCTACCTGTTCTGCCCATATCCTTTTCTCCAGTTCCAAGTCTCCTGTCTTTTCTTTGGTAAGGAAAGCGGGGCCGGAGGGCATGCCTTTTTTCATTGGCCTGTCGTTGTTTACCATGCCTTTTAAGGCCATTTTACCAAAGACCCTTCCGAGGAGCCCTTGCGTATAGGTAGTATGACCTCTTCCTAACATCCAGTTGTTCCATATAGTGCAATGTTTCGTCATCTGATAAACATTCATTTTACCCCATTGCGCAGTGTGTTTCCCGGTCAATGTGTTAATCCTGCTGATGATTTCTTCTCTTGTTGCGTTATCGAATATTGTTTTCATAATAACTTTTTTTTGATTGCTGATGTAAAATTAGGATGGGGCTGAAAGGTCATCACTGTGCAAACGTGACATTGAGCAGTGCATTTTGTGCCATTTTTTTGTATATTTTTGAGGAAGCAATGCAGCACCAGTTATGAAGCATATTTCGATAATTATATATGAAGATGTATTGCCAACGGCAGTTTCCAATACCACGGCGCTGTTGATGAGCGCCAATGAAGCTGTTGTAAAAAGAGGCGGACCCGCTCCTTTCCAGGTGGAGCTGATTGGGGCAGGGGGTAAAAATGCACAGCGGGAGATACCTGTGCGGTTTTATTGCAGCAAAACCATATCGGATGATTTTGATACAGATATTGTGATCGTTCCGCCTATGAGCACAGGCCCGGGTGATATCGACGAATTACTTTCCAAAAACGCGAAGCTGATTAGCTGGATCAGGCAGAAATACGACGAAAAAGCGCAGGTGATCAGCCTTTGTACCGGGGCTTACTTCCTGGCAGAATGTGGCTTACTGAACGGAATGCCGGCTACTTCCCATTGGGGAGCCATAGAAGACCTGCAGAAGAGATACCCGTTAATAGATTTTAAGGCCGATCATGTTGTTACCTATTCAGCATCCATTGTTACCGGTGGGGGTGGGTTTTCTTCATTAAATGCCTTGTTGTATTTTATAGAGAAAAACTGTGGCAAGGACATCTCCATAGAATTAAGTAAATTTTATGCCCTGGATTACGGGAGAACTTCACAAAGTATTTTCACCATTTTTTCAGGCCGGCGCCTTCACAGTGATGATGAAATACATAAAGCCCAAAGCTATATTGAGAAAAAGTTTGAAACAGATCTTTCTGTAGAACAGATTGCACGGCAGGTGAATATGAGCAAGCGCAACTTTATCCGCCGGTTTAAAAGCGCCACCTCATTAAGCCCTATTGAGTTTATTCAGCGGATAAAAGTAGAAGCGGCCAAGAAGGCATTTGAAGATGGAGAAACGAATATTGCCGCCATTACCTATAGGGTGGGATATAACGATTTAAAAACGTTCAGGACAATATTCAAGAGAATTACAGGATCTACGCCGGTGGAGTACCGGAACAGGTATAAAACTCAGGCAGCGGTATGAATATAATGGAGGCATTAAAGCAGATAACTGCCATACAACTTATACTGCTCAGCATAGTAATAAATCTGTTCCTGTTTTTTTTATCTGTCGGCTGCTATATGCTGTTCAGCCGGTTTAGCCGGAATACGCCTTTACAGGGTGGGTTGCAGAAGGTGACCAGCGGGGATATTCGTTTATCGGTGTTGGTGACGGGGTGTAACGCCCTTGTGTTTATTGTGGGCTACTCCTTATGGCAAAGGGATATACTGAGCGTAGGCGATAGCACCAATGTACTTTTGATCATTATGGAGGTGATTTTTCTTGTTATCGCCATGGACTTTTTGATGTATATTTTTCATCGTGTAGCTCATCTTCCCTTGTTTTATAAGCTTTTTCATCTCCGGCATCATCAGCATGAATCCACCAACGCTATCAGTTTATTTGTACTACATCCTGTAGAAGCGCTGGGTTTTGGAGGCCTGTTTGTTTTGGTGCTTTTTATTTATCCATTCTCTTATCCTGCTATCTCCATTTACCTGTTTATTAATTTACTTTGGGGCACCATAGGTCATTTAGACAAGGAGATCTTACCAAAAAGAATCTCCGTTTTATTGCAATCAGGCTTCCTGGGCACCACCAGGTTTCATAATGATCATCATAAGTTGCCCCATTATAACTATGGTTTTTATACGGTGCTATGGGACCGGATTTTTGGTACGCTGTTTCCCGGTAATACCGGTGAAAAGGCCGATGGATGATCTGCTAATTCTGGTTCCTGAAATGGCTGGGTGAAAGTCCTGTTTTATTTTTAAACAGTTTTGTGAAATGGGAAGGATGTGCAAAGCCAAGGTCATAAGCAATTTCACTGATAGGTTTTTCAGTGCTCCACAACAATGTTTTGGCTTTGTCTATAAGTTTGAAGTAAATATGTTCCTGCGTGGTGTTGCCGGTATATTTATTCAGCAGATCCGACAGGTAATTGGGAGACAGGTGAAGTTGTGATGCAAAATATTTTACATCCGGCAAGCCATTTTCAATTAATGATTCCTGGTTGAAATAATCTGATAGCAGCCTGTCGAATTTCTGTACAATATCATTTCCGGGCTTTGTTCTTGTCAGGAACTGCCTATCATAAAAGCGGGTGCAATAAGCAAAAAATAACTCCAGGTTGCTAATAATCAGGTGGTAGGAATGTTTGTCGAGGTTCAGGGCAATTTCCCGCTGTATATTCCTGATACATCCTTCCAAGATCACTTTCTCCGCATCGGAGATATGCAGTGCTTCATTGGCATCGTAGCCAAAAAAGGAAAGCTCCGTGAGTTTACGTCCCCTTGCATCTGCATTTAAAAAATCGGGGTGAATATATAGCCCCCAGCCTTCCATCACTTTAATATCCGGATCGGGAGACAAAGCCTGGTGGGGTGCGGTAAACATCAGGGAGCCTTCCGCGAAATCATAATTGGTACGGCCGTACCCGAAATTTCCCTTTATTATTTTGCAGGAAGCAGCATAGAGGTTTAGCCTGTATATATCGCCGGGTTGCCTGTGGGAGCGGTCTATTTTAGCCAGGTCAACAATACTGATCAACGGATGCACCGGCTTCTCACAGTGAAAGAACTCATGCAATGCTGAAATGGATGGAATATCTATGTATTTCATGTTTAGTAAGTGGGTTTGCTATGTTAAATTAACGCTTTTTGAAAAGCCGTGCATCCGGTAGCCGATCATATAACGATGCCGCCGCTAACCTCGATACGTTGTGCATTCACGAAACGGCTGTCGTCTGAAAGGAGGGAGGCCACAAAAAGACCGATATCGTCTGCCTCCCCGAGGCGGCCGAGAGCTGTCATATCAGCAATTTGCCGGCGATGGCTCTCGTCGCCTTTTCCTCCTCCAAATTCCGTATCAATAGCACCAGGCGCTACCGTATTAACGCGGATCTTCCTGTCGGCGTACTCTTTGGCGAAGTACCTGGTTAACGCTTCCACGGCAGCTTTGAGCGCCCCATACACTGCCACGCCCGGAAACGCGAACCGTGCCAGCCCGGAGGAAATATTTATGATCTGCCCGCCATCGGCTATCAGCGGGATCAGCTTTTGTGAAAGGAAAAACACCCCTTTGAAGTTTACATTCACCAATTGATCAAAGATCTCTTCGGTGGTATCCCTGATAAGTGTGCGTTGGGCTATTCCTGCATTGTTTACAAGGTAGTCGAAGTTATCCCGGTTCCATTCATTTTTAAGCGCCTGCTGTACCTGGCTGGCAAAATCGCTGAAGGAGGCTACATCTGCGGAGTCCCATTTCAGGGCAACGGCTTTACCGCCATTTGCCTTGATCTCATTGGCTACTGCTGTTCCTGCTTCCGGGTGACTGTTATACGTTAGTATTACACCTATGCCACGCTTGGCTGCGTTCAGTGCTATACTTTTGCCTATGCCCTGGCTTCCACCGGTGATAAGGGCAACTTTTTGATTGTCTGTGCTCATAATATTCGGTTTTATGAACACAAAATTCGGGTTGTTTACAGGCACCGGCTTTTACATCTTAGGGGAAGATTTATACTTTTCACTGATTTTTAGACAGGGGAGGCGCACAAGGATATCCTGTGCGCCTTTATGCTTGTTTAACGCGGCTCCGGCACATAGATAAGCTGCATTTGCACACTATCTTCTCCCAGCATTCCTTTAAACCGGAGGTTATGACTATGGTCCGCAGGCATTAAAGTACCGTCAAACCGGAGATTGAATTTTTTGGGATATCGCCATTGAGTACTGATACGTTGTGTTTGCGGATCATAATGGTAGGTGCCTATATACCTGTTGTTATAGTGATTGAACTCCAGCACCATATCATCCTGCAGATCCATGTATATAGTAGTGAGCACACTGTCCCTGTAGTTGCCGGCTTGTTGCGGCCTGTTATTAATATAAAGATCACCGACCTTGTATTTGCCGGTAAACTGCGGATGCTTATCAGGATAATGATAGGTAAGCAGGAGGATAAGCGGAAGCAGCAGGATGATGATGCCGGCAGCCCGGTGTGTTTTTTTCCCTGTATTCCATTTTAATATATCAGGCGAGATGTGAAAGAAGAACTCTGTTAACGCTGTTTTATACTGGTATAACAGGTAGATAATCCCGGACATGAGCACAATAGCGTGCACTAATACCCATGTATGGAGATGATAGTATATGTCGATAAGGATGATATTAAGCAGCACCGGCACCAGCATAATCAGTCCCAGCAAACGGGTACGTTTGAATAGCAGCATGATGGAGCCCGATATCTGCGCAAGGGCAATGGTAACTGTAAACGGGTAAGATCTTCTGAAATATGCCCAGGTGAGGGTTTCTCCGTCAAGACTGTTAAACGGCAGATCAAGTATTCCAAGAGGTACTACCATCTGGAGATGGAAGATCTTTTGCCAGCCGAAGGAGTAGAGGTCAAACGCCAGCAGGAAGGTGATGATGACATTAAAAGTGCTTAGTATCCCGCTGATGTTGTTGTCAGACTTCCGGTACCGGAAATAATAAATGATTGCATAAGAAAGAGCGCCCGGCAGCATCAGGAAAGACAGGAGCCATATGAACGGGGCAGGCGCCCAGCCTGATGCGTAACGGGCCAGCATGCGGTATAAAACAAAACAGGCGATGAATCCGGTGAGTGTGGCAGCCAGCATAGCCGGTCCAAATTTTAGTTGCTTCATAGTATTGCGTTTTTTGCAATACTAGCTACGGTAGAGGGTTTTACTGCCCGCCTGCATCCATCCGTACCACTAAATCCCTGAATTCCCGGGGTGTCATACCCACCATTTTTTTGAATGTACTATTGAAAGTTGTTTTGGAATTGAAGCCTGCATCAAAGCCGATGGCTAGTATGCTTAAATGCAGGTGCCGGGGAGATTGCAGCAATTCTTTTGCCTGTTCAATCCGGAAGTAATTGATATATTGATAGAAGTTTTTTCCTATTTCCTTGTTTAGCAACCAGGATAATTCGTGTAGCGACAGGTCCAGTTTTTCAGCCAGCTGCGGCAATGAAAGCTCCTGGTCCGTATATAGTTTTTCATCCCGCATCAGTTTATCCAGTTGTGCTTTCAGTGCTGCTGTTTCATTTTCGTGTAGCCGTGGTGGTCCGGTACAGGTATCGGCAGAGAGTGGCTCCGGCGTAGTTAGCGGTGGAAATATATTGTCTTGTTTGAGCGCATAATAGCAGGAGAGATAAATGGCTGCCAGGTAAATAACATAAGAAAAAGAGGCGCCGGCAGCATACCGGAAGAATGAAGATAATAGCTGGTTAATGATCATGATACCGGTGAGCAACATCAGGTTTTTTAGCCAGGAAAGATCCGAAGGGCCGGTATTTGCGGTGAAATTTGTGATGTGTTGCCCATGTTTCCGGAGTTGCAGGTAGCCGGAAATCCAGTACAGGATGATCTGCAATTTTATACTTAGTCCTACTACGATACCCATCCATGGCGGCAGGTATCGGCTTGCCCCAAAGAGTATGGGAAGGAAAAGTAATGCAGGGATAAAGTGAAGCAGGTCATTTTTCCGGAAACGATAGTGGATATTGGTGTAATGGAGGATGGCAAAATAAAGCGCCGGCGCCATGGCAAACCGGGTCGATTCCATTACCGGGACCAGGAATGGCCATTCATTGCCGGTATTGGTTTGGCCGGCAATAAACCCCAGCATGGCAAAGCCTGCAAAAAGATAGAAAATTCCCATCCAGCGGTTGGCAGCGGTGTTGATTCCCTTAACATCACTCAGCAGGATAAATGCCAGTAAGAAAATGCTGCCACAGCCCAGGTAAAATAATAGCAAAGCCCTGTGTTTTCAGGAAAAGATGCAACGGGAGGAAAATTCCATAAACCGGTATACAATATGTGTCGGATACCCGTTCCATACTTCTCAACAATAATGATTTCCAATGCCGGCCCCTGGCAGGTACCAACCCCCGGGACAGCCATTCTTTCCCTTATCTTTATAAAAGATAAAAGGAAAATATGCATGGAGAAACAAATAATTATTAACGGAGATGTGATCATCGATATCCCTTCCTTTTACAGGGAAATAAACAGGGTATTCATGAGCGGGGAGAACTGGCAGTTGGGAAACAGCCTTGATGCCTTTAATGACCTCCTCTATGGCGGATTTGGGATAGGCAAAAGAAGAAATCCACTGCCAGGTAACCATGCCCAATAGGGCTTTTAGTGTAATCAGGAGTGATGAATTCATACAGGTGGAACACTACAATGGAAAGGGCTGCAAGCCCTCTCAAACCATCCAGTACCTCAAAATGCTGCTTGGATTTTAACAGGCTGTTTTCCATAACGTTTGTTAAAATAGCCTATGAGGTGAGGAAAGAAAAGTTACAGGTAAAATTGACATAGTATTGGTGAAGAATATATCATACAACAGCAACTTCCATGAAATTTCGTTTATATTAAAAAGGAGGTTAAAATAATTTCTGAGCCTGCACATACAGAATGGGGATATACAGCAGTTGTACAGGATCCTGATGGAAGGAAGATTGAACTTACAGAAAAAGAGGAGTAAAAAAACAGCGGTACAGGAAACCTTTTTATTGTTTGTTTCCAGTACCGCTGACAGCTACCTGTATACTAAAAAGCAGTATTTAAAATTTAATCAACAACTTCTCCGCAACCAGCTTATTATCTTTATAATACTCAAAATACCAATCCCCGTTCTTCTTCAGCACTATTCCGTTAGATACGCCATTATTGGCAATGAAATATTCTGCTACTGAGGTTTTCAGCAGTGTTAAAACTATTTTCGGGCTGGTATCAATTAGCTGGTACCCATTGGCTGTTGCCTGTGCATACAATGTACCTGCAGCTTCTTTAGCTTCCGGTACCGGTGTTGCAGTAGCAGGTGGAGGAGGCGGCGCCGGGGCTGCAGCAGCGGGTGCTGCCACTTGCTGTGGCTCGGCGATGGCCGTTCCGTCATACGAATACGGAACATCATTCAGCGAGGTAAAGGCATCTCTCAGGGCAAGGTTATAGGCGGGAGCGAACTCTTTTTCCCTGCTTTTACCTTCTTTACTTTTGAAGATGATATTGCCCTTGCAATCCTTCAGTAAAAGGGTGAGATTGGTAACAAACAACCCTTTTTTCTGCACTACCTCGGTGTTGAGCGCATTACACCTGTTGCCGGCTATCTCTTTCGGTATTTCAGAATTGTCGAAATAAACGGTGAATCCTTTTTCCTCAAGCAGCGATTTAGCCACGGTGTTTAACCCGTACTGGTTGTCTTCTTTGGAGAAATTGAACCTTTCAGGTACCAGCACGTATTTGTAGTTATTGATAGTTCCCTGGGCATACCCGGAAAAAGATGCGAATAAAAGAAATAATAAAGTGTATCCTTTCATATAGGCTTTGTCTTCTGATTTGAACGAAAATATGCGAAATACTTGTCAAAACCAGTACAAATCAGCTAATTATCTTCCCCTCCGGAGACAGGGAGCGGTATTCCCCCGGAAAATCGACCAGTATCCTGAAACCCAGTCTGGGACTGGCATATGAACATTGTTAACATTATTTTAATATAACTTTCACTTCAACGTAACCGCCCGGGGTTATGTTTGCATACATCCTCTAAACCAAGTAAAGTGTGAGAACTTTTTCGGAAAAGATCCTGATCTCGTTGCTCAAAAACCAAAACATCCTTGCCTTTAACGAGCTCTATTCCCGTTATTGCAAGGAACTTTATGATACCGCATATAAAAGGTTGCTTTCGAAAGACGATGTACAGGACATTATCCAGGAAATTTTTATCTCCGTCTGGAATAATGCAGCAAACTTTGATGAAAATATATCACTTCGCCCATACCTCTTCAAATCGCTAAAGTATAAAGTGATAGATGCAATTTATAAGAATAAAAGTAATTCACATTTATCGTTAACCGATATCAGCGAAATTGATTTTATAAAAGAGAGGAACGATACGGATCTTCTGCTCACCAAAGATCTTGAAGCATTTTTAAATAATGAGATCGATAATTTACCAGGTAAAATGAAAGAAGTGTTCCTGATGAGCAGGAAGTACTATCTCCCCAATGATGAAATTGCCAGACAGCTTTCCATCTCCTCCCAAACCGTTAAAAATCAAATCTCCATGGCGCTTAAGAGGTTGAGACAATCCCTTGAGAACGCTAATATCCTCTGAGGGCTACATTAAGGAATTGTTATCTCGTACTGGCCCTATGGTACTTCATCCTGTTTTTGGAGAGGTATATAGTATAAAGGCAAACTCGTGGATCTAAACGAAAAAAAATTCAGAGAGCTGCTTGGTCAGTATTTAAATGGTACGCTATCTCCGGAAGAAAGCGCACAGGTAGAGGCCTGGTATTCATCTTATGATACCAGTCACAATACTCCATTTGCCTTCTCTAATGAAAAGGAAGAGGAAGAAGCTCACCGCGCTATTCTAAAGGGTATACATCATCAATTGAATGTACAGCCGCAGAAAATACCGGTTAAAAAAAGCGGTAACAGGATAAAAGTAGCAGCTGCAGCAGCGCTTGTTTTAATGGCATCAGGACTGACCTTTTTCTTTACGATGCGGGGCAGCAAGCAGGAGATGGCAGCTATTATGGACTCCACTGCAGTAAATATCATTGAGGTAGCTGAAGGGAAAATGAAACTGGTGGAGCTGGCAGACGGCACTAAAATATGGTTGAACGCGGCTACAAAGTTCAGTTACCCGAAACAGTTCTCAGAGAAAACAAGGGAGGTAACACTGTTGGAAGGAGAAGCATTCTTCGAGGTAGCGCATGAAACCAACCGGCCTTTTATTGTGCACAGCAAAGGCCTGAGCACAGAGGTATTGGGCACTTCTTTTAACATAGATGCTTACAACTTTTCTAAATGTGTGAGGATATCTGTAGCAACCGGTAAGGTGGGCGTAAACCGCGGAAAAGAGGTGATTGGATTTTTAACTCCCAACGAGGAGATACAGTATAAACTGCTGGTGAATAAATCTATAAAATCCACCAGGGACGGGAGTGCGGTCAGTTCGTGGCGGTCTGGCGCTATTATGCTTGACTATGTTGACTTTGCAAGCTTGCAGGCTATCCTGTTTAATAATTATAACTACGTGCTGAAAACAGGAAAACGGGATCTGAGCCATCTTCATTTTTCGGCTACCATCAGGAAAACAGACCGTATTGAAGATGTGATGAAACTCCTTAGTTCCATCAACCAAACCAAGTTTTCGATTACAGACAAGACAATCACAATGTATTAATAAACCCGGTACAACCCTGTTAAAACGAATGAAAATAACCGTAGCATCTTTAGAGCGATTTTTACGTATTACTGTATTGAGCCTTCTCTGTATCCTTAATGCCGGCTTCCTGGTTGGCGCTGCGGATGTGAGAGCGCAGAAACTTTCGGATATAAAACTGACAGTAAATTTTGAGAACCAGCAATTAACTACCGGCATAGAGAAACTGAAGGAATTAACAGGATTATCTTTTGCCTATAACAAAGATCTTTTCAGGGAAACCAGGATTTCCCGGATGTCGTTCAAAGATGCACCACTGGATATGATATTGAACAGGATGCTGGAGAAAACCGATTTCTCTTACCAGGTGGTGAATCGTAATATCCTGATCAGTGTAGACAATAATAAAAGAAACCAACGCGCTGAGCCGGGACGTGTATCAGGTAAAGTGAGAGATGCAAAAACCGGTGAAGCAATTCCAGGTGTAACCATTATTGTTTCAGGTGGAATGGCTCATGCCAGTACGGATATCCAGGGAAATTACGTGCTGAAGCTGCAGCCCGGGCATTATAAACTGGAGTTCCGGTATATGGGTTACCAGCCCAAAGCGGTAACAGATGTGGCGGTGAAGGAGAATGAAACCACCCTGCTGGATATCGTTTTACAACAGGCATCGCAACGTTTGAAAGATGTGGTGATCACCAGTTCGTATCGCCGGGAATCGCAGTCGGCATTATATGCACTTCAGAGAAGAAGCACGGCCATCACCGATGGGATTTCGGCTGAGCTGATACGCCGCACGCCCGACAGGAACGCGGGAGACGCTATTAAACGGGTAACCGGGGTAAGTGTGCTGGATGGGAAATATGCTGTTGTTCGGGGCCTGGCAGACCGTTATAATTATACCTTGTTAAACGGAGGCCTGCTTCCAAGCACGGAGCCAGACAGGCGTACTTTTAGTCTTGACCTGATCCCCGCACTGGCAGTGGAAAGCATCGTGGTAACAAAAACGGCAACGGCCGATCTGCCGGGAGAATTTGCCGGTGGCGTGGTGCAGGTGAATACGAAGGATTTTCCTGATAAGGATTTCATTACACTGTCGCTCGGAACAGGTTTTTATGATGGCCAAACAGGAAAGGCATTCCTGAAAGACCGTAACGGTAACAGCGATTGGATAGGTTTTGATGATGGTAAACGCGCCGTTCCGGATGAACTGAAACTGAATGCCGGCGAGTTAAACAAGCTGTATCCTGAAGAAAGGTTCAGGATCAGTAACGCACTGGCCAAAGGATGGGAGCCGGTAAGCAGCGGTAAAGCAGAGCCTATACAACAGGTACAGATCGGTTATGGGAAAACCATCAACTTTAAAAACGACAGCAAGTTCGGTATCGTGGCACTGGCTAACTACAGAAAGGATCAAACCATTGACCAGGTAGAGCGCTATGATCTCGCACGGTATAAAAAATACCAGGGCACCGCAGGTCCGGGAGACACGCTGCAGTTTATGCGCTCCTATTTTAATGAAGAAGCCTATCGCTATCTTGTAAATACAGGGGCTTTGCTGAATATTACTTACCAGTTCAGAAAGAATAAAATAGGTATTAAGAGCATGTTCAACCAGGATTTTGAAACAGTAACTACCATCAAGAACGGTGAGAAAACTTTAGGGGAGGGGATTGGCGATATTGTAAACAGCAGGGTGGTGGATATGCACCCCACCCAGAAAACATTGCTGGGCGCACAACTACAGGGAGAACATAAATTAGGGGTGGAATCGCCTGTTACATTTACCTGGAACGTTTCGTATAATAAGATCAGGAAGTATGAGCCCAACCAGGTGCGTTTAGGATATGTGAATTTATACAGGTCGGATACAGTGGCGTATAAAGATCAAAATTATTTTGTGCCCGAATTCGGCTCAGTCGAGAATTCCAGTAAGTTATATTCTGATTTGAAAGAGGATGCCTACAATATAAATTTTGCGATGTCCACTCCGTTTAAGGTAGCAGGGCAACCGCAGATCATCAAAGCAGGTGCATTCACACAATTCCGGAAAAGAGAATATATCACATACAATCTTGGGTATTTTGACGCGGCACGCGGGGTAACCACGGGAAATGATACAGGAGGCTTCCCCAGTGATTCCGCGGTCAATTTCGGGCAGCCGATTGATAAGATACTTGTTCCCGGCAACTTCAGGCCCGGCGGGCTGGTGGCGGTGAACTACGAGTTGCCTGCAAACCAGTACACCGGCGGCGCCAACCTCGCTTCTGCTTTTGTGAATGTGGAAAGCCAGCTGCTGGATAATCTTAAACTGATTTATGGTGCAAGGGTAGAGTTTTACGCCATGAGCCTCAGCACCAGTAAGGACCTGAACCGTAAGTTGCCCGGAAGCGGCAGCACCGGCGACGACCAGGCGCCTATCGATTATATCCGTTACAATACGGATGTATTACCCTCGGCAACAGCCATATACAGTCCTTTTACTTCCATGAACATCAGGGCTGCCTATTCAAAAACGCTGACCAGGCCGGAATTCAGGGAAATAAGCCCCTATAACTACTTTGATTTTGTAAGCGGGTATATGACCATTGGTAACCCTGAACTTAACAGGGGAACTATACAGAACCTCGACTTCAGGGTAGAATGGTTTCCTTCTGCTGCTGAAATTATTTCGGCGTCTGTTTTTAAGAAGAATTTACATGATCCGGTTGAATTAACCACACAGGCTACCACATCCACCACAAGGTTTGTGCGTACTTACAGGAATGTGGAAGAGGCATTGGTTTGGGGAGTAGAGCTTGAATTGCGTAAAAGCCTGTACTTTGGTGCAGGTCCTGAATGGCTCCGCAATATTATCATCTTTGGAAATTACTCCCGGATACATTCTAAAATAATGGGTGAAACTGCAGGCTCAGGGTTGGACGTTACACAGAAATTGAGAGAGAGACCTTTAATGGGGCAGTCGCCCTACCTGTTCAACGCAGGCCTTTTGGTGAACGCATTTAAAAATACTTTCAGCTTTTCAGCAGCAATCAATCGGGCCGGCCGGCGTATTGTTGTTGTTGGAACCACGGCTGAAGACAGGTCTGAAATCGGGGCCTATCCTGATATATATGAAAACCCTCGTAACCAGCTGGATTTACAACTATCGCAGAAGCTATTGAAACAACGACTGGAGCTTAGGCTGAACGCAGCCAATCTGCTTAACGACAGGTACATACAATACCAGGATTTCGATTTGAACGGTAAATATTCAGGGAACACTTTTGACGGAACAACTTATTCAAGGAAATCATTCAGTAATTACACATTTACAATTTCTTACAATTTTAAAAAGTAGGACCGGAAGAGAAGACGGTTTTTGATGGTGCGCGCACAAGCTGGAAGAACCGTAGTTGATTTCTGTACTGCTAACAACGGCAATTGCTTTGCACGGTTGCCGGTGGGCATGCCTTGTCTTAACCCTATGTAAAGGCGCTCGTGTCCATTTTATGAAACCCATCTTTATCATTAAAAATTTCAACAAAAAATGAAAACGATCAGTAAACTGTTAACTTTTGTAGCCCTTACAGCATCTTTTGCCGCGTGCAAAAAAGAAGGGAACATTGAACGCGACATCGTATCAGGACCTAACCCAAGCGTTGACACCATTAAAGGTAATGTTGTTGGTACTGTAAATTTACTTGCAACAAAAACTTATATCTTAAAAGGCCTGGTAACTGTAAAAAGCGGCGCAATACTGAATATCCCTGCAGGAACTACTATCAAAGGATACGATGTTGCCGGTGAAAAAGGTGTGCTGTTAGTAGCAAAAGGCGGTAAATTAAACTCAAATGGTACCTTGAACAACCCGGTGGTGTTTACATCTATTAAAGCTACACCGGCACATGGCGATTGGGGTGGTATCATTATCCTGGGCCAGGCGCCAACCAACAAGCCAGCTACCACTTTCATCGAAGGTATTCCCAACACTACTGATTCACAGTACGGTGGCACTGTAGCTGCGGATAACAGCGGTAGCATTACTTACACCCGTATTGAGTATGCTGGTGGTGTTTACCAGGGCGCTCTTGGAAATAACAACGAAGTAAACGGTCTTACTTTTGGCGGCGTTGGTTCCGGTACAGTAGTAAACCACGTACAGGTAAGCTACAGCGGCGATGATTCATTTGAATTCTTCGGCGGTACAGTAAGCCCTACTCACCTGATCTCTTATCGCGCTATTGATGATGACTTTGATTTTGATTTCGGTTACCAGGGTAAACTGCAATTCCTGGTTGCTTTGCGCGATCCTGAAATTAATGACCAGTCTAAGTCTAATGGCATCGAATGCGATAACGACAATACAGGTGTTGCTACTAACGTACCACGCACCCGCCCGGTTATTTCTAACCTGACCGTATTGGGTAACAACGGCGTTGCTGATTCTAATCCTGATTTCCCTGTTACATCTGCTACAGGTGTTGACGGAGCATTCCAGGCAGCTGCACACTTCCGCAGAAACACCGGCCTGTCTGTTCGCAACTCTATTTTCCTGGGCTACCCGGCTGCTGGTCTGTTAGTTGACGGAAACGTTACTGCAGATTCTCTGACCAATGGTTCATCTGAATTCAGGAAAAACTTCGTTCATTGCAATACTGCCGGAAAAGCATTTGCTGTAGCCGCAGGAACCACTTCTTATACAGACGCAACCCTGAAAGCATTCCTGACCAATGCTACCAATGCGAATGTTGAATTGGCTGCTGCAAGCGGTGCCGGCCTGGTAAATCCATTTAACCTGAGCAGTGTTAACTCAACCCAGTTCTTCCTGAACGCTGGCGCAGCTCCTGCTACTGGTGCTGATTTCGCTGGTGGTAGTTACACTACAGGATTTACTTCAGTTACTTACCGCGGTGCATTCCCTGTTACAGGTGGTGCTAACTGGGCAACTGTAAGATCTGGTACTACCGGTTGGACAAGGTTCTAATTGATTCTTCATCACATTTAATGATGGTGGGATCGGCATATTTTGCCGATCTCACCTTTCTAATATACTAAAGTCAAAATAATATTAAGCCAGATGAACAGAAACTATTGCCTGCTGACGCTCAATGCTTTTCTATCCATTTGTTTGTTGTCATGTAAGAAAGATGATAAGAAATTAGAGACACAGAAACCTGTTGTTACCCTGCCTGAAAGAATAACAGAGAACCGGACGCTTAAAAGCGACACGGTTTATACTTTTACCGTATCTGTGAATGTAACCAATAACGCGGTACTGACCATTGAACCTGGTACCGTTATCAAGAGCAGGAGCGTAGCAGACGGCTCCGGGCGCTCCGGTTATTTTGCGATAGAAAGAGGGGCAAAAATTATGGCCGAAGGAACCGCGGAGAAACCTATTGTATTTACCTCCGGTTCACCTGCCGGTTTTCAGCAGCATGGCGATTGGGGAGGACTGTATATTTTTGGTAAAGCGCCGGTAAGCGCCTACGATGAAAATACCGGCGGCCCGGCTACAGAAATGACCCTCAGCGGGCTGGGAGCACTTTTACCCTCCGGAGGAGGAACAGATCCCGGTGATAATTCAGGTGTGCTCCGTTATGTGCGTATCGAATTTGCAGGAGTAGGATCGGCAGAATCATACGGACTTGCCTGTGTGGGAGTTGGCTCAGGTACCACCATTGAAAATGTACAGGCCAGCTATACGCAAACCTCGGGCTTTGGCTTCTTTGGCGGAACAGTGAATGCTAAAAACCTGGTGGCGTTTAACAACAGGGTGGCAGGAATCGTTTATTCAAATGGCTATACCGGCATGCAGCAGTTTATTGTTAGCTATAAGCATCCTTACTTCGCAGCCCCGGGATCTTTTATATATACCTGTGATGCCTTATTGGTTTTAAATGATATCAAAGGTTATCCTGTAGCGCCGGATACCCGCCCGGTACTATCTAATGTTACGGCTATCGGGCCTTACAATAATCCAGGTTATAATAGTGCTTTGCCCTGGAATGCTGCCTTTAACATCAGTTATGGAGGCGCCCTTGTACTGAGGAATTCTATTCTTATGGGAATGCCAAAGGGCGGTATTAAATTCAGCGATGATATGGCCGCACAGCGTTTACTTGACGGGACCACGGAATTTTCCACCAACCTGGTACATAGCAATGTTTCAGCAGATGCCTTTACCGTAGATCCCAACGCTGTATATTCAATCGATGCAGCTGGCGTTACCGACTACGCATTAAATCATAATAATAAAATGTATTCAAAACCGGAAGAAATCAACCTTTCAGATCCTTTCAGGTTTGAGCGGCCCGGCCTGTTGCCTAAAACCGGCGCACCCGCTTTAACCGGCGCAGACTTCAGCGGCGAACACTTCCAGGGATTCTTTAAAAAAGTAACCTATGTTGGGGCTTTCGGTACAGAGAACTGGATGCAGAACTGGACCAGCTTTTATCCGTTTAATATTAAATACTAAGCCAATAAAGAAGTATCTGAACATATTACATCATAAAAGCAGCTGTTGTTTTTGTCTTCTCATGATATTATCATACTATCATTGCACGGCACAGCAAATGATAGCAGCAGGTGTTTTTTTGTCAGGGCATACGATAAAAGACGGAGGCATGTCTGCCCTTATTTACCGGGGAACCTACCCGGGCATTGCCCTTCGTTTTTCCAGTATCCGCCCGGGTGTAACACAGGAAATAGGTTTTCGCGGGGCAGCGGGAAAATTACATGCAAAGAACGGCACCAATACCCTGCAGTCGAAAGTTGCTGACCTGGATTACCGTATTTTATTTGCAGTAAGAAAAACAGGCAGTATACAGTTTGACTTAGGAGCCGCACTGGACAATTACTTTAATCTCAGGGAAAGCGAACAATATGTAAATAACCGGGATTATTATGAGTTTATCAGTTCCATTGGCCCCGTTTTGAAATTCAAATATGCATCAACAAAAAACTGCGAAGTTAGTACGGCGCTTTTTTATCCCTTTGCCTCTGCACTGTCAGCGTCGTATGCAGCGGATGAAGGGCAGGCAGGGTTGCATGCGCCATCCTTCCGGACTATGAGGGAAAATATCAGGCTGGCAGGATGGAATGAGCTTAGCAGGATACAGTGGAATACGGGCCTGAAAGTGAAGGCGCATAAAAACAACAGTCTGTCTTTAAACTATCAGTGGGAATATTATAAGGTTAAGACAGTGTTGCTGGTACAATCTGCAGTTCATCATCTCACACTCAACTATTTCTTTTTACTATGAAAAATATTGCCCGGTATTTTGTTTGTAGTATATGGATGATGATCATCTTTGTTTCCTGTGAGAAATCCATCATAAAAGAAGAGGCACAGCACCCGGCGGCTGTTTTTGAAAGCCTCTGGAATGTAATGGATACGAAATACGCTTTGTTCAGTTATAAAAAGGCCAACTGGAAAGAAGTATATAATAAGTACCGGCCGATGGTGTCCGATAATATCAGCAACCAGGAGCTGTTTGATATTTGTACTGCTATGCTCGGCGAGTTGGCAGATGGGCATGTGGCCCTTATTAATGGAGCTCAAAAGTATACCTACAGCGGTTATTACAGTGCCTATCCTCACAATTTTAATTTTGACCTGTTGAAAGAAAAATACCTGCCGGATATTAAATCCCAGGGTATCATGTCGTATGCTTTCCCGGGTCAGTATGGGTACCTGTATATTCCTTCCTTCAGCGATGGACTAACGTTGGCAGATATTGATCTGGCATTGGAAAAACTGGCGCATGTGCAGGGCCTCATCATTGATGTAAGGGATAACTCCGGCGGCGGCTCTGCGAAAGTGGACAGGATCGTTGAAAGGCTGTTGCCAAAAAAGATGCTGCTGAAATATGATATCTACAAGCATGGCCCGGGGCATGATGATTTTTATCCTCCCCAGGCCAAATACCTGGAACCCAGGAACAGTATCCTTGCAGGCAAACCGCTGCTGGTACTAACAAACAGACGATGCTTCAGCTCCTGCAACGATTTTGTATTGTACATGTCGGAGTTGCCTAATGTACTTGTAATAGGGGATCAGACCGGTGGCGGGGGCGGCACTCCATTCGACTATGAACTGCCCAATGGCTGGGGGTTGAAATACTCCGCTTCTATGGCTGTTTCTGCGGCCGGCGTGAATATAGAAGACGGGATTGCCCCGGATTACTTCGTTTCCAACAGCATGGAGGATGAAAGTAAAGGGAGGGATGCTATTTTTAAATTTGCATTGGAACACCTGCAATAGTTAATACTGTAAAAGCCGCTTCCATTAGCATCAAACCGGTAGTTTAATGCTAATGGAAGCGGCTTTTGGTATTAACAGGTATTTATTTTTCGGCTGTATATCCTTTAGTAGCGGCAACCCGGATAATGGACTGGTTGATCGCAGCGCCCAGGTCATCAGTCGTATTGTTGTTCTTCATCGCTTCATCAATATATCTTTGTCTTTGTTTTCCCAGTGCGGCCATCTCTTTCTGGATACTATCTCTTTCCCTGCTTTTGGCCGCCACCAGCGTTTGTAGTTCAGCAGGGCTTTTTTCTCTCAGTTCCCCGGGTAATTCATTTTTGCTGATGTTCTTCAATACCTCAGGATCCTGTTTGGCGCGGTCTACCAGGTCCCAGCTATCATTTTTGTATACTGATTTTGATTTACTCACATAACGTTCTATGGAGTTGGCGGAAGAAATATCCCGGGCATTCTTATCCTGTATCACCTGGTTATTTTTCTTTGATTCCCCATGGGCGCCATAAGCGATATAGGTTTTATTGATGCGTACATTACAGGCTTCAATACGGCTGTCGTACGGTGTTTCTATAAAGTCCACCTTCCGGTCGGAGTCAATATTGAAGTACTGGCCCTGGCCCTTGTCGGCCCCGTCTTTCCAGTGGGTGGCAACGCCTTCCCGTTTACTGCCACAGTAAATAGTGTTAATGAAGATACTTTTACGGAGTGCCTGTTCCGCGGCAGTTCTGTAATTCACCGGTCCCTGGGTGAAAGGTTCGTTGCCTGCAATATAAATGAGTTTCATGTCTGCCTCATCATGGCCCCATTCGAGCGATTTTACGGCGGCATTGATGACCGCGCCACAGTATTCAGATCCGCCATTGGTGCGGAGGGAAAACAGTTTTTCAGAGATGAGATCGAGATCGGTGGTTAACGGGGTTACCTGCCGGATATAAGCGGATTCAGGAGAGAGGCCATCATTGCCATACTCATATAATGAGATTTCAATTGCGGGTGTTTTACCCTTATACTTCAAAGTGGTAAGGGTATTGATTATATTCCATAATCTTGATTTGGCCTGGTCTATCAGGCCATCCATACTGTTAGAGGTATCCAGGAGTAAAGCTACCTGTATACGGGTATTGTCTGCGGCGGAAGGAGAAGCAATAACCGGCGGAGGGGCAGCTGTTTTATACTCTTTTTCAGGGAGATATTTTACAGAACTGTATTTCCATACCAGGAAACCGGATACCAGCAGGGCGCTGGCGAATAGTGTCGTTTTCATGATGTTTGATTTAGAATGACACCATGAAAATAAATGGTCTTTCCCCACCGGGAGGGCGCCACTTGGTGAAATACCGGGTTGAATGGGTGAAATGGCACCTGCCCCGTTCTGAAAAATCTTATTTTGCAGCAGAATCAATGATCATGGTACGTTACTGTATTTGCATACTTATCTTGACCGGGCTGCTTTGTGCAGGCGGGATGGCTGTTGCGCAAAAGAAAAAAAGCGATGCGTACCCGGTATCCAAAGCGGCAAAGGAGCTGAAAAAATCACTTTCCAGGGAGGATAACGATCTGCAAACCGCCATTCATTACGAGGCATTGGCGAAAGAGCTTACCGATAAAAATGAATACGCCAAAGCAGAGGATTATCTTAAAAAAGCGCTGGAGATCTACACCCGGTTAAACCACCCCGATGCAGCAACCACCGGCCGCGCACTGGCGAAAGTGCAGGAAATGCAAAATAAAATAATACCGGCCATCAGGAATTATCAGTCGGCCGGCGACCTGGCCATCGACAAAAGCCTGGAGAACGTGAACTTCAACGATGCTAACCGCCTGCGTAACACCAACCCGCAGGTACAATCCAGCTATGCTCAAACCAATGCCGCTATTTTTGAAAAGGAAGGTAAGAAAGAAGAAGCGGCAGATGCCTATAAGCAATTGGGCAACAGCCAGCTGTTACAGCACAATACGTCCGGCGCCATTGTCAGCTTTAAGAAGGCGCTGGAGAAAAGCGATAACACCCGGGAAATTGCTGCTATCAGTAAAAAGATCTCCGGGGTTTATGTAGCCGGTAACAATATTGATGAAGCCATCAATATAAATGAAGCCATCCTGGAAAAAGCAAAGCAACAGGGGAATATTGAATTGCAGATAGACCAGATACAAGAACTGGCCCAGTTGTACACCAGCAGGCAACAGCCGGAAAAAACGGGTAACCTGCTGGAAGAGGCTTATGTGCTGGCATTTAAAAGCGGGAATACTTCAAAAACAAAAGACTGCCTTCTTGCACTGACGCGGTACTACCGGGAGCAGCGGAAAGAAGCCATTGCCCTTAAGCGGTACGATGATTTCCTTCATAACCTGGATACGCTTATCCGTACAGACAGCTCTCTTGTGGACGCCAGCCTGTTCGATATTACAGAAGAAAAGATCAAAGACCTGGAAAAGGAAAAGGCATTGCAACTGGCGCTGATCAATAACAAGAATACGCTTAATTATTTACTGATCGCCTCTGTTATGGCAATGGTAATATTGTTGTTCTTCATTGTCCGCTCGCTGCGGGCCATCAAGGTCAAGAATAAAAAAATTGCCCTGCAATCACTGCGGCGCGAGATGAACCCGCATTTCATCTTCAACAGCCTGAACAGCGTGAATCAATATATTGCGGAAAACAACGAGATGGAGGCCAACAGGTATCTTACATCGTATTCCGGCCTCATGAGAAATGTGATGGAACATTCCAATAAGGATTTTGTTTCCTTAGCCGTAGAGGCAGAGCAGCTGAAAAGCTACCTTGACCTGGAGCAGCTGCGTTTCAGTGATAAATTTGTGTATATAATGGATATAGATGAAGCCCTGGATACCGACGCGGTGATGATCCCCAATATGCTGATCCAGCCTCACCTGGAAAATGCGGTATGGCATGGGCTCCGGTATAAAGCCACGAAAGGGCTGCTCCGGGTTACCTTTCAGAAGCAGGCGCATTGTATACGGGTAGTAATAGCGGACGATGGCATCGGGCTAACGGAGAGCCATAAACTAAAAACAGTTCACCAGAAAGCGCACCAGTCCAGGGGTATTACCAATACCATGGAGCGGATCAGTTTACTGAACGATATTTACCACCTGGATATCCGGATGCAGATGGACGAAATAGCGGATGGCGCTACCGGAACAAGCGTGGTACTGCAACTTCCCTTAATGGATAAGAATGATGTTAACAGGAAAAATCACTTCAGTTATCGTTGAAGATGAAGCCGCTGCTCTGGCAGCCTTGCAAAACTACCTGGGAAAATTTTGTCCGCAGGTAGAAGTAGTGGGCACGGCCCAGAACAGCAGGGAAGCCATCGCGTTATTGCATGAGTTGCGCCCGCAGCTGGTATTCCTTGATGTGGAAATGCCTTTTGGCAATGCCTTTGATGTGTTGGAAGGGTGCCAGGACCTGCAGTTTGAAACTATTTTTGTAACGGCTTTTTCGGAGTATTCCCTGAAAGCGCTGAACCAGAGCGCTGCTTATTACCTGTTGAAACCGGTGAGCATAGAAGAGCTGATCCTGGCGGTGAACAAGGTACAGCAACAGTTACAACAGAAGCACTGGCTGAACAGGAACCGTATCATCATGGAAAATGCCCGGGAGAATAACCCGGGTATGCAACAGGTGATCCTGCCCACCCTCGATGGATTTGATGTGGTAAAGATGAATGAGATAGTACGCCTGAAAGGGAATGGTAATTTTACGGATGTTTATTTAACCAATGGCAGTAAGAAGATGGTATGCCGTTTTCTGAAACATTTTTCTGAGATGTTACCCCATCCGTTCGTACGGGTGCATAAATCGCATATCATTAATATCCATTATGTGCAGTCGTACCACAAGGGCGCCGGCGGCTATGTAAACCTGAACGATGGCACCGAGGTGGAAGTGTCGCCGGCGTATAAGGATAACCTGTTGAAAGCGTTTCAGTAATAGTGCTGTTGCGCATAAATCATACCAGCGCGGCTATATTTTTCATGTACAAAATATTAGCGGTTGCATTTGCCGGATGTAAGTTATATTTTAATGGTATTATGACTGACCTATCATTTAACCGCAGGCATGCGTTGAAAACGCTGGGCTTAACTGCCGGCGCTGCTCTGTTGAACCTGCCGGCATCAGCTTCAGCTGATACCGGAAAACCTTCCCCTTCTTTTAAGTACTCGCTGAACATGAGTACCATCCGCGGACAGCGTCTGGGATTTATTAAAGAGCTGGAAACTGCTTCCAAAGCCGGTTTCAGATCTGTGGAAATATGGATAGATACTTTTCAGCAATACCTGGAGCAGGGTGGAACTGTAACAGAAGCAAAGAAGATAATTGACGATTTGGGCATTGAAGTGGAAAACGCCATCGGTTTTGCCAAATGGATAGTGGATGATGACGCCACCCGCAAAGCAGGGCTGGAACAGTTGCAGCGTGAAATGGAACAGCTGGCAAAGATCGGCTGTAAACGGGTGGCCGCTCCTCCGATGGGAGCTAACAGCAAAGACGCCGCGTTAATTAACCTGGATGTTGTTACAGAGAGGTATATAACGATACTGAAGATGGGAGAACAAACCGGTGTGATGCCCATACTTGAAATGTGGGGCGGATCGCCCAACCTGAAGAAGATAAGCCAGATATTATACGTAGTGGCGGAAAGCGGTCATAAAGATGCGCGTGTGCTGATGGATGCATTTCATATTTTTAAAGGAGGCTCCAGCCCGGAGAGTATGGCGTTTGTAGGCAAACCCGCCGTAGAGGTATTTCATATCAACGATTACCCTGCGGGTATTGCGCCGGAGAAAATTTCAGAGCCGGACCGTATTTACCCGGGAGATGGGATTGCCCCATTGCGGCAGATGCTGCAGTATATAAAAGATCCCAATAAACCGGTAGTATTATCGCTGGAAGTGTTTAACCCGGAGTATTATAAACAGGATGCCTTGCTGGTGGCGAAAACGGGGCTGGCAAAGATGAAGGCAGTTACGGAGGGGGTGTAAAAGTATCTTGGCAAAGCAGCTATATGGCGTGAATAATGGCTTGCTGCCTGAAAAGGAATTGTTGTTATCCCGGCTTTCTTTTTGTACCACCATCCCCAGTACAAAACGCTTCCAAATGATACAATCATTCCAGGTACACATCGCCCAGACGGTACTGAACGATCTTAAAGCCCGTATCCTCGCTGCCAGGTGGCCGAATGCCATAAATAATGAACACGGGATGAGCCTTTCATTTATGAAAGAGCTGGCAGATTATTGGGCTAATGATTTCGACTGGCGCAAAACAGAAACAGCCATTAATGCCTGGCCTGGGTTCATAGCAGAAATAGATGGTTATAAGATACATTTCCTGCATATAAAAAGTAAGCATCCCAACGCCATCCCGGTCATTATTTCCCACGGATGGCCAGGCTCCTTCCAGGAGATGCTGAAAGTATTACCGGATCTAACGGGTAATGCAACAACACCCTTTGATGTGGTAGTGCCTTCCTTAGTAGGTTTCGGCTTCTCCTCCAAACCGGTGGAGGAAGGAATAAATACTTCGCTGATGGCGCAGCTCTGGATGAAGCTGATGGATCAGTTGGGATATCATAAATTTATTGCCCAGGGCGGCGATTTTGGCGCTATTATCTCCACCCGGATGGCTATGCAATACCCGGAAAAGCTGATCGGGCTGCATATGAACTATATTCCTTTCAACTATAAGCCTTTCATGCCACCCGGTGAAAAACTCTCAAAGGAGGAAACAGATGCGCAGCAGCAAATGTATCGCTTCTTCCAGGCAGAAGGCGCTTATGCACAGGTGCAAACCACAAAGCCGCTTACGCTTTCCTATGGGCTCAATGATTCCCCTGTAGCGCTATGTGCATGGATCCTCCAGATATTCCGTAGCTTTTCGGACCCCGGTGTACCACTGGAGCAATTGTTTGAGAAAGATGAGTTACTGTCGAATGTGACACTGTACTGGATCACGCAAACGATTCACTCTTCTATGCGTTTGTATAGTGAGGTGCAGAAAGAGCCCCTGGATTTCGGGGAACATGATTTTATAAACGTACCTGTTGGTATAGCGCATTATCCTTATCCCCGCAGCTTTCCTGCGCGGAAATATGTTGAAAGGGGATACCAGGTGCGCTATTGGAAAGATATGCCGGCAGGCGGCCACTTTGCAGCCATGGAGCAACCAGCGCTGTTTGCAGCAGATCTCCGGGAATTTGCGGGCACTATTTACTCCTCCATGCGGTAAGATATTTACGGAGGGGGATATCATATGCTATCATTACCAGATAGGAAAAGCCAGCCAGAAGAATGGTGCCGCCAGTGATGATCACCGCCAGCTGCATTGTTCCGGGCTTGTGCGAGGCATAATAATTACCGAACATCCACATGGCTGCATAATGTGTCATATAGAGCGGATAAGATATCTTACCGGAAAAAACACAAAGTTTTTTAAATCCTGCAGTAAGCCTGGCGCCGGCGCCAAGTGCAATCAGCAAAGGGAAATAGCATAATACCACTAACAGCTCTGCCAGCCAGTTCCATTGAAAATAGGGCATTACGAGCGCCAGTAACAATAACACTGATAACCCGGCAAAGCCCAAACGGTTTTTAATGATCCAGTTAAAGCGGAATACCAGCAGCCCGGCTAAAAAAGAATAAAAGAATGGATGCAACCTGATGAGCCTCGACTTAAAAAATTCCATTACGCCCATTTTCCCGATACGGTTATCATAGGCGTATCCTATCACGAACCCGGATAAGCAGAAAAAGAAATCCACCGCCAGGAAGCCATGCCCCACAAAGTTTTTACTGTAGTCGGTATACACTATTTCCATAAAATGAAAAACAACTACTGTGAGGGCGGCTATGCCTCTTAATCCGTCTAATATTTCAAAATGTTGTCTGGTCTTTAGCAGGTCCGGGCTCAGTTTGTTCACGTTCATTGGTTACTGTTACAGGTAAATAGCCGGCAGCCTTCATTGTGGCAGCGGGGCCGTAAATAAATAACATTATTCCCGGATTTCCTAACCGTTTAACAGGCTGGTGTATCTTTTGTAACCAGTGAACGATAAACTTATTTATATGGAAACAACAGATATCACCGTTTATATCGACAACAAGCCTTACCGTTTTCACATCGACGTAGATTATGAAAACGAAAAAACCACCTACCGGGTATCAACAGATCCTGAACAGGGGGAAAAGCTCGACTTTATGCCAGCCAGCCTGCATTTTAATGAAGATGGGAAAGTTACTATAAAAGAGCGCCTGCGTACAGTGGAACAGGAGCAGATTGCACGGCTGATATGGCAGGAGATCCTGGATAAGATGAAACCATGAAACGATTTGTGGCTGGTTTGCTACAACTATCTGTTTCCGTTCTCAGCCATAAAAAAGAGGGATGCCAATATAGTATCAAAATTTGCTAATCACTTTGAATTTTTTAGCAGATGATATTATAATTTGACCTCACTGTATTCCCGTTCTCCACAAGGTGGTTTTTAAAGAAGTGAGGTCATTTAATGAAAACAACTGAAATCATCAACGAAGAATATTACGCTATCCGCCTGCAACAAGGCGATGAAACGGCTTTCCGGTATATTATGAACCGGTATTTTGCGGTGATCACCAACTTTGCCAGGCGTATCGTGGTGAATAAGGCTGTGGCAGAGGATGTGGCGGAAGAAACATTTATCAAGTTATGGAACGATCATAAAAAAGCAGGCTCCTTTCAATCTATCAAGGCATTCCTGTTCATAGCAGCAAAAAATGCCTGTATCAATGAACTGAGAAAAGAGAAAAACCTGCAGTACCGTCATCATGCCTATGCTGCCAGTATGACCAGCGAAGCGGATTTCATTGCCAATGAAATTATCCGCGCGGAAGTAAAGGCGGAAATATTAAGAGCAGTGAACAGTTTACCTGAAAAGATGAAACGGGTATTCCAGCTCGGCTTTCTGGAAGGATTACCCAACCGCAAAATTGCGGAAGAATTAAAAGTGTCTGTTAACACCGTGAAATCCCAGAAGTTCCGTGCACTGGAACTGGTAAAAGGAAAGCTCCATGGCAAAGATATCCTGCCTTTTGCTTTAATAGTACTGGCAGCCCTTCACAAGGAATAGCCCCCGGAAAAATATCTACCCCTGAAAAAATTTTTTCTCCTCCACTCATCCGAAATGATCCGGGCAGTGTATCCACTATATAACAGCAATATTTTTTTTCAGTAAGCAATGCAGTCCGTGGCCCTGTAATGTGTGGTCACAGTGGCCATGGCTGCATACTATTATTTTCTATGGAAGAAAAAGACGTACAACAGCTATTACAGATAGCCCGGCTTATTTACCGCCAACGCTCGGGTGAACTTGATGAATCGGAACAGGAAACGCTGAACGGCTGGCTGGCGGCCAGTGAACAGAACCGCAGCTTATTCGCGGAGCTTTCCAGCGGGCAACTGGAAGCCATTACGCGTGGTGAGGCGGACCAGGAAAACCTGAAGGCATCTATTGAAAGAGTGTACCTGGCCACCGGTATCAAACCCGGACCGGCAAATATATATATGAGTAAGTGGAGAACATGGCGCTGGGCAGCAGCCGTGTTGGTGCTGGCTGTTACAGGTGCATGGGCACTGCGGCTGGTAAAGCAAAATAAACAACCGCCATTGGTGGCTGTGCATACCGCAGATGTGGCGCCGGGTAGCCGCAAAGCTACCCTGCAACTGGGAAATGGCAGCACCATTGTGCTGGATGATGCACAGAACGGCGTTATTGCCAACCAGGGCCAAACGGTAATAAAAAAATCTGCCAACGGCCAGCTGGTATATGATGCTTCTGCAGCGGTTGCAACAGAGGTCACCTACAATACCATTGCTACCCCCAACGGTGGCGAGTATGAAGTAATACTACCCGATGGATCGCATGTTTGGTTGAATGCCGCTTCCTCTATCCGCTTCCCGGCAGCATTCACCGGTAACACCCGGCGGGTGGAAATTAACGGGGAAGCCTATCTTGAAATAGTAAAGAACGCGAAAGCTCCTTTCATTGTCGTTTCCGGTAACCACTCAGTGGAAGTGCTGGGAACCACCTTCAATATTCACTCGTATCCCAAAGAGGATAATATCGCTACTACGTTAATAAAGGGCAGCATCCGCATCGCTGCAGGTAAATACACCAAAGTGCTGCAGCCCGGGCAGCAATCGCTCGTGAACAGGAACGCAGGCGATATCCGGCTTGCCCCTGAGGTGAATATGGACGAGGTACTGGCATGGAGGAACGGCAAATTTATTTTTGACGACACCAGTATGAAAACCGTTGTGAGCCAGCTGGAACGCTGGTATGATGTAAATATTGATTATACCGGCATGGAAGACTATCGCTTCAACGGGGAAATATCAAGGAATGTTAGTCTTTCGAAAGTATTAAAAATGATGGAGCTCACCAGTAATATCCACTATAAAATAAACGACAGGAACATCTACATGACAAAGTAAGAAAAGCAATAAAGACAAAAAACCGGAAGCGCGGGAACGCTGCCGGTTACTGTCAGGCTAATGGGGACTTCGTATCAATAAAATCCTTCAACCTTAACATCGCAAATGTATGAATTTTATCATTCATCGCAAGGACCATCTGCGCCTATCCAAACCGGTGCCATGGAATTGCTTTATCAACCATTCCAAAGTACTCCTGGTTATGAAACTAACTGCTCTACTCTTAACAGGTATCTGCCTGCAGGTCAGTGCAACGGCCTGGTCACAGGAGGTCACACTTTCAGAGAAAAATGCACCGCTGAAAAAGGTTTTGCAGCAGATCAGCAAACAAAGCGGCTATACCTTTTTTTACGATGCCCGCTATCTCAACGAAGCCAAACGTATTAATGTAGAAGTAACTAAAGCGCCTGTTGATAAGGCGCTGGATGCCTGCTTCTACGGTCAGCCTTTCACCTACGAAGTACTGGACCGTACCATTATTGTAAAACGAAAAAAGATTGAAGAGAGAGCACCCGCACCAACAGCCGCGTATAGCTGGGTACTGTCCGGTAAAGTGATCAATGAAAAAGATGAAGCGCTGCCCGGCGCTACCATCAAGGTACTGGGCACTTCCAAAGGCGTGGTCACCGATGTGTACGGAAAATTCCTGGTAGAAATCGGCAACGAAAATGATTCCCTGTCTGTTACCTTCATCGGTTACAAAACACAGATCATCCATCCAGGCACTCAGAAAACCATTCTCATAAAACTTTTGCCCGACCTGGAAAACCAGAAGCTCAATGATGTAGTGATTGTAGGATTTGGTACACAGAAAAAAGTATCCGTTACAGGCGCGGTATCCACGGTAAAGGTGAGCGAACTGCAACAATCTTCTACCGCCTCATTATCCAATACTATCGGCGGAAGATTGCCAGGTATCATTACCCGGCAGAGCTCCGCGGAACCTGGCTTCGATGCGGCCAGCGTGTTTATCCGCGGTCTTGGTACATTCACCGGCAACAAATCCCCTCTCATCCTGGTGGATGGTATTGAGCGCGATATGAACAACCTCAACGTACAGGAAATAGAAACTTTCTCGGTGCTGAAAGACGCATCAGCCACCGCTGTTTATGGTATCCGCGGCGCCAATGGCGTAATCCTCATCAACACAAAAAGAGGAGCGGAGAGCAGGCCCATTGTATCGTTCCGTACAGAAACGGCCCGCCTCACCGGGATGCGCTTCCCCAAATATATCAACAGCTACGAGTATGCCATCCTGGCCAATGAAGCCATGAAGAACATTGGTAAACCTCCTTTTTATACAGATGAACAGGTACAGAAATACAAAGACCATTCAGACCCTTACCTGTACCCTGATGTAGACTGGATAGACGTGGTGCTGAAAAAACATACCATTCAAACCATCAATAACCTCAGCGTAAGAGGCGGTAACCAAACATTCCGTTACTATACCAACGTTGGTTATACTTTTGTTGACGGACTTTATAAAGAAGATAAATCCGTTCCCTATAAAACCAATACCAGTTTAAAACGTTACAACTTCAGATCAAACGTAGACGCCAATCTTTCTAAGAATCTGACGATGGACCTCAGCCTCGGAGGTATCATTGAAAACGGGAATGCGCCTGGCTTACAGGGCGGCGCTCCTGAATTGTTTGACGCATTGAGATGGACGCCCAATAACGCCTACCCGGTGAAAAATCCCAACGGGTCCATTCCCGGCTTAGGCACTTTCCTGAATGAAAATCCATTTACAAAAAGCACGCAAACGGGCTACCAGAAAAGATTCCGAAATACCATCCAAAGCTCTCTGGGCGCCACCTGGGACTTATCCTCGCTGGTAACAAAAGGGTTGAAACTACGAGGCCTCTTTGCTTATGACTACTATGGCGCCATGACCACCGTACGTGTGAAAAGCCCGGCTTCTTATCAATATCTCGGTCCCGATGCCAATGGCGTAGACCAGTACCAGCTCATTAAAACAGAACAGGCGCTTGGATACTACACGAATTCCAGCGCCAACCGCGCGGCTTACCTGGAAGTTTCAGCCAACTACGACCGCTCCTTTGGAGATCATCGCGTAGGAGGCCTGATACTGGGCAACCGCCGGGAGTATGTAGACCTGATGGCAGGAAGCTCCATCGGCAATATTCCCTTCAGAAGGCAGGGGTTGGCCGGTCGCGTTACGTACGATTACAACTCCAAATACCTCGTGGAATTCAACGTAGGATATAACGGCTCGGAAAATTTCCCCAAAGGAAAACGATACGGCTTCTTCCCCTCCGCTGCTGCCGGGTGGCTGGTGTCTAACGAAAATTTCTGGAATAAAAATATTATCAGCTTCCTGAAAATAAGAGGTTCCTACGGGCAGGTTGGTAACGACCAGATAGGCGGCGCCAGGTTCCTGTTCCAGACAACTATCGATAAAGCCCCTGCCCACGGCTGGTTTGACCCGTACTATATGTTCGGCGCCAACCAAACTTACCAGACCGGCGCTTTCATGGAAAGCCGCATCGGCAACCAGAACGTTACCTGGGAAGTGGCTACTAAAGGGAATATTGGGGTAGATATGGAACTGCTTAATGGTAAAATTACACTCACCGTAGATGCCTTCAAGGAACGCAGGAACGGTATCCTCATTGCACGGCAACAAATACCCATATCAGCAGGCTACCCGTCAGGTATCATTCCTTACGCTAATCTGGGAATAGTGAACAATCAGGGAGTAGATGGTAACATCGAAATCAAGAACCGGACAAAATCAGGCTTCTATTATTCCGTACAGGGCAATTTCACTTATGCCCACAATGAAATAGTAGAAGATGATTCGCCCGTAAGGCCACTGGCCTACCAGAACAGCCGGGGGCAAAGCATTGACCGCCCCTTTGGTTACGAGGCCCTCGGCCTGTTCAAAGACCAGGCAGACATCGACAAAAGCCCTTCGCAAACAACCCTGCAATCTGTAACACGCCCCGGTGATATCAAGTACCGCGACCTGAACGGAGATGGTAAAATAACCCCGGACGACAGAACCTATTTCGGTTATGCACGCAATCCCGAAATCATGTACGGCTTTGGCGGTACCGTAGCCTGGAAGGGAGTAGACATGAGCATCTTCTTTACCGGCGCTGCCAGAACAAGCTACCTGCTCAGCGGCCGCAGCTCCTACGCATTTTCGGGCGGTGTAGGTAATTACAACGTAATGCGAGAAGTGTACGATAACCGCTGGATACCCGGGGCCGACAATACCAACGCAAAATATCCGACGGTCATCGATATCAATAATACCAACAACTACGTAACCAGCACCCTCTATATGAAAAACGGCAACTACCTGCGCCTGAAATCAGCAGAGATAGGATATACGTTTACCAAAACACTCACAAAAAGAGTAGGCATCAGCAGTATACGCGCATTTGTGAACGGCACTAATCTCGCCGTATGGGATCATATCAAAATCGCAAATCCCGAAATCGATAACGGGGAAAGCCTCTACCCGCTGCAAAGCAGCATCAATGCAGGCGTTCAGGTAAATTTTTAAACGTATTAAAATCATTAGGATGAAAACGATCACAAAATATAGTGCGTTCCTGTTCCTTCTGCTGGCAGCAGTATCCTGTAAAAAAGATTTCCTGGATAAAGCACCGGACGATGACCTGACCATTGCCAACGTATTCTCTAACCGCGATTACGCGAATAATTATCTTACCAACGTATATTCCCATCTGCCGGATGAAATGGTATGGGCAGATAACAAAGACAATCCCTTTCACGGCGCCGCCGATGAACTGAAACAATTCTACCCGCCATCGTTCTGCAACAGTATGACCTCCGGAGCATGGGATCCCAACTCCACCGTGATCAACCCCTGGGCAAGGAACTACGCGGGACTGCGTAAGGCAAATATCTTTATCGAAAACATCGACAAAGTACCACTGGATCAGTTCTATACCAAAGAAGCACGGGACCGGCAGAAAGGAGAAGCTATTTTCCTGAGAGCCTTCTATCACTTCTTACTGGTACGGCTATACGGACCTGTACCTATTGCCGACAGCAGCATATCGCTGGACACAGATTTCAAAAGCATCCGGCGCCAACCCCTGCAGAAGTGTGTGGACTATATCGTATCACAGTGCGACCAGGCTGCTGCATTGCTGCCTCCGCGCATTACTTCTGAAACAGAATACGGCCGGCCCGCGAAATCAGCTGCACTGGCCCTGAAAGCCCGCGTGTTGCTGTATATGGCCAGCCCCTTGTTTAACGGTAACCCCGACTATGTGAATGTAAAAGACCATGAAGGCGTGCAGCTGTTTCCCGCTTTCGACGCCAACCGCTGGCAGGTAGCCGCCGATGCGGCAAAGGCCTGTATCGATCAAACGCAGGCGGCAGGGTACGCCCTGTATACATCTCCGGGAAATAACCCGGTAAAAAACTACCAGGAAATATTCTACATGAACAATAACCAGGAAGTGTTCTTTGCGTACAATGATGGTACTTACGATGGCCTGGATGTTTACAATGAACCGTTAAGTCTGGCTGGCTTTACCTTACACGCTCCCACCCAGGATATTGTGGACCAGTACGAAATGGCCAACGGGCAACGGCCTATTACCGGCTACACTGCCGATCATACACCCATCATCAACGCTGCATCAGGCTATACGGAAACCGGGTTTACAGATGCTCCCGGTCCGGATAACCTTTATGTAGCCGGTACCAGCAATATGTATGTGGGCCGGGAACCGCGGTTCTATGCCAGTATTAATTTTTCGGGATCGGTATGGAAAACACGTACCGGCGGACTGGAATTCTGGTTTAAAGGTGCAGATGGAAAACTGCGCGCCGGCGGCGGTAACTACAGTGTAACCGGTTATCTGCTGAAGAAATTGTCTGATCCGAATTTTGTTTTTAAACCACAGGAGAAGAGAACGCTGCGCACCTGGATATTTTTCAGGCTGGGAGAACAATACCTCAACTATGCAGAAGCGCTCAACGAAGCACAGGGCCCGGTAGGGGATGTGTATAAATATGTAAACCTGATCAGGAACCGTTCGGGACTGCCTGCGCTGCCAGGTGGTTTAAGCAAGGACGAAATGCGCGAACGCATCCACCACGAACGGCAAATAGAGATGGCATTTGAATCGCACCGCTATTTCGATTGCCATCGCTGGAAGATTTCTGAAACAACAGATAATGGCAACATGTATGGATTGAATATTTATGCAGGAGAATCAAAAACTGATCCGGCGTTCTTTAAAAGAACCGTTTTCGAACGCAGGGTTTTTGAGAAGAAACATTACCTGTGGCCTATGCTGAAATCAGAAACAGACAAGAATCCTAATCTCCTTCAAAACCCCGGATGGTAATAAAATAAAAGGCATGAAAATATTACTGATGATGTTAGTCCTCCTGCCGCTGCACCTGGCGGCGCAGGAGCTGTATAAACTCCCCGCAGATGCAGACACGCGCTGGATCAGTTTCGAGAACCGCTCAGGCGCCAAAGGGCAGGCCGGTATGGAAAACAAAGGCGCCAAAGGACATGCCTGCGATACGCTCAAAGCCGGTGGCAGTGTAACCCTGATGGATTACAGCGGCGCCGGTGTTATTAACAGGATATGGCTAACTACTTCACAAAAGCCGGAAGCGCTCCGCTCTGTTCATATCGATATGTATTGGGAAGGCGCCTCCAAACCTGCGGTATCCGTGCCTTTGGGCGATTTCTTTGGTATGGGGCTGGGGAGAAAAACAGCTTTTCAATGCGCCCTGTTCTCCGATCCGGAAGGAAGGTCATTCAACTGCTATATCCCTATGCCTTTTAATAAACATGCAAGGATAGTGCTGGTGAATGAATCAAAAGAATCGCACCTGCTGTTTTATGATGTGAATATTACGGCGCTGAAGAAGCCGCAGAAAGACCTCCTGTATTTTCATGCGTACTGGAGCAGTAACAAACAAACCAAACTGGGAGAGGATTTTGAAATGCTGCCCGCCGTTAAAGGAAAGGGGCGCTACCTGGGCAGCAACATGAGTGTAATAACGGATACCATATATGGCAATACCTGGTTTGGAGAAGGAGAAGTAAAGATGTATCTCGACGATGATACGCAGTATCCTACACTGGCAGGCACCGGTACGGAAGATTATATAGGCACCGGCTGGGGGCAGGGCGTGTTTACGCATCTATACCAGGGATGTCCTATTGCGGATACCAAAAAGAAGCAGTTTGCCTTTTACCGGTATCATATACCGGATCCCGTTTATTTCCGCAGCAGCTGCCGGGTAGCCATACAGCAAATGGGCGGTGGCGGCAGGGGGCACCTGAGAGCTGCTGTAAAGGCCGGGGCCCGGTTGAAAGTGGTTACCGTAACCACGCCTGCTACCCTCGTTAAAATCCTGGAAGATCCTTCTTACCCTGACCTTTTCGACGAGAAGTTTCCCGATGGCTGGGTCAATTTTTACCGGCTGGATAATTATTCCGCTACAGCTTATTTCTATCTCGATACACCTGACAACAATCTGCCGGCGCTGGCGCCACTGGCGGAACGTATGGCAGGAATACTTTAATAAACCCAACGGGTAAACGAAGTTTTATGAACTGGAACCAATTGGATCTGTGGATAGTGATCGGCTATTTATTGCTCATGCTGGGCATGTCGCTCTGGCACCGGCGTTTCTCAGGTTCCAACCTGGAGAATTTTTTTCTCGGCGGCCGGAAAATTCCCGGCTGGCTCAACGGCATCTCCTATACCGCGGCGCTGGTAAGTCCCGATGCGGCCACGGGCTATGGTGGCCTCGGCGTGGTAACAGGCGCTTTTATTTCCTGGTGGTACCTCAGCAGGTTTGGGCTTGCCTTATTTTTTGGCGGGGTGTTGTTTGCTGTTTTCTGGAGAAGATTAAATCTCTTTACCACGCTGGAATTTTATGATCTGCGTTTCCGGCCACGTGCAGCGGGAGCCATGCGCTTATGGATCGCGCTCCGTACTTCCATGATCGCCATGCCGGCATGGACGGGTATCACGCTGCTGGCAGCGTATAAGATCATGGGACCGGCCTTCGGGCTTACCAAAGCGGAAACGCTTTACCTGGTAGTGCCCATCTCTTTCCTCTTTGTTTTCTTTTCAGGATATAAAGGCGTAGTGATTTCCAACCTGATCCAGATGGTGATATTTTTTGCAGGCACGCTCACACTGGCAGCCCTTACGCTGGCGCATTTTGGCGGCGCAGCTGCTATGACCGCTGCATTGGGACATGCTTTCAACGGCACGCATCCTGAAGTATTACAGGTAATGCCGCCGGCGCACCATTCCGTATTCCCACTGGCGGCGGCCATGGCCTGGATGGTAGGACAAAGCATTGGTTACGGCGGCGACGCCGCCCCCATGGGAGGAGCCATGGAAGGGCAACGCATCCTTTCTACCCGCACACCGGCGGAAGCCCTCACCATGTATGTAGTAACGGCGTTGAGCATGTTCCTGTTGCTACTGTTGGTTACCCTTCCCAGTATATCCGCTGCCGTTATATGGCCGGAGCTACGCCTAGAAGGGGCCGACCGGGAACTGGTGTATGGAAAGCTCATGAAAACAATGCTGCCCGCCGGCGCCATGGGCTTACTGGTAGCAGCCATGATGGCCGCTACGATGTCTACTGTGGGAGATAATCTCAACTTCGGCAGCCAGGTGCTGGTCAGTGATATCTACCGTCGCTGGTTTGTGAAAAACGCCAGCGAAAAACATTATATGCTCATCGGTAAACTGGGCATGGCCCTTATTCTTTCACTGGCGGTGGCCGTAGTGTTTAATGTGAGCATTATTACCGATGTGGCCATTTTTATGCTGCAGCTCAGCGCTGCGGAACTGCCGGCCAACTGGGCGCAATGGTGGTGGTGGCGCTTTAATGGCCCTGCAAGGATTGCCGCATCGTTTGGGGGCGCAGCCATATTCTGTCTTGTAGTGCTGGGGCCCAAACTGCTGATATACCTGCATGTGCCCCTGGCGTCGCAACTGGTGCTGCCCTGGTGGTGGCAAACCCTGGTAGTGATGGCGCTTACCACGGTATTGTGGGTAACGGTAGCACTGCTTACACCGCCTGAACCGGCAGCACTGCTGCATGCCTTTTATGAGCGGGCCCGCCCGCTGGGCTGGTGGAAGCAACGCAGTGGTAAGGCAGCCGCGCCTGTTTTATGGGGAATCGGTATTGCAGTAACAGGTTTTGCTGCTACTGCCATGCTCATCACCGGGCTTACACAAGCATGGTTTGCCCGTTATGGACAATGCGCAGGGTTATTATGTAGTTCCCTGTTGCTCTTTTTTGTTTTTAGAAAGTTGGCCAACAGGTACCTGTTGTGGCTGGCCAATCGTGCTACGGTGAACAGATCGCCGCTTGAAATGCAATCCTTCGAATCTTTATCTCAAAAAGTATAAAAAGATCATTATGTCTGTTAAAAAAGAAGTCAGGACAAAAGAAGAACATGTACTGTACCTGGGAGATTGGGTATTTCACCTGGGCCCTACATTTATAGAAACACCTTTCGGTACGGAAACAAAAGATGCGGACCTGCATTTTTATGGGGAGCGTTTAACCGAAGCACTGGAACATGTGGCAGATGTGACCACCCTTGCCAACTGGGAACTTTACCGGCTGGCGCCAGGTAAGCTGGAAACCTTCCTGGAGGAATCAGTAAGCCTTATCATCAGCGATGTGGAAGCGAAATGTTTTCATTTATATCCCAGTTTTTTTGACCGCGCGCGTCGTGAAAACAAAGTGGTTACTTTCCCCGACAGGCTTACTCTTATCAAAGATTGGATCAGCGATGGCGGCGGCCTTATGATGCTCGGCGGCTGGCTGTCGTTCAGCGGGGTACAGGGAAAATCAGGATGGGGCAGGTGTACGCTTACGGATGCGCTGCCTGTGAAATGCCTGGTAACGGAAGACCTGGTGGAATCATCTGCAGGGTTCACTGCGGAAGTGGTGATGCCTGATCATCCTGCTGTGAAAAACCTTCCCTGGCATAGTTTCCCGCCCATTTTCGGTTACAATGAAGTGAGCGCAGGCAATGGCGGTGAAGTATTGGTACGTGTAAAAGAAACGGGCCACCCGCTGGTGGTAGCCGGTACTTATGGTAAAGGGCGTGTACTAACCTACATGTCTGACCCCGCCCCGCATTGGGGGATCAACTTTGAACTATGGGAGGGATATGATGCCTTCTGGCAGCAATCGCTGCAGTGGGTGAAGAAACAAAACAAGTAACTAATGAACCATTTTACATTGCGTGCAGGCACAGCTGTTGTAAATATTACTCCCCCGCTGGAAGTGGGCCTGCTAACTTCTTCGGTGCGCGGTCTTTATGCGCCTTTCACTTCGGTGCGGTTGCCGCTGAAAGCCAGGGTGCTGGTGCTTTCCGGCAGCGCTGCTACCATAGTGCTTGTGTCGCTTGACCTGCTGGCGCTCAGTGATACCTCCACCGGTGGATGGGAGGCATTTAAAGAGGGGATGGCAGGAGATGTACCTGCGGAGCATATCATTATAACGTGCACGCATACACATAATGCACCGGAGTCAGTGGCCCTGTCGGATTTGTATTTAACGCCGGTATACCGTACATGGCTACACGAAGTGCAGCAACAAATACGTGGGGCAATAGCTATGGCCCTGAAGTCGGCGAAGGAATGCTCGGTAAGCATTGGCAGCAGTGTACTGGAAGATTACTCGCTGCAACGCCGTATCCCCACACCGCAGGGCATTGTCATGTCCGACTCCCTGCAGCCCATTGCACCTGAACTGATGCGCCGTGAACCGGTTGACCGCCGGGTGCATACTATCCGTTTTACTGCCGGCGATACAGTGATAGCTACAGTAGTACATGCTGTTTGCCACCCGGTACATGAGATGTGCCTCACGCATATATCGCCGGATTTCCCGGGAGAACTATGCAATAAGCTGGAAGCCGCTGGTGATAACGGTATGGCCATGTATCTGAATGGCGCTGCCGGGGATATTAACCCGCCTACGGTGTCTGAAGGCCCTGCCGCCGCAAGGGAACATGGCGAAGCATTGGCGGCGGTAGTCCGGCAATCAGTGTATACGGCGCCGTTAGCAGGCGTGCCACTGGCATTTGCCCATCATGATATTACTTTCGGGATACGTTGCCCGGCCGTTACCAATCCGGCAGATGCGCATGCAAGAGTGAACGTCATTGCCCTGGGCCAGTTGGCCATCGTTTTTTTGCCGGGAGAACCGTTTACCGCAACAGCCCTGGAAATAGAAAACGCATCACCTTTCCCTTATACTATTATCACGGCATATGCGGAAAATACTATTGGCTATATCCCCGATCTCAAAGGATTTGCTGAAGGAGGATACGAAGCCGGGCCGGGTAAATGGTCATTCCTGGAAACCGGTGCCGCTGCTGAATTGCAAGCCGCCGCTCTTCACCTTCTGAACCAGTTAAAAAACAATGTATGAAAAAGAAATTACTGCTGCTCTTCCTGGTGTGTACCTGTATACAGGTATTCGCGAAAGATAAAACCCTGCTGTTTTGCGGCAGCAATAAGAACGGGCTCTATCACCTTTTAACACAGGAGGGATATAAAGTGAAACAATTCACCACCCCTGCTGCGGCCATCACTGCGGCAACAGATGGGGCGGCTGTATTCATCGTATCAGATACTTACCCGGAGTTGGATACAAAGCTGCGTATTACCAATGATCTCCTGGCAAGCGCCAAACAAAAGCACCTGCAGCTGTACGTAGAATATCCCGCCGCTTTTCCCGGTTTGGATATACCTGCAAAACCGCTGGAAACAAGGTTGGAGCGGGGCGTGGTAACCACCGGGGATTTTGGCGCACCCCTGCAGCCTATGAGCTTACTGGGCATTCACAATTGTTATATACTGCCTGTTAACGCCACTGATCCGCTCATCGTACTGGCGAAAGTGGTGGGCTTCGATAAAGCTGAATATGGATTAGACAGTACCAAAACATACCCATTGCTTTTTAGGAAGGATAATGTGTTCATTGCTGCTACTGCATTGAGCAATTTTGAAAGAGGGCGGTATGGCCCCGCTGCTTCCATGAAACAGGTATGGACGTATATCCTTGCCCGTATGACCGGTAATCCGCAGCTTACCCTGAAGCACTGGCCTATGGATGTGAAGCCCATGTACAGCCGCAATGCCCCGCTGCCGGCTGATGCCAGGCTCAACGCCATCCGGAAGGGGACCGCCTGGTTTTTCCATGGCCGCTTTTTCGTACACCCGGCCTGGCAAAAAGAATGGGAGGAATACAATTCCCGCGAAATGCCAACAGGACCGCCCATCAGCGCAGATAAACCCGATGGCAACGGCTCCCTCGGCATTATGGAAGGACATACCTCTACCATCAACTACGATGGTACACAGCAATACCGTTACTGGATGCGTGCAGATGTACAGGGAGAAGTAAGCATGGCGTTATCTGCAGCAGGCAGGTTGCTGAATAATAAAAATTACTGGCAGAACGCCGTGAACCTCATTAACTATACGCTGAAAACTTCCAACATGAGAGCCGGCCCCAAGGCAGACCCCAACAGCCCCGCCTATGGCCTCATCGGCTGGGCTACGCCCAATCCCACAACGTTTTATGGGGATGATAATTCAAGGGCTATCCTCGGCATCCTCGGGGCTTCTGCTTATATGAGCACCAGCCAGTGGGACCAGGAAATGGCCGCCGCCATACTGGCCAACTTCCGCACCACGGGGAAGGAAGGCTTCCGGGGCGAACGGCTGGAAGAAAAAGACATCATTAAAAATGGCTGGCAGTTTTACAGCAATAGGTCTTTAATCCATCCGTCTCCGCATTTTGAATCCTGGATGTGGGCGCTGTACCTGTGGTTGTATAACAAAACCCATTATGAACCGTTGCTTACCAAAACGAAGAATGCCATCCGGGTAACTATGGAAAGTTATCCGAACGACTGGCGCTGGGGAAGCAGTATGCAAACCCAACGCGCCCGTATGATCCTGCCGCTGGCATGGCTGGTACGCGTGGAAGATACGCCGGAGCACCGGCAGTGGCTCGATAAAATGGTGACAGAGATCATGAAGTACCAGGACGAAAGCGGCGCTATCAGGGAAGAACTGGGCGTAAAGGGAAAAGGAATGTTTAACCCGCTGAACACCAACTCCGCTTATGGTTCAGATGAAGGCTCCCTCATTTTTAAAAATGGGGAAAAAGTATCCTGCCAGCTGTACACCTGCAACTTTGCACTGTTTAGTCTCAATGAAGCCGCCCGCGCTACCGGTAATAAAAAATACAAAGAAGCCACTGATAAATTGTCGGCCTACCTTACCCGTATCCAGGTGCAGAGCAGTAAACATAAAGACCTCGATGGCGCCTGGTTCCGTGCATTCGACTATGGGCGCTGGGATTACTGGGCTTCCAATTCAGATGCCGGATGGGGCGCCTGGTGCACGCTGAGCGGCTGGATTCAAAGCTGGATCATAACTTCACAGATACAGGTAGAACAGCAGCAAAGCTACTGGGAAGTAACGCAGCACTCGAAGATCAGCGGCCCCGCTCAATCATTGATCAATACCATGCTTAAATAGTTGTATGAAGAAGACGGCGTATTTAATGTTAGGAATGCTTACCTGTTTTCGGATATCATTACATGCGAACATCCGTTTGCCAAAAGTGATCAGCAGTAACATGGTGCTGCAGCAGCAAAGCCAGGTAAAGTTATGGGGCTGGGCGGAGCCGGGAGAACGTATCTCCATTACCACTTCCTGGGATCGGCAGGTATATCCCGTAACCGCCGCCGGCGATGCCCGCTGGATCACCACCATTACCACGCCCGCTGCCGGCGGCCCTTTTACCATCACGTTAAAAGGGAAAAATATCATTGAGCTGGTGAACATCATGGCAGGCGAAGTATGGATCTGTTCAGGGCAAAGCAATATGGAGATGTGCGGCAACTGGGGCCTGAAAGATATCAAAGCCATACAGCCTGCTGCGTATAATGCTGATATCCGTTGTTTTAAAATAGCCAAAGCTGCAGCAGCATATCCGCAGGAGGATGTTACTGCGCAATGGGTTACCTGCGACAGTGCCGTGCTCAATACTTTCAGTGCAGTGGGCTATTTCTTCGGAAGGAAACTAAACGAACAGTTGCAGGTGCCCATTGGCCTTATTGATGCCAGCTGGGGAGGTACTGCCGCGGAAGTATGGACACCGGACAGCGTTGTTACAAACAACCCGGTATTAAAAGAAGCGGCGGCACATATACTGCCCAACGGAATGTGCCCGCACCTGCCAGGCGTAGCCTGGAATGCCATGCTGGCACCGGTTACAAACTACAACATCGCCGGCGTTATCTGGTACCAGGGAGAAAATAATACCAGCACCGCGGCTACCTACCGGTTATTGTTTACTTCCATGATCAACGCATGGCGCCATGCCTGGCATCGGCTGCTGCCTTTTTATTTTGTGCAGATAGCCCCGTTCAATTACCGCGAAAAAAATGTGGGCGCATTGCTGAGAGAAGCACAGCAGCAAAGTATGCAACATCCGAATACCGGTATGGTAGTAACCACCGATATTACCGGCAACGTATACGATGTACATCCCGCCAACAAGCACGACGTGGGCTATCGCCTGGCCAGCTGGGCATTGGGGGAAACCTATCACCGGCGTGAATTCGTATACCGGTCACCGTTATTTAAGGAGATGATAGTAAGGAAAGATAAAGTGATCATCTCGTTTGAAAATGCTTCACAAGGCATCACTATAAAAGGCGATAGCATTGCTGCACTGTTTATAGCGGGAAACGACCGGCAGTTTTATCCCGCACAGGCTAAGGTGAAAAATAATTCACTGGTGGTATGGAGCAGGGAAGTGAAACAGCCGGCAGCCGTACGCTATGCATTCAGTAACACCGCTATCGGCAACCTGTTCAGCAGGAATGGCTTGCCTGTAGCGCCTTTTCGCACCGACCAATGGGAGGTGCCCACAAAATAAACAATACTACATGAAACATCTCATTTGCTTATTACTTCTTATATCGTGTGCCCGCCTATCCGCACAAAACCTTGCAGACCTGGCACAGATCAGGGAACATGTTACCACAAAACGCATTAGCAGTTATGATAAGGCCGGAGGCCCCAACGATAACCTGCAGCATATAGAAAACGGCGGCAGGCGCACACTGGTGGATATCAAAGGCGCCGGTATCATCAATCACATCTGGATCACCATGTGGCCGGCGCCGGATAAGCTCAGCAGGAACGATGTGATCATCCGCATGTATTGGGATGGTAAGCCCTATCCATCCGTGATATCGCCCATCGGTCCTTTCTTCGGGCAGGGCTGGAATGAGTCGTATCCTTTTACTTCACTGCCACTGGCAGCTGCGCCTATGGATGGCACCAGCCTGGTGAGTTATTTTTCCATGCCCTTTTCCAACGGCGCCCGGATAGAAATTGAGAACCAGTCCGGCACAGAAATACAACCCTTTTATTTTTGTGTGGATTATGTGGAGATGCCCAGGCTGCCTGCCAATACCGGCCGCTTTCATGCCTGGTATAACAAGCAGCTCATGGGCTCCCAGGATAGTATAGAAAATGAACACTGGATGTTCGGCCCTGAAGGGAATAACACCAGCGGGCGCAATAACTACCTGGTGGCGGATATCAAAGGAGAAGGACATTTTATAGGCATGAACTACTATGTGCAATCGCCCTCACCGCTTTGGTACGGGGAAGGGGATGATATGATATTTATAGACGGGGAAACAACACCTTCTCTCAACGGCACAGGTACGGAAGATTATTTCAATACTGCCTGGGGCCCGAAAGTATTATACACGCATCCTTACTTTGGATATGCAAGGGTGAATAACGATATTGGTACACTGGGCCGCACCCACCTGTATCGCTTTCATATCACCGATCCCATTTATTTCAGCAAGTCGCTCAGGTTTACCATAGAACATGGGCACAACAATGAAATGACGCTGGACCTGGCCAGTGTGGCCTATTGGTATGCAAAGGAAGCATCGCCGGTACCGGATATACCGGATGCCAAGGCCCGGAAACCCATGCCCCTCATCAACTCCTACGATATTCACCGCTGGCGTAATGAATGGAGAAAGAACAGGGGCAAAGATCCGAAGTTATGGAACTGACTATTTCCTCATCATATATCTTACTAAATGAAAAATATATCCTGGTTATTACTGCTGGTTTTTAGTATATCCTGTGCTGGTAAGGGAAAAGATTCCACGGTAGCGCCGCCGCCTGTTAATGCAGATACTACATTCTCCAATCCGTTGCTGGATGGTGGCGCAGATCCGTGGGTGTACAAAAATGGCAACGCTTATTATTTTCTCTGCACCAATGGCGGAAATATCAGCATCCGTAAAACAGGCCTCATGTCGGCGTTGAGAGATGCCATTCCCAAAGTGGTTTGGACACCGCCTGCCACAGGGGCTAATTCAAGGAATATCTGGGCGCCGGAGCTGCACCGCCTGGATGGCAAATGGTACCTGTACTATACAGCCGGGGCATCGGCGGACTTGTCCACGCAGCGTTTGTTTGTGCTGGAAAACGAAGCGACTGAGCCACTCGACGGGGTTTGGAAAGACAAGGGAAAAATATACGATCCGCAGGCAGATTGTTTTGCTATTGATGGTACGGTGCTGAGGTACAAAAACAAAAGTTATTTTATCTGGAGCGGGCAGATCTCCAATAAAGACATCACCCAACGTATCTACATCGCTGAAATGGAAAATCCCTGGACGCTCAAAACCGCCAGGGTGCAGATTTCTATGCCGGACTATGCCTGGGAGAAAAATGGTATACCGGTAAATGAAGGCCCGGAAATATTGCAGGGGCCGGATGAGCAGATCTTACTGGTATATTCTGCCAGCAGCTGCGGCACAGATGATTATGCACTTGGTATGCTGCGCCTGAAAAAGGACGGTGATCCGCTGAACTCTGCCCACTGGAGCAAGTCAGATAAGCCGGTGTTTACAAAAAGTGTGGCCAACAGTGTATATGGCCCTGGTCATAACGGCTTCTTTAAATCGAAGGATGGAAAAGAAGACTGGATCATTTACCACGCCAATCCGCATGCAGGCCAGGGCTGTGGCGGCGCCCGGAGCCCGCGTATGCAACCGTTCACCTGGAATGCCGATGGTACGCCGGATTTCGGCGAGCCACTGAACCCTTATTATAAACTCAGAAAACCCTCGGGAGAATAATATTATGGCTGTTTATTTAAAAGAAGGAAAAAGCGAAGCGGCATTAAAAGCTACTGATGCCGGTGTAAAAGAAACAGTGGAAAAAATGATCAGGGAGATAGAAGCACACGGCGATGTTGCGGTAAGGAATTACTCTGCTACCCTGGATCGCTGGTCGCCGGCTGCTTTCCGGTTAACGGCGGAAGCCATACAGGAAATCGTGGACCGTACGCCGGAACAGGTGATCCGCGATATCCGCTTTGCACAGCAACAGATCCGTTTCTTCGCGGAGCAGCAACGGGCTTCTATTCTTGATATTGAAATTGAAACGCTGCCCGGCATTTTCATTGGGCATAAGAATATCCCGGTGAACAGCGTGGGCTGCTACATACCAGGCGGAAGATACCCTATGGTGGCATCCTCGCACATGAGTATCCTTACCGCGAAAGTAGCCGGTGTGAAACGGGTGATTGCCTGTACGCCCCCGATCAACGGGCAGATACCGGAAGCCACTGTATGTGCTATGCACTTTGCTGGGGCAGACGAGATCTATATTTTAGGCGGCGTGCAGGCGCTTTGCGCCATGGCGATAGGCACCGGGTCCATCCCGGCAACAGATATGATCGTGGGCCCGGGGAATGCCTATGTAGCGGAAGCCAAACGCCAGCTCTATGGGAGGGTGGGCATCGATCTTTTTGCCGGCCCTACGGAGGTGCTGGTAATCGCAGATGACACTGCCGATGCGGAAATGGTTGCCTGCGATATACTGGGCCAGGCGGAACATGGCCCTACTTCACCAGGCGTGTTGATCACCACTTCCGGGCAACTGGCGCAGGATACCCTGCTGGAAATAGAAAAGCAGCTGGCGGTACTGCCTACGGCAGATATTGCCCGTGTGGCCTGGGAAAACAACGGGTCTGTAATACTGGTGGAAGATGAAGCAGAAGCCATCCGCATAGCGGATGAACTGGCCAGCGAGCATGTGGAAGTGCTTACGCGCAACCCTGGTATCTTCCTGGAAAAAATGACGAACTACGGTGCATTGTTCCTGGGACCGGAAACCAATGTGGCCTATGGCGATAAAGTGATTGGCACCAATCATACGCTGCCAACCCGCAAGGCGGCAAAGTATACCGGCGGTTTATGGGTGGGCAAATTCCTGAAGAACTGTACTTACCAGCGTTGTACACCGGCAGCCAGCGCTATTATCGGCGAATATGCCATGCGGCTGTGCGAGCTGGAAGGATTTGCCGGGCATAAGGCGCAGGCAGCGCTGCGGGTAAAACGCTATGGTAAACGCTAACCCGTTTTTGCCTGTACGTATACCTTCTGGTATTGCAAAGGCGTTTTCTGGGTGAGCAGCTTGAACTGCCGGTTGAAATTGGAGAGGTTGTTGAACCCGCAGGTATACCCTACCTGCGACATAGGCAGATTGTTTTCTATCAGTAGTTTGCAGGCATAGCCGATACGTACCTCCATCAGGAACTGCCAGTATGTTTTCAGCGTCCTGGATTTGAAGTACCTGCAGAAGGAGTTGGGGCTAACGTTAGCGGCGGCGGCTACATCTTTCAGCGTTATTTTCTGCTGGAAATTATTAAAGGTATAATGATAGATCTTATTGATATTATCCGTGTTAATGATATTGTAGGTATTGACGAACCCAACACTGGACAGCAGGGTACAGTCTTTGGAGCCGGCAATGGTATCCAGGATACTGAGCAGGGAAGTAATCCTTTGCACCTTGCCTGCTTTCAGGATGGCTTCCATTTTTCGGCTGATCTGTTCACGGGTGGCGCCATGTATCCGGATACCATGCCTGGCTTTTGTAAGCAGTTCTTTTATGGCTTTCATTTCCGGCAGGTCCAGGAAACCGGCTCCCCAGAAGTGATCGCTGAAATGAATGGCAATGGCCTCTATCCGTAGCCCGGGCTGCTCCTGGAAGTAAATGGCATCGCTCCGCCACATGTGCGGAAGCTCGCTGCCCAGCAGCACCAGGTCGCCGTCTTCAAACCTTTCTGTACTGTCGCCCACCAGGCGCATGCCGCTGCCTTTACGGATCAGCGTAAGCTCTATTTCCGGGTGGTAATGCCAGTGATTATAAAGGTAAGGGTAGATGTCTTCCCGGATGCTGAATGAATAATTATGGCCGGTATCAACCTTGCGCAGGATCGGTTTCATACAACGGAATTATTGAATGAAGCTAATACAATTTATGATAGTTGCAAAACACATACTACCGCTGAAAACATACCTGGTAAAGTATTCGGGGTATACCTGTTTACTGGTGATGCTTCTGTGCCAGTCATCGCTGCCGCTGCAGGCGCAACGCCTGCCCGTTATACCTGCCGGTGCAGATGCCTACCTGAAATGGGACCAGTGGCCTATGCAGCGGTTCGGCATGCGAACTTATATGAGAGGTACCTACGACCGTACCGGCGGCAACGATGCTGCCGATGCCAGCCATTATCTTTTTATGAATGGAGAAACAGATAATGTTACGCTGGATGTAACGGGAACGGGTATACTTTATTTCTTCCGTGCCAACCACTGGCATGGAAGCCCCTGGCATTTTATTACCGACGGGCGGGAACATACCATACAGGAAACCGGGACCGCAGATCCTGCAAATGCCATCCGGGATATCAAGGCAAGCGTTTTTATCCCGGCGGCACCATTTCCCAAACCCATGGCATGGACCTGGGCCGATACCAAAGGGGCGGACCTTATCTGGACACCCATCCCGTTCCGTGAATCCCTGCGTATTGCCTACTCCCGCACCCACTACGGTACAGGGTATTACATCTACCAATTGTTTGCCAACCCCGGTAAACTTTCCCGCCGTATCCGCAGCTGGGATATCAACAAAGCGCCGGAGAAAGAAATGGTGAACCTTATCAGTAAAGCGGGGCAGGACATCGCGCCAGCGCATATTCCCACCCGCAGCGGCTTGGTAAAGCTCAACGGTGAAAAGATAACACTTACGGATATACGTACTACTGCTGTAGTGAGAGCGCTGAAACTAACCATACCGGCTGCAGATGCGGAGGCACTGGAAAGGATCCGCCTGCTGGTTACCTGGGACGATGCGTTGCAACCCTCCATAGATGCACCACTCTGCCTGTTCTTTGGCGCCGGTACGCTGCACAACCGCGATCACCGCGAATACCTTGTAAAAGGCTTTCCTATCAATATCCGTTACGACAGCACAACACAGCAGCTAACGCTGGCCTGTTATTACCCTATGCCGTTCTTTAAAGCGGCAAAGTTTGAGCTGGCAGGCATCACACCGGGTGAAATATCCGTTAAATACGAGATCCGCTACCAGCCACAGAAAATAAATCCTGCATTCAGCAGCTATTTTCATGCAACGTACCGCGATTTTCCCACACCGGAACCTGGCAGGGATCTAACGTTGCTGGATACACGTGGAATAGAAGGCAAAACGGAATGGTCGGGTAACTTTGTGGGCACTTCCTTCATTTTTACACACAACGGCGAGCTGGGCACGCTGGAAGGGGATCCCCGCTTTTTCTTCGACGACAGCCAGTCGCCGCAGGCGCAGGGCACTGGCACGGAAGAGTGGGGCGGAGGGGGCGACTACTGGGGCGGCAGGAATATGACCCTTCCTTTTGCAGGGCATCCCTGTGGCGTAGCCCGTAAGGACCAGGCAAAAGACAGGAAAGACCTCATCCACTCGGCCTACCGTTTCCTCCTCGCCGACCTGATGCCCTTTGGCCGTAACGCCCGCATACAGCTGGAGCACGGAGGGGAGAACCGCTCCACTGAACATTATGAAAGCGTTACCTACTGGTATGGTTTACCAGCCCCTTCACTGATAAAAACAGATGAACTGGATATAGGCGATGTAAACAGTGAGCAGCAGCATGCATATCATTCTCCGCAGGCAACTGCGGTGGAAACCATTTTTAGCCGTTATGAACTGGGGCCTGATTCGCTGAACGTTAAGGGGAGAGGAAAAATTGAAGTATATCCTGCGCATGCTGAAGATGGCCGTTATACCACGGGCGTATCGGAATTCAATATCCGGCTGGATCCTGCCAACCAGGGGGCGCTGTTGCGCCGCACGCTGGATTTCAGTCACCCTAACCAGAAAGCAGCCGTGTATATTGCAGACAGCTCCGGCAGCAAATGGAAATTTGCCGGCACCTGGTACCTCGCGGGCGCCAATACCTGTATATTCAGTCATCCGCCAAAAGAAACAGATAAAAGGATGTACAATGTACAAACCAGCAACCGCCGTTTCCGCGATGACGAATGGCTGGTACCGGCCGCACTTACCAAAGGCCGTAGCAGTATCCGGGTAAGGATCGTGTTTGAGCCGGTGGACCAGGAACTGTACCCTGGATATAAATTTCCGGGGAAGAATGCCTGGAGCGAACTGCGATATACCGCGTATAGCTATGTGGTGCCGGTTATAAAAGACTAAACATCTTCCAGCAGGATCTTCAGCATGTTCTTGTAGTTGTTGATAAAATGGTACGAGATCTTATAATTTTCTGTTTCCGTGTAACTGGTTTTTTTGATCCCGTTTTCTGTGAGCTGGTAAATGGTGGCATCGGGATAAGCCATTACAATAGGAGAGTGGGTGGCAATAATAAACTGCGATTGCTGCCCTATCAGCTGGTGCATCCTGGTGAGCATGGCCATCTGCCGCGTTGGGGAAAGCGCGGCTTCCGGCTCGTCCAGGATGTACAGGCCGTTACCGCCAAAACGATGTGAAAGCAATGCCCAGAACGATTCCCCGTGCGATTGCTCATGCAGGGAAACACCGCCGTAGTTATCAATTACTTTCGGCCCCATACTCTCTTTATCCAGTTCTTCAATATTGGTACCCACATTAAAAAAGCTTTCGCTTCTCAGGAAAAAGCCATCCTTTGCCCGCACCGCTGCCCTGGCCACGCGGATGTACTGATGCAGTACGGAATGAGATGCACGGGTAGTAAAATTGAAATTCAATGATCCACCTTCGGGGTTGAAGCCACAGGCCACGGCAATCGCCTCTATGAGGGTGGATTTTCCCATCCCGTTTTCACCGGAGAAGTAGGTTACCTTCGGATGCAGCGGTAAAGTGGAGAAATTTTTTAGTGCCGGGATATTGAAGGGATATTCCCCCGGAGAAGTGATCTTGTCCCTGTTGAATGTAACTGCGGTTAATCCCTTTTGCGAAAGCATAGTGATGGCTGTTTGACATGAAAGTAAAGGATTTTCCGATCAGTATGAAAAACTGTGTGACTGGTAAGCTATGCGTTTGAACAAGAATACCTGCCGGTCAGCAGCGCTTTAAGTAAAACAGGGCAGGCGTCTAGTGCCGGCCCTGTTTTACTTAAAGGTAACAGTTGTAGTTTAGAACAGCGGTGTTGCCAGTTTAATAAAATACACCGTATTAAAATCGGCTTTACCCGTAAGCGGTAATATTTTCTGGATATAAGTATTGTTCACCGGATCAGGAGGAATAATTCCAAAGTCATCATCATTGCTCACAGCCAGCGTGGTACTGTTCACCAGTACAATGCCTTCCGGTTTATCATGCGGATAAGCCGCCACGTCTTTCAGCAGATCCACTACCAGCGATTTGCTGACAGTTTTAATGCCGGCGGCCTGCAGCTCTTCATCCGTGAGCACTTCCACTGTTTTGCCATTTACCAGTTTACCGCCGGCGCCATCGGTAGCGTCGGAAATATCAGTGGCGGAAGACAGATCAATTTTATAGATCTTTTTGATCAGCGAAGGTTTGGTGGCATCACCGGGAAACTCGCCGTCGCGTTCCAGTACCAGGAAGGTATTGTTGCTGATCACGGTAATTTCGCTGTTGGCGGTATTTTTATTATCCAGTTTGTAAATGTATTGTTTGCTTTGACCGGAAGCGATATCATAGGTAAGGATGCGGGTATACAGGGAGTTCTTTACCGCATCTTTGCTGGGATTGTATAAGGGCGACTGCATAATGCCCACCAGTGTTTTGCCATCGGGAGTGATGGTGAGCCCTTCCATGCCACGGTTGGCGCGGCGGTTGGCAAATACTTTTGGTATTTTCCGGCCGCCGGTGCCGGTACCGAAAGGGTTGATCCTTTCCAGTGTTTTACCGCTTCTGTCGAGGTGCACCAGGTGAGGCCCATATTCATCACTGATCCAGAAAGAGCCATCGGGCGCAACGGCCAAGCCTTCACTGTCAATACCATCCGGATCTTCAGGAAGTGTTTTACCATCTTTGTCCAATGCAGTTTCGCCGGTGCCGCCTGATCCTGCGGGGTTGGGAAGCCCTGTTACCGGTGTATTAGCGGCAGATTTAATATGAACGGTTTCAACCAGTACCAGTGAATCGCCGTTCAGTTTGAACTTCCCGATCTGTGGATTAAAGCCTGGTACGGCAAAAACTTTGGAATCCTTGATAATGCCATCTGCATTGGGGCCGCGGTCTGTCATCAGGTAGAAGTAACCTGGTTGGCCTGGTACATTGGCAATAGATGATCCGTAACCGCCATTGTATACTTTTACGCCGGCAGCGTTGGTGGTCATTACTACAGCGCCGGCCAGGGTAGCTTTAGCGGGGTAAGAAATGTTGTTGTCAGTAGGGTTGTCGTTTTTCTTGCAGGCAAAAAGGAACACAAAGCCTAATGGAGCGAAGTAGCGTACTACGGTCATAGTGGTTGATACGTTTAGGGCGCAAATGTGACCTTTCCGTATAAAGACTATGTTACCGGAATATTATCAAATCGTGAAATTGTTGGGGCGGTTATTCTTTTTTAGGCTCCCTTTCCACGGTAATGCTGCATTCGCCGATCAATGCCGCCAATGCGCCAACGGCGGCGAAAACAGGCGCCAGCAGAGCGCCTACCACGCCTATGGTAAGCGGGAAGGTCATTAGTTCTTTGCCTTCTTTATCTGTGATGGTGATTTTCCGTACGTTTCCTTCAGCGATCAGTTCCTTGATCTTCTTTAACAGGTTTTCGCCATGGAGGCTAAAGGTTTCTTTTGTGGTCATAGTAAACGGGTTTATCTTTTTAAGATACTAAGAAATTGTGAGACAGGAATAAGCCTGTTAACCGGGCCGTATAGCCATTACCGTTGTCATGCATCCGTGAGCTCTATCCATACCGGCGCATGATCGCTGCTTTTCTCCCAGCCACGTACGTTCCTGTCTACACCGCCGGCCACAAGCCGGCTTTCCAGCTGCGGGCTGAGCAAAAAGTGATCGATGCGCAGGCCGGCGTCGCGACCGTAGGCATTACGGAAATAATCCCAGAAAGTATAGATCTTTTCATCAGGATATAGTTTCCGGATGGCGTCTGTCCAGCCCTGGTCCCTTAAATTACGGAATGCCTCCCGGGTTTCCGGGCGAAAAAGGGCATCGTCTACCCAGCGTTCAGGTTTGTATACATCCAGTTCGGTGGGCATTACGTTATAATCGCCTGTGAGCACTACCGGCGTTTTGGAGGCCAGCAGTTCTTTGGCGTGCGCAGTGAGGCGTTTGAACCAACTGAGCTTATAATCGAACTTGGGGCCGGGAGCGGGATTGCCGTTTGGTAAATAAAGACAGCCGATAGTGATATTGTTGATTTCGGCTTCTATATAGCGGCTATGGATATCTTCCGGATCACCGGGAAGCACCCGTCTTATTTCCCTGGGCTCTCCAATGCGGGAGAGGATGGCTACGCCGTTCCAGCTTTTTTGTCCGTGCCAGATAGGCTGATAGCCGGCATCCCGGATGGCCTGCTCGGGGAATTTCTCAGGCGGGGCCTTCAGTTCCTGTAAACAGGCTACATCAGGCGCCGTTTCCTGCAGCCAGCGGAGTAATACCGGGAGGCGTCCGTTAACGCCATTAACATTGTAGGTAGCTATTTTCATGGATGCTGTAGATTCATTTGGGTTTCTGATTAAGCGCACAATTATCTCAACGGCAAGATCGGTATTTTCTCCTTCACAAGCATCAGGCAGTTCCGTAATGTTATGGGCCGGGGAAAAATATTAAGCGCCACTTCCGTTTGCCCCGGCAAACGGAAAAACCTACTTTTGTAAAGCCTGTCGCCATAGGATAACAGGCTTTATAAATTACGGTATACCATGGCAAAGAAGAATGCATTACAACCTCGCATACACCAGTCCGGCTTTAATTTTTTAAGCAAATTAAAAGAGAACAATAACAGGGATTGGTTTAATACCCATAAACCAACTTACCAGCAGGAACTTGCGTTGGTGGAAGAATTCGCGGAAGCTCTTCTGGCAGAACTTTCCACCCACGACGTGATAGAAACGCCCTCGGGTAAAAAGAGCCTCTTCCGCATTTACCGGGATACCCGTTTTTCCAACGATAAAACCCCTTATAAAACGCATTGGAGCGGCAGTTTTAAACGTGCCACCAAATTCCGCAGGGGCGGGTATTATTTTCATATAGAACAGGGCAACAGCTTTGTGGCCGGCGGCTTCTGGGGGCCCGTTCCGGAAGACCTGAAGCGTATCCGGGATGAGATCGCGTTTGATCCCGCACCCCTGAGAAAGATCCTGAATAGTAAATCTTTCAAAACTTATTTTAAAACGCTCGAAGGGGAGCAGCTGAAAAAAATGCCCAAAGGTTACCCTGCAGATCATGAAGCCATCGACCTGTTGCGCTATAAGCAATTTGTGCTGGTAAGAAGGTTTGCTGATAAGGAAGTATTAAGTGATAATTTTCTGAAAGAAGCCAATCTTACTTTCAAGGCCATGCGTCCTTTCCTGGATTATATGAGCGAAGCGCTTACCTTGGACCCGAATGGCCTTACGGAGTAACAATTCCTTATATTTGTTACCTGATCCTTTCACTATGGATAAAATGCAGCAGGTAATCAGCATTTTTGATAAACGCGCCGCCCTGTACCAGGAGAGGCATATGGATGTGTCGCGTTATCATGCGTCATTCGATCTGTTTTGTAACAACATCACGAAACAGGGTGCAGCTGTGCTGGAGATAGCCTGTGGCCCCGGCAATATTACCAGGTACCTGCTGCAGCAACGGCCGGACTTTCACCTGCTTGGCACAGACCTGGCTCCCAACATGCTGGAACTGGCCCGCACCAATAATCCGCAGGCGGAATTCCAGCTGATGGACGCCAGGGATATTTCCCGGCTTGGTAAAACGTTTGACGGCATCATGTGCGGTTTTTGCCTGCCTTATCTCAGCAGGGAAGAAGCAGTGAAAATGATAGCAGATGCCGCCCGTTTGCTTATACCCGGCGGAGTGCTTTATATCAGCACTATGGAAGATGATTATACAAGATCCGGTTTCTTCCACACCGATGGAAACGATGAATTCTACATGTACTACCACGAAGCCGGTTACCTGGTAGATGCGTTAAAGGAAAACGGGTTTAAACTGATGGATCTTCAGCGGGAGCAATACCCGGCCGCTGATGGAAGTACTACTACGGATCTTATTCTTATTGCGCGGAAGTGAGCTGTCTCACGGCACATACGGCCCCCCGGGCTCTCCCCATCCCCATTTTGGCATAGGCTCATCCGGCTTCATGGGCACTTCTCCTTCCTGGGAGTTGATCACCGCGATGCGTGTGCCCCATTCAATATAGGCTACAAAGGCCGACCTGAACTCAGGATCATCCGGCAACTGCAGGGTGTCTGCAGTTTCAAGCAGCAGTGCTACCCACCTTTTCCGGTGCTGCTCTGTAAGATGCCTGCCCAGGTGCTTTTGGATCATCGTAAAATGTGAGCCGTGGTCTTCTCCACTGTACATTTTCGGTCCGCCAAAAACTTCAGCAATAAAATGTGCTACGTGCAGCTGGTGCGCGGGCGACATATGCCGGAATACAGGCGCCAGTAATTCATCCTGTAATACCTTATCGTAAAAAGCATTCATCAGCTTTTCAAATACAGGCATGCCACCGGCCCATTCATATAATGTGGGAATCTTTTTTTCAGAAGTCATTATAAGGATGCTTGATTATTTTAAAGATAATAATTAAGCAGCCAAGTTAACGGGAGGAAAAATGTAAAACAAGCGCCTACCAAAAGGTAGGTGGGGTTATTCACCCGGCGCCGGGATGAAACAGCACCGGGTGAACCAGGTTTAATCAAGCAATTGTTGAATTGCATTATATAATGTTGTTCTGTTAAAAGGTTTTTCCAGGAACAGGTCGGCCCCGTTGGCCAGCGCTATATCCCTTGCGGCCGCATCCATCCCGGAAATCATGATTATTTTGGTAGCAGGATATTTATCCCGGATATAACTGATGAAATCCAATCCAAACCCATCGGGCAGCCGGTTGTCGAGCAATACAATGGCTGGTGGCTGCTGTTGAAAATATTCCACAGCATCGGAAATGGTTTGTACATGCTCTATCTCCATCTCTTTACCATCCAGCAGTAAATTGATCAGCAGGCACATTTCTCCTTCATCTTCAATAATGAGAAGCTTCTGTTTGGACGCGGTGTTTGTAAGATGTTGTATCATAAAACGGTTTTAAAGTAATAGTTGATGAACAGTAGCTGATAAAAAAACCGTACCAAATGAAATGGCTGTTCCGGGCACAACATTTAATACCCGGGAAAATCTATCTTTACAAATACTTAATAATTATTTCAATGGAAATAAAAGATCTTTCACCAAAACAATTATGGCAGCACTTTGCTGAGCTGAACGCAGTTCCCCGCGCTTCCAAAAAGGAAGAAAGGGTAATTGCTTTCATGATGGACTTCGGGAAACGCCTGGGCCTTGATACAGCAAAAGATGCCATTGGCAACGTGGTTATCAAAAAGCCGGCAACACCTGGTATGGAAAACCGGCAAACAGTGATCCTCCAGTCGCACCTCGATATGGTGCACCAGAAGAACAGCGATACCGTATTTGACTTCGACACCCAGGGTATTGATATGTACGTGGACAACGACTGGGTAAAAGCCAGGGGCACCACGCTGGGGGCGGACAACGGTATTGGCGTAGCCGCTATCATGTCGGTACTGGCCGCAAAGGATATTGCGCATCCCGCCATAGAAGCCATGTTCACCATTGATGAGGAAACCGGTATGACCGGCGCCAAACAACTGGACCCGGTTAATTTTACCGGTAAGATTCTTCTGAACCTTGATACGGAAGAGGAAGATGAATTAACCATCGGCTGTGCCGGTGGTATAGATACCAACACCAAAGGCACTTACAGGGAAGTGACTGCCGATAAAAACGCCGTTGCCTTTCTCATTAGCATCAAAGGCTTACTGGGCGGCCACTCCGGTATGGATATCCATAAAGGCAGGGCCAATGCCAATAAACTGATGAACCGGCTGCTATATAAGGCGGCGCAACAGGTAAATATACAACTGGGTAGTCTTGACGGGGGCAGCCTGCGTAACGCCATTCCCCGCGAATCACAGGCGGTTGTTACCGTTCCTGCCGGCGATAAGGAAACGTTTACCCGTTTCATCGGGGAATTTACAACTACCATAAAAGAAGAATACCATACTATAGAACCGGGACTGGTGCTGGAATGTAAAGAAACCACCCTGCCTGCCCAGGTAATGGAGCCGGCTTACCTGAAGCAACTGTTGCGCGCCGTTTACGCCGCGCCAAACGGTGTATTCCGCATGAGCCCTGATATTGCCGGGCTGGTGGAGACATCTTCCAACCTGGCCAGGGTACAGGCCAGGGACGGTGTTTTTATTACACAATCCCTGCAACGCAGCAGCGTGGAAAGTACCAAGAACGATGTAGCTAACGCAGTAAGCGCCGCCTTTGAAATCATTGGTTGCGAAGTGAGCCAGGACGGTGATTATCCCGGCTGGAAGCCCAATGCCGATTCTGCCGTGCTCCGTTTATTACTGGCGCTGTATAAAGATCACTTCACCCATACGCCCAAAGTAGGGGCTTGTCATGCGGGGTTGGAATGTGGTATCCTCGGGGCACACCTGGGTAATCCCGATATGATCTCTTTCGGCCCCACTATCCGCGGCGCACACTCTCCGGATGAAAGAGTGCAGATCTCTTCTGTAGCTAAGTTTTACGACTACCTGCTGCATATTCTACGGGAAATACCGGCTAAATAGTAATGCGATGCTTCCGTTCAAAGTGAGCGGAAGCATCAAAGGTTAGCTGGCATGCAAGTGTTTGGCCGGGTTGCTAACGGATACTTTGATCGTTAAACTGCTCACCGTGATCAGCACGATCAGGAAGGAGATGCCTCCGGCCAATGCAAAAATCCACCACGATAAAGAGATATGATATGCATAGTTATCCAGCCATTGGTGCATCCCCCACCAGGCGGCAGGTACGGCAATGAGAAATGCCAGCACTACCAATAACATGAACTCGCCGGATAACAGCCCGAATATCTGCCGGGCATTGGCGCCCAGCACCTTCCGGATACTGATTTCCCGGATCCTTTGCTGCGTGGTGAACTGGGCCAGTCCCAGTAACCCCAGGCAGGAAATGACGATGGCCATTACCGTAAAATAACCAGTGAGTTTTTTCACCATCTGCTCGCCCCTGTATAGTTGGCGGTATTCTTCATCGGCCAACTGATACTGGAAAGGATATTCCGGGTTAACGGTTTTACAGAGTTTTTCAAGAGATGTAATTACAGCTGCCGTTTTACCGGGTGCTGTTTTAACCAGTAAGGTGCCCCATGTTGTTGGTCCGGGCTGCATAATAAGAGGATCTATCTGATCGTGCAATGAACCGGCATGAAAATCTTTCACAACGCCAATGATCTGTCGCCGTAAACCGGGTTCAATCACCAGGTATTTTCCTAGAGGATCTTTAAAGCCAATTTTCCTTGCAGCGGTTTCGTTGATCAGGACTGTTCCTGAATCTGTAGGATATTGCCGGGAGAAGTCACGCCCCCTGATTACCTGTAACCCCATGGTGTTCACATAATCGTATCCAACGGTGCCAACAGTAATAGTAGGCCGGTAGGTAGGATCTTTACCTTCCCAGAGGATCCCGTCCTGGTTGCTGTTAAAGCCTATAGGAGAGCCGTTCATAGCTGATACCAGCTTTACGCCCGGCAGTTGCTGAGCCGCCTCTTTAAAATAATCATAGTGCGAAATCAATGCGCCCTCCAAGGGAATATTGATGATGTTTTCCCGGTCGTAACCCAGGTTTTTCGTTTGTATATATTCCACCTGTTTGGATATAGTGATGGCGCCAATAAAGAGTAAGGTGGATAAAACAAACTGGAACACCACCAGTCCTTTCCGGAACATGCTTTCATTTTTCCCCAAACGCAGCGTGCCTTTCAATATTTTTACCGCTTCAAAAGACGACAGGTATAAGGCGGGGTAGCTGCCTGCAAATAGGCCGGTAATTATACCAATGGTCAGTAATTGCAGCCAGAACAAGGGCTCAGTTACAGGCAGTGCCATCTGTTTCCCGGTAATAGTGTTAAACGCCGGTAACAACAGCGCTACTATTATAATAGCCAGCGCCAATGCCAGTAAAGCAGTGAGTACGGCTTCGCTGATAAACTGGATGATCAGCGATTGTTTCATGGCGCCCGCTGCTTTACGTACTCCAATTTCTTTTGCACGCATTAGCGAACGTGCGGTAGACAGGTTCATGAAATTAATACAGGCAATCAACAGCACAAATGCAGCTACCACGCTGAATAATATTACATAGGTGATGCGGCCCCCACTTATAAAGCCATTTTGAAAACTGCCATGCAGGTATTTTTCGTCGAACCGCTGCAGGTCCAGTTCCTCGCGTAAGCCCGGACCCTGTTCCTTGTAATAATCGTCCAGGAAATTACTGATGCGGGTACGTACTTTCGCAGGATCAGCATGCTTATCCAGCATTACGTAGGTATTAACGCCGGTGCTGCTCCAGGTGTTAGCCCAGGGATACTTTTTCAGCATGACCGCCCAGTTGATCAGATAATCAAATTTCAGGGAAGAATGGTCTGGCACATTTTCAAATACAGCGGTAACGGTAAAATGCTGGTCGCCATTATACGTAATGGGTTTACCAATGGCGGCGCCGGCACTGCCAAAAAAAGCGATGGCTGATTTTTCAGATAAAGCAATACTGTTAGGCGTATACAGGGCCATGTCTTTGCGGCCTGCCAGCAGAGGGAAACTGAACATCCGGAGAAAGTCGTTCCCGGCATAGGCGCCTGTTTCCCGCAGGATTTTGTTGCCTGCCCGTAAAATATTGTTATCTCCCGAAAACCCCGATGCCAGCGTAATATCAGGAATCACTTTTTTTAATTCATCTGCCAGCGGTCCCGGGGTAGCGTAACCTGCGCCTGCTCCTCCGTCTGAATACTCGCGCTGGTAAACAGCATATAGCTGGTTGTTGTTGCTATGAAAGGAATTTACGCGGCGCTCATCCTGTATCCATAATAAAATGAATAAGCTGCAAGCGGTTCCCAGTGAAAGGCCGGTTATATTGATGGCGGAAAAGGTTTTGTTTCTCCACAGGGTCCGCCAGGCAATTTTAAAGTAGTTCCTGATCATGGTTTGAATGGCGACAAGGATAATGCCTTTTTTACATCTGCTGAAAATCAATTCATTGATAAACGCTCGTTGTCCGCTATCCGCCGGGGGTGTCCGTTTCCGGACAGCAGCGGAGATAAGAGCGGATTTTGTCTGACTCAGGATTAAACTGATTACGCTGATTACACTGATTTTATTTTTGGGATTTTTTATGATTAAAAGGATTAAGGGAGATATAAGCGAAAATATCCGTTTACTTCTCCCCAAATCATTTTAAATCCAAAGTAATCAATCAGTGTAATCAGCGTAATCAGTTTAATCCTGAGTCAGACAAAATCCGCCACCTGTAATTGCTGCTGCCGGAAAAGCAGGCCACCGATAATAATAGTAACCACGCCCTGCAGCAACACGGTATTGGGTGTTCCTATCCATTGGGAAATGGCGCCTATCAATAATCCGCCCAGTGGCTGCATACCAAAAAATGCCATGGCATAAAAGCTGATCACCCTGCCCCGCATAGACGGATCTACGGTTGTCTGGATCAGGGTGTTACTGATAGTGATCTGCGACATCATGCCGAAGCCCGCCATCGTGGCAAATACCAGCGCAATAGGATAAATGGTGGAATGGGAAAATAACACGAGCCCTGTGCCGAATATGAGGGTATTAAGAACCAGTATCCTGCGAAGGTTTTTTCCTGGTTTCAGCGACGCAAGGAAGATAGCTCCGCAAAATGCACCCATCCCGATGGCGCTGTCTATAACCCCGAAGGTAGAAGCGTTGCCTTTGAAAATATCTTTTGCATACACAGGCATCAGCGTGGTGTAAGGCAATACCAGCAGGCTCACGGATGCCAGGGTGATCAGTATCAGTGAAATAGCCGGTGTGGCACGGATATATGCAAAACCTTCTTTCAGTTCACCCAGCATATTTTTAGTACGTGCTTTCGGAGTGTAGGTGGGGAGCTTCATTCGTAATAAGGATCCTATCACGGCAATGAAGCTGAGCGCATTTAAACCAAAACAGATGTCTTCCCCGAATTTCTCCAGTGCCAGGCCGGCAATGCCGGGTCCAATGAGCCTCGATAAATTCACCATCGAGGAGTTCAGCGCCAGCGCATTGGGAAGGTCTGCCTTATCGTCTACCATTTCATATACCAGCGATTGCCGGGCCGGCACATCAAACGCGTTGATCAAACCCAGGAAGGCGCTCAATCCGATGATCTGCCATACCTGGTAATGCCGGAAATAGATGAGCACTGTTAATAATATTGCCTGAAGCATGGAAGCCAGCTGGGTAGCGAGCAACAGCTTGTACCTGTTATACCGGTCGGATGCCACACCGCCCACGAATGAGAAAACAAAGGAAGGGAACATGCTTGCAAAAAGAGTAAGCCCCAGCATAAACTTGGAATGCGTTTGTGAATAAATAACCCAGCTCACGGCAGTTTTCTGCATCCATGTGCCTATCAGCGATATCGACTGTCCACTGAAATATAACCGGTAATTACGGTTTTTAAATGCATTAAAAGTGCTGATGTTCATATTGCTTCCCCTCTTTTATTCATACTCCACCAGCTTTGTTAAAGGCCCGATGGCTGCCTGCAGGATGGCCTGCTCTTCTTTCGTACAAACTTTATCAATGGCCTTACTTAACCATTCGTCCCGCTCTTTCCGCACTTTCAGGATCCGTTCTTTGCCGGCTACCGAAAGAGAAATGTTGATCTTCCGTTTATCATCGGGAGAAGCCGTTTTGCTGATCAGGCCCAGCTGGAAAAGGTGTTGCAGTAATTGCCCCATCGATTGGGGCGTCATTTTTTCCATCACCGCCAGCTCTGCTGATAGCAGGGAATCATGCTGGTCCAGTAATACCAGTACGGAACGCTCGCTTTGCGAGAGCTGTTCATCTGCCGGCGATAGTTTCCGCAGCTTTCTTACCAGCCTGGTAAGCAGTGGACGGAGCTGTGCAGCAAGTTGATGCGGATTCCGGGAAGCCATATAGTAAGGTAAAATTATAAGTTTACCTTACAAATATAATTATTTCCCGGGGAGAAATAAAAGAAATGGTTACTTCCCGGAAAAACGGCTCAGCGTTTCCCGCGATACGCCAAGATAGGCGGCTATCAGTGTTTTGGGCACCCGTTGGAAAAGAGTGGGGTACTGGGACACTAATTGCCGGTAGCGGGATTGTGCATCATCACTGAGCAGCGATAAGATCCGTTGCTGTAACGCAACATAGCCGGAAGTGGTTTTTACCCGGAAAAAGTGCTCCATTTTATGAGAGGTTTCGCAGAGCTTTCTTTTGTTTTCGGAAGATAAACAAAGCAGGGTGGAAGCTTCAATACAATCAATGCTCAGTTGCGCCGGCGTTTGATTTACGTAGGCCTGGTAATCGGTGATCCACCAGTCTTCCATAGCAAACCGGATAATATGTTCCTTCCCCGCCTCATTGATATATGAAGCTTTTAACAGGCCGCTCACTACAAAATATTCATGATCCACCGGGTTTCCTTCCTGCACAAGGAACTGCCGCCTGCGCAGTTTCTTTTCAGTAAAATAGGATCGTATATGATCGTATTCCTTATCCGTAAGCGGGGTAATTAATTCAATATGTTGTCGCAACGCATCATTCATATGGTACAAATTAACATAAAACCTGTGACCTATATCACAATTAAATGGTGATCTGCCTCCTTTCTCTGCCCATCGATAAGTAGCAATTTTGCATAAAAATCAGGTAAATGAAAACTATAAGAACGATGCTGTTGCTGTTATTACTGGGGCACCAGGCATACAGCCAGCAAGCCAAAATAATTAACCATCAGTCTATGAAAAAAATACTCATCGTTGTTACTTCCTTCAGCGAAGTAAAAAGTACCGGTCATAAAACAGGTACCTGGCTGGAAGGATTTGCTACTCCTTACTACCTGTTTACGGATAAAGGGATCCAGGTAACCATTGCATCTCCTGCAGGAGGGAAGGCGCCTGTTGATCCCAAAAGCACTGCTCCGGAATATTCCACGGAGGCCGTGAAAAGGTTTCTGAAGGATCCCGCAGCACAGGAACGGCTGGAGCATACCGTGCCACTGAAAACGGTGCATGCGGCAGATTATGACGCGGTTTTTTATCCCGGCGGTCATGGGCCTATGTGGGATCTTGCAGAGAATGCTACATCCGTGCAGCTGATAGAAACGTTTTATGCGGCCGGGAAGCCGGTGGCGCTGGTATGTCATGCGCCGGCAGCGTTAAAAAATGTAAAGGATAAGAACGGGGCGCCGCTGGTAAAAGGAAAGAAGGTGGCAGGATTTACAAATAGCGAGGAAGTGGCGGGACAAACCACTGCTGAAGTACCGTTTTCGCTGGAAGATATGTTAAAAGAACATGGCGCCAGTTATGTGAAGGGAGCCGACTGGCAGCCTTTTGCTGTAGCTGATGGCCACCTCATCACCGGTCAGAATCCTGCTTCCGCACAGTTAACAGGCGAAAAAGTACTTGCAGCCCTGGACGTGAAATAAGATAACAATAGCTGTATAAAGTCTTCAGGCCCGCCCGGTCTGAAGGCTTTCTTTTTTTAAGCCGCCTCCACCCGGGGATGCAGTTTATGATAGTACACATAAGAAACCACCAGGCTTACAAAAAATGAAGTATGGCCTATTTCCAGTAACACGCTGTCGCCGCTTGAGAGGTGCGCAATGGCCGCTGAAATGAGCGTGATGCCAAACCCGAAGTATGCAAACTCCCTGAGCTTTGGCGGCGTAAACGGCAGCAGCAGCGCCAGTGATCCCAGCAGCTTTGCAACGGTGAGCTCTATCCGGAACCAGTTGGGCAATCCCAGGTGGGCAAAGGCTCCTCTCATTCCGGGGTTAAAAGCGAAATTAAAAGCGCTCCACAACATCACCCCGGTAAGAATAAGGGTGGCCGTCCAGTAAATGATCTTATCTTTTTTCATGATGTTTTAATTGATCAGTTGAATTTGTAAACACTCAACAGGATGATGATAAAAACGATGAGCAGTTGAAGCAGGTGAAACAAACGGATGTTACCCCTGATCTTCTGAACAGTGCTGTCGGAGGTTTCAAGGAATTTAACAAGCTGCCTTTTCTGACGTACCCCGAATAAAAACGTGTTGAGAATAACAAGCAGCACCAGGGCAAATTTTACCCGGAACCAGAGCTGCTCTCCAAAAACGCCATGGGTCATATACATGATGCCTATGCCGGAAAGAATGATCAGCCCGATCCCTATCCTCATTAACACCGGGAATATGGAAATGGCCTGCATTATGGTGGCTGCCTTGGTTTTGTCGAGGTCGTACTGCTTCCAGAATTGCCGGAAACCCACGAAATCCGCTACAGAAGTGCCGGCGAAAAGAAGAAACCCTATGAGATGAAGCACTATAAAGCCCTGGAAAAGAATCTGTGTTGACATCGGATGATGATTTTTGTATGACGGAATCGTAATAATAATAGTAAATGTATAACGGAAATGTAGTAAAAACAAAAAATCCGAAGTATTTTTTCTATTATTGCTACGAAAATAAAATATATGGTATGAATAAAGCGGTAGAACTGATCACGGAATGGGGGGCATATGATGAGCAGCACCCGGGAAGCAGTATTGAAGAATTTTGCAGGCATTACCTGGCTGGTAAACAAACACGCAAGCCTGTTTCCCCGGAAGGAAAATTTCTCCCGGTGAACAGCGATGGCATCCTGATGAGGGTCATTGGCCGCATTTTTAAACTGCATACCATTTATACGGTAGCGGCGCTGGAAGGTACCGGGATCAACACTATTGACGAATATTCATTACTTAATACGGTGGCGCAGCTGAAGGAGCCCCGCAAAACGGAGGCCATCTATGCAGCCCTGCAGGAGCTGTCTACCGGCACAGATAAACTGAACCGCCTGAAAAAGCTCGGTTACCTCACTGAATACGATGATAAGGAAGACAAGCGCTCCAAACGCCTGAAGGTAACCCCCAAAGGAGAGAAAGTACTGATCCAGTGCAGGAAGCGTGTCAGCCAGTTAGCGGAGTTAATGTTCCACGACATGACAGACGACGACCGTAAATTGTGCATACAGCTGTTGAAAGGCGTGGAAACCAAATTCACCGGCATCTGGCAGTCGCACAAAGGGAAAGATTTTGAAGAGATCTATGCAGAGATCATAACAGGCAAAGATTAATATTTCATATCAAACCGCCCTTCAGTCATACGAACAGTATCACAACCAGCTGTTATGAGCGTACAGATAAAAGTACCGGCAACGATCTTTTGTCCGGTATCCAGTTTGGTGATCACCAGTTGCCCTTCCTGTTTCACATGCTCCGCATCCATACCAATATATTCACAAACGGTGCCGGAGCTGATGCGTCTCCTCATATAAATGAAAGCCACATCCTTCATTGGGGTGGTAATGGGATAAGCGCCCGTTTTATCCAGGTTAGTAACTATCACCTGGAAACTGCGTTGTATAAATCCCCGGGGTCAAAACGGGTCATAGTAAGATTAAAACTTCCACCATGGGCATTGGGATCATAGTAAGCGCTGGGATTAGCCGGGCCTACGCTTCCCCGTGGAATAAATACTTTCCCGTTTACCAGGCTGCCAACTGTATTTTTACCTTCTGCCGTAATCGCAGGCAGCGTATCCACAAGGGGAGAAGGAGGATAGGTTGTTCCCTTACCACAATACATGCATAACAGGGAAACAGATAGCATAGCAATACAGCACAATTGTTTCATGGGTCTTATTAAGAGGATATTAAATTACTACATACTCAGGATAAAACGCGAAAGTGCCGGCAAAATTGCCAGCCCTTTCCCTCATTTTTTACATTTACTTATCTACATCCATACAGTAGGTAACGCAATGCCATACTTTTTGAAAGTCTTTTCCTTCATGCTGTCCGCTGGCTTCTTCGGTAAAAGTGCCTTCCAGCATATAACGGCCTGGCCATGCAGGTGAAAAGGTAACGTCACCGGCCTTTCCGGCTTTGAACTTCTTAGTCCATCCTTCCGGCGATTGTACGGTTACCTCTCCTTCGGCAGGAGCAGCCTTCATATAGCTCAGCTGCACGGAAGCAGGCTGCTGCAGCTTGTTAGCCTTTTTGAGATTGGTCAGCATGGAAAAGTCCGTATATTCCTTGGCGTTATCTGCACCCGTCAGGGAGTTATTTACTTTCACCAGTCCCATGGCATAGTAATGGATCTTACTGCCGCCATACACTTCCTGCACGGTATGATCAATTGACAACAGGTGCGTGCCGGCAACAGCCGGCGTAAAAGTGGCGGTGAAATAATTACCGTTAGGTGTAACGGTCAGCTTTTCTTTCTGCCCGTCTGGCTTCACCAGGTACAGGGTAAAATCTTTCATATTGCTGAACCAGTGCTGGATGGAATCCCGCTCATTGCCGGCATATTCTCCCAGGAAAACCTTTACTTCCTGTGGCTGCCCGATCTTCCCGGTGGTAATGGTTTCAATCCAGATGGCATGTGCAAAAAGCGGCTGAAGGCTACAGCATAAAATAACAGAAAACAGGAATTTTTTCATTTTAGCTCGGTTTATAAACAGGGCAAAGCTACACCGGGAAGGAGGGGGCGGATAGGCGAAAGTGGAATATTATTTACGCAATCGGGAAAAACAGCGTCTATTCTATGCTCACCAGGTAATGCAGCAGCCGTTGCAGGTCCTGGTTTACGGACCGGATAGTGGATTGCAGTTCATTTACCATGGCGGCCCGGGTATGCAGGTCATCTGCCTTATACACGCCGCCGTCGCCAAAGAACAACGATATTTTTGATTTGCTCGCGTTGCCCTCCAGGTCGAACCGCTCCCATCTCTTTTTTACATGCGCCGCCAGTGAAATCTGCCCGTTGTTGCTGAAATGCCTTTCATTGAGCACATACCAGGTGAAAGGAGGATAAATAGCGGAGGTGTCAGGCATATACCAGATATCGGACAATACATTCCGCAGATGCGCCAGCCGCACTTTTTTCCGGGCGGCATTGATCGTTAGCGCACCCAGACCTGCAGAAAGGAGCCCGCCGCCAATGGCAACGGCATTCTGTGGGCCATCTTCTTTAATCGCTACCGTGGCAATGGTGGTAATGGCGCCGGTGATAATGGAAGCCACGGTGAGCCGGGTATTGCGCTTGCTGTTGAAATTATCCAGGTACCTGGCCAGCTGGTCTGCTTTTTCCCCTTCACAATCCAGTTCAGCGGCAATACCGGCAATTTCCAGGGTGGCCAGCAGCAAACGGTGCTGGATCCTTGAACGGATCTCCGCTCTTTTCATCATCACGGCCAGTGTAGTATCTCCGGCAACGGCCTTCATTTGCCGGATCAGGAACAGGGTGCCGGTAGCATTGGCCATCAGTACTTCGTGTTCCGGCAGGTCGGGGTTAGCTTTTAACAGCGAATCGGTGTTCTTTAAGGGAACAGTGTCCTGGCTGCTGCTGAAAGCGTCTGCCGGTGCACAATAGCTGCCGGTAATGGTAAGGTCGTTGCTGTTGATCACCCGAGGGGTTTTGCAGGCATATAACAGGACCAGTATCAGGCTGGCAAAAAGTAAAAGAATGCGGCGTGTTTTCATGCTGGCATTTTATCATCATACACTACAAAAAAAACGCTAAATGGTTTGCCCCTTTGCTTTATTCTTCAGCGGGTAATATCCACCGGAGTCCTTAATAAAGGCTGGCAGCTGCGTATCTATATGTCCCGGGTTGGAATAGAGCTCCCCTGGTAAGTAACAGCACCGGATTATTTTTGAGAGACAGATGCTGTTCTAAAGTATGGCTATTTTCTGTTTACAAAATGTTATATTTAATCTCATCTTTTCCAGATCCATCAATAAGCACCCATGAGTAATACCGCGAATGAAAGAGCCGCCATGCCGAAAGACAGCAGCGTTTTAGACAGCAGGAGTTTGCAAAACAGCTATGCCACACTGATACCACTTCTCCATGAAGGAATGCGGGTGCTGGATGTAGGTTGCGGCACCGGTGCCATTTCTGCAGGCATAGCCGCCGCAGTGGGCGCCACAGGAACCGTGGTGGGCATCGACAACAGCGCGCACCTGGTAGCAAAAGGCAATACCGATCATGCAGATGTGCCTAACCTTACACTCGTGGAAACCGATCTCTTTGCTTACCAACCCGCAGAAAAATTTGACCTGATCGTTTCTGCCAGGGTATTGCAATGGTTAAGCAATCCCCGCGAAGCATTACTTAAATTCAAATCCCTGCTCAAACCCGGCGGTTATATTTCTATCCTGGATTATAATCATACCCAACTGGAATGGACGCCGGCGCCACCGGAAAGCATGCAGCGCTTTTACAACGCTTTCCTCGCATGGCGCACTGACGCAGGCATGGATAATGAAATCGCCGATCATCTCCCTTCACATTTTGAAGCGCTTGGCTTTCACAAAGTTGAAGTACTGAACGCGGATGAGATTTACAACCGTGGTGAAAGTAATTTTGCTGAAAAAGCTGGGATCTGGTCCAAGGTAGCGGAGCTGAGAGGACCACAGGTAGTGGAAAGCGGTTTTATTACAGAGGAAGAACGGATACAGGCTGTTACAGACTACCAGGAATGGTTGGCCACAGCCGCGCAGAAAATGGTAATGAAACTGAAAGATGTAAGGGCCAGGATAGAGGAGTAATTTCAGCTACTCCTCTAGGTATGTTTCGAATTTCAGTACCCGGTCTTTTTCAATACGGAACGATTGCCCGCAGTCGGTGCTGTAAGCTGCAATGCTGCCGGGAGTTTCACCTTTACCGGTAATACCATAGCAACCGCTGCTGGTAGACGACCGGACCACTATTACATAACTACGTTTGCCCGTTACAGTTAGCATAGGCTTTATCGCTACCGGTTGGGGCGACCAGCTGATACTGTTGCGCCCTACAGCCGTTTCATATAATGCTTTTCCCGGTAGGGGCAACCCTTTTTCATCTGCCGGGTAAATACTGATATGAAGATCATCGTCGGGATAACCACTTTTAAAAACGGTAACACTTATACTTGCCAGCCTGCCGGAACGGGTAGGGGTAAAGATCTGGGCGTGTTGTATACAGCCATGGATATCACATTGGGCACTGAAGCCATCCTGGCCGCTGCTGTTATCAGGTTTTATTTTCACCTTGGCAGGCCGCGCTGCGTGTATAGGTAATGGTATACTGTTTTTACACACAATCGGCTCCACCGCTCCGCTGGCATCAAAGGAAAGCGGCGCCCAGTAGTAATTAGCCAGCGCTTCATTTTTCGCGGCATTGTTCCACAGGTCGCTGCCGTAAATAAATACGCTGTCGCCGTTCAACTTAACAAGTGATACAAAGGAAGGTTGCCCTCCGCAGGATTTGTCGCTGATCTTTATACCGTCAGACCATGGGCCTAATGGTGAGGAGGCGCGCCGGTAAGAGGTGCCTGTCCCGGAACAATAGCCACAGTTTGGATCGGAATAAAACAGGTAGTAGCTGCCGTTGCGGCGGAACAGGGCAGGGGCTTCCGTGTTTCCTTCCGTAACAGCCTTCACATGCTCGCCGCTGCCGGTAAGGTAATCAGCGCTGAGCTTTTCTATTACAATAGTGCCTTTTGTTTGCCAGTCGGTATACGCAATATAAGCGGTGCCGTCTTCGTCCACAAAAGTATCATGATCGCCATTGTTCAGTCCTGCTACAGCGCCGTTGCTGTTCACTGCCAGCCGCGGCCCGGCTACTTCGGTGAACGGGCCTGTGGGCCGGGAACTGGTAAATACGCGGAAGCCTGTACGATTATCATATACGTTGATCCATAACACATACTGCTTTGTTTTTTTATTGTAGATCACATGCGGCCGGAAACAGCCATAGGTACTGCCATTACAGCGTGCCTGCCATACCGGTGTGCGTGCGTCGAACAAAAATCCTTTGTCGGTCCAATGTTGCAGATCGGTGGAGGTGTATACTTTGAACCCGCAGAAGGGCGCATCTTTCCTTCCCCATTCAAAGCCGCAGCCGTAGCTGGTGCCATACAGGTAGTAGGTGCCATTGAAACAGGCGATCTCGCCATCATGCGCATCAATGGCGGCGCCTGCAGTGCTGAAACGGATCGTTTGCTGCTGATGCCTGTTGAAGTTGATGATAGATGAATTCGTTTGTGCATCTACGTTATATACAAATGCCAACAGGCAGCATATACTGCTAATGGCCGCCCTGCGCCATCTTCCGGTATGCTGTGGGCGTAAGACCGGTCTTCTCTTTAAAGATCCTGGAAAAATAGAACGAAGAATCAAACCTGAGCGCATAAGCAATCTCTTTTACAGATACAGCAGGGTCATTTAGCAATTCCCTGGCTTTCTCTATTTTAAGTTGTATATAATACTGGAAGGGCGATAACCCTGTATATTTCTTGAATTCTTTCCTGAACCAGGAGTACCCTACCTGTAGTTCTTCTGCTGCCTGCCCGGGAGAATAATGCCCGGAAATGTGCGAGCGGAACAGCAGCCGGGCCTTGTTCATAAGTTCCTCTTTGTCTTTATTTCCCGCTGCCTGCTGCTTTACCAGGTAGTGGATGTTACCCATCATATGAAGCACTGCGCCGGCAATCAGTGGCTGGTAACCGGGGTGCTCCTGTTTTGTTTTTTCTATAATGAGATGGAATAACTGCAATATTCCCTCCTGGAAACCGATATATAAACAGGGCTTTTCCCTGGTAATAAAACTTTCCTTCAGCAGGTTGTCCAGCACAGGGCCTTTCATGCCAACCCAGTATTCGTCCCACCCTGTTTCCGGCGAAGGCCGGTAGCGGTGTCTTTCCCCGGGGAACAACAGGATGATGGTGCCTGCCTTTACTTCATGCTGCCGGCAGCTGTCTGATTCAAAAATCCCCTTGCCGCCGGTGATGTAGATCACCTGGTATTCGCTTAGCACACGTCCTGCTTTCCAGTTGAAATGATGATGCGCAGGATGATCTTTCCCGGGGTAAATTCCCGTTGCCGTTACGCGTGTACAGCCTGTATTCACTACCCATAAACCCCAGCTTTCATCTTCACGGCTTACCGGCAGGTATTTGTAATAATTGATCATAACGCTCCTTCCGTTTACATAAAAATATAAAAAGCAGGAAAGGATAGGGAAAGTAAAAATAAATTTTACTTCCTGCCGTGTTTATATCATAATGTACAATTGAAATATCAAATAATTCATCACAACAGTAATAGTTTTATTCCTGTTTATCATTCAAAAATTATCTTATGAATACATTAAAAGCAGGCCTGTTTGGAATTGGTCTTGCTGCTTACTGGGAACAGTTCGAAGGTTTGCAGCAGCGGCTGTCGGGCTACATCGGTGTTGTGCATCAGCTGCTGCAGGGCTATGGCGCAGAGATCGTCAATCTGGGGTTAATAGACACACCGGAGAAGGCGTTTGAAGCAGGCAGCCGTTTCCGGCAGGAAGAAGTGGATCTCATCTTTTTATATGTTACCACTTATGCGTTATCTTCTACGGTGCTGCCGGTAGTGAAAAGGGCAAAGGTGCCGGTGATTGTATTAAACCTTTCCCCCGAGGCGGCTATTGATTACGGTACATTTAATAACCTCGGCAACCGTACAGCTATGACCGGCGAATGGCTGGCCTTTTGCGCTGCCTGCCCGGTACCGGAAATAGCCAGCGTATTCAAACGCTCAGGCATTCCTTTTTACCAGGTCACAGGCATGCTGCACAATGATCCCGGTGTATGGAAAGAAGTAGAGGAATGGATAGCCGCGGCGAAAGTAGCGCATGCCATGTATCACAACCGGCTTGGTTTAATGGGCAATTATTACGGTGGTATGCTGGATATATATTCCGATCTTACCTTGCATGCAGCGGTGCTGGGCGGGCATATGGAAATTATTGAAGCAGATGAATTATCGGGTATCCGTGCTACCGTTAGTGAAACGGAAATTGCCGCCAAACTGCGGGAAGCCCAACGGGTATTTGAGATACAGCCCGACTGCTCCCCGGAAGAATTGCACCGCGCTGCGAAAACAGCGGTGGCGTTGGATAAGCTGGTAGCCAAACACCAGCTGGGTTCCCTGGCATATTACCATAAAGGAAGCGGTAACGCAGTGAATGAAGATACTATGAGCTCCGTTATTATGGGAACTTCGCTCTTAACAGCACAGGGTATTCCTGTAGCAGGTGAGTACGAGGTAAAGAATGCACAGGCCATGAAGATCATGGATTGCTTTGGCGCCGGTGGGTCTTTTACGGAATACTATGCCATGGACTACCAGGATGATATTGTACTGATGGGGCACGATGGGCCTTGTCATCCTGCAATTGCAGCGGGTAAAATAAAGCTGAAGCCTTTACAGGTATATCATGGAAAAGTAGGAAAAGGCTTATCTGTGGAGATGTCGGTAGCGCATGGCCCTGTTACCCTGCTGTCGGTAGTGGAAACGGGCAACGGAACCCTGCAGTTCCTGCTGGCAGAGGGCATGTCTGAAGCCGGTCCTATCCTGGAAATCGGCAATACCAACAGCCGTTACCGCTTTCCTATAGGCGCCAGGAATTTTGTGGAAGCCTGGAATGCACAGGGGCCGGCACACCATTGTGCAGTAGGCAAAGGACATATTGCCCCCCGTATAAAAAAGCTGGCGGAGTTACTCGGTATTCAGGCTGTCCAGGTTTGCTGAGGCCGGGCTGAACAGCGGATATTATAAGCGGTCAGTTGCTGTATCAAAAGCGGACATATTATTGAAAAGAAGATTCTCTAAATTGCTGACATATATATTACTATTGTGTGGCATGTTTTTTTAGTTGACCGTATAACTGATACTGATGATCATGATAAGAAATTACTTCCGGATTGCGTGGCGCAACCTGGTGCGCAATAAGGCTTTTTCTTTTATCAATATCCTGGGATTGGCTCTCGGACTGGCCAGTAGCCTGCTTATGATCCTCTGGGTGCAGGATGAAAAAAGTGTGGATGCCTTTCATGCCAATAGTGATAAATTATACCAGGTATATGTGCGCCAGTTGTCTGCCGGGAAAGTGGATGCCGGCTATCTTACACAGGGGCCGCTGGCTGCTGAGCTGAAAAAAGAAGTACCTGAAGTTGCTTACGCCAGCGGGTTCCAGGCTTTTCCACCGGTGGCATTGAGGGCAGATGATAAAATAATGAAGAGCACAGGGGCCTATGCCGGCGCCGATTTTCTCAGGATGTTCAGTTATCCCATATTACAGGGCAATAGAACCACTGCATTGGATAAACCGGGTACCATTGCCATTTCCAAACACCTGGCTGAATTATTTTTTGGCAGCCCGGAAAACGCGCTGGGGAAAACACTGCGGTATGAAGATACTACAAGCCTCGCTGTTACCGCCGTATACGATATGCCGGTCAGCTCCTCCCTGCAGTTCGACTTCCTCCGCAACTGGGAAGATTTTACCGCTAATAATGCATGGACAAAAACCTGGGGCAGTTTCAGCCCGCTTACGTATATCCTTCTCCGTGACCATGCCGATGCCGGTAAGGTAGCCGCTAAAATAAAAGACTTCGTTTACAATTACCAGACCCGCAGCAACGATTCCTATATGGAGCTGGGATTACAGCCCTATAGCGAAAAATACCTGCACGCCGTATTCAATAATGGTGTTCCTGATGGCGGTCGCATAGAATACGTACGCCTGTTTACGTTACTGGCTATATTCATTATGCTTATCGCCTGTATTAATTTTATGAACCTGGCCACCGCACGTTCAGTAAAAAGGGCAAAAGAAGTAGGTGTACGAAAAGTAGTAGGGGCCAGGCGTTCTGCACTGATCCTTCAGTTTATCGGCGAAGCCCTGTTGCTGGCTTTCCTCTCGTTGGCGATCGCATTACTGGTGGTAATGCTGCTGTTGCCTGCATTTAACCAGCTTAGCGGAAAGCAGTTGGCATTGCCCGTTTCACAGCCTGCCTTCTGGGCTATCCTGCTGGGGCTAATGGTCCTCACCGGCTTTGTGGCTGGCAGTTATCCGGCGTTGTTCCTTTCCGCCCTGAACCCTGTGAAGGTGCTGAAAGGCAGCCTGAAATTCGGAGCCGGGGCCACTAATTTCCGTAAAGGGCTGGTGGTATTCCAGTTCACCTTATCCATCCTGCTGATGATAGGCATGTTCGTGATCTACCGGCAAATGGATTACGTACAGACAAAGAACCTGGGCTACGACCGGCAGAACCTACTCTATATTCCCATTGAAGGCGAACTGATCACCAAATACGACGTATTCAAAGCCGCAGCTGCTAACCTGCCAGGCGTGCTGGCCATCTCAAAAATGAAAGAAACGCCTACAGTGATAGAACATCATAAAGGAGACCTGAACTGGGCGGGGAAAGACCCTAATGATCCTGCCTCTTTTGCCGATGCTGCAGTAGGGTATGATTTTGTAAAGACCTTACATCTCACCCTGCTGGAAGGCCGTGATTTTTCGAAGGAATTTGGCAACGATTCCGGCAGCTATATCCTGAATGAAAGCGCGGTGAAAAGAATTGGTTATACACACCCCGTAGGGCAACCGTTCACACTCGGCAATGTTTCCGGTACCATCATTGGCGTGCTCAAAGATTTTCATTTCAATTCCATGCATGATGCCATTGAACCGCTGGTGATCCGTTTGGATGAGAAGCCAAAGTGGGGCAGTATCCTGGTAAGAACCGCCGGCGGCAAAACAAAGCAGGTACTGGCAGGCCTGGCAGGCATCTGCAAAAATATTAATCCCAATTTTCCTTTTACTTACCAGTTCTCCGATGAAGAATATACGAAGCTATATAAAAGTGAACAGATGGTAGGTAAATTGTGCAATTACTTTGCCTGCCTGGCAGTATTTATTTCCTGCCTGGGCTTATTTGGCCTGGCCATGTTCACCGCCGCGCAACGCACAAAAGAAATAGGAGTGCGAAAAGTCCTGGGCGCCTCCGAATCCAATATATTCATTTTGTTGTCGACAGGCTTCCTTAAACCCGTATTTACAGGAATGCTCATTGCCTTTCCACTGGCATGGTTCACTATGAGCCGTTGGCTAACCCACTTTGCTTACAAAACAGATCTCGAATGGTGGATCTTTGGTGGAGCAGGGCTTATTACCATCATCATTGCTTTACTTACCGTAAGCTTCCAGAGCATCCGTGCAGCTGCCATGAATCCCGTGACAAGCCTGAAAACGGAATAATCCTACTGATTGGGGCGCTAATTCCCCATTATAACACTAAAAACAGGGCCATAGCAATGGCATGTGTATTGCCGGTACTTACATAAACGCAACATTATGAAAGTACTTGGCATCATCCTCATTATTGCTGGTATTGCAATGATCCTTATCAGGGGCTTCTCTTTTCAAACAGAAAAGAAAGTGGTAGACATCGGCCCTGTTGAAATCAATAAGAAAGAAAACCGCTGGATAGGCTGGCCTACATACGCAGGTGGCATTGTAGCCATTGTGGGTGTGGTACTGGTAGTATCCGGCAAACGGAAAGACTGACCTAACGCTTATCCATAAACGGTAATACATCCTGTTGGTAAAGTATTATCTTTAGGCTCATGCCGGTTGCCGTAGTGCACCCGCACCATCGGCTTTAATCAGCGGCAAGAGAATAAGATGATAAGCAAAAAATTCCATGTTATTGTATCAGGCATCCTGCTGGTATGCATGTTCGCGCGCGCACAGCGCTATCCTACTTACAAAGGACTGGTAATGGCTGGTTACCAGGGCTGGTTCAATACCCCCGGTGACAGTGCCGGCAGGGGATGGCATCACTACGAAAAGAGAGGTGTATTCCAGCCCGGTTCCTGCGAAATAGATTTCTGGCCGGATGTAAGCGAGTATAAGAAAACCTATACCACCGCTTTCAGTTTTGCAGATGGTAAACCGGCCTCAGTTTTCAGTCCGCATGATGCTTCTACGGTATATCTTCATTTTAAATGGATGAAAGACTATGGCATCGACGGCGTTTTTATGCAGCGATTTGTGGCCGAGATCAGGAACCCCAGTGGCAAAAAGCATTTCAACACTGTACTTGACAACGCTGTGAAAGCAGCCACTAAATATGACCGCGCTATTGCCGTCATGTACGACCTCAGCGGTATGCGCCCCGGGGAAGAAGAGCTGGTACTGAAAGACCTGGATGAACTCACCGGAAAATACGACCTGCTGCATGGCAGTAAAAGTCCCACATACCTGCATCATAACGGTAAGCCCTTTATCGTGATCTGGGGCGTCGGCTTTAATGATCACCGCGCTTATGGTTTAAAAGAAGCGGAAACACTGCTGGATGGCATGAAGGCCAGGGGTTTCAGCGTAATGCTGGGCGTTCCTTCCTATTGGAGGGAGCTGCGCCAGGATGCCATCAGCGATGAAGGGCTGCACCGCCTTATTAAAAAGTCGGATGTAATTATGCCCTGGTTTGTGGGCCGCTACAATGGTAAAAGCTATGATGGCTTTAAACACCTGGTAGCCGATGACATTGCCTGGTGCAAAAGCAACGGCGTGGATTATGTACCGCTGGCTTTCCCTGGCTTTTCCTGGAAGAACATGAATGGCCCCAGGGCCAATACTATTCCACGGGAAGGAGGCAGCTTCTATTGGCGACAGATCGCCGGTGCAAAAAATGCCGGTGCAGAAATGCTGTACGTGGCTATGTTTGATGAGATGAACGAAGGCACGTCCATATTTAAATGTGCAACAGAAGACAAGTTGCCGCTCAATGCCGGCGGCTCATTTACCGGTATCGAAACCGGGTTGGGAAGCGATTACTACCTGTGGCTCACCGGCCAGGCTGCCCGCTGGTTTCATGGCAAAGGAAAATACTCCGATCAATTACCCGTGAGAAAATAATTTATAACAGGGATGCTTATACGAATTATGTACAGGCATCCCTGTTGTGTATAAAATACACTTTCTTCTTTTTAAAATAAATTTAAAAAGAAGCATTCCGGGTAGCGTTATTTTATCTGTGGCAGATGCTATTTTAACCTTTACCCGGCAGCAGATCCAGACGATAATTTTAGCTGAAATTATTTGCGATATTTTTTTTCAAACCTTTGGTTATTCAAATATCGCATCGTATTTTAGTAACGTTAAAACGTTTTAGCATTCCATTATGATTATCAAAAGAATAATTCCAAAATTTTATGATGTAGTATTACTTTAGACAAAAAGAAAGTTCCACGATTCCACGTTACAGGCATTTGTTTCTCTCATTTACTCAGGTTCAATTGTACAATCAGTTTTCCTCCCGTTTCACCAGTCTTATACAGTTTTAGCCGTTTGCTGAAATAAGCCGGAATGTATTCCAGGCGCATGCAGACCCCGCAAAACCAGTATAGGAAGGCCTGGAAAGATCCTACAATCGGACGCTCATAAAAATGTAGTTGGACAAATCAGCTGAAGTATTTTATTAACTGAAATTTGCCGGGTACGTCTTGGTAAGGATATTCTTTGCCTCGGCCAGTCCCGCGTTACTGGCGTTTATTTGCCGGATACTACGGTATCCGGGAACCTTATTAGTGTGGCATTGCTAAACTATCAACTGAAATTTAATCCAGGTAAAATGGAATGACATCCCTGTTCCATTCACCCTATGTATTCACTGAGCAAATAACTGATGTCATGAAAACTTTTAGCAGTTAGCTTATAGCCGTTAGCGCCTGTTGGTGCGCCGCCTGGCCGTGCGGTCACTTGTGCCGGTATCCATAGGGATACGCCGGAACGGGATCCTCTTTTCATTACTTTTTTGTACCTGCATACAGGTACCGGGTAAGTCATGCCCTTTGCTCAGGAAATATAATTAGTAAGGATTGCTAATTAAAATTCATTTATTGAATATGAAACAATTTAACAACGCTCTGTTTATTCTCTGCTGTGTAATAGCCCTGCTGGTAAAAGCCACAGCAACAGCTGCGGCTGCACCGCCTATAGATACTACACGGGGTGTGGTAGGCTATTATTTCCAGGACCCGCAGTCGGGCGGAAGCACTTTTACTACGCTGGTGTTCGACCGGGTGGATCCTAACTTCTGGTTTAACTGGGGCGATGGCTCACCTGACCCGCGCATCACCAACGATCACTTCTCCGTTCGCTGGAAAGGATTGTTTCGTGTGCCCGTTACCGGTAGCTATACCTTTAACGCCAATGCAGACGATGGATTTAAGTTCACCATAAAAGATTACGCAAAAAGGGAAGCCGATCCGGGAACAGTGGTCATGAACAATAACGGGAACTGCTGCGCCGACTTTTCCGGTACTATCAACCTGGAAGCGGGTAAGCTGTATCCCGTGGAAATGGAGTTCACAGAGAACGGAGGCGGCGCCAATATCATGTACTTCAAATGGACGGGCCCCGGTATTCCCCAGCAGCAGGTGCCGGCGGAATACTTTTATGCACTGCTGCCACAGGCCGCTGCCCGTCCTAAAATAACACCTGACCGGGGCCTGTTCGAAGACCATGTGGATGTTGTGCTGAGCACTACCACCGTGGGTGGTACTATCCGTTATACGCTGGATGGCACCGTGCCTACCATCAATTCACCTGTATTCAATCCGTTAACAGATACGCTGAAGCTCACCAGCACCACTACCGTAAAGGCCAGTACCTGGATGAACAACATGTATGTATCGGAAGTATCTACCGCATTGCTGAGCATTATGCCACCGGCTTTGCCCAACCCGGTATTCGTGCCTTCTGCCGGTATCTACAGCGATCCTATCAAGATGGCGATCAAAGTAGCAGCGCCCGGAGCCACCATTTACTACACAACAGACGGCAGCACGCCTACTACTGCATCACTGGTATACACCGATAGTATCCATATCGATTCCACCATGCGTATTAAAACCTTTGCGGTGAAAGAAGGCCGTTCCCCTTCACAGGTAATGGCTGCCACCTATACTATATTACCGGAGGGAGCAAAACAACCGGTATTCAGCGTGCCCGCCGGTAATTATAATGGCCCGCAGGAAGTGACCATCACCAGCGCCACACCCGGCGCCGTGATCCGCTACGCACTTAACGATAATGCGCTGAACTCCAATTCACCGGTATATTCCAACCCGGTGAAGATCAATGCCACTGCTACCTTAAAAGCTTACGCCTCTGCCGGCGGGCTTACGGATTCAAAAGTAACCATCGCTGCCTATGTGATCGGCAATAACGATGTGGCAGTAAGCACGCCCCAGTTCAGTTTCCCCGGCGGTACTTACAACGGCGCCAGGCAGGTAGGACTGTTCACCGATACAAAAGATGCAGTGATCTATTATACCACCGATGGCAGCACGCCGGACGAGAACGCTACTGCTTACTTTAACCTCATCCAGGTGAGCGACAGCCTTACCATTAAGGCCATCGCCATCAAACCCGGTATGAAAAATTCAGCGGTGGCGGAAGCTACTTATATCATCACAGGGGGAGGGAAAGACACCAGTCTTATTAACACCAACCTGCCGCAGGGACGGTTATCCATTACGCCAAATCCCGCTACGGACCAGGCCAGGATCAGCTGGACGGGGATGATCAATACCCGGGAAGGTTATCGTGTGGTCATTACCGATAGCAGGGGAGCAGTGGTGAATACCACGCTCATCACCAGTGGTTATACCTATTATATCGTTAACACACAATCGCTGGCCGATGGCGTGTACTTCGTAAAAGTGCAATCCGGCAGCTCCGTGGTAAAAGGCAAACTGCTCATCTCCCATTAAAAAGAAAACAACGGCATCAACATTATATAAATCATTTGAAATGACGTATCCAGGTTTTAATCAGGAAAAAAGTATGTCTCAACCGGTATCACGCCTGTACCGGTGGATGGCCACGGGCCTGATAGGCATCTCCCTGTTGCTGGCAGGGGAAAAGACCTCCGCGCAAATGGCCTACAGCAGCACCGATGGCCGTACCAATGCGGTCAGCAATGCGGTGCCGTTCCTGCGGATCACTCCCGACGCACGCCGCGCAGCCCTTGGCGATGCAGGCATCGCTTTGTCGCCCGATGCCAGCTCGGTGTTCTCCAATCTCTCCCAGATATCATTTGCTGAGGCAGAAAGGGCTGTTTCTGCGGGTTTTACTCCCTGGTTAAGGTCAATGGCCAACGATGTGTACCTGGCCGATATAGCGGCTTACAGGAAGCTGGATGAACAACAGGCGATAGGGGTAGGTTTCCGCTATTTCAGCATGGGCAGTATCCAGCTAACGGATTTCCAGGGAAACGACCAGGGAACGACACGGCCCGGCGAATTCTCCCTCGATGCGGGCTATACCCGCAGATTATCGGATCACTGGGCGCTGGGGGTAGCCTTCCGTTATATTCATTCCAAACTGGCATCCGGTCCCAAAGCCGGCGGTAACGGCGCTTACAAGGCAGGCAATGCCTTTGCCGGCGACCTGAGCGCCTCCTATACTTCGGTAACAGAATACGATGGCGGGCAGCAGGGCACCTGGCGCTTCGGCGCCGTGATGTCAAACATCGGCACAAAGATCTCTTACGCAACTGACAGCCGGGATAAGTATTTCCTCCCTGCCAATCTTGGTATCGGTGGCGGCTATACGTACCAGCTGGATGATAAGAACACACTCACCCTCACACTGGATATCAATAAACTGATGGCGCCCACACCGGATAGCACAGATGCGGATAAGGACGGTACGCCCGACTTCAGGCAGAAAGGCATTCTCAGCGGCGTATCCGGCTCCTTTGGCGACGCTCCGGGCGGCCTTAAGGAAGAACTGCATGAGCTGATGTATTCCACCGGCCTGGAATATACTTATGGCGGCCTGCTGGCGCTGCGCGCAGGATATTACAATGAGCACCGTACAAAAGGCAACCGGAAATACCTGGGCGCAGGATTCGGTTTGAAATATAAAATAGCGGGCTTCGATTTCTCTTACCTGGTTCCCGCCGGGGGAGATCCGCTGCACCCGCTGGCCAATACACTACGCATCTCCATTTCAGCAACATGGTAAGGCGCAGGGTATTTAATATCATTTCTCATTTACAAAATATTAGTTTATGCATTTCATAATGCGACGCTGTGTTATAGGTTTACTGGCAGGTGGTTTTGCGGCAGGAACAGCAGCGGCTGAAAACAGGATACTGCCGGCGCTGCCCGGCTACGCCACTCCGCAGGATACGGTGAAAAAGAAATTAAGTGAGAAGGAGAAAAGAGACAGTATCCGTAAAACAATGATCCCGGTAGATACCAATCACCTGAAGCCTGCATCTTTCAGAAGCAATGGCATCGATATGGGCAAGGCGGCCATTTATCCCTATTCCTCCCTTCAGCAAATGCTGAAGGGCGAAGTGGCCGGCGTGTATATCCAGGAACCCAGCGGCGAGCCAGGTACTGAAATGGGCATGATGATCCGCGGCACCGCCATCCCGCTCACTTCCCATAACGATGTATACGATGCACAGCCCCTGGTGGTGCTGGATGGTATTCCACTCATTATGGATCATCCCTTTGCCTTTGATATACAACAGTACGACTATAACCGCATAGGCCCCGCTACCAACCTGCTGGCGGCTATAGATCCCAATAACATCGCTTCCATTGAAGTGCTGAAAGATTATGCAGCCGCAGCTGTTTACGGTCCCCGTGCTGCCAACGGCGGGGTGATTTCCATCCGCACGAAAGCGCCGGTGATCGGCGGAAGAAAAATTGCTTTCAATACCTGGTTTGGTATCGCGCAAAAGCCTCATATCAATACTACCAATGCCAGGTTCGAAAATGAATTCAGGCAACCGTACTATAACCGGTATGCCAGCCTGGATAACATACTTACCTACCCGGCATACCTCCGCGATTCTACCAATGATGCATACTATGGCGCCTCCGACTGGACGGATCTTTATTATGCCAATAAATTCGTCCGCGGTGTAAACGCCAGCATCTCCAGCGGATCAGAACGGGCCAACTTCCGCTTCGCCGCCGGCAACGAGCAGATGAATAACCCCGGCGATAACACCCGCATGGACCGCTACAACGCCATGTTTGAAATTAACATGGTGCCGGTGTCATGGCTTACCATGTCGGCCATGATCAACGCCACCCGCCTGGAGCGCCGCCGTAACCGCAACCTGCGCGACCGCTTCGCGGATGTACAATACCTCCCGGATCTCGGCTCCCCGCTGCCGCCCAATAAAGCGGCATACGGCGCCTATCTCACCGAGTATGATAAGTCCATCGATGAAAATAAGACCAACAGCATCAATGGGTTCTTTCGCCTGAAAGTGGCGTTCTCAAAAGACTGGAACTTTGTATCAGGCCTCGCGGCAGATTATAACGAAGGCCTGAGGGATGTGTTTTATCCCGGCACACTCATGGAAACGATCAACTATGTTTCCAATTATTTTGGCTATAACCAGCGCGTGAGCTTTAATAATACGCTCACCTTCCATCATAACTGGAATAATATACATGATGTGACAGCGGAGGCAGGCCAGGTATTTGAAGCGGATTTTAACCGCTATAATTACAGCTATGCCTACAACGGGCCTAACGATCTTATTAAGCTCAACCTGTTAAATTCTGATCCGGGCAACGCCAATTACCTGCTGCCCAAAGCATTTAAGAGCGCGCTGGTATACATGGCGCTCGATAAGCAACGGCATCGTTTGTTGTCGTTTTACGGCCGTGGTATTTACCGCTATAAAGATGCGCTCGACTTTTCAGTGCTGGTACGCTCCGACGGTTCTTCCAGTATGCAATCCGATAACTGGTGGACAGTATCGCCCGCCTTCTCTGCGGGATGGAACCTGAAAAGTACCCTGCTGCCAGACCAGGAAGGCATTAATGCCATGCGGCTTCACGCCAGCTGGGGGCGCATCGCCCGCCTGCTTACAGACGACCGTTTCGGGGAAGGAACACAATATCTCTCCGATCTTTCTTTCAGCAACAACCCGCTGAAGTTTTCCTATAACGCGCTGGGCGCATTGTCCAGGCCCTATTCCACCGGCTATGTGGGCAACAATATCAAATGGCCTTATTCAGACCAGCTGGACTTAGGACTGGATATAAGTTTCCTGCAGCAACGCATCAATGTATCACTGGATGTATATGATAAAACAGATAAGAATATGCTGTTTAATATACCGGGTGGTAACGAATACGGCTATACGTCTGTTTATGAGAACGGGTTGAAAGTACGAAACCGTGGCGCCGACCTGGGCATCCAGGCAAACGTATTGCCAAAAACAAGCAAGCTGCAATGGATCCCATCTGCCAATATTAATTATAACCGGAATACACTGCTGGCATTACCCGGCGGAATTGATGAAATGCAGATCGGCACCGGTGCTGCTGCACGTAAGCTTAAAGTAGGCAGCGCTATCGATCAGTTCTGGGTGCTGGAAAACCAGGGCATCTATAATCGGGAAAGAGATATCCCGGTAAATCCTAAGACAGGACAAACCCGCACCTATAAAGGAACACCGCTTTCTGCCGGAGATCCCATCTGGACAGATCAGAACAACGACAACACCATTGATGATAAGGACAAAGTAATGAAAGGGCACTACCTGCCAAAGGTATCCGGTGGCTTCAGCAGTGAATTTACTTACCGCAATATCACTTTCAGCTTCACACTGTACTATGCACTGGGTAAAAAGATCCTGAACCAGGATGTGGCCAGTCACCTCGATTTTGTAAACCACGAAGGACAGATCTCCATGGATGCAGTGAAGGAAATTACCTTCTGGCAGAAGGTGGGCGACTATAACCGCTATCCCCTGTATAATCCATGGAGCAAGGTAGGCGCTTACCGTGCAGACCAGGACCTGTTCCTGGAAGATGGCTCCTTCCTGAAGCTGCGGAATATTTCCCTGCAATATGATTTTACAAAAACACGCTGGTGGAATAAGCGGTCGGTCTTACATGGCCTCACCGTATATGGCACGGCCAGCAATCTGTTCACCATATCGCCTTACACCGGCGGCGATCCGGAGCTCATTTATTTTAACGGCGTTGATAACGGGTATGGTCTTCCTATTCCGAAAACGTATACCCTCGGCGTAAAGATGGACCTGTAGTATTAAATGAACTGCATAAAATGATTTTTGATGAAGTATTTATCTTCCAATAATAAAAAATTCAACAGGACATATACGGCAAAATGGCTGTTGCTGTTATGTTTTTGCGGAGCGGCATTACAAAGCTGTAAGAAACTGCTGGATGTGGATTCCTCGCATGCCGTGGCAGAGAAGAATATGTGGAATTCGCATGAAGATACCCGCAGCGCACTGATAGGCGTATATGGCTTAACCCGCGCCGCACTGGCAGATAATAATGCCTTCTGGATGTACGGGGAATTGCGGAAAGGTGATTTTGCTGCTGTACAGCGCCAGGATATAGATGCAGTGGTCAGCAACAACCTGCACGCACCACTGGATATGCTCAATGAGCTTTCTAACTGGCGCCGCTTTTTTGCGGTAGTGAATGCCGCCAATCTTTTCCTGGAACATGTAGGAGAGGTAAAAGCAAGAGATCCCCGCTACAGTGAGCAGAACATGGCGGTAGACATTGCTCAGATCCGTTTCCTAAGGGCATTTGCTTACTTTAATATGGTGAGGGTTTGGGGAGATGTGCCGCTGATCACTACCTCCCATGATGGTGAATTTACTGATCAGCCAAGAGCGCCACAGGGAAAAGTACTGGCATTCATTGAACAGGAATTACAGGCGGCAGCGGATAATTTGCCTTATGCCTACAGCGCCAACGATCCGCAGCAGCAGGGCGACTACTACGCCGAAGGCGGTGATAAATGGAACGGCGTACTGGCACGCAAGCTCAGTGCATATGCACTCATGGCGCATGTAGCAGCCTGGCAGGCAAAGTACTCTCTCGTAGCCGCCTATACGAAATTTGTGCTCGACAATGCACAGAAAAGCTCGCTCGTGTTTGTGAAAACAGATCAGCTCACCAGTTCCAATGGTTTCTTTTCAGGAAGAGGCTCCAATAACTTTATCAATAACCACATGATTGCGTTCGACTTTGAGTTCACCAACGGCGAAGCATCCTATACCGGCCACCTGGAAGAGCTTACGCTGGCTGCGCCGGTGGTATCTAAAAGCCAGCCGGAGATCTATGTGCCGAAAGATACCATCCTTTCCCTCTTCGATCAGAACCGCGATGAACGTTTCAGCCTGGATAGTATCAGGGGTGAGCCCACCAGCACCCGGTACTTTACCAGCTTCGACAGTCATGTACCTATCTTCTCCAAAATAAAAGTAATACTCGATGGAGGCACCTCTGATCCTGATTTCCGCATGTACGGCAGCGCTATCATTTTCACCCGCCTGGAAGATATTGCCCTGCTGAGAGCCGAAGCGCTGGCTGTACTGGGAGAACAAACCGGTGCTATTGACCTGCTGAACCAGATCCGCGATCTCCGTGTAATGGAACGCTACGATGCCGGTAAGGAAGGCGACCTGTTAAACGCCATCTTCCGGGAACGTCGCAAGGAACTGATGGGAGAAGGACAACGCTGGTTTGACCAGGTGCGCTATCATAAACTGAAACGCAGCGATGCCGCATTCAACCGCCTCATTGATGAAGGTGGGATCTACTGGCCCGTGGCGGAAAATGTATTGATGCAGAACAAACAGCTTACCCAGAATATTTACTGGATCAACAGGTAAGGAAAACGCTTTCTATTCTTAACAAACAAATTATTTCTCATGCGAAAGAACATATTTCGTGTTGGTGCAGTAACAGGACTGGTGATATTGTTCTTGTATGCCGGGTGTAAAAAAGACAGTGGCTACTACAACCATGAAAACACCATTCATGAGTTTGCAGGCAATACCTACGATTTTTTGAAGAGCCAGACCGGCGTATATGATTCCTTCCTGTTTGTAATAGATAAAACAGGATTGACAGACAGCCTGAAGAATGGTCACTATACCGTGTTTGCGCCTACCAACGCCAGTTTTGCAGAGGCTGTTTCCAATATGAATAATCTCCGCAAGGCACAGGGCCGCCCCTTACTATACCTGGCTACGGTGGCGGAAAATGAACTGGACTCCATGGTATCGCGCTACATTATTCCAGGCGTGATACCATCCGATAGTATGAGCAACCAGGATGGTATTTATCTCAACGGCGTACGGTATGGTTACCGCATGCATGGAAGGTATGTATCCACCCGCGCGGAAGGATACACCGCCGGCGGCCCCGGCGTAATTGAATTCGCCAACACGAAAGGAGTTATTTATACACGCCAGTGGATCACCAGTAATACCGTGACCGTTGACATCAGGACCAGCAACGGCCTCGTAAACGTAATGGACCGCAATCACATTTTCGGCTTCGACGAATTCATCGGCCGCGTGAATCCTACGCTGCCCGTGCCTTTCAACGGAACGCCATTGCCTATACCCGGCACTATCTCCTTCGACCAGTTCGATAAAGGCGGCGAATCCGTAGCCTATCATGATAACGATGTGGCCAACAACGGAGGCAGGTACCGCCCAGGAGAAGGAGTGGACATACAGGACGCCGGCGGCGGCGATAATGGCTACAACATCGGCTGGACCAACTCCGGCGAATGGCTCGCCTTCACCGTGTTTGTAAATGAGCCCGGCCAGTACCGCCTGTTTGTAAGGGCCGCTTCAGGAAAGAGCAGCGATGAAGTAGCAGGTACGCTTCACCTGGAAATTGACGGCGACTATATGACCAACGGTATCAAGATCAAAGGCACCAGCGGTGATCAGAACTGGTACGATAACGAAGTACTGACCCGTGATCTTCCGGCAGGAAGACATCTGCTGAAAGTAAAATATGATCTCTCCAATTATAACCTGCGCTACATGCGCTTTGTACCGCTCGACAAACCCTACCCCGCGCCAGGCACCATCCCGGCGGAAGCATTTGATCCCGGCGGGGAAGGCGTTGGCTACCACGATGCAGATGCCGGTAACAACGGCGGCAAGTTCAGAACCAGCGAAGGCGTGGATATAGGCATGGCGAAAGAAGGCGGCGGATATGAAATAGGATGGACCAGCGACGGTGAATGGCTTAACTACACCATTGACGTGAAGAAAACCGGCGATTACTTCTTCACCGCCAGAGTTGCCAGTCCGAATGCTCCAAACGGCAATAACCGCTTCCATTTTGAAATAGACGGACAGGATGTAACAGGGCCCATGACAGCGCCCAATACCGGCGACTGGAACAACTACACCGACGTCACTGCACCGTTGCCCGTACACCTGGAAAAAGGAACACATACCATGAGGTTCTTCCTCGAGAATGGCAACTATAATATCAGATCTTATAAAATCAGTGAAGTTAACTAAGGTTAACAGATCAAGTAAAATGTTGAATGCTATGTCTAAAATATGCAGATACGGTCTCACAGGGGTTTTGGCGGTCCTCATCACAGGACTGGCCGCATGTAGGAAATGGTTGCCGGAAGACCTGGACTATCTCAGCCCCAAAGCCGTGTACACCCAGAAACTGTTTACGCCTACATTAGGCCGCACTACTTTGTTCTCAGGCGTGTACAACACCGACAATTCCACCACGCCCATCACTTTTAAAATCACGAACGTACGCGATGCCCTCACCCTGCAGCCTACCAACGACCTGGAAAAAATGGTGCCGGTATGGGTATGGAAACAGGGATACACCGGTAAGGAAAAATCACTGGCGGAAATTGAAGGAAAACGGCAACAGGAAAATCACCCGGTATGGGAAGTGCGTGAACATTCGGGCGACTTTATCCTCTGGGCAGGAGCGGACAGCACCATGCTGCACCAGCTGCCACATAAAGGATACCTGTTTGATGTAGTGGCTTCCAACACCGGTGGCACCAACACATACAGGGATATGCAGCTAACGCCCGTGAGGGAACTGCCTTACAGCCCCGCGAACGATATAGATCCCCTTACAGGTTTGCCCGCTATCAAATACTCTTCGGATTCTTCTTCCTACAGCCTGGTATATAATCATCCTTCTATCAGCAATGTAATGGGCGACAGCACCGAACTGGAAATGAAAAGCGACAGCGTGCGGGTATTCTTCCGGAAAACAGGTAACGGCAGTTCTATCTCTTTTAAATTCCTGGCAAAGGACTCCACGCTCATCAACCCATCCGTATTCAACGCCACCGGTCCGCTGGATAGCCTGTTGCACGGGTTTAATGTGAAAGCCACATCCGAATACATAAAGTTCGATGTAGCCTATCCTATCCCCGTGATCAGGTACGCTACGCGGTGGACCACCGGCGATGGCTCACAGGCGAAAGTGAGGTTTGCATGGGACCGTAAAGCCTATGGAGGAGGTATTGTACGCGCCACGCTGGATCTTTCCTTTGCTATTTATCAGAAAGGCGACTGGGACGTGATCTTCTATTTCTACAGCGATAACCCAAGATTCAGAAATGAATAACGGTAAACCCTAGTGAATCACATTTTGAAATAAATGAGCTGCTGATATGAAACCAAATATATTTAAAACAGGAACACTGCTGCTGCTTGTACTGCTGGCAGGCGCCGGCACCCTGCTGGCACAGCAACCCGCGCCGGCAAAGATAACCGTTACCGGTACGGTGAGCGACAAAGTATCCACGGAAGCCATGATAGGCGTGGGCATCATGGAGGTGACCGGTAAGGAGAAGAAAGTGATCGGCGTAACGGACAACAGGGGGAACTTCAGCGTAAAGGTATCGCCGGAAGCCAGCCTGGCTTTCCGCTATGTGGGTTACCGCGAATTCATTGTGAAAGTAAAGGAAGGGAAACCACTGGACATCCGCCTAAGCATCAACGAAAATAAACTCAATGAAACTGTTATTGTGGGCTACCAGAATAAAACCAGGGAACTGGCCACCGGAAGCTCCGTGATTGTGAGTGGTAAAGACCTGCAGGACGTACCTGTATCCAACGTGGAGCAATTGCTCCAGGGAAGAGTACCGGGCCTCAATATCCAGAACAACACCGGCGCACCCGGCGGAAGAGGAGTAGTGGCCATCCGCGGGCTTTCCAATATCACCGTTACCGGCAATGGCGCCAGCTCCTTCCTGTCGCCCACCTCGCCGCTTTACGTAATAGACGGCGTGCCCATTGATGCAGATGCCAACTTCTCCTATGGCTTTCAAACACCTGGTCCGGGTGTGAGCCCCCTGTCGCTCATTCCCCCCGAAGATATTCAATCCATGGAGATACTGAAAGATGCGCAGGCTACGGCGCTGTACGGCTCCCGGGCGGCCTATGGCGTAATTGTGGTTACCACCCGCCGTGGCAGCTCCAAAATTCCCGTAGTACGCTACACCGGCAACTTTTTCATGAACACACCGCCGGAACTGCGCGCCACCGTAGGAGGAAACCTGGAACGACAGATCCGCGTAAAGGAAATCATGCAATACGGCACCTATGCCGACCTGCTGAATATTTCCAACACTCCCTTCCTGGCAGATAGCTTAAATCCTTACTGGAACAGCTCTACCAACTGGCAGGGCATCTTCTATCAAACTACCTATAACCAAACGCATAACATCAACATCAGCGGTGGCGATCCTACCTTCAACTATAAAACGGACCTTTCTTACTACCACGAAAATGGTGTGATCAGGAACACGGGCTTCGACCGTTATTCCATTAACACCAACATGCTGTACCAGCCTACGCCGCGCCTCAAAATATTCGGACTGCTGAATACACAGATCGGTAAAAGAAAGCTCGGTAGCGGTAACGGCCTGTTACAAACCGGCGTGGCAGACAACGGGCAGAAATCATCCCTGCTGCCTGCGCCTTCTTTCTATCAAAGTACCGCCGGATACCTCGGCGCACTGGAAGTACAGAACGATAACAAAACGCTGAACCTCACCGCCAGCCTGGATGCCAGCTACCAGATCATTGAAGGGCTGAGCCTGGGATCGGCCATCAGCTATAACTACGCCTCCAACACACAGGACGAGTTTACACCCGCTGCCGCGAACAACGATTATTCAAGGATCAAGGCATACGACGACCGGAACTTCCAGTTATATAACCGTAACAGTATTACTTATTTTAAAAGCATCAACAAAAAACACAACTTTACACTCAATGTGTTCAACGAGATCTTCAACCGTGGTATGCAGGCGAAGATCATCCAGCAGCAGCGGATGCCCAACGATCAGTATGAAGGCCCGCTGGGATATGGCAACGACGCATCAAGAGGCGGGGGCCTGCTGGATAATTTTTCACAAAATCACACCGCCTCCTTTGCCGGTTTATTCTCTTACAACTTCAAACAGAAATATGTACTGGACGCCAGCTACCGCATAGATGGAAGCTCCGCCTCCGGCTTTGAAGATCCCTACTCCAGGAACCCTTCACTGGGTTTGAGATGGAACTTCAACAAGGAGAAAATTTTCACTGACAGCAAATGGCTTACCTATGGCTCACTTCGGGGCAGCTGGGGACAAAACATTGTGCCCTCCGGCGATATCTTTTCCATTTATGGTACCTATCGCCCCAACGGTACATACAACGGTAATCCCAGGATAGGCAGCGATTTTGACCAGATGCCCAATCCCTTCCTGAAGCCTACCACTACCACACAGTACGACATTGGTATGGAAGCAGGCTTCTTCCAGAGTAAAATAGAACTGGTGTTCGACGTGTATTATAAAACCGTGGAAAACCTGCTCCGCTCAAAAGACCTGGCAGACATCACCGGTTTTAACCGCGTAAATACCAACGAAACCTCACTGGCAGATTATGGTTATGAGCTGATGCTCACCTTCCGCCCGCTCAGAGCTTCCAGCCCCGTACAATGGAGTATTTCCGTGAATGGCGCGCTCAATAAAGACATCCTCACCCGCTTGCCTGCAGGCGCGCGGCAACTGATACAAAATGATAACGGGCAGAATGTATTGTACCGGGTAGGGCGCAATGCGCTCAGCAATTACCTGCTTACCACCCAGGGCGTATATAAAACGCTGGAGGATGTGCCTATTGATCCCGCCACCGGCCTGAGATACCGTACGGCAAACGGGCAGTACTTCCAGGCAGGGGATCCTTACTGGCAGGACCGCGATGGCAACTATATCCTCGATATCAACGACTATACCATTGCAGGTAATTCACAGCCACTGCTTACAGGTGGTTTGCAGTCCTACCTAACGTATAAAAACTTTACTTTCAATATCAGCGCCTCCTATGTAGCCATCCGCGATATCCTCAACGATGCGCTGGCACAGCGGATGCAATACCTGGGCCAGCCATTCGATCAGCGTTCTATTGTTGATTTTAACCAGATCGATTACTGGAAGAAGAGCGGCAGCAACGCTACCTACAGTAACCCCTTCGACTATACGCGGGCAGGCGCCGTTAACCCCTACAGGGTTGACCAGACACTATTCCAGGAAGATGGTTCCTACTTTAAGATCAACACCATTACCGTTGGTTATCTCCTGAACAAGAACCTTACACACCGCTATGGCATTAACACCGTGAGGGTTTATATGACCTGTAATAATGTGAAAACCTTCTCCAGGTACAGCGGGCCTAACCCGGAAAACGTATCGGCGCTGGGCAGGGACCAGTCGAATGGTTATCCCATTCCACGCAGCTGGAACGCAGGTTTGAACGTAGAGTTTTAAGATAAATGTTTATTTAAAAGTTATTGATCATGAACCGCAAGATTATCTGTTTACTCGCATTATTGCTTGCACTGGGTCAGCAAGGCTGTAAGAAGTTCCTGAATGTAAAGCCGCTGGACCGGCTTTCTGGAAATGCCTTTTTGCAGAACAGGGAAGATATTGAAAATAATCTCTGGGATACTTACGGATTGCTGCGCGATAAATTAGGCTCCTGCCCCTTCCTGCCGAATGCCGGCGACATCCGTTCCGGTATGATGGCGGAATCGCCGGAAGAAGCAGGCCGTAACTATGTACACTTCGTTTCACAGAACGACCTTGCCACTTTTATTGCACTGCGTGGCAACGATGGGCTATACCACTGGGTGGAGCTTACCCGCTGGCAGGGATTTTATAAAGTGATCCAGGCTGCCAACAATTTGTATTATGAAGTGGGAAGAAGGGAATTCCCGGATGTTTCCGCCACACAAAGAAAACAATACCAGGCGGAAGCCGTTTTTCTCCGTTGCATCAGCTACTGGCTGATGGTAAGGGTTTGGGGAGATGTGCCATATTATGCGGATCCTTATCACAGCGATCCTTTGCCCAGGGAGAAAATGGTAACAGTAGTGAAAAACTGCCTGGACGACCTGGCAAAAGTAAAAGACGATCTGCCCTGGCAATACAGCGATCCTGCCTACGTAGGTGTGCGCGCTACCAAAGGCGCATTGCTCACGCTGATGATGGAACTGGATGTATGGAATGCCGGTTTCGATAAAGCCAACGCAAAAAGCTATTTCCAGCAGGCGGCAGATATGGGCACAGAACTGGTGAACAGCGGGCAATATGAGCTGCTGCCACTGAGCGATTACCGCAAACTGTTCCAGGGCCGCACCAAAGAAAGCCTGTTTGAAATTGCACAAAACGCCAACTACAACGAGATCATCATGTACAATACCTTCTCCGACCTGGTATTGCACTACCCGTATAAAAGACCGGTAGCCACGCACCAGCACAGCTACTCTTATTTCCGGGCCGATTTCCTGCGGATGCTGTTCCCTTCCGGTCAGCCGGACGCACGCGTGCAATACTGGTTCGATGAAAATATGTTTGCAGATAACGGCGACTTCCAGTACCTCAAGTTTGTAAACGTATATGCGATCAACGACCAGGAAGATTATAACCCCGATGGTAACGTGATCCTCTTCCGGTATGCAGATGGTGTGCTGCTGCTGGCAGAAGCCCTGGCAGAACTGGACCGCAATGCAGAGGCCATTACCCAGCTGAATATGGTGCGTAGAAGAGCGCTCTCCAATCCGTATACAGGCCCCAATGGCGATGCTCTTAAAGATGAAATTTTTGCAGAAAGGGCGCGTGAACTGATGGGTGAAGGGCACTATTACTTCGACCTGGTAAGAACAGGCCGCATCTTCAATTCCAAATGGTGCTATTACCCGCTTACAAAATTGCAGTTCGATATGGGCGCATGGACCTGGCCCCTGGATCCCGCTATTCAGAACCAGAATCCATTGGTGCAATTAAATACTTACTGGACTAATTAAATCTCCCGGTTATGAACTCACTGAAAAAATATAGTCTGCATGGAGCAGTATGGCTGATGATCGCACTCACTGCATTGTCTTCCTGTAAAAAAAACAATTACTATCTCGACTCCGGGCTGGCAAACCCTTACTTCGATGGCAATGTAGTGGATTACCTCAACGCAAAGCCATTCTATTTCGATTCAGTAGCAGCTATTGTAAAGCTGGCGGGCATGGAAGAGATCTTCACTTCCGATACCGTCACCTTTTTTGCGCCTACTGATTACAGTATCCAGAACCTTATCAAATCCACCAACAACGCATTATACAGCGGTGGCTTTGATACCATCCGCACCCTGCAGGACGTGCCGGCGGAGATATGGCGTAAGTATTTGTCGGTATACATTTTCCATGGCGCCAACCAGCTGAAGGATTACCCGCAGATCGATTACAGCCTGCTGATCAATTTCCCCGGGCAGATGTACTATTCCTGGGATAACCAGCCAATGAACATCGGCGTGATCTATAATTCGGATAATGGAGTAAAGTATGTGGGATACCGCCAGCTCAGTATTTCCTACATCCCTGATGCAGCGGCGCCAACAGCTAACTGGACCACTTCCCTGGTAGCTTCCTGCAACATACTCACTAAGAACGGGGTAGTACATGTACTGAGCGCCAACCACGCCACCTTCGGATTTGCCCCCGGCAAATTTGCCCAGGACGTACAGGCCGTATTCGCAAATTCCGGTAAGTAAAATTTTATATCCAATGAGATGCATGCAAAAATATTATAACGCACTTCTTTTGTCCGGCCTTTGCATGATGCTGCTGGGAAGTTGTAAGAACAACAGGGAGAAAGTGTATGACGACCCTTATGCCGGCGGTAAGCCCGCCCTGGGTATCAGGATGAGCACCGATTTCCCGGCGCCACGACTGGGAGATCCCGGCAGCACCGTTACCTTTAAAGCAACAGGACTGATGCCTTACAGATCGGACCTGCAATTTTTTATCAACAGCGAACGTGCAGAGGTGGTATCTGTAGACAGCTCCGGCATCAAGGTAAAAGTACCTGAAAATGCCAGCACCGGTATCGGTTATGTAACTATTGGCGATCGTATCGTGTTTGGGCCCGTGTTTCGCGTAAATGGAAAACTTACTTCCGATAACACCTTCAAGGCGCTGGTGGGTTCCAACGGCTATATCAGCAAAGTGCTGCCTCTGGCCGATGGGCGGATGATCCTGGTGGGAAGCTTTTCCAACTATGAAAACAAAGGGTCGGTAAAACCGCTGAACCGTATTATTCTTATTTCCAAAGATGGGGAACTGGACCGCTCCCTCCAGATCGGAGATGGGGTAGGAGGTTACCTGAATACCATAACCACGCTGCCCAACGGCAAAATGGTGATTGGCGGGGGCTTCTCCACTTATGATATCCACCTTGGCGAAGTGAACAACATCACGGTGCTGAACAGCAACGGTACTATTGACAGTATGGTGGTAAGAACCTTCCTCGACCGGGATACCGTGCCAGCCTTCAACGGCGGCGTGGATGGCAATATCCAGCGCGCATTTGTACATGGTAATACCATCACCGCTACCGGCAACTTTAACTTCTACCTGCAACGGGTATACGGAAAATCAGATTACCGCGCTAAACGCGATTCTCTTATAGTGGATTCAGTAAGAATTAAAAACCTGGTACGCTTCTTTGCAGACGGATCACTGGACTCCTCTTTCAACTATAACTTCCTGCTGCACCGCAGCAACGATGGTCCCAACGGCCCGGTGAACGACGCCTTTATGCAGGAAGACGGGAAGCTGATCATTGCCGGGCGCTTCACCAGGTATAACAACGAATCCGTGAACTACATCGTTCGCCTGAATACAGATGGCACCATTGACCGTACTTTCAAAGTTGGCACAGGCGCCGATAACTATATTTCATCCATCACTTATAATGAAGCTACCCGCCGGTTTATGCTGTCGGGTAACTTTACCAGTTTCGATGGAAAGGTACAGAACGGGCTGGTAATGCTGAATGAAGATGGCTCCGTGGACCCTTCCTTCAAAGGCGCTGCAAAAAATTCTGACGACAACTATGCTTATGCCAAACAACTATCCAATGGTATGGTGCTGGTGAGCGGCTATTTCAAAAACTACGGCGGTGTTCACCGAGGGCATTTTATGCTGCTGGATCATACCGGCGCATTGGCCAGGGGCTACAATACCACCGGCGACCTGGATGGTATTGTGAACGGCGTGCTGGAAACAAGAAATTTCGCTGGACAGCTGCAACTGCTTATCACCGGAGGGTTTGGCAAGTTTGATGAACAACCCGCCGGCAACATCACCAGGCTTTTACTAAAATGATTGTTACTTCTAATCCACAGACACATGCAGAAAAATAAATCAATATGGCTCAACGGGATGATGGTATTACTGCTGGGTGGGCTTGTGAGCTGGACCGCCTGCAATAAAGAGCCCGACCGGGTGCTGGAGCGGGGCGATTATACCGATACCACCAGCGCCATCGTAAAAAATCCAAAGGTACTGTTCGTGATCATGGATGGGGCCAGGGGGCAGTCGGTACGCGATGCCAATGCCCCCAACATCAGCGCGCTTACTGATCATGCCATCTTCAGCTGGAACTCCGTTACAGACACAGATATAGGCGATCTCACCACCTGGGCCGACCTGCTTACCGGCGTGCACAAAGCCAAGCATAGCATTGAAGGCAATACCATGGATAATAACAACCTGAACAACTTCCCCGTTTTCTTTAAACGTATTAAAGAAAGGGCGTCGGGCATTCATATCGCCGCCTATAGTTCCTCTGATGCATTAGGTAGTAATCTTATTACCGGTGCAGATATAAACAAAGTGTTTGCAGATAATGATGAAGCCACTACTACTGCTGCAGTGGCCGGCCTGGCGGCAGACAGCGCCGGACTGGTAATGGTGCAGTACAATAACGTGGATGCCAGCGGCAAACAGTATGGTTATGATCTCAGCGTACCGCAATACCGCAATGCCATCCTGCAAACGGATGATTATATCGGCAAACTGCTCAATGCCGTAAAAGCACGTAAAACCTATGCCGGCGAGAACTGGATGGTAGTAGTAGTGAGTAATCACGGTGGCGCCTATACGATACCGCCTACGGAAGATGATCATACTATTCTCAGCGATCCGAAAACGAACGGGTTTATCATTTACTCCACACCGGTGTATCTCCCTTCTTTTATAGATAAACCATATACGGGTAACCGTTATATAGGCAAAGGCGTGCACCTGTATGGAACAGATGCAAATGCTGTGTATGCCACTATTGATGATGTGAACCGTAACTATGACCTGAAAGATACCCGCGGTATGGCCCTGGAAATGAAGATCAAGGTGATGCCCGGCGCCAACGGCGATTATACCTACTCCAATACTTCCGTGCTATCCAAAAGGGCCTCCCTTGATCCTGGTGTGCAGGGGTGGGCCGTAGTGCTGAACCAGAAAGGATGGCAGCTGAACATAGGACAAAATGCTCCCGGAAGAACAGACAATATGATCGTGAATGGCGCAGATATCAGTGATGGCAACTGGCACGATATCGCCGCACAGTTCGTATACGATACTTCTGCGCAAACCATGCATGTAAGAACCTTTACCGATGGGAAGTTCAACAACGATATCAATATCACCGGCTACAGCAACCTGAATAATGCTGCACCGCTGCGACTGGGCTACCTGCCCTATGCAGGTAGCTATCCGGCCCCGGATGTATACATAACGGAGCTGAAGGTATGGGACAGCACCGCTACAGACCAGGTGATCAGCGATTACGCCTGTGAAACCAGTATGTCGGCCACCCATCCTTTAAGGAAGCAGCTCACGGGCTACTGGCCGGCCACCGACGGACAGGGTCCCGTACTGAAAGACAAAAGCGATAACCTGTCCGATTTTAAACTGAACGGCCCTTACGGATGGTTCAACTTCAACGACCTGATCTGCCCCGCTTCACCGGCTAATATTGCCCAGCTGATGCCGCAGCCCATAGATGTAAGCAGGCAGATCCTCGACTGGCTACAGGTTTCCGCAGATCTGCGCTGGAACCTCGACGGGAAAGTATGGACCACCAGGTATGTAAGCATGAATAACAATTAATTATTTACAGGATGATAAATACAATAAAGTTCCCGCCCGCAATACTGCTGGTAAGCTGCCTGGCGGCACTGGCGCTGTCTTGTAAAAAGCCCGACATCAAAGGAGAAGAGATCACCGTACAACAGGTTGATGTTGCCTTTAAAAGCGACAACGGGCTGATAAAGATCCCTACGGGCGACAGCAGCTATACAAAGAATGATGCCACTGTAGATATACCGCTGAAGATCCAGCTGTCGGATGCAGCGCCCTCAAGATTTGATATAGGCGTTACCGTTAATACGGATACGGTGGCCGGCATGATTGCCCGTAACCAGATCCCCGGCGGCGCGCTGCTGGAACAGGACGCCTACAGCCTGCCTAACCTGGTAAACGTGCCCTTTGGTCGTGAAGAAGCCACCTTTACCCTGAAAGTAAGCCTGGCTTCTTTCGAAAAATACTATGGCAAAACACTGGCCCTGGCAGTAGCGCTTACCGGTCCTACCAAAAACAATAAGCTGGATGCCGCAAAGAAGATCGTAGTAGTGCAGATCAATACCACCAGCATTGTACCGGTAGGCCAGATCCACTATGTGTATTACCCCGATAATGGTAAATCCATACAGGTGCCTGCAGTACGCGGAAAGAACTATACTGTAGGACCGGGCACCCTGCAGGTACCGGTGAATGTAAGCTATACCAGCAGCGCTGGTCCTTCGTTTTACCTGAGGGTAAAACCCAATACAGATACCATTGCCAAACTGCTGACAGCGAATGGTTTGCCCGGTACGGAAGCGCTCACTGCAGCGGATTTTGCCCTGCCGGATTCTATCTCATTCAAAGATTTTAATAATTCATTGTCGTTTCCCGTTACTGTGAAATTGTCGGCCCTCCTGGCGCACCCTGGAAAAAAAGTGGCGCTGGCGGTGGATATCACCGATCCATCTATCTACAAAATAGATACTACAAAGAAAACAATGGTGATAGTAATAGATGCCTCGGGTCTTAAATACAACCCGTATTCCGGTACGGCGTTGCAGCTGCCCGCAGGCGTGGGCGCTTCGGTGACCATTAAGGCGGCAGATTTTGACCTCGGCGGAGAAGGATGGGGCTATCACGAAACCACAGACAACAATATTCCCGGGACCTACCGTCCCAATGAAGGCGTGGATATTGAAGGCAACGGCGCCAACATCGGTTTCACTGCCGATGGCGAATGGCTGAAATACAGCGTGGAAGCGCCCGCGGAAGGAGACTACGACATTGCCATTGCTATTACCACTCCCAATGGCGGCGACCGCGGACTGCATATAGAAGTAGACGATGTAAACCAAACCGGCAGGATCCCTTTCACCAACACAGGGGGCTGGGGCAACTGGGTGTATCTGCACGGCAACCTGCATCTCACACCAGGCAAGCACCTGGTGAAGTTTGTATGGGAAACCGGCGATACCAACCTGCGGGATTTTATATTCACCCGTAAAAATTAATTAACGCATGGGATTGTTCAACCGGAACAATCCCATGTTTTTTTTCTCCATGAAAACTTAATCCGCGTATGAAAACTATCTTACACAACCCTCCCAGAATCTGTATGCTGCTTTTTGTTTTTGTCCTGTTGCCTTTTATACAGGTAACCGCGCAAACATGGCAACTGATTAATCCATTGTACCCTACAAAAGATGCTTTTGTGGCAGCTTACAATGTAGCCAATTACGGCGCCACCGGCGACGGTGTTACCGATGTAACAGCCATTTTCCAGAACAGGCTCGACACCCTGCGTATCCTCGGGGGCGGTACGCTGTTTGTGCCCCAGGGCAAATACAAAATCAGCGGCAACCTGGTGATCCCCAAAGGCGTTACCATCCGCGGGGAATGGCAGAAGCCCGTAAAAGGACAGCCGGTCACCGGCACCATCCTCATGGCCTATGCTGGCCGGGGTGACGAAAATGCAGCAGCCTTTATTACCATGGAGCCCTCTTCCGCAGTAATGGATATGGCTATCTGGTACCCTGAACAGTTGCCTGGCAGTATCACACCTTATCCGCCGGCTATCCTGTTTGGTAAGCCCAATTATTTTGGCAACGACTACTGTAACACCAAGAACGTAACTTTTGTGAACGCCTACAGCGGGGTCGTGTTTTCCCGTGTCAACGGCGGTAGCTGCCCCATTATCAACGGTCTTTATGGCACACCGCTTTCCCGTGGTATTGAAATAGATAACATTGCGGATGTAGGGCATATGGAAAGCATCGATTTTTCTCCTGCATATTGGTCGGGCTCTGGTCTTGCCAACGCACCCGCTGCCGGCAGCTCCTTTGAAGGCTGGATTTACCAGAACGGTACCGGTATTGTAATGAGAAGAAACGACTGGTCGTACACCTGTTTCGTAAATATTGAAGGATACAACAAGGGATTTCATGCAGCCCCTTCGCTTGCTACCGTTGGCTCTATTCCCAATGGACATAATTACGGCATGACCTTCACCAATTGTAAAACCGGTATTTACCTGGAAGTGGTAAGCTCAGACGGTATCATGTTTGCCCGTTGTAATACAGTTTCCTGCGAAACCGGGGTAGCCATTGCTTCCGGTACTTCCGGCACCGCGCAGTTCCACACCTGCACATTGGGCGGAACACTGAACGGCCTTACTGTAGATCCTTCCTCCACTACACGAACCATGATGGAGCAATGCACCATCACCAAAGGAAAAGTAGATATCGGCGGCGGCACGCTCCTGGCATCCGACAATGATTTCAACAACAACCAGCCGCAGATTATGCTGGGCAATAATTCCAGGGGCATCATCACCGGTAACCGTTTCTCCAAGGGGGTGAATATCCAGAACAATTCGCTCTACACCAGCACCATTGATCATACGCCGCTTACGCTGAAACCATTACCTGTATTCCCGGATGTAAGCAGTGAAACGAAGAAGCCGTCGAGGGCCGTATTGTATGTTGCCACCAAAGCGCCTTTCAATGCTGTGGCCGATGGTACTACAGATAATACCACGGCCCTGCAGTCGGCGCTCAACAAGGCATCTCAGGATGGAGGCGGTATCGTGTTCCTGTCCCCAGGGAAATACAAGGTAACCGGGCATCTTACAGTGCCTTCCGGCGTGGAGTTGAAAGGAGCGTCCGATCTTAGCTCGGTGCCTATGGGGCCTGGTAGTATTATAGAAGTGTATGCAGATAAGAACAACGCAGCGGGCGCACCTTTCCTCAAACTATCTGCCAATAGTGGTGTCAGGGGAATGACCTTCAATTACCCGGAGCAGGTGTATTCCAATCTGCCAAATGCACCGGCCTATCCCTACCTGATACAGGTAACCGGCAGCGATGCCTATATTGTGAATGTAGGTATGCGCGCCACTTACAGCGGCATCGATCTGTTCACCTATAAATGCGATAACCATTACCTCGACTTCGTTGCAGGGCACGTATTTAAAAACGGCATTCGCGTTGGAGGAAATTCTGCCGGAGGCAAAATTTATAATCTCCAGTTCAATACCATTGTATATGCGGCAGGTGCAGAATCAAAGTTTGGCAGCTGGCCCAACTCGCCCACCGGCAACAATTCCGGCGCATATGATTACAATTATGCCAACCTCGATTTCCTCACGCTGGGCAATTGCCAGGGCGAAATATTGTACAACGATTTTGTGTTCGGTTCCCACAGTGGTATTGTATTAAAGTCTGAAAACGGCAGCGGTCCATCTGGTTTAAGCCTGGGATTAGGTATTGATGGCTCCCGCAACAGCATGCGCTTTGAAGGTTCTTCCGGCAGTGGTATGGACTTTATCAATACACAGGTAGTAGGGTATGGGGATACCACTACTACGTATATTTCCACGCAACCCACTTATACCGGCGCTTCCACCTTCTTTAACTCCGACTACTGGGGCAACCCCGGCAAAGGGCTTATCATGAATGGTGGCACTATTAACATGCAGCAGGCAAACTTCCATCATCCGGGCCAGTTAAGATGGGCTAATATCAGCAATGGCTCGCTGAATGTGCACAACTCTGCCATCTGGTCTGTAGGGTCGCTGCTGAATACAGGCGCAGGCCCGCATTTGTCGGCACGCTCCTCCATCATCGACAGTACCCAGCTATCAACCAACACCGCCGCTTTATGGAAAAATAACCTCGGCAATATCTGGGGCGTTTCCATAGTGGGCGCTATGGACCGCCAGGGCTGGACGGCCACCGCATCCGTGAACAGCGGCAGCGCGCAGAATGCGCTGGACAGCAATGCCGTCACCCGCTGGGATACACAAGGCTCCCAGGTGAACGGGCAAACATTTACCGTAGATATGAAAACGGTAAATACTTTTCACGCTATTGTGCTGGATGTAACAGGCAGCCCGGACGATTCGCCTGCCGGCTACAGCATATACACATCCGGCGACGGCATAAATTGGGGCAGCCCCATTGCCACCGGCGTAGGCAACACCGGCATGACACTGGCCGCTTTCACGGATAAAACCGGCAGGTATATCAAAATAGTGCAAACCGGCGCCAAAGGCAATTACTGGTCCATACACGAGCTGTATGTTTTTGGTAAGGTAGATGTAGCCAGTGTGAGTGTAACGCCGGTATCGGCCCGTATAAAGGTGGATTCCTCCTTGCAGTTAACCGCCACTATCCTGCCGGCAAAGGCTACCAACAAAGCTAAGGTATGGAGCTCCAGCAATACGGCCATAGCTACGGTCGACAGCACGGGCAAAGTAAAAGCAAAGAGCGCCGGCGTGGCCGTTATCACTGTTACTACGGTGGATGGCAATAAAACTGCCACCTCTTCAGACACGGTATATTCCACCGCCTTCATAAAAGCCCCGCCCGCTGGTGATATTTTCGTATATCCGAACCCGGTAACCGCAGGCCGTGTGCTGCTGCAGTTCAGGGATGGCCCTGCCGGCAGGTACCAGCTGCGCCTGTTGAATTACATAAACCAGCCAGTGTATACTGCTACGGTAAATGTAACGGATAAGCGTACACCGGTAACGTTGCAATGGGGCAATAAAGTGTTGCCAGGATATTATTTACTGGAAGCAACGCATACCAGTGGACGGCGTTTGGTAAAAGCGGTGGTGATACAATAAAGAAGTTAATTGTTTATTATTCGATCTGATATGACGGCCGGCCTTTTGAGGCCGGCTTATTTTAGGCATTCATCAGTATTATATTCAGGGCAGATCTTATCTAATCATTTTGAATACTGTTAACCTTAACGTTTTTCCTGGATGCTTTGTATACTTCATTAGGAGAATCCCCAAACTCTTTTTTAAAAACAAAAGAGAAATGAGACAGGTCTTCAAAACCGACTTCCAGATACACATCGCCTGGCCGCTGATTTTGTTTGCTTATTTTAAAATAAGCCTCCTCCAACCGTTTTTTCTTCAGCCAGATTCCAGGCGTAGTTCCAAATATTTTTCGAAAGTCTCTTTTAAACGATGATAAACTCCTTCCGGTGAGGTAAGCAAATTTCTCCAGATTGACATTGAACCTGAAATTCCGGTTCATATATTCCTCCAGGTTGATTTTATCAATAATGCCGAAGTTGAAAAAAATATTGGCCAGGTCTGGTTGTGATTTCAGTAAGATCAACAGCAGTTCTTCTCTCTTTATATCCGCAAAAGTTTCATCAAGCTCTAAGTCTCCCTTGTAATAAGGCACCAATGAACGTATAAAGCTTTTGATCAACCTATTTTCCGGTATGAAAAGGAATGAGTCGTTGGTATCCGCTGTCACCGATTCATAAGGATGACGTTCCAGGAACTGCTTTAAAAATGATTCGTCGAGTGTAATGATTATTTTCTCAAATTCGTCATGGTCTTTGTATTTGGTATAACGAACCAAATGATTTTTCCGGGCGATAAAATAATCGCCCGGTTTCATATTATAGTGTTTGCCGCCATCATAAGCCTTCATAGACCCTCTGAGCAGATAAAGAAAATAATGTTCCGGTATAAACTTTTCAGGGGATATTTCCGGGCCAAGGTGACAGGACTGGATATTATTTACTTTCATTTTATATTCTATAGTAATAGAATGTAAATTAAGCATTAATCAGGTTATAACTATCCACGCTGGCCAGTATCGCAACCTCCTTATCATACGGATGCCAATTGAGCGTTTCCACCGCTTTTTTGTTGGACATCACAATATAGTCTTCTATAGGAGTCGGCTGCATTGAAGCAATGTTACCAGCCAGCTGTGAGCGTTCTTTTTTAATTAACGCTGCTACATCATAAAAACTCATTGATCCTGCTGATGTTGCCAGAAAACGTTGCCCGGCGGCATCGGGGTGTAGCATAGCTTTGATATGAATATCCGCAGCATCGCGCACGTCCACCACTCCAAATGTAAATGGCGCATTTTCTCTGACTGTACCGTCCAGGATCCCTTTGATAATAGTATCCAATGAAGCAGACGATATACCCCCGATAATTGGCCCGAAAATCCCAACCGGGTTAATAACGGTTAATTCCAAATCACTATTCCCGGTTTTAATAAAATTCCAGGCAGCTTTTTCAGCAATGGTTTTAGATTTGATATAAGCGCGGACCGGCGCTTTCTCATCTGTCCAGTCTTCTTCCGTAAAAATATGACCTTTGGCAGCTGTGCTGTAACCGATAGCTGCAAATGATGAAGTAAGCACTACACGTTTTACACCTGCACGCCTGGCTGCTTTCAATGCGCGTAATGCTCCGTCCCGTGCCGGAATGATCAGATCATTTTCATCCCCGGGTTCTTCTGCAATAAACGGAGACGCAACATGCAAAACATAAGTGCAGCCCTGTGTGGCTTCATCCCATCCTTTATCAGATAACAGGTCTGCTTCAAAAAATGAAAGACGCTCAACGTCTGTAATACCGCCTTCTCTTAAAGCGTTTATGATTTCTTCTTTCCGATTCAAAGAGCGAAGCGTTGTATTAACCTTAAAGCCTTTTTGTAATAACTGTAAAATAATATTGACAGCTAAAAAGCCGGTCCCCCCGGTTACTAGTACTGTTTGATTGTTCATTTTATTCCTGAATTTTAAAGTTTAATCCCTGTTAAAGTTTGCCTTTTCCGAAAAAAAGTTTTGAGAAAGGGTCGTTTCGTTGGCCTGTAACCTGGTACAAAGATCAGCGATCTGAGCATGACGGGTTTTGTTGTGGAGTCCAATTTTATTGTGTTGTGAGGGTCATATTTAAGCGTATCTGGCCTTTCTTGTTAAGCGCTTCATGCATGGGTTACCCAGCTGGGAAAGAATTTTGTGCACATTGTGTTCCCCTTTGAAAACTCCCATCCTGATAATTTATGCTTCCAGAAAATAGCGCGGTACCGGGCAGGCTCCGGCAGTTTAATCATCACTTCCGTATGTATCTCCCGGAAGATATCAATGAAGAAGTACTGGGCTTTATGCGCCTGTCGCTGGCATAGGAGCGGATAAGAAGAAGGTTTTAAGTATATTTAGGGAGAAACCTGTATAAAATACCGCCCGTATGAACCATCTTCGTCCTGCCTCCAAAAATATGATTGAATCTATCCTGGTGCTGTTGTTGTTGCTGGCTTTATTGCTGGCCCTTTATGATGTGCTGCGACTGTTTTTCGGGGTCCTTACTTTTGCGCTGATCTTTTCTGTTTCCTTTCATCACCTGTTTGAGCGTATGGTGATATGGCTCAATGGCAGGCGTAAGCTGGCCGCTACCATATATGCGCTGGCGTTAGTAGCCATTATAGCGTTGCCTGTTACTTATTTCATTGCGGCCCTCAGCGGGCATATCAGGGAAGCTATCCACTGGATCGGCGATGTGAAGGAAAATGGCCTCCCGGAGCTGCCGGAGTGGCTGGTAAGCATGCCTTACATTGGCAGCGATATCACTGATTTCTGGGAACATTTGCAGGAAAGTCCGCGGGAAACATTATCCACTAATATCCATGAGCAACAGGTGAGAATGGTGTTGCATCACATTATCAGCAGTGGTGCGGGCATTCTTGGAGCTGCGGGGCAGCTGATCATCGGTATTATCATTTCAGCGTTTTTCCTGGTGGGAGGAGAGAAGGCGGTGAAACCCATCAGGGCTACCGCCCAGCACCTGTTGGGGCATAAAGACGGCGCGAGCCTTTTGAATGCTACCACCATGGCTATAAAGGGCGTATCGATAGGCGTAATGGGCACTGCCTTCATTACAGGAGTGGTGGCGTTTATAGGGCTTAAAATTGCCGGCATCCCCTTTGCCCTGGGGTTGGCAGCGCTCGTTTTTTTCCTGGTGGTGATACAGATAGGCCCGCTCGCGGTATGGATCCCTCTGATTATCTGGATGGCCATGCAGGGGCATACTGGTATGACGCTCTTTCTTATCATTTACGGCGCCGCTATGCTGATAGGGGAAGCGATCCTGAAACCTTTGCTCATTGCCCGCAGCGGTAAATTGCCCTTCCTGGTATTATTCCTCGGTGTAATTGGAGGTATGGCGGCATGGGGATTTACTGGTATGTTCAAAGGCGCTATTATTGTGGCAGTATTTTACACCGTATTCACTTCCTGGCTGGAGCGTAAAGATAGTGGCCGTGGCGTGCATGCTGCGGAATAGGTAGTATCTTCGCCATCAGCATTAAACGGATTATGAAAGCAGCCAGTATCAGCGATATAAAAAAAGAATTAACAACTCTGCCTCCGGCAGAACTGCAGGCCTTATGCCTGCGCCTTGCCAAATTTAAGAACGATAACAAGGAACTGCTTACCTACCTGCTGTTTGAAGCGCACAACGAAGAGGGCTATATAGGCGCTGTAAAAGAAGAAATTGATAATGGATTTATTGAGATGGCCGGCGATAAATTATATCACGCCAAAAAACGGCTGAGGAAAATCCTGCGTATAACGAACAAGCATATACGTTATACCGGCTCCAAACCTGCCGAGGTGGAACTGCTGATTTATTTCTGTACAAAGATGAAATTATCCGGTTTATTATCTTCCTATAGCATTCAGCTGAACAATCTTTATGATCAGCAGGTGAAGAAGATCACCAAAACAGTGGCTACCCTGCATGAGGACCTGCAGTACGACTATCTTCGGCAACTGGAGCGGCTCAGAGGCAAGGAATAGGCCCTGCTCCGCAAATCCGGTTTGTTCCCTTCACGGGAAAATTTTATTTTGAAAGCATGAAAGTTCTATTCGAAACGCCGCGGCTGCAGGTTCGCACATTTGCGGCTGCGGACGATGCATTTGTGCTTGAATTGCTGAACACGCCTTCCTGGCTGCAGTATATCGGCGACCGCCATATCCGTACCCTGGAAGATGCACAGCGCTATATCATGAACAACCTGTTACGCCTGTACACAGAACAGGGTTATGGCGCCTGGGTAGTAGTGTTAAAGGAAACAGGGGCGCCTATTGGTATCTGTGGACTGTTTAAAAGAAAATACCTGGAGCAGCCCGACCTGGGATTTGCTTTCCTGCCGGCCTTTGAAGGGCAGGGCTATGCTTATGAAGCGGCTACAGGTACCATTAACTATTCCCGTCAGGAACTGCCGTTCCCCCGCTTGTTTGCCATCACACAGCAGGATAATCACCGGTCGGTGCGTTTGCTGGAACGCTCAGGATTTACCCTGCAGGGCACTATTCTTCCACCGGGAGAAGTGAATGAGCTGATGTTGTTTGACCTTGAATTAAGAGGCTGACTGCCGCCGTTTCCGGTAGGCCATCATCCGGTTTACCGCCAGGTAAAACAAGGAGCCCACACACAACACCACCAGTCCCGATCTCAGCCATGTGGCAGCGGTTACAGACAACCCGATTCCTGTACCCAGCGCTACATAGGCAGCGAGACAAACCGGGCACTTTGGCAGCAGTACAAGGGTGATGCCCGGTATCAGCCATCGTACTCCCTTTACAAAGCGTTGCCGGAAAGTAAGCGGACCGGTGGATTGCGTGGCGGTTGTTTTGCGATCGCTGCTGCCCGTAGCAGCGCCGCAGGAACAATGTGTTTTCATGATGATTAGTCTTCAGAACAACAGGAACCCGGCGTCTTTTCCTTATGATACCTGCCGGTATTGTCTACATGCCCTTTCTCATCGTATTTGTCGTGATGCCTTACCCAGGAAGTTAAATCCCCGTGGTCATTCGTTTCGTTACGCCCAAATGGCGCTATATCCAGGTAATTGTAGGTGGCTAGCTGTAATTCGCCACCACGGCCATAAGTAGAATATGTATGATAAATATCGCCGTTCTCATCTTTATAAAATACACTCAGCCCCGGGAGATCTTCCATATTCTTCGGCAAATTTTCTACCACGCTATAGTTATAAAATACTTTTCCTTTCTCCAGCTCCTCCGGGTGAAATGATACATGGTAATCGTAATTGAAATCGCTTTCACCGGAAGATACCCATTTGAAATGCCAGTCCATACGCTTACGGAACGCTTCCAGCGTAGCCAGCGGCGCGCGCGATACTACCGCTAATGATACATCATGATGCTCCAGGTGGGGCAACACACCGTTAATGGAGTCTGCAGCAAAAGAGCAGCCTACGCAACCCACTTCTTCATCAGGGCCAAACATAAAATGCTGGATGATCAGCTGGCTGCGGCCTTCAAAAAGATCGGAAAGAGTTACCTTGCCTTCAGGGCCTTCAAATACATAATCCTTCTCCACTTTTTCCCAGGGTAATGCCATACGCTCACGGGTAAGCTCATCTCTTAAACGGGTATATTCTTTCTCTTTCTGAAGGAACTTTTTCCTGGCTTCCTGCCATTCTTCAGAAGATACAACTTTGTGTGAGGGACCGGGTTTAACAGCACTATCTTTAAAACCAGTCGTTACAGGAGTACTCATGATTTTTACGATTTTAATGTACTACAAATCTCCGGTGTTAAAATGTAAAAGAGCGTGTGTGAATGCGACTAATTTAGGGGGTGTTTGTGCCACGGGAATAGGTTAAATTTGCGTTGTGACAAACACAAAATGCTATGAAGACTGTCTCCCATTGACTTTGTGCGCCGTTTCAAACTGGCCACACACAATACCCCGCTGGAATACCGGAGAAAATACAGCCGGGGCGCAGCGCTGAATTAACCCTTACTCCGTCCGTAAACTCTTCACCGGGTTCATCAGCGCGGCTTTAACCGACTGGTAACCCACCGTCAGCAGTGTAACAAGAACAGTACCCGCGCCAGTGGCAATAAACAGCCATACCGATACCGGGGTATGATAAGCATAATGATCCAGCCACATCTTCATAAAATACCAGGTAAGCGGCGTGGCTACCAATAAAGCGATCAGCACCAGCTTCACAAAATCCCTTGATAGCAGCAACAGTATGCCGGACACAGTGGCGCCCATCACTTTGCGGATGCCTATTTCTTTGGTACGCTGTTCTGCCAGGAAAGCCGCTAGCCCCAGGATACCCAGGCAGGAAATGAAAACAGCCAGCACGGCAAATACAGTGGTCAGTCGCGCAATGCGCTCCTCATCAGAAAACTTCTTCGCATACAACTCATCTGTAAAAGTAAAATCAAAAGGCCCCTCGGGGTTAAATTTTTTGAATACGCCGGCAATACCCGCAAGCGCCGTCCTTAATGGCATTGCCGGGTTCACCCTTACCGTAAGGGCGTTATACACGCCATATTGCAGGCTGTATATAACCGGTTGAACAGGTGTATAGGGAGATGCCATTACCATATCTTTCACCACGCCAACAATCATATGCGGCTCACCCCCGGCCTGTATAATTTTACCGATGGGATGCTGAAACCCGGTGAGCTTTACCGCCGCTTCATTTAAAATGAGCGCGCCTGTGTCGGTAGGGAAGCTCCGGGAAAAGTCGCGCCCCTCTTTAATTTGCCAGCCAATGGTATGACCATAATCATGCGAAACGGTTACAAAACCTATTGGCGCCGCCACGCCGGGTACCTTGCCCTCCCAGTTCAGATCATCAATATTGCCGGGGTTTTCAGTAGTAGGGTGCGAGGCCTTGGCCATATCTGCTACCGCGCCGCTTTCCAGCAATGCTGCACGTAATTCGTTGTAAGGCGCACCAAACATTTCAGGGGTGTTCATGGTAAGGTTAATCAGTCCTTCCCGGCTGTAACCTACAGGACGGTTCTTCGCATACCGGATCTGCTGGTATACAATCACCGTTCCGATGATCAGTGCAATGGATACACTGAACTGCAATACCATCAGCGCATTGCGGGGAAGCAGCGAAAAACGGCCGGCGGTAAATCCGCCCTTTAATATTTTTACCGGCCGGAAAGATGATAAATAAAATGCAGGATAACTGCCGGCCAGCAAACCGGTAAGCAGGGTAAACCCGATGCAGGTGGCCCACAGTCCCGGCAAATGGAAAGGGATAACTATCTGCTTTTCAGTGATCCGGTTAAACAACGGCAACAGCCACCACACCAGGCCTGCTGCCAATGCAAACGATAAAAAGGAGAGGAGCAGGGATTCGCTTAGAAATTGCCGGATCAGTTGTACCCTGGTAGCGCCAATGGCTTTGCGGATCCCCGTTTCCTTAGCTCGCTTTGCGCTTCTGGCGGTTGAGAGGTTCATAAAATTGATACAGGCCAGCAACAATACCATTGCGCCTGTAATGCCAAACAGCCATACCAGGCGTATACGCCCGCCGCTTACCCGGCCATTCTTAAACTCGTTGTATAAATGCCACCTGTTCATGGGATGCAGCAACAGCGTTTCTTTGCCGGTTTTCACATGCTGCTGTACTACGCCACTGATCTTTGCACTGGCTTTGTTTATATCAATATCCCCGTTCAGCTCCACGAACAATTTCCAGTAATGGGTGTCCCATTTGGATACTTCATCTTTCAGCCAGGGAATGGTGCTCACGGCACGGTCCCAGGGCAGGAACAGCTGTGTGCCGTAAAACGCTGTGCTTTGCGGCAAATCCTCATACACGCCACCCACCTGCAGGTCGGTACGGTTATCCATACGGATAGCCTTTCCCATAGGATCGGCGCTGCCGAATAATGACGTGGCCAGCGATTGGTTAATGATCACGGCAGTGGGGTCTTTCAGCGCATTCCTTTTACCATGTACCATCTTCAGGGTCAGCATTTCAGGGAAATCGGGACTGGCCCATACGCCGGATTGCGACAGCTTCTTATCACCCGCGGCAATGGTATGTGTGAAGTTGGGGTACACAATAGCCACCCGTTTAAAATCGCCAGCATAATTATTGCGCAGTTCTTCTGCCAAGGGAATGGCAATGGCCTCGCCGGTAATGCTTTCCCCGTTGATTTCCTGCACATCCATTACCTGCGCCAGCCGGTCATGCCGTTCATGCCAGTGGTTAAAGGTCACTTCATCCCATATCCACAGGCCAATCAGTAAGGTAACAGCCATGCCGGCAGCAAGACCAATAATATTAATAGCCGTATAACCTTTATTTTTTAAGAGATGACGGAGAGTAATTTTAAACTGCATGCAAACGCGATTTTTAACAGGTTCCCGGAAAATGATGCCGGAACCGGATGTTTTAATAACAACAAATTTATACTTTTACCGATGTTTTAATATGTTCGCTTTTGATACAGGCATCGACCGGTTTTAAAAACCTGCCGTTTACATAAATCCTGCAAGATGTTTCCCCATACTTCCCTAATTTTAGCGTTCGTAACCAGCAATTGCTTATGAACAAACTTATTTACAGCCTGCTGTTGTTATTGGGTGCAAACACCATAACATCAGCACAGGAATTGTACATGCCCCGTAATATCAAACAGGCGTATGCAAACGGAACCCGCGACAAAAGCGGCGCACCAGGGAAGAATTACTGGCAGAACAAGGGAACATACAATATCCACCTCTCGGTAAACCCGCCGGACCGTAAAGTGACGGGCAGTGAAACAATCAGCTATGTGAACAACAGCCCCAATGCTTTAAAAAGCTTTTTACTCCGTATGATCGTGAATTTGCATAAGCCGCAGTCGCCCCGCTCCGGCTATACCAGCAAAAACTTCCTGACAGATGGTATCACCATCGATACGCTGATCGCCAACGGAGTGGCGCTGCCGGTCAATAACGATGTGGGCACGGTAACGAATATAGTGCTGCCGGCTCCGTTGCAGCCGAAAGACAGCCTGCAGCTGCAGATCCGCTGGCACTACGACCTCTCCATACAAAGCGGCCGGGAAGGTATGCTGGACAGCACCTCCGTGTTTATGGCCTATGCTTATCCCCGCGTATCGGTGTACGACGACTACAACGGATGGGACGGACTGGATCATACCGACCGCGTGGAGTTCTACAGTGATTTCAACGACTACAATGTATCGGTAACCGTGCCTAAGAACTTCGTGGTATGGGGCACGGGCAACCTGCTCAATGCCTCAGAAGTATTGCAGCCCGAGTTTGCAAAACGCCTGGAGCAATCCTATACCGCCGATAACGTGATGCATATTGCTACCCTCGATGAAATGCAACGCAAAGTAGTGACCCGGCAACAGGATAGGAACACCTGGAAGTTCAGGGCCGTCCATATTGCGGATGTTACCTTCGCTGCCAGTAATCATTATGTATGGGATGCCTCCAGCGTGGTGGTAGACAGTAGCACCATGCGCCGCGCCAGCGTACAGGCGGCATATAATGATACGGCAACAGACTTCCGTCATTCGGTAGCGTTTTCACAGAATGCCCTGAGCTGGTTCTCCCGTCACTGGCCGGGCGTGCCATATCCCTTCCCGGTAATGACCGCCGTACAGGGCTTTGCTGATATGGAATTCCCTATGATGGTAAACGATGGCTCTGTGGGAGACGACCTCAGTTTCGCACAACTGGTGCAGGACCATGAAATAGCGCATACCTGGTTCCCTTTCTACATGGGCATCAACGAAAGCCGCTACGCCTTTATGGATGAAGGCTGGGCTACCACTTTTGAATATCTTATCGGCATTGCGGAAAAAGGAAAGGAAACAGCGGATAACTTCTACAAAAAATTCAGGGTTACCAAGTATATCTTCGATCCTTCCACAGAAGAAGACCAGCCTATTATTTCCATGTCTAACCAGGTAAGTGGAATGGGCTACAGCAATAACTCCTATGGCAAAGCATCCCTGTCTTACCTGGCGGTGAAAGATCTGCTCGGAGATGCCCGCTTCAAAAAATGCCTGCATGCTTATATGGACAACTGGCATGGTAAACATCCCATCCCATGGGATTATTTTTATTCCTTCAACACGGCCGCCGGTGAAAACCTCGACTGGTTCTGGAACAACTGGTTCTTCAGCTATAATTACATCGATCTTACTTTATCAGATGTAATGCAAAACAAGAAACACCTGTCGGTGAAAATTACCAATACCGGCGGGTTTGCAATCCCCTTTGATGTGATCGTGACCTTTGCGGATGGCAGCGAAGCTACCTTTCACCAAACGCCTGCGGTATGGAAAGCCAATACCAAAACTACAACGCTGGAGCTGGCAGTGAAGAAGGACGTAAGCGCCGTACGGCTGGATGGTAACCTGTTTATGGATGCCAATGTAAAAGATAATACCTGGAAAAAATAGATCTATGCAGGGAGCCGCGGCAAGCGGTTCCCTTATTCCTCTTTCAGCAACCCGTTTGTTCTACAATATTCCACGGCTTCCTCTATACTGTTCACCTGGAACTTGCGAAGGATATTCATACGATGCGCCTCAATGGTACGGATGCTGATGTTCAGTGATTCGGCAATGTCTTTATTATTAAGTCCCTGGCTGATCATGCGCATGATCTGTTCTTCCCGGCGGGAAAGGGAAATGTCGGAGGTGCCGCCATTACCGGGTGTTTGCCGGGCATCGAGGTATTTCTTTACCAGTACGTCGCTTACTTCGCCAATGAAATAATACCTGCCTTGGTGAATGGTGCGGATGGCGCTGAGGAATATTTTATTGCTGGTATCTTTCAGGATATAACCGCTGGCGCCCATTTCCAGGGCGGCGGCTACGTAGTCGGGCTCGTCAAATAAACTAAAGAAGAGGATCCTGCCATTGGGATTTTTTTCCAGCAGGTGGATGCTGGTTTCCAGGCCGTTCATCCCTGGCATGCGGATGTCCATAATGATCACATCGGGCCGGATTTCTGCTAATTGTTGTAGCGCATCTTCCCCGCTGCTGGCTTCTCCAATCACTTCCATATCGGCTTCACTGTTGATGAGCTGTTTAAGACCGTTCCGGAATATTTCATGATCATCTACTAAAAAAACGCCTGTTTTTTTCATTGCTAAAAAGTTATTGCCAACTGTACAATTGTTCCGGTGCCAGGTTGGGAATTGATCTGGAGCGTACCGCCCAGTAATTCCGCCCTTTCTTTCATATTGCGGATGCCATTCACTTTTTTGACCTGCTCGGTGGAGTAGAGCTGGCGGCTGTCGAAATGAAAACCCTTGCCATTATCGCTCACGCTTAACTGCAGGAAGTTGGCGGTACCGTCAATATCTATTTCAATGGTATCTGCGTCTGCATGTTTAATGGCATTGTTCAATGCCTCCTGCAAGATACGGTAAACGCCCGTTTTAACTTCCTTTGGCAGCGGCGCCGCCGATAAAGTTTCTTCCAGCTGGAAACTGATGCCCGGCGCCGTTTGCCGGCATAGTTTGATCAGCTCATCGATAGCAGCCCTTAGCCCGAAATCTTCCAGTACGCTGGGCAGCAGATCGGCGCAAATACGCTTGGTTTCATGGATGATGCTGTACATCATGGTATTCACCATGGCTATTTCGGGATCATGCTGCATGCTGCGGTCTTCAATCTGTTCCAGTTTCATACGCAAACTGGTAAGCATTTGCCCGATACCGTCGTGTATTTCAGCAGCAATGCGTTTCCGCTCTTTCTCCTGCCCATTGATAATGGAATATGATCGGATGCGTTGTTCCATTTCCTGGCGCAGTAATTTTTCCTGGTTAGCCAGCTGCACTTCCTCTGTTAATTTACGGGCCCGCTCTTCTGCATCTACCAAACCCCGGATAATTTTCCGGATACGGGTAGAGAGGGGATAGAAGATCACACCGGCCTCCAGCATCAGCGTAAACAGCACCAGGCCCAGTACGATGTATTCAATCTCTTTCAGGTTACGGATGCGTTCCTTGGAAAAGCGGTCGTAGTCGAACACGATCAGCTCCATGCCCAGCAGGTACGATTTCTCATACGCCAGGATGGTTTGTACGTAAGGCCGTATATGCGCCGCGTTAAAGGTTGTATCGCGGTACAGTACCGTGATCATTTTACTGGCGGCATCCCATATCTCCTGGTGAGGGGTGCGGATGATCTCGAACATCTGCCTCAGTTCATCCTGGTCGTTGGCCGGCAGGTTGAGGAAGTTACTGCCTGCCTGTAAGCCTTCGTGCGATTTCTGCCACTGTTTCAGCGTATTGATAAATTCTTTCCGGTTATCTTCTATGTCGCGGCCCGATTCCAGCAGCAGCGCCAGTTTGCTCAGGGTCTGGCTATAAGTGCGCAGCCTCGCCGCAAAATTGATCACATGCGAATCGTTCATCTGGTGGTTCAGCGCCTGCTGGATCTTGATCTGGCTGAATACAGACAATAATGCAATAGTGGTGAGCGCCACCGCATAAAGGATGGTGAAGATCTTAAAAATACTTCTGTCTTCGGATACAGGATGCATAATGCTAAAGATAATAAAACCTGCCTGCTGGAGCTATACGGCGATATGTTTTTCCAGCTCCGTGTGTTTCAGTTCTTCCGCGGTGCCATCCATCACCATCCGGCCACGGTCCATAAAATAGTAATGGTCCGTTACCTGGCTGGCAAAATCTATCTTCTGTTCCACCAGTAAAACAGACAATCCTTTTTCCTGCACCAGCTGTTGCAGGATGCTGCCAATCTCCTGGGCAATGGAAGGCTGTATGCCTTCTGTAGGCTCATCGAGCAGCAGCAGGGAGGGATTGCTCACCAGCGCACGGGCAATAGACAGCTGCTGTTGCTGCCCCCCGCTGAGGTTGCCGCCGGCGCGTTTGCGGAAATCTTTCAGGATGGGAAACAGGTGATAGATCTCCTCTTCGGGGATCTTCGCCTTCCTGTCGGGATGCGCTTCCAGCCCCAGTTGCAGGTTTTCGTATACCGTTAGCTTCGGGATAATTTCCCTGCCCTGCGGCACATAGGCGATACCTGCTTTTGCTTTTTTATGCGGCGGCAATGTGGTAATGTTCTCATTGTTGAAAACAATGCTGCCTTCCTGTGCAGGAAGTAAGCCCATGATGGTTTTGAGCAGCGTGGTTTTCCCAACGCCGTTGCGGCCCATTACCGTGGTAACGGCGCCTTTCTTTACCGCGAGGGTGGTACCCCGCAAAATGATGCTCTGCCCGTAAGCGGCGGAGATATTGTTAACAGCTAAAACCGGTGTGTTCATCATAATGTTTCCAATTGAGCGTTAGTACGGCCTAAATAACAATCTATAACCCGCTGGTCGTTCTTTACTTCTGCGAAAGTGCCTTCCATCAGTCGTTTGCCGCGAACCAGCACAGTTACCAGTTCATTGGCTATCTGTTCTACAAATTTCATATCATGTTCAATCACAATAATACTGTGGGCTTTGGACAGCTCCAGCAGCAGTGCGCCGGTTTTCTCTGTTTCTTCATCGCTCATGCCGGCGGCGGGTTCATCTATCAGCATCAGGGTGGGATCCTGCAATACCACGATGGCAATTTCCAGCCATTGTTTCTGCCCGTGGGAAAGATCACCGGCCAGCTTGTACATCACATTGGTGAGCGATAGCTTCACCGCTACACTGTGTATCCGGTCTGCCAGCGCCGGCGTGGATTTGAAGAAGAGGGAAGAAAAGATGTCTTTCTTCATTTTGGCGGCCAGCAGGAGGTTGTCGTATACCGAAAGCCCGGGAAATACTGAGGGCTTCTGGAACTTGCGGCCAATGCCGGCTTCAGCGATCTGTACTTCCGTTTTGCCAAGAATGGATTTACCGTTGAAAGTGATTTCTCCTTTGTCTGCTTTTGTTTTTCCGCAGATGATATCCAGGAAGGTGGACTTGCCCGCTCCGTTAGGGCCAATGATCACCCGCAGTTCTTTATCGCGCAGGCTGAAATGATCCAGGTTCAGTGCATGCACACCGCCAAATGATACCGACAGGTTGTTTACGTTGAGTAGCATATCAGTGGGTAGTTTGAGGTGTTTTAAACCGGGTGGCGGAAAATCTCTGTTTAATACTATCTATCAATCCCATAAATCCTTTATCAAAATATAATACCGTGATTACAAACAGGAAGCCCAGTATAAACAACCATGAATCAGGGAATAAACTGGTGCAGATGCTGTACAGGAAGTTCACCAGCAAAGCGCCTATCACGGCGCCTTTCAGGTTGCCCCTGCCGCCCAGCGCTACCCACATCACCATTTCTACCGATGCTTTTACATCCATACGCCCCGGTGTAATAATACCGGTTTGAGGAAGGTACAGCATACCGCCCGCAGCGGCTAACAGTGCCGCCACTACGAAAACGGCCAGCTTGTAATCCACTACCTTGTAAGCGGTATAACTCACGCGGGACTCACTGTCGCGGATGGCCTGCAATACTTTCCCGAACTTGGAATGCGTGATCTTATAACAACAGAAATAGGCCCCGCATAATATGACAAAGGAGATCATGTACAGTCCCAGTTTTACGGAAGATGAAGACAGGGGAAAACCCAGGATGGTGCTGAAATCGGTAAGACCGTTAGTACCGCCCAGGTTAGTTTCATTCCGCAGGAAAATAAGCCACATCGCCAGTGTAAGCGCCTGCGTAATGATAGCCATGTACACGCCTTTGATGCGGCTTCTGAATAATACGAAGCCTACAATAAAGGCAAACACCGCGGGGATCAGCAGGCATAATGCCAGCGACCAGCCGAACGACTGGAACGGCTGCCAGAAGAAGGGTAGTGTTTCTATTTTATTCCAGGCCATAAAATCCGGCAGCACAGCGCCGGCTGTTGCGGTTTTCTTCAGCAGCAAATGCATGGCAATGCCATAGCTGCCCAGGCAAAAGAAGAAAGCCTGGCACATGGAGAGAATGCCGGTATAACCCCATATCAGGTCTATGCCCAGCGCCGCAATGGCAAAGCAGAAATAACGCCCCCATACGGAAATGGTGTTCACTGATAAAAGCCCCGACAGGTAACCTGCCGGCAGCAGGATCGCAAAAACAGCGATGAACAAAATATATAGCAGTGTGTTGTTGTTCGTTTTCATAATGCCCGTTTTTTTAATCTTCCGCAATGCGGCCTTTGTCTGGAAATAAGCCTTTGGGTTTATATTGCATGAAAAGCATTATAAACACCAGGATAAACACTTTTCCGTATACTGCCTGGAAAAAGGACTCTGATATTTTGGTGAAGAAGCCAATGCCCAAGCCGGAAAAGATAGTGCCGGCCAGCTTGCCTACGCCGCCTGTTACCACTACCAGGAAAGAATCTACAATATAAGTTTGCCCCATATCCGGCACCACGTTGCCAATCAGCGTAATGGCGCAACCGGCCAGTCCGGCCAGTCCCGAGCCAATAAAAAAAGTGATGGATGCCACGCGCCGGGTTTCTATACCCAGGCAGGCGCTCATCTGACGGTTCTGTGTAACTGCCCTGATCTGTAACCCCAGCCTGGTGCGGAACAGCATGAGGTAGGTGAACAGCACCATGAACAAAGTGAGCACTATAATAAAGATGCGGTTGTAGGGCAGGGTAAGATGCGGCGATACCTGCCAGCCGCCGGATAGCAGCTGAGGCGTTTTCACCGCGGTAAGATCGCCGAATAACAAACGGGCAGTCTGGATCAGTATGAGACTTACTCCCCAGGTGGCCAGCAGGCTTTCCAGGGGTTTGGCATACAGGTGGCGGATCACCAGCCTTTCCAGGATCCAGCCCATAGCGCCTGCCACGATGAATGACAAGGGCAGTGCGCAGAGGAAGAAAATATCTGTTTGTGGAATGCCCAGTGTGTGGGTGAAAAATACCTGTGTGCAATAAGTGGTGTAGGCGCCTATCATCATAAACTCTCCATGCGCCATGTTAATGATACCGGCTAATCCATATACAATGGAAAGGCCAAGAGCAATGAGGATCAGGATGCTACCCAAACTTAACCCGCTGAAAAAATTCTGGATGCGCTGCAAGCTGTCGTACCGCTTCTCCAGGCTGACGGCCTTTGCCGCCGCATAGTGGGCCGTTTCCTGGTTAAGGAATCCTGCTTTGGCGTAGTTCCGTAATAACACGGGGGCATTATCGCTCCAGTTATCGCCGATACTGTCGATATAGGCGTTGGCGTTAGCTGTGCTGGTAGCCTTGTATAGCCGGGCGGCATACAGCACATCTTTGCCGGTGCGGAGTGCATCGGCGTTGGTTTCCTTTGCCAGTGCGGCCTGCAGGATGGAGAGCGTGGCGCTGTCGCCGGTGTTTTTGAGTTGTGAATAAGCGAGGATGCGTTTCTGCGCATCATTGCTGAAAAGGTTGAGCAGCGGCGCAATGCCCGCCAGCTGGAGGCGGTCGCCCCGCGGAATGTCCACTGTTTTTAAGGCAGACAATGGTAACAGCAGCGGTTGCCCGCTGCTGTTGGTAAGAAGTGTGTTGTCGGGATAAAGAGAGTAAAGCCGGTAGGTTCCTTCGCCGGTAGGTTTACTGTCCACCGTAACCGCTTTCTGATCCAGCAGGTACAGCTTTTTATCATTGATCGCCATCAGCAAAGGAAAGGTGGCCGGTATACGAAGGGCGGCCAGCCTGCCAATAGCTTTTGTGCGCACGGAGTCGGCGGGTGGTTGCAGCAGCTGTGCGGTGTAGATGGAGGCGCTGTCCTGCCCCGCTGAAAACAGCGGCAGCAGCAGTAAGCAGCACATCAGCATCCGTAAGGAAGTATTCATCGCATCGTTTTTGATAAGTTGGAAATAGCCTGTCTTCAGTAAAAAAGTATCCGCTTATTTTTTTGCGTAGGTACCGTTGTGGTTCACCCAGTCGCAATCTTTATCAGGTGATGTTAAGGGCGACCATGGCTGCGGATCTACCAGTCCTTCAGATTTCCAGATGATATCAAACTGTCCGTCGGGTTTTATTTCGCCTATCACTACCGGTTTAGCCAGGTGATGATTCCGTGGGTCCATTTTTACCAATCCGTCGGGAGAAGGGAAGTCCAGTCCGTATAAGGCGTTGCGTACTTTTGATACATCGAAGGAGCCAGCCTTTTCAGCGGCTTTGGCCCAGAGGTATACGCCGGTGTAAGCCCAGCAGATAGGATCGTCTGTTACTCTTTTATCGCCGCCGGGGAGCCCTTTCTTTGCGCAGAAGGCTTTAAAGTCCGCCACGAATTTTTTGTTCTCAGGCAGGTCGTTCGACTGGAAGTAGTTCCATGCTGCGAGGTGGCCTACCAGGAATTCGGTGTCCATAGAGCGGAGCTCATCTTCTGCCACAGAAAATGCCATGATAGGGCAGGTAGCTGAGGAGAGGCCCTGGTTGGCAAATTCCTTATAGAAAGGCACATTGGAATCGCCGTTGATGGTAGAGAGGATACAGGCCTTGCCATCTGCTGCAAAGCGTTTTACTTTAGAGATGATGGTTTGGTAATCCTGGTGGTGGAATGGCGTGTATTCTTCAATGATATTTTCTTTCGGGATGCCTTTCGAAAGCAGGTAGGCTTTCAGGATCTTGTTGGCTGTGCGGGGAAACACATAATCTGTTCCCAGCAGGTAGAACTTTTTATATCCGCCGCCTTTTTCGCTCATCAGGTATTCCGCGGCTGGAATCAGTTGCTGATTGGGTGTAGCGCCGGTATAGATCACGCTGTTGGAGCATTCTTCCCCTTCGTATTGCACCGGGTAAAAGAGCAGGCCGTTGTTCTGCTCAAATACCGGCAGTACTGATTTGCGGGATACGGAAGTCCAGCAGCCAAATACAGCAGATACTTTTTTATCGATGAGCAGTTCCTTGGCTTTCTCCGCAAACAGGTCCCAGTCGGACGCCGGGTCTACGATCACCGGTTCTATTTGTTTGCCGAGTACGCCGCCTTTGGCGTTGATTTCATCCACTGCCATTTGTACCGCATCTTTTAACGATACTTCAGAAATGGCCATGGTGCCGCTGAGAGAGTGGAGCACGCCTATTTTCACGGTTTCTTTGGTAGCGGCGGAGTCGGCGCCGCTGGTTTTCCCGGCGCTGTTGTTACAGGAAGAAAAGAGTGCCGTAGCGCCCAGGAGCAGGATGGGTAGTTGTTTCAGGAAAGCGTTTCTCATGTTGACTTATATTTTATAAAGAAGATGAATGAATGTTTGTGCATTAGAAGATGAAGAACTGGGCCTGGAGCCATACCTGGCCGAATGTTTTTTTCGTATAGTCGTCTGGTATAGCAGTGGCTACATTGTAGGTACGGGTAGTGTAGGAGAGGCGCAGGTTGGTACCGGTGCCATTGAAAAAGTAGTTGAGCCCTCCACCCATAACGGTGCTGGAGTTTAGCTTGTCAAAGTTGGCAGGCTTTACGGCGCCGGTTTGTGCGGCTTCTGCGTTTACGTCCTGGTTCTCGTAACGGATCCAGGGTTGGAGTTTCGACTTTTTGAAGTAGTAGCCGAGCTCCAGGAACTGAACTGTTTGTTTGGGAATGAGGGTAGCAAAGGAGTATTTGGAATCCAGGCTGGTGCCGCCGGTCATGTATTGGAAGGCTGCGTTGAGTGTAACCGAGCCGGCATTGCCGAGCGGGTGATCAAAAAACACATCCGTGCTGAGATTGTAATAGGAGGCCTGTGCGTCGAAGCCGGCGCCCCATGCCAGGGTTTTGCCGTTGCCCAGTTTGGTACCCGCGTAATAAAAGTCCTTTTCCGCATCCAGGAAGTTGTAGGCTACGCGGCCTACCGTACGGAGGGGGGCGCCGCCATCTACATTACGGCCAGTGAAAACCCCGAGCCGGTATTCCAGTTTATCGTTTGCGAGGAACCCGCGGGCGTTGATACCGAGGTCACGTCCGAAATTCCCCTGCAGCGGACTGTTGGCAAACAGGTTATAAGGATACTGGAAGTAGGTGAAGTCGTTGGCCATTAACCCGGCAGCGCCCTGTAAGCCGTTACGGTTGTTGGATACCAGCTGCATACCTGCTATGAGCTGGAATGCGTTGGTGAAAGTATATTCCAGCTGTGCGTCCAGGATGATGGGCGATACCTTCACATTCTTTTCCCCGTTTGATTGGATACCGATAGGAGAAGGTATTTCCGTTTCCATAAAGAAGCTGGCTTTTTTGGTAAGCTGACCGCCTACCAGTACCCTGGCTCGGTAAATGGAAAAGCCCTTGTTCCAGTCTTTCGCCGTTTTATCGTTGCTGGGAGCGCCAAACCCGGTTTGTTCCCCGGAGGCGAACATATGAACAATTGCGCCTACCTGGATAGATGGTTTAAACGGCAGTTCAGATGCCTGGAAAAGGGTGATGGCTTTAGCGCTGTCGGTGCTGGTATTTAAAGAGGCGGGAAGCTCAATTAAGTAACCGCCTCTCTTTTTCTTTTTCGGGGGATCGTTGTTTTCGGCTTTGGCAATAAAGGAAGCAATAGCAAGTATGAAGGTAAAAGTGGCTGACAATTTCATAAAATAAGTAATTAAAAATTGAATAATGTACTTAAGTACTTTTTTGGTTGATCGATCAGTATACTTAAGTATAAAAGTAGAAGATTAATTTACTTAATTCATAAATTTTTTTACAAATAGGCTAATATTCGTGTTATTTGTTGATTTTATTAGTATATATATTTTATTATAATATTAATGTGAATAGATGAATGAATATTATTAATACGTTGATATTCAAATATTTGAATAAAATTTATGCAAGTATAGTATCAGAATAGTATATTTCGGTTAACAGAAATATATATTTATATGATTAAATAATAATGTGATTATGGATCAAAGGGTAAATCCTGTATTGGAGCTACCAGGAGATATATGACACCCCGGCGCGATCCGGAAGTTATGGGATGGCTTAACGTTTCAGCCAGCCGGTAATACTCATCCTGGGCTTATGTGTGAGCAGCACTTCGTGTTCCAGCTCGCTGCTTTTAAAGAAAACGGTTTTCCCTGCGCTGGGGTCTATCTGTTGCGCATTGCTTCCTGTATGGTAAATGGATAACTGGCCTCCATCGGCGGGCTGCCAGCCGGTATTGAGGTAAATGATCATAGAGTATTGGCGGCTGTCGTTGTTGCGAAACTGGTCCAGGTGCCTGCGGTAAAAGCTTCCTGTTTCATACAGGGTATAATGGAACTCATACCCGGTGATGCCTGTGTAGCACGACTGGTTCAAATAAACCACAAAGGCATCCATCACATCAAAAAAAGCATTTTCATGCGCGTTGTTGTGCTGCCTGTCGAGCCAGTAAATAACATCCCCGCGAAGGGATCTGTCCTGGTTCACCTGTGCTTGATTGCCGGTTCCCGCTGCCAGCATATTTTTCAGGGAATGAAGATGTAACAGGTTTTCCTTTAAGCTGCCGGAAAGCTCACTGCTTAAAAAATTTTCTGAGATACCTACTTTGCTTTCGATAAAGCTGTTAATTAATGTGTCAAAGGCCTGTTGCAAAAGAGGAGTGCTTATAGGAACAGCATTATTCCTATCCCGGTGAAGATAGCTGGAATAAAAGATTTCCGCTCATTATTTTCCATGTACACCAGGATGAATGGCACTGCAGGGTAATTTTTTGCCGGAGAAAAAAGAATTATAAGGGCCTCTCCAAATATCCTTTAACCTTTTTACATTTGAAAGATGAACTTAATAGGTAACATCATCTGGCTTATTTTCGGCGGCTTTATCGCCTTTGTACAGTATATGGTGAGCGGCTTGCTGCTTTGTCTTACCATCATTGGTATCCCGTTTGGGTTACAATGTTTTAAGATTGGCCTCTTTACGTTACTGCCTTTCGGTCGGCAGGTGAGAGAGGCGCCGGGGCAAACCGGTTGCCTGTCAACTATCTTCAACATTATCTGGATCCTGATAGGCGGTGTTTGGATAGCCCTTACCCACCTGTTTTTTGGCCTGTTGCTTTGCATTACCATTATTGGCATTCCCTGGGGCCGGCAGCATTTTAAGCTGATGAGCCTTAGTTTCACGCCATTTGGAAAGGAAGTTTTCTAACGGTTGTGTATGCCGCTGTTGGCATGACTATTGGATTTCATTACCCGGACTAAAAACTGGCATATGAAAAAGATATTGTTTGCAGCAGCAGCGGTAGGTACTGCCGCCTCCCTGGTTATCTTATATCTCAGGAAACGTCAACAGGGACATGATTTAATGGAAGATGCCCGCGATACTGTAAATAAAACTGCCGGCACCATGCGTGATTATGCACGCAAAGCAAAAGCAGAGGCCAATGGTATTTACAGCAATGCAATGGGGTAAATTACATAAGTTTTTAAAAGCGCGCCGGGGTAATCCGGTGCGCTTTTTTTATCAAGCCCCAATTAATTACCACTGAATACCCGGAAAATAGTAGGTTTACATCATCATTATTCTCATCACATATCTTCTCCCGGTTACCCAACACCGGAACTCCCTGGAAAGGAATTGAGTTTTCTTTCCCTGCTATTCCTGTATTTTTTATTAACCAGTTTATTTTTTATGTCATCAATATACAACAAGGCCATTGTATTGGCCGCACTGAAGCACCTCATAGGGGAGCGCAATACTTCTGTTATAGATACCTACGTTCATGATTCCTATATCCAGCACAGCCCCATGGTAAAAGACGGCAAAGCCGGTTTGCTGGAAGCCTTGGAACAACTGAAGCAGTACCCGGCGCCGGCATCCGCCAAAAGCCCAGTAGTGCGCACCATTGCAGACGGCAAGTATGTAATGCTGCACATGGATGTAGCATTTATGGGTAAAAACGTGGCGGTTGTGGATCTTTATCGCCTTGAAAACGGGAAGCTGGCCGAGCATTGGGACGCCACGCAGGAAAATGCCGTTACGGAAGGAGCAGCTGAAATAAGGGATCTGCACCTGACTGCCTCTAATAAGGCAATTATAGCGCAGTACTTCCGGCAGCCGGATAAGGCGTTGCTACAGCCGGGTTACCAATCACATTCACCTTTGCCTTCACAGGATGTGGAAGTACACCGCATTATAGGAGAGGGGAATTTTGTAATGGTACAATCCTCCACTGCAGCGGCGGTATATTATGATATATTCCGGTTGGAAAACAGCCTGCTGGCCGAACACTGGCAGGTGACGCAGGTCATCCCTGCCACCATACCGCATAACAATGGTATGATATAATTCCTTTACAGCTGGAGCGGCCGTTAGTGAAATTTCTCGTGCCGTTCCAGCTTTGCTATAAAATCAACAATGCGCTTAGCCCGTGTTTCCGCTTTTTTCGCATTTTGCAACCGGAAATAAATAGCGAACTTATTCTGCTTATTCAGCGTTTCGAAAAAAGCCGCTGCCTTTTTGTTCTTCTTCAGCGCCGCCATAAAGTCATCGGGGACAGTGGCCTCGCTCTGCGTAGCATACGCCTTCTCCCATCGGCCGTCGTCCTTTGCCAGCTCCACCTGGTGAATACCGGCCGGCTTCATTTTCCCTTCTTTGGTAAGGCGCTCTATATGTTTTGTATTTCTTTCCGACCAGATACTCTTGGCCCGCCGTGGTGTAAATTTCTGTTTGAAACATTTTTCGTCAATGGACTTGGATTGCCCGTCGATCCAGCCATAGCACAGCGCTTCATCCAGCGCCTGGGCATAATTAATGGAAGGGATTTTTGTATCTTTTTTATACATGCGGAGCCATACGCCATCTTCTTTGGCATGGTTCTTTGCCAGCCATTTTTCCCATTGCTCCTGGGTTTCAAAGAAAAGTTCGGGTAGTTCTTTAGGATTTGCCATAGATATAAAGATAGGAAATCGGAAAGCGTATATACGTGTTAGTTAGTATTTTTTTATAAAGGTATTTGGAAGTTTTAAATTAATTCATACTTTTGCGCTCCCGTTTAGCGGGAATGATTCCCTAGCTCAGTTGGTAGAGCAATACACTTTTAATGTATGGGTCTTGGGTTCGAGTCCCAAGGGGATCACTGGAAGATGCAAAAGCCTTCAGGTCGCAAGATTTGAAGGCTTTTTTGTGTTCGACATTTTTTGTGGAAAAGGCAGCTCTAATTTAATTTGTTTGTTTTCAATTTATAAGAAGTTCGAGTACCATAGGGGCCGATTTCTTATTCGTTAGGTTTTACAGTTCCTCAGTTTAATGTTTTACTCGCCAATGATTTGTTAATATCACACAATTATCAAACAATAAAGCATACAGTTTATGCAAACGACTAGTTTTGCTCAACGAAGAATCTATTCATAATATAAGTATTATTTATGTCTAAAAATATTAAACAAGCTTCAATTCCAGACGAAATAATAATGGATAAAATCTATTTTATCAGAGGACAGAAAATTATGTTAGACCGGGACCTCGCTGAACTTTATGGTGTTGAGACTAAAAGGTTAAAAGAAGCTGTGAGAAGAAATATAAGTCGGTTTCCAGAGGATTTTATGTTTGAGATGGACAAAGAAGAGTTTGAAAATTGGAGGACGCAATTTGCGTCCTCTAAAGAAGAGTTTAAGGGACTTCGCTACGCACCTTTCTGCTTTAGTGAGCAAGGTGTGACTATGCTTTCCAGTGTTTTGAACAGTGAGAGGGCCATAGTTGTAAATATCCAGATAATACGGATATTTCATCGGATGCGGGAGATGATTTCAACTCACAAGGACATTTTATTGAAGCTGGAGCAACTTGAAAATAAGGTTAGTAACCATAGCGAAGATATAAGATTGATCTTCGATTACCTTAAACAGTTACTTAGCCCTGTATCTGGACCCCGCGATATTAGGGGTGGAATATCTTGAGAAAAAATGGTTTTATCTTTCAAGTCAAATTGGATTTTTAAAGCTGGGAGGAAAAGAAAGTCCTACAATTGGGGATACAACAAACCGTGATAAACAGAGTTGGAACTATGTCCAACTAAATACTTCATTTCGTGTGCGAACTCAAAGTCGTAAAACTGAGCTTTATTTGGGAGCAGGGCCATATATGAATATTTTGGTTGGCTCAGGAGCTTTTAATAAGGAGATGTACTCAGGTTATTCCACTCAACAGACCAACTGGGGATGTAAAACTGAAGCTGGTATTACTGAAAATATCAATAGGTTAAGAATCGGTGTAAATTGCTCGTATTTGCTGGCGTTCTCACCTGTTGCTAAAAGTCAGTATACTTCGATGGCAGCCAAGTCATTAGCGTTTTATTTAAGTCTGGGCTATAGGTTGAGGTAAATATATTTATAAAAGGTCAAAAGCCCGGTCCAGGCTTGTTGTTATACGGATCTGGCTTTTGACCTTTGTTTTATAGAACATAAGAATAGGCAAATTGTACACCTGTTAAATCCCCAGCTGGTAAGGCAGGCGCACTTACAGACTGGCCGACAATATTAGTCATTGGCAGGACTGAATAAGTTGTCATACCAAATTTATTACTGGTTGGCCCGGTTCCTTGGGCAAATTTAATTCCTATCTCTTTCGTCGTCCAATTTGAGTAACCATTTTTGGTCATCAGGTTTGCATCTACTCTTGCAAGCGCACCAGCGGGTAGATCCACTTCTTTTGAAAGCGCATAAACATTGCAGAAGTAATATCCAGTTGCTAAAGGCGACTCTGTATTCGTGATCAAAATTTTCTGATTGATAGCTACTAACTGTAATGTTCCCGTAACATAAAATGGACCTTCCCAAGGTACCATCATACGGTTTATCTTAGTTAAGAGGCTAAGCTTTTTTTGATCGATTTGACTAATAAAAGGAGCGGACATATCCGTAATAGCAGTATTTTCTGTTACCTGTGCGCTATTTAATTGTTTTAATTGAGCCTTTAATGATTCAATGTCTGAACTAGGAATGTTTTTGTCCTTTGTGCATGAAACGGATAGAAATAGGAGAGCTATTACAACTCCAAGAGAATGAGTCTTTTCATAGTGAAAATTTTTAAATGTTTGGATTCGGGTTTAGAACAGGGTTTGGGTTAAGATTAATAATAGGGTGTCTTTTCTTTTCAAAGATAACCGGTAAATTTTATACACAATTAAAAAGGGTCAACCTATCTAGCGATCTATGAAATGCGTTATGTATTTACGCTGTAAAACGCGACTTATGATATAGCCATTTTTTCTGATTTAATTGGTGGATCTTTTGCTAAAACGAATACTACTTTGGGTTTTAATAAAACTATACATTGTTTTATTGTTTAATGTGTATTATGGACGGATGTTGACTGCCAGAATGTTGAAACGTTACAGCTGGCAGCAGCAGGATACTACCTGGCAATTGATGGTTACCAATAAACAATCCCGGCAGGAGAAAAATAAAACCATTGCTTTTTCGTTGGTGAAAACCGTTGGGAACCGGACGTTGCAGAAAGTAACAGGTATTGGCAAACTCAATACTGAAGGTGATACCGAGAGCTTTACCGATGAAGATGATATCGCCGTTGACGCCCTCGAATATATCTATGAAACTGCCGACAGTTATCTTTCTGTAAAATTGCCCTACGACAAAATAGGACTGGCATTTGTGGAGCTGCACGCCAAACGAAAGGATACGCCAAACGAAAGGATACCGCCGTTCGTTTGCTGATGAGGCAGGCTATTCACAAATAGCGGATTGATCGCCATGCCCGCACAATCCCAGATAACTTACTAAGCCGCCGCCATCATACCGAAACCCACCCGGTAAACCTCATTAACATTGGACAAGGCAACTTTCATTTTACTACGATGACTTTATATAGACCAAACATCAGGCTACTTTTCAGGCGGGCATTCGGAGAACTGGTATTCAACCTAACAGGGATGGTTATGATATATAAACCTGGCTGCTTTATACCAGAAATATCCTTTAATATCACCTTGATGGAGTCGGTGGATGCTGTTTGACCCGCTTTGATAGTTACCTTGTCATTTCCCAATATTGTAAACATTCCTGGCCAGAGCTGCGTAGTTCTGGCCTTGTAGATACTCTCAAACACCTGGCCCAACCGGGGATTCTCATCGATGGAGGCGGTTATCTCCACATCTGTCTTGGCTGGATCGGTGAGTAGTACCGGAAAGCAGGTAGGGGAACGCCGGGTATACACGCCAACACTTTGCGATATGCTGTCGCCATCGTTTATGGGTATATTTATATTAGTGCCGGAAGCAGCCAGGTTGTCAAGCACATAAGCGGTCACTTCATCTTTAACCGGGGACTTGTCTTTTTTGCATGCGTTGAAACATATACAGCCACCTGCCATCATGATGGCAAATGGTATAACAGTATTTATTAATTTGGAAGCTTTCATTGGGCGTTATCTTTGATTTTGAATGATGGCGGGATTGTTGGCGATCACCTTCGGCGTAAAAGGCATCAGGTATCTGGGCGAAAGGGCCGGAAGGGTCGCTATCACACTGTCTTTGCTATTCACTCTTGTAAGGTCTTGTTTGAACCTTGGGTCCCTGTTCAGTCTTTTAAGATCAAACAACCGCAGGCCGCCATGAAAAAAAAGTTCTCTTCTTCTTTCCTTGAGTACGAGCGTAAGAGCATCTTCACCAGGAGACACAGTTAACGGGGTATAGTCTGCTTTTTTAAATCGGTATTGCCTTAATTGATTTAACAGTGCTACTGAACTCTCCTCAGCTCCTTTCCTGGCCAGGCATTCAGCCTTAATGAGCATCATTTCAGCCACAGTAAGGCTGTAATTGAATTGCATGGAGGGAATGTTATTATCTGAATATTGTTCATACCCGAAGTGTTTATTTCTGGGCCGTATCTCAAAGTTGATATAAAACCGCAGGTCTTTGGTACCAAGGAGGTCTGATAAGGATACACTGGCATATATTGCCTCATTAAACTGCCAAACATATGATTGGTCGATATAAACCCTTGCCAGCAACACCTCAGGATTTTTTTCCTGGTCTCTAAGGGTAAATGGCTTGTAGGTACTTTCATAATTCAATAATACACTCTTGATTTTTAACGCTCCGTCCGCAGCCGCCAAGGCCTTTTCGTAATCGCTCATCAACAGGTAAGTCCTGGCCAGCATGGCATATGCCGCCGCCTTGCCGGGATGGATCACATCTACGCCAAAATCCGGGAGCGAGGGGGTGTTTACCGCTACCTGAAGGTCTGTCAATATTTGATCATAGACTTCCTTTACCGTCTTCCGCCTGGGTTGTTCCGTGGCATTCGGGTGAAGTATGAGCGGAACTGCAAGGTCCTGTCCCGCGCTGGCGGATTGGTAGTCGGGTCCGTAGATATTGGCCAGCTGAAGGTAATAGTAGGCCCGGTTGATGCAGGCCTGCGCTTTTACGATAGCTTTTTGTTCACCTGTACCTCCATCAGCTTTTTCAATATTGTCCAGGATGATATTCATCTGCAATATCAGTTTGTAGGTGTCATTGTACATGGCGTCGTTATCGGAAGGCTGCCATACCATGGGCGCCCAGGCGTAGGTATTCATGTAATAAGACACTGCGGTATTCCCGGAATTCATCACGTTGTCGGAGAGCCATAAATCGTCGCTCGCGAAATCGGCCAGCATGTAATTGGGTGTTGCGAGGCCGCTGTTATTGAGCATCTCCTCAAAATCGCTTACGGTGCGAGGATTAATGTTAGTTGTATTGTCCGGCCGTACATTCAAAAACTTTTTGCAGCTGCTGACCAGCAATACCAGTGAAATGACAAGTATGAGCCGGAAGATTGGTTTCATTTGCATTGTGATTTTTTTCGCGTTAAAAACTTGCATTGACACTCAGCACATATTGCCTGGGCGTGGGCGAGCTTACTACCCCTATGTTGCTGACCTTTTCAGGGTCAAGGTGATATTTGTTCCAGGTCCATACTGCCACGTTCAATACCTGTGCAGACCATGTCAGGCTTTTGATGGTCTTTTCTATGCGTTTTCCAAGAGGGACCTCATAACCTAATTGGATTTCTCTCAGCCGCACATTATCTGCCGGCATCAGGCTGTTGTTGGAATTCCTGATGAGCAACTCCCTTAAGGGGTTAGGTTGGGCAATGGCCGCAACATCTGTAAAGGCCTCGTCGCCCGGCTTTCGCCAACGGTCCCTGATGGCAATGTTCCTGTCTGGCTCTGTAGTCAGTACCGGCATATATCTTCTCATGATATGCCCGAATTGGAATAACATTCTTACACTGGCAAAGAAACGGCCGAAGCGCAGGCTCTGGTTTAGCGCGCCGGACCAGGGCGCCACTGATGTTCCCAGATATACCAACGAAAGAGAATCGGGTCTGGTTACCTTTTCGTTTTTCTGATTATAGACCCGGGGGGCGCCGGTTGTGTCCAGTCCTGCCCATCGAAATCCCCAGAGGCCCGTTGTGCTATAGCCATCACGCTGGGCCGACAGATAGCTGTCGGTTAGCGTAAAGGCCACGGGCGGCGCACTGATCACCTGGTTGATATTATAGGCGGCATTTGCCGTCACCGTCCAGTCCACTTTTCCACGGCGGATGATCCCAGCCTTTATCGACATTTCCACCCCTTTGTTGGCAGATACGCTGTAGTTTAGTTTGGAAGACAAACCTGTAGCCGGGTCCGTAGGAGCATTTCCGTTTACAAGACCAGCAACGGTTTTGTTATAGTAACGCAATTCGGCCATGAACCGGTCATTCAACGCACCTACGATCAGGTTTATTTCTTTGTTGATGATTGTAGGCGGCAATGTCCCCTGTGTATTGTTGGCAGGCGTGTTGAATCCACCACTGTTTGAAAGTGAATTTGCCTCCGTAACGATATTCATGCCCTGGTAGGGGTTGATATTCTGTAGTGTTGCTTCCACTCTGAGCGTGCTCAGAGCAGGAAAACGGAACCAGGGCTCACCGGCGATGTCATATATTGCACGGCCATTCCATTGACCCAAAGCGCTACTTTTATTCTTTGTATAATCAAGGGATAGCATCAAACGATTTTTGGACAAGCCTACTTTCAACCCACCCTTTAATTCACGGTAGGTTTGACCGCTTAATTCTGTATTGTTAACGCCGGATGCGATAATTGCCGCATTATTCCACAAGGGCTGCAATTGCCTGTTGGCATTAATCAGCGCCGGCGGCAGGCGGGCGGCCCCGGTTTCTGAAGCGCTGACACTCATTTCAAGCTTGCTGATCCAGGAGGCTTTAAAGAAAGGTTCCTGCTTGATATCCCAGGAACCGTTGATGCGTTTCGTGGTAGTTGAGGCATAGGCAGAAGATTCCCCCACATTTGGAGTGAACATTCCGGAGTAGGATGCTCCCAATAAAAAGCGGTCGAGGTAACTGTAGTTCACCCTGGCGTTCATCGTTATACTTCTGCTATAGCTATTAGTGGCGAGCGTAGGTACCAGTAATTGAGGAGCGTCCATGGAACTGCCGAGATAGTTATTGAAACTGGAGGTTGGCCCGGTTAAAACAGGTAGACTGTGGCCTGTCGCCCGATCATACCCGTAAAAGGTGTATGTAGGGAGACCGGCATTTTCCGCATTGGTGGCGCCGCCATCCATACTAACAGACAGACTATGGGCGGTTCCGAATGTGTGGTTAAAACTTAATCCTGTGCGTATGTTGAACATTTTTGTACTGTTCTGTCCTTTTTTCAGGATATCTCCTTTTGGTATATGAAAAATAACATCCTCAACATTCCTGTTATTATCAATGACCCTTTCTCCATATCGATTTATCAATGTCCTTCCCTGGCTGGAAGCCGCCGCTGTGTAGTCGGTTTTATTTACTCCTGACCACTGGTAGGTGATATTCGTGGACCAGTTGAGCCCTTTGGCCAGTTTCCAGTTAATGTTTAGGTTGGAATTAATGTTATTCTGGTTCGATGTACTGTTATTTAATCGTGCATCCTCCAAAGGATTGTATCCGCTGTTTAAATACCCAGCCTCCATCATCTTCTCACCCACATTGGGTGGAATTTCATTATAATTGTAAACATATTTACCTTGCGGGTCCAGCAGAAGCTGGTAGGGATCCCAGTCTATATTGATGGGTGTGCCATTCACCGTCTTGTTATTATAGAAATCGGTCATCAAGGCTACTTTCAATGTGTTTTTTAACAAGGAAAGGTTATGCTTCATATTGAAGCCAAATCTTTGGGCTTTATCGTTGATCAGCTGATTGCGGTTCATGGTCCAGAGACCCGTTGCCGTAAAGCTGTAATTACGCATCCCCATTGCAACGGACAGCGAATGATTTTGCTGGAGCTCGTCCCGTTGCAGCAGCTTCATTTGCTCTCGGTTAGAGAGCAGCGCGAGCGAATCCCATTTTTGCTGGAATGCAGTCTGCGTCAGTGTTTCCCTATAAAGATCGGCCAGGATCCTCTCAGCGGGAGACAGAAAACCAGGCGTACTAGGAGTTTTATAAGTCACAATCCCTTTGTCATAGGCTTCTTTGTAGTAATCCAGTATGTCTGCTGAGGATGCCAGCCGTAATTTTTCTGCGCTTATATCTGGCGCCGGCGTATAGTAAAAATTACTGCTGTAGCTGATTTGCGGCTTGCCTTTTTGAGGGGTCTTGGTTGTAATTAAAATTACACCACCGGCTGCTTTGGGCCCCCACTTAAGACATTCCTCGGGATCTCTGATAACTTCAACAGACTCCACATTGTTCATAGGTAGGTCTGCTGGAAAGTCGTCCCGAATAAAACCATCGATTACCACCAGCATACCGGATGTTCCTCCAGTAAAGGAGTTGGCGCCTCGTAACTCTGGTATAATGCCCGTACTGCTGGTAAACTTCTCTGCTTTATACGTGTTATCTGCTGATTCAGAACCCGGAAGACTAATACTAACATTGTTCTCCTCCCCGTTTTCCACTGCCCTTTTAAAGTCTTCGAAAGTCTGATATTTTGGTACGCCACCACCCAAAGCACCAAATCCAGAGGAAGTAGTAGGTGGGTATTTCCTATAATACTCTTCAAGGCTCATTACTCCAACGCCCATGTATACTTTTAATTCCCCTGTTTTTGTCTGAGATCCTCTCCGGAGCGTCAGCCCGGGAACAGCTCCTTCCAACACCTGGCTGAGATTGAGGTGCCCCTTATGTTGCAGATCCACCTTAGTACCCACGGTCTTCTTGCGTTCAATACTGAATTCTCTGAGCGTATTGACGCCGGTTTCCAGCTTTACCACGGGGTTTTCAGCAAGGGACTTGACCGACAATGATCTTTCCTGAAAACCCACACAACTGAACTGGACCATTGCTTTATTGTCGGCGCAGCTAATGGTGAATGCGCCGTTTCGATCCGTGATGGCTGACTTTCCCTTCTTTACCCTTACGGTACCACCCACTACCGGCCTGTTCTTTTCATCTACCAGCCGCCCGCTGATTGTGATAAGCGATGGCTGCCCCGTAGGAATAGGCAACGGGATATGCTGTTGGGCATTTCCGGATATGCTCATGTGCATCAATACCAGGATGAATAACAATTTTCCGCAATGTGCCGTCAGGTGTTTGATATCGCTGCTTAGGAAGCAAGTGTAAAAATTAAACATTCTTCATATAGATTTGAGATTCATAATTCCTGCTTTGGAAAGACTGGTACAAGTGCTTCTTATGAAAGGCCTGCCAGTGTACCTCTTTTGCCGTCAGGTTGTTCGAATAGTTACCGTCTGTGGGCGTCATGAACTTTTAATTTTGGTTGGATTTTATTTTTCAATCGCTGATTCTATATGGTTAGCCGACCGCGAAGACTCCCCGGGAAATAAATTGTAATGACTGGTGGTTATTTCATTACGTAAATAATACTTCCTTCAATCGTGAAGTGAGCGTCAATGGTAGCGGACCGCAGCGCCAATACTTCCACGATACTGTTGGTTTTTGAAATTGGTCCCATGAATTTTCTGTTTGCTTTTCGCCCTGATAAATAATTTCTACATCATACCAACGGTTGATTCTCTTCATAATGACTTCAATCGGTTCACAGTCAAACATAAATTCATTGTTCTTCTACGCAAGGGCGGCTTCCAAGGTCGGCAGGCACAACCTGCCATCTGCCAGCCCAGGAGAGAATGACTGCCCATTTCCAGGGTTGTTGTATACCATTTGGCCGGCAGGCATATGTGCCTGATAAAATATCGCCCTGGTGGCTAACTGTTCTATACCTATACAAATGAAAAAGATCCCATAACTACACTGGTAAAAATCTTTTCGCATAATTTATCTAGCTATACCATATTGACTATATATCGATTGATTACAATCCAGTATAAAAATTTTTCATTTTTTTGAGCGCCTTGCCCATTTGGTTATTAACAGTACTTTCAGACACGCCCGGTACCATCGCGGCTTGTTTGTGGCTTAGCCCGTTGATCCTGTACTGGATGAAGACTTTGCGGCATCCGGGAGACAGACTGATAATCGCGTCATTTAACAGCTTGTTTGTTTCCTTTGCAAGTAGTATTTGATCCGTAGAAAGAGGATCCGTGATCTCGTACTTTTTAATTTCAGTAAGAACATCTTCTTCCCGGTGCATACGGTCAAAGAGATTTATAAGCGTCCTGCGAGCTATTGTGTACAGGTAGCTTTTAAAAGACCGTTCAGGGTCCAACCAGCTACGGTGGTCCCATATTTTAATGAAAGCGTCATGAATCACATCTTCCGTCAGTACTGTTGATTTGGCCGGTTTCAGGATAAAATAGCTGAGCGGCTTTACGTGCAAGAAGTATAACTGGCTTAAGGCATCGCTATCTCCCAGCCGAAGGAGTGTGACTAGTTCTTTTTCCGCATGCATTTGACATTCAGTTTAGGCATAGACAATATATTTCGATGTAGCAGCCGTGAAATGGTTGTCACTTCGACAGGAATGCAAGTATTAGCATTTAACACCATTTTGCTACGCAATGGCAAGTCTTAGAGATATCGGCAACCAGGACATAAGCATGCTATGCTCTATCTTGTATTTTCACCACTTCTTTTTATTAATGATGCAGTGGATGTTAAGTTTTGGCCGGAGACCAGTGTCATTTTTTTGTAAATTTCCCCTTGAGCTGGAGCAATTCGGTAACGTTTGGCTATCGGACCCGCTGGATTGAAAGAATATTGGGGAGAAGCATTTTTTGATTTCTAACAGCACAATTGTGTTAAATTTAATGAAAACTATGCTGCTGAACTGAACCAGTTCACTGTCCTATTGTTTCAGGTAAAAAAGACCGGTGCGAAAACCCATAGTAGATATTGAACAACTGACCGCTGCTGTGATTGGTCACTATGGCGCGATTACACACATGGGGTCGGCGCCCGATGGTATGGAGTCGTTTGCATTCCTGGTGGTCATCTCCTGAAAAATATATATACTACGGGTCCATCAGCAGGCAATGGATTTGAAAAAGATGATTTCGCCAACCGGCATTTCAGCGGACCAGCGTTGCCGGTACCGGAAATAGAAACTATCGGGCTGCTGGATAACGGGGCGGCATGCCCCTTGCCAACTATGGATTTAAATTCACTGCGGATAAATCATTTATGGAAGAGAGCATTCAGGCCCTTTTTCTGAAACTGTGGCGCAATAGAGATTCGATTGTTCCACCCAGGTAGTGAAACAATACCTGCTATTATCCATCCGGCGCATCTTATTGTGCAAGATGGAATACAACCCTTCCCGGCTGGAGGAAACGTTTTCCGCAGAACACATTCCTTTTTATCTGGAACTGTCTGATGAGCATCAGAGCGGAGCGGGCCAACGGAGTTGAAGCGAAAAGTGGATGCCTTAATGGATACACTGACGCACCTGCAACGGGAGGCTATCTTTTTGAAATTTTCCGAAGCTCTGTCATATGAAGAGATTGCGGAAATCCTGCAAATCAATACAGGCGGCACATACCAACTCGTCTATCGTGCGCTGGAACGCTTACGAGAGCAATTCGGCGACTTCTCCCTGCTTGTGTTGTTATACCTGCTGCAACGCCGTTAAAAAATTTTTCTAAAAAAATTTTTTCGGAAAATGAGGGTAAATTTTGTATTCCATTGTCTCTTTAGGATGATGGGGAAAAACTATCAAGGTTATCTGATGGAAGGTTTTCCGGCGAATGAATACTTTGTCCTCAGCAAAGCCCCGCGCTTTGCAAAAACACGCAGGCATACCTATAACGGACAAGCCTATACGCTTAGGCACAATGACGATCACTACCTGTTCCTCATTGTGCCTAAGCTGATACAGATGAATCCGGAACGGGAACCAAACGAAAGGAAATAAAATAATAGACATTCGCCGCCGGAGGGCTATTTTAAACCGTTGTTGAAAAATGAAGGCTATAACGTAAAGGATATAGGACCCTGACTTAGCTTTGTAAAAAATCAAACTAACACATTGATATATGATGAAAAAATTGTTGCTGTTAGCCTTTTTGTTGCCATTAGCCGCCATGGCACAGGATCAGGGCATTCGTTTTGAACATGCCCTGAGCTGGAAAGAGGTGAAGGCGAAAGCCAAAAAAGAAGGCAAGTTTATTTTTATGGATTGTTTCACCACCTGGTGCGGTCCCTGTAAAAAGATGAGCAGCCAGGTCTTCACCGAGCCGACAGTCGGTGAGTTCTTCAGGGAGAAATTTGTATCGGTGAAAGTACAGATGGACAAAACGTCCACGGACGACGAGGCGGTAAAAAGCTGGTACGCCGATGCAGCAGCCATTGCGAAAAAGTACGGTGTGAGGGCTTATCCCACGTTTCTGTATTTCTCTCCCGAGGGTAAATTGGTGCACGTGGAAGAAGGCAGCATGAGTGCCATCTCGTTTCTTGACGCTTCTGCGCGTGCACTGAAGCCGGCAACCACAACCAGCCTAACACGCTGAAACGCCTGACAAAAGAAGCGCTGGCCATACATGAAGAAGGGCGAAACACTCTGAACAAAAATGATGATTACAAATTGTGCTAATTCGTAATCATCATTTAACATTGGCGTGGATGGCCACATAGTTATGAATCGTAATATTGCGGTTTGGCTATGTGAAATTCACCTTTGCAGCGTTTAATTTTATCCTGGCAGAAGCGGCGTTAAGAGGCGGACCAGTGCCGATGCCGGTGATTTTCATAAGAAAGGGATTACCGCATCCATAGCGTTTTATAGGGTCAGCGCGTCAGATATCAGCAGCCATTTTACAAGTATGCCCATGAAGACCTTTTTCTGTTCAACATACGCCGGTGCGTAATTACCGCTGCTCTCGCCTTTCACGGCATCGCTGCAGGGTATGTTCCCTACTTTCAAGTCGTAAAACCAAACCAACACATTAAATTTATGATCAAAAAATTATTATTATTATTAACCTTCTGGTTGCCATTCGCTGCTATGGCGCAGGAAAAAGGTATGCATTTCGAGCATGGCTTGTCCTGGGAACAGATCAAAGCCAAAGCCAAAGCAGAGAACAAATACATCTTCGTGCACTGCTTCACCACCGGGTGCGAGATTTGTCCAAAGATGTCAGCCAACATTTTCCCGCAGGAAAAAGTAGGAGAGTTCATGAATGCCAAATTCCTCAATGTGAAGGTACAGATGGACCAGACCCCCGAAGACGACGAAGAGGTGAAAAAATGGTATGATGATGCTCTAAAGATAAAGAAAGACTATGTAGAGAAAGACGATAATATCGGGAGATGTCCTACCTTTCTGGTCTTTTCACCGGAGGGTACCATCGTTGACCAGCAGGTAGGTGCGGCAAGAGACGCTGACATGTTCCTCGCGCAACGTGCTGCTTCCCTGGACCCTGATCAACAGTATTACACCCAGGTGGAAAAGTACAAAAACGGTCAGAAAGACACTGTTTTTCTGCGTAAGCTGGCTTACATGGCAAAGGATATAGGTTATGAGGGAATTGCATTTGCGGCAGCCAAAGCTTACCTTACACAGCAGCCCGAACTTTACACACCCGGTAACATTGATTTTGCACGTGCTATCAGCGTCAATCCCAAAGATGATATGATTAGCTCGATGCAGCATAGTTTGGAGACACCCGACATTATCAATCAACTTGGTGGCGTAGAAGCTAAATTAGTGGAGATAGTCGGTAAGGAGGAAGTATACGCTGCACTGCGTACCATAAATAAATCTGCACCCGACTGGGCAGCCATCGAAAAAAAGGTAAAGGCTAAATATCCGTCCATTGCAGAACAACTGGTACTGAAAACCAAAATCCAGTATTTCAGTGATAAAAAAGACGGTGATAACGCGGTAGCGAACATTGTCGCCTATATGAAAAAATACGGCAACACAGCTGATCCGTACACACTCAACGAATTCGCCCGGACCACCTTTGAAAAATGCAAAGATCAGAAATACATAGAACAGGCCCTGGAATGGAGCAAACGTTCTTTCAGAGAAAATGAGATGCCCGCATTTATGGACACCTACGCCAACCTGCTGTACAAAGCCGGTAAAAAGGCTGATGCCCTGGCCTGGGAAGAAAAAGCCATGAACAAAGCTAATGGTGAAGAGAAAAAGAACTACGAAACTACCCTGGAGAAAATGAAGAAAGGGGAGAAGTACTGGAATTAAGAGATAGTTGGTTATCAGCAGAGAGGGCTTACCGGGAGGTGGGCCCTTTTTATTATCATTGGTCGTATGTACTGTATTTTTGGGCCACATCGGAAAACCTGTCCTATAATATTTCCCAGCTGTTTGCCCAGGGTGGGCGACAAGATACTTAAGGTATTGGCAACAACGCCTGTTGGTTGGCTATTGTCTATTATCAATACACATTTCTTTGATTCGATAGTTACTCCGGTATTGTTCATGATTTTAGATCTATTGTTCCGGCGAATTTATAGGAAATGGCGTTTGGATGCTATATAAGGTTGTAATATTGGGAGTTATTTCTAAGTTTGATTCGTTTTTTACGAACAATTCCTAATTCAATCGCTTTAAAACACTAAGAACAGGGAAAAAGACCATGACGAAACTGGATAAAACAGATGTTGGTATAGTAAGTGCCTTGCAGGATAATGCTAAGCTGAACGTGAAAGAGCCGTCAGACTTGTTGCATATCCAAGACCCCTCTTTATGAGCGTATAAAACGGCTGGAAAATGAGGGGTACATTACCGAAAAACGTACCAGCCATCCACCAAAACGTTCGCCAGGGTTTTTTGAAAAAGCATTGTTAATTTCCTTTTCTAACCAATCTTTGACTTGCCGCCCGGTAACTTCTCCTACCTTCATGTGTTCATTTACAGGCAGCAATCGCCACAAATCCTCCTTTGTAATCGCCTTCCTGCCACTTTCATCAGGAACACCGGAAGATATTGCTGTTGTAGGGTTCAATAACGACTTCATGAGCAAGATAACCGAACCCGAATTAACCACCATAGATAACCCGGCTATGGAAATGGGGGAAATTGTGGCCAAACACCTGCTCCAGCAGTTGAACGGGAATATTCCTGTTGCCACCAATAACAAAATACTGCTTGAATCAAAATTGATCGTAAGAGCCTCTTCTTTGCGTATCAAAAGCTAAGACCCGGGCAGCCTGCCACTGGCGCAGGCGCTTTTACATAACCTTTTGTTTGTGATAAAGTATTTCAGAAGAAATGGATGCGGATCTTAGTGTCAGTCAAGGATCCAGGAAATACTGTTGTAGCAGAGGAATATAAATAATGCACTTAAAATGTTACTATAGAGAAAGCTGCGGGTATACAACCTTATCTCATTTGCATGATAGTTTACGCCAGTGAGGTATAGAGCACAGACCATTCTGAGCGCACCGCCTACACATCACTTCATAAAATAAGTTAGCTTTATTTTATGACTTCGCTTACCAGGATGATTGGAGTGGCATTGGTATAGTTTGCAAAATCTGCGCGGATCGCATCTCTGTTTCGAGCGATGGCCGCTTGATATTCACTTAAACTTTTTACATAAAAAGTGCCAATGGCCATAAAAGGTAAAGGTTGATTAGGAACACCACCGGAAAGCCCTTTTTCAATAGTATATTTAACCAGATTTGACCCTAAGAAACCCGCAACCATAGGCATGTGCTTAGTTTCATAGTATTCCATATTGAAAGTTTTACCCTCGGCATAAGGATACATGACGGATATCTTAATTAAGCCCTTTTCTGCAATAGCAATGTTGTGTTTTGCGGATTTCCCGGATCGCTTTTCCTGACTAAATGCCACAAAACAGGCGAATAAAAGCAAAAATGATAAGATAAGTTTGAACATTATGATTAGTTAGGTTTAAGTTAAAAATACTTGAATTATTTTGAATATATATACAATGAATCACATTGTCAAATGGATTTAGAGGAAATCGAATCTGAACAGGTCTGATGCCAGGAACAATTTTCATACGCTTATCATTCCCTTAATTTGATACCTTTGCCTTAGTTCCCGGATACTTCTCAGGTACTTAGGAATCGTCTATGTGTAGTACTTACCATATAGTCCTCATACTGAAATATCCCTGAGTTTTTACATTAGCTCACAGGCGGTGCGATCGCTTTTTCCAAATATGGTGGTGTATAATATCATTCTATTTGGAACGTTTTTCGGCATAGTTCTACAAAATGTGGCAAAAGCGGCGGGTTTGTTTTTGCATACATCTGCCGGTGAATAATTTGGGGTTGTATTTCGAGGTATGACACTTTCTGATCAGATGGAAAGCGTAACAGGTATAGCTATAGAAACTGTGTCGTCGTCCAGCGCACCCGCGAAAATGGCCAGGAAATTGGCGGAGCTGGTAAGCCGGTAAATTGCTTCGTTCAGCTTTCTTTATACAATAACCAATTGTAAGCCTAACCCGTGCTATGCGCGTCAATTTACACTCCCGCCTTTTTATTTGTTATTGCTTTTTTCTAACAGTTCTTCATACGCAGGCTCCTCTGGCTTTTCCGTACCATCAGAAATTTTTATTCCGGCTTTTTCAAATTCCCGGGTTAATCTTTTATCGAAACCTGCGATGTATAATGCAAATGATGAAGAATCTTTTACTTCAGGAATTGTCTTAAAAGGAGCAGCCGATTCTTTAAACCTATATAAAGTGGCTTCAGTACTATCGTTGCCTTCAAGAAGTACTGAGTCACCATAGTCTGTAATCTTAGCCGCGTAGCGATTCGTAAGGTATTTCAAAGAATCATTCTCTATTTTGTAAGGAAGCCCGAACCGGCCAACTTTCTGATTATAAAAAACTATGTATTGCGAATCAATATCAAATTCGCTATACCCATTTGCCATTGAAAATCTATGCCATTTTCCGATCAGAAATTTTCTGTTTCCTTCAATATTTTTAGGATCCGGTGAATCGCAGGCAGAAAGAGCAAAAATGAAAAATGCAAGAAAATAGGGTATTGATCTCATCATAACTAATAGTTAGTATATTAAAGAGGCATTCTTAATCCGGGTAAGTGATGGGAAATAACAGACAGATACTACCTGGCAGAAAGCCCGGCAGTATCTGTCTGTTATTAATTTAAACCAGTGTTTATTGCGCCCAAATGGTACAGTTAATATTGCCATTAGTATTAGTGCCCCAGGTCTCTGCAACCATAATGGCCGGAATATTTAACTGGCCAAGAGTATACCCTAAACTACTCCACTTGTTATAGTGGTTGGCAAAAGTAATGACGCGGTTTTGTCCGGTAGTAACTTTTGTGACTCTGGAGCTATAGATCTGTCTGAAGCCATCACCACCATCAATATTTTTACCTGTCACCCAACGGGTCCATACGTTATAACCTGCACCATCGCTTTCAAATGTCCCTAAATAAGTGCCGGTATGCGGTGATACTGCACCCCATGTTTCATTCACATAATACTCATAATAAGGGTTTCTGCTCCATCCATACCAGCCGAAAGTACCACCACCGGAATTTGAATAAGTACCAAGATTATATCCTATTTTGTAGGATGCAGAACCTACAGAATAGCCTTTACCGCACGTAAAGTTGCCATTAAATCCGTTCCAGTTAACGCTGTAATTTCCTCCAGGGCCATTCGCGTAATTAACTGTACCGGTAGCACCATCACTTTTCCAAAGTGACCAAAAAAAGCCGTTATGCGTACCCGATTGGTAGGATTGGGCCGCGACTTCAGTTTTGGAAAGACGTTCAATGCCAGCTATATCGGGCTGGGTCTTTGCTTCTTTTTTACAGCCTGTTAAAATTGTAGAGCCTGCAAGTACAACGATTGCAGCAGCGCTAAAAGCAACCTTCCTGGTTACTTTTGTCAGTGGGTTTTCTTTTTTCATATCGTGGGTTGTTTGGTTAAAGAAGCAAAAAAAGCATATTTAAAAATGGAACAATGCTAATAATCACCAAATTTGTTGCACAAATGTTCATACTCTGCTTATTGTTAACCTATATTCAGAAATGTCACATTGACCACAGATAACATTGAAAATGCTAATTTTCGGTGTATGAGAAGTTATTGGGGGAGTGGCTCTTTTAAAACCGTGAGAGAATACCGGAATGACCTTCATAAAATAAGAGCCTATCTGTCTATTTCTTAAGAACGGGTTGGAAAAGATAAGGCAGGACAAATGGTTCGGAAATTTTTTTCCGTAAGGGTAAAAAATCGAATTGAGTGTCTCTTTATGACGGGTTCCATCTTTTGGAGAATGAATAATCCAGAATCTTTATCTTAACCTGACGTATCGATGCTGAAAAAAGAAGGTATTTCCACGTTGTTCAAGACTACAGCGCAACTGTCTTTCCCTGTTTGCCTGAAGGACCTTACGTCCTTAGAAAAGGGCTATCATCAAATATCCGTTAATGTTCAGTTGTTATTTATTACCGGAGTGGTAAAAAACTCCTGTTTTTTGTTAGGTGTAGCCCCTGTTCAGAGAATTTAAGCCATGATGAAAGCCTGGAATGCGTCTCAGGGCAATCCTGTCCGGTTATGCCTTCAGAAGACCACAGTATTGAAAACGACCAGGTTGAAAAAATGACAGACCCAAAATGAGACACCTTCTACATGCAGAGAGCCGGTTCAGTTTTTCCGGTTTTACAATTTACACTAAACGGCAGGCAAAAACAGCGCAGGCCATTCATTTAAATAAAGGCTGGCAGTCTGCCGGGCTGTAATTGCCTCGTAATGTCTGTGGCCTTCCTTCCGTAAGCCCTTTGCTAAATGCTATTTTATTCGAATTTGGTTAACTCAGGTTTATTTATCGTTTAAAAATAATCAAAATGAAACTGGAAATGTTTAGAAATTTGTGGCTGATATACGCAGCCGTGGTTTTAATGACAGCAGGCTGCAGCAAACCGGGCATTTTTCGGTTGGATGATGTTCCGGGTACGATCAAGCCCGCTGTTAATAGTAAGGCAACCCTGGACTGGAATACAACTTACCAGCACATTCAGGGTTTTGGCGTGTTTGCGGGAAGGGCTATACCGTTTTTCGAATCAGCCCATAGAGACACTGTTCTTGCAAATTTGTTCGGCGATAATGGGCTTCGCCTGAATATGATCCGTGGAGAGATTTTGTGGACTTATTCTTACAATCCATCCAATTGGAATGTAACGCTACATCCTTCCAATGTCAATATTACGACAGATCCCCAAAGCGCTGTGTATAGAGAACTGGATTGGTTAAAAAAACAGGAACTCAGTCAACTGTGGATATTGAAGAAAGCAAAAGAACGTTATAATGTGCCTGTCATGTATGCCTCAGCATGGAGTCCTCCTCTTGCTATGCGTATTAATCCCAAATCGGAGAAACCAGGGACGATGCAACTTGTGAAGTTTATTAACGCCCTTATTAATCATGAGGACACAACCGGCATGCTTGATTTCCTGAGAAATGGTAACTCCTTTGCCTCCGGCGCCGACACCCTGTTTAATACACTGAATTTTAAAACTTCGGCAGACAGTTATGCACGCTACATTGCGGGATTTTTGCGGGCGTATCAGAAGGAAGGTATCCGCTTTTATGGTGTAAGCCCTGCTAACGAACCAGACAATATCGTTGCGGAGTGGGCAAATTGTGTCTGGTCGCCTAAACAGCTTGGACAGTTTATTTCGAATAATTTAAGGCCGGTATTAAACAGTTCAGGCTTTTCAAATGTGAAGATCTTATCTCCCGAAGCTGCTTCCTGGAGAACGTCTGATGCATACCTGAACGGGTTTGGATTGCATAATTCCGGATCATTCCTGGAGGGAATAGCTAATGCTATTGTGTCGGGTTTTCAGCTGGCGTTCTTCGGAAAGGAGCCGATGGATCAAAGCAATATTGATATCTATGCCACGCATACTTATTCAGATGCTGCCGATGCAGGGGAGCAATGGAGAACTGGTGGTAAAGCTGGTGGTCTCCTTGACCTGAAGCCCGGTTCACTGGCGGTATCAGGAAAACCTGTATGGGTAACAGAAGCCTCAGATGCCATGGCTCCGGCGGATGCGTCCATGGCTGAAGGGCTGCATCTTGGTATAAACATATTCAATGCCCTGACAACAGGCAACGCAAGTGCCTATACTTTCTGGCTTGGACTTTTAGATAACAGGAATAATGAAGCATTGATATGGGGAGATGGGCCAACCGGGCCGTTGACATATCCCAAACTGTACGATGTAATGGGTAATTTCTCCCGTTATATAGGCGCGGGGTATGTTAGGATCGGGGCAACACAACCCAATCCCGATTTACGGATAGCAGCCTTCAAAGATCCCTTAACCGGTAAATTTTCCATAGTTACCATCAATTCAGGAGATGGGGAGCAGCACTGTACATTAAGCCTGACGGGTTTTAAATCCGGTAGTCTGACCGGGTACCTTACAAGCGACGCTAGTAGCAGTCGCTGGAAATCCGGCATTGTTCCTGTAAATACCGACGGTACATTTAATGTTGTAGTACCCGCTAAAAGTATAGTTACCTATACAGGCGTTAAAAATTAACCTGATTCTGTTAAATCCGGATAAATAGTAATTCGGTTTTCGCTGAAGAGGCTGTATCATAAGTAATTTTTACTCGATTTTATTCGGGTACCTGATGGAGAGAATTTTCGTTTACGCAATTCTCAGGACCTTCAGATTACTTTTGATACAGCCTCTTTTTTATTAGCTTTCTTCATTTAAAAATCCGGATGGTGCTACCGTACCTCGTCGTTAACACCTGAAAATTCGCGTTCGTACAGGCAGCCGGAAGGATCGGCAAGCATCATGTTTTTTAGCCTTTGGGCAAAAGGCCTGTAAACACTGGGCGATGATGACCGGCCCCGCACATCAAAAAAGAACATGCCTCCAATACCATCCGCCTTTGCTTTTTGGGCATAATCAGTGCTATATGCATTTTCTTTGGCGGTAGCAAACCATTTGTTTTTTTGAAACCCATAGGTGGTTAAATAGCCTGCCTCCGGATATTGTGGGTAGTAGGGACAAATAATGGCATCAGCTATATCTCCCATTTTGACAGTAGTGCCGTCAGGTTTTGTATAAGGGACAGCGCCGGCGCCGTATTGATAATAACATAAAAAGATATCGGGCAGCAACCGTTTTATTTCAGACATGACCATTACATATGATGAAGGGTGGGTGCCGGAAGCGTGCAGTGAATATTCATCATCCGCAAGTATGGCTTTGAATCCTTTTTCTCTCACCTCTTTGGCTACAATGCCGGCAAAAGCGGTAGCGTCGGCAAGGGTTTTGAAATTATCCCATCCTGCCTCGTCCCAGTTACCCAGAATGGACAGTCCTACCGGCATACCGGCCGCCTTTACTTTGTCAAAAACACCTCCGGGCTTCATCATAGCAACATGTTGTGCGTTATATTGTATGTATGCCTTACCATAATTCGTATTGGAAATGGTTTTACCAGGAGTAGCCGGGTCAGGCAACATACTTCTTCGATCAATATTAATATTGGCCGAAAATGGGAAGGCCATGTCAAACATAAACTTGCCAGCCGTGTCCTTATAGCAGAGCACATTGGCGAAATAATGGTCGTTCGCTTCTACTGCCGCGATCATCAGGCCGGTTTTGCCTTTCCACGGATGAGAAGCGTTGGCGGCCTGTTCCACCGGTTTTTTAACAACAGGAGAAGGATCCTTGGAGGCTTTATTACAGGAGACACTTGCCAGTATACCGTACGAAAGCATTACCAACGGAAGATGGAGAAGTCTTTTTTTGTTTTGCATAATATTGAATGTTTTTTTCAATTTATGCTTAGCCGGATAAAAGATCATTAAACTAGTATAATAATTCAATTGGCCCTCCTGGCCGGGACAAATGGCAACACAATTTTCAGCAAGTGCGGTGGTGGAACATTAATTCAGGCGATAAAACAAGAATATATTTAATGTGTGCAAAAAAAGACTTTTCATTTATACGCTAATAAATTCTTATTTTCATTAAATTCGTTTAATTAATTTCTTATAATGATATGTTTATCAGGATAGAGTGGCTGATTGGTCGTAGCTTTATACTTATGTAAATTTGGGCCGTATATGTTAAATATACTAGCTTTAAACCGAAAAACTCACTGACCTTAATGCCTAAAAATCAAAACATTGAGGAGCATCGTCAATGGCGACTGTTACAATCAGGCGATATGAGTGCATTAACCTATTTCTATGAGAAATATGTACATCTCATATTTAACTATGGACTAAAGTTTACCAGGGAAGATGATCTGATCGATGATACTATACAAGATCTTTTTATTCGCGTTTGGCAAAAACGGGAGAATCTGGCTGCGCCCGATTCTGCTGAGTACTACCTGCTTAAATCTTTCAGAAATATTCTTTTCAGAAAATTATCCCAGAGAGTCAAACGTGCCCATAGCGAATTGGAAGAGGAATATGTGGCTGATGCCGAGCCGTCTTTTGAAGCGCAATTGATCATGGAGGAACATTCAATTGAAACGGATCAAAAGTTAAAAAAAGCCTGGCAGCAATTGCCTGCCAGGCAGAAGGAGGCTTTGTACCTGCGTTTTTATACGGATGCTTCTTATGACGATATCGCAGGGATAATGGGCATTTCTGTGAAAGCTACCTATAAAACAGTTTTCAGGGGGCTGGAGAAGTTGCGGGAAATGGTGATCGTTACGCTGGTGTTGTTCCTTTGTGCGGGCATCGGATCTTTTTTTGAAGAATTACCGCTACCGAAGGGTAAAATAGGTCAGGTAAGGTGTCTTTCTCTTGAATTATATAATCATATCTTCAAACGATAGTAGCTGAACAGATTTATGAAAAATGATCATTCAATAGAGACTTACGCTGGATATGAGATGGACGACTTTCTTGCAGATGATAGTTTCCAGGAGTGGGTGAAGAAGGATCTTCCGGAGGATAGGGAATTCTGGCAAAAGTTTATATACACCTATCCCCAGAAGGAAAAAGAGGTGAGAGAAGCACATAGGCTGCTTAGCCGGCTGAAGTTTGTGGAAGCGCCTCCGGATCATGTCCGGTACCAACGGATCTGGCAAAATATACAAGCTGGTACGGAAGTACCTGAAACAATTGTACGCCGTATGTCTCCGGGAAGGAGGTGGATATCCGTTGCTGCAGCTGTTATAATACTGTTTTCGCTGGGAATGTGGTGGATGAACAGCAGGAGCCTTACCATCCAGACCGGCCGCGCTGATGTGCGGAAGTTTGTGCTGGCCGATCAATCGACTGTTATGCTGAATGCAAATAGCAGACTTACTTACCGTAAGAATTTCAATAGCGCCGCCAAACGGGAAGTATGGCTGGAAGGAGAAGCCAAATTTAATGTCAGGCATCTTGAAGAAAGCGCTTCAATAACTCCGCATAGTTTTATTGTACACACCCCGGAACTTGACCTGGAGGTATTGGGTACCAGTTTTAATGTAAAAACCCGTCGATCAGGCACCAATGTTATGTTAGCGCATGGAAGTGTTCTTGTGCGCTTCAGAAAGGAACCATACAACACCGTGCTGCTTAAACCCGGCGAAATGCTGGAGTTTGCACCAGGCGCAACGCCTATACTGCACAAGGCCGTGGATTCTCTTAGTATCAGTGCATGGACGCAGCAACGGTTTGTTTTTTCCAATACCCCCTTGAACCAGGCAATACAACAGATTGAAGATTTTTACGACTGCACGATAACTGTGAAAGATTCCTCCCTGCTTCGATACAGGATTACCGCATCAGTAACAGCGCCCCCCGTACAGGAGCTGGAAACAGTGCTTGCCGGTATCCTGAATATGAAAGTGATCAGGAAAGGAGATGTGCTGGAGATCGTGGGGGCACAGCAGTAGCGGACTGAGCATTCTTATACAACAGCCTTGTCAGGAATATGATCAAAAAATTTCCATGTTGGTCATTATACGTATGCCTTATCCTGTTCTCATACCGGCAGGCGGCAGCTCAGGATCGATTAGAATTGGGATTTGATGGGGCCGGCCTTGAAACCGTTTTTCTAAAGGTGGGGGAAAAGTACAATGTTACTTTTCTATTCTCCCCTGCCATAATGGCGATCAGGAGAAAGGTCTACCTACCCCCGAAAAAACGAACCCTGGTTGAAATGCTGGATGTTCTCACAAAAGAGACCGGTCTTCGGTATGATCTCACAGGAAGGGTCGTACATGTACATCCGTCTTCACCTTCACCGGTCCAAACGGCGCCTGCTGAAACAGGCCAGTTACTTCGCGGCAGGGTAGTGGACCAGATAGGAGCATCCCTGCCAGGCGTCACTATACGCAATTATAACAATGGTACCGGCAATATTACCGGGAAAAAAGGGGAATATAGCATTCGTGTCTCTCCCGGCGATCAGCTCAGTTTCAGTCTTATTGGTTACAGGACCCGGCAGGTAATAGCGGGCAGGGAAACGCTGCAGACCATCCTTTTGGAGGAAAATATTGTAGACCTGGGTGCTACAGTAGTAACAGGATATACGGTTAAACGCGTTGAAGAACTTACCGGTGCGCTGTCGAAACTGAAAGGAAAAGACCTGACCCAGGGCGTAACCAGTGCTGATGCAACATCAATGATCAAGGGGAAAGTGGCGGGCCTCTATATCACTGAACAACTTTCTGCCAATCCTGCCGGAGGAAGCGGGAAAATGCTGATGAGGGGGCAGAGTACCCTGTTAGGAACACAGGCCATCCAGGCAACGGACAGGAATGGTAATCGTTACCCGGTGATCCCGAACACCATATTCGGGCCCTTAATAGTTATTGACGGAATTATCTCCCCCTACCCGGAACTGAAAGATGCAGTTAATCCCAGGGACATCGAAGAGCTGGTGGTGCTGAAAGATGCGGCAGCAACAGCCATCTATGGTTCCAGGGCGGCGGCAGGTGTTATAGACATTATCACCAAGCGGGGTAAGCCGGGAAAGATAAAAATTGACCTGGAAACAAAGTTTGGGCTTAATTACCCCAACCGGGGCAAATTCAGGTGGATGAATGCGCGCGAGCTATACGATGCAAGAACAGATCTTTTCACGCAGGGATGGGCCTATTATGAATATACATGGAAGTCGGATTTCGGTGTTAATTCCCTCCCGGAACTGTTGAATAAGGCGTTGCCAACTGAAGAAACGATCGCGCACGCATTTGACTGGAGTAAATATTATTATGTGCGCTCCCTTTTACAGGAAACAAATATATCTGCCAGTGGCGGCAATGACCGAAGCCGCTACTACTTTTCAGCAGGTCATTATTATGAACAGGGAACATTGAAAGACAATGGTCTCAAACGTACGTCCTTTCGCCTGAACCTTGATCATGATCTTAGCCGGATGTTTTCGCTAAAGGCTGGACTGAGTGGTATATTTGATCATGAAACGCAGCCGGTGGTAGCTCCGGGTTTATATAAGATGCCTTCCTGGTTGTCGCCTTATGAGGAAAACGGGGAACTAAGGCCGTTCCTCAACCCGATCGGTAAGCCACTTGAAAAACAGCCTAACTTCTTATTTGAGCGGCAATATAATACCAAACGTTACCAGCAGCAAAATTTCTGGGGAAACATAAAGCTGACACTACGGCCTGCCGACTGGCTCACTATCTCCTCCAGTAATGCGGGCAACCTTATGCGGGGCAACGGGAAATTTTATGCGGACCCGCGTTCGTTTACGGGTAAGGAATATGGTGCGGACAGTAATGGTTTTCTATTGACCAGTGGGAACAACAGCGATTATTTCATTAGCTCAAACACCCTGGTCCTTGAACGGACATATGAAAAACACTGGTTCCGGTTTTTAGCAGGCCAGGAATACCAGCAGGTCTTTAGTGAAAAAAGTGGTTTGAACACGGAGGTGTTGAACCCGGCGATCTCAAAAAGTTATCCGATATTATCCGATATTGGAGCACGGCAGCTGGCATTACTCCCTGATTATAATCCTTCCCTAACCTGGGAGGATATCTATGGGGGAAGAAGAAAGTCGCGGATGTTTTCTTTATTTAGCGGGGCTGCTTATAGTTACCGGAACAGGTATTTCATCAGCGCTTCTTTGCGTAATGATGCTTCATCTGAGTTTAGCCCCCGAAATCGGAATGCCACCTTTTGGTCGGCAGGGGCGTCCTGGTTAATAAATAAGGAGTCTTTTATGCAGGCGTGGAAGGCGGTTAATCTGTTGAAGCTGAGGGTAAATATTGGCACGAGCGGCTCTCAGCTCGGAAACCTGCTGCTTACAAGAACCATTTACGGACCAAACAGTATTTTGGGCCTTAATGGAGACGGGTACAATGGAGCGCCCGGCGTATACCCATTCCAGACAGGTAACCCGGATCTGACCTGGGAAACCACACGTACATTAAATATAGGGCTGGATGTAGGGTTGTTGGACCGTATAGCGGTTAGCCTGGATTATTACCGGAAACGTTCCTTTGATTTGATCCAGGCAGTGCCGCAATCGGCTGCTGCCGGTAATATGTCGGCGCAATTCCGTAATACCGGCATACTGGGCAACTATGGATTAGAGTTAACCCTGAATACGCAAAATATATCCGCTCATAAATTCAGTTGGTCCAGCAGCTTTAATATTACTTTTAATAAAAACCGGATCATAAGCGTATACGGCGGAGCACTGAGGGCAGCGTATGGGTCTGAATACGGAAGCCCCAAGATAGAGCAATATTATTTATATCCGGGAGAAGATATTAATACCCTGAAAGGAGTTATTTATGCAGGCGTGGACCCTGCAACCGGCGAGCCGTTGTTTGAGAAACCGGTGAGAGACGGGAATGGGAATATTATCAAAATAGAAAAGGTTGCCGGTATAAACGAAGCTCTGGGGCCGGATGGAAAGGGCCTCCAAACGCTGGGCACTAAAACTCCCAGGTTTAATGGGGGCATTTCAAATACGCTGAAGTATGGAAGCTTTACATTGAGTATCCTGGCCGAGTTTGTATACGGAACGCACTCGCTGAACTTTGAGCGGATGTTGTTTCAGGCGACAGACGCACAGGGCCTCGGCTTTGGCGTATTGAACAGGGTGGCCTACGCACCGTTCCAGCATCCCTGGCGTTACCCGGGGGATAAAGAGGCGAATATACCCTCCACAGCAACACAGACAACAGAGTTGTTTGCTGATATCCGGAATTCTTATTTCTACGAAGACAACAGTTTTCTGAGAATACGTAATATCCGGCTGGATTATCAACTTCCGGAAAATTGGCTGAACCGCTATATAGAAAGAGCCGGAATTTATCTGAGCATCGATAATCTTCATACTTTTACCGGTAAGCACTTTACGCAGGTGGACCCCGAAGGCGCATATGTTGGCGGCGATCTGTACAGCTCTCTGAGCGGTGTTGGCGCCGGCCTTGGTTTACCCAGGCATTATGTGGCAGGCCTGCTCTTTAGTTTTAAATAAAAGGTGATGAAAAGCGTATTATACTGTTATATCTTCTTTGCGTTGTTGTTTTTTCCTGCTTGCCGCAGGCAACTGGATGTTGTTCCAACCAACAATAACTGGACGGACAGCGAGCAACAGTTATCTTCCTTTGAAGGTATTATGGAAGCAGTGAATGGCAACTACATACTGCTAAGAAATAACAATAGCACGTTATACTGGTTGAATGAACTAAGAGGAAATACCTTTCGTAAACCCTTAATCAACCCTTTCGGTTACCTGGATATTTTCAACTACAGCCGGGATCCGGGTCTTTTGTCAACGGAAGACTATTGGGTAGGCGCTTATACGCTGATCATTGCCTGCAACAGGGTATTGGAAGGCCTGGCACGTTTTGAAAAAAGCAAACAGTTTACCGACCTGCCGCCAGCCAACAGCGCTTTATTGCTGCACGCAAAAGGAGAGACCTATTTCCTACGGGCGTATACTTATTTTAATTTGGTAAGACTGTTCGGGCGCCCTTACTACCAGCGCCCGCAAATGAACCCTGGTGTTATAGTCAAAAACAATACAGATATAAACTTTATTCCGGGCCGCAGTACCGTAAGCGAGGTATATGCACAGATCATCGAAGACCTTAAGACAGCAGATAGTATAATGGCGGCGGATGTTGGGCGCACTAACGCGTTTGCCACCAAGCCGGCCGTATGGGCTTTGCTTTCGAGGGTGTACCTCTATATGGGCGGCACATATGATACGCCGGATAAGGATATCAATCAACAGGCTTTGCTGTATGCAAACAAAGTAATTAACGCAGGGAAGTTTCAGTTGCTGAAGGGAAAAGCATATGATACCCTGTTATATAACGGTAAATACAATAATCCTGAAACCATTTTTGCTTCTATCTATATAGATGTTAATAATGCCCTGGGTGAGAATACATACTACGGAGGGCTGTCGGCTGCACCCTCTCTTCTGCAGGCTTTTATGGAACATGATTACCGTCGCGATTTTTTTTGGGCAACCACGTCCAGCCCCTTAACAGTAACTACAAAATATGGAAGGAGGGCCGCTCCCTTTATACATCTGCGGCTCGCGGAAGTTTACCTGAACAAGGCCGAAGCCCTTTTAAAAATGGACAATACCGCAGAAGCCTTGGATGCCGTTAATATTATACATACCCGTGCCGGTCTTCCTCCATTGCTTTATTCAAGCAGGGCGCAGCTCCAAAAAGATATTATCCGGGAACGGCGCCTGGAGCTTTGTTTCGAAGGACATAGCGGATTCGATGATTATCGCAATGGATTACCTATGGTGCGGCCTGCAATAGATGCGGATACGGCCTTCGAAGTGCTCCCGGCGGACAAGAAAGTAGTGTTACTGATACCCCAGCGCGAAATGGATGCCAACCCAAAGATGGTACAAAATGAACAATGATATTAACAGCGTAATTCCCTGTTTAAGGCAGTCCTGCCATTTCCTTTCCGGTCATTAATATATAAAATATCAATATCCGAAATAATTTTTGCCGGTGGTGGGTAAATTTTAACGGAGCGTGTCTCTTTGGGTTAATAACAGCCAATTATAATGAGTACGCTACTGAAGTTTATACTCAAATTCACGCCTTCCTGCGACAGGAGACTGATAGATCAGATCAGCCCGTTGATCAGAACAAGATCAATCGTAAAAAACGATTTTCTGTTGAATGCCGGTAAAACATGTAAAAAACTTTGTTTTATTACCAGCGGAATATGTTACAAGTATCTGGCAGATCATAAAGGAGATAATGTTGTTCAGTTTTATGACCAAGGAAATCTTGCGGGTGACTATTGCAGTTTTGTTTGCCAGGAACCCAGCAGGTACCACATTAAAACGCTGGAAGAGGTAGAAGTGCAGGAACTGCACTATAATGATATTAGTCTTTTATACGAGTCTAGTCCTGTTTTTGAGCGTATTGCCCGGAGGATGACGGAGTATTACCTGTGCCGCATGACGGACCGTTTATTTTCTTTTCAGCATGATAGCCCGGAGATGCGGTATTTAAATCTTCAGAGGGAACGGCCGGCGCTTCTGCAGCAGGTGCCGCAGTACCTGATTGCTTCTTATTTAGGTATTACACCGGTAGGGCTGAGCAAGATCAGGTCCAGGATTTCCAATAACAGGCATGTTGCCGGCGCAAATAGCGGGGACCTCACAGTAATGTCTCACTTAATCTAAAAAAAGTATTAAAGATGATGGGTAAAATTAACAGGCAGATGTCTCTTTTGGTTGACAGTATCTCATAACAGTGGGTTTTCAAGGTTAGGCCCTTTTATGGCAAAGGGCAATGTTCGTAAATATATGGACCGGTGTTCACCCCGGTCCTCCTTTATCAAAACAGATATGAGTCAACTGCTTTATCACAAAATATACTCCGCGACAACGAAACGATTTTGTTAATCGGAAGTTAACGGGGAGACTTATTAAACAACTTTAATGAAATCACTCTTTTAGTCCAATAATTTTGTACCGTGAACAAGTTATAAGCTGTATGCCACTTTGATAGTTCCCGAGATAGGGCTGAAGTGATAGAGTTTCATTACCGGGCCTCCTCATAAAATTTTATGGAAAAAAGTACACTCCTGATCGGATCAGGGGAGTGGAGGGTTATGCGCATGCCACAGGCATTACCTGGTGGCGATGGCAAAAACGAAAGGACCATTTTGAAATAATTATAGTAAGTATAAATAACATGCAATTTTTATGCAAAAACATTTACACGTATCTACATCGCTGATGTTCGTCCGTCAATTATCCAAACAGATTTTTGACAATTGCATTGTAAAGCCAGGCTTCCTTTTGGGAAAGATGAGCCTTTGGCTGCTGTTGCTGTTGTGCACAGGTTTTGCCGCTTTTGCGCAGCAGGATTGTGGCAGGCCAACAAGTGCGGATGGCTCCTCGTGGGGTGTAAAACTGATAAGTGGTTCGCAGGCTGTCAGTGATCCGGGTTTTGCCATTGATGGTAATATGCAAACGGCAGCTACAATAAGTAATGGACCGCTTAGTATTCTGGCTGCGGCGTCTACATTGAACATTAATTTTGGTACGCCGCTTCAGATTCGCAGTGGTATCCCGGATACCGTTGTTGTTAAGTTCGAGATGCCGGCTGCCTGGAAGCTGGATATCCTTGGTACCATTAATGTAACAATGTATAAAAATGGCAGCCAGCAGGTTGGGTCCTATGACATCAGGGGAATGTCTCTTCTGAATGTTAGCGGCTGGCAGGATGGAGGCCAGCCATTTGCCATATTCAAACAAGCAGTTCCCGGCGATGTAGATCGTGTTAGCATTACGCTGAGTTCCGGACTTGCCAGTGCGGACATCAGTCAGTTGGTGGCTCCTTTGGCGGGATCAAATAAGAACACCTCGCTTAAAGTGTATGAAGTGTATGGCTCACTGGGCGTACCAAGAATGGACAGTATTCTCAGGCAAAGTAAAATTGTTATCAGCAATGGGGAAACCGCGACTTTCTCGGTAAAAGATGACAAGAGAAATTTGGGCTACAGCTTCAAATGGTTTAATGGATATCGTGATGAAACACCTATATATACCGGCAATGATTTTAAACCGGAAATAAGGCCGTCTGTTACAGAACAGCGGTATACTTACTATGTAACGATTGAAAAAGACGGGTGTTTGCTGCAAAGCAAAATACCTGTTTACCTGATTGTAAACCCCCAGGCGCAGCTTCAGGGCAGCATAGCTCCTTCAAGAACAAAGGTGAACAAAGGAACAGCAGGTGAAACAGGTCGCCTGGATTATTTGATTCAACTTGTAAACAAGGGAGCGGCTCAACTTCAATCTTCCGCAAGATTATTTGTAAATGATTTCCCGATGCCTGCCAGCCGGTACCAGATCCAGCGCATCACACTTCCACAAGGCAAAGCCGGAAAGTATGATACAACAACGGGCCTGCTGACGGGCATTACGCTGAACCCCGGAGACACCGCCAGCCTGCAGGTACTTGGCGTTGTGGATACTTCTTATACAGGAATACTCAGGAATAGCGCCAGTGGCAGTGATGAACTGGGTCTTTCTATACCGATTACGGAGTCTCCCTTTGTTTATGTCAATGTAAAAGATACATCTGGAAATAATAACGGTAATACATGCCCGACCACTGAGAGGACATGTAACAGACCAGATAATATTACCTACGAAACAGCAATGGATGTTGAATGGGGAAAAAGTCTGCAACAGGACATTGTAAACTTACCCAAATCAGTTATAAATTCAATCCTGGCGCTTGGCGACGGTGCAAAGAAGGTTTTGGAATCGATCCTTCGGCTTGATCCTCTTGGCGCCATTAATAACCTGGTGAATGGTATTCTGAGCATTTTCACGGGGAGCCAGGGTCCCCCGGCTCCGCCAAATCTTCAATATGCGGGAGATGGAAATGAGGGAACAGCAGTTGTTTTTAACCCTGATATTCTCCAATTGGGACAGTGGCAGGGTGTAACCGCACATTTTGATTCAAACCCTATCATCGCCGGCGACTCTGTTGTTGTGTTCTATAGTGAGGCCGCAACCGCGCGTGTACAGATAGGAGCTATACGTGTATGGATGTATAATGACGGTAAACAAGTGAGTGGACCGATGGAACTAAAAGAAGGGTTGGCTTTCATGAATATAATTCCCTGGGTGAGCGGCGGTTTAGCCTACCGGCGGGTTTCTTTCCCCGTACCGGAAACAGTTGATGCGGTTCAGGTAAGCGTTGCGGGGATCGGTATTGACCTTGGAACAGCTGGTACGAGTGTTTATGAAATTGCACGGAAGCCTAAAATGCCAGACATCAAAAACTTTATAGACAAGGACTCCCTCTCCGTGCAGGTAGAACAGGGTGAACAAGTGCGTTTGAAAGTGAAGGACGACAAGCGTGGCCAATGCATGCTCTATAAATGGTACACCGAGGAAGACCTGGGCAAAACACCTTTTGCTATGGGGCCTGAAGCCATCGTTAATATGCCTGCCGGCTTTACAGGAACAAAATACTATTACCTCCAGGCGTTGGCTAACGCTTGTAGTGATAATCCTTCAGCTCCTTTGGAAGTAAAAGTGACCGTATTACCTTCTCCTATGCTGGAAGGGGTAGTTACCACACAAGACAAAAATCCCAAAGTAGAAAAAGGCACCAGACTAAGATACACACTAACCATTGACAACAATGGTTTACAAACGCTGTCTGATACGGCTCGTCTGAAAATAAAAGCCCTGTCTGAAAACGATAAGAATTTCAAAATAGACAGCATCACGGTGTTGGGGCGTGGACGCTTCGATATGACCACAGGGGAATTCACCGGTGATTCCATTCCTCCTAAAGGAAAAGTGACATTGCTGATCAGTGGCGTCATTCCTCCAACCTATGCCGGGCAGCCAATAAATATCAAGGTATCCGGCTGGCGCATGAATGGCAAACAGATTCCGATCAGGCAGGCGCCGCCAGTGACGCCCAATTACCGCCTCAAGGTGAAAAAAGTGCCTGATCAGTTAAGAGTAGGCAATCTTCAGAAACTGGACTACACTATTACTATCACAAATACCGGAACAGAAAGCTTCCCTGCAGGCTCGAAACTGTATATCAAAGATGTGCCCAGGGAAAAGGGTTACCGGATTGACACGATGTATGTACCTGATAGCAGCCCTTCCGGTGGTTACTATGTGATGGGAAGCCAGACCCTCTTCGGCGCTGAAATACCTGCGGGCGGAACTGCTAAAATACGTGTGGAAGGCTTCCTGACCGATGAATATACAGGCGGGCCGATCAATAACGATGTGATCGCAACGTATGAAAATAAAGTGCCGCTGGAAGTTGAACCTACGCCTACGGTGAACGCCGGAGACGAAAAGTATACACTGTACGGGGATAAGTATGTTATTAGCCGTACTGGCGATGTGAAAGCGGGAGACCAGCTGGATTTTGTGATCGTTCTTCGCAATAAAGGTCCCGAAACCATGCCTGCGAGCGCCAAAACTTATATCCGCGACGTGGCGCCCCTGGATTACATTATACAGGAAATATCCGTTGCAGATAATAAAGGCCAGTATAATGAGCCGGTGCTGACAGGCGTAGCCCTGGCGCCCGGAGATTCAGTAAGATTGATTGTAAGAGGTAAACTCTCCGGTAACTATAAAGGAGATACGCTTGTGAACAGGGTTACCGGCAGAACAGAGAATGGCACCCCCATTGATATTACGCCTTCACCCGTGATCAATCCTGGCTTTAAACTGAGCGGAGACAAACAACCTGACAGGCTGAAAGCCAAAGCCGGCGAAGCACTGAATTATACGATCACGCTTGTCAACAGCGGAAATAATACAATGCCGGCAGGACAGAAGGTGTATGTAAAAGATGTGCCGCAATCAGAGTTTTATGTTATTGACAACATTAGCGTAACAGGCAATACAGGCTTATATGATATGAAGACCTCAATGCTTCAGACAAAAGCTCCTGTGGCTCCGAACGGAAAAATTATGTTGCTGGTGAAAGGACATATCAGCGCAGCCTATAAAACCGGCGAGATTGGCAACAAGGTGGAAGTCCGGATAGATAGTACCAACTATGAAATACCTCCTGCGCCGATTGTAAATGAGATAAAATACAAGATGCAACTGGCTAAAGTGGCGAACAGTCAGAAACCTGTAGGACCTGGTTTCCCGGTAGATTTTACCATCACGCTTCGCCATAAAGGAAAGGTGGATATTAAGCCATCAGACAAGGTATTGGTGGTGGACACGCTGCCAGCCGGACTGGAAGTGACCGGATATGAACCTTCGATGGGGACCTATGATCCGACAACACACTACTGGACAGGTTTGAACCTTATTTCCGGCCAGAGCGCCAGGTTGTTGGTAAAGGCACGGATAAGGCCCGACTTTAAGGGAGATTCATTGGTGAACAAAGTTGGCGGTAAAACACCGGATGGAACCGATATTGACATTGATACAACCAGCGGAACCGCAGTTGTAAAAATAGATACTTCCATGCGGATGAGTAAACTGCAGCTGCGTAAAGTAGCCAGCAAGAACCAGGTTACTTCCGGAGATTCGCTTGGTTTTACAATTATTCTGAAGAACCTTAACGACACCGCTTTTGTAGCAGATACCATCACTGTACGGGATATGGTTCCCGAAGGGTATGTACTGGGCAAGCAAGAGCAAATAGTAGCCAGCGCTGGTAAATACGACGCAGCAAACGGTTACTGGTCCGGGCTCAGAATTCCGGCCGGAGATAGTGTGACTATTCAGCTGAATGGAATGGTAGCGAGCAGCTTCTGGGGTAAAATGACAAATATTGCCCTGGGCTTTGATCAGCATAACTTACCGATTCCGGCAGCCGGAAGTGCAGATAATATGGCCCGTGCAACCGTAGTGGTAAATCCTCCTGCATCGAAATACAACCTGCTGCTTCAAAAGAAAGCAGACAAGCCCCGCGTGAAAGCAGGCGATTCACTTAACTATACTATTACACTGTTCAATAACGGTACGCAGAATCTGACAGATACTATTGTAACCGTGAAAGATACCCTGCCCACAGGTTATATCGTGGACAGCTACCAGGTAGGCAATGGCAATTACGATCCTCAAACGGGTCGTTGGGCCAACCTGACGCTTCCTGCTGGTAAAAGCGTTACCCTGATGCTGAAAGGCCGGGTTAGTAACACCTTTAGCGGCAAACTTATAAATACGGTAGGCGGCCTTGACCCTAAGGGAATTCCAATCACCAATACACCTGCAAACAGGTCGGAGGTAGATGTAGACCCTGTTAAACCGGTTTATAAACTGGCGCTTGCCAAGGTGGCGAAATTAAACCAAAGCCCGATCAGGACAGGGGATTCACTCAACTTCGAAATCACGTTATATAATAATAACGGCGGTAACGCGATAACGCCGAAAGATACCGTTACTGTTGTAGACCAGATTCCTGGCGGCTATGATGTGCGTAGCTTTGAAGCGAGTCAGGGTAGCTATAACAGTACAACCGGCCAATGGACCGGATTGAACCTGAAATCAGGCGATAGTGCTTCCATCCTCGTAAGAGGCGCGTTGAGCAAGAATTTTGCCGGCAGTTCTATTACTAACACTGTAAGTGGTAAAGATCCTAATAAAGATCCTATCCCTGCAGTACCTGGCAAAGAACAGGCAATTGTAAAAGTAGATACTGTAAAATACAACCTGTTGTTAACCAAAACAGCGAACAGCGCTACAGCTACAGCAGGTGGTCCGCTCGACTTTACCATCACGCTTAAAAACCTTGGTCCGATAGTGATCCAGCCTGCTGATGCAATAGTGGTGAAAGATCAGATCCCGGCAGGTTACACAGTGAACGGCTTTGTACCAAGCGCCGGTAAGTATGACACCACCAGCGGTCGCTGGACCGGTTTGAATGTAGTAGCAGGCCAGCATGTAACCTTGTTAGTGAAAGGTACAGTGGCAGCTGATTACAAAGGCAACAACCTGACCAATAGAGTGACCGGTCTTACACCGCGGAAAGACTCCATACCGGTTGAAAACGGTGGAGGTGCTACCGTAACAGTTGAAGACAGCACCAAAACGTCCTATAATCTGCTGTTGAGCAAAAAGGCGAACAGCGCTACAGCTAAGGCTGGCGGTCCGCTTGACTTTACCATCACGCTTAAGAACCAGGGTCCGAGAGTGATCCAGGCAGGTGATACAGTAGTGGTGAAAGATCAGATCCCGGCAGGTTACACAGTGAACGGCTTTGTACCAAGCGCCGGTAAGTATGACACCACCAGCGGTCGCTGGACCGGTTTGAATGTAGTAGCAGGCCAGCATGTAACCTTGTTAGTGAAAGGTACAGTGGCAGCTGATTACAAAGGCAACAACCTGACCAATAGAGTGACCGGTCTTACACCGCGGAAAGACTCCATACCGGTTGAAAACGGTGGAGGTGCTACCGTAACAGTTGAAGACAGCACCAAAACGTCCTATAATCTGCTGTTGAGCAAAAAGGCGAACAGCGCTACAGCTAAGGCTGGCGGTCCGCTTGACTTTACCATCACGCTTAAGAACCAGGGTCCGAGAGTGATCCAGGCAGGTGATACAGTAGTGGTGAAAGATCAGATCCCGGCAGGTTACACAGTGAACGGCTTTGTACCAAGCGCCGGTAAGTATGACACCACCAGCGGTCGCTGGACCGGTTTGAATGTAGTAGCAGGCCAGCATGTAACCTTGTTAGTGAAAGGTACAGTGGCAGCTGATTACAAAGGCAACAACCTGACCAATAGAGTGACCGGTCTTACACCGCGGAAAGACTCCATACCGGTTGAAAACGGTGGAGGTGCTACCGTAACAGTTGAAGACAGCACCAAAACGTCCTATAATCTGCTGTTGAGCAAAAAGGCGAACAGCGCTACAGCTAAGGCTGGCGGTCCGCTTGACTTTACCATCACGCTTAAGAACCAGGGTCCGAGAGTGATCCAGGCAGGTGATACAGTAGTGGTGAAAGATCAGATCCCGGCAGGTTACACAGTGAACGGCTTTGTACCAAGCGCCGGTAAGTATGACACCACCAGCGGTCGCTGGACCGGTTTGAATGTAGTAGCAGGCCAGCATGTAACCTTGTTAGTGAAAGGTACAGTGGCAGCTGATTACAAAGGCAACAACCTGACCAATAGAGTGACCGGTCTTACACCGCGGAAAGACTCCATACCGGTTGAAAACGGTGGAGGTGCTACCGTAACAGTTGAAGACAGCACCAAAACGTCCTATAATCTGCTGTTGAGCAAAAAGGCGAACAGCGCTACAGCTAAGGCTGGCGGTCCGCTTGACTTTACCATCACGCTTAAGAACCAGGGTCCGAGAGTGATCCAGGCAGGTGATACAGTAGTGGTGAAAGATCAGATCCCGGCAGGTTACACAGTGAACGGCTTTGTACCAAGCGCCGGTAAGTATGACACCACCAGCGGTCGCTGGACCGGTTTGAATGTAGTAGCAGGCCAGCATGTAACCTTGTTAGTGAAAGGTACAGTGGCAGCTGATTACAAAGGCAACAACCTGACCAATAGAGTGACCGGTCTTACACCGCGGAAAGACTCCATACCGGTTGAAAACGGTGGAGGTGCTACCGTAACAGTTGAAGACAGCACCAAAACGTCCTATAATCTGCTGTTGAGCAAAAAGGCGAACAGCGCTACAGCTAAGGCTGGCGGTCCGCTTGACTTTACCATCACGCTTAAGAACCAGGGTCCGAGAGTGATCCAGGCAGGTGATACAGTAGTGGTGAAAGATCAGATCCCGGCAGGTTACACAGTGAACGGCTTTGTACCAAGCGCCGGTAAGTATGACACCACCAGCGGTCGCTGGACCGGTTTGAATGTAGTAGCAGGCCAGCATGTAACCTTGTTAGTGAAAGGTACAGTGGCAGCTGATTACAAAGGCAACAACCTGACCAATAGAGTGACCGGTCTTACACCGCGGAAAGACTCCATACCGGTTGAAAACGGTGGAGGTGCTACCGTAACAGTTGAAGACAGCACCAAAACGTCCTATAATCTGCTGTTGAGCAAAAAGGCGAACAGCGCTACAGCTAAGGCTGGCGGTCCGCTTGACTTTACCATCACGCTTAAGAACCAGGGTCCAAAACAAATCCTGCCGGGTGATGTAGTAATGGTGAAAGATCAGATCCCGGAAGGTTACATAGTGACCAGCTTTGTACCGGTAGGCGAAACCGGCGGTAACTACGATGCAACCAGCGGTCGTTGGACGGGTCTGAACCTGACAGCAGGCCAAAGTGCGAGCTTATTGGTGAGAGGTACGGTGGCTCCTGGCTATAAGGGTAATAACCTGACCAACAAGGTAACTGGTCTTACGCCCAACCGAGATAATATACCGGTTGAAAACGGTGGCAGCGCTACAGTAGAAGTTGATCAGGACGACCTGATGGTACCGAACGTGATCACTCCTAATGGAGATGGCGTAAATGATGTACTGCGAATAAGGGGATTGGAAAAATACAAAGATCCCGAGCTGGTAATCATCAATCGCTGGAATAACCTGGTATACAAAAAAAGTAATTATGACAACACCTGGAATGGGTCAGGTTTATTGGAAGGAACTTATTTCTATGTACTGACAGTGAAAGACGATACCGGAAAAGCGATCGTGAAGCGTGGATATGTTATGGTTTTACGTTAAAAGTTTTGTTATGTTGAAATTTAAATTTCTAAAGAGTATTATAACCGGAGGGATATTTTTAGGATCTCTCACAGTGCAGGCCCAACAGGCCGCTCAGTTTAGCCAGTATATGTTTCATGGGCTGTTCATTAACCCTGCTTATGCAGGGTACCGTGAACAGCTGAATCTGACCGGCGTTTACAGGAATCAGTGGACGGGTGTGGAAGGAGCGCCAAACACAGCTTCCCTGGCTGTAGATGGGACAGTGAATGACGACAAGGTGGGACTGGGGCTTAATGTTATTTCCGACAAACTGGGGGCCGCCAGCACGCTGGGTGCTTACGCCAATTTTGCATATCGGATCAAATTCGATTCTTATGAGGGAGTGCCCAGAACGCTGGCGATTGGCGTTGCCGGCGGCATAACGCAGCAGTCGCTGGATGGCTCCAAGCTGAACCCATATGATGAGACGGCTGACCTCCGGTTATTGAATCAGCGGAAAACGATAACAATGCCGGATGCACGCGTTGGTATTCTATATAATACTGACAGATTTTATGCAGGGGTTTCCGCTGATAATATTGGCGTACAATTTATAAAACCCAAGAAAGATCCTAACCGTTTACTGCCGGAAACAAAAATAAACATTTACATGCTTGCGGGATATCTCTTCCCTTTATCAGAGGAGCTGGCAGTAAGACCGTCTATGATGCTGAAGAACGCCATGGCCGGTCCCAGCAGCCTGGATTTGAACGCATATTTGCTGATTCAGCAGATAGTATGGGTAGGAGCGGGTTACAGAACGGGTGTTACACTGTTCAATAAGAATATTGATCCCAAGCTGGAAAAGCCATCTGCGCTGATAATTGGTGCACAGTTCTATCTGGGAGATCAGTTCAGGATTGGGTATACATACGACCGGTCCCTGAAAACCACAGCGAAATTAGGCCCCAGCAGCCATGAGATATCCATCGGGTTTCTTTTCCCAAGAAGGGATCAACAGATGCTTACACCCAGATTTTTCTGAGCATAAATTTTTTTGATAAACGACAGAAACTTATCTGATGCATATTTTTACCATACGCAAATTCAGCATAGCATTGCTGTGCAGCGGCTTCTTTACGATGAATGTGATGGCGCAATACAGCCTGAAAGAAGCAGATCGTGAATTCGACAAACTTAACTTTTCCATCGCAGTAAAAAAATATGAAAAGGCGTATGTAAGCAAGCCATCCATGAAGGCGGTAGAAGGCATGGCGAAATCATATCTCCAAATGAGAAATTTTCAGCTTGCGGAGGCATGGTATGAAAAACTGGTGGCAATGCCTGGCGCTCCGGCAGACAGTTACATCAGTTACGCAGCGGTGCTGAAAAATAACGGTAAGTATACAGAGGCGAAGAAGCAGTACCAATATCTCCGGGACAACCATTTCCCGGGAGTGGAGGGATCGGCGATGAACAGAATGATCCGCTCTTGCGACTCTGCAGTCTTCTGGATGAATCATCCCACAGACGTCCAGCTACGAAATCTATCCTTTATCAATACTGAATATGCCGACTGGGGATGTCTTTCCTTCAGTGGAGGTTTGCTATTCCTGTCAGATCGCCTGGAGCATGGATATGACAATAAAAAGTATGGATGGACCGGTAACGGATATACCAAGTTGTTTTTTGCAGATGCCACAAAGGCCATCAAGCCACTGGATAATAATAACATCAATGGCGCTTTCCATACCGGATTAGTTACCCTGAGTGCTGATGCATCAGAAATGATACTCAGTAAAACAGATAATGCAGTAAAGAGGGAACACAAGGTTGGCGGGCAAGAAGTGAGTACAGTGGGATTCAGCCTGTACCAGAGCCGGTATGCCAATGGTAAATGGTCTGCAATTACACCCCTGTCATTTGGAGCTGTCGCGAAGGGTTATTCTATTGGCGACCCTTTTCTGACAACTGACGGCAAGCATCTGTACTTCTCTTCCGATATGCCTGGCGGTTATGGCGGAGCAGATATTTACCAGGTGGATCGTTTGTCGGACGGTAGCTGGAGCACTCCCGTAAATTTAGGCCCTAAAGTCAATACCAATGGAGATGAAAGATGCCCCGCATTTGATGAAAAAGGAAACTTCTATTTCGCATCGGATAACCTGATCGGTATGGGAGGACTGGATATATTTATTGTGCCGGGCGGCAACTACCAGAAAGTTGATCCGGTGAATATGGGATACCCTGTCAATAGCTCCGAAGATGACTTTTCACTTCGGTTTAAAGACAGCTCAGCCGGATACCTGTCTTCCAACCGGCAGGGCGGAAAGGGGAACGATGATGTTTACAGTTTTCAGCTGAACGCATCGATCCTGGCGCCATCCTTTATCAAACTAAAGGGTAAAGTGGTTAACAAAACAACTTTAACGCCGATCGTTAACGCTGTTGTCACTATCACTGATAGCAGCAGGAATGAACGAAGACAAACATCAACAGATAATGAGGGCGTCTTTAGCTTCAGGCTGGATACGATTTCTACCTATCAGGTAAAAGCCGAAAAGACCGGCTATTTGCATGATAACGGAACATCTGTTGATATCAGCACACTGGATAGCGGAGACAGTGCATTTGTATTATTGAAGCTGGATAGCATCCTGCTTAATCAGCCGCAGCGGCTGTTCGATCAGATTGGAAATATTTATTTCGACTTCGATAAATGGGATTTGAAACCGGAAATGAAAGCCGATGTAGATAAGGTAGTGCACATTCTGCAGATGGAACCTACCCTGAAGGTAAAAATCAGTGCATATACTGATTCAAGGGGAAATGCTTCCTATAATATGAAACTCTCCCAGCACAGAGCGCAAAGCGTAGTGGACTATATGAAGGAAAAAGGTATCGATGAAGACAGGCTGGAGGCTAAAGGTTATGGAGAAACACACCTGGTGAATGGCTGCAGCGATGGAGTGCCCTGTACGGAAGCAGAGCATCTGCAGAACAGAAGAGTTGAATTTACTTTATTAAAAAGATAATAGTATGGGAATGAAAATGAGGTGTAATGTTTTCCTGCTGATCCTGGCCCTGGCAATGGGCAGTATGCTACTTTCCTGCAGAACCGGGAGTTACGCAGGTGGAGGCATGGTCAGGAAACGAAGTGGAATCATACCTTGCCCCACAATTAGCGGGCACGCAGAGAGAAAAATATTTAGCCGCTCTTTTTACCAGTAAGGCGCAATTTATTAACCAACCACAAGCGCTTAGGCGCCTGCCTTTGAAAGCAGCACCAGCGTGGCTATATCAATATCAGCACAGGATTTTTGGCAGGAAAAACTGCTGCTGTGAGATATAGCCTTTTTTAAGTAACTGTCATTAATAGGCAGAATGCGTTGGTCCGGCCTTTTTTCCGTTGCCTGTTAATCAAAAGTTAATGCCCGGTTCGTGCCGGGTAAAAAAAGAATGATGATGTATCTCGTGTATAACCATCGCAAATAGATACCTATCCTAGTTAAACGATCAAGGCAACAATGTTGGTAATCTTGATCAGGAGGGCGGGGAACTCCCTGCCCTCCTCTTTTTAATTAAAACACCGGCAGGTCTTCTTTTCTATATTTCCTTTTCATAAACTGTTAATGAATATCATAAAAAATATGCTTCCCCGTTAGTTTTCTTTATTTTCACGTTGAACTCTACTTTTCTTCAACTTGAGCGTATGATGGATATTGTATTACAGTAATTACCGCCCGGGTAATTACCTCTTCAGCTGATAATTCTATTCATGGCTTCTGCGCCTTCGGCAGCAGGAGTATCTTCTATTTATTTAATTCTATCAGTAATGCACAAATACAATTATACTATCAGGAGGGAAAAACCTTCTGACATCAACGCTATCGATCAGGTAACAAAAACTGCGTTTGCCTCAGCAGCATACAGCAGCGGAACGGAATCATCCATCATAAAGGTCCTGCGCGCAAATGGCCAGCTCGCCATTTCCCTGGTGGCAGAGGAAGAAGGATTATTGATAGGGCACATTGCTATATCGCCTGTAACTATTTCATCGGGAAGTGAAGGCTGGTTTGGATTGGGGCCCGTATCGGTGATCCCTTCCAAACAGAGATCTGGTGTAGGGTCCGACCTGTAAAAAATATCAGATTAAAGCTATTCCCAGGAATTTTCTGATCGATAACAAAGGTGTAATTGTTGCCAAGGATCTCCATGGAAAAGAGCTGGAAGCAAAGCTGATGGAACTGTTTAACTAAAGGTGTTTATGCGGTCGCCTGGTGTTATATTTACTGGAGGTTTTGGTGAGATTATGTCAGACTGATGTAACTGATTGATTTTCCATAAAGGGTTACACTGCTATTTAAATGACACATTTCTTTCAGTAGTCCCGATAATATTGATACTGCTGCCTTTGGCCAGCTCTGGATTTACTTTTCCATTCTTTTGGGCGATAAATGTAAACGAGAGTATACTGAGCTGGTGCGTTGGATTATCAAAGGACCACGTAACGCCCTGCAGGCTGAACGCTGAACGTATCCGGTAATTGTCCTTCATAGGTAGTGATATTGGGCTCCTCTATTCAGTATGGCAGGTAGTGTTTTTTATTTTCCATTTGCTGTGAGATGTTTGTCAGGATGACGCTTTGTTGATGTAATATGCGCTTGCCAGGTGTTATATTACCGGAGATTTTGGTAAATTTATTCTCAGGGAGAGTAGACGCTTAACTTAACCTCAATTTCCAGCCTGTTGAAAAGCCATGTTACTGTATGGTTACTCCCTGGCTACTGTATGGATACTCCCCGGTTCCCCTATATATAACCCACATATAAGCCGCTGTTGAGCCGCATATAACCTGTATTTATAAGATCCGGGTTATGACCAGGTAAAAAGCAGGGAATGCTTCCCGCTAAAGTGGGTAGTAATTACCCTGAGAGGGTATGAGAAGTTTCTGAAAGGATAAAACCGGGTTACGTTTTCCCGTTTAATATATTGCTGTAACCGCTCTTCCCCTTCTTATGCACATTATTGTCAATACGACATTTAACGTGCGTATAAATTAATCCCATAAAGAGCTTTAGGATAATATTCGTATATAATCGGTTAATTATTCTGAATCCATCTACCCAGCTTACTCCTAATTTTAGTGCGCTAACTACTCTATGAAGGCCTTCAACCTGTCAACCAAAACATTATTCAAATGGCACTATCAGCAAAATCAGCAGTATCACGATGTATTGTACCGCTATGCGTGGTATGTTTTATTGCTTTCTTTTCCTTTTCTGCCGCGGCGCAGAAAAGAGCGATCACTGGTACCGTGGCCGATTCCACCGGTATGCCTATTATTGGCGCCACCGTCCGGGAGAAGAATGGCAAGGCGGTTACCACCTGTGGAGCCGACGGATCATTTAAATTAACCGTTGATGAAAAGAATTCGCTGGTTGTATCCAGCGTCGGGTTCCTTAATGCGGAAGTACCGGTGGGCAGCACAACCACTTTCGCCATTACTTTAAGCAGCAATACTTCGGCACTGAATACGGTGGTGGTAACGGCGCTGGGTGTAAAACGGGATAAGCGTAACCTTACGTTCAGCTCCCAGCAGCTGAACGGGGAGGAGCTGTTAAAAACCAAGGAGCCAAACCTGGTGAACACTTTGGCTGGTAAGGTACCGGGTATACAGATCACCAGTTCCTCTGGTAATGCAGGGGCCTCGTCCCGCATTGTGATCAGGGGGAATTCTTCTCCTACCGGCGAGAACCAGGCCTTATTTGTAATAGATGGCGTGCCTGTAGATAACACGGAAACCGGCAATATTGGCGGCGGGGCGGCTGGCTCCGGTGTAAACCGTATCTCAGATATTGATCCTGCTATCATAGAAAATGTGAACATCCTTAAAGGCGCTGCTGCTACAGCGTTATACGGTTCTTCCGGCGCCAGGGGAGTAGTGCTCATTACCACTAAGAACGGTGGGATAGAAAAAAAGCCGGTGTTCAGTTTTTCTTCTGATGCCTCCTTTGAGCATCCGCTGTTACCGGAACGTCAGAATATTTACGGACAGGGCACGGAAGGTATCTTTTACAACGGGGAGGATGCCGACAGGAAAACAAGCCTCTCCTGGGGGCCCCGCATGGATACGCTCAAAGTAAACGGCAAACCCGCGCCAACCTACGATCCATACGATTTTTTCCGTACCGGTATTACTACCAACAATACTATTTCTGCTTCCGGCAGTAACAATAGTTCCAACTACTTCCTCAGTTATTCTTATTTCAACCAGAAAGGGGTGATGCCGGAAAATGATTTTAAGCGGCATTCGTTTTTTGCAAAATATAATTCCAAAATAGGCAGGTATGTAAGCACTACTTTCCAAATGGGATATAGCAACTCCAACCAGGACAGGCTGCCGGAAGGCGCCAGCAACGGGCCTTTGTTTGTGCTGTTGCTGCAGCCGGTATCCTGGAATCCTTATCCGGTGCTCCTGCCCGATGGCAGCCAGCGCGGCTACCGCAATTCCAGGAATATGCCGCTATGGACGCTCGATAATATCAGCAACAATTCCAAAGTAAACAGGTTTCTCCCGGTATTTACCGCCAATATCACTCCCACCAGCTGGCTGACTATTACAGAAAGACTTGGCGCTGATATTTACACCGAGTCCGATAAATATGTAGAGTATCCAAGTCCGCAGATAGGGCTCACCGGGCAGATCAGGAACCAGAACATCAACTTCCGGCAATTCAACAATGACCTGATCATTAATGCTACAAAAACATTTGGCAAATTTAATGTGAACCTGTTGCTAGGTAATAATATCTATACCACCTACAACCAATATATGAATATCAACAGCACCGGGCTGAATATTATCGATTTCAATAATTTATCCTCCGGTACTACTATCACCGGCACGGAAAGCCATACCCAGCTCAGGAAAGTGGGCTTCTACTCACAGGCGAACATTGAGTATAACCGCTTCCTGAACCTGTCGCTCACCGGCAGGTACGATGGGAGTTCTGTGCTCAATCCTGATAAGAACTTTTACCCATACGGATCGGCAGCCGCCAGTTTTATCTTTTCCGAATTCCTGGGCGCTAAGGCTTCCAGTGTCATAAACTTCGGAAAGGTGCGGTTGAGTTATGCCACGGTAGGTAACGACGGGGTAGGGGCCTATGCGCTGTCTACTCCCTATGTACAGGCTGGCAGGAATACCAATGCCGGTTACTTCCTGTACCCGTTCCAGGGGCAACAGGGATTTTTACTCACACCTGCACTGGGTAACCCGTCGCTCATCAATGAACGGCTCAATGAGTATGAAGCAGGGCTTGAAATGCGTTTCCTGAGAGACAGGATCAACTTTGAAGGATCTTATTTTAGCCGCCGTTCCAAAAACGGTCTCATTCCCGGTTCACAGATCTCCAATGCCACCGGCTACAGCAGTACCACTTTTAACTCCGCAGAAATATCCAACAAGGGAATTGAGTTGCTGCTGGGTGCTACGCCTGTGAAATCGAAAGATTTCAGCTGGAATATTACCCTGAACTTTTCAAAGATCAAAAACGAGGTGCTTACGCTGGGTCCGGGCATCGACCAGCTGGGGCGCCTGATCAAAGGCCAGCCATATAATATTTTCTTTGGCCCCCGTTATAAGCGTGCAGACAACGGCGAATTGCTCATCGACGCCGGGGGCTTACCGGTAGTAGACCCGCAACAGGGCATTGTAGGCGATATTAACCCGGATTGGCTGGCTGGCATGGATAACAGCTTCCGCTATAAACAGTTCAGCTTCTCCTTTTTCTTCGACATGAAAAAAGGCGGGGATGTACAAAACGATGTGGAATCAGCCGGCTTTTACTATGGCACTGCGAAGGTAACGGCTAACCGTGGTAAAATAGTGGTGAAGGGGATCAGTGAAGTAGACGGAAAGGCCAACAACGTGGAAGTAGATGCACAAACTTACTACCAGACCAGGCAATACGAATCTACCATCCAGGACGGTACTTATATCAAGTTGCGGAATGTAAGTCTTTCTTACTTCCTACCCGCTTCCTTCCTGGCAAGAACTCCTTTCAAATCCGCTTCGCTGGCAGTTACCGGCAGGAACCTCTGGATCTACAGCCCGCATTTTACCGGCGCTGATCCGGAAGTAAGCTCTTATGGCACAGGCAACAGCTCGCAGGGCATCTACGCGTTTTCTACGCCTACATCCCGCTCTATCAACTTTTCACTGAAATTCAGTTTTTAGTATGCCAGCACCACTAAAATTTATCAACATGAGAAAGTCTTTTTATATACTGCTGCTCACAGGTCTTTGTTTACAGGGCTGTAAAAAGTTCCTGGACGTTAACAAGGATCCCAACAACCCGGTGGATGTACAGGAATCACTGATCCTGCCGCCGCTGGAGCTGAACATTTCCGATAATATCCAGGGAGGCAATGCGGGGATCATTATACAGAACTATGTGCAGAACATAGCTGCCAACCAGCTGAATCCTTATGTGGGCAGTTACCAGTTGTTTAATATTGATATGGATGGCGATTGGTCCAACTTCTACGTGACCTCGCTCAATAACCTGATCACCCTGAATAAAAAGGCGGAAGCGAATAACAACTGGAACTATGCGGCTATTGCCAAAATACTTACTGCCTATACGCTGGGCACCGCTACCGATTTCTGGGGAGATATCCCTTATTCCAAAGGGTTCACCAGCGGGGTGTTCACAGTGCCATACGATAAACAGGAAGATATCTATAAAAGTATACAGTCGCTCCTCACCGATGCCATTGCCAACATTGACAAGAACAGCAGTCCAAAGACCCCGGCTGGCGACGACTACTTCTACAACGGTAATATGAATGCCTGGCGTAAGCTGGCCTGGTCGCTGAAAGCCAGGTATTATATGCATCTCACAAAAGCGCCCGGCTATGCCGCCAAAACACAGGCAGAAAGCGCAATGGCCGCCCTGAAGAACGGCATGTCATCCAATAACGACGATTTTAAGTTCACCTACACAGGTGCAGCCGGATCGGAAAATATCTGGTACCTCACCTTTACACCTGTCACTACTTACGTGATGAATGCCACGCTGGTAGATACATTGCGTAACCGGAATGATCCCCGGCTTCCGAAGATGATTGCCCCGGCAAAGACAACAGGGCTGTATACCGGCAGGAGGATAGGCACTCCCACCGGCGACCTGGATAAGTATTCTCACCCCGCCACGTTTTATGGCGCCAAGGCATCTTCCAATTATATATTCAATTATTCAGAAACCCTATTCATACAGGCGGAGGCCCTGCTGATCACCAGTGGTTTTACTGCAGCGCAGCCGGTGTATGTAAATGCCATCAATTCCCATTTGTCCAAACTCGGTATTGATACCACTTCCGCCGCAGCCACAGCTTATGTAAACAGCCGTAAATTAACTGCCGGCAATGCGTTACAGCTGATCATGGAAGAAAAAGCAATAGCCAATATTTTCAACTTCGAAACGTATAACGACTGGAGGAGAACAGGTTTCCCAAAATTGCAGAAAGTAGACGGTGCATTGATAGACATCCCCCGGCGGTTATTATATCCGCAGAGCGAAATATTAACGAATGCACAGCCACAACAATCAGCTGTACAGAGCACGAAAGTTTGGTGGGATAATTAAAACGGGAGGGTAAAGTAAAGCATCTTTCATGGTGCAAAGTGTAAGTTAACCAAAAGGGATCTGCCAGTACCTTCGTACTACGGCGGGATCCCTTTTGGTTTATCCGGAGGTATCCAGGTGCAGCTTATCACGCAGGTGGCCAGGTATCTTTTATTTCGTTTTTGCAGGAAATTACTTATTTTAACGGAAATACCTCTCCAATTTCCAAGAACTAAATAAGTAATATCCGGAACTTAATGCAGGAGTACATTCAAAATATCATAAATGATGATCAGGTGGCATTTGAAATGGTATTTAAACTGAGTCACCGGAAAATTTATGCCTATTATTTTAAGAAAACGGCTTCCGCGGAATTGGCGGATGAACTGACGCAGCTTGCTTTTATAAAATTATGGCGTTTCCGGCATACGCTGGCAACTAATATCAGCATGGATATACAGCTGTTCCGGATAGCTAAATCAACGTTGTTGGATCATTTCAAAAAAGTAGCTGCAGAAGAAAGGAACCTGAAATCATATTACCGGGATTATTTCCCTGGCACCACTGTTTCTCCCACCACTTACGAAACCAATGAGCAGCTTACTGCCATATTAAACCAGTTGCCACCTACCCGCAGGCAGGTTTTTATCCTGAGTAGAATAGAAGGCTACAGCTATTCGGAAATAGCGGCCCGGCTGTCGATCTCTCCCAGAACAGTTGAAAAACACATATCGTTGGCATTGAAACAATTAGGTGGTTATGGACGTGCAACGGTCATCATCTTTTTAGCATATCATATTTCCTGAATTTTTTTTTATTGATTACGGGTATCCTGCAGGCAGGATCGTATTAGGATTAGAGATATGGATATAACCGATAAATTGCTGGACAAATATTTTAAAGGCCAATGTACGCAGGAGGAGCAACAGGCAGTAAGTTCCTTTTTGTGCCAGGTAGATGAGTTACCGGATTACCTGGTTACAAAAGCAGAATGGGACGACGTGGAAGACGCCTTATTATCAGCCGAAAAGACTGATCAACTTTTTGCAAAGATAAAAGAAAGCGTTTTCCCTGAGCTCAGACGCATACATTGGGCCAGGAATGTTGCGGCAGCAGCGGTTATTGCTATATCAATACCCGTGGGATATTTCCTGTTCATGAAGCCCCGGGCAAATCCTAAAATCGTACAAAATGAAAAGCATCAAAAAGAAGAAGCCCACGTAACACCGTGGAAATCTACCTATAACTATGGAAATAACAGCGAAATAGTAATACTACCGGATAGTTCGGAAGTAAGGGTATACCCGGGAAGCGAAATCAGCTATACGCGTGATTTTATCCGGGAAAAAAGAGAAGTATACCTGAAGGGAAGCGCTTATTTTAAAGTATCAGGCAACCAGCAGCATCCTTTTATTGTGTATGCCGGCGGCGTTTCCACCACCGTGCTCGGTACTTCTTTCACCATCACAGCATTGGAAGGCGGCCATACTGTTAGTATTAAATTGCATACCGGGAAGGTATTGGTTAAAAACATTATTTCAGAGAAGGGCGTGCCCTCTTTCAGTAATGTGCTAACACCCGGAGAGGTGCTGGTGCTGAACAAAAATGCGGGAACCGTTAAGGTGGCAGACAAACAGGCTCCTGTTCCATTAACAGATTCCGTATCATTTAATTTTGTACAAACACCTTTGCCGGATGTCTTTAATAAGCTGGGACGACATTTCAGGGTGAATATAAGTTTTGACGATGCAGCCTTGAAAACAATGTATTTTACGGGAACAATAGATTTACAAATTCCACTTGATCAAATATTAAAAGATGTTACAGAAGTGAACAATTTAACATCTGCCAGAACCAACAAAGGATTTATAATAAAGAAATAATCAGCGCCATTTAGAATTTGCATTTACCCGGTTTACCGGGAAGGGGTTCCTTTTGCTTAAAACCAAAATTGCTAAAAAAACTATGCAAAAAAGAATTACAAGAAATCTGTTCTTCATCTTATCCTTTATACTCTGCACCGCTATGTTACAGGCGCAAACTCCCGAAATTACCGGTATTGTAAAGGATGAATCAGGCACGCCACTGATTGCGGCCACTGTTACGGTGACGCTCAAAAGTGATGTACAGAAAAAGAAATCTGCGCTTACCAACCCGGATGGAAAGTTTACTATACCGGACCTGGAAGCAGGAGTGGCCTACCAGATCAGCGTGTCCTATATTGGTTATAAAACCTGGACCATTGATAATTTTGTATTAAAACCGGCAGAGCAATCATCCCTGATTGTTAGCCTTAGAACCAATGCCGAGCTGGGAGAAGTAGTGGTGCTGGGATATGGCAAGAGCAGCAAGCGGAACCTGTTACAGAGCGTAAGCTCTATGAAGGGAAAGGACGTAGTGGAGGTACCTTCCGCTACACTGTCGCAAACCATGGCAGGAAGGGTGCCTGGCCTGGTTATCACACAAACCGGCGGAAAACCAGGCAGATCATCCAGCATACGTGTACGCGCCTACGATGGATTTGGCCCCGCCAAGCCTCCGTTATTTGTAATTGACGGTGTGATCTCCGATCAGTTTGCGTTTGATGGTCTGGACGCCTCCGAAGTTGATAACATATCCGTATTGAAAGACGGGGCTTCTGCATCTGCCTACGGCGTACGTGGCGCCAATGGGGTAATTGTGGTAACAACAAAAAAAGGTATCACCGGTCCGCCCCTGATAAATGTTATTTCCAGCTACAGCATTAATGAGCCCACCGTGCAACCGAAAACACTGAGCGCTTATGATGAGGCCATACTTTCAAATGATATCCTGCAGCAGGTAAATCCTACCGGTTACCAGACCGATTCCAGGTATTACGCAAAAGATGAACTGGACTACTGGAAAACGCATGATGTAAACCTGCTGAAGAAGTATTACAAACGGCCTACAGAATACCGTACTACCGCCAACATTTCCGGGGCGAGTGAAAAGATCAATTATTTCGTAAGCGGGTCTTTTTACAAGGGAACCGGCTCCTTTGATAACATAGATTACCAGAAATATAATATCCGGGCAAAGGTAGATGCCAGGATCACCAGGGATCTTAGTATAGGCCTTAATCTCACTACGGATATCAGGAACGACCAGAAGCCTTACTGGGAGTATGATTACGATAACGATGATATGCCCGATCTGTACAAGGGGTTACTGTCCAGGGGAAAAATGGCGCCGGATTACGTGGAATACAATGGTAAAAGCTATCCCGTTGGAACGCTGATGGCATGGCATCCCGGAGAAGTGATCAACGGTAATACAGGATACAACCGTAAGAAATGGAGTAATTACCAGGCATTGGTGGATGTGAATTATAACCTGTCGTCGCTGGTAGACGGGCTAAAGCTGAGAGCTACCTTTGCGAATTATACCAGGCATGATTTCAGGAAAACGCTCAATCTGCCTTACAACCTTTATATCACCAACCGGTTTGGCAGCAACAACCACCTCATAGGCGATGAGATAGATTTTTCGCGTACAAAGCAACGGAACGATGGCAATGCTATCAATGAAACCTATAATGCAGGCAGCTTTTACCAGTTGAACTTTTATGTCAATTATGATAAATCATTTGGCAAACACAATATTTCAGCCACTGCCATGTACGAGCAGAGCGAAACCAACAACGACGCGTTTAATGCCAGGAACCAGTTTGTGCTTTCCCGGCAGCTCGACCAGTTAAGCCTGGCCAGCAGCGATCCGCTGAATTATAGTGTTGGCGGCAGTGAATTTGACGATGGACGTTTGGCTGCATTTGCCCGTTTGAGCTATAACTATGCAGGAAAATACCTGGTGGAGGGATCTTTCAGGTATGAAGGCTCCAGGTATTTTATTCCAAGTAACAGGTATGCCCTCTTTCCCGCAGTATCTGCAGGATGGCGCATCAGTGATGAAGCCTTTTTTAAGGATAATGTAAGGTTTGTGAATGATTTTAAACTCCGGGCCTCCTTTGGTATGACCGGTGAAGAACCTAACCTGAATGCCGACGGATCACTGAACACCACGTTGCAATGGGAGCAATACTACCGGAAGAACCAGGGCGCTATCTTTGGCAGTATCTCCAATGGCGTTTCACTGGGAGCATATCCCAATGCGGATATCACCTGGGCTAAAAAGCAATCAATTGACATCGGCTTTGATGCCAGCCTGTTTAATAACAGTGTAAATATTTCCGCAACGCGCTTTATGACCAAAAGGAAAGACATTCTCGGTGATGTTGGCGCCAGTGTGCCTACCACCTGGGGCGCCACTTATCCCCTGGTAAACTTTGGCGCAATGGAATCCAAAGGGTATGAAATAAGCGTTGACTACAGGAAATCCCTCAATAAGCATTTAACCTTCAATGCAGGTATTAACTACAGCTACGCGGTAAATAAACAGGTGCGTATTAACCAGGCCCAGAATATCAGGGATTATCAGAATCAGCTTGGCAGGCCAACGGGTGGTATAATGGGATATATCGCCACAGATATTCTCCGTACACAGGCAGATATTGACGCACTGCCGGCTGGTTACACTATTAACGGCGCAGTGCCCAAACTTGGTATGCTTAATTTCAAAGACATACGCGGCGCCACTTCTGATAAACCGGATGGCAAAATTGATGCAAACGACCAGGAGTTTATTGCCAGGTATTCCACACCGCCCTCTATCTATAACCTGACCCTGGGAGTTACCTGGAGATCTTTCAGTATAGATCTGCTGATCCAGGGTACAGGCAATTACTATAAAGTACGGAGCCCATTACTTAACAATGCACAATATCTTACACAGGAAGCAGGTAGTGCTGCATTCTGGGGCGACCACTGGAGCCCGCAGAATCCCAATGGCAGGTACCCGATTTATGTGGATGAAGGAGGAGGGGGAAATGCTTCCACTTTCTGGCTTGATAATGCTTCATTCATCCGTTTAAAGAACCTGAACCTGGGTTGGGCAGTGCCTTTGTCTCATTCTGGCAAATCCGTATTCAAAAGTGTGAGAGTATACTTCAACGGCTCCAACCTGTTCCTCCTGAAAAACAAGATCAAAGTATATGACCCCGAGGCACAGAGCCTGGTGTCTTACCCGCTTAACCGCAATTATACTTTGGGTGTGAATGTTACTTTATAAAAATCATAATTCTTTAGTGCTATGAATAGATTTTTCAGCTGCAAAAATTTAATACAGGTTTTTATCATAGGCCTGGTATTGTCGGTTTCCGGCTTGCTGGGTTGTAAAAAGGTGTTGGATAAGCCGGACCTGGGGGCTATACCGGGCAGTGAAGTCTGGACGGACCTGAACCTGAGCACCGCGTTTCTGAACAATATATATTTCAATGTAATGCCCAACTGGCCGGATGCCACTAACCATGTTTCCGATGAAGGCGCCGGGGGAGGCAGTACCTTATATGGCCAGCTTACTGTTAATTCAATTACTTACTGGCCTTATGCAGATGTGAGGAGCATAAACCTCCTGTTGCAACAGGTTCCGGGAGCGCCATTTACTGAAAGTGATAAGAACTCGCTGACAGGGCAGGCATTATTTCTCCGGGCATGGCTTTATTTCCAGCTGGTAAGCAGGTATGGAGGCGTACCCATTATCCTTACCCCGCAGAGCCTGGACGATAATCTTAATGTAACACGCAATAAAACATCCGAGTGTATTACACAGATCATAAAAGACCTGGACGATGCCGCGGCATTATTACCTGCCAGCTGGAGTACAGATAACGCAGGAAGGGCTACGCGGGGCGCTGTTTTGGCGCTTAAAGGCAGGGTATTGCTGCACTATGCCTCCGAGCAGTTCAATCCAGCACAGGATCAATCAAGATGGCAAACAGCTTACAACGCTAATAAAGCTGCTATGGACTCGCTGACTAAATACGGTAATGCACTGATGCCTGATTTCAGGAACCTGTGGTTTGTTGAAGGCAACGCGAATACAGAAGCAATAATGGTAACCCGTTTCAGCTACCCGGGTCGCGCGCAAACACATGATGCATCCGTAAGGCCACTGGAAGAGTCGCAGAATTTTACAGGTGGGGATCAGCCTTCACTGGAACTGGTAAACGCGTTTCCCATGAAGAACGGGTTGCCCGTCACCGCGCAGGGATCGGGATATAACCCGCAGGCATACTGGCTGAACCGCGATCCGCGCTTTGCCACCACCATTGTGCATAATGGTGATCCCTGGGCGCTTTCAGGAAAAACAGGCCGTATCCAATGGACATTCAGCGGGGGAGAAGCCATCAGCGGAACTTTCTCCGGTTTTTACACCAGGAAAACAGTTTTTGAGGGATATAAACCATTCGATGCCGAGCATAGCGGAACCGATTGGATAGAAATAAGAATGGCTGAAGTAATGCTGAATTATGCGGAAGCTGCTAACGAGGTTGGTAATGTACAGGTGGGATATGATATGCTGAACGCCATCCGGAAAAGAGCGGGCATTGATGCCGGTACCGACGGTAACCATGGATTAAAACCAGGCATGACGAAAGCGGAAATGAGAGCGGCTATTCTCCTGGAAAGAAGACTGGAACTGGCTTTTGAAGGTAAACGTGACCAGGATCTGAGAAGACGCCGGTTGTACGCGTCTGTATTAAACGGGAAGAAACGTACCGGTCTTGATATCAGGCTGATCAAGTTCGGCGGTAAAGCGGCAGATTTTTTTGCAGCATATGCCACCGGAACTATCAACCTGGCTACCGATTACTTTAGCTATTTTAGTGAAACGCCTAAGATGCTGGACCCGAACAATGAGATTAATTATAAAGACGAATATTATTTCTATGCCATTCCCCTGGAGCATCTCCAGAAAAATCCCAACCTGCAGCAAACCAAAGGATGGGATGGCGGCACCTTTGATCCATTGTTGTAACAGGAGAGAAATGACCGGTTAAGTCCTGTACCTGCGGACTTAACCGGTTCTTATTCAAATTACAGGACTACGTATGAAAAGATATTTATTAGGTTTATCAGCTTCCCTGCTTGGGAGCAGTCTGTATTTTACTGCACAGCAACAATTTCCTTTTTCCGGGTTAAATAACGGCGATATTAAACAGGAAGTTTTTTCACCGGCAGCTCAAAAGAGCGGGGCCGGCATCAGTAAAGAATTATCTGCCCGGTTGTTGTCGTTACCGGCTTTCATACCATCAGTAGCTGCAACCGACTGGCTGATTCAAAAGCCTGCGCAGAAAGCATCGGTTTCCAGGATAGGTGATCACCAGATTATACTGAGCAATGGCCTGGTAAGCAGAACTTTTTATGTAAGCGCCAATATAGCTACCACCAGTATAAGAAACCTGGTGACGGGTGAAGAATATCTGCGTGCGGTAAAACCGGAAGCTGATGTGATGATAGACAGTGTAAATTACCCGGTGGGCGGCTTAACCGGTCAGGTGGACCAGGCCTACCTGTTGCCGGACTGGCTCGATAAAATGGATGTTATTCCCCATTCCTTTTTATTCAAAAACTTTACAGTAAGTGAGCTTAAGGCGAAAATTCAATGGACCAGTAAGCGGTGGCTGGCCAGTACGCAATGGAAAGCCAGTGGTAAAGAGCTTACCTGTTATTATGAGCACCCTGAGCTGAAAGATATTTTCGTGGAAGTTCACTACGAAATCTATGATAACATACCGCTGATCTCAAAATGGGTGGAGATAAAAAACAAGGGGAATAAAAAAGTGCAGGTGAATCATTTTGCCTCCGAAATAATCGCCTACATTGAACCGTCAAATTCGCCTATAGGGAAACAGGAATGGATGAAACCGAATTTTCACCTGGAAAATGATTATGCGTTTGGTGGTTTTACCTATGAAGGCTCGGACCAGTCCATTTTCTGGCAAACAGATAAAACCTATACTTCCCAGGCAGATTATAACGTGTCTATGCCCTGCGTGGTGAAGAGTATGCCGGAGAAAGGACCGGAGCAGGTGCTGCAGCCCGGCCAGGCAATGGAAACCTTCCGTACCTATTTACTGGCGCTTGATGGCACCGACAGGGAAAGGAACGGGCTTAGCCAACGGAAAATGTATCGCACATTAGCACCCTGGTCAACTGAAAACCCGATTTTTTTACATCTTACCTCTACCAAACCAGAAGTAGTAAAACAGGCCGTTGATCAATGTAAGGCCACCGGTTATGAAATGATCATCCTGAGTTTCGGAAGCGGGTTGCATATGGAGGATACCAGTGCCGCCAACCTGGAGAAATTCAGGTCCCTTGCCGCTTACGCGCATTCCAAAGGCATACAGATAGGCGGATACTCATTGTTTTCGAGCCGCAGTATAGATGCGGAAAATGATGTTATCAATATTAAAACCGGAAAACCAGGAGGTACCATATTCGGAACAGCGCCTTGTCTTGGCAGCAAATGGGGCATTGCCTACCTGGAGAAGCTGGACAAATTTTTTGAAGCAACCGGGTTTGACCTGCTGGAGCACGACGGGCCGTATCCCGGCGATTTCTGTGCCTCTGAAAATCATCCCGGGCACCATGGGTACGGCGATTCCCAATGGAATCAGTGGAAGCAAAGTATCAATTTCTACGCATCCTTAGCAAAGAAAGGCATTTATATGAACCTCCCTGATTTTTACTTTTTATCAGGAAGTAACAAGGTATCTGTAGGTTATAAGGAAGTGAACTGGTCTTTGCCCCGCGCGCAGCAAATAATATTGGGAAGGCAAAATAATTACGATGGTACCTGGACCAGGATCCCCAGCATGAACTGGACCTTTGTACCTTTGGTGGAATACCACGGGGGAGGCGCTGCCGCCACGCTGGAGCCGCTTTCCGAACACCTGGACGCCTATGAGGCACATATGAAGCAAAACTATGGCGCCGGTATACAGGCCTGTTACCGCGGGAACCGCCTCTATGATACCGAAGCAACAAAAGCGCTGGTGACGAAAGAAATTGCGCACTATAAAAAGTACCGCGATATCCTGAATGCAGATATTATTCACTTACAACGGCCTACCGGCAGGGATTGGGATGGGTTTATGCATGCAGACCCGCAATTGAAACAAAAGGCGTTTGCTATGTTCTTCAACCCGCTCAGCCAGCCTGTTACCCGCACCATCAGGTTGCCTTTGTACTATGCAGGTTTGAAAAACAGCGCAAAGATCAGTATAGAAGGTGCAGCGCCCATCCCGGTTACATTAAACTCCGGCAGGGAGGCAACGATTAGTATCACTATTCCGGCAAACGGCAGCACCTGGGTAGTGGCGGAATGATAACACTATAGGAAGGAAGACGCCGGGGATTTATTAAATTTATTAACCCTGCCCGCGCTCAAGGGCAGGAAAAATTAATATATGCGTAAGGGAAGAATATTTTTGATATTACTGCTTACTATCACCGTTGCCCGGGGCCAGTCATTGGGCACACCCTATTCGCCGGGAGAGGTGTTTATAAAGAATTTGAAACAGTCGCCAGCCAAAGTTATCACCGCTACCGGTACGCCGGCGGATAACGGGGTTTCATTGCAGCGGACATGGAGCCGGGAAATTTGTACCATGTCAGTCTGTAATAATTCCGGGAAGCCTGTCGGCATCCGGGAAATTATCCTGTTCGATTTCCAGCATGGCCAGCCCGGCAACACCGGTATTTATGGGGAGGGGTTTCAAAAACTTGCCCAGACAGGAGGTACCCTGGACAAGCCGGCAGACCTGGGAACCTATACAGACAGGGATCATTATAAAATTCCCGAACCCGAAAACATGCGTACCGCCTATGGTATGCTTACCCTGCAACTGCAGCAGAACGACCGGGTGCTACTGGCTACCACTTCCTGCAACAGGTTTATATCCAGGTTTTCTTTTGATGGCAGGCGTATACGCATATCCCTGGATTGTGAGAACCTTGTATTGCAACCCGGGGAAACCTGGAACCTGGAAGAGTTTATGGCCATATCAGGATCAGACCGCGAAGCGCTGTATGATAAGCTAACCGCAGCTATTGCTAAACATCACCCGCGTTTGAAACATGAACCGGTACCAATGGGCTGGTGTTCCTGGTATTGTTTCGGGCCGAATGTAACCGCAAAGAATGTGGCTGATAATACAAACTGGATTGCCGGTCACCTGCCGCAACTCAAATATATCCAGATTGATGATGGGTATCAGCCCTGGATGGGTGATTGGATGAGCAAAGGAAAGGCATTTGGCGGCGATGTGCAAAATGTGCTGAATGAAATAAAGCATAAAGGACTGGAGCCTGCCATATGGGTGGCTCCGTTTGTGGCCAGCCCTGAATCACAGTTGTTTAAAAATCACCCCGACTGGTTTGTTAAAGATGAGCAGGGACTGCCCTTGCGCTCTGATAAAATTGGCTTTGGCGGCTGGCGCCTGGGCCCATGGTATGTACTTGACGGTACGCATCCGCAGGTGCAGGCTTTTTTTACGGAACTTTTCAGCAGGATGAGAAAGGAATGGGGCTGTACTTATTTCAAGTTGGACGCCAATTACTGGGGAGCTATCCATGGGGGCGTACACTACGATAAAAATGCTACCAGGATTGAAGCCTATCGCCAAGGTATGAAAGCGATACTGAAAGGTGCAGGCGATGCATTTGTACTGGGCTGCAATCATCCTGTATGGGCCTCCCTGGGCTTGATTCACGGTTCCCGCAGCTCAATGGACATATGGCGGAAATGGGAAGCGTTCAGGAATATTGGCCGGGAAAATTTGCTCAGGAGCTGGCAAAATGGTAGGTTATGGTGGAATGACCCGGATTGCATCTTATTAACAAACGGGGGAGCCACCGATATCATGGACCAGGCAGGCAACAGCGTAAATGCACAGGAGAGACCGGCTGGGCCAACTGAAAATGAATACCTGTTTCATGCAGCCACCGTATATGCTTCCGGGGGAATGTTGCTGAGTGGCGACGATCTTACAAAAATTACACCCGCACGGCTTGATATATTAAAGAAGCTGATTCCTCCAACAGGAAAGGCGGCAAGGTTTGAAAACGAAGCATTCGAAGTGGGAACCATCGTATTGCCCGACCAGTTGGTATTCGCGGTTTTCAACTGGGGAGAGCAAGCTGCAGAACGCCGTATTAAATTGCCCAAAGGCACTTACCGGTTAGTGAACAAATGGACAGGCAGGAAGCTGGGTAATTTTAAAAATGAATATGTGATCCGGTCATTACCTTTACACAGCGCGTTGTTAATTGAAGCGTATAAAGTAGCTGATAAGTGATAGCTGTTATTGCAGGTCGACTGCCAGATAAGGTATAGGTGTTATCTTTGGCAACAAATGTCATAAGCCCGGATGCCCATACTTTATCTGTCTGGTATTATCATAAGTGGTTTTTTATTCTTTGTTTTATTTACCAAATCGCGTAAAACAGCGGCAGATTATATGCTTGCCTTTTGGTTCCTACCTCCGCCATTATGCTGTTGTCTGTTTACCTGCTTTCTTCGGAAGCGTATATAAAGTATCCGGCATCCACCATCCCTCGATGGTGGATGCCATTGGCGCAGGGCCCTTTCCTCCACCTGTATATTAAGTAACAGACCCGCCATATACCATTTCAAAAGCAGACCTCTTACATATATTGAAACAGCTTCGCTATTCAATTTAATTACAATATAGCCTGTTATAAAAATATAGAATACTTCACCAGGTCGGTCATTGTATGACATTCCAGTTTACGAAGTATATTCCTGCGGTGTGTTTTTACTGTATCCTCGGAAATATATAACTCATTCCCTATGGCTTTATTCAGCAGCCCCTTGAGGATCAGGCCGAGTATTTTCTTCTCCTGGAACGACAGTGAGCAGAAACGGACATAATGTTCCTCAAAAAACTTATGATGCTTTAGTACATGTTTCAAGCATTTCAGGTATTCCGGCAGCTGGCTCATTTCAATGTCAAGCGTAATGTTTGCCCTTCCCGTTGCCATATGTTGCTGCAAAGTGATGACCGGATCACCCCCTTTTTGCGGGGGAGGCGTTTGCACAACTTTTTGGTTGATCCACTCCAGGGCCTGCTGCTCATAGGCAAAGAAGCCGGGTCTTACCGGGGCTTCTCCTTCTTCAAAAATATCGAGGATCGACAACATGGCCAGGGCATGCCCGCTTACTATGATCGCTGTTTTTTTTGTAATGCCCAGCTGCATGGCAGGTGCATTTAAAAACTCGTCTGTCCATTTTCTTTCTTCCGGGCTGATGATATAGCTGAACTTTGAATTATCCCAAAGTGTACGGGCAGGTTTTACTTTGTAATATACTTCCTTGAATGCTCTCATAGCGCTGGTATAGTCGTCGGACGACCGGCATTCAAAAAAAGTGCCCTTGAGTGTTTTGAGCGAAGCAATGTATTCGACAGAAAAGGTGTCGGATTGGTAAAGGTTTTGGGACATAACCAGGGTATTGGATACTTCTCCAAACTTACAACAATATTTGATAAATGATATGCCCGGGCGCGCCGGATATGGCTTGCTTCCCAGGCTTCCAGGATAAAAGTGCAAATGAACGCACTGTTATAATTAATTGAATTTTAAATAATTAGAAATATCTGCACTTTTTTTTTATTTCCGATGGGTATTATCTCCTGTTCAGTATACTTCTATTATTATGAACTTACCCATTCACGTTATAGAAAAATACCTGCGCGGAGAAGCCAGCGAAGAGGAAACCAGGTTGGTAAACGACTGGTTCTATTCCGTTGATGCACAGGAGGATACCCCTGATGAGGCACTGGTAGCCCTGAGAGAGCAAATAGGTAAAAGAGTACATAACCGCCTGGATAAAAGTATAGACCTGACCATAAAGCAACAGAAAGAAAAGCGCTTCAGGGCGCTGAAATTCTCTGCTGCAGCGGCGATTGTATTAGGCGTCGGAATCTTCTTCCTGGCCCAGAGAAGCGGCATGTTCTCCCGTAAACCGGTACTTGCTGCCACAACTCCTGTAAAAAAGGGAGGAGCCGGAAATAACAAAGCAATACTCATCCTGGCAAATGGAAAAGAAATAGTATTGGATAGTACTGCCGATGGGACCATAGACAGTAAAAGCGGGATACAGATCATAAAGCCCGAAGACGGGGAAGTAGCATATGTGCCAACCAGGCAACAGCCGGAATCATCATCAGCAGCTTATAATACCATTATTACGCCCAGGAGCGGGCAATACTGTGTTACATTGTCTGACGGAACAAAGGTCTGGCTCAATGCGGCATCGTCTCTCCGGTACCCGGTAGTATTTAATGCAGGTAGCAGGGAAGTGGAATTATCCGGAGAAGGATATTTTGAAGTAACCGCCGTGCTTTCAGAACAGGGCAATAAGGTGCCGTTTACGGTATCGGTACATAACACCGGCCTGCCCCATGCCATGAAGGTAAAAGTACTGGGAACAAAATTCAACGTGATGGCTTATAACGATGAAGCATCCATTGAAACAACATTACTGGAAGGAAAAGTAGAAACTGCTTATTCAGCAGGCACTGCTTCGCTATCGCCGGGCTTACAGTCGACACTGGAAAAAAACAACCTGAAATTTAAAGTTAGCAAAGCCGATATAGAACGGGCGCTTGCCTGGAAGAACGGGGAGTTCCGGTTTAACCGGCTGGATATTAAAGGTATCATGCGACAAATTGCACGATGGTATGATGTTTCAATAGAGTACAGGGGGAATATGGATAATATTTACCTGTCAGGCGTTTTTTCCAGGAAAAGTGAAGTGAGCCAGATGCTGGATATCCTGGAAGCCACTGGCACCGTACATTACCAACTGGAAGGAAATAAAATTATCGTATCAACCAAATAAGAATTTAATGCCAATGAACAGTACATAAAATTCCGCGTACATGCAGATCCAAAATAAACCCGGAAGTGCGGTCACACTTCCGGATGAGAATATTTGGGTCCAAACAGCCTGTAACAATTTCACTTTACAACCATTTATCACCCAAACATTATAAAGATAATGAATCTTATTCCCATTTGGGGCAGATTTAAATATCTGCGGCCCTTCCATGCCTCGTTTTTTCTACCCATGAAGTTAATTGCTTGTTTTATTCTTGTTGCCACCTTCCAGGTGAATGCCAGCACCATGGCCCAAACAGTAACAATAAAAGGGGTGAACATGTTGCTGCCGGCCATATTTGAAAAGATCAAAACACAAACCGGTTATGCTTTTGTGTACCAGGACGACCTGCTTAAAAAAGCAGTACCGGTAACTATTAACGAAATAAATAAACCGCTGGAAGAAATACTGTTGCAGGTATTCAAAAGCCAGCCATTTGTTTATGAATTAAAGTACAACACAATTGTGGTCAGGGGAAAACCTGGCCTCAGGCCGGAAGCCGGGCAGGGCCAGTATCTCCAGGCAACAGGAACCGTTTACAACAATATCGGCGAGCCGCTGGTGGGGGCCACTGTAGTGATCAAAGGCACACAAACCTCCACTATCACCAACAATGCCGGCAAGTTTTCTATAAAGGTGCCTGATGCCGGTGCTACATTAGTGATCAGTTATGCCACCTATATTTCCCAGGAGATCAGTGTGCTCAATAGCACCCGCTTTCCCATTGATGTAGTGTTGCAACTGAATGCAAAAAGTATTGAAGAAGTAGTGGTGGTAGGATATGGTACGCAAAAAAGAAAGTACCTCACCGGTTCCATAGCCTCTATCGGCCCAAGGGAACTAAGACAAAGCCCTGTTGCCAATATCAGCAATGCGCTGGCCGGCAGATTACCGGGTCTCATTACCGTGCAAAACAGCGGGGAGCCGGGAGCCGATGGATCGAACCTGTTTATCAGGGGATTGAGCACCACGGGCAACAACAGTCCCATTATCCTGGTAGATGGTATTCAGCGCTCCTTCAGCGATATTGATCCAAACGAAGTGGCAGACATCAGTATCCTGAAAGATGCAGGTTCCACGGCCATTTACGGTATCAACGGCGCCAACGGCGTAATACTGGTTACCACCAAAAGAGGCGCTACCTCCAAGCCCCGTATCAATGTGACCTTACAAAACGGATGGCAAAGCCCTACCAGGCTGCCGGAGTATGCCGACTCGTACGACGGGCTCACCATGTACCGCGAAGGGTTGATCAATGACGGGCTGCCGGTAGCCATACAGTACACGGATTCTGTTTTAAAATATTACCGCGACAGGAGCAAGCCTGCTTACCAATACATCTATCCCAATGTAAACTGGATGGATGCCATGCTGAAGCCCTATTCGATGATGCAACAGGGTAACATTAATGTTACGGGTGGTAATGAATTCGCCAAGTACTTTGTATCCATGGGGTATTTAAGACAAAACGGGTTGTACAGGTATGAAGACCAGATTGAAGGGTACAACATGCAGGCCATCACTAACAAGTATAATTTCCGCTCCAATATAGACCTGCAGATTTCAAAAGACCTCAGCATGGAACTGGGACTGGGAGCCATTGTGCGCGACAGGAACTACCCGGGCGCCAATGCGAGCGATATTTTTAACGCCATTAAATCAGCACCCGCCTGGTGGTACCCGATCACCAATCCGGATGGCAGTCCTGCTGCGTTTAATACGGTGCCGGCCTCTCCATATGTGCAGTTAACCCAATCCGGTTACCAACGGAATTTTGAAACGAACCTTCAGTCTACCGCAGGCTTTAAATGGGACATGCATTATTTCCTTAAGGGACTGAGCTCAAGAGTAAGACTTTCATTTGACAACACCAGTTATCGAAATATGAAACGGGGCCTTTCCAGGCGTACCTTCCTTTATAAGTTATTGCCTGGTGTAGTTGCAGACACGGTTACTGACCTGGCAAAAAGTGGTACTTACCAGGTAATTGAAAACGGTGATGGTACCCTGGGCTATGATGTAAATGCAAACAGCAACAGGCGCACAACACTGGAAACATACCTGAACTATGATAATACTTTCGGCAGGCATACTATACAGGCCATGGTGCTTTACACTCAATCCTCCTTTTTTGACGGAGTAGGCGGTGGAATAGGCAATGCCATTCCAGGGCTGCCTTACAAGAACCAGGGCGTTGTAGGAAGAGTGATGTATAACTATGATAACCGCTACACCATACAGTTCTCCGGCGCTTACAACGGTGCTGAAAATTTCCCCGCCGGTAAACGCTTCGGGTTTTTCCCCGCTGTTTCCGCAGGCTGGGACATAGCAAAGGAACAATTTATCCGCTCCGCCCCGAGCTTGTCGTTTGTAGACCAGGTGAAGATAAGAGGCTCTTATGGCATCACCGGAACCTATGCTTTGCCATCCGGCAGGTTCTCTTACCTGAGCCAGTGGAATCCCAATGATGCGGGGTACCAGTTTGGGGTGAACCGCGATGGTACGGGCTATGGTGGCGCCTATGAGCAGCGGATTCCCAATCCCAATCTCACCTGGGAGAAAGGCTATAAAACCGACATAGGACTGGACCTGGGATTATGGAATGGAGGATTGAATATGACCGTAGAATATTTCAGGGAGAGACGAAAGGATATTCTTATTAACTCCGAGCTGGTGCCGGCCACGGTAGGGCTCATGAATCAACCGGCCTTAAATGCCGCCATTGTGAATAAGCAGGGTATTGACCTGTCTGTTGAGCACCGGCATGAATTCAGGAAACAGGGCTATGCTGTTCGTGTTAACTATTCCTATGCAACAAACAGAATTGCCTATTATGCACAACCGGAATATAAAGGCAGGGAATGGCAGGCCAGGGCCGGCAGCGAAGTGGGATCCATATATGGTTATACGGCTATCGGCTTCTTCAAAAGCAATGACGATATTGCAAAAAGCCCTTCACAATCCGTATTTGGAACCGTTCAGCCCGGCGATATCAAGTACAAGGATATTAATGGAGATGGTATCATTAACTCCCTTGACGCCGGTTACCTGCCCGGAAAGCGTAACCAGCCCACTTCTATTTTAGGCGTAAGTCTTTCCTACCACTACGCCGGCTTTGATGTGAGCGTATTATTCCAGGGCGCTTATGGCGGCTCGCTGTTGGTGAATGGATCCGGTATCTTTCCTTTTTCAAGATTTGCCGGTGTGCTGGCGGAAGTCAAAGACAATCACTGGGTAGCCTCCAATCCCGACGGAGATTATAAATATCCGCGCCTGTCGTCACAAGACAATACCAATAACCAGCAAAATTCCACGTTCTGGATCTACTCCAGTAATTACCTGCGCTTAAAAACAGTGGAGATAGGCTATAATATTCCCCGGTACTGGCTTAGTAAGATAGGGTTCAGTAATGCGAGGATCTTTGTAAATGGTATCAACCTCATCACCTGGGATAAGCTGAAAATCTTTGATCCGGAAATATCCAATGAGGGTACAGGCACTTATCCCCAGCAGCGGGTGATCAATATGGGATTAACCTTTTCATTTTAATAATATCAACGCGATCGGGCAATTATACTTTTCAGGCACTGATCATCTGAATAAATTAAAATCAACAACAAATGATACGTAAAATATTATTCCACGGACTCATATTTCTCTGGATAACAGCCATATCCTGTAAGAAGTATCTGGATGTTGTTCCCAAGGAAATTGTTACAGAAAAAGACATTTACGATAATATAAATACGGCGGAACGGGCCTGGGCCAATATGTATACGTCGTTAAACACAAGCACCACCAACATCTACTATAATACCGTGTTGGGCGCCTGTACAGATGAGTGCAAGAATCACTGGGAAAATGTGCCGGAGCAGAAATTTAACTCCGGTGCATGGGGGCCTACCGATAACTCGCTGGACAATTGGGGATGGGCGTACCAGTTTATACGGAGAGCCAATATTTTCCTGAAAAATATAGATAAGACCCCTATTCCACAGGACAGGGTTGATTACTACAGCAACCGGATCCCTCAATATAAAGCGGAAGTTCGTTTCCTGAGAGCTAAATTATATTTTGAACTGCTCAGGTCCTATGGGGCAATTCCGTTGTTGGGCGATGATGTTACAGATGTAAGCGAAAGCATTCCTGAAGCCCTGAATACGAGGAAGCCGGTTGACGAAGTGGTGAATTATATCATAGCAGAGCTTGACCAGGCAGCGCCGGTGTTGCCCATAGATTATACAGATAACCCCGGGGAAACCGGCCGTATTACCCGTGGCGCAGCGATGGCACTAAAAGCCATTACGTTGGTATACGCAGCCAGCCCCTTGTTTAACGGGAACACCATGTACGCTGGTGTAAAAAATATAGACGGCGCACAACTTTTTCCGCAAACTTATGACAAGGAGAAATGGAAGAAGGCCGCCGACGCCGCCAGGGCGGTGTTGGATATGAATGTATATGCGTTAAACAATCCCAATCCGTCGAATCCAATAGATAACTACGCCCGCCTGTTCTACTCCCGGGAGTATAAGGAAACCATTTTACCTTATTTGATAGGCTCCACCAGGGACCTGGATCAAACGATGCAGCCGAATGGCCAGGACGCACAATCCGCCGGGGGGAACGGCAAGTTCAGCGTATTCCAGGAAATGGTGGATGCGTATGAAATGAATAATGGGCTGCCAATCACTGACGTGAATTCAGGTTATACCAAAGATGGCTTCTGGGACGGGCCGCTATGGGACGGGAAAGCATACCGGCAGGCGAAAAACGTTTCCAATATGTACAAAAACAGGGATCCCCGTTTCTATGCAAGCATCAACTTTCAATATACCTTCTGGGATTCCACTAACCACAGGCGCCCGTTGAAATATGCCTATTTTGGAAACAATGGCGGAGCATCCGACGGATGGCCCAAATCAGGTACCAACTGCGAAACCGGGTATAACTGGAGGAAATGGTGCGATCCCGGTGTAAACCTGAGAGGTGGAGGAAACGGTAACCGGAATTTCCCGGTAATACGGCTGGCCGAAATTTATCTTATTTATGCCGAAGCCATGAATGAATACCTGGACGCTCCCAGCCAGGATGTGTACGATGCTATCAATAAAGTAAGGGCCCGCGTATCGATGCCGGCATTACCGGTGAGCGGCACAAATGATAATACAAAAGCGGGAATGCGGAAACGGATCCAGAATGAATGGCGCGTGGAATTTGCTTTTGAAGGGAAACGCTTCTGGGATGTGCGCCGCTGGCTGATTGCTGAAAATGTAGATAACGGAGATGTGCATGGAATGAACGCCCGGCCGTCTTCAGGCGAGTTACAGGCCACGGGTTTTGATCCGGGCAGCGAAGAAGCCGGTCTTGCTGTGTTCTTCAAACTCACCGCCATACAACGCCGTGTGTTTACAAAGCGACACTATCTCATGCCAATCCCCCAATCAGAAATAGATAAAGGAGGTGGTAAGCTGGTGCAGAATTTCGGCTGGTAAAACAAATAAAAAGCGCCGGTACATTTGCAGATGTACCGGCGCTTTTTATTTATCCTAAAAATGAAAAAAGCATATGTTTCAGCCTGAACTTTAAACGTTCCAGGGCTTTGTGGATCTGGTTGTCCACCGTTTTTTTACTGATGTTAAGTGTTTGGGCGATCTCCTTTGAGCTCATGCCTTCTTCCCGGCTGTATTGAAAAATGAGCCTGCATTTTTCCGGCAGCTGGTCTATTTCCTTATATACAAGCTCCAGTATTTTCCTGTTATGTACCGCATCGCTGATTTCGGGCGTCAGTTCAGCATGTTTGTCCATCGCCGCATCCCTGGTATATTTCCGCGCATAAGCCTTTTTCCTGATCTGGGTGAGCACCTGGTATTTAACGGCCGTTACAAGGTAGTTTTCGAACTGTCCTATTTCCACTTTCTTCCTGTTATTCCACAAACTTAAAAATACGTCGTGCACCACGTCTTCTGCTGCCACAGCATCTTTCAGGTGCTTATTGGCAACAATGAACAATTTCTCCCAATACCGTTTGTATAAATCGTTAAACAAATCTCTATCACCGTCGGCTAAAAAAGCAGGTGATTCTTCAGACGTGGACATAAATGTAATAACCTATTTAATCAGGAATAGCTGTACTGATCTGGATTGCTAAAGAGATCTTCATAATGGTACAAATATACTATATTCTGGTGCATTATGGCGCCATATGCTGGTGTTATATGTGAAATCCGGTCGCGGTGCATAGCTGGACAGGTACTGCCAGCAGTCGGGCGTATCCAAGCAGAAAGTGTTGGAGCGGGTAATGGGAGATGATATAAAATACCTCGAAAATATTTTTAACTGGCATCTCCCGGCTACAACATACGCCTATGCACAGCAGCGTTATAACAAGCCGGAACATGCAGCAACCCGGACGGCGCTCAGCGAACGTTTTGCGAAGAAAATAAGGCGGCTGAAGGGGCCGCCCCTGTAACCCCTGCTATATGGCAGTTATTCAAATGTTAATCACAAACTGCGGGATCAGTAAAATCTGGTATATTTGCTTGTCCCTGACCCCGTTGCATGTGAAACGCTGGTAAGTTAGGCAGTGTCCCATACGCCTGGAATAAAAAATATCCCTGTTAGCAAACTGTCATGTCAGGACAAATCTGTCAATATTAAAGGTATGTCTGCAATTCTACAAAACAACGAGTTCCTTTGGGTAAGTTATAATGAAAAAGAAGACCTGCTTCATAACCGTTTGGTGAATGCCAGAGTACGGAAGATTTAATGAGGGGGATCTCTATCTACAAAGAAATTTTTGAGCGTGTATTGCCATCCAGGATACTCTGGGATTCGTCGGATTTTCATTTTGTGATCCCCCGGATCTGCAGCAGTGGGTATACCACTTCCTGGACAAACCTGCCAGCGATACCGGGCTGGAATTTAATGTAGGGCACGTGGTATCGCCCAATGTACTTGCACAGGTATCTGTGATGGAGATCTATTCCAAAAATGACCCTTTGACCTTTCGCCCCAGGTACTTTTCACATATTAACCAGGCCATGCAGTGGATGACCTTACCCCAGCAGCCCCCGGATGATGTAAATATGCAGATAGATAAGCACTGTAAAGACAACCGGGCCCGGATCATACTGGATGTATCGACGGACCTGTTGCCGGATTATCTGCGTGAATTCCGGCGCATGTTTGAAAACAGGGCGTTCCTGGTGGAAAAGATGCACTTATATGCTACGCTCAGCAAACGGGAAAAAGAAATCCTGTCGCTCATCACCAGGCATCACAGTAACCAGGAAATTGCCGACAGGTATGCTATTTCACTGAACACTGCTAAAACCCACCGCAAGAATATCATTTATAAATTAAGATGTAAAAATAACGCTGAACTCATGTACTACCAGGTGTTTGGCTAATTACCCACTAGTGGGTATTTTTTAAATGGCGGCAGGTTTTGAACTTTGGGGCATCCCATGGGGACAAACCATTTACGTATGAAATACCATCAAACCAGAATTACATGTTATATAACGCTCACGGGTACACTTAAGCACAATATTATTACCGGCGCCATTACAATGAACAGAAACGATGGTGCGCCCGGCACGCCGGATGATACCATTTTCATATCTATTCCCATCAAACACTTATATTAAAAAGCGATACGTTACCCATGAAAAAAATATTGTTGATTGCCTGTATCTGTACCTGCATTACTGCCTGTAAAAAGGGCGATAGCACAACATCTCCCACGGGAAATGATCCGAAAGTTTCGGCGGCATTTTCCTTCACCATTGCCGATACGGCCGTTTATCCCTTTAAGGTGAATTTTGAGAATCTTTCCCAGAATGCCAGATCCTACTCCTGGACTTTCGGAAATGGTGAAAGCAGTACGGAACGGCAGCCGGTTGTAACTTATACTACCAATGGCAACTATACGGTGCGACTGGTAGCAGCTGATGGCAGCCGGAAAGATACTGTTGAGAAAACAGTTACTATCAATATCAAAAGCCCCATCGCTGATTTCGCCTTTACCACGCCTGATATCCTGAAACCCAGTCAGCTTGCTTTTACCAGTACGGCGGTGAGAGGTAAAGATTACCTGTGGAATTTCGGAGATGGCAGCACCTCAACACTGCCCAATCCCACGCATACCTATGCAGCCAATGGTAAGGTTACTGTAAAGTTAACAGTGAAAAACCCTGTTGGGGAAGCGGTAGTGACCAAAGAACTGAATATCAGCAATACGGTTTCCTATACCTCATTTGATGGCAAACAGTATAGTCTGTTCCCCTGGCCCGGCAACCGGGTCGTTATTTTATCCCGCAACCTTAATCTTGATCCGGCGGTAATGATTAAATGGGTAAGCACTATGGACAGCGTTTATGGCTTTTACAGGGCCTGCACAGGACGGGATCCGGGACCCGCCAAAATACTGGATGGCCGCAGTGTGATTGCCGATGTACCTGCCACCTGTGGTGCGGGCTGCGGTTACCTGGGCGCAACCGGTATCGAAATTCTCAATACCAACTTCGATATTATTTACAATGGTATCCGCACCAATAACCAGTTCGACCAGGTACCTTTTTATGAATTCGGGAGGAACTTCTGGTTTTATGGAGATCAGCTGGCCTATAAGGCAAACGATCCTGTTACTACCGGCTATGCAGTGCTGATGCGTTTCATGAGTCTTGATGCCACCGGTGTGCAGGGTGGTCCTTTTGTGGGCAGCACCGTAATGCCTTATGCGGAGTTCAAAAGCGCCGTTGTAAAACTGGTAGATCAGTATACGGCTAATACTTCGCTCAACTGGAACAACACACTGGGTGCAAATACAGGTGTGCCGGGCGGTTTTGGCGGAGCTACAGATCTGTTTGCCTCCTTTTGCATGCGGTTAAAAAGGGATTATGGCGGGGAAAATTTTATCCGTAATGTATGGAAACAAGCCGGTAGCCGCCCCGCTGCAGTTACTACACAGGATGCGGTTGATAACTTTATCCTGGCGGCATGTGCGGCAGCTAATAAAAACCTTACCACGCTGTTTGTAACCACCTGGCGCTGGCCTATGAGTGACGCGGCGAAAACGGTTGCTGCGCAATATCCGTGAGTGAACAGGAGTAAAGGTTCTGCAAATAATATTTGTTTATTAAGGGGTAATTAGTTATTTTTTGAAGACATATATTCACCCTGTATGTCATCAAGCCTCCTCAAAACAACAGCTCCCGGCGCTTCCCGTGCTGCTGCTAACCAACCGGTTCCTCATAATGGTATCGCGTATCCGGCAGTTACAGCCCAGCCTGTATTACAGGGCCTGGGGATCATACAGCTCAAAATTGATAAGCAACTGGCCAAAGGAAGTGATAAACAGGCGATTCAAAACTACCTGAAAGGACCGGTGAATACACGCAACCAGACTTTTTCAGAAGCGGTGGAAGAAGTGCTGGTGTTATTCCCCGAACTGAGTAATAAACTCGGAATCCTGAAAGCATGGATAGTATTACAGGAATCCCTGCCGGGGGAAGATGTAGGTACAATGACAGACTGCATCACCCGTTTGACAGAGGGCGTCAATGCTGTTTATGTACAGCATACGCCTTATCCTAACCTCGCGTCTAAAAACGTTATCCCAGACAAACCTTTTACTATTCCGCAAAGCGAAAACAGCCAGGCGCTGTCACTTCAACTATATAATGCCATTGATAAGAAAGCGAAGGAACTGTTTATACTCGTGAAAGCGAAAGATAATAGCGCGAAAACAGAATTGGGAAACCTCTTACGTTATGATGAAGAACATGACAGCTATAAAGGCTATATGCTGGGGGTGCTGATTATAGACGGAAAGTTGTTTGCCACTTGTTCCGGCGGCGTATCCACTGGTTTCAGAACCATTGCGCAATCACTGGGGATGCAGTATGTGCAGTCTGTGATGGATGTGGATCAGGCCAGGGCAATTGTTGCAAAACAACTAAGCCCGCAGGATTTCGGAACGGGGGAGGAAAAGAATATTGTGAAAGAACATGCGCAGGGAAAAGAGGTGAAAACCGGATTAACCGGTACCTGTGCAGCCCCGAAGCTGATCTGGTCTATCATTGACGGAAGTAGTCTGAAATTGCATCCTACTACTTTGTTGCATGCTTCCATGACGGAAAGATGGGTATCGCCGCTTAATACAAATAGTACTGTTCCTATTGTTGACGCACATGGCAAGGTAATAGAATATGGCAGCGGTGATATTGTACCTTCCTGTAAGGCATGTCAGCATTTAATGCATGGTTTGGAAGACAAGCTGCATCAGCGGCTGGCAGAGAGTCTTAAATTTAAATTATACCGGGAAGAAGAAATGTCCGCAGAAAGCATAGAAAAGAAAAAAGTGGAGAAAGAACAAAAAGCGGCGATGGATAAAGAATATGGAAACGAAAGCCTCAACGAGTTTTCCGATGAAGTACAGGCGTTAGACGAGGCCATAAGGAAATTATTGGGAACTATTCTGAAAGGGGATAATTCCGTTCTGAAAGAGGAACTGGGTTTCCTGAAAGACGAAACAGACAGGCTGGAGGAATTACGTTTTAACCTGCATGCCTTTGCAAAGATCTCATTGGGTAATAAGCGGGAAACTGTATTGGCGGCATTGGAGCAATTGAAAGAAGGACAAAAAGTTATTGCCACCATGGTGGAAGGGATCACCGATTTTTGGGTGGCTGCAGAGCGGAAGTCGGCCGAGGAAAAGCAGTCGGCGCCGTCATCCAAAAAAGGTAGTCAGTCAGGGACGAGAAAGCGAAGAGGGAAATAATGATAGTGGAATTTAAGATGAACAGCCCGTTTAGATGAATAAGAAAAATTTTTTACAAAATATTACCGGGTATATATTTTCTGCGGCCGCCGGCGTCTTTTTTATAGCTATCTGGAATCCCTTTCAATTGGCTGTTTACAGCCTTTTTATCGGTGTTGTTATCTATTTCATATTAAACATCCGGCAGCACGGGAAACTACAATTAAACAACCATCATTTAAGAAAATCCCTTTTTTATACCGGGGGTATATATTTCTTAATAATAACATTATACTCTCTGTCGCCTTACCTGCGTTTGAAAGAATTTCAATGGACGCATCCGGGCTATCACGCAGTGCAGGGAGAAGTTACTGTTTCCGGGTATGACGTATATAAACAACGGGGCAATTTATACAGTTTCGTTAATGTTGATTACAGCTACTATGTTAATGGCAATCATTATCAGCAGCAACAAAAAGCTGCGCTGAAATTTTATTCTTTCCCCATATTTTCCAACACAAAAACCGGTTATTTAAGAGATGAAGTTGCCCGCAGGTTTAGCCGGATACAACAGCAGAAAAGTTATGTGATCATGGTAAATGATCAGCAGCCCGCCAGCAGCCGCTTCTTTAGCAGTAAGCAAGCGTTTTACTGCAGTGGAAGCGCATTGAAGAATTTCCTGGCAGGAATACTGTTTATGCTGGCTGTTTTTGCCCTGGTAGGTTTCCTGGCATTTTTATTCAGAAATTATAAAGCTCCTTCCCCGGTGAACAGGAAACAATTACAACAACGGATAATAAAGATCATATTGATTATTTTTGGATTGCTTTTTACAATTTACCTGGCATTCCTGATTTATTTTAAAAGTACAGGTAAATTGTAAACAGTACTTACTTAAAACCAACCGACCAAAAAAATGTACGTATGAGAAAGCTGTTATCTGCGCTGTTCCTCTTTGCTCTTCCTGCACTTGCCGGCGCACAGGTGATGAATCCTGTAAAATGGAATTTTACGGCAAAAAAGCTGAATGCAAGTACTTTTGAATTACATATGACAGCCATGATAGATCCCGGCTGGCATATGTATGCACAGGATACAGGAGAGGGGCCGGTTCCAACTTCGTTCAGTTTTATTAAAAATCCCCTGGTAATGCCTGTTGGAAAAGCAAAGGAGCTGGGGAAACTGAAGAAGGAATTTGACAGCAATTTTAATTCAGAGATGAAGTATTATGAGCAGCAGGTTGATTTTGTACAAACTGTGACCATAAAAGGTAAGGCAGCTACAAAGGTAAAAGGAGTGGTGGAATTTATGGCATGCAACGATCACGAGTGCCTGCCTTCAAAGAAGCTGAGCTTTGATATGAATGTAGGTGGCAAATAAAAAGGCTGCCTCCGGCTGGCACTCAGCTAATAAAAAGTGAAGGCCTTCACACCGGCAGGTTTGAAGGCCTTTTATATTGAATGCAGGTCTCATGCATCAGGTATTTCAGGCTCTACCAGCTTAGCCAGCTTTTCCAGCGACTCCTGCCAGCCCAGATAGCACATTTCTACGGGTATAGCAGACGGAATTCCTTCCTGGGTGATTTTTATTTCCGTTCCGGCAATAGTTTTCCTTAACGATACGGAAGTAACCATTTCTCCCGGTAAATTAGGATCATCAAATTTATCAGTGTATTTCAAAAACTCATTAGGTTTGAGCTCCAGGTATACGCCACCAAATGAATGACTGTTGCCTGTATTAAAATTCTGGAAGGACGCTTTGAAAGCCCCACCTACTTTTACTTCCTGTTCGTGAACAGTACAAACGAATCCATAAGGAGGCAACCATGAAGCAATGGCATTGGATTCAGTAAATGCGCGATAAACTTTTTCGGGCGATGTTTTAAGCATCCGGTGCAGTGAAACAGTGTTGTTTGACATAAGATATAATTTTATTCCTACTCATCTGGCTTTTCGGTTCCGCCCGTTTTTAGAGTGTTGCTGCTCCACTTATGTTGTGCCGGCTGTTTATTTTTAACCTTCGACATAACAAAGGTGATAAGAAATTCAGATTTGTATGAAGGGGATATACGACAATCTGGAGGGTGGTTTGCGACCGGGTTCGTTTTTTAGCGCCTATCGGCTATCTTTGGCCATTGAAAAGGACAGTAATGAGTATGGATATGTATTTCGTTAGCGAGGTAAAACAAACCGGACCACCGGTGTTCAAAACACCATTGCAACAAATGGTATATGAAATGTTCAGGGATAAGGGCGTGAAGTATGAGCGGGTAGACACTGATCCCGCTATTACAATGGAAGATTGTATCAGGATAGATCAGAGACTGAACATGAAAACAGTAAAAACACTCTTTCTCTGTAACCGGCAGCAAACAAATTTTTACCTGGTGGTTACTACCGCCGGAAAACCTTTTAAAACAAAAGATCTGAGTGCAGCGCTGGGGATTTCCCGCCTGTCCTTTGCCCCGGTTGAATTATTGCATTCCATGCTGGGAACGGATGTGGGGGCAGCAACGGTATTTGGCCTGATGCTGGACGTGAAAATGGATGTACAGCTGGTAATCGATAACGATATTCTTTCGGAAGAGTGGTATGGCTGCAGCGATGGCACTACCACCAGTTATCTTAAGCTGAGCACAGCATGGGTGATGAACGAATTTATTCCTTCTACCGGCCATACACCGAAATTCGTACAGCTATAACCGCTATACCCTTAAAGATCCACGGAATCCCCTGGCGGCATAGTAAGATTCTGCACCATTATGATACACAAAAACATGATCATAACGGCGATCGCAGAAGAGCGCCCCGCCAAGTTTTCTGATGGCAGGAGGCGTTACTATCCAGCTTGACGTTTTCAGGTCAAAGTTGCCAAGTTGCTGTAAGTCCTGGTATTGCGCCTCTGTTAAAAGCTCAATACCCATATCAGCAGCCATTTGAACGGCACTGTTTTCCGGTTTGTGCTCTTTCCTTGACTCCAGGGCCTCATGGTCGTAACAGATGCTCCTGCGGCCTTTGGGGCTTTCTGCCGAACAATCGAAGAAAATATATTCGTCCTTATTTTTATCGTAACCCACTACATCCGGTTCTCCACCGGTCAGCTCCATTTCATCAAGCGACCATAGTTTCGCCGGACTCGCTTCCAGCTTAACCTGCACCTTGGCCCAATCGATCCCTTTATGGCGTTGCCTGTTTTTTTCAAAGCGCGCTTTTAATACGCCGAGTAATTCCCGGGACTGTTCGGAGGATAGTTTTCGGTTAGTGTTTTTCATATGAGTGAATCAGTTTTTCAACTAAAGCAGGAAAACAGTATAAAGCCTGATGAGTAATGATTTATTAATCAATTATTAATAATAAAGATAAATATAATGAGATAAAATTTCTCTTTTTGTCTTAACAGATCTTCCCGAAATGAAAATATACAGGTAGATTTTTAATCAATATTTATGATAGCGATAAAAGGCAAAATTCCGTTCCCGGGGAAGTATAAAAGAAATATTTCCATCTTTAACGGTTGTTGTAAATGTTTTCCCATTGCCGGCAAGATGGTCAAAGATATATTTCCCTTCTTCTAACCCTGTCAGTTTTATCATACAGGTTGTCTTTTTATTATTTTCCCGGAATACTAATACAAAACCTTCTGTGTTGTTGCCGGAGTGGAACGATTGGAATCCTGTCCAGCTGCTGCCGGAAGGTTCCTGCCCAACCGGGAAGATCATTCCTTCATGCCATTCTTTCCAGTATCGTTTATAAGCGCTGATAAGCGTAGCCGTGGTATAGGCCGCCGCCGGAAGATTTCTCATTTCCATCCAGGCAAGCGGTTGGGCCGCCATAGTAACAGCAAACAGGTAATCGAATGAGTAGGCGGAAGGGCTTAAACTGTCGTTCACCGGGTATTTATCCGTATTCCTCCATTTATTCAGGAATTCAATCTGAAGCCGCTGTGGCGGCATATATTTACTTAACATCCAAAGGTTTCTCAGGGTATAATACGGATAGTAATTGGCCCAGTCTGTATACCGGTTTTCGAGGAAAAGATTGCCGTACTCATAAAAATAATGATACCCGAACCGTCTTCCTGCTGTTACATCCAGGTTAAAAATACCTTCCCCGTTGGTACGGGCTACTACGGTGTCCAGCATTTTACGGAAATTGATTTCCGCCTTTTTATCTGCTATTCTTACACCGTCGATCTTCCACATGTGAATACCGTATGTTTTATATTGATCAACCAATACAGAGGCATCGTTTTCCCAATATTTAAAGCTGCTGTCTACAGAGGGATTGAACCAGGTAGAGATGATCATGTTTTTTGCTTTTGCCGCGGCCATTATTTTCCTGAACCCGTCAGGGAACTTTACCGGGTCAGGCAACCAGTAGCCGGGTTTGTGCCAGATATCCTTAAAGCTGCCGCCCTGGAAGGCAGAGTTGGCACTTTTCCCGCTTTGCCATCCGTCATCCAGCTGGATATGCGTGGTGCCAAGCTTTGCGCCAAGCTGAATTTCATTCAATATGAAAGCCTCATTGATGTTTTTGTCCTGCCCGCGGTCGCCCCAGGTATTCTGAAGGATCATATTTTCAGTAATGCCTGCCTGCGGCCTGATGGCCTCCTGGTAGGTTCTGAGCGCTATATCTGCCCCACTTTCACCATTGCTGAACACACCAGTCACTACGCTGTAGCACCTGGTCCACTCATTGTCATTAATGTCTTTTGCATCTATACCCAAACCCGCTATTTTAAAGTCGCCGAATTTCACCGAAAAATCAAAGCCCGGATAGGCCAGCTGCACCCCTGAAACAGGCGCTTCTTTCAGCCAGAACAAACCATTTCCTTTTCCTGTTGCTTCCATAAAAAGAAGATTGCCTCTCAGGCGCTGCTCCTGCCGGTAAGCGAGACTTTTATATTCCTGGGTAAGCGTATTGTTCTGGTCTGTGGCATCAAAAAATTCAACGGATCTGAGTGTCCAGTGCTTTCCCGGTAAGGCCAGGCGGTCCGCTACAATTGCGTTGGCTTCGCCTTCTTTTGAAGCCCCAACTGATTCAAGATTCTTAATATCGCCGGCGGCTACCACCCGCTGCTGCCATGCTGCTGTATTTCCTTTCAGGTAATAATCGCATGCAATGGCGGCCGATCCCGGGTATATCCTGAACACCTGTTTTAGCTGAAGACTGTCGTACGAGATCACCAATGAGGCTTCAAGGTGGGCAGCCATTTGCCTGCTGGCTTTCACGGGAACTACCTTGAAAACCGGATGGGCCGCCCTGGTATGCAGTCCCGGTATAGTAAAGCAGGGCAGGGTGGTGTCCATTGTCCATGTAATGCCCTGTAATTTGTTGGTTATGGCCAAAGTAGAAAGACCGGCAGGACCGATCAGACAGGTTTTTTTTACCACTTTATTTTCCAGCAGAAGCGTATCTCCTTTCAGGCTGGCGGCACATCCGTCCGGTATGGTTTGCGCCAATGCCCCACCTGTTGGAAGCAGGCAGTTAAAGGCAAATACCCAAACAGTGAATAGTTTTGTTTGTGTGATCTTTCTCATTATTTAGAAGGATTAACCGGAGAAATTACCAGCTTGCCGCTTTTATTGGTAGCGGGAAGGCTGAGCTGAAGCACTCCTTTTTGTAAACGTTTGATGGTAACAGGCTGGCCGTTAAACTGAGCCTGGTAATCGAAGCCGGGATTCATCCCGGCCAGCATGGCGCGTTTATGCGGACGGGTGGCTTCATCAAACGAAATATCCGCTTCATACGAAGTATGATCTTTACTGAATGATTGCCTGTTGATCCATATTTCAAAGCCCGGTGTAATGGCGCCTGTTTTATAATACGCCTCAAACCACGACAATACAGGGGTTGATAACCCGGAGAACTGGTGCCATCCTGCCCCGCGACCGGAAGCAGCGAGGAAATGTTCGAACGTGTAATAAGAGGCATCGGTTTCTGTTTTATAAACATCCAGGCCTTTTGAAGCAATTTTATAGGCAAGATCACATCTGTCCATGTCCAGCATGGTTTTCCACACAAACCACTGGTGCGGCATCCATACCGCCCCGTTCCAGTAGCCGTCTATACGGTAATAAGGAGCCGACTGGTCTACTACGGTGATACCGGAGGGGCTCCACATATGTTTATCTGAAAAGATCTTTTCTGTTAAGATTTCCTGCTGGCTGCCGTTGCATATGCCGGCAATCAGCGGGTAGGCCCCGTCCAGGCCCATATTGAAATTGACGCCGGATACAGGATCTTTGTAAAACCCGGTAGGATGACCGCTGCTGTCATGCATCACATAAGAATAGTACCCGCTTTCCGCGTCCCAGGAATTATTTTGCAGCGCTGCGGTGAATCTTCTGATATCGCCATCGTACTCTTTCAGGTTGGAAAGGCTGTCGAGGGCCATGGCGGCCATTCTCATGATCTTGGCTACCCGGATAACATGGGCGGTGGTAACCACCGGGGTGACCCTTTTTTCCAGGCGTTGATCCCTGACAGCTATCTGCGGCGGGTAATCATCCCATCCGCCGGAATTATAAAAGTAGTCCCAGGTTTTCAGCAGGTGCGACGACAATACGTCCGTCGTAGAGCTACCATAATGCCCCGCAAGGAATTCATAATATTGTTTCAGTCTTGGATAGAAATAACGGAGCAATTTCACTGACTGTGTTTTATTCCATAATTCCAGGAACACATAGATCTGAACGGGCAGGGGAGAGCCGTGATGAATAAAAGCTGATTGACTTCCCGGTGAGGTTACATAGGCATTGACGCATTCAATGGCAGCGGATGTATTTACCGTTGAAAGTCCCAGCGCAGTAAAGCCAAGATCCCATGTATACAGGCTGTTCCACCACTTACCCGGGGTAAAGTGTCTTATATATTGATTTTGGGTATAAATGGGATATACCACGTTTGACAGCAAGGTACTTTTCAGCAGGTTATGGCTGAACAGGTATTTTTTTCCTTCTTCCAGTATTCCTTCTTCTTCCGGTATGGTATCTTCCAATTGGGCGGCAAAATGATTTTTTAGCGGTGTTCCTTTTTTTAATATAGCTATTGCGCCATCGCGTGTTCCGCAACTGAGCAGTGCCGTGCATGTTTGCGATGCATGTGGCGCCAGTTGTACCGGCCGTATAAAAATGTTGGCATAATCGCCTTTCATGTTCCCGTTTAGCACTTTGGACACATGGTTATGTGTTTCGTTACGCAGGAAGATGTCCAGTTCATCATTCTTAATTTCGCGGATCTTAAATGGTTCAGTATCCCATGTGATTCCATAATACAGCGGTATATCCTGGTATTTGAGCAACAGTGTGCGTGCAGGAAGATCTTCTTCGGTGACCGGTGTTTTAAGCTGAGGGGAAGGAATAATGGTAAATGGCTTACCGGATAATGCTGTTGTTACAACAATACCATTCAGCAATATATCCCCGCCGCCAAGCGAGGTAAGGGTCAGATACCGGCTGGTGCTACTGCTTGTTTCAAACGGAATGTCCAGTACAGCAAGACTGTCGCTTGGCCTGAAAATGATCTTTTGATTAACCAGCCCGGAGAGTTGCACGGCAGATTCTTTCCCGTTCTTTAGCGCGTAAATAAAAAGGAGTCTGGCCTTTCTGACGGAAGGCACAGGAATATCATATTCAATTTTGTCGCCCGGCTGCCGGCCAAAACCTTCTCCTATAGCGCGCCCGTTTATAAACCGGGAGTCGCGTATCTCGCCGCGCATCCACCCGTCGTGCACAAGATCATCCGTTGGTTTTTTAACGGCAAATGACAGCGAACGATAGTCCACTGCATTGTACCACTTCGTGCCTGTACCGTATTTCAGTTGCTGCATCCCGTAATTTTCAGGATATTCTACAGACGCTACCAGGTTCAGGGAAAGGTTTTGAGGAAGGTCGGTATTGTTAACACAACGCATGGATATCAGCAGGGAGGAGGTATCAATGAGGGTGTAGGTCACGTCTGTATATACCTGGTCTTTCCACTCCAGCTCATACCGGTAAGTAAAGGAGCTAAGGTCGCTTTTAGTCTTCCAGGGAAAATAAGAAGATTCGAACCGTACATTTGGTATCAGCTGTTTGTTGCGGTAATAGCCGGGTAATACAGAAAAATCAAACCGCATACCGGATGTAACATCAGGTATATGGGAGATGCCTGCATAATGTTTTGAATAAGGCCCCCAGGCGGGTAACTGAAGATCGTGATTACCATTCAGCCCGGCGGTATTAAGTTCAATTGGCTTGTTTACCTGTGCAGCACTGTTGATGGCGGTTAAAAATGCTATGCATAAAATAGACCCTGCTGTTATTTTCATCGCGGAAGTTTGGATAAACGGCATCAGCTCCCGGGTAGGGAAGCTGATGCCGTTTATATTAGTTGGAGCCCTCGTTCTGGGTGATTTTTGTTTTATTGATATCGATCTGGCTTTGCGGGATCGGGAAAACCTGGTTTTGCTGGGTAACGGGATTTACCAGGTTGATCTGGGTGGATTTTCCATTGATTACAGCGATAGCGCGATCGGTTCTTACCAGGTCATACCAGCGGAGGTTCTCAAAGGCAAATTCCACTCTTCTCTCGTGTTCCATGGCCAGCCGGAAAGCCGCCTGGCTGGGAACCTGTGTGGCGGTGAGATTACCCAGCCCCGCACGGTTGCGCACATCGTTCAGATAAGTGAAGGCTTCGCCATTGGCTGTATACGCTGCTTCGTTCAGGCATTCTGCATACATCAGTATTACGTCTGCATAGCGGATCACAGGAATATTATTCCCGTTGTCATTGGCAATAGCGGGCACGTCAAAATACTTTTTAACGAAGTTCCCGGGGATGGTAACGCCGCTTGCATTTACGTAGGAAGTGGCTACGGTTGCCGCTTTACGCTGATCGCCTGCTTCGTATTCATTCACCAGGTCGTCGGTAGGTGCATTATTACCGCCGCCGCCAAACTGTATCACAGCATTCCCGGAATTTTGCGGCGCAAATGAATTGGGCCATGGATTTCCCAGTCCCACACCACCGGATTTATACTGCACATCGAAAATGGCTTCTTTACTGTTTTTATTACTCACTTTAAAGAAATCTGCATACACCGGCAGCAGTGCATACTGGTGCAGGTCGATCACTGATTTCAGCTGTGTTGCTGCTGCCGCATATTTCTTTTCAGTGAGCAGCACCCGGCCAAGAATAGCTTTGGCGGCACCCTGCGTGGCACGGCCAACGTCTGCCCCGGTATAGGAAACAGGCAGTACCTGCGCAGCTTCTGTAAGGTCTTTCTCAATCTGTGCATACACATCTGCCTTGGGGTTCCGGCCATACTCATAACCATCATCCGGGTTAGTGATCTCTTTCAGCACCAGTGGCACATCACCGAAAGTGCGTACAAGGTTGAAATAAAAGAGGGCACGGAGAAATTTGGCTTCTGCTGTATAGCGGGCTTTCAGTGCATCATCCATTGTAATTGGATCGATGCGCCCCAGGATGGCGTTGCAACGGGCAATAGCGGTATAGCTGTTGCTCCAGCGGTTGTTGATATATGGGTTAGTAGTGCGGATATAGAAGCGGTCAAATTCATCCTGGTCGGTTACGGAACCGGAGGCAACAGGAATGGAATTATCAGACCTTATTTCTGCAAAAATATAACTGTCAACGCCGTAAGTGCCGCCAGACATAAGCGAGTTATAGGCGCCGTTCAGCGCATTCTTAAAATCTTCCGCTGTCTGGTAAAAATTGCTGGTAGTGATAGAAGATATTGGCTTCAGGTCCACAAAACCTTTGCCACAGGAAGACAACAAAAAAGTAACTAAAGTTGCCTTGTATATAAAACGGGTACTGAATTTCATGAGATGTTAATTTTGTAGTTTAATCTGAACATTAGAAGCCAACGTTGATACCGAAGGTCACTGTTTTTGCCAGTGGATAACTACCATAGTCAACGCCGCCGGTAAGAGGGCCTTCGTAGTTACTTACTTCAGGATTGAAATTCAAATATTTTGTCCAGGTATAAAGGTTTTGTGCAGAAGCGTATATCCGTACCTGTTGCAGTTTAAGACGATTGATCACTGACTTTGGCAACTTGTAACCCAGGCTTATATTCTGGATGCGCAGGTAAGAACCATCTTCTACCCAACGGGAAGAAATGGCGCTGTTGTTACCGGTGGTGCGTGCGTTAGCCCTGGGTTCCGTGCCATTGCCGGGATTGGAGGGCGAGCGCCAGCGGTCCTGCACAATAGCGAGGTTATTGGCACTGCCTTCCAGGTTATCAAAGAAACGGCGGCTCAGGTTAAGGATCTTTCCACCTTGTGTGCCCTGCAGGGAAATACTGAGGTCGATATTTTTATAGGAAAAGGTGTTGTTCATGCTGTAAATGAAATCAGGCTGGTTATTACCAATAAGGGTCCTGTCTTTCGCATCAATTTTACCATCTTTATTTACATCTTCATACTTTACGTCCCCGGGTCTGGTAGTGTTATCATGCGGGTTGGTGTGAAGGTCGGCCTCATCCTGGAATATGCCCAGTTGTTTATAGCCGTAGAAGCTGCCTATCGGTTGCCCTATCATGGTGATATTTGTTTCACCAACGCCGCTACTGCTCAATATAGGGTCGCCCGTGGGGCCCAGCGCCAGTACTTTATTCCTGTTGAAGGAAAGGTTAATGTTTGTATTCCAGGTGAAGGCGCCTGTTAAATTATACGTGTTCACACCAAATTCAAATCCCTTGTTGCTTAACCTGCCGATGTTTTTATAGGCAGAACCAAATCCTGTGAGCGTGGGTACATTCACAGAAAGCAACAGATCTTTTGTGATACGGTCGTAATAATCAACGGATATAGAGATCCTGTTTTGCAGCAAACCGATATCGATACCGGCATCCAGTTGCTGGTTACGTTCCCATTTCAGTCCGGGGTTACCGAGTGAGCTGATAGCAAGGCCGGTCACCAGGTTGTTGTTAAAGCTGTAGTTGGTAGTACCTACACTTCCCACATACGGGTAATAGGTATTGAAGGAATTGTTCCCGGAAAGGCCATAACTCACACGCAGTTTAAGTTCCGACAGCAGTAACAGGTTTTTCATAAAGGGCTCTTCTGTAACACGCCAGCCGGCAGAAGCGGCAGGGAAGGTACCAAACCTGTTATCCGGGCCAAAGATAGAAGACCCGTCCCGGCGAACCGATACATTCAGCAGGTATTTGGTTTTGTAATTATAACCTATCCTTGCAAAGTAAGACACTGTGGCATTTTCCGTTTTCTGTGAGCTTACAGATGCCGGCTGCCCTGCAGCATTCAGCGTTTGTACAATATCGTTGGCAAAAGTATTACCGGCTGCATTGGACGACTGGTACTGCAGTTTGTTAGACTCTGTACCGGCCAGTACTTCCAGGTTATGCACATCGTGGAAAGAGACGTTATAAGTGAGCGTTTGGTTAACAAGCCAGTTAAGTCCCTGTTCTGAAAATGCGCTTCCCGTTGCGGCTGTAGGCGGTAGTTGCTGGTTCAGCGGCATCTTTGAGGTAGTATAGGCATTCCTGCGGTTCTGGTATAGATTTACATTACCGGAGATCCTGTATTTCAGGTTGGGCAGGAATTTATATTCCGCATATACATTGGACAGCAGGTTGGTTTGACTGAAATCGCTGTTATATTCGGTAATGTTGGCAACCGGATTGGTGATGCCCGGCAGGTTATACGGCGCCGCCAGGGCTGTTTGAGAGGAATAGCTGCCATCAGGATTGTAAATGGGTGCCATGGGAATAGCAGAAAGAGCGGCGTTGATGATGCCGTTGTCTGCCCAGTGGCCGTCGGATCTCACTTCCTGTGTTACCCTGTAAGATGGATTGATGTTAAATCCTATCCTGAGTTTGGGAGTGGCTTTGATATCCACGTTTGCCCGCAGGGTATAACGGTCCATTGCGGATTTTTTGATAATGCCATCCTGAGTCAGGTAACCTGCGCTCACAGCGTATTGCACATTTTCAGAGCCGCCCGTGGCAGAGAACTGGTAATTGCTGATAGGCGCTGTACGGAAGATGAGGTCCTGGAAATTATGATCCGGAAGTGCGGCCACTTTTGCAGGATCATCATAATTAAACCAGTCGAACAGATCCCCGCGCGGATAACGGTAACGCAGGTAATCGGCTGGTCTTACACTGTTCGGGTCCGACGCCTGTGCGCCGGGTACATTATCGAGGTAGGCATTGTTAGCCGCTTCTTTGGCAAATTCCGCATATTGCTGCGCATTCAGTACATCCAGTTTTTTGGTCACCTGTTGAAATCCCGAATATACATTCAGGTTCATCTGTGTTTTGCCGGGACGACCTCTTTTGGTAGTAACGAGGATCACACCGTTGGAACCGCGGGAACCATAGATCGCTGCTGAGGATGCATCTTTCAATACATCAATTTTTTCAATTTCTTCTGCGTTCAACAGGCCGAAGGCTGTAGGCGGAACGATGTTACCATCTACTACTATCAGCGGATTGCTGCCTGCAGAGATAGAACCAAAGCCTCTTACCTTAATGGAGGGTGTACTGCCGGGACTCCCGGAATTCTGCTGTACTACTACGCCGGCTATTTTACCCTGCAGGGCACTGGCCACATTCGATACCGGCATATCGCGGATCTCCTGCATGGGAACAGAAGCGATGGCGCCGGTAACATTCTGTCTTTTCTGGGTGCCATATCCTACCACCACAACGTCGTTGAGATTACTGGATATAGCCATCAGCGTTACATTAAGTGTTGTTTTGCCGCCCAGCGCCCGCTCCTGTGGCGCAAACCCGATATAGGTGAATAACAGCGTGTCGTTGACAGACGGGACGTTGAGCGTATAATGACCATCTGCTTTGGTGGTAGTGCCAAGCGAGGTGCCTTTAACGTTGATACTTACACCGGGCAGCGGCTGGTTCTTATCATCCGTAACCATACCGGTGATGGTAGCGCGGGTTTGACGGGCCGTTTCTCCTTTTTCAGAAGAAATAACGATCAGGTTATTTTCCATTTCCCTGTATTGCAGACCGGAGTTCTCCAGCAATTTATTGAGTGCATCAGATACCTTTGCATTCTTTACAGAGAAATTCACCTTTTTGGTTAAGCAGGAGAGATCATAATTATATAAAAAACGAACTTTAGCCTTTTTCTCGATCACATTCAGGATAGTACGCAGTTCAACCTGTTCAAAGCTGGCGGTAATGCTTTGGCTGAATACTTTTGCTGCACTGACCTGCGACGCAGTAAAAAAAATAATTAACATGGAAAGCTTCATACATAGAAGGAATTTAAGCAGACGTGGCATCATAACGCCTCTGGCAGGAGGTGCGTTTTTTTTCATAACTTTGTATTTATGGTTTAAAAAGGAAGAAACCCGTTGATTTTCCCGATCGGAGGTTTCTGATACATTAAACTTATCGGGGAATGTTTCCGCATTTCCCGATTTTTTTTGGCTGTTACTTGTAGATGTTTACTTCATTATTATCAATTTTAAACGTGAAAGGCAGCGATAGCTGCAATGCCGATAGTACTTCCGGAATATTTTCGTTTTCAAATCTTGCGTGGAACCTGTACCCGGCCACCGTGGAATCATTAATAGCTATTTTTACATTGAACCATCGTTCCATTTCGTTGGAAATTTCCTGGAAATTTTCCCCGTCAAAAACAAGTTTGTTATACACCCAGGCTGTTTCTGCCAAAGCAGTATCAGCGGCATTTTTTTTAAGGGAGGTTACTATCATGTTGCCAGGTGCCGCCTTAGGGAAGGGGTTGTCTGTATCAGCGGAAATGTTACCTGCTGTTCTGTTAATTACTACTTTCTCATGCGGATGAAGCAGCAATATGTCCTGCGGTTTATTGCCCGTTTTTGATACCTGTACCAATCCCCTGATCAGGGTAGCTTCCGTTCTTGTGTCTTCCGGGTAGCATTTCACATTAAAAGCGGTGCCCAGTACTTTTATATTGATATCGTGGGTGTGAACAATAAAAGGACGCCCGGGATTTTTGGCTACATCAAAATAAGCTTCTCCTTCTAACTCCACTTCGCGGAGGGAATCCGTAAAATTGGCGGGATAACTGATCCTGCTTCCTGAATTAAGCCATACAATGCTTCCATCAGGCAATAGCAATCTTGATTTGGCGCCGGGTTTGGCAATGGTTTCTATACGCGATGCCACCGGGGCTTCCTGCCGGTTCCGGTATACTTTTACATACAACCATGAAAAAAAGAGTAATCCGGAAAGAACGGCGGCGATGGAAAGGAGGTTACGGATATAATGTGTTTGTTTTTCATATACCGGTTCAGGCTCCTTTGTTTCCGCGGCCGCTGCGTCCAGGATATGGCGGAAATGTGTTTCAGGATCCGCGTCTTCACCGGTAGCGGGGGAAAGGGAAGTGGTCCAGTAATCCGCTAAAATAGAAAGCAGATAGGCGTCTGCAGGATGCTCCTTCAAAAGCATATCCAGCTCCTTTATCTCTTCGGGAGTTGCTTCTCCCGATAATTTCCTGGCAATTAACTGAGTAACCCGTTCTTTATGCATTGGACCTTAATTAATGATAAAGACAGGAAAATAAAACGATGACCTTAAGGCCGGGTAAATTATTTTTTTACCGGCTTCTGCGGGAAGGCGGTAAAATGCGCCTGCACCTTTTCGGAGATGCGCTTAACGGCAATCACCATCTGGGCGTCAACGGTGTTTATTGTGAGATTCAGGATTTCAGCTACATCCCTGTAACGGAGGCCGTCTTCCCGTACCAGCTTAAAGATCATTTTACACCTGGGAGGAAGGGACTCTACCGCGGAAGTAATTTTGGCCAGTAGCTCGGCACTGATCATTTTTTCGTCGGGCGACTGGTCACGGCTTAACTCGATATCAATATCATTAAAGGGTTCTGTTATTTGCCGGTGGGCTTTGGAAGACAGATAGTTGAGCGCGTTGTTTTTTACCGCTACATACAAATACACACGGATATTGGAAATGGAGGGCGCCTTCTCTCTTTGTTTCCATATCTTAATAAATACATCATTCACTATCTCCGCAGCAGCTTCCTTTGTTTTAACGATAGAATAGGCAAACTGGTTAAGCCGGGGGCTGTAATACTCGAATACCCGCCGGAATGCCTGTTCATCGCCATCCCCGATGCGCTGAAGCTCCGCAAAGGACTCCTCATTCATATGATCTGAAATATTTTCCGGCAATCGATTGTAATAATTTTGATTGATAAATATAAAATCAGCGATTTTCCCGGTAGAACCGGGAAGCAGCCCGTAATATTTGCTTGGAATGTTTTGTTATGCGAAACTCAAAGTAAGTAATTTTTTGTTAAACGTGCTACAGCATGACCGGGATATTATTCAGGATCCAGGTATACCGGCGATACGCACTACAGCTCATTTTCACACAGAAAAAGGCCGCTTCGGGCAAAAAGCGGGCAGGTATAGCGCTTAAAAATACAACGTATAAATAAATTTAATGTGTAATTGTGTTGTTCTAAGATAAGTTTAAGAAAGGCTCTCCGCAAATATCCCCCAAACTGCTACGAATATGAAATGCAACCACTCAAAAATACATCCGCCCGCTTTCAACCCGATGACACCACCTAATTTTAGACCAGATTAAAAATTTAACCACATGAAACAGTTAGAAAAATTGGTTGCCAAAAAGGTAACATCTCCGGAAACGGTGAAGGGCGGCAGATTAGCTCTGATGGAATTTGCCCTCGAAGACCAGGAAAGAACCACTGAAAACTATGCTTCCTGGAACGGACAGCATTGGGTAACAGACACCCGGAATGACCCTAAGTAACCCACAACGTAAACCACAAAAAAAATTAAAAACTATGGACAAGTTGCAAAAACTGAACGCAAAGAAAGTTGAATCCCTGGAAGCAATTAAAGGTGGCAGAGCTATGTTAGCAGAGTTCTCCCTTGATGCAGGAGATGCTGCAGGCACTACTGTTCACACGCCGACCCATTATTCAGGTCCGGATGTTTATCTGTGCGATCACAAGCCAGATCCCCAAAAATAGCTCCTTCCGCCATTAGGACCGGAAACACGAGGACTGCCGGCAATAACCGGCAGTCCTTACTACCAGTAACTAACGTACCATGTCCCAACAGATCCTCATATTAAGTCAATCGCACCTGGAAGGCACCACAGATCATGTTTGCCAGTGGCTCGGCCACCTGGGCATACCCTACCTGCGGATGAATGGGGAGGACTTGTTCGATATGCAACACCTGGGCGATTTGCCCGGAAACGACGAGATAGCAGTGGTTTGGTACCGGAGAAAGATCAGCAGCTTCCCGGTGAAGTACAGTCTTAAGCAGGCAGACTTCCAAACGCAATACACTCTGAAACGCTTCCTGGCAGACGAATTCAACGGCCTTCATTCATTGCTGTTCTACACCATTGACCGGCAAAAATGGTTGAATGACCCCATTACAGAAGATAACCTGAACAAGTTGCACGTATTGGCCCTCGCCCGCAAATGCGGTATCAGCACGCCTTTCACGGAGGTGGTAACCACCAGGGCAGCAATTGCACAATTGCTGGAAAACTACCATGAGATCATTGTAAAGCCCGTTAGTGAATGCATTTTTCTTGAAGATACTGCAGGCGGGCAATACAAGATGCTCACAAAAACCATTCACCAAAACAACCTGCAACTGGTGCCCGAAAAATTTTTCCCTTCGCTGGTCCAGGAAAAAATTACCAAGAAGTTCGAGATCCGTACTTTTTACCTGGATGGTGAATGCCATTCCATGGCTATCTTTTCACAAAATAACCGGAAAACAAAAGATGATTTCCGGAATTACGACAACCAGCGGCCCAACAGAACAGTGCCTTACAAACTGCCGGCCGCCCTGGAATTTAAGCTGGGCCAGCTGATGAAATTACTGTGTTTCCGCACAGGCTCCATTGACCTGATGGTGGATATGCAGGGGAATTACCACTTCCTCGAAATTAACCCCGAAGGCCAGTTCGGCATGGTATCTTATCCCTGCAACTATTACCTGGAAAGGAAAGTAGCACAGCTGCTCAGTAAAAGCATCTCTCATGAAAAAGAAATTTACCAGTAACCTGAAAGAGAAGGAAGGATTGCCCTTATCACTGTATTTCCTGGAAAAAAATAACGGACAGCAGAACATGCCAATCCTCAAGTTTGAAAAAGCCCGGAAAATAAAGTCCGAAGGATACGAGCTGTTTAATTTTTATAAAGTGATTTCCAAATTCTGATCATGGAATATTTTAATTTATACGCAAACTGCCAGCTCGTAAAGGGCGCCCGCATGTCGCTGCTGTGCGATCTGCAGATGCGCAGATTTTATCATATCCCAAACGATACGGCCGATGTGCTCCTGTTCCTGCAACAGCATTCCATAGAAGAATGCATGGCGCATTACGGGGAGGATAACCGGGAGGCCATTACCGGCTACATCAGTTTCCTGCTCAGTAAGGAACTGGGCTTTAAGGATAACCGGCTGGTACCTGAATTAACGCCCCTGGATCTCAGCTGGGACAGGTACTCGGATATCACCAATGTGATTATTGAGTTTAATGAAGATATCAGCTATACCGGGGATTTTTTCCGGGAACTGTTTGACCTCCATGTACAGGGACTGGAGATCAGGTGTTACCATAAAACGGATCTGGACAGGATCCGTGAATTATTGGAAGTGTTCAACGGCACTACCCTCAAGTTCATCAAACTGGTGCTTCCCTATGAAGCAACATTGGCCCTGCCTGCACTGGATAAGCTGGTGAAAAAGTATCCGCGTGTGAGATCATTGCTGATACATTCTTCACCGGCAGACAAGCTCGAAAAAATATTCGATGGTTCCGTACCGGTGGTTTTTTTCAGCAGCAATATCAATTCCTGCCTGGCCTGCGGGGAGATCCGCGCGGACTATTTCATGTCTAATATGGAACTGTTCACCGAAAGCCAGCACTTTAACACCTGCCTGAACAGGAAGCTGAGCATAGATGGGAATGGGTATATTAAAAACTGTCCTTCCTTACCGGAAAGCTTCGGGCATGTCACTAAAACATCTGTACGGGAAGTACTGGATAATAAAGCATTTCAACGGTATGGGAAGATCCGTAAAGATGAAATAACCGTTTGCAAAGATTGTGAGTTCCGGCATGTATGCACTGATTGCAGGGCATATGTGGAAGATCCGCAGGATATGTATTCCAGGCCGCTGAAATGCGGCTATGATCCGTACACCAACAGCTGGGAAAACTGGGCGGAGAACCCGCTGAAGCAATCCGCCATTGCCTGGTATGGGCTGGAAGAGATAATAAAATAATATGAAGCTGAAAGCATTCCCTTTTTATATGCAGCCGGACGGGAAGGATTGTGGTCCTACCTGTATAAAAATTATCAGTAAGCATTACGGCAGGTTAACGGAAATAGAAACGATCCGGTCGCTGGCAGAAACCACGCGGGAGGGGAGCTCTTTACTGGGCCTGTCGGCAGCTGCAGAGGGATTAGGCTTTAAGTCGCTGGCCGTAAAGATCGATTTCCTCACCCTGGTGGAAGAGGCGCCACTGCCCTGTATCTGCCACTGGGGGCAACAGCATTTCGTGGTAGTTTACAAAGTGAAGAAGTCTGGCAGGGATACCATTGTGTATGTTTCCGATCCTGCCTATGGCCTCCTTAAATATACGCAGCAGGAGTTTATAGATGGATGGATAGGAAGGGGAAAGAATGAGCGGGATGAGGAAGGTATTGCCCTGCTGCTGGATCCTACTCCCGGGTTTTATGAAGCAGATGCAGCAGCGCCGCGGAGCAGGAAGGATTTTTCTTTCCTGTTTGGTTATTTCTCCCGGTACAAAAAACTGATTGCACAGCTGGCCATCGGGCTTTTAGCGGGAAGCATACTGTCGCTGATTTTTCCCTTTCTCACACAAAGCATTGTAGACATAGGTATCCAGAACCATGACCTGAACTTTATTTACCTGGTGTTACTGGCACAGGTAATGTTGTTTATGGGTAGAATGGGGATAGACATTGTGCGCAGCTGGATCTTACTGCATCTTTCCAGCCGGATCAATATTTCTATTGTGTCCGACTTCTTCATAAAACTTATGAAATTGCCGATCAGCTATTTTGATACCCGGATGACAGGCGATATTATGCAGCGAATTAATGATCACCAGCGGATAGAGCAACTGCTGACCAATTCTTCCCTGAATACCCTTTTCTCACTGGTGAACCTGGTTATTTTCAGCGTGGTGCTGCTACTGTACGATTACCGATTATTCCTGATCTACCTGCTGGGCGCGGTTTTATCGGTGGGATGGATTTCTTTTTTCCTGAAGAAGAGAAAAGAACTGGATTATAAACGTTTTTCGCAGTTATCACAGGAGCAGAGTAAAGTGATTGAACTGGTGAATGGGATGCAGGAGATCAAAATGCACAACGCAGAGAAACAGATGCGCTGGGGCTGGGAGTTTATGCAGGTGAAACTGTTTAAGATCCAGATCAGGGCGTTGTCGCTGGAGCAGTGGCAAACAGTGGGGTCGAATTTTATTAACCAGATGAAAGACATCTTCGTGAGCTTCCTTGCCGCCAAACTGGTGCTGGATGGCAATCTTACCCTGGGGATGATGCTGGCTGTACAGTATATCATTGGCCAGCTGAACGGACCGCTGATACAACTGATGGATTTTGTAAAGCAGCTGCAGGACGCAAAAATATCGCTGGAGCGGTTGGGAGAGATCCATGATAAAGAAGATGAGGAACGCCCCGGGATACAAACCGCAGCGGAAATACCCGAACAGGATATAGTGCTGAACAATGTTTCCTTCCGGTACACAGGCGCCGGCGCACCCGTGTTTGAGCACCTGAGCCTGCGTATTCCCCACCGTAAAACCACCGCTATTGTAGGCGCCAGCGGTAGTGGTAAAACCACCCTGCTAAAGCTGCTGATGAAATTCTATGAGCCCGGGGAAGGTGAAGTGAAGATCGGGAATGTACAGTTGCAGCATATTTCGGCGCGGTACTGGCGTGATCGGTGTGGGGTAGTAATGCAGGAGGGATATGTGTTCAATGACACCATCGCTAAAAACATCGCTGTAGGCGCAGATGATATTAACCGGCAGCAGCTCAGGAAAGCCGTGGATGTGGCCTGTATCAGGGATTTCGTGGAAAGCCTGCCACTGAGTTATAATTCAAAGATCGGTAACGAAGGAATCGGTATCAGCGGGGGGCAGAAACAACGGCTCTTTATTGCCAGGGCAGTATATAAATCGCCGGAATTTATATTTTTTGACGAAGCCACCAGCGCACTGGACGCCAATACAGAAAAAGCCATCATGGGCAACCTGGAGCATTTCCTGAAAGGAAAAACGGCTGTTATCATCGCCCACCGGTTATCGACCGTGAAAAATGCAGATAAGATCATAGTACTGGATAAAGGAAAAGTAGTGGAAGAAGGAAGTCATGATGAACTGGTATCACTCCGCCAGGAATATTACAGGCTGGTAAAAAATCAACTAGAACTTGGAAACTAAGAAAGATATAATAGACACTATTCACCTGCATTCGGAAGGTGTGCAGGACATTCTAACGCAACCGCCGCACTGGATGGTGCGCTGGGGGAATACCACTATATTTTTTATACTCCTGCTTATTTTGCTCATGAGTTATCTCATAAAATACCCGGAGTTTGTTCCTTCCACCGTTATCATCTCTTCCCAAAACCCGCCGGAGAAGCTGGAAGCAAGAACCAATACCAGGGTAACGGAAATATTTGTAGAAGATCACCAGGCCGTATCCAGGAACCAGGTGCTGATGGTATTGCAATCCACGGCCGACTACCGGGATGTGATTGCGCTGAGGCGCATCATTGATTCGCTGGATAACAGGAACCTGGCGCATTTCCCGCTTGGTGAAGCGGCCCGTTTCAAGCTGGGCGACATTCAGCTGGATTATAACGCCTTTGCCAAAGCATTAACCGAAGAACAGCTGTATGCCAGGCTGCAGCCTTATTCGCCAGATTATGCCGCGGCCAGCAGGAGCCTGGCAGAATCGCGCAGCAGGATACGCACGCTGGAACAACAGAGGAGCCTGGAGCAGACAAAGTATGAATTATCAAAAAGGGAATTCGACAGGTACCAGGAGCTTTTTAAGGAAAGGGTAGTTTCTGCATCGGAGCTGAACCAGGAAAAAATGAAATTTCTACAGGCGGAACAGAACCTGGAAAACATCAATATTACTATATCGCAGCTCCAGGAAGGCATTCTTGGTATTGAGAAAACCAGGAGCGGCGTTACTATCAATGCAGAGAAAGATAAGATCAATTTAACTTCCCAGACCATACAGCTTTTTGAGCAATTGAGAAAATCCCTCAATGCCTGGGAACAAAACTACCTGCTGGTATCGGCGGTTGATGGTGTTGTGAGCTTTCAGCAGTTCCTGGGCAGGAACCAGTTTGTAAAAGCAGGCGATATCCTGATGTCTGTTATGCCAAACGACAGGGATATGCTCATTGGCCGATTGCAGATCCCTGCTACCAATTCGGGCAAGGTAAAGGAAGGGCAGAAAGTACTGCTTAAGCTGGACAATTACCCTTACCAGGAATTTGGTATGGTGGAAGGCCGTGTAAAGAATATGGCCAATTCACCGGATAAAGATGGTAATTACTATGTGAACGTGATCCTTCCCAATGGTCTGCAAACATCTTTTCATAAAACCCTTCCTTTTGATAAAGAATTAAAAGGCAATGCAGAAGTAGTTACACAGGACCTGCGCTTAGTGGAAAGATTTTTTTACCAGATGAGAAAACTGTTGCGGTTTGAATCGTAACATCATTTTACATACTCCCTGAAGATCCCGTTCAGCCAGCGCAGCATCATAAATATCACCAGTGCCGCGCCTCCCAGCAGGAGGAAGTTGACCAGGAAATAATTCGCCTTATTATCATAAGTATCCCATAAGGTGGCCAGGATACCCGATAGTTTATTGCCGATAGATGTAGCGAGGAACCAGCCCCCCATCATCAGCGAGGTAATACGCGCAGGGCTGAGCTTTGACACCAGCGACAGTCCCATCGGGCTCAGGAATAATTCCCCTACCGTAATGATACCATAGCATCCCACCAGCCACCAGGGTGATGCTTTCACTGCGCCGTTGCTGCACACATATACAGCGCCCACCATCATCAGCGTAGATACCGCTGAAATCATCAGTCCCCATGCTATTTTAGACGGAGTGGAAGGTTCGCGGTTCCGTTTACGCAGCCATGCAAAGAATACCACGATCAATGGAGTGAGTGTTATTACAAAGAAAGGGTTGATGGATTGAAACAACTCCGTATTGTACAGGCTGATGCTGCTTCCTGTTGCCGGCATCTTTTCCGGCGCTACATTTTTGAAGTAGGGCACTTTGTCCCATACTTTTTCCGGTTTGCCTGCCGCATCACGCACTACCCTGAATTCTTCGTCGTAACGGGTTACTGAATCAGGCTTGTTGTGTACTGTTTCTACCAGGTAAAGTTGCTGTGCCGGTTGTTCAATGGCTGCGGGTATCTCCCTGTCGGTATAATATTGTGCCCAGGTAGTGAGAGCGGTACCGTTTTGCTTGAACACGGCCCAGAACACAATAGACACTGCAAAAATGGCCAGCAGCGCAGCTATGGGTTTGCGGTCCCTTGCATCTGCCTTCAGCAGCAGCGACAGGAAAAAGAATAGTATGGGAATGCAGGCGAAGATGAAGGCATCGGTAGAGTCCGAGCCAAAGATATTGCCGGGAATAAACCAGGCGCCCAGTCCTACTACAATAGCAGGCAGGAATACCACGGAGAAGATCCTGCTCAGCGGCATATCGCCGGGCTGTACCGGTTTGCGTACATCTGCGTGCCGGTAGTGTTTCATACCGATCACGAAGATCAGCACGCCCAGGAACATGCCTACGCCGGCAGCAATAAACGCCGCGCCCCAGCCGATGGTGTTCCGGAGAAAGGCGGCAAAGAAGTTACAGATAAACGCCCCGATATTAATACCCATGTAAAAGATATTATAGCCGGTGTCTTTCCGGCTGCGGTATTGATCATCGTTATATACATTACCCAGCAAGGTGGAGATATTGGGCTTAAAGAATCCATTCCCTATACAGATCAGGGCCAGCGATCCGTAGAAAACGGGGAGGCGGTGCACAGATAAGCCTATGTATCCTATGCCCATTAGCAGCCCGCCGATAATAATTGATTTGCTGTAACCCAGTTTACGATCGGCTATCAGGCCGCCGAGGAAAGGCGTGAGGTACACAAAGGCGATGAAGGTACCGAATATATCAGCCGCAGTGGAACGATCCATGCCCCAGCCACCTTTCGACGTGTCTGTAAGATACAGTTGGAAAATACCAAGGATCAGGTAAAAACCAAATCGCTCCCACATTTCGGAGAGAAAAAGGAAAGGTAATGCTGCCGGATGGTTACGTGGAGTATTCATAGCGGCAAAATAAGATATTTGTATGATTGCCATCATCAGTAATACAAATAAAAGTTTTATATCTTTACCCGATGTGATAGTGGATATCGCAATTGATATAGTATTGTCGTGATGCTTTTATTTCGAAGATGAACCTTATTTTTTGTCTCAGCCTATCTTTATTGGACGTCATGCCGATAGCGCCCATTGTTACAATGGACACGTCGGTGCATTATACTGTCAGGCATTTTACGGATGAAGATGGCTTGCCGCAGAATAGCGTAAAAGCTTTGGTGCCGGACAGGAACGGCTTTTTATGGCTGGCAACTGAAAACGGCTTAACAAGGTTCGACGGCAGTTATTTTCTCAATTTTAGCAGCGATAATGTACCTGGTTTGAAAAGCAGCAGGATTGCCAGGGTTTATCCAAATGATACCGCCATAGTTGCAGAAACGGATATTGGCGAGCTCCTGACCGTTACAGAAAGCACGGTAAAGGATATAGGAAAAGAGCTGTCGGAATACAAATACCAGCGATACAAAGATGTCGAAAATGATTATTATCCCATCAGGGGGTGGCCGGATGACCTTGCCGGACGTTTCTCAAAACAGCGTCCTATAGTGATGCCGCAAGGCACGGAAAGTTATTTTGCTGCCTGGCATGATACCATCTCGTTTATAAAACAAGGGAGGGTGGAGTATCGTATCATACAGTCCCAACTGGACCCGTTGCGTTTGTTTGTTTGTGGCGACCAGCTTTTTTACCTCAGCAGGGATGGGCATATAACAGGGTGGGAGAAAGACAAGCCGGTGAAGGTGTCTCTTACGGGAGACCTGTTATCGGACGTAGCCTTTAGTAAATGTAAAATAGAGTTATACTGGAACCTGGCGGCGCACCAGGTTTTTATTTATACGGATAACCGTTGCTACCTGTTGGAGCCAGGAAAGGGAAAACGTATACATAGCTCGATGGTGCTGCGGGATTTTAATTTTTACCAGAGCTATATCACCTCGATCTATTATGATCAGCTTAATAGCCGGGTTTTCCTTGGAAGCTCCACAAAGGGCCTGTATATCGGGACCAGGCAACAATTTACTGCATGTAAGTCGGATATTGCGGGATCCGAAGTATTTTATGCGCAGGCTCCTTTTCCGGGAAATGCGGTGGTAACAGGAGTCGGGCTGGTTTTTAACCAGAAAGGAAAACACCGCTGGCTGCCATTGTCGCTCAAGGAAAGCCCGTTGGAAAATTATACATTGGCCCGTGATAAAGAGGGAAGATACTGGGGAAGGAATGGAACAACATTAGTTGCTGTATCACCGGACTTCAGCCGGGTGTTGCACAAAATTGAATTGCCATTCCTCATTAGCCAGGTATACGCTGACCAGGCAGGAAACTTATGGGTGGGAGGGAAATATCCCGGGCTGTATTATATAAGAACAGCCGATCCCGGCCTGGCGTTACAGTCGCTCCCCGCAGCTGTATACGACGTAACCTACATGAAAGAGGGGAAACCGGGAATATTATGGGTTGGTACCAGTAAAGGACTGTACCGGGTACATTTGCCCTCCGGGCATACCGATACTATCAAAGGATTGGAACAGGGGAATGTAAGAAGCATCTATATACCCAAATACGGAGAAGTCTGGATCACCACTTATAACCGGGGCGTTTTTCTTTACCATAATGAACGGCTGGCAGCGCTGCCGCAGGACCGGCAGCGTTATATGGCTACCACCCATTGTATTACAGAAGATGACCAGGGATATTTCTGGCTTACTACCAACAAGGGGTTATTCAGGATCAGCAGGCAGGATGCCATTGATTTCGCGGATGGAAAGCAGCGGGATTTATATTATTACTACTTCGGGAAAGACCAGGGCTTTAACACGAATGAGTTTAATGGCGGATGTGAGCCCTGTTCCATTGAGTATGACGACGGGGGTATTTCCTTACCATCGCTGGATGGATTGGTACAGTTCACACCATCTGCTATCCGGATGGAGATGCCGGATAAAGGGATCTATATAGATTGGGCGGAGCATAACCTGAAACCAGCAGCCGCCTCATCACAATTTAGCCTGCCAAATAATTTCCAGAGCTTCCGGTTTCATATCAGCTCCCCCTATTTCGGAGATCCCAGGAACCTGCAGTTTTATTATTGCCTGGAAGCAGAAGAAAATCCCGAAGAACAGATATGGTTGCCTGTGAGCAGCGACAGAACGATTACATTTTCTACTTTACCATCGGGCGATTACCGTATCCGCATCAGGAAGCTGAAAGGGTTTGGAGGAGACCAGTATACCGAAAAAGTGATAGCAGTTTGTGTACAGAAAGCTTTTTATGAAAAAGGATGGTTCAGGCTGGCGGTATTGATCACCCTGATCTGCCTGGTAGTGCTGTTTTACAAGATACGCATCCGGCGTATCCGGGAAAAGAACAGGCAATTGGAATTGAAGGTAATGAGCCGCACCCGGGAGCTTGAGAAAACAATGAACATACTCCAGGAATCGGATGAACAGCTTCACAAGCAAAGCTTTATGCACAAGCGTTTGCTGGCCGCTATTACTCACGATATTAAAACACCGCTGAAGTTTTTGCTCAGGGTGAATAAAGATGAGCTATCATCCGGTATGCTGCAGGAGAAGGAAATAAAAACCGTGACCTATGATAGTCTTTACCGCATGCATCATCTGGTAGATAACCTGATACATTACATGCGTATTTCCTTTTTCACCGGTGAATTTTCAGAAGAAATAGTAGACATAGGCCGGTTGGTGGAAGAAAAGATGGAGATCTTCAGGCCGGTATCCATTTCGAAAGGGATTCATATCGTCAATAATATTCCGGCGGGAATGAAAGTGATCATCAACAAGCAGTTACTGGCAGTGGTATTACACAACTTGTTAGACAATGCCGTAAAATATACTGCCAGGGGAGGAGTAAAAATAAGTGGAGAGAAAGATGAGCGGATGCTTACCATACATTTGCTGGATACCGGTTTCGGTATGCCGCCGGAAGTAAGGGACTGGATCAATAATACCGAAAATGATGGCATGGGGAATTTAAGCAATGCCGGGATAGGGCTGATCCTGGTAAAGGAATTGCTCCCGCTGATAAAAGGCAGGCTGTTTGCTTACCCTGGCATTGACGGAGGTACCAGCGTTTCCCTGCAGCTCCGGATTAATGGCTTGTAACCTGGTACATCTGTGCTTTTTCGATCAGCGCTATCACATTCTTTACACCTACTTTTTCAAAGATGCGTGTTTTATAGGTGCTGACAGTAGTTAGCTGTAAATGGAGCATTTCCGCAATTTTTATCAGAGGAAGCCCTTTGGTGATCAGGTTCATTACTTCTATCTCCCGGGGAGAAAGTACTGTGAATGGATTGTTGCGAAGTTCCTGCTGCCCGGTGAATTTGCCGATCAATAATTCGCGCACTGCCCGGCTGATATATTTTTCGCCCCCCAGAACGGCGGTGATGGCTGTCCTGAATTCTTCATCGGGAGAATTTTTCTCAATGTAACCGTCGGCGCCTGCCTGGAGATAATTAAGGGCGTACAGTGTTTCATCATACGCAGAAAAAACCAGTATTTTGATACCGGGTTGCCGCAGCTTAACGGCATCTATCATTTGCCGGTTGTTTCCTCCCGGCATGTTAATGTCCAATATCAACAGTTTGAAAGGTTGGGCTTCAATAAGGAAAATGGCTTCGTCAAATGTTTTTGCTTCAGTAACGAGCATTGCCCCAGGCAATGAGCAGAGAATTTGTTTCATACCAAGTCTTACTATGGAATGGTCGTCTGCTATTAATACGTTTATCATTTTTGGCTCAGGTTAGGGAATAGCGGATAGCACAGTTATTTATCGGCAACTAAAATAACATTTTTTTTTCATCTTAACATTTTTTTGCTAGATAATAATACTGACATAATGCATCCTGAAACAGACTTGTTCCCGTTACTTCCGCGTGCCTGTACTGAGCTAAACTTGATAAGAAGGGCGATCCCATCCGTTATAGTGTCGATACGACACTATGATTTAACCCCAGGGTGACTTCAACACTAAGATGTTCATATGATGCTAAGTGCAACTTTCCTGTAGTGTAAATACTACATTGATATTAAACTATAACGACAAGGGTGTAGGTATAGTTTATCTATTTTCGCTAAACAGTTTGTTCCGTTGAGTCATGTGAACATCCTGGGAAATTTAGGACCGAAATAATACCAGTATCCTTTTAGTCACTTTAATGTTTTCCTATGAAAATTTTTACCCAACCACCGCAACATGCGGATTTTGGAATCGTGTGTTGGTACAAATCCCGTAAACCGTGAGCCTTATACTGTTCTGTCAATACCGGCTGAGAAAAGACGTGCGCCGGTTTTAACGAGCAACCATATCTGAATACAAGCATGCATGGATTCCTAAAGAACCCTGCCGGTTCGTTGTGTACAACATAGCGGAAAGGCCCCCTCATTACTCTAAGTTTATTGCATTATGTCCCTCTTTAATGTTACGAAACCCGATTCGAGATTTTTCAGCAAAGGCTGCAAGCATTTGTTGCTGGCACTGTTTGGGATGATGACAGCTGTTGCTGCAAAGGCAAACAGCTTCCCTGTCACCAATACGAATGACGCGGGAACCGGTTCATTCCGGCAGGCCATCCTGGATGCAAACGCCGCAGGCGCAGGACCGCACGAGATCGTGTTCAATGTGCACGGACAGATCACGCTGGCTTCTTCTATGCCCACCATTACGGCAAAGAAGCTGACCATCGATGGTCAGAACAGGATCACGTTGTATGCCACCGGTACCAACTCTGTTATTAATCCTTTTGTGATTAATGCAGACAGTGTGACCATCCGGAATTTCACCGTGCAGAACAGCGGGGACATTGATGTAGACATTTTTCCCAATACAACAGGGGTAACGGTGGAGAATATACGCTCTTTCAGTACCGTGGGTAATTTCCTGAATGCATTTATGAGGGTACAGGGAGCCTCCACGGGACTGACAGTAAGAAATATATACTCCACCGACGTGGAACCTGCAGGAGGCGTATATAATGGACGGGCCTTCTATTTTACAGGCGGTATGCAAACCAACCTGGTAATGGATAACATCCAACTCCGCACAGCCGGCAATACGCGCGGGGGAGAAGGTATCGTATTCCGTGATGCAGGCGTGAACGGACTGACACTGACCAACAGTAATATCAGCGGGTTCCAGAATGGTATTGTGCTCGATAATACTGCCGGCGCCGTAGAAACAGCGAACAACGTAATGTTCAGGAATGTGACCATAGACAGCTTGTGGAGCGGGATAGCGCTGGGTATCTATTGTGATTATCCGGCTACCAATTTTGAGATCAACAGGACTACAATTGATATGGATGTGATAGGAACGGATAACGATGGGGACTATGCCATCCGTTTCGATAATACGACCAACGGCATTACCCTTGACACAATAGATATAAATGAGAACGACATTTATAATATCTGGTTTAATGGCGCTGCCAGCAATATTACAATCAATAAAGTGATGATGGAGAACCAGGTGCCGGGGTTGTACGCTGCGAATTGTTATATCAGATTTGAAAGCACGGTAAACGGTTTTAATTTCAGCAATTCAATATTGAATGGAGATAAACTGGCCAATACAGACGATGCTGATATAGGTGTTTCATTTATTGCAGCCGCCACAGGCGTAGCTATCAATAACGTTACGTTTGACGGATTTGAGAACGATGGAATTAACGTAGGGGCAGCCGCCACCAATTTCCAGGTGAACAATTCAAAGTTCACCAATGGCTTTGATGGCATTGAACTTTATAACAATGCAGCAAGAACGAACGTAGATGTCATTAATTCATCTTTCTATAACCAACGCCGCTCAGGTATACTGATAAACGGCGCCAACGCGGTAACAGATGTAGACCTGGCAGGTGATACAGTGGTAAACAGCACCAATCACGGTATCTGGTTTTACGGCGGCGCAGGCGTAACGGATGCACAGGTAACCGGTTGCGTGATCCATGACAATGGTGGCGCAGGTATTAATAATGACGCCCCCAATAAGGTGATCATCTCCGATAACTCCATTTATAACAATACCGGTTTGGGTATCTCAAACCCCGCCGGTAACTGTACTTATACAGCTGCCGGCGGCAAAACGCCGGTACTGGTGTCATCCACCGCACAGGGAGGAGGGCAGTACCAGTTACAGCTCACGATACCGAATATAACAGCAGGTGCACAATACACAGTAGATATTTATGCCAACGATCCTGCTACGGGCAAAACGAGCGGGCAATATTTTGTTACTTCCTTAACAGGATTATCTGCCGGTACATCTACACAAACGATCACTTACAATGCCGGGCCGGGTGCTACCGGCCTGGGTTTCTGGACTGCCACGCTTCGTATACCCGCCAACAATTGCGGTACTTCAGAATTTGGCAATAGTATACCTATGACCTTCCAGGGCCCTGCCTGCGTAAACAACGGCATCCTGGCATGGTACCGGGCCGACCAGGCGGTGAACGGCGTAAACTGGGGCGATATTTCCGGTAATGCCAATCACATGATCGTAACAGGCGACCCAGACAACACCACCGGCATGGTGAACTTCAACCCCGCCATTTATTATGATGGCAACGATGCGCACCGGGTACCCGCTTCTGCTGGTGTAACCGGCGCATATTCCATCATGGGTATGGGACAATTGGAAGGCTCCCAGACCGGGCGTGTGTTCACCAGTTCCACCGGCAATAAATTAATGGGCTGGCATGCCTCGATGGAAAACCGGCTGTATGCGGAAAGTTGGCTTAATACCGGTAACGCGGTAACTGCAAAAGGTAAACTCTATTCATTTGAAAGAGGCGCCACCGGTGCATACGAATTTAAAGGTAATGGCACTCTGCTGAAAAACGGCACTACTTCTGACGCCGGTGTATGGACACTGGATGTGGGGGGCGCCGCGTACGGGGAATACTCAAAAGTGCTGATCCCTGAAGTGTTCATCTACAACCGTGACCTTACCCCTGCAGAAATTCAGCGCATAGAATCTTATATGGCGCTGAAATATGGTATCACACTCAATGCCGGGGCATCGGATTATGTTACCAGCGATGGCGCAGTACAAATATGGACGGCTGCATCTAACACCGGTTACGGCACGCGCATTACCGGCATTGGCCGCGATGATTGCAGCATGTTGAACCAGAGGCAGTCGCTGAGCCAGGACACCGGTATTGTAACCATTGCATTGGGAAATGCCATCGCTGCTTCCAACGCTGCTAATGCCAATACTTTCACACAGGACAAATCATTCCTGGTATTCAGCGATAACAATGGCAGTACCAGTTACTTCACCCCGGTAACCAGCACTAATGCCAACAGCCGCATGGGCCGCGTTTGGCGGGTACAGAAAACTGCTTCCTGGAATAATACCCAGCAGGTAACACTGCAACTGGCAGGCGGCACAGAGAATAATTACCTGCTCATCAGTACAGACGCTGCTTTTGGTACTGTTACCCGCGAGCTGAAACTGAGCAACACAGGCACTGTAACCCTTTCCAGTGCCGACCTGGCCAATGGCGCTTTCTTTACGTTCGGCCAGCTGCAGCGGTTCCCCGGTGGGGTAGCCACTAATCTGCAGGCATGGGTGAAGGCAGATGAAGGTGCAACAGTTGTAGACGGCAATATCCTCAAGTGGGAAGACCAGGCCGTGCAGAGAGAATGGCCACTGGCCCTTGCCAACGCACCTCTCGGCTGGCAGAAGAACGCTATTAATTATAACCCGGGCATCAATTTCCTGGGAAATAATTATTTCAGCGTACCAAAGTTTACTGAAGGTTATACAGCGGGAGAAATATTCTCAGTACAGCTCTCCAACCTGGCAGCAACTTCTACCACGCCAAGCTTCCCGTTTGAATTTGGCGGTGATCCCGCAGCGACGGGCGGCCAGCCGGTCTATGTGTATAACGGAAGTCACTATACGCACTTCGGTACTAACACAAGACCTGGTTACGCATTAACGGGCATTAACATACAACAGGCGCATATCCTGAATAACTGGAGCGCACCCGGCAGCTGGGCATTGAACTTCGATGGCAAAACGATAGGCAGCAGCGCTGCTTTCCCGGTTAATTTTTCGAGAGGTACAGCGATGAACACCGCCATTGGCGCAGGGCATTTCGCCAATTTCAATGGCCGTATGTCAGAGCTGATCTTCTATAACCGGCAATTGAACGCCACTGAGCGCGCACAGGTAAACAGCTACCTGGCACTGAAATACGGTCTCACCTTAAAAACAGCAGCCGGCGCACTCACCGATTACATTGCCAGCAATGGCACCACCCGGATGTGGACAGCTTCTAAAAATACCGGCTACGGCGAACGTATCACCGGTATAGGCAGGGACGACAACGGTACCTTGCTTCAGAAACAAAGCTTATCGCAACTGGACGGCGCCAATGTAACCATTAGCGCAGGCAGCAGCCTTACAGCATCCAACAGGGAGAATCCTTCCGATATCGCCAACGATCTTTCCTTCTTTACTTTCAGCGATAACGGCCAGGCGGCAACGTATACCCAAGGGGTTACAGGGCTGGGCAATATTACCCTGCGCATGGCGCGTATCTATAAAACAGATCGCAGCAACTGGGCTAAGAGCCCCATCACGCTGGTGCTGACAGGAGGAAACAACACAAACTACCTGCTGGTTAGCACGGATGAAACTTTTGGCGCAGGAGATAAAGTATATACATTGGATGCAACCGGCTCGCTGACACTCGACAGCGATCTGCTGCCAGACGGCGCTTATTTCACTTTTGGTAATACACAGGCAGCACCGGCAGGTATAGCCGCCGGCCTGGAAGTATGGGCAAGAGCAGATAGCGGGGTGGTAGCAGGTGGCAACATCGCCACACAATGGACAGAGTTGAGCCCAGCCCGCCGTGTATGGCCCCGGGCAGGTAGTGCTGCAACGCCCTGGAAGGAAGCCTCCTTCAATTTTAACCCAGGTATCGGTTTTGGTGGCGGGAATTATTTCACACTACCACAGTTTGCCAATGCGATGACTGCAGGTGAGATCTTCTCTGTACAATTTTCAAATATAGATAACAGTGTTGCGAGTACAAGCTATCCTTTCGAATTTGGAGGTACTTATGCCAGCAACCAGGCTGTATACACCTGGACTAATAATACTCACTACAGCTATTTTGGATCAAGTACTGCACGCAGGAATTTTACTTACCCTGCATCCGTAAATGTGCGTAATGCACATATGCTGAATATCTGGAGCGCGACTAATGACTGGGCGGCGGGTATCGATGGCAAAGTGTTGCTGACAGACAATTCCAACGCGGTGAGCTTCCTTTCAGCTCCGGTTAAAGATTATATCGGCGCCGGTCACAATTCCGTGTTCAATGGTGATATATCTGAAGTGATCATGTATTCCCGTAAGTTAAGTGCAGTAGAACGTCAGCAGTTACAATCCTATATGGCGCTGCGATACGGTCTTACGCTGGGAATTGATACACCGGTGGATTACCTGGCCAGCGATGGTACCACTAAAATGTGGCAAGCTTCCGTTGGTGGCAGCTACGCCAGACATATCACCGGTATAGGCCGTGACGACAGGGGCATGTTGTACCAGAAACAATCGGTAAGTGCAGATACAGGCCTGGTGACCATAGCTGTGGGTACTGCAGTTGCAGTTTCCAACAAAGCCAATGCAACAGTTATTACCAACGATCTTTCCTTCCTCAGCTTTGGTGACGATGGCGGCGCTACTACGTACCTGACGCCTGTTACCGGTATCAGTACTGTTAACAGTCGCATGGCCCGCATCTTCAAAGCACAGAAAAATAAGTGGGCCGATCAGAATATCACTTTCAGGTTGTCTGGTGGCAGCGCACGTACTTATCTGCTCGTAAGCACTGATGCTACTTTTGGTGCAGGAGATGCTACCTACGCATTGAATGACGACAGCACCGTTACTATTAATAGTAACCTGTTGCCTGATGGCGCTTACTTCACTTTCGCCAGGATGATCACCGGCCCGAACGGAGTAAAAGATGGTATTACTTTCTGGCTGCGTGCAGATGATGGTATGTCCGGCGGCACCCAATGGAGTGACTACAGTAACTATGGCAATGATGCTTTCCAAAGCGTAGTGGGCAGCCAGCCTATTACAGATGCGAAAGCGCTCAACTTTAATTACGGCCTGGCGTTCGACGGTACGGATGACTTCCTGGATATTGCTACTACGCGCATAGATCCGTCTACCGCCACTGTTTTTGCGGTAGCCAGTGGTGCTGGTTTTGCATCAGTAAGAGATCTTATCAGCAGCGGAGCGGTAGGTTCCGCTCATGGAATGGAATTCCGGCTCATTAACACGGGGCAGCTGCAGTACCTGGAGAATGCTGCATCGGTGACTGGTATAGGTGGTTTGCTTACTTATCAGCCCAATAAACCCTATATTTTTAGTGGTACCCAGGCCAATAATATACCTAATGGAATTCGTATTTTTGGAAACTACACCTTTGACAACCAGGGTACCGTTAATTTAACACCACTCACAGCTAATCTTATTTCTATAGGTTCCCGCACAATAGGCGGAAGGGCATTTTACTGGATGGGTAATATGGGAGAAGTGATTGCCTATAATCGTGTGCTGTCGGATGCCGAACGCCAGTCAGTAGAATCTTACCTCGGTATTAAATATGGTATTACCATCGGTAACGGCGCTACTGATTACCTGGCCACCGATGGCACTAAATACTGGACTGCCGATCCTGTTTATAAATCCCGCATTACTGGTATAGGAAGGGATAATGGCACTGCGTTGAATACCAGGCAGTCGCTCAGTGTAGACACTGGTTTTGTAACCATCTCCCTGGGGAACAGCATTGCTATTACCAATGAACAGAATACCAATACCATTACCAACGATAAATCTTTCTTTGTTTTTGGAGACAATGGGTTATCAGCTACCTCTTATGGAAATATTGTAAGCGGAACAAACGCTACCCGCCGTCTTGCGCGTGTTTGGAAAGTAGATAAAACCAACTGGGCTGATCAGTCTATTACATTGAAAGCAGATGCTCCGGGCACAAAAGTATACCTGCTGATCAGCTCTGATCCCACTTTTGCTACCATCAGCCAGGAACTGCCGCTGAATGCAGATAAGACAATTACCCTCAATTCCAGCCTGATGCCGGATGGTGTGTATTTCACCTTCGGCGCCGCCGTAAAATACCCGGGTGGTGTAAACAGTGGTAAGCTGGTGTGGTTACGCGCGGATCTGGGTACTTCTGCTAACGCAGACAGTACGCCGATCAGCAGCTGGAATGACTATAGCCCTAACGGGAACAATATGTCACAGAATACACCGGCCAGTCAGCCAGTGTATTTCAATAATGCCACCAGCAATATGAACTTTAACCCGGTGGTTAAGTTTAATGGAGGCGCTAATGTGACAAATGGAATGACAGGTGTTACTTCTTTACTGAAGACAGGTACCTACACCGGAGAAGCAGCTTTTTTTGCAGGTAGCCAATCAAATACTGTTGCCGCCGTTATTTTTACAGAACCTGCCGGTACAGGCACCCAGTTCACCCTGCATGCCACCTGGTCTGACAATATTGTTTACTGGGATGCACCATATGTCAATAACCGTCTTACTTATAATGCGGGAGATATCAATAACCAGATCATTCTCTGGACTGCCACCAATGATAATAGTCTTGCTGCCAACCGGCAGGCCATTTACCGGAATGGGTTAAATGTAGCTAACGGTAATAATAACAGTGTGCTTACCGGTAACAATACTCTTTTCCAGCTTGGTTGGAACGGTCCTAACTCTTATAGTGGCCGCATGGGCGACCTGATCGTTTACGCGAATGCGCTTACGCCAAATGAGCAACAGCGTGTGAACACCTACATGGCTATTAAATACGGTATTAGCTTGAATAACGGCGCCTCCAATTATCTTGCCACCGATGGCAGTACAATATGGAACGCCGCCACCAACACCGGTTATGGTAATTATATCACCGGTATCGGCCGCGATGATGCGGAAGATCTTAACCAGAAACAATCCCGTAATACAGCAGCTGGTATGCAGCTGGCTATAGCCTTAAACAGTTTATCTGAAACGAATACGGCAAATGCCAACTCATTTACTGCTGATAAATCCTATATGGTATGGGGCGATAACGCCGGCAGCAGCCTGTTTAAAACTGCGATCACAGGTCACCCTGTAGCAAACTACCGCATGGCGAGAGTTTGGAAGGTCCAGGAAACCGGTACTGTTGGTAACGTACAGGTAGCCGTGCCTTATGATGCACTGCCCAATGCCGCACAGACCTATCTCGTTATCAGTAACGATGCCACTTTTGACGGAACTGACCAATTTATCCCTGTAACCGCAACCACCCTTAATGGCGTGAAGCAATATGCCGCTACGGTGGATCTGACCAGTGGACAATACTTCACTTATGCAGCGTCTATCAAAGCACCGGGTGGCGTAGCAGGAACCAGCCTTTGGCTACGTGCTGATGCAGGTACATCCGGCACAACGGATAATACTGCCATCAATGGCTGGACCGACTATGCATCCGACCTGAACAATGCAACACAGGTTACAACGGCTAACCAGCCACTGTATGCCCAAAATGCAACTGATAATGTCAACTTTAACCCAGTTGTAAAATTCAATGGTACCAGCCATCGTATGATATTGGATGGTACAAAACTGCCTCTGGGCACCAGCGCAAGAACTGTTATTGCGATGACAGCCAACGCATCAATCGCCAGCCGCAGCTTAATCAGCTGGGGCAATCAGCTTGCAACATCTACCGGCAACCGTTATGCTATGGAGATAGGCGGAGGCCAGCGCTCTATTGAAACTTCCTACAGCCGTTATGGTAATACAGGAGGCAATACCATGCTTCCCGGCATCACCATGTACACCAATGCAGCTAATACCACTACGGCAGCTACCCAGATGAGGATCAATGGTGCATCCGCTGCAGTTGGACTTATAGCTGTTGGCAATCAGCCTATTAATACATCCTCTGTAGCATTGGCTTATTTGGGCGACAACGTACTTAGTGGTGGCGGCTGGTATTACAGCGGTTCATTGGGTGAAACTATTGTGTATGCCAATGCGCTTACTGCCACTGAACAGCAACGGGTTGAAAGTTACCTGGCTATCAAATATGGTATTACGCTGAATAACGGGACTACCGATTATCTCGCTACGGATGGTACCACCAAAGTATGGGATGCCACCGTTAACACTACTTATAAAAATAACATCACCGGTATTGGCCGCGACGATGTGGAAGGGCTTACTCAGAAGCAGAGCCAGAGCATCAATGCAGGTTTCCAGCCCACAGTGGGCCTGGGAGGTATTGCTGCAAGCAACATCGCCAATACCAATACATTTGCTACCGATAAATCATACCTGGTTTGGGGAGATGATGGCGCCAGCACTTTATTTGGCACTGCTATCACAGGTAACCCTGCTGTAACCACGCGTATGGCAAGAGTATGGAAAGTGCAGGAAACAGGTACCGTCGGTACGGTGACTATTTCCGTCGCAAAAGATCAGCTGCCATTAATTGCTAAAACACCTTACCTGGTAGTAAGCAGCGATGCTACTTTTGATGGGGGAGACCAATTTATACAGTTGTCCCAGACAGATGTGAACGGTGTTCCAAGCTATTCAACCACTATTGATCTTACCAATAACCAATACTTCACTTTCGCCAGCTTTGTTACCGCACCGGGCGGTGTACCCAATGAAATGCTGTGGGTAAAAGCTGATGCAGATGTACAGGTGAACGGCAGCAACCAGGTACAGCAATGGCTGAACCAGGCAGGGGCCATGAAAACTGAACTGCGCGCGTCCACACCTAGCCACACAGATGCGATTACTGCTTCGGCAGATATTATCCAGGTAGCTAATGGCATTAACTTTAACCCAACACTTGATTTTACGGGTGCGCTAGGAAAATCTCTGAAAGGAGATGCCGGTACTAACTGGAATACATCTGCTAATCTTTCCGTTTTCTCTGTGAGTGCTCCTGAAGGTGTCCCGGCAAATGGTTTGGGTGGTATCTTCGCCAGCAATGGAAATTGGTTGGCGGGTGGCGGTTCCGGAAGGGGACTGGTATATACCAACACCGGCAACTTTACTCTTGATGGCAACGGTTGCCTGGAAGCTCCGTCTACTCCTCCTTATGCGGGCCCGATTATCGCCAGGGGTATTTATGTGAATGCAGCTAACTCCCTGAATGGAAGCACCTGGCTGAACGGCAAACGAGGTCCAGTGCTAGGTACCAACTGTGTACCGCAGGCGGATGGCTCTTTCTTTGAAGTAGGCGGTCGGACTACCGGTGGTTCTACCTATACCAACCGTATCTTCAACGGTAAGATCCCTGAAGTGATCGTGTACAAATCTGCTCTCACCGCTACAGAGGCGCAGCAGGTAGAATCATATCTTGGCGTTAAATATGGTATCACGCTCGACCAGTCTGCTGCACAGAATTACCTGGCTACAGACGGTTCCGTGATCTGGAATGCAACGAATAACAGTACTTATAAAAACAACATCTTCGGTATTGGCCGCGATGATCGTGAAGGACTGGTACAGAAACAGTCCCGCAGTATCCACACAGGTTCTATCCTGACAATCGGAATGCGTACTATCGCCGCTACCAATGCAGACAACACTAATGTTTTCAATGCAGACAAAAGTTACCTGATGCTCGGCAGCAACAGCAACGCTCTCACTGTAACAGGTACCGACCTGCCTGTGGGCAGCTGTATCCCCGAGCGCCTTACACAGGAATGGAAAACACAATTCACCAACTATGATATCAGCACCCAGCCTCTCAGTTTGCAGTTCAACCTGAACGGCATCACTGTAAAAGGAACCGCTACTGAAGACTTTACCATCATGATAGATGAAGATGGTGACGGTAACTTCGCTACCGGTACGGTGAGCGAGATACCTGCCACCAGCTTTAATGGCGGTATTGTGAGCTTTGAAAACCTGAGCGCTCTGAAAGATGGCGTTGTGTTTACCCTCATCACCAGTCACCTCCAGCGCACTGCTAACCTGGTGCCGGATGCAACGGTGAGAACAGTAACAGCTACCTGTATTGATAACAATACACTTTATTTCATTGATCCTTCAGATCCGAACAAATACGTTGCATCCATTGCCCTGAACGGCAATACCATGGATGTTACCAAACTCTCTGCACTGGTAGATGTGAACAGGGATATGAGCGCAGCATTGGGTAGGAACAGCGGTACCGACTATGGTACGCAGTTAATGCGCAGGCTGGTACAAATCAGTTACACGGGTGCAGCCCTGACACAGAACGGCGGTATTACCCTTCGTCTCTTCTGGAATCCTGCGGAAAGGACCAATGCAGAAAATATGCTGTCCGGTACCCGCGGCGTAACCGGTGCACAACGGTGGGCATGGTTCAAACATACCGGCGATATTACTTCCACCCTGGCTGATCTGGCTCCTCAGGGACTGGCTAATATTACTGAGATCACCCCATCAGCTACCGGTCAGCAGGATGGCGTGGAATACGTTGAGTTCAGCGGTATTCAAAACTTCTCCACCTTTGGTGGTTTAACCACTGCCAGCCAGGTGTTGGCCATCTCCAAAGTACAGGATGGCGCTGAAGGCACACAGAACGGTTCCTTTAGCATCAGCATGCCTGCAGGCGTAACAGCTACGGAAGATATCACCGTGAATTATGCGGTAACAGGTACGGCAGCTAACGGCGCCGACTATACGGCGTTGAGCGGTTCAGTTGTCTTTCCGGCAGGTAGTAGCAGTATAACCCTTCCTGTAACGGTTACGGACGATAACATCCTTGAAATAACAGAAGGGGTGACCGTTACGCTGAACAGCGCTTTCGGCGCCGGTAGCGGTAACGCTTATAATATCAGCACTACACAAGCCGCCGCTTCCCTGAATATTGCTGATAATGACAGCAATAACCCGGCTAAAACCACGGTAGGGGTAACCTGGGCCAGCGATGCCAAAGAACCCATTACCAACGGGGCATTCAACATCAGCCTGCCAACAGGTGTTACTTCATCTGAAGATATTACCGTGAATTATTCTGTTGGCGGTACTGCCACACCAGGTGCAGATTATGGTGTACTGAGCGGATCGGTAGTGATCCCTGCAGGTCAGCCTGGCGTAGTATTACCGGTAATAGTGGCCAATGACCAGCTTGTGGAAAAACCTGAAACGGTATTAGTGACCATAACAGGCGGCAGCTCCACTAACTTTACGCTTACCCCGGCTGCTACTGCGGGTAATGCTACTGTGAATGTAATAGATGATGAGAATACACCTGCCAACCTGGTGCTGAGCATTGCTAAAACAGCCGATGCTTCGGAACCGGGCACCAACGGCGGCTTTATGATCAGTTTGCCTGCCGGTATTCATTCTTCTGAGGACATTACCGTTAGCTATAACATTGGTGGTACAGCCACAGGTGGGGCTGATTATACCGCCCTCACAGGTACAGTTATCTTATTGGCAGGTCAACCCAGTGTAGCCCTGCCAGTTAGTGTAACCGACGACCAGATAATTGAGAATAACGAAACTGTGCTGGTAACGCTTACCGGAGGTACCAGCACCAGCTTTAACTATACAGCCAGTACTACCAATGGTAATGCCACTCTTACCATAACGGATGATGATAACACCGCTGCTAACCGCGTACTGAGCATCGTGAAGAAAACAGATGCCGCAGAACCAGCTACCAACGGCGAGTTCACTATCAGTTTACCAGCTGGTATCACCGCATCAGAAGATATAACCATAACCTATACACCAACCGGTACCGCCAGCAGTGGCGCTGATTACACTGCCCTGGGAACCACTGTGCTGCTACCTGCAGGACAGAACAGCGTATCCTTGCCGCTCACCGTTACCGATGACAAGATCATTGAGAACACTGAAACCGTTATAGCAACGGTGACCGGTGGTACCAGTACCAGCTTTGCCTTCACTGCCAGCAGCACTAACGGCAGCGCTACGGCCAACATCGATGATGATGATAATACTACCGCCAACCGCGTTTTAGGTGTCAGGAACGCCGGCGGCGATGCTTCCGAGCCGTCCACCAACGGAGCATTTAAGATCGGCCTGCCAACAGGTATTACTTCTTCAGAACCTGTTACTATAAGTTATACCATCGGCGGAACTGCAGCTAACAGTACCGACTATACTACGCTGACAGGTACGGTGATATTACCCGCCGGCCAGGACAGCATCCTGGTACCGGTAGTTGTAGCAAATGATGAATTACTGGAAAACATAGAAACGGTGATACTTACCCTCACCGGCGGAACCAGTACCAGTTTTGCCTTCACTGCCAGCGCTACCAATGGTAATGCTACCGTAAATATTTTAGATGATGACAATACCCCGGCCAATCGCATACTGAGCATTGCTAAAACAGCCGATGGCGCAGAACCTTCTACCAATGCAGGGTTCAGTATCAGCCTGCCTTCAGGCAAGCTCCCATCGGAAGCGATCACCGTGAATTATACTATAGGCGGCACCGCCACTAACGGAACAGACTATACTACGTTAACCGGCACAGCAACTATACCTGCCGGCCAGAACAGTGTAGCCGTGCCAGTTACAGTTACCGACGACCAGGTAATAGAAAGTACTGAAACAGTGACGCTGACCATCACCGGTGGCAACAGCACTAACTTTACTTATACCGCCAGCACTACAAATGCCAGTGCTTCCGCTAATATTACAGATGATGACAACACCGCTGCGAACCGAGTATTGAGCGTAAGCAACGATGGCAACGCAGCAGAACCAGGTACCGCCGGCGGCTTTACTGTACGCCTGCCTGCAGGAATAACCTCATCTGTACCTATCACGGTGAATTATTCTATTACAGGGTCAGCTTCCAGTGGTACAGATTATACCGCCATCACCGGCGCTATCACCATCCCGGCTGGCCTGGATAGTGTAGCTGTACCGGTAACTGTGATTGATGATAAGATCATCGAATCCACAGAAACAGTGATCATGACTATCACCGGTGGAACCGGTGGCAGCTTTAGTTTTACTGCATCTCCATCCGCTGCAACCGCCACTGTTGATATTGTGGACGATGACAACACGCCGGCTAACCGTACCGTAATTGTAGAATTGGTGCAGGACGGGTCTGAAGACGGCACTTCCATCAGGTTTAATTTCCACCTGCCAACAGGAATTACCTCTTCTGAACCGGTAACGGTTAATTATACCGTTGGTGGTACAGCCATTAAAGGCACGGATTATACTGGTCTTACACCAACAGACTTCAGCGGCATAGCAACAATTTCAGCAGGTAGTACCGGTGGAATTGCTATTGTTGGTAATGTTGCCGATGACAAAATCATAGAGGGCACGGAAACAGCAGTGATCACTATTACCAGCGCTTCTTCCGGCAGCTTTACCTTTAACCCTGATCCGGCGGCAGGTAGCGCTACAGGTAACATCATTGATAATGATGACCTGCCCGAAAACCGCGTGCTCAGTATCACCAAAACCGGCGACGCTGCAGAACCGGCTACCAACAATACTTTCAAAATCAGCCTGCCTGCAGGGGTAACAGTCGCCCAGCCTATTACGGTGAACTATACCATTAGCGGCACAGCCACACCAGGTACAGACTATGCGAGCCTTACCGGCACAGCTACCATCCCTGCGGGTGCAGACGGTGTAACACTGCCTGTAAATGTGATCGATGATAAATTCATTGAGAATGCCGAAACAGTGGTGGCAACTATTACCGGTGGTACTGCCGGCAGTCTTACTTTCACTGCCAGCCCAACCAATGGTCAGGCAACCATGAATATAGCAGATGATGATAACACAGTGGCGAACCGTGTGCTCAGTATAGTGAAACTGTCTGATCTTGAAGAACCTTCCACCGACGGCTCATTCCGTATCAGTTTGCCTGCACAGATAAGAACATCAGAAGCGGTAACGGTTAACTATACTGTGACCGGTACCGGTGCTAATGGAACAGACTATACGACGTTAAGCGGCAGCGTAGTACTGCCTGCAGGTGAGAACAATGTAGTTCTTCCGGCAAACGTATCAGATGACCAGATCGTAGAAGGCACCGAAACCCTGACCGTTACCATTGCCAGTGGTACCAGCACAAGTTTCGCCTTCACCGCCAGCACTACCAACAACAGCGCTACGGCCAATATCCTGGATGATGACAACGTAGCTGCTAACCAGGTATTGAGTGTGGTGAAAGGCAGCGATGCCGCTGAACCAGGTACCAATGGGGCCTTTACTATCAGTTTGCCCGCAGGTTATACTGCTGCTGCGCCAATTAGCATCAACTATACTATAGCGGGTACCGCAACAAGCGGAACAGATTATACTGCATTAACAGGCTCAGTAATCCTGCCTGCCGGACAAAATGGGGTTTCTGTGCCGGTAAGTGTGATCAACGATAAGATCGTGGAAAACACCGAAACCGTGATACTTACCCTCACCGGTGGCACAAGTCCCGGCCTTACTTACACTGTCAGCAGCACTAACAGCAACGCTACAGTAAATATTACAGACGATGAAAATTCAACGGCTAACCGTATACTGAGTGTTACCAATACCGGCAATGCTGCAGAACCGGGTACCAATGGAGAGTTTACCATCAGTTTGCCCGCTGGTTTAGTACCATCGGAAGACATCAGCGTTACCTATACTATCAGCGGTACAGCCACAGGTGGCGATGATTACACTGCGCTTACCGGCACTGCTGTTATCCTCGCCGGTCAGGATAGTGTAGTTGTTCCCGTAACCGTGAAAGACGATCAGATCATAGAAGGTCTGGAAACAGTGATCCTTACTGTCAGCGGTGGCTCCAGCAGCAACTTTGCATATACCGCCAGCACTACCAATGGCAGCGCCACTGTAAATATTGCAGACGATGATAATACCGCCGCCAACCAGGTACTGGCTGTTACCAAAGTAACCGACGCAGCAGAACCAGCTACCAATGGCAGCTTCAAGGTAAGTTTGCCTGCTGGTATTACAGCAGCCAGGGATATACAGGTAACTTATAGTATAGGCGCAGGTACCGCTACTCCGGGTACAGATTACCGCGCTATTACAGGTACCATCATCATCCCTGCTGGTCAGAACAGTGTATCCGTTCCCGTGAATGTGATAGACAATACCGTGATTGAGCCAGCAGAAACTGTGATCCTGAATATCTCCGGTGGAAATGATACACAGTTCAGTTATACTGTTGCAGGTGGAGGAGGTTCCGCTACAGTAACTATCAATGATAATGATCATGTTGCTAACAGCAACATTGTGCTGCTCACCAAAGTATCCGACGCAATAGAAGGCGGTACCAACGGTCAGTACAGGATTTCCCTGCCACCGGGCGTTACCAGCTCCGAAGATGTGGTGGTCACCTTTGCCAATAGCCCTGTAGGTGGAACAGCTGACAATACGATCGACTATAATTTCCTGGGCCTGTCTGGGGGGAACATTGTTATCCCTGCCGGCGCCAACGAAGTGTATGTTGATGTAGATGCTGGTAACGATGGCGTCATCGAAGGACCTGAAACAGTGATACTGACACTTACCAGCGCAGCTTCCGCCAGTTATCCGTTCACTATAGATCCTTCAGGTAACGGAGCTGTAGTAAATATCATAGATGCCAATGCTGCCAGCACTACGCCGATACAAGTAATTACCGGTACGAATGCAGCGGAACCTGCCACCAATGGCTCCTTCACGGTGAAGTTGGCTAGTGTGGCTACTTCTGCATGGGATGTTACAGTAGGGTATCGCATATCCGGTACTGCTGTATCCGGTGTGGATTACGAGGCGCTGGGTACTGTTGTGATCCCGCGGAATACCAATGCCGTAACTGTACATCTTAAAGTAAAGGATGACCAGATCATTGAGCCTACAGAAACAATGACGTTTACAGTCTTGTCCGGCAGTGCCACAGATGGTGGTGGTAATGCGTTTATCTTCCCGCCTGATCCGGCCAACAATGATGTTACAGTGAACATTGCGGATAATGATACCATTGCTGCCAACCGGGTACTGAAAGTGGTGAAAACTACCGATGCCGCGGAACCATCTGCTAATGGCGCCTTTACGGTAAGCCTGCCTGCAGGTTATACATCCAGCGCCAATACTACGCTGTCGTATACCATGACCGGTACGGCGACCCGTAATACCGACTACTCGATCTTTACCATTACGTTACCGGCAAATACCAACAGTATTACTTTACCACTGTCTGTAATAAATGATAAGATCATTGAGAATACGGAAACGGCTATACTAAACCTTACAGGTGGTACAGATGGTAACTCATTCACATATAGTGCAGATCCGGCCGGTAACCAGGCAACATTGAATATAGCGGATGATGATAATACCAATGCCAATAAAGTGCTCCTTGTTACCAACAGCGCTGATGGTGCAGAGCCGGGAACAGATGGAGAATTTACCATCAGCCTGCCTGCTGGTTATACATCTTCGGAAACTATCACTGTCAATTATACGATAGCCGGTACAGCTACTGCGGGTGGCGACTATGCTGCCCTGTCGGGTACCGCACAGATACTGGCTGGTCAGCCTGATGTTAAGATCCCTGTGGATGTAACCGATGATCAGATCATAGAAGGCACAGAAACCGTAGCGCTTACCCTTACAGGCGGCACAAGTACCAGCTTTACCTTTGCGCCTGCAAGTGGTAACAACACAGCAACAGTAAACATCGCTGATAATGACAATACAGCAGCTAACCAGGTGATCAGCGTCACCAGGAAAGCCGATGCGGCAGAACCAGGTACTAATGGCGCCTTCACATTTAGTTTGCCGGCGAATGTTAAATCCGCACAGCCGGTAACCGTGAATTATACCATTGCTGGTACGGCCATCAACGGAACAGACTATGCAACACTCTCCGGTTCCATAGTATTACCGGCAGACCAGAATAGTATAGATCTGCCCATTACTGTTTCCGATGATAAGATCATAGAAGGTACAGAAACGGTGATACTCACTGTTACAGGTGGCAACTCACCGTCCTTCGTGTACACTGCCAGCACCACCAATGGTAATGCCACTGTGAATATTGCAGACGATGATGGCACAGGTGCCAACCTTGTGCTCAGTGTAGCTAAAACAAAAGATGCCGCTGAACCGGGTACTAACGGCTCGTTCCGTATCAGTTTACCTACAGGCTATACCGCATCAGTGCCCATCACCGTAAACTATAACATAACAGGTACTGCTACTACCGGCGACGACTATACGGCGCTGAGCAGTACAGTGATCATACCGGCCGGACAAAACGGTGTATCCGTACCCGTGAATGTGAAAGATGACCAGGTAATTGAGAACCCGGAAACCGTGATCATGACCCTTACCGGTGGTACATCCGCCGGCTTCACTTACACCGCCAGCACTACCAATGGCACCGCTACTGTGAATATCACAGATGACGACAACATACCGGATAACCTGGAGCTGAGCGTGGTAAGAACCGCAGATGCTGCAGAACCGACTGCCAATGGTACATTCAGGATCAGCCTGCCAACAGGCGTTACCGTTGCAGAAAATGTGACAGTGAACTATACCATTACAGGTGATGCAGTAAACGGTGTCGATTATGCCAACCTCTCTGGCTCAGTGGTGATCCCTGCCAACCAGAACGGCGTAGTGGTACCCGTAACCGTAACTGATGATCAGATCATTGAAGGCACCGAAAAAGTAGTTATGACACTGAACAGCGGCGCCAGCGCCAATTTCAGCTTCACACCAGGTACTACCAGCAGTAATGCTTCCATGGATATTGATGACAACGACAATATACCAGCTGCCCTTATGCTGAGTATTACCAAAAATGCAGACGGAGCGGAACCATCTACCAACGCTGCATTCACCATCAGCCTGCCAAGCGGGTACAGGGCATCGCAGGATATTACAGTGAACTATACCGTATCCGGTACTGCTGCCAGCGGTGATGATTATACTTCTATTGGAAATTCTATTGTACTGCCTGCGGGCCAGAACAGCATTAGTCTGCCGGTAATAGTAAAAGATGACCAGATCATTGAGAATACAGAAACAGTGGTTGTCACCATAACAAGTGGTAACAGTACCAGCTTCAACCTTGTGCCAGACGGCGCCAGTGGCACCGCTACGGCGAACATTACAGATGATGAGGCCAGCAATCCGGCCAGCCTGGTACTGGGCATCACCAAAAAGGCAGATGCGGCTGAACCAGCAACCAACGGTTCCTTTACTGTGAGCCTGCCCGCAAATATCACTGCGGTAGAAGACATCACCGTGAACTATACCGTAACAGGTACAGCTGCCTCCGGTGCCGACTATACGGCCTTAAGCGGATCAGTAGTGATCCCGGCTGGTGATAACAGTGTAGACGTTCCTGTTATTGTTAGTGATGATAAGATTATAGAGAATACAGAAACAGTAATAGCAACCCTCGCAGGAGGCTCATCTTCCAGCTTTACCTTTACAGGTACCGGTAATGCTACCGTAAATATCACTGATAATGATAACGTAGCCGCCAACCTGGTGCTGAGTGTTGCCAACACAGGCGACGCAGCAGAACCTGGCACCAACGGTACCTTTAATATCAGTCTGCCTACAGATTATGCAGCAGCGGAAGACATCACTGTTACCTATACCGTAACAGGTACTGCCACCAGTGGCACGGATTATACCGCACTTACAGGCACAGCTGTGATCCCGGCAGGTCAGAATAGTGTAGCCGTATCAGTTCCGGTACAGGACGATCAGCTGATTGAGCCTACAGAAACCGTGATCATGACACTGACCGGCGGTACTTCCACCAGCTTCACGCTCACGGCCAGCACCACCAACGGTAAGGACACCGTGAATATTACAGACAACGATAACACCGCAGCTAATCGCGTGCTGGGTGTGGTGAAAACCACCGATGCTGCCGAACCGGGCACAAATGGCGTATTCACAATTACCCTGCCTTTAGGTATCACTGCATCGGAAGACATTACAGTGAATTATACGGTTAACGGTACCGCTACCAGCGGAAAAGATTATACCGCGCTGAGTGGTTCAGTGGTAATTCCTGCCGGTGAAGACAGTGTAACCGTAACCGTACCGGTGATCGACGATCAGGTGATCGAAACTCCTGAAACGGTGACCCTGATGCTTACAGGCGGTACCAGCACCAGCTTTAACTTCACGGCTAGCACTACCAGCGGCAACGCTACAGTGAATATTGCCGATGATGATAATGTTGCAGCTAACCTGGTGATCAATGTAACCAACCCTGTGAACGGTGCAGAACCAGCTACCAATGGAATATTTACCGTTGGCCTGCCTGCAGGGTATACCGCATCGGAAGATCTCACCGTTAGTTACACCATAGGCGGTACAGCCATCAGCGGAACTGATTACACTGCCCTGGGTGGAACCGTGGTGATCCCGGCCGGTCAGAACAGTGTGCCGGTAACCGTAGATGTGATCAACGACCAGATCATAGAAAATACAGAAACAGTAATATTGACGGCTACAGGGGCCAGCTCTACCAGCTTTACCCTCGCGGCAAGCAGTACCAGCGGAAATGCTACAGTGAATATCGCAGATGACGATAACACCGCGGCTAACCGGGTGCTGAGTGTAAGCAATGCGGCTGATGCTGCTGAACCTGGTACAAACGGTAGCTTTGCTATCAGTTTACCTGCCGGAGTAACTGCAGCCGAAGATATTACCGTAAGCTATACCACAGCCGGTACGGCAACAGGTGGAACCGACTACAATGCTCTCAGTGGCACAGTAGTGATCCCTGCCGGACAAAATAGTGTAACCGTTCCTGTGAGTGTGATCAACGACCAGGTGATTGAAACAACCGAAACGGTGATCCTGACCCTCACCGGTGGCACTTCTACCAGCTTCGCATTCACCGCCAGCACCACCAACGGTAATGCGACCGTGAATATTAATGATGACGATGATAACTCCACTAACCGTGTGATACAGGTGAGCAGAACAGCAGATGGCGCAGAGCCAGGCACGAACGGCAACTTCAATGTAGGCTTGCCCGCCGGCATCACCGCTGCGGAAGATATCACCGTGAATTACGCGATTACAGGCACCGCGATGAATGGTACCGATTATGCAAACCTCACCGGTACAGTAGTGATACCTGCCGGTCAGAACAGCGTGAACGTACCGGTAACCGTAACCGATGACCAGATCATTGAAGGAAATGAAACCGTGATCATGACCGTTACAGGCGGCACATCTGCCAGCTTCGCCTTCACTGCCAGCACAACCAGCGGCAACGCTACGGTAAATATTGCCGACGATGATAACACAGCAGCTAACCGCGTATTGCTTGTAACCAACACCGCCGATGCCGCTGAACCGGCTACCAACGGTAGCTTCAGTATTGGTCTGCCTGCAGGAATTACCGCTGCTGAAGATATCACGGTTAACTACACCGTAGCAGGTACTGCAACTTCCGGTACAGACTATACCAATATCACCGGGGTCATCACTATCCCTGCCGGCCAGAATAGTATAGCCGTACCAGTGAATGTATCAGACGATAAGGTGATTGAACCAACCGAAACAGTGGTATTGACAACAACCGGCGGAACATCTGCCAGCTTCGTCTTCACTGCAGGCGGTACAGGTAATGCCACCGTGAATATTACAGATGATGATAACGTTGCGGCTAACAGGGTGCTCAGCGTGGTAAAAACTGCCGACGCATCAGAACCTTCCACAGCCGGCTCATTCACTATCAGTCTGCCAGCTGGTATTACAGCCTCTGAAAACGTGATCGTAAATTATACAATAGGCGGCACCGCCACCGCAGGTACAGACTACACTGCATTGAATACTTCAGCAGTGATACCTGCAGGTCAGAACAACGTTACCGTACAGGTACCGGTGATCGACGACAAGCTGATAGAAAATACAGAAACCGTGGTGGTGACGCTTACCGGTGGATCTTCTGCCAGCTTTACTTTCACAGGTAGCAGCAATGCCATTGTAAACATACTGGACGACGACAACACAGCGGCCAACCGCATACTCGCAGTAACGGCCATCAGTGATGGCGCAGAACCGTCCACAAATGGTGAGTTTACTATTAGTTTGCCTGCCGGCCTGGCCTCATCTGAAGCAGTTACCGTGAATTATACCATCAGCGGTACAGCTACCAGCGGAACAGACTACACTGCCCTCAGTGGTACTGTAGTGATCCCTGCAGGTCAGAACAGTGTTACCGTACCGGTGCCTGTGATCAATGACCTGATCCTGGAAAGCACTGAAACAGTGCACATGACCCTCACCGGTGGTACATCAGCCAGCTTTGCCTTCACCGGCGGCGGCGCGGCTACTGTAAACATCACAGATGATGAAAACACCGCTGCTAACCGTACACTGAGGATCGTGAAAACCACCGACGCCGCAGAGCCATCTGCAAATGGAAGCTTTAGTATCAGTTTGCCCGGCGGTATCATTACCTCTGAAAATATCCAGGTAAACTATACCGTAAGCGGCACCGCTATCAGTGGCACAGACTATACTGCCATCACGGGAACCATTACTATCCCGGCAGGTCAGAACAGCGTAAGCGTTCCGGTAACAGTAAAAGATGATAAGGTGATTGAAGTAACCGAAAGCGTGATCATGACCTTAAACGGAGGAACAGCCACCGGCCTCAGCTTCACTGGCAACGGTAGTGCAACCGTAAACATCAGCGATGATGAAAGCATTACACCGGCCAGCCTGGCACTGACTATCTCCAAAGATACAGACGGAGCTGAACCAGCTACCAACGGCGGCTTTAAGGTGAGCCTGCCTGCAGGTATCACATCTTCCGAAGCGATCACCGTTAATTATACAATAGCGGGTACCGCTACTGCCGGAGCAGATTATACCACCCTCACCGGCACCGTAGTAATACCTGCGGACCAGAACAGTATAGCCGTTCCCGTAGTTGTTGCGGACGACCAGATCATAGAAGTAACAGAAACAGTAATAGCCGCCCTCAACGGCGGTACTTCAGGTCACTTCACCTTCGCTGGTAACGGTAGTGCTACCGTAAATATCACCGATAATGAAAGCAGCGTACCGGCCAACATGGTAGTAACCGCTACTAAAGGTGCAGACGGCGCAGAACCTGCCACTAACGGCAACTTCGTCATCAGTCTGCCGGCAGGCGTTACTTCTTCAGAAAATATTACAGTGAACTACACTATAACGGGTACGGCTACCCCGGGTGCGGATTACGCCGCCCTTACCGGTACAGTAGTGATCCCGGCCGGTCAGAACAGCGTTACCATACCGGTAACCGTTACAGACGACCAGGTGATAGAAGGCACAGAAACAGTGATCCTGACACCAACAGGCGCCAGCTCAGCCAACTTCACCTTCACTACCGGCGGTATTGCTACAGTGAACATCACTGATGATGAAAGCAACCTGGTGTTGAATATCACTAAAAACGCAGATGGCGCAGAACCTGCTACTAACGGCGGCTTCACCATTAGCCTGCCAACCGGTGTTACCGCAGCAGTGGATATCACCGCCAGCTATACCGTAACGGGTACTGCAAAAGGCGGTGCAGATTACACTGCCCTCACAGGTACCGTAGTGATCCCGGCTGGTCAGAACAGCATCGCCATACCGGTAACAGTAACGGATGACCAGCTGATAGAAGGAAATGAAACCGTGATTATCACAGGTACCGGTGGTACGGCTACAGGCCTTGTGTTTACACCAGGCAGCAGCAACACCATTACAGTGAATATAGCAGACGACGATAACGTGAACATGGATATGACCGTAAGCGCTACCACGCCAAATGCGGCAGAGCCATCAACACCGGGAGCATTCACCATTGGCCTGGCCAGCGGCAAAATACCGGTTGAAGATATCACGGTTACCTACACAATTGCAGGAAGCGCCGCAGCAGGCAGCGATTATACCGCTCTCACCGGCACAGTGGTAATACCAGCAGGCCAGTCGAGCGTAGTGGTACCGGTAACCGTAACAGACGATGACCTGATAGAACCTGCAGAAACGATGGTGCTCACCATTACCAGTGGTGAATCGGCCCACATGAGTTACACAACCGGTGCTAACAGTACCGCCACTGTAACCATTGCAGACGATGATCACACTAACCTGAACCTGGTGGTAACCGCCAGCAGGCCGGATGCTACTGAACCGGGTGTAAACGGCGCGTTCGCCATCAGCCTGGCCAGCGGCAAGCGCACCTCAGAGCCAATCACTGTTCAATATATGATTGGCGGTACTGCCACACCGGATGCAGATTATACAGCTATTACCGGCACAATTACCATCCCGGCAGGAGCCAGCAGTGTAACCGTTCCCGTGAGTGTGCTGAACGACAGTGAAGTAGAATCGCCGGAAACAGTTGTGCTCATGCTCACCGGCGGACAATCGGCCAGCTATACCTTCACAAAGGGCGGCACCGGTGAAGCAACGGTAACAATTACTGATACTGATACATATACCGGTGACCTGATCGTTACCAAAGAAATAGTGGCTCCGGTAACAGGACCGTACCGCATGGGACAGAACCTCACCTACCGTATCACCGTAAGGAATGCAGGCAACGTGGCAATGACCGCCGTGAAAGCTGAAGACCGCCTGCCGGTACAGCTGGATGTGCCTTCTCATACTTCCGCCGAAAGGGGACAGGTAGTAGTATCACCAGCTGCTAAACTGGTAGAATGGAATATCGGCGACCTGGCAGCAGGGGCCAGTGTACAAATGACGCTGACCTCCCGCGTAATAGAAGGCGGACAGCTGATCAATGAAGCGACAGCCTACAGCACCAATATGCCGGATGCCGACAGCACGAATAACACAGGAGTATCTGCAGTGGGAGTGGAAGGATCAGACCTCTTGTTCCCGAATGTGATTACGCCGAACGGCGATGGTAAGAACGAAAGGTTCATCATCGGCGGACTTGAAAAATATCCGGGATCATCACTATATATCTTCAACCGCTGGGGCGGACAGGTGTACCAATCCAAAGATTACCGTAACGACTGGAACGGTTCCAACCTGAACGAAAGCACTTACTACTATATACTGGAAGTGAAGAAACCGGACGGTATCAAAAAGTATAAAGGCTGGATAACAATATTGCGGTAAAAGACAATAATAATATCTGCTACAAAAAAAGTAAAAGATGCAAACAATACTCAGAGCAGGAATAATGGTGATGTTGCTGGCAACAGGGATGCGCGGAGTGGCGCAACAGAACATACAGTTCAGCCAGTATGTGTTCAACGGGTTAAGTATTAACCCCGCTTATGCAGGTTATAAAGAAGATCTGTATGTGAACACGGTATACCGGCACCAGTGGGCCTCATTTCCCGGTGCGCCGCGTACAGGCGGCGTGTCGGTAGACGGAGTAACGCCCGCCAGTGACAACAAGGTGGGGCTGGGGCTGCAAATGTTGTTTGATAAACTGGGGCCACAGGAAGCCTTATCACTCTATGGCTCCTATGCTTACCGGATCCCGCTTGACGATGAAGGTACACGCCGGCTTTGCTTTGGCATAGGAGGTGGTGTTACCCAGTATTCCATTGATGGTACAGCCCTGCAATACACCGATAACGACGACTCGGCCATACCCCTGGGTAAAAAGAGCGTATGGGTACCGGATGCACGCTTCGGGATTTATTACTATACTTCCCGTTTTTATGCAGGAGCTTCCGTGATGGACCTGCTTTCCCTTTATACAGATGCTACACGGTACAACTGGAAAGGGAACAATTATTCCACCATCCGTAAAACACAGCACCTGTATGTTACTACAGGTGCTATGTTTCCACTAGGTGAGGGATTGCAGCTGAAACCTTCTATCCTTATCAAGGAAGATTTTAAGGGACCTACCAATGTGGACATCAATGCTTTCCTGCTGATTGGTGAAAAGCTGTGGACAGGCGCTTCCTACCGTACCGGTGTGGGCCTGTGGAACAAGACCAACCTGCAAAAGGACCTTAGTGAACTGGATGCGGCCAGTGTGATGGTAGAGTTTTACGCTACAGAGAACCTTCGCATCGGCTATTCCTATGATCTGAGTATCAATAAAATGGCGGGTTACCAGGGAGGATCGCATGAAATATCATTAGGCTTTTTGATCCCTTCGAAAAATTTCACTGTAAAGAACCCCCGGTATTTTTAAACTTTAGTTACTACCCGTATGAGACGTTGTATTACTATTATCCCGCTGATGTTGTTGAGTACCTTCAGCCTGTATAGCCAGGAGCAGAAAAGCCTGTCGCAGTTAGCCAACGCAGCGTACGCCAGGCAGCAGTATGCAGAAGCAGGAGCGCTCTATAACAGGATTGCCCGTAACAAAGGGAAAAAGATGCCCGTGGATCAGCTGATGAAAATGGCACATAGTTACCAGGAGATCGGTTACTATAAAGAAGCTTCGGATATATACCAGGAGATTATAAGTCGCCCGGACCATCCGGCTGCCGCTTATTTTGCTTATGGAGAAGTGCTCCGGCAACTGGAACAGTATGATGCGGCAAAGCAGCAATACGCATTGTTTTCCACATCCAATGCAGATAGCCTTAAATTAAAAGACATTGCCCTGCAGGGCTGCGACAGTGCCGTTGTATGGAGTAAACAGGCGCCCGCTGTGCAGTTAAAACCACTTAAAGAGCTTAATACCTATGGCTCAGACCTGGTTAGCGGTGTAGTAAAGAGAGGACTGCTGCTGATGTCGAACGGGTACCGTTCCCTTGCACTAAATAGTGGGTCGCAGTCGCACCCGCCTGTCGACAAACGTACTGAGCAGCCTTATTATAAAGCATACGTTTACCAGCAATATTCCAGCGGCAATTCCAATACATACCTGGAAGAGCTGGTACCGGCGCTGCTGGGCAAATATGATTACCATATCGGGCCGGTATGTTTTAACAGTACGGAAGATACGTTGTATGCCACCATCAATATACAGGGCGGCAATATACCCGTTACCAGTAAAGGTTTCGTGAATGGTGTGCGTCACCTGCAGATTTACCAGGCTGTAAAGAAGGATGGCAAATGGGCCACTCCCGTACTGATGCCCGGCATTAATATGGAGGGGTATTCTTCCAGTCATGCGGTGTTAAGCACTGATGGCAACATATTGTATTTTGTATCCGACCGCCCGGGAGGGCTGGGGCAGACCGATATCTGGTATGCAGAAAAACAGGCCGATGGCACCTGGGGCACGCCTGTGAACTGTGGTAGCCAGGTAAACACGGTAGCAGCGGAAACTTTTCCCACCGTTAATGAAGAAGGTATTCTTTATTTCTCCAGCAGGGGATATGCAGGCATGGGAGGTTATGACATCTACCGGGTAAAAGGAGCGAAGGCCAGCTGGGAAGTACCACAGAACATGAAATTGCCCTTTAACTCCGGAGCTGATGATATAGGGCTCATATTGAAACGTAACGGCTATGAAGGATATGTGGCTTCCAATAAACCCGGCGGTATGGGTAAGGATGATATTTATTTCTTCTCAGATGCTGATTACTTTAACAGGATTAATCCCAGCGAGCCATCGCCGGTTATTACAGACCATGCAGTGCCGCCTGTAACAGGCGACCGCCCGGGTTTGGTGGTGAAAAAACATACTGCAGAAGAAGAGACAGATAAACAACAGCTGGAGCAGCTGAAATTCTTATATGATTACAACAGCACATCGCTGCTCATCGAATCCCGGAAGATCCTGGACCAGGTGGCAATGGTGCTGAAACGCCATCCGGATTGGCGGATCGTGATCGCTTCGTTTGCAGATAACCGGGGTTCCGACCAGTATAATACCGATCTGTCGGCATTGCGTTGTTATGCAGTGATAGATTATCTCGTTAATGCGGGTATAGATCCCAAACGTCTCTACTACAGCAATAAGGGAGAACGCGAGCCGGTGAACGGATGTAAAGACGGTGTGCCATGTAAGGAAGAGCAATACAAACAGAACAGGCGCACTGAACTGCAGGTGAAGTGGTAACAATATTAAAGACAGTGAAACTTGTCGCTTTTGTACTATTGTTTAATAGTAAGGATGGCTATTTTCACTATCTAAAATATTATCTTATGAAGAATAAAGGAAAGCCATCTTTTAAATGGAATGCTGTTGCCAGAACCGCTGCCGTACTCGTAATTGTTTTGCTAGGGTCTTTGTCGATCCATGCCCAGACGCTTCCGCCCTTACGTCCGCCCAATCCCAATCCTACCGGCCCGGTACTTTCCGAGTATGAGCGGGAATATAATTACGGTTACCAGGAAGGGGAGAAATTCGCCTCCAGAAAGGATCGCGCTAATTTTGAAACTTTCCTGAGAAGATACTATGACGGAATAAGAATGTATCCTGAGAATGCAACTTTTTACCGGGCAAGGTTTGAGGGACTTACCTATGGCTGGATGGATAACCAGCCGGAACCCGATTGGACACTGTATAATAAATTGAAGAAAGCATTAGAACGGGATCCGTCAGAACCTTAAACTGATCAATAAAAAGAGGTGCGCCTGTAAAATTTTTACTGGCGCACTTTTTTTTATGAAGTGATTTGAATGATAGATGAAACTTTTCGCTGAATACACCGGTTTGTTCCCATACCGGAAGTGCCCCGCCGGCTCACTCATTCCCTCCAACTGCTAAACGGCGCTTCTTCCTTCCCCGTTTATGCCGGACTTTTGAACCGGCATCATTCAATACCCTTACAGCAGGCGATGCCACATAGCTGAAAGGCCGATCAGTGGATGTATGTTTTTACAACTAATTATAAGCGCATGAAAACACATTCTTTTCTCAGGCGTTCCTGCTATCGTATTGCAGTAAAGGATCCGGCAACAACCCAGGCGGAAGCATGAATGCGTGGTGGAAACCAATAACGGCGTTACCTGTAAGTTGTTTGTAAAAGAAGCCTCGCAGGCTATAATGGTATACTGGTGATGATGGCGCTATCCGCAACGATTCTCTTTTTAAAGGGAAGCGAAGGCGTGACCGATAACAGTTGTAACAGCCATTGCGGAGGCAACCGGACAAACCAGCTATACGCCAGGCTGTGGGACTGGCTCGCGGCATAATTTACCTGCAATCATCAACAATACAGGGAAAAATCCCGTAAATTCAAAATACAATATCATGAAACCTACATCACTTTTCAGGTCTGTCCTATTACTATCGGCCTGTATCCTGGCGGGCTGCCACAAGGACGACAACGGCCCTGCGCCGCCCCCGGATAAAAACTGCCGTATTGCTGTAGCCACTTCAAAAACCGGTGCTACAACTATAACCTATACACTGAGCTATGATAATGACGGGAGAATAAGTAAGATAAGCATGGACGATTTTTATAAGACCCACTACCAGTTTAATTATGTACAGGGCCAGTTTACCCGCGATGGCTACTCGGATCACTGGAATGGGCAATTAACAAGTCAGCTGCGTGCAGAACTTAACAGCATGGGACTGCCTACATCGATTGTTGAAAAACGGTACGACTATACGCCGTCCGGACAACCACCCAAACTTATGTCTACTGCTACTACTACTTACGAATATAACAGTAAGGGCGAACTGCAGCTGTCTACCCTCAAGGAAGAATATATAGCCCGGCCGGCCAACAATACCACCAGTACTACCACCTATACCTGGGCCAATGGTAATGTGGTGAAACAGGAAATTGCAGGTGGCAGTGCAGCGACCTTTGAATACTATATGGATAAACCTGCTCAAAAGGGAGGCGCTGTGAGCTTTGATAACCTCATGAACTATGGTGTAAACCCGATCAATAATAAGAACCTGATAAAGGCCCTTACAGACGGGGCTACCATCATCAACGTAAATTACAACTATGATGAAACCGGGAAAATTAAAACGACTACTCTCTCCGGCAGCACTGCGGCCGCCAGCCAGGAGGTAAGGTACCAGTATTCCTGTAACTGATTCACCTGTGGTGAAACATAAAACCAGTTAATATGAAAACAATAAAAGGATCCGCCTTTTTAACCCTTCTTGTAATGGTGCTGGTCATCAGTACTGGTTGCAGTCATGATAACAATGACCCCGTAAATCCTCCTGCTGCCGCTACCATTACCATATCGGGTAAAAACCTGGTGCTGGCTGGCGGGCAGCCGTTCATCCTGCGGGGTATCAATTATCCTATTATTGACGAAGGTTTACCCACCCTGGGAAGCCCGGCCAGGTATAAATTCAAAATTGACGAAGCAGCGAAAACCGGCGCCAATGCCATCCGTATTCAATGGTATACCAATGGCACCCATTGGCTGGATGATACAGCAGACGGCGCGCCCGGAACGGTAGACGGACTGCTGAACAACGGTACGCTGAGTAACATCATAGGATATTGTTATGAGAAGGGCATGATCCCCATCCTGGTGATCCAGAATACCGTATGCAAAAGCGACTGGAATTATTTTAATACCGTGGCCCTGCCCTGGTGGCAAAAGCCGGCAGTGATTGACCTTATCAATAAGCATAAGAAGTACCTGATTGCCAACATCGCCTGCGAATTCGGGGATGTGGAATGGGCTGCAGACCCGGTAGCTGCTAAAGCCGTATTCAAAAGCAATTACATCCAGGCGGTGCAGCGGCTGCGTAATGCAGGCATCACTATTCCACTGATGATTGATGCGCCTGACTGCGGCACTTCCTCTTCAGCACTGGCCGCAGTGGCGAAAGATATCCTGAACGCAGATCCCGGTAAGAACATTATCTTCTCCGCACATACCTATTGGGCAAATTATGCCAATACTGCAGCTGCCGTTAAAGCGAAACTGGATGAGATAAATAATACAGGTACCTGTTTTGTTTTCGGGGAAGTAGGCAACTGGCAGGATGGTAATGTTTGCTGCGCCTATGATATCAGCAATTTATACCGTATTGTACTGGGAGAAGCCTGCAACCGGGGCATTGGATGGCTTGCATGGGCATATACCCAGGATTGCTGTAAACCGCGGGAAATGACAACCAACGGAGAATTCAGCACACTAACTCCTTATGGCAATGATATCATTAACAATACTACTTACGGATTGCGCTCCGCGGGTTCCTGTGCAGCCCTGCCCCTGCCCCGGTAGCCTTGAACAGCAGCAGGGCAGAAACATAGGAGGATAACTATAAATGTTTGTAAATTTAAATAAAAAACGGTGGCCTTACCGCGGATGATATCGCATGCACTGTTTGGGTTAATATGCTGTAGCTGCTTTACCTTCAACGGGAGCGTTTACGGCCAGGATCATTACAGGAAACAAACCCTCAACTATATGGACGGCCTTCCGTCCGACTACGTAAATGCCGCCATTCCTGATTCATCCGGTTATTTATATATCGCGTCGCAAAGAGGCATTTCCATTTATGATGGCTACCGCTTTGTCAACCACCCGTCGGTACAAACCGGGGTAACTGATTTATTCCTCGATCATAATGCCTTTTACTTTTATGACGACAGGGGACTGAACCGGTTGCAGGGCTTTAATAAAGCGCCCCGGTTACTGACAGCGAATATCTTTACAGATACTGATCCGAATAATGATGCATATAGAAATATTTTTGTAGACGGGAAGGGGAGGATATGGTCAACAGACTTTAGCTATGTAAAATATCACCTGCCGCAAACCGGTAAGACCTCGTCCTTCCTTATCGGGCCGGATAATAAAGATGCAGAGATCAATACCGACATATTGCAAATTGCCGACGGCACTATATGGGTGCCTGCAAGGTCCGGCCTTTGGGTATGGCATGAAGCAAACAACAAACTGACACTGCATCCCGAAACAGCCATAAGCCGCTTAAGCTATGAAAGCGCCATCCGGGTGAATAACGGGGAAGTGATCCTTTCCGCTACCGACGGAAAACTGATCCGGGTAAACCCGGCAACAGGGGAATTTGATTATCTCCCTTTACTTCCCAAACGCGATGTAGTAAAGGGATTCCTGCTTACTTCAAAAGGACTGTTTCTTTACACCACACAAAAAATATATCAGCTGGAGCAGAATAACTACCGGGAGGTTTGCAGCATTGATGCTGCCGTGATCAATTACGTAAGTTTTGATGCGCGTACCAACCTGTTCTGGGTAGCCACTACAAAAGGCCTGGTAAAATTAACCCCGCTTCCCGACGCACTTGAAACATTCATCATTCCCCGGACCAATGAAAAAGATGACCCGGTGATATCTGTGGTGGAACAGAAAGCAGGCGGACTATGGATGCTTACCAGGGCCGGAGATGTTTGGTTTTATGAAAACGGGTCATGGGAGAAGCGGTTTGCAGAACAGGCCGGAAGTAAATGTTATGCATTGGATGAGGTAGACCACCAGGTAATGTTATCTACCAGCAAGGGAATATTCCTTTGGCGCGACAAACATTTCCAGCCGCTTCATTTACCGGATCTGCAGATAAAGAGTGCTATACGCAAAGTGTTGGTTACCCCGCAGAACGAATACTGGGTTGTTTTCTCAGGCCAGCCAATTGCACGGTACAGTTACCCCGGTCTTAAAAAATTTTCCAGGGCATTTAACAACGACACTGCTTTCTGGACAGGCAATACCTGGAACGATATGCTGGTAGATAACAGCGGCACCATCTGGCTGGCGGGGTGGATGCCCAAAGCATGGGGCATTGCGCGTTATGACCCGGCTAAAAATCAGTTTACAGAGATCTCCGATTCTACCATCAATAAAAAAACACTGGGTGTGTTTGTGGGCGATTATTACAACAGCATTGGCCAGGCCGCTAATGGCAGCCTTTTGTTTTCCGCCTATGGCGGTTGGAACCGCACCGATGAAAAAGGAAGGATCACCCAGAAGGTAGATACGCATACTTACGGGATAACAGACACATATGTAGTGGGTATTTCCGAAGACCTGCACGGGAACGTGTTTTTTGGTACCCGTGAAGGACTGCATGTATGGCTGAAAGAGAAGAACAGGGTAGTGCGGTTGTCGCAGATAGATGGATTGCCTACAGACTACCTGGTAAATGCGCATAAAAAACTGATCAATGGAAAACTTGCCCTGGGCATTCCAAACGGGCTATTGCTGATAGATACCGAAAAGATGCTGCAGACGCGGTTAACCAACCGCCTGCGTCTTACCCAAACCAGGATAAACGATGTTACCAGGTCTGAAAATAATACCGATATTGAACTGTCCAGGAAAGAAACATCCCTGTACCTGTTTTTTTCTGACCTGTCGTACCTCGATCCCTATAAAGTACAATTCAGGTATAAATACAATGATGAGAATAACTGGCACGACCTGGGGCATCGCCCTGAATTATCCCTTGATCATATTACGCCGGGAGATTATGCTATTACCATAGCAGTAGCTGATAACCTGGCCAACCTGCAGCAACAAACACTTACGTTGTTTGTAACAGCTCATCCGGCATGGTGGCAAACATGGTGGTTCCGCATTGCCGCGCTGATCCTGGTCACAGGGCTGGTGGTATTCCTGATAAAACGGAGAATCAGAAATATCTGGCGGGAAGCGGAATTAAGACACCGGATCGCTGAAACAGAGATGATGGCGTTGCGGGCGCAGATGAACCCTCATTTTATTTTCAATTGTATTAACGGTATCGATGCCCTGATACAAAGCAATGATAAATACCACGCAACAGTGTACCTTAACAAGTTTGCCAGGCTGCTGCGCAACGTGCTGGACAGCTCCATGCAAAACGTGATCAGCCTGGCAAAAGACCTGGAAACGCTGCAGCTGTATATCGACCTGGAACAGCTCCGCGATGAAAATAAATTCACCGCATCCATCAGGGCAGATGAGTCCCTGCTGCTGGACGATTACCAGGTGCCACCGCTGGTGGTACAACCGTATGTTGAAAACGCCATCCTGCATGGACTGAGATATCGCCCGGATAATAACGGCAGGCTCACCATTACGGTAACCAAAAACGAAGAGCATATTGAATATATTATTGAAGACAATGGGGTGGGCAGGGATACGGTCAGGAGTGGCAGTAAACGGAATGATCATTCCTATGGCATGCAGATGGGGAAAGACAGGATAAGATTTTTTAATAATGAAGAGTATGCATCTGTAGAGGTAACAGATTTGAAGAACGAAGGAAAGCCCACCGGCACCAGGGTTCAGGTACTATTAAAAATTCAGTAATGCTGACAGCTATAATTATTGATGATGAGAAAAAAGGGCGCGTTGCCTTACGTGAAAAACTGCACGACTATTGCCCTGAAATAGAACTGCTGGGTGAAGCGGCCGATGGCGCCGAAGGGCTACATCTTATCCAGGAACAAAAACCGGACATCGTTTTCCTTGATATTGAAATGCCAATTATGAACGGCTTTGAAATGTTGCACCAGCTTCCGCAAAAAGATTTTCATCTTATTTTTACCACCGCTTATAACCAATACGCCATCAAAGCTATCCGGTATGCAGCCTTCGATTACCTGCTTAAACCTGTTGATATTGAAGAATTGAAATCGGCCATTCAAAGAGTGAGGGAACAATCGTTGCTGGCGAGCCGTACTATGAAAGACTTTGAAGAGTTGCTGCCTGCAGATATCTTCTTTCGTACGCATCATTCGTACATTATCAATCTCCGTTACATCAAGCGTTACATCCGCGGAGAAGGCGGGCAGATAGAACTGGAGAACGGCGCCTATGTAACGGTAGCACGGCGGAAAAAGGATGAGCTGCTGAAAAAGTTCAGGTAGTTATACAGCTATTCAATCCATTTTTATGCAAATGCGGAGAAGATCGCTTTTAAGAACAGGTCCCTGTTTCCCTATTCGCCCTGGCGAAATTATTACAGGACCGGAAGGCGGGCGATCTTTTCCTGTTCAATAAAGAAGAGATACTGATCCTTTCTGTTTATTAATAGTGTAATATTTTTGATGCTTTCTGCAACTAATGATCTAAACGCTGAAAATGAAACTGAAATTTGTTTTAGTAACACTATATTCCCTGATCTTTTTCACTGCCTTCTCTCAAACAGAAAATCCGGCAAGCAGGTATACGTCTGAAAAATTTGAAAAGTATTATAATGCCGGTCAGTTCGACAGTATTTATGCTATATTTTCCCCGCAGGCTAAAATCAGTTTACCGTTAGACAAAACGAAAGCATTTCTTACAAATTTAAAGAACGGCTATGGTAATATCGTGAAGAGAGCCTTTTTTGAAAACCAGACTGCATTTGCCGTATATAAAACGGAGTTTGAAAAGAGGATAATATCCCTCAGTATAGCTGCTGATAACAACAATGCCATTACAGGGCTGTATACAAGGCCATACTTCAGAACATCGAGAACTTAAATAAGGCAACCGGCGTGAAATGTTACTTCAGTAAACTCAAGGTGAACGGAGTGCCCAAAACGGACTATTCGCCTGTTAAGGGGGATAAAATAAGTGAAGAAAGATAAAGGATCAGCGGCCGGACATTGAGGGAATTTAGCGTGTATATGTGACACATATAATTATTGTTTATCTATATTGCCGTGTTGTTGCCCCGAAACCTTTGTTCGCATTGCGTTTTACCAACTCGTGGCAGTTGCGGGGGGAATATTTGAAATATTTTCCGCAATTTCGCATCTAAACCAACTGAATCAACCAGGATAATGCAGGATGACAAAGATATATGGGAGGCATTTCGGTCCGGAGATGAATCCTCCCTGCAAAGGATCTTTGATAAATACTACACTCCACTCTTTAATTATGGTCATAAATTTTCTGCAGATGATCACCTGATAGAAGATGCCCTGCAGAACCTGTTTGTCAGGCTCTGGAAGAACCGGGATGGTATTAAAGATACCGGCTCCGTTAAAAATTATTTATATAAATCGTTTCGCCGGGTATTGCTCCGGATGCTGGAAGTACAGCAGCGGGAGTATAGTTTTTCCGTGCCGGAGGGATGGCCGGGGCCGGGACAGGAGCTGCCGTACGATCAAACCCTGATCAGCCGCGAGCGACTGGAAAGTATCCGCAGCAACCTGGTAGCCGCCCTGGAAAAAATGACACCCAGGCAAAGGGAAATCATCCACCTTCGATATTACGAAGAAATGGAGTACGAAGAAATTGCTGCGCTCATGCAGCTTTCCGTTTCCAGCACTTATAAATTGCTGTATAAAGCTATAGATACCCTCCGGCAATACTTATCCAAAACTGATCTCCTTATTTTACTGGCTGTTGTTTCATTGAAAAAAATCTAAGGCAGCCATATCTAATTATATAATTGTTAGAAAATATTCAGTTTCTGACCGTTAAAATAAATTTATTGATTTTTTAACCTGGACAAGGGATAAAATTTCAAAGTGCAGTGTATATATAATCAGCTATGGAACATCAGCAGGGGAATTATACGGACTATACCACTACTTCTTTCTTTAAAGATGAAACGTTTATTCGTCATGTACTGAAGTGGGACGACGCATCTATTGCTTACTGGGTGCAGCTTTCCACGCAGTACCCGGATAAGAGGGCCGCTATGGAAGAAGCCCGTGCCTGGATACTGCTCCTGAACAGGGAACCGGCCTATAGTCCTGCTACAGGTAAATCACTGCTATGGGAAAAAATTGCCGGCAACATAGCAGCAGATGAGCAACGGCAGCGGCGATATTACAGGCCCATGAAACTGGTGGCTAAATGGACAGCGGCTGCTGCAGCGGTACTGTTGTTCATGGTAGTTGTCAGGGAGCTGTCGTCCCATGGCCAGAGGTCCTATACCACCGCATTTGGAAAGCATGAACAGGTGGTGTTGCCGGATGAATCCGTAGTTACTTTAAACGGTAATTCTTCCATTCACTACTCCCGTACCTGGAAATCAGCAAAACCACGGGAGATATGGCTGAACGGGGAAGCCTACTTTGAAGTAAAGCATGTAGCCATCAAAAACAGGTGGCAGCAATCGGATTCGTTCCATGTACATGTAAGTAACCTTGCGCTCACTGTACTGGGCACTAAGTTTAATGTAAGGAACCGCCGCAACATCACGGAGATCTCCCTGCTGGAAGGCAGTTTGAGGATTGAAAAGAACGGCCCCGGGGCATTTGTCAAAATACTAAAACCGGGCGACGCTTTTGTTTATGACAGCAGTAAACAGCTGTTAAAGGAAATGGAAAGAAAGCCGCAGGCCAATAAAGCCTGGACAGCCAACGAATTAGACCTGGACGGCTATACCCTCCGGGAAATACTGAACGTGCTGGAAGACAACTACGGTTACAGTATTACTTTAGATGCGCCGGAGCTGGCGCAGAAAAGGCTTTCGGGAACAGTGCCTGCAGCCAATGCAGACGATATCCTTTTTGTTATCAGGAAGGTATTTAATCTTAAAATCAGTCAAAAAGCAAATCATTTAATTATCAGCCAAAATTAGTAGCATGTATAAACGGATGTTATTTGTCATGTGTTGCCTCTGCGTAACACTGCCGGGGAAGTTATTTGCACAACAGCAGGTAAAACTAAAAGCGGCGCTGGAAGAAGTGAAAGCGGTATATGGTACCAGGTTTGCCTACGAAGAGCACCTGCTGGATAATATTTACGTGAGCCTTAAACGTCCGCTCACCAAGAAAGAGCCGGTAGAAGCCGTATTGAAGGACCTGTTGTATAATAAAGGATTTGTTTTCCTCTATGTACAGGAAAATTATTACACCATTATCAAGGATAACCGCCCGGTAAAAAGCCCGGATACAACGCCGGCAGAAAATTCCGAGATCCCTGACGAAGGATATGCGCAAACCATTACAGGTATGGTAACGGATACAGAAGGGCGCCCGCTGGTAGGCGTAACCGTTATACCACAGGGATATGCTATCCGGTTTGGCGCGCTCACCAGCAGCGACGGCAGGTACACGCTGCGGTTGAAAGAGAAAACAACGGCGGTTGTTTTCACCTTTGTAGGCATGAACCCTTTGAAGCTCGACGTGGGAGATAACAACGTTGTGAACGCCCGGATGGAAGCCGATATACATCAGCTCCAGGAAGTGAATGTATTATCTACCGGTTACCAGACCTTACCGAAGGAAAGAGCTACCGGCGCGTTTGAGCAGATCACCAGTAAACAGATAAAAGCCGTGCCCGCCGTGAATTTAATGGAGCGCCTGGAAGGCACTGCGCCTGGCGTCCGTTTTGATGTGCGGAACAATAAGATCAACATCCGTGGGGTAAATACCCTTGGCGCCGGCGCAGGCAGCACGCCACTCATCGTTATAGACGGCTTCCCTGCAGTGGAACAGGATCTCACCACCAGAACGATTGGTAATGCCAGCGGGGGCTCCGTATTAAGCCGTTATAATCCCGAAGATATTGAATCCATCACCATACTGAAAGATGCCGCCGCTACCTCCATCTGGGGCGCCAAAGCGGCCAATGGCGTTATTGTGATCACCACCAAAAAAGGAAAGAAAAATTCATCCAGTATCAACTTCAGCAGCAACCTCAGTATCTCCAATCCGGCAGATATGAAGAATCTTAACCGCATGAGCACCGCGGAATATATTGACCTGGAGAAGGAAATGAAGGACCTGGGATTTTTTACCGATCCTGCCATCTGGGACAACAGCTGGATGACGTTCAACCAGAACAGGCCCGTTAGCGAAGCTCTGGAATGGATGTTTAAAGTAGACCGTGCTACCGCAACCGCCGGCCAGCGCGACTCCGCATTATCTGCCCTTGGTAAAATGGATAACCGGGGCCAGATCCGTGACCTGCTGCTTCAACGCGCCGTTTCCCAGCAATATAACCTCTCTTTCTCCGGGGGCGGCCCGCACAGCACTTACTACCTGTCTACCAACTATACCAAAGATGTTCCCGTGTTCAGAAATAATAAAGGAGAAAATTATTTTGTTAATGCCAACCTGAGCAATGAATTGTTTAACAACAGGGTTACTATCAGCACAGGGCTCAATTACAATTACGCCAGCAGCACGGCCAATACAGCCGCCCTGAATGCCATTGGCAACGGGCGCCTGGGACTGCGGCCCTATGAAATGCTGCAGGACAATGCCGGTAATCCCATTGCCCGCTCTATCGATTACCGCGATGAAGTGGCGGCGGATTTCCTCAGCAAAGGCTATCTCCCCTGGACTTACAGCCCTTTGCAGGAAATGAATTACGGTAATTCTGTTACAAAAGAAAACCGGTACCGCTTCACAACAGATATCAATACAAAGATCACCGACTGGATAAATGTAAGTGTAGCAGGCACCCTGCAACGCAATATCGCCGAAAATACCATCCTCGGTGAATTGGAAAGCTACGATACCAGAGTATTAGTGAATACCGGTACCACGATAGGCCCTAATGGCCGCCTGGTGTATGGCGTGCCTTACGGTGGCAAAATGACAAATCTAAATACGAATACGGTTAACTACGGGCTGCGCGGACAGGTGAACGTTAATAAATCCTGGGGCAATAATTTCTCGCTTAATGCATTGGCCGGTACGGAAATCCGGGAAGACCAGCGTACTGCTTACCAGCAAACGCGTTACGGATTTAACAGTGATACCTATTCTTCCGCCTCCTGGGATCCCAATGTGTATTACCAGACCGTGATGGGCTGGACCACCTCGCTCGGTTTTTCCGATGGCAACATTAACAAGTCTATCAACCGGTTCCTGTCGTACTACGGAAATGGCGCCCTCTCCATGATGAACAACCGTTACATAGTATCAGGAAGTATCCGTTTTGATGATTTTACACTGGCAGGCGCTTCCCGCAGCCAGCGCGCAAGGCCCTTATGGAGCGCCGGCGTGAAGTGGGATGTTACTTCGGAAGATTTTATGAAATCAGTAAACTGGCTCAATAAACTGAATGTCCGGCTCACCTATGGTACCGGAGGCGCTGTGCCTATGAGTGCCAGCAACGCCGCCCTGCTGGATCTGAAAGGACTGGACCAGGTTACCCGTGAACCCTATGGCAATGTATTATCTCCCGCCAACAATAAGATCAGCTGGGAACTTACCCAAACCTGGAACCTTGGGGTAGATGTGGATGTATTGAACAACCGCCTGCATTTCAGTGCGGATGCCTATCGCAAAAGAACCAGCGATATACTGTGGCAGTTCCCCATCAACACCACTTACGGATGGAGCTCACTTTATTATAATGCCGCCAGCATGAAAGGACATGGTTACGATGTCGGGATCCGCGGGGATATTGTAAGGAACAGGAACTTCGGTTGGAGCTCCACTTTCAATTTTGCCTACAATACCAACGAAGTAACGGATGCCCGTTTTACACGGCCCACCAGCAGCTTTGCCGTGAGCAGCAGCAGCCCGATTGAGGGAATGCCCACTGATTATATGTATGCTTATCGCTGGGCCGGACTGGATAACAAAGGCCGCTCACAGGTATATACCGCCGATGGAAAGATAGTGACGGCAGATATGCCCAACAGCGCAATTACAGCCAAGGACCTGGTATATGCAGGGCGTACTACGCCGCCTTATTTCGGGGGCTTCTTCAATGACTTCAGCTATAAATCATTTTCATTCGGCGTGCGCATTTCCTATGAAATGGGACATGTGTTCCGTCGCCTGTCGATAGAGAATTACCCGGATTACGCTACCAGCAATTACTACGGGCTTATAGGCACGCAGCGCGACCTGGCGCAGCGCTGGCGGAAGCCGGGCGATGAGCAGTTCACCAATGTGCCCGGTTTGGCGAATGTAACCACCAACAGCAGCAACCGGTACAAGATGTCCGATATACTGGTGGAAAACGCCAGCCATATAAGGCTGCAGCAAATATCAATGGGTTACCAGGTACCATCAAAGGCATTATCACGTACCATGCTGAAATCGGCAGGGATCAGCTTTGCCGCAAGGAACCTGGGTATTATCTGGAAACAGAACAAGGCCGGTATTGATCCCAGTTATGCGATGAGCACCAACTACACCAACCTGCCGCCATCACCCAGTTATTTCATGAGCCTGAACGCTTCTTTCTAACAACGGAAAAAAATGATCAAAATGATAATGAAACGTATTTGTATTACGCTGCTGGTATTGGCTATGGGGGCTATGTCGTGCCGTAAGTTCGTGGAAGTGGAACAACCCAATCAACGCCAGTTTAAATATACCGCCGACTTCCAGGCGCTCCTCAACAATGTAAGCCTGTTTGAAGTTTCGGCCAGTCTGCCTATGTTATCCAGCGATGACATCAACCTGGAATCCAATACCGGTTTACAAACCCTGCTTACAAGTGAACTGCAGAATATTTATACCTGGGCAGCAGACTATTATACTTCCGACCAGGGCGATGCCGGTTGGGATCAGCTCTATAATCAGGTTTACGTATGCAACCAGATCACTGCCAACGTAATGGAAAGCATGAATGGCACAGATGAGCAGAAACGGAGCATATATGCAGAGGCGCAGGTGCAGCGGGCTGCCACTTATCTCACCCTGGTGAATCTTTATGCAAGAGTGTATAATGCTGCCAATGCCACCACAGATCCCGGTTTGCCTTTACTGCTTTCCCCGGATCTTTTTGTACCGCTTACCAGGGCTTCCGTAAAACAGGTGTATGACCAGATCATTCTCGACCTCATAACAGCCTTGCCTTTACTGCCTGATAACCCATCCAACAAACTGCACCCGGGGAAGGCAGCCGGTTATGCACTGCTGGCCAGGACCTATCTCTATATGCAACGCTACAGCGAAGCGGCAGATTATGCCGCCAGATCGCTGAGCGTACAGCATACCCTGTTAGACCTGAAAGATTATGCAGATGGCACAAAAGTCTACCCGCGCAGGCTCGATAACCCGGAAGTGATACTCAGCAAAAAAGTGTCCAAGCCGGGGAATATTGACCTGCCATTAAGCACGGAACTGATGGACAAACTTACACCGGAAGACCTGCGCTACAAGATGTTTACACGGGGCGGGAATACTTTCCAGCCATCCTTTACCGGGCGTGGATCTTACCGGGATAAAATTTTCCTGCAGGACTATGTGACAGCCGGTGCATCTGTACCGGAAATGATGCTGATACAGGCGGAAGGCCTGGCCAGGTCCGGTAAAAAAGACGAGGCCATGGCCCTGGTAAATGAGCTGCGGCAGAAACGTTTCCTTCCTGCACAGTATACCGCCCTCACCGCTGCTACCAATGATGAAGCGCTGCGTTTGGTGATCGATGAAAGAAGACGTGAATTATTCGGTACTGGATTGCGCTGGTTCGACCAGCGCAGGCTCAGCACGGAGCCCGCACTGGCAGAAACGGAATCGCGTGTATTCAAAGGCGTTACCTATACGTTGGTGCCGGGCGACCGCTACGTGTATCCTATTCCGCCGAAAAACATTGAACTGAACCCCGAGTTAACCCAGAACCAACGATAACAATAATTACTGAAAGATATGAGAACGAAAATAAGCTTAATCGGAAGTTGCCTGCTGTTCGGCGCCACAATGGTGTTTGCACAGAAAAAGGAGGACTACAGGAATGCTGATCCAAAAGAACTGATAAAAAGCACCACACTGTCCGAGCAACAACTGGCGGATATCCAGCGATATTATCAGTTTGAACTGAAGGATACCAAAAGAGGGCAGGAGTTGCAACAGCTGATCCTCCATAAATATCCTTCAGGCGCAACGGCCCGGCTGAATGCCTTTCAGCGTCTTTCCGGTGCCAAAAATTCAGAGGAGCTGATAACGGCTGCAGAAACTTTCCTGAAGGCATTTCCTTATGACGCCTGGAAAGCCAATCCAACCAACCAGGAGTTCATTTACTACAGCGTGCACCGCGAACTGGGCGCCGCCTATATGAACACCCGGCAGTTTGACAAGCTGGTGGCTTTTTGTACGCCGCTCAACTTCAAAACAGAAAATGAAATATACCGATGGAATATCATGCGCGCCTATGTATTTAAAACAGTTGGCCGCGATACCCTTGCGGGGATTTCTACTGCCCTGATCAATGAGCTGGTAAAAAAAGTAAATGACAGATCCTATGAAGAAGCGGGCGTGTTTACCCCGGAGAAAGCAGCAGCCAATGCCAGCGAGCAACTGGATAATGAGCTGAATACGCATATTTCGTTGCTGCACGACCTGAAACAATATGCCGCTGCAAAAGAGTATTTCAAATACTTATCGCCCAAAGGGGCTTATGGTTCAGCAGACCTGAATCATATTCACATGAACATTCTTCAGCAAACCGGTGACCAGCAAGCCATACAGCCATTCCTGGAAAATTGTGTGAAAGCAAATGCCATGACGGCTGCTATGTATGATAAGCTGAAAAGTATTTTCACGGCGAAAGATAAAACCCCGGGCACGTACGATAAGTACCTCGCTTCACTGAAGTCGGCGGAAGAACAGGAAGAACTGAAAGCATCCGTGAGAGCGCATCTGACCAACCAGGAATATGTGCCTTTTGCACTGGAAAACCCGGAGGGTAAACTGGTACGGTCCAGCGATTGGAATAATAAAATTGTGGTGCTCGACTTTTGGGCTACCTGGTGCAAACCCTGTATCAGCGCATTCCCCGGGATGCAGATGCTGGTAGACAAGTATGCGCAGGACCCGCAGGTGGCCGTGTACATGGTGGGCACTATGCAAACAGGCAACTACAAGGAAAAATCGGAGGGATATGTTAAACAGGAGGGATTCCGTTTTCAACTGCTGCATGATGCAGTAAATAAGAAAACAGGGGAGCAGGACCAGGTATTTAAATCCTTTGTTCCCTTTTTCCATTCTTCCGCCATACCCAGGAAAGTGATCCTTAAAGATGGCATGATGCGCTACACCTCCGAAGGTTACTCCGGTAGCCCGAGTAAACTGGTGGATGAGCTGAGCTATGCCATTGAACTTTTAAAAGCAGAAAAATAATTTATGGTGCTGAAAAAATATGCGCTTATAGCATTGGGGATAGCGGGACTTTCATTGCATGCGAAAGCACAGGTGAACCCTAAAGAAAAGCTTTGGCAAACACTGAAAGCTATACAGGGAAATTATGTTGATTCTCTGACAGATGAAACACTGGTAAATGCTGCTATTGCAGGTATGATGCGGGAGCTGGATCCTCATTCCCGGTACTTTTCCGGTGAAGAGGCGGCACAGATGCAGGAAGCAATGAAAGGCAATTTTGCCGGCATAGGTATCCAGTTTATGATGCAACACGACAGTCTTTACATTACCCAGGTAGTAAGCGGCGGCCCGGCAGAAAAAGCTGGGCTGCAGGCGGGCGACAGGATACTGGCTATTGATAAAACACCCGTTGCCGGTGCTGCCAACTTCGCAGTGATGAAAAAGATCCGGGGTGAAAAAGGCACTCCTGTTACGCTGGAAGTGCTCCGTAAATCCAATGGGACAAAGTTTACCACTGAAATTATACGTAATGTAGTGGCCGACAGGTCCGTGAAATCGGCGTATATGCTTACAGATAAGGTAGGGTATATCTCGTTACGCATCTTCAGTGAAACTACCCGCGCAGAAATGGACAAAGCGCTTATACAGCTGAAAGAACAGGGAATGAAAAGCCTGATCCTTGATTTGCAGGGCAATGGAGGCGGATATGTACAGGCGGCTATTGGTGTGGCAGATGAATTTTTACCAAAAGATAAACTGGTATTTTATAGTGTTGGGAGAGATAAGGGTAAAGATTATTACTATACCGGCGGCTTTGGCAATTTTATGGAGGGTAACCTGGTGGTATTGATAGACCAGTCTACCGCCTCCGCCAGTGAGATCCTTACCGGCGCGCTGCAGGATTGGGACCGGGCGGTGATTGCAGGCAGAAGGAGCTTTGGCAAAGGGCTGATGCAACGCCCGGTACCTGTGTTTGATGGCTCCGTATTGGAGCTTACCGGCGCCCGCTATTACACCCCTTCAGGCAGGTCTATTCAAAAGCCCTATCATGGCGCCAGCTATAACGATAACGTACAAACGCGTTTTGCCAGCGGGGAGCTTACGAATGCCAATGTATTTCATTTCCCCGATTCACTGAAGTATACTACGCTGGTAAATAAACGTACCGTGTTTGGCGGCGGCGGAATTATGCCGGACCTGTTTATTCCATTAGACACCGTTGAATATAACGGCTGGCTCCAGGATGTTGCAGATCAGAACCTGGCGGGGAAGATCACCTTTGATTACCTCGACAGCAACCGCGCTTCCTTATTGTCCAGCTACCAGGATTTTAAAGTGTTTAACAAACAATACCAGGTGCCGGAGTATTTGGTGCAACAGGTAGTGGGCGCCGCAGAAAAAGCAGGACTGCCTTTGCAAATGGCCGGGAAAGACAGGATTATCAGCTTACTCTCCCTGGAAATTAAAGGACAGCTGGCCAGCCAGTTATTTGCAGGCAATGACTATTATCTCCGCGTGCTCAATACGGATAATGCCAGTATACAGGAAGCATTGCGGTTACTGGAAGAGCCCGGGCACTTTGACCGGCAGCTGAAATCACCAGCAGTAAAGAAAGAGAAGAAATAGTATTCATCAAAAAAACGAACATGAACTTCAATAAAATAATGATACTGGCGGCGTTAGGCGCGCCCGTTGTAACCAGTGCGCAACAAGCGTATACCCTTAAAGGCAGCGTAAGCAGTATAAAGGAACCGGTTAAAGTTTTTCTGACCTATAAGGTGAAGGGGGAGCGGAAGCTGGATTCCACTATTATGAAGAACGGGAAATTCGTTTTCCGTGGTACCCTAGGGGCGCCAAAGGAAGCACATATTGTGGTAAAGCACAGCAACCTGCCACCAGATCCTACAACCCGCCCTGTAGAAGATATCCTGCCGTTCCTCATCGAAGACAGGACCATTACCATTGCCGCCAAAGATTCCATTAAAAATGCGGTGATCACCGGCAGCCCGGCAAACGACGATAATGTGAAGATAACGGCATTACTGAGGCCTTACTATGATAAATACGGGTTACTGGATAATGAGTTTAAAGCCCAATCCCCCGAAAAACAGAAAGATTCCGCCTATATCGCCAGCCTGGAACGCAGGGCCAATGATATACAAAAGGAGATCATTGTGGTGAAGATGAAATATGTGAAAGCCAATCCCGGTAAATATATGGCGCTGATGGCCTTCAATTCCACGCTGCCGCCTGAGTTTGATGCCATTACTGCGGAAAAGGATTTCAATGAACTGGATCCGGACATAAGAAAATCAGACCTTGGAATAGAACTGCAGGAAAGGATCGCCAAAGTGAAGAAGACCCAGGAAGGGGCAGTGGCACCTGATTTTACGCAGCTGGACGTAAACGGTAAACCGGTTAAGCTCTCTGATTTCAGGGGCAAATACGTACTGCTTGATTTCTGGGCCTCCTGGTGCGGCCCCTGCAGAAGAGAGAACCCGAATGTAGTGAAAGCATACCAGGCTTATAAGGATAAAGGCTTTACTGTACTGGGCGTATCGCTGGATAAAGATGGAGACAGGGATAAATGGCTGGCTGCTATTGAAAAAGATGGATTGCCCTGGACACAGGTATCAGACCTGAAGGCCTGGGAAAACGAAGCGGCAAAATTGTACGAAGTAAATGCTATTCCCATGAACTTCCTGATCGATCCTAACGGGAAGATCATTGGCAAGTACCTGCGGGGAACGGCTTTGGAGGAAACGCTGCAGAAAGTATTGGCGAAGTGATTGTAGCTTCCTGTAAAACGTTCAGAATGGATACTGTTTATCCATTCTGAACGTTTTTTTATTATTTCCCGGCAAACGGCAGCTCCCGGCGTTTTAAATCTTTCAAAACATAGTCAGTCCATTCGTTTCCGGGAACACTCAACCTTACATCAGGATTAAACCCATTTTCATCGATAGGGGCGGTATCAGCCCAGCTTGATTTTGAAACAGGTATCATTAGAATAAATTGTTTGAAGGGTAGGGGAGTAACTACCGTTGGACCCTCATAATCCATCATCCCAACACTGTTAACCCCATACCTTATGGTTTTTTTACTTTGTTCCATGAGTTTAAAGAAGTATTCTGTGGCGCTTCCGCAAAGGTCGTCTGTGATAAGGGCTACCTTTGAAGGCTGCGCCAATACCTCGTCCACAGGAATGGTAATGCCGGGGACCGCATAGAAGCCCCCATCCAGTTTAGATAGCTTTTCATAGGTGTTCCTGAGCGATGCTATGTATTCATCGGGATAATATTTTTTTGCTTCTTCGGGTATTGGATTTTTAACAACATACTCCAGGTCAGCTTTTTTTATTTTTACATTATCGGGGGAGATCCTGAGCAACGGCGCATCCTGCTTTATAGGGTTAGTCAGAACATAAGGCAGCAGATAACTCCAGCCAGCGTTGCCTCCGCCATTTCCCCGCAGATCGATGACCAGGTATTTGCTGTTCCTTATTTCCTTATCGTGAGCGGCTATCAGCTTACTGATCTTATTGTCGTTATTAAAGAAAGTCGGGATTTTAATATAACTGCTTTCATCGTCCAGCATTTTAAAATCCAACCCGTTATTATTATCGCGCCACTTGCTTAGCTCCGTTTTTTCTTCTGCAGTCATGCCCGTTGGATATACTTTTCCAAAAAGAGCGAAGTTCCATAGTTGTAACAGCCCTCCCCTTTGCCTGGCATACATTTCGGTGCTGGTATATACATTATGCTGTTTAAGCAGGAATCCTTTTTTGTGTGGTTTTAAGGAAAAATAAACAAGTCCCTTCTGCAGGTTTTTGTCGCTGGCTTCAAGTATGACGGCCTTATATTCATTTCCCGGAACTTTTATGATATTGATTGAAATGGACGTGTCGGGGTTTATCCACCGGCCTTCTATGTTATCCGGTTTTGCTTTTTTATAATCCCTTGCGATGCCGGGTGGAATGATCTCATTATCGGGATCACCGGTGTTTTGATAGGTGAAGGAAAAGTGTTTGTCTTTGAAAAAGCGGATATATTCTTTTGCAAGATAAAAGCAATTCCTGGCATCATTTTCCAAAGCGGCTTTGGCTTTAATTGTTTTAACAAGCTGATTATAGGCCGGCCTGGTTTGCGCATTGACCTTTGTTGGGAAACCGGCGTAATTCTCTTCTGTTTTTTTAATTATTTCATTAATGTTTTCGGCGCAGTTACATGTTTGCTTCCCGGCGGTCAGCAACATAGGCAGGATCAGCAGTACAGTCAGGATGCTTAAATTCATTTTCATAAATGGAAATGTCTTTTATGCCCATGAATCTAAAGATTATTCAGTTAGCAACAAACAGGCAAAAGGAAATATCTATTCTTAAGGATTGATAGCGCTTCCTGAGTATATGGAAAAGAAATCTTTTTTGTATACCCCGCCTAAAGGGATTTCAGCGGGCCGAGATAGATGGAGCGGTGATCAAATGAATCGATGTAGTTTATATTCACTACATAAGGATTTGCTTACCCGGATGAACAGGCGCCAGGAAATACATGTTTACATAGCCTAATAAAATAAGGAAGAAGTATATGCTCAGCATCCTGTAATATCTCACCGGTTCAGGATAATCTGACAACTGGTTGGAAAACGCGATTATTACCAGCAAACTGATCGATATGATAACATGCCGTAAAACCCTGCACCGGTCGTCAACGATCAATCGTATGATCCTGGGCAGTGAAATCGACAGAACCTCTTTTTATTTATACAATATTGATGGTACAGATCAAAGATACGAGTACCGGCAACTGGAAGTCAATTCAGGTTTAACTTATGAACATGTGATAGCCAGGCAATTTGTATTTACTGTCAAAACGGGGATGAGGTTAACTGCATCCGGGAGGTTGTTCAGGAAGGAGGATTCATTTGGCTCCCCTGTTTTTAAGACCCGGCCCGATCCTGCATATTACCTCAATGTGGGGATATCCTTCAATCCCTTTACTGTTATAGGAAAGAAGAAATAGAACACTTTAATTATGGAATGATCATGATAAGAGCTTTCAAAACAGATGTGCGGTATGCTGAAAGAGCGAGGGATCATCGCCATAGAAAATTTCCCGATTTGTAAAATCAAATTCCGGATCTCGTAAACCGGGAACCTGCTGAAGAAGGCAACTTTGGGGTTTGAATTGTGTCCGGCTTCATAAGACCGGATAACTAAAATACAAATCGTCAGTTAATGAATATCAGGACCGCCAAACGTTGGTTTTTATGGCATAAATGGACCAGCCTTATCTGCACCATTTTTATGCTGATGCTGTGTATCACCGGTCTTCCGCTGATCTTTCACGAAGAGCTGGATAGGCTGCTGGAAAAACAGGTGGTGGCGGAAGTGCCGGAAGGGGCCCGTAAAATGAGCCTCGATTCGCTGGCCATACTTGCCGGTAAACAGTACCCGGCGGAGAAGATACGCTATATTTTCTGGGACAACGATGATAAGAGTAAGGTCATATTTGATCTCGCAGCCAAACCGGATGCGCCACCTGAAGGAAGCAGGTATGCTACGCTCAACGCATATACCGGTGCTGTGCTGGGCAAACCAACCACCGACGGCATCATGGATATTATCCTGAAGATCCACATGAATATGTTTCTTGGCATTGGCGGCAAATTATTCCTTGGGTTGATGGGAATCCTGTTCGTTATTGCCATAGTTTCCGGTGTGGTGCTTTATGGGCGTATCATGAAAAAGTACGATTTCGGTATGGTGCGGAAGTACAAATCAAATCGCCTTAAATGGCTGGATACGCATAACCTGATCGGGATTGTAACGCTTACATGGGCCAGTGTGGTAGGTTTAACGGGTGTCATCAATACATTGTCAGACGTAATAGTGGCCTTATGGCAACAGGGGCAGCTGAAAGAAATGGTGGCGCCATATGCAAACCAGCAGCCACTTACAGGAACCTTGAGCTCATTAGACAGCGCCATGGCTACCGCAAGGAAAGCGGCGCCTCATATGGAGCCCGGTATAGTAACTTACCCTGGTACCATGTTTTCCAGCAAACATCACTATGCCGTATTTATGCGGGGCAATACCGCGCTTACATCGAGGCTGCTGATGCCTGCGCTGATAGACGCCAAAACGGGTACGTTAACGGATGCCCGCACGATGCCCTGGTATGTGAACACCTTGTTCTTATCTGAACCGCTGCATTTCGGCGATTATGGGGGGATGCCTTTAAAGATCATCTGGGCGCTGTTCGATCTGGGCACTATCATAGTATTAATTACAGGCCTTTACCTCTGGTTTGCGCGAAGAAGAGCCGCCAGTCAGCAGTGGAGCCGGCTCACAGAAAAAGCAGTATACGAAGATGAAGAATAATCCATTTATGAAGTTATGGGGAAAACCGCTGCTGATAGCCTTGTTGTCGCTGGCGGGGTTAATTGCAGCATTGGTAGGCGATGGCGCATGGGATGCGTTTTCCTGGGTGGCATTGGCCTTGCCTGTAATTATTATTATACGCAGGTATTATTTCCCGCGTAACCAGGGATAATGTTTCCCGGTAGCTGCTTATATAAAAGTTGATGTGTGATAAATCTGTTTATCACACATCAACTTCTTTGTTTAATAGCTTTATCTTCCACAGTCGGCTGTCCAGTTTCTGCCATTCCTGGCAAAACCTATCACAAGTTTGTCTTTATTGATGGTGATAAGCCCGGTACCGGAAGATCCGATACTCACCATCGTATTATCATCTTTCTTTTGAAACTCCACACCGGTAAGGTCCGGGATACCATCTGAAAATCTGAAGTCGTACCGGGTACCCACCTTTGTAACGAAAACGCTGCCATTGTCCTGGCTGATATTCTTTTCGTCGTCAACATACCCGATCTTTCCTCTGAAGGTACCGGCAAAAACGTCTACGTCTGCGGGGTCAGTGTCTTTACTACAGGAGGTGAATAAAACTACAGATAACAGCAATACACCAATAACGCCAAGAATCGATTTCATAATTCACATTTTAGGTTACTCAATAAAGATTCAATAACTGAAAATGCAATTAGCATACCAGATGAGAACGGGCTCTTCTATATAGATAATCCTCTGCATTATTGCAGCGCGGCGGCCCTTTTTTGTGTGAAGTCGTACACACAATGGGTAGTTGCTGCTATGAAATGTAATGAAAAGGAGAATAAAGCGACCGGTACATACTGGATATGGGTGTGGTGAAAGATGCCCGGCTTATATCATAATTTGTACTGAAAGCATAACGTTGAAGTCAGGAAGCTTCCGGTACATTCAAAAACATCTCCCTGGATCTCAAAAACATACCTACCCAGAGAATGGCCAGGAATACGGCGGAAGCAAGAGGTTGGCTGCCGGATATTTCCAGGCAAAAGGCTCCGCCCAGGTAACAACTTGCCAACAGGAAGCCTATCTTATTTGTTTTGGGAAAAAGCAGCAATGCGGCGATGATCAGTTCACCGGCGCCCAGCAGCTTCATATAATTACCAAACCCGTACCTGGTTAGGAATTGAACCACTGATGCAGGTTCAGCATCAATCAGTTTCATTACCCCTCCCATAATAAGTACCAGGATAGAGATCGCCATTAATACCGTAGAGAGAGTGCGTTTTGCTTTGATCGTCATTGTAATTTTTTTGAGCTGTTAATAATTCTGTAGTAAAAGTATCTACATTTGCTATCCAAATGATAGTACTATCTTCTCGGATAGCGCTATCCAACAGGATAGTATCGTGAAATCCAAAAACCAGGAAAATGCTGACACGCGAAGGATGCCCCAAAAGTGTACTTGCTATAAAAGATGCGCTGGAAGCCCTGGAAGGCAGATGGAAGCTGTTAATCATGCTTTCACTGTCGACCGGCAGTAAACGCTTTAAGCAGATATCAAAAGAAGTAGGCGGTATTACAGACAAAACATTGTCTAAAGAACTGAAATTGCTGGAAACAAATAAGCTTATCAAAAGGGAAGTACATAATACCTTCCCGCCTACAGTAGAGTATTCAATCACCAAACACGGTACTTCGCTCGATAAAGTGCTGGACGCACTGTATCATTGGGGGCAGGCGCACCGGAAAAAAGTGATTGGGAAATAGTTTCATTTCATTAACCGGATTTCTGCCACATGACCATCTCCCAGATGCAATCGTTTATTGAAGAAACAGTCGCTGATTCCCTGCTTTCCCGGGAAGAAGAATTTGAAAGGCGCATGGAAGCGGTAGACAGGATGGACTTCCTGGTGATTGATCGTCTTGATGAGCTCCTGCTACAGGAAGATCAACAGGATCTGTTGTTGTTAAAGCACCGCGCAGAAAGTATAAAGCAGCAACTGGAAAGCATCGATGCTAAAATGTTCCGGCGGCTGCAGGCCCGTATCAGGGCGGGAGAAGCGAGGGGGGAAAGGTTCAGGGAGCTTATCCGGGAATATACCGGTTTTAATGCAGCCGGCAGTCAGGAAGCGGCAATGGAGTATGACCATGTAGATGTTTTTATCAATGGGTTATTCTCTTTTCAAACAATGCCTGAGCAAACAAAAGAACTGGAGCCGGACATGGTGTACTACCAGAAAACACCGGCCAGGATTGTTTTTGAGCTGGTGGAGAAAGCCGGGTTCACAAAAGAGGATATTTTCTATGATATAGGCGCCGGGCTTGGGCAGGTAGCCATGCTTGTACATCTGCTTAGCGGTGTTCCCACCAGGGGAATAGAATTTGAACCTGCTTTTTGCGGCTATGCAAACAACTGTGCTGCACAACTTCACCTGGCCAATACTGTATTCATCAACGCAGACGCAAGAACGGCCTGCTATTCAGAGGGAACGGTATTCTTTATGTTTACTCCTTTCAAAGGGCAGATACTGCAGCAGGTGCTGAATGCGCTGGAGAAAGAATCGCTGCAACGGAAGATCAGGATTATTACCTATGGGCCATGTACGGCTCATGTGGCATCGCAGAATTGGCTGCTACCCCTTAGCCCGGGAAACGGTAATGCATATTCAATAGCTGTTTTCAGCAGCATCAGCTAAGTGGAGAAAAAAAACTATCTTACTGTTTTGTTTAACCTGTTTATGTCATTGTTAAAGGGAACCGCCAATGAAGCAGAAAATCTTTATCATCATTTTCTTATTAACTGGTTTTACTTCCTGTAAGCCTGAAAAGGCTATTGAGCTCAGGGCTGATATTGTTAAGCAGGAGCGGGTAGCATTCAATATTTTAGTAGGTAAAGGCGGAGCGGAAGAAGAAAAGCTGAATTGTTTGATCAACAAAGATTTTAAAGGAGCGCAGGCTGCTGTTGATAAAATAGAGAAGGGGTTCAATAATATTGTTAAAACAATAGAAGCATTGCCAGCAGAAGGAGTGAAGCAGGGAGATGAACTGAAGAAAGCTGCGGTTGATTATTATACGGCGCTCAGGGATCTGAAAACCATGGAACGGAAGGAAATAGTGCAACGGGAAGCCGCGTATGATAAAGACAAGGAAAAAGCAAGTATAGCGCTGAACAGGTTGCTGGAGTTAAATAAGGAACAGCTTACAATGTCAGGAAAGGTAAGTGAGAAAGATACAGTGTTTCATAATACGCTACAGCAGTTTAATGAAATTAATAAACTGAGATGAGTTGTATACAACTGCTGTGTAGCGGTTGTCAGAATAGTTGAAGGCATGCTGATTCCAGCATGCCTTCTGTTTAATATGAATGTCCCTTTACTGCAATTTTGCTCAACAACCGGGGATCAGTCATTGTGCTATAATCGTATTGATAAATGCCATCCCTGGCGCTTACCAGCAGGCGGTGCTGGTTTTCAAAAGGTATTACATCGTAAGTATCCAATCCATCTACCAGTTTGGTGGTGGTGATATTCATTACATCTGATGCGTTCATGAAACGCAGCCCGAAATTCCCTTCACAGATAAAGAGCTTCCCGTTATCGATTCCCAATCCATGGGGATTTTTCATTTCCGTGGTGCTTAGTTTTATGGGGTTGTCTACGTTGGTAACATCAAATACCTGCAGTTGATTGAGCGAGCCTGCGCAGGCAGAGCCGCTCCTGATGGTTACATATGCTTTGTTCCCTTCCACTACCACCGGGTCGCAGGCCCTGAAATGCGTCACCATGGAACGTTTGGAGGGAGTGGCTGGATTCAGGATGTCATAGATGTACATGGCGCTCTGGCTACCGATGAAAAGGTAGTCGCCATAAGGGAAAATAGTTTCAATACCGCCGTTGATGGTTTGTGAGCTTTTAAATACAGGATCGGCTGCATTGCTGAGATCAAATGCTTTCAGCTGGGAAAAGTTAACGGCATAGAGGTAATTCCCCGTGATGGTAAAACGGGCCATTGAACCGCCTTTGCCGGTTTGCTGGGTTTTATTGTTGTAAGAAGAGGCTGCTTCGGAGCTGGCAAAATACAACACATATTCATCGTCGGAGCAGTCGCAGTAAGAGGTATCCCGGCTGGTAAACCCGATCACCATACTGTCGCTGGCCATTTGCCACCCTATCAGCAGTCCATCTGCGCTTACGGGGTAGCCGGTTGCTCCCGGCAGCCGCTTTACAAACGTGACATTACGCGGATCGCTGATGTCGAATACGGTAAGATCGGTGAAGCTGTCTGCATACAGATAGTTGCCTTTAATAGCGATATCTATGTTGCCCATTACATTTAAGAAAGAAACTTTTTTGGGAGATGCCGGCGTACTGTTGTCGATCACGTGGATGCCTTTGTATGGCTCATTTACAAAGATATACTGGTCTTTTACATAGATCTTGCCTGTTGTTCCGATCTCCCTGGGCGCCTCCGACTTAATGGAGGCCCAGTAGTCTTTCACCGCCATCAGTACGGGGGTGTATACTTTTCGCTGGACTATTTTAGTGCATTTGTCCTTTGCACATCCGCCGAGAGCTATCATAACGGCGATCATAACCGGGAATTTGATATAGGTAGAAATATGCATGGGGAGAGGTTTGACCGTTTAACGCAAACAGAGGAGTAAAAGTTACAGGCCAAATATTTATCTTTATAGCTTTCTTCAACAAACATGGACATGAACATGAATAGAAAAAGTATTATCGCGGGGCTGGTATGCTGCATGGGACTGGGGTTGGTAACTCCTTCCGGTGTTATGGCACAGGTATCGGCTATCAAGAACGAAAGCGTTAAAGGCGGCTCGCTGATAGGCGCCTGGGATATCAAGGTCAGTGAGAACGGCGTGGATAAGCCCTCCTGGCTGGAAGTGGAGCTTTCCGGGTTTAGTACCCTGGTAGGCCGCTTTGTGAGCACCGGCGGAAGTGCCAGGCCTATCTCCAAAGTAAACTTCGACAACGGTAAGTTCAGCTTCTCCATACCGCCACAATGGGAAAGGGAAGACCGCGATCTGAAGCTGGAAGGTACGGTAACAGACGCTGGCATCAGCGGTACTATCCATACCAGCGACGGGCATTCCTATTCTTTTACAGGGGTTAGAGCCCCGGATCTCAAAAGAACGGCTCCGCCGGTGTGGGGAAAACCGGTAAAACTGTTCAACGGGAAAGACCTGAGCGGCTGGAAAGCATTGGGAGAAAACCAATGGGTTGTTAAAGACGGTATCCTTACCAGCCCGCATTCCGGTGCTAACCTGATCTCGGAAAAGACCTTCTCCGACTTTAAGCTGCATGTGGAATTCCGTTACCAGGCAGGCAGCAACAGCGGCGTATACCTGAGGGGCCGTTATGAAACACAGATCATTGATAATCCCAAAACAGAAGCACCTTCCAGTCACCTGTTCGGAGGCATATACGGTTTCCTGGTGCCTAACGATATGGTAACACTTGGCCCCGGCCAGTGGCAAACCTATGATATTACGTTGGTAGGCCGCCTGGTAACTGTGGTTGCCAACGGTAAAACCATTATTTGTAACGCAGCCATTCCCGGTATCACCGGCGGCGCGCTGGATAGCAATGAAGGTGAGCCGGGCCCGATTTATTTCCAGGGCGATCACGGTCCTATAGAGTTCAGGAATATAGTGATCACGCCGGCTAAATAACGCGGATGTTGTCTGACTCAGGATTATAATCCTGAGTCAGACAACATCCGCTCATCGCCGAAGGCGATGATAACACTATTTTAATTTGCCGTATATAAAATTTCATTATTTTTGCCGTAGTTGTTCTTTATAGAAAATGCCCCGGCAGTATCCCCAAATAGTTTGATACCTGCGCTGCCCGCAGGTTTTGTTATTTCACAGCATACCGTTTGTTATACCCGCCTTTCTTGTGTAGCCCAATAGTGTATTACCATCATGCTTACAATTGAATTTGCCCTTTCAGTTAAATATTCCCGCATTTTGGCTTAAGATACCCCATGAGCCTTCACTACGATCATTTTACTATATGATCATCTGATTTATTCAAAAAAAATAATGAAAACATGAACAAGTATGAAAGACTAAAGTCCGGGCTGGAAACCACCGGCACAGGAAAAATGAAAGCCTTTGGCACTTCTATGTTACCCATTCTGAAAAGCGGTACCCTGCTTACGTTTGTAAAGGCAGCAGAATACAGCATCGGCGATATTGTATTCTGCAAAGTAAAAGGCCGTTATATTGATGCACATAAAGTGATAAAGAAAGACGCCGGCAAAGGCTACCTGATAGCGAATAACCATGGGTTTGAAAACGGGTGGACAAAAGTCATCTATGGCCGCGTGGTGCTGGGTGAATTTGAAAATAAAGTGATCTATAAAAAAGATTAACCTGGTTAGCGCCTGCAGAAAGCTTTACTTAACTAAATAAATTAAATTAGCTGAATGAAAGGTTTTTGGAATTATTTCTGGATCATTTACATGCTGTTTTTTGCCATCCCTTTTCCCATGCTCATTTACTACAACACTGAGTATGGGACAGCCGGAGAGAATGGCGGTAGCAAACCATGGCTGGCGCTTGTGTTGCTGGGCCTTTCAGCTGTATTATGGCTGATACTGATCCAGGGATGGTTCAGGAGATGGATAGTACTGCCTTTTACCATGAGGGGAAATATCATGCGTCTTTTAAAAGAAGGTGTAAGGAAAGATGCGCGTATAGTGAGCAGCAAAAAATTACCCGCAGCGGGTAAGGATGTGGATACCAGGGAAATAGTATGTTCCCTGCAGAATTTTGTTGGCACGGAAATCACTGAACAGCTGGAGGTAAATGATACCAAGCCGGAACTGCACCGCTATGATGAGGGAAAAACCATCAGGTTGCTGATCGACGATAAGCTCAAAGCGCAGCCTCATTTAACGCTGGATGGCGTAACGGTGGAGATGAAAGCCGGACGGCTTATTATGTCGCTCCTGGCCTGGTTACTGATAGTAACCGCAGTAGCGGCGTATTACGTATATTCTTACAGGTTAGAGAACCATGGGCGGGGCTGGCGTTTCCTGGAATTTTATCACCCGCTTGTTTTATGCCCGTTTATTGTACTGGTGAGCCGTATCGGTTTCGGAAAACTGATAAGTCTTTTTATAGGTGCTCCCGCTAATGGGCTGCAACTGAAGTACTACGGCCTGCGTACCGATGCGCAGATAGTTTCCGCAGAGCAAACCGGCACCTATATTAATGAGCAGCCCCAGGTACGCTTTGAATTGCGCTACCAGGATAATTTGGGTAAAACCCATACGGCTTCATTAAAGAAAATAGTGCCGCTCCTGGATCTGAATATGACTAAGCAGGAGTCCATCCCGGTTTTTTATCTGAAAGAAGACCCTGAGCAGGTAGCATTTGCCAGTGATATAGCCGAATAAAAATATAAAGAAGATGCGTTTACAACAGTTAACCGGAATTATAATAACAGTGATGATGTGCGTATCCTGCAGTCAGTTCCGGGAATCTATACATGATACCCTGTATGGCAGTGATACCGACAGCAGTTATAAAGACCTGCCTGCAAGCCAGGACGAGGAGGTCACCACCACTTCTTCCGGTTCAGGCGCCAGCGTGAGCAGCAGTACCACTACTACCACTACAACCATTGAGCACCGTAATGGGACTACTATTATTCATAATTCCCGCACCACAAACGGCGATTTTCTCAGCGATGCCATCGTGCTACTTGACGCCGAAAAGGCACTGCGTGCATTGCCGGCCTTTGCAGGGAAAAGCATCTATCTCTATAAAGCCATTCATTTTTACAACGACGGAAGAATAAATGTAAACATCCAGCACCCGGAGAACCCTGAATATATTGATGAATACAATTACAGCAACGGAAAATGGCAGAGCCCCAAACCTGTGCAGCTATCGGTGCAAGACAATATTTCCGAAGCATTGATCAGCCTTGATAATATCAGTTTCGTATGTGCTTCCGTGGTATACCGCAATTACAACCGCAAAGCAGAGAATATAGAGGGCGCTGCACCGCTTACGCATATTTATGGCATCTTCAGCGCTAACAAGCTCACCTGGTATCCACAGTCTATCAGCGGCAGCAGGGAACGGTACTTCATCAGTTTTACACCTGCCGGCGGCGTGAAAGACTATTACCGCGAATAAGGCAGTAACAAAGGAGCGCAACAATGAGGTTCCGCAAAAATAATTTTTTGCAGAAGGCGTGCTGTGCCCATATTTTAACAGGAAAACAGTTCTACATTTAATTTCCGTTCTGAGTGAGCGGCCCGGCCGAGGCTATACAATGTGCATGTTCTGGTATCTAAAACTATTCCCATGTGGAAAATACTTGTAGTGGACGATAATCCATCTATTCTTGAAGCTGTTTCCCTGGTGCTTTCAAGAAGGAAAATGGAGGTGATTACCCTGGAAGATCCCGCAGTGCTTCATGACTATATAGCCCGGTTTGAGCCGGATGTACTGCTGATGGATATTGCCATGGGTAGCTATGATGGCCGGCGCTTATGCCGGGAAATCAAAACCTCGCCGGAGGAATCCAAATTACCTGTGATCCTGTTCTCTGCCAGGAATTATTCAGAAGAATCCATTCGTTTCTGCAAGGCCGACAGCATGATTGCAAAACCTTTCCGCATCGATGAGCTTTATAATGTGGTCAGCAATTTATTACCCTCCGCCTGATAAATAAATATTTCCTCATCAGGGCTTTCCTGCTTTTCCATACAACCGGATAGCATGAGCGCTGATGCCTGCAGGGAAGGGCGTTTTACCCCTGCAGGCGCTTCGTTGCACTGGCGGATGGGGGGCATGTGCTTATTTTTTTGTAAATTAAGCACATGGCATTCAATCACTTTCTCTACAGGAAATGGAAAATTACGCTCCCGCTATGGTGTCTTATCAGTCCTCTTACCGGGTTGGCATTACTGGGATTTGCAGGAGAACAGCAAAGCGGGATATTATCAGCTGTGATGGGTTTAGTGCTGATCAGTGTGGTGCTGTCGGCTGTGCATCATGCAGAGGTGGTGGCGCATAAGGTAGGAGAACCGTATGGCACCCTCATTCTGGCGCTTGCTATTACGGTGATTGAAGTATCGCTGATTGTATCTATTATGCTGAACAAGGCAGATCAGGGTGCAACGCTGGCAAGAGATACGGTGTTTGCCGCTATTATGCTGATCCTGTCGGGCATTATAGGGATGTCTTTGTTCATTGGAGGTTACCGCTTTAAAGAACAGGCCTTTATAAAAGCCGGTGTAAGTGCCGCGCTGGTTGCCTTAACGGCGATCTCCATTTTAACCCTTGTCTTACCAAATTATACCACTACCGAAGCAGGCCCTGTTTATTCCAGCAGCCAGCTGATATTTGTAGCTATTATTTCACTGGTGCTGTATGGCGGTTTTGTAGCGGTGCAAGCCGTGAGGCACCGCGATTATTTCCTGCCGAAGGATGCGGCGCCCGGCGATGAAGACACACATGCCGCACCGCCGTCGGGGTTAACTACTGTTGTGAGCATGGTATTCCTGTTAATAGCGCTGGCAGTGGTGGTATTACTGTCGAAGAAATTATCTCCTGTAATTGAAACCATTGTGGTAAACCTGGGTGCGCCTAAAAGCCTTGTAGGGGTTATCATAGCGGCGGTGATCCTTTTGCCGGAGGGATTGGCCGCCATCAGGGCGGCCTCGCAAAACCGGTTACAAACAAGCCTGAACCTGGCGCTTGGCTCAGCACTGGCGAGTATAGGGCTCACTATTCCCGCGGTGGCTATAGTTGCTTACACACTGGGTTTTAAGATAACGCTCGGTATAGATGCCAAGTCTACCCTGTTGCTGATCCTTTCTCTCTTTACTATCAGCATTTCCTTTAATGCAGGAAAAACGAATATCCTGCAGGGGATCGTGTTGCTGGTGATACTGGCTACCTATCTTTTTATTACCGTGGTACCATAAAGTGAACCGGCTTCCCTGCTGCCGCAGTTCAAACTGCCGGTAAAAATTAATACGGCTATGGTCCGGGGCAAAAAAATATTACCTTCGTGCACATTTTTTTATCAAGGATATATATGAAGCTGAACGAACTATTGCTAACAAGGAGTGAAAACAAGTGCGAGCTATGCAAATCAGAAGAGCAGTTGAACATGTACGAAGTGCCTCCCCAAACTTACAGTGATCAGGATAATTGTATCCTTATCTGTGAAAAGTGCCAGTTACAGGTGGAGAAAAAAGCGGAGCTGGACAGTAGTCACTGGCAGTGCCTGAACGAATCGATGTGGAGTGAGGTTCCTGGCGTGCAGATTGTTTCCTGGCGCCTGCTGAACCGCTTAAGGCAGGAAAGCTGGGCGGCAGATAACCTGGACATGATTTACCTGAATGATGAAGCACTGGCCTGGGCTAAAGCTACCGGCGATCACGAAAATGAGGCTGCGGTAGAATTGCACAGGGATAGCAATGGTGCTGTTCTGCAAAACGGCGACACTGTTATTCTTACCAGGTCCCTTGATGTAAAAGGGTCTACCTTAAACGCAAGAATGGGCACTGTGGTAAAGAATATACGGCTGGTGCCGGATAATACAGAACAAATAGAAGGAAAGATAGAAGGACAGCTGATTGTGATCCTCACCAAATATTTAAGGAAGCAAAATGCATAATAAAAAAGGGGGGTCTCCTGAGAGACACCCCTTTTTCGTTATTTTTAAGCTGCCCTTTGCAGCTTGTCGGCCGTTATTCTTGCCGGAACAGCGGATGCCGCGAAGAAAGGCTCCATTATTATTTTCAGCCATACAATTGAGCAGAACACCGCTTTCACTGCATAAGGCTCTACATAAGTTCTGGCAATCCAGTATGGCGTTATCAGGTCTGTAGAGGAAAAGGAAGTGAATACCAGCGTAAGCACCACCAGTACGGTATTTAACGTTGATGGCCGTTCCTGTGTGAAATACCAGATGGCCACACCGGTGAGCGCAATAATATAGGTAGGCGATTCACCTTTATGGTTAAAGATCACCACCCATATCAGCACGGAGGCCAGCATACTCAGGTTATACCTGGATTCCCGGTTATAGAGGATGGGTAAAAACGGCGCCATAAACAGGGCTGCTGCCACCAGCATAAAAATCTGTTTGGAGATATCCATGTTAAACCAGGTATGCCACCATCCCATCACGGAAACACCATAGGAAGCGGAGTAGTCGTTCGCCAGCAGGTGGCCCCAGCTCTTGTAAAGGTACAGCAGCTGATCCCATGAAATCACCATCAAAGGCATCACTGCAATCACGGCTGTCCAGAAAACGGTATACAACGCGGCTTTCCAGCGTTCGGGGTATAACAGGAACAATGACATGGCCACCACGCCAAATAGTTTGATATACACTGTTACCACCAACAGCAATGCTGCCAGCCAGATCTTTTTGTTTTCCATGCAATGCCATGCAAGAATAAAAAAGCCCGCGATAAATACGTTGATCTGTGAGCTGGTAAGCGCAATCATCATCTCTATAGCTAAAAACAACAGCAGGATGGATTGCTTTTCTTTCTTTACCGGCAAAGTTCTGATGGCAATAATAAATACTACCACGTTCATGATATTCCAGCAAATCAATGCGGGTACATCCGGCATCCAGGCGAAAACGCCCATCCACAAAGCAAAAGAAGGACTGTACTTATACAGGTCGTAATATTCCGATTCGTATAGCACGTAGAGGTCCTGGTTATGTACCAGGTGTGAAAATGCCTGTTTAAAGATCAGGAAGTTATTGTAACGGGTCCATCTTTCCATATCCTGTGAAGAAAACCAGGAATGAAAAGAGATGCCCACCGCCATTAACAGAAAAAGGGTATACAGGTATTTTGGCGGGATACTGCCGATCGTATGGCAGAAAGCATCCCAGCGCCTTTTTATGGCAAAGCGTTGCATTGTACTCTTTTAAATGTGACAGTTGTAGTTTATAGTTCGGCCATTAAGGTTCCTGGCAAAACTATATAAATTTTCCTTATTTGTGAATTATCAAATTGTTTTAGGAGAATAAATAAGAGATGTTATTAAGCGGAGGAGGATCAGCGTGACGGGCTCCGCAGAGGGGATCCCGTCATTCGCCGGTGTAATTTGTGTATTCATTGTTGTTGCTGCTGTTGCTGCATCATTATTTCTTCCAGGTGGCGCTGGTAACTATTTTTTGCAGGCGCCGGTGAAACGGTACTACTGGTGGCGGGCTGAAGGAACTGTTCCGGATCAATATGCTCGTGATCATCGTAACCTACTGATACGGTCACATCCAATGTATGTCCTGCGCCGCCGCTGTATACGCCTTTCACCGGGGAGCAGTCACTGAAATTGCGTCCTACTGCCAGTTTCACATGATTTTCGCCGGCGATGCAGTTGTTGGTAGGGTCAAGTCCCAGCCAACCATATTCAGGAATATACACTTCTGCCCAGGCATGGGTGGCGCCTTCCCCGCGCATGCCGTTTTTATTGGGACAAATATACCCGCTTACATATCTTGCCGGAATTTGTGAGAAACGCAGCATGGCGGTTAACAGGTGCGCGAAATCCTGGCATACGCCTGCTTGCAGAAGTAATATTTCATCGAGGGTGCTGTTTACCGTGGTTACTCCTTTGATATAATCGAAGTGTGTATATACATAATCGGAGAAGCGTACAGCTGTTTTGAAAGGTGTATCAGTATCTTCTTTCAGGCTCAGTGAAATTTGCCGCAGGGAAGCTGCGTTTTCAAAATTCTCCTGTTTAAGATAGTCGATAAAAGCCACCTCATAGCGGATATCCTCCAGTAGCTGCCATTGGACCAATGGTGGCAGGTTATCAGCCGGCAGGGGGCGGGGGAGGGTTTCCACACAGGTGGAAGAAACGATCTTCAATTCATGATGCGGTTCAGTTTGCGTAAAAATTCCTACTTCATTTCCATAATAATCTTTGAATACTTCAACTTCAGGGTGATGAGAAATAGTCAGGTCATGTTTGATCACTTTCTGGTATTCATCTTTTACCGGGTAGAGGATGATCTGGTTGGCACTGTCGCGTACCGGTGTTTCGTAAGTGTAACGCGTGGTATGTTTTATTTTGAAAACAGGCATATAATATAATGGTTAAGCATTTGCGAAATAGTATTCATTCAGCAGGTTACCGATGCCGTATAGCTCGCTCCTGATTTTAACAAGATAGGAATGAAGCCCTTCCGCTTTCATGCTGTTTACGGAGCTATAGGTGATGGTGCTGTTCAATCGCCCGATATTAAACGACAGTTTATTATAGTGTTCTATATTCTTATCGCTTTTAAGCCGTTCAAAATACCGGTGAATATTGTTCACGGAATATTTTGCGGATCTTGGAAAATCGTTGTTGAGCATCACCAGTTCCAGCACGTTTTCTGCCTCAAAGCCTTTCCTGTAGGTTTTCAGGTAAAGCTCATAACCACCCAGCGATAGTAGCAGGTGTTGCCAGTAAGAGGTGTCTGTAAGCAGATCGGGATTGTTGGAGATGGAGATAAATTTGATATCGAGGATATCGATCGACTGTATACTTCTTTCGAGGTATTTGCCGATGCTCATAAAGCTCCTGCTTTCACCCCTTTCCATAATACTGCCTGCGGTGCCATAATATAGCATTACCTGTTTAATAAGAATATCCAGGGCTGTTACGGGGTCGTCTTTTTGTACATACCATAACAGCTTTGGGTCTTTCACGGTATGATAGTACTCATTGAGGCACTGCCACAGGTCTTTTGCGATGTGCTCCTGTACGCTCCTGGCATTTTCACGGGCCAATGTGATCATGTTGATGATGGAGTTGGGATTGTCGCGGTTAAAGAGCAGGTACTCGATCACCGAACGGCTGTCGTTTTTGATAGATGAAATTTCGGCTTCATCGCCGCCGGAGGAAATGCGGATCACCGGTGTCCATGTAAATTCCTGGATGGTGTCTTGTGAAGAGGCGTAGTTTATTTTCAGCATTCTCAGGATACCGTCGCTTCTTTCTACATACCTGCTCAACCAATATAAACTGGAGGCTACTCTGCTTAACATAGGCGTTTGTTTTTGTTTATGATGCCAGTACCCAGGTGTCTTTACTGCCGCCTCCCTGTGAGCTGTTTACCACGAGAGAGCCTTCTTTCAGGGCTACCCGGGTTAATCCGCCGGGAACGATAGAGATGCCATCGGGGCCTGTAAGGGCATATGGCCGGAGGTCTACCCGGCGTGGTTGCAGCATGCCGTCGAGATAACAAGGGGCGGTAGACAGGCTGATGGTTGGCTGGGCGATGAAGTTCCTGGGGTCTTTCAGTATTTCCTTCTTATAATTTTCTATATCGGATTCGGAAGCGGCATGCCCCATCAGCATGCCATAGCCACCGCTTTCGTTGGTTTTTTTGATCACCATTTTATGGATGTTACGGAAAACATATTCTTTGTGTTCCGGGTCGCCTAAACTGTAGGTGGGTACATTTTTCAGCAGGGGTGTTTCATTCAGATAATATTTGATCATGTCCGGTACATAGCTGTATACGGCTTTATCGTCTGCTACGCCGTTGCCGGTGGCGTTAATGATAGCTACATTGCCTTTGCGGTAGGCGCTCATCAGGCCGGCAACACCGAGCACGCTTTTGGGATTGAATACAAGCGGATCTATATATTCATCGTCTACCCGGCGGTAGATCACATCTACCTGTTGCAAACCGGTGGTGGTTTTCATGTATACTTTCTGATCACGTACCACGAGGTCTCTGCCTTCCACCAGCTCCACGCCCATCAGGCGGGCCAGTGTAGTGTGCTCATAATAGGCGGAATTGTACATGCCCGGGCTCAGCAGCACTATAGTAGGGTTGGCTACCGCACGGGGTGAGAGCGATAACAGGTTCTTATAAAGAATAGAAGGGTACTCTGTTACGCTGCGCACTTTACACTGTGGCAGGAGGTCGGGAAAGAGCCGTTTGGTGATCTCGCGGTTTTCCAGCATATAGCTTACCCCTGAAGGTGTACGGAGATTATCTTCCAGTACGTAAAAGGTGCCGTCATAATCCCGTATCAGGTCGATGCCCGCAATATGGATATAGATATCGTAAGGAACGTTCAGCTGGTGCATTTCCCGCAGGAAATGAGGGCAGGAATAGATGAGGGAAGCGGGAATCACACCATCGCGGATAATAAACTGGTTGTTATAAACATCTTTCAGAAAAAGGTTAAGTGCTTTCAGCCGCTGTTTAATGCCTTCTTCAATAAAAGTCCATTCTGAGCAGGTAATAATACGGGGAATGATATCAAAGGGAAAGATCTTTTCAATCCCTTCCCCGTTATCGTACACCGTAAAGGTAATTCCCTGGCTCATAAACAGGCGTTTGGCCAGTTCTTCTTTCTTATTGAGATCGTTGGCCGATTCGTTCTCCAGGTAGCTGATGATCCGGTGGTATTGTTCCCGGAGATGGTTATCAGCAATGTACATTTCATCCCAGGTATTGGAGATATGATCATAGCGGTTGAGGTTAATAGTATTCATTTTAATAATATTTATATTCTGGCATATACGATGGCTCTTGTTGTTTAATTTATGAAAAAAAATACTAATTATATCATGGTAAAGATGTTTTATTTTTTATTTCATGCCTAATTTTATTACATTATATAATATTATAATATTAATGAAATCGAAAAATATGCAGATTAACAAACCTTAAAAGTTAAGCCTGTTTATTCATGGGGAATTATGTATATTTTGCTACCGTACCTGTTTTAGCCATTAAGATGAACGGAAAGATCACAACCCTGTAAGCCACTCAATTTAACCACAAAGAAATAAGTAACTCCATGATGAGAACACCACTATTACTGGCCACTGCCTTGCTTTTATGCAGCCTTGCCCCATTACAGGCACAAACCGGTTATAAAATGAAACCTGTTGCCATTCAATCCCGGTGGGCGAAGCAAGTGAATCCGCAAAATGCGCTTACCGCCTATCCACGGCCCCAGCTGGAACGGAAGAACTGGCAAAACCTCAATGGGCTCTGGGAGTATGCCATCACGGCAGCAGACGAACCTGCACCCTATAATTTCGACGGGCAGATACTTGTGCCTTATCCATTGGAATCCGCATTATCCGGCGTAAAGAAAACACTGTTGCCGGAACAGCGGCTCTGGTACCGCCGTAAACTTGATATTAGCCAGGTGGCAGGAGAGAGAACGCTCCTGCACTTCGGGGCGGTGGACTGGCAAAGTAAAGTATACCTCAACGGGAAAGAGGTAGGAGGTCACACCGGCGGCTATACGTCGTTTACTATTGATATCACCAATGCAGTAAAGAACGGGGAGAACATTCTTGTACTGAAGATCTATGATCCGTCGGACAGGGGGATAGGCCCTTCCGGTAAGCAGGTATTGAATCCTGCCAATATCTATTACACGCCCAGTTCCGGCATCTGGCAAACCGTATGGCTGGAAAAGGTGCCTGCCGATTATATCTCCGGCCTGGATTTCACACCCGATATTGATAAACAAATACTTAATCTTACGGTAAATGCGCCCGCAGGGTATACGGTGGAGGCGGTGGCCTCTGCCAACGGTAAAACTGCAGGCACAGTAAAAGGCAGGAGCGGTGTTCCATTACAGTTAAAGGTGGATCACCCGGTTTTATGGTCGCCCGGAAATCCTTTCCTGTACGATCTCTCCGTGAAACTCCTGAAAGGAGGCAGGGTAGCCGATGAAGTGAAAAGCTATTTCGGAATGCGTAAAATATCCATTGCAAAAGATGAAAAAGGAGTAGACCGCATCTTTCTTAACAACAAGCCTTACTTTAACCTTGGTACCCTGGACCAGGGCTTCTGGCCTGATGGCCTTTATACGGCGCCTACTGATGAAGCGCTGGCATTCGATATTAAAGCCATCAAGGCAATGGGTTTTAATACCATCCGCAAACATATCAAAGTGGAACCCGACCGCTGGTATTACTGGGCTGATAAACTGGGTATGCTGGTATGGCAGGATATGGTGAGCCCCAATCACAGCCTGCCCGAAGGCGCCAAAGCGGCTTTTGAACAGCAATGTAAAGAAACGCTGGCGCAGCTGCATAATTATCCATGCGTTACTACCTGGGTGCTGTTCAATGAAAAATGGGGACAATTCGATCAGCAGCGCTTAACAGAATGGATCAAACGCAGCGATCCGTCGCGGCTGGTGAATGGTCACTCAGGGGAATACCTGTATGTAAATGAAAAGCTCCGCAGTCCCAGCCCGAATGCATACATCAGCGCAGACCTTACCGATGTGCACAGTTACCCCAATCCTATGAATGCCATAAAAATGCCGGGAAAAGCCCAGGTACTGGGCGAGTTCGGCGGTATTGGCGTATTCATTCCCGATCACCAGTGGAACACCAACACTGCCTGGGGATACATCCAGGAAAAGCCCGCTGCGCTGAAATCGAAGTATGCCATTATGAACCAGCATCTGCAGCTATTGGAGCGGCAGGGCCTGTCCGCCAGTATCTATACCCAGCCTTTTGATGTGGAAGGAGAGCAGAACGGGTTGCTTACCTACGACCGTGAAATAGTGAAAATTCCGTTTGAGGAAATAAGGAAGATACATGCGCCACTAAACAAAGACCTGGGCACCATACCGGAAGTGGCTGCCCAGGATGCTGATCTTACAGAGCCCGCCGCCATCTACAGCGCCATGTTGCAGGAGTATATTGACGGTAAAAGGGAACCGGAGTTCCTGAGAAAGCTGGCTATGCTGGCGGTGCAGTCGGGCGATAAAGACGGCGCAGCCCTGGCCGGCGCCGACTACTTCGCTGTAATGAAACAACCCTATTCAGAAGATGACCTCCGTTATGTGATGCAGGTGACCGGCAGTACCCGTGATACCGGCTTCTTTATTATCCGCAATAACATGGAGGCCATCGACAAAGCGATGGGCGCAAGACAAGCCACCGTAAAAATGATGAATCTTATTTACCAGGATCTTATCGCTCCCTCTGTGCCTGAAAACGGCGCCAATCCCGATTGGGATGCCATTTACACTACTGTAAAACCCTATGGCGCACCAGGAGAGGAAATATACCTGCGGGCAAGAACGATTTATCTTCTCAATAAACAGGACAAAACAGGATTCAAACCAGTAGCTAAAGAATACCTCGATAAATATGGCCAGTTCGTAAAGCTGGATGAAAAGAAAAAGATAGAGGCGTTTATGAATTAATCGCCTTCGGCGATGAAGTTGTCTTGGAGCAGGATTACGCTGATTATCCTGATTATTGTGATTGATCAGCGTAATCATCAACATCCTGAGTCAGACAAATTGCCATCCCTGCAGGAGGTAGAAAATTTTGTGACTGCGGAAAAGCATCTGGAAGGCATTCCTTCGGAAAAAGAAGTGCTGGAAAAAGGCCTGGATCTGGGCGATTTCGACCAGCAGCTCCTGAAGAAAGTAGAAGAGCTTACCATGTATATTATCCAACTGAATAAAAACGTGGAGCGCCTGAATAAACAGGTAGCAGAACAGCAGCAAACTATTGCCACCTTGCATGCGAAGTAATTAAACAATGGGCACGGATCTACACCGTGCCCATTGTTTGTTATTTCTTCTTTCCCATCCACTGCAATGCATCCAGGATCATCCTGTTCTGTATTTCGTTCGCAAAGGTGAAAGATAATTCCTTATTGGTATGATGCTCATAGTCGATATCATTATGCCCCATATTCACATATAGCATCTTATACTTTTTATTGGTCCATACCACAGGGTAATAACCGCTGTGCCAGATCTCGTGTTGTTTAGGGCCGGTGCCGAGCGGGAAGCTGCTGGGATCAACAGACAGCAGTATACTGATGTCCGGGTTTTTACGCAGGTCGTTGCTCCAGCGATACCACTCATTGGGAGCGGTGGAGAAAGTATCCGGCAGGTTTTGGGTAATGGGGTGCGGGCGGTTTTCAACCCGCAACACAGCCGGTGTGGGGCGCCAGGTGTTGCTGCCATATGATCCTGAGCCGAGGAAGATATTGTGATACCAGTCCCAGTTTTGCGGAAAGGCAGATGGTGTAAGCGCAAATGCAGCAAAGTGAAAGCCTATCCATCCGCCGCCATGCTCCATGTACTCCCGGAAGGCGGCGCGTTGCGCGGGATCTTCCGGCCTTGTATCCAGGAAAATCACTACCTGGTATTTAGACAAAAATGCAGCATTGAGATTTTGCCAGTTGTTGGTGGAGTCGTAACTGAAATTATATTTCGCTGCCATTTCCGGAAACCATTTATTGGCTTCATGCACAAAACTGATATGCGCCTGATCATTTTTAGCGGTGTAAAAAGCGATAACACGGAATTGCGGGGAGGTGGTTTGTTGGGCATGGCCTGCAACACTGCCGAACAGGCTTAAAATAAGCCAAAGGATGCTTGTGTGGAATTTTAGCTTCATAAATAGTAAATGAACTACAAAATAAACCATTTACGCGAATTTTGTCTGACTCAGGATTATGATGATTTAGATGATTACGCTGAATAGATTTTGTTAGGATTTTAAAGGATTTTGGAAGATGGAAACGAATAACCGCCTTTATCTCCCCAAATCTTTCTTAATCATTGACAAAATTCTAAAAATAAAATCTACTCAGCGTAATCATCTAAATCATCATAATCCTGAGTCAGACAACCTTCGCGATAACATCCGCATTGTCGCAAGCGCCCCTAAAGAATGTCGCTTTTGCACCGTAAGTGAGAAAAAGAGGGCTGCTATCTTTGTAACGAAATGAACCTCTTAAAACTTTAATCTATCGTTATGCAAAAGATCACACCGTCATTATGGTTTAACTTCAATGCGGAAGAGGCTATCAGCTTCTACTCATCTATCTTTAAAAGTGCAGAAGTAAAAAACAAATCATATTATGGAGAAGGAGGGCCTGTGCCTGCAGGTACTTTGCTGGCCGCTACCTTTTCCCTGGAGGGACAGGAATTCCTGGCTATCAATGCAGGGCCACAATTCCCGTTCACAGAAGCTGTTTCCTTTACGGTATACTGTGAAACCCAGGAGGAGGTAGATTATTATTGGTCCAGGCTCACTGCCGATGGTGGAAAGGAAGTGCAATGCGGCTGGCTGAAAGATAAATATGGCTTATCCTGGCAGATCACGCCTACTATCATGTCTAAACTGCTGAGCGATCCGAATAAAGAAAAGGCAGGCAGAGCCATGCAGGCCATGATGAAAATGGTGAAGCTGGATATTGCAGCGCTCGAGAAAGCATTTAATGGTAAATAGTATCTTTATTGCCGGCTGTTTCCTTCAAAGTTAATGAGCCAGTGAAGACCAAACTTATCGGTGAGGCCACCAAATAAAGCCCCCCAGAAAGTACTTTCCAGCGGATGAGTGGCAATACCATCCGCAGAAAGACGGGCATAAAAAGTACGGGCTTCCTCTTCACTGTTACAGTCCAGTAGTAAAGAAACGGTATTGCCCGCAGTAAGCCCCGATTCGGGCACCATATCGGAAGCGGTAAGTACCAGGTTACCTTTGGTAAGACTTGAATGCAGGATGAAAGGCTTCATAAATGAAGGTATCTCCGCCGAAACGGGCGAATCGCCAATGGTCTGGAGCCTTAACTCTCCACCAAGACATTCCCTGTAGAAAGTCATAGCCTCCCGGCAGTTGCCGTTAAAAGTAAGGTAGGTATGGATGAAGGTCATTTTAAAACCGGATTTTTTCAGTTAGAATCATAATGCAAAAATCGTAATGGTTCGGATAAATAACAGGGGTGTATAGCGACAATTCTCAGGCTAATTGCGGCATAAATTATTATAATAGCAGCGTATGATACATATTTCCATCTTGGTTCCCCTGGGGCATACCAGTTTAGTTAACATCGAAGGCAGCTACCAGATCCTGACAGATATCAATAACTTCCTCGCTGAAAAAGACCGGGAACCAATGTTCCAGGTGCAGCTGGTAGGGCTGAAGACCGAAGTAAGCCAACGTAACCGCTTATTCACCATATCACCGGAAGTGCTGATAAACGAGGTGAAGAAAACAGACCTGGTCATTATTCCTTCCCTCCACGGGGATCAGGCTAAGGCTGCGGAGCTTAATAAGGACTTTATTCCCTGGATCCGGGAGCAATACCAGCAAGGTGCTTCTGTTGCCAGCCTGTGCCTGGGGGCTTTTTTCCTGGCTGCCACAGGATTGCTCAAAGGAAAACAGTGCGCTACCCATTGGAAAATGGCAAAGGAGTTCAGGACCATGTTTCCCGACGTACAGCTGATGGACGACAGGATCATCACGGAAGACGATCGCATTTATACCAGCGGCGGCGCCTATTCCTATCTTAACCTTATTCTTTACCTGGTAGAGAAATACGCAGGCAGGGATATTGCCATCCTCACCGCCAAAGCATATGCCATTGATATAGACCGCCAGAGCCAATCGCCCTTCATTATTTTTGAAGGACAAAAAGCCCATAACGACGAACCTATCCTCAAAGCCCAGCAGTTTATTGAATCCAGCTACCAGGATAAAATTACGGTGGAACAACTGTCTGATATGTCGGCCATTGGAAGAAGGACCTTTGAGAGAAGATTTAAAAAATCAACCGGCAACACGGTGGTGGAATATATTCAGCGCATAAAAATAGAAGCGGCGAAGCGCGATTTTGAAACCAGCACAAAGAATGTAAACGAAGTGATTTACGACGTGGGATATGTTGACACCAAAACATTCCGCACCATGTTTAAAAAAGTAACGGGACTCACTCCTTTGGAGTACCGGAATAAATACAATAAACAAATCATGAACCCTGTAAATTAATGATCATGGAAAAATCAACATTTAAAATTACAATCGATGCCCCACGTGAAAAAGTATGGGAAGTGCTTTGGGGAGATCCTTCCTATCAGGAGTGGACAGCCGCTTTTGCCGAGGGATCCAGAGTGGAAACCAACTGGGAAAAAGGAAGCAAAGTTTTATTCCTGGGTAACGACAACCAGGGAATGGTAGCCCGTATTGAAGATAAAGTGCCTAATGAATACATGTCGTTTCAGCACCTTGGTGAAATAAACAATGGAGTGGAAGATCTTACCAGCGATAAAGTGAAAGCCTGGGCAGGCGCTTATGAAAATTATACGCTTACTAACGTTAACGGCAAAACGGAGTTGGTGGTAGATATGGACCTCAATGATGACTACAAAGATTATTTTGGTAAAACCTGGCCACTGGCGCTGGACAAGGTAAAGGAACTGTCCGAAAAAAAGTAATCCGGCTTATTGTATGAATGGGCATTTTCCGCCTCTCAACGGGAAATACATGTTTTGATCCCGGGTACGGTTGTGTTATCTTTGCGGCAGTGAACAACTACTGGCCGTAAAATAAAGCACTATGTTTCGGAAATCAACAATCTTCTGCCTGCTGTCCTTATCTTTTTTGGGATTATCAGCACAGGAAAAATATGAGCTCAACAGCGGATGGCAATGCGGTAATGTTGCCGGCGTAAAAGTTACCGGTCAGCAACTCTCAGACCCGGAGTATGCCCTCTCCGGCTGGACGCCGGCAACCGTGCCGGGAACGGTGCTCACCACCCTCCTGGATAATAAACTGGTGCCGGATCCGATGTATGGCATGAACAATGAAAAGATCCCGGATATTTACCACATCGGCCGCGATCATTATACCTATTGGTTTGTAAAGGACTTTGCAGAACAGCCAGCTACCGGCGACGCCCAGGTATGGCTGCATTTCAGAGGGGTAAATGATGGCTGCGATATTTACCTGAATGGTCATCGCGTTAATAAAACCACTCATTACGGTGCTTATCTCCGCCAGTCCTATAACGTTACCCCCTTCCTGGCAAAGAACGGGAAAAACCGCCTCGCCGTTATTGTATATCCACCACAGTTCCCCGGCAATCCAAACGGAGGCCAGGGTGGCGATGGCACTATTGCCAAAAACAACGGGCCGCAGTATACGGCAGGGTGGGACTGGATCCAGCCCATGCGCGACCGCAATACCGGGATATGGGATAAGGTGACCATAGAAAAAACAGGCGCCGTACGGATCAGGGATCCGCATATTATTACCCGTGTGCCCGGCGTCCGTAAAACGGAAGGACCGCAGGCGCCCGTTACCCTGATGGTGGGAGCGGACCTGGAAAACGCCACTGCCAAAAGCATCTCCGGCACTTTACAATATACCCTGGCAGGCAACCGCATTACCAGAAAAGTAACCCTGCCCCCGCATGCCACTACCACCGTGCAGCTGCCGGACCTGCTGCTGAAACAGCCGAAGTTGTGGTGGCCGGCCGGCTATGGCCCTCAATCATTGTATCAGCTGCAGCTGCAGTTTGTAAACAACGGAAAAACAGATGATAAAGAAGACGTGGAATTTGGCGTCCGTGAAATCCAGACGTATTGGAACACGCATACCGGCAGCCGCGAAGTTGCAGTGAACGGACAGAAAATATTTATTAAAGGTGGCAACTGGATCACTTCTGATGCCCTGTTCCGCTTTACCAAAGAAAGATATGATGCGGAAGTACGCTTCCACCGCGATATGAACCTGAACCTGATCCGCATCTGGGGTGGAAGCCTGACGGAAAGACCTGAATTCTACGAAGCCTGCGATAAATACGGCCTGCTGGTGTTCCAGGACTTCTGGATATCCGGTGATTGTAACGGCAGATGGCAGGATCCGATGAAGAAGGAGGACCAGTGGACCCGCCGGAAATATCCCGATGATCATTCCCTGTTCCTAGAAAGCGTGGCCGACCAGGTGAAAATGTTACGGAATCATGCATCTCTCGCTTTCTGGTGCGGAGGTAATGAAATTACGCCTCCGGCAGATCTGTTTGCCGCTATGAAAGACTCCATTATTCCAACACTGGATGGCACCCGCTATTTCTTCGATTACTCCAACTCAGACAGTATGTCGTACAATACTATTGGCGGCAACGGCGACGGCCCCTATGGTATCCAGCCCCTGTCTACCTTCTGGAGCACCCGCACCTTTCCGTTTAACTCTGAAGTAGGCTCCGTAGGTACCGGCGACTATGAATCGCTGGAAAGATTCCTGCCCGCCGAAAACCTGGTACCACCCGATCAGCAAACCGGTAAAACCGATGCAGTATGGGATTATCACAAATATATTTCCTATAACAAAGCCGTGGACCCGTATGGAAAAACAAACGATCTGCGGGACTGGGCCAACAAGGCGCAGCTGGTGAACTACGACCAGTACCGCGGCCTCATGGAAGGGTTCAGCTCACATATGTGGGACTGGTATACCGGCGTGATCATCTGGAAAACGCAAAATCCATGGACGGCCCTGCGCGGACAGATGTATGATTATTACCTGGATCCCAACGCCTGCCTGTACGGCACCCGTAAAGGAGCCACACCCCTGCATGTAATGTACGATCCCGATGGAGGCATGGTGATGGCCGTGAACAATACATTCCGGTATGCGCGCGACCTGATGCTGGAGCTGAAAACTTTTGATATGCAGGGCCACGACAGCCTGCTCACACAGGTGTTTGTAGAAGTAGGCCCTGCCACCGTGCAGCAATTCATGAACATGAAACCCATGCTTGACAAGCTCCGGGCGCAACAGGGTGTCTTCTTTTCCCTGCGTTTGCTGAATGCAGCCCGGCAGGTGGTAGATGAAAACCTGTACTGGTTGCCCGATGCCAGGGGAAACTATTCCGGGCTGGCACAAATGCCGGCAGCAGCAGTAAAAGTAACCGCTGTGAAAGCCGGCGCCGACAGTATCCGTGTTACCATCAGTAATCCCGCAGGTGGCCCTGTGGCGTTCTTTAACCGTATATCGCTGGTGAACGCACAGAACAAGAAAAGGATCTTACCGGTATTTTATAGCGATAATTATATTTCCGTTTTACCCGGTGAAGAGAGATCTGTCAGCATCAGTGGCGGCGCCACCGCCACCAGCAAGGATGCAGAGGTGGAAATTTATGGTAACAATGTAAAACGGCAGTATATCGCTATTCAATAATGCATTTTATTACAGGCATCTGTTTATACAGATGCCTGTTTTTTTTGTATATTCATTTTGTTAATCTGTTCCCTGAAACCTGTTGTAGCTGTTGCCCGGGGACCCGGTTTGTAAGTAAGTACCTATTATTCCAATTTATACCGACAAAATTACTCAGTGATGACCACCCTCCAGGAAGAAACAACTATCCGGAAATTAGCCTCAAATGAGAAGATGCCCTACGACCTTTTGCTGCTGGCCGATCCATCGGTAACAATGATCAACAGTTACCTTCCTTTCAGCGATGTATATGTGCTTGAACAAAAGAAACAGGTAATTGCTGCTTATGTACTTTTGAAAGACAATGATGCGATGGAAATCAGGAACATCGCGGTGAACCCGGCGCACCAGGGCAAAGGCCTGGGAAAGATGTTATTGCAGGATGCCGCGCAGCGCGCCAGGGCAGACGGCTTCAAAAAGCTTTGCATTGGCACGGGCAACTCCAGCATTGCGCAGTTGTACCTGTACCAGCGGCAGGGATTTGAAATTTCTGCTATCCGGAAAAATTATTTTACCACGCATTACTCTGAGCCCATTTATGAAAACGGTATTCAATGCAGGCACATGATCGTGCTGGAAAAATGGTTAGGCTGATAATGGCCGGCTATCCATGTCTTCCATAATGGCCCTGGTTTTTGGCAGGCTGCCGGGATAATTTTCCCTTATAAATTCTACCAGGTTTTCGCGGATATAACACCGCAGGTCAAACGCATTCCCTGAATTGGAGGAGCTCATCAGTGCCCTCACCTCAATAGTGCGCTCGCTGGTATTCGTTACCTGCAGCGCCTTTGCGCGCCTGTCCCACAGCGGGGACGTCTCAAGTAATCTTTCAAATTCAGCCCTTACCTGGTCTACCGGCACGGTATAATCAAGGTAAAAGAAAGCCGTGCCCAGTATTTCAGAACTGTTACGGGTCCAGTTCTGGAAGGGTTTCTCTATAAAATAATTGATCGGCAAAATCAACCTGCGCTGGTCCCATATGCTAAGCACTACATAGGTAAGCGTAATTTCCTCCACACGTCCCCATTCGCCTTCCACTACCAGCACATCATCTATACGTATGGGTTGTGTAAATGCCAGCTGGAAGCCCGCCAGCAGGTTACCAAGTGATTTCTGCGCGGCAAAGCCAATGATGATACCGCCAATGCCCACACCGGTAAGAAGCCCTGCACCCAGTTTACGCATGCTGTCGAAGCTGAGCAGGATCACGCAGGCAGTGAGCACCAGGATCACCGCAATAGATACTTTCCTGATAAACTGCAGCTGGGTGCGTATTTTCCGCTCTTTCAGGTTATTGGCTTTTTTCAGATCATAGGTATGGTATACGTAATCTTCCAACACTTTAATGGCGCCTATCACTAATGCCGCGAAAGAAAGTGTAAGCGCTATTTCTGCCACTTTGTTCAGCACCGGCACATATTTGGGAGGCACCCGCATCAACGGGATGGCCATGTTGAGCAACAGTAAGGGCAGGAAATAGTTGAAAGCTTTTCCTAAACGGAAAAGGATACTGCGTATCAGTGAAAAGTCCTGATGTGTTCGTACTGATTGCCGTAAGAAGATCGATAACAGATATTTGATCAGCCATCCTGTAACGACTGCAATGCCTGCCAGTATAAGGTTCCATAGGAAATCAGGCAGGTGATCCGCATATTCTATGAGTTGATTCCACATGCGCGCCTTGCCTCAAACATGATGCCGTTATGATCCTTCAGTCATTAATTTACCATTAGAAAAACAGCTATTACGCAGCTTGCATTTTGTGTTTATTCGTGCACCCGTATAATCTGACCATTAACTACTCCTCCCACACTTTTCAGGTAAGCATTCACCAGCTTCTGCATGGGCACCGGGTTAAAGCCTGGGAACAAATGTGCAATAGCGCCTGCAGAATCGGCTGCCAGCCCGGGGCTTACGGTATTGATGCGGAGATCTCTTTTTAATTCAGTGGCCGCCGCTATCGTAAAGCTGTTGATGGCCCCGCTTACCAGCGAGCCCGCGGCCGCGTCCCTGGCTGGCTCATCGGCCAGTATGCCGGAGGTAAGCGTGAAGGAGCCAGCGTTATTCAGATAGTGTTGTCCGATGAGGACTACATTTACCTGCCCTAATAACTTGGATCGGATGGCTGGCAGTAAACCTTTTTCAGAAAGTGTCTGAAAGCTTTCCATGCCGGAAGAGCCGGCGGTAACAATCACCGCATCCAGGCCGGGAGCGGCTTTGTACATATTTTCGATAGACGCGGCATCTGTAATATCCACCTGTATATCGCCGCTGTTGCGGCCTGCGCTGATCACTTCATGTGTTGCCAACAGCCTTTCCTTTACCCTGCTGCCAATGGCGCCGGTGGTGCCTATGATAAGTATTTTCATAGCAGATCAACTTAGTATGCTGTTACTTCAATAGTGGCTTCTTCTGCAATATGGGTGAGCCTTAATGCCCATTGCTCCAGGGCTTCGGCGCGTTCTTCCGGTGTTAGCCGCACCGGGCCGTAGATCACCTGTGGCTCCAGCACGGAGAAACCTGTGAATTGAAATATGCCCCTGTGAATAGGTTTCAGCAGCACGTCCAGGTCCCCATGTAAACCGCCGGGAAGGTACGCATTTTCCGGTCCGCCGGTAGTGAGGGAAAGCATGGCTTTTTTCCCGGTATAAATACCGGTTTCATAAATGTGCCCGTCGCCATACGACGTGCCCATGGCAAACACCCGGTCTACCCAGCCTTTGAGAATGGCCGGAACACTGAACCACCAGAGGGGAAATTGCCAGATCATCACATCACACCAGGCTACTTTTTCCTGTTCAGCTGCAATATCGGCCGCAAAGCCGTGTATACGCGAGGCATGTTTTTCTTCCAGTTGTTGTTTGAAAAAAGCATCATCGTATACACTGGTGAAATTAGTCCTGTCGGAAATGGGGTTAAAGGGCATGGCATAGAGATCGGATGTTTTCACCTCATGGCCTGCTTTCTGCAATGTGGTAATTGCTGTATGAAACATAGCACCGTTCATACTCTTTGGCTCAGGATGCGCATATACCATCAGTATCTTCATAAATTGTTTTTTGATAACTGCGGACAAAATTATTTCACGAACATTACATTTGTATTTTTGCAGCCTATTGTATGCAACACACAAAATTGTAAGTAATGGCAAAGCGTAAGGAAACGTCTACCAATCACATAAACCGCGAGAAGATCTCAGGCGTGTGCGGAGTGGCCCATGCCATTGATATCCTGGCCGGCAGATGGAAATTATTTATCCTGTATAAGCTGGTGAACAGAACGTTGCGTTTCAGCGAGCTGAAAGAACATATTCCCAATATTACCGATCGTATGCTCACGCTTCACCTGCAGGAGCTGGAGGCGGAGGGGCTTGTTAGCCGGACCGTTTATGCTGAAGTGCCGCCCAGGGTAGAGTACAGTCTCACCGAAATAGCTGCGCGGCTCATCCCCGTATGGGACCAGTTGAATGAGTGGGGGCATCAGCACCGCAACAGCCGGTTACAGCGATAACGTAGCAGCGTTACCGTTATTCTCCAAAGTAATGGCAGCAGGGAGTATTGTAGGAAAACCAGTTCCATCCTTCTTTTACGACGATCAGCAATCCATTATCATCTCCCAGTGCTGTAAACTGTATCATAAAAAAACGGCGTACCCGTAAGGATACGCCGTTTCTTTATGATTGCCTGTTATTACTGGGCTGATTGTTTCTTTTTATGGTCTACAATGGCGCCTGTACCAGCACCAACACCGGCGCCGATCAGGGTGCCTATAGCAGCGCCTTTCAGGCGGTCTTTGTTAACGATGGCACCGGTTACTGCACCAGCGCCAGCGCCAACTACGGCGCCTTTTGCTGTATGGCTCCAGGATTTCCAGCCCTTTTTCTTAACAGGGGTGGGAGCGGGAGCTTCTGTATTGGTTACCACGGGGGCGGCTTCATTGTTATATTGGGTACCGGCAACGTTTTCACGGCTGTGAGAACGGTTGCTTTTTAACGCATTCATGGAATCTACCACCTGTTGTTTGATGGCATTTACATTGTTCATGGAATCGATGGTGGCTTTCTTTGCACTTTCAATAGCGGCGGCATTATCAGCATTGCTTTTGCACGAGAATAAAACGACTGCTGCTGCTAAGGCTACTAGTATCTGTTTCATGGTTCTAATTCTTTACCCCGCACCTGTCGAAAATTGTGCCATTTTTCTGCGGAGCCGCTGAAACTCAGATGGGCAGACGCATTTCTACCAGGAGTTGCCGGAAACCTACCTTTTCATAGGCTTTTACAGCGGGCTGATTAGTGGCATACACCTCCAGGCGCATTTCTGCAATGCCCTGTGATTGTGCCCATGTTTTCAAACCGTTTATGATCAGCCTGTTTACCCCTTTCCCACGCCAGGCGGGAACCACATACATAAATCCCAGATAGGCGTACCGGGTAAATATCAGATAAGGCTTGGCATTTTCAATACGCGCATAGCCCGAGCCAATTAAGCGGCCTTCTGCTTCGGCTACCAATAGCTCAATATGTGGTGCGGTGATCATGGCAGCTATATCGTAGTAATGTATAACGCCTTCTTTTAAAGTAGGATCAAAAGGACGTTCAGCGGCGATGACGCCTTGCTCAAAATCCTGTAATACAGGTAAATCGGCCTGGGTGGCTTTACGGATAATAATTTCTTGCATGGTTTTCTAAATAAACTGATGTTACAAATATCAGTTATTATTCCGTTGTCCGGTCTGTAAATTGTTCATGCCCCGTAACCGGTAATGCATCAGGTACCCCTTTTGCCGGGAACGATTGCATAAATAATACGCTGCGTTTGCAAGCCGTTTACTATTTTGACCATCGCAATATCAGTCATGTTATGAAACAAGCGTCTCTGTAAGGTATATGCCTGGAGAATAAGCGACAATTAATTTTTTTATGAAGATAATTACCTGTGCATTATGCCTGCTCGCCACCACCGCAATTGCACAATCAAACGGAGATGTTTCCAGGGTATGGATATCAGACAAAGGCGACGGTACCTATAGGAACCCGGTGCTGTATGCAGATTATTCCGATCCCGACGCAATCCGCGTAGGAAATGATTACTACCTCACCGCCTCCAGTTTCGATGCGGTTCCCGGATTGCCCATCCTGCATTCCAGGGATCTTGTGAACTGGCGTATCATAGGGCATGCCTTGCTAAGGCAGCCTCCTTATGATCATTTTGCTGCACCCCGGCACGGCAATGGTGTTTGGGCCCCTGCTATACGTTATCACAACAATGAATTTTATATCTATTATCCTGATCCGGACTTTGGGATATACGTGGTGAAAGCAAAACAGATAACAGGCCCCTGGAGCGTTCCGCAGCTGGTAGTGGCAGGCAAAGGGCTGATTGATCCCTGCCCTTTATGGGATGATAACGGGAACGTATATATGGTGCATGCCTATGCCGGCAGCCGTGCAGGTATCAAAAGCATCATAGTAGTAAAGCAGCTGGATGCCAGCGGCACTAAAGCTATGGATGAAGGCGTAATGGTATTTGACGGGCATGATGATCATCCCACGCTGGAAGGGCCCAAGTTTTACAAACGTAACGGCTATTATTACATCTTCGCACCCGCAGGCGGCGTTGCCACCGGCTGGCAGCTTGTTATGCGCTCTAAGCAAGTATACGGGCCCTACGAAAGCAAAATTGTGATGGACCAGGGAAAGTCGCCCGTAAATGGGCCACACCAGGGCGCCTGGGTGCAAACGCAAAAAGGGGAGGACTGGTTCCTGCATTTCCAGGACCTGGATGCCTACGGGAGGGTAATACATCTCCAGCCGATGAAATGGGTGAACGACTGGCCCGTGATAGGAGTGGATCAAGACAACGATGGAAAAGGCGAGCCGGTGCTGACATTTCGTAAACCCAATGGAGCAGCCCCTCAACCGGTTGCCACGCCACAGGAGTCTGATGAGTTTAACACATCGGCATTAGGGCTGCAGTGGCAATGGCAGGCCAATCCGGCCGCCGGATGGGCATTTCCTTCCGTGACCAAAGGCAGCCTGCGATTATTCGGTGCACAGGTGCCGGACAGCGCCCGTAACCTCTGGGAAGTGCCCAATGTGCTCCTGCAGAAATTCCCGGCGCCGGTATTCCAGGCTACCACAAAGCTTAGCTTCAAACCGCGGCAAACCGGCGACCGTATCAGCTTTCTTGTGATGGGAACAGATTACGCGGGCTTGTCGCTGATCAAAAAGGCAAACGGTGTTTATTTGTCGTACTTCACCTGTAAACAGGCAGATAAAGGCAATGCTGAAACCGTTGCAGAAATAGCAGATATAACGGCAACGGATATATTTTTCCGGGTAAAGGTAACTACAGGCGGCATTTGCCGTTTCAGCTACAGTACAGATGGAAAAACCTTTACTGACACAGGAGAGCCCTTTACCGCCGTTCCCGGCAGGTGGATAGGTGCGAAGATGGGATTATGCTGCAGCCGGGATGTAAAAACAAATGATGCCGGCTGGGCCGATGTGGATTGGTGGCGGGTGGAATAGGACCGGTTATTTTTTCTTCTTTGCCGCCGGTTGTATAAGCAATTCTGAATGTAATACCCTTGTTTCAAATTCTTTCACCGGTCGTTTGCTTTCTATCAGTTGCAGCAACAGCTCGGTGGCTACCTGTCCCATTTCAAAAGCAGGTTGCCGTACAACAGTGATGGGCGCATGCAGCAGCTCAATCAGGTCTGAATTGGAAAACCCGGTAAGGGCTATTTCATCGGGAATTGCTACCCTGGCCTTTTTAAGCGCACGCATACAACCAGTGGTCAGTTTATCCGATGTGGTAAAAATAGCGTCTGGTTTCTGCTTTAATTTAAGCAGCTGGTTCACCGCATCTGTTACTTCAGGAAGCAGCATGCCGCCATGAAAACAATACTTGATCAGCGCCGGCTGCGCCTGGATGCCATGTTTTTCCAATGCGGCCACATAGCCGGCTACACGCTCCCGTGTAATGGAAAGATGAGCGGAATTGGTAATGCATGCAATGCGCCGGTAACCCTGCTGAAGCAGGTGCATAGTGGCATTATAGGCGCCCTGGAAATTATCAACCATCACCTTATGCGTGGCAATGTCTTCAATGATCCTGTCAAAAAATACAATCGGAAACCCATACTGGTGCAGTGCTTTGAGATGTGTAAGATCTTTCGTGGCGCTGGACACGGAAATGAGCAACCCATCTATCGACCGTGAAGCCAGGTATTGTAATGTTCTCACTTCTTTCTCAAATGATTCATGGCTCTGGGAAATAATTACCGTATAGCCTTTCTCGTTAGCTACAGATTCGATACCATTGATCGTTTGCGAAAAAAAACTGTTGGCAATTTCAGATACGATCACGCCGATAGACCTGCTCTTCTTCTCTTTTAAACTCAGCGCAATGGGATTGGGATGATAGTTCAACCGCGCTGCATGTTCCAGTACCAGCTGCTTTGTAGCCGCACTGATTTCATGGCTGTCGCGCAATGCGCGCGACACAGTAGAGGTGGACAGGCGGAGCGCCTGTGCGATATCTTTGATGGTTGCTGCTCTGTACTTCATAACGTCTTCCGGACTATGTTTTCCGGCATTCTTATTAGTGGTGAAAGTAACGATTTTTCCGGGAACGATTGCGTAAATAAACTTCACCGTTAGCAAATTGTTCTGTAGACTTGTAACAGCACAACATGGAAGAAAGAGCTCCTGTTTCAACCAATTAAATCACCACGCTAATTATCGCAGAATCTTTATTTGCCATTTAAAATTCACGCCAAACGTTATGAAAAGAATTTATCTCATTTGCTTATTGCTGCTGGGGTTCGGCAGCTGGGCGATTGCACAGACCCGTACTGTAAAAGGGAAGGTCACAGATGCCGCCACCGGCGATCCCTTGCCGCTTGTAAGCGTCCAGGTGAAAGGCACTACCACGGGCACTCAAACAGATGCACACGGAAACTTTGCCTTACAGGTGCCGGAAGGAAAAAAAACAGACCTGTTATTCAGCTACATAGGGTACACAGCAGTTACGCTGGCAGCGGATAATGTTAACATGACAATAAAAATGGAGCCTAACAATAAGAAACTGGATGAAATTGTAGTGGTAGGTTATGGCCTGGTGAAAAAAAGGGATCTCACGGGTGCTGTGGTGTCGGTGAAAGGAGAGGAGCTTAAAAAAGTACCCTCTACCAACGTGATGGAATCAGTGCAGGGAAGGCTGCCCGGTGTGGATATTACCCGCAGTAGCGGCGCAGCGGGTGCAAAAGTAAATGTAACGGTGAGAGGTAACAGATCTATCAGGGCCAGCAATGGTCCGCTGTATATTGTTGACGGTGTGCAGTATGAAAATATACAGGATATCAATCCTAACGATATCCAGTCGATGGAAGTATTGAAAGATGCGTCTTCCACCGCCATTTATGGCTCCCGTGGCGCTAACGGTGTAATTATGGTAACCACCAAACGCGGTTCCTCCGGTAAGCCAAAAGTTAACGTGAGCTCCTATGTTGGTTCCTCAGAAGTAAACGGTTACCCGCGCATGAGTAACGGGCAGGAATATACGGCATTGAAAAGAGAAGCCAACCGTACTACAGGCAGATGGGCCAGCGAAGCCGATGATCCCAAAATATTCAACGCATTTGAGCTGAATGAAATTAAGGACAATCTCTGGGCCGACTATGCTGATCTGTTATTGCATAACGGCTTACAACAAGATTACCAGGCAGGCATCTCCGGAGGATCAGAAAAAACAAAGGTTTATTTCTCCTTCGACTATTTCAATGAAAAAGGATTGCTGAAGCTGGATGATCTCAAACGTTATTCTACCCGTTTGAATATTGACCAGACTATTAACGATGCGATCAAGATAGGTGCGCAAAGCCAGATCACTTACTACGATCAGAGTGCCCGCCGCGATCCGCTTAACCAGGCGAACAAGTATATTCCCCTGGCTATCCCTTATGATTCCGCCGGAAACTTTGTGCTGTTCCCTAACAGTGGCTCGGCCATCAATCCCCTGGCAGATGAGCAACCGAACGCTTACCAGAATAACACCCGTACTACCCGCACTTTTCTCAATGCTTACCTGGAACTGACTCCTTTCAGCGGTTTCCTGTTCCGTTCGAACTTTGGGGTAACACTGGAAAATGCCAAACAGGGTGTATTTGCATCGAAAAACTCTATTGACCGTTCTACTTCCTCTACTTCCCGGTCTCAATCGAACGGCAGTACCCGCCGCTTCCTTAGCTGGGAAAACGTGGCTACCTATACAAAAACAATCGGTGATCATTCCTTTGGTATTACTGGCGTAGCCAGCGTATTATCGGACCAGCGTGATTCCTCAATGATGCAGGGAGAAGGGCAACTGTTACCTTCACAGCTGTACTATGCTTTACAAAACAATGTAAGCGGCATTGCGGTAAGAAGTATGTACCAGTCGAGCAAACTGATCTCCTTTACAGGCAGGCTGAATTATGCCTACAAAGGAAAATACCTGCTATCGCTCACCGGCAGGTCCGACGGATCCTCCAAATTATCGCCGGGCAACAAATGGGCCTTTTTCCCTTCAGTAGCCGCGGCCTGGCGTATCAGCGACGAAACGTTCATGAAGTCGCAGACCTTTTTCAGCGACCTGAAGCTGAGAGTGAGCTATGGCATAGCTGGTAACGATGCGGTGGATCCTTATTCTACCATGAGCTATCTCACCAAAATACCTTTCTCCTGGGATGATACCAATGCTGCTACTGCCTATGCTATCGGCGACCAGGCCGGTAACAAGGGGCTTAAATGGGAATTGTCTGCCACAAAAAATATAGGGCTCGATTTCGGTATTGTTGCCAACAGGATTTCCGGTAGCATCGACTACTATGATACACAAACGAAAGACCTGCTGCTGCAACGTACATTGCCAACTTCTTCCGGCGTAAGCAGCGTAGTGCAGAACATTGGCAAAACCCGTAACAGGGGTATTGAAATAGGTATTAATACAACAAATATATCAACAGGCGATTTCCGGTGGACTTCCAACATCGTGTACTCCCGTAACAAGGAAGAAATTGTTGCGCTGGCAGATGGCAGTACCAATGACGTAGCTAACGGATGGTTTATTGGTTCTCCTGTTAAAGTGTATTATGACTACGAGAAAACAGGTATCTGGCAAACATCAGAAGCAGCCGAAGCTGCAAAGTATGGTTACAAACCAGGTGATATCAAAGTGAAAGACCAGGACGGTAAAGGCACTATCAATACATCCGACCGTGTGATACTGGGCGCACAGGTGCCCAAATGGAGCGGTGGTTTCAATAACGATCTGCGGTATAAAAACTTTGATCTCAATATTTACGTATTTGCCCGCATTGGCCAATGGATCAATTCTGAATATGCAGCGAAGTATGATCCGCAGGGATTGGAGAACAGTGCACCGGTTAACTACTGGACACCTGAAAATCCATCCAACGATTACCCGCGGCCCAATGCCAGTCTTTCGAAAGACGGTACACCTTTCATCAAAACACTGGGATATAAAGACGGCTCTTTCGTGAAGATCCGCAATCTCTCCCTCGGCTATACGTTTTCCGCTGAAGCGCTGAAGTCGATGCACCTGAGCAGTCTTCGTTTATACGTTACCGGTAAGAACCTTTTTACTTTCAGTAAAGTGAAGGATTATGACCCTGAAAGAGGAGGCGATTTGAGTAATCCGCTTACGAAGATGTATGTAGCAGGAATAAATGTTGAGTTCTAATCTTTAAAAACGTAACAATGACACCCAGTATAAATAAATACCTCATCATATTGTACATCGCGGCGGGAAGTCTTGCCGGCTGTAATAAACAACTGGAAGAATACAATCCCGGTGGCACTACCACTGATGCCGTTTATTCCACACCGGAAGGTTTTGAAACGCTGGTAAATGCAGCGTATACCTATAACCGCTGGTGGTATGGGAAGGAAGAAGGATATAGCATCTCCGAAATGGGGACCGATATATGGACCAGCGGCACCGGTGATAAATACCCGGACATGACCAACTATAATAACCTGCAGGCCAGTAATTCCGTGATGAGTGTTTTATGGAAACAACTGTATGCGGCTATCAACCTGTGCAATGCGGGGATTAACCGGATCGATAACGCAGGGCTGCCGGAAGACCGTAAGAAGATACGCGCTGCAGAGCTGCATTTTCTTCGTGCATTTTACTACTGGCATATCGTGGAAACCTGGGGCGGTGTTCATTTCACGCTCACCGAAACATCGGGAGTGGTTACTACGGCTAGCCGTACGCCGGTAGATACATTTTATGCGCAGATCTTCCGCGACCTGGGCGAAGCGGTGAATAACCTGCCCACTACCACATCCGACTATGGCCGTGTTACAAAGCCAGCTGCAGAAGCTTTCCTGGCAAGAATGTATCTCACCCGTGGTATGAACCAGCAGGCCGCCGACCTGGCAGATAAAGTAATTAACAGTTATGGCTATACGCTGCAGCCGAAGTACGCGGATCTCTGGCGTATGGACAACCTGCAGAACAAGGAAGTGATCTGGGCGGTAAATTACATGAAGAACCTTGTGTTTGACGACCGGACAGACGCTACGCTGTTTCCTAACGGGCACTCCCGCGGCGCCAACAACGCGCATATGCTGTTTGCCATGAAATATGATGATTTGCCCGGTATGCAGCGGGATATCCTCAACCAGCGGCCATTTAACAGGTATATGCCTACGCTTTTCCTGTTAAACCTCTTTAATGAAAATGCCGATGCACGTTATGAGGGATCTTTCAAACAGGTATGGTATTGTAATAACCTTAAAACTGCACCGGCAGGCATGAAGCTGGGTGATACTGCTATCTACTGCAGTAAGTATGTGCTGCCTGCTTCCACCAAATACCGGATTTACGACAGGAATGCCGTGTATACAGAAAACGGTGGAGGAAAGGACCGCACCCGTTATGTGTCGTTCTACAAATTTGATGACCCCACACGGGCATCTATGAACGAAGAACAAAGCGCCAGGGATGCATTTATTATCAGGCTTGCCGAAATGTACCTTATTGCGGCGGAAGCGCAGTTTAAGCTGGGCAATTCTTCTAAAGCTGCTGAGTATATTAATGTGATCCGTAAACGGGCTACTATTACAGGGCATGAAGCAGAGATGGTGGTTAAAGCTGCAGACATCAATCTTGATTTTATTCTTGATGAGCGGGCGAGAGAGCTGGCAGGTGAACAGCTTCGCTGGTTTGATCTGAAGCGTACCGGCAAATTGGGAGAACGGATTGCCCTGCATAATCCCGACGCCAAAGCATATTTTCAGTCGTACCACACACTGCGGCCCATTCCGCAGGACCAGATCGACGCCGTAACAAATAAAGATGAATTTAAGCAGAACGATAAATACAACTAATGAAAATTCTTCAGATACTTTTATTATCATTATTGGGACTGGCGCCGGCCGGTCCCAAACCGGTTATATTCATGATCGGCGATTCCACGATGGCAGACAAACCGCTGGAAGATAATCCTGAACGGGGATGGGGGCAATTGTTCTCGCAATTTTTTGAAAAAGATGTTATCATCAAGAACTATGCAGTAAACGGGAGAAGCACCAGGAGCTTTATCGATGAACATAGATGGGATAGCGTGTTAGCGCAACTGAAGCCGGGAGATTGGGTGATGATCCAGTTTGGCCATAACGATGGGAAGATCAGTGATCCCACCCGCTATGCCGCACCGGAAGGAGCTTATAAAACTAACCTGGAACGTTTTGTAAAAGAGGCCCGTGCCAGGGGCGCCCATCCCGTGCTTATTACGCCGGTGGCGCGCCGTAAATTTACTAAAGGAGTTTTGGAAGATACCCACGGCGCTTATCCCGTAGTGGTAAGAGCCGTGGCAAAGGCTACGCAAACGCCGCTGATCGATTTACAGCAAAGTAGTTCGGCATTGTTGAGTAAGGAAGGAGAGGCAGCTACCATGAAAATGTTTCGTACTACGCCTCCGGGGCATTATAACTCTTTGCCACAGGGCATTACAGACAATACACATTTTTCCGCTTATGGCGCTGCTACTATAGCCGCGCTGGTAGCACGTGAAATAAGGGAGAAGAAATTACCATTGGCAGATTACCTGCAACAAACTCCTTTTGAAGGCAAATATGCCTACGAACTACCACAGATCTACGAACCGCATTTCAGGAAAGATACTTTTATAATTACCTCGTTTGGTGCAAAAGCAGATGGTATCACACTAAACAGCAAAGCTATCAACGAGGCCATCAGTGCCTGTAACAGTAAGGGCGGCGGCGTAGTGCTGGTGCCCTCGGGTATGTGGCTCACCGGCCCCATCGTACTGAAAAGCAATGTGAACCTTCACCTGGAAAAGAATGCCGTGTTGCAGTTTACAACCGACTTCGACCAATACCCGCTGATCAACACCACCTACGAAGGGCTGGAAGCGGTGCGCTGCCAGGCGCCTGTTTCCGCCATCAACCAGGAAAATATAGCCGTTACCGGTAGTGGTATCCTTGACGGTGGCGGTGATGCGTGGCGTATTGTTAAGAGGGCAAAGCTCACTGAAACCCAATGGGAGAAGCTGGTGGCATCCGGTGGCCTGGTAGGCCCGGACAGCGCTAACTGGTATCCTACACAATCGTCTTATCGCGGCGCCAATACCAATCAGCCGGGCGTTATCAAGCCAGGTAGCAAAGTAACAGACTACGCTGGTATAAAAGACTTCCTGCGGCCAAATATGGTGAGCATAGCCTCCTGTAAGAATGTATTACTGGAAGGGGTCACCTTCCAGAATTCACCTGCATGGTGCCTGCATCCCCTGCTTTGTGAAAACATCACCCTGCGTGGTATTTATGCCAGGAATCCCTGGTATGCACAGAACGGGGATGGTGTGGACCTTGAATCGTGCCGTCAGGCGCAGATCGTAGACTGCACCTTTGATGTGGGCGATGATGGTATCTGTATTAAATCCGGAAGGGACGAACAGGGACGTAAACGGGGCAAGCCTACCGAAAATGTGATAGTGCAGCACTGCACCGTATATCATGCCCACGGCGGCTTTGTGATAGGCAGCGAAATGTCGGGCGGCGCCCGTAATATTTATGTATCGGATTGCTCTTTCCTGGGTACCGACATCGGGCTGCGCTTCAAAACTGCCCGGGGCCGTGGCGGCATAGTGGAGGATATTTATGCCGCTACCATCAACATGAAGGATATTCCCGGTGAAGCCATCCTGTTTGATATGTATTATGCAGCTAAAGACCCGGTGCCGCTGGCAGGGGAGAAGAGGACCGCCCCACGTGTGGAAACATTGCCGGTAACGGATGCCACCCCGGTGTTCCGCAATTTTTATATGAATAATATTGTATGCAGCGGCGCAAAAAAAGCCGTGTTCATACGCGGACTACCGGAAATGCCTGTACGCAATATCCACCTGCGGGACCTGGTGATAAAGGCAGAGGAAGGCATTCAGTGCCTGGAGGCGGAAGACATACACTTCAATAAAGTGTACCTGCTTACCTCTTCCGGCCAGAAACCGGTGCAAACACGCAATACAAAGCATATTACATTCGATAGTTGCAGTTACCGCGATACTAAAACCCAATCAACAGAAGATCATGCGTTTTAAAACATCATTATTATCCACTGCATTGCTGTTATCAGTTTCACTTGCACAGGCTCAAACCGGCGCAGCCGGGATGGCCGCCACAGTAATGCGTATATGGAGCGATTCGCTGGAAGTACAGCCAGGCAGGCCGGTAAGATGGTCGTACGACCAGGGCGTGGTACTGGAGGGATTCACCGGCTTATGGAAAAGAACAGGTGATCAGCGGTATTTCCGGTACATACAACGGAGTATGGATCATTTTATAGATACTAACGGTAACATCCGTACGTACCAGTTGAAGGACTATAACATCGATAACATTAAAAACGGCCGCGTCATATTAACGCTTTATAAAGCGACTAAAGATAATAAGTACAAACTGGCTGCCGATCTGCTCCGTGAACAGCTACGGCAGCAACCCCGTACAAACGACGGTGGCTTCTGGCATAAGAAGCGTTACCCCTACCAGATGTGGCTGGACGGGCTTTATATGGGCGAGCCGTTTTATGCGGAATATGCAGCCCTTTTCGGGGAAGACAGCGCCTTCCGCGACATTACGCGGCAGTTTGTACTGATGGAAGAGCATGCGCGTGATCCACGCACAGGGTTGCTGTATCATGCCTGGGATGAATCAAAGGAACAGCGGTGGGCCAATAAAACCACGGGGCAGTCGCCAAACTTCTGGGGCCGTGCCATGGGCTGGTATGCCATGGCACTGGTAGACGCACTGGAATACTACCCGTCTGCAGACCCCGGCCGCGACAGTCTTATTGCTATTTTAGACCGTACCGCCGCAGCGATCAGAAAATACCAGGACGACAAAACCGGCTGCTGGTACCAGGTGCTGGATAAAGCCGGCAGCAAAGGGAATTATGTGGAAGCCTCCGCTTCCTGCATGTTCGTATATGCGTTGGCGAAAGGCATACGTCTTGGCTATTTGCCAAAAACTTACCGCTCGGTAGCTCAGAAAGGTTACAATGGTATTCTTAAACAGTTTATCCGTAAAAATCCGGAAGGGGATATAACCCTGGGAGGAACCGTAAGCGTAGCCGGACTGGGTGGGGAACCCTACCGCGATGGCAGTTATGCCTATTATCTCAGTGAAAAAGTGATCGATAATGACGCCAAAGGCGTAGGGGCGTACCTGTTAGCTGCCAATGAAATGGAAACAATGACTAAATAATGAGGATATGAAACTTTCAAAAGAGTTACTGAAACGGCTGCGTGAAAAGGATGAATGGCAGATCCCTGGTGAGGAATATTTTGCCCTGCCGGAAAAAGTACTGCAGTTCGGCACAGGGGTATTGTTGAGAGGACTCCCCTGTTTTTTTATAGACAAAGCCAATAAACAGGGCGTATTCAATGGCAGGGTGGTAGTGGTGAAATCGACAGACAAGGGCAGCACCAAAGCTTTTGATGAACAGGATAACCTTTATACGCAATGTATCAGGGGAATTGATGGGGGAAAACCCGTTTCTGAAAATATTATTAATGCGTCCATCAGCCGGGTGCTTACTGCCACTTCCCAATGGGAGGAGGTGCTTGCCTGTGCTGAAAATCCGCATATGCAGGTAGTGATATCAAATACCACCGAAGTAGGTATTGTGTATACAGAAGAAAGCATTCATGCAAAGCCGCCGGTATCTTTTCCCGGCAAGCTGCTGGCATTCCTGTATCACCGCTATCTCCACTTTAAAGGAGATGTCACTAAAGGAATGGTGATCGTTCCTGCAGAGCTGATACCGGATAATGGCAGCAGGCTCCGTGAGATCCTGTTGCAGCTGAGTAGCTTTAACCGGCTGGAAGAAGGTTTTATAGATTGGCTTACTCATCATAACTACTGTTGTAATTCGCTGGTGGATTGTATTGTGCCCGGTGCAGCAGACCTGGACACCGGTTATGAAGACGGGCTGCTGATCATGACTGAAGTATACCGTTTATGGGCTATTGAAACCAGCAGTGAACAGGTAAGAAAAGTATTATCCTTTAGTGAAACAGATGCAGGAGTGGTGTTGTCGCCCGACATTAACGTGTTCCGTGAGCTGAAGCTCCGGCTGCTCAACGGCACCCATACCCTTAGCTGCGGACTGGCCTTCCTGGCCGGTCATGAAACCGTGAAGGCCGCCATGAATAATGAGGCGATGGCTGCTTACATGGAAGGATTGATGATGCATGAGATCATCCCGGCTATAACGGATATACATATACGTAATGATGCCGCTATCCGTTTTGCAGGGGCTGTGCTTGACCGCTTCCGTAACCCCGCTATTGAGCACCGGTGGTTAAGCATTTGCGCCCAGTATACGGCTAAGCTCAAAATGCGGGTACTGCCGGCGCTGTTGCAATACCAGCGGCGTACGGGACAGGTACCGGCATTGATGGCGTTGGGATTCGCTGCGCATGCTTTATTTATGCGGGGGGGCGACGGGTATACTATTACAGACGAACATGCCGGCTGGTATGCGGAACAATGGAAGCTGCATTCGCCGGAAGTATTGATAAAAACAGCCTTCGGCAACCAGGCTATCTGGGGATTGGATCTCAACACTATTCCCGGGTTTGCACAGCTGGTAACCACCATGTTAAAGGCGTTAATGGAGCAGGGAGTAGCTGCTTACCTGGAAAAGGTAGCAGCGGAAATAACGGTATCGTAAAAATTTTAAGGACAGATAATGAAGCAGAAAGTATTAAAGGTGCATCCGCACGATAATGTGCTGGTAGCGCTACAGGACCTGGAAAAGGGCGAAACGGTGGAATATAACGGCGCCGTATACACGATGCAGGAAGAGATCCCTGCGAAACACAAGTTTGCAACAGCACCCATGAAAGAAGGCGACGCCATTTACATGTATGGCGTACTGGTAGGACGCGCGCAGCATCACATCAGCGCCGGCAGCAGGATAGCCGTAGAGAATGTACGGCATGCCGCCAATGCTTATGAGCTGGCTGCTGAGCGGAAAACAGCCTGGCAGGCGCCGGATGTTTCCCGGTGGCAGCAGCGGACCTTTATGGGCTATCACCGCGCAGACGGCAGTGTTGGTACTGCCAACTACTGGCTGGTTATACCTTTGGTGTTTTGTGAAAACAGGAATGTGGAAGTGCTGAAAGAAGCGTTGCTGCCGGAACTGGGATATAGCCGTCCGGCTAAGTATGCGGCCTTTACCCGTTCGCTCGTAGCCAGGCAGCAGGCCGGCGCTGACCCGGCACAGATCCTTGAAAGCATATACACGGAAGGGACTTCCGGGGCGCAGGGAAACCGCATTTTTGAAAATGTAGATGGCATAAAATTCCTTACGCATGATGGCGGCTGCGGGGGCATCCGGCAGGATGCGCAAACGTTGTGCGGCCTGCTGGCAGGGTATATTACCCATGCCAATGTTGCAGGTGCCACTGTGCTGAGCCTTGGCTGCCAGAATGCACAGATAAGCATGCTGAAGGAAGAGATCAGTAAGCGCGATCCGGGGTTTTCAAAACCCCTTTATATACTGGACCAGCAGCAAACCGGTACGGAAAGCCAGCTGATCGCCGATGCGATCCGCCAAACTTTTGCAGGGCTGATGATAGCGAACCAGAACACCCGGCAGCCGGCGCCGCTGAGCAAATTATGTATAGGCCTGGAATGCGGCGGGTCCGACGGGTTCTCCGGTATTTCCGCCAACCCCGCCATCGGTTATACCTCCGACCTGCTCACCGCGCTGGGAGGCTCCGTGATCCTTGCTGAATTTCCTGAATTATGCGGAGTGGAACAGGAAATGAGCGACCGTTGCCGTAACGTGGAAGACGCTACCAGGTTCATCGGGTTGATGCGTACCTACCAGCAGCGTGCCGAGGAAGCAGGCTCCGGGTTTGATATGAATCCATCTCCGGGAAATATAAAAGACGGGCTGATCACCGATGCCATTAAATCTGCCGGTGCGGCCAAAAAAGGAGGCACCTCACCTGTAGCCGCCGTATTGGATTACCCTGAAAAGGTACAGCAACCAGGGCTCAACCTGTTGTGTACACCGGGTAATGATGTGGAGTCCACCACGGCAGAAGTAGGCAGCGGCGCTAATGTAGTACTGTTTACCACCGGGCTTGGAACGCCCACCGGTAACCCCATTGCGCCGGTGATCAAGCTGTCGAGCAACACGAAGCTGTACCAGCGCATGCATGATATCATCGATATTAATACCGGTACTATTATAGACGGTGAAGAAACCATCACCGCAGCGGGAGAACGTATACTCGAATACGTTATACAGGTAGCCAGCGGCGTCATTACCGCAAAATCTGTCCTTAACGGTCAGGATGATTTTATTCCCTGGAAAAGAGGGGTGTCATTGTAATGTTTAAAAATTTACTGATGAGAAAAAAATTCATGGATGAAAATTTCCTCCTGAATAGCGATGCGGCAGAACGGCTCTATCACGATTATGCAAAGGATATGCCCATCATCGATTATCATTGTCACCTGCCACCCGCGCAGATAGCGGCGGATACCATGTTCGAAAATATTACGCAGGCATGGCTGTACGGCGATCATTATAAATGGCGCGCTATGCGCACCAATGGCGTACCGGAAAGTTACTGTACCGGCAACAATACCGACTGGGAAAAGTTTGAAAAATGGGCCGCTACGGTACCATACACCTTGCGCAATCCACTGCATCACTGGACGCACCTGGAGCTGCAGCGTTATTTCAATGTAACCGATATCCTGAGCCCCGCATCTGCAAAGCAGATCTATGATACCTGCAACGCGCTGCTGCAAACACCGGCATACAGCGTGCAGAACCTGTTACGCAGCAGGAATGTGTCGCTGATATGCACTACCGATGATCCGGCAGACAACCTGCAATATCATCGCCAGTTAAAACAGGATGGCTTTGAAATACCCGTAATACCCGCCTTCCGCCCGGATCAGGCTATGAATGTAGATTCGCCGGAGGTATATAACCGGTATCTGGGGAAACTGGAGGAAACGGCTAACGCCAATATCCGTACGTACGACGACCTGCTCCAGGTGCTGAAAGACCGGCACGATGTTTTTGCGGCACATGGCTGTAAAGTATCCGACCACGGTATTGAGGAAATATATGCAGATGATTTCCTGGAGAAAAATATCCGGCAGATCTTTTTAAAGATCCGCGGTGGGCAGTCGCTCACCCTTACCGAGGCCCGGCAGTTCAAATCGGCGCTCCTGTATGAACTGGCGCTTATGGACTGGAAATCGGGATGGGTACAGCAATACCATCTTGGGGCCCTACGGAATAATAATTCACGCATGATGCGGCAGCTGGGACCGGATACCGGCTGGGATTCCATCGGCGACTTTTCCCAGGCCCGCGCACTGGCGAGGTTCCTTGATAAACTGGATAGCCAGGACAAACTGGCCAAGACCATTATTTATAACCTGAACCCTGCTGATAATGAATTGATGGCCACCATGACCGGTAATTTCAACGATGGTTCCGTACCTGGTAAAATCCAATTCGGTGCCGCCTGGTGGTTCCTGGATCAGAAAGAGGGCATGACCCGGCAAATGAACGCATTATCGAATATGGGGCTCATTTCACGTTTTGTAGGCATGCTTACAGATTCCCGCAGTTTTCTTTCCTACCCGCGCCACGAATACTTCCGGCGCCTGCTTTGTGATCTTTTCGGGGAAGAGATCGAGCGGGGTGAAATCCCGGACGATATGGAGGCCGTTGGTAAGATGGTGCAGGATATCTGTTACTGCAACGCCAAATCATATTTCGGCTGGTAAGCACAGTGAAAAAGCAGGGTTATTATCCCTGCTTTTTTTATAGCAGGTAAGTTTTTTTTAGGACTACTGACATAGGGCTGTCACAACCCGTTGTTTTCTTTGTATCATAAAACAAAAAATACAGACTTATGGAAAACAACACTTTATCTGCCGCAACTACTACCACTGTGATCACGCCTGATCAGTTACTGAAACACTGGCAGGGCCACCGCGGACTTACCCGCAGGATGATTGAAGCCTTTCCGGAAGACCAGCTTTTTACTTTCAGCATTGGCGGTATGCGTCCATTTTCCGCTTTGGTAATGGAATTCTGTGGAATGGCCTTCCCATCTGTATATGGAGTTGTTACCGATGAATGGCTGGGTATTGATGTGCTCCTGAAAGATACCGGCGCTGTAATTGCCCCCACCAATAAAGCGGAGTTATTACAGCTCTGGGATGTTATCACCGATAAGCTCGATGAGTGGTGGCCTAAGATCCCGGTGGAAGTTTTTCAAAAGGAAATTACCGCTTTCGGACAATATGAAGGTAAGTCGGTGAGCATCCTGTTCTACATTTTTGACAATGAGATCCATCACCGCGGGCAGGGATATGTGTACCTCCGCGCCCTCGGTATAGAGCCGCCCGCTTTCTGGGACAGGGAATGGCAATCATAATTATGACCTGGCTGCATTAAACTTTTCCCGGTATTCAGAAGGGGTCATTCCCACTGTTTTGCGGAATACCTTTCTGAATGCTTTGGGATCGTTATAGCCGGAATTGTAGATCACTTCCGCCATCTGCTGCCCGGTTTCCTCCAGTAGTTTCTTGGCCGCTTCAATACGTGTGAATTGCAGGTATTCGATAGGGGTTACACCAGTCACCTGTTTAAATCTTCTCACAATATTTCTCCTGCTGGAAGGGATGTCCCTGATCATTTCTTCAATGGTGCCAACATCCTGGTAACAGGTTTCAATCCGTTGCTGGGCAGATGCCACCAGGTCGTCGTGATGATTGCGGGCAGGCTGGAAGGTGCTGAAATAAGACTGTTTATCACGGCCCATATCCACAGCGAAAATTTTGGCGGTCCTGATTGCTATTTCAATGCCACAATGCACTTCCAGCAGATGAAGCAGCAGGTGGAAGGTAGAAGTGGCGCCGCCACTTGTGTAAATGCCGGAATCATGTGTAACGGTTTTATCCGACAACAGGTTCACAGCAGGGAAAGCGGAGGAAAACTCCTTGCAGGCATCCACATGGGTGGTGGCTATTTTACCATCCAGCAGGCCGGATGCGCCCAGTAAAAATGCGCCGGTGCAAAAGCTGGCAATTTCAGCGCCATTTTTATATTGTTGTTGCAGCCAGGGAAGATAACACCTGTTTTCTGCAATAGACTGGCGGATATCATCCGTGGTGAAAGAAGGTACCAGCACCAGGTTAAAAGTACCGGCAGCGTCTATGCGTTGCGATGCATACGCGGGGAAGGCGGCTGCAAGGTGTTCCATTTCTGAGGTATGTACCAGGGTTATCTTGAATGGCGCAGGCTGATCGTTCTTATGGTAAATCTTGTTGACGGTGTCCAGTACATCTGTTATGGCAGCCAGGCTTAAAAGCTTGTAGTGGCGTATAAGCAGGATCCCAATTTGTAACATATGGTGGTGAATTTTTTAGTTAACTACCCAAACATAACGAATTTGTCGCAAATACCCCCTAATATTGACTCTATCAGCATCCATCCGGACCCCTGTAATAGGGTATCTTAGCGTTAGTTTGAGAACCAAAAAATTGAAATTATATGGAAACTGTAAGCACACGGATGCAGGGCATCCTTCCCCTGTTTGATCTGCACACCACATTTTTTCCAAAAGTGCTGGATGGAATTTCAGATGAAGATGCACATAAAAGACTGGATACTCCCGCCAATCATGTTGCCTGGCTCACAGGCAGCCTTGTACAGCAACGGTTCGAGCTGGCTGGCCTGCTGAAGGTGGAAGCAGCATCTTCTGCTAATGATCTTTTTAAGGATTTCCAGGGAATAAAAGACGGGCAGCAATATCCGTCTCTCGAAATTTTTAAGAAAGACTGGCAGAGAATTTCCCCGCTGTTAAGAACAGCACTGGTAAATGTAACCGATGAACAACTGGATCAGATATTGGAATTCCCCGGTATGAAAATGTCGCTTTGGGACCTGCTGACTTTTAACACTTACAGGGAGGCCAATTGTATAGGACAGATTGCCTTATGGAGGCGGCTTTTGAATTACGAGCCGATGAAATATATGTAATTAAATTAATTGCAATGGTAGAAGTATTTGTAACGAATGTAAAAAGAGTGGCAGCGGCGAAAGAAATAGTAGCGCTGCTGCTTCGTAACTTCCCGGATAGTAAAATTAATTTCGATCTCGAAGATTGTGATAAAGTATTAAGAGTGGAAGGAGAAAATTTCCATCCCGGAAAAATAATGATGCTGGTAAACGAAAATGGATTCCAATGCCAGGTCATGGAAGATTAAGCAGCCGTCTTATACAGACGGCTGTTCTGTAAACCCCTTAACCTCTGAAAATCTCAAACCCCTTACTGCCTGTTTTTCTGCTGAGATTAACTATCTTACCTGCACTTTTTTTCAAAGGAGGAAGTGATATCTTTATAGGCATATTAAAACAGTAACTATGGAAAACAATCATGCAGAAGAGAAATTAGCTGCTCTGGGACTGGAACTGCCACCGGCTCCATCGCCATTGGGTGTTTACAAGCCTTGCCTTATTGATGGCAAATACCTGTATCTCTCCGGTCATGGTCCTGTGCGGAATGATAAATCTCTGATCATCGGCAGGATAGGCGATACACTGGACATAGAGCAGGGAAAGCTGGCGGCGCGGCAAGTAGGATTAACGATGTTGTCTACCATCAAAACACGCGTAGGCAGCCTGGATAAAGTGAAAAGGGTGATCAAGGTACTTGGAATGGTAAACTGTACGCCCGACTTTGAACGGCATCCCTATGTTATAAACGGATGCAGTGAACTGTTTGCTGCAATATGGGGAGAAGAGAACGGGATAGGCGTGAGAAGTGCTGTGGGCTTTGGTTCCCTGCCCGACAACATACCTGTGGAAATAGAAGCCTTGTTTGAACTCTACTGATCAGCCCACCTAAGGATAGAATTATGTTTATAATAGATGCACATCTTGATCTGAGCATGAATGCGCTGGAATGGAACAGGGACCTGCAACAGCCGGTAACTGCCATTCGCGCAAGAGAAGCCGGCATGAATGATAAACCAGACCGCGCCAAAGGCGTAGTGGCGTTCCCCGAATTGCGGAAAGGAAATATCGGGTTGGTGGTAGCCACGCAAATCGGCCGCTATGTGGCGCCGGATAATCCTTTGCCGGGATGGCATTCACCGGAACAGGCCTGGGCGCAGACGCAGGGCCAGCTGGCCTGGTATAAAGCTATGGAAGATGCCGGTGAAATGGTGATGATCAAAGATCTGCAAGGCCTTGAGCAACACCTGCAGCTATGGAATAACGGTACTCCGAACGATAAAAAGCCTATTGGTTATATTCTCAGCCTGGAAGGGGCCGATTCCATCGTGAATCTGGAATACCTGGAACGTGCCTATAACAACGGATTGCGGGCTATAGGGCCTGCGCATTACGGGCCTGGCCGCTATGCCAACGGTACCGATGCCACCGGCCACCTGAACGAACAGGGCAAACAGCTGATCAGGGAAATAGAGCGGCTTCATATGATCCTTGATGCCACCCATCTTTGCGACGATGCCTTCTGGGATGCGATGGACCTGTTTAACGGCGCCGTATGGGCCAGTCACAATAACTGCCGTGCCCTGGTAAATCACAACCGCCAGTTCAGTGATGATATGATTAAAGTCCTCATTCAGAAAGGCGCTGTTATCGGTGGCGCCCTCGATGCCTGGATGATGGTACCCGATTGGGTGCGTGGGCAGTCCGATCCCCGTAGTATGGGCTGTAACCTGGAAAAAATGATCGATCACATGGATCATATCTGCCAGATCGCCGGCAACTCCCTCCATGTGGGCATTGGCACCGACCTGGATGGCGCCTTTGGCAAAGAGCAGTGCCCTTACGACCTGGAAACAATTGCCGATATGCAGCAACTGCCCGCCCTCCTCGGCAAAAGAGGCTACAGCGCAGCCGACATCGATAACGTAATGCACGGCAACTGGCTCCGCTTCCTCCGGAACGCCTGGCGCGGGTGAGGTGGCGCCTTCGGCGCCACGCGGATTTTGTCTTGGAACACTGATTACGCTGATTATAATGATTTCCCTGAGTTTTTATTTTGGGATTTTAAAAATGATTTTAAAAGTTGTTGAGAGATATAAGCGGGTGTGCTTTTATCTCCCTTAACTATAATTTAAATTTAAAAGTAAAAATCAAACTAATCATTATAATCAGCGTAATCAGTGTTCCAAGACAAACTCCGCTATTTTTATTAATTTGCACGAATGAATTTTCTCGAAGTATCAAACATCAGCAAGGAACTGCACGGCGCTTATATTTTAAAGAATGTCAGCTTTACACAACAGGCCTTTCAGAAAATAGTAATAGCGGGCGAAACCGGTTCCGGTAAAAGCACGCTGATGAAAATTGTGGGCGGCATGGCCCAGGCCGACAGCGGCACCGTAATGTTTGAGGGCAAGCGTGTAAAGGGCTCGCTGGAAGTATTGATACCAGGGCATCCGGGCACAGCCTATCTGTCCCAGCATTTTGAACTGAGAAATAATTACCGGGTAGAGGAAATTCTGTCCTATGCCAATAAGCTCACCGATGAAGACGCAGCGCAGATCTATAATATCTGCCGCATCTCCCATCTTCTGAAAAGAAAAACAGACCAGCTCTCGGGTGGTGAAAAGCAGCGCATTGCCATGGCCCGGCTGCTGATATCCTCTCCCAGGCTATTTTTACTGGATGAGCCCTACTCCAACCTGGATATGATCCATAAGAGCATCCTGAAAAATGTGATCAGCGATATAGGCGGGAAGCTGGGTATTACGGTGATGCTGATCTCCCATGATCCCGTGGATATACTGCCCTGGGCAGATGAGATACTGGTGATGAAAGACGGGGAAATAGTACAACAGGGATCGCCGCAGCAGATCTATAACCAGCCGGTCAATGAATATGTGGCGGGGCTGTTTGGAAAATATAATTTGCTCGCTCCCGGGAAGGCCGCTGTACTGGAAGGTTTGCCGGGTATTGAGCTGAACGGCAGGCCCGTTTTTATAAGACCGGAAGATTTCAGGATCGTACGCACCAAAAAAGATGCAATACCCGGTAAGGTCCGTGATATTGCCTATTACGGAAGTTTTCTTGAAGCGGAAGTAGCGTTGGGAGAGGAGATAGTTACCATCAGAACCACGGATACCCACCTCAAAAAAGGCGCTGCCGTGAATGTAAGCGTGGCGCCGGAAACCATCTGGTATTTTTAGGGTTTCATTCCCAGGATCTTTTTTCCTGCAAACCCGTTGTAGGGTTTGTTTTGCAGCATCACCCCTGTTCTGTCCCAGGACACGGCGTAATGTATTACCACCACCACCGCCAGCACAATGCTTTCACGCGGGTAGCCCAGCGACAATAACGACCACACCGCTGCACCAAATAAAAGAAGTTCCAGTAATAGTCGTGCTACCCCCGGAATAGCCACCGGTGCAGGCTTCGGGTCGTTGGGGATACGGAATACACCCCACAGCACTGCGGCGGTGAGTGGAAATGCCACCACCAGTACATAAGAAAGCCATCCTTCGCCAAAGTGCCATCCCCGGTATCCCAGTATCACCAGCATCAATATCTCCAGCAGAAAGCGGATAATCAAGTTTAAAGGATGAGTGTTCATGTAATTGTTTGTCCCAAAATAAATATTTCTTTTATCTTAAGCAGCTGAAAAATTAACTGTTATGAAAAAATACTTCGTTGTTGTGTGTGTGGCGCTGCTGAATATAACCGGTTCCCTCTTTGCCCAATCGCCGCTGCGATTCGCTAAGGATGTTAATACCATCAGGGAATTTGACAAAATGTATGAAGCTCCTGAGCATCCCATACTGTTTGTGGGCAGCTCATCCATCAGGAAGTGGGACGACCTGGAGCGCAATTTCAGCCGGTACGTGGTATTGAACAGGGGAATTGGGGGAGCGGAGACCAACGACATTACCTATTTTGCCAGGGATATTATTTTCCCGTATCAGCCCCGGCAGATCGTGATCTATGTGGGAGAAAACGATTTAACAAATGAGGCGGCTACCGCAGATACTTTATTGCAGAGGTTTAAAATACTGTACACCACCATCAGGAGTAAGCTCCCGGAAGTACCGGTTGTATATATTTCCATGAAACCAAGTCCTTCCCGGGAAAAGTTCTTCCAAAAGGCGAAGCAGTCGAATGCACTCATCAAAGATTATATCTCCAAAGAAAAAAATATACGATACGTTGATATTTTCTCCCTGATGCTTGATAAAGCAGGAAAACCGCGCCGGGAGCTTTTTGTGGAAGATATGCTGCATATGAATAAGGCGGGATATGCCATCTGGGAAAAAGCTGTTCAGCCGCTTTTGTTAAAGAGACAGACGGGAAAGTAAACGTAACGGCATATATAGAAAAAAAGTATCTTGCCGCCTGATTAATACCTTTTACAGCACATGATACTGGATACACTGCAGAACGCCCATCTTTACTACCGCCTCGGCGTTAAATTTATCAAGGCTTTTGAATACCTGGCACAAACAGACCTGGTGAACCTGGAGAAAGGGAAGTATGAAATAGACGGGAGCAATATCTTCGCTATCGTTAATGAATACGATACAGTAGATGCCTCCACCGAACAAATGGAGGCGCATAAGAAGTACATCGATATCCAGTATATGGTGTCCGGTTCAGAACTGATAGGTCATGATTTCCTGGGCGAGCAGGTGCCTTCCAAAGCATACGATGAAGCGGCCGACTACCAGCTGTTTGCAGAGCATCCTGTGTTCTTCTCCCGGTTGGAAAAAGGCATGTTCGCCATTTTTTTTCCTACCGACCTGCATATGCCTAATATCAGGGTGAGCACGCCAATGCCGGTAAAAAAAGTAGTGATTAAAATAGCGGTGAGCTTATAGTATTTCCCGGAAATTACCGTTCATCATTTCGTTATAAAAAACAGTACATATTTCCTAGTTTTAGGGATGCGTTCTGTTTTTTTTACTTTTCTGCTGATGCACATTTTTGGCTGCATCATGGCCCAGCCACTGCGTGTAGCCGTTGCCGGAGTATCGCACGGGCATGCGGCTTTTATTCTTGGTCGCCCTGATAAAGGGGACATACAGATTGTAGGCATCTACGAGCCTGATACGGCCGTAGCGAGGTTGAGAGCCCGGCAATACCATCTTCCACAGAATATCTTTTATACTAACCTGGATAAAATGCTGGATGCGGTAAAGCCTGCTGCAGTACTGGCATTTGGCTCCATTAAAGCCCACCGCGAAGTGGTGGAAGCCGCTGCGCCGCGTGGTATCCATATTATGGTGGAGAAGCCGCTGGCCACCACAGTAGCCGATGCAGAATACATGGAGTCGCTGGCCCGCAGGCATAAAGTACAACTGCTTACAGACTATGAAACCAGCTGGTATCCTTCCGTTGCCAAAACCTTCCAGCTGCTGGAAGACAGCAGTTACGCCGGGAAAATAAGAAAGGTAACGGTGAATGATGGTCACCAGGGGCCAAAGGAAATTGGCTGCGGACCGGAATTCCTGAACTGGCTCACCGACCCGGTATTAAACGGGGGCGGCGCTCTCATGGATTTTGGCTGTTATGGCGCCAATCTTATGACGGCGCTTATGAAAAACCGTTTGCCCGTATCCGTTACTGCAGTAGCTCGTCACTTTAAGCCGCAGGTATATCCTAAAGTAGAAGATGATGCCACTATCCTGGTTGATTACGGCGATGTGCAATGCACCATACAGGCCTCGTGGAACTGGAGCTTCAGTCGTAAGGATATGGAAGTATATGGCGATAAAGGTTACCTCATTGCCGCCGATAAAAATACCCTGGTTCAACGTAACAATGAACGGATGCCGGCTGTAACACGCCGTATAACGGCAACGGATATACCGGTATATGAAGATCCGTTCCGGTACCTGATAGATGTGCTGAACGGAAAAGTAAACATGCCTGCATACGGGTTGTACGCGCCGGCCAATAATGTAATTGTAGTGAGGATACTGGCTGCAGCCCGCGAATCTGTACGTACCGGCAAGGCCGTTAAATTCTGATAAATTAAACTGTATTAAAAAGAGAAAGAGGCTGTATCATAAATAACTTTTACCCGATTTTACTCGGGTACCGGGTGGAGAAAATTTTCGTATATGCGATTCTCACACCCATTAAGTTAGTTATGATACAGCCTCTTTTGCTGTAAACAGGTTTTCTACTATATTGCGCACTTAAATTTAACCGCCGTGAAATCCGTTGTTAATGGCCGCTTTATCCCCGGGGATAGGCCAGATCCGCTTTCCTGCTTAAATAATATTTCCCCGCTATATGCAACCCTATGCCTTTCAATTACCTTGAGTTTTTTATAGCCCTGCGATCTTTTTAGACGGAAGAAATCGTAACTTAACTATATAGTTAAAACAGGATAGGCGTGAACGTTATTTCTGATGAAAAACTGGTATTATGAGATTTAACTGTTTCTATATCATTTTCCTCAACATAGGCATCCTTTATTCCGGTATCAGCTCCAAAGCCCAGCAGGCCCCCACTTTCAGCGATACATATCAGCAACTAAGCCGGTTTATGGACTCCGCGCTTGTGCCCATGAAGAGCGGCACTACCAGTCTTGCTTTCTCCGTAAAAGCAGAAATAGATCACGGCGCTATCACTAAACTGGATTGCTCCACCAATGTGGCAGGTAACCTGAAACCACGCATCTTCAGGCTGGAAGAACTGGATATTAAATGGAATAAATTTACCGGGAAAAGCGGGAGGTATTATGTGATCATCCCCGTGTATTTTATAGTGGAGCACAGCACTGGTAAAATACAGCTCAACTCAAAAACGGAGTTCACCAATGGATTTTATTTTGACGATGGCGATCTGTTCGATAACAAGCCCCTTAATAATTATTATTTCTTAAAGCCCATTTACCTGCAGCGCTACCTCTGAAGAAGCTGCATGCTGCAGCCTGTACTGGGAAGGGGTAACTCCTTCAAAGCGTTTGAAAAATTTGGTGAAATTAGAATTGTCGAATGTTAGCTTTGCCGCAATATCCGTAATGGTAAGCGTTTGTTCCAGCAGCATTTTCCTGGCTTCTTCCATTAATCTCATCTCAAAAAAGTAACAGGGCGCATGACCGGTATGCAACTTAATGGTATTGCTCAGGTGTACCGGGTGAATGAATAACAGGCGGGCAAAGTCCTGGATATGATACATCTTGTCTATGCGGCCATCCATTACCTGGTCTATATGTTCATTCACCGCGGCAATAAAGTCTGCGGTAATTTCTGCTTTCCTTGTCTGGTATTTTTTCGGAAGAACGGGCATGCTGTTTTATATCTTATCTAAAGATACTAAATGATGTTATCATGCAAAAGGTGAAAACGACTTTAACATTTTTTAAAGGTTACCTTTTTCAGGTTGCCTGTATAAAGGTTAAATTCTCCTGTTATGCGTCTTTCACTCTATTACCTGGGTATCCCCCTGCTGGCGCTGTGTGCCTGCCAGGGAAACATGAACAAGGAAATGAGGGCCTATGCTGCCACTGCAGACTCCACTTCTTTCTCCAACGACATCACCGATCTTAATTCCGCTTCCCGCAAAAGAGTAAAATCAGCCGACGTGCGATGCCGCGTCAGTAATGTGTTTGCAGCCGCTTCACATATGGAGCAGCTGGTTATGCGCCTGGGCGGTATTGTAGTGGAAAGTAATTTACAGAATGAAGAAGTGCAGCATTTCAATGTGCCTTATTCAGCAGATTCTGTAAAGGACATACAGCTTTACACACCCGTTGCCAATCTCACGCTGAAAGTACCGGTGGCGCATCTTGATTCCGTGGTATATGATCTTACTGCCAATGCTAAATTTATTGATCACCGCGTGGTAAAAGACCAGGACATGACCATGAAATACCTGGCCAATGCGCTGAAGAACGAACGCCAGGAACAGCAGGAAGCACAATTGAGCAAAGTAGCGCCTGCAAAGAAAGGAACTACCCTTGATGTGGTGGAGTACAAAGACCAGAAAGGGGATGCAGCGATAAACCGGCAGATGGATAACCTCGTGATACTGGATGATGTGGCTTATTCTACTTTCACGGTGCAATTGTTTCAGCCACAGGTTACCGATGAGCAGGTGATCGTTAACCCCGAGAGGATCACCCGTGCAGGCTTTGGCACAGAGCTGTTGGTAGCGCTGCGTGGCGGCGCAGAAATTTTCCGCAACCTCCTGCTTTTCTTTATCCGGCTGTGGCCATTTATACTGGCAGGCGTACTGGCCTGGCTGGCTTATCGCAAATTATTATGGCGTAAAAGTAGTTAAGCTTCGCTGAGAAATGTTTCCAGTAATTGGTTAAACTCCGCCGGGCGTTCCATCATAGGTGCATGGCCGCATTTATCTATCATCACCAATGTAGCATGTGGTAAATAACGCCTGAATTCCCGGGCTACATCCGGCGGAGTAATTTTGTCTTCCATACCCCAGATCAACAATGTTCTTACCCGTATTTCCGGTAGCAGCGCCGCTACATAATTGCGGTTGGCAGATTTTGCCATTTTCACAATAGCATAGCATTTCCGGGCATCTGTGGTTGTTTGGAACACTTCAGCTACCAATGCATCTGTGGCTATAACAGGATCATAAAAAGTATAGGCTACCCGCTCGCGTATATAGGCATAATTGCCACGCTTAGGATAACTACCCATACTGGTATTTTCATAAAGACCGGAACTGCCGGTAAGGATTAACCTGGCTACCTGCGATGGATAGCGGTGGGTATAGAGGATGGCTACATGCCCACCCAGTGAGTTACCCACAAGGATCACCTGTTGCAGCCCTGCGTTGCGGATGTATTGATCAAGGAAGTTGGTAAGGTATTCGAGCCGGTCGTCGGAATGCGCTTCATAGATGGGCAGGGATGGAATATGAATATCATAATGCGGTTGAAAATGTGCTACAACGCCTTCCCAGTTACTAAGTCCGCCAAAAAGCCCGTGCAATAGGATTATGCTTTGCTTCATATCTTTTTTGATACAAAACTATTGCTGGGAAAATTACGCGGCTGTGATCTCAGTCACAAAAGGTGCGGCGCTGGTCCAGGAGGTATAACCGCGCCCTGCTCAAGGCTTCCCGGCTGGTATACAGGTAGCGTGCAATATTGGTCAGCGATATTTTCTGTATGATGGCGGGGCGTCTTTCCAACAGGAACCGGTAACGCTGCAGTGGTGTTTTCAGGGAAAGGATATACTGATGCTCGGATTGCTGCTCCAGCAGTTCCTGGTACAGCTGCAGGTTTACATGCAGCAGGTTCATATGTAGATCGTACAGGGGTTGCAGCTTTTTGATATTTATTCTCAGCACTACCGCGTCTTCCACGGCAATAATGCTGACAGCGGAAGGTGCTTTCCTGTTATAGCTTTCACAGTTGGCAAGAAAATCATCGGCGAAGCCGAACTTCACTATTTTTTCATTTCCATCCTCATCAAGTATAGAAAATTTAAACATGCCGGAGATCACAAAAGCAGAATACCGGGCAACTTTACCGTACCTGAGGAAGGCGTCTCCTTTTTTAATGTGCTTTACAGTGGCAATACTATCCAGTAACTGCCATTCTGCCTGGGTTACTACCGGGTATTTTTTCATGAGACGATCATACCAGGCGGGCAATACTTGATCCATGTCGGCAATTGTTTGCCTGCAAGATAATGAATCGTATTTATTTTCAAACCACCAGCAAAAGAAGCAGCAGGGACGTTCCTGCTGCTTCCAATGATGATATGTATACACTATCTGCTTTACTTAGCCTGGTCCCGTAATGCTTTTATTTTATCGTGTGAGCGCTTCAGTTCCGCTTTTTGCTGGGTCAGTAATTCCCTGATGTAAGCCGGCAGGGCCTCGTGTTCTATAGCATCTTTATAAGCCCTTTGTGCGGCGTCTTCTCCTGCTTCGCAATTGGAAAGCACTGTTTTGCGGTCATGCCCGGTAAAAACGGCTTTTACATCCATCCAGGCGCGGTACACTTTACCGCTGGCGGTGGTACCGGGTTCCATTGTTCCGCCGTTGGCCTGCACTTCATTACCGAGGATATTTCTAAGCTGGTGGCTTTCTGCAATCATATCGGTAAAGAGCGGCTTCAGATCACTGCTGTCTGCCTCCAATTCCTTTAATGCTTTTTCATAACCTGCAATACGGTCATTGTTGATCGCGATGAGGTCATTCAATACTTCATTGGTAGCACTTGTTGTTATATTTTCCATGGTAATTTTTTTTAGATGTACCATGTACCAGCCATAAAACATGCCAGTAACGATGCCTCCACCTAATTGTATCATTGACAGGGGAAATGCTGTATAAAGTGTTTAACAGGTGTGGAAGCGGCTAATCATTCTGTGGCAGAACTTCGCAGGTATGCTGAACGGAAATGTGGTAAACGGCTGTTTCCGCAAAGCGGGAGGCTACCACGATGTGCGTGCCGTTGGCGTGCTGGTCAAAAAGTTCCTGTACCAGTGCAGGGTTGTTATTATCGCGGGAAAGATGAGAGAGGAGGAGATGGCTCATAAACGGCGGCCGGTGGGTGGTAAATATTTCAAGCGCCTGTTTATTGGATAAATGCCCTTTCCCTCCGCGGATGCGTTTTTTCAGGTAGTAGGGGTACCGGCCTTTATCGAGCATTTCCTCATCGTAATTGGCTTCCAGGAATGCGGCATGGCATTGCTGAAAATGACGGATCACATGTTCGCAGGGCGCGCCGATATCGGTGAACACCCCGATGGTAACGGCGTTGCCGGCTACAATAAAACTATGTGGCTCGGAAGCATCGTGATGTTTGGGAAAGGCGGTTACAGACAAGGTACCAATCTGTACCGGTTCATAGGGGTTAAACGACATTACCAGTTGCTGCTCCAGTGTAAGACCACCATGTACCATGGTAGTATTGGTAATATACACCGGCAGGCGGTATTTTTTTGCCAGTACGGGTACGCCCCTGATATGATCTATATGTTCGTGTGAAATGAATATCGCTTTTACCTTATTCATGGAAAGCCCCAGGCGGGCCATCCGCTTTTCCGTTTCCCTGCAGGAGATGCCCGCATCCACCAGCACGGCTTCACTGTCGTTGCCTATGTAATAACAATTCCCGTTGCTTCCCGAATTCAATGATGTGATAAATAGCGACATGCGGCAAAGGTAAAATTTCAGGTTGAGATTTGCATCCGCAGGTGTTTATAAATGCAACTGTGTTGCAGATTGTTTTTTTTATTATGTTTGTATGGTTTAACAAACTGGCAGTGACACTCTTTTTGCATTGGGGCATTTCCCCGGAAATATTCCGTATTGGCGGTTTTGCACTGCGATACTATAGTTTGGGCTTTATGCTGGCCTTTGCGGCCTCGTATATGGTATTGTTGTACGTGCTCCGGCTGGAAGGGCGGCCCCGGGAACTGCCCGACCGCCTGCTGGTGTACATCATAGCCGGCACCCTGGCGGGTGCGCGCCTGGGGCATTGTTTGTTTTACGACTGGGCTTATTATAAACAGCATTTTTGGGAGATGATCCTGCCATTTGCCTTTCCTGATGGCCGGATCACTTTCACGGGCTACCAGGGACTGGCAAGTCATGGCGGAGCCATAGGCATTGTGCTGGCTGCCGCACTTTTCAGTTACCGTTACCGCGTACCGCTGATGTGGTTGCTGGATCGCCTGGCGCTGGTGGTACCGCTGGCAGGTGCACTGATCCGGACGGGTAACTTTTTCAATTCGGAAATCATTGGCCTGCCAACCAACCTGCCCTGGGCTGTGGTATTTACACGGGTGGATATGCTGCCACGCCACCCGGCGCAGTTGTACGAGGCGTTGTGCTACCTTATCATATTCATATTGCTGTGGCGCCTGTACCGGAAGCATCCGGCGCCGGGCAAATTACTTGGCTGGCTGCTCACGGGCGTATTCAGCGCCCGCTTTCTGCTTGAATTTGTAAAGGAAAACCAGGTGGCTTTTGAAAACGGGCACCTGCTGAACATGGGACAGGTGCTCAGTATCCCGATGATCATACTGGGTATTTATTTTTTAAATTTTTATAAGAGAAAGTATGGAGAGAGATGAACGGGTTAAAGTATATATTTTAACGGGCTTCCTGGGCGCAGGTAAAACCACTGTGCTAAACAGCCTGCTGCAGCAGTTTGTAGGGCACAATAACATCGTTATTGAAAATGAGTTTGGGAAAGTGAATATCGACGCCAGCCTGATCACAGAAAAAATAGACCAGTTGTATGAACTTACCAGCGGTTGCATCTGTTGCTCGCTGGATAACGACCTGCTGGAGGTATTGGGCACTATCCTGCAAAAGGAGGAGCGCCCGGAGCATGTGTTTATCGAAACCACCGGGATAGCAGATGTGGGCAATATTATCGGTATGTTGCTGATGCCGGAGGTGCAGCGGCATTATACCCTGGTGAGCACCATTTGCATCGTAGATGCGGAAAATATTTTTGAGAGATTACAACAGGTGCCTGAGGCAGGTAAACAACTTTCCTGTGCCGATGTGATCATCATCAATAAAATAAAACACCTGGATATACCACAACTGATCTATCTTTCCCAACAGCTGGAGCAGATGAACCCGCTGGCCTTCATTACTACCTCGGAGGACGGCACTGTATTACTGAAAACAATAGAGTTCCCTGAAAAACCAATAGCCGCCGCTGTTGCAGCAGTAGCCCCGGTGAAGCATCCGCATAAAGTAAATACGGTGTTATTTGAATCGCCTGAGGTGTTTGACCTGAACATGCTGGTATTTGTGCTGGACTTTCATTTCAATGCGTACCCCGACCAGCTGTACCGCATCAAAGGATATATCCGCGTGAAAGACAGCCAGGAACGAATGCTGGTACAGTCAACCGGGAAATACCTGCACATACAACCGGCGGGAGGGTGGGGCAGCGCCACACCGGCATCTGCACTGGTATTTATCGGGCGGGAATTAAAAACAGCCACTATCCAGCGGATACTTGCACCGGCGCTGAAAAAATAATTTTATGGAAAATTCCGGAAAAAGCATCTACTCGGAAAACTGTTGCTATGATCAACGCCCGGAAATTAACCATACTATTGGTAGCTATCCTTATTTTTTCAGGTTGTTTCGTATATGCATGGCAGTATGGAACATCAGCTATGGCTGTCCCGGAAAATGAGCGGCCGTTTTTTATCGGGACGTATCCGCCTGCGGTAGTAGGCGCCCTTCCACTGCCAGGGGGATTTACACGCGTTCCCCAGCCCGCGGGTAGTTTTGGCGCCTGGCTGCGGGCTATGCCGCTGAAAAGGGATAACAGGGTATATCTTTATAACGGGCAGTTAAAAAACAACCAGGAGGCGCAATATGCCGTACTGGATATTTCCACGGGCAACAAGGATCTCCAGCAATGCGCGGATGCAGTGATCCGCCTGTATGCAGCATACCTGTACAACAGCAAACAGTTTGATAAGATCGCTTTTCATGCTACGGACGGTACCCTGATGGATTATACCAGCTGGATGAAAGGGGACCGGTTTGTACTGAAACAGAACCGTTTGGTAAAAGTACGGAAAGCCGCGCCCTGCAGCGGGCAGGACTGCTTCAGTAGGTATCTTGAAACTGTTTTTTCCTGGGCAGGCACTTTGTCGCTCAGCAAGGAGTTACTACCGGTAAAGGATACACGTAAAATACTACCAGGGAATGTTTTTATAAAAGGCGGCGCCCCGGGTCATGCGGTTATTGTAATGGATGTGGCAGAAAATGCCGTCGGTGAAAGGATGTTCCTGCTGGCACAGAGTTATATGCCTGCACAGAGCATTCATGTGCTGAAGAACCCAATGGGCGCTTCGCCCTGGTATAGTGCAGGTTTTACGGGGAAGCTGCTGACACCGGAATGGGTGTTTGATGCAAGAGAGCTGTCAAGGTTCCCGCAATAGAAGAGGGCGTCTCAAAAATAAAATGAGACGCTCTTTTATTTTTGCGCGCATATCAACTCGATTTGATATGTCAATAGCTCGGTAGTTATTTAAGCGGCCATCGATCCAATATTGAGGCATTTGGAGTATAGTTTAAAGCAAACAGAAATACAAGCCTAATTTATAGTGACCTCCGTTTGTTGCAGAACCAATCATATAAATGATAGCATAGTTATGCTCGTGCTCTAAATCCATCTGGCGAAATCGGATTATAATATTTTCTCATTATGTATATACCTTGTACAAAACTGACCGGTTACTGTAAATACCGTTTTATAAAACGGAGAATATTGAATAATTCAATCAGTGCTCAAAAATTCATTTAATAACATTCTGATTTATTAAACTAGTTTAATAGGCATGTTGATCAAAAATGCCTAATATTGGGTGTGTTGTGATCTTATATTATAAACTTTGGATGAAGAATGTAAGCTTTTAGTTGTAACCCTTTAACTCTACCTTTAATTAATTACTATGAGACTATTAATGCATGACGTAAAATTTATTTTTTGCTGTCTTGTGCCTATTTGTGTTCCTAATCAATGGGGGTAAAAAGCATAATTCCACTCCTACTACCGCGCTGAATCAGAAAGTAATTAATTTAAGGATGGAGGTGCAAAAGTTAAATATCGAGCAAATTGACATCCCGATTCAATGATACATTGAATATCAAATGGCGTCCTGACCGGGGGGCGTTACAAAAAATGAGACTATATAATGAAGGTAGGTCAAGTTAAACATTAACGCTCCCGTTTTTTGTGTTTTTTTTGTCAATAGTTCGGTAGTTATTTAAGCAGCCATCAATCCAATATTGAGGCATTTGGAGTATAGTTGTTTTATTTTATTGCATTTCAACTCCAGTCCTAAGTTTGAAAAAATAGTTTTCGGTCAGATGCTTGTTATAGAACCAGGTTTTAATACTGCGCATGGAGAAAGGAGTATTCTCCTTGTCGGGCAAACTGGCCCAACACGCTAACTTCGTTAATGACACCGTCATGATCGAAAAATTAAAATGGTTATATAATTTGGTTTCACTGACTGCCTGGCATTCTTCCAGTTCCATGTGTTGTTTGGCGTCCCGGATTAAAAATTCAATCTGGAAGCGTAAACTGTAGTAGCGTATGATCTTACCGGCTTCCATATCGGTGTCTGTACTTAATATGGTGTATCCTCCACTTGCTTTGTTTTGCAGGTACACTACCTTAACGATGCAGTTCAATGTTACCGATTTAGCGATCAACTCAAATACTTTAATATGATCATCCTGGTAACAATACTTCCAGCGGCGTTTATCTATATTTTTTACGTTCACCTTTCGGCCATTGGGGCGTCTCCTGCCTCTGCCTTTGTGCTGAGGCCCTTTGTAGATATACTGCAGGTTCGCGTCCTGCCACAAACGGGTGATGACCTGCAGTCCCATGCCCAGCACCGGAGCTATGAACGTTTTCTTCATAAAGTAGCCATCTACAGCCAGGTAAGAAGTATAAGACAACAGCCGCCCAGCATTATTCTTCTGTGGTTTGGTCATTTCACTAACTTGGTCTATACTTGTACTGATAAAGCTAATCGCTTTAATAAAGGTGGTAGAATCTCGTTTCGCACCAAATTTTACTGCCTTTTTCTTCCCTTTCTCCTCCTGTTAATATCTTTTGTAAAAAATTATTTTTATCCACGTTACTGCTCACCTAGTTTTTAAAACTACTGAACTATTGATTATTTACTAAACACCACAACAAAATCGACATGCACATTTTAAATTTATTTGTTCGACAACCCTTTTCCGAAACAAGTGAAGAGGAACAAAGAGTTATCCAAGAAGTGATGGATACCTTACAGCTTTTAGACTTAGGGAAACCATATAAGGTTAGGTTTCTAACCGACCTAGAAGCTGCGAATCAGCTCACCTTTAAACAATCCTTCGAAAAAAATACAGGGATTGAATTTACACCGAAAAATTTCCGGGATTACCGGCTGTCGTTGCTCGATGAAGCGGATGCTATGGTCGTTATCAAAACGGGCCTCAGTGAAAGTACTGCATTTGAAATGGCATATAACATTTTCAAAGGGAAAAACATTCCCATTTTTGTAGCGATACAAGACAAAACGCCAATTAAAACAACTTTGCTAAGGGACCTTAACGATATAGCCAGGATTAGCTACTGTAATTTTAAAACCTCCGATGATCTTATTAAACCACTACATGCTTTCTTTGAAAACGTGCTTGCCAAGAAGTCTGAGTCTGCCAGTAAACCTAAAAATGCACATCTTATTTTTAAGGATGGAAAGATATTTCACGGAAAAACATTCACCTCCGTTCCTAATGAAGAACGGGTTGCCGAAGTTGTTTTTAATACAGCCATGAGTGGCTATCAGGAAGTATTGACCGATCCATCATATTATGGACAAATGGTGGTAATGACCTATCCCATGATTGGCAATTATGGAATCAACGCTGAAGATGTCGAATCCTGCAAAATTTACCTGGATGCATTAATTGTAAAAGAATACACACCTCAGCCAAGTAACTGGCGAAGCACTAAAACATTAAAAGCTTATTTAGAAGAACACAACATTATTGGCGTAGAAGGTTTTGATACAAGGGCCATCACTCGATATCTACGAGAGAAAGGCGCCATGAAAGCATTGCTCACCACCTCCTCTGAAAGTTTAGAAATACTGGTGCAGAGGCTGAAACAAGCTGACGAAATTGTAGGAAAAAACATAGTGAAAGATGTTACTACGAGGACGAGTTTTAAATGGGATAAAAATCAATTTCCAGATTATAAAGTTGCCGTGGTTGATTGCGGAATCAAATATAACATCCTCCGGTTATTTGAAGGTAAGAATTGTGATTTGACAGTGTTTCCTTGTTCTGTAGATGCTAAAACTATTTTAGAAGGAGGCTTTGACGGGGTGTTTTTATCAAACGGGCCTGGCGATCCCGAACCCTTGATAGACGTGGTTGAATTGGTGAAAGAACTACTGGGAAAAATTCCTTTTTTTGGAATATGTCTTGGTCACCAGATATTAGGTCTCGCATTGGGTGCCCGAATAATCAAACTGCGTTTTGGCCATCATGGAGTAAATCATCCAATCATGAACCTATCAACTGGGAAGGTTGAAATTACGTCTCAAAATCATAATTATGCTATTGACCGCAATAGTCTTAATAAAGAGGAAGTAGAGATTACACATATAAATCTAAATGACCAAACTATTGCCGGTATCCGCCACAAAAAATACTCCGCATTCTCTGTCCAATATCATCCAGAATCTTCTCCTGGTCCGCACGATTCAAAATATCTCTTTGACTATTTTATCGACATGATGGAAAAAGAGAGATTGCGCACTATTGCAAAAGAGTCTCTGTTATCAATTTAAATGAAATCCAATACCAAATCTCTTAACTATCAACACGCAATTAATATTAAATTTATGCCCAAAAGAAAAGATATAAAAAGTATATTGCTTATTGGTCCCGGTCCGATTGTTATTGGTCAAGCCTGTGAGTTTGACTACTCTGGTACGCAAGCTTGCAAAGCCTTACGAGAAGATGGTTATAAGATTATTCTAGTCAATTCGAATCCTGCTACCATTATGACCGACCCGGATACGGCCGATAAAACCTATATCGAACCGCTCACGGTAGAAATATTGGAGAAGATCATTCAAAAAGAAAAACCCGATTCGGTGCTTCCTACTTTTGGTGGACAAACAGCATTGAATCTTGCCATGGATTTACATAACAAAGGCATTCTTAAAAAATACAATATTGAAATGCTGGGGGCAAAGCCTACATCTATTGCAAAAGCAGAAGATCGAAAATTGTTTAAACAGGCCATGTTGAACATTGGATTGGATTTACCCAAATCTGATGTTGCGAATACTTTGGAAGATGCGAAACAGGCGGCAATGCGTCTGGGGTATCCTTGTGTGGTGAGACCATCATTTACATTAGGTGGCACCGGTGGAGGAATTGCTTATTCAGAAAATGATTTGGAAACTATTGTAGCTGAAGGATTGAAAAGCAGTATAATCACTGAAGTATTGATAGAAGAATCCATCATTGGCTGGAAAGAATACGAACTTGAAGTGATGCGGGATAAGAATGACAATGTAATCGTTATCTGTTCCATCGAAAACCTGGATGCAATGGGTGTTCATACTGGTGATTCAATAACTGTTGCTCCGGCTCAGACACTTACAGATAAAGAATACCAGAAGATGCGTGATGCCTCTATTGCTATCATGAGAGAAATCGGTGTAGAAACCGGCGGTTCCAATGTGCAGTTTGCCGTGAATCCTAAAGATGGGCGGATGATTGTAATCGAAATGAACCCAAGGGTATCTAGAAGTTCTGCACTGGCATCAAAAGCAACAGGTTTCCCAATAGCTAAATTTGCAGCGAAACTTGCTGTAGGATATACACTCGATGAAATCCAAAATGATATCACTAAAAAAACGGTGGCCTGCTTTGAGCCTACTATTGATTATTGCGTAGTAAAAATTCCCCGGTTCAATTTTGACAAATTTCCAAAAGCAGAGTCAATACTGGGGACGTCTATGAAATCTGTTGGGGAAACCATGGCAATTGGCCGAACTTTTAAAGAAGCGTTTCAAAAAGGTCTTCGCGGATTGGAAACAAAAAGATATGGGTTGGGTTTTGACAATAAGGATATGACAGAAGTGACCGAGGAATTGTTAGTTGAAAAACTCAGTAAGCCCAATTCGGAAAGAATTTACTTTATTAAATATGCTTTGGAGAAAGGAATGAGTATTGATCAGCTTTATGCTTATACACATATTGACCCTTGGTTTTTGAATCAAATGAACCAGATTTTCAAAACTGCAACAAGTATTATTGCAGATGAGCAAAGTATTCGACGAGCAAAGCAATATGGGTTTTCTGACATACAGCTAAAAAACCTTCTCGGTTTTGGAAGCGAAATAGAAATGAGAACGATTAGAAAAAAACTTGGGGTGCTACCAACCTATAAATTGGTGGATACTTGTGCTGCAGAATTTGAAGCGTTCACGCCTTATTTTTATTCTACATATGAAGAGGATGATGAATCGAGAGTAACACTTAACCCGAAAGTGATGATACTTGGTGGAGGACCCAACAGGATTGGACAGGGCATTGAATTTGATTATTGTTGCGTGCACGCATCTATGGCCATAAGGGAAGAAGGATATGAAAGCATTATGGTGAACTGCAACCCAGAAACCGTTTCTACTGACTTTGACGTTTCTGATAAATTATATTTTGAGCCGCTCACGTTGGAAGATGTACTTAATATTTATGAAAATGAAAAGCCAATGGGGGTCATCATACAGTTTGGTGGACAAACACCATTGAATTTGGCCATCCAATTGGAGAAATCAGGAGTGAAAATTTTGGGGACATCTCCGGCTAATATTGATCTGGCGGAAGATAGAAAAAAATTTCAGCAACTCCTTCATAAAATAAATCTTATTCAACCTGCAAATGATACTGTAACCTCTTTAGAAGAAGCGTCAGATGCGGCAAAAAAAATCGGCTATCCCGTAGTTGTGAGGCCATCTTACGTTTTAGGAGGGTCATCTATGGAAATTGTATATAATCAAGAGGAACTAAAGACATATATGGGTAAGGCGCTGGCCATTTCTCCGGAACATCCAATTCTTATTGATAAATTTTTGGAAGATGCAATTGAAGTGGACGTGGATGCCTTGGCTGATGGAAAAGAATGTGTGATTTCTGGTATCATGGAACACATTGAAGAAGCTGGAATTCATTCCGGTGATTCGGCCTGTTCCCTTCCGACTTATTCGTTAAGCAAACAAATACTTTCCGAAATCCGAGAAGCTACCATTGCTATTGCTAAAGAAATACATGTGATTGGATTGCTGAATATTCAATTTGCCATTACAAAAGATAATCAGCTTTATGTTCTGGAGGTGAACCCAAGAGGGTCCCGTACAGTTCCATTTGTGAGTAAAGCAACTGGGGTTCAATGGGCAAAAATGGCAACGAAAGTCATTCTGGGAAAAAGCATTGAGGAATTAAAATTAAGAGAAGTTGTTCCACCTTATTATTCTGTGAAAGAAGCAGTATTTCCATTCAAGCGGTTTCCCGGTTCCGATATTTTACTCACTCCTGAGATGAAGTCAACAGGTGAGTCTATGGGCATAGCGGATACTTTTGGAATGGCTTTTTTGAAATCGCAAATAGGAGGAGGATATAATGTTCCTACTTCCGGAAATGTATTTATTAGCGTGGAAGAAAAATATATTCCTTCTATCGTTCCACTGGCGATGCAACTCACTGAACTTGGATTTGATATACTGTTTTCTCCTAAAACGCAAAAACACGTAAATAAAATAGTAGACGGTAGGTCTTGTCTTACCAATAATTCTATTGTGATTAGTTCGGACGAAGAAGGAGTTTCTGTGATAGATTATATCAGAGATAAGAAAATTAACATGATCATCAATATTTGTGTAGGCAAAGGGTCAATACAGGATGAAATGAATGTCCGCCAACAGGCTTTAATACATAATATACCTGTAATTACAACCTTACCTGCTGCAATGGCCACGGTAAATGCGCTTTCAGAATCATTTGGAAAAAATAGTTATATGAATGTAAGACCATTGCAAGAGTTATATCTGACAGAATAAATCTGTAGTAGATTGTATTGATCTGAAAAAAACGAAAAAGGTGAAGATGTAAACCATCCTAAGTATTGAATCAAAAATAAATGCGAGGTGCTGGCAACTTGCCAGTGCTTCGCTTATTTTGATCTTGTGGTTCATTAAAATCAGAAAAGTTATTGTATGCGGCCAATGCCGCATGCAATAACTTTTGAACTTTAGAACGTATAAGGGGTCAGAAAGCTATCAGAAATCAGAAAAGTACCCTGAAGTTCAGAGATGTCTTCTCCTCCAAATATCTACTTATTTCCTACTACCTGAAGTTAGAACTAGAGAACCTCATGCTGCATGAAAAGCTAAATCACCTCATCATCCGGCAACAGGAAGACATTATCGAAATCTAGAAAACGCAGCTGGAGCAGATGAACGGCATGATCCGGCACCTGGAAGGCAGGCAGGGGGAGGCCGGTAAATAAATGACATCCTCTTTTATTTATCCTTCCGTTAGTAATTTATCCAGCAATGCTTTCAATTCAGGATTGGAAGGCCGCAGCGCATCGGCACTTACAATTTTGCCATCCGGCGCAATCAGTATAAACCGTGGAATGGAATTGATGTTGAATTTTTGGATGAAGTCGGACCGGAAATCCTTATCCGCAAGCAACTGTATACCTTTCAGGTTTCCTTTCTGAACAAAATCTTTCCACTTTTGTTTATCAGCGGTTTTGTCTACCGACAGGCTCACAAACCGGATCTTTTTATGTTCGTAAAGCGCTTCTATCTTCGATAAATGGGGGATCTCCATTTTACAGGGGCCGCACCAGGTGGCCCATACATCTATATAAACATATTTCCCGCGTAAATCTTTCAGGGAAACTTTTTTACCGTTCACATCTTCATAAGAAAAATCAGGGGCAGGGGAATTATCGCCATAGGTATTGGCATTCCTGTAAATGTCCTGGATCTCTTTCAGGTGTGCGGGATGTTTTGCGCCGGCAACGTAATCTTTATACAAACTATCGCGCACCCGTTTATCCTTCAGCATTTTCAGCGCATTCTGTGTGCCGGTATACGTGTAGTATTCCAGCATAAAGGAATTCGTGATTTCACCCCTGGAAATATACAGGTCCATCAGGGTCCGTATGTTATTGTCTTTCACAGATGCTTCAAACAAATGCCTGTACTTTGTGTACTGGATAACGGAAAGGTAGTGGTCCAGCACTTCCCTGTACCAGGCAGATTGCTGGAACAATGCGGAATCGTTCTTATCCCAGTTGTTCATGGTGATATTATCCAGCAGCCTGCGCTCTGTGCTGTCGGCCCTTTTTACCCACATGGCGCTGCGTGCCTCAGATAAGCGGCGCTGGAAAGCGGTATCTGTGCGGTCGCCGGTTTCCATCATTTTATAGAAGGCTTCCTGTTTTTCCAGGTCTGTTCCGTAATACAGGCTGTAGTCGGACAGCACATATTTGGCATAGTAGGCAAGGTCCTTACCGGCCATCTCCCGGAAAAAAGCGCTGGGCGACTGGTCAAACAAATGTTGTCCATCTTTCACAAAAGCGTCCATTTTGCTGATAAATACTGGTACGGGGGTATACAAGGCTTCCTGGGCAAGCAACCGCTCCGGGGAAGTCTGTACATATCTGGACAGTGCTTTCCGTGCGTCTGAAACGGCATTGTTTTCAATGCTGCCTTTGCCGCTGAAGCGGTAAGTGCTATCTGGTCCCAGCGCAATCTGGAGCTGGTAGCCCGGTTCCAGGTACAGCTGCCCTACGCCGGTCAGGGAATAGAATCCTTTTGCAGGTAAGGTCACTTTGCTGCTAAAGGTACCGTCCCCATTTACGGGGATCAGCAGGTCGGCTCCGGTCATATTTTTCAGGTGCAGCGGCGTAGTAATATCGCTGCTGTTCAATTTGCCGGAAAGGGTAGTATTTTGTTTTTGTGCATCGGCTGTTGTGAACAGCAGTGTGCAGGGTATCAGTGCGAGAATAATGCTTTTCATGTAATAGTGATTAACGGTCATTTAATTGCATATCCGGGTTAAATTGTTGTACGCGGGCAGGGATCTGGAAAACATACTTTTTGCTGCCTGGTTCCAGCGTGCCTTTTAAGGCGCCGGTGCTGTTCACCCTGCGCTCTACCAAAGGCATACGCCCTTCGCGGTCCAGGCGCTTCATATCCATCCAGCGCAGCCCGCGGAAGGCCAGTTCCCGTCTGCGCTCTTCCAGCACTTTCTTTAACGCGTCTTCCTTATCAGTGGCCGACAGGGGCGTATAAGCATCTGTTTTGAACCGGTATTTCCGCAGTTCATTTACTACGTTCATGGCGGCTTCGGTTTGATTATCACGTGCCAGTACCTCAGCTTTTGTCAGGTACATTTCCTGGAAGGTAGTACCGAAATTGGAGTAGCCGTTTTCAGCGGAATAATAGTAATCATCCGGAGCGGTATCAAACGAATAGGCAAGAAAGAGCAACCGGAGATCGCCAGGTTGGTATAAAGTACTCAATCCACGCTGCATGCCCATCATAGAGGGGATCGTATAATCTGACGAAGCGCGTTGCCAGAGCACCTGTGGATTCATATCAGTTGGAGGAAAGGCATACGCATCTTCATAGTCATTGAAGTTGATCATGCTGTGCGGCGCGGTTAGCGCCAGGTCGGTATACTTTTTCGTGTTGGCATAATCCTGCATATAGAGATACACCCTTGACAGCAAACTATACGCAGCATATTTTGTAGGCCGGTATTTGTTGAGGTTGGTGAGCGGCAATGCAGCAATGGCATCTGTTACATTGGTAACGATGGTATCCAGTGTTGTTTGTACGGAAGACCGTGGCGGCGCTTTATCGGTTACATTGGTGCTTTGCACCAGCGGCAAACCGGGATCGTTGGCGGCAGTTGCGGGATTATATGCTTTTGCAAAAAGCGTCAGCAACATAAAATAGCAGTCTGCACGGATCACCAGGGCTTCTGCGAGTGTGGAGGCACGGGCGGCCGGTGTGCCATCTGTGGTGGCCATCACATTATTGATGATCACGTTGGCATTGTAAATACTGTTATACAGATCGCCCCATGCAGCGGGGCTTTCTTTTTCGTTCTGGTCGATCCCTGGCCGCCAGTAGTAAGCATTAGCTGCGGGCACAGTGCTCAGGTCATCAAATTCCTCGTAGTAATCGTCTGTGCAATATAACAAGGCAGGCGGAAATGTAAGGGTCAGTTGCCTGGAATTCAGCATCAGCTGGTAATCGCTCAGCTTCTCCGGGATCACGATCCCTTTTGGCTTTACTTCCAGGAACTTATCACAGCCGGAGAAACCGGCGGTTGTAAGTAAAAGGATAAAGACAATATTGATTGATCTCATAGATGAATGATTAGAAGTTAGTAAAAAGGGAAATGCTGTAAAGCGGCCGTTGTGGTAATTGTCGCACGCCGCTGGTACGGTCTATTGCCTCCGGGTCAATATCATTTCCGCTGAAAGTATAGTAGAACAGGTTTTGTCCCTGTAAACGGACCTGCGTCTGATTGAGCCCCATCCGTTTCAGAAATTCAAACTTCGGGTTATAGGTGACGATCAGGTCGCGTAGCCGGATATAATCGGCTTTGCGGATGAACTGTGCTGCATATTGGTAACCGTAACGGGCATACGAAGAGAAATAGTATGGATCCTGCGCTCTGCCAGGTGTTAGCCCGGGAATATTGGTATATAGCTCATCGCCGGCTTTTTTCCAGTAATTGGAGGAGCCTTCTAACAGGGGAGTACTGTAAGTAGTGATGTTCACAGGATTCGGTTGTTCCACCCGCATCACATGCCCACCGTAATACATGAAGAGGAATGAAACATCAAATGCGCCTACAGTGAACTGGTTATTCAGACCCAATACATATTTGGGCGTAGTGGTACCGCTGTAGATCAGGTCCTCAAATGCTACATCCACCACCGCATTGCCATAAAAATCAAGGATATGCCGGCCACCTTTGGCGTCATATACAAAGGGTTTACCCATATCCGTTAGTCCGCCGTAATTATAGCTGAATAATGCATCCATGGGATAGCCCTGCCGGTTGATACGACTGCTGGTAATATATTCTGAATTATCATACTCGCTGGCTTTTACCGCCAGTACTTTATTATGGTTCAGCGATGCGGTGAGACCGGTGCGCCATTCGAACCTGCGGTTTTGTACATTTACGGATGAAATCAACAGGTCCACGCCGCTGTTCCGGATAGTAGCCGTATTGGCGTTGTACTGGTTAAAGCCACTGGTAGGGTCAGCGTCAAATTGCCCGAACACATCACCCGTTCTTTTGTAGTAATAGTCCACAGAGCCAAACAGCCGGTTGTTAAAGAATCCGTAGTCCAGGCGAAAGTTGTAGGTGCGGGTTGTTTCCCAGCGTAATGATTGGTTCTCTGGCGTCATCACATAAAAAGATGGCTGGGATACCTCAAATACATTGTTCAGCTGCGAAGCCAGGATGAGGAAAGGGCCGTTGTTACTCAGCGGTACGTTACCATTGAAACCTGTGGTAGCATTGAGCTTCAGCTCACTGATCCAGGTTTTGTCTTTCAGGAAATCTTCCATATGGAGGCGCCATGCAGCGCCAGCGGACCATAAAGGGCGGTACTTATATTTAGGGTCCACGCCAAACAGGTTGGACTGGTCGATACGGTAACTACCGGTAACAATATATTTACTGTTGTAGATATAGGTGCCCTGTGCATACCAGGAAAGAAAGCGCCGGTCGGAACTGGTTTCATTGAGATAATCCCTCAGCGAAAGAGCACCACCAAACTGGGATACGTCCGGGAATGCAGGGTTTACCCAAAGGCTCGCGCGTTGCAGGTTAGCGGGTTTGCTGATCAGGGATTGACCGTCGTACCCGAAGTAACTGTTAAGATAGCTGTCGCTGGTGGTTTTCCGCTGTTCGGCGCCAAGGATGCCCGACATTTCATGCCGGCTGTTGGCAGAGCGTTTATCAAAGTTCAGCTGTGCGCGCAGGGTGTAGTTCACGGCTTTCTGGTCTGTTCTCCGGAGAATATTACCCTGCGGGATATCAATGAACAAAGGTCTCCCGTTGGGATCTTTGGCGGCTTTAAGGTTCAGCAGTTTGCGTACCATGTAGGATTGTTCATTGAGCAGGTTGTCCTGCAGCCCTTGCTGCCGTTCATAATTACCGCCCACTTCTGCCGACATCCAATCGGTGAGCTTTCCTTCCAGCCGGGCCTGTACCCTGAACACATTGGTATTGATGCTGGTGGTATTGGCTGTGAGCTCACGGTAGGGATAATAGAGCTGATCATACAGGCCCTGTGCAATGAGGCGGTTGTTACGCTCACGGCTAACGCCAAAGTTAAGATAGTCCCTGTTGGTTCCCTGCGCAACCGCCAGGGGAGTACCGTTGGTATCGGCCAGCTTTTCATAGGGATAAAAATCATTGATGGGAGCAGTGAAGCCTTTTTCAGATTCGGCGTGCGAATATACACCGCGGAAATCCATTTTCAGCCGGTTGGAAAGCTGGTAGGTATTGGCAAAATTCAGGATCAGCTGGTTGTTCTTCGCGCCAATATTCACTGGTTGTTCGGCAATATAATTCACGCCCAGCAGGTAAGTGCTTTTGTCGTTTCCCCCGCTTACATCCAGGTTAAGATTGGTAGCCTGGCGGGTGCGGAAATAGAGATCTTTATATCCTGCTGTATTATCGTAACTGCCCAGCGAATCCAGCATTTGCCGGGCTACGGCCGCAGAAATGCGTTTTTGCTGCTCATCGAAAAGGATGGCGGTGGCAGGGCTCATGGGCCGGCCATAAGCGGTATAGGAGCTTTCATCGGGGTTGCTGCGCCTGAACTGTGCTTCCTGCAGGGTTACAAATTCCTTTGCACCCGCAAATTTCAGGTAACCAAAATCGGGCGATTGCTGCAATGCAGTGGTGGCGCGCAAACTGAATCTTGCTTTACCGGATTTTCCACGTTTGGTTTCCACCACTATCACCCCGTTGGAGGCGCGTACGCCGTAAATGGCAGCAGCAGCGGCATCCCGCAGTACGGAAATGGAAACGATATCGATGGGATTGATAGTGTTGAGGTCTATCTCCGTGGGAAAGCCATCTACCACTATCAGCGGCTTTTTTACCGCATCAAAGGTGGAAACACCGCGGATAGACAATTCCCCGGACTGGCTGTTGTACACCAAACCAGGTACCTTTCCTTCCAGGCTTTCCAGGAAGTTACCGGTGACGGCTACACGTTGATCGTATTCCTTTTGCGTTACCACTGAAGCGGCGCCGGTAAGCTGGTATTTGGGGATCTTTTTGTACCCGGTGGAAACTGTCACATTTTCCAGGTTCCGCACATCCGCCCGGAGCGCAATACGGATATCGCTGCGCCCATTCACCGTAATTTCCTGCGGGATATAGCCGATCATCTTTACCACCAGCACGGCGCCTTCTTCCACCTCGCCGCTGAGCAGGAATAAGCCGCCGTCGTCTGTAACAGTGCCGCGGGCACTGCCTTTCAGCAGGATGGTGACGCCGGGCAGAGGTTCCCCTTTTTCATTGACCACGGTTCCCTTTAAATGAGCCAGCTGTGCAGCCGCGAAACTGGCCGGCGAGGTGCTCGGAGATTGCTGCGGCCGGGGTTTTTCTGTTACAAGGATCGTATTGTTACGGATCACATATTTTAGCGGTTGCTCCCTGAACGTAAGCTCCAGGAATGCTTCCAGCTGCATGTTGCGCGCGTTTACCGTAACTGTCCTGGCATTTTTCAGCAGGTCGGCATTGTATACCACCAGGTACCCGGTTTGTTCCCTGATCACGGAAAACGCTTTTTCAAGCGGTACATTTTTCCCCGAAAAGGTGATCTGTTGCGCATAGCTGCCCGCTGTTACATGCAGGAATGCAGCTATAAGAAGAAGCATGGTTAGTTTCATGATTTTTAGTATTGGGATCGTTGTCCGGTAGTGCGATCCTTTGATTTTGGCTGATAACCGGCAGCTGTACACAGCTGGAACCCCGGGGGCATGCGGGCTTTGCATACGTTTCCCCGACCGGTTACAAAGAGCATTTAATTGCATAGCTTTGCAATGGTTTAGTTGATGAATAAGCAGTCTTGCGTGACTTGTTTTCTCAGTTAAGCCAACCTCTGACCGGAAGTGCTTCGAACCGCTTCCGGTTTTTTTGTGGCCGATGATCTGGTTGATTAATAATTATGGCATAACAGTCAGTTTTCTTCCTGATAATTTAAAATGTACACCTGATTCCTGCAGGAATTCCAGTACGTCCTTCAACTCAAGATCCCGTCCCATTTCACCGCCGAAAGTAATAGCCGGAATATTCTTTTCGTATACTACTTCTACGTCATACCAGCGGGAAATTTGCCGCATTACCACTTCAAGCGGGGCTTGCTGGAAATTAAATATGCCGTTCTTCCAGGCAATGGCCTGGCTGGTATTCGCCTGTTTATTTACAGTAATGGACTGGCCTACTACTGCCTGTTCTCCCGGCAGCAATACCTGGTTGCCGGTAGTGGTTTTTACCAGGATCTTTCCCTGTAAAAGGGTGGCCCGCAATGCCGATTCGTCCGTATAGGCGTTTACGTTAAAGCTGGTACCCAATACCCTGATAGCAGTACCGTTGTCTGTTTTCACGGTAAATGGTTTGTGCGCATCAGCAGCTACTTCAAAGTAGGCTTCTCCCGTAACTGTCACATTTCTTTCTCTTTCCGGAAAAGTAACCGGGTACCGGAGCGAGGAGGCGGCATTGAGCCAAACGGTAGTACCATCCGGCAGTATCACGCGGAACTGGCGGCCCCGGGGCGTAGCTACCGTATTATAGGTAAGGGACGCAGAAGCAGCATTATTGCGGCTGTTGTATAACAGCTGCCCGTTCCGGAGCCTTACATCCGTATTTCCCTGTTGGGTGATGACCCCGTTTTTCAGGCTGTCGAGCACCACCTGTGAACCATCCGCAAGGGTAAGCACAGCGCCTTCCCTGCCCGGCTGGATGATGTTATTGGATTGTTGTGCAACTACTGCTACCGGCGACTCAGTACGGGTAAGGAAATAAAAGCCGGTGCCCAGCAGTAATAAAACAGCTGCCGCCGCCCACCATCTCCGCATGTTCACTGTTTTCGTACCGGAATGCGTGGCAGTGCGCCGATTGGCTTCTTCCAGTATATATGAGAACATCACCTGTTTATCTTCCGGCATTTCGCCGGGATAATTATTTTTTTGCAGTACAGCTTCTATCGCGGCTTCCTGTATGGCTACGGCCCTGTCTTCCAACACCCATTGCCGGAAACGCTGTAACTCTTCCGGGGTAATACTATCGTCCAGGAATTTTTCTACCAGATATTGAAATTCAGATGGCAACATAATAATGCGTTGTTAAAATGATAATAGTACCTGCCGCCTGAGGGCCATTCCAGGTAAAGACAATCAAATAAACAGAGGTAAGACGTCTGGAAGAAAATATTTTTACCGGTAGAGGAAAAAGATCAGGATGCCCAGTTTGCCGGCATTTTTGCCGAGGTGCCTGCGGATCGCCAGCAGACAGCGGACCATATAGGTTTTGGAAGAAACAACAGAGATATTCATGCGCCGGGCAATCTCTTCATGCGTTAGTCCTTCCCGCCGGCTTAAAAGGAACACCGTTTGCATTTGCGGGGGTAAATTTTCAATGGCCTGGTGAACGGCCGTTTCCAGCTCTTTATATTCTACTCTTTCCTGCGGGGTTAAATTATTGTCCCTGAAATAAGCATCCAGCGATTCCGCGTTTTCTACCGGTAATACTTTTTTCTTTAACTCATTGCGGATCACATTTCTGGCCACCGTAAACAGCCAGGCATCAAAACGGTCCACGGCAGCGAGTTTCGCCCGGTTCATCCAAATACGGATAAAGATCTCCTGTGTGAGGTCCTGCGCCAGTTCTGCTGATTTGGTAAAATGCAGTGCATTCATATACATTCTGTCCGAATACCGGTCAAATAAAACCCGGTACGCATACTCATCCCCGGCAGCTACCAGCCGGAGCAGTTCCCGTTCGTTGTCTGAATTATTGGACATCCTGAAAATGCTACTATCTACAATGAATGGTTGATTACCGGCTAAAAGTAGCAAAAAAGCATAATAAACGTTTTACTTATCTTTACTCACTGCCATGACCGATTCATCTTTCATAAAATTATCTGTTCTTACAGGGAAAATCCAGCAGGCGCTTCAACAGGTGTTTGCAGAACAAACCTATTGGGTAGTGGCAGATGTTACCAATCATTCGTACTACCAGCAGAAGGGATACCATTATTTTGACCTGGTGGAAAAAGAGACGGATGCAGGTGGCATTGTGGCTAAAGTATCGGCGGTTGCATGGGGGAACGGCGCTATCCGGATAAAGGAATTTGAATTTGTTACCGGGCAGCAGTTTAAGAATGATATTCACGTGCTGGTGAAAGTGGCTGTAGGATATCACCAGGTACACGGATTGCAGATCACGCTGCTGGATATAGATACCAGTTTTACGGTGGGACTGCTGGAACAGCAGAAACAACAAACGTTGCTTCGGCTTACCACCGAGTGTGCGGATTTTATACGGAAGGCGGGCGATCGTTACATTACCCGCAACAACCAGCTGCCGCTGCCCGGAGTGATCCAGCGGCTGGCGGTGATCACCTCCGGGAATTCCGCCGGTTACCAGGATTTCCGGCATACGCTGGAGCATAACCATTTCGGGTATACGTTTAAGATCGATAATTATTTCACTGTGGTGCAGGGGGAAACCAAGGCGGAGCTGGTGCAGCAACGGCTGATAGATATTTACCAGCGACAGGTGCCTTATGATGCAGTGGTGATTATCCGCGGGGGAGGTGCGCAAACCGACTTCCTGATCTTTGATACCTTTATCCTGGGCAGGGCGGTGGCAAAGTTTCCCATCCCGGTGATCACGGGAATAGGGCATCAGAAAAATGAGACCATCACTGATATGATGGCGCATACCGCTACCAAAACACCCACTAAAGCGGCGGAACTGATCATTGCGCATAACCGTTCATTTGAAGAGTTGGTGACCGGTATGCAGCAGCATATTGTGATCCGTTCGCAGCAGCTGTTCTCCGCGCATTTCCAGGCATTGTCATACCTGAACAGCACTATTATTAATCAGTCGAGGACGCTGCTGGCTCATCATAAAGAGACCCTGCATGTGTGCAACAACGTGGTGCTGCACACCTCGAAGTCCATACTGCTGAACCGGCACCGGGAATTGCTGAATGTGTCCAATGCCGTGTTGTCGAAACCCAGGATCACTGTTTCCAACCGCCTGAATGACCTGGAAAATATGATTGGCCGCTTCCGTTCTTTCAGCCGTTTGTATATTCAAAGCAAAAGGGGACAGGTTGCGCATTACGATTCGCTGTTTAAACTAATGAGCCCCGCCAGTATCCTGAAACGGGGTTTCGCCATCGTATACCGGGACGGGCAAATTCTTCCCGATGCGTCTACCCTCGAACCCGGGAGCCATATCAGGGTGGTATTGCAGGATGCCTCACTGGAAGCAACTATTACTGAAAAAAACACTATACATGAGCCAGGAACTGACATATGAAACTGCCTATAATGAACTGCAGCTGATTGCAGCAGAAATAGAGAATGAAGCTGTTTCCGTAGACCTGCTGGCGGAGAAGGTAAAGCGTGCTGCTGTGCTTATTGAGTTTTGCCAGCAGAAGTTACGCGCCACCGAAACGGAGGTGAATAATATTATTAAGCAGATGGAGGGGAATAAAGGAGAGAAGTAAACGCTTGCCTGGAAGCCGTTTCGCGGGGCCTCAGGGAGATACGCATATTTCAACACCATGCCCGGAGAAAGCGCTGCCGCGTTAAAAGAAAGGAAGCTTACACAAAAATAGCCACGTGGTGCATTTAGTTTAAGCCAGCAGTAAAGGTGACAGGAGGAGCAATTGCCGGGGAAATGCCTGGCAGTTGCTTTGCACATGTTTAGCAGGTGTTCTGTACGTGGAGGGGAGGTGGACTTGATCAGGAAACGACTTGCTGTAAAGGGTCCGGCGTTGATTTAAAAGTCGCGGATCATCACCTGGGCATCTCCTTAAAAAACCTCGTTAATACCAAAGTAAAAACCCGATTGATCCTTGCCCCTGCCATAATCCAGCCGGATATTGATACGTTTTTTGAACTCCCAGCGATAACCGATACCATAGCTGATGAGCGACTGCCGGAATTCAAGTTCATTAAAGCGGGGGAATACGTTGCCTCCGCCTATCCAGGCCACCACGCCGCTGCGGTTGTAGATCCGCTGCCGTAGCTCTACCTGGGCCGCCAGGTAGTTCTTGTCGCGGAAGCGGCCCTCGTAGTAACCTCTCAGGCGGTTAGAGCCGCCAGCTTCTCCCAGCAGGCTCCATGGAACATTGCCGCTGCGTTCTTCTGCGTAGAGGTCTGTAGCCAGTACGGCGCCTTTCCAGAGTTGCTTGTACCAGTCGAACTGCAGGTCCAGTTGCGAAAATACAGCTTTATTACCCATGAAGGAGGGGAAAAAGCGGTACCCCAGTCGTACGTACATGCCTTTGTAGGCGTTCGGAATAAAGTCGCGCGTATCATACACAATAAACGGGCCGGCCCCGATGCCGAGCACTTTTCCCGGTGTCATGAGCGGCTTGCCGCCGGCTGTATCGAGCTTTTTTGTTTGTACGTTCTGGATTTGTGTACAGATACCCATGAACAGGTTGCCATTCAGGTTCACGCTGAAATCGGCCTGGAGTTTTTCTGTGAGCTGTACATATTCGGTGTAATCATCTTTATGGCTGCCGGCTTCATAGCCTATGCCCCAGTATTTGTTGGGCCTGGAGCTGAAAGAGGCTTTGAGTGCCAGCCGGAACCGGTCGTGCGGAAATATGGTGGTATTGCTGATCCCGATGCCATAAAACCCGGTGAGGGCGCCGGAGGCGTATATCGCGGCATTGGAGATAGGCAGCAGGGAATCTTTCCTATCTGTTTTGTATTGTGCGGCCATCATGACGGCCAGCCCGAAGCTGGTTTCGGGGGTATAAACCGGGCCTCCGATAAAGCTGAGGTCCAGGTTTTTCTTTTTCTTTTCTACGTTGGTATGCTTCAGATAATACTTAATGTTATCAAAAAATCCTTTGGGCGCTGAAACAGTGACTGTTGAGTCTGCCTTATCTGTTTGCTGGGCATACCCTACAGCAGGTGCAACCAGTAGCAGTAGTAGTAAAATCTTTCTATCCATGTATGACAATGGAATGAATATAACACCATTTTCAGAAAATTGATGAGGGCGGATGCAAAAAGTGTGTTAAATCACAATAACAACAGCAGCACGGCGGGCCGGCTGCTGTTGTTTTACCGGGATCGCCGAAGGCGATACGCGGATGTTGTCTGACTCAGGATTATAATGATTATATAATGATTATGATGATTATGATGGATTATGTGTTGATCTTATCATATTAAATCGATGAGTCACTGCATCGCGGCGGCGATAATGTGTTGATTTTTATGAATATTTAATGTTAACAGATGAGTAGTTGTGTTTTATAATTGTTTTAATCGATGAGCAATTGTGTTACGGCAGCGGTGTTCAGCGCCCATTGCATGTTGTACACTTCGTCGGCGGTTGCTTCGGTGGCAGGCTGCAGTTGCTGGGCTTCGGCCTTGGCTGCCAGCAGCTGGCCAATGGTCAGTTTGCTGTCCAGTTTTTTCAGGATAGCCTGTACGTTGCTGGTGCTAAGGCTCTGGATAATCTGGCCATCGAAGGCCATTTCCAGCCAGATGATTTCCCGGGCTGCCACATCCAGTACGCCAAACACGAGCCCTTTGGCTAACCCGCCGGTGATGCGTACCAGATGATCCACGCATGAAGGATCGTAGGCTACGCCGCTTTTATTGGATACTGTCATTTTGTGTTTACTGTTCATCCATCCCAGTACCAGGTTCAGGGCGATGGCGCCCTGGCTGTAGGCATTGCAGGTGAATGTGACATACTGTGCGCCGGCCTGGGCCAGTGCAGGAATGTCTATTTCAATATATTCCGCAGTACCTATCTGGTCCGGTATGGAACGGATATCCCCGCTATGTATACACCCGGTTGTTTTCAGGTTGGCAAAAGAGCAGTGATCTGTACGGTTGTTCTCATAAGCGATACGGCAGCTGAGGTCCATATCCAGGTGCTGGGCAGGTAAGCCTTTACCCCATTGCATGAACAGGATGATCTTATCGCCTTCCACTTTAAACCGGGTACCCATTAATGCGCCCGGCAGGTCCTGCAGCTGTTCGCTGCGGTCGCCGATAGACAGTGGTATTTTGTACAGCTCCGGCGCGATGTAGATGCTTTTGGCAGTGGCAGGCACCGCTGCAAAGCGTTTCTTCATGGCGGAGATGCAGAGGTTTGTTACAGCCTGTTGCATTTCCTGTACCTGATCATCTTCGTAGATGTGCAGCTGGCGGTTGGCCGGGATGCTTTTACTTACGCCGCCCAGTGGTTTTACTGTACGGGTAGCTGATTTATCGAAGTAATACGTTGCGTACATCTGCAGGGTCAGCAACAGCCGGGCAGGTACTTTATGGGTGATGTTATCAAAGGCCGCAACCACGACTTCAGGGCCAAACCACAGCATATTGGCAAACAGCGAGCGGGCAAACAGGCCTGGGCGCAGTTGCAGCAGCTGCAGTGTATTGGTGGCATCATAACGTAAACGGTAATGATTCACCTGCCCCTGCCATACCGTATAATCCTGGCGGTAGAACCGGTCAAGCAGTGCCCGGAGTTTTCCGAAGCCTTCGCGTTTGCTGAATTCAGGAAGGCGAAGGGCGCGGATAAAGCGTACCCACATGTTACGTTGCGGATGCATGATTTCACACATGGCTGTTATATCCATGTCAAGGCTGTTCAGCCACCGGGCGACCATCAATCCCTGCCGGCGGTTGTATTTCAGTTTCAGCATGGCTGCTGCGGATACCGACTGTAACGTAGGATAGCTATCAGGGTGCATCTGCCGGTTGTTTTTTTCTTTCCGTTTGATGATGGTGCCAGGTTTAACCAGTTGCAGGAAGCCGGTATGTTTGTACCACAGGTAGCGGAGTATATCCGTAGGCGTAGTAAACATTGTCCCCGCTTTTTCTGTTTCCTCTTTTTCGATCAGCACATCTATAATTGTGATCAGCGTTTCTTTCATACCCACTTTTACAGCAGGCAGCGGAAAAATATACAGTAATGCTTTCAGGCTTTCTACCTGGGTAGCATCCAGGGCTGTTTTGGAAGTCAGCAGATCTTCCATGTATTTCGCTGCCAGCTTATCGTTCCAGCGTTCCAGTACACGGATCTTGCTTCCCTGACCCATGTTCTCCAGCTCCCCAAATTCAAACGGTGTACCGCAGTAAGGGCAGCCGTTATATCTTTCCAGCGGAAAAGTATTCGCAGGAATGATATGCCCGCACCGGAGCGTTGTGCCGGGGCCTTTGAATTTATTGGTGAAGTAGGTGATAAAGTGATCCATGAACGATTCGTTGGTAGGCACCTGCCAGTTTTTTATCAGCGGGGTCCAGTTGGCTTTCACACCCATCACTTCCTGGAATGTTTCCAGGATAGTAGCCTGGTAGGCAGGCGAGGTATGGTTCAGCGCGTGCAGAAGATCTTCCGTAACGCCGAATCCCAGTTTAGCAAGATTGGTCACCAGCATTCCCGTCGCCAGCGTGATGTGCAGCATGTCTGTATTCACAACTGTATCAGGAATGTAAATAGCCTGTTGTCTTAATCCTGTTCTTAATAAAGCGTCCATTGTAGTCGTATTTAATAATCAGATAATTTTGTTGCTGTTTTACCAAAAAGAAGTAAGCAACAATTGACCTCGATTTCGTAAAGCAGGCCGGATTCGAACCAGCAACTCCGGGTTGGAATCAGGAAGTAAGTTTTAATTGACCCTGGCGGTAATTTCAAAACTACAGGATCCGGTGTTCAACCATTGAACTACTGCTTTCCCATCTTCTGCGTTAATTACAAATGTTCTTTTTAATCGAATGAAGTAACATTTATTTGACCGCTTCCGATGAAACAAAGATGCATATACATCTGCGCAATGCACCTGCGTACTGGGTTATTTTTCTGAAAATATTTTTAATATACTGTTTATCATCTACTTATATTTTCATTTCCCGGAAAATAAAAAATGCTACGCAGGTATATTGCGTAGTAATTTCGTTTCTTTGTATAAATAGTTAGTATGTCCATTAATAAGCTGGCCCTGATCCGGTACAAAGCCATCGATGAATGCCTGCGTAACCGCTACCGTAAGTGGACGCTGGAAGATCTCATTGAGAAAGTAGCAGACGTGTTGTATGATTTTGAAGGTATCAGCAGTGGTGTGAGCAGGCGCACCATCCAGGCGGATATCCAGTTAATGCGCAGTGATAAGCTGGGTTATAATGCGCCTATTATAGTAAAGGACCGTAAGTATTATACCTACAGCGATCCTGCCTATAGCATTACAAACGCTCCCATTAATAATGCCGACGTAGATAAGATGAAGGAAATAGTAGCGGTGCTGAAACAGTTCAACGGATTCAGTTACTTTGATGATATGAGCGATATGATAGCGCGGCTGGAGAATAACCTGTATAAATCGACCGGTGCGCACCAGAACTGTATACAGCTGGAGAATAATCACCGCCTGCTGGGGTTATCGCATATTAACCCGCTTTACCAGGCGACGCTGCATAAGAGGGCCCTGCTGATTGCCTATAAATCCTTTAAGGCCAGCAAGGCCCGGGAATTCATCTGTTATCCCTATCTTCTGAAGGAATACCGCAACCGCTGGTTCCTGATCACGCGGAACAAACACCATCATCAGCTGCTAACTCTGGCGCTGGACCGTATCATCAGCATCCAGGAACTGCCCAAAGAAAAATTCGTTGCCTGGGAAGGTATGCCCTTTGATGAGTATTACAATAACCTGATAGGCGTTACCAAAACGGAGAAAGACCCGGTACATAAAGTAGTACTGCAAATTGATCCTAAGCATGCGCCTTATGTGCTTACAAAGCCGCTGCATCATTCGCAGGAAATATTAAAGGAAGATGAGAAAGGGACTATCGTGAGCATTGATGTAGTCCTGAATTTTGAGCTGGAGCGGGAGATCCTGGGATTCGGGGAACATATGAAAGTGCTGTCCCCCAGATCCCTGGCTAAGAAAATTGCCTTGCGGCTGGCGAATGCGGCGCAGGAGTATGAGTAACGGTAATGCCTGCACGCAGTTGCTGTTTAATGGCAGCTGATACCGGCAGATGCATATTACTGATGATCTCCAGGGCCGGCATCATAACCTGCTGCTTCCGGATAAATAACAGCCGTAAACGCCGGCATCATTACCCGCTTACCTTATGATAAATAATAGTATCGGATGCCAGTTGTTGTAAACGGTAACCGCCCGTATCCAGCTTCAGCTTTGGTAACGCCCGCTGCAGCTGCCCGAATGCGGCAGGTGTAACACCCGCCTGGTACACATATAACTGCTGCAACTTCTTATTTTGCCGTAAGGCTAATAGTCCTTCGGAATTTACCGCCGTTCCGGCGAGATTAAGATAGCGGAGCTCCCTGCAGTTGCCAAGTTCTTTTATGCCATTGCCTTTAATGGCAGTATTCCTCAGATCCAGCCGTGTGAGCTTCTTCAGCTGGCCAAGTGCGGCAAAAGCGTTGTCGGTGATAGCGGTGCCGGAAAGATCCACCCAGATCAGTTGTTCCTTCAGGGCCGTTAGCAACTCCATATCGTGGTCGCTGAAACCTGCGGCATTAATGGCATCTACGGTGAGGTAATTACTTCCTGTGCCTACCGGCATTACCTTTACGCCTTTTGCTTCCAGGGCCGCCATTTTCTGGGCGCTGGGAGCGCTGGTACTTTCCTCAGGTACAAATTCCTGTTTGTCCAGCGGGGTAGCCGGTTGCATCCCTTCCAGCACGGCAAGGATACGCGGCGTTTTTCCCAGCTCTTTCACGGTTTTGCCGGCAGGGGCGCCTTCGGCAATCCACCAGTGCAGCAGTTCCAGTTCCTGCGGCGTCACGGAAGGCTTGCCTTTTGGGGGCATACGGTGCTCGTCTTCTTCAGGTAATAATAACCGCTTGAATAACTCACTTTCCTCCGGCAAACTATCCTTCAGCACAGGGCCATGCTCCCCGCCCTTACGGATAAGGGCAATGGACTCCAGCCGGAGGCCGCCTTTCAGTTTTTGTTCGTTATGGCAGCCATAGCAGCGGTTGGCCAGTACAGGCTGCACCAGGTCTTCATACAAGCGGGCATCACCAATATTCGTATAGGCTGCTGCGTTAGCTATTGCTTTATTCATGCCTGTCATCCGCTGTAAAGGCGCAGGCATGGCCTGGGTGAGGTAGTCATCGCCGTGGGTAAGACTACCACCATAATGCCCTGCAGCGCTTAGGAGCAATATCATGAGCAGGGCGGCGGGCAGTTGCAGGCGGGGAAAGCGGTGTTTGTATTTTTCCAGCAGGTACAGGCCGGTGCTGATAACGGCCACGCCTATACCGAGATATTTATGCGTTTGCAGCAGCTTTTCTTCATAGCTTCCATCCAGTGAAAGGAGGTAGCCGGTGATACAGCTGAGTATGGCAGACAGTGCTGCCGCCAGCAATACTGCGGGCAGGGCGCTTTGTACATGCCGCCATTTTTCCCTGCGTGCCAGCAGGGTGAGTATAAATGCAATAATTAAAATGCCGATAGGCAGGTGTACCAGTAAAGGATGCGAACGTCCGATAAACATACTCCAGCTGCCGCTACTGATCAATAATCTCATGGTTTACTGTAACGTTGTTTTAGCTGGTTCATCATAAATACGTTGATATCCCATTGGTCGGCTACCGGTTGCCGGGTGTACGGCAGCGTAGGCAGGTAATCGGCCGGGCCAAATTCAGTGAGGAAAGTGAGTGGTTTTCCGGCAGCCTGATGGCGCTGTACTACCTGATCCCACCAACCAAAGTGCGCTTTCACGGCATTGGCCCATTCGGGCGCGCGGGGATCATTCACCTGCGGTCCTTCCGGGTGCCCGATGCGGGCGTGTATATGCCCGGCCCGGCCCAGGGCTTTGGCAACCGTGGCCTGCTGGTCCTGCAGCAGCGATTCATGTACATTGCACCAGTGCGAAATATCAAGGGTAAGGCGCAGGTCTGGTTTTGCGTCGATGAACTTACCGGCAATATGCGCGGCAAACAGCATGCGTGAACGGTGTGTTTCGTGGTACACCGGTATGCCCGACTGTTTGGAGACCCGGTAAGTCATATCTATTAAAGCGCTGTTCTGCTCAAAAGAGAAATAGTCTCTCCCGGAATGGCAGTTAATATACAACGGTTTGATCTTATTATGACCGGTAGCTGCTTTCAGCATGGTTTCAAACTGCTGCGCATGTTTCGTATAGTCGCTGTCGTAGCCCGCGCACAAATATCCCACTTCAAGCCCGTGTTGTTCCAGCGCGGCAAACAGTTCCTGTTGCGCGGCGGTTTCATTGGGCCACCATATTTCGATGCCGTCGTACCCGGCTTTTTTTGCCTGTGCGCAGAAATCGTTGATGCTGCCGGTATAACCCCAGTTGGTGGCCAGTACAATAAGGCGGTATCCTTCTTTTGCGGTTACAGGCGTAGCGGCGGCAAATGCCGGCAGTGCAGGGATACATAATGCGGAACCAAGTATGGCTGATCGTTTGATAAAGTTTCTCCTGTTACTGTTCATGTAGGTTTAGCTTAGTATGGGTGTAATTACTTTTCCGCCGGTATCTGTGAGCCGGAACGGGCGGCCCTGGAACTGGTAGGTGAGCTTTTCGTGGTCAAAGCCCATCTGTTGCAATATGGTGGCATGAATATCATTGATGGCTACTTTACCTTTTACGGCGGCATAGCCTATTTCGTCGGTTTCACCGTAGGAAAATCCTTTTTTGATACCGGCGCCTGCCATCCACATGGTGAAGGCTTCCACGTGGTGGTCGCGGCCCAGGAAAGGCATGTCTTTCCCATCCCTGTTTTCCTGCATAGGGGTTCTGCCAAATTCGCCGCCCCAGATCACCAGGGTTTCATCGAGCAGACCGCGTTGTTTCAGGTCTTTCAGCAAAGCGGTAACAGGGCGGTCAATTTCCCGGCATTTGTTCCTGAAGCCGTAGTCGATCGCCAGGTTTTCGTCGGTGCCGTGGCTATCCCATCCCCAGTCGTACAGCTGTACAAAGCGTACGCCTTTTTCCACCAGTTTGCGTGCCAGCAGGCAGTTATTGGCAAAGGATTCCCTACCTGGCTGCGTGCCGTACATTTCGTGGATATAATCAGGTTCGTTGCTGATATTCATCACCTCCGGCACAGAGATCTGCATTTTGTAAGCCAGTTCGTACTGGGAGATACGTGATAATGTTTCCGGGTCGCCGAAGGTGGCGTATTCCTGTTTGTTGATCTCGTTGATGGCGTTGATAGATTCTTTGCGGAGATCGCGGCTCATACCATCAGGATCGGTGAGATAAAGCACCGGCTCTCCTTTGGTCCGGCATTGTACACCCTGGTATACGGAGGGGAGGAAGCCGCTGCCCCATACGCTTTTACCTGCATCGGGTGTTTTCCCGCCGGAGGTAAGCACTACGAAGCCTGGCAGGTTATCATTTTCAGAGCCGAGGCCGTAGGTAACCCAGGAGCCGATGCTGGGGCGTCCCAGCCTTGCGCTGCCGGTTTGCATGAGCAGCTGTGCGGGGCCGTGGTTGAACTGGTCTGTTTGTACTGCTTTCAGGAAGCTCACATCATCTGCCATAGTAGCGAAGTGCGGCAGGTGATCGGATATCCATGCGCGGGATTCGCCATGTTGTGCGAAAACAGCCTGTGGGCCCAGCATTTTTGGAACGCCGCGGATGAAGGCAAACTTTTTCCCTTCCAGCAGGGATGGAGGGCATAGCTGGTTATGTAATTTCTGTAGGGCCGGTTTATAGTCGAACAGTTCCAGCTGTGAAGGGGCGCCTGCCATGTGCAGGTAGATCACGCTTTTAGCTCTTGCGGGAAACTGTGGCACCCGTGGCGCCATGGGGTTTCCGGCCAGGTCTACCAGGGTTTTGCCGCTGCTGCCGCAGCTGGCGAGAAAAGAGCTGAACGCGGCAGCTCCAAGGCCTTTCACACAATCCATCAGAAAGTGGCGGCGGGTGAAATACCGCAGCGTTTGATCATTTGCTTCCTTTATCAGTCGTGCATGCTTAGTCATACCGCATTAGGATTTAGTCAGGAATTCATCCAGGTTCATAATAGCGTTGGCTACCACGGTGAGTGCCGCCAGTTCCGCTTTTTGTGGTGTGTTTTCTTTATGCTGCAACAGTTTATCCGCTTCGGCAGGTTTTTGTTTATATTCTGCCAGCGCCTGTGTATACAGTTTTTGTAGCACTTTCAGCTTATTATCGGGCAGTGGTTTATACATCGCCGTCTGATAACCCCAACGGATACACGCCGCTGCATCGTTGCCGCCGTTTTTCAGCATATGCTTTGCCAGCGAGGCGGCCGTTTCCACGTATACCGGATCGTTGAGCGTAACCAGTGCCTGGAGTGGCGTGTTGGTGCGGATACGCCGCTGCAGGCATACCTCGCGGCTGCTGCCGTCGAACGAAAGCATAGATGGATATGGGCTGGTACGTTTCTGGTAAACATATACCGCACGGCGGTACTGGTTGCCGTCGTCGGCGGTTTTCCAGGTAGCGCCGCTCCACACGGTTTGCCAGATATTATCGGGCTGGTAGGGCATAATACTGGGGCCGTGCAGCTGGCGGTTCAGCAGGCCGCTCACGGTGAGGGCCTGGTCTCTTACTTCTTCTGCTGTAAGCCTGAAATGCGGGCCCCTGGCCAGCAGGCGGTTAGCGGGATCTTTTTCCTGCAGTTTGGGGGTGCTGGAAGAAGTTTGTTTATAGGCGGCGGACAATACAATTTCGCGTAGTAGTGGTTTTACATGCCACCTGTATTTATGCATAAACTGGTAAGCGAGATAATCGAGCAGTTCAGGATGCGATGGTGTGAAGCCCTGTGTACCGAAATCTTCCAGAGTTTCCACGATACCGGTGCCAAACACCTGTTCCCATAAACGGTTCACCATTACGCGGGCAGTGAGCGGGTTTTTGGTATCGGTGAGCCACATGGCCAAACCGAGGCGGTTGCGCGGCGCTTTCGCCGGGAAGGGGTTCAGTGAATGCGGTACATCCGGTGTTACTGCTTTGCCTTTTACCATCCAGTTGCCCCGTTCAAAAATGTTGGTGGTGCGGGCCATTACCGGCGGGTTTTCAATCATTACCGGTACATCATCAGGATTTTGATTGATGAGAGATAACCAGGTGTTGTTGATCTTATCATAGCCGGGTTTTCCTTTACCGGGAATATCGCCCAGGTACGCAAACCACTCCACGCTGCATACTGCATCTGCAGGGCTGAGAGAAGGGTTGCGGAAAATAAGATATACATCATGTGTGCCGGTAACGGGTGGCAACGGCATGCTGATGGCGAGGCGGCCGTTGGTGGGCGCCAGGTTATGTTTGATGATAGTGCGGCCGTTCAGGCTATCGAGCCGGAACTCTACGGAACCGCCTTTACTGCCGGTCCAGTAGTTCATGAGCAGCTGTGTTTTACCTTCCATGTTCTGTTGGGGGAGGCGGCAGCTGCCGTTATTCCTGATGCCCATATATTTTGTATCCAGCAGGGCGCCGTTGATATAATTATCCGCCACGTGCGCATGTACTTTTGGTTCCAGTACTTTCAGGAATTCCTGTACCTCTTTTGCCTGTTGGGTGTTACCGTTTTGCGCTACCCAATCGCTTACCTGCCTCACTTCGGCAGTACTAACGCTGTCGTACAAACGAAGTTTGGGATGTTCCATATGGGTATCTTCATCGCGGGTATTATTAAGGAAGGCCATCAGCTTATAATAATCCTCAAAGCGGAAGGGATCGTAAGGATGGCTGTGGCATTGCACACAGGCGATGGTAACGCCCTGGAACACATCCATAGTGGTGCTTACGCGGTCCATTACGGCAGCGGTGCGGAACTCTTCGTCCTGTGTACCGCCTTCGTCGTTGGTCATGGTATTGCGGTTAAACGCCGTGGCAATAAGCTGGTCGCGGGTAGGATCAGGCAGCAGATCTCCTGCGAGTTGTTCAATGGTAAAGGTATCGTACGGCATATCGTTATTAAATGCGTCGATCACCCAATCCCGGTAGCGCCATATCCGCCGGCTGTCGTCCCTTTCGTATCCTTTGGTATCGGAATAGCGGGCCAGGTCCAGCCACATGGCGGCCCAGCGTTCGCCGTAGTGGGGCGATTGCAGGAGGCTGTCCACTATTTTTTCATATGCTTTGGGATCGTTGCTGGCGGCAAACTGCCTGGCCATTTCAGGAGTGGGTGGCAGGCCGGTAAGGTCCAGGCTTACGCGGCGTAGCAGGGTCATTTTATCTGCTTCCGGGGAAGGTTTCAGTCCTTCTTCTTTTAATTTTGCCTGAATGAAGTGGTCTATTTCATTCCCGTTGGGAACATCGATATCAGGTACCGGGATATTTTTGGGAGATACATACGCCCAGTGCTCTCCCCATTCTGCGCCCTGTTTCACCCAGCGGGTGAGTATATCTATTTCTGCGTGGGTAAGCGGCTCGCCTTTCTGCGGCATCCGTTCTTTAGGATCTTTGCAGGTAAGGCGGCGTATGAATTCGCTTTTTTCCGGGTGACCGGGAATAATGGCGGGCTTGCCGGACTTGGTTACGCCCAGGGCTTCTTCCCTGAACAGTACACTGAATCCGCCGCTTTGCTTCACCCCACCATGGCAGCTGATACAATGCTTGTTTAGCACTGGTTTTACCTCGGTGCTGAAGTCTACTTTCCTGTCAGAACTGCAGGCGGCAAAGAGCAAACCTGCTCCTGCTGCCAGGGTGAGGCTCACTGTAATCCTCAACGTGGAAAAATGGTCCATTGTTTTTTCATTGACGTCCGTAAAAATAAGCCGGCGGCATGAAACGGGGGCTAGATGATATGCTGATTATGATGGATTATCTTACGGTTACGATATCTTTTCCCTGTATTGATTGGGTGATACACCCATCACCCTGCTAAACATCCGGGAGAAGTAATAAGGATCCTCCATACCAAGTTGGGCGGCTATTTCCTTGATACGCAGTTGTGTGAAGAGCAGGTACTGGCAAGCCTTCTGAACTTTCAGCTGGTTAAAGTATTCGATGGGAGAGAACCCGGTATTATTTTTAAAAAGGTAAGAGAAATGTGACTGGGAGAGATTTACCGCCTGTGCCATCTGCTGCAGGGTAAGCATCTGGTCGAGGTGGTTATTCATATAATCGATGCACTGATCGATGGCATCATTCTGGCGGAAAGCTTTCCCCTGCTGGGTAAGGTCGGGGTAAACACAGGAGGAGAGGAACGACCAGAAGTTCATATTGGACCATACCAGGTTTTCTTCCCTGTAGCCTCTTTGCAGCTGCTCGTAGATGCGCTCGAACTGGTGCAGCCTGTCGGGCGAGTGGGGGAGGTATACCTTATTCCCTTTCCATTCCCTGATAGCTGTTTGAACAATGCCATCTGCACTGGTTCCCAGGAAATGGGCCCAGTAGATGGTCCATGGATCATTTTCATCTGCGCTGTATTCATGCGCGCATTTCCTCGGCAGCAGGAAGCAGTCGCCCGCCTGGATAGTATGCACTTCTTTTTTCAGTGTGATGCTGCCCTTACCCTCCAGGCAATAGATCAGAATATGCTGTTCTGCGCCCTGCGCCCTTTTCCTGTGATGGAACAATGCTTTGGGATAATACCCTATATCCGTGATATACAGCGGCGTAAGCGCCGGTTCCCGGGCGCATTTCCTGTTGAGGATATTACGTGGAATAACGATCATCCGCTGGCCCTGAAAGCCTTCTTTCTTCCTGATCATAGCGCAGCTGCTTTTCTTTCCAAAGTAAGAAAATCCATGTGAATTTCGTCGCGTTATTCTACTATCTCCACGCCCAATCCATCGAGCAACGCCAGGGCGTCGGGCAAACTGAATTTCGCTTTTCTTATTTTATTGCTTTGTACATCAATGGCATATCGCTGGGCGCCGGTGAAGTTGGCCTGGGTAAGATCTGTTTCCGAGAAGCGCGCTCCTGCCAGATCGGTGCCGCGGAAGTCGGCCTGTGAGAGGTTACAGCCGGAGAAATCGGCTTCATCTGCCTGGCAATGGAGAAAAACTCCTTTTTTCAGGTTCTGACCGGAGAAGCTGCAGTAGCTGATACGGCTGTGGTGGAACTCTACTGTGAGCGGGCTACGGGCATTGTGCCAGGCAATGCCAATGGCTTTGGTATATTGCAATGTCACGCGGCTGAAAGCAGTTTGTTTGAATTGTATCAGCGAAAGATCGCATTCTTCGAAAGTACATTTCTCAAAAGTACATTCTATAATGATGCATTCCTTCAGGCTGCATTTATAGAAATGGCAGTCGTAGAACTCCCTGCCGGAGAGTGTTTTGCCTTCCCAGGTAATATTTTCAAATTTTTTGTGCTCGTGTGAAATTTCCTGATCGTAGTCGGCCACTGTTAGAAAGTTTAGTGTATGAAGGTAACGGTATGTGCTGTAAAAATATCTTTTTTGTGGGTTGGATCGCCAAATACTGAATATCTTTACATGGGCTTCCGGCGTGTTGAAATGGAGAACAGACCAAACAGTATACAACGAAAAATTATTCATATTGATATGGATGCGTTTTACGCATCTGTAGAACAGCGCGATAACCCGGTTTACCGCGGCAAGGCTATTGCTGTGGGCGGCTCGCCGGAGGGCCGGGGTGGGGTAGTAGCCACTGCCAGTTATGAAGCGCGTAAGTTTGGCGTGCGTTCCGCCATGCCTTCCAAAAGAGCCTTGCAGTTATGCCCGGAGCTTATTTTTATCAGGCCCCGTTTTGATGCGTACAAGGAAGCGTCCCGGCGTATCCGCGAAATATTTTCCCGTTATACGGATCTGATAGAGCCATTATCGCTTGATGAGGCCTACCTGGATGTAACCCAGGATAAGCTGAATATTGGTTCCGCCATTGAAATTGCGGGGCAGATCAAGCAGGCCATCAGGAATGAGTTGCAGCTCACGGCTTCAGCAGGTGTATCTGTAAACAAGTTTGTGGCAAAAATTGCATCGGACCTCAATAAACCGGACGGGCTTACGTTTATCGGGCCATCGTCTATTGAGTCTTTTATGGAAACGCTGCCGGTAGAAAAATTCCATGGTGTGGGAAAGGTAACTGCCGATAAAATGAAAAGGATGGGGCTTTTTACAGGGGCTGATCTGAAGAAGTTATCGGAGCAGGATCTGAAAACCCATTTTGGCAAAGTAGGTAGTTTCTATTACCGGATTGTGAGGGGGATAGATGAGCGGGAAGTGCAGCCGCACAGGGAAACGAAATCGCTGGGTGCGGAAGATACTTTCCCATATGATTTAACCGTGGTAGCTGATATGGAAGCGGAACTGGAAAAGATCGGGAAAACGGTATACGACCGGTTGCAGCGCTACCAGCTGAAAGGCCGTACTGTTACCCTGAAAATAAAGTATAGTGATTTTAAGCAGATCACCAGGAATCATTCCTTCCCGTTTCCTGTAGGCGATTATGATATTATTGTAGATACGGCAAAGCAGTTGCTGGCAGCTACTTATCCGGAAGATAAGCGGATCCGCCTCTTAGGTATTACCCTGTCTAATTTTAATGATGCGCCGTTGAGCCAGGAGAAGTTACCTCCATCGGGGCAGTTGTCGTTATTCAATTTTGACGAATAGCGATACTTTTTTGCCGTACTGGCAAAACATTCCTGTTACGCAGTATAAACTGCAGCAGCTCCGGTAAGATCCTTACTGATAAACACGTGGAGTAGTGTAGTATATACTGAAGGAGATGTGACAGGTTTTCCGGTGATGTTGTTATTTTAAGCGGGAAAAGATAAGTTGCCGCAGGAATAACAATGCTTACATGACCAGGTTATTACGCCAGAATTCAGGCAGGTCTATTTCTGTTTCAATCTCTTCGCTTCGTTCCTGCATGAGGTCAAGCAGGTTTTTGTGAAGGTCGGGATGTTCTTCCCAGAAAGCAGCAGGAACGTCGAGCACGGCTTTCAGCAGGTCGCCGGGATACATACCGGCAGTTACCAGTACATCATTTTGTAATATCTCCAATGCTAAAGGAACCAGGTAAGAAGGATTAAATGATTGTCCGATTAAAATGCGCAATTCGCTTGCGGCTAATTTTACTACTGGTACTTTAACTAAGGCAAGACATTTCTGAACTATTCCCGAATCCTTATCTGTGGCCGTCCCCCAACTCTTATTCTCCAACTGCTCCAAAGATTTATATCTCCAGATATCTTTCTTATTCATAAAAATGTGTCTCTCTTTTCGTGCTAATAAAATAATTATTTATGAAGATGATTTCAACGCGCAATTTTTTCTTTTGATGGTGATCATCTGTCAGAACCTGCGGAGTATTGCAGGTGTTGCGGTAGCCAGCCAGCGCCGGCGGTTATAAGAAACCAGGATCAACAGGGTATAAATATAATCAATATTGTTGATGGCAAAAGAAAATTTTCCACCTTTAACATTTTATGTGAAACGCGCATCAAAAATCCCCTGGTAACCGCCAGGGGATTTTCGTATAATATATCCCGTTATTCAGGCGGCTTCCTGGTATCTGGGCAGTACCAGCAGTTTCACGATGCTGTGTGCAGCGCCTGATAAAGCCAGGGCAATAAGGAGCAGCAGGGCCGCTTTACCAGGGGTATTAAACACATCGATCACAGCGGAAAGGCCTTTCCCTGCGAAGAGGAGGGCAATGAGGCAGGCAAGCCCACCCGTAATCCACAGGGTGATATGCGACCAAAGGTATTTTTGTTTTTGAAATCCTTTTTTCCCGAATGAGGTAAAGAGGAGATAAACGTGGGCCAGAAAGAAGAGGGCGGCCAGTACAGCAAGTGTTGTGAGCATTCTGGTTAATTTAGGTATAGAAAATATCAGTTGTTCTAAAATATGAAAATATTTTCACATGTACAAACCATGATTTGCCTTAACGGGATGTACCGGTATTAAAGGGCTGCTATGCAGCATCGCCGGCGCTGGCGCGGATATTGGAAATATGTTCTGCTATCAGGTGCAGCCGGTAATAGTACTTTTCAAAAATATCGTCGTACATACGGTGCCTGTTTTCCAGGAAGGCATTCAGCGCTTCATAGATAAACTCCTCAAAAGTGTGATGCTCACTCACCCTGATCACGCATTCAAATACCGGTTCCATACTGGTGGCAAACTTTGTTCTTACCCCGATATCGGCCATACAGGTGATCATATCCTTATACAGGTGCGGCGTTTTGGCGAAGGGCACATAATGGATAGCGGCAAATCCGTCTTCATCATAGGTTATAGCCGAGCAGGGTGATAATTTCATCTGGCTCCTGACTGTTTCTCAGTTTGCGTTTCAGGTCATACAGCGAAATTTTTTGCATAGAGTTTTCATAGGGTGATAGTAACTGGTGGGAGAGAACCATTCCATAGGATGAAAACGCAGTTGCAATGATAATAAAACATTACCAAAAAACGCTATTTGTTTTCCTGGTGTTTCCAGAGCTCCTGGAAAGCAGCGCTGTTGCTGCGCAGGTAATGGAAGGTGCCTTCAGACACAATGCGGCCCTGGTCCAGTACGTAGATATAATCAAATTGCGGCAGCAGGTGCAGCCTGTGCATGGCGGAGATGATGGCTTTATCGGAAAACGCCTGGAACATTTTTTCGTAGATCATAGCTTCTGTTTTAGGATCTACGCTGCTGGTGGGTTCATCCAGGAGGATCACCTGGCTGTTGCGTGCCGCGAGGATGCCGCGGGCCAGTGCGAGACGTTGTTTTTGTCCGCCGGAGAGGTTCACGCCTTTTTCCCGGATATCGGATGCGAGCCCCTGGGGCAGCATTTCCACCACTTCTGAAAAATGGGCGCTGCTGCATACTGCCATGATCTCTTCCGGCTGAAAGGGCAGGCCTAGTGTAATATTGTATGCTATGGTGTTTTCAAAGATCTCGGGCTCCTGGGGGAACAGGGTAACGCTTTCATTAACGGTAGCTAACGGTAACGCCTCTCCGTTTACCTGTATCGTTACTCCGGGCTCCGGCTCATACAGGCCGCGTAAAATGGCCAGCAGCGTACTTTTTCCGCTGCCGCTTTCCCCAATAAGAGCGATCTTTTTCCCTTTTTCGATCAGGAGATGGAGGTCGTGCAGGCGCTGTGGACCGGCATTATCTTCATACGTGGCGGTGTGGGAGAAGCTCAGCGCGCTGATGCTGATCCGGTTCCAGTTGGCCGGCAGTTCCGGCGCTACATCCGGGCGGTGATGCTGCGTATAGGCTTCACTGATATTCCCCGCGGTATCCACTGCCGTATTATATTGTACCACATCTGTGTACTGCCAGGCAACGTCCTGGAATACGCTGGTGAACTGGTTTACATAACCAAGGAGGGTTACCAGCCCGGCCACGTAAAAGATTTCGCCGGGTACCCAATGCTGGAAAACGTAACCCACCGCTATTACGCAGTATATCAATGAGATCATCATTTCGGCCACAAACCATTTCCATTCGTTGATCACGGTATTTTTCCTGAAGGGCTTCAGGATGCGCTGTATCTTTGCCAGCAGGCCGTTTTCCATGCTTTTCTCCAGGCGCAGGGTGATCACTGTCATAATATTGGAGAGACTGTCGAACAGCGTTGCCGACACCACATGCTCGCCTTCATTAATTTCATTGAGGGTGCGGATAAAGGGGCGGTCGAACCGCAGTACGATCCATATGCAAAGCACGCCCAGCGCAATACCTATACTCCCGTACAGGGGGGAGAAATACAGCATGGCGATCATAGAGAAGAGCAATTTACAGATGGCGTGGAGATACATAAAGCCCCGTTCAAAGAATTCTTTCAGGGCCTCATATGCTTTCCGTATGCGGTTAATCACTGAGCCGCTGTGGTTATCCTGGTGCCATTTCACGGGAAGGTGCAGGGCCTGGTGGTATCGTTCCTGGAGGAAGTTCCGGCTCAGGTTAAAGGCCAGCTGCCGTTCCATGATACGGGCCGGGCCATGAAAGCACCATTCCAGGAGTTTAAGCCCGAAATAAGTACTGGCAAAGATCATGGTATAACGGGGCAGGTTAGGGCTATCGCGCTGTATGCTCCCTATGAACCAACCGAACAATACGGGGTTCAGGGAAAAAACGACATTGGCCATCAGGAACAGGAAATAGACGAGCAGGTATTTCTTACGCTCTTTCCGGGCATATTTCCAGGCTGTTTTCAGTAACGAGATATATGGGTTAGGCATGTTTCCGGGTTTATCATCGATCCTTAAAAGTAGTATTTTAACAGCAATTTGTGTTGTTCTGACAGTGAACAAAACGTGGCCCCGGCTGTTATGGTACGATATTGGCATTCCCTCTTACGTAAAAACTTACCATATGAAAAGATTCTTTGTATTAAAAACAGCGATGCTTCTTTTACTGGGCGCCGTTATTTCTACCAGTCTTTTTGCGCAGGAAACAAAAGCGCAGAAGAAAGCAGACAAAACAGCCAGGATCAAATCACTGATAGACTCGCAGAATTACGTTTTCGTAGCGCAGAACGCGCTGCCTATGAGTGGCCGCATGCGTAACCTTACATCGGAATACAATGTAATTGTGGGAGCGGATTCCGTGATAAGTTACCTGCCATATTTTGGCCGGGCTTATACTTCTGTGGATTACGGTGCTACAAAATCGCCACTGGATTTCAAAACCAAATCCTTTGATTACAACATTACACCGGGTAAAAAGGATGGCTGGAATATCACCATTAAACCCAAAGATCACAGATCGGTGCAATCGTTTAATTTAAGTGTGTCAAGCGAGGGATATGCTTCCCTCCAGGTAACGAGCAGCGACCGGTCGCCCATCAGCTTTGACGGTTATATAACGGAGCAGAAAACCAAAAAGAAGAAATAAGCGGATTTTGTATGACTCAATGATTACGCTGATTATACTGATTTGTTTGATTTGATCACTTTGGATTTTTAAATGATTTGGGGGAGATATAAGCGGGTATTACTCTCTTATATCTCCCCCAAATTATTTTAAAAAAATCAGGAAAATCAGTATAATCAGCGTAATCATTGAGTCATACAAAATCCGCGTACATTAGCAGGGTAAAAAAATTACAAATGGATAATCATACAAAGATCACAACACTATTCCTGGACATAGGCGGTGTATTATTAACCAACGGATGGGACAGGGCCGCGCGCAAGCTGGCTATCCAGACCTTTGACCTGGACGCCCTGGAAACAGAAGAACGGCATCATCTCACTTTTGATACCTATGAAGAAGGTAAACTTACCCTGGATGAATACCTTACCCGGGTGGTATTTTATAAAGAGCGATCATTCAGCCGGCAGGATTTCCGTGATTTTATGTATGCTCAATCGGCGCCATACCCGGAGATGCTGGAACTGATCCCGAAGCTGAAAGAAAAATACAAGCTGAAAATTGCGATCGTAAATAACGAAGGCCGGGAGCTGAATGAGCACCGTATCCATCATTTTAATATCAGCAGGTTCGTTGACTTTTATATTTCCTCCTGCTTTGTGCATTTCCGTAAACCGGATGCGGACATTTATAAAATTGCACTGGACATTGCACAGGTAAAGCCTGCCGAAGTAGTATATGTAGAGGATCGCTCCATGTTCATCGACGTAGCAGCGGGGCTGGGTATTAACGGCGTTTGTCATACCGACTATGAAAGCACGCTTACGAAGCTGGCGGGTTTCGGGTTGGTGTTGTAGAGCGCATTCGGCGGCGGATTTTGTCGCGCATTCTGTCTGACTCAGGATTAAACTTATTATACCTGATTAGGTTGATTTGATTTCTTTGGATTTAAAAAGATTCAAGGAGATTTAAGCGGATACTTTCGCCTGAATCTTTATCTTTAATGATCATTACAAGATCAAATCAGTTTAATCAGGTGAAATAAGTTTAATCCTGAGTCAGACAGAATCCGTGGTAGTTATCCGCTTCATCTCCCTAAAACTATTTTCAAACTTTCAGCGTAAAAGCAGGCCAATCCGCTTAAGTCTCCTTGAATCTTTTTAAATCCAAAGAAATCAAATCAACCTAATCATGGATCAAGTTGAAAAGTTGGGGGATAGGATAAAAAATAGTTTTTTTGCGCCCAATTAAGATTAATAGCCATGGATAAGAATTTTAGCCTTCTGATCGAGGCTCTGCTACCAGAAGGGATTTTATATTATTTCGAGATAGCTGATGCTTGTCAAAGTGAGACTGAAATAAGTATTTATTTAGAAGAAAAGAATATTGTTCCAGCTGAGCATCAGCATAAAAAACTTCACGCCAAAGACTTTCTTCCTCCCGTTGCTGTTCAGGATTTTCCTATCCGCAGAAAGAAGGTTACTTTATATGTAAAGCGGCGTCGGTGGGAGGTTGTAGCCACCGGAGAAACAGTAACAAGAGATTGGGAAATAGTGAAAAAAGGAACGCGAATGACATTGGAATTCGGTTATTTTTTAAAAGGACTACTTAGATAATCACCCCATCAGCCCCGTTCAACTTGGCCATCTTTACAATGTTGACGGTAAACAACTCGGGCAACAATACAAACATCATTTAAGTGATTTTTCCAGTTGGGAGCAGAAAGAACATGCTACTGAATGGATGCTTTTTGAACAAAACATTGGTGCCGCTTTAAGTATAGACGAGACAGCCTTTTCCAGTGGAGAACTGTATACAATTGTCACTAATAAGCTGGCCAAAGGGCGCAAAGGCTCAATAGTGGCTATGATCAAGGGCACTCAGTCTGAATTTCTGAAAGAAATACTGTTTAAAATCCCTAAGCGCCTGCGTAGGATGGTACAGGAAGTTACCATCGATATGTCTGGTAGCCTTAATAGCGCTGTTAAAGCCTGTTTCCCTAACGCCCATCGGGTGATAGATCGCTTCCATGTGCAACACCTGGCTTTTGATGCGGTACAGGAAATCAGAATAAAGCATCGCTGGGAAGCCCTGGAACAGGAGAATCTGGAATACGAGCAGGCAAAACGAGCCGCAATGAAGTATGAGCCAGTCAGGCTCGCTAACGGCGATACAGCTAAACAGCTGCTGGCCAGAAGCCGATACTTGCTATTTAAGCATCCCAGACTATGGACCAGAGAGCAGCAGCAGAGAGCGGAACTTTTATTTAGTCATTACCCCCTTATTCATAAATCCTACCAGCTATCCCTGCGACTCGGTGAGGTTTACAGACATTGTAAGTGTAAAGAAGAAGCATTTAAGAAGCTGGCTTTGTGGTATAATGACGTGGAGGAAGCGGGGATTTTATCCTTCAAGACCGTTGCCAGGACTATCAGAACTCATTATCTGGGTATCCTCAACTTCTTCAACAACAGAGCCACCAATGCGGCGGCAGAATCATTCAATGCAAAAGTAAAGGCCTTTAGAAATGCACTACGAGGGGTGCGGGATGTAGAATTCTTCCTCTATAGATTAACTAAACTCTATGCTTAAAATTTATGGACATCCCCCAACTTTTCAACTTGATCCCTAATCAGGTGAAATAAGTTTAATCCTGAGTCAGACAGAATCCGTGGTAGTTATCCGCTTCATCTCCCTAAAACTATTTTCAAACTTTCAGCGTAAAAGCAGGCCAATCCGCTTAAATCTCCCCGGATCTTTTTAAATCCAAAGAAATCAAATCAACCTAATCAGGTGAAATAAGTTTAATCCTGAGTCAGACAAAATCCGCGCATCGTCAAAGGAGTTTTTTACCGCTGGTGTAATTTTTTTTCCCCCGTGCACCACTTTGTTGTAATTAATTTCTATTTTGGCACCCGTGATTCAAATTTAGCACAGTCCCACGTTTAGCGATAGTTGAGAATTTAAATTTCATTAACAATTGGGAAGTACCTGTACAAAAAAATTGATGTATCACCTGAAACGCTAAAAGCATTTAGCAATCAATGTAAACTTTTTAAAAAAAATCCAGATCTATGCTTAGATGGAACAGGTTCCGTCCAAAGTTGACACAGTTACGTGCGTACGACCGGAGAACTTTGGTATTGATTTTAAGTATTGGCAGTTGTCAACAGATGATGGCACAGAACAAATTGCCATTAACAGATTTATCTGCATTCCAGCAGCCTGCAGCCAATTGGCGTATAGCCGGCGGGGTTAAAGCAGACCTGCAACAGAACAACCTGCTGCAAACAACTGCAGGTACCGGTATCCTGGTAAACCTGCCGGAAAAGAATGCACATGGTAAAGACCTTTTCAGTACGCTGGAACATGGTGACCTGGATCTTGAACTGGATTATATGATGTCTAAAGGTTCTAATTCAGGCATTTACCTGCAGGGAAGGTATGAAATCCAGTTGCTCGACAGCTGGGGTACCTTAGCTCCCCGCGCATCCGACAACGGAGGGATCTACGAACGCTGGAACGACAGCAAGCCGGAAGGGCTGCAGGGCTATGATGGCCATGCTCCCCGTCAGAATGTAAGCCGCGCTCCCGGTTTATGGCAGCACATGAAAATTTCCTTCCAGGCCCCCCGCTTTGATGCCGGCGGCAATAAAATCGCCGATGCCGTTATCCTGAAGCTGGAACTGAATGGCGTAACCATCCAGGAAAACGTAGTGCTTTCCGGACCTACCCGCGGCGCTGTACAAAATAATGAAGTGCCTTCCGGTCCGCTCCGTATCCAGGGCGATCACGGCACCGTGGCTTTCAGAAACATCGTGATCAATAACTTCAGCGCTCCCAAACCAACCCTGGAAGATGTAAAATACAGCGTGTACAAAGGCAGCTTCGATAAAGAACCCAACTTTGCTACCCTGAAACCTGCCGTTACCGGAACCTCCCCGCTGCTTACCTCCAACATTGCAGGTTTGCCGGACAATGAGTTCCTGGTGCGCTACACCGCTACTCTGGCCATTAAAGCAGCCGGTAAATATCATTTCAACCTGCATACATCCGGCGGCGGCGGTGTGCTGAAGGTGAACAACCAGCAGGTGATCCTCCCAAGGGGCTGGGATGGCCGCGGCAGCATTGACCTGCAGCCGGGTAACTACCCTGTGGAAGTATTATACGTCAAAAACACCGACTGGGCTAAACCGTCCATTACTTTATCTGTAAGTGAAGCAGGTATCCGCGAGTTCGTGATCAGCGATACCAATGTACCCGCTGATGATCCCACTGATCCTATCCTGGTAACGGCCAACGAAAACACAGTTTTGCGCAGTTTCATGGATGTTCGTGGCGGCAAACGCGTGGTACACGCTGTGTCTGTAGGCAGCCCAACCAAAGTGCATTACACCTACGATATGGACAACGGTCTGCCTTTCCAGGTGTGGCGCGGCGAATTCCTGAACACCACGCCTATGTGGCATGACCGCGGCGATGGATCTTCCCGCCCGCTGGGTACCGTACAGGTGCTTACCAACCAGCCTGCACTGGCTATTGGTAAACTGGCTACCAAAGAAACTGCCTGGAGCGCGGATACTACAGGTACCGGCTTCCGTCCAACCGGTTATTCACTCGATGAAAGCGGTAAACCTACTTTCCGTTATAATATCTATGGTACCGCTGTAACAGATGATATCAGCGTGCTTCCGGAAAACCAGGGCATTCACCGTACCGTTACGGTGCAGCAACCTGCCTCCGACCTGTATCTGCGTATAGCCGTAGGAGATAGTATAGAGCAGGTATCCCCTGGTTTGTATGTGATTGGCGATAAATCCTATTATGTGAAGATGGATGATGCCAAAGCGAATCCCATTATCCGCAATCAGAACGGCCGCGCGGAGCTGATAGTGCCGGTACAGGCGAAAACAGGTTATGCGGTTATCTTCTAAGCAGCAATACTAATGACTATTATGAAACTGAACTATAAAAGAATTACAGCAGGAATAGCCGCAGGTATGTTCCTGATGACAACGGCCATCACGCCTGTAAAAGCACAGGAGTCCCCGAAGGAAGAGGACTTTTTCCGCATCGCGCGCATCAGCTCACCAGAAGGCACCCTGCTGGAAGTAGGGGGCCTATGCACCCTGCCTAACGGCGACCTTGGTGTGGCTACCCGCCGCGGCGATATATTTATAGTAGAGAATCCCACCAGCAAATCACCCTACTTCAGGAAAGTGGCTTCCGGGCTGCATGAGGTACTGGGACTGGCCTATAAAAACGGTTCTCTCTACTGCGCACAACGCGGTGAGCTTACCAAAATGACCGATACCAATATGGACGGCAAAATGGACCTGTTCGAAACCGTATTCGCATGGCCCCTGTCTGGTCACTATCACGAATACAGCTTTGGCCCGGTGCTGGGCACAGATGGCTCCTTCTTTGTTTCCGGCAACGTTGCCTTTGGCGACGAAGAATGGTGGCGCGGTGAAAGCCGTGTGCCCTGGAGAGGCTGGATGATGCACATCACTGAAGACGGTAAAATGGAACCATGGGCTACCGGTTTCCGCTCTCCCTGCGGACTAGGTACCATTGATGGTGAACTGTTTTATACAGAGAACCAGGGCGACTGGATGGGATCCGGTGGTTTAACCCATGTGAAAAAAGGCAGCTTTGTAGGACACCCGGCCGGTTTACGCTGGACCAACCTGCCTAATTCACCAGTGAAGCTCACTACAGAAGAACTTTACGCCAAAGTAGATCCCCGTTTCCGCAAGGACGCCAACGGCCGCGCTATCAAACCTGAAAACGTAGAGAACGAAAAGTTTGTGACACTGTTTGATATGAAGAAATATTTTCCTGAAGTACAGGTGCCGGCTGTTTGGCTGCCACACGGTGTTTTAGGGATCTCCAATGCACAGCTTACCACCATCCCCGAAGGAACCTTTGGCCCCTTTGCCAAACAGGTGCTGATCGGCGACCAGGGACAAAGTAAAATCGTAAGGGTATACCTTGAGAAAGTGAATGGAGAATACCAGGGCGCCGCCTGGGATTTCAGAAGCGGTTTCCAGTCGGGCGTATTACGTTTGGCCTGGGGTAAGGACGGTTCCCTCTTTGTAGGTGAAACCAACCGTGGATGGGGCTCCGCCGGCGATGCCAACCAGGGTCTGCAACGCCTTGTATGGAATAACAAGGTGCCGTTTGAAATGAGAACGGTAAATGCGATGCCGGATGGTTTTGAAATTACCTTCACCTTACCGGTAGATAAAAAGTATGCAGAAGACATCGCTTCCTACAACGTGGAGAGCTTTATCTATAAATACCACCCCGTGTACGGAAGCCCTACCGTTAATACCGAGAAGCTTACCATTAAAGGGGTACAGGTATCTCCTGATGGTATGAAGGTGCGCCTGGTGATCGACGGGCTGCGTCAGTACTACATTCATAAGTTGTCGCTGAACGGTATCCGTACCCAGGAAAATTCCTATTCACTGGTACACCCTGATGTATACTATACGCTGAATAACATCCCGGATGGGGCCAAACTGGCGGTATCTGCACTGAGCACCAAAAACTCTGCAGCCAAACCAGCTACCACTGCCACTAAAGTAGCAGAGGCAAAAGCAGCTTCCACAGCAGCAAAAACAGCTCCTGCAAAAACGCTGACCTATGAGCAGGTGAAGCCATTGCTGAACAAATACACTTGTTCTTCCTGCCATAATCCTGATAAAAAGCAGGTTGGCCCTGGTTTCCGCGATGTAGCCAAAAGGAATTATTCTGTTGCCAAAATACTGGCGCTGATAAAAAATCCGCAGCCGGAAAACTGGCCTGGCTATGCTACGCCAATGCCTCCGTTCCCGCAGGTGCCACAGGCAGATGCGGTGAAGATTGCCACCTGGATCAACTCCCTGAAATAGGTAATTGCATCATAAAAAAATGGATCGGATATACTTTGTATCCGATCCATTTTTTTTTTATGAAAGACAGTCATCGGCGGGTGAACTTTTTTTCATCACCCCTGTTAACTATGTATCACTATGAAAAACACCTATAGCGGCAAGGCCCTCCTGTATTTGTTTTTCCCATACATGACACTGATAAAGAGACGGTTGATAAACAGGCACAACATCTTGTAGATAATCCGAGATGTGCAGGGGCGGGCCCTTAAGCGATGTAGCGCCCGCCCTTTTTATTCAGGTAAGGCTGAACATGAACCCGATCCCGTAAATATTGCGGATACTGATATTTTCATTCCCCTGGAAGTATTTGCGGAAGCGGGATACAAATACATCTAAACTTCTTCCTACAAAATAATCATTTGTTCCCCATACCTGGTGCAGGATATCTTCCCGGCGGATCACTTTATTGCTGTTGTGATAGAAGTGCAGCAGCAGGTCGCTTTCCAGTGGTGTAAGAATAGTTTCTTTCCCGTTGCCGGTGAGTTTCAGGGAATCTTTGTGAAAACGCATACCGCCAAGTTCAATGGCATTACCGGTGGAGATGCTGTTAACGGTCTGGTTCCTTTTCAGGATGTTTTTAATGCGGAGCACCAGTTCATCCACATCAAATGGTTTTACGATATAATCATCCGCCCCTATTTTCAGGCCATACAGCCGGTCTTTCTTTTCACTGCGCGCCGTAAGGAAAAGGAACGGAACATTGGGTTGTATTTTTACCAGTTCCTGCGCCAGTTCAAAGCCATCCATTTCAGGAAGGTTGATATCTATCAGTACAATATGCCAGGCAGAAGGAGTAGCCGTAAAAGCCTCCAGCGCCGCCCGGCCGTTTTGTTGCCAGTCGACAGAGAAATCCATCAGCTCCAGGTATTGCTTCACAACGTTACCAAGATCTGTTTCATCTTCTACCAGCAGAATGTGATGTTTCATAGCGTTATATTTTTGAAGGTATGGTAATTACGAAAGTGCTGCCTGCACCGGGTTCGCTGCTCACTTTTATGGTCCAGCCGTGTGCATCCACGCATTGTTTTACATAGTAAAGGCCCAACCCCAGGCCCTTGGTGGGCCTGGACAGGTTAGGCTGATGCCGGTAAAATTTCTCAAAGATATGGCGGAGGGTGGCAGTGTTCATGCCAATACCATTGTCCTGTATAGTTAATATAATAGATTCTTTTTCCCGGGAAGTGGTGATGGTAATGATCTTCTCCGGCTGGTCGTTATACTTCACGGCGTTGTCCAGGATATTCTGCAACAGGGTAGTGAAGTGAAAAGTATCAGCTTCTATCATGAGCGGGCTGCCGCTGTTGTGAAAATCGAAGCGGATAGCCTGTTTCATGGTATTTAGACTGTATACCGCCAGTATGCCGCTGATCAGTTCATTCAGATCAGTGGTAGTGATTTTAAGCGCCAGTTTTTCCGTGGCGGCAATATTGATCACTTTTTCTACCAGGAGCTTCAATCGTTCTGCCTGCCGGTTAATGATTTCAGACAATGCAGTAACGCTTTGTTTATTATCCAGTGTTTTTTCATTCTGAATATTTTTATTGGCGACAATAATGGCCGTGATAGGCGTATTGAATTCGTGGGTAATGTTGTTAATGAAATCAGATTTCATATCCGACAAATGTTTTTGCCGGATCCATTTGAACAGGGTGATGGCAAAGAGCGTAATCACGGCCAGCAGGGTAAGTAAGCCGGGCAGTATGGTATATTTCATTTGCTGAAGCACCAGTGTGCGGCGGTTGTAGGGATCGGCATAAAAAGAAAACGACAGGGAATAGGAGTAGGGCATGGGGGAGTTGGCTACCAGCGACGAGGCAGCGCTGTTTTCATTCAGCTGCTGCAGGTTACCGCAAATAAAGAGGCCTATTTCCTTTTGCCTGTTGGCCGGGATAAGCGGGTATTTTTTAAACCGGTTATAAACGTTCACGTACTGGCTGTCTTTGAACTTGATGTCCAGCCGGTGGATACATAAAGCAAACAGCAGGGAGTCTTTGATCCCATCGTTCGCTTTGATGGCTTTCAGCATGCTGTCGGTATTCTCATGTTTTACCAGTTCCCGGATGATACGGTTCACCAGGTGCTGGGAGGCAGTGTCAAAGCTGTGACGGTTGGTATTATAAAGTTGTTCCAGGTAGGGATATTGCGGCACTATGATGCTGTCCAGCAGCGGTTGTCCGCCGGGGAACAGTTTATCGTTGGCAATAGCCAGGTTGTAGGCTTCGCCGATCCTTCCTTTTTCCACGTAGTTAAAACGACTGTCCAGCAACTGATAGGTATTATATATCAGGAAAAACTGTACGATAGCCAATGCGATAATACAGATAACCGCTGTCAGGATATACAGCTTGATGGAATGCCTCATGCTCCGCTTTGTTACTTTTGGTTGACTTTTCTTCTTCTTCAATTGTTGATAACGCCTGTTCCCGATGCTTTTAAATTCTGTTTACAATCCGTTAGGGATTTTTTAAAATTGATTAGTTTCCTGTTGGCTATTTTCACCAGTAAGATACTACTTTTTTTATATTAGAAAATCGATTTAGCATTTTTTATAAAATCCCTGTATGAAGAGATATTCAAGGTATGTATGGCCGGCCGGGGGCAGTTTTATGGCCATAGCCGCTTTTGCTGTTCAGTGTATCGCTGGTCCGGCGCAGCGGTTGGATAGGAGAGGTGCAGCCACCGCAGGCCACAGGCTGGTGGAAGATACAGCGCTGATACCGCCGCCCACCTGGCAGGAGCACTGGTTTGAGCACCGGCAGGAGATGCGCCGGGTGTTCAGCAATTCCTCCATTTCCGTGTACTACGACAAAGAAACGCCCGGAACCATTACCTGGCCGGACACACTGTTAACCAAAGTATGGAACTACACCACTCAAACCTATGGCGCCTTTGGAAAGGATAACCGCCTGTTTGTACTGCTGCATACCGGCAAGTATGCTGGCGGGCACCCATCTACTTATTTTGATGCAAGCCATGACCACCGCAATGTAATTGACGTGGGGCATGCTGGCGACTGGGTAAGCCCCACCGGCTGGAACCTGGATGCTGCAGTGCATGAGGTAGGGCATATTGTGGAAGGGGCAGCCAAAGGGGTGCATGGCTCGCCTGCGTTCCCGATATGGAAAGACAGCAAATGGATGGAGATCTACCAGTACGACGTGTACCGCGCGCTTGGCTGGGAAGCAGAGGCGCAGCGCTGGTTCGATATGCAGATGAAGGGAGCCGACAACTTTCCCCGGCCGGGTACACAGTGGTTTAAAAACTGGTTTTACCCTATCTATCATCAATATGGCGGCGCTAAAGTGCTGAACAATTTCTTCACCTTGCTGGCCGCGAATTTTCCGCGTAACGGCAACGCCTATACGCGGGATATGAATTGGGGGGAATTTATTCATTTCTGGAGCGGCGCCGCGGGCGTAAACCTGAAACCGCAGGCCACTGTTGCCTTCGGATGGCCGGAGGAATGGGAAACACAGTTCCGGCAGGCACAGAAGGATTTTCCGGGTGTAAAATATAAATGATGAGAGGCTGTATCATAACTAACTTAATGGGTGTGAGAATCGCATATACGAAAATTTTTTCCACCCGGTACCCGAGTAAAATCGGGTAAAAGTTATTTATGATACAGCCTCTTTATTTTGTAAGATGCTTTATTGGCCGATAACTGTGCTGTTCATGATCCCTGCCTTTACCTCGTATAAAATTTACGGGCCATCAGCGAAAGCGGTATCCCGATCATTACCATAAGGATAGCTATATTAATAATGGAATTCGCCAGGCGCAGCGGTCCGTGCGGTACCTGGCTTAACGGCAGCACCACCAGGTTCATAACACACCATACCAGCAGCCCGTAAACCACTCCTGTAGCCACAGGATGCTGGCGGAGGCCCGGCAGCTTCGGGTAAATAAGGAAGAAAACGAACGACCATACCAGTGCGATCAGGTAATGAAACAACAACCCCCACCACATCATAGCCGGCCCTGCGTTAAATGCCGCCTTGCCAAACACGCCGCTGCTGATGTACACCAGTATCCTGCCCACCGGCTGTCCATGACTGGCAATTGAAAAGTGTACAAATGCAGATAGGATATCCAGGGTGCCGGTAACAAGGCCAGCCAGTAAAACAGCACCTGGAAAAGAAGAAACGGCACGCATGAAATTTGTTTTTATATGAGAGATAGAAGAAGCGTTATACATCTCCTTAAATTAAAAAATTCCGCTATAAAAACCTCGTACCTGGTAAGATTTTCACCTCTTAGCTTAATCTATTATTAAGAAATATTAAAAACAGCTTAAAATTTTAAAGAAATTTATTCAAAATCAATTAACTACAATATTTATAAATTTAAATTTAAACAAACGATTAAATAAACGCTTGTTTAAATTAAACGTTTGTTTAATTTTGCCTTGTCAAATTCATAAAAAGGAACATGGAAGAATATAGTGAAAAACAGCTCTCGATTTTAAAGGTTGCAGAGCGGCTATTTGCCGATCAGGGCTTTCATGGCACGTCGGTGAGAGATATAGCACAGGAAGCAGATGTGAACATCGCCATGATCTCCTATTATTTTGGTTCGAAAGACAAATTGCTGGAAACTATTTTCAAATACAGACTGGAGGCTTCCAGGAAGTTCATCAATGAATTATTGGAGAACGATACGATGGAGCCACTGGAGAAAATAAACAGCCTGATCGACCGGTTCGTCAATAAAATGCTTGGAGAGCAGTATTTCCAGTGCATTATGAGCCGCGAACAGCTGAACAGTCAGCAAAGCCCTATCAGGGATCTCATCTGGCAACTAAAGGGAGAAATGCTCGGTTTGATGCGCCCCATCGTTACACGCGCCCAGGAAGCGGGCATCTTTTATAAAGATGTGGACGTGGAAATGCTGATGACCACATTATTCGGGACTATTCACCAGGTAATACCTGCCCAGCATATATTAAGAAGCAGCTCCGGTGTGGAAGATCTGAGCGAGGATGAATACAGGGAGTTTGTGAAAAACAGAGTAAGTACACATTTAAAAAAATTGTTTAAAGCAATCCTAAAACATGAATTCTAAAAGCATATACCCACGATTATATGTGCTTGCGTCGGGAATCCTGCTGGCTTTTTTCTTTCAGACAGCATCCGCACAACAGGGCGTAAAACCGCTTTCGTTAAATGAAGCCATATCGTTGAGTATACAAAACAGCAAACAACTGAAGGTGAGCCATGCAAAAGTAGAACAGGCCACCGCCTCACTGAAAGAAGCCAATGAGGGCCAATTGCCGGACGTAAGCGTTTCAGGTTCTTATCTCAGGCTTACACAACCGAATATTGACCTGAAACTGAAAATGGGAGATGATAACAATGGAGGAACCAAATCCGAAAGCCCTAAAGTGAACCAGGCTGCTTACGGTATAGCCAGTGTATCACTGCCGATCTTTGCCGGTGGAAAGCTTCAGAGTGGTAAGGAATCTGCCCGTTACCTGGCAGAAGCCGCCCGCCTGGATGTAGATAAAGACCGTGAAGATGTGATCCAGAATACCATCGCTGCCTACAGCAATCTTTATAAAGCAAAAGCTGCAGTAGCGCTGGTGCAGGAAAACATCCGGCAGTCGGATGAGAGAGTGAGGGAGTTTTCGAATAAGGAAAAGAATGGTCTCCTTGCGCGTAATGATCTTTTAAAAGCCGAACTGCAGCAATCCAATTACCAGGTGGCATTGATGGACGCTGAAAATAACCTTAAAATTGCCAATCTCAATATGGATATCATGCTGGGCCTGCCCGATAATACAGTGATCCAGGTAGACAGCACCGCTTTTAAGGTAGAAGATAAAGTGGACAGTCGAGGTGTAGCAGAGTTTGAGCAACTGGCTTACCAGAACCGTAAAGATGCGGCTTCACTGGGCGCCCGTGAGAAAGCAGCCAATGCCGGTATAAAGGGTGCAAAGGCAGATTATTTCCCGTCACTCGCCGTAACCGGCGGATATGTGGCGGCTTATATTCCTAACGTGGTAACCATCACCAATGCGGTGAATGCCGGTATAGGATTAAAGTATAATCTTTCTTCCCTCTGGAAAACAGGTACAAAAGTAAACTACGCAAAGGCGCAACTGGCGGAAGTACAGGCCAATGAGGCCAAGCTCGTAGATGGTATTCATCTCGATGTTTATCAATCTTACGAAAACTACATCCTGAGCCATAAGAAAATGGATACTTATATCAAGGCGATAGAACAGGCAGAGGAAAATTACCGTATCACGAAGAATAAGCACGATAACAACCTGGCTACTACCACAGATCTGCTGGATGCCGACGTGGCGAATTTGCAGGCGCATCTCAACTACGCGTATGCAAAAGCGGATGCACTGGTAGCTTATAACAAACTGTTACAGTCAGCCGGTTTACTGGAATCCAACAATAAATAATACCACAAACCAATAAATATCAAAGCCGTGGAAACGCAAACTCAAACAAAACCTACTAACAATATAAACATGCAGGAAACAACCGCGCCTAAAAAGAAAAGTAAAGGGTTCGTCATAGTGCTGGCAGTGCTGGTACTTGGTGGCGGCGCATTTGGTATCACTAAATACGTTCATGCCCAACACCATGAAGAAACTGATAACGCGCAGATAGATGCCAATGTAAGCCCTGTTATACCCCGTGTATCCGGTTATGTGAAAGAAGTGAGAGTGAAAGATAACCAGTTTGTGAAGAAAGGCGACACATTGGTAATCCTGGACGATCGCGACCTGGCCCTTAAAGTGCAGGCCGCAGAAAACGCCCTTTATGCTGCACAGGCGAACCTGGGCGCAGCCGAGGCTTCCACTGTAGCTGCAGAAGCAGGTATCAGCACCGCACAGGCACAGATCAGCACTATTGATGCGCAGATCGAAGCCGCAAAGGTAAACCTCTGGAGAGCCAGCCAGGATTATGAGCGCTATGCCAACCTGATCAAAGATCACTCTATCACCCAGCAGGAATTTGAACAGGCATCAGCTGCCAAACAAACTGCTGAACGTCAGCTCGATGTATTGGCCCAGCAAAAAGCTGCCGCCGGCCGTCAGACGCATGTAGTTGCCTCCCAGAGCGGGGCTACCTCCAAGCAGATCAACATTGCCAACGCAGGTATCAAACAACGTGAAACCGATGTGGCAGATGCAAAACTGAACCTGTCTTACGCAGTGATCGTTGCTCCGGAAGACGGTGTGCTGTCAAAGATCTATGTGCAACCAGGCCAGTTTGTTACAGCAGGACAATCGCTGTTCAGCGTAGTGCTGAGCACTACTCCATGGGTAGTGGCCAACTTCAAGGAAACACAGCTGGATAAAATGAAACTGGGTCAGAAAGTAACCGTACATATTGATGCTTATCCTGAAAAAGGACTGGAGGCGAAAGTAACTTCCTTCTCCCCGGCCACAGGTTCTAAATTTGCCCTGCTGCCTGCGGATAATGCTTCCGGTAACTTCGTAAAAGTGGTGCAACGCTTACCGGTAAAAATTGAGTTCGATAACCCTAACGATGAACTGGTAAAACAGTTGCGCCCGGGTATGAACGTGCTGGTAGACGTGCATCTCAACTAATCATATCAATGAACAGCAACGTACCCGGAGTTAATAATTAGTGGGAACCATGCAATAATTAACAGACAGGCGTAATCGATTAGCTTTAACAGATCATCAACAGAAAGGTCATGTTCATCATTAATTATTAACTCGGGGTACCGTTGTTTTCATTCAAAATATAAGTGCTGCATGCAACAAGAATCATTGGTAGAATACGGCTCGCGCAGGGTGATCATCACTATCACCGCTATATTTTGCGCTTTGCTGGAGATAGTGGATACCACTATCGTAAATGTGGCGTTGAATGACATGCGTGGTAACATGGGTGCTACACTCAGTGAAATCGGATGGGTCATTACCGCTTATGCTATCGGTAACGTAATTATAGTACCGATGACCAGCTGGTTATCCCAGCAATTTGGTCGTCGTAACTATTTCGCGGCGTCTATTATTATATTCACCGTTTCCTCCTTCCTTTGCGGTAACGCAAGCGTGATGTGGGAGCTGATCATATTCCGCTTCATACAGGGTTTGGGTGGAGGTGCATTGCTGGTAACCTCTCAAACAATTATCACCGAAAGTTACCCGCCTGAAAAACGCGGTATTGCCCAGGCCATTTACGGATTGGGTGTAATTATCGGTCCCACTTTAGGCCCCCCGTTAGGTGGTTATATCACCGATAACTACTCCTGGCCTTATATCTTTTACATCAACATTCCTATCGGCGTAATTGCCACGCTGCTTACCCTGCAGTTTGTGCGCAGCCCGAAGTATGGGGAGAAAAGATCCATGTCGGAGATAGATTTCCTGGGTATAGGGCTCCTCGCGGTGATGGTAGGCTGTTTGCAGTTTGTACTGGAACGCGGGCAGGAAGATGACTGGTTTAACGACTCCACTATTACTGCATTAACGGTAACAAGTGTACTGGCCCTGTTCTTCTTTGTATGGCGGGAGCTTACCTATAAGAATCCCATTGTGGAACTGAGGGTGCTCAAGAACGGGAACCTCCGGGTTGGTACAGTACTGTCGTTTATCATGGGCTTCGGGTTATATGGATCCACCTTCATCATCCCGCTGTATACGCAAGGCTCCCTGGGATGGACCGCCACACAGTCTGGTATGCTTATGATCCCTGCGGCATTAACCACCGCAGTGATGATGCCGCTGATAGGTAAGATGCTGGAAAAAGGCATCCCGCAGCAATACCTGGTGGCAAGTGGTATGTTCCTGTTCTTTGTTTTCTGTTTCTGGGGATATAAAATCATCACACCGGCAGATACCGGTTCGGAGGCTTTCTTCTGGATGCTGATTGTTCGTGGTATTGGTATGGGTTTACTCTTTATTCCTATCACCACGTTGTCGCTGTCCGGTTTGAAAGGACAACAGATTGGCCAGGGCGCAGCCTTTACAGGTATGATGCGCCAGCTGGGCGGATCGTTTGGTGTGGCTTTGATCACTACGTTTATGGCCCGCCAGAACATGCTGCACCGCAGCGACCTGGTAGCCAAACTGGATACCAATAACCCGGATGTGATCAACCGCGTAAACAATTTACAGCACACCTTCGGGGCTAAAGGAATGGATCCTCACCAGGCGCTGAACACCGGTTACAAATTACTGGATTACAGTGTTACCAAACAGGCGGCCATATTATCCTATATGGATGTGTTCCTGTACCTGGGTATGCTGTTCCTGATCTGTGTGCCGTTTGTGCTCATGGTAAGAGCTAAGAAAGCTGCGAAACTTGATCCGTCTGCTATGCACTAACGGAAATAGTTTTCAACATAAAATATTGTTGCAATAACAGTGTAACAGTTGTAGGTTTAGGTAAATAAGCCCCGATCTTAATCGGGGCTTTTGTTTTTTCAGGCGTAATGAATTAAATTCATAGAAACGCCCCGCTATGGAAACATTCGGCCATGTAAGAATGGTAATAGGATTTATCCTGAGCCTCAGCATTGCACATCTGCTCAAAGGCACTGCCAAATTCATTCAGCACCCCGACCGGGAAAAGCCTTATTGGATACATCTTTCATGGGTAGTCTATATCTTTGTGATACTGGTACATTTCTGGTGGTGGGAAATGCCATTGCACGCGTTAAAAAAATGGACCTTCCCGGAATACATCTTTATCATCTCCTTTATTACTACTTTTTTCCTGCTCTGCGCTTTATTATACCCGGATGACCTGAAAGATTATAAAGGATACCAGGATTATTTTTATTCAAGACGAAAGTGGTTCTTTGGTGTACTGGCATTTTCATTTATTGCAGATGTGGTGGATACACTGATAAAAGGGCATGATTACTATCATCATTTCGGGATAGAATACCCCATCCGCAATGTTGTACATATTATCCTCTGCCTGATGGCCATCAGGATCAGTAACAGGACCTTTCACGGGGCGCTCGTGATAGCATTTATCATCTACGAAATGAGCTATATATTGCGGCTGTACCTTGCCGCCGCTGCCTGAGCGTTTTTACAAACGGATGCCCGCTTTTTTATAGATAAAGCTTAGTAACCATGCCGGTCCTATGAGCAGGAACTGCAGGTCCTTAAAAAAGGAGGGCTTTGCCCCTTCAATTTTATGACCGATAAACTGCCCGATCCAGGCCAGCACAAAAATAGCCAGCGCCACCTGCCATATCACCAGCGGGGTGGCCGCTATAAGCCGCCATAGCCATAAGCATATCACGCCGATCAGCAACATGCCTCCGGCCAGGGAGGGAGACAGGCGCAGGTAGTAAATAATCAGCAGCAGCAATGCTGCATGCGCCACTGAAATATAAGCGCGCACACCGCCGATGGGCAAAGGGATCGCGTATAAAAATCCAACGATACTGAAGAAAATAGCGGGTACACAAATCCAGTGGATCAGTTTATTGGTATGGTTACGGTGGCTGCTGCCGTACTCGTCCAGCCATTGATGGATTGTTCTCATAGCGGTGGCGTTTATAAAAGCGGTACTATTAAAATACGTTAAATAATGCAGAAGTGATGAAAGGTGGGCGGTTTATTTACTGAGGGAAATGGATATTTCTACAAAGCAGGCTTCACCAACAAACCAATCCGGAAAAATGTTTTATTAATCGTTCGCGAAACAATAGATTTGAATCAACAAGTAATTAACTGAAATATTATGGAAACCATCGGATTTATCGGCACAGGCCATTTGGGCTATCCCATCGCGGAAAACCTGCTGAAGGCAGGATATACTTTAAGAATTTATAACCGTACCCGTGAAAAGGCATTACCATTGGAGCAGCTGGGCGCTATCCTGGTAGGCAGCCCGGAAGAAACGGCGGTGAAAGGCGGCATAGTAATGAGCCTGGTGGCAGATGATAAGGCGCTGGAGGCAGTGGCTACAGATGCCTTATTGGCCGCGCTGGGCAACGGTGGTATTCATGTATCAATGAGCACAGTTTCGCCGGATATTTCCAGGGAGCTATCGGTAAGTCATAGCCGGCATGGGGTTACATTTGTTGCGGCGCCGGTATTTGCGCGCCCGGATGCAGCGGCGGCAAAGGCAGGGAATGCCGTGGTTTCGGGGCCTGCTGCTGCCAAAGAAAAGATCCGGCCGTTATTACAGGCAGGGTTTGCCCGCAATGTGTTTGATCTTGGAGAAGATGCAGGCAGCGCTAATGTGCTGAAGCTCATGGGCAACTTTATGATCGCGGGGGCAATGGAACTCATGGCGGAGGCATTTGCATTGGCGGAGAAAAACGGGGTAGACCCCAGGGTGGCTTACGAGATGTTAACCACCACCTTATTTTCAGGGCCCATTTTCCGTAATTATGGCGCCATGATCCTGGACCGTAAGTTTACCGGTAATCCCTCTTTCAGTGCTGCATTGGGTTTGAAAGATATGGATCTTGTATTGCAAACAGCGCGGAAGTCGTATACGCCGATGCCGCTGGCCAACCTGGTACAGAACCGCCTGGCAACCATCCTGGCAAAGGACATACATGACGCCGACTGGACGGCCCTGGCTTCCGGTGCTTTGGAGGATGCAGGACTTTCTTATTAATCTTTACCGGCCATAGCCGCTACGGTCCTGTCTTTGGGCTTTTGGCGCGTTATGGCATCTTCCCGGTGCATAGTGCCCCAGTCAGAAATATGCTGCAGCATACTTTCCATACTCCAGCCCAGCGGGGTAAGCTCATATTCTACCCGCGGAGGCACTTCCGGGTATACGATCCGTTTAACAAGGTGGTCATTTTCCAGTTCTCTTAACTGCAGCACCAGCACTCTTTCTGAAATCCCGGTGATCGACTTTTTCAGTTCGTTATAACGTAGTTTGCCATCCAGTAAGCGCCACAGTATGCTGGGCTTCCAGCGACCGCCGATCAACGACAGGGTATATGCTGTGCCGCAGTCGCCGCGCAGCTGTTTTCCGTTGATGGCATTGGAGGAATTTTCTTTTCGCATACGTTCATTTTTTCTTTACGGTCTAAAGATACGCATTACACTGCTATCATGGAGGTTACCACTATCCTTTGAGTAACCCTGTTTTGCCGGAACATATTTAGCATTAGGTTTGTTGTATTAATAAAATCTGTTAACTATGAAAATTGTTCCACTGCTGGGCCGGATCTTATTTGCCCTCATTTTTCTCATGTCCGGTTTGAACCATATTACAGGCGCGGGAGCGGATTATGCCGCTGCTGCGGGCGTGCCTGCGCCCGGTTTCCTGGTGCCTTTTGCCGGGCTGCTGGCCCTGCTGGGCGCGTTGAGCATCCTGCTGGGATACAAGGTTAAGTATGGTGCATGGCTGATTGTCATCTTTCTGGTGCCGGTAAGCCTTGCAATGCATAATTTCTGGGCGGTAAAAGATCCTATGCAGCAACAGATGCAAATGGCAATGTTCATGAAAAATGTGGCCATCCTGGGAGGGGCATTGTTGCTGGCTTATTTTGGCGCAGGGCCCTACAGTATAGACAACCGCAAAGCATAAAGAAAAAGAGGCTGTATCATAAATAACTTTTACCCGATTTTACTCGGGTACCGGGTGGAGAAAATTTTCGTATATGCGATTCTCACACCCATTAAGTTAGTTATGATACAGCCCTTTTATGTTTTGGCAAATTAGTCCGACTGTTTGCCTGTGTCGTTTTTCTTTGCTACCTCTTCCAGGAGCTTAAGCCCGAGCAGCCCGCTGATAGGGCTGTTGGCGCCATCTCCGCCACCGATGAGCACATCCGGCATGATGCGGATCTGCTGGGCGCCGATGGCTTCCATTACTTTCAGCTGGGTAAAGTTGCTGCCACCCATGGCTTCCACAGCCAGTTTGTAGGATTCGGCGCTCGACTGGCCGATAGCCAGGATCTTTTCTGCTTCTGCTTTACCGGTGAGGGCAATTTTCTCGGCATCTGCTTTTGCGATCCATTCAGTGCGCTCGGCTTCTGCCCTGGCCAGCAATCTTACTTTTTCTGCTTCACCGCTTGCCAGCAATTTCACCCGGTCGCTTTCTGCATTAGCCTGTAACCGCACGCTGTTGGCATCACCCGTCGCTTTTTTCACAGAAGCGTCTGCATGTCTTTCAGCTATCCATACTCCCTGGTCGGCTTTTACAATTTCCTTCTGCATTTCAGCGATCGCGGTTTCTTTTTCCAGTGTCTGCCGGGTTTCCTGGGCCAGTCGTTCTGTATCATAGGTGATTTTCTGTTCTTCCGCAATTTTACGGTCGGTCAGTGTTTTCATCAATGTTTCCGGTGGTACAATGTCGCCAATAAGCGTATCTACACCAAACACGTTATACTGATCCAGCACCTGCCCGATATGCTCTTTCGCGGAGGTTTGCCGTTCTTTACGGCTGGTAAGGAAGCTGATCACATCTGATCCCTGGGCGGAGTTACGGAAGTAGTTACCAATGGTAGGTTCCAGCACCTGGGTAACGAGGTTGCTCATATTGCCGAAGCGGGCAATTACTTTAGGCGCTTCATTGGTAGGGATATGGATGATCTGTGCCACATCAAGATTGAAAGTAAAACCGTCGCGGCTTCTCACGGTAATGGTAGAGAGGTTTTTATCCAGCTGGTGGGCTTCACTTCTGGCGGAGGCCCAGTTCAGTACCAGGTTGGTGGTAGGTACCAGTTCCACTTTCATGATATAGGGGTTGATGGGATATTTACCGGGGCCCAGTGGTTCGGCCCAAACGCCTTTGGTGCCTTTGGCTACAATGTTGCCATGTTTGAATTCGGCCCCGCTGATATCTACGCCATCATTACCTACGAAGGAGATCACCACGCCTACATGACCTATGGCGATCTCCGTCATCCGCACCATTTCCAGTTTGGCAAACCAGGGATTGATAAAGTAGGAGCCAGCCAGGATCACCTGTTCCTGTAAACCTTTGTAGCCGCCCTTTTCAAGGAAGGCGTCCACATCCTGGAAGTTGTTGTGGTTTTCGATGGTTTTACCTGCAATGGAACCGGTTTCAATGGCTTGTCCTTCGAGAGTGGTAACAATGCCCACCGCGTTATCCGGGATAGATAGCATGTCGGTGATTTCCACTTCAAACAGGAAGGTATTGATACGGTAAGATCCGGGTGTGATGATAGCGGTTTGCCGGCCTTTGCGGCCGCCGTTCTGCAGGAATGCCACTGCATCCTGGAAGGAATCGCTTGGCACCTTACGTGCCAGGATGGCGCCTGTTTCCAGTTCGGTACCGTCTTTCGCCAATACCAGTCCTATTTTACCGGTGGGGATGATGGTAAACGGTTGGAAGGCAACGCTGTACTGCCAGATCCATTTCCAGAAGTAAACGCCGGGTGCCAGTGTTTGCGCCTGGAAACCGGCTTCCCCGTTGGTGGCAAGGATGCGGCCTTCGGGTAATTCCTGTTTGCCAAGCAGCACAAATTTTTTTGTTACCAGGCCTATGCGGTCTTCCGGTACAATAACAACGCCGAAGCATATACGAAGAATTACTTTGTACAATACAAGGCATAGCAGGGGCAGGCCGATGAGCAAAGCCCATCTGATAAATGTGTTTTCCATTTGTTGGGTGGTTGTTAAGGTATGTGTTTGTGTAAAGATGAATTCAACGGCATGGCCATACTGCTGAAAAGCACATCAGTTCAGGGTTTGATCCATGCGGGTATGTTTCAGGAAAGTGGGGGCGAAGTGTTGAAGTTCGTGGTGATATATGATATCAGGATGTCGTTGCCGGAGCAATTATCGGATTCCATTGAAGAATGAATTACGATGTAAAATTGATCATTATTTTTTATCTGCCAAAATAATTTCCGGGAGATGATAACTATGGATAACATGAAAATTACCGGTAAATACTCCTGAGGATGTTTGCAGATCGTTTCAGATAATCCCGGGTATCTTTTTTTGACAAAAAATTTAAAATTCCGTTCTTTTTTTTGATTTTTAGAAAAACGCCCTATATTGGGAGCTGTTTAACCATTTTTTTACGAAGCTAAAACGATTTTTCTGAGCAAGTCAACCAAATAATATTTTATATTTGTTTAGCTTAAACGATTTAGCAAATATTCTATCTTTTTGAATTTATGACAAATTCCACGGCGTTAGGAATAGATATCGGCGGCTCTCACATTACCGCAGCATTGGTAGATCTGAATACAAGATCTGTCATAGATGGCACATGGAACCGCACGCGTATTAACTCGCAGGGCGAAGTAGCAGATATTATCAATGGCTGGGCGGCTGTTATCAGTGAAGTGTGCTCTCATACTACGGCAGATATACTGCATATTGGTATTGGGATGCCGGGGCCGTTCGACTATGAGCAGGGGATCAGTCTTATGAAAGGACAGCATAAATACGATGCCTTATATAACCTGAACGTAAAGGAATTGCTGGCAGAGCGCCTGGGCATTTCCCCGCAGCAGATCCGCTTTATCAATGATGCAGGCTGCTTCCTGCAGGGCGAAGTTTTCAGTGGCGCAGGCAGGAACTACCACCAAGTAATAGGGCTTACACTGGGCACCGGCCTGGGCTCTGCTGTTTACCGCGATGGCACGGCCAGCGACGGCGACCGCTGGCGTACTCCTTTTAAAGACGGAATCGCAGAAGACTATCTCTCCACCCGCTGGTTTGTAAAACGCTACCAGGAAATAAGCGGTGAAGCAGTAGCCGATGTAAAAGCGCTCATAACGCGTATAGGCGTTGACGATAGGATACTTCAACTGTTCAGCGAATTTGCCGTTAACCTCGGCACTTTCCTTTCTACCTTTATTAAAGAAGAACAACCGGAAATAGTAATAATTGGCGGCAATATCGCCAACGCAGCGGATCTATTTCTCCCGTTATTAAAAAAAGAACTGGAAAAACAACAGATCAGCATCCCGGTGGTAACGGCTACCCTGGGTGAAGCTGCTGCATTGATCGGCGCGGCCAGCCTGTGGCACGCTTTCCAGGAAGCATAAAACAAAGGGAACATATTTAGCGGAAGCTATCGGCGCAATAATCCAGGCGGGTAATGACCGGGACCTATCTATCTCCCGGAAAATAACCGCCCGGGTATTTGCCCGGTAGCTTCTTTTTGTTTGTTAACTTTAACCTTTCTGCTTTTTCCTTTATATTAGGGGCATCAACCACTTCTAAATATTTACTGTTTGAAAGACCGCCTGACTGCAGAGGATAGTATTTTGTGGAACAATGTCATCCTGGGGGATCAGCAAGCCTATAGGGAGTTGTATGATATATATGCGGATATGCTTTTCCGGTATGGCCTGAGATATGTGAAAGATACCAGCACTATAAAAGACTGTATCCAGGATCTCTTTACCAGTCTTTATCACCACAGGCATAACCTGGCCCGGAACGTGAACATCCGGTTTTACCTGCTTCGCTCATTCCGCAGGAAAATTCACCAGGTAGTAAAAAAGAATGCCGCCGTACTCCATACCGCCAGCCCGGAGGAGTATTTTTCCATTGTTTATGAACCGGATGCAGAACAGCTGCAGATCGCAGCTGAACAACAGCAGGAAATGCTGCGGCTGCTGGCCCGTGAATTGAATGAACTGCCTGCCCGACAAAAAGAAGTTCTCTTCCTGAAATTCAACTGCAGCTTGTCGTACGAAGAGGTAGCAGGTATCATGAAAATCAGCGTACCTACCTGCCGAACCCTTGCCTACAGGGCGTTCCGACAATTGCGCAGCAATATGGAAAAAGCGCCGCTGCTGCCGTTAATGTTCCTCTTAACGGCATGGCTTTCCAGGCAACACTACAAATTTTAAAAAAAGTTTCACTCCGGAGTCTATATCCTGTTTGTTTGTTGCTCTATATAGCAAAGATGCCGAAAGATGCCTGATAAGAAACACCTGAAACTGGAAGACCTGCTTGGTAACGACCATGAACCGCCTGCACAGAGCGACGATCCCCTGCAGCAGGAAATGGCAGCGGCAGTACAACGTATGATCACCGGCGCCGGCACGGAAACCTGGGACGCGGCCGATAAAGCCCTCCTCTGGGAAAACATTGTCACAGAGTTGGTCCCTAAACCATCCGTGTACAGGTACCTGTTCCCTAAGATCGCTGCAGCTGCGGTGGTATTGCTCACCGTGGCGGCATGGCTCTTCTGGCCCAGACCGGCGCATCCGCTGGTACAGTTTGCCCGGGGGCAGCATATAGACAGCGTTACGGATACCCGCCTGATCCTGGGGCAGCAATCTGCCGTAACACTGAAAGGGAAAAATGCCTCGCTCGTTTACGGAGGTAAAGGTGTTACCATTAATGCCGATAGCACACTGGCATCTGCAGCGCCCTACAATACCCTGCTGGTGCCCTATGGCCGCCGCGCCCGCCTGCAGCTGGAAGACGGCACCATTGTACAGTTGAATGCAGGATCCCGGCTGGTATACCCCGCTGTTTTTCGCGATAAAAGGAGAGAAGTGTACCTGGAAGGAGAAGCCTTTTTTGAGGTGGCTCCCAATGCAGCATCACCCTTTTTCGTATATGCGTCTGGTATAGAAACAGAAGTACTGGGCACCTCTTTTAATATCAGCGCTTATCCTGACGACAAGCAGCAAAGCCTGGTACTGGCCTCAGGAAGCGTGCGCACGCAGTTGGCCTCACAACGCATATTCGGTAAGCATTCCCGGCAGCTGAAACCGGGTGAAATGGCTACCGTTAACATGGAAAATGAGAACCTGCAGGTAAGCACCGTGAACATCACTACCTATACCGCCTGGAAAGACGGGCGGCTCCTGTTTTACAGCGTACCACTGAAAGACATCCTGAAAAAATTAACGCGTTACTATAATATACAGCTGGAGCTTTCGTCAGCACAACCCGGATTGGAAACCTGTTCCGGTGACCTTGACCTGGAAGAAAATCTTGAAAACGTACTTGATGTGATCTGTGCTACCAACTCGCTGCGCTATGAGCGCCAGGGGCAGCGTATCATACTGAAAGAGAAAAACTAAATACCATACATATCACCAAAAAAAACCGGAAGATGGTGGGACATCTTCCGGTTGCACAGCCCCGCCGCGAAGCGGGGTAGGGCTTGTCTTTTTGTTTAACTAAAAAAACTGTAATGAAGTTATGAAAAAAATCTATGCACAATGGCGTATACCGCCGGGCAATCTTTTTGCCACTAAACTTGTGAGAACAATGAAACTGACTGTAATTTTACTGTTCGCCGCTATTTTTGGAGTGTCTGCCACGGGCAAATCGCAGGATGAGCACCTCAACATCAAACTGCATCAGGGTACCCTGCCACAGCTATTTAACCAGATCCAGTCACAAAGCCGCTGGCGTATTTTTTATAAAGATGAACTGGTAAACAGGGAACAACCGCTCACCCTTGAACTACAGGATAAAAAGATCAATGAGGTGCTGGACAAAGCCCTGCTAAATACAGGTCTTAGCTACCGCATTATGCGGAACCAGGTGGCTATTATCCCCAAGGAAAAAACGAAGCCCGATCAGCGCCTGTCTACCGCCGCCCTTGCGGAAGACAGCACCTATCTCATACGGGGAAGGGTATACGATACGCATGAACCGCCGCAGGCGTTGCCGGGAGTAACCATCCGCGTAAAGGATAATAACGCGCTTGGAACCACTACAGACGCCGACGGCTACTTCACTTTCCGGGCTAAAAAGAATGCGGTGCTCGTTTTTACCCAGATGGGTTACCTGCCCCAGGAGTTCACCATTATCCGCAGTCATAACGCGCTCACCATTTCCCTGAAAGAAAATGTAGCCGCACTCGATGAAGTAGTGGTGGTAGGCCTTTCCGAACAACAACGGAAACACATTGCCAGTTCCATCAGTTCGGTAAATATCGCGCAGCAAACCAATGGTAAGCCCATTACAGCTTTATCGCAGGCGCTGCAGGGAGGAGTTACCGGCTTGCAGGTAACGCAGAATTCCGGCCTGCCTGGCGGCGATGCGGCCGTGATAAAGATCCGTGGCATCAGCACCGTAAATGCCTCCGATCCCCTGGTGATGGTAGATGGCGTGCCTATGGACATGAATTACATAGATCCTGTTACCGTAGAAAGCGTTACTATCCTGAAAGACGCTGCTGCGGCCGCAGTTTATGGCGCCCGTGCTGCCAACGGCGTAATACTGGTAACCACCAAGCGCGGCGTGGCCGGAAGGATAGCCGTTACCTACGACGGATATTATGGTGTGCAATCGCCCTCCTCTATGCCGGCCCTGGTGGAAGCCCCCCAATATATGCGCATGTTTAATGAAGCGCAGGTAAATGCAGGCAACGCGCCGCTCTATTCGGAAGAAGATATTCAACACACGGAAGCAGGAGACGACCCCATAAAATATCCAAACACCGATTGGCAGAAAGAGATCCTGAACCGGGCAGCGCCCATTACCAGTCACTCTGTAGGAGTGAGCGGAGGTAACAGCCTGGCCCGCTTTGCGTTAACCGCCAATTACCAGAACCAGCAGGGAATGATCCCGCTCAATCATTCCAATAAATATAATATCCGCGCCAATACCTCTATCACTATCAACAAAAAATTCCTCGTGTATATGGATATGCTGGCCATCAAACGGAATACTTTCTATCCTAACCGGCCCAATGGTAATGATGGCAACAGGATATTGGAAGATATCTTCCGGGTACCGCCTACCATTCTTCCGAAATATCCTGCAAAAGATGGGGCGCCGGTAATATACGGGCGCTATGTGGATATTGTAAACCCGGTGGCTTATGCAGAACATGGAGGTAAGGCGGCCAACGAATACGGGCAGTCGAGCATTAACCTGCAACCTAAATGGGAAGTATTGCCTGGCTTGAATCTCCGCGGTCAGTTCAGCTTCCGGCTGAACAGTGATGTAACCCGTACTACCCGCGACAACTATTATTTCTTTGACTACTATACCGGCAAACTGGTGCAGACGTGGGCCGTACAACGTTCGGCCAGTATGGCAAGAACCACCTACTACTATGCAGGCGTAACAGCAGATTATACCTATGATCTGAAAGACCATCATTTTTACCTGATGGGCGGTTATTCACAGGAGGAAAATAACAGCGGATATTGGGATGTATATTCCCTGTTGTCATTTTACGGGAAAGTAAATTATTCCTATAAAGATAAATACCTGCTGGAAGGAGCCATCCGTACAGACGGTTCATCACGCTTCGGGCCGGGCCATAAGTATGGAACTTTCCCCTCCGTAGCATTAGGATGGAACATTCATAAAGAGAACTTTATGAAGCCGGTATCTGTCATTAATAATATGAAGCTTCGTGCTTCCTATGGCCGGCTGGGAAATGAGAATATAAATCTTTACCTGTACCAGAACATGATCAGTGCCACAGATGGCGTAGAGTCAATATTCGGTAACCCCGATATCACCTGGGAAACGGTAGATATGCTGGATCTGGGGCTGGACCTGGCTTTGTTCCAAAGTAAACTGGAATTTACCTTCGATTTCTACAATAAAACCACTAACGGCATTATCCTTCAACCACCGGTATCTTATGTAGGCGGTATGGGAACTACTCCCATCAATGCAGGCAAGCTGCGGAACAAAGGAGTGGAGCTGTCGCTGAATTACAACAGCAATATTGGTAAAGATGTTACTATTTCCGTACGCCCGGGTATTTCCTATAACAACAACACCTTCCTCACGGTGCTGGGCGGCCCTTATATCAGTGGCAGAAGTATTAACAAAGAAGGATATGCGCTGAACAGTTTGTACGGATATAAAACAAATGGGCTGTTGCAGGCTGCTGATTTTAAACCGGACGGTACGCCACTGGTACCTGTTATGGCCAACGCAAAACCGGGAGACATCCGCTATCTTGATCAGAACGGGGATAATATCATTGATGGAAATGACCAGGGAGTGATTGGCAATCCCACACCCCGCGCTGATTTCTTCGCCAACTTCAGGATCACCTATAAAAAATGGGAACTGGAAATGCTGCTCCAGGGTGTCAGTAAAAATGATGCAGTATTGAGCGGTATGCTGGCTTACCCGCTGGATATGTCGTCTGATGGCGGTATCCCCACAAAGTATTACGCTGATAACTACTGGACGCCACAACGCACCAATGCACGCTTTCCGCGCTTAACCACCACACCGGACATCAACAAACTATCATCCGATTTCTGGATACAGAACGGTGCCTATGTACGCATGAAATATATCCAGCTGGGTTATAATTTCAACGGCACCACCTTAAAACGTATAGGCGTTAACGGTGCCAGGGTGTATGTAAATGCACAGAATCCGTTTGTGTTCACACCTATGAAACTGGTAGACCCGGAAAGCCAGGGAAATCAATGGACTTATGGCATTATGAAAATGTATACCGCAGGAGTAAGCATTCAACTATAACCATTCAACTTTTAACAATGAAAATAAAATTCAGCATAACAATGATACTGGGCCTGGTATTTTTGTGCTCACCAGGCTGCAAAAAATTCCTCGTTCACGATAATCCATCCGGGGTAACCGATGAAGAATGGTGGAAAACCGAAACACATGCCTATAACGCGCTGGCTTCCATTTATGCAGGGGTACCAGCCGGATCCAGCGGAAGGAACGTCATGTTCTGGTCGGGGCTCAGCGATGAAGCGGTGTGCCGGGGCGACTTCCGCGGTAACTACGATATTTATACCCGCGGGTTGCAGAACCCTACCTGGGATGTGGCAGAATGGATCTGGCGGGATGATTATATAGATGTACGCCGCGCCTGCCGCTTTCTTGAGAACGTGGATAAATGTTTTATGGACGATCAGCTGCGCACCCGTATGAAATATGAAGCAAGGGCATTGCGCGCTTTTTATCATATGGAGATCATGTTGTTTTTTGGCGATATTCCCATTGTTACAAAATCGCTTACTCCTTTGGAGAATCACGTCAAAAGGGATCCGCAGGAAAAAGTGTATGAATTTATCCTGGCTGAATTAAAGGAATGTGCGGAGAACCTGCCAGGGGAATATGACAGTGATGAAACCTGGCGTATTTCTGCGGGCGCCTGTAATGCGCTGATTGTGCGACTTGCTTTATTTTTTCACCATTACGATGTGGCAAAGGATGCTGCCGCAAAGATCATCGGGTCCGGCGTTTATAAATTATACCGCAGCGAAAAAGCCGGTGTGAACAGCTATGCGGAATTATTCACTTATAGTGGTGAGCTGAACCAGGAACGTATCTTTTTCAAGGATGGTGGATGTGGTAACGCGTGGACTACCTTTGCACCCTCTGGTATCGGCGGAGAAACATATGTATCGCCTACGATGCAGGTAGTTGATAATTTTGAAACAAGACAGGGCAAAACACCGGCAGAACTGGGACCGGATTCTGTAGCCATATACCGGAAGAATCCCAACTATAACAACAACCGCGATCCCCGTTTGACTGCTTCTATCCTGTACCCCGGCCAATCGTTTTTAGATGCTAATTATATCCTTGCCCCGTTTGACAATGCCACCAGCAACACCGATAAAATAGGCGTGCAGAAATCTACCGCCACCGGCTACTGGATCCGTAAGTACCTGGATCCGCGCGACAGGCAGGCGAGGAGTGGGTCGCTCGATTTCATGTACATCCGTTACAGCGAAGTGTTGTTGTCCTATGCAGAAGCCGCTATTGAATTAGGAAACTGGCAGGATCCGCTGGTGATGCAATACCTGGATGAGGTGCGTACCCGGGCAGGCATGCCTGCGGTAGATAAACAACGCTACAACAGCGCGGCCATGCTGCGGCAGCTGGTACGCCGCGAAAGGCAGTCGGAGCTGGCCTTTGAAGGACAGCGGTATTTTGATATCAGGAGATGGGGACTGGTAAAGCAGGTAATGAACGGACCTGTATATGGCGCAACCAATCCCGCAACAGGTGTTGCGGTAAAAGTGCAGGAACGTTCCTATACCGACAGGGATTATCTTTGGCCAATACCTGAAAAGGAAATAGTATCCAACCCGGAAATGACACAAAACACAGGCTACTGACCTTACCGTTTATAAAATTTCCTTTGCTGTATTTGCATATCATCTCTTTAGATTATATCTTACCAATCAGTGAACCACGATATGAGAAAACAGTGAAAAAAGCATTATACAGTGAACTAATACTATCAATCAAAACAAATCCAGGCATTCAATTAAACTGAATTATGGCGAAACAAAACAGCGATTCAAGGCGGGCATTCCTCAAAAATTCCCTGGGAGCGCTTGCTGCATTTACAATTGTGCCCAGGCATGTGCTGGGCCGCGGTTACCTGGCGCCCAGCGATCAGCTGACCAAAGCCGTTATAGGCACCGGTGGCATGGGCCGCGGTCATTTTGGCTATGCAGGCACACGGGTAGTGGCCCTTTGCGATGTAGACAGCAGTCACCTGAAACTGGCAATGGACCAGCTGGGTGATAAAAGCAAAGGCGTAAAAACTTTTGCGGATTACCGTGAGGTGATCACTTTACCTGAAGTGGATATTGTGCATGTGGCTACTCCGCCGCACTGGCATGGGATCATTGCAGCAGATGCCGCACGCGCGGGGAAAGACATCTGGTGTGAAAAGCCCATGACAGCCACCATTGGTGAAGGCAAGCGCCTCGTGGAAGCTGTGCAGCAGCATGGAAGGATCTTCCGCCTGAATACCTGGTTCCGCTTTGAAGACCGTTTTTATGGAATGGGCACCACTGTGAAACCGATCAAGAAACTGGTAGACAGCGGCCTGCTTGGCTGGCCGCTGAAAGTAACGGTGAGTAAGCATACCGGGTTCGACTGGAAATTTTACTGGGTAGGTAAAACCAACCTGGAAGCAATGCCGGTACCAAAAGAACTGGATTATGATATGTGGCTGGGGCCAGCGCCGTATCGCCCGTATAACCCGCATCGTGTGCATCAGACCTTCCGTGGCTACTGGGATTATGATGGTGGAGGTTTGGGAGATATGGGGCAGCATTACCTGGATCCTATCCAGTATTTTTTGGGGAAAGATGATACCAGTCCTGTAAGCGTGGAAGTAGATGCACCGCAACAACACCCTGATGCAGTAGGTACCTGGAGAAGAATTACCTACACCTATGCAGATGGCTGCCAGATCATCCTTGATGGTGATGGCGCAGATGAAAAGGCCGCTTACATAGAGGGCCCCAAAGGAAAACTCTATCCCGGTTTCCGTTCGGATATACAGGACCTGGAGAAAAAGCTGGCGGCATTCCCCGATCCTGCACCTCAGCAAACAGATTTCGTGGATGCTGTAAAGAACCGCCGGAAGTTTGCATTGAACGAAGAAAACGGGCATCGCTCCGCTACCCTGGTGAACATGGGCAAGATCGCCCTGCGCCTGAACCGCTCGCTCAAATTTGACCCGGTGAAACAGGAGTTTATAGATGATGCCGGCGCCAATGCGCTGATCTATCAGCCAATGCGCGGACCGTGGACTATCTAAACAATCAAGTAAACGAATTATGAAAAAGATATTATACTTACTCGTTGCATTACTGGTTGGCTGGAGTAGCCTGGTTTCCGCACAGGGGCCGTCGGACCAGCGTGCGTTCCATACCAAAATAGCCGATGTACTGGCATTGATGCCTGCTCCCAATAAAACGCAGTTTAACACCAATATGGAATCTATTGCGGCACTGGGAGAGGAAGGGTTTACTACTATTGCCGGTATGCTGGCAGCCCCCGGAAAAGGGAATAATACCCAACTGGAGTACGCATTGGCAGGTTACGCTTATTATGTTACTCAGCCCGGTAAGGAGGCTGCCCGTAAACTGGCCTCTGCTGCGCTTTCCAAGGCACTGGCAAAAACAACTGAACCGGAAAATAAATTCTTCCTCATCACCCAGCTGGAAACACTGGCGGAGGATAATGCTACCAGCACGTTACAGTCGTACCTCACAGATAATCGTCTTTGTGACCCCGCTGCCCGCGCACTGGTAAAAATAAATACGCCCGCTGCACAGCAGGCCCTGTTACAGGCGCTCAGCACAGCTTCCGGCAACAACCGCATTACGCTCACAGAAGCGTTGGGTGATAGCCGTTATACTGCTGCCGCTACCGCTATTGCACCATTAGCCGCTAATGCAGATAAAAAACTCGCTAAAGTAGCGTTGTATGCATTGGCACAGATCGGCGCACCGGCTTCTGCGCCGGTACTGGCCACTGCTGCTGCCAAAAGCGGTTACTCTTATGATGTAACTGATGCTACTGCTTCCTATCTGTACTATGCTGCCAATATCACTGATAAGGCAGCCGCAACAAAAATAGTAGAGAACCTGCTTAAGCAAACAAAAACAGATGCACAGGTCCACACCCGTACTGCCGCGTTAAAACTGCTTACCGCTATTAGCGGGGAAAAGAGTATGCCGCTGCTGTTAGCTGCTGCTGATGATAAGAATGCGGAATACCGTGATGCTGCCCTGAAATTTGCAGGCCAGTATAACTTAGCCGGCAACGCATTGTGGCTGAAGAAACTGTCGGGTGCTGATAATGCCAATAAAGCCGCTGTAATTGGTATGTTGGGAGATAACAAGGTGGCCGCTGCTTTACCTGCTCTCCTGAAGTTACTGGGTAGTAAGAATGAAGGCGTGAAACTGGCTGCCATTAAAGCTGCCGGCAGCACAGGTGGTGCAGCTGCGTTGCCTTCCCTGCTGCAAACCATGAAAACAGGCGATGCCGCTACCGTAGAAGCTGTGAAGCAGGCACTGCTCATTATGCCCGGCGAAGAAGTGGCTGCACAGGCAGGCGCTTCACTGGCAACAATGCCGGCCGCAGCGCAAACGGCCTTACTAACGGTATTGGCTGCACGTAAAGCAGACAGCCGCGTAATGGATGTATTGCCACTCACCGCCAGTACGGATGCCACTACCCGAAGCGCAGCTATTGCCGCACTGAAAGACGTGGCTACAAAAGCAAATCTCCCTGAACTGTTTACTTTACTTAATAACACCGGCAGCGAGGCAGATATTGCCAGCATCCAGGCGGCGCTTATTAGCGCAGGCGCTACCAGCAATGATGTGCTTACACAAATGAAGCAGGCGCCCGCCGCTAATCAATCCCGCTATCTTCCTGTACTGGCGGGCATTGGAGAAAAGGAAGCCCTGTTACAGGTGACCACTGCCTTTACTAACGGTGATGCTGCTACGAAAAAAGCAACAGTAAGGGCATTGTCTTCCTGGAAAAATACAGCTGCCGCACCAGCACTCTTAAAAATTGCCCGCGACGATGCCGCTTACCGTGATGAAGCCCTGGCCGGCTATGCAGGGCTCACCCGCCGCTCCGGTTTGCCTGCAGATCAGCAGCTGCTGATGTTCCGCAATATAATGGAGCTGTCGCCTTCAGCAATGGTACAGCAAAAGGCGCTGGAAGGCATAGAGCGTTGTAAAACATTACCTGCTTTACTGTTTGCCGGCAATTATCTCGATAACCCCGCTGTACAGCAGGCCGCAGCCAATGCCGTGATGAACATTGCCCTGGCGGATAAGAGTTATAATGGCGCCATTGTACGTTCCCTGCTGGAGAAAACAGCTAAGGTACTGAACGGACCCGATGCCGATTACCAGCGGCAGTCGATCCGTAAATACCTGGCTGAAATGCCTGCCGGTGAAGGATTCGTTCCTCTCTTCAACGGTAAAGATCTTACCGGGTGGAAAGGACTGGTAGAAAACCCGGTGGTGCGTGGTAAAATGGACGCTAAAGCACTCGGCAAGGCACAGGATAAAGCAAATGATAACATGCGTAAAGGCTGGTCGGTGAAAGACGGCCTGCTGGTATTCGGTGGCAGTGGCGATAACCTCTGTACCGAAAAGAAATATGGCGACTTTGAAATGCTGGTCGACTGGAAGATCACCTCACAGGGCGACGCCGGTATTTACCTCCGTGGTTCGCCCCAGGTGCAGATCTGGGATACCTCCCGCACCGATGTGGGCGCGCAGGTAGGCTCCGGTGGTTTATACAACAACCAGCAGCATGAAAGCAAACCACTGAAACTGGCAGACAATGCTATCGGCGAATGGAATCATTTCCGCATCCTTATGCAAGGGGATCGCGTAACAGTATATCTCAATGGAGAGCTGGTAACCGATAACACCATCCTGGAAAACTACTGGGACCGCAAACTGCCCATCTTCCCGGAAGAACAGATCGAGCTGCAGGCACATGGCACCTATGTCGCATACCGTGATCTTTACATCCGCGAAATTCCGCGTCCGAAGCCTTATGTGCTGAGCGACGAGGAAAAGAAAGCCGGCTACAAAATGTTGTTCGATGGCACCAACATGCACGAATGGACAGGCAATACCAAAGACTATGTGATTGATAATGGTAATCTGGTGATCTATCCTACCAATGGTGGTCACGGTAACCTGTATACGAAAGACGAATACAAAAACTTCTCCTTCCGTTTCGAGTTTCAATTAACACCAGGCGCCAACAACGGCCTGGGTATCCGCGCACCACTGGAAGGCGATGCCGCTTATGAAGGTATGGAATTACAGATACTGGATAACGAGGCAGATATCTATAAAGACCTGCATGTATACCAGTACCATGGCTCTGTATATGGTGTGATTCCTGCTAAACGCGGTTTCCTGAAACCAGTTGGTGAATGGAATACAGAAGAGGCCATCGTAAACGGCACCCATATCAAAGTAATACTTAATGGCACTGTTATCCTCGATGGTGATATTGCCGATGCCCGTAAAAACGGAACCCTGGATCATAAAAACCATCCGGGTCTGAACAGGGAAACCGGTCATATCGGTTTTCTTGGCCATGGGTCTATTGTAAGATTCAGGAATATCAGGGTAAAAACACTGTAGTTTTTTGTTTTGAGATACAGAACCGTTCCCGCGCAGGTGGGGACGGTTTTTTTATGTAGACTTGATAAGCATGAGTATTTAAATACAACGAACGTGTTAACCATTAATTTGTGAATAGTCATTTTCTTTGTGTGTAGATATTTGTTAGCCTTATTATAAACTGTGGTGTTCAACCCGTTCATTTTCTTTTACTTATGAAGCATTGTTTTCTTGTAGCCTTTTGCGTCCTGACAGGGATTAGCCTTAACATTAATGCCCAGAATAAATTGGAAGCCACTGGCAATGCCGGTATTGGCACTACTGCACCGACTGAGAAGCTGGAGATATCTTCGGCTGGTTTATCGAATATTAAGTTGACGCATACATCGGATGTACTGGGTGTTGTTGGCGCCGTTAAGTTTAATATGGCCGGCTCTGACCTCGGAAAGCTGGAAGTGGAAAGGACTATTGCTTCTGGAAGGATGTCAGCGATGAAATTTTTTGTACGAGGCAGCGGAGGCGAGTTTGAAGCAATGAGGATTGTAAATAATGGATTTTTGGGAATTGGAGAAACGTCACCGGCAGCCAGACTTCATGTAACAAGCATGCCCGGAACTGTATTTGCCAGATTTACACAAACAGACGTTGCTGCAACTGATGGTGCACTTAGTTTTATGAACGCTACCGGCGCTGCGGGCAACTTTATTCCTAATATCACCGGTCGAAGTTATGTGCCAGGCCGCTCAATTGGCCTTTATTTTATATCGGAGTTAGAAGACGTACTTCCCGCTTCAGATATTCCTTACGGAGGGATTATACTCGATAGCAGAAATAAAACAGGTGCAAGACTTGCAACTGCCAATGTCTTGTCGGTTAACAGCGCCGGCGTAAACCTTATGCTGGTAAAAGCCAATGGTAGCGTGGCTATAGGCACCACAGATACCAAAGGCTACAAACTGGCTGTAAATGGCAGCGGTATCTTCACAAAAGTAGTGGTGAAATCCTACGCCAACTGGCCGGATTTCGTATTCCACCCCAATTACAAATTACCTGATTTATCTGAAGTAGAACAGTTTGTTACAAAAAATCAGCATCTCCCCGGTATTCCATCTGCCAGCGAAGTAGAAAAAGAAGGCGTAGATGTGGGAGAGATGAACAAACAACTTTTACAGAAAGTTGAAGAGCAAATGTTGTATATTATAGAGATGAATAAACAACTGGCCGCTCTTTCTAAAGAAGTGGAAGTACTGAAGCAGCAAATTGCTACAAAATAACCCCCTTATTTGCCATGAAAGCTATTTATCAACTGACCTTATTATTGTTTGTCTGCCTGTATACCGCACAAGCCCAGGACAGCCTGTTGCAGAAAGCGAACGCTATTCCCGGGAAGTACCTGTCGCAGGTAAAACAAAAGTCCGATAAAATGGAGCGGCAGATCACGGCGCGCAGTGAAAAAGCTCTGACCCGCTTTATGAAGCAGGAGGAAAAGCTAAAACGCCGGCTGGGGCGCATCGATTCCCTGAAAGCCAATAACCTGTTCGCGCATTCCATTGATTCCCTCGGCAGCCTGAAATCCCGCATGAAAGGCAAGCTTGGAAAATACTCCGGCGCATTAACCCAGGGCGGTCCTTATCTTGATAGTCTCAGTAATTCACTGTCTTTTCTGAAAGATTCCAAAGGATTACTGGAACAATCCAAAGGCATTACTGATAAGTTGAACGGTTCCCTGAAATCTGTTGATAACCTGAAAGATAAACTCGCCCAGGCAGAACAGATCAAAGCGTATATCCGTGAGCGTAAGCAACTGCTGAAGGAACAGCTAAGCCAGTATACCGGCTTTACTAAAGACCTGCAGAAAATGAACAAGGAAGCTTATTATTATGCGCAGCAACTGAAAGAGTATAAAGAAGTTTTTAAAGATAAAAAGAAAGCAGAACAGAAGGCGATGGAAGTGATTAAGAAGATCCCCGCTTTTAATGACTTCATGCAGAAACATTCCCAGCTCGCCAGCCTGTTCAATATACAAGGCGCCACTGCATCGGCTCCAAACCTGGAAGGTTTGCAAACGCGTAACCAGGTAGAACAGCTGATCCAGCAACGCCTGGGCAGCGGCCCCAATGCCAGCGCCGCCGTAAGCCAGCAAATGGCGGAAGCCCGCAGTAAGTTCGATGAATTGAAAAGCAAGTTCCCTGATCTTGACAACGCCGGAGAAATGCCGGACTTCAAGCCAAAGGAAATGAAAACAAAAAGCTTCCTGCAGAGACTTGAATTTGGCAGCAACATCCAGTTCCAGCGTAGTAATAAATTCTTTCCTTCTACCGGCGACCTTGCAGGACAAGCCGCCTATAAGTTCCACAAAAACGGAAGCGCCGGTGTTGGTCTTTCTTACAAACTAGGCATGGGCACCGGCTTTGATAACATCCGTTTCTCCAGCCAGGGTATGGGCATCCGCTCTTTCATCGACTGGAAGCTGAAAGGCACCTTTTTCCTGAACGGCGGCTATGAGCAGAACTATCAGCCGGACTACGCCGGCGTGCCTGAAGGAGTAGGGCAGAAGTGGACCCAAAGTGGGTTGATCGGGATCAGTAAGAAGTACAAGATCAACAGTAAGCTGAAAGGGAACATGATGGTGTTGTTCGACTTTTTATATAACCAGCATGTGCCGAGAACTGACCCGGTGAAGGTGAGGCTGGGGTATAATTTTTAGAGATTTAATTAGTCACAAAAATTACTATATATGCGTTTATTTATTAACCTGTACCGTTTGTTAATCATTATCCTTTTTACCAGTATCAGCGTGAATGTATCTGCTGCCCGTGCAGGCGGGCCGGGCGATTGGCTCTCTATAGGCGCCACTAATGCGGGCGTATCCCCGTACCCTTTTTATTATTACAAAATAGCTAAAATTAATAGTGACGCACACCGGTACGCCACCACTATTGAACTGGACATCCAGGGAGATGCGAATTACTATAACATGCAGGGTACCTACCGTATCAGGATAGACAAATACGAGAACACCACTACCGGAAGATTTGACGGATTAGAGATCCGTTGTATTTCCGGTAATCCATCAGCAGCTACTTTTTATGTATTTAATGATGCTTTATGGGTAAAATCCAATTATCTATGGGGAGGAATTTATTATCGGACTGTCGACTATTTGCCTGCCAGCCCTATTAATACAGCCCCTTTCGATCAGACTACCACTGCACCGGTTGGCTTTGCAACCAGTACCAGCACTTACGGTTTGAAATGTGATTTTGATAATAATAAGTATTATCAGTTATCATATGAAGATGTACAGGGAAACACCACTAATATGGGCAAAATGGGAATTGGAACAGTGCCAGGATATAAGTTACATACCGTTTCAACGGGGAATACTAACACGGCGGCTGCTTATTTGTGGGGGGAAAACTATGGCGTAGCTATAGGCACGTTGAATGCTCCGGTAACTGGGTACTCATTTGCCGTTTTAAATAATGCCAACCAGGATGGTTCTGCCGCCACCGGTGGTGCCAAACCGCTATTATACGTCAGGGGTGATGGTAATGTGGGGATAGGTACCAGTATCCCCCAGGCAAAGTTGGCCGTAAAGGGAGATATTTTTGCCCAGAAAGTGAAGGTTACGCAAAGTGGCTGGGCGGATTTTGTATTTCATCCTGCATATCAGTTGCCGTCACTACAGGAAGTGGAGCGCTTTATTAAAATCAATAAGCACCTGCCGGAAATTCCTTCGGAGAAGGAAGTGGAAAAAGATGGGCTGGATGTAGGGGAGATGAATAAGAAGTTGTTGCAGAAGATTGAAGAGCTGACGCTGTATATTATTGAGCTTAAAAAGGAGAGTGTGGAGCAGAGGAAGGAGTTGGAGGGGTTGAAGGACAAGGACAAGAAAGAGATAAGTAATCGTGTAAAACATAGTATACAAACAAGCCAATAAACTTCCACCTTTTATTCTATAAACAGCCATGAAAGGAAATAAATATATTTTTGATCGATGTACAAAAGGTTATTTGAAACCATGAAATGCATTAATTATCTAGTTTTTTGTTTAGTTATTCTGTTAACTGGAGCTGAGGCTCAAACCCTCCCCACCGTTACTTTTAAAACTCCTGAGGTAGCCGCTTTTAACCGGTTTATTGAAACACCGGTTTCTTATTATACAGGTGTTCCTAATATCAGTATCCCGTTGTATGAAATTAAGATTAAAGGGGTCATTGTTCCAATAACGCTTGATTACCACGCTGGTGGCATAAGAGTGGATCAGGAGGCCACATGGGTAGGGCTTGGTTGGAGCCTGAGCTATGGGGGAGAAATCTCCAGGAAAATCAAAGGAGCTGCGGATGAAAATTATTATTACACTGGTGGAATTAATAATAGAGGACTTACTATAGATGAGTTTAATAATTTGGCTGTCGACGTGGAAAGCCAGGCTCAGGTAAGACTGGATAATATTCTTACAGCTAAATATAACAGGAAGGATTATATGCCTGATGAGTTCTACTATAACGTATTGGGAATGGGTGGACGTTTTATGTATAGCCAGAAGCAAAATAAATTCATTCTGTTTCCAAAGGAAGACATTCTTGTTACACAGTATGATAACAATAATACACTTAATGGAGCCATCAACCCATTCAATTATTGGAATCTGAAATTACCAGACGGCACCAGTGTAGACCTGGGAAAGGATGGTACTATTACCGATGATCCTTTAAGTGTTACCCCTGCCGGTGCTTTTAAAAGTGCATGGAATATAAAAACCATCCGAAATATATTTAATGACAGCATTAATTATACTTACGAGAAATTTAACTATATCAATTATCGTTTATCAGGTCTTAAGGTAAGTCTTTTTCAATCCAACGTATCAAGTGGGAATGGCGGGAAAGATGGCCTTTATGATAACTTATCCAATAGTGCTTATTTAGCTGGAGTCCGGTATTATGATGCGAGACCAAGTGCAATTACTTATCCGGAAGGGAGAGTCGATTTCCTAACTACAAGTAGAAATGATGCACCTTCCAAAGCTTTGAATGAAATAAGTGTGGTAAACCAGCAAGGTAAACTGATCAGGAAAATACGTTTTTACTATAGTTACTTTTACGCGAATGCCTTTGACAGATATATCAATGAGGAGAGAATATTTCCTTCCGAATATCGTTTTCAGCGATTGCGGCTTGACAGCATTGCTATAAGCGGAACTGACAATACCGAGCCAATAAAATACAAGTTTGATTATTATGTTGCCCAGGATATGCCATCCAAGTTTACTTATTCTCAGGATCATTGGGGCTTTTATAATGGAGCAGCCAATACTACCCAGTATTCCTTTATACCGAATATTGCTCCGAACGTATTTGCTGGTGGAGATAGAAGTGTACATTCTCTAAAAGCCAGCGTTTTTTCTATCAAGAGTATAACTTATCCGGAAGGAGGGAAAAGTGAATTTGTATATGAAGGTAATACAGCAGGTATTTGGAATATGCCTGTTGAAACCTATCAGGATGACAATAATAATATTGCAGAAAAATCTGCAGCTATTGGAATCAGTAGCTATAGCAGGAGTACATCATATCCATCACCTGATTATGTCAATGGAATGGGAGGACGTTGTTTTACAAAAACTTTTACCATTGGGAATGATGTGCAGCCAGCGATAGGATACGGTTGGGAGTGTAGTACCAATTTTGGTATTTCTGACTTGGAGAAAGATATGCCTCCTAATGTTAATAATGTGAACTTCCTGCTGGAAAAACTTGAGGCAGGACGATATGTTTCCGTACGGGAATTTAATACTGCTTCCTATCAGGGATCAGAGGTTGTTCGCAAGGGAGAAGATAAACAACCTATATCACTAGCACCAGGGAGCTATAAAATTACGGTGACATTATCTTATGCTAATCAGCCTGGCTCTCCAGCTGATAATCAGCCATACAATCTCTCATTTACAGTAAAATGGAGGGAGGTTAATACCGGATCCAATATGGTGAATGTAGGAGGATTACGTATAAAAGATATTAATTATTATGATAATAACGGTAAATTGGCAAAGAAGAAAAGTTATACTTATTTAAACCCATATGCCTACCCAACGAATCCTAATTTCACCTCAGGCAGAGTGGTATCTTTTCCTCAATACTTCCAATATAATTTTAAATATTATCCCCGACCCACAGGTGGTGCGGGAGGAATGCAACCACAAATGCAGTGGGGAATAGATTTTTATTCTAATTCTGTACTGCCTCTGGAAACGACTTCTGGTTCCTATTGCGGATATGAGTATGTAGATGAATACACAGTTGATAATACCACTCCGGCTAATAGTCAGCGAATTGGTTATAAATTTTCTTTTGCTATGCCTTATTTTAGCCAATATTACCAATATAACTATCATGGAATTATAGAACCCCAAGAATGGACAAGGGGGAAACTGCTTGAAACAAAATATTATAAAGGAGACAAACTCGTAAAAAAAGATTCAATAAGCTACTACGATTGGTCTCCGCATTTAAACGATATCTCAGAGGAAGACTATGTACAGGAGATTAATACAAATCTGGTCAGCTTCCAGTATCTCAATTTTTATCAAAATAATACTGCATTACCTGAGGATTTTTACGATGATGCTCCTCAAAGTATTAATTACGATGACTATCCCAATTTTAACAGGGCCGCAGGAGGAGTGCATTGCGTAAAGTTTAACTTTGGTGCTATCCCGAAAACAACTGATTTCGCCTGGCCATATCTCCTTCTGTCATGTCAACCTTCTGTTTACGTGAAGGTTCCGTATTTTACTCATAATACGGGCTTTAATAAGCCAAGAACAAAAACTGTTATTACTTTCGATGATGCAGGTAATAGTATTCAGGAAAGTGAAGCATATTACTATGAGAAAACGCCACTCCACTATCAGTTGACACAAACAGCTATAGTAAATAGTAAGAAAGATACACTGAAACAAAAAATACAGTATGCTGTGGACTTTGGAATCCTCCCCCCTTACTCCAATATGACGCAGCGGCATTTAGTAAATACTATCATAACTACGTCTGATTATAAGAATAGTGTTTTTCTGAAATCTTTAAAGGCAAACTATAAAGATTGGGGAAATAACATTTTCATGCCAGTGTCTTCGGAAACCCAGACAGCTGGGTTTACAACAGAACAACGTATGAATTTTGAAGGCTATGACAGTAAAGGGAATTTATTGGGAATGTCCCAATCCGGGGGGATGGCTACAGCTTATCTGTGGGGATATAAGGGATTGTACCCAGTGGCCAGAGTAGACGGTGCAGATTATAACACTGTAAAGAATTACGTAACGCAAAATGTTCTTGATAATCCTGTCAGTGATCAACAATTAAGAGACGAATTAAATAAGCTAAGAACCAGTCTGCCAAATGCACTAATCACAACTTATACCTATATTCCATCCATTGGTGTTACAAGTGAAACTAATCCAGCTAATAGGACTACATATTATGAATATGATGGTTTAGGAAGACTCAGGTTGATTAAAGATCAGAATGGCAAAATCTTGAAACAGTTTGACTATCAATACCAAAAAGCTATTAACCAATGATTTTATCCTCGATACCTGTTGTAAAGCAATATAGAATTTCTCGTTACTTCACATTGACTGGTGCTATCGGCGGTTTATTTTTAGGTATGTTAACTGCAAACGCGCAGACTCCAAATGCTTCCGTGAGACCTACGGCAGTACCTATTGCATTGCCCTCCGCTTACGTTAACCCGTTAATCAACTATGTCCGCACCTGGGAACCGGCATTACCAACTACCGATACCGCTTATGTAGCCTCAGCCAGCCGGACGGTAGCGGAAGTCAGGCAAACAACCACTTATGTAGATGGCCTCGGAAGACCACTACAAACCGTTGCCAAAGCGATGAGCTTTGGAGGTAATGATATCGTATCTCCTGTTGTATATGACCAGTTTGGACGGGAGCAAACTAAGTATCTTCCCTATGTTCCTCAAAACGTAAAAGATGGAAAGTTTAAAACTGATCCATTTAATGCACAGAGAGCTTTTTACCAGAATACAACTCTTGCGCCCGGAGCGGCAGGGGAAAGCGTTTACTACTCCCGGACTGATTATGAAGCATCCCCATTGAACCGGGTGTTGAAAACCTATGCCCCGGGTAACAGCTGGGCAAAGAATGATCCTTCTACAGTAGAAAGGGGAGGGAATCACCCTGTAGAAAATAAATACCTTATAAATACCGTAGCAGATTCAGTGCGGATCTGGGAATTTACAGCCGGGGCTGTTATTCCCACCAGCGTGTCCGGACGCATATATGCTGCCGGTCAGCTGTTTAAAAATG
>NZ_CABFVU010000005.1 GCF_902150045.1 Chitinophaga polysaccharea
CCTTCAAGACCGTTGCCAGGACTATCAGAACTCATTATCTGGGTATCCTCAACTTCTTCAACAACAGAGCCACCAATGCGGCTGCAGAATCATTCAATGCAAAAGTAAAGTCCTTTAGAAATGCACTACGAGGGGTGCGGGATGTAGAATTCTTTCTTTATAGATTGACTAAACTTTATGCCTAAAATTTATGGACATCCCCCAACTTTTCAACTTGATCCACGATTTTGAGAGTCTGCAAAATCGTCTACAGTAAAAATTTTTAATTTACTGTAGACGATTTTTTCTGAGATGCTTACCGGTAAATGATTTGGCGACTTGCAAACCAATCCAAAAAACACCAAACAATACCAAAAATCGGTAACCAAAACTTAGTAGACTATGAAAGTAAGTCAGGATTTATCAATCCTCTTATATCTCCGGTACGATACCATGAACCCAGCGGCAAAGCAACTATCTGCGTCCGTATCACCGTCACCGGATTACCCAAAGACAGTTTTTCTCTCGGCTATCAGGTTGATCCCTCCAGGTTTGACAAGAGGGCGGGCTTCGTCATGGGCAGATCAATAGAGGTAATTGAGATTAATGACCAGCTATTGCATGTTAAAGGTGAGCTGCTTTGCCACTACAACCTGTTGAAGAAGCAGGGATCAGCTGTTGTCCCCACTATGATTAAAAACGCCTACCTGGGTGTTCATCAGGAAAAACAAACACTGTTGCAGGTCGTAGATTTTCACAACGGGAAGTTTAAAGAAAAGGTAGATAAGGGAAAACGCGAAAACAGTACCTACAAAAAATGGCTCACCACAAAGGACAAGATCACCGCTTTTCTTTCCGGCGTTCTCAAAATGAAAGATATCCCCCTCGAAAGAATTGAGTTTTCCTTCGCGGAAGATTTCTTCGACTACCTCACCCTTACGGAAGGTATCCAGGACAACACCGCCATGAAATACCTGAAGAACACCAAGCAGCTGTTAAAACTGGCGGTCCAGCGGAATGGTTGCAGTGTAATCCCTTGCAGGATTATGTATGTTCCTATATCAACCCGGAGCGGGATATACTCACCGTGGCAGAACTCAGCGCACTGTATCATAAAGAATTTTCCATTCCCCGCCTGCAGGAAGCAAAAGACGCCTACGTGTTTATGACACTCACCGGCTACGCCTATAAAGACGCGCTGCTACTCACTCCCGACAGTATCTCCAAATATTTCGACGGCGAAGACTGGATCGTGAAAAACAGGGAAAAGACCTGGTGCCGTGAAAACGTTCCCCTGTTACCGTTAGCCAAATAGATCCTGCGGAAGTACCGCGAACACCCGCACTGCGTTGCCAACAATGTATTGCTGCCCATCAAAAGCAATCAACGTTTTAACGGATACCTCAAAGAAATAGCAGACCTCTGCGGCATTGATAAGAACCTCACCACGCACACCGCGCGGCACACATTTGCCACCACCGTTACGCTGGCCAACGGTGTGCCGCTGGAAACCGTGAGCGCCATGCTGGGGCATAAATCTATCCGCACCACGCAGATCTATGCTAAGATAGTAGCTAGTAAAGTGAGTGAAGACATGCAGGTATTGAAGTAACGGTTTAACCTCAAATTACCGGAATCCATGCTGAGCAAGGCTGTGGCTTAATTTAAACTCATCAAGGCAGGCCGGCTGAAAGGTCCGTCTGCTTTGATAAGTATCTGATTAAAAACTTAATTTATTAAATTGGGTTAAAATTTTAAAAAAAATTGGAAAACAAAAGTTCACAATGGTTAAATAAAGAAACTGAAGAAGGGATTATGTTTTTTACAGACATGCTGGAAAAGCTTCATTTAATGGTAACGAGCGATGTAGATTTTTCTGGTCCTATTTCTAAAAGCGGGGTATCACAAGGACATACTCTTCGTGACGAAATAAATCTTCTATACCAAGTTAGTGCGCTTACAACGATATCGATACTAGATTTAATGACAGTTTGTAGGGGGGTAGATAGTGCAGCAAATATTGATTGGTTAAAGATATTCTATGTTAAACAAGGATATCTCACCATATACGAAACAATTATGCACTATGACAAAGAATACAACAAATTGTTGAATAAACTAATTACAGAAGATCATCCACTTTTAATTGTAGATTTTAAGAATTTTACAAATGGGTTTAAAAAGTTTAAAACCAACTATTCTTCAAGATTAGCTTCAGTTCGAAATAAAATTGCAGGTCATATTCATACAAATTTCGTTGATTATTATTCAACGATGGCAGACTTTAAAAAGGAAGATCCTATTGCTATTATTTCAGCCTTTCTTCAAATATTAACTGAACTACAACAGCTGACTATTAGAATACTGCCAGAATCGATCAATAAAACATCCCTAAATATTAAACAGGACAAATGATATGCTTAAGAGGCATGTTGGGGCATAAATCCATACGCACCACGCAGATTTATGCTAAGATAGTGGCTAGTAAGGTTAGTGAGGACATGCAGGTATTGAAGCAACGGTTTAACCTCAAATTGCCTGAATCTAACTTATCAAGGCAGACAGGCTGAAAGGCGCGTCTGCTTTGGTAAGTACATGATTAACAACTCGTTAATATCTTCTTTTTGCCCGATATATTCAACCCCTGTTAATACTTAGCGTATCACAACCCCAGACCCCGATCATGTGACTATGAATGACCATTACGCAACCAAAACTATACTGCACGCATTTTAAAACCACCAATATGCAACAGTATTACCCATTATCCTTTTTTGAAAAATTTATTCACGTTGACCTGCAGCAAGCATCAACCGAACAAAAACACCCCGACGAACAATTCTACACGCACGCCATTAAAGACATCATCAACGAAAAAAACAAGATCCTGGAACGCACTGGCAAATACCTGTACGACCTCCCAGGCGTACCGCAGTCGTGAAGTCAATAACAGTCGCTTCGGCTCCCGTATCAAATAGAATTGTAGTGTATCCTGCTGTCTATCGTTGATCCAAACTTTTATTAAAATTAGCTCTGCTTGTTTTGCTGAGGGGCCGGCCAGGATCAATTCCACGGTACAGTTTACCAGGGAGGGGGCAGCGCATGTTCAAGAAGATCTTTATAATCGAGCATCTCTTTTGTATTTAACCTGCTGGACGCTTCGCTGAAATTGTGATTAGCGCAAAATCCGGTCAGACTTAATCTTTACCAGAGAGCCTCTTATTATACTTGTTTAATAGATCACGCGGGAATCTGCGCTGGGATATGATTGACAATTGAAATAAAGGGGTGGCTAAGAGGTCAGCTTCACATTAGGGGAAGTTCCTGGTCATTCCTTTATTATCCGGGAAAAAATCAAAAAATCACAAAAGCGGAGGGTAAAAATCTGTTTTTCTGTATCTCGTTGTTATAACGATCATTTGGTACCAGTATAAAAGCCAATTGTTTCCATTTATCTCCAAATTTTTGAAGATGAACAGAAAATTCGCGCTGTCAGGGGCGATCGGATGTTTAGTGTTTCTAATCATCCTTTGTAAGAAGGCAGGAGGTCAAACGTCCCGCATTATATCCGGTGTAGTAACGAATAGTGCCGGTGAGCGGATGCCGGGTGTTTCGGTACGTGAAAAGGGCCATGCCAATGGAGTAGTTACAGACGGCAACGGTTTTTATAAGATAGCCCTGTCTACGGCAACAGATAGTCTGTTGTATTCCTGTGTAGGGTATATTTCGCGGACGCTACCCGTAAAGAACGATACGGTTGTTGACGTAGCCATGCAGTCCAAGTCTGGAAATCTCTCAGCAGTAATGGTAATAGGTTATAGTACGGCAAAAAAAATCACCTATGCAGGTTCGGTGGCGACCGTTGGCGGCGACGAAATCAAAAAGAGCGGCGCCGTGAACCTGACCAATGCGCTGGCAGGCCGTTTACCGGGACTCGTTTCCATCGCGGGCGATAATGGAGGCGCTCCCGGCGCCGGTTCGAATCTTACTGTGCGTGGAATGAACACTATTAATGACCGTAATCATAGCAATAAACCACTGGTGATTATCGATGGCGTCCCAAGAAATGTGACATACGATGGGCTAGAGGAAACAGATGAACTGAGCAACCTTAATCCGGACGATGTGGAGAGTATTTCCGTGCTGAAAGATGCCACTGCCGCTGCTGTATATGGAGCACGTGCGGCTAACGGGGTCATATTGGTCACCACAAAAAGGGGCAAATCGGGCAAACCGGTGCTGGGGTACAGCATATTAACCGGTATCCAGCAGTATACCCGTATGGCTAAACCGGTGAACGCTTATGATTTTGCTGCGTTGTACAATGAAGCATTAGAAAACGAAGGGCTGGAGCCTTATTGGAGCCAATCTGCCTTGCAGCATTTTAAAGACGGTGATGAACCTGATAAGTACCCTGATACCGATTGGTGGAAAGCAGCACTTAAATCTCATGGAAGCCAGACAAGGCATAATCTGTCATTGAGCGGTGGCGCTGAATCGGCAAAATATTATCTGTCTCTGGGCTATGCGGATGAAAAAGGCTTTACCTCCAATAATCACTACAAACGGTATAATGTTCGTTCCAATCTAGATGCGCGTGTCAACAAAAATCTGACTGTGGCGCTGGACCTGAATGCGGTATATTCCATACAAAATCAGCCGGCCAGAAATAATTACGAAATGTTTACCGACCTGTTTCAGACGCCTGCGGTTGTTCCCAACAGGTTTAGCAATGATCCATCCAAATGGGGGGCCGTCGGAAACCTGAGCAATGCTGTTAATCCAGTATGGAGCACCAGTGAAGATAAAACCGGCTATCAGCGAATTGGAACTACTTCTCTCCAGGGAACGTTATCGGCAGAACAACAGCTCCCGTTTATAAAGGGGTTGTCTGTTAAAGGAGTAGCATCTTACAACAGGAACTATGGTAACACAAAAACTTTTAGTAAAAATCCACGGGTTTTTGGAGATGCTGCCACACTCTATTTCAAGGAGCTTAACTACGATAGGTTATTCCTGGTAGAATATGCCAACCAGTATGTAACCAAAACATTGGAGGCCCATTTGCGTTATAATCGCACAATTGATAAACATACCTGGAATGGCCTGTTTTTATACACACAATCACAGGAAGAACAACAAGTTCTGAACGGCAGCAGGAGTGGGTTTATTAGCCCGCAGTTGGACTACCTGGATTTTGGAGATGCGAAGACAGCTGTCAACTCCGGCAATATTTATCAGAACGCGAGGGTAGGGTATGTTGGCCGGGCGAGCTATAGTTATGCTGACCGTTATATGGCAGAAGCGAATTTCCGTTATGATGCTTCCGCTAATTTTGCACCAGGACACCGATGGGGCTTTTTCCCTTCCCTGGCGGCCGGCTGGAATGTAGCGGAGGAGCCTTTTTTTAAACGAGCGTCTGCACTCTCTTTTATAGACCAGTTGAAACTGCGTATTTCCTGGGGCCGCTTAGGGAACGACAAAATCAGTTCCGTTTTTCCCTTCCTGGATTTTTTCAATAGCACCATGGCGCGACCAACGTTTAATAACGATGCCGTTTTTACGTTGGCGCCCAGCGCTTTGTCTAACCCCGGCATTACCTGGGAGAAAGCCACCACTACCAATCTTGGTCTGGATATGTCTTTTTGGAACGGCGTCCTGACCTTGACAGCAGACTATTTTTATAAACGTACTACCGACATTTTAGCCCAACCGATAGCTACATACCCGGCTACTTTTGGGGCAGAGTTACCACTGATGAATGCAGGCATCGTCTCTAACCGGGGATTTGAGATACAATTAAAACATGAATATGACCTGGGCAAATTGCATTACAGCATCAGCCCAAATGTAAGCTTTTCCAGAAGTATACTGGATTATGTGCCGGAGAGTCAACCCAATCCTGTACTGGCGCGTTCCGGCACAACACAGGACTACTATCAGTTTGTTGACCCTACCAGTGGGCTGGAGCGGGGCGCATATATCGCCGATGGCTTGTTTCGGACGGATGAAGAAGCTCAAAAATCACCCACTCCCTATAATGTTCCCAAATCCACTGTCAAAGCTGGGGATATCCGCTACAAAGACCTGAATGGCGATGGAATCATTGATCAAAAAGATATGCGCCGTATTGGTCATTCACCAGTACCGGCTATTACCTATGCCGCTAATATTACGATTGGACTAAAGAGTTTTGATCTTAGCATCTTACTGCAGGGGACGGCCAAGGTCTCTGAATATTTGCAGTCGCTGCCCGCATGGGCCTTTCAGGGAGGCAACACGGTTTTCAATGGAAATGCCTTTGAACAACACCTGGGTAGATGGTCTCCGGATAAAACGCCGGAGGAAAATGCACAGGTCACTTACCCGCGTTTGTTCATCAATAACCTGAACAACAAGCAGCGTTCCACCTATTGGCTCACGGACGCCAGCTACTTGCGCATTAAAAATGTCGTGCTGGGTTATACGTTGCCACAACGCTGGCTACGTCCTCTGAGCATCAGTCATATACGGATCTATGCGAGCGCGCTGAACCTGGCGACCTGGAGTAAACTAACGCTTTATGATCCGGAAATCAGGAGTGATGGCTTTGGCGCACTGGTATATCCAATACAACGTTCCTACAACTGCGGGCTGGAAGTGAAGTTCTGATTTTAAAATTTACTTATGCGCTATAAAAAGATTATTCGAGGCATATTGCCGGTTTGCCTGGTAATAGTAACCGCATGCGGAAAGAAACTGCTGGATATCAAGCCCGTCAGTCTAAGTACAGACGCGGTATTTGCAGATGCTATAGCGGCCGGCGCTTTTATGAACAACATTTACAACCTGGTACCGTCGGGTTATTCCGGTACCTGGGCCGGAATGGGCATATCCTATTTGGATGTGCTGATGTTGGCCCAGGCCACAGATGAAGCGGTGTCTTCCTCAGCAGCTTCCCGGGCCAATCAGTTGGCTATTGGGAATTTCAATGCAGAGTCCACCAACCTGAATTATATGTGGGCAACTATGTATATGGGTATCCGGCAAACGAATATCTTCTTGGAAAATGTTGCTAAACTACCGGAAGGGGAGAGCAAGTCCGTATTGACCGGTGAAGCCTATTTTTTGCGGGCCCTGTTTTACCAGGAACTATTACGGCTATATGGTGGTGGCCCGGAGCAGTTGGGCGTACCGTTAATCCTTCACGTGCAACAAGTTGGTGGTGATGTATTCACAGACCGGAGCCCATACATGACTTGTGTCGACAGTATTGTGGCTGACCTGGATAAAGCGGCGCTATTGCTGCCTGACAGGTCGGCTGTAATTTCAGGTCGCCCCTCCAAAGGTGCTGCCATGGCTTACAAAACGCGCTTACTGCTATATGCCGCCAGCCCTTTCAATAACCCGGCCCGTGAACGAAAACGCTGGGAAAATGCTGCAAATGCTGCTAAGAAGGTAATGCAACTGACCGATGGTTATACATTGCATAATGACTATCAGCGGATTTTCCTCGACAAAACCAACAAAGAGCTGATTTTTTACCGGGAATATTCGATCAACGGTAAGCCTGTATCGATGCTGGATTTGTTTACCCAGCCTACTGGTTATGGCGGTCGTGGCGATTGTGCTCCCACGGCGGACCTGGTGAATGCCTATGAGATGCAAAACGGGAGACCCATCACAGATCCGGCGTCGGGGTACAACCCGGCAAAACCCTACGAAGGACGCGATCCCCGGTTTTATGCCAGCATTTTATATAATGGAGCGCCCTGGGCAGGACGTGCAGTGGAGACGTTTGATGGTGGAAAAGATAAGCTGTTGACCACCTCCACACAAACCGGCTATTACCTGAAGAAGTTTCTCGATCCTGTATATTTTTCCTCTGGTAATACCCGGACGCTTCCCTACAGCTTTCAACCGTATATCCTTTTCCGTTATACAGAAATTTTATTGGATTATGCTGAAGCGCAATGGCAACTGGGTAATATCGGAGAGTCGCTCCAATATGTAAACAAGGTACGGGAACGAAGTGGAATGCCGCCCATTGCGGAGAGCGACTATACCTGGGAACGTTACGTAAATGAAAGACGGGTGGAAATGGCATTTGAAGACCAGCGCTTTTTCGATCTGCGCCGCTGGAATATTGCTGCAACCATACTGTCAGGACCCGTGCACGGTACCCGGATCGTCAGACAGCCGGATGGCTCTTTTCGGTATCAGCAAACTGAAGTAGGACAAAGAGTGTTCCGTGCTCCGCAGATGTATCGTATGCCAGTGCCTTTGGATGAAGTAAAGAAAATACAAACCGTTATACCCCGGTTTCAGCAGAGCCCGGGATGGTAAATAAATAGTTGATAAACGTTTAAATCGATTATTATGAAGGGTTTATTTTTGAGCATGCTGTTGGGAATTACCAGCTATACCCTGGCACAGCAAAATACGGTGATCATCGCCAGAATAAAGGGCGCAACAGGTGATTCAGCCAAAATCGGAGTAGCACTCTCCGATCATACTGATTTTCCTTTCCGGATAATTCGGCAGGAAGCTCGCCCGGATGCAGCCGGTGTTGCCAGGCTCTCTTTCGGGTTGGGGAAGGCAATTGAAGGTATATTGTATGCGGCTCCGGTTAGGAAACGGATTGATCTCTTCCTGGAACCGGAAGATAGTCTTGAAATTGTTTGCCAGTCTGAGGAAGACGGCGCCCCTGTGCTGTTCTCCGGTAAAGGCGCCGCGAATAATCAGGTGTTAGCGCTGCTCAATCAATGTAAAACCGATCAGTATAAAAAGTCTGATATCGAGAAAATAACGCCGGACAACTGGGTGAAAGCAATACAGGATTGTTATAAAAGACAACAACAAATTCTGCAGGAGAATAAAACGGGTCTTTCCAAGGGCTTCCTGACATATGCTGTGTCGTCTATCCAGTCAGAATATATTAAAGCGCTGTTACAGGCACCTGGACTTTTGTCTATGTATCAGCATAAGAAAAAATCAGCGTTATTGCCAACGGGTTACTGGGCGTTTGAAAAGGAAGTGGCTGCTGCGGGCCAACAACTTCAAAGTAATGCTGAAGCTTCATTGTGGACTTACACTTATCCTGCATTTCTGCGTGAAAAGGAAATGTTCAGCCAGCATCAATTAGATGAAAAAGTAATAAATGCGCAGTGGTCACTTAGCCTTTACGGCATCGCCGCGAAAATTTATCGTCCCGGAAGGCTCCGTGCACTGGCAATGGCACGCTCCCTGGAAATGCTGTTGGGAAGCGCTAAGAAACCATCCGAATACCGCAATATGATAGAAGAATATCATAAGGAAAATGTTGGATTTCCAGCCTGGTATAAGGAGTTGAAATCGGTATACCAAAAGTATGCCGCTGTAGAAGTAGGCATGGTACCGCCTCCTGTAGAATTAAAAGACCAGGATAACAAGTCGGTGAAACTGTCCGATTTCAAGGGAAAGGCCGTATACCTCGACTTCTGGGCGAGTTGGTGCGGCCCCTGTCGCTACCAGATGAAAAATGGCGCCCCGGGACTTCATGCAAAATTCGGCAACAATAAAGACGTGGTATTCCTCTATGTCAGTCTTGATGACGATATTTCAAAATGGAAACGCGCTATCGCAGAAGACAAAATAGAAGGACTACACGTGTTGGCAGAAGGTGTGCGTGAAAGCAAGATTGCCAAAATATTCAACGTTGAGGGCATCCCGCGGTACATCATCCTTGATAAGGAAGGTCGCGTTTTTGATAATGATGCTCCCCGTCCCAGTGACGCCATTACTGAAACTAAAATCAGGGAAGCGTTGTCAAAATAAGGGGAAGAAATCAGCCGGTATACCGGTATATAGAAAAACAAAGCTACAAACTACTAAACGCGTTCTGTGGCTTTGTTTTTCTGCTCTCTCTATAGATGTCTTAAAACATTCAACTATTAGTACCTGGATCTAAATCCAGGCCTTGGGCCAAAGGTATCTCCTACGCCGTCCCATATAATATAGGTCCAGGCACCTTTCCCGGTGCCAACCACCAGTTTTGTTCTGAGCTTTACAATCGCTTTCTGTGCCATGGTTTTAGCTTTAAGATTTTAAGAAATTAGTTAAGACAGGCAACACCACTTCTGCGGCCACCCAGAAATCTATACAGGGCTACGGCATGCTCCGGTTGAATGTTTTCCCATATGGTGTTTCCTGGAAAAACCGCCGGGACCGAAGCCATCTAAAGCATCCAGCGTAAAATGAGCATAGATCAGTTAATTCAGCTGATTTTTTAAGATCAAAAACAAAGAGGTTCGGGTTTTGTACCATAAGGTTCACAAAAAAATACTTGCAGGATCTTGTAAATAGTCTTTACAAGATCTTTTTTCTTTTAGGGGCACACAGTAAGTACATTTTTGGAAAACGTTCCCTCACTTATTTTTTATCAAATGCGCGCATAGCTTTGTCCAATTCCTTATCCAGGATCTTAGCATAGATCTCTGTATGCTTTACGGAGCTAGTCCCATTAGCTTTGAAACATACTTCAATTCTCATGACCTGCTGTAATGCCCTCACTGCCCAATTGTCCGGCAGTGCTTAAGTATCCGACTTTCAAGCTGGATTTGTGTGGTTATCCAGTGATGAGGTCAATGTAAAACTCATCCCTGACTTTCAAAGATATCTAAATGAGAATCTGATTTGAAGTGGGATTTATTAAATGAACAAAATGAATAGTCCTGCTGCAGAATGAACAAAAAGATAGTTTATTTAATTCCGGAAAATATTTTACTTGCTTAAGTTTTTGCACAGCAGGATTTTGGAATGTTAAGCTAGTTAGTAAAAATTTTCACAACGATTTCTGCCATTATCTTCCTGGGTGGTTTATGCAAATAGACAAATCTTTGTTGAACCGGCAATAATCTAATTTACTCAGAATAACCGCTATTTATTTTTCCTGTAAAAACCCGATAGATTAATTGTCTTCTTATTTTCTGACTACCAACTATTGTTCTTTATGACCAATACAAATGTATTGCTTACTGGTGTTACCGGTATACTTGGGAGGCACGTATTGTATGAATTATTGTATCTATATGCATCAGGGAGGAAAATGGGTGCGTTGGGTGTTGTAATACGCACCAAGTCAGGCCAAACTGGCCTGGAACGGTTAAAGACCATTATTGCTCATCGTTACAGACCGGCATATTTAAAAGGATATGCCGTAAATGATCTATTGAAGCATATAACGTTGATTGAAGCAGGTATTGAAGAATTAAATGCAGCCCACCTTGTCACACTGGAAAATTTTGATAACCTGCACGTTATTCATACCGCTGCGGAAACCGACCTGTCCAATACCTCCACTGCGAATGAAAAGGCCTTTACCCATAACTATCTGGCTACAAAACATCTACTGGCGTGGTGTACGCCGAAATTGTACAAATTCATTTTTATCAGCAGCGCTTTTTCAATAGGTCATCACGAAGGTGTGATCACCGATCAGTATATACAATTCGATGCCGGTGGTGACCCTGTTTTAAATGAAGAAATTAAAAACCGTAACCCATACGAAAGATTTAAAATAAAAATGGAGTTTGAACTCATCAAATATTGCCGGCAACATGGCAAAGCCTGGCAGATTGTTAGGCCATCAAGTATATGTGGCCGTATGTTGGATGAACCCTTATATTATACTCCCACTTTTAACGTGTTTTACTTGTTTGGAAAATTTCTATACGCGTGCAGTTTATCAAATATCCTTCGTATGGGCGAGAAGATCAGGATAGCGGCGAACCCTGCCGGCAGCATGAATATTGTGCCGGTTGATTACGTAGCCAAAGCTATTGTCAGGTCGTTTGAAAATGATGCTATTGGCCAGCTGAATGCCGTTAGCTCCCGGCATGTGCCCGTTGCTTATTTATTTCAATCCATGTGCAATTACGCGGGAATAAAATGTGATCTGACAGCATGCGAGCCCCCGCCCGGGAGCATGTCAGTATTGGAAAAGCAATATTATGAAACAATAGGTCCCATGTTTTCCAGCTATCTGTCTACTCCGGTTCATCAATTTGATACTGTCACACTTCGGGGAATTATGTCTGATGTTGCTGAGGCAGATGTAGTGAAGGGATTTAAGGACCTGTATGAATTTGCTTATGAAAACGAATTCAGATCGCTCTGAAAAAAGAAATTTTCCGCACGTAAACATCTTTTTTAATTGCTATTACTATTCTCATCAATCATGCCATGGAAAAGAAAAGAATTGCTATTATAGGTATTGGCTGCAGGTATGCAGGGAATATTACTGATCCTGCAAGTTTCTGGCGTCTGCTAAGAAGTTGCCATGATGGATTAAGTGACGTACCGGAAGACAGGTGGAGCCTGGACAAATTTTATGATCCGAATGAGGACGCGCCGGGAAAAATGTATGTAAAGCGGGGGGCATTCCTTGGAGGAAATATTTACGACTTTGATTACAATTTTTTCGGCCTTTCCCGCAGAGAAAGCCTGACGCTCGACATTCAGCAAAAACTACTCCTGGAAACTGCATATGAAGCATTTGACGACGCGGGACTGGACGTACGTACGCTCAGGAAAACAAATACCGGTGTATTTATCGGCAGCTTCATGCTGGATAATCTGATGCTGCGGGTGGCCGGAGATGCGCTGCGATATATGAATACGCATACAGCGGTAGCAGGTTCCGCTACTTTACTTTCTAACAGAATTTCCCATGCCTTTGACCTTATGGGCCCCTCTGTTACCATTGATACAGCCTGCTCTTCATCCATGGTAGCCATTCACCTGGCCTGCCAGGCGATAAAGAACGGAGAAGCGGAGCTTGCTATTGCGGGTGGCGTAAATGTAATGCTCAACCCTGCAGCGAGTATATTCATGTGCAAAGGGAAATATTTGGCAAGAGACGGCCGATCCAAAGCTTTTTTTGAACAGGCTGACGGATATGGCAGGGGGGAGGGCGCCGGCATCCTTGTTTTAAAGTCGCTGGACAAAGCTATTGCTGATGGCGATGCCATTTATGCGGTGATTGAAGGCACCGCGGTTAATCAGGATGGGAGAACAGAAGGCATATCGCTTCCCAATCTGAATGCGCAGGTAAAAGTGATTCAGGAGGCGCTGAAGGTAAGCGGCATACACCCGTCAAAAATTGACTATGTTGAAGCGCATGGAACCGGTACAAAGGCTGGCGATCCTATTGAACTGAACGCCCTGGGCAGCATATACGGCAAAGGCAGACCGCATGCATTACCTGTTGGTTCAATAAAGCCCAATATAGGCCATACGGAAGCGGCTTCTGGTGTAGCCGGTGTAATTAAGGCGGCATTGATACTGAAATACCAGGAAATTTTGCCGCACATGAACCTTGGTCCGTTGTCCTCAGGCATACCATTCACCCAATTAAACATCGACATTCCTCTTCAGGGCGCCACCTGGTATCTGGAAAATAAACCGGCATATGCAGCAGTTAATTCTTTCGGCTATGGCGGAACAAATGGTCATGCCATCCTATCCAGGTTTAACCCCGATGCGTCGGTACCGGTTAACGTACCTGAGCAGCCCATTAAATATCAGTTCATTGTTTCCGGAAAATCTGCCGGAGCGTTGAAAGAGAATACGGTGAACCTACTGAGTTTCCTGGAAAAAGAGAGAGAGCTGCCGCTGCATAATCTGGCTTATTCCCTAACCCGGCGGAAAACACTACATGATTTTTCATGGCTTGTGGAGGCCGGCAGCCGGCAGGAGCTGGTAGCTGCCCTGGAGATGAAAATACTAAACGGAGAATATCCCAGAATAACAGCAAATAAAGACCCAAGACTGGTTTGGGTATTTACCGGTATGGGCCCTCAATGGTACGGAATGGGGCAGGAGCTTTACAAGTGTGATGTTGTGTTCAGAAATACGTTAGATAATTGTGATGCTATATTTACCGCTATTGCGGGTTATTCACTACTGGCCGAGATGCAGAAAGATGCAGCAACTTCGCAAATTACCAGCAACAATTTTGCTCAGGCAGCTAATTTCTTCATCCAGATTGGCTTGAGTGAAATGCTAACCGGGAAAGGCGTTCCCAAAGATGTGATAGTAGGACATAGCGTAGGAGAGATTGCCGCAGCAGTAATCGCAAAAACAATTACACTGGAAGAAGGTGTGCGCATTATTTACCATAGGGGCAATATTCTGGAAAAAATAGCCGGTAAAGGCACCTTGCTGTCGGTGGGGCTAAGCAAGGAAAAGGCAGCTGAGTACCTGCAATCCTTTCCAGATCTTGAAATTGCTACCATCAACTCTCCTCAATCGGTTACTATCGCCGGAACAGAGGAAAGCTTAGGCCTGCTCGACCAGCAATTGACTGCGGACGGATTTTTTTCCAGGTTTGTTCGTGTACAGGTAGCTTATCATTCGTCACAGACCGATGTTCTTAAGAAGGAACTGCTGGAGGCTTTCGGCTTTGTGCAACCCCGCCCGCCGGTCATACCTATATATTCAACCGTAACAGGAGAAGCTGTGAATATAGCCACACATGATGCAGGTTACTGGTGGAAGAATGTACGGCAGCAGGTATTCTTCAGCGAGGCGCTTGAAAAACTGATAAAACAGGGTTATACTAATTTTATCGAAATTGGTCCCCACCCGGTATTGGGCGGTGCCATCAAGGAAATTGCCGCAGCATCCGGCGTAAATGTGAGCACGTTCTTTACTTTGAAACGGCAAACCAACGAATCTGAAGCTATCTGTAAAAACATAGAGGGGCTGATTGGCGCTGGCGTGCCGGTTTTATTGAACCCAGGCATTAAAGGTGAAACAATAAAGCTGCCAGCCTATGCCTGGGACAAGGAATATTGCTGGACGCAGGCGGCGGAAATAGCCAGTTTCCGGTCGGGTGAAAATAATCCGAATCCTTTTTTGCAGGAAAAAATGACTGGCCCGGGCATCTCCTGGAGGACCCAGATCAATCGGCCGGCCTTGCATTACCTGAAAGATCACCAGATCGGGAACACTATCGTTTTCCCGGGGGCAGGCTACGTAGAAAGTATTCTATCCCTGCTGTCTGCCGACTTCTCCGGTGGAACACTTATTGTTGAGCAATTGGAATTTAACGCGGCATTTTCCTTTCAGGAAGAAGAGTACCCCGAATTGGTTACCTCCCTGCATCCGGAAGGTAGTTTTTCAATTTCGTCAAAAGTAAATGATAACTGGACAACTCATGTAAAAGGGATGGCCTGGACCTCCGATAAATATGCCACGTTACCCTGCAAAGATGTACACACCCTGTTGGCGCTTCCCCGCACTTTCACCAAAGCTGATGCCTATCAATATTTTGCATCGATAGGATTGAATTATAAAGAACATTTTCAGACCATTTCATCTTATTCATTTTTTAATAACAACGAGGTGTTCGCTGTTTTACAATACACAGGTGAACCAACCGGCCAGCAATCTATTGTGCATCCGGCGATCCTGGATGGTGCTTTTCAGTCGATTTTGCTGTTACTGGCCAACACCTATCCGGGCAAAGCCTACCTGCCTGTTAAAATTGATGCGATTAGGGTGTTTAAAACACTCCCACCTATTGTTTATTGCACAGGTGAAATTACCAGGCAAAATGCCAACAGTTTTTCTGGCAACCTGCAATTGTTGGATGATAACGGCAATGTACTGGTAGATCTGCAGGGGCTCTTCTGCAAAAAAGTAGCTATCAGCAATGAACTGGATCCACTGCAAAACTGGATATACAAGTATACCTTTTCGCCGTACCGGTTTGCTTACAACCATGATTATGCGCATACTCCTTTATTGGCAACAGGTGATCGTTCAACATTCGACAAGCTTTCGCTGCAGTCTGCGCTGCCCATTCAGTTTATACCCATTGATGAACTGGTGGAGATAAAAGATAAAGATTTCCAGCTACTCTATATAGCTGCTACCGATGGTAACGGTATAACTGATACCCTAACAGATTGTCACCGGTTAATAGCTTTATTACAAAGCCCGGTAAAAAGAAAACAGCTGCAACGGTTATTACTGTTGATAGAATATGGTCTCGCCGACGAAATCAATCCTGTAGTTGAAAAGATAAATCCACATCATACTGCCTTAGTAGGTTTTGCCAGAACAGTTACAACTGAAATGCCTCATATACAGTTAAAAACGATTGATTTGCAGCATCCACCGACGGACAGTGACCTAAGAGCACTGGTGCAAAGCTCATTTGAAGAAGAGGAATTGATCTATACCGCATCTGGCTGGTACCAGGGCGCTTTGGTCAGGGACGACATCAGCTTTCCGCAAAGGGCTCAAACGCCGGTAAAGAGAAGAGACAACCGGACATACCGGTTGGATATACTGCAAAAAGGAAAAATGGAAAGCCTTGCTTTCAGAAACATGGAGATCGATGCACCTGGCGCAAACGAGGTGCAGATTGCAGTGGCAGCTTCTTCAATCAATTTTAAAGACGTCATGAAGGCGATGGGTATGTTGAATGAGGCCGCCCTGGAAGATACTTTCTTTGGTACTGAATTTGGCCTGGAGGGCGCTGGTATTGTTACGCAGGTCCATCCTTCTGTTGAACAGCTACAGGTGGGAGACAGAGTATATTTTATTGGCAACGGGTTACGTACACATATTAACATTAACCAACAGTATGTATTCAAATTGCCGGATGACATTTCTTTTGAAGAGGCGGCTTGCTTTTTCGTGTACTATACCGCCTGGACGGCATTGATTGAAATGGGGCACTTGCAAAAAGACGAACGCATTCTGATTCACGCGGCTGCCGGCGGAGTGGGATTGTCGGCGTGCAATATAGCCTTGGCCAGGGGAGCCAAAGTATATGCTACTGCCGGTACAAGCGAGAAAAGAGCTTTATTGAAATCGATGGGTATCGCACATGTGTATGATTCAAGATCGCTGAATTTTTACGATGAAGTACTGAGGGATACAAATGGAGAAGGGGTGGATATGGTACTAAATTCCCTATCAGGAGCGGCCCTGCATAAAAGTCTCCGTCTTATCCGCACCCTCGGCAGGTTTATTGAAATAGGCAAACAGGATATCACTACCAACAGCAGACTTTCACTTCTTCCCTTCAATCAAAGTATACAATTCATTGCATTGGATCTGGATAAAATACTTCCTGTATCTCCTCAGATCGCCCGCCGGTTTTTCCTGAATTTCCTCAGGGATTATACCAGAAAATTATTGCCTTCACTTCCTTATGAAGTTCTTGATGGGGCTAAATGCCGGGAGGCGTTTAAAAAGCTGGCGTCAGGTAACCATTACGGGAAAGTGGTAATTGATTTCAATAATCATGACCTGGAAACAGTACCGGAGGTCGGGGAGAAGCTTAGGTTCAATGAAAATGAAAGCGTCTTAATAACGGGTGGTTGCAGCGGCTTTGGTTTACGAACCGCCCTATGGATGGCAGAGCAGGGAGTGAAACATCTTATATTGGGAAGCAGGAGTGGACGCATTCCTGATGAGGAAAGACATATCCGGGAGAAAATTGAATCTTACAGTTGCTCTGTTTATCCTATTCAATTGGATGTAACCGAGCCCGCTTCGGTAAAAAAGGCCCTCCAATGTTCTTTGGATAAAGGATTGAAATTGACAGGTATAATACACGCCGCGGCTGTGCTGGAAGATTGCCTTATCGAATCAATTACGCCCGCTGTTTTTGATAAGGTGTTTTTGCCCAAAGCATTAGGCGCATGGCACCTGCATGAGCAAACTCAAGGCCATTCCCTAAAATTCTTTGTATGTTATTCCTCCGTAACAAGCTATACAGGTAATACCGGGCAATTGGCCTACACCACCGCCAATTGCTTTCTGGATGGACTGGTGCTGGATAGAATACGACGGGGTTTGCCTGCAATCAGTATCAGTTGGGGGCCTATTGGTGAAACAGGCATGCTGGTAAGGAATCATCTGGCGCAATCTCATGTGGTTAACATTGGCTACAGACCCATAACACCAGCCATTGGTCTTCATTTAATGGGTGAAGCCATCAGTCACTTTCAAAACCACATCGGCATCATCGATGTTGACTGGAATAAAATGACCGCTTCGCTCCCTGGCGCCTGGAAAAGAATAGCAGGACTGCTGGGAAGCAGACAGCGTGGATCATTGCCCGATTTTGTATGCAGCCTTTTGGCTCAGGGAAGAGATCAATGGGATATTGTTGTACTGGATGGTGTTAAACAACTAATTGCTGAAATAACCCGCACTGCCGCAGATTCACTGCAACCAGAAGCCAGATTAAATGACCTGGGATTTGATTCCATTATGTCTGTTGAATTGGTCATAGCCATTCAATCTAAGCTGGGAATTGATTTACCCGTGATGGAAGTACTGGGCGCCGGAACCATTGCCCAATTGGCCCAGCTGCTAAAGTTAAAGATATACCGGTTAGAAACGGGCTTACAGGATAAGAAACAAAAGAGTGAAGAGACCGCAACGGTTACGGCGCCTGCCCTGGAAAAAGGTTAGGGTTTTGTACCATGGGGATCACAAAAAGGAAAAGAGGCTGTATCATAACTAACTTAATGGGTGTGAGAATCGCATATACGAAAATTTTCTCCACCCGGTACCCGAGTAAAATCGGGTAAAAGTTATTTATGATACAGCCTCCTTTCCTTTGTACTATTCTATGTTTCTTTTTAAATGGTCAGTAAAAATAAGCCCAATAGCGTTGCCGGCTGTTTAAGCATATTGACTGATTTTTATTATGGATTTTGCGTGATGTCTTTTGTGAGCGCCGTTGGTGGTATCAATAACGTATATCTGTTACTGTTAGGCGACAGATCGATACTGGTGCCATCCTTGAGATAATGATGTGCTGTGAAACCAAAGACCGGATCGTTGTTAAGCCGCCGCATATCAAACCAGCGCGCCCCATGGCCCAGCAGTTCTTTTCTTCTTTCGGCCAGCAGAATATTCATTGCCTGTGTGGCATTGGCAGCTTCCAGTGGTTTATAATAGGCGCTAACGATCCTGTTTTTGCGGAGGAGGTTGATGTCGGCCATGGCATCAGAGAGGCGCCCCAGGCGTATATTGGATTCTGCGCGCACCAGGTACATCTCCGGGGTGGTAATACTGATGTTGTTGATAAAAAATACATCGGCGTTATAAATATAACTGGTGTCCAGTTTACCGGTTGTTGTGTTGGTAGCGGTATCCGGCTTAATGAATATATTACGCAGATCGTGTGTTTCGAACATTTTGGCGGTGGCAGGGCTGATATCGAGCCCGGACATGCCTCTGGTGTTTGAATATATATGTACATGAATATTTTCCGGAGATGTCAGCATATTGCCAAAGGGTGCATCGATAATTGGCGTATACCGGCCATCCGATGTTTGGTAAACGGTGTTGTAGTTGATAAGGCGGTCATTGTATTTTAATGCGCTATCTGCCATTTTCGCTGCATCGGCATAGTTGCGCTGCATCAGCATGGTGCGGGCAAAGAGGCCGAGCCCGGCTGCCCTGGTGAATAAATAGGGATTGGTGGTGCTTGCGGGCAGGTTTTTAAGCGCTTCCTCCAGGTCAGCCCTGATGAGATTGCAGGTGGCTTGTAAAGTGCTTCTGCCGGGCAACGGCGCACTGATGTCGTTCGTGGTTATCCAGGGCACTCCCGGGGCATCGGATGCAGTGGCAGGATCAAACGGTTTACAATATAAGTTGACCAGATACCAGTAGCACCAGGCCCGGCCCAGCAGCGCCTGGGAGCGGGCGATGGCTTTGCGTTGGGGAGTGCCTCCGTCTGCCGCATCAATGTTGTTGATAACAGCATTGTATTGATAGATGTTGTTATATATCAGGCCCCAGATGCCATTATTATTCCACTCATCGGGCGTGGAATAAATTCCTGCCAACCACAGATAAATACGGCTGTCAACACTATTCTCTTTTAACAGGGATGCTTTGTCTACATCTCTTAAGAAGTAATCATCCGACAACTTTTCCAGCTCAATAGGCATTGCCTGCTGCAAATCCAACCCATTGAGCACGCGTTCCAGATCCTCTGTCGTTTGCGGTATTACGTAGCCTTTAGGTTTTACATCCAGGTACTTTTTACAGGAGAAGAAAGCCGTTAAACCCATTAGGGTTGCGAGAAATATTGTTATTTTTTTCATGATGGTTACCGGATTTAGAAGTCAAGGTTAAGGCCAAAGGAATAGGATGGCATTACGGGTAGTGTGCGGGTCTCGCCGCTAAATGCTTCAGGATCTATACCTTCGTGGTTACGGGTGATGGTCCACACATTTCTTGCATTGGCTGTTAATTGCAACCCTCTTACAATGCCCCAGTTGCGGATGGCCTTTGGTGAGAAGGTGTAACGCAGGCTTACGTCGCGGAGCTTGATGTAACCGGCGTCAAATACGTTTACATCCAGGAAGTAGCGATAATAGCTATTTGTATAGCCGTAACCGGTATAGTCTGCGATCACATTAGGAATATGTGTAGTTGCTTCATCTCCGGGTTGTTTCCAGGAGCTTTCCAATCGTTTATCAAACCTATAGACACCTTTTGAGGCTAGCGGCATTGACTGACGTGCTACCTGTCCCAGGTAGAAGACGAACATGAAGTTGAGATCAAATCCTTTATAGCTGAAATTATTGGAGAAGGCGCCGGTACTGACGGGCCTGGTGGTACCGGAGTAATATATCATGTTCAGATCCGTATGGTCTTTGTCCGGCGCTATCTTCCCGTTGGGGTCCAGCAGTTGAATCTGGCCACCGTCATGCGTTAGCCCGCCAAAGCGAAAGCTGTACATAGCGCCATAGGGGTCGCCTTCAACAAATGGATTGTTACTGGCGATACTAAGAGGTGAGGTATTATTGCTAATAAGCGTTACTTTAGTGATCTTATTTTTGTTATAGGCATAGCTTAAGGTAGTGCTCCATTCAAACCGGGGAGTGCTGACATTTTTACTGGTTAATTGCAGTTCCCATCCGTTGTTGGTCATACTGGCCGTGTTAACCAAAGCTGTCTGGAAGCCCTGTACGGGGTTTATTGCCTGATCACCCAACAGGTCGGTGCTTTTCTTTTTATAGTAATCCACTTTACCGGAAATGCGGCTGTGCAACAACGTAAAATCAATACCAAGATTGGTAATGGCAGTCTTCTCCCACCTTAATTGATTGTTGGCCGGTGTGGTAATTTTATTGTAAGGCAGGTTGTTAAGGAAGTTGGTCCCGTTTGTGGCAATCATAAATGGGCCATTATTTTTGGGAATGTTACCGTTTATACCGTAGGTAATCCTTGTTTGCAGATAGTCTACAAAGCCCAATTGTTGCACGAAAGGTTCATTGGAAGCTATCCAGCTCACACCGCCAGACCACATAGGGCGATACAGGTTTTTCGGATCAGTGCCAAACAGGTTGGTGGCGTCTATGCGGATGCTGCCACTGGTTACATATTTTCCGCGGAACGTATAGGCTGCATTACCGAATGCAGATACAAAGCGGTCCAGGGTATAGCTATAGCCATCCGACAGGTCAAAGTAGGAGCTCGCTGCAGGCCCTAAAATACCAGGAACGGATTTCAGCCTTTGTATGTCAATGTCCACAAATTGCAGGCTGTTATCGTCGTACCCGTATTTTGTAAAATGATTGCCGGTGGCTTTGCTTTGTCTTCTTTCTATACCCGCTACAGCGGCGATGTTATGATCATGGCGGATATTTTTATTGACATTAATCAATCCTCTTATTGTATAAGAAGAAAAATCATTGCGACTTTCGGTAATTGCTCCGCCCAGGGGTATATTATAAACAGGATTGATCAAGGTACCATCGGGATTGGTCAGGATATTATAGCCTGTATCTCTCTGTGGGAGAATGAAATCATTCACCTTCTTTACGAGCAGGGGCTCATCCGGATGGATAAGCACCTTGTTGTAGGAATAACTGTTTTCGAGTTGGTAGCTGATACTCACATCTACACCGGGAATGATGTTGTATTTCAGTTCTGCCTGCAAACGGGCGTAAATGCTATTGGTGTTGTTCTCAATAAGGTTTAGCTGTTTGAGCGGATAGAAAGATTCATCCCCCAAACCCCATTTCATCCGTTGTTCAATGGTGAATGCATTGGAACTATTAAACCCGATTGGATCTGTGACCTGGTTTACAACCTGTGGCTGCCCCTGCGCGTTTTGCAGCATGGAATAGGGTTTCAACCGGTAGATAAATGCCGGGTCGACCGGTGGAAGTGTAGCATCAGTATAGTTTAGGTTGGTACTGACGTTGAATGATAGTTTGGAAGAAACGTTATAATTGTTCTTGAACAGGAAGCTGTAGTTTTTTTTCCGGTCTTTTAAAGCAAATCCCCTGGTGTCAGTAAGCCGGATGGACCCATAGTAATTGTTCTTCTCGTTGCCACCCATAAATGACAGGCTATGGTTCTGGGTAAAGGGTGATTGCATCAGGAGATCGCGGATTTGCCGGCTGTTATCAAGAAGATGCAGCGAGTCTATCGACGTGGCATACTGTTCAGGCGTTATACGTCCGGCAACGGAATCCATATAAAGCCGTTCAAAGGTGGAAAATGCAGCCTTCCTGCCACGTAGCTTTGATTCGATATCAGGCGTAACAAGCATATTACTAATAGCGATATCGTCCGCAGCACCCAGCCGGTTCAGATAGCCCAGGTTTGGTTTGGGTTCAAATTGAAAACTATTCGAATAGGAAAATTGCATCTTACCCTGTCTGGCGGTTTTAGTAGTAATAACGATCACGCCATTGGCAGCACGGGCGCCCCAGATGGAAGATGCGGCGGCATCTTTCAGAATGGTGATACTGGCTACATCATTGGGATTGATGGCATCTAAAGTACCATCGAAGGGAAAATTATCAACCACGATCAACGGGCGTTTGGCGCCATACAGGGTAGATACGCCACGGATAGTGAGCCCATCGTCGTTGTTTTTGCCGTTGTCTTTGCCGTTGATGAGCACCAGACCGGGAACCTGTCCTTCCAAACGCTCCAGTACATTGGTTTGTACGCGGTTGGACAATTGTTTGGCAGAAATGACATCGAAAGCGCCAGTAGCCCTTTCCCTTGGGATCTTCTGGTAGCCTGTGTTTCCGGTCACTTCTACTTCCCCGATATTGGCGACCGCCCGGCGCATGCGCACCAGCAGCTGCTCACTACCTTTGGCCGGAATTTCTGCTCTTTCATAGCCCACCATGGTGAATACAAGAATCGCGTTGCCGGCGTTGGCGCCGGGAAGGTGGAATTGTCCCTGTTCATTGGTGGAGGTCCTGTGTTGGGCGCCTTTCACCATAACTGAAACGCCGGTCAGTGGTTTGCCTTGTTCATCGGTTACCGTGCCGCTGATGCCCGCTACCGGGGCCGGCGCCTGTACCGGTTCATATTTTACCAGGTTGTGGGCTGATAGCCGCAGACAAAAAGGAAGTAGCAAAACGGCTGTAAATCTTATCATGTACAATGATTTGGCTGACAGCCGGCGCCACAGCAGCTGTGGTTGGATTATCACGTAGTGATAACAGGATTTTCTGAGATTAAAGTACATATATAGTTTTGGTTGAGTGATGGGATCGTGAAATAAAGATCTTAAAGGACCAGGTTGAAAGGCGCGTTGTCACTGCGCCCGTCAACTGTGGTCCTGCTGGTTGGTTTATGTATTAATTGTTGCTCCTTATTATTTTAATGTCACAGATGAAAAATGATCACTATTTTCTTATTCATCTGAAGGCAGGCTCTTTTTCTTCCCCTCCGACATGTTTTTCTATTTATGTATACCTATGAGACATCATAGGGCACAATTTACCCTCCCGGGAGACATCTTTTTTTATAGAGCTGAGGTCGCAGTAATTTTTTTAAACATCAAGGGTAAAAAAGAATTCCCCATGTATCTACCTGTTCTAGTTAACAATAATTTAACTCAGATCTTTTAACAACATATGCAACCAACCAATTTCTACAAGACAAGTTTGCGATTTGCTTTTTTTTTTATGTTACTGCTTACCATCTGCAGCACATCATACCTTCTCGCACAACAAGACCCGTTAGTGGTGGTAAGCGGTAAGATCCGCCTCCACGGCAGGCATGCAAAAGATCTTATTGCACCGGGTGTCAGTATTTTGGAAAAGGGCACCAGTAATGGTACGGTTACCGATGCTGGCGGAAAATTTACTTTGAAGGTGAAAAGGAATGCGGTATTACTTATCAGAATGGTAGGGTACAAGACAGTAGAAGTAAAGACCGGGCCAGCATCTTCGCCACTGGACCTGGTATTGGAGGAAGACGTGAGCGGTTTGAAGGAAGTAATTGTTACCGGTTTTCAGCAGATAGATAAAAGTAAGTTTTCCGGGGCGGCAGTGAAGCTAAAGGCGGAAGACATCAAAATGGACGGCATAGCGGATGTGAGCCGCATGCTGGAGGGCCGTGCCGCGGGCGTTTCCGTACAGAATGTATCCGGCACTTTTGGTTCCGCTCCCAAACTTCGTATCCGTGGCGCTACCTCGCTTACCGGCCCTAACAAGCCTTTATGGGTAGTAGATGGTATTGTGCTGGAAGATGTAATTGATGTAACCAATGACCAGTTATCCAGTGGCGACCCATCTACATTGCTGGCGTCTGCGGTTGCCGGGTTGAATATGAATGACATTGCGAGCTTCGATATTCTGAAAGATGCGGCGGCTACTTCTTTATACGGAGCAAGGGCCATGAACGGTGTAATTGTGATCAATACAAAGAAGGGGCGTGATGGTAAGCTCCTGGTGAATTATTCCGGCACTTTCAGTTCCCAGTTACGCCCCAGCTACAGCAATTTTAATATCATGAATTCAGCGGAGCAAATGTCTGTCTACGCAGAGCTTTACAGGAAAGGTTTTTTCAACCTGGCCACTATAGGTAATGGCTCCGACAAAGGGGTATTCGGTAAAATGTACGACCTGTTACAGGAAGTGGATAGCGCCACCGGAAAGTTTAAGTTGGAGAATACGCCGGAAGGCAGGATGGGATTTTTGAAGCGTTACGCAAAAGTTAATACCAACTGGTTCAATGTGTTGTTCAGGAACTCTCTGATACAGGAGCACGCCATTAGCCTCTCCGGAGGAACAGAAAAAATGCAGTCCTATGTTTCTGCCAGCCTTTATAGCGATAATGGATGGACCATTGCGGACAAGGTAAAAAGGTTCACCTTTAACTCGCAAACCAACTACAACTTCTCAGATAAATTATCGGGAGCTTTCATTGCTACCGGTTCCGTAAGAGAGCAGGAGGCCCCGGGAACGGTAAATCGTACGGTGGATGCGGTATATGGCAGAATGAGCCGGGACTTTGATATTAATCCCTTTAATTATGCACTGAGTACCAGCAGAACGATGACTGCGTACGACGATGATGGAAACCTGGAATACTTTACACGCAACTACGCACCGTTCAATATCATTCATGAGCTTAACAATAATAAGATCAAGCTATCTGTGGTAGATGTAAAGTTACAGGCGTCGCTGGCTTATAAGATTAACAAACATCTCCGTTATGAGTTTCTGGGAGCGCTTCGTTATGCAAGAACTACAGAGGAAAACCTGGTACATGAAACGTCAAACAAGGCCGGGGCGTACAGAGCTTACGTTAATGCTATCATCGCTGAGCGAAACCGCTTCCTTTACAAAGATCCGGACCAGCCAAATTCACTGCCACAAATAGTACTCCCGGCAGGCGGGTTCTACAACCGTGCAGAAAATAGCCTCAGTAACTACAATGTCAGGAATCAATTGAGCTATTCAAACAGTTTTGGTAAACAGGCGCTGAATATATTGCTAGGGCAGGAATTGAAAAGCGCCAACAGGCAAAATGCATACAGTAACGGCTATGGCTACCAATATGATTATGGTGGACTTCCACTCATCAATTATATGATGATTAAGAAGGATGTGGAAAAGGGTGTTTCCTATTTTGGAATGGAAAGAAATTATGATCGTTTCGCCGCGTTTTATTCCAAACTTGATTACACATTAAGTAACAAATACAACTTAACTGCGAATCTGCGGTATGATGGTTCAAACCAGTTGGGAAAATCTTCCAACGCCCGTTGGTTACCAACCTGGGGAGTGAGCGGCGCCTGGAATATGGAGCAGGAGAAATGGTTGGGAGGTATAAATTGGCTCGATTACTTAAAGCTCAGAGCCAGTTATGGGCTTACTGCCAGTTATAGCACGGCTATTAACTCTTCCGTTATATTGAGGCCATATAGTACCTTGCGCCAATACCTACGCGACATTGAACCCGGAATCGCCATCGTTGGCCTGGAGAACAGCGACCTTACCTGGGAAAAAAATTATACCACCAACATTGGCGTGGACGCAGGATTCTTCGACAGCAGGCTTACACTGGTATTGGATGTATATAGAAGACGGGGATTTGATCTTATTGCAGATTTCAGAACTTCCGGTGTTGGCGGGCAGTTGATTAAAACAGGCAACTATGCAGACCTGAGATCGCATGGGGTGGAAGTAACCCTGGGCGGCGACGTTATACGGCAAAAGAACTGGAAATGGACTTCCAACCTTACATTTGGGTATAATAAGAATCGCATCACAAATGCCCGGAACACTCCCATCATTTTTGACCAGATTAGGGCCGAAGGGGGCAATAAAGAGGGGTATCCTGTGAAATCATTATTCTCCCTGGATTTTAAAGGGTTGGAGCCGGCAACAGGTATTCCAAATTTTACAAATGAAAAAGGAGAAGTATCCAGGGGCATGAATTTACAGGATAATGAAACCCGCTACCTGGTATATGAAGGGCCGGTTGACCCACCCATCAATGGCGGATGGTCCAATACTTTCCGGTATAAAAATCTTTCGCTCAATATCCTGTTAACCTACCAGGCTGGGAACAAGATCAGGTTAACGCCCATATTCAAGCCCACCTACTCGGATCTGGATGCGTTGCCCCGCGAATTCAAGGACCGCTGGAGCTTACCGGGCGATGAAAATATTACCAATGTACCTTCGCTGATGGATGCCTTAACTAATTATAGAATTGGAAACAATTTCCCTTATAATAACTATAATTATTCCACCGTCAGGGTGGCCGATGGCGGTTTTGTAAGGCTTAAGTACGTATCGCTTACCTACCTGTTGCCACCTGCCGCCATATCCCGTACGGGCTTAAGCAATTTGTCCGTTACTGCATCCGCCAGCAACCTTTGGCTATTATATGCTGATAAGAAACTGAAAGGGCAGGATCCGGAGTTCTTTAACACAGGAGGTGTTGCACAGCCATTACAGCGCCAGTTGGCCCTTACATTAAAAGCAGCGTTTTAAATCTTATAAGGAAATCTGTTATGAAGTATAATAAAACCAACGTTTATACAATTATTCCGGGTAATGGCTGCAAAACGCGGATATGGCTATTTGTATTAAGCGCCGCACTACTGGCGTCAGGATGTAAAAAATACCTGGAACAGGTTCCTGATAACAGAACGGAGCTCGATAGCCCGGAAAAGGTAGCGCAATTGCTTACCACAGCTTACCCGATAGCTGATTATATCACTTTCTGTGAGGCAATGTCTGATAATGCAGGTCTCCGTGGAGCGCAGGGTGGTTATCCGGAAAATGAAGAACCTTATCTGTTCAGAGATTTTCCCGGCACTGGTTCTGGTACTCCCAATTTTTACTGGAGCAGTTGTTACAAGGCTATTGCTGCAGCCAACCAGGCGCTGGAGGCCTGCAAGGGACAATCTGCCAACAATGCTTACGCCGCCTACAAGGGAGAGGCGCTGGTAGCCAGGGCATATCTGCATTTTATGCTGGCCGCCCTCTTTGCTAAAACATACGATCCGGCTACCGCTACCACAGACCCCGGGATACCTTATGTACTGGAACCGGAAAAAACATTGTACAAGCAATATGAACGTAAAACGGTGGCATATGTATACGAAATGATAGAAAAGGACCTCACAGAAGGCATATCCCTGCTAAATGATAACGCATATAAAATACCGGCATTCCATTTCACCAATAGAGCAGCGCACGCTTTTGCCAGCCGCTTTTATCTTTTTAAGCGTCAGTATGATAAAGTGATTGAACATGCCGGTAAAGCCTTGCCTGCAGGGAACCCCGCTGGCAGTCTGCGGCCATGGAATACCGTTTATCTGCCGCTTACGGATAATGAGCTGTTTGCGCGGTATACTAATTCCACAGAGAAGGCCAATTTCCTGCTTGCCGGTGCAGGTTCCGCATGGGCAAGGGAAGCTGGAGATTATAAATATGGCTTGAATTCGATTATTGCCAAGGAGTTGTTTAATAAGCCTAATGTCACTGGTACTAAATTCGTCTATATCATTTTAGAAACCACAATACCAGAGACAAAGGTATTGCCAAAATTTAAGGAAAACTTTGTGGAAACTGCCCCGGGCGTAGGTTATGCGTTTATATATATACCTTTATTTTCTGCAGAGGAGACACTATTTAACAGGGCAGAGGCCAATGTGATGTCAGGGAATTTTGATGCGGCGCTTTCCGACCTGAATGCTTTTGTAAGCACAAGAACGCGGAATTATAATGCAACACAGGATAACCTGACACCGGATAAAGTTAAAGCATTTTATAAAACCACGGATCTAAAAACTGCGCTTATAAGTACTATACTGGATTTTAAAAGGATGGAGTTTATGGGGGAAGGGTTTCGCTGGTTTGATATACTTCGTCATCGCCTGCCGGTTACACATAGAACGAAAGACGGAGCTGTAATAACACTAACAGCCGATGATCCGCGGAAAGTATTGCAAATACCGCAGTTTGCTCAGAGTTATGGAATTACCCCTAATCCCCGATAAATATTAAACCGTGAATATTATGAAGAAATATCTATTGATCTGCTCTTTGTTACTAATAGCAATAATTATATCCTGTAAGAAAGATGATAAACTGGATGATGTAGTACTGAACGGTTTGGGTGGTACCTGGAAAAGAACAGCCCTGGATAATTGGCTATATGATTCACTAACGGCGCCTTATAATATTGAGCTGAAATATAAATGGGACCAATCTGAGTTTGACATGTCATATACCCTGGTGCCACCCAGGGAAGAACAGGTGATACCTGTGGCCCGGGCCATACGGAATTTGTGGATAGAGCCCTATGACCAGGCAACCGGCACGGCGCTCTTTATGAAAATGTATAGCCCCAAGCTGGTAGTGCTATCTGGTGTCCCTGCTGCAAGAACAGATGGTGCAGGCATTATGGGCGTAGCTGAAGATGGGCTTAAAATAATACTATATGACGTCAATTCATTTAGCAAAAAAGATAAGCGAGCAATAGACAGAATTATGCACTTGCTGCATCATGAGTTTACACATATTCTTAATCAGAAAAAAGCCTATCCTGTCGAGTTTAACAAGGTCAGCGCCGGTAGCTATACTGATGGGTGGCAGCAAGCTGAGAATCCCGTTAGCTTGAGCTTTGTTTCCAATTATGCCATGAAGGCCCCCGAAGAGGACTTTGCAGAAATGGTTGCCTTTATGTTGGGGAGAGGCAAAGAGGAATATGAGGCGTATCTGCATACCGCGCCGGATTATGAGAAAGGCATACAAAAACTTCGTGAAAAAGAGGCGTTGGTGGTACAGTACTTCAAAGATGCTTATCACATTGATTTTTACGATCTGCAGACCCGTGTACAACAGGCCAAAAAAGCGTTCATGGATTGATGCAGCCAAAACCACTATCAGGATCATTAAAAGATAAGATATATATGAAGAGATATTTGTTATATATACTGTTGCTTCTCACATTTTTTTCATGTGGCAAAAATAAAGATGACAGTGTGTTCCCTGAAACCCCCGATCAACGGATCGAAAAGGTGTTGAAAGATTATGCTGCCAAACTGACTGCCGCTCCTTATGGCTGGAAAATGAAAGTAATACCGGCCGGTATATCGAGCGAGGTCAGAAGCTATTATTTTTGGATGCGTTTTAATGATGGAAATCGCGTAATAAGCCGGCTTGATAATGAAAAACCGCTTGAAAGCAGTTATCGCCTGAAGGCCTTGCAAAGGCCGGAACTTATCTTTGATACCTATACATATTTGGACGACGGAATTGATCCCGTTTCAGCAATATTCTCAGCTTATTTTGGTTCTGAGGTCGAACTTTTCGATTTTGAATTTGAGATCATTTCGGCAACTACAGATTCCATCATACTTAACGGGAAATATGGTGGGAGCAAGGCCATATTGTTAAGGGCGGCCCCTACGGATTCTACTAACAGCAGCATGCTGGCGCCACACGCCGGTACTTATAACGCAGTTGGCAGAGCGCTCTGTTATAGCGGTCCTGAGCCTGTCGGAGTACCGGATATTATATCCATTGCCAGACGGAAAGTAGCGGTTCCTCTTGCCGAAGATAATAGCATACTTCTGGACTTTTCCAATAAGGAGATCTTCGGCGGCATGTATCGCATTACTTTTGATCCAGGTACCAATAAGGTGACCGCGGTTGCCCCAGGTAGGTTCCTGAAAAAAGAGGTCAGGCCTGATAGCTTTAAGATGCTTACATTTTCTTCCGATCCCGTATTGAAACAGATTTATTTGAAATCATCCTACATTAATTTGGATAACCAATATTGCGAGGTAGAAGAAACGCTTACGTTAAAATAGGAACTACGCTGGTATATTTTAAGTTGTGAAATTTCTTTAATGGTGAACATGGAAAAGACAAAGTACGGGTAGCCTCACGTGCATATCTGTACTTTGTTTGGCTTTATGACAAACTACCTTTAATAAGGAAGTAAAAGGATAGGTATCCAAATTACAGCATGCTCCTGCTGTATGCTTTCAGTGATGCCAAAATGAAATGAACTTAAGTTAAAAAACAGCCCCAAAATATCCATGACATTTGACATAACAAATAACGTATCGTGTTATGACCACATTAAAAGAATCTCAAACTATTCAAACTGCCAGATCCCTGCGCAATCTCTATTTTTTACGCGCTTCATTTTCCATTATCTGGGTGATACTTGTTTCCCTGCTTGCTAAAAACAATCCCGGGATCGCCACTTTTCTTTTTATTATTTACCCGGCCTGGGATGCAGCAGCCACTTTCCTGGATATAAAAGCCAATCCGCCTGCTACGTCCAAAACGCCGCAGTATATAAATGCGACCATCAGTATAATCACCACTATTGCGGTGATCCTGGCATTGCAAAAAGGCATCCCCGGAGCCTTTATAGTTTTTGGTGTATGGGCAATTCTTAGCGGCCTCATACAGTTGATACTGGGAGTGCACCGGCGTAAACAACTGGGAGGGCAATGGCCTATGATCGTCAGCGGAGGTCAGTCTGTTTTGGCGGGTGCTGCTTTTATCAATATGGCACATGCTCCTAATGCCGGTATTACTACCTTAGCCGGTTACGCTGCGTTTGGCGCCTTCTATTTCATCCTGGCGGCGCTGAGGTTATCTAAAACGATTAAAGCTGCTCAGGTTGTTGCTTAAAGGCGCATAAAAAATGTAACCTTTATTAAGCAGGCCGCATTTATAAGACAACTATTACCTGTTGATCCTTTTGCGTATACGGCTTAAAGAAGGATTAGTGATGCCGAGGTAGGAGGATATATGATATGCCGGGATACGGTTAACAATGTTCGGATGCTCCTCCAGTAAGCGTATAAACCGTTCTTCGTGCGTTATGAAAAGTAATTCTTCCGTGCGGGTTTGTGAATAGGTAAAAAACAATTCGGCCAGCAACCGGCCAAACCTTGCCCAGTTGGAATGGGTATCGTAAAGGTTGGTAAGATCGCGATAGGCTATATAGATGATTTCCGAATCTTCCATGGCCTGGATGTAATAATGACAGATCTTACGGGTAATGAAGCTGCGGAAAGAAACCAGGAATTGATTTTCTGAAAAAAAGAAGATGTTTTTTTCTTCGTCTGTTTCCGGGTCGGCGTAATAAATCCGGAAGATGCCCTTCACTACCAGGCCCAGGTCGTTGCAAACCATGTTCTGCATATTAAAGAAATCACCCTTTTTGATTTTTCGCGTCTTCCAGAATATGCTGCTGTCTGCGATATCTTTTTCAGTTAACGCAGCAAAGTCCGCCAGGTGTATCTTGAGTGTTTCAAAATGGTCGCTCATACAATTGATTTTGACTTGCCCGGATGAATGGCAAGTGATATCTAAACAGCAATAAATTTACAAATAATCCTTTGCACGGGAACCTCACCGGTGCAACGGTCCGGCAAATGTCCGCAGGATGCCGGCAACAGTTTTTAACTTAAGTTAAAACCAGGTTACGGGCACATTTAATTTTACAACGGAGGTGTATGTGACCTTTGAAATGTATAAATTTGGGCATGACAGCACATAAAGAAAACCAGGGACAGTTCCGGGTGGCAGCTATCGGCGAAAATAAATGCACGTTGGAGTCCTATAACAGGAGAGACTTTTGTAAGATCAGCCTGGTGACGGCCGGAGGGCCACCCTGCCAGCTGTAAGAGAATGTTGTCACATGCAGATGTTGGCTGCTAAGAACAGCAGCAGTGTAAATATAAGTTTCATTATCCGGAAACAAAGTTTAAGCAGTAAAATATAGTACGGGAAGAAGTGCCCGCCTGTTAACAGTTGTGCAGCCTAAACTTGTTTGGGTGGTTGCCAGATGGCAGGGGAGAAGTCGCCTAACTGTGGTGCTGTATAGTTACTATGCAGTTCGGGCAGGGGTTGTAAAGATAACGGTTTTACCCTGTAAACCTCCGGCACAACTATGGCATGAACGGCGCCACAGGCAAAGAACGGAGAACAGGGAGATACCGGTTTATGGTTTTTGCCTGTTTCGCTTCCGGGGTGATGGCTGGTTTGTGTGGTGAAATCACTACAGCAGTCATCATCGGCGTCGCAGGGAGCGCCCGATAATAATAGCACGTATAATGAAAACAGGTAAACAAGCCATTTCATGCCGGCAAAGATACAATATTAATTAAACGACTGCCGGAACTCCATTGGCGAAAGATTTGTTTTTGTTTTAAATAATTTACTGAACGATTGCAGATGCTCGAATCCCAGTTCATAAGCGATCTCGCTGATAGAAAGGTTCGTTGTGGAAAGCTTCTCCTTTGCCAGCTCTATCAGCTTGTTGTGCAAATGCTGTTGCGTACTTTGCCCGGTAAGCGATTTAAGCAGGCTGCTGAGATAGCCCGGAGAAATATTTAAAGTTTCTGCAATGAGCGTTACACTTGGCAATCCCTTTTGAGCCAGGGCGCCGCCGCTGAAATATTCAGATAGAAAGTCTTCCAGGCGGGTGAGCACTTCATGGCTGGCTACTTTGCGGGTAACAAACTGGCGTTGGTAAAACCTTTCGGAATAGGTGAGCAGCAGTTCAATCTGGGCAATGATCACGTTCTGGCTGAAGCGGTCTATGTTCGTATTATACTCCTGCTCAATCTGGTTGGCAATGGCAGTGAGCATGGCTTCTTCCTTATCAGAAAGATAAAGCGCTTCGTACACGGAGTAGCTGAAGAACTCGTATTGTTTGATGTTTTTTGCCAGCGGTGTATTCCATATAAGGTCCGGGTGAAACAGTATCATCCAGCCTTCGGGACGTTTCATCTCACTGATATCATGCGGCATATCAATACCGAATAGCTGACCGGGCGACATGAAGAATAAAACCCCTTCGTCGAAGTCGCTTGCCTGTTGCCCGTACTTAAACCTTGCATTACCTACTTTTTTCAGCGAGATGGAATAAAAGTCATAGATCAGGCTGAACGGAATATCGGCGATGGGCTGTTTAATGTCGTCCATATGAACCACGCTGATCAGCGGGTGCGCAGGATTGGGTAATCCTGCGGCCCGGTGATATTCGGTGATCGTACTGAAGCGAAGGATCTGTGGGCTGTTCATCTTTATAAAGTTAATTACTTCTGTGATAGGCTTCCGCAAATTCTTTGGCGAAATCGGCCAGTTTGATCTTACCCATTTTGGGGTTGTTCCGGTGAAAGTTTTCAAGCGGTTTACCGCTATGCATAACTGCCTGCATTTCTACAAGGGTTTCAGCCAGTTTCTCCGGCACTTTGGCCATTTTCAGACCCTGCAGCATGGCTTTGTCCGACAGCAGCACCCATTTCAGCCATGGCTTGCCTATAGCCTCGCCAATGATCTTTGCCGCCTGGTTACAGGTCATTTCCTCGCTGCCTACATAGCGGATCGTCTTTTTTTCAGGATGCAGTAACAGTTCCTCAGCAACAGCATCCGCGATATCTTTCGGCGATACAAAAACGATCCTGTCGTTGCCGCCGTAATTTCCCATCAGCAGGCCGGTTTTCCCGGTAAGTAGCGCGCCGATCCCGGAATACCGCAGTGTCAGGAATTTGCCAATGAGGCCTTTGCCCCTGATCAGGTCCATCGACTGGTAAAAGTTGGTATAGAAAGCAGCAGGGCGCATGATCGTAAGAGACGTTTTCAAATCATCAAAAACATCCTCGGTATTTTCGCCACGTATCAGGTCTGCCGACCAGCCGCTCAGCAGCACCACACGCCCAACGACCGCCTGTTTTAGCGCCTGCACGTAATTTTGTGCTATCCTGCGTAAATAATCGCCCAGGTCTGGTTCGGTAAAGCTCAGGGGGATCATGACATAAACGGCGTCTGCACCTTTGAAGGTATCTGTTAGAAAACCGGCATCGGAGATGGAGCCAATAGCGGGTATGGCGCCCATTGCTTTAATAGCCGGCTGTTTTTGCGGATCGCTGCTAATTACGGTTACCTGGTGCCCCTGGGCAACCAGGGTTGCTGTCAGCGGTTTGCTGATGTTCCCTAAAGAACCGGTTACAATGATTTTCATAGCTGTTACCTTGTGTAAACACCGTTTTCAATATCCGCAAGCAATGTTGAATGCACGGGGCGCCAGTTCAAACGTTCCTGCGTCAGTTTAGCGGATGCGGGGCAGTCGATGGCAGCCATCTGTGCAAACCAGCCAAAGTGTTCAGCAGCGGCTTCAGGCGCTATTGATTTCACCGGCATATCCAGTTGTTTGCCTATGGCCTCCGCAACAGATCGCACGGTTACCGCTTCTTCGGCGCAGGCATGATAACGCGTGCCGGGTGTGGCGTTTTCCAGGGCCAGGCGGAACAGGTGAGCGGCATCCAGCCGGTGTACGGCGTTCCACCGGTTAAGCCCTTCGCCAATGTAAGCGGAGAAACCTTTCTCCCGCGCAGTATTGATCAGTATGGGAACAAATCCGTGCTTATCATCGTCGCCATGCACGGATGGTGATAAACGGACAGACGCCGCACGTACGCCCAACGCGCATACGGCATCTGCTGCCTGTTCGGAAGCACGTGGCCAGGCAGGGTTAAACGCAGGGATTATGTCTTCCGTAGCCAGTTTGCCCGGGCTTACCAGCGCCGTACCGGAAGTAACGATCAATGGGCGGTCGGAACCGGCCAATACTTCGCCAATAGTTGTTATCGCTTTCTTATCTGCTTCGCAAACTTCTGCGAACCGGGTAAAGTCATGAATAAAACCGGCATGGATAACGCCATCGGTTTGGCTGGCGCCAGCCCTTAGGCTGTCAAGGTCTTCCAGGTCGCCATAAAGCACTTCCGCGCCCGCTTTTGCCAGCTTTTGGGCGGATGCCTCCGAGCGGGCCAGGCCAAGCACCTGGTGGCCTGCGCTTATCAATTCCTGCACTACGGCAGTACCAACGAAGCCAGTGGCTCCTGTAACAAATACACGCATGATATTTTTCTTTTGATACAGCAAAGATCACTTACACCCTTCAATCCGGTTTATCCAAATCCGCTTTTGATTTAGCCGATTCTCTTATCCGGAGGAAAGAACCACTGAAGGATTCTTCTCAGGGAAAGATGTATATTTCAACCGCGAAATGAATTGAAGCAATGGCAAAAAAAACATCTATCCCGGTAAATTATTTTGACGAAGGGGAAAACGTTGGTATTACTGTAGACAGAATACAAATTGGGGAATTGGAGATGTTCAGGGAAGCAGAAGAAGCGCACCGCCACAACTACCATTCGTTTTTCCTGCTTGAAAAAGGAACGGTTACCATTGAAATTGATTTCAAAAAGCATCATATCAAGGCGCCCTCTTTGATCTATATGCATCCTAATCAGGTACATCTTATAAAAGCATATAAAAATGTAACTGTTAGCGCCTGTGCTATCAATAATGAAAACCTGCATCCGGGATACCTGAAATTGCTGGAAGGAATAATGCCTGCAAAACCAATGACGCCGGGTAAAGCAACGCTTCCGGTTATTCAAGCCGCATGGTCGCTTTGCATGAATTTTTATGAAAGAAAACATGACAGGCTGTATAGCTCCATGCTAAAAGACAGCTGCAATGCATTGATAGCATTGATCCTTTCACTATACCTGGAGAAATCAGTATCGCCCGACAAGCTTTCCCGCTTTGAAACAGTGACCAAATCCTTCAATGAAATATTGGAACATAATTATACCACTGTTAAACGCCCGGCAGCATACGCGGAAAAACTCAACATCTCCACGCATTACCTGAATGAATGTGTGAAAAATACAACAGGGCACTCCGTTTCGTATCATATACAGCAACGCGTTATTTTAGAGGCAAAACGTTTGCTTTATCATTCCCCTAAATCGGTAAAAGAAATTGCCATTGAGTTAGGCTATGATGATTATCCCTATTTTTCACGTTTGTTTACTAAGGTTGCAGGTATAACTGCGCTGGCTTTCCGGAACAAAAACCACCAATAGTCCAATACTTACCCTCTTTTGCTATTGCTGTACTTTACCGGGTAATGCACCTTTGCCGGATAAAATTGTATAAAAATGAGATCCTTAAAAGTGCTTATATCAGGCGCCAGCTTTGCAGGGCTTTCAACTGCCTGGTGGATGAATAAAATGGGATACAGCGTAACTGTTGTTGAAATTGGGAGCCATCTTAAAAAGGGAGGCACGCCCGTGGATATAAAAGAAGTCACCGTTGATATTGTAAAGCGAATGGGGCTTTTTGAGCAGATAAAAGCCAACAGGTTAAGCCTGGAGTCAACGGAATTTAGAAACGCAGATGATGTCACTGAAAGTATCAGGATACTGGAACAGCCGGATGATGAATTTGAAATTGAACGGGATACATTGCTGAATATGTTGTTTGATAGAGTTAAAGATAATGTTGAATTTATTTTTAACAACAGCATCACAGGTTTGAATGAAACAAAGAACAATATTGAAGTTACTTTCAAGGATGGCTCGCATCGCGTATATGACCTGGTGTTTGGTTGTGACGGCGTCCATTCAGCCGTAAGAAGGATCTGGTTTGGAGATGAAACAGCATACTCCCATTTCCTTGGGCAGTATTTTTCTATTACTATCGTCAACAAACTGCTGATAAGGCAAAACACTTTGCAATTGTACAGCGAACCCGATAAAGGTATAATGCTCAATGCCTACAGGCATAAAACAGACATCGTGCTCTCTTTCCGTTCGGAAGAGGAAATTCCCTATAATTACCGGGATGAAGCGCAACAGAAGGAAATAATTTTGGCGCAGTTTGAAGGAGTGAGCTGGAGAGCTGCAGAGTTATTGAAAGAAGTTATGGCGGCAGAAACTTTTTACTTCGACAAATTCTGCCAGATAAAAATGCCATGGTGGACAAAAGGCAGGGTAGCGCTGGTAGGAGACGCCGGTTATTGCGCTTCGCCGGCAGCGGGCATGGGCGGCTCACTGGCAATAATAGGCGCAACCGCATTGGCGGATACTTTTGCTAAATACAACGGTGATTATGAATCAGCTTTTAATGAGTACAACAAGCAACTGCGGCCTTTTATAGAAAAGGTGCAGGCAGAAGCAGAGGCAACGCTGGAATTCCTGCTGCCGGGAACAGAAGAAGCTATCCGTGAAAGAAATAAGGGGGGCTTTGGGTTTTAGAAGAAGTATATTTTCATTTTGGTTATACATCTAATGCTGAACAGTTCAGGCTGTCGTTCAGTTAAGCACCGGTAAAGAGACGTTCCTCTGTTACGGGAAACTGTAATGCCGGCAAATGCGTATTACCGGTGCTTACTATACAACAGATGCTTAATCATCTATTTTTTTACTGATCATTTTTCCCAACTCTTTACCTGCTTTGGCATAGGCATCTCCTATACGGAGGCCGGTAGCAAACTGGCCTTTTCCTCCTTTCATGTCGTCCATCATGACTTTACAGATGGATTTTTTCATATTGGCCTGGTCAAAAATTTCTACATCCAGGTTGATGGCTGCTTTACGGGAGGAGACTGCAACGTTGTAACCAACTTCAATAAACCTGGTATTCACTACCATTACGTATTTGGGAGTGCTGTCTTTTGATAAGGTAATGTCGGCGTACTTCTTGAAAAGCTCGATAAAACTGGGTTCATAATGTTTTTCCCGGTCGGCAAACCAGCTCTGTTCCCAGGCAGCGCCGGATCCAGGTTCCTTGGCTTCTTTTTCTGCCTTTCTCCGCTTAATATAGCTGGCCTCCCGTCCGTCCTCGCCAACAATAAGTTTGTTGTAGGTAAATACCACTTTCATTTTAGTAGTACCTTTCAGAAAATCCAATTTTCCTTTTACGACCTCCCGGGCCTTCAAAAAAACTGGTGTGATTGTTCCTGTTGCCAACAGGATAAGAAAAGTAAAAATTCGTTTCATACAGTATAAGGGATAAGGACGTAAATATACATTTTAGTATTTTATTCAACTCATCATCCCCAAAAAAAATTTGTTAGTTTGAATCATCGATAGTATTTTCGTTAGACTGCTCACATGAATCATGTGTACTTAGTGAATTTCGTTTGCATTATTAAGTTAAGTATTGTATAATATATACTACGAACCACCCTGATATACTATATAGAAGGGAGGGCTTTGAAGAAATTAATAAAGAGCAAATTTTTGTTTGTTGATCGGCTTTCCCGATAATCTTTAGAAAAGTTGCATTTTGAAAATATGGACTATACTGGATTCCCTAATGATCTGGCATAAATCCCCTCAAAATGCAGATAACCCAGAGCAGATCAATTCCCTGGCGGAATGTTTTAAAAATCAAACACGCTGGCAAATCAGAACAAGAAAAAACGAACCCGTACTTACATCACAAAAAAAGTATCATGATCACGACTACTAATTAGGCTTTTCTGTTTGTTAAAGACACAGTGTCCCAATGATTATCAGAACCAACTATCCACATTAACCAGAAAATGAAAATACTTGTACGTCTGTTTTATGTTAACAGCCTGATCTTCTTTTTTTCCTTTACTGTAGCCTACGCCCAGCATACCTGTGCGTTGTCGGGAGTGGTGAAAAGTCTGGAACAGCCTATCGCTTATGCCGAAGCTTGTTTAATGAAGCACGACAGCATCCTGGTAAAATGCAGTTATACTGATACCACGGGCACATTCCTCCTGAACGCAGATACCGGCAGCTACAAATTGGTGATCCGCTCCATGGGAAAGATACTTCATACACAACAGCTCAAACTGAGCCAAGATGAGCGTATGGGCACCATTCATCTGAATCTGTCAAAAGACCTGGAAGCTATCGTAGTGACCGGAAACAAAAGCCTCATTCAAAGAAAAGTGGATCGGCTGGTATTCAACCTGGAACATTCTATCGCCTCCAAAGGAACAGACCTCACGCAATCGCTGGCACTGGTGCCTATGCTGAGGGTCAGCGAATCCGGAGTCTCTATCATCGGTAAATCAGGTGTTTCAATCATGGTGAATGAAAAAATACTGAACATCAGTGGAGAAGACCTCATGAACTATCTCCGGTCTATCAGGTCTGACGATGTGACCAAAGTGGAAGTGATCACCACTCCCCCGGCGAAATATGAAGCGGAAGGGAATAGCGGCATGATCAACATTGTGCTCAAACGAAATCCTAACCTTGGCTGGAGTGGGAATGTAAGCACCTCCTATGCGCAAACTACCTATCCCGGAATCAACAATACAGCCACCATCAACTACCAATCGAAGAAGCTCAATACTACACTCCGGTTGAAACAATACGACAGATCGGTATATGCTACGGAAGATATCGATGTGATCGGGAAAAACTCGATCCTCAGCAATGATTCCAGGAAGGACACCTATAAAGGAGTTGGCGGTAATTTAGGCATGGACTATAAGATCAACACCGGAAGTACGATCGGTTTTATCTATGACGTCAGCGAGATCCGTACCAACATGGATATCAACAATACCACGGAGTATCTCACACAAAACATTGCCGACTCCGTACTTACCACATTTTCACAACACCGGAACAAAACTCTTGCACATACGCTGAACGCCTATTATGAGCAGAAGCTGAATAAAAAAGGAGGAAAACTAAACCTCGGCTTCAACTATTTCTCCAATACACCGGAAACAAACGTTGATTTCAAAACAGCATCAGACAAAAGCACCTTACTGGATACCGTCAACAACTACAGCCATGTAAAATACCGGATCACTTCCGGTCAGGCAGACCTCACGTTGCCGGCATCATGGGCTACAACGGAGACTGGTATTAAGTTTACAAATATAGATAACAACTCAGATGTCAGGTATGCCACATTGGTAAATGGCGGCTACAAGCCGGATCCGATCAGGAGCAACCTGTTCAACTACAGCGAGAAAAATCTCGCGGCGTACCTGATCCTGCATAAGTCGGTCATGGAAAAATGGACCATGCAAGTGGGCTTGAGATATGAGTACTCATGGGTAAACGGATACTCGCTGTCTACCGCAAGCAGATCGAAATCTGAATACGGAAAGTGGTTCCCATCAGTATATCTTAGCTATGTAGCTGATCAGAACAATACATTTTCTATCAGCTATTCCAAGCGCATCAACCGGCCCAATTTCAGGGCTGTGGATCCTTTTAAATGGTATACCAATCCTAACAGCTACTACACTGGAAATCCGCTACTGCAGCCATCTTTCAATCATAACATCGAGTTATCTTATCTGTATAAGGGGATGCTGTCTTTCACTTTGTATGGCCAGCAACAAGTGAATGGCTTTGGGAGATTGACAGAAGTAACGGATGCCCTCAAAGTGGTCAACTATAAAAACTATCTCACGAAGTACGACGCAGGATTGAACACAGGATTGAGTTTCAAACCTCTCAAATGGTGGGAGAACAACACCAGCGTAACGGTATATTATTCTGATTCAAAATCGGCTATACCGGAAGTGGTACCACAACAGGGGCTCGCCTTCTATTACAGCATCAACAATACTTTCACCATCACGCGTACCGTAAGTTGTTTCGTTAACTTCTGGCATGAACTGGCGAACAGACAGAACAACTATTATAGCAATCAACTCTATGGTTTGTCGTCAGGTATGCGGGTATCGATGCTGCACAACAGGCTGCAGGTAACAGCTTCCGGAGATGACCTGCTGAAAGGACTGGTGAGCAGGGGAGAGGTCTATTATACAAATTATACACAGACATATCATAACTATTACGACGCCAGGAAATTCACACTGAGCCTGACATATACATTCGGCAACAACAACGTAAAAGGCAATAGGAAACAGATCAATTTCAGTGAAAAAGACAGAGCAAACTAAGAGTGGACTTGTAATTTCACCCACGATGCAGATATTCTAGAATAGGCGGATGCTGAAAAGCCTGAGTAGAGTAGGCATAATATTTAAAAAATAATCATGAAAAAGGTAATGTTAAACCCTCTGGAGCTCGATAAAGAGACCACTGCCCAACTTGGCGAAAATCAATTACAGCAGATCGTGGGCGGTACTGTTAACTCCGGCTTCCTCATGGCCAATTCAACTGGTTGTGGTGATGGCGGCAGTGGCTGTGGTGCCGGCGGTAATTCCTCAGGCTGTGGTTCAGGTGGTAGCACCTGCGCTGTAAACAGCCCAAACCATTTCTAAAAATGATGAAGAAGCTGGGCTGATAATAGCCTCTTCATTGCATTGACGATTACTTTTGACAGCGACCATTCAGGTGTTTGAACCCGGTGTACGCGTTTGTTCCCGATGATGATTTTATATAGCCCAATGTCATCACTGCTTTATTCCCGTCATTATCATTCTTTCTACAAGATATTCTAGAATAGGCGGATGCTGAAAAGCCTGAAGAGAGTAAGCACAACCTTCAAATTTCAAAATTATGAAAAAAGTAATGTTAAACCCTCTGGAGCTGGACACAGAAATCATTGCTCAGCTGGATGAAGCACAACTGCAACAAATCGTAGGCGGCAATAGTGGTGACCTTGTTACGCAAAGTGCCGCTACGTCTACTGGCTGCGGTACCGGCGGCAGTACTTGCGGTTGATACTGACCAAACAAAATTATCGTTACATGAAGAAGCTGTTTCAGATGGGCAGCTTCTTCATCCCGCTCTATTTGTTTAATCATTCTATCTATTTCAAAACAAAAATTATGAAAAAAGTAATTCTGAATCCTTTGGAGCTTGACAAAGAAACTATTGCACAACTGGACGAAGCACAACTCGGACAGATCATTGGTGGCGTGAATTTACCTTTGATGGCCACTTCAACTGGTTGTGGTGATGGCGGTAGCGGCTGCGGTACCGGTGGTAACTCAACCGGTTGCGGTTCTGGTGGCAGTACCTGCATCGCCTAATCGTCATTTTACAGCTTAAGAACGGAGGGGCTGTTCCATGGAACAGCCCCTCCGTTCATCTGTCATCCGATTCCTATTCCCCGGTAAACATAGAATATGGAGCATAAACGAGATTTCTTTATACATGACCACTATCTGCTCAGAACGCCTGCGCTCCCGGTTGATGATATCTTCAAACTGAATGGCGAAACAGCCGGGCTTAACCTGAATGATGCCAACGCCATTATGAAAGTTATAAACGACTTGTTGAGCAACTCCCTGTTCTATGAAGCGCTGTTTGTAGGTTCCAGAGCTGTTTTCAATACTTACAATGAGCTGAAAGATAAATCTCCGGTAGATCTTCATAAAGTCAGGAAACTACTTTTCTCCCTGTATAAATACTTCGCGCGCATGGCTGTAAGGAGTACGCCTTATGGTCTTTTTAGCGGCGTAACAGCAGGGAGCGTGAATGATGCTGCCAGCAGCATCTTGTTCGCGGAAAACAAATACAGGGTCAGCTTTGAATTTAATATAGACGTTATAGCTGATCTGATCCTCCAGGTGGGATCACATCCGGAATATAAAGCTCGCATACAATATTCCGTTAACAATACCCTTTACGAAATTGATGATAAATTACTTTTTGTAGAACAGGCGCAGGTAAATGGCGGGTTACAATCCCGGCTGTCGTCCGTAACAGTCAATGATGTGATCCGGCATATCCTCCAGCGTGCGCGGGGCGGCGCCACGATCAGCGAACTGGTGGCCACCATTGATGTATCTGCCACCTATCAGCAGAAAGAGAAATTTGTGATGGACCTGATCCGTTCACAAGTGCTGGTAAATGAATTTTATCCCAGCGTTTCTTCCCGCAGTTTTGTACATGATTTCCTGGCGAAGGCCAGGCAACATCAGATCTCCCTGCCGCAGGTGGATGAGTTGCAAAAGATATACGATGCCTTTAATGCCACCACCGGCATTAATGATCTGCCAGCTCTGAGAGCAAGCATGATGGCGCAATCCCTGGAATATCTCCGTGTGGAAAGTGATTTTTTCAAAGCGGATCTCTTTTACAATACGCAAACAAATAATATCAATAGAAAGATCATTACAGAGATCAGTGAAGAATGTTTTGAGTTATCATCGCTGGTGCCGCCGAAATCCGCTCCCGACCTGGAACAGTTCAGGCACCAATTCCACCGCCGCTACGAGGAGCGGGAAATACCACTGGTCCAGGCACTGGACCCTAACTACGGGATTGGTTATGGTAATGCCATCACCGGCGTGGCAGAATATATGCCTTTGATAGAAGGAATGCCTGTCGTTAATCCGCCGCAAAAAATAAATACCCATGAGGATTATCTGGAAACGATCCGGAAAACAGTTTTCAGGCGTTTCTGTGAAAAGAAGGAACACGTCGTAGACATTGCCCCCACAGAGCTGCAGGCATCCCGCAAGAGAAATGAAAGCAAGTTTAACGGTAAAGTGCCTACGAATACTTATATATTCGGAACACTGATCGCAGATTCGCTTCCCTTGCTGGATAGCGGAAACTATAAATTTCAACTGGTCCAAACACATGCACCATTTGCCGCCAAATTACTGACCCGCTTCGCCAACGGCGACGCTACCATCAGCAACAATATCCGGCAAATCATATCGGAGGAAACAACCGCCAACCAGGATGTTATCCTCGCTGAAATCGTTTACCTTCCCTCCGGCAACTACGCCAATATCGTGCTGCGGCCGCCTTTCAGGCAATATGAAATTCCCTACATCTCACAATCCCGCCTCGATGCCGGTTGTCAGATCAATATCAATGATATCATGGTATCGGTGAGGGATAACCGGGTAGTGCTGCGGTCACAGCGGCTCGACAAGGAAATTATTCCCTGTCTTACCAATTCACATTATACTTTTTTTGGACAACCAATCTATAAGTTCCTGGCGGATTGCTCCGCACAACACGTTGTACACGGCTTCATCTGGGACTGGGGAGAATTGGCCGCTGAAAAATTCCTGCCACGGATTACTTACAAACATCTGGTGCTGAGCCGCGCCAGATGGCTGCTGCCGCAAACAATACTGGATCACCGGAAAGAACATATTGTGGAAGAATATGTTGACTCCTTACGTAATAGCAGACAACTCCCCCGGCATGTGCTGCTGGCAGAAGGTGATAACGAGTTGCTACTCGACCTCGACAACCCGATCTGCCGACAGATCCTGGCGAAAGAGCTGGGCAAAAAAGAAGTGACACTATGCGAGTTCCTGCAGTCACCCGAAAATTGTTTCCTGAAACAACACAATAGCAGTTTCACCAATGAAATGCTGATTACCATGGGCACACACCGCCCTATGCGCCCGGGACAACTGTCTAAATTTGTTGCCCCGCAGGAAATAAAACGGATCTTCCCACCCGGAAGCGAATGGCTTTACCTAAAGGTATACACGGGAAACAAGGTACAGGAACGCATCCTGACGGAGTATGTCAGCGATTTCGCGCGTATGCATCTCGAGGCAGGCACCCTCGATAAATGGTTCTTCATCCGGTATAGTGATCCCGGGCATCATCTGCGGATCAGGATCCATCGCGCATCCGGAGCTGATATGCCTAAGTGGCATTCACTCACAGAACAGTTCGAACAGGGCCTGGAACAATTCCTTACAGCCAACCAAGTCATCAACATAACGATAGATACCTATCACCGGGAGATAGAAAGATATGGCGCAGCATTGATCGAAGCAACGGAAACACTCTTCTATATCGACAGTGTGGCTATCACCAATTTCCTTAGCCTGCTTGGTGGCAATGAAGGTGAACACTGGCGTTGGTTGTTCGCACTCGTCAACATCGACAGACTGCTGGATGATTTCAACTATGATATTGCAGGCAAGCGGGCATTACTGGAGAAATTGAGTAACATGTTCCTGCATGAATTCAGCATGAAAGATAAGAAAAGAGAGAAACTGTTAATAAAGATGATGAACGACCGGTACCGGCGTTTTCAGAAAGACATTGCCGATATCCTGCTGAACAGGAAAGCCGATGCAAAGCTAACAGATGCCTACAACGAATTCCATAAAAGAAGCATCGCACTGGAACCGGAAATTGCCAGTCTGAATAACCTTGCTTATTTCCGCAACAACAAAGACCGGCTCATGAACAGTTATATACACATGTCGATGAACCGGATGTTCATGGTGAACCAGCGCAGTCACGAGCTGGTCACTTACTATTTCCTGAACAGGTTTTATACTTCTGTTGCAGCACAAAAAAAACAGTTAAATGAATACCATCAATAAACCCCTCACACTACATGATGTGATTGCAGCTATCACCGGTGCTTTGAAAGATACCGAAGCATCACTGCATAATCCTTCTTACGAAACGGGGCTACTGGGATATGCCCTCTATTACCTCTATCTTGCAAAGCATACTGGTAATGAGGATTACGCGCAGGAGGCCATGGGCTACTTCGATAAGGCGATGGCTGCACTTGATCTTAAAAATTTCAAAAAAATCTACCAGACAGACTCCATCGATGGCCATCTCGCACATATCGGAAGGTTCATTGAATTTTGCAAACGGCATGAGCTGCTTGAAATAGAATCAGATGCATACCTGCTCCGCCTGGACGACATCCTCTTCGGGTTGCTGAAAAGTAAAATAACCATGAGGGATTTTGATCTGAACAGCGGCGCACTTGCCGCCGGTCATTATTTCCTGACACGGCTCAAAAGCACTCCCGCAGTGAAACCCCAGCTGGAATTCCTGGTAGAAAGCATTGATATGTGTGCCAGCCGCGATGAAAAGGGTGACTATTACTGGGTAAGCCCCACCCTGTTCGATCGGGCGTACCTGGGCATCTCCCACGGGTCCTGCATGGTCATCTCCTTTCTTCTCTCAGCCTGCGAAAATAATATCAGACCAGACACTTGCAGGAAAACGATCGGCAAAGCAATCAACTTCCTCCTGAAGCATTACAGAACTTCCCCATACAAAGGGCTGTTTCCCAACTATGTGGGCGATCCCATTGCCCCGATGCAATTCTCCTTATGTTACGGCGATCTCGGAATAGGCTATACGTTGTACAGGGCTGCCAGGCTTTTTCCCGGCGAACAACTCGCAGAATACCGCGACCTGGTACTGAATGATTGTCTGCAAAGAACAAAAGAAGACAACCTGACCCTGGATGCCAGCATCATCTATGGCGCAGCTGGATTGGCATTCACTTTCGATAAGCTGGGAGCCTTGTCCGGCGACTTACGGTTTACCGATCGGGCACGCTACTGGTATGAGCAGATTCCAACATATGCCATCCACGAAAACCGCTTTGCCGGCTTTAAAAGCAGGTTGCTGGCGGAAGACGTACTATGGCAGGTATCCTTCGGATGGGGCATTCTCGGCATCGGTATCGCATCGATGATCCATGTTAATGGCTCGCTGCCACCGATAGATGAGTTACTCATGATTGCTTAACATCAATCCATATTGGCTATGACCGTTTTCAAAGAAGAAATAAACGTACCGGACTTCCTGCTTTCTGAAATAGAAAGCTTTCCTCCTTCCCTGGAGGAATCCACCCTGCCGTATGATCATAACAGGTTGATCTTAATGCTGAGGGAGAAAGAGATATATAAGGTGTGTGACGCCACCAAAAAGGATTATGAGCTGCTGAACCAGTACGACAAACAATTCGGAAAGGTAGTATCCAACCTCGTGAAAGGGATAGAGATGGAAGCTGCTTTTGAAGAATACCTGGCCATAGAAAAACAGATTGAGCAGGAAATCAGCGGCAATCTTTACATCTATGCCAGGCAGATGGCGTTGTCGGTAAAATCACTGTACTACTATAAAACAAAACGATATGATATCGCTACTGCCGTCACAATAGAATGTGTGGCAATGAATGAATACCTGGTGCGGCAAGGGCTCTATACGCTGGTATTCAGATGCCTGGAGCAGAATAAGAATATCTCCAGGATACTTTTCCGCAGCGGCGACGAAGAAGCCGGCAATGCCCTGCTGGTCCGGCTCTTTGATTATATGCTCAATGGAGGTGACCGGGATCTTTATGGCGTCATCTTCAAAGAGCCAGCCTTCTTTGAACGACAGGCGTATATCCGTGAAGCATATGCATACGAATGCTTTCGTATGATCGTAGAAGATATGATCCGTTTCCCGGGGAAAGGAGGACATCAGGCTAATTTCGTGCCCTGGTATCTGCAGCTGGACTTTGAAGTGAATACAACGGATCGCCAGATACTGTATAACTGGATCTACGTAAGCCGGCAACTTTGGGAGAATAATTATGAACATTATTTCGAATCGCTGCTAACCTTCCTGAAAGAGCCCGTAAGCCAATTGTATGATGTGTTGAAATTACAGCAGGCAATCGCTGCTAGCAAGGTGATCAAAGCCAGTGATCATCGTGAAAAGGGGAAAATCATCGACGCAATCAATACATTTATTACGACGAAGCTGAATGTTCCAAAGTCGCTGTTGTTCAAGATAATTGATAACATCTGATCTATGTTGCCCATGTTTAAGCCTTCCATAAATTTTGTGTATCAGTCCAACCAGATGGACTGTGGCCCTGCCTGTCTTGCGATGATCACTGCTTACCATGGCAGGCCATACGACATGGACTTTCTGCGCAAGCACACCTATATCAGCCGCAAAGGTGTTTCCTTGTTAGGGATCAAGGAGGCAGCAGAATATATCGGGCTGAATGTGTTCCCGGGAAAACTCTCTGTTGACGGGTTATGTACAAAAAAGTTACCCTTACCCGCGATCCTGCACTGGAACAAAAATCATTTTGTGGTGCTGGTGAAAATATCCAGGAACAGGTTTAGCGGCAAATACATTTTCAGGGTCGCCGATCCTGCACATGGCATGATCTCGCTGTCGCAGGAAAAATTCGAAAAATACTGGATAGCCTCGGAAGGCAATGGGATAGCGCTTTTCCTTACTCCTACAGAGGATTTTTACAAAAAAGATCCACCGCCACAGGCGGGGCGCCTGGGACTGCGACATCTGTACAGTTATCTTTTGCCTCATAAACGTTCCGTGGCATTGCTGATGCTAATGTTGGTGATCGGTTCGTTTTTTTCTTTCGCATTTCCTTTTCTTACGCAGCAGTTGATTGATAAAGGAATCACTGCCAGGGACATGCATTTCATCACACTGATACTGCTGGCACAGCTGAGCCTTTTTGCCGGTAATATTGTGACAGACATGTTCCGTAACTGGATCGTATTGATCGTTGGTACGAAAGTAAATATCCGGATCATTTCCGATTTTTTGGGAAAACTGCTACGGCTGCCGATCAAGTTCTTCGACTCCAAGCTCATGGGCGATTTTACGCAACGCATCGCCGATCATGCGCGGATAGAACTTTTCCTGACATCACAGAGTTTACCAACCTTGTTTTCCATGATCACTTTTTCAGTGTATTTCGGGATACTATGGTATTACAATACGAACATCCTGCTGGTATATCTTGGACTGAGCGCCGTATCCATCCTCTGGTCGCTCTTCTGGATGAAGAAGCGCAGGATCCTTGATTACCTGCAGTTCCAGCAGCACAGCGAAACCCAGGAATCGATCTATGAGATCATGAAAGGTGTATCCGAGCTGAAATTAAACAGGTTCGAAGATTACAAGCGCCGGGAGTGGGAAAAGATACAAGAGCGGCTTTTTGCCATCAGTATACGGATTCTAAAACTTAACCAGGTGCAGGTAACCGGTTTTGAGTTACTGAACCAGGTCAAGAATATTCTCGTCACTTTCATGGCAGCTTCCCTGGTGATAAAAGGCAACCTCACGCTGGGCGCGTTGTTGAGCGTATCTTATATCATCGGGCAAATGAATGCACCTGTCAGTCAGCTGATGAGCTTCTTCCGTTCCATGCAGGATGCGAGGCTGAGCCTGGAGCGGTTGAATGAAGTACAGATACATCCTGATGAGGAAGCTGCACCCATGGAAAACAACGAACATACATTGCAACAGCTGAAAGAGGCGGGACAGTGTGGCGAACTGCATTTCCGCATACGTAACCTGTCTTTTCAGTATGAAGGTCCACGTTCCCCGTTTGTGCTGAAAGGGATCAATATGGCTATCCGCCAGGGGAAAGTAACGGCGATAGTGGGCGCCAGTGGTAGTGGTAAAACAACGCTGATGAAATTGCTGCTTAAATTTTATGAACCTACCTCCGGTGAAATTATGCTGGGCGGCCGGCAGCTGATAGAAGTGCCCCATAGCTGGGCCAGGCAACATAGCGGCGTGGTAATGCAGGATGGATTTATCTTTGGAGATACCATTGAAAGAAATATCGTTTGTGGAGATGAACACATTGACTATGACAGACTCAGAAAGGCGGTCCGGATCGCGAATATAGAAAGCTATGTCCATTCACTGCCGTTGGGCCTGAACACCAAAATTGGTTCTTCCGGCAACGATATTTCCGGCGGGCAGCGACAACGCCTGCTCATTGCGCGTGCCGTGTACCGGAATCCGCAGTTCCTCTTTTTCGATGAGGCCACTTCCGCCCTTGATGCGGAAAACGAGAAGATCATCCATGAACGTTTACAGGCATTTTTCAAAGGCCGTACGGTAATGATCATCGCACACCGGCTGTCTACCGTAAAGAATGCAGACCAGATCATTGTACTCAAAGATGGTGAGATTGTTGAAAAAGGTACTCACCAGGAGTTGGTGTCAAATAAATTTGAGTATTATAACCTGGTGAAAAATCAGCTGGAACTGGGTTCCTGACGGCGCATGGCCTCTCCCCTCTGAAAAAAGTCTCGCGATTTTGAAAATCTGTTTAGCCCTTCCATTACAGGAAATATCCGAAGAAAAACAGATTGAAGCGATAAATGGTAGAAACGGTTTTTGCTCAGTTGTGCGATCAGCTGAACCTTAGAAGGAACTATGACAGATCATTTGTTTGTTTGGCTACCAGGTTAGCTTCCAAGCTATCGGCAACTTCCTTGCTCCAGTTCATCAATTTCAAAAATGGACTCAAAATTTCAAAGATTAAACATGCTTTAGCTTTTTAATAGCACAACACGTTACATTTTATATAATAATAGCCTGTATGACGGTGCAAACAAAAATGAAGGCCTCCTGGGAATGATTAAAAAAAGCCGGCATGCGAAAGCAATGAATCTGCCGGTATTCAGTAAACATAAATGCCGCAGCAGCCTTTAACAGCTGCTGCGGCATTTTAAAAAATGGTTGGTTTAAGCATGCAGCATAGGAGCAGGGAATTCCTTTTCTGCATTAGCATCTACAGCTGTTGCCTGGTGCTTCTCGCCAAAAGTAACGAAGCTCAGTCCAAGGTTAACAGCCAGCAGCGCTGCACTCATCCAGATCACGTTATGAACGCCGTAACTGGCTATAATTAAGCCTCCCAGCATGGTGCCCAGCGATATGCCGATATTATAGCAGGAGGTAAGCAGGCTGTTTACAAACTCCAGTGCACTGTGTGGTACAGAACGGGTGGTACGTATATTTCCTATTAAGAAGCCACCTGTATGAATGGCGCCCCAGAAGGAAAGGATAATGACCATCGGAATAAAGATACCGCCAAAGAAATACGCCAGCACCTGTACGAGGATCAGCAAAGAGAAAAATATGCGGGTGGTGCGCATCACATTCCTACTTAGCGCAATACCGGTGATCCAGTTACTCAATACGCCCATACCGCCAAATAAAAGCAGCATAAGGCTTACCTGGGCACCATTCATATGGGAGATCTTTTCCAGGTAGACGGCCAGGTAACTATAACTTGAAAACATACCCGCCAGCATCAAAATGGTGGAAACGAGGTTCAGCCATAACTGTGGATTCTTTAATACATACAATTGGCTGTCGCCCGTAGTTTTCCTGATGGCGGGCATAGAGGGAACAAAAAGCAGCAGCCCCATAAATGCGACCAGGCTCACAAAGCTGGCAAGGAAAAAGGAGGCCTGCCAGTTATTGAAAAATTCCGCCGCATAAGTGGTGATCGGCACGCCCATTACGGTGGCAATGCTAACTCCCGACATTACTACGGAAACCGCTTTACTGCCGGATTCTTTATATGCCACTGCCAGTGAAATGTTCCAGAACAGCGGGTGTAAAAAAGCCGGTAACACCCTGGCAATCATCAGCACCGTAAAATTGGGCGAGAAGGCGGAAAGCAGGTTGGATACTACAAATACAGCCAGTACAAGTGTCATCAGCAGCTTGCGGTTTATATTGGTGGTTAGCGCGGTGATAAACGGGGACGACACTGCCACCGTTAACGCAAATGCACTTAATAACCATCCCGCCGTATCCACGGAAACATCAAATACCTTAGCCAGATTAGGTAGTATGCCTATAACGCCAAATTCGGTGGTGATAATTCCAAAGGCTCCCAAGGCCATTGCGTAGATCGACTTTTTCATTGATGCAACAATTTGAATATTTGAATGTTTCGATATGTTTATGATGATAAATATTGCCTGTTCGGGGAAGAAAGTGTTATGCCTTGAAGGCATTAAGGCGATCAATATAATCGTCCAGCACTTTCTGATTTAAAACGTACTTTACATTGCGTCCCTCTTTTTCAGGTATGAGCAAATCTGCATCTACCAACTGCTTCAAATGGTGGGAAATGGAAGGTTGGGTAAGATCCAGCATATCGGTTATCTCTGCACAGTATAAACATCCCTGCTTCTTTCTGAATTGCTGGAGGACAGTGATCCTGCTGGCATCACTCAGTGCACGGGATATCTTCTCAAATTTTCTATTGTCCATATCCGGGAACAAATTGTTTCGGGTACAAAGATAAGAAAAAAAATATAGAAACATATAAATGTTTCTATGAGGTAAAAAAAGCCCCCGGGTTTACCTGGAAGGAAACCCGGGGGCCGCAAGGGGGAAGCCCTGAAAATTATTTGCTTCCGGGCACAGCCTGTGGGGTAGTGGTAGGCCCTTCCACTACCAGCCTGCCATCTTTTAAAATCTTCATCCGGTCAATAAAAACAACGCGCTGATCGCCTGTGGCGGAAGTGCGGGCATGATATACACAAAGCATTTCTTTTCCATCCGGGGAATAGGTGATGCTGTTATGCCCTGTTCCGGTAACGGTGCCGCCTTTTTCCACGTTTTTCTGCAACACAGGATTATTGGCGCCTTTCACAAAAGGCCCCAGGGGGCTTTTGGAAGTGGCATATCCTACGGCGTAGTTCTTACCGCCAAAATAGTTGGCAGAGTACATCATGTAATAGGTATCTCCCTTTTTAAAGGCAACGGAACCTTCCGTCCACCGGCGGTTCACTTCTTTTGAGGTAACGGAGCGGCTTTCCCATTCGGAATGCTTATCATTCATTTTAACAGGAGGACGTAATAACAGCACCGGCTCTCCGGTTACACCGCTGAAATCAGGCTTCAGCTCCACGCCGTATACCCAGCTTTCCTCTATGGTATCAAACCATCCCTTTTGTTTGGCCCAGGTGGCTACTTCGCTTTCTACAGGATGTTTATAGCAGCAGCGGGAGTAGTAAAGATAAATTTTACCGCTTTTATCAAAGAGTACATTGGCATCAATAACAGGATAACCGGGATCAAAAACAGGGCGGTTGTTGATATCGGTGAATGGCCCGGTAGGACGGTCGGCCACGGCCACGCCTATACGGAAATTCTCTAGTTCTTTATTTGGATTTTCTTTCCACTGGGCGCTGTAGAACATATAGAACTTACCTTTATATTCATACACTTCAGGCGCCCAGTAAGCCCCGTTCCATGCGGCGGTAGAATCGCTCCAGCCGCCTTTGTTACCTGCATAATATACCTGGCCTTCATCTTTCCAGTTCACCAGGTCGGTAGAGGAATAAGCAGCAAACCCATTTTTGGCAATACCACCGGTGCCGTACATATAGTATTTGTCGCCGCTAACATGCAATACATACGGATCGCCGAACTCCACCGGCAGCGGGTTCTGGTAAGTGCGCGATTGCGCCGTTAACCCGTTTGTATACAGGGCTAATGTCAGCATTAAGCATCCAATCGAAATCTTCATTATCTGATATTTATATAAAAGCAAATGCCATCAAATATAATCATCAAAAGGAATTATTTATTTATTTTCGGTCTACCTATTCACTCACCAGTTTCCTGTACGTTTCCCCTATAGGCAGGCGCCGTCTGTTCTCCCAGCATGGATATTGTGTGGCAAAAGCATGGATGCTCCCCGGTTCAGCCATATTTCCCCCGGAGATAAGCCATATCTCCCCCGGAGATAACTTATATCTATACGATATGGCCTGTCGTGGCCGCATTATTGCTTTACTTAAGGGTATAATATAAATATAACAGGGCGTTTATTTACGCTTCTCCGTTTTCTCTTCCCTCCCAATTTTGCAAATTCCATTCACTTATACTATTTTCATGGATCACTACCCGTTATGATCCACGCTAATGAACAGGAATTGTTGCTCTCCGTTGCCAACGGAGATGAACGGAGCTTCCAGGTTCTCGTTAAACAATACTGGCCACAGGTATACGGTACGGCGCTGCGCCTCACACGCTCGCCAGAACAGGCTAAAGACCTCTCACAGGATATTTTCATTAAGTTATGGAACAACCGGGTAAAGCTCCCTGGTGTAGAAAAGGTAGGCACGTTCATTTATGTATGTGCCCGTAATCTTATCATGGATCACCTGGAGAAGAAGGTACTGCATACAGATAATATTGAATTCCTGGCCGATCATCTTTCGGAAGCGCCTTTCAGTGATGCCCAGTCCGGGCTGGAATACAAGGAGCTGGAAAAGATCCTGCTGCTGGCCATTGAGCATCTCCCGGAAAAAGTGAAAACGGTTTTCGTATTGCACCGTTTCAATGGGTTAAGTCATGTACAGATCTCCCGGAAACTGAATATCTCCGTGGTAAGCTCACAAACCTATATTGTAAGGGCCCTGCGCAGTATCCGGGAGTACCTTGGCCGGCATTCCGAAAGTGTTTTTGCCCTGCTGTTCCTGGCTTCCAATTATTTTTTATGAAATTTTCAATTTTACTGTCTTACCCCTGTTTTGTTTTCCGTCCTTATAACGGGGAGTATTAAATCTGCATCGGTATATGTCTGAAGTTACATTTGAGGAATTATTTAAAAGATATATGAGCGGAGCGCTGAACGCGGAAGAGATCCGCTTGTTCAGGAGTATGGCCCTGCGGCCGGAAAACAAGGCCAGGCTCTCCCAATTGCTGCAGGAAGCCTTTAATGATCCGGACTATGCCGAGCAGGCAGATTTTGATGCAGGGGAAATGGCGGAAGAGATCATGATGAAGGCAAAACAAAGCGAGATGATACCGGTGCTGCATCCGGCCAGAAAACCCATTGTTGCCCGTTCCTGGTTCAAGTATGCGGCGGCAGCTGCTATCTTTTTATTGCTGCTGGCAGTAAGCTGGGAATGGAATACCCGTAAAAGAACAAGAGCTATAACACAGGAAACACAGTTGAAACCCGGAACAGCACGCCCGGTGCTGATCCTGGGCGATGGCACCCGTATAGCGCTCGACAGTGCCGCTAACGGCGCCATCGCCCAACAGGGCTCCGCGCAGGTAATTAAGCTGGCCAACGGGCAGTTGGCTTATAAACAATTTTCACAGAAGAACACCGGCCTGGTATACAATACCATGCAAACACCTAACGGCTGCCTGTACCAGCTTATTTTACCGGACGGGTCACATGTGTGGCTCAACGCGGCATCTTCCATCCGTTACCCCGCCGCTTTTCCTGATGATAAAAGAATGGTGGAAGTTTCGGGAGAAGCCTACTTCGATATCGTTAAGGATGATAACAAACCATTCATCGTAACCGCTAAAGGCATGGAGGTACAGGTATTGGGTACCGCCTTTAATATCATGGCCTATGCCGATGAAGACGCTGTGAAAACCACGCTGGTACAAGGCGCGGTAAAAATAAACGCCGGCAGGGTATTACATCCCGGTGAACAGGCGGTGCTGGGTACCTCCGGCGAATTAGTGATCAATAAGCCTGCTATGGAAGAAATACTGGGCTGGAAAAACGGGGAGTTTAATTTTAAGGAGACAAATATCAGCACCATTATGCGACAGGTATCACGCTGGTATGATGTGGAAATAAAATACGAGGGAGATATGTCAGGCATTGAACTGTCGGGCATCGTAGCCAGAACAGCCACTATATCACAATTACTGAAAGCACTTGAACTGACCAAAATCGTACGTTTTAAGATACAGGGAAGAACTATTACCGTGATGCCTTATCATGAGGCCAATTAAATCAACCTTTTAAATGTATTTGTCATGACCTGATCGCTGCACGGATCACACATTGTATGCACATCAGCTGAAAAACCAATCGCCGAGGGGCCCCGGCATGGAGCGTTGTGTGCATACCCGGTTAAATTTCCACGTTTATGATTGCTAATATTTAAAATCCACGAGTTAAAATATGAAATTCCTTGTCACAGGTATTCTCCCGGCTGTAAAAAGATGGCCCGGCAAACCGCTATGGATTATTATGGCCATCCTGCTGCTGCATATAAGCGCCTATGCACAAAATGTAACTATCTCTGTAAAAAATGTTCCGCTGGAAAAAGTGCTCGCGCTGTTAAAACAACAAACGGGCTATTCTTTTATCTGGCGCGATCAGCCGCCTGCAGCGCTCAATAAAGTATCGCTGGAATGTAAGGACCAGCCGCTGGAACAGGTGCTGAAATCCTTCCTGGGCAATCTTTCCCTGCAGTATGAAATAACGGATAAAATAGTGGTGATCACTAAAAAGACAGCACCGGTTCCGGCAGGAAAGGAGTTAAACAGGATCGCCGTATCCGGTAAAGTAGCCGATGAAAAAGGATACCCGTTGCCGGGAGTAAGCATCCGCGTAAAAGGTACTACGCTGGGCGCCACTACAGACAACCAGGGCAATTTTTCACTGGCCGTGCCGGATAACAACGCCGTTTTGGTATGCTCCTATGTTGGATTCGAGCCAAAAGAAGTAAACGTTAACGGCCAATCTTCCCTTAACATCGTACTAAAGGTACAGAGCTCCTCGCTGAACGACCTGGTAGTGGTTGGCTATGGCACCCAGCAAAAAAAGAACCTCACTTCTTCAGTAAGCTCCATCAAAGGCAGTGAGCTTACCGGTGTGGCGGTAACCAGCCTGGACGCAGCCTTACAGGGAAAAGCGGCAGGCATCCAGGTAGTGCAGAACTCCGGCGCCCCCGGCGATGAAACGTATATCCGTATCCGTGGTAACGGGTCGCTGTTCGGCGAAAACCGCCCCCTGTACGTGATAGATGGTGTGCCTATGAGCAACCTTCCTGCAGCACAATACGGCGTTTCCGGCGACGGGCAAAGAATAGCCACTACCAATAACATCAACCCCAACGATATACAATCAGTGGAGATTCTGAAAGATGCCGCTGCTACCGCCATCTATGGCTCCAGGGGCGCTAACGGTGTTATCCTCATCACGACTAAAAGAGGTGCGGAGGGTAAGTCGCGCTTTAATTTTAACATGTATACCGGCGTGGCTGATATCCCCAAACGGCTGCCATTACTAAACGGGGAACAGTTCGTGGAGCTGTTCAAAGAATCCCGCGTGAATGCCGGCTTACCGGTAGATTCTGCGGTAGTGGTTACCGGCCGTAATACCGACTGGCAGGATGCTATTTTCAGATCAGCCCCGGTATCTAACTATAATCTGTCTATCTCCGGGGGAACAGGCAAAACATCGCACTACGTATCGCTGGGTTACTTTGATCAGACAGGGACTATCGTCGGACTGCAGCATTACAAACGTTTTAACGGGCGGGTGAACTTCGACTTTGCCGCTACCGACAAGCTGAAGATCGGCGTAAACGTAACAGGGGTAAGGTCTACCAACAACCGTATGGACAACAGCTTCTCCGGGCAATCTGTACTGGCGCTTGCCCTGATAGAAAATCCCAATGATCCCATCTATAATCCCAACGGAACATATTACACCGATAGGAACCGCCGCTGGACAAACCCCGTGATGATCGCTAATAATTTAAGGTTCCAGTCGATCGTAAACAGTTACATCGGCAATATTTATGGCGAATACAGCATACTACCCGGCCTGAAATTTAAAACCAGTTTTGGCTTTGATAACCAGCAGGTAACAGACGACCGATACCAGTCGAAACTGGTGAACAACGGCTCTGCGGCCAGCGGTTTTGTATCAGTGTTCACACAATTCTTATGGGTGAATGAAAATACCTTATCCTATACACCCATGCTGAAAGGCCGGCACAAGTTAACCGCTTTGCTCGGGCAGAGCGCACAGGAAGCGAATGTAAGAAGGATCAGCGTTTCGGGTAACACCAATTCAACCGATATCATACAGTCGGTAACCGGTTTTACCTCGCTCTCGGCGCCGCTGGACTACCGCTCGCAATGGGGGCTGGTATCTTATTTCGGCCGGGTGAGCTATAACTACGACGACCGTTACCTGCTGGAAGGCGTAGTACGCACAGATGGTTCTTCCCGTTTCGGTAAAAACAGGCGCTATGGTTTCTTTCCTTCCGTGGCTGCAGGCTGGCGGGTTACCAACGAAGCTTTTATGAAACAACAGCGTTTTATTAATGAGCTGAAACTTCGTGTAAGCATCGGCGTTACAGGTAACAATGAAGGGCTGGGGAGCGACTTCCCCGCACTCGCTACCTATTCTACCGGTTACAACTATGGCGCCGAAGCCGGCATTGCTGCCACCTCTTTATCCAATGTGGATTTAAGCTGGGAAGCGACCACCGCTACCAACCTCGGGCTGGACCTGAGTTTCTGGAATAACAGGATCAGCGTTACGGTAGATGCCTACCGTAAACTGACCAACCGTTTGATCTTTAAACTGGATCTTCCCTATACCTCCGGCTTTGCACGTACCAATGGCGCCAACATCGGGCAGATGGTAAATAAAGGACTGGAGATAGGAATCAACACCGATAATATCCGCGGTAAGTTCACCTGGAACACCAACTTCAATCTGTATTTCAACAGGAATAAAATTACCAGCCTGCCTGAAACCGTGGCCGGCGACCCTTCCAGCTCCGACTTCACAGAAAGCCTGCCAGGATCATTCGGCACCACATTGCCTACCAGTATTTTTCGTGTAGGCGAATCCGTTGGCTCTTTCTTTGGCTACCGTAGCAAAGGAGTAGATCCGAAAACCGGGAACATGGTGTATGATGATATTAATAACGATGGCAGGATAACGGCAGCCGACCGCGTGATCCTGGGCAATGCGTTGCCGGATTACACCGGTGGCATCACCAATACCTTTGGCTATAAGGGAATAGACCTGAGCTTTTTCCTGTACTGGTCGTATGGCAACGAGGTATATAACCAAACACGCAGCATGCTGGAGCGTATGAGCGGCTATAATAACGGCGACGCACGTACGCTGAACCGATGGACCCCGCAAAATCCCAACACGGATGTACCCAAGGCCGTATTCAATGATCCTGTTACGCCCAACAGTTTGACCAATGGAGAGGTATCGCACCGTTTCGTGGAAGACGGCTCCTTTATCAGGTTGAAGAATATTACGCTGGGATACACTTTTAAGCCCGACCTGCTGAAGAAGGTAAGGATCAGCAGCGCCAGGGTATACGCCAGCGCGCAGAACCTTTTCATTATCACCGGCTATTCCGGCCTGGACCCTGAATCGCAGAACCAGTCGGTGAAGAACTCACAGCTGGGGATCGATTGGGCGGTACAGCCGCAGGCGCGTACCTTCCTGCTTGGATTAAATGTGAACTTTTAAAAGCAGCCACTATGAAAAAATTACGACTCATATATCTTCTCATTGTATTGGCTTCCTGTACAAAAGTGCTGGACCAGGTACCTGAGTACACTATTGCAGATGAAAATTTCTGGCAAACCGCCAACGATGCGGAAAGCGCTGCAGTAGGCATTTACCCCGCCATACAAAGTATGGCCATGCAGTTCCCCGTAGCTTTCGACGCTGCGTCTGATGCTACTACGGCCTTACTGATCAATTACAGTCCTTTTACTAATCACGGTATCCCGGTAGATAACCCTCTTGTGGCCAGCTACTGGCAGAATAATTACACGGGTATTGGTCGCGCTAACGATTTGCTGAAACATGTGCCCGGTATGAAAGACAGCCTGTTTGTAGCCGGAAGGAAACAGCAGCTGCTGGGAGAAGCCTACTTCCTGCGGGCATATTTTTATTTTAACCTGGTAAAGGCATACGGTCCTGTACCGCTGGTGCTGGAACCTTATACTTCTTTCAATGCTGATTTTACGGTGCCGCGCTCATCGGTTGACAGTGTTTTCGGGCAGATCATTTCGGATCTGAAACAGGCCGAAGCCATGTTGCCGGCTACCTTCGCGGCTGCTTCATCCACCCGTGGAAGGGCCAGCCAGGGTGGGGCCAAAGCGTTACTGGCAAAGGCTTACCTGAGTATAAAGAATTATGACTCTGCAGCCGCCAAAGCCCTTGAGGTAATGAACAGCCCCGTATACACACTGGTAAGCGGTAGCACCGCCTACAGTAATATGTTTTCTCCCAGTGGTAAAAACGGCACCGAAGCGATATTTGAAATACAGTTCATCAGCTCCTCTTCGCAGGCCAATGGACTGTTTAGTTTATACGTGCCCGTGAATGGTATTCCCGCAGGTATACAACCGGGTAGTTACCAGATAACGCCCACCGCAAAGATCATTAACGCCTATGAAACCGGCGATATCCGGAAGAATGCCGCCCTGGGGCTCACCACTTCTGATCCTGCGCTGCCCTATGTAAATAAATATACCCGCTTAACCAGCGGCACAGAGCCTGATATTATTGCGTTGCGGCTGGCAGATATTATCCTCGTAAGAGCAGAAGCGCTGAACAACCTGGGGAAAACAGCCGGGGCTATTGAAGCGTTGAACATCATACGCCGCAGGGCTTTCGCGGAGCCATTGACCACACCGGGCATGCACGATTTTCCTTATGGCGGTGAAACAGATCTTGCCCTGGCAATAGAAAATGAACGCTTCAAGGAACTGGCTTTTGAAGGGCACCGCTTTTATGACCTGGTGCGCACCGGCAGGGCAGAAGCCGTATTAGGCATTACGGCCAACCAAACGTTGTGGCCCGTTCCTTTGAGGGAAATAGGCCGTAACCCTCGACTGGTACAGAATAACGGATACTAACATCTAAATTGATAAAGATGAAACATATTATCTCCACGTTATGGCTGTTGTTAACAGCCGGTTTCAGCTATGCACAGTATACCACTACCTGGGTGGGTAATACTTTTTCTGATGTTACCCACTATGTAGGCAATTGCGCCCGCTCTATGTGGGTATCGCCGGAGGAAGTAGTATATACAGCGTCGTTATGGGATGAAAAAGGCCGCAATATAGGTATCTATCAGAACGGAGCTACCATTGGAGGCATGGGCGGTACCAAAGAATCGCAGGGCAGCGCTATAGGCGGCAATGCCACCTATATATTCACCGCACAGCAGGCCCCTAACAGTGGTAAAATAGGCCGTTACAACCGCAGCACCAAACTGCGCGACCTGTTGTTTACCGCCAGTACAGGCACGGGCGATGCCATTACAGGCATTGCTGTTTCGGCGGGCCGCGTGTTTGTAAGCGACTCCAGCGGCAACCGGGTGGCAGTATTCACCACCGGCGGCGTTCTGATAAGGCAATGGGCGGTTACCTCGCCCGGCCCCATTGCCATCGATAGCTCCGGCGCGGTATGGGTAGTGCAGCTGGGCAGTGGCAACATCCGCCGGTTCGACTCCACCGGCGTAGCCGGCATCGTGTTGAATGTGGGCACAACATCCCGCCTTTCTGCGTTGTATGCCGACAGCGCCCGGGGACAACTACTGGTGGGCGACCAGGGACCGGATATGAATATCAAAATTTATACAAACCTAACGGGAACGCCTGTACTGAGCAGCACCTTCGGCGCGTCAGGCGGTTATCTCAATGAAACCGGCGGTATCCGCGGCGCCACGGGCGACAAGCGTTTCACAAGGGTGGTAGGTATTGGACGCGACGCTTCCGGAAAACTATATGTACTGAATAATCCATGGGGAGGTACCTGGGACCTGGGCCGCAACGGCGCTACCGATATTCATTGCTACAGCACCGGCGGCGCCCTGATGTGGACCCTGCAGGCGCTTAACTTTGAAGGCTGCGCCGCCGCAGATGCCGGCACAGATGGCGAATTACTTTACAGCGGCAATATCATTTACTCCTATACCGGTACCGATGGAGGCGCTTATGTGGCCAACACCGTTGACCCATACCGTTACCCCTGGGATGCGCGCATCCAGATGAGCGACCGCGCGCGGGGCCAACATTTCGGGCACCTCGCCAATGTAGGAGGGCACCGTATCCTGGTAGCCAATAACCAGAACGCAGATGTTTTCTATACCTACTATTTCAATCCTGCTACAGACGGATATATTGCTATTCCCGGCGATACGATCACGAAAGTAAGGAACGGGTTTTGCCTGGATTCCCTGGGAGATATCTGGATCTCACAGGATAAAACAAATGCCATCCAGCATTACCCGCTTACAGGATTTGCGGCAAACGGAAAACCCATCTGGGGACCAGTGATCTCAACACCTACGCCTGCTTCCATTGCGCGGCTGAACCAGCTGCAATACATCCCTGCCAGTGATGTAATGGTACTGGCCGGCGGCAGCACCGACTGGACGCTGATCGGTAACCGCATAGAAGTATATCATGGCTGGCTGGCCGGAAATCGTACCCCCGATACCGTTATTACGCTCAGCAGGGCCCAGGCAAAGTCGATGTCGGCTGCGGGCAATTATCTTTTTGTGGGTTATTATGCTATTCCTGATATCGATGTATTTGACCTTAGCACCGGCGCACTGGTACTTACCATGAACAGCAGCAATCCTAATGTATACGTGGGCAATGACGTGGACTCGCAGTATGGGATCAAAGCCTATCACCGGTCCACCGGCGAATACATGATCACCAAAGACGATTACAACGCCAACAAGATAGTATTGTACCTGTGGACACCGCCAGCCGCAGCAGCAGATTCAGGCGGCTTTGCGGCCGGAAAACTGTTGGCCGCTACGTCCGGGTTAAGCGTATATCCGAACCCGGTAGTGAGCACTTTGAACATCAACATCAAACTGGCAAAGCCCACAGCATGTATGATCACCATTTATGACCTCTCCGGGAAAGTAGTGAAAACGACCGCAGCAAAAAGCAACGGGCCATGGAACATAGATGTGAGCAGCCTGCCGCAAAGCGCCTATATACTGGCGATCACAGATGCGGGTAATGGCCGGATGATAGGCCAGCGTAAGTTTATAAAACAATAACAGATGAAATATTTATGGATTACAGCGCTGATGATGATCAGTGCAGGGAGTGGTATGGCCCAGATGAAAGCACCGGAAGACTGGGTGAACTATGAAACGGTAATGGGCGTACGAAATAACCAGCGGCATTATGATTATGATGTGGTATTGGCAGGTGCATCCAATCCTGCCAACGTGCTGTGGCCCGGTGAGCAGCCTTCCTACACCATACAGGTGGTGAACCGGCTGGATAAACCAATGGTTGCCGAAGGAAAAATAGAACTGATCAGCCATGGTACCAAAGGCCGCCCGGGCGATATATGGCTGCCGGAAATGGTAAAGTTTGCCACTATCAGCACTACCCCCGTGAAAGTGAATATCTCTCCAAAAGGATATATCAATATCGATCATCTTCCCATTATACCACCCCGCTTTGGCGGTTATGCGCTGGTGATGGACCTCGGTAAATACGGCCGTCGTTTTATTACCAGCCTGGTGCGCACCTTCGCTGCCAATCCGCAACGTATCCAGTATCCCAAACAATCGCTGGATGATATGGGCGCTGATTTCCTGCAAAGAGTGGGTGTGCAGGCCATCCGTATGGGAGTGGATTATACGCCTGCTAACGCGGAAGACTATACGGCAAAAATGAAAGAGATAGACCGTAAGTTAAAAGCATATAAAGAGAAGAATATTACCGTATTGCTGATGTTTGGCGCAGGCACCGCCCCTCAGCCTTTTGGAAGGCCACGTTCTTTTCTCGACTCCGCTGGCGTGATGAAGAAAACCAAGCAGGACATGGTATGGATGCCTTCGTCTGATAATGATTTCAGGGAATTTGTGCATCACCTCTGTGTGCAGTATGGCTGGCCCAAAGGACCGGTTACGGCTGTTTCCCTGTGGAATGAGCCCTGGGAAGGATTGTCTATTTCCGGGTGGCAATCGGATATCCTGCGTTACCGCGAAATATATACTGTAATGGCGGATGCCGTGCTGGACGCCCGTAAAAAAGGGGCCGATGTGCTGGTAGGCGGGGGCGATTCCAATTCCAATGCCTGGGATAAACTTTTTGCAGATGGAAAAATGACGTTCCTGCCCATCTTCGATTTCTGTTCCATTCACTACCAGGGGATGGAGTCGCCCGCTCTTTATCCCGAATGGGTGAACCGCAAATCGCCTCATGGCCGGGTAAAGATCTGGGATACAGAAAGCTGGGTAGGCAATACTGACGATCGTATAGGCCTTACCGTAGCCACTAACCGCTCCGCAGGATACGACCGTTCCATGGGCATTTACGCGGGATACATGTATACCGGCGGCAGGGGAAGCGAACATTTTACCCGTAAAATACATACGCCTTCCGGCGTGAAAGAGATTACACGTATTCCTGATACCTGGTCGCAGGCCGCTGCCCTGGGCGCAGTGCAGCACCTGATAGGGGAGCGGGATTTTAAAAAGCTACTGTTTACCAAAGGCTTGCCCTGGGTAATGGTGTTCGACGGCCTGCAAAAGAATGCGGATGATGGCACCGTAGTGATATGTGGCGACATAGGCGAGGCATTCGGCCAGGAACAGGTGCTGTTCAGGGAAGTGCGCGGACTTGCACAAACGGCTGCGGCTGAAAAGCTACGTGCCGCCGGCCAGCCAACGCCTTATGAGCCATTGTCGGGCGGGAAGATGATCCTGCCAGCCAATTTCCGGTTGTTTGATTTTTATGGCAATCCTGTTTTACCGGTGGCGGGTAAGCTGGAAATACCGCTGAACAGCCAGGGATATTATCTTCGCACCAATGGCACCAAAGGTTCCTTTGCCGCTATGCTTGCTGAGCTGAAAACGGCGCGCATAGAAGGATATGAGCCGGTGGAGATCATCCCGGAAGATATGACCGCCCGTATTGAGCAACAACCGGTGATGTGGCTGCAACTGACCAATATCCTGAACCGCCCGGTACAGGGCCGTTTACAGGTAAGCCTGGGCAACCTGCGTGTTGAAGCGCCGGCTACCGTGAAACTGGCGCCGCATGAAACCATTACTATTCCTGTAAAGATAAAAAGCGGGGCTGCTTCGGTAAATAATACCTACCCCTTGTCCGTTCACTTTGATGCAGGAGCTGATGGTACCGCAGTGCATTATGAAGATATGCACGTAAACCTTATCTCACGGTTAAGTATACACGTAGATGGGCAGCTGGACGACTGGAAAACGGCATTGCCCCAAACAGTGAGCAGCCAGGGCAATGCAGCCGTTACTTTAACGGAAGCTGCCTGGTACCCTTTCGCAAATTTCGATACCCGGGCCAATGGTTATGCCAACGGCTATTTTGCTTACGATGACCACTATTTTTATTTTGCCGCTAAAGCGGCCGACAGTACGCCGCATCCGGGCACTTACCGTTTTGAGCATCGCCCGGACGACGAGTTCTTTTATCCCGATACCGCTTATGCTATGGACATGCAGGAGGCGCTGATCAGCAAAGAAGGCAGCGCGCCGGCAGAAGGGGCTTCCGCATTGCAGCTGCCCAACGGAGATGGCCGCATCATGCATTACCTGGAAAGCAGCGATAATACCAATTCTTTTGGTGTGGATCTTCAGCTGGATGCGCCCACGCAGGTGGCATTATACCTGCCGGCGCTACGGGTGCCTAACCTGGTGCTGGAAGTGTATAGTAACAACCGCCGCCTGTTGCAACGTAACATTACCAACCTCTGGAGCGGCGCCTGGGAGGTATTGCAGCTGCAGGGCAAAGTAAGGATTGTACTGCACAGCAACGGCTGGTGGTATACCCCCAAACTGGCTGCACTGATGTTTGATGCGCCGACTGCCACCAGGGATATTTTTGTGAAAGAAGACCTTGACACCCGGGGCAACTGGAAAGGTATATATGGCAGGGCAGGGCATTATATAGTGGGTGCTCCGCCGCAATTACCGGATGGAGTAACGTTATCACTGGTAGATAGACCGGTTAAATTTCCGCTGATATGGCCCTCCGGCGTACGGCATTATACTTACCGTAAAAATCCTGTAACGCCTGATAATTCCGGCCTGGGATACGCTTATGATAATGTGTTGCTGGCCTTTAATGTGTTGCCCGAAGGAAAGGATGGTATGCTGGCATACCCGCCCGGCACCATGCCGCGTTATACCGGGTACAAATGTACCGATTATGAATATGCGCTTAACCAGGTAGCGCCGGAATATGGCGGCGGAACTGAGATCTGGCGGTTGCTGTCCCCGGGCCTGAACCGGAAACACTTTTTCCCGAGGCAGCCTGAGTCGGACGGCGAGGGACCGGTGAAAAATGGCCGCCTTGCAGTGCGGAGAGAAGGCAATACCCTGATCACGGAATGTGCTATTCCCTGGTCTGAGCTGCCGGATGTAAAAGCCGCCATTGACAAGGGACAGCCGGTGAAGTTATCGTTCCGGGTGAATGATAACGGTGCGCCGGGTAGCTGCATGGAACTGGCGAAGGAGCGTAGCGTTTCAAAACGGAATGCAAGAGCCTTTCATCCCGATTGGAAAGCGCATTGGGCCAATGAAGTGAAATTTGGTGTGGAGTAAGGAATTATTTTCTGTCCATTATTTGTTGCAATGCAGGTTTCAGCGCCAGGGCGTGCCCATGCCCGAAGGTAACCATTACGCGGTTGTATTTATCCAGTGCATGGTCTATTTTGTCGAGCAGTATACTGTCCCTCACCATTTTCGAGGTACGGCCTATGGCGCAGAACCTGCAGTCGCCCCCGTTGATGTAATCAAATTTTTCTATCTCCGGTGTGAGTTTAGCCTCAAACGGCACTCCGGTGTATTGCTGGTATAACTGTTTAAAACCCCCGAATGATTTTTGCTGGGCGGTTACCGGGAAGCCTTCTTTTACAAACCAGTCCTCAATGGCTTTATTGTAAACTGTTTCAAAAGGCTCATTGCCGTAGGCGCCATACAGGTAAGGGATTACCAGGCGTTCCATTATATAGTAAAGCAACAGCTGGTCCTGCGGGTATCTTTTCAGGGTGATGGAAAATTCAACACTATCCTCTGTATCACCGTTCATCATCCGGATGCCTGCTTTATCGCTCAGGTATTTCAGGCAGCCCGGTTCCCCTCTCCGCGAAGCCGCGTCATTCAATGATGAAAAGTGTGTGCTGTCCGGCATCTGTCCTCCTTCATTAAAGGTGATCCCGGGTTTCAGGTCATTAAAGTATTGTTCTATCGCCTTAAATTGCGGATGGGTAGAATCCCTGTTGTGGTCACAGCCAATAAATACCAGCCGTTTATCTTTATTAGCCAGGTCAATAATGTAAGGCGGCTTGATAGTATCCATCATTTTACCTACTGTAACATAATCTATCGTGTGGAGCTTTTCTTTAGCGGGAGTATGGCAGGCAATAATGCCCGCTGCCAGTACCAGGTATTTTTTCATTAAACTTTAAGTGTTAAATTATCATGAATAACTGTCTGTTATTTATCTTTTAAAGATAAAATATCCGGACATATATCATGAATAAAATTGTTACCTTCCTCTTATGTTATTTTTAAACAGAAACAATTAAACGTAACCAATATGAGCTACGATATACAATTATACAGCACCGAAACCAAAGCGAAGGAACAACAGTCCGGCGACAAGAATTTCTTCGACAATAAAGATAACCTTGTGCCCTTCAGTAAGGAACAGGTTCAACAGCTAAAAGAGAGGTTAATAAATTATGATTATATATTGGAGAGAGAAGATAAGAACGGGCTAACGTTCAGGCATGCGGAATATGGCATCAGTGCATTGCTCACCGGCAGGGGATTATATTTCACCGCAGGCTGGGGCGAAGAGAATATTTTTGAAGCAGGGATGGCCGCCTCTGAATTTACAGATAGCGGGGAATTTGAAAAATATGATCCGCAGAATGGCGGCTGGGAAGAGTTTTGAGGATAGCATTATCATAAATTAATAACGTACACGCCGTGCCGCAGGTTCTGCAACACAGCGTGTACTTTTAGTAACCCCGCCCACATAAACCTCACTAAATACCGCGTAAAATCCGTTTACTGGCGATATATCGTGATACGATATACCGGCGCTTTTTATTAAATGATTGATTTGAAATGTGTTAACCTGGTGGCACAAGGGTTGTAAATCCCATGGTGCAATAATAGTGTTGCGTTATCACAAAAAACAAACAACATGAAAGCTCTTCCTCAGATCCTGCAGCGGTTCTTTTCTCGCGACGATGTAAAGGCGCCGGTTATCACGGTGCAAACAGCCCTGGAACCCACTCATGAAAAGGATACCTACCAGGGGGGCGAGTTCCTGGATGATCTTATCAGGGAAGATGACCCGGAAGAAGGAGAAGTAAATCCACAGGTTTCTTAATGAAAGGTACATGCATATAGGTAAATCATATAAGCTGGTTGATTTTCTCTTCTGGACAAGGAGAAGGATTTATACACTGATCATACTGGACACCATACCGGTGGTACTTTACCAGCTCGTGGGAATAAAGTGGCTGGTGGTTCCCTGGGTAGTGGTGGCGCTGTTGGGCACGGCTACCGCCTTTATAGTAGGGTTTAAAAACACACAAACGTATAACCGTACCGGTAATGGCCATGATGTATGGACCAACATCCGTAACCTCAGTATCAGCTGGGGAATGTTGTGCCGTGATTACTTTAAGGACGGGGAATTTGTCCGCCTGCTGGTGTATCGCCATTTGGCGTGGCTTACGGTATTGCGTTACCAGATGCGCGAAGGCCGCGTATGGGAAGTGGCGGATGCCCGTTACAATGCGGAGTACCAGCGTTATTACACCATCCCGGAGCGGAAGCATGCTTCCAAAGACGAGATCCTGAAATATATAACGGCAGAAGAGTGGTCTTACATTGCAGGAACACGCAGCCAGGGAATCCAGTTACTGGCCCTGCAAAGCCAGGCGCTTAAAGCAGTATATGAAAAGCAGGAGATAGTAGTGGCTCAATATGCGGAGCTGCAACGTACTATTAATGGCTTCATTACGCAGCAGGGACTATGTGAATCGCTCAAAGATACGCCCTACCCGCGGCAGTACTCGATCGTCAATACCATTTTTGTGAGTATGTTCTGTTTCCTGCTGCCATATGGTTTGCTGCAGGAGTTTGACCAACTGAATGCCGCGGTAACAGGGCTGATGAAAGGACATATGATCTGGCTGCTGATCCCTTTTTGCGTGATCGTATCCTGGATGTATACCTCCCTGGAGCAGGTAGGGGAAAGCACGGAATACCCGTTTGAAGGGAGCGCCAATGATGTGCCTATATCGCAGATCTGCAGGGCCATTGAAATAGATCTCCGGGAGATGCTGGGCGAAACTGAGCTGCCGGTTCCTGTAGCTCCGCAGAATGATATCCTTGTTTAATATTCATCTCTGAAAAAAGATCCTGGAATTTGTCTAATCCGGGAAAGTCAGTTGTTATTAAGGTAATAAACCAATAAATCAAATAAAGTAAAATGGAACAAAGAATTAACTTTCAGGAAAAAGGACCGGGAGCGGTGAAAACACTTTTTCATACCGGTGCGTATCTGAAAAAATCCTCTATAGAGGAGAAATTACAGGAACTGGTTTCCTTCCGGGTATCGCAGATCAATGGCTGCGCTTATTGTCTTGACATGCATGGAAAAGACGCCCGCGCCCATGGTGAAACAGAGCAGCGTTTATATGCTTTAAGCGCATGGAGGGAAACGCCGTTTTTTACCACCAGGGAAAGAGCCGCGCTGGCGTGGGCGGAGGCGGTAACCAGCTGCCATGTACCGGATGAAGTGTATACCAGGGTAAAAGAGCAATTCACTGATGAGGAACTGGTAGACCTGACGCTGGCTGTTACCACCATCAATACCTGGAACCGTTTTAACATTGCTTTCACCACGCCTGCCTTTGTTGGTACTTACCAGGTAGGACAGTTCGGGTGAAGCATCGCCAAGGCACATTAAAACCCATGATATATGAATGATTTCTTATTGGTATTCCGCAGAGACTACAAAACAAAGGAAGTGCAGCCATCACCGGAAGAACTGCAGGCGCATCTGAGCAGGTGGAGGGAATGGTTTGATGATCTGAAGGCGCGCGACGTGCTTGCAAGGCCGCTCCAGCCGTGGGAAGGAGCAGGAAAGGTAGTGAAGCACGACAAGAGCGTAACGGATGGCCCTTATGCGGAGATCAAGGAATCTATCGGAGGGTTTATTGTGATCAGGGCAGAGAGCTATGACGAAGCGGTGAAAATAGCCGGTGAAGCGCCCATCCTGGAACTTGGAGGAACGGTAGAGATACGTATGGCAGTAGGATAACACAGCAACAAATAAGAATGCCTTTCTTACTTTTGTAACAGCATTATTATTTGTAGCATGGATGGGAAAGAATTATTACCGCACTTATTCAGAACGGAGTATCAGAAAATGGTGTCGGTGTTAGGCTCCCTTTTTGGCATCGAGCATATAGAACAGGCGGAAGATATTGTAAGCGATACTTTCCTGGCTGCCACTGAATCGTGGAGCGCGAAAGGATTGCCCGAAAATCCAACCGCCTGGCTATATGCGGTGGCCAAGAATAAAACGAAGAACTGGTTGAAGAGAAACACCTTCTTTCAGCAGAAATTATTGTCGGACCTCCGGTATAATCTCCCGGAGGGAGAAGAAATAGAAATAGAAATAGATCTTTCCGCCCGCAATATTACAGACAGCCAGCTGGCCATGATCTTTGCGGTATGTCATCCGGTCATTCCTGCTGAATCGCAGGTGGCCCTTGCACTGAACCTGCTCTGCGGGTTTGGTACACAGGAAATAGCGGATGCCTATCTCACTACAAAAACAGTTATTTATAAACGGCTCAGCAGGGCAAAAGAGAAACTGAAAGAAGCAGGTATAAAAATCCGGCAGCTCACATTTACAGAGATAAACGACCGGCTGGAGACCGTACTGAAAACTTTATATCTTCTTTTTTCCGAAGGCTATTACTCCACTTCCCATAATACTGTATTGCGTAAAGACTTGTGCGTGGAAGCTATGCGGCTCAACTACCTGCTGATAGAGCAGCCGCAAACCAACCAGCCGGCTGTGAACGCATTACTGGCCCTGATGTGTTTTCATGCTTCCCGTTTTGATGCGCGGGTAAATGACACAGGGGAAATGATCCTTTACCAGGAACAGGACGAAACACGCTGGAACCGGGAGCTGATCGAAAGGGGAGAATATTATCTGAACCAGGCCGGCAACAGTTCCGCGTTAACGAGGTATCACCTGGAAGCGGCTATCGCCTGGTGGCATACGCACAAGGAAGATTCCAGCGAAAAGTGGAATAATATCCTGGACCTGTATAACCAGCTACTGATATTGGAGTATTCACCCATTGCCGCATTGAACCGGACCTATGCCATTGCCAAAGCAAGAAGCAAACAGGAGGCTATCACCGCGGCGGAAAGACTGCAACTGACAGATAACTATTTTTATTACGCATTGTTAGGTAATCTTTATACAGATATTGACGACAAGAAGGCGGTGCAGCACTATGAAACCGCATTGAAGATGGCTACTACTCCCGCAGACATCGCCCTGATAGAAAAAAACATCGGGCAAATAAAACACAGGCTGAATAATTAATCAAAAGAATTACTATCATGCTTAACTTCAAACAATTTTTCCGCTCCTCAGTGGGCAGAAAACTCATCATGTCTATGACTGGTCTGTTCCTCTGCCTGTTCCTTATTGTACACCTGGGCGGCAACCTCACGTTGTTTGCCGGGGATGAGGGTTACACATTTAATATTTATGCGCACTTTATGACGCATTTCCCACCGGTGGAAATAGCCGCCTATACGCTGTACATTTCTATACTTGTACACGCGTTTTACGCATTAACATTAACATTGAAAAACCGGAAAGCACGACCGGTGAAATATGCGGTGGCGCCCAGAACGCCGGTGCGTTGGGCATCCCTGAACATGGGCCTGCTGGGCAGTATTATTTTCCTGTTCCTTGTGATCCATATGAGTAATTTCTGGGGAAGATATAAATTTACAGAAGGCACTTACCGCGAGTACCGGAAAGAGCTGCTAACCGGTAAACTAACGTCTTCTGTATATGTGCCGGCTTCACCTGATTTTGAGTACGCGGTAACAACAGAAGGCAATACCGAAATAGTAAGGGTAAAAGACCTGTATGTGATAGTGACGCACAGCTTTAGCCTGCTCTGGTATGTACTGCTTTACCTGGTGGCTATGGTGGCAGTTTCCTATCACCTGTACCACGGCTTTCAAAGCGCCTTCCGGACCGCAGGACTGGTACATCAAAGATATACGCCCGTCATACGATCTACCGGTATATGGCTTTTTGCGGTGATTATCCCGCTGGCCTTTGCATCGATGCCGGTTGTATTCTATATCAAAAGTCTTTTGTAATTAATTACCGGAGATATTAAAGCCCTTGCGATATCGCAAGGGCTTTAACGTGCAGTTTCATTTCTGTATTTAGGCTACAGGTACGGCCATACGTACTTCAACTATGGCGCCATACCGGATAATAGGGCAGCCTTTTGCCACCTCTACAGCATCATCATAATCTTTTGCGCGGATCAGGAACAGGCCGCCTATAGATGCTTTGCCTTCCGCATAGGGGCCATTGTGTACCTGCTCCTTCGTTTTTTCAAACCTGATCACCCTGCCATCGGCATCCCAGCGTTTGGGAGGCGCCACCAGCCTGTTTTCGGCAGCAATTCCCGCTACCCATTCCTGGTAAGGTTTAAGCGCCTCTTTCATTTGTTCGGGCGTAGGCACCGGGTTATCACTGGTAAGATCCCTGTGGATCACTAAAAGGAATTCTTGCATATTGTTTTTATTTTTTGAAAGATGATCATATTGCTGCCGGGACGCTCCCTGGCTTGCCGCCTTATGCTTTTACAGACTGAGCGGCAAACCATGTTTTGAAATTGATGGAACCTAAACGTGCATTGGCGCCGGGTACCAGCGACTGTTCATTAAGCATCGCGCCGAAGTACCTGGCTTCGGGATCAGTAATTACGGTGCGTGGATCGTTGGTTGCTTTTAAATAATCTGTTACAAGGGCGGAGAGGGGGAACTTTTCAGGGCCGGCAATTTCAACTATTCCATTCACCGGCGTTCCAAGTGCAACGTCTGCAACAGCTGCCGCCACATCGTCCGATGCGATAGGCTGTATTGGCGCGGGTGATAAATGAATGGCTTCCTGCTGCGCTGCCGATTTTACAATACCGCCCAGGAACTCAAAGAACTGCGTGGAATGAACAATAGAATAAGGGATGCCTGATTTCCTGATCAGCTCTTCCTGTGCTGCTTTGGCGCGGAAATAACCGCTTTCCTGCAGGCGGTCGGTTCCTACTACTGATAAGGCAACATGGTGTTTAACACCGGCGTTGGCAGCTGCTGTAAGCAGGTTGTGGCCGGAAGTCCGGAAAAATTCCATCACGGCTTTGTCTTCAAAAGAAGGGGAATTGGCTACGTCTATCACAATGTGGGCGCCTGTTAAAACTTCGGCCAATCCTTCACCGGTGATAGTGTTTACACCGGATGCAGGGGAAGCGGCAATCACTTCATGGCCCAGGAGGCGTAGCTTTTCTACTGTTTTGGACCCGATAAGGCCGGTCCCGCCGATAACTACAATTTTCATGGTCTTGCATGTTATAGTGCCTGCGTGCAGGCGGTGGTTAAATAAGTTTTTAATCGCTTTACTGGTCTTCTTCTTTGCAGGTTAACAGGCAAGTGAAGTGCCATCCGTGTAATTGTATGCTAATCACTTTGTTAAGATGAATTCATGTTTTTTTATTTCACGTAATACAGCGGATTGGCCCGGGTTTCACGAAATACCGTGTATTATTGGCGGATGCATAAAAAAGGCCGGAACAGCGAAATGTGCTCCGGCCTTTTTTTATTTATCCCTGCTTAACTGATAAAGTAATCTGCTTTTGAGATCTTCAGTTTTTTCATTTTGGAATGTAAGGTGGTGCCGGGGATCTCAAGTATTTCGGCGGCGCCTCCCACGCCGGAGATTTTCCCGCTGCACCGTTTCAGTACTTCTATAATATGGGTTCGTTCTATCTGTTCCAGTGTTCTTGCTGAAACGGGTGGGGCCTGTCCGTCCTGCCCGTTGTGCCCCCGCTGGGGCAGATGTATTTCTTTGAGTGTATCGTCTTCACTGAGCAGTATACCTCTTTCGATCTGGTGTTCCAGTTCACGCACATTACCGGGCCAGTCGTAGCTTTTTAACTGTTTTAGTACTTTGGCCGATATACCTGTTACTTTTTTCCCGATGTTCTTACTGAACTTGGCAATAAATGCATTGGCGAGCGGTTCAATATCTTCCAGCCTGTCGCGGAGCGGAGGCAGGTGAATAGGGAATACATTTAAGCGGTAGTAAAGATCGGATCTGAAGCGCCCTGCCTGTACCTCTGCTTCCAGGTTACGGTTGGTGGCTGCAATAATGCGCACATCTATCTTGATTGTATTTTTTCCGCCCACTCTTTCCAGCTCGCGTTCCTGGAGCACGCGTAATAATTTTACCTGTAGCTCCGGTGGCATCTCGCCAATTTCATCCAGGAAAAGGGTACTGTTATTGGCCAGTTCAAATTTGCCTATGCGCCTGTCAATAGCACCGGTGAACGCGCCTTTTTCATGCCCGAACAATTCGCTTTCGATGAGATGCGGAGGCAGGGCGGCGCAGTTTACTTTTACCATTAACTTGCTTTTACGGGGAGAGGCGTTGTGTATGGCGCGTGCAATCAGTTCCTTACCTGTGCCGGTTTCGCCAAGCAGGAGCACAGTGGAGGAAGATGCTGCCACCTGGGTTATCAGCCGGTATACTTTCTGCATTTCAGTACCATTGCCTACTATCTCGGAAAAATTATAGATGGTTTTGATCTGCTCTCTCAGGTAGTCGTTTTCATTTTCCAGTTTTTGTTTGTAAGCCAGTATTTTTTCACTTGCGCGGATGTTGGAGATAGCAATGGAGATCTGTGCGCAGATACCTTTCAGGATGGTAAGGTTTACTTCATCCATCAGCAGCCAGAGTGTGCCGAGGTTGGTATTGCCCGCGCGCAATGGCGCTCCGAAAGCGCTTTTCAGCCCTGTGTTTTTCCAGAATACCACTACGGGGTTATTATTACCGTTTGCTATTTCTTCTTCCACATTAAAAATAACAGGTCCGTCGTTTTTAAGTACCCGGGCGTTTAATACATCATGTATGTCTATATTCCGCGAGGCCACTTCCCTGAACCCGGTGTTCCCGTTTTCAAACATGCTTTCATCTACCATGTAGGGACTGAGAGTAACACCGTCGTCTTCTATCACCCGGATGATGGCAAGTTTAATGTTCAATACGTTCTTCAGCACATTTGATATAGCGTGTTGCAGGTCTTCTTTTGAGCGCAGTGCGGCAATGTCGCGGCTGAATTCCAGGAGAAAGGTTTGTTCCCTTTCGCGGCGCAGTATTTCCTCGTTAGCAATGATGTTATACATGGCGATAGAGATCTGGGCGCATATGCCCTGTAACAGCGGCATATTTATTTCTTCGAGGCCAAGCCACAAAATGCCGAGGGTTACATCTCCGGTACGGAGGGGAGTGCCGATAACGGTTTTAAATCCTGTTTTTTTCCAGAGCGCGAGGTAAGGCGCCGTTTGGTTGCCGCGGCTGATCTCAGTATTCACGCTGAAGAACAGGGGAATGCTGCTGTTCAGTACCCTGTTCTGAAGCCCGTCGTTGACAGGCAACTTTGCGGTAAGCATCTCCTGTACCAGTTCATCTTCCACCGTTACCATACTTTCATCATAAATATAAGTAGTAGAGGTAAGCTGGTCTTCATTGATCCTGCGGATCACATAACCCTTCAGTGTATCCAGTTTTTTAAGGCTTTTGCGTACGGCTCCGGCCAGGTCGTTCTTGCTTCTTACCGCAGCTATATCATTGCTGAAATCCAGCAGGAATGATTTTTCATTTTCCCTTTTCAGGATCTCCTCATTGGCGGAAATATTGCTCACGGCGGCAAACAGCTGGCTGGAAATACGGTTCACGATATTAACGGCTTCCGTGTTAAAGGTACCTGCCTGGTTGGCGAACAGCATCAGGCTGTATTGTGAAGGACCGTTGGTGCCCAGGATCTTTACTATCATCTCACGGGCGCCGGCTTCATAATGCAGCCTGAACCAAAGCGGGGTATTTCCCGGTTCAAATGATTGCATGTCAAAAACCAGGGGCTTGTAGTACAGGGAGGCTACGTCGTAGATCCCGTCTTCGGCGGGGGAGCTCAGGCGGAGGGCGTTACCGGTATCTGTAAGTTCTCTCAGCTTCAATTCTGTATCGATCAGGCAGGCTTTATAATATTCTTCCTTTTCATTCATGATGGTGATCATACTGCCGGAAAAAGGAACGATGTCCCTGAGCCCTGAACTGATCACTTTGAGGAGCTGCTGCCGGTCTCTCGCCTTCACCATTTCGTTACTCAGCGCCAGCAGCACTTCGTTGATGGATTCGGCATGGCTCATCGCTTCGTTATTCCTGATATTTGCCACGGCGCTGGAGATCTGCGGAGCGATGCTGGCAATGATATTTATAAATTCTGCGGTGAACCCGGCAGGATCTTTTGTGTAGATGTGCAGGAAGCCGATCACCTGGTCATTGTCTTTCAGCGGCGTCATTAAAAGTACCCTGATACCCGCTTCATAATTCACTTTCAGGAATACCGGGCTTCCGGGAGCATCTACAATGTCTTCCATTTTATAAAGGGTAGGTTCCCCGTTTGTCAGCACTTTCTGGATAAAGGGCTCATACAGGGGGAACCGGGCTTCCACCAGCGTGGGGTATAGCTCGTGGCCCTGGATGGGAGATGATTCGGGGTCCAGCAGGAAGGGGGTGTAGGTGCCTGCTTCATGGTCTATAAGCGTAACGATGGTATGGGAAAACGGGAACATTTCCCTGATCTTGGAGGAAAAGATAGTGATCAGGTCGTTTTTTTTCCGGGCCTTGGTAATTTCGTTTCCCAGTTCCAGGAGTATACGGCGTTCTGCTTCCAGTAAGCTGATACGGTTATTCATTTCTCCGGCGCTGGTATCAGCGGGAATGGTAGCCGCGGCAGTTGTATTATTTGTTTTTTTCATACTGAGATGTGAGTATGTTGTATATAATATAACAATCGATAACCGGTATTTGGACAAATTGTTGCCAAATATTTTTACTGTCGGCCAGGAAACCGTCGTGGAATGGGTACGTTTTGATAATCAGTTAAATTGTGTGAGAAATAAAAGCCGCTGGAAAGCGGCTTTATGATTTTATCTTCTCTCATCACCTCATTCGTTTTACTGGGGCAGCCAGTAATTAAATCCTTTCCTTTCACTACCTCTTGCCCCGCTTTGGGGGGCCGGCCCGCCGCTCCGGACCACATCGTAAATGGTAGTCGTTTATTAGAAGGAGTGGTAAAACTACCGGTTACCTTAAAGGCACACAGTTCTTCCGGGGATCGGGCTACTTCCAGGCGGAAATTGCTGGAATAGAAGCCTTGCTTCGGTTCCTCCTTTCATAACGATTGGGCTGATGTGTGCTGTTTATTTTGTCATTGTCACTTTTAATAGCCGCCAGTTACAGGTCTATCTGAAATTAAATTAAGCAGGTGTCCCTGATTTACTAAGCTTCAGGCAAAATCCGGTGAGCAAAAGTCAAAATAACATTAGTGAAAATATCCGGGTTGAGGGAATGAGGTTCACATTATATTAGCAGTATGGAAAACAGCATTATTGAAATATGCAGGCAATGGAAGCATGAAAAGATCCGGTTGAACCCCGGTGCCTCTCCTGATTTGATTTCAGCCGTGGAAGCCAGTATAGGCTTTGGATTTCCCGCAGGATTCAGAAAATTATATATGGAGATAAATGGTTTTGCTGATTGCGACTGGAGAGAAAATATGTTTTCAATCTGGCCGCTTGAAAGAATACTTGAAGAGTATATCAGTTCTGATGATAGCAGCTTTATCGGGTTTTCTGATTTTTTAATCCATAGCCATACCATTGGATTTGTTAAGAGCCAGCCCGGTGTTTTTAAAAAATATGGTGGTGGAGAATATTTTTTTATTGCGGTATCTTTCCTGGACGCTGTTAAGCTGATAAATGCCAATTCCGATCTGATCTATTGATAGAAGCCCCTTAATTTTGTGTAATTTCCCGTCATGTTATATGAACAGCGAATGAAGGTGGAACTGGAGCTGTGGCAGCATAAACTGCTTGCCCGGCCATCGGTATTCGACCGGGTGTCGAAATCAGTGCAATCACGTATCAACCGCATTATTCCGCAGAAGGTGCATGACGTGGTTACGGTTACCATCAAGCAAATGGTAAGGGGGGTGTTGTTTGGCGCTGCTTATACAGTACCAGAGCAGCCTGTTTTTGCGTCTTTGTATGATATGGAAGAAGCGGTGCTTCGCCGCGTAGATGTGTACCGGAAAACCGCAGCTGCCGAGGGTGGTATCACCGGTGCAGGCGGCATCCTGTTGGGCCTGGCGGATTTCCCGATATTGCTGGCGATGAAACTGAAACTGCTTTTTGATATCGCCGCCTTTTATGGCTTTGATGTAAATGATTACAGGGAACGCTTATATATTCTTCATATCTTCCAGCTGGCCTTCAGCAGCCAGGAACACCGCCGGAATGTATTTGAGCAGATTGTTGACTGGAAAGAAAAAGCAGCCAGCTGCCGGAAGATATCCACCGCTTCGACTGGCAGCAATTCCAGATAGAGTACCGCGATCATATAGACCTGGCGAAAATGGGGCAGTTGCTGCCAGTAGTAGGAGCGGTAGTGGGAGTGGTAGTGAATTACCGTTTGGTAACGAAGTTGGGGAACACGGCGATGAATGCGTATAGGATGAGGATATTGGAGTGAAAATATATCTACCTCCTTCCAATCCCCGCCAGCGCCCTCAGCTCAAACTCAAACGCCCCCGCGCCAAATTCCTTAGTAAGCCGCTGCTCCAGCTCTTTTGCTACCTTATCAAATGCCCACGGCGCCTTTTCTTTTACCTGCCTGCCTAGCGGATGTTGCAGGAAGTAACTGTTTACAATATGTTTGGGCGAATCAGCACGCCCGTTAAACTTCAGGAACACTACCTTGTGATTCCTGAAACCTGCCTGCTCCAGGTAAGTGTTTAACAGCTGAGGATCGTGTAAGGCAAATGGAGTGTGAAAGCGTGTTGTATCTTCATCTTTAAACAAGGGCAGGATCATATCTTCAATCAGCAGTTTAAACAACGGCATACTGGGGATCTTATCCCAGGTGGTGAACACAAAGTGCCCGCCGGGTTTTAATACACGCGCCGCTTCTTTCAAACCGGCTTCTTTATCCGGAAGGAACATCAACCCGAACTGGTTTACCACCAGGTCAAACAACTGATCACCGAAAGGCAATTGCTGCGCATCGGCCAGCTGGAAGGTAATGGACGGATCATTCAATTGCTGCTGCGCTATTTCCAGCATATCAGGGTTGATGTCTGTGGCAACAAGACTTTCTGCTGCCGGAAAGCTTCTCCGGAGATGTTTGGTGAGCCTGCCGGTCCCGGAGGCTGTTTCCAGGATAGTATGCACCGGGAATGCGGTGATGTGAGACAGTAACGCCTGTGCCGCAGGTTCAAAAACGAGAGGGCCCAGGTGTTCCTCATAGTTGGCCGCATCGTTGCCGGCTATTTTATATACTTCTTCACTCATAATGTTTATTTATAGTAAAATAACATTTTATTTCCTGGTGAACTAATGATAAATAATACTAACCCGTGTCTGATAGACAATAAAAACCCATAATACTGAAATTTACGTATAGGTGCATGGCGGAGTATTCCTTCAGATATTGCTGTGCTGGTGATCGCTGATCCCGGAATGCCTTATCTACCGGAACAACTGGCGCAGGCGAATACGTTTATTAATAACGGAGGTAATGTACTTATTGCCGGGGAGCCTTCCAGGAGGAAGTACATCAACCGCTGCTGGCCGGCCTGGGCCTGAGCATTGAACCGGGTACTATTTTACAGAGAACGGTAACCGATAAGAACTGCGTATTAGTGCAACTGGTGTGAATTATTTGAAAATAGGGCTCGCAGGGTTGCTCCCCGGATTGATTGTAGCCGGCGTAACACTGATGCTGGTGAGAAGGAAGAGAAGATAACAGATTTTTATTTGTATTCCCTGTTTCCAGGTATGCCGGTCATCCGTAAACCAGTATTTTTAACAGCAGGCGTGAACAAGGTATATTCTTTGACTATTTTTATCCCAACGAATAAAAATGAATAGAATGAAAAAAACACTTACGTTCATCACTCTGCTATCTTTTTCCGTGATGTTGTTTTCCTGTGGAGGTAAGAACGATGATCCAACGCCTGAACCACCTGCCGGTGAATCCACCTGGAAGCTGGGCAACTATACCTACACGCGGGGAGCCTCTGCCCAGAATGTTGCTGGCAGCACTGTAGGGATAGCAGTTACCACTTCAGGTAATGGAGGTAATCATGGGGCCTATTCCGGCAGCGCCTTAACTGCTGTTTTTAATAAGGCTTTAGGAGCAGGAACATATACGTTAACTTCAACTGAAGTGTTGGCCGCCCATCCAACCGCCCGCTATATGATGCTTTCCTGTACAGTGGGCACCGCGGTGGCCACCGGCGCTGTAGATTATTCAGCAACCGCCACTTCTGGTGGTACTGCTGATGTAACAATAGACGCCAACGGTCAATACCATATCAATATCAGCAACCCGGTAACGTTGGTTAAATCAACGGTGGTCGGCGGTGGTATTCCAGGGGCGCCGGGCACCTACACTTTAACGGTTAAAAATGCTTATTAACAAACAGGATTAAATAAAGAAAAGGCTGTCTCATTGTATGAGGCGGCCTTTTCTCATTTTAAGAAAATACGTTTTATTGCATTAAGTGCTGCATCATTAATTCACGCTGCGTTTTGGTAAGGTCATGTGGGTACTCCAGAGGAATTTCACTTGCCTGGTCCAGCAACGCTATTTGTTCTTTTGTGAGATGAAGCTGTTGCGAAGCAAGATACTCATCGAGCTGCGCTTTTGTTCTGGGGCCAATCACCGGAAAGATACCTTTGGAGCAAATCCATGCCACGGCTACATTGGCAGGAGTGCTGCCGGTTTCATTGGCAATGGTAATGATGGTGTCCAGTATGGCATTGTTGCGTTGATTTTGTATCAGCGTATCATTTTTCGTAAGCGTGATCCGGCCGGCTTCATTATTCCGGTATTTACCGGTTAACAGTCCGCCGGCCAGGGGCGAGTAAGCCATCACACCAAGCCCAAAGTTATTTGCCATAGGCAGCAATTCTTTTTCTGGTACGCGCTGCACAAGACTGTATTCTGTTTGCAATGCTATTACCGGCGCTTTTAAGTGGGTGTTGGCAATGGTAACAGCAGTAGCCACTTTCCATGCAGGGAAGTTAGACAGTCCGGCATACAGGATCTTGCCGGCCCGCAGCAGATCGTCGAACCCGCGCACCAGTTCTTCTGCAGGTGTAATATTGTCGTCGAAATGTGCGATGTAAATATCGATCCTGTCCGTTTTCAGCCGCCTCAGGCTATCTTCCGCCGACCGGATCATGGCCTTTCGGTTATTGCCCAGTGCAGTAATGGCAGGCGCCGCACTTGCGCTCCTGGTAAATTTTGAGGAGATGATAAAGTCGTTCCGGTTAGCGGCGATAAATTCACCAATTACCTCTTCAGATGCGCCGTATTTGTACACATCTGCAGTATCAATAAAATTTCCCCCTGCATCCGCATAGCAAGCCAGGATGCTTTTTGCTTCTTCCTTACCGGCTCCGTAACCGGTAGCGCCAAACATAGCGCCTCCCAGAATGAGCTCACTGGCATACAGCCCGCTGTTGGCGCCAAAGATCTTATATTTCATATCCCGTTTTTTTGTCTGCACAAAATTCAACAGTAACGGGTACATCAACAAGTACGGATAAATTTATCCGTACCTTTCATCCTGGCCTGATCATCTATCTTTGATTTATTTTTATGACATACCAACGAAAAATACCGATACTGGAATGCGGACATGAATATGTCCGGGAAATATTATACGGGCGCTGGAAGATTACCCTGATTTATTATATTGCCAATGGTGTGAGTCGCCCCGGTGAGCTGCAACGGAAAATTCCCCAGGCCGGCAGGAGAGTATTGGATGTACAGCTGAATCAACTTGTGAAGCATGAAATTATCAGCAAAACGGTGTATGATGAAGCCGTGGCCAGAGTGGAATACCGGCTGACAGCATTCGGCTCATCGCTTTTACCGGTAGTAATGACGATAATTGAATGGGGTAATCAAAATATTAAAGAACTGAAAAGAGTAACCCGTTAACATCTTCCGGAAAAAATTATGAAACAGGAAATATTAAACAGAATAAAGCAATTGGGAGGAAATACTGACCAGGTGACCGGTCGTTCGCTGGCGGAAGATCTGCAGGCAATCACATTTGATACCGTTTTGTATCCTGCTCCCAAAGACACGCCATGGCAAACAGCGGAGGATGCGGAGCCTGTTTATGGCATCGACGATTTTATAAACCAGCATGAAGAACTGTTTAAAACCGATAAACCAGCCTTCTTCAATAAAATAACCGATCATTATTTCCGCATGACCAGGGAAGGACTTGGCCAGATGTTTTTTACCGGGCAACTTTTTACGCCTTTTAAAGAAGGAACCGCAGATTATAAAGAATGGTATCCAGATTTTACCGATAGCGAAATGGTAAACCTGGAAGAAATAATAGCTATAACCAAGGACCCTTCGCCGGACTTTGTACATGTTTTTGAAAGCTATGGATTCCCCGACAACTACTATATCTGTTTATCTGATCCCAACCCCCAGAACCCAACCCTGTTTGGTACAGATCACGAAGTTTTTTTCAGGGAGATCACCAATGAAGGCCCCCTGGAAGATTTCCTGCAGAAATTTCTTACCAAAGAAGAGCTGATTGATATTATAAAGAGAAGGCTTGAATCATAACTTTACAGGAAATCTTTTTATTTTTTCGGATCTGAGTATTGGCGACCGCCTTGTAACCGACATACAACACAGTAGCAGTAACAGTTGGCTGGAATTCCAGCCCCGGACTACCCTACAGGAAAAATTCCCGATCCCGTAAACATCCTGGCTGCATATGTATTCATTTTGCACTACAAAATTTTGCATATGAAACAACACTACCAACCTTATATCATTTCTTACATTTCAATTGCCCTTTTATTCCTGTTGCCGCTGTTTCTATTCGCGGCAAATGCGGATACCGGCTTAAAAGGAAAGGTGTTGTCGGCCGATGGTAAACCAGCGCCCGGCGTAACCGTAGGGTTAAAGCATACCAGGTATTACACCGTTACCAATGAAAAAGGTGTTTTTGAAATAAAGGCTCCCGCAGGCAATTACACCCTGACAATATCTTTTATTGGCGCCAAAAGCCTGGAACAGGCAGTGGTGATCACGGACGCTGCATTTACCGATCTTCCTGCCATAAAACTGGAAGAAACAGCTTCTTCCCTGGGCGAAGTGGTTGTAGTGGGAAACCAGTACCGTGTAGCCGATAAGGAAAGTGAATATGTGTCCAAAATGCAGTTGCGCAACCTGGAGAATCCACAGGTATATTCTGTGGCTTCCAGGGCGCTATTGCAGGAGCAGGCCATTGTAGATTATGTATCAGCACTGAAAGCCATTCCCGGCGTAAGCGGCGCGCTGATAAGGCCTGGATATAACAGCTGGGTGTACCTCCGCGGATTTGTAGCCAGCGATAATTTCAGGGACGGCATGTATGTGGATCAGGGCGTGAACGCCGACCCGGTGAACACGGAAAGGATAGAAGTGATCAAAGGCCCTTCCGGCACATTGTTTGGCTCCAATGGAGTTTCGTATGGAGGATTGATTAACCGGGTTACAAAAAAGCCGTTCGACAGAAGGGCTGGTGAAATAGATGCCAACCTCGGCAGCTTTGGTTACAGCCGTTTAACGGTAGATGCCAATACCCCGCTGAATGATGATAAAACAGCGCTGTTCCGCATCAATGCCGCGGGTAGCTGGGACAATGGGTTCCAGGACTACGGGTATAAAAAATCGTACACCATTGCGCCTTCGTTTTCCTATAAACTGGACGATCGTACAGATGTGCTTTTCAGCACTGAGTTCCTTAACATGAAAGCCAATTCACCGGTACGTGTGAGTGGTATCAAAGTACCCGGCGTTAGCAGCTTTGATGAACTGCAACGGGATTATTTTAAATCATACGGGGCCAATAAACTGAATGGTGTATTTAATATCCGCAGCTTTTATACAAGGGTCACCCACCGGTTTTCAGATGCCTGGAAGCTGGACGTGAATGTCAATTACTCCGATTATAATTACGAGATCGGTAATATCTTCCTTAACTTTCAGAAAGACAGTCTATGGCGGTACTACGGCGCATTTTCCAATGCTACTAAATCACTGGCCATACAACCCAATCTTACAGGCGATTTCAAGATCGGTAAACTGCGTAACCGCTTACTGGTGGGCCTGGATTACCTGCACCGCGATACCCGTTATTCGCCATTGGGCAATACCGTGCTGATAGATGGATTCGATTACACGAAATCCTTTGTGCCGCCCATCAATGCGGCTAAAGTACTGGCAGATGGAGAAGCGGCAGCGGTAACTACCCTCAGCAAACCGGTGAACTATGCCGCTTATGTAACGGATGTTATTTCCCTCAACGAACGGTTAAACGTAATGCTAAGTTTGCGTCTTAATTATTTTGATAATAAAAAAGGCACCGAAATACTGGAAACCGGTGAGATATCGGGCAACTATGATCAAACGTCGCTCTCGCCCAAGTTCGGCGCCACCTATGAGATCGTAAAAAATAAAGTATCGTTGTTTGCCAACTACCAGAGCGGGTTTAACAATGTATACGGACAGGATGCCTTTGGTATCAGTTTCAAACCGGAAACAGCGCGGCAGGCAGAGGGAGGCGTGAAAATGGAATTGCTGAACGGTAAACTCAGCAGCACCGTTAACTACTACAATATCCATGTAGACAATGTAGTGCGCCAGGATCCGGGCAACCCTTCGCTGAGTATCCAGGATGGTACACAAAAAAGCGAAGGAGTAGAGGCAGAGGTAACCGGTACCGTGTTGCCCGGCTTAAATGTAGTGGCAGGATATGCCTATAACGATATCCATTTTGTAAAAACTGATAAGGGATTTGAAGGAAAAAGACCAGGTGGGCCACCGGCGCATGCAGCTAACCTGTGGGTGAGCTATAGTTTTGTGAAAGGCCGGTTAAACGGGCTGGGAGCAGGCTTTGGCGGTAATTATGCCAGCAGCGCTTTCTGGGATGATCTTAACACCATACGTGTGCCGGGCTATACGATCCTGAATGCCGTGGTATTTTATAATACAAAACGCTACCGTTTTTCTGTGAAGGCAGATAACCTTTCTGATCAGCGCTACTGGGATGCCAGCGGCAACCCGCAGATGCCGCGGCGTTTGATATTGGGCATCGCCTTCAAGTTTTAAACGGGTGGCAGAAAGCGATTGATTTAGTACCTTAGTTGTATTAAAACAGATCCGGGGCTGACCAAAAAGCAAAAAGGGCTTTTGGGTCAGCCTCATTTTTTTTTCGACTGGTTCTATAGTTTTTCTTTGGCATAAATAACTGTAAAGCGATTCAAAAGAAGTAAACAGCGTTTTTGTGGTCAATTTTGCCTTTCAGGCAACTGTATGGATGTTTTTGAGATGGATTTGCGCAAGTACCCCTTGCAATCCCTGGCAAAAGGGCAATCCTGACAATTTTCACACTCATATAACCGGCTAAAGCTGTTTACTACGATCTGTTTTGACATAGCGGGAACGAAGTATTTTACTGTTAGGGCAGATGTAACTATCGCTAATCTGGTCATAGACAAAGTTCTCTTTACGGAATGGGTTTTCACCATATTTACGACTTCGTTCTCTATGATACAGCGGAAATTTTACATACGCGGCAATCTCCTTATCATCCATTAGCTCATAGTTCTCCCGGGTGTCAAATATGCTATCAGCTATGATAGCTGCCGGCTCATATTGTCCATGTTGTTCAAATTGTTTAACATGGTCTTTGAAACATGCACCATCATTATTCTTTTGATGAACACTATAGCCAGTAATAAACTGATCTTCACTTCCGATAAGTACATTATATCCTGGTAATCAGCCACCTGAAGGCAACATCTTGCCGTAATGCCCTGGCAATACGTCCAAATCAGGAGGCAATAATAAGTTTTGCTGTGGCGAGTATTGTTTGAATACTTGTTTAGTCTTCGCTTTACCCATAGTATTTTTGAAGTGGTATTTAAAAATACTAATCGGCCCTTTTTCTGCAAGGAAAAGGGCCGGCCTTTTTGGTCAGCCCCAATTTTCAATAGTTTTTCGAGGGTTTCTTGTTCGTTGTAACAGCGCTACCATGTCTGTAAGCATGTTTAGTCGGGCTTTGGTTTAAAAATCTCTTGTCATAAGTTTAAAGTATACAAATCCACTTAAAATTAGGATAGCAGCAGAGAAGTAAAACAGCAGGCGGTCATCATCTCCCTATATTTTTAAAAAAAGTTTTAAATGATCAAGTTGTTTCAGTTTGTTTCAGTTTGTTTTATTTGTTTTCTTTTTTAGTTTTTATTTCTTATTTTTCTAACCGTATTCGACCAAAATTGAAAAGCCGAAGAAAGGGACGAAATGTGAACTTTACGTTATGAATAGACGTAAGCATATGATTTTCATTATACCAGCTATATTTTCGTCCACTTGAAAAAGTTTAAAACCATATGAAACCTATCTGTTACTTTCTTTTTCTATTGTCTTTACTGACAAGCTGCCTTTTTCTGCAACCATTGGTCGCCCAAACCACACAAGCATCCATACAGGGCACGATTACCGATGAGCGAAAGCAACCGGTGCCCGGTGCTTCGGTGATGATCCGCAACGAATCCACAGGGTTTACCAGCCGGACAGTCTCCAATGCCAAAGGCGCCTTTGTGTTCAAGGAGCTTCCCCTGGGAGGGCCTTATGCTATTGTTGCGCGCTATATGGGCTATGAGGAACAGAAAAAGACCGGTTATAACCTCAACCAGGGCGATGTGATCAGTGTCAACTTTGCGCTGGGCTCCAGCGTGCAACAGATAACAGGTATCACGGTGACCGGTAATGCCAATGCCAAAGGAAAGGTAGAGAACCTTGGCGCCGCCACGGCCGTGTCTCCCAAGCTGATGAACAAGATGCCGGTGAACGGCAGGAATTTCGCCAACCTGATGGACCTCTCCCCGCTGAGCAGAGGCGGCAATATTTCCGGCCAGCTGGGTTCTTCTACCAACTTCTCTATCGATGGCATGACGGCCAAGAATCCCACATCCGCCGGCGCCACCACGAGCCGCAGCGGCGCGCCTTATTCCATTTCCATCGAAGCGGTGCGTGAGTTCAAAGTAGTGACCAACCAGTACGATGTCACTTACGGCCGCAGTGGCGGCGGCACCGTAAGCGCCGTGACCAAGTCCGGTACCAATACGCTCACCGGTTCCGTCTTCGGCTTCGGCAGGGCCAACTGGCTGACCAGCAAATACGATATCAAAGGCAACAAACGCGCTAACGATTACTCCACCTATCAGTTTGGTTTCTCACTGGGCGGGCCGCTTATCAAAGACAAGCTGCATTTCTTCGTTACCTGGGACCGCCAGGTGGACAAGCGCTCCCTGGTAATTGCCGACATACAGACCGCGGCCGATGAAGACTTTTTCAAAATCACCCGAGCGAAACTTGATTCCGTCGTGCAGATAGGGCGCGAAAAGTATGGTATATCACCCACACAGGCACAGTACGGCTCTTTCGATAAAAAACGTACATCCGATGCCGTATTTCTGCGCCTCGACTGGCAGATCAACAAAAATAACCTGCTGACGATCCGTAACAACCTCACCAACGATAACAACAAGCTGGGGCTCGTGGATAACACCCCCATCAATCTTTATGAGTCGACCGGAAATGATTTTAACTTCGACAACAGCTTCCTGGTAACGCTTCGTTCCTCCATTAATTCTAAAGTAACGAATGAACTGAAGGTACAGCACCTGTATACCTACCAGAGCAGCGAGCCCGGTAGTCAATTGCCTGCGTCCAATATTCCCAGGGCTATCGTGGAAAATATCCCGTCCGTTACCACCACCGGCAACCGTTCCACGAATGTGGAGTTCGGAGGGCATCGCTTCGCGCAGGAGTTCTTCCGAAACAATGTTTTTCAGCTGGTGAACAACCTCTATTACAATACTAACAGCATCCGCTATACGTTTGGGGTGGACTTCATGTACACACATGCGAGGTCCCTCTACGGCAGTGAAGTGAATGGCCGTTTCCACTATAATACCATTTCGGGACTATTGGCCAACAAACCTTACAACTTCTACCGCGAAGTGCCGCTGATGGATGATCCCAGCGTGGTGTCCAATATCTTCAATATCGGCTTTTACGGGCAACTGCAAACGAAAATCGCTACAGGCGTGGAAATTACAGCCGGCCTCCGCGGAGATTACGCACATTATCCTACCTCACCGTTTAACCAGCAGGTGTTTGATGAACTGGGCGTCCGTACAGATCATAAACTACGCTCCTTTATTATCCAGCCCCGCTTCCAGCTAACCTGGGACGTGCAGGAAAATCACCGCGATTATATTCGTGTAGGCGCAGGCGTATTTGCTTCAGACATCAACAACTATGTGGTGATCAACAACCTCACTTTCGATGGCAAACATTTTGGCACCGTGGATGTAAGAGGCGCCGACGTTCCGCCGGCAGACTTCATCGGCTTCCGCGATAACCCCGCTTCAAAGCCCACACTGACGCAATTCCAGTTGCCGACCATCAATACCAACGGCCCTGACGCAAAAGTGCCGGTGGTATATAAAGCCAACATATCCTATACCCGCTTTATTACCGAAAGGCTGAGAGCTGGCATCACCGGGTATCTCACACTGGCAAGGAACAACTATTTTTATGTAGACCGTAATATGGCGCAAACACCTTTCTTTACGCTGAAAGATGAAGATAACCGCGGCGTATTCGTTCCCATCAGTACGATGACCAAAGATGGTATCCCCAACTGGAAAGACGGTCGTATCAGCAAGAACCTGGGCCGTGTACTGGAACTCAACAGCGACGGAAAGGTGAACCAGATGGCAGTGGTAGTGGACGTGTCGTATAACTATCATAAAGACGGTGAGCTGTCCCTTAGTTACACCTGGAATGATACGAAGGACAATACTTCCTTCAATGGTAACGTGGCCAACTCCGCAACGCTTTCCCTGCCTGTGAAAGACGATCCGCGGAACCTGAGCAATGTCACCTATTCCGATAACCAGTTTAGGCACAAAGTGGTGTTCTACGCGGTGTCGCCCACCTGGAAAGGGTTTAACCTGGGCATCCGTTATTCCGGTATAGGCGGTACCCGTTACAGCCTGTTGTCCGGCGTGAACAGCAACGGTGATTTTGTAAACGGCACCAACGACCTGGCGTACATCTTCGATCCTAACAACAGCGCTGTGCCCAAGAATGTGCGTGACGGCCTGCAGGCGATACTGAATAATCCCAAAGCCAGTCCCAGTATCAAGGACTATATCCGCAGGTATGCCGGCAGAATGGTCGAAAGAAACGGAGGTATCAACGGTTTCTATGGTACGTTCGATCTGCGGGCAAGTAAGAAGTTCTCTTTCGGAAAAACGAAAAAGCAGGGCTTTGAAGTTTCAGCTGATCTGTTTAACGTGGCCAACGTCTTCAATAAAAAATGGGGCACATATAAAAACCTGGGTAACCAGGGCCTTTATAAAAGAGAAGGCTTTGACGTGGTTAACCAGCGATTTAACTACGGCGTAAATACCGATGGCTCGGTGGAACCTACCGGTAATCCCTTCCAGTTCCAGATCGGCTGCAGATACAGCTTCTAGTCTGATAAAAATATTGTTGAATTAAAGGGTTGTTCGGAGACCTTACCGATGCCCGCGAAGATCCTGGTTAAATTGTCTTGATGCGCATTTTGGATGCAATCTGGCTGTTTGACCAGGATCTTAACATTAAGTTAATATTGAACGGACGCGGTGGATGTACTTATGGTCTATCTTTATTCCCGTTGATTTATGGCTATCGAGAGTCCTGCACCCATGATCAATACTGTGCCGTAGCCCCCTGAGACATAGCCCTGTTTTTTATTTCAAAATGACCAAAATTCTGATAGCCACGCGTTTATTAACCTAATATATACAGTATGAAAAAAAATCAATTATTGTTAGCGGCGGCTATCCTGACCTTTATTGTTAGCTCCTGTAAGAAAGATGTTCAACCCGACGTTGAAAGCCCTCAGATCGTTACCAGTTTCAAAGATGTACCAAAAGTTCCCAATGCCGTAGTCAACATTAAAGCAGGCAATATCAACCTGCAGGAAGTGTTGAAAAACAACAAACAGAGCATTCTGTCTTTCCTTAGAGACAGCGCCTGGGCCAATGGAACAGGAAAAACCATGATTTTTTCTTCTGATGAGCAAATCGCCCCGGAGAACCAGTTGAGGCTGGTGTATCCCGGATCTGTACTGCAATCTTCCGGTATTGCCAACCTGCAGTATGTGCCGCTTGCACAGCTTCAGGGTAAAGTGAAGCCGATCACAGTTTCTGTGTCTGCGCCAGGTAAGTACATCACAGCTGATATTCAAAAGCCCAGCCTTTCTGCAACAAGGTCCTTTATCAGCAACGTTTTTGGCAGCCAGGTGGGTAATGAGCTGGTAGGTTTTCAGTTTGACATGAGCCAGTTTACCTATTATGAAGAGCTGAAACTGGCTATCGGCGCCAATGTCAGCATTGGCTCCATGTTCTCTGTAGGCGCTTCTTTTGGTAAAGAGAAAGTGGAAAAAAATACCGGTCTCATCGCAAAATTTATCCAGAAGAACTTTACGCTGGACATGGACCTGCCATCAGAAGGCAAGCTGTTCGACTCTACTGTTACGCCTGCGATGCTGGCACCTTATTCCCCGGTGTATGTAAGCTCTATCACCTACGGAAGAATGGGTATCATTAAAGTAGAATCCAACTATTCCTACGACGCAGTGAAAGTCGCTTTTAACCTCGCGTTTAAAGTGTCTACCGTGGGTGGCGGCGTTACCGTCGACGCACAAACGAAGAAGATCATCGACGAATCCAGCATCATGGTAAGGACTATTGGTGGCGAAGGCAGCGAGGTGACCAAGACCATCGTTGGTTATGACGAATTCAGAAAATACATTGAGTCCGGCGGAAATTATACCGCAGAGGCGCCTGGTTTCCCGCTGTATTTCACGTTGAGCCATGTGAGCGACCACTCTGTGTTCAGCACCATCTTCAATGTAAACATCCCCAATCAATAATCTCTATGACCTATATTAAAAGGATAACCGGCGCAGCCGCGTTATTTTTACTTATGCTGTCGGGATGCAAAAAACATAACGACGTCGCGGGCAACAACAGGATGGAAGGGCTTTCCAAAGTATCCCTGCCTGTCATTGAGCTGAAAGCCCATAATTATCTTCCCGGTGGGATTGGCGTGGTGAGGTTCGGGGAAATGGACCCTAATAACGCTGCCAATGAAGTAAAGACCAATACGGTGGAGCTTCGCGACAGCATCTGGACCGATGGCTTCGGCAAGACGGTGATCGGCGTTTCAGATGAGATCAGTATTTCCCAGACCACACATTTACAGCGCGCTTTTGCAGGGTCACTGATACAGGGCAATTCGATCAATGACCTGAGCCTTCTCCCGATAGCGGCTTATCAAAGCAAGGTAAAGCCTTTGAATGTATCCGTTTCGTTCCCCGCAAAAAGGGTGAGCGGCGTGATCAGCAACGTTAGTCTATCCGGCACCCGATCGTTCATCTCTGATATCATGTACAACAACCAGCTCGGCAACCAGTATGCCTCCTATGGCTACAGCATGGAGCGGTTTACATCGTATGATGAGATCAAGACGGCCTTTGGTTCCAACGTAAATACAAGGGCGCTGTTCTATAAAAGCTCCAGTTCATCTTCCGGCGGAGAGCATCGTATCTCCAAAAGGTCCGGCATATATGTACGCTTTGTGCAACGGAACTTCACCATCGACGTGGACCTGCCGGCTGGCGGCAACCTGATGGACCCCTCTGTAAATCCGGCTGACCTGTCCGGGATGAACCCGACCTATGTTAGTTCCATCACCTACGGAAGAATGGGGGTTATGTCCATTGAATCAGATTCTTCTTATGAAGCAACGTACGAGGCATTCAATAAAGCTTACAAAGCACTGTTTGTGAGCGGTTCGAGCTATCTTACTGAAAACGAGAAAAGAATTATTGATCATGCAGACATGCGTTTGTTCCTGGTAGGTACAGACGGAGAAACGACGGTGAAGTCCGTGCAGGGGTTTGACGCTTTTCTGAAAGTGGCGCAGGAAGGACAGCAGTTTTCTGCAGACAAGCCCGGTGTGCCTATCTATTTCTCGCTGAGCAACCTGTCTGATCACAGCCTGGTGAAACAGACGTTCAGGGTAAGCGTATACACCGACCCGGTATTTGCCAGGATAGAAACGGAAGGAGTAAAGATTGAAACTGCCCGTAACTGGTATGGTGATCAGTGGGAAGACCTGACGAAAACGAAAGGACGCGTATTTGTCCGTTTTTACTCGGACGTACAGGCTACGAAGCCCACCAATCCGCCGTTATTCGTGAGATTCAACTACAAAGTAGTGAAGAGAAACGTCTTTGCTGTATACGGAGCGCCGGGGGGCAGCTTCCCGTACGAAGAAAAGACGACGGAAGAAAAGGGCTATTGTTACAACGTATTCCGGATCACACAGTATCCGCTGGCTGATCCGGCATTGCTGGAAGACAGGGTGGAACGTAACAGGACTTACCAGGATGATACCATGACGCTTACAGAGACCACCTCCACTTCGGATGAGTATACACATGTATTGTTGCCGGGTGATTTTTATAAGGTGTTAACGCCTGTCAGACGATAAATAAGTGATCATGAAGTTTATAAACCATCAATACGGGAAGAAATTGTTTCTTCCCGTATTGTTTATTTGCGGCATTTTTACCGCCTGTAAAAAGAATGACGACCTTCCCAAAGCACCTGAGACGGAAGCCAGAGCGCCACTTTGGGCAGATTCTATCTTTCTGTACGCCAGTCAGGTCTACCTGTGGAATGATCAGCTGCCGGCGGTGAGAGATTTTAATCCGCGCAGATATGTTCCGTCCGAAGGGCAGTTAAACTACCAGAAAGAATTGTTCGATATCAGCCAGATGGCCATTAACAGCCATACAGGTAAACCTTACGAGTTTAACCGGCTGATACCCTCCATACCGAAGTACAGCGCTATTTTCGGCGCATCTGACAAGGAACCGGTGATAGAAGCTGCTGATGTATCCGACAGGTTCGGCATCAGCATCGTGATGGTAAAAGAGCAGGCGTTGTATATAAAGTATGTCATAAAGGGAAGCGATGCGGAAAGGGCCGGCATAAAGAGAGGGATGCGTATCGTGAGCATCAACGGGCATCCTGTTAAAATAACGGCAGCCTACTTGGGTATGATACAGAAAACTTTCAATGAAGGAACACAACTGGACCTGGTGTGCAGCGGCCAGAACATGGACCGTCAATACAGTCTTGTCTATAAAAGAAATAATTACTTTGAGCCCATACTGAAAGATACAATCCTGTCGCTGCCGGATGGCCGCAAGACTGGTTATTTTGCCTATCTGCGGTTTATTGATGTCAGGCATGTCTATAAAGATCTTGATCGTGTAACAGGCGGCTTTGCTACTGATAGGGTATCTGATGTGATTGTTGACCTTCGTTACAATGGCGGTGGCAATCTGACGGAACTGGACCGCCTTGCGAACCTGCTGGCGCCGTTTGCTGCCGACGGAAAGGTGATGCGGAAAGAACAGTACAATGACTTGGTGAAGTCGGGAAAAGCCACGCTGCTCTCAAAACAGCCGATTATCGGCGCTGACGGCCTGCCCATTTATTACAACGGCAAGGTAATCACCTACGGGGATGTAGATTATACCGAAGAAAAAAATACGGTCTATTTTAACAAAGCAGGTGGAATAGGTACGCTCAAAGACCTGTACGTTATCGTGAGCGAACATACCGCTTCGGCAGCTGAACTATTGGTCAGTTGTCTTCAGCCTTATCTGAAGATAAAAATCATAGGGATGAGCGCAGATGCCGGGAACCAGGCGGCTGTGAGGACATATGGGAAACCGGTAGGCTTCTTTCCGCTGGTGATCGGCAACATGAGCGTTTACTATTCCCTCTTCAGGAACGTGAACGCCAGCGGGAAGGGCGATTACTACGATGGGCTGCAGGCCGATGTAAGTGTTTATGATGATCCGCAGTTTGATTTGGGCAGCAGGGGAGAAGCGGGCCTGGAAGCAGCGCTGAGCCTTATTTCCGGGCAACGTGCCAAGCATCGTGCAACGGAACTCATGCGCAGCGCCTCAGCTTTCTGGAGAGATTTGAAGGTGAATGAACATCAACCGGGCGTGCTGAAGTCGACCGTTACGTTGAAAGATGGCACTAATATCCGTCTTGACCGATAAGTGCCTCAAAGGCTGTAAAAATGTATGCAGGATCGTTACCGGTAGTTCCGGCTAAATGACTAAACTTGTAACGGACCAATACATGCAGCTTTGGAAACGACAGATGAACGATTACTGGACAATCCCGGTACGCCGTTGCCGGGCACCTATTACGGTATCCGGCAGGGAGAACAGTTACCTGTAAAATGATCCGCTATGAAACCATCCGGAGAAAACTCATTTCAAGCCAGGGCCGAAGCATTCCACGCATTGCACCAGCAGGCAGGTATATTTGTAGCGCCCAATCCCTGGGATGCAGGTTCAGCAAAAGTGCTGGAAACGCTGGGCTTTAAAGCACTGGCTACTACCAGCGCAGGACTTGCTTTTGCGTTGGGCAAACCTGATGGCCATGCCGCAGTAGGCCGTGAGGAAACCCTACAGAATGCCCGGCAGATCATCAACGCCACCACTTTGCCCGTGGCGGCCGACCTGGAAAATGGATTTGGCGACGCCCCATCTGCCTGCGCAGAAACGATATTGCTTGCGGCGACAGCCGGGCTGGCAGGTGGCTCCATAGAAGACGCCACGGGTCAGCCCAACGACCCGATATACCCCTTTGAGCTGGCTGTGGAACGGGTGAAAGCCGCTGTGGCAGCAGCGCGTAGTCTGCCATATCCTTTTGTGCTCACCGCGCGCGCAGAAAACCTCATCTATGGCCGCCCCGATCTGAGAGACACTATCAAACGGCTGGAAGCTTTTGCTGATGCCGGCGCCGATGTGCTGTTCGCCCCGGGGTTAAAAACGCCGGAAGAAATAACCGTGGTGGTAAAAGCAGTGGCGCCCCGCCCGGTGAATGTGATCATGGGACTTTCAGGCGGTCACTTTTCATTGCAGCAGCTGGAAGATCTCGGCGTAAAAAGGGTAAGCATCGGCTCTTCACTGGTGAGAGCCGCCTACGGCGCTATTTTCCGGGCAGCAGAAGAGATACTGCAGCAGGGTACATTTACTTATACAGATACTGCAAAGCCCTACGGGGATATGAATAAACTTTTTGAGAAGTATTAATAGCAAAGATGACCGAAGCATTGCATAAATAACCGCTGTAAGAAGATAAGATATTTTGTCCCCCTGCGGCGATTTCAATCGTCATCAGGACATAAACAACAGCAGTATGAATACCACAAGTTTATTCAGGCCATTTGCCCTGAAATCATTGCTTACAAGAAATCGTTTTGTGATGTCGCCCATGACCCGGTCCTGTTCGCCCGGCGGCGTTCCCACCAGCGAGGTGGCTGCTTATTATCAGCGGCGCGCAGCAGGAGAAGTGGGCCTGATCATATCAGAAGGTACGGCGATCGACCGGCCTTCCTCTGCCAATGATGGCAATGTTCCCAGGTTTTACGGAGAAGCATCACTGGCCGGATGGCAGCAGGTGATTAACGCAGTACTGGCGGCCGGTGGGCAGATGGCGCCACAGTTATGGCATTGCGGTATCCAGGAAAATCATGCATCCGGTTGGTTGCCGCCTGCCCCGTTTGAAGGGCCTTCCGGCATCGGCAACGGCGTAGCCATGACCGATGCAGATATAGCCGATACCATTGCTGCCTTTGGGCGCGCAGCCGCCCATGCAAAACGGCTGGGGTTTAACAGCGTGGAAGTGCAGGGTGGGCATGGTTACCTGGTGGACCAGTTTTTCCGGGAGGATACCAATACGCGGACCGGTTTCTTTGGCGGCAAAACGCTGGCGGAACGGAGCCGGTTTGCCGTGGAAATAACCAGGGAAATACGCAAACAGGCAGGAGATGATTTTGCTGTAATGATGCGGGTATCGCAATGGCAACTCAAAAACCTGCATTGCAAGCTCGTTCATACGCCGGAGGAACTGGCAGCATGGCTAACGCCACTGGCAGATGCAGGGATAGATATTTTCCATTGCTCTACCCGCCGTTTCTGGGAACCGGAGTTTGAAGGATCGGATCTGAACCTTGCTGGATGGACAAAGAAGCTCACCGGGAAAGCCACGGTCACAGTAGGTTCCGTGGGGTTGGACAAAGATATTATCTCCCTGCACAGGGGTGAAAATTCATCGCCTGCTTCTATAGAAGAACTGGTGCGCAGGATGGACAATAATGAGTTTGACCTCGTGGCAGTAGGGCGCTCTGTTTTAGCAGATCCATACTGGGTACAGAAGGTGAAGGAAAACAGGTTGGATGAGCTGCAGGGCTTTAACAGGGAAGCCTTATACCAGCTTGTATAAGGCGTTAACAATAGATAACAGTTCTCACAATGGTCTGGCATAGTTTTATCATTTATACAGGTGAACAAGAAGATTAAACCGCCTGCAGTCGCTTAAACTTCCGTCTATTCATCACAACATTAAAATTATGCGATCATGAAAACTTTAAAATATCTGATTGTTGTTATTGTACTTATTTCAGGGTTAAGCAGTTGCCTGGTGGTGCGGGACAGGCCAGGGTATTATCATCCCCGCCCGTATCATCATCATCACTGGCATGGTGGATATCATTGGTAAACAGTGCCTGCCACCGGGTTATTCTGACCCGGTGGCTTTTTTTAACAGGGAAAAATGTTGAACGGTTGCTGAGATATTATATGCAATAGTATCTTTAGTGCTACAACAAAATCAACATGTTATTAAAAAACCAACCATTATTAATGATTGTCCTTTCATTGGGCATAGGGTTACCTGTGGTCAGTAAAGCACAAACCCTGCCGCTTGATCCTGCGGTACGGACAGGAAAACTCTCCAACGGGTTCACCTATTACATTCGCCGCAACACACAACCTGAGAAAAGGGTAGTGATGTACCTGGCCACCAAGGCAGGTTCTATCCTGGAAACAGACGAACAGCAGGGGCTCGCCCATTTCATGGAGCACATGAGCTTTAACGGTACCACGCATTTTCCGAAAAATGAACTGGTGGATTACCTGCAACGGTCGGGCGTACGTTTTGGCGCCGACATCAACGCCTATACGAATTTCGACGAAACCGTTTACCAGTTGCCATTGCCCAGCGATAACCCCGAGCTGCTGAAAAATGGTTTGCAGATCATGCGCGACTGGGCACAGGAAGCCACCCTGGATCCCGCTGAAATTGACAAGGAACGTGGTGTGATCATCGAAGAAAAACGTTTACGCAAGGGCGTGTCTGAACGTATCCAGCAGCAAACCCTCCCTGTGCTGTTAAACCATTCCCGCTATGCTTCCCGCCTGCCTATTGGTACGGAAGAAGTGCTGCTTCATTTTAAGCCGGAAACGATCCGTTCTTTTTATAAAGACTGGTACCGCCCGGACCTTCAGGCACTGATAGTAGTAGGGGATATTGACCCTGTGCAGATAGAACAGGCTATCCGGTCGAAATTTTCCGACCTGAAAAATCCTGTAACGGAAAAGCCACGCGTTAAATACACGGTGCCGCTTACCGGTAAAAACCAGTTCCTGCAGGTAACCGATAAGGAAATCACCAACACATCTGTAGAGGTGATCATAAAACAACTTTCGCCGGAATTAAAAACGGTGGCTGATTACCGGGCAACTATTGTAAGAGGCTTATTCGGACAGCTGTTAAGCGGCCGCTATACAGAACTGGCCCGCCAGGCCGATCCGCCCTTCCTGAGCGGAGGCGCGGGTTACGGCGATCTGCTCGGCGGATTGGATGCGTTCACCATTACTGCTACTACCAAACCCGGCGGATTGGAAAAAGGATTTAAAGCCGCCTATCGTGAAGTACGCCGCGTACAGCAATACGGCTTTACCCAAACAGAACTGGACCGGGCAAAGAGAAGCTATCTGCGCAGCATGGAATCTGCTCTTAAAGAAAAAGACAAAGTACAGTCAGACAACTATGTAAAAGAATACCTGCAGTATTTCCTTGACGGTACAGCCGCTCCCGGTATAGTAAAAGAAAACGAACTGGTAAAAAGTCAGCTGGGCGGTATTTCCTTACAGGAGGTAAACAAACAGGTATCCATCTACCTGAAAAATACCAACCGCGATATCCTTATCACCGCGCCGGAAAAAGAGAAAGCCGGTTTGCCAAACGAGGCCACTGTACTGGGTTGGATGAGCAGCGTTGATAAAGAAGCCATCACCCCGTTTAAAGATGACATGGAGAACCTGCCGCTGCTGAAAACACAGCCCATCGCAGGAAAGATCATTAAAGAAGAAAAAGATGAACAGCTGGGCATCAACACACTTACGCTAAGCAACGGTATTAAAGTAGTGCTGAAGAAAACCAATTTCCAGGATAACCAGATCCTGTTCAACGGCTTCTCCGAAGGAGGTACTTCCCTTTACAGCGACGCCGATTATCAAAGCGCGGCAAATGCAGCAGGGCTCATTGCTTCCGGTGGTATCGGCAACTATGGCGCTGTGCAGCTGGGCAAATTCCTTACAGGGAAACAGGTGAGCCTGAATCCTTTCATTACCGACAGAAGCCAGGGTATTAGCGGTGGCACAGCCCCGCAGGACCTCGCGCTGGCGCTGGAATTACTGTATGGCTGCCTCACTGAGCCGCGTAAAGATTCCGTTTTTTTTGAAGGACAGATAGCTAAGGCAAAAGCCGGTCTTGCCAATAAGGGCGTAGATCCAAACCAGGTATTCGGAGATACCGTGAAAGCAGTGCTGGGCAACTATAACATCCGCCGCACTGCCGTTACCATGGAAAAGCTGGACCAGATCAACCTGGACAGGGCCTTTGATATTTATAAGGAAAGATTTGCAGATGCTTCCGGTTTTACTTTTGTTTTTGTAGGAAATATTGATGAAGAAAAGATAAAACCCCTGCTTGAAAAATACATTGCTTCCCTGCCATCCAGAAATAGCCATGAACAGGCAAAGGATCTTGGTATCCATATTCCCGCAGGTAAAATTTCCCGTACCGTTTACAAAGGCAGCGAGCAAAAGGCCAGCGTATTACTGGTATTTTCAGGGCCTTTTGAATACAACTATGAGAATACCCTGAAAATGGCCGCTTTGAAAGAAGTGCTGGAGATCAGGCTGCTGGAGCGTTTGAGAGAAGAGGAAAGCGGTGTTTACACGCCGGATGCAGAGATCAATGTGACTAAATTGCCGGAGCAGCGTTTCAGTCTGTCTGTTTCATTTGGTTGCGCACCAGCCAACGCGGAACGGCTTATTGCTTCTGCTGTTGATGAAATCAACCAGTTGAAAATTGCGGGCCCTGCACAGGTGAATATCGATAAGTTCAAGGCAGAAACCAAAGTAAGCAGGCAAACAATTTTAAAGACCAACCAGTTCTGGCTGGGATACCTGGGTGCACAGTTTGCCAACAAAGAGCCTTTGAACCAGTTGTATGATTTTGATAAAGCAATGGATAAGGTGACGGTGGAAAGTGTGAAGGCGCTGGCGGCAAAAACCATCAGCAACGATAATTATATCAGGCTGGTATTAATGCCCGAAACAAAATAACAGGTACGCCACTGATGCCTCCTGGCATCAGTGGCGTATCCACTATGGCTTATCGTTAACCCGTTGTAGTTCCTCCGCTACTTCATCGCGCTCACGCACCAGCATTTTTATCACCTTATTGCCTTCTTTTACAAACTCAAAAGTGAGGTCGCGTTCTTTGGAAAAGAAAAGATTTTCTTTCTCTGCATAAAGCGGGAATTTTTTATCTCCTATTTGCAGCAGGAGAGAGCCGGCATCTGCTTTTATATAAGCGGTTGTAGTTTGAGTGCCCTTATATTCACCGGCGTAGGTTTGCAATACATCAGCCGGTAAGGTAAGGGGCTTTCTTTTATTGATATAGGGTGCGGGACCGTGATCATAGCTCAGTACCCGTGTCATTTTCCAGCTGCCGTTTTTCAGCAGCCAGAGATGGGTAAATTTTGCGAGGCCTTCTGCCCGTTCTTTCTTTCCTTTTTCCTGTACATAGAAAAGGTGCGCGCCACTAAGAACTGCGCCGTATATCACGCCGTTTTTCCTCAGCGGGAATACTTTGATGCTGCTGTCGATGGCTTCCCTTCTCAATGTAAAGCTATCCCTGTTGTTGCAAACGCCTTTTTCAAAAGATTGGGCCAAAGCCGGCTTGCCATTGGTAATGCCGCCTTTATCGTGGTAAAATTCGATGTCGTCCGAAAAGTATTCCATCATATTTGTCACATCGCATTTGTTATATGCCTGCCAGAAGAGCCTGTCGTTATGCAGTATCACCGCTGCCAGTTGCCGGTCGTTGTCCTGGGCTACCAATGTGCCGTGAAAGGAAAGGATACCTGTAAATACCAATATGATGCCCGTAAAATATTTTTTCATGAGATAAATTATGAATGTAATAGAATGGTGGCTTATCTGTAGCAAAGGTAGATTATTACATGGTACTATCCAATACATAGTACTATGTTATTTATAATAAACTTTACTAGTAGGCTTTTTTGTTTTACAATGGGGTATTAAGCTTTGATTGCACAGTAGCCACATGATCATCTTTTACAGCTTCCAGGTACAGCCGGTAGCGATCTGGATTTTCAGGTATGGTGATATTGATGGAGGCGCCTGTGCCCAGCTTCTTTAAGAAGATGCCGTTGCCGTAATGATCGGTTTTTACCAGGTACCATTCAAATTGCAGGGGACTATTATTATCGGCAATTTTCCATTCGTTATTGTTGTAAACAAGCGCATGATAGGTAAGCCGGTTGTTTGGATAAGTGGTTCTTGCCGGTCGTAGTATATGTATACGTGCGGTATCGGGTGTTTTAAAATTTTTATTCCAGAGATGACCGAGCCGGTAGAAAGATGATTTATATCTTCCCTGGTGATCAATTAGACCATCGAATGTAACGAAGTCGCGTGTTTCGAGGTCCTGCCAGGTGGTGATGAAAGCGGATTGGCGCTGGTTGGGTAAATCTGCGCAGACGCTGACCGGTACCTGGCTGATATACCAGGGTAGGGTAAGGGCAGGCAATTGCGCCAAACCGGTGGTGTCGTTGCCTATCACAATGCCAAAGGCATCTGCCTGTGGCAGCTGCAGGTGAAGCTGTGCAAGGGTGCTGCTGATGTTGCCATTAAGGGCTACGTCTATTGTCAGTGGCCTTGTGCTGTCTATGCCTTTAATGGCTGCTATCAGGCTGTTTAGCCAGGTAACAAGGCTTTGTTGCCGGTAAAGCAACTCAGGTTTGTAGTATTGTTTATCCAGTTGCTGCCATACCGTGTTACCAATGTTCCATGCTACTATATTCCGGTTTTGTTTCAGGGTGCTTACCTGTTTCAGGATGGTTGTTCTGAGTGAGGAAAGCATGTTTGCCTGTTCCTGCATATCTGTTATCCCCGGAATCCAGAAGCCGTAATGAATATTCATATCCATTTCCTTTGCTACATGGAGTATATTCCGGTCGTATATACCAGGTCCATATCTCCGGATGGTATTTACGCCGAGTGCTTTCATATTGGCAAAATCCTTTGCAATTTCCCGGCGGGTGGGTGCGTGTAAATTCCTGAACCAGTTTTCACCTTTCTGGTAATTCAGGCCCCTGATATCGCCTGGCAATGGCACACTGGCGGGAACTCGTTGGGGTACAGGATCCGGTGCAATTGCCCCATAGGAAGATACATTATTGCTGCTGCGGATACGGGCGTATTGGTTGGCGGCTGCAAATATCTTTCCCGGTTCTTCCAATTGCCAGTTGAGCATATTCCCGGCAACAGGGCGCAGGATATTTTTATCTTCACGGCTGTTGAACAACACGAAGGCATGTATTTCACTGAACTGGCCGTTAATGGATGTAAAGGCATCTTCCATCCATCGCTGCTGGTTACCGGCGGCGCGGAGGGAGCCCATTTCAGCCACCATTACCGGCAGGCCGGAACGGAATAACGGCAGCCGGTGGAAGGGCGCGTACAGCTCACTGAAAGTATATGATTGCCCGTTCTCATTTTGCGGGCCATAGTTCAGACCTGTTACCCCGATCCAGTCAACATACGACATGCCTGGGAAGTAATCCATTGCAGCCGTGGCGCGCCAGGGATTCCATACCCATATAACATTGCTAACCCTGTTGCGGCTGAACAGTTGGCAGATATACTGCCATGCAGCCTTGAATTCTTCCGGGGTATTGTTGCCGGTGGGCGACCACGGATAGGCAGGATTATCTGCCTCATGCGCGAAACGGATAAACACCGGGCGGTTCAGCGATTTTATCCGGGCTGCAAACCTGAGCAGGTACTGATCAAAGAAGCCGGCGCTGATATGCGCAAAAACCTTCTGCCCATTACCAAGCTCTTTATTCGTGGCCGTGTTATCAAACAGGTTGGTCCAGGGCTCCCAGGTGATCATAGGGAGGGAGCCATTGTTATAAATGGCTGTTACAAGGGAATCGGGCACATTACATTGCGGTGCATCTCCCCAGGGGATATACAATGATATGATGTTGAAGCGGGCATTGAACTGTTGCTGGTAATCCTTTACCTGTGTAAGGGAGCTAAGGCCGTTTGTACCAGCCGGGCTGAATATCCCGGTATAGAAGGTGGTTTGCTGATGTGTGGGCGCAGGCTTCTCCGCTACAGGTTCCCGGTTGCTGGTGGTGATATAACCGGTCAGCAAAACAACTGCCAGTAGCAGTGGTAGCCCTAGTTTGCGGAAGGCGGCATATAAATGAAGATGCCGGAAAAGCCATAGTTTCTCTTTTAACAGTAACGGGTATACGAGAATGGCTTTTAGCCAATGGTATTTTTCAGATAAACGGCGCAGGCGCAGACTGGCCATAATATTGAAAGCCATGATCAGGCAATTGACCCCCGCTATCCCTGCCATTACAAGGGAATACGGGTTCCAGTCGTACCACAACCCGTATACAATAGCTGCCAGCGATGCCAGTAGCACAAAGATGTTGGGAATATTCAGCTGCCAGTGATCAGGCCCGCTGTCATCCTTAGGCGTGGGGATATACGGTACTTTTTTCCGGATCAGGGTATAAACAAGTCCGAGGATATAAATCCACCAGGTGCCTATCAGCAGTAGCCCGCCTACTACATGAAATCCTCTTTCTTTCTCTTCCATTACCCAGCGCTGAACAAAATGACGGATCAGGATAATAGCAGTAACAGCCGGTAGCCCCAGCAGGGCAAAATCGATGAAGTCGACCCGGAAAGGTATCCGGCCTGTAATCAGCGACAGGACCGGGATAAGGAAGTTGATAAAGAAAACAATACCCGATAAATAATGCAGGGGAATAGTACCATAGTGCAACCGTTGCCTCCAGGTAAAAGACCGGAACAGTTTAGGGTAGGAGGTAACCAGCAGTTCCAGGGTACCGCGCGCCCATTTGAGCTGTTGCGCGTAATAGGCCGACATGGTAGAAGGAACCAGGCCCCTGGTTAGCACCGTGGGCACATACACCGATTTCCAGCCTTTGGCGTGCAGCTGCATGGCAGTGTGCATGTCTTCCGCAAGACCCGCGGCATGCCCGCCTATACTGTCCAGCGCAGTTCTTCTGAAGGTGCAGTTGGCGCCTATGGCCAATACAGTGCCGTAACTATTCATAGTGGCCATAATAGGGCCATAGAACTGGAATGTTTGCTGGGCCGCTCCTTTAGCCACCAGGTTATCGCCCAGGTTGCTGTAAGCCTGAACAATCTGCACAAACCCCACTTCCGGATCATTGAAATGTGATACAATCGGATCGAGAAAATCCGGTGAAGGTACATGGTCAGGGTCCATTACCACGCAAAGCTCTCCGGTAGCCTGTTTCAGGGCATTATTGATATTCCCTGCTTTGGCATTTTCCCTTGTATTCCTTGTTACATGTTTTACCCCCAGCTGCTTACATACCTCTACCAGGTAGGGATCATTCGCTTCATCGCAGAGGTAGGTGGTATGTGGATACGTGATCGCCTGCATAGCTGTGAGGGTTTCCACGATCATGGCATAGGGCTCACCGGGACAGAAGGTGGTAAGGATATCAACGGTAAATGGATGTTGTTTGGGTGGAGTTGCCGGTACTGAAATGGAAAAATAATGATACCATTCGTGGAGAATGGTGAGACAGTTAAAAATAAAGCCACCCATCAGCACCCAGTAAAAAGGTGCATACCCTATCTGCGCCTTGTTCAGCAAGCAATACAGCATATAGCCCATGCTGCAGGCTCCCAGCAGGATCATGAGCCTTAGCGTTAACCGTTCACGGCGTGAGGGTGGCAGAATGGGTGATGGTTTCTCTATCATTGACTGACTACGTAAAATGGTGTATTGGCGGTAGCGAAATGTCCTTTGTTATCTGAAACAGTTGCAAAGATCCTGTAAGGTCCTTCTTTCCCCGGAGAGCGGAAAGTAATTTTGTTGCCTGTTGCTTTCAGCAGCAGGTTGTTATAAGCCACAGGTTTTTGTGTATTGGGCTCATTCCTGTTTTTGGTGTGCCAGTCTTCCGCCAGCAATTCCCATGTAATTTGCAGGGAACCGGCGGAAGTATCGGCCAGTAATACCTCGGCAGTTTGCAGGCTGTTGGGATTTAACAGGATGTTGTTACTACCGGTTTTCCCGTTCAGCAGCAGCGTATTTAAGACGGGCGCCCTGTTGGCCGGCCATTTACCGGTCCATAGATATTGCATAACATTCACCGTTTCGGAGGCCTGGCCTTCCTTTGTAAACAAACTGAACCAGGTATGTGTTACTTCCTGTTTATTGCCCCAGTAAAAAACACAGGCCCCAAGGAACCGCGGATCTTTTACCGGCATATATTGTTCATACATCTGCAGGTACTGCTGTGCTTTACGCGTGCTGGTATTTTCAACGGGAGAGCCCCATGTGGTTAACTCCCATTCCCAGGGCCCGTTGATGCCCCATTCGGAGATAAGGAAGGGCCCGTCCCAGAACCAGGAAAACTTCTCCAGGTTACGCTGCAAATGTTGCAGGTCACCAAAAATATTCATCGAGATCAGGTCCAGGCCAGTTACCTTAAACCGGATATTGTAAAGGCAACGTTTGTTGAAATTGATCAATGCAGTGGTCACAGGATGATCGGGATCTTCCTTGTGGATCATTTCCAGCAAATGATTATAGGCTTTGTAAAAGCTGTTGTATTGGGGCTTATAGGGAAAGTCGATTTCATTGCCCAGGCACCACATCAGCAATGCCGGATGCGATTTATACCGGGTTACCACATTCCTGAAGGCGGTATATTGTGCCGCTACTTTGGCCGTATCGTTGTAAAAAGGAGAAAAGCTGCTAACCGGCATGGGAAAGCCTGCTATTACTGCAATATGATTGTCGTAGGCATCATCCAGGAGCTGGCCAAGACCTAAGGTATCCCAGGTGCGTATGGTATTGCCGCCGGCGGCCTGCAGTGCTGCGAAATTTTCCGTACCTGCGGCTCCCTTTATCCGGAAGGGCTGGCCATCCCGGTACAGCACATACTGTTTCCCTTCTTTGCCAACATACACCTTGCCCTTACGCAATGGCGCCGGGGATGATATGCAACCGGTAAGAACGGCACACAGCGCGGCATAAAAACTGATCTTCTTAAACATTCACCAGGTATATAATATCACAACAGCTGGCCCAATATAGGATAAAATCATTTATGATAAAGAGAAACTTAGGGGAAGCATAGTGCCTGGTTTGCCTGTTTTTCTATAATTTTAATTACCCGGTATCATACCCGGCTGATCATCTTCCAATAAAAGAAATCAAAAATATAAACGTATGAAAACTGCAGATTTTCCCTGCACCTAATAATAATTGCTTATTTTCCATGAAACCATAATAAAAGAAACTAAAGATGACATTGCGTAAAATATTCACCGGGGCGACGCTCTGCAGCATGTTGTTCTTCGCTGCCAATGTATCCGGGCAATCAGAAAAGCCAGGCGTTACAGATATAACTTTCCACCTGCTCACCTGGGTAAAACACCTGGATAGCGGTATCGACAAATATTTCAAAAAAGAAAAAGGAGAGCTGCTGAACCAGCAGCTGGAATACCTGAAGCAGGGGTTGAATGATTATAAGAAAGCAAGAAAAACGCTATCGGATAGTTTGTTCCGTAACAATATAGCTCCCGGTAAAAAAGATGAGCGCAACCTGGAAGCGCTGAAAGAGAAGATGAGCATTGTGATGGAGAAGCTGCGCGGGGTAACAGACCTGGTGAACCCCGAATTACAGGCGGAAGGCGATAAGCTGAACGAAGAAATCTATAATGCTTTATATAGCGATCAGCCCAAATACCTGTCTTACCTGGAAGCCTTCCTGGGCGGCCTGCAGGTCACCAAAAAAGACCTGGCGCTTGATGGCAGCACGGCTTACACACGGCTGGAAGAATCTGTAAATATCATTTCAACACTGGAAGGTAAGATCAACAGGAAGATGGGGCAATGATCCTCACAATCCTTTGCCTTTGCTTACCCAGTCATTATTTTTAATGCTGAAACGGTAGGGAAGATAAGCGTCTTCCCCGGCGTATTGCACCCCTACACGCGTTGAAACCGTGATGTCATCCTCTTCAATGTCCTGCCCTGTTTCAATCCATACTTTTTTCCCGGTAAGGCTTTCCCCGTTCAATGCGGCGTCTATGCCCATTGCCTTGCAAAGACTCCCCGGGCCTGCGGTAAGTTTGGCGGAAGGCTTGTTGTTATAACGGCGCTGCATCATGTCAATACCATCTACCGGCTGTAATGCCCTGATCAAAACGGCATGGGGCGTATCTTCCATATTGGTAACTACATTAAAAAGATAGTGAATGCCATAGCAAAGGTATACATAGGCAAATCCACCGGGCCGGTACATTACCTCGGTGCGTTTGGTGCGCCGGTTGTTCCAGGCGTGTGAAGCCCTGTCGCCAATACCGGCATAGGCCTCCGTTTCCACGATCACCCCGGCGGTGCGGACCCCGTTGATATCCGTTACCAGTATTTTGCCCAGTAATTGTTTCGCAATAACAGTTACATCATGTTGCCGGTAAAATGCTGCTTTTAGTTTCGCCATGCTGAAAATAAATATCCCTCGTTTTGATAAATGAAATTATGTTATTTGCATTATAATCACCATTATGAAAGAAATAAAATGGGGGATCATAGGTTGTGGAGATGTGACAGAAGTCAAAAGCGGCCCGGCTTTTAACAAAGTGCCGCATTCCTCCCTGGTAGCAGTCATGCGCAGGGATGGCGCAAAGGCAAAGGATTACGCATTGCGGCATGGCGTGCCCAAATGGTACGACAGTGCGGAGCAACTCATCAACGACCCGGAAGTGAATGCCATCTATATTGCCACACCACCGCTGCAGCATGAAGCATACACTATACAGGCGTTGGCGGCAGGCAAACCGGTATACGTGGAAAAGCCAATGACCCTGAATACGGCATCCGCCCTGCGGATGAAAGCAGCAGCAGATCAGTACCGGGTAAAGTTGAGCGTAGCGCATTACCGTCGTGAACAACCGGTATTCCTGAAAATTAAATCACTCCTGGAAGAAAAAGCTATCGGCGATATCCGTTTTGTATCCCTGCAAATGCTGCAGCCACCGGCTTCTGATATCATTGCGGGCCCGGCGGTTAACTGGAGGGTGGATCCGGCCGTTTCCGGCGGTGGATTGTTTCACGACCTGGCCCCGCATCAACTGGACCTGATGGTGTATTTTTTCGGGAAAGCAAAGCATGCCGCGGGGATAGCCGTTAACCAGGCAGGCGCCCACGAGGCGGACGACCTGGTAACAGGGCATATCCTGTTTGAGAATGGGGTGGTATTTAATGGCATGTGGTGTTTTACGGTGTCTGAAGCAGGTAAACAGGACTGTTGCGAAATAACCGGGTCTGCCGGCAGCATCAGTTTTCCCGTGTTTGGCAGTAAATAACGCTGCGGAAAAACGGGCGCACCGAAGAATTTGTTTTTGAACCGCTGCAACATGTACAGCAACCCATGATAGAAAAGGTAACCAATTATTTCCTCGGGCAAGGCTCCAATCCTTGTTCTGCGGAACAGGCCATTTTATCAATGGAGCTGATGGACCGGTTCACGGCGATGATAATTTAATTATATTCTTATATCCGCAATTCCCGCCAGGGAATGCGGATATAAAAGATATCTCCCGGAAACAGGTTGTTCTTTTTATTTTTTTAGTTTAGTTTGGCAGCTTCATACATTTTGTTCAGGAACATTTTCAGTGATCAGTTTATGTCAGCAATCCATCTATATAAGGACAGTGAACTGCTTGATTTGATGAAATCAGGTGATGGTGCTGCGTTTGATGAAATCTATCAACGGTATTGGAATATCCTTTTTAAATCTGCCTGGTGTCTTTTGCAGGACAAAGCCGCCTGTATGGATGTAGTGCAGGATGTATTTGTATGGCTGTGGGAACACCGCGATCATGTGGTGCTTACCACGTTGCGGGGTTACCTCGTAATGGCCGTGCGTTACAAGGCGGCCAACTATTTACGGAACAGTAAGGTACGCGCCGCCTTTGTTGCAGAAAGCAGCGCCACCGGAACAGATGGCGCCAGCGAAGAATGGGTGCTCGAGCTCAAAGAGCTGAAAGCAATTATTGCAGGCTTTACAGACGCTCTTCCATCCCGGTGCAGGGAAGTGTTTTACCTGAGCCGGCATGAGCATCTCTCTAATCGCGAAATAGCCTCCCGGTTAGGCATCTCTGAAAAAACAGTAGAAAACCAGATCACTGCCGCACTAAAAAAGCTACGGGTAAGACTGGGCAGTATGTCGCTGCTGATGTAACCGGGGAACCCTCCAAAAAATTTTTTTCCATCACATAGGGGATGTGTTTTGTTGAAGTGCCATATGGGTATAAGCACCGGTATGGACCAGGAAAAACTACGTCAGATATCAGCGAAAATAAGTGATGGTACTGCATCCGAGGAGGAAATTGCATGGTACCACCGCTATTGCGTAGCCGCTGAACAGGCCGCAATGGCATCAGGAACAAACATCCCGGATGATGAAGATACCCGTGCGGAAATGTACCGGCAGATCCGGCGCCGTATTGACAGGAAAAAAACAGGGCTCTCCGTAAAATACCGGTATGCGGCTGCAGCAGCCCTCACCGGGATATTGGCCGCCACTGTGTTCTTGTACCGGCCGGCCACCCATAAAGATCAGCCGGCCGCCGTTGCAGCTGTTTCAAAAAATATACCCGCAGGTGGTAATAAGGCCGTGCTCACGCTGGCCAATGGCAAAGAAATAATGCTCAGCGATGCAGGCGCCGGCGATATCGTGAAACAGGCAGGTCTCCGTATTTATAGAACGGCCACCGGAGAAATCGTATATGAGGCCACCGCTACAGGGAACGCATCAGATACCGGTATCAACCGCATTGCTACTCCCAGGGGAGGGCAGTACAGCGTTGTGCTCCAGGACGGCAGTAAAGTATGGCTGAATGCAGCCTCCACACTCAGCTATCCCGTTAATTTCTCCGCCGGGGAACGCAGGGTGACCCTGCAGGGCGAAGCCTATTTTGAAATCGCCAAAAATGCAGGCCGGGCTTTTAAGGTAATCACCGCTACCCAAACGGTGGAAGTATTGGGCACACATTTTAACGTAGACGCCTACAGCGATAATGCATTGGTACGTACCACACTTCTTGAAGGAAGTGTGAAGGTAGTTGCCGCGCCGGGTACACAATTAATGCTGAAGCCCGGAGAGCAGGCCCGCCTCAACAACCAAACAGGCGCACTGCAGAAAAGTAATGTCAGTGAAGAGGATGTGATTGCCTGGAAGAATGGCTATTTTATTTTTAACGATACCTGGCTTTCAGATGTATTATTACAGCTGTCGCGCTGGTACGATGTGCAGGTAGACCTGTCCACCGTTCCCCGGATCCGCTACAGCGGCACCATTCCACGCCGGAAAACTTTACAGGAAGTATTGGCTATGCTTGAATTTACAGGCAACCGGCATTTTGAAATAGCGAACAGAACAATCATAGTAAAATAATAAAACCTAAATCAGGAGGATTTATCAGTAATTATCACCACCAAAAAGAAACCGGTTATGCGTCCAACATAACCGGTGGTAAATCAGGTAAAATCAGTTACCAAACGAGTATTTAGAAACTATTCATTCACCTAATTAAGCAAATGTATGTATTTCAGAAATTCATACAAGGGAATGTTTTGCCCTATGCCTGGCAGTATTCCCTTTATTCCACGTCTAACCAAATTACTGATCGTCATGAAACTGACTTTCTTTTTATTCATCACCGCCTTACAGGTGTCGGCCACGGCATACTCGCAGCAGGTGTCCCTGAAGCTGGACCATGGCTCGCTGAAAGCGGTGTTTTCAGAAATCAGGAGGCAAACGGGATACCATGTGTTATTCAGTACCGAGCTGCTGGAAAAAGCTTCGCCGGTAACCATGAACGTAAAAGATGCATCTATTGAAGAAGTGCTGGCAGCAGCGCTTTACGGGCAACCTTTATCATACAAGATTGAAGACCGGCAGATCCTGATCGGCAATAAACAGATGCGCGCCCCCGGTGAGCAGTTGCCGGTAAAGGTTCCCGTTAAAGGAACGGTGACCGACGATAAGGGGCACCCGGTTCCCGGCGCCAGTATCCTGGAAAAAGGTACTTCCAATGGTACCATCACCAATGAACAGGGAGAATTTTTACTGAATGTGCAAAGCAGCGATGCGGTCCTCATTATACGGTCTATCGGTTATGTGCACCAGGAAGTAAAAGCAGCCGGCGCCCTGAAAATTGTACTGCAGGAAGACCTTTCCGCCATGAGTGAAGTAGTGGTGGTAGGATATGGCGCACAGAAGAAAGCCAATCTCACCGGCGCGGTAAGCACCGTGAAAATGGATGAAGTGCTGGGCGACAGGCCCGTGAGCTCCGCCTCACAGGCGCTGCAGGGCGCCGTTCCGGGCTTGCAGGTAACATCTGGCACCGGTCAGCCAGGCTCCTCTACAACCCTTAATATCCGCGGCTTCACTTCCATCAATGGCGGATCCCCGCTGGTGCTGGTCGACAATGTGCCGATGGATATTGATGATGTAAATCCAAAAGACATCGATAATGTAACTGTGCTGAAAGATGCGGCTGCGGCTTCTATTTACGGCGCCAGAGCCGCTTTTGGCGTGATCCTCGTTACAACTAAGAAAGGGAAGAAGAACCAACCCATAAAATTCAACTATTCCGCCAACTTCACCTCCAATACGCCTACCACCTTGCCTAAAAAGGCAACGCCCATGGAACTGGTGAGCGCATTGAAAGACTTTGGAACCAATTCCTACTGGACAGGCCAAAATGTAAATACCTGGCTGGATCTGCTGAACGATTACCAGCAGAACCCCGGCAAATATCCTGATGGCAGTACTACCGTTAACGGGTTGAAATATCCCCTCGCACAAACAGATCTTTATGGCGATCTTTTTACACGCGGCTTTGAACAGATGCATAATTTTTCCTTCGGGGGCGGCTCCGAGAAAACAACCTTCCGCGTTTCCGGAGGGTATACCGGAGAGGATGGCATACTCATTACCAACAAGGATAAATACACCCGCTATAACCTCAATACATTTGTTAGCTCCGATCTCACCAAAAATCTTAACGCAAGTGTAAATATTTTCTACAAAAACGGAAAGCGTACCATGCCCGCTAATTTCGACGGTCTCTTTTATAATGCCATCACTTACAATTCCTATATGCCCACAGGTTATGGCACGGCGCCCAACGGGGACGTATTGCCCTATAACACGCCCAACAACGTAGTGAAGGTAGAACCGGTGAATACCACCACCGGCGATGATCTTCGCCTGTTTGGAAAATTGGAATACAACCCGCTTAATGGTTTGAAGGTGACCGCAGAATATACTTTTAATAAAAACAACAGCGACGACCGCAATATCCAGGATAAAAATGAGTACATCAACGCCGCTACATACGACCGGCAGTTCCTCAACAACAATACCCGCTATACCCGTGCCAATGAGCAAACCACTTATCAGGCGCTGAACGTGTATGCCAGCTATACCAAAGCATTTGATAAACATCACCTGAACTTCCTGCTGGGCACCAACCAGGAAAGCAGCAAACAGGAAAAATTTTCTGTTAACCGCCTCGATATCCTGAGCCCACAGGTACCGTCGTTATCTACCAGCACCGGTACTATTGCGGGAGATGACGGCTTTGGAGAGTACGCTATTTCCGGGTACTTTGGCAGGATCAACTACGACTATAAAAATAAATATATGCTGGAAGTGAACGGCCGCTTTGATGGCTCCAGCCGTTTTGCCCCGGGCCAGCGCTTTGGGTTCTTTCCTTCTGTTTCCGCCGGATGGAATGTAAGTGAAGAATCTTTCATGAAATCATTGTCCAATACTGTTTCTCTTTTTAAACTCCGGGGATCTTTCGGAGAGATAGGCAACCAGGTAGTGTTTATGAAGAATAAAGACGGCCTAAGCGTGCCTAACTACTATCCGTATGTACCAGGCATGGAGCCTTACAACGCTGCCTGGACAGACCCCGCCACCAATATCAGGTACGTATCCCTTACCACCCCTGCACTGGTGAGCGCCGGTTTTACCTGGGAAACAGTACGCACGCTTAATTTCGGTACGGATATCAGTTTGCTGAAAGGCCGGCTCAATACCACGTTCGACTGGTTCCGGCGAAGCACGCTTAATATGTTGGCTCCAGGCGCGGAATTGCCTGCTATTCTTGGCGCAGTAGCGCCGCTGCAGAATGTGGCGGATCTTCAGTCAAAAGGATGGGAACTGGAAATGTCGTGGAAAGACAGGATAAAAGATGTGAGCTATTCCATTGGCTTCAACCTGTCTGACAGCCGCGCTTATATCATCCGGTATAACAATCCTGCAGGATTGCTTAACATCAACGGTTCCGGGCAGCTGGACAATTACTACGTAGGTCAGGAAATAGGGGAGATATGGGGTTATGTTACCAAAGGATATTTTACGGCAGATGATTTTGAAAAAGGCTCTCTTGATGCCAATCTGCAAAAAGGCACCTTACTTCCAGGCGTAGCAGGGTTTAAGGGCGTACAGCAGAATCCCGGCGATATCCGTTATGAAGATCTGAACGGCGATAATGTCATCTTCACAGGAAATAATACCTTATCTGATCCCGGCGACCGTAAAGTGATCGGTAATGCAAGACGCAGGTTCCAGTTTGGCGTATTTGGCAATGCTTCCTATAAGAACTTTGACCTTTCTTTTTTCCTGCAGGGAGTAGGTAAAAGAGATATGTGGATCAGCAACCAGCTCTACTGGCCTTACCTGAACCAGTTTGGCACGCTATATAAGCATAACCTCGATTACTGGACGCCTTCCAATCCCAATGGCTTTTACCCGAGAAGCTATCCCGACGCTGCCGGCAGCACCGGCACCAGCAGGAATGTGCAAACCAAATATATGTCGGACGGCGCTTATCTCCGTGTAAAGAACATCACCCTTGGATATGCCGTACCAAAGCAATGGCTGAAGCGCATCTTCATCAACAATATCCGCTTATTCGTTTCCGGTGAAAATCTTTTCACCTTCAATCATCTGCCCGATGGCATGGATGCAGAATCGGATATTATAAGCGATGGCGGTATTTATCCGTTCATGAAGAAATACAGTTTTGGTGTTAACGTAAACTTCTAACCGGGAAAAAAATGATTATGAAACGTTTTACATATATCTTCCTTGTAACCGCAGCAGCATTGCTGGCGCAGGGTTGCAGCAGCAAACTGGATCTGCAGCCAAAGGATCAGCTCACAGAAAAAACAACCTTTACAAAATACGATAACATCAAAGCATACGCGTGGCAGTTCTATGAAGTGTTCCCGGGGTATTCACCAGAATATGTAAACAAGGAGTATGATGCAGACCTGTTCCTGAACGCCAATCCAAACGGTGAATCCAACTGGATCTGGCAAAGGATAGTGATCCCTTCCAGCTCCAATGATTATACCGATCCTTACAACAGGATCAGGGCGGTGAACATTATGCTCGACAACCTCGGCGCCTCTTCTATTTCCGACGCCGATAAAGACCACTGGCGCAGTGTGGGTTATTTCTTCCGTGCATACAGTTATGCCAACCTGGTGAATAAGTATGGTGATGTAACCTGGGTGGAAACCGCGCTTACCGATGCCGATGCAGATATCCTTTACGGTCCCAGAACGCCCCGGGTAGAGGTGACACAGAAAATACTGGAGCAGCTGCAATGGGCAGAAGCACATATCAAACCCGCAGGCGACGGGCCCAATACTGTGAATGTAAATGTAGTGCGGGCCCTCATAGCGCGGTTCGGGCTTATTGAAGGCACCTGGCGCAAGTACCATCAGCTGGGCGACCCTACGCCATACCTGCGTGCCAGCGCAGATGCAGGGGCTAAGCTGGTTGCCGCTTTCCCCGTGCTGCATCCTAATTACGATGAGGAATTCAACAGCGAATCGCTGGCAAATATTCCCGGTATATTGCTGTATAAGCAGTACGACCAGACACAGCTAGTGCATACCCTCGCTTCACTGGGAAGGAACTCCTCCGGCAGGTGGGACCTCACAAAAAAAGCAGCCGATATGTACCTGATGACCGATGGGCAAACCCGGTGGACAAGCCCCCTGTTTGCCGGCGACAAATCGCCCTTTACCGAATTCAGGAACCGCGATAAGCGTTTATATTATACCGTGCCGCCGCCGTTTAAAGTAAAAGTGAATCATCCCAGCGAGGACTGGCAGCTCAGCGATGACCCGGCAGATATGGAGTACTTCCCTATAATGGACGCGATTTCCGGCCCAAAGAATAAAACATTGCCCACTATGAACTGGCAGGGATTAATAGTGCGCCAGGAACCGCATTATGTGGATTATAACAATGGGCAGCCCTTCAACGTTACATATACCGGTTACCGTTTTTATAAATTCAGTAATAAAATACAGCGCATCCAGAATCAGGATGTGAATGATGCGCCTGTTTTCCGTATGGGAGAAGTAATGGTGAACTATGCAGAAGCCAAATATGAACTGGGAGAATTCAGCCAGGCCATTGCGGATCAGACCATCAATAAGCTCCGTGCACGGGGCGGGGTGGCGCCCCTGCAGGTAGCCGCCATTCCCAATGATCCTACACGCGACCCGGGCGTAACGCCGCTGCTATGGGAAATCCGCCGGGAACGGGCTGTTGAGCTGATGGGTGAATCGTTCAGGTTTGATGATCTGCGCCGCTGGAAAAAGATGGAGTATGTAACTGCGCGCAAGCTGGGCCGGTGGCTCAAAAAAGGAACCGATGTACCGGCCAACAGCATCATTCCCATTCTCGACGGCGCAACCGAAGGGTATATCGCCTACGAAAAAATTCCGCCCTCACCATTTCCGGATTATTATTATTATTACCCGGTTCCATCTAACCAGATCGTATTGAATCCGAAACTGACACAAAACCCGCAATGGAAATAAGTAACAAAAAATAATTAATAATGATCCTGAAGGGAATAACAACACTGGCGCTTACCGGCATGATGCTCGCGTCCTATGCCGGTAAGGCACAGGTGCGGCCCAACATCGTTTTCATCCTTGCCGATGATCTTGGCTATGGCGACCTGGGCGCATACGGGCAAACAAAGATCAAAACGCCTAACATCGACCGGCTGGCAAAACAGGGCATGCTATTCACCCGGTTTTATGCAGGCACCTCTGTTTGCGCGCCATCCCGCTCTGCCTTGCTTACCGGCCAGCACAGTGGCCACACCTACATCCGGGGCAATAAGGAAATAGCACCGGAAGGGCAGGAGCCCCTGCCCGATACCGCGCAAAGCTATGCACAGCTGCTGCAGAAAGCAGGTTATACCACCGGCGCTTTTGGTAAATGGGGACTGGGCATGGTAGGCACCACCGGCGCCCCGGATAAGAAAGGATTCGATGTATTTTTCGGGTACAATTGCCAGCGCCAGTCGCACCGCTATTACCCTACCCACCTATGGAGCAACAATGAAAAGGTAACGCTTACAGGTAATGATCTTACCGCAAAGAAAATATATGCCCCTGCACTGATCCAGGAAAAAACACTGGCCTTTATTGAAGGCAGCAAAAATAAGCCCTTCTTCCTTTTTGTGCCTACCACTTTGCCCCATGCGGAATTACAGGGGCCTGATGATGAGTACTACAAACAATATGAAAACAGCTTTGAGGAGCATCCTTATAAAGGCGCTGATTATGGCCCCGGGGCACAGCCGGGCGGTTATGCCTCCGTGGCAAAGCCACGCGCTACCTATGCTGCCATGGTAAGCCGCATGGATGCCTATGTGGGGCAGATATTGGATAAGCTGGATGCACTGGGGCTTACAGACAATACCATCGTAATTTTCAGCAGCGATAATGGCGCACACCGTGAAGGCGGCGCTGACCCGGAATTTTTTAACAGCTCCGGCGGACTGCGTGGCTACAAACGCGATTTATATGAAGGAGGTATTAAAACATCCTTTATTGTGAAGTGGCCGGGTAAGGTAAAGCCCAACAGTAAAAGCGATTTTATCGGCGCCTTCTGGGACCTGATGCCTACACTGACCGATATTGCTGGCGCGCCCAGACCTGCTTATACTGATGGTATCTCTTTCCTGCCAACTTTACTGGGTAAAGGAAACCAGCCACAGCATAAGTACCTGTACTGGGAGTTTCATGAAAGCGGCGGCCGGCAGGCCCTGCGCATGGGCAAGTGGAAGGGTGTGAAGCTGAATGTGATAAAGGATAAAAACGCCCCGCTTGAATTATATGATCTTAGCAATGATCCTGCGGAACAACATAACATAGCCGCAGCGCATAAGGATATTGTGCAACAGATGAACAGTTACATTAAATCGGAACATATAGAAAGCGAGGTGTTCCCGCTAACAGGAAAACAAAAACGCAGGAAAACAAGGCAGCCGCTCCATCGTTGAATGGAGCGGCTGCCTTGTTTTTTATATCATTCATTAAATACTACTTTTGATGAAGAAAAAATGAAGTAATGGAAAGAAAGGAGCATTGGGAGAATATTTACAGCAATAAGCAACCGGAAGAAATGAGCTGGACACAAGAAGTTCCAGCTACTTCTCTGGCATTGATAAACAGCTTTAATGTACCAAAAGATGCTCCCGTTATTGATATTGGAGGAGGGGAAAGTAAACTGGTAGATCACCTGCTGGCCGCCGGTTATACAGACATCACCGTACTGGATATTTCAGCGCATGCCCTGGAACGGGCAAAGGCACGGTTGGGAGAGCAGGCCCAAAAGGTGAACTGGCTGGTACAGGATATCACTACGTTTGCGCCTACACGTACTTATGCGGTGTGGCACGACAGGGCCACCTTTCATTTTCTTACCGCTCCCGAACAAATAGCCGCTTACCTGCAGGCAGCCGCTAAAGCAGTAAATGGTTATATGGCTATTGGGACCTTTTCTGATAAAGGCCCCGAAAAATGCAGCGGCCTCACCATAAAACAATATTCAGAGAAAGAATTGACCGAACAGCTGACCCCGTTGTTCGAAAAACTGCATTGCGTCACAGAAGATCATATTACCCCTTTTAATACCCTGCAGCATTTTTTATTCTGTAGCTTTAAATCACGCTGATGTATAAATAACCACCTATTTTTCCGTATCTTAATGATCACAAATCAGTAGCACAGCCATATCGTATTCAGAAGAACAGTTCAACCATATCCACATTATTGAAGAACTACTCACGCGAGTAGTGTGATGCATGCATATCCCAGCTACCTTATCGCTGATGGTGAAGGATGATCCGCGTAACCTGAGCACTATGAGCTATTCTGATAACCAGTTCCGTCATAAGGTGGTAGTATATGGTACGCTGCCTACTTTCTGGGGCATCAATGTAGGGGTGCGTTATTCCGGTATAGGCGGTATGCGTTATTCGCTGGCTGTAGGCGGTAACGTGAATGGCGACTTTGTGAATTCAAACGACCTGGCCTATGATCTGTTTTGGCAGCAGCAGGAAACAGTATCTTGAGCCATCCTGTGATATTTTCAACGTCGCCAATATGTTTAACAAGGAATGGGCTACCAGTAAGCTCCCGGGCAAACAGAATATCTATTCTTTGGGTGGCTTTGATCGCGCTACGTCTACCTACAGGTATAATGTGAACGTGAATTCCGGTGTGGTAGTGCCTGGCGGTAACCCCTGGCAGATCCAGCTGGGGCTTCGTTACGGGTTTTAATTAAAGATATATAAAGAAGATAAAAAGCAGCCGGCCATTGTGCCGGTTGTTTTTATTTTAAAAAAAAATTGGAAGAAAGACTTGACTCTAACGTTACGTCATAGCCTACCTTTGTTTTCAACCAAACAGTTACTAAAGTGATGAAGCACTATGCGGTAAATAAACTGGCAAAACTGGCAGGTGTGAGTGTGCGCACGCTCCACTATTACGACCAGATCGGTTTGCTTACGCCCTCTGTGCGTACCGCCGCGGGGTACAGGCTATATGGCGAAACAGAATTGCTCCGGTTACAGCAGATCCTTTTTTACAGGGAGCTGGATGTGGAACTGAAAGACATCGGTAATATACTGGATGATCCGGAATTTGACCTGGTGCATGCGTTGGAGTCGCACCGGCAAATGCTGTTATCGAAGAAAAGCCGTATAGAAACTTTAGTAGCTACTGTGGAGAAAACCATCTTTCACTTAAAAAACAAAGTAAACATGAACGTAGAAGATTTATATGCAGGGCTACCAAAGGAACAGGCTGAAGCCTGGCGCCGTGAGGCGAAGGAAAAGTGGCCGGACCAGGTAGCGCATGCAGAAAAGCAATTGCTAACTATGGATATGGACAGCTACCAGCAACTGCAGGAAGGTTTTAAAGCCAATTGGGAAAAACTGGCTTTACTATCGGGCCAGGACCCCGCGACGGAGCAGGTGCAACGGGAAATTGATGTTCACTATCATTATATCCTGAAGTTCTGGGGTAAGGCCGGCAACCAGGCGGAAGCCTACAAGGGCCTGGGCGACCTGCTGGCCAATGATGAAAGGTATACGCAGGTAAATGGCGTAACCAAGCCGGCTTTTGGCAAATTTATGCAGCAGGCTATTCACATTTATGTGGAGCGCAGATTGCGGTAGATACAGTCAGGGTACGGTGATAATACCGTACCCTGTTTTTTTATTTTTGAGAGATGTGATTACCAGGCCCCCAACTCTGAAAGGACCGCATAATGCGAGTCCGCGTAATTGGAAGCGGTCACGATTTTGATATACCTGGCGGAAACAGTCGCCCCAAATGAGATATACTGTTTACCGTTTACATTCGCCAGCGTATAGTTACCCCTCGGTGTGTAGGTGATATTATCGGTGCTGGTGAATACTGAAATGTCTTTTAAGGATCCGTTCAGGTTGAAGCGTTGCTGGAATGCCAGTCCCTGTATAGACTGTATGGCGCCCATGTTTACAATCACCGTATGCGGATGCGCCGGTTGTACGGATTTCCATTGTGTATGCCATATCGTTTCCTGGTCATTGTCCAGCAGGTTGATGGCAGGGCCATCGTCTTCCTGGCTGCTTACATAGGCAATGCTCCAGGAAGATTTATTCAGTTCATCTTTGCTGATATCCAGTACAGGTTCGTTGTTTACAAAAGTATACGGGTAAGAGATCTCCGTAGAAGAGCCGTTGGTATACAGGAAGAGGATACGCAGGGTGTAATTGCCTGTTTTTTTATGGAATTCGCTGATGGGCATGCTCAGCTGTATACTGTCGCCCGAAGGCGCGGCTACCCATGGAACGGCGTCGTAGTTGCTTCCTCCTTCGGGATCGTTATATACGTTTACATTATTCACCGTTTGCGTGGAGGAGAATTTCACTTTCAGCACAATATTACCACCGGTATAACTGGCTTTGATAATATTGATGGTGGTGTTTCCTTCTTCATAAATACCTGTGGCGGTACTGGTGCGGAATACCTGTGAGTTGTTGAGAATAGCGGCGCTGGCAGCAGTAAGGAAGGTGGGGCTTTTTCCGTAGGTATAATTACCGCTTCCCATGAGAGCCGTGCCCTTCGCCGGATCCGCGGCTTCAGATACTTTTTCTTTATTATGCCGCAGGTTAAGGCCATGACCCAATTCATGCATAAGGCCGCCTATCCATTTGGTAGCGCGGTTGCCCAGCGTGGTATTTTGCCCGAGGTAGCTGGTGTCCATTTCTGCATAGTCCAGTGCAAAGCACCAGCGGCCCACACCGTAGAAGGGTACGCCGCCGGGATCGCCGTCGAAGGCATAGGTACTGGCAGGCATGATCACCAGTGTGTGCTCACTGTGCTTATCTGCCGGGTGTGCGGCAAACCAGGTGTTCAGTTCATCGATGACAATATAGCCGCCTCCATCATAAAGGTAGCTTGTTTTGGGTAGTGCGCCTTTTACTACGCTGATCTTCACCTTACCGGCGGAATCCAGCCGCAGCCCGAAGGAGCGGTTGCCATAGCCGTAATAGTTCATCCACTTGCTGTAGAAACGTTGCCCTTGCAGCAGGATACCGTTTAGCCGTTCCCGGTAGTGCGCGATAGTATCGCCATCGGAAGGTACAAAGTAAACCACATTCAGATCATACGCGCTGGGCGTAAAGTTTTGCAAACCTGATTTGTTTTTGTCGGGTGCAGGCTGGAATTCCCCGCCGGGGGTTCGTTTACAGGCCATAAAAAGGGTAGGCAATAATAGCATGCCTGCTAACATGGAACGAAGGTTTTTCCTTTTCATTGTTCAGATTTATTGATTAACAAAAAACGGCAAGAATCGATAAGTTTGGTTTAAGACTTTCTGGGTTACGCGGTGATACGTTTCACAGATTCAGGTAAACTAAATTAAGGAATTGTTTCAGAAAGAAAAAAAATAATAAGGGGTAGAAAGTCATGGCGTACTTTAATCTCCCCGCCGGGCTATGCCTTTATTATCGAATTTGAAGATATTGGCTATGTAAAAGACGATGACGCGGAAAAGATTGATTATAGTGAAATGATGAAGAACATGCAGGAAGGAGAGAAGGAAACCAATGAAGCACGCGCTAAAGAGGGTTACCCGGGTATCCACCTGATTGGATGGGCGCAGCAGCCTTTCTACGATAAGCAAAATAAAGTACTGCATTGGGCAAAGGAGATCCGTTTCGACGACCAGGAAGGTGGGCACACATTGAACTATGAAATCCGTATCCTGGGCCGCCATGGCGTATTATCGCTCAACGCCGTTTGTAAAATGAGCGAGCTCCCGCTGGTGAAAGCAGATATCAATAAGGTATTGCACATGGCTACCTTCACGCAGGGAAATACTTATTTTGATTTTGATCCTAAAATGGATAACGTGGCGGCTTGGTCTATCGGCGGGTTAGTGGCAGGTAAGGTACTGGCGAAGGTAGGTTTCTTTGCTATTTTGCTGAAGTATCTCGCTGCCGGGTGGAAATTTATAGCACTCGGATTTATAGCGCTGCTCGGATCTTTTAAACGTCTTTTCAGCCGGAAGAAAGCGGAAAAGGAAAGCGTTGCTTTTACAACAGGGGCAGGCGAGCCGGATGAAGCCAATGGTAATGGTGAACCGGGTAGTTCCAATGAAATAACAGATGCTCCTGCTTTGCCTCCGTCGGAAAATAATCCCGGAGAAAAGCCCTGATTAAAACAGGACAATATATAAACAAAGAAGCTGCCTCAAAATTACTTTTGAGACAGCTTCTTTTTGTTTCTACCGGTAAAAAACTTGCTTTTACCGGCATGATGCTGCCATTAACCCATTTGTACTAGGCGGTGGTAAGGCAACCACCTATTTTCGTATCCATATTCAAAACCATTATCGTATGAATGAAGCATATGAATTGAATGCGATCAAAGCGGCCAACAATGCCCTCTATCACGCTTTCCGGACGCTGGATTTCCGGGGCGCTTCGGTACATCTCACAGAAGATTGCGACTATATTACATTTAATGGCATGCACTTAAAGGGACGGGAGGAATATATTACAACGCACGAGCAGCTGATGAACAATTTTATATTCAAGGGAGCCAGGCTGCATGGCCATATCCGACAGGTGCGTTTCCTCGATGAAAATGTGGCGTTGGTAATAGCTACCGGCGCTATCCGTTTCCGCTGGCAGAAGAAGGTACCTGAAAGCCGCCAGTCGGTGAACACTACAGTATGGTTGAAAAACCCGGAAGGCCAGTGGCAGATGTCTGCTTTTCACAATTGCCGCATTAAGAAAATGAACTGGCTGGCCAGGTGGATCATGGGGGCAACAAAAAAAACAACCCTGGAAAAGAAGCCGCAAATCACCCCGGTATTGTCGCCCCTGTATGTTTACCTGAATGAGTAATTTTGTTTTAAGAGATACTTCTCACAGGATCATTAAAAAAACAAACATTATGTCATTCCAGGCTTATTTAGACAATATCAAAACAAAGACGGGCAAAACCGCAGCCGATTTAAAAAGCTGGCAGAGAAGAAAAAATTTCTCCGGAACGGCGAACTGGCGGTAAAAGCAGGCGAAATTGTAACCTGGCTGAAAGAAGAATACGAACTGGGGCACGGCCATGCCATGGCAATATTTGCTTACTTCAAAGGGAAACGTGACTAAGCGCTTTTCCTTATCCCGTCTATACTCCAGCGGTATGCCGGTAAGGTGGACAATAAAAAACTACCGGCGCTGGCAGTGAGCACAGAATAATTCAACGGTGCAGCTATTCCCAGCGCTATGGTCATAGCCAGTGCAAAACCAAGCAGTAATACACCGCTGCCAATAGCGGCCCATCGCGTCCGGAAACCGGTGATCAGAAGAATAGCAAAAATTATTTCTGCCCCGGAAGCTATCCCCGCAAAAATTTCCGCTACTGAATAGGGGAGAAAGAACATCAGCTGAGCAGCATATTGCATAAAATGCTGCCAGTCGCCCCAACTCACATGTGATGCGCCCGGAGGCCCCCATGCACCCAACCTGTCGAGCCCCGCACACAGATAACTGGCGCCTAACCCTACGCGTAAAAAGAGTTGGGATATATCCTGCTTGATAGTCATCATGTAATAATTTTTGATACGCAAAAATAACGCAGACCCCGTTGAACAGGATAGTCCAGTTTATAATCGGGTAGTAGTCCAGCTATAAATTTCCCCGGCTTTTAACGAATATGATTAATTTCAGTCCCTGAAAAAATATACCCGCATGAAGAAATGGCTGACAGGCTTTCTTATCGCAATAACAATAGCAATAACAGTTACCGCTTTTCCACCCCGGAAAATAACCTGGGTGGCTATCGGCGATTCCATCACCTATCTCAATGAGCACCGCGATGAAACCGGGAACCGGATCACCAAAGGATACATGACAAGGGTAACCGAAAAGCTGCCGCATATACACTATATCAATAAAGGTTACAACGGCTGGACCTCCGGCGGTATAGCTGATGCCATAGAAAAACTGGACCTGTATCATAACAGCGGCATCACCCTGGGAAATATGGTAAAGTATAAACGCCTGAAAGACCCCGCCACGGGGAAATACAGGGATTATCAGTGGCCGGATTATAAGGATATTCCTTTTCATCCCGGTACAGATGAATATCCGTACCCGGTATCTGCCATCGATATGACCTACGACGGGTTGCATCTTTCAGATAAAGGATTTGCTGTTATTGCAGATATGCTCGTGAAAATAATGAAACGTTATTAAACGTGCCATAGCCTGTTCTATTACTGAAAATCAAACAACATTGTTAACTTGAAAAGTTGGTTAATCCCAGGGAAGGCTGTTGCTATACATACTATGCAATAAATATGCTATATTACCCCAGGTTTAAATCTTAAATAATGGCGATTAACTTACAAAAAGGACAACGGATCGATATCGGCCTTTCCAAAATCAGTATTGGTTTGGGCTGGCATCCTAATGAAGGCACAGGTTCAGATTTTGACCTGGACGCTTCCGCATTTATGATCGATGAAACCCGGCACATTATCCAGGAAGAATTTTTTATTTTCTATGGAAATACCGATTCCCCGGATGGGGCTTTACATCATACCGGTGATGATCCTACCGGTGGAAACAGTGCAGACGGCGATGATGAAACCATCCAGGTAGATCTTACCAAAATAGATCCCCGTGTAAGGGAAATCTTATTCGTGGTAACCATCCATGAAGCCATCAGCAGGCGACAGAACTTCGGACAGGTAAGGGATTCATATATCCGTATAGTAGATGATTCCAACGGCAATGAAATTGCAAAATATGAACTGGGAGAAGATTTCTCTATTGAAACAGGTGTGGAGTTCGGACGGTTGTACCTGAAAGATGGCAAGTGGAAATTTGAAGCATCCGGTATCGGCTACAGGGAAGATCTGGCTTACTTCTTATCCAAATATTTTAAAGGTCAGATTATTAAATAACCCCCTGATAAACCATCACCTATGGCTATTAACCTGGTAAAAGGTCAGACGATTGACCTGCGTAAAAACGATAAAGGAGAAGAATTTGACTTGTCGACAGTCACCATCGGATTAGGCTGGGATGTAAGACAAACCAAAGCCAAAGAAGGCGGCTTCCTCGGGAAACTTTTCGGCACCGAAAAAAAGGAAGAAGAATACGACCTGGATGCAGTGGCTATGCTGCTCGACAGCAATGGGAAAGTAGCCAACCTCGGCAGAACCGTGCAAACAAGGGATGGCAGATCCGTGGGTTTGTATGAGGGAGATGTGATCTTCTTCAATTCTATGCGCCACCCCTCCGGTAATATCTGGTTAACCGGCGATAACCGCACCGGCGCAGGCGACGGCGATGATGAACAGATCATCATTAAACTGGATCAGATGGAAAGCAAATACGACAAGATCCTGTTTATGGTAACCATCTATAACGGGCGCGCCAATAACCAGCACTTTGGAATGATCGGGAACGCATTTATCCGCGCAGTAGATAAAAAAGGAAAGGAAATAGCGAAGTTCAGCCTGTCGGGCGACAGTACCTACAACGGTATGTGCTCTATGACATTTGCTGAGATCTATCGTAAAGACGGCGCCTGGAAATTCAGGGCCATCGGTAATCCGCATCCGTCCGACAGCTTCGTGGATGAATTAAAGAAGTTAACCTACTCCTGATAACAAAAACACCTATATTCAGCATAAATCCATCCTGCGGAACAATATGTGCCGCAGGATGGAATGTTACCCTTTTCAACACGCCATCATTGGTATTAAATTAATGCAGTATGAGAAGATTACCCGTGTATCTTTTGTTAGATACTTCCGGTTCTATGAATGGAGAACCTATTGAGGCAGTGAAAAACGGGGTACAGATAATGATCAATTCATTACGTCAGAACCCACAGGCCATTGAAACCGCATTTATCAGTATCATCACTTTTGATAGCGCTGCAAGACAGATAGTGCCACTCACAGATCTCGCCTCTTTCCAGGTGGCAGATATAAAGGCAGGCGGCACTACCGCCCTGGGAGAAGCATTGCAACTGGTAAGTAGCTGTATCGACCGGGAAGTGGCTAAAACCACCACCGAGCAGAAAGGCGACTGGAAACCCCTCGTATTCATTATGACCGACGGCATTCCTACTGATAACTGGCAAAGCGGCCTGGCTGCATTCAAACAACGCAAAGTTGCCTACACCGTTGCCTGCGCAGCCGGCTCCGGTGCAGATACCACCGTGCTGAAACAGATAACGGAAAATGTACTGAGCCTCGATACTACAGACAGCCAGAGCATTGCCCGCTTCTTTACATGGGTAACTGCCTCCATCGGCGTTACTTCTACAAGAGTGGAAGACACCGGCAAGGAAGTGATAGGGCTTAACGAGCTCCCGCCACCACCAGCGGAACTGAATATTGTGGTTTAAGAAACTAATATTTTGACATGCGACGACTACCGGTATTTTTTTTATTGGATACCTCCGGATCAATGTACGGCGAGCCCATACAGGCGCTTAACAACGCATTGAGCGGCATGGTAAATACCCTGCGGATGGATCCTCAGGCAATGGATTCCCTGTGGCTCAGCATCATCACTTTCGACCGCGAGGTAAAAGAACTGATGCCGCTCACAGAACTGGCCAGTTTCCAACTGCCGGAAATCACCTGCCCGCAAAGCGGTCCAACACACACAGGATATGCCCTGGAATTTCTCTATGCAAAAGTAAACAGCGAAGTGCGCAAAGGTACCCCAACGCAAAAAGGCGACTGGCGCCCTTTACTGTTCCTCTTTACCGATGGTAAACCCTCGGATCTGCAGCTGTACCGCAAAATGGTGCCGCTGGTGAAAAGCCTGAACTTCGCCACCATTGTGGGGTGCGCCGCAGGAAAGGCTGCAGACGATGGTATGCTGAAAGAACTGACCGATACCGTTGTTCATCTCGACACGGCCGACAGCGCCACACTTAAACAATTCTTTAAGTGGGTATCAGATACCATAGAGCAGGGAAATAAAAGCATGGGCACCTCGGAACAGGTAACACTGCCGCCGCCCCCGGGCGAAGTGAATTTAGTCATCTGATAATAAAAAGAATGAATGTAAAATTGATCGGGCATGATTTTAAATGTCTCGAAGTGGAGTTATCCCAGCAGGAAAAATTTTTTTGTGAAAAAGGCGCACTGATCTATTATGAAGAAGGAATTACTTCAAAGGTCAATGTATTCGATAAAGGTGTAGCCGGGCTGATTAAAAGAAAATTAACCGGTGAAAGCATCTTCCAGGTAGAGTTGTGCAATACCAACCTGGATCCGCGGAAACTGGTGGTGGCAGGTAAAGTAGGGCTGTTGCCGGTTAACCTGAAACAGATCACTACCGGCATTGTTTGTAAAGCAGGCGCTTACGTGGCCTCCTCCGATAAAATTGATATTGATGTAAAAATGAACCTTACTTCCCTGATCGGCGGAACAGGCCTCATTATGCAGAAAGTAACAGGGTTCTGTACTGTTTTTTTAGATGTGGTGGGCACGCCCATTACACTGGATCTCGCACCGGGACAAACCGTTTTTGTAGATGAAAAAAGTTTCATCTGCATGAATGCCGATATGGTAAACCGGATGTCGTCCCATTTCTCGGGAAATAACCTCCTGGGCGGAGAAGGGTTAAGTATGCTCAAGATTAGCGGTCCGGGTACAGTTTATATCACTTCTGTAAATTTTGGATAATGAGAAGACTTCCAGTTTATTTCCTGATAGACGTCTCCGAATCAATGGTAGGAGAGCCCATCCAGCAGGTGGAAGAGGGCCTGGGACAAATCATCCAGGCACTGAAAACAGATCCCTATGCCATAGAAACAGCCTGGGTATCTATCATCGTTTTTGCCGGCCAGGCGAAAACACTGGTGCCCCTACAGGAAATCATCAACTTTTACCCGCCGCGTTTCCCCATTGGCGGCGGCACCTCTTTAAGTAAGGGCCTGGGACACCTGATGTATGAATTGAGGAAGAACCAGGTGAAAACCACTTACGAAGTGAAAGGCGACTGGAAGCCGATCATTTTCCTGTTCACCGATGGAGTGCCTACGGATGATACCAGCGCCGCTATCGCGGAATGGAAACAGAACTGGCAGCGCAGCGCCAATATGGTGGCCGTTTCTTTTGGCGATGAGGCAGATACCAATGTGCTGAAAGAGCTTACGGAAAATGTGGTGCATTTTAAAAACAGTTCCCCCGCCGCTTACAAACAATTCTTCAAATGGATCACCGATTCCATTAAAACCAGCAGCGAAAGCGTGGAGAAAAATGCATCGGGATTTGAGTTATCGAAAATACACGACACAGATACACTGTCGAAAATAGATCTCTCAAAACCTGTGCCCCCACGTGGTTATACAGACAGCAACTTCGTGGTAATGGTAGGGAAATGCCAGCATATGCAGCGCGATTATCTCATCAAGTACCGCCGTGCGGAACAGGACGCGGAATTATACGGGCTGAATCTTAGCCGGCTGTATTATAAGCTGGTAGGCGCTTTCCAGGTAGATAAAAACTACCGGGAACTGTCTGATGATAATGTAAAGCCTGCCAGCATCAACAGCGAGGAACTGATCGGTAACCCCACCTGTCCCTGCTGCGGCAACCAATGGGGATTTGCCCTTTGCTCCTGTGGCCAGATCCACTGCATAGGTGATGAAAAAATGAGTACCTGTCCCACCTGCGGCACTACCGCCTCTTATGGTATCAGTGAAGGTGGGTTTGATGTAAACCGTGCCCAGGGCTAATCTATAACATATAAACATGGGACGGTCTTTTATCCAGGAATTGTTTAAGGCAAATAATATTACGGTAGACAGTCGCCGGCAGCACCTTTTCGACGCATTTGTAAATGACGAAAAGAACCTGCTGGCAGTGAAACTGATCATGGAAAACAAAAAACTACTAATGGATACCTGGCAGTTTAAAAACAGGTTGGCCGATATTCAGCAACAGCCCGTAAGCATTCCCAATGCTACGGCAGGAAAGCCTTACCTGGCGCAACTGGACTTCGGGCAACTGAAATGGAACGACTTTACCTATTTCCATATCGACGGCCTGGAAGGTTCCGGCCTGCAATATGATGCAGATAAGAAACAGATCAGCGGTACTCCCGTGAAAAGCGGCGATTTTAAACTGGTGCTGAAATACCGCATAGAAGGGGAAACCGATACCACGGCGCTCAATGAAAAAACAGTGCCGCTGGTGATCAATCCCAACCCCAGGTCGCTCTGGAAAAATATAGAAAGCGATAGCACCGATCCTTACTGGAAAGAAGACAACGTGACCGCCACAGCCTCATTAGGCGATAAACAGCTGGTAGTAGCCTCCAAAAGAGGCCGCTCGCATGCCAATACCGGTGCATTCCGTGAAGACGACTTTGCTTTCAGACATTTTGCAGATACAGGCTGGAGCATACTGGCCATGTCCGACGGAGCCGGCAGCGCCAGGCTGTCCCGCGCAGGATCGCGTGTTGCCTGTAACTCCGTGGTGGAATATTTTGAACATCTTCTCACTCCTGAGCTAAACGCCACATTTGACGCGCTGATTGCAGATCATGCTTCCGCTACAGACGATAAAACACAGAAAGAGCTCACCCGTTTTGTATACGATAATCTCGGCAAAGCGGCGTTCACCGTGCATAAAAAGCTGGAAGAATTTGCCGGAAACTGCGCGGCGCCGTTGAAAGATCTGCATTCCACGCTTATATTTGTACTTTTAAAAAAATACGCATCCGGTTATGTGATCATGAGCTTTGGCGTGGGCGACTGCCCCATAGCCCTGATAAACACGGAGTTTTCAGAGGTGACATTGCTGAATAAGCTCGATGTAGGGGAATTCAGCGGGGGAACCCGGTTTATTACCATGCAGGAGATCTTTAAAAGTGATACATTTGCTACCCGCTTCGGATTCAGGCTGGTGCCCGATTTCTCTTACCTGATGTTAATGACTGACGGTATTTATGATCCCAAGTTTGAAGTAGAAGCCAACCTGGAGAAACCGGCTGCCTGGAAAGCACTGCTGGAAGACCTCGGCGGCCGGAATGATGACCATGTAAAAGTTGACCTGGCGCCCCATACACCGGAAACCGCCGGCCAGCTTTCTGCCTGGATGGACTTCTGGAGCCCGGGCAATCACGACGACAGAACCTTAATGATCATCAGCTAAGTATGCGGATTATATGAGCACAAAAACGGTAAATTCAGTCATCAACGCAGGGAAAAGTTACCAGTACGTGGATAACGGGGAACCTATGCGGGGTGGCATGAAAGACGTTTACTTCAGCCCGGATAGATCTTACGTGGTGGCATTTTACCGTGATGCACAGGATTTCGCCTCCAGGGAACGGCTGCGGAAAATTGTGACAGATTATTATAACAGCTTCTTTAACAGGGAAGGGGGCGACTACTACCGGGAGCTTTATTGCTGGCCAACAGACATGGTGGAAGCAGATAAAAAAGTAGGCCTTGTAGTACCTTGCTATCATGCTAACTTTTTCTTTAAGAAAGGTTATGCATCAAACGACCTGATTAAAGGAAAGGAAAAAGAAGGAAAATGGTTCGCTTCCCCCAAGTTCAGGAATAAACAATTTACGCTGCGGCTGGATGAGGCTGAACTGGGCAACTGGCTTAGTTATTTCCAGATCTGCGTGAATATTTCCAGGGGTGTGAAACGCCTGCATGCCGCGGGCCTGGCTCATTCGGACCTATCGTATAAAAACGTACTGGTAGACCCGGTGAGCAAATCGGCTGCCATCATTGATATCGATGGCCTGGTGGTGCCTGGCCTGTTTCCGCCTGATGTGATCGGCACCGCCGATTTTATTGCGCCGGAAGTGCTGGCCACCAAGCACCTGGACGGGAAAGATCCGGGCAGGAAACTGCCCAGCCGCCTTACTGACCTGCATGCGTTGGCAGTGATGATCTATATGTACCTGCTGTACCGTCATCCCTTGAAAGGAGGGAAGATCCATGATCTTGACACAGAGAAAGACGACCTGCTGTCGATGGGAGAGAAGGCCCTGTTCATAGAACATCCACAGGATGCTTCCAACCGGCCTAAACTGAACCAGGTAAACCCGAAGGAATTGCCCTGGGCAGACGTAACAAAGCTGCCATACACCATTACAGGCCCTTACCTGAAGGAACTGTTCTACCAGGCGTTTGTAACCGGTTTGCATACCCCCACAGAGCGCCCGCCGGCAGAAATGTGGGAACAGGCGCTGTTGAAAACAACGGACCTGATGCAACCCTGCAGCAATGCCGCCTGTGAACAGAAATGGTACGTTTTTGATAACACCCATTCGCCCAAATGCCCTTTCTGCGGCACACCGCATAAAGGCACGCTGCCGGTGCTGGACCTGTATTACGAGTTTAAACCAACTGTTTGGAAACCGGAAAATCACCGGCTCATGGTATATAATAACCAGTACCTTTTCCAATGGCATGTAAACAGGAACATCATCCGCAATGAACGGCTTACCGCTGCACAAAAAGTACCGGTAGGGTATTTTGTTTTTCACCAGGGAAAATGGGTGCTGGTAAACCAGCAGCTTACTTCTTTAAAAGACCTGACGGATGACAAAGAAATTCCCATCGGTTCAATGGTGGAGCTGACAGATGGAAAAAGACTCCTGCTGTCGAGAGAAGAAGGAGGAAGAGTTGTGATAATAACTATTGCCAACAAGTAGAAACCTATATAAAAAATAAAGTGAAATGAATGAATTAATCCAACAAATTATTGACAACCCAATACCTTCAGCTATTGTTGTCGGGAACCTCGTTATTATTGAAAGCTTACTGTCGGTAGACAATGCCGCTGTACTGGCTACAATGGTAATGGACCTGCCCGAAAAACAGCGCGACCGTGCACTTAAATACGGTATCCTGGGCGCTTATGTGTTCCGCGGCCTGGCTATGTTGTTTGCGTCCTTCCTGATCAAGATCTGGTGGTTGAAACCATTGGGCGGTCTATATCTCCTTTACCTGGTATTCAGCTGGTGGAAAGATAAAAAGGCAGAAGGCGAAAAAGAAGAAGAGAACATCGACAAAGGACAAAACTGGCTATATAAGGCAACAGTAGGTGCGATCGGTCCTTTCTGGGCCACGGTGGCGCTTGTGGAACTGATGGACATGGCCTTCTCCATAGATAATATTTTCGCAGCGGTAGCATTTACCGATAATATATTACTGGTATGCCTCGGGGTATTTATCGGTATCCTGGCCATGCGTTTTGTAGCACAGGCTTTCGTAAAGCTGATGACGAAATTTACCTTCCTGGAAGGAGCGGCGTATATCGTTATCGGTATCCTCGGTCTTAAACTGAGCCTCTCTATCTATGAGCACTTCTTCCCGGAATCAGGCTTAACCCATTTCCTGGAAAGCTCACAGGCAGACGTTATCACGTCTATCCTAACCGTGGGGATCTTTATTGTTCCGATCATTACTTCGGCACTGTTAAACTTCCCTAAAAAGACCCCTTCTGCAAAGTTGGAAAAATAAGATTACCGGTAAGCACCGGGTCAGTTTAATAAAGGTTTCTGAAGCGCCAGTCTGCGGACTGGTGCTTTTTGTTTACCTGCTTAAATTACATTGGTGTTCAGCATGGTTTTCAGGATATTGGTCTGTACATCAAACCGGCCGATCTGTTGGAGGAAATCAACATCGGAGATCTTCTCATAGTATTCCTTCAGCAGAGCCTGTACATTATCTGGGATCACTGTTTTCAGTACATTGGCCCGGCTCATCAGGTTATCGTTCTTATCCGTTAATTCCTGTATAAGCCTTGCTTTTTTGGAAAGGGTATTGGTCCAGTCAACGCCTGGAATAGTAGACAGGTCGCAGAACAGGAAGAGATTTTTTGCGGGGAAGAAGAGAAAATAGCGGTCCATATTCAGGAACCGGTATACTTCAAGTACTAAATTGCCGGCAGCAAGCCCGCAATAGAATTCGGTTTTGAAATCCATTTTGCACAACAATCCCATCAGCTTTCGCTGTATGATGGCAGAGTTGTTACGGTATACTTCAGAAGGGTTGAATTTAATCAGCTCATTGAGCGCGTCGGGGGAAATATCAAAATAGAAATCCTGCGAGAAACGCGCACTGAAGGCATTGATATTTTTGGAGAAAGGGTAGTCGTCGGAGTTGTCTGACAATACCTGGAACAGCTTGCGCAAAGATAAATTGATTTTCAGGGACTGCTTCTGTTTATCCAGATGGTAATTCTTTTCTGAAAAAACACTGTCGCTCATACTGGCAATCAGGTCCTTGTTGATCTGTATCTCATCATATAAAATACTCACGTTCCTTTCATTGCTGGCCTTTATTTTTCTCAGCAGGTCAATTACCGTGGCGGTATATTGCAGGTGAAAAAGCTCCAGCTTATTAATATCCAGTTCAGGATTGGTTTCAAATAATTTATGGACAACCTGGCTTCGGAGATAGATCTTGTATATTATCTCCTCTTCAAAAAAAGTGGACAGCAACTGTAATTTGCTGATGGTTTTATTTGAGTCATTTAATATTATTGCCAGGTTATCCTCCATTATTTATCCCCCGTTAGCTAACGTTTGTTACATTTTTCTTCAGCTCTGTTTCCAGCGTCTTCAATTCACCGTTCAGCACTTTCCTGCTTTCGGTGCCCTGTTCGTGGATCTTCTTCACTTCATGCAGCGTTTCAATCAGCGATTGGGTGGTTCTTTTCAGCGTTTCAATAGATACTACTGTTTTCTCATTCTCCTTTGCTACTTCTATGCTGTTTTGTTTCAGCAGGTCGGCATTCTTCTGGAGAATGGTGTTGGTGGTTTCAGACACCTTCCGCTGCATTTCCACGTTGGCTTTCTGTCTTTGCAGCGCTACCGCAATGGTAAGCTGGTTTTTCCAGACAGGGATGGTAGTGGAAACGATGGACTGCGCTTTTTCCGCAATGGAAGTATTGTTGTTCTGCACCAGCCTGATCTGTGCCAGTGATTGCAGCATAATAAAGCGTACAATCTTCATATCGGCCAGCCGCTTGTCCAGGCGGGTAATAAAATCCCGCAGGTCCGCAATCTCATAATCATTGTAATTGGCGGCGTTCACTTCCATCTCTGCCAGTTGCTGGCTGAGCTCATTGTATTTCAGCTGACCTGAAATAATGAGATCTTCCATTTGTTTGATGTAAGATACGTTACTGTCAAACATGGTTTGCAGGGAACTGTTGTCTTTCAGCGAGTTGATCCGGCCGGCCTTGATCTTGTTGGTGATTTTATCAACATTGCTGATCACCGTATCGTATTTCTGGAAAAGCTTTTTGGCATCAAATACAAGCTTCTTCAGAAAAGGGATCTTCGAGATAAAGCTCTGTAAAGCGCCCTGGTTCAGCTCATCCACATCAATATAATTCAGCTCCGTAAGCAGATCGTTGATCAATCCGCCTACTTCACCGGAATTATAGGTACGCACGGAGCTCAGGAACTCGTTACTGTATTTTTCCATTGAATTCTGTACTTCCGTACCATAATTCAGGATGGAGTTGACGTCGGTGGTAACCAGCGATTTACTTATTTCCCCGTATTTCTTCGCATCGTCCGGCGTAATGACAGACAGATCCACGTTGCCATCTTTGTCGAGACGCACCGGGGGAAGTGTTTGGTCGGTAGTATTTGGATTTGCTTCCATAAGGTATCTGATTATAAATTGATATTTTCTTTATACCAGGTATCAAAAGTAAGGGTTACAGGTAATTCTGCGCAACGGTATTCACGGTTTCCTGCAATTTTTTATCTTTTGTAGGCTCGCCGATCGCGTTGAATTTCCATTCCCCGTTCTTCTTGTAAAACACGCCCATCACCATGGATACATGTCCTGCAAAGCCGGGGCCGCTGGCAATATCGTAGGTGGCAAATATTTCATTCACACGGGAAGGCGTGCCCTCGTAAATGCGGATGGAAGCAAAGGGAATGGTACCGAAATCGTGCCCGCGGAAGCTGTTCAGTACAAACGCCACGTAGTTGGTGTTCGGATCCAGGCGGGAGAAATCGAGTGTGATCACTTCATTATCCAGGCCGTCGTTACCGTTCAGGTCGCCGGTAAGGTCGTCGCCGCTGTGTTTTACGGCGTTGTCTTTGGATCTCAGGTTACCGAAGTACACCACTTCCTGCAGTTGTTTCTGCTCTGTGAACATAGCGCAGCTGCCGTCCAGGTCTACCGCTTCCTTGGTTTTAGACAAGCCGAAGAGGCCTTTCTTTTCAATAGCGCCCCAGTTGATACCTACACAGATATTCTGGAGTTTGGCGCCATTGCTTTTTTCGAGATTTATACGCTGACCTTTTTGAAGATTGATTGCCATATTGATCTTATATTTTTAGATATAGTAGTAAGGATTAGTTGTATTTGTTCAGGTAGTCCTGCAGGCCGCCCTTCATGCCAACGCCTACTGCTTCAAATTTCCATTCGTCGTTACGTTTGTAGATCCTGCCGAATTCTACCGCTGTTTCAATAGAGAAGTCTTCTTCCAGTTCATATTTCAGCAGCACTTCGTTGGTAACGGGGTCGAATATACGTATAAAGGAATTCCTTACCTGTCCGAAGTTCTGCCTGCGTGTTTCCGCTTCATGGATGGTAACCACTATGCATATTTCAGTGATCTTCGGATCTGCTTTAGCCAGGTCAATTTTGATCTGTTCATCATCGCCGGTGCCTTCGCCGGTAAGGTTATCGCCGGTATGCTCTACGCTGCCATCTGGTGTTACCAGGTTATTGTAAAAAATAAAGTGCTGATCAGATAATATCTTTTTATTTTCTCCCATTACAAACAGGGAGGCATCCAGATCGAAGCTGGTGCCGGTAGAAGAAGCATTTGCGTCCCATCCCAGGCCAATTACGAATTTGGGCGCATTGATCGTTTGCCGCTGACCTTTTTGCAAATTAATTGCCATGTTGTAAGCTTTTATGTTTTCTGTTAAATAAGTAATTTTTGATGAAATTCAGATTTTTCTGGTAAACTTCTATCGTATGATAGCCATTTCCCAGGGCCATATTATACAAAAGATTTACGAATTTATCCGTTTGATTTTGCAGGAAAATACAAAATGAATCGAAATCATAATTCAGGATATACTTTACAATCCTTGTATTAATGAAGAAATGTTCGCCCTGGATGATCTTTTCCAGGTGGAAAATAGACTTCACGTAATGATAGTTCAGGTAATTTTCAATGTTGGGATGAATGCTTTTATTCTGCAGCTCTGCATAATACAGCAGGTATATATCATTGGAGAGGTCGTACGCATCCACCATTTTCAGGATCATCCTTTCATGGCCCCCGGTGATCCGGATATCATCCAGGAAGATCACTTTTTTCCCCATCAGGAAATGCCGGTCTATATGAAAGCTGTCGTTGCCGATCAGCTTTAACCGTTGTTCTGCATCCAGTTCACCGTAATCCTCCTTGTAGGTGATGGTGCGGTGTACTTTGGTTTCCTGTAGAACCGGGTGCCCATGCGCCGCCAGCCACCTGTTCAGCTGGAAAACGAAATAGTTTTTCATGGCAAAGGTGGCCGTTGGTATAAAAGAGTAGGGGCTGGATACCACCACAAACTGCGGCACTTCCTTTCCTTTCAGGTGATGCTCAATAAAACCGTCTGCCAGGCCGGTACCAAATTTTTCAGCAACCGCATCGTCCCCGAATTTAAAACGGCTGTAGTCATCGGGCGAAAACCCAAAAAATTCCGCGTTGGTGATCTTATGAAGTGAATAGGTTGTCGTCATCAGTTAACTAAGCTTGAGATACATTGATTATTGGAGTTGACCAGTAAAGTATGAATGCCTGCCACCTGTGCGCCATCGATATCTGCCTTTATATTATCGCCAATATGTATGATGTTACTTAGCGGGAGGGCCGGGTCTTTTCTTACCTCAGCCACATTGTCGAGCATAAGCCGGAACATTTTTTCATTGGGCTTCGACATACCTGTTTCATCTGAATACAGCTGGAAATCGAAATACTGTTCCAGTTCCAGCTCCTGCAGCACCCTTCTCAAAGTACTGCCCTTTATAAAGGCGGTATTACTGAGCAAACTAACGGTGCGGTCGGGCGATTCTTTTATCCTGCGTAATGTTCTTACGGTTTCTGAACAATAAATAACCGGGAGGTATTTAAGCACCAATGCGTCCATTTCCTGGTAAAGGGCCGCCAGGTCGATGTTCCCGAAGGCGTTGCTGTAATCATTCATTTCACTGATCACCATGAGGTACATTTCTTCCGCATCAATATTACCGCCCGTTTTTTCATTGATGGCATTGCATAGCAAGTCTACCCTGCGGAATATGCGGCCTACCTCTTCCTGCGTTTTTTGGTGTTGATTGAAATGGTCGTAAAAAAACCGGGTCCTTTCCTGTTTAAATAAAGGATTCGATTTTATTAAAGTTAACCATAGATCAAAAGAATAATGTTGGTATGTGTTCATGTACTTTTTTAGCTTTTACGTCACAGCGGCATTTTGCCGTTTCCCTTTAGCAGCATACTGTCCGGCTAATAACATTAATATAAGTAATATTCAGGTGCTCCCGTTTAATCTTTTTGTTATTTATTAAGGGTTAATATAAAAAGCCTGCACACGGCCTTTTTCAAGCTTCTAATATAGGATTTTATCTTTCACGAAGCCGGAAATTTCAATTTTAAGGTGTTGGTAATAAGTTAATTTAGATTTTAACTTATCTAGTTTGTAGTGGATTGTCCTGTTTAGTATTGCCATTGTTATCATGTATTCCTGATCTTTTCAGTGCGTCATTTTCCCCTGTATTCATAATAAAGCCCGGGCGTCCTGTTCTTTCCCCCGGATTTCTCCTGGTATACCCTGTTCCTGTCACGCGCCTGTATACGCGGCTTTTCAACGGCTAAACTACCAAAAAGCAACTATTCTTCACCTGCGGAAATTCCCAGGTAGCAGCTGTTGTTTTTGGCATGTTCTGTGATCCGGGCGCCGGCGCACCCTTGAACCGGCGGGCAGATCAATGATTTTTTACAATCCCCGGGCTGGCAGGAGCAATACTTTTGTGAAAAGAAAAACAATGAGATCAGTTCATAGAGCGATATACCTGGCCATGGCACTGCTGCTGCCGGTACTATCATTTTCACAGGAAAAAAGTATTCATCAGCAAAAAGAAATTATGGAAAAGAACAAAGCCATTATACAGGATCTGTATGAAAATGTAATGAATAAGAAAGATATGAGCTTACTGCCGGTGATCGTATCAGAAGAATATACCGGGCCGGAAGGAAGTAAAGGAGTAGCGGGTTTTACCGCACCCATAGCGCCGCTCATTGCGGCCTTTCCCGACATACAATGGAAAATATCCTCACTGGTGTGCGACGGCGATAAGGTAGTGGCAAAATGGACCTGGTACGGCACTCAAACCGGTACCTACAGAAATATTCCCGCTACCGGGAAAGCCATTCATATCAATGGTATAGCCATTTATGAATTAAAGAACGGGAAGATCATCGCGGGCGAAGTACAAACAGACCGCCTGGGATTTTTAACTGCATTGGGCGTATTGCCGGCGGACATCGCCACTGCACCGGTAAACGAGCAGGTACAGTTCATTGATAAATTCCTGGTGCCACCTGCCGGTATTGCAGCGTTCAAACAAAGGGTGGCGGTGAACCGTCAGTTTATAAGAACATTACCGGGGTTTATTTCCGACGTTGCCTATGAGCACTTCGATGAACAGGGGAACCTTGTTTTTATAACCATTGCACAATGGGAAAACAAGGCAGCTGTAGCCAGCGCCAGGGAACAGGTGCAGGCGGAGTATAAGCGGTCGGGGTTTGATATGCCTGCTATGATGAAACGCCTGGGCATTAGCATGGACGGGGGATTATATACCCGTGCAACAGAATAACGGTCGCCCATACCCGCGTAAAGAAATGTATATCCACACAGCAGGATAACGGTCATCCATATCCGCGATACCCACACAGCGAAATAACGGTCACCTATACCCGCGCCAAAGGAGTGCAGCCCGTTGCACTCCTTTGGCTGTTTAAGATCTGTTTACAATTGTTTAAATTCTGTTGACAGGTTACGGTGAAAAGATGTGTTAACTTATATACCTGAACAACCAAAACTGAACGGTAACATCATCACCTGGTGCTGTTACGTATAAATTGAAAACCCGAAACCCCCTTTTATTATTCATCTAAAAAAACACAGTATGAAAACTTTATTGTTTGCTGCAGCATGCATCACGCTGGGCATACTGACCGGATGCGGAAAGAAAAGCGCTCCCGGCAACGACCTTCAACCCGTTACCCAAAAAAAAGAGCTGCAGGTACTGGCAACGCCGCCTGCCACCTGGCAGGAGCACTGGTTTGAGCACCAGCAGCTGCTGAACCGCGTTTTTTATGATACCAGTGTAGCGGTATATTTTGATAATGATGTAAACAGCAGCATCACCTGGCCCAACACCTATCTTGCGCAGGTATGGAACTACACTAAAAGCAGGTACGGCGCCTTTGGCGACGACTCCCGCCTTTTTGCGATCTTTCACTCCGGCAAGTATTCCGGAGGGCATCCTTCCACGTACATGGATGGAGGTCATGATTACCGCAACGTAATAGATGTGGGATCTTCCGATCCCAATGCATGGATTTCAGGCGTTGGCAACGATATCGATCTTACCACGCACGAGGTAGGCCATATTGTAGAGGGCGCTTCCAAGGGCGTGCACGGCTCCCCGGCCTTTGGTATATGGCACGACAGTAAATGGATGGAGATCTACCAGTATGACGTGTACCTGGCCCTGGGCCGCAGCAGCGACGCAACCCGCTGGTATAATATGAAGATCACGCAAACAGATGCTTTTCCCCGCGCAGGCACCTACTGGTTCAGGGACTGGTTTTATCCTGTCTACACCAATTATGGCGGCGCTGCTACGCTGAATAAATTCTTTTCACTGCTGGCACAGCACTTCCCAAAACAAACATTCAACAACGGCATCACTACCTATCCTGAATACAGCCGCGGGCTTAACTTCGGCGAGTTTGTGCATTACTGGAGCGGCGCTGCCAATAAAGACCTGAAGCAGCTGGCGCTTACTGCCTTCGGTAATAAAGATGAACAGGGCAACGACTGGACCGCCCAGCTGAAACAGGCCAAATCAACCTTCTTCGGCATTACCTATCCATCGGATGATATTACGGGCGCCGGTACTATCACGGTGAGCAAGGAGAACGGGGGCGGGGCTTCCGCTGCGGAGGGCTCGCTGAAACTGACCGACAATGTTTACAGCACCAAACTGTTCGTAAATTCAGTGCCCGCCGATTTTAAAATGCAGCTGCAATTCACCACGGAGCAAACCGTAAAATCATATACCCTTACTTCCGGTGATGATGCCATTGACCGCGATCCGAAGAACTGGCAGCTGAAGGGCTCGGATAATGGTACTACCTGGACTGTACTGGATACGCAAACCAACCAGGTGTTCAGCGCCAGGAATCAAACCCGGCAATTCGCTATTGCCAATACCACTGCATATAAATATTACGCCGTGTATGTAACAGGCACCAATGGCAGCGTGGATTTCCAGCTGAGCGAATGGAGGCTGTTTAAATAACTGAAAGGGGCCGTTGCGTAAAAAAGTAATGGCCCTTATTTTCGTATACGGGTAAGCGTTATATCATTATCGCATCTCCTCAAACCTGCGTAATGTTTTTTCAAGCTGTTTCCTGCTCAGGTCAATATTTAACCCCTTGGGGTCCAGGATATTTTTAGCCCTTAGTTCCTTTAATGTCCTGTTAAAGGTCCGGATGGTAATACCCAGGTAAGATGCCATATCTTTTTTAGGGATAACAATATCCTGCGCAGCTTCCAGTGCCAGTAAACGGAGCAACGCATATTCCACGGGATATAATTGCTGGTAAGAGGTGCGGATACAGGTTTGCCGGATACGAACGGCCAGTTCCTCCAGCAACAGCCGGTTGAATGTTGTATTGTTTACCAGCAGCCAGGCAAACAAGGTATGTGGAATGGCATAGGCGGTAACTGAAGTAATGGCTTCGATATTACACAAGCATTTTTCTTTCCTGATCCCTTCCAGGTCCCCGGTAATTTCTCCCTTGCCCAGGAATTCGAAAATATACTCCTTCCCGTTTTCTTCCTCGATATAACATTTGGTAATACCCTCCCTGATAATATACACATGGCTGATAGTATCTCCCTGGATGATAAGCCGTGTGCCGGGAGCAAAAGTTTTTATCGCTACCGTTTCCCCTTCCGGGGCGCCGGCAGTGAATTGTTCCATGAAATGAAGAAAAGCAGGATTGGTCCGTAACATACTAAAAAAAGGGTGAGACAAATGTCCCGTTTTATAACCTGCCGGGCTTTATTTTTGTACCCGGAAAAACATAAAAATAACAATGATCTCTGATATTAGCGTTATCGCATTCGATGCCGATGATACCCTTTGGGTGAACGAACCCTACTTCCAGGAAACAGAAACCCTCTTTTGTAACCTGCTGGAAGATTACCTGCCGCATCATACTGTGTCGCAGGAACTGTTTAAAACAGAAATGGCCAACCTGGAGCTGTATGGCTACGGTATAAAGTCCTTTATGCTTTGCATGATAGAAACGGTACTACGTGTAACTGAAAATACCGCCAGTCCTGAGATATTACATAAAGTGATCCGATATGGCCAGGAAATGCTGAACAAGCCCATTGAGTTGCTGGATGGGGTGGAAGAAGTGCTGCAGGCGCTTTCAGGTAAATACAGGCTGGTAGTGGCCACCAAAGGTGATCTGCTGGACCAGGAACGCAAGCTGGGAAAATCAGGGCTGGAGCACTATTTCCATCATATTGAAATTATGAGCGATAAAAAGGAAAGTGACTACCGCAAATTAATAAAGCATCTCGACTGCCGCCCGGAAGAATTCCTGATGATAGGCAACTCCCTGAAATCAGACGTTTTACCGGTGCTGGCGCTGGGTGGGCATGCTATCCACATTCCTTATCATACCACCTGGCAGCACGAGCGCATAGAACATACCATTGAAGATCCCCGATTTTATGAGTTTAATACAATGGCAGATATCCTGCCGCACCTGGTATTATGAAACAATTATTAAACCTGGATACATGGGCGAGAAAAGAACATTTTAATTTCTTCCGCCAGTTTGAAGAGCCATTTTTTGGCATTACCGCTGAAGTCGACTGTACTGTTGATTTTAACAGGGTTAAAGCAAACGGTGGCTCCTTTTTTCTGAGCTACCTGCATAAATCGCTCGCCGCCGCTAATGAAGTAACGCCTTTCCGCTACCGTATTAACGATGGGGAAGTATGGGAATATGACCGGGTACACGCATCGCCCACCATTAACCGGCCCGATGGTACTTTTGGTTTTGCCTATATGGATTTTTATGAAGATGCTGCCACCTTTGAAGCTAACAGCAAAACAGAGATCGAAAGAGTGCGGCAAAGTACAGGACTGGTGCCTGCCGTGTCCGGGGAAAATGTGATCCATTATTCTTCGCTGCCATGGATTAACTTTACGGCCATATCGCATGCACGGAGCTTCTCGTTTAAAGACAGCTGCCCCAAGATCAGCTTCGGAAAAGTGCGGGAGGCAGGTGACCGGAAAGTAATGCCTGTATCAGTACATGTGCACCATGCCCTGATGGATGGGTTTCATGTAGGACAGTTCCTGGAAGGGTTCCAGCAGAGAATGGATGCGGAGGTTGTCTGACTCAGGATTAAACTGATTACGCTGATTACACTGATTTTATCTTTTTTGATTTTAAAGGATTTTGGGAGATATAAGCGATATCCGTTTATATCTATCAAAATCTTTTTAATCATTATAAAATCCAAAAAATAAAATCAGTGTAATCAGCGTAATCAGTTTAATCCTGAGTCAGACAAAATCCGCTATTTGTAGCAATTCCGCAACATCCCCATTCCAGTAACCCCTTGCTGGCAGGCACTTCCGGTCAGGCAGCCTTTTTGTAGTATCCCGGCTGATTGAGAAACCTTTTTAATAATCATACTTTATGAATAACAAAAAACTGCTGGTCCTGGGAGCAGCTGCTTCTGCTGCCGCCGCCTATCTGCTATATAATAATACCAAAGTGTCCATCCCCAAAGGGGCCAAGGCTGTTTCGCCATTTGATGTACAAAAGTTTATGGGAACCTGGTATGAAATTGCGCGCCTTGATTACCGGTTTGAGCATTATCTTAGTAATGTATCGGCTACTTATTCATTCAGTGAAGATGGAAAAATAAAGGTGGATAACAGGGGATACGATACCAGGAAATACCGGTGGAAAGAGAGCGTGGGCAAAGCCGCACTCGTAAACGGCGGGGATGAAGGCCGTTTGAAAATATCTTTCGCCGGCCCGTTCTATGCAGGCTACAACGTAATTGACATCGACGAAAAATACCAATACGCACTGGTGGCCGGTAATAATCTTAACTATATCTGGATCCTGTCCCGCACCCGCAGCATTCCCGAAGATATTAAAAACCGGTTCCTGGCACTGGCTGCCGGGCTTGGGTATGATACCGGCGCCCTTATCTGGACTAAACATGATAGTCATATTGCCTGAGCCGAAAAATAAATTAGGATTTACTAAAAATATTAGTATTTTTGTTTCAGAAAGCAACATGAATAATGTAAAAAAGCCTTGAGAACCATGCTGTAGTGGCCATCAGGGCTTTTTTATTTTTATGTGTGCTAATAATGTTAGTATCTTCGGTCCGTATAAATAAAGCACATGCACAATCCTTTGGCGCTTCTATCAATTGAGTTGATCATGTCGTTAACGAAGCATCATTTTACTGCTTTCGTCAGGCAAAGCTACCCGCGGGGGAAGGATCACCTGGATACGGACACAATAGAAACCTTTTTGATCACGCCTTACAAAGACCTGGCATCTGCAAACGATCACATGCAGCATATTGCAGCAGATCACAGAAAGCATTTGTATTATATGGGTATCCCGGAAGAAATGGAGAAGCTGCTGATCGCCGCTTCACAACCCAAAGGATACAAAGTGTATGTGGCCCTGCTGAATGACAGGAAATGGAAGGGTGGTGCACAGCTAGAGCCGAAACTCAAACGCTATTTACAGGCCAATACAAAATGGAAAGGAAAGGATGGGGAAATGGTGGCCGATCTTTACTTGCATTACGGGGAACTGATGTTGAAAGTAGTAAACCCTTTCGGGGAAATCAGTTTTCCTTTAAGCGAAATAGAAAGACTTTAACCGGGAGCGGATAATACCGGTTGCCGGGCTGCTTTCTATGACGCGAAACAACCCGGCAGCGCGGTCGGAACAGTTAGCAGTCAAAAGTCCTGATGACCGTAGTGGTAGGATGAGTGATCTTTTTCTGCTGTTGATCCATCTGTGAGATGCCGGCATTTAACCTGGCCACTTTAATAGCGCCCAGCTTCATTTTTTGCGCATTCTTCTTTTTCATACGAATATGTATTTAGTGAACAATTAAATTGATTTGTTTTTTGGAGATGGCCAACATGGATTCATAATACCTGCTGAGAAAATGATAGATCACCAGCTCATGTTTACGCTGGTTGGATAAAAGGATCCTGTTGAGGAACATATGGATGTAGCTGCAAAGCAGGTCGTCGGGGTTGGAAAGATGAACGGCTTTGAGTTGTTCCCTTATACCGGTGGAGCGGGTTTGAAAACACGCCACAGCGGCTTCAATGCCATGATCGGCATCCTGCGCCGGATCAAGGATACCGCTTACTTTCCGCATTTCTTCCCGGTATTTATCGTTCAGTTGAACAAGTAAGGATTTCTCTCCTCCAAATTCTTCAAAGAAACTTTTCTGCAGCATTTTTAATAACGCCGATTTTGCCGGCAGGGTATACCCGAAATCATCCAGCAGCATATTTACACCTCTTAATGCCAGCATCCAGCGGTAGTTTTCCCCTTCTTCCTCTTCCAGCAGGTCCAGGATGCTCACCACGCATTCACTGTCGTAATGAAATATGGCTTCGCTAAGCAGCATGGTATCCGCACCGTAGCGCTCTATTTCCCTTTCGTAGGTATCTGTTTGCACGCGGTATACCTGATCCTGGCTGGCGTTTCCGGCCAGTGCGGCATGCAGCCGTTCCAGCACTGTGCTCCAGAACTGCCTGTTTTCATGATGATGGAACCTGATCCGCAGGTGATGTTCCGGATCTGTATAACGGATAAAGAACCATTGATCGATGATACCTTCCTGCATCAGTTCCTGTGTTAGCGGCAGTATCTTTTCCTTCAGGATAGTTTCCGCGCTCCTTGTGCCGGCGTATAGTTTTACGTACAGCCATTCGCTGCCGGTAGTAAATTTTCGTGTGGGCGTAGCCGTAAGTGATGCAACAGTTGCTGTTGTTTGTTTTTTTTCCTTTCCGGAAGATATATTCCTGAGGGGAATAATAAACTCATTGGTGTGCGGGCCATCAGGCCCGTTTATCCAGCAGTTGCCGGGCGTGTGGAGGTATTCCTGTAAAGTGACCTGTTCTTTTTTTAACAGGGTAGTTACCAGCAGATGTACAGCTACTTCATTATCAAGATCGGCAGGCAGTTCATTGTCGCCTTCCTTTACTACTACATAGCGGGGGAGCTTAAGCCTGGTCCTTATCTCTCCAAAGATCTCCATATAGTTATCCGGCGAAGCCTTGGCCAGTGCCGGGTATGTTTTTTTATGGAGCATCCAGGTGCTTTTGCTGAGGATGATATTACCATACTGCACACGGGGATAAAAGGTAATATCGCCGGGTATCTGCCAATGCCAGCCAATGCCGGTATGATAGTCCTGGAACTGGAGGTCGCACAGGAATTTATATACCGGTAGGCCCTGGCGGTAGTTGTGCGCAGTGCTGAGCCTTGGTACAATGATCTTATTCAGCCGCCGGGAACGCAGCACTACTTTGTTACGCTGTACGCTTACCATGAGGTCGGAGAGGTGCAGCTGGTACTCTTTCGGAGCAAGACTGTTAGCCAGGTACACAATTTCATATTCCCGTAACCGTGGTCGCATCAGGATATTGCCGGTCCGGGATTCGGGGAGGTGAATCACCTCTGCATAGATCTTCCCCGGATCACTGGCTTCCTCGGCCTGTAAACAGGCTTTTACATGGGTAGCCAGCTGTTCATCGCCATGACAGAACCTTCCCAGCAAGTTGGCGGCCGATGGGCCGCTGCAGCCATTCATATCAAAGAGGTAATCACCGTTATCGACAGCGGCGGCGCTGCTGCTTAAAATGCTTCCCATCAGGTACATGCTGTGGGGGAGTGCCGGTGTTTCCTTCTCCCGGAAGCCGTCCAGCTGCTCCCGCGTAAGCGTGATCACTGACCTGTTCTCCTGCAGGCATTGCTGTAACTGTTGCAGCTGGAAGTCCTGCATTTTACTGCGGGTACCGGTAGCTACGGTATTGTTCGGGGGAATATGGATATTGTCTACCAGCGGCGTGTGGTCTGTATTACGCTGACTGTGTGCTCCGTAGCCAATACCGGCTTCCGTGTCCAACGCCAGGCTGAGAGAGATCTCCTGTTCTTCATAACGTTGCCTGAAGGCGTCGCAAAACTGCCGCAGGTCACTATTGTTATCGTTGCTGGCCAGTTTCCACAGTTGCGCTACCTGTGCGGAAAGCTCATTGATAACGGTATGGCTCAGGCTATTTTTCTGCGTAGAAAGGAACAGGTCTGTTTGTACCAGGTCTTTGTTACTGGTTTCCGTTAACAGCGATTGCACCAGTTCATGCGTGGCAGTATACTTTTGAACACCTGTTTGCTGCAGCTGCAGCAAGCTTTGTATAGCTTCCAGTGCGGCCACCGTTTCTGTTGTGTGTAGTAATTTCTTTAACCTGTTTACCAGGTGCACAAAAAACTCCTCCCCGGTAACCGTGGGTTCCAGTTCGCTCACCAGCAGCTGGTGCTGTAAGAGCTCCTCTGTAAACGCAGCAGCTTCCTCAGCAGAGATATCATCTGCCTCACTTACAATGCTGTTGCGTATATCCGTTAGCGTTGCACCGCGGGCAGCCGTTTCCAGCATTTTCTCCAGATAGCTGCTATAGTTGACGGCGGTGAGGTAATAGTTGCGGATCTTATTTTTAACGCTGTAGGCGGCATAGCGGTATTGGGCGCCTGCAGGGTATAAAGAGTTGTTGGGGAAATAAAGTAATTGCTCCCTGATAGCCGGTATAGCGGTAATGGCGGCGGTAAGTTCTGCCACATAGTTCATATCCAGGCGGCAATGTTTTTTATGCAGCTGTTTATCGTTCAGCCGGATGGCAGTATGATCAGACACACTGCCGGTGGCGCAGCCAGCAAAAAGACCGTAGGGAGTGCACCGGCTGCTCATCCTCAGCAGGTAACGGTACAGCGCCGACGCCAGTTTGGGGTTCTCATTGCCGGTGGCCAGCCATTTCTGCAATTCCTGGTACAATTCCGGGGAAGCAATATAAATGGCTTCCTGCAGGAACTCGTCCCGGAAAATAGCTTTGATAACTGGTGCAAGGGAGGCATTGCTGATATGGTGTAACTGAGTGACAATATTCACTGGTAACAGCGGTGTTCTTACCACATAGAAGTTTTCAGCTCTGATCATGGCGCTAGGTCAACGTTAAAAACTGAAGGTAATTTTTTCTCTCATAAAAGGGCATCACGTAAAACCGGTAAAAAGCATGTTTAAACATCGTTAGCGAAAAAATCACGTTTTTCCGTGATCTCCGGTTTCTTACTTTCTCCCTACATTTATCATCCTGTAATCTTGTAAAACCTGTATTTCAAATGGCCCTATTATACTGAACCTGCCAATTCTTATGTCTATTATTTTTCAACCATAAACATTTGCGAAATGAGAAAAACACCTGTAAAAAAACTGGCCCTGGGTAAATTAAAAGTGGCTAAGCTCAGTATCAGCCAGGAACAAGCCGATGCAAAAGCGCCCACATACACCGGCTGCAGCCTGATGATGAAATGTACACCTCCTATTTCCAAAGATCCTTGCTTTTAAATTGAGAAACCATGAAAAAAAACGGTAAAAAATTGAGCCTCGGCAAAATTAAAGTAGCTGACCTCAGCAAAGTAAATATTGAGAACAGGGAAGTAGCCCAGCTGATCCAGTCGCTCGCCTGTGTGCCCAGTATTAAGATCACCTGCTTAAGCCAGGGCGCACCCGTATGCAGCGAAGATTCCTGTATATTTTAACTCATCACTTTATTGCTAAAAAATCTTGTGCTATGAAAAAATCAACAGGCAAAAAACTCAGTCTGGGTAAAATAAAAGTAGCCAGTCTTTCCAACGCAGCAGGACCGCAACAGATGGCCGCCACCGTGGGCACCTGTTCAGTTCTTTGCTCTCTCCGGATCTGTACAGACAATATCAGCCAGGGCGCGCCTATCTGCAGCCTCGACTCCTGTCGCTACTGATCCGTCAATATTCACAGCAACCTGACTGTATGGCAAAACACGTATGGCATTATGCCTGCGTGTTTTGCCATTATATATTTTATCACGGAATTTAACTTATGGATCAACAGCAAGAGGCTACCGCAGTATTGCAAAGGATTTGCGCTGCACTGGACCCATTTATCCTGGAAGATACCAACAGCAGCCTGCTGGGAGGATACACCGGCGTAGCTTTGTTTTATGCCTATTATTATCAGCTCACAGGCAAAGAAGAACACCTGGACAATGTTCATTACATCATTGAAAAGTGCCTGCGGGCATTATCTGAGGAGCCCATGAATGGCTCGCATTGCAGCGGTATTGCCGGCGTGGCATGGTGCATCCGGCACCTGGTGGCAACGGGTTTCATTGAAGCGGACGATACAGAAGATATTTTTGCAGATATTGATCCGCTGGTAGCGGATTTTATGACATCAGAACTGGCAGAGGAACGGAATGATTTCCTGCATCATGGACTGGGTACGGCCCTTTATTTTTTGGAGCGTTTGCCTGCGCCCATTGCAGTTGCACAACTGGAAAACCTGGTAGCCCGCCTGGAGGAAAGCGCCATCGCCTTACCCGGCGGTATTGCCTGGAAAGATCATTTCTCCAGTAAAAGCCAGCAACACCCTGATGAAAACCTGTTTAATCTTGGCCTCGCGCATGGCGTGCCCGCTATTATTTCCGTGCTGGCGCGCTGTTATGAAAAGGGCATTGCAAAAGAACGTACCCGCAGGCTTATCGACAGCAGCATCCAATGGTTGCTGCGCACCAGGAATACTACGGCAGCAGACACGCATTCACGTTTTCCTACTATTGTAAATGCCTCCAATGAAGCGATGGGCGATGCCCACAGCCGGTTGGGATGGTGTTATGGTGATCTTGGTATTGCCGTTATGCTGCAAGGCGCGGGAAAACGCCTGGATAACAGTACTTACCGGGAAGAAGCCCAACATCTTTTTAAACATATTATCAGTCACAGGAACCTGAAAAACGGCGCAGTGCACGATGGTTGCTTATGTCATGGCAGCGCAGGTATTGCCCATATCCTTCAGCAGGCCGGGCTGGCCGCAGCGGATCCTGCATTGATAAATGCTTCCGGTTACTGGTGGCAGCATACCCTGCAAATGAACACCTGGGACGATGGCCCTGCAGGTTATAAATTTTATCATCACCCGGAGTATATCAGCAGCCATAATGTATTGGAAGGGATTGCCGGTATCGGGCTGTCGCTGATCAGCTTCGTGGATAACGCTATTAGACCTGCATGGGGAGAATGTATGCTGATAGATTAAACTTGTCTTGATTTTTTCACTATATTACATGCATAGTAAATGAGCATTTCAGTTGTTCGCCCGATTTTATTTTATGCCATCGCATAGACGTTACAGCAAACCGAAAAACCATGATCCGTTTATATTTTGTTGATGATCATCCATTGATACTTGAAGGATTGCGATCTTTACTAAGAATGGAAAAAGATATCCAGCTGGCAGGTGAAACCAGGAACGGTGTTTCCTGTCTTCATTTTTTGGATCAGCACACGGCTGATGTTGTTTTACTGGATACCCTGCTGCCCGATATCAGTGGCGCAGAACTTTGTGCCTGCATTAAAAAACGCTATCCCGGTATTGCCGTACTGGGACTAAGTTATCATAAAAACGACAGCGGTATTGCCGGTATGCTCGATAGCGGCGCCAGCGGCTGCCTGATGAAAAATGCCGATAAGGAAGAGCTGCTGCGGGCCATACATGATGTATATTCCGGGCGCACCTATCTCTCGGCAGAATTAAAACAGGAGCTCAGTAAAGACCTGCTGCCGTTGCATATTACCAAAAGGGAAAAGGAAGTGTTGTGCCTCATTGCCAATGGGCACACCAATCTTGAAATTGCAGAGAAATTATTTATCAGTTCAGATACGGTAGATAGTCACCGCCGGAACCTGCTTGGCAAATTCAATGCGCGGAATACCGCCATGCTTATAAAATGTGCGGTGGATAATAAAGTGCTGATCTAGCCAGCCCGTGCATATAACCAGGGATTTTTTTCACAGCAGTGAAGATCATTTTTTACATCCTGTGGAGATTTTTGCCGGGAAATTGCTGAAAAACCGCCTTTTTTCGCTGGCATGATTTTTCGATAATTATTATCAGATGTTTCAGAATGGGGTGGTCTGGTAAAACAGATCTGAGATCATACCCAAGCACCTGATCTGGGTAATGCCAGCGTAGGAAAACAGAAACAACTAACAGCTCCGGCCACAACCGGAGCTTTTTTATGCCTTTACTGCAGGCAACGACAGCAACGGGATATTGGAATCATATGCCAGTTTTTTTGAAATACTGTTATGGAAGAAAGATGCCAGGAATCCCAGCTTTTTGGGAACCACAATAATGATGGAAGCGTGATGATGATTGGCATACGACAGGATACCCTCTACTGTATTATCTTCATTGATATAATCAAAAACAGCGGTATACTTATCAAAAATTTTATGCAGGCTGGCAATGGATTCTTTTGTTTCCACCGTATAACTTTCACCGGCAGTTTTATCCACATTCACCACTTGTACTTTTACATCCGGGAAAGCATCCAGGAATTCATACAGCTGATGCGCCGGTATGGAAGCATGATCTTTCAGGTCGGTAGTAAAAACCATGGAGCTGACAGGCTTTCCTATTACCGTGTTGTTAGGAACAATAAGCACCGGTACCGTACTTTCCTGGATCATCATGGAAGTGGTGCTGCCAAGTAATAATTTCTCCAGTCCTGAGCGCCCCGAAACGCCCATTACTATTATGTCTATTTCTTCACTTTTACATAAGCCCGCGATGTGCACGGGAAGGGAAACGTCTTCCGCCATCAGGTCTATTCTTACATTTTTTGTGAGTGCGGATAAGCGGTCCTGTTGCAGGCCCAGGCTTTCCATACTTTCAAGATATACCTGCTGGTCGTTAGCCGTATTGGCTACGGGTAAATCGGTACCTATAACAGAGCTTTGGTAAGCATGATACAATACGATCCGGCTGATCTGCAAAGGATTCACCAGTTGAGCTGCATATTCTGTTGCCCGGAAGGCATTTTCTGAAAAATCCGTCAGGATAAGCATTGTTTTCATATGCGTAAATTTTGGTGCAAACAAGTTAGTACGAAATTACTGCCAATAACTGAATGAACAACTTAAATGGCCTTATGTTCGTGGAAAATTAACACCCTGGCAATGTCCGTTTTTGTACAGAAAAGTGTTCATATTTGAACAGGAAAGACCAGCTCCTTCATATGGAACCCACTATGGTATTGGTCCTGTTATATGGCATTGGTTTTGGCCGGCGGTCATATATCTCTAATGATATATTATCTCAAACTATGATCGGCAACTACTTTAAAATCGCCCGGCGCAGCCTTGCAAGGAGCAAAATGTACTCTTTGATCAATATTGTAGGCTTAACCGTTGGCATTGCCTGTTGTATCCTGATTGTGCTATATGTAAAAGATGAGTTGTCGTACGACAAATACCATCAAAACTACAACGAAATTTACCGGGTATTGCATGCCTACAGGGAAGCGTCTGACAAGCCGTTGCCTGCTCCGGCTCCGGGCGAATACCAGGTATGGGGGAATGCTCCTGTAGCGCCGGCATTGAAGGCAGATTTCCCGGAAATCAGGGAAACCACCAGGTTTACCAGTCCTGTTATCCTTTTGCTGCAATATAAGGATAAACGTTTCCAGGAAAACAGCCTTGTTTTTGCCGACTCCACTATGTTTGACCTTTTCAGCTGGAAGATGCTGTACGGTAACCCAAAAACAGCATTGACAGCGCCTTACAGTATTGTGCTTACGGAAAGCCTGGCCAGGAAATATTTCGGGAACAGCAACCCGGTAGGGCAGGCGTTTAAAACGGATGATAATAATGTGCTTACCGTTACCGGTGTAATGGAAGATGTACCATCTAACTCACATTTTACTTTTACAGGATTGATATCGATGAGCACCTTTTACCGCGTGCGGCCGGAAATCTTTAATATATGGGGATATGTTGACTTTTATACTTACTTCCTGCTAAATAAAAATGCCGATATCAACACGCTGCAGGCGAAGATACCGGAGTTCCTGGAAAGACATAAACCAGATGAGCCCAATTATACCATTGCATTTGAGCCGTTAAAAAATGCATACCTGCATTCAGAGGCAAAGCGGCAACCCGGTGCTACCGGCAGCCTGGCCAACGTGTATATTTTTTCACTGGTAGCTGCCTTTATCCTGTTCATTGCAGGTATCAATTTTATAAATCTTGCTACCGCCCGTTCCATGGAGAGGGCAAAGGAGATAGGTGTTCGCAAGGCAGTGGGCGCCCATCAGCGAAGCCTGATACTTCAATATCTCGTGGAAGCTGTTGTTATTTCCATACTGGCTACCATACTGGCATTTGCATTGGTATTTGTTTTATTGCCGATGGTGCGCAATATGTCCGGGAAGCCATTACCATATGTTGATCTTCTGTCGTGGAAGATGATAACGGTGTTAATAGCGACCCCGTTTTTAGTAGGCATTCCTGCCGGTATTTATCCTGCGCTGGTGTTATCTCGCTTCAAACCCGCACTGGTACTAAAAGGTAAGTTTCATTCATCGGATAAAGGCATACAGTTAAGAAAGGGCCTGGTAGTATTCCAGTTCAGCTTATCTATTGCGCTGATTGCGTGTACGGCTATCGTGTTCTCCCAATTAGATCATCTGAGGACCCGCAACCTGGGCTTCCGGCAGGACCAGATGCTGGTAATTGATTATGGGGGCGATGGCCAGGTAAACAAGAATATAGAAGCGGTAAAAGCTACGCTGGCCAGCAATCCTGCGGTATTGGCTATTGCGGCTTCCCGCGCAGTTCCCGGCGAGTTCTTCCCAAATGCAGGTACCTCTATCGCATTGCGTAGCGGGGGGATGCAGGTTTTTTCTCCGGGGTTGTATGAAATAGATGTTGATTTTTTACCTGCATATGAAATGAAGATGGCTGCCGGCAGGGCGTATTCCCGCGATTTTCCGGCAGACCTGGAGCAGTCGCTGGTGATTAATGAAGCAGCTGCAAAACAGTGGGGCTATGCTGATCCGAAGGAGATCATCGGGAAAAATTTTGAGCAATGGGGTCGTAAGGGCACTGTGATTGGCGTGGTAAAAGATTTTAACTACCAGTCGCTCCATAAAAAAGTAGAGCCGCTGGCGCTGCGGATGGCGCCATCTGAGATGCTGAGCAGACTGTCACTGCGGATCAAAACAACACAGCTAAGCAAAACAATTTCGGAGCTGGAACATACCTGGAACGCACTGGAACCGCAACGGCCATTTAAATACAGCTTCCTTGACCAGGCGTTTAACGAACAATACCAGAAAGACGTACGCTTCGGAGAAATTTTTGCCGCATTTGGTACGCTTACAATATTTATTGCCTGCCTTGGCTTATTCGGCCTGGCTACCTTCTCCACAGAAAAACGTTTAAAAGAGATCGGTATCCGGAAAGTGCTTGGCGCTTCCGTTGCCAGTATTGTTGGTTTATTATCCGGCGACTTCATCAAGCTGGTGTTGATAGCTATCCTGATAGCTACGCCGCTTGGCTGGTGGGGCATGCATCGCTGGCTGAACGGCTTTGCTTACCGGGTAGATATACACTGGTGGACTTTCGGTATGGCTGGTCTGGCCGCAGTGCTGATTGCGTTGCTCACAGTGGGTTTCCTGGCCTTGAAGGCTGCGAGGATGAACCCGGTGAAATCGCTGAAAGCGGAGTGAAATTGTTGATTGATTAGTTTAGTTAGAAGCGGCGGAGGTGACTCCGCCGTTTCTAGCAAATTACAAGAGAGGCTTTATTGTTGTGTAATACTCAGAGTCTGACGAATGTTTTGGCACAGGCGAACGCGGTGAAGAGTTTGCCGGCGGAGTTGTATCAGTCTTCATTGTTTTGGGCTTTTATCGATTGAATAATAGACTGCCAATCATTTTTATCTTTTTCCAGGACAAAGTAAAATTTTCGTCCCGGATCATATAAAAAACCTCCGTAGCCACTAACTTTAAACTTTCTTTTTTTCCCGTCGTTGAATTCAACAACTAATAGATATTCATCTTTCCAGATTGTGGCCCTTTGCTCTTTGCATTCTGAATTGCTCAGAATACCCATAGCTTTGTTAATTTTAATAGGCTTTAATTTTGCAATATCCTCCCATTTAATTCTTTCTGTGGTACTACCCCGAGGAAGATTGTAAAAGTAAAAGTTATGGGCGTTGTTCCAGTTGACACATTGTTCTTCATGTGTATTAAAATAAAATGAAAATAGAAGAAATAAGATCATGGTATTCATGGTAATAATTATTTACATTGAATAGTGTTAGAGGGCGATGTGCCACCAGTAAGATTCTTTTGCTTAATAGAAGGAGAATTGAAACGCCTTAGATCTTCTCCTAGATCAGCTGGATTGGCTCCTTGTCCCAATGGCCAGCTCCCAATTGTCTTGGGCACATTTAGTCCTACAATGTTCAAAGCAGAAATACAGACGTCTGTACAATTATTCCAGTTTAGATTATAATTACCTTTTGTGGCTGCTGAAAATTGATCCATGGCAGTTTTAAATTGTGCTCCCGACACCGTGAATGTAACAGAGACGTCATAGGAGGTGTTGGAATTGTCAGCTATTACGCCTGAAGTTTCAGGTAGAAAAGGTGAAACCATTGTTGATGGATAAAAGCCAACATACCTGTTAACCGGTGTTGAGGATCCACCAGATTGGGAGAATCCTAAAAATGTATGTCCTACGGTTAAGGAGTTGAGATCTAGTGAGCTTGGTAGTTTATTCCCATAACCATCAGAAACAACAATACGGGAATTGGGAATGGGTTGTTTTACATACAGTGTAATGTTATAAGTAGACGTACTATTTATATTGAAACACCCGAAGTACTTCTGAAGATCGGCAATCAGCTTATCTGGAGGAGGAGCCACTGTCCACCGTGTAAATCTGATAGCAGGTATAGAATTATAATCAAAATTGCTGCCACCTGAAGGATCCGAGGGATTGCCTATTGGAGAATTTCCACCATTGTCCGGCATATCCACACATTGACGCGTACTGTAATTATAAGTACAGCCATAACTGATCCCCCTAAATGAAAGGCACGTGTACCAATCGGTTTCAATACACAAAGCACCTCCCAGTATTCTTGCCAGCTGGTTGTTTGAATGGACAATTTCTAAATTGGTATTATGTAACTTGATTCCATCAGAAACAAAGCTGCGTATCATTTTGCCTGAGTTGTCGAAAATCAAAATGGAGAGGCCATTATTTTCATCATTGTTAGCGAAAAAAGTTACAAGCTCAAAATTTATACGTCCAGTCTTATCTTTCCGGAACAAAAGATATCTTTCAATATTAGAGGAATATTTATTATTTCCCTTATTGATCTGTTTTTTAATTGATGGATTGATATTTACGATCAAACAAGGTTCTCCACTGATCTTTCTTTCATAGCTAGTTTCCCATTCTATATTCTGGGGTAAACTATCGTTCAAACCAAGAGAATTTTCAAGGTTAAACGTTGTATTTACATTATTATAGATTTGTTTTGCTTCAGAAATAGTAACTTTAGTTGATAGATAAGAGTCACTTTTATTACAGCCATGAACAACCAGAAGAAGAGCTAAACAATAATAAAAAGGTTTCATTAGGATTACGATTTTGGTTTCATCAATTTAAATGATTTCTCCTATTCATAAAATTGATATATGTCACATATATGTATTTCTCTAATTTTCACTATATTTAAAGGACTTATTTTCCACTTCTCAAAAATAACCACCCACTATGGACGCCTTATTCACCTTACTATCTCAGTTAGGCCCCATTTCTGAGGACCTCAAATCACAAATCGCTGCCCGGCTCCAGTTTGTTAGTATTAAAAGAAGACAAACCGTATTAACACAAGGCAAGATTTGCGATCATCTCTTCTTTGTATCCAAAGGCTTACTAAGAGCATATTATGAGAAAGATACAGAAGAAATCACCAGCTGGTTTATGATGGAAAATGATTTCTTTATATCAGTTTTATCTTTTTTCAGAAGGATGAAAAGCTATGAAACCATTGTGGCAATGGAAGATTGTGAACTGATATACATAAGTTATGATGATCTGATGGACCTGTATGCAACTTCTCTCGAATTCAATATCATCGGAAGAAAACTCACTGAATATTACTATTGCAAAAGCGAAGAACGCTTGCTGGCTATAAGAAAACAAACTGCTGTAGAAAGAGTGGAATTCCTTATGCAAAACAGCCCGGGTCTGATTGATAGAGTGCCCCTGAAATACATCGCTTCTTACCTGGGAGTTACACGCGAAACCTTCTCAAGAATAAGGGCGCTATACTAAATTTATCAATTCATTTAAGTGATAAATGTCAATTTTATTTATTGACATTTATCACTTAAATGAATAATCAATTCTCCTAACTTTGATCCCGAACACTATCAGAATAACATCGAGAGTAAAAGCGAAAATCCCGTAGTCGCTGTAATCATTTCAGTTTAAAAAAGACAGGTCATTGATTCAATATCACCTATTGAAAGAGGCATTCGCATGGCGTAAGATTCATCATTCATCCATTAAAAACAACCCGATTTTAAAAGGTGGTGTGCGCTTCCCCTTTCCCCATTCGCTCAGGGTGGGGAAAGTAAGGAAGCTATCAGGCCATCTCCACGGCCCACCCTGGAAAGAATTAAGCCATGAGCCACCAGACAAACCAACTTTGAGCTGTGCAACAAAATACATCAACCATATCCGGCCGACCTTTGTCTTAACAAAAACAATAATCATGACAAAAGTTTGGTTTATTACAGGAAGCTCCAGAGGCCTTGGCCTCAATCTCACACAGGCAGTATTGGCAAGCGGCGATAAAGTAGCTGCCACCGCACGTACCCCTGAGCATTTAAACGGCCTCGTTGCACAATACCCCGGCCAGATCCTCCCCATACAACTTGACGTAACAAACACCCCGCAGATCCAACAGGCAGTGGATACAGCCATTGCGCAATTTGGAAGAATTGATGTACTGGTGAACAACGCCGGATTCGGCATCACCGGCGCAGCGGAAGCTTTCACCGAAGAGCAGGTACGCAGCCAGCTGGAAACAAACCTCTATGCGCCCATCGCGGTTACCAGGGCGGTACTGCCGTATATGCGTAAACAACGCGCCGGTCGTATCCTCCAGATCAGCTCTGTAGGAGGCCGTGTAGGCAACCCCGGCCTTTCTATGTACCAGGCGGCCAAATTTGGGGTCAGTGGATTTACGGAAGTACTGGCGAAAGAAGTGGCCCCACTTGGTATCTTTGTTACTTCAATAGAGCCAGGTGGCTTCCGGACCGACTGGGCCGGTGCATCTATGAGCTACGCACCTGCAATTGAAGGTTACGAATCTACGGTTGGCTGGAGAGTGGATTTTCTTCAAAACGGCTTTGTACCGGTAGGCGATCCTGAAAAAGCAGCGAAAGTTATGGTAGATTTGGCGAATCATCCGGCGCCTCCTGTACACCTGGTCCTGGGCAGCGAAGCGGTAAAGATCCTGCAACAGGCGGATGCAGCGCGACAGGAAGAATTTGAAAAGTGGTTACCCGTTAGCAGGTCCACCGATCACGATGATGCTGGAGATTTCTTCGCAGGCGCAGGCGAAAAGTTCGCGGTGAAGGATTAAAGAAATCAGTGAAAGGAGCCCCTGCGGTATCTTTCACTGATGATACCATCTGATGCAAAACAATTATGCCAGAGCATATGTCAAAGGATATCGTTTATTCCTGTTATGCTGCCAGGAGCAGGGAAGGGGAACAGTTTGTAGAAGAACATGTTTTTAGTTACCAGATCTCAGGTTCTGTCACTTTTTACGACGGGCAGCAAACACAGATCTTTAACGAAGGAGAATTCCGCTTTTGCCGGCGCAACAAGCTGCTCAAATTTTTTAAGCAGCCGCCGGACAACGGGGAGTTTAAAACCGTTGCAGTTTATCTTGATGAAACAACATTGCGCAACTTTGCCATGGAGTTTGGCTACACGGTAGATAAGCCGGTGGATACATCGGCAGTAATAGCATTGAAACCCGACCCGCTGCTGCAAAGTTATATCACCTCGCTGCAACCCTACGAAAAGCTGAACGGGCCTGGCAACGAAAACCTGATCACATTGAAAAGGAAGGAGGCCATCTTCCTTCTCCTGAAAGTAAATCCCGCGCTAAAAGATGTATTGTTCGATTTTACTGCTCCTGGTAAAATTGACCTGGAAGCATTCATGCAGCAAAATTATCACTTCAATGTGGAGATGAAACGCTTCGCTTATTTAACCGGCAGAAGCCTGGCTACTTTCAAACGCGATTTCGAAAAGATCTTTCATACTTCTCCCAGCCGCTGGCTGCAACAGAAAAGGCTGCAGGAAGCCTATTATCTTATCAAGGAAAAAGGAAGAAAAACCTCCGATGTATACCTGGAAGTGGGCTTCGAAGACCTCTCGCATTTTTCTTTTGCCTTTAAAAAAGCATTTGGCATAGCGCCGTCAATGCTGGTATAAATAATGTTTGGCAGAGATGTAACTGATACATCCCTGCTAAACATCATTTTTATAACCGCTGGCCTCCAATGGCCAGGCCCCCGTCTACCAGGATACTTTCTCCTGTAACAAATGATGCCGCCGGGCTGCTCAGCCACAATACCAGCTCAGCTACTTCCTCCGGTTTCGCAAAACGGCCAACAGGCGCATGTTTCTTAAATGGTTCCTGTAGGGCTTCTGCATTCTCCGCCGGGAAAAAACGGTCGAACATAGGCGTATGAATATACCCGGGCTGGATGTTGTTCACCCTGATCCCTGCTGCTGCCGTTTCAAGCGCCAGTGCCCTGATCAAACCATCGGTGCCCGCCTTACTGGCGGAATATACGCCGGAACCGGCGGCAGCGCCGCGGGCCAGCCAGGAGGAAGTATTTACAATAGCCCCGCCGGTGCCCTGTTCCTTAAACTGCTCAATCTCGTATTTACACGATAACCACACGCCCTTGAGGTTGATGCCGATCACTTTGTCAAATTCTTCTTCCGGTGTTTCTTCTATCAATGCAAAATGCCCTTCAATGCCGGCATTGTTAAAGGAAATGTCCAGCTGCCCGAAACGGTCCACGGTAGCAGCTACCAGGCCCTTCACCGCAGCGCCTTCCGATACGTCGGCAGCTATAAAATGTACATCTGAACTGATCTGTTGTAAATGTTGCAATGCCTTTTGCCCCTCTGTTTCCCGGCGGCCGGCAATTACTACTTTTGCGCCATTGCGCAGAAATAATTCCGCTGTTGCCAAACCTATACCGGTAGTGCCTCCTGTGATCAGGGCTACTTTGTCTTTTAATGTTTCCTGTGCCATATGTTTTTATTTATGACACAAAGATAGCGGGCAGGGTATCCCTGGAATTATGAGGATCAAACAGGTAGTTATGAAATAGAAACAACCGCCTTCCGGAATTGATTGGGTGTTTGCCCTGTTTGTTTTTTAAAGAAGATGTTGAAATTGGAAGCATGCTCAAAGCCCAGGCAATAGCCAATTTCCGCGATATCACAGTTGCTGTGCAGGAGCAAGGCCTTAGCCTCCGCGGTTATTTTCTCCGAAATCCATTCAGTGGTGGTTTTCCCGGTGGTTTCCTTTAATGCGCGGTTCAGGTGATTGGTATGAACAGCCAAATGCTCAGCAAATTCATTGGCGTTCTTCAGCCGGATGACCTGATGAGGCGGATCGAGCGGGAACTGCCGTTCCAGCAGCTCTGCAAATAATTTACTGATCCGTTGCGAAGCATTGTCGGCCTGGTAATAAGTGTCGGGCGGCTGCATTTTGAGCGCTTCATGCATAATGATCTGCACATAGCTTTTCAGCAGCTCCTGCTTATTAATATAGCCGGAATTCATTTCCCGCAGCATGTTTTCAAATATCTGCCGGAGGAAGTCCAGCTGCCCTTTACCAGGAAAGAAGATATGATTGCCACCGGTTTTAAACAGGGGCGATTGCGCCAGGCTCCCGTTCTTTAAATGTGCGTCTATAAAGTCTTCCCGGAACAGGCAAAAATACCCCGCTTGCTGACCGGTAAGCGGTTCCCAGGAATAAGGGATCATCGGGTTCATGAAAGATAAGCAGGCGCCTTCTATCCGGATGCTCTTATCTGAGTAAGATAAAATACCGCCACCCTGTGTAATGAGCGAGATCTTGTAAAAATCCCTCCTGTTAGACGGCAGGTTAGTGGTATTGCAGCCAAATTCCTCCAGCCGGTTCACACTGAATTGCCCGCTTGGATACTCCTGTCCATGCAACGCGAAAAAGGACGCTGCGCTTTCTTTTGCTTTCATACCGGGTAAAGTTATGAAATTCAAACGGAACGATCACAGCTCCGGGTAAGCTCCTTTTTTCAACAGCTCAACGGGCCAATCCCACAGTTCATGAAAAATTGAATGGCCATTGTTCATGGCTGTTGCATTTTTACGACGAATGCTTCGCACAAAAACAGCCGCATATGAAATTCGAAAAAGTGCATAACAAAGGACAGGCGCAAATTTTCAGCAACAGGTACCTGGAGCTGCTCACCAAAACGAATCCCCTCGTCATTTTTGGGATATACCTGCCGGTGATAGGCTATATGCTCTATCACACCCGCACGGCCTTGCACTATTCCTGGTTAAAGATTGGCCTGATCTACATAGCAGCAGTATTCGGGTGGACGCTTTTTGAATACCTCGCTCACCGGTTCATTTTCCACTGGGTAAGCGGGCATCCGCTGGCAAAGAAGATCACTTATACTATGCATGGTAATCACCACGAATACCCGCGCGACCGCCAGCGGTTGTTTATGCCGCCGGTGCCCAGCTTGATCGTCTCTTCTTTTCTTTTTGCTGTCTTTTATTTACTGATGCAACATGCGGCCTGGGTGTTTTTCCCGGGCTTCATTTCCGGTTACCTGGCCTATGGAAGTATGCACTACGCTATCCACGCATGGGCGCCGCCGTTTAAATGGCTGAAACCCTTATGGCGCAATCATCACCTGCATCACTATAAAAATGAGGAACTGGGTTTTGGTGTAAGCTCCACCCTGTGGGACCGCGTGTTTGGCACCATGTTCTGATCACCGGAATAACCGCCTCCGTTTCTTATCTCCCGGAATAAATATTATTTTACGGGAGATGATAACGCTGCTAACCATACTGATCAGCAACTGCTGCGCGGAGATCCGCCCGGATAGCCTGTCGCCCCGCAGCACAGACACCATCCATCTCTCGTACACTGTAGCGCCTGCGAACGACTGGAACGCGCTTTTCATCCGCGAATCCGGCTGGTTTGGCGGCGACGGTATCTTCAGCATTCCCCTGAACGGAGTAGACACCGCCGGTGCGGCCGACAGTACCCTGTTATTGTTCAGCGACAGCATGACGGGTACCATCCGCGATGGCAAGCTGCAGCCGGATATAGCGATGATCCATAACTCTGCCGCGGTGCTGAAAGGAAATGAGCCGCTGAAAAAGAATATCAGTTTCTGGTGGAATGCCGGTCCCGCTGCCCTGTTTGAACCGCATACCCCCGCTGCTATAAAAGACGATTATTACTGGCTGGGCGACGGCTTTGTGAATCCAGCCAAAGGGAACGATATTTATATCACCGCCTACCGTATCCGCAACATCAGCAATAGAGATTTTGGCTTCGCGGAAACAGGCAACGCCTTTATTGTATTGCCCGCCGGCAGCAAGCCGCCTTTTACCAGGCATCGCCAGCTGGATACGCCCTTGTTCCTGCCGGGCGCCAACAATGAAAACAGCTCTTTTGGCGCCGGTATTTTTGTGAATACCCGGGAGTCCGGCGCGCCTGCGCCGGACGGCTACGTGTATGTATATGGCATCAAAGGGCAACAGAAGGAAGTGCTGGTAGCCCGCGTATTAGCGGCGGATATAGAACATTTTGAAAGATGGCGCTACTGGAACGGGCAGCAATGGGTCACGGATATTCAACAGGCGGCTGCCATTACAGCGCATGCCTCCAATGAGCTGAGCGTAACCCCGCTGAAAGATGGCCGTTATGCCCTCATTTGCCAGGTAGACGGTATGAGCCCTGTAGTAGGCCTGCGGCTGGGGCTCAGCCCTGCAGGTCCTTTCGGACCGGTCATCAACATATGGGAATGCCCCGAGGTAAAGGAAAACAAACATTTTTTTGTATATAACGCCAAGGCACATCCGAATTTATCAAGGCCCGGAGAATTGCTCATCAGCTATAATGTGAACACATTCGATTTTTTCAATGAGCTCGCCATACAGCCACAACTGTACCGTCCGCGCTTTATAAGGCTTATCTTCCAATAACCACTGGTCACTATCCTGCTTGATTAAAAGCGGTTATTTTTATACATTGGCGCACCAGCTCGCTACGGCTGCCTAACAACAAATCTGAACAGCGTTTATGAAGAGATTACTATTCGGGTGCGCTGCCATTCTTATGGCCGCCACCACCTATGCCCAGGAAAATGCCCTATGGCTGAGGAATCCGTCTATCTCCCCGGATGGCAGTACGATCGCCTTCGGTTATAAAGGAGATATTTACCGGGTAGATGCGAAAGGAGGAGTGGCCGTTCCGCTCACCATCCATGAAGCCCACGACATGCTCCCGGTATGGAGCCACGATGGCAGATACATCGCTTTTGCAAGTGACCGTTATGGTAACTTCGACGTGTTTGTAATGCCCGCTGAAGGCGGCGCACCACTGCGTCTCACCAGCAACAGTGCCGGCGATTTCCCGTACGATTTCACTGCAGATAACAAACAGGTGCTCTTCGGAAGCGCCCGCAATGCACCTGCAGCTAGTGTAAGATTTCCATACCGCCTTTTCAGGAATATGTACACCGTTCCTGTAACCGGCGGCCGCGCAACGCTGCTCAGTGCAGCCGGCGCAGATGTGGCGCATTACAACAAGGCAGGTAATAAACTGATCTTCCAGGATAGAAAAGGATATGAAGACCCGATGCGTAAACACCATGTGTCTTCCGTAACCCGCGATATATGGGTAATGGACATCGCTAAAGGCAGCTACGAAAAAGTATCGGAATATAATGGGGAAGACAGGGAACCGGTTTTTGGTAATGGTAACGATATCTATTATCTCAGCGAAAAAGGCGGCATCTCCCAGAACCTCTTCAAGGGATCTGTTACTGACAAAGCCAGTATGCAGCAGCTTACCAACTTTACCAAACACCCCGTACGCCATCTTTCAAAAGCAGATAACAACACCCTTTGCTTTACCTATAACGGTGAAATATATACGCTGAAAGAAGGGGAGCAGCCACGCAAACTGGAAGTACGCATCTTCAACGACGGTAGGGCCGGTATCGTGAAAAATGTTCCGGTAAACGGCAACACCACAGAATTTGCCATGAGCCCCGATGGAAAACAAATGGCATTCGTGGCAAGGGGAGAAGTGTTTGTTACCAGCGTGGAAGGCAACCTTACCAAACGTATCACCAACACGCCCCAGCAGGAAAGAATGGTGCAGTGGTCGCCCGATGGGAAACGCCTCATCTATGCCGCAGAGCGCAACGGCAACTGGGACATCTATCAAACTACGAAAGTACGCGGCGAGGAGCCCTATTTCTTTACTGCTACGTTGCTGAAGGAAGAACCAGTGATTGCAACTGCTGCGGAAGAGTTCCAGCCGGTTTTTTCCCCGGATGGAAAAGAAATTGCTTACGTGGAAAACCGTAACATCCTCAAAGTATTTAACATCGCTTCCGGTAAAAGCCGCACACTGCTGCCCCCAGGCCGCAACCATTCCTACTCGGATGGCGATTGGAGCTTTGAGTGGAGCCCCGACGGTAAATGGATCGTTACAGATGATCAGCAGGGTTACTTCAGCATAAAAAACGCTACGCTCATCCCCGCCGATGGTAAAGGCGCCTCTATCTATCCCGTGAACAGCGGCTTCGGTGAAGGTAATACCAAATGGGCTGCCGGCGGAAAAATGCTCACCTGGGCCAGCAGCCGGGAAGGTCGTAAATCCCTCGCCAAACAAGGCAGCCGGGAAGTAGATATCTACGCGGTTTTCTTCGACCAGGAAGCATACGACAACTACAAACTCTCCAAAGATGAATTCAATCTCCTGAAAGAAAAGGAAGCCACTGGTGGTAAAGCGGCGAAAGACTCAGCACTGAAAGCCAAAGATTCTGCCGATGCGAAAAAAGGATTCCATCCCGATTTCAATAACCTCGAAAACAGGAAAGTAAAGCTCACTATCAACAGCGCTTCCATCAGCGATTATGTGCTCAGCAAAGATGCCGGTAAACTGTATTACATGGCCTCTTTTGAAAAAGGATATGATCTCTGGGTAACAGAACCAAGAACCGGTGAAACAAAGATCCTCGCTAAATTAGGCGGCACGCCCGGTGGCATTGAGCTTAGCAAGGATGGCAATACGCTTTTCGTGAGCAACCGGGGCAGCGTGGTAAAAGTAGATGTGGGCAGCGGCAAAATTACGCCGGTATCCATCAGTACCGAACTGTCGCTTAACCAGGACGAAGAACGCAAATACATTTTCTGGCACGCATGGAAACAGGTGAAAGAGAAATTTTATGATCCTGCTATCCGTAACATCGACTGGAAAATGTATGGCGATAACTACGCCCGCTTCCTCCCGCATATCAGCAACAACTACGACTTCGAAGAATTGCTCAGCGAACTGCTGGGAGAACTGAACGGTTCCCATACCGGCGGCCGCTATTCCCCTCAGCAAATGAATGGCGACGCTACGGCATCGTTAGGTTTACTGTATGATGAAACCTCTGCTGCGGATGGTTTGAAAGTAGATGATATCATTGCCGGTGGCCCATTCGATAAGGCTGGCAGCAAATTGAAAAAAGGTAATATCATTGAAAAAATAGATGGAGAAAGCATCACTGCTAAATCCGACTGGGCATCTTTACTGAACCGTAAAGCCGGTAACAATGTGCTGGTAACCATCTACAATCCTGATACCAAAGCCCGCTGGGAAGAAACCGTGAAACCCATTTCCTCCGCAGAAGAAAATACGCTCATGTATAAACGTTGGGTGGAACATACGCGTGAAATGGTGGATAAGCTCAGTAACGGGAAAGTGGGTTATGTACATGTACAAAGCATGAACGATGCCAGCTATCGTTCCGTATACGATGAAGTAATGGGCCGCAACCGCGATAAAAAAGCCCTCATCGTGGATACCCGCTTCAATGGCGGCGGATGGCTGCATGATGATCTCTACAATTTCCTCAGTGGTAAAAAGTATCTGGATTTTGCACCACAGGGCGAACGGCTTAAAGGCGGCGAGCCCACCGGTCAGTGGCAGGCGCCGAGTTGCGTGATCATGAGTGAAGGCAATTACAGCGATGCATTCATCTTCCCTTACATTTACAAACAAGGGAATATCGGTAAGCTCATTGGTATGCCCGTACCAGGTACAGGCACCGCAGTTTGGTGGGAAACACAGATAGATCCTACAATGGTGTTCGGTATACCAATGGTAGGCACTATTGGCAAGGAAAACCGCCCCACTGAAAACCTGCAGCTGGAGCCGGATATCCGGGTGCCGCTTCCTTATGAAGAATTCCTGGCCGGCAAGGATGCCCAGCTGGAAGCTGCCGTAAAAGAGATGTTGCTGGAAATTAAATAAAATGGGTTATGAATAAACGAGCCCCTGTAGCGTTTTGCTGCAGGGGCTTTTTAATGAGGTTAACTAATGTCATCTGTCATTTTTCGGATATAAATGCCTTTATGATCTACTAAGTCGCCTGATCCCCCTTTTTTCCCACCCCTTGTTTCTCTTACCCATAAACCTTAGCTTTGAGTGAACAATAATCTCTGAATATCAACCAATCATTAATTATTGCAGCCAGTTTTTAGATTTAAAAAGAGATGATGACCGATTACGCGTACTATGCTGATGAAGAGCTGGTTCAGCTGATGGGTAAAGATGATCACAACGCCTTTACAGAAATCTACAACCGTTACTGGAAACGCTTGTATGTGCTGGCTTATGACCGTCTGCGTTCCCGGGAGATGGCGGAAGATGTGGTGCAGGACGTGCTTACCGGTTTATGGCAGCGCAGAACGCAAACCATTATCCGGTCCCTGCCTGCTTACCTGGCCACTGCCGGCAGGTACGCGGTATTTACCCAACTGTCAAAAATGATCCCCGTAACCGCCGTAGATGCTCTCCCCGAAGCAGTGCAGGCGGTAACAGACGATACCGCCCAGGTGAATTTCCTGCAGCAATCCATGCAGGAACAGCTAAAACAATTGCCCGAAAAATGCAGGATCGTATTCGACTACAGCCGGAATATGGGTCTCTCCAATAAAGAAATAGCCACGGAACTGAAGATCTCCGAAAAAGCCGTGGAAAAGCACATTACCAAAGCCCTGCAACGCCTGCGCCTCCAGTTCCGGAATTACTTTCACGCCTTCTTTTAAATTTTTTTTACCGGAGGTAGGGGAGCGCCCTTATTTCCAGACATACTATAAAGGACCCTGTAAATTACACACGGATGGAAAGGAATGAACTGGCCATACTATCAAAGAAGTACCTTGCCGGAGCGGCCAGTGATGAGGAGAAAGATTGTTTGCTGCAATGGTACAACGCTTATGATGAGGAGGCTTTAACGGCATACCTGGCTGGTCCGGAAACGGAAGCAGACCTGGAACAACGGATGCGCCACCGCCTGATGGCAGCCACAGCTCCGGAGGTGCGGGTAGTGCCCATACGCCGTAGTGGATGGAAGGCAGCAGCTGCGGTGTTAGTGCTGGTAACTGCCGGTGCAGGTTTCTACATGTGGCAGTCAGGCAAAAAACAGGTGCTCGCGGAAAAAGCGGTTACCATCATGCCGGGAGCCGATAAAGCCACGCTCACACTGGCGGATGGAACAGTGGTAAACCTGGACAGTGCAGGCACGGGAGTGCTCACCGTACAGGGTAACAGTAAAGTGGAAAAAACCATGCACGGGCAAATCGTATATAAAAGCAGCAACGCTGATGCATCAGTTGTCAGTTACAACGTATTGCGCACACCCCGCGGCGGACAGTATAAGATCACGCTGCCGGATGGTACGGATGTTTGGCTCAATGCCAACTCATCTGTAAGCTATCCTACCGCGTTCAACGGTAAAGAAAGGGAAGTGGGGATCACCGGTGAAGTTTATTTTGAGGTAGCAGCAGATGTGGAGCAGCCTTTCAGGGTAAAGGTCAATAATAACATGGATGTAATGGTGCTGGGCACGCATTTCAATATCAATGCGTACCCGGATGAAAGTACCATCAACACCACCCTGCTGGAAGGAGCCGTGCTGGTAAAAACTACCGGCGCTATGCGCCACCTGAGCCCGGGGCAACAGGCTAAGGCTACACCAGCCGGTGATGGGATCGTTAAGGTGGGCAGGGTAGATGTGAACAGCGCCATCGCCTGGAAAAACGGCTATTTTTCTTTTGAAGATGCTGATATTCCCACCGTAATGAGGCAATTATCCAGGTGGTATAATATAGAAGTAAAATACAGTGATAAAATACCGGAAGAAACATTTACCGGGGAAATAGGAAGAAGTCTTACACAGGAGCAGCTATTGAAAGTGCTGTCACAGGCAAAGATCAACTTTAAAGTAGAAGAGGGGAGACGGATCATTATTTATCCATAAGTAAACCAATAACCAACCATAGCTGATACCACCAATGTCGGCAAATAACCAGTGCTGCGGGATCTGAGCCCGCGCAGATAGCTATCCAGTAATATCATGTTATGAATTGATGAGGTCCAACGGACGCGGGGGACCTATGTTCATCCATAAAAAAACCTGGTGTCAAGATTGGCGTCCGCACCAGGTTTTTGATCAATGGTTAATCCGATTCAGGAAAGCTTTTCACTGCCTGCAAAGGCGGGTGAAGAACATTTGTCAACCAAAAACCAATCTAAGGTATGAAAATTAATGTTGTTCGCAACAGGCAGGGACATTTCCTGCCACTGGTCCGTTCACTTGATAACAGCAGGTTCCCCGGACCAGGAACCAATTATGTAACCAAAATCTGGCGAGTAATGAGAATGACCGCGGTTCTATTAACGGTACTGGCTTTACACGTTTGTGCCAGTGGAGTTTCACAAACGGTCACTGTTTCCTGCAAGGAAATGCCGCTACAGCAGGTGTTCAGTGTAATTAAACAACAAACCGGCTACGTATTTTTTTACCGGAGTAGAGATTTGTCTGATGTAAGCCCTGTTTCAGCAGAGATCCGTGAAATGCCGCTAAAGGTGGCCCTCACAAAACTGCTGCAGGATAAGCCGCTCAGCTTCGACATTGAAGGCAACACCATCGTAATTTCCAGGAAAACCATCTCCCAGCCGGAACGTAATGCCGGCGGTGAAATGCTTCCACCGGAAGATGTGCGCGGACGGGTAACGGATGGCAAAGGCAATCCCATCCCCGGCGCAACTATCCGTATGAAAGGCAGTAACATCGCCACCGTTACCGATCAGGGAGGGTTTTTTATACTCCGTAATGCCAGCTATCGCGCAGTACTGGTGATTTCCTGTGTAGGCTTTGAATCCAAAACATTCAGCGTAGGCGGCAAAGCTACCATTGAAGTAGAGCTCAGCGCTAAGGTAGACGACCTGAATCAATATGTGGTAGTGGGTTATGGCAGCACCAAAAGAAAAGACCTCACCGGCTCAGTAGCTTCCGTAAATGTAGAAGAAGTAAAAAATGTCTCTTTCGTAAGCATCGACCAGGCCCTTGCCGGTAAAGCTGCCGGCGTACAGGTAACACAGGCCGACGGCTCCCCCGGAGGCGTTGCCAAGATCCGTATCCGCGGCGGTACCTCCCTGCTCGGTGGCAACGATCCCCTCTATATTATCGATGGTGTACAGGTAACCATACAGAACAGGTATCTCCAGAACCAGGCGGAAGTGGTAAACCCGATAGAAAGAGCCGGCAGCGATGATCCCAATAACGGGGTAGGCGGTTCCTTTACCCGTGGGCTCAACAGCCTGGCAGGTCTTAATATCAGCGATATTGAAAGCATCGATATTTTGAAAGATGCTTCTGCCACCGCTATTTATGGTTCCAAAGCAGCCAACGGTGTTATTATCATCACCACCAAAAAAGGTAAGCTGAACCAGAAACCGGTACTGGAAGCCAACTACTATGCCGGCATGAGCTCGCCCATCAGAGAAAAACTGCTCAACGCAAAAGATTATCTTTCCCTGCTCACGGAAGCAGCTGTAAACCTCAACGCCGCACGCGCGGAGGCAGGCCAGGCGTCCAGTACAAAGGCAGATAATATCATTAATGATCCTTCCAGTCTTGGTACTGCCAACACCGACTGGCTGGGCCTCGTGCTGCGCAACGCGGTTTTGCAGAATGCTGATATCTCCGTTCGGGGCGGTGGCTCCGGCTCCCGTTACTACACCTCCCTGGGCTATAACAAACAACAGGGCGTAGTACTGGGAACAGATTTCTCCCGTATCTCCGGTAAGATCAGCCTGGATAACGAAATCACCAGCCGGTTGCGCATCATCACCAACCTGGATTACGGGTTCACAAAAAATAATATTACCAACGGTATTTATCCCGCGGCATTCTTTGCACCGCCTACATTGCCTGAACGTAATCCCGATGGCAGCTATTACCGCTTCCTCGGCTCGCAGATAGGCGGGTACGACTACCAGGGTAATCAAAACCCTATGATCCTGCTGGATGGTATCAACGAAGCCAAAACATCTTCCCTGCTGGGATCCCTTTCCGGGGATTATGATGTGCTGAAAGATCTGAAGTTCAGATCTACCCTTTCTGTTAACTATAACAACTACCACCAGCTGAACTATGTACCCAGTTCCGCCGTGATATCTTCTCCCAGCGGTGTGGATGATTCCAACGGCGGCACAGGCTCACAGGGCCAAACAGAAGATGTAAACCTCTTTTTTGAAAACACCCTTACCTGGGATAAACAGTTTAATAAAAATAACCGCTTAAACCTGCTGGGCGGCACCTCCTGGCAGAAATACCGCTATAACTCCTTTTCCGCCAGCGGACAAGGTTTTCCGGACGATAAATACCTGAACAATCTTTCTTCAGCAGCAGTCACCTTACCATCTACCGGTACTTCGGGGCAGAACTCACTGCTCAGCTTTTATATGCGCGCTAACTATGCACTGAAGGAAAAGTACCTGTTCACATTCACCGGCCGTTCAGATGCCTCCTCTAAATTTCCGAAAGACAACCGCGTGGGTTACTTCCCCTCCGGTGGTGTGGCATGGCGTATTTCCGAAGAGCCGTTCATGAAAAAAGCCACCTGGATCAATGAGCTGAAACTGAGGGCCAGCGGCGGTTACACCGGTACGCAGAATTTTGGCGATAATCTCTACTATACTTTATACACGCCTGGCTCCTACGGCGGTACAAATGCACTGGTACCAACACAACTGGGTAACGAAAAAATTAAATGGGAATCAACCCTGCAGAAAGACCTGGGCCTCGATTTCGAAATGTTTGGCTCCCGCCTCCGCGGTGTGCTCGGCTACTACGAAAAAAGTACCACCGGCCTGTTAATGGCTACACAACTGGCGCCAAGCAGCTCTTACAACAGCGTGATCTCCAATTTTGCCACTATCGATAATAAAGGGCTGGAACTGGACCTGCGTATGGATTTCATTAAACGTAAACAGTTCCAGTGGACAGGCGCCATCAATGTTTCGCGCAACAGGAGCAAGGTAACAGATATCAACGGCGACTTTACAAACGCCGGCAGCGTTGAGTCCTATATCCAGGGCAATACCATTGTAAGAAAAGGAGAGCCCCTGGGCCTCTTCTACGGCTATGTAATGAAAGGCATTATCCAGGATCAGAAACAACTGGAAGACTATAAAAAAGAATTTACACTGGCCCGGTATTTTGCACCTTATCTCGGTATAGGCGACCCAATGTATGAAATAGGGGACAACGGGTTCTTTAAAAGTGATGTGATAGGAAAATCACAACCGGATTTCTTCGGAGGCTTTACCAATACCTTTACGTTTAAAAATTTCAGTCTTATCACCCTGCTTACATTCTCCTATGGCGGAGATCTGCTTTATCTCACAGATATCCAGAATAAATATTTCGACAGCTATGCCAACAGGGGCGTAAGCATCAAAGGCCGCTGGACGCCGGAGCATCCCAGCAGTACCCGCCCGCGCCTGATGCTGGGGGAAAACGCCACCCCAACTTCCAGCAACGATGTATACGACGGCTCCTATATTAAGCTGAAATCCATTACGCTTACCTACCAGCTGCCGGCAAGAGCAGCTTCCTCCATGCACATCAGGGAAGCTTCCATGTACGCATCTGCTACCAATTTGTTTACTATCTCAAAGTACCCGGGGCCTGATCCGGAAGTGAGTAACAATCCCTATAGCCTGATCAATGGCGCCTCGGATGTAAGCACTTTCCCCACCACAAAGCAGTTTAACATCGGTCTCCGTTTTGGATTTTAAAACAACAAAAAAGATTTTATGAAAAGGATCATATATACTTTGCTGGGCCTGGCATTAATGGCCGGAACCGCCTGCAAAAAGGAGCTGGGTAAATTGCCGGAGAATGCAAAGGTAGATGGTAATACCATCATCGACCAGCGCACCTCTGAAATTGCCCTCAACGGCGTGTATTACCGCTTTGCCAATGTGGATGCCGCTAACAACGTAACAGATTGGTTTGAGCATGAAGTGCCACCTGCCATGTTTGCAGGGTACATGGGATATGGTTACGGAGAGCTCGATGAAGAGAATAATAACTACGCCAGTTACTCTTCCGGCGGCATATACTGGACTTCCTCTTTCCAACTGGTAAACGCCGCCAATGGCGTAATAAAAGGCGTATCCCTGCTGGAGGATAAGGCTTTTACCGGTAACCGGAAAAAAGAAATACTGGCGGAAGCACGGTTTCTCCGCGCTTATGGGCATTTTAAAATACTCAGTTACTTCGGCCAGTGGTTCGATCTCAGCAGCCCTTACGGCGCCCTGCTGCGCGATGAATTTGTAACGGTAGCTGCTACCGCAAAAGCACGCAGCTCGGTGAAAGACAGCTACGATGCCATCCTTGCAGATATAGACGACGCCATCGCGAATGCGCCGTCGGAAAATAAAGCCTTCTATGCTACCCGCTGGGCAGCCATGGCCCTCAAAATGAGAGTACTGATGAGCCACGGTCAAACGGCCGATTACCCGGTGGTCACCGCATTGGCCGACAGCATCATCCTCCGCAGCAAATATGCACTGGAACCGCAAATGAAAGATCTCTTTTACACAAAAGGTCTTTCCAGCTCAGAAGTAATTCTTGGTGTCAGGTCACAGCAGAACCAGGAGAGCTATTACTATGTGCTCAGCCGCCAATACTGGCCGGGCGCCTCGTCGCTCTACACCGCCAAAAAAGCGCTGAAAGATCTCCTGGCAAATGATCCCCGGGGCGCGTGGATGGTAGGAGAGGCCAACCCATATACAGACAATACTTTTTATTTCCTGAAATATATCAAACAGGGAAATACCCCCACTGCCTTATCAGAAACAGGCTATGCTTTCCGTTTAACAGAAGTATACCTGCTGAAAGCGGAAGCCATTGTGCGCGCCGGTGGCAGCATTGCCGATGCCCGTGCTATTCTCAAAAATATTATGGGTCATGCCGGTGTTACAGATTTTTCTGCAGCAGATAATACCACTACGGTGAATGAAATGCTGAAGCAATTATATCTTGAAACTTCCCGCAACCTGGTGGGTGAGGACGGCCAGGAATGGATGTCGCTGTTAAGGCTCCCTTCTTCCCTCATCCAGGAACTACGGCCAACCGCAAACGATAAAGTAAAATATATTCTGCCCATCCCACATGCCGAATTCCTGAACAACCCGGCCATTGGTGAGCAGAACCCCGGTTATCAGCAATAATCACTATTAAATAACTAATATGAAACTCCACACACCCATCATGTTTGCCACACTGCTGGCGGCAGCCTGCAGCCAGCCCAAAGTCCCCTCCGCCAGCATTACGGCGGAACTGCGGGGACTAAAAGATTCTGTCGTTTTCATCTCCATACCCATCGCCGATTCGGCTAAAACAGACACGGTGCCGGTAAAGGACGGCCGCTTTACCTGGACAGGCAACATCACGGAACCACAGAAAATATTCATCGGTACTTCCTCCCGTTATCTGGAACTGTTCATGGAAAATGCGGCTGTACAAATAAACGGCAACATCGATTCCACCGACCAGGTAAAGGTCACGGGGTCGGCCACACAAGACGCATATGAAGCCTACAGGAAATCGATCGCCGATATCACCAGCCAGGAAGACGCCCTCTATCCAAAGTTTGAAGAGGTGAAAGATAACGACTCGGCGAAAGCCGCACTGGAAGCCAGCCTGGAGGCCCTGCGTGAACAGAGGCGTGATCGTGCCAAAGCATATATCAAAGCGCACCCGGAAAGCGCTGTGAGTGTGAACATGGTGGCCGATATGGCGGTAATGGGAGAATATGCATCGGTAGATAGCCTGTACCGTGTACTCACACCGGAAGCGCAGCAAACGGCTACGGGCGTGCGACTGGCAAAGCGTATTGCCGTGTTGAAGAAAAGCGCCCTGGGTCAGCCTATCATCGATTTCACCCAGGGCGATGTAGATGGTAAACCCGTTCGCCTGTCCGACTTCAAAGGTAAATATGTACTGCTCGATTTCTGGGCCAGCTGGTGCGGTCCCTGTCGCGCTGAAAACCCTAACGTGCTGAAGGCTTACAACAAATTCAAAGACAAAAACTTCACCGTTCTCGGCGTATCCCTCGATGATAAAGCCGACAAATGGAAAGAAGCCATAAAACAGGACGGTATGCCCTGGATGCAGGTATCGGACCTGAAAGGCTGGCGTAATGAAGTGGCGCAGGAATACGGTATCCAGGCGATTCCTTTTTCATTCCTGATAGATCCGCAGGGCATCATTATCGCTAAAGAATTAAGAGGCGCCGCCCTGCATGCGAAACTGGCTGAAATACTGAAATAAAACAAAATATCATGAAGCATTATAAATATGCCCTTGTTGCTTTATTGCTGCCGGCAGCACTCACTACTGCTGAGGCACAGGCACAGCAGAATACCACCATCACCGCCACTATCAAAGGCCTCCCGGCAGGCGAGTGGGTGTACTGGCGCTCCCAGGGTGGCCAGGATCGCTACGACTCGGTACAAACTACCGCCGGCGGTTTCACCATTAAAACAAATATTGCCCCGGGGAAGGGAGATTTTTACACCATCAAAATAGGGAAACCATATGGTGAGCATAACTCGATCTTCTATTACCTGGATAAAGGTAATATCACCATTAAAGGGGATGGCCCGGAATTTAAAGACGCTGTATTCGGAGGACCGCAGTTTGTAAAAGATAACAACGAATATGCCGCTATGCTGAAACAGGCGCCAGGCTTGCAGGGGCGGGCAGACCTTTACAAAAAAGCGAATAAACTATACGCAGAGAAAGATTCCGCCGGCCTCGCTGCATTGCAACCGGAACTGGAACGTATGCAGAAAGTAAGCGACAGTCTCACCAAACAATGGATCCTGCAACATCCCAAATCCGGGATCAGCGCAGTGTTGCTGTCGCACCTGTTTGTTATGCCGCTGGAGGAAAAAGAAAGCGTCTTCAATAAGCTGTCGGCCTCCGCAAAGAACAACGGCCCGGGAAAACGCCTGGCGCATAGCATCCGCGTAAATAAGCTCACCGGCATCGGCAATATGGCGCTTGATTTCACGCAGAACGACACTCTCGGGAAACCCGTTTCCCTGAAGGATTTCCGCGGCAAATATGTGCTCATCGATTTCTGGGCCAGCTGGTGCGTTCCCTGCAGGGCCGAAAATCCCAATGTAGTGGCAGCCTTCAACAAATACACCAGTAAAAACTTCACAGTGCTCAGCGTATCGTTGGACCAGCCTAACGGCAAAGAGAAATGGCTGAACGCTATCCACCAGGATCATCTCACCTGGACGCATGTATCAGACCTGAAATTCTGGGACAATGCCGTGGCCAAACAGTATGATATCCACAGCATCCCCAGCAACCTGCTGATAGATCCTTCCGGTAAGATCATCGCCAAAGACCTGCACGGCGATGAACTGGAGAAGAAACTGGCAGAAGTATTATAATCATCTCATCAAAAAAAACATTTGTATGAAATACACGCTTATCGCGCTTCCCTTTATCGCTTTGCAATTCGGGGCCAGGGCGCAGGAAAAATTACCATTTACCCTTTCGGGAGATATTAAAGGGCTGCCCAATCGTTACGTGTACCTCAGTTACAGGGAAAGCGCCGCGAGATACCAGACCGACAGCGTCCTGTCTCAAAACGGCCGCTTTACCTTTAAAGGCAATCTCGTGCAACCAGTGGAAGCACGCCTTTATACAGACAAAAAAGCCGCTATGTATGGTGAAGGCGATATGGCCTCCTTTTTTATGGAAGCTGCTACCATGAAACTCAGTTCCGCCACCGGTCATCTGAAAGACGCAAAGCTCACCGGCTCCAAATCCCAGCTGGACCAGGACCTGCTTACCGCTCAGCGCGCACCTGTACAAAAAAAGCTAAAGCCCTTATCGGATGCTTATAATAAAATGAACCTGGAATACATTGCCGCCATGAAAGCGAAAAAAAGCGATGCGGAGCTGGAATCCTTTAAAACCAAACTGGAGAAGCTGAAAGACCAGATGGAGCCTTACTATGAGCAAATGGAGAAAACGGATAAAGCCTTCATTGCAGCGCATCCCAATTCTTATGTATCCGCACAGCTGCTCCGTTTCCGGGTAAGCAACATGCCGCTACAGGAAGGCGAAGCCTTTTATGCAAAAATGTCGCCGGCCATGCAGCAAAGCGCCGACGGCCTTGAAATAAAAAAAGAACTGGATGGCCTTCGTGGCGGCTCCCCCGGTAGTACTGCCCATGAGTTCACCAAAACGGATATCAACGGTAAAACTATCAGTCTGGCTGATTTTAAGGGCAAATACGTCATGCTCGACTTCTGGGCCAGCTGGTGTGGTCCCTGCCGCAAAGGTAATCCTCACCTGAAGGAATTGTACGGTAAATACAGCGCCAAAGGTTTTGAGATCATCGGCATTTCCGACGACGATTCCAAACCTGAGGCCTGGAAAAAAGCCGTGGACCAGGACGGTATCGGCATCTGGCGCCATGTGCTCCGCGGACTGGATTGGACCAAACGGGAGAAGAACCTGCCCAACCCTGAGGATGTAAGCGATTATTACGGCATCCATTCCCTCCCCACCAAGATCCTCATCGATCCCAACGGCGTAATCATTGGCCGTTACGGCGGCGGCGGTGAAGACGATGAAGCTATGAACCGGAAGCTGGCGGAGATTTTCGGCGCATAACGCGGATTTTGTCTGACTCAGGATTAAACTGATTACGCTGATTACGCTGATTTGATTACTTTGGATTTAAACTGATTTGGGGAGATTTAAGCGGAGTTTTTCTCTTGGTTTTTTGAAGGATTGGGAAAGATATAAGCGGATGGAGGGGATCGCCTTCGGCGATGCGGGTTTTGTCCTGGAACAATGATTATGATGATTTTCCTGAGTTTTTTGGATTTTGGAAGATTTTTTAATTCCGGCAGATAATTAGTATAGCCATTAAAATGTAGCCGTTTGACGAGGTATGCACTGCACCTGGTCAAACGGTTTTTTATGCCCGCTTATCCAGGATCCTGGCCAGGAAATTAGGCGGTTCTAAAGGGCTTTTTGTCCTTGAATACTGATTTTATTTTGAGATTTTTGGGTTAGGACTGTACATCTGTAAGGCATATTGTAGGATGCCTCCTGTTATATTTACACTTCACGGGAAAGTAAAACGCCGGTACGCCATATCTTATAGATACGGGGTATATATGGCTTAAATATGGTGTAAATATGGGGTAAATATGGTGTATATCCGGCGGAAACAGGGAGTATCCATAACCGAAGCCAGGGAGTGTCCATAATCTCCCCAACACTTCAAAAAACCAGTAGAAAAACTCCGCTTAAATCTCCCCAAATCCTTTATCAATCCAAAATTATCAAATCAGCGTAATCAGCGTAATCAGTTTAATCCTGAGTCAGACAAAATCCGCGCTAAAAACTTCAAATTTGCTATAAATTTACCCTGCACCTTGCACCCAGGTATGTTTTTATGAAAGTATTGATTGTAGAAGATAACAAGGAACTGGCCAGCGGTATTTCCGATTACCTCAACGGGGAAAAGTATATCAGTGAGCTGGCTTATGATATGGAAACAGCCAGGGAAAAGCTTTCCCTTTTCACGTACGACTGTATCCTGCTGGATATTATGCTACCTGACGGCAACGGGCTGGAGCTGCTTAATTTCATCCGGCAGGAAAACATCAGTAGCGGCATACTGATCATCTCCGCCAAAGATGCGCTGGATGATAAAGTGAACGGCCTCGAGCGGGGAGCAGACGATTACGTAACAAAGCCTTTTCACCTGCCGGAGCTGCATGCCCGGCTAAGGGCCATTTACCGCCGTAAGAAGCTGGATGGGAATAGCCTCATTGTTTTTAACGAGATAGAGCTTAATACAGATACCATGGAGGCCATGATCAATAATACCCTCCTGGATGTAACCCGGAAGGAATTCGACCTGTTGTTGTATTTTGTGGTCAATAAGAACCGGGTATTGTCGCGGCAGGCGATCGCTGCCCACCTCTGGGGCGATTACACCGACAACCTGGCTAATTTCGACTTTGTATACCAGCACGTAAAGAACCTGAGAAAGAAGATCAGCGCCGCAGAAGGAGTGGATTATATAGAAACGGTGTATGGATTAGGGTACAAGTTTAATACCTCCAAAACATGAAGCTGCTTAATAAAATAACGTTATGGTTTATCGGGATCGTATTCCTGATCACGCCCATCACGATGTACATCTCCCGGAACAACATCAAAAAACACCTGGATGATGCGGAAATAGCGCGTATGACCGCCGTGAACGACCGGGTGGCCCAGCAAATGATGGCCGGCGAAAAACCGGACCGCTATACCCATGGACGGCCCATACAGATCAGCACCATCACAGGCCCGCTCCCGGAAAAGAAAGTGGCGGTAACAAAAGATAATTTCATCGCGGAAGACCTTGGTCAGAAGGAATGCCGCATCACGGTAGATTCCTGGTATATGATCGGCAACCAGCCATATAAAATATCTTCATTTAATTATGTGATCAAGTCGGAAGAAATATTCCGCGGCATGCTTAGCACCGTAGTATGGAAAATGCTGCTCATGATCTTCGCGGTGTCTGTAACGGCGCGATTGCTTTCCAGGAAGATCTTTTCCCCGCTGCGCCGTACCATGAAAGCCATTCACCGCTTCGACCTGAAACAGAAAAATAAACTGCAGCTGCCGGAAACCACTACTACGGAGTTCAAAGAGCTGAATGTTTTTCTCAGCAAAATGACCGATAAGGCTATGGAAGATTACGCCGCCGTAAAAGAGTTCAGCGAAAATGCCTCGCATGAACTGCAAACACCACTGGCCGTGATCCGCAGCAAAATAGAACTGCTGTCTGAAACCAATATCGATGGCGTACAAGCCGCACTGATAGGAGATATGCAGAACGCGATCGAAAAATTGTCGCATATCAACCGCTCCCTTATCCTGCTTACCAAACTGGAGAACCAGGAATTCAAAGTGTCTGAAAGCATTAAGTTTTGCCGCGTGGTGAAAGATGTGATCGCCACTTATGAAGACTGGATCACTATGCGCGAAATTGCACTCACCACCAACCTCGATAAAAATATCCCGCTCAGTATTCATCCCGCACTGGCGGAAATGCTTATCAGCAACCTGCTGAGCAATGCGATCCGGCATAACCGCGACGGCGGACAAATAAAAATGGTGCTCACCCACCGCGATCTCTGCATCAGCAACACTGGTATACCTCCACAGATCCCTACCTGTGAACTGTTCCAGCGGTTTAAGAAAAGCAACCAGAGCAACGACAGTATCGGGCTTGGGCTTGCCATCGTTAAACAGATCTGCGAAGTGAACGGCTATGAAGTGGAATACGATTACGCCGATGGCTGGCATAAGATCCGGGTAGCATTTTACAAAAAACAGACAGTAAACAGCGAAACCCAGTCTGCAGCGGCCGCAGTAGCTGTTTAACTGTCCATCTCACAAAAAAAAATCCCGGATTTCCGTTTCCTTCAAGTTTACTTCAAAATGATACAGAAATTTTGCGGTTGAATATCCTTCAGGACATTTCAACCGTAAAATCTATCTATTCATGTGGAGCAAGAAATATTGGCTGTTGGCGGTTGTATCCCTGTTTCCGGGCTACAACTTGTATGCACAACAGGTATTTACACTTAAGCAGGCTATTGATACGGCTATTGCCAATTATGGGACCATCCGCGCCAAAGCCAGCTACACTGCAGCTTCCCGGGAACAGGTATCCCAGGCCCGCCGCGATTACCTGCCTAATTTGAATGTGGCAGCACAGCAGGATTATGGTACCGTAAACGGCCAGAATGGCCCGCTGTATGGCTTCGGAGGCTTAAGCGTGGCTTCCTCCGGCCTGCCCCTCGATCATCAGAACTGGAACGCCTCCTTCGGCGCTTTATACCTTACTAATATCAACTGGGATTTCTTCGCTTTTGGCAGGGCTAAGGAAAAAGTTAAAACAGCATTAGCGGCCGCCGCTCAGAACGACAAAGACTGGCAACAGGAGATTTTTAAGCACAAAATAAAAGTGGCGGCCACTTATTTAAACCTCGTTGCTGCACAACAGCTCACCCGATCCTACAGGGAAAATCTGGAACGTGCAGACACTATCAGAACAGTAGTGGTTACCCGCGTGAAGAACGGGCTGATAGCAGGCGTGGACTCCTCCCAGGCCAACGCGGAATACTCCAATGCAAAAATTGCCCTTACTAAAGCAAGGGATTTTGAACAAACACAAAGCAATGAACTGGCGCAGCTGCTGGGTATTGCACCCCGGCAGTTTATTCTGGATACTTCTTACGTAGCCCGCATCCCTGCACTGCCACAGCAAGCCCTTTCCCCGGAAAACCACCCGCTGCTGCAATGGTATAAAAGCAGGATCGCACTGAGCGATGAACAGGCGAAGTATGCCAAAACCTTTTACTACCCCGCGTTTACACTGGTAGGCGTATTGCAGACAAGGGGCTCCGGGTTTGGCAATGGCTATGCAGCTGATCAAACGGACTTTACGCACAACTACTGGGATGGCGTAAAACCTACCCGCACCAATTACCTGTTTGGCATAGGCGTTACCTGGAATATCACACAGCCCTTCCGTATTTCAAGGCAGGTGAAGGCGCAACAGCTCACCAGCCAGGGCCTGCAGGAAGAATATAATCTTGCTGATCAGCAGATCCGTGCACAGCTGGATCTCTCCGATATAAAAATTAAAAACGCGCTGGATAACTACCTGGAATCGCCCGTACAGGTGAAAGCCGCTTCAGATGCCTATCTCCAGAAATCAGTATTGTATAAGAACGGACTGACCAACCTGGTGGATGTAACACAGGCACTGTATGCGCTCATCAGGGCGGAAACAGACAAGGATATTGCCTATAGTAATGTATGGCAGGCACTATTGCTGAAAGCCGCCGCAGTGGGCGACTTCAGCATCTTTGAAAATTAGCTTTTCGTTAAACGGACGCCATTGACGGCTTTATTTATCAACATTTCAGTACCATGAACCTAATCAGTTTTGCTTTAAAGAAACCCATCACCATCCTGGTGCTGGTTGCCGGCCTGTTCTTCTTCGGGATAAAAGCAGTCAATACTATCAAGATTGATATCTTCCCGAAGCTGGATATGCCGGTAATTTACGTGTCGCATCCTTTTGGTGGGTACACGCCAAAGCAGATGGAATCCTTCTTTGCCAAACAATATATCAACATATTCCTTTTTGTAAATGGTGTTAAAAGCATAGAAACAAAAAATATCCAGGGGCTTACGCTGATGAAGATCAACTTTTATCCTGGTACCAATATGGCGCAGGCGGCAGCGGAAGTGAGCGCCTTCTCCAACAGGATACAGGCCATCTTTCCACCTGGTTCCAACCCGCCGTTTATTATACGTTTTGATGCCTCCACTTTGCCGGTAGGCCAGCTGGTACTGAGCAGCGATAAACGCAGTAACAACGAACTGCTGGATATGGCCAACGTATACGTGCGCTCTTCCTTTACATCTATCCCCGGGCTGATAGGTTCCACTCCATTCGGAGGGAACATGCGTACCGTGGTGATCAAGGCAGATCCTGAGCTGCTCCGCCAGCATAACATGACGCCGGATCAGCTGGTGGAAGCCATGCGTTTAAATAACCAAACGGCGCCTTCCGGTAACGTGCGTATCGGGGATAACAACTATATCACACCTGCCAATACTACTATCCGTACAGTAAAGGATTTTGAAAATATACCTTTGTTTAAGGGAGATGTACAAAACCTTTACCTGAGAGATGTAGCCACCGTAGAAGACGGGGCGGATGTTACCGCGGGCTATGCCCTGGTAAATGGACGCCGCTCTGTATATCTCAGTATTGCAAAAGGTGCAGACGCCTCTACCTGGGAAGTGGTGCAGAACCTGAAAAAGTCGTTGCCCAAAATGCAGGCGCAGCTGCCGGAAGACGTGAAACTGAGCTATGAGTTTGACCAGTCCACCTACGTGATCAATTCCGTAAAAAGCCTGCTCACAGAAGGTATCATCGGCGCCATCCTTACCGGCTTAATGGTACTGTTATTCCTTGGTGATCCGCGCGGTGCGATGATCGTGATCCTTACTATTCCCACCTCGGTTATTTCCGCTGTACTTTTCCTCAGCCTCTTCGGGCAAACCATCAATATTATGACGCTGAGCGGACTGGCGCTGGCTATCGGTATCCTGGTAGATGAGAGTACGGTAACGATAGAAAATATACACCAGCACCTGGATATGGGCAAACCCAAAGCACTGGCCATCTGGGATGCCTGCCAGGAAATTGCTTTCCCAAAACTGCTGATCCTGTTCTGTATCCTCGCGGTGTTTGCACCGGCATTTACCATGGGGGGCATCCCTGGTTCCCTGTTCCTGCCGCTGGCCCTGGCCATAGGTTTCAGCATGATCATCTCTTATTTCCTGGCACAAACATTTGTGCCTATCATGGCCAACTGGGTCATGAAAGTAAAGCATCATAAAAAAGCAGATGGTAAGGAGATGACCGATGCGGAAGAGTTTGCGGCTGCCGGTCTTGCAGGGGAGAAAGATACCTGGGAGCAAAAGAAATTGCTGGTGGAGCGCCACGACTTTAACAACAACGGCAAAGTTGGTGGCTTTGAACGCCTGAGAAACCGCTACCTGCGCTTTATCCAGCGGATGATGCCTTACCGTAAACCGATTGTGATCGTTTACCTGGTAGCCGTTTGCGGTATCGTGGCATTGCTGCTGAACAGCATTGGCCGTGATGTATTACCGAAAGTAAATGGCAGCCAGTTCCAGGTGAGAATGCGGGTGCCTGATGGTACACGTATTGAGCGTACGGAAGAACAAACCATCAAGCTGCTGGATGGTATTAACCAGGTAGTAGGAAAGGAGAACGTTTCTATCACCTCCGCGTATATTGGAATGCACCCCCAGCTGTTTTCCACGGCGCCCATCTTCCTGTGGATGGCAGGCCCGCATGAATCTGTAATACAGGTATCGCTCAGCGAGCATTACAAAACCAACCTCGATGAATTAAAAGATAAGATCAGGGAGAAAGCAAAAGCGATTGATCCGAAGATCAGTCTTTCCTTTGAGCCTATAGAACTAACGGATAAGATCCTCAGCCAGGGCTCACCCACACCGGTGGAAGTAAGGTTTGCAGGCCGGGACCGGAAGCTGAGCGAGCAGTATGCGCAGAAGCTGATCACCCAGTTAAAGAAACTGCCTTATCTCCGTGATGTGCAGCTGGGGCAATCCATAAAATATCCTGCTATCAATGTAAATATAGACCGTATCAGGGCCGCGCAGCTGGGAGTGGATATGAATGATATATCCCGTTCCCTGGTGGCTTCTACTTCTTCGTCGAGGCTTACGGAAAAGAATATTTGGGTAGATGAAAAAGCGGGTTTGAGTTACAACGTGCAGGTACAGGTGCCGGAAAGTAAGATGAACAGCCAGGCGCAGATCGGGGAAATCCCTTTATTAAGAAATGCTTCCCGCCCGGTGCTGAGTGATGTGGCTACCATGTCGGTAGATACTACTTATGGTGAAGTGGATAACCTGGGCGCCATGCCTACACTAACGGTAACGGCTAACCTGAATAATACAGATCTTGGCTCGGCTTCGGCAGATGTAAAGAAAGCCATTGCTGCATTAGGAGAGCTGCCCCGGGGATTGAACGTGGAACTGATCGGGTTAAGCAGTACGCTCACCGATACGCTGGATAGCCTGCAGGGCGGATTGATTGTAGCCATCGTGGTGATCTTCCTGATGCTGGCGGCCAATTTCCAGTCGTTCAAAGTATCGGCGGTGGTACTGGCTACAGTGCCGGCAGTATTGCTAGGCTCCCTTGCATTGCTGATGCTGTGCGGCTCTACGCTGAACCTGCAATCGTACATGGGGATGATCATGTCGGTAGGGGTGTCTATTTCCAACGCAGTGCTGCTCATCACCAATGCGGAACAGCTCCGCAAGCATAACGGCGATGCGCTGTTATCCGCATCAGAAGCGGCTGCCCTGCGTATCCGTCCTATCCTGATGACAGCCCTGGCTATGGTGGTGGGAATGATCCCTATGGCCAGCGGTCTTGGTGAAGCAGGCGACCAGTCGTCGCCGCTGGGAAGGGCCGTGATCGGCGGCCTGGTGGCATCCACCTTTGCGGCCTTGTTTATATTGCCTCTGGCGTTTGCATGGGGACAGGGAAAAGCGGGCACGCAAAGCGTATCGCTGCACCCCAGGGATGAAGAAAGTATTCACTATATCCCATCGGACGAAAAAGCATAACCATTATCTAATTCTTTTAAAATATACTTTATGAACAGCGGTACCCGTATTACATTTCCTTTATTGTCAGCGATGGTGATCACCGCAGGACTGTACAGTTGCAGTACTTCCGGCGCCAAAGAAGGAAAAGACACATCCGCCATTGAAGCAGCAGCCCCTCTTGAAGTTTTCTCCCTGGAAAAGGGCAGCCTGTCTTCTTCCATCCAGATCCCCGGTGAGCTGATCGCTTTCCAGCAGGTGGATCTTTATGCCAAGGTGAGCAGCTTTATTAAAAAGATGAATGTAGATGTAGGAAGCGAAGTATCCACCGGTCAGCTGCTGGCTACCATGGAAGCGCCGGAGATCAACTCACAGCTGTCGGGCGCCGAATCCCGCCTGAAATCGCAGGAGGCCATTTATTTGTCCAGTAAGGCTACTTACGATCGCCTGCTGGAAACGAGTAAAACGCCGGGTACTGTTTCACAGAACGACCTGGACCTGGCCTTTGCCCGGCAGAAATCCGACCTGGCCCAGCTGGATGCAGCCAAAGCTGCGCACCGCGAAGTAGGCGACAACCGTAATTACCTGGAAATACGTGCGCCTTTCAGCGGTGTGATCACCGCGCGTAATGTAAGCGCCGGCGCCTATGTGGGCCCTTCAGGAAAGGGCTCTGAAATGCCTATTTTTACCCTGCAGGAACAGAAGAAACTGAGGCTGGTGGTGAGCGTACCGGAAGCCTACACCAGTTACCTGACTAACCAGAGCGAAGTAGCTTTCAAGGTAAGATCTCTGAACAACAAAGAATTCAAAGGAAAAGTGATCCGCCTGGCCGGCGCACTGGACCGCAAGCTCAGGGCGCAGCATATTGAAATTGATGTAGCCAATAACGATAAATCATTGTTGCCCGGTATGGTGGCGGAAGTAGCCATTCCCCTCACCGGCAACGCCAGCAATTTCCTGGTGCCCTCGTCTGCAGTCCTTAATTCTACCAAAGGCGTATTTGTGCTGAAGATCCGGGACAAACATTCGAAATGGGTACCGGTAACTACTGGTCGCAGTGAAAACGGTAAAACCGAAGTGTTCGGAGAGCTCACTGCCGGCGATACCCTGGTAACCACCGCCAGCGAGGAAATAAGGGATAATGCTCCCGTACCCAATGTAAAAGTTAAGTAGATAGATAGTGGATGAAGAAGAAGTGGTCGCACCAGAAATGGTGCGGCCCTTTTTTATTCCCGGGGAATTTCCGGTTTGCCCCTTACACAACAACTTTTTCCGCTTTGCGTAAATCAAATTCCGTATCTGTCTGCAGAGATATAGCATATGCCCCGAACTTTGCGCCTGCAAATTTTAAGGAATCAGACAATGGAGAAATCAATAAGGAAATCTTTAGAGAGAACAGGCTGGTGTTTATTGTTACTCAGTGTAGTGTTATTCAACACCGTATCTGCCGAAGAAATAGACAATGGCGGCAGCATTAAAGGGCTGGTAACTACTTCAGACAACAAGCCGGCGCCGGGCGTGGTAGTGGTATTGAAAGGCACCAAAAAAACAACCCTCACAGACGATAACGGTATTTACTTACTCCGCAACATCAACCCGGGAAATTATACGATCCAGGTATCGCTTACCGGATATGAAACCACCAGCAGGGAGGTGACCGTGGAAAAAGATAAAACCATTACCATAGATCTTCAGCTTAATATCTCTGAAAAGAACCTGAATGAAGTAGAGATAACTGCCTCCCGGAATAAATACACCAAAAGAAGCAGCGAGTATGTAGCCAAACTGCCATTGAAAAATATTGAGAACCCGCAGGTATACAGCGTTATTTCCAGCGAGCTCATAAAAGACCAGGTGGTAACCAGCTACGACAATGCCCTCAACAATGCTCCCGGTATCAGCAAATTATGGTCTTCTACCGGCCGTGATGGCGACGGCGCCAGTTATTACTCCCTCCGTGGTTTCGCGGTACAGCCTACACTGGTAAACGGCCTGCCCGGTTTAACCAACGGAGGCCTGGATGTAGCGAACATAGACAGGATTGAAGTAGTGAAAGGCCCCTCCGGTACGCTCTTTGGCAGCTCCGTTGTTTCCTACGGCGGTCTGATCAATACCGTTACAAAGAAACCTTATGACCACTTCGGTGGTGAAATCAGTTATACCGGTGGCAGCTATGGTCTCAATCGCGTTACCGCTGATATCAATACTCCCCTGGATAAAGACAATAAAGTGCTGCTGCGCGTAACCGGCGCTTACCACGATGAGAACAGCTTCCAGGATGCAGGCTTCGTAAAGAAACGCTTCATCGCGCCGTCGCTTACCTATCATGTCAGCGACCGCCTCACCCTCATGCTGAACACGGAATTCCTTTCTTCGGAAAGTACCAATCTTACCATGTTGTTCCTGGACCGTGGTACCGCGCTGTTCGCAAAGAACCTGCAGGAGCTGGGATACGATAACAAACGTTCTTATACCAGCAACAACCTCAGCATCAAAACGCCTACTTCCAGCGTACAGGCCCAGGCCATCTATAAATTATCCGATACCTGGACCTCGCAAACCATTGTATCAAGAGGAACCGCTAAATCAGAAGGATATTATTCCTATCTCTACGAGGCTTCTTCCGCCATGCCTGGTTTTCCCAATATTTCACCCACTTTTGCAAGATATATCAGCTACCAGAACGGGAGCACCAATACTACTGATATCCAGCAGAACTTCACCGGCGATTTTAAGATCGGGCAGTTCCGCAACAGGGTAGTGGCCGGCCTGGATTATTTCAACCGCCACACACAGGGCAACAGCACCGGCTATGCCTTGAATGGCTTGGTGGATATGGCTGGTAACGACAACGGTATCCTGTCAAGGCAACATACCGATTCCTTGCTGAATGCTTTACGGGTCGACAATTCCAACCTCACACAGGAAACATACAGCGCTTATGTGTCTGATGTATTCAATATCCTGCCCAGCTTATCCGTAATGGCCAGTTTGCGTGTAGACCATTTTAAGAATGGCGGTCTTACTGTAAGCGAAAACAATAAATACTCTCAAACCGCGCTGTCGCCTAAATTTGGTATCATGTACCAGCCTATCCTGAATACGCTGTCTGTTTTTGTGAACTATATGAATGGTTTCACCAACAGCGCACCACGGCAGCGTGGCGACAATGTGTGGGTAAGCTTCGATCCTGAGCAGGCCAACCAGATGGAAGGCGGTGTGAAAGTAAACCTACTGGGTGGTATGATCACCGGTTCCGTAAGCTACTACGATATTAAAGTAAAGAACATCATCCTGCAAACAGGTGGCGGCACAACAACAGGCTATACCCAGGGTGGCGAAAGAACCAGTCGCGGCGTAGAAGCGGAGATCGTAGCTAACCCGGTGGCTGGTTTGAACATCAGTGGTGGCTACAGCTACAACGACAGTAAATTCACTGAAACAAACGATAAGGAATACCTGGGCAGACGCCCTGAAGAAGCAGGCCCTAAAAACCTCGCTAACCTCTGGATCACTTACAAATTCCAGAACGGCCCGGTGAAAGGTTTTGGTATCGGCTTCGGCGGCAATTATACCAGCGAAAACATGATCCTCAACAGGCTCACTACCGGCGTGTTCACTTTACCATCTTACACGGTATTAAATGGCTCCCTGTTTTACAACACCAACAAGTTTAATGTAGCGTTCAAACTCGATAACATCGGTAACAAAGAATACTACAAAGGCTGGAGCACCATTGAACCGCAAATGCCACGGCGCTTTTCAGGAAACGTAACGTTTAAGTTCTAAAGCCATACAAATAAAAAGAAGAGCGTCTCAGGAAACAACCGGGGCGCTTTTTTTTGCCGGTCTGCCGGCAGATATTCAGAAGCACCTTACATCCCCGTAGTTAACAATATTTCCCTTTTCAATAAATACTTTTCCGGAATATTAAAACAAGGCAGTTTCTCCTGCGATATCTTGCAGAAAATTTTTTACGCCTAACCATGAAGAAATTACTGTACTGCCTGATCTTATTACTGCCGCTGTATGCCTTCTCCGATACGGAAACTGATTTTGGTACTATTAAAGGAATAATAACTACCAGTGATAATCAAACCGCTGCGGCTGTAACAGTGACGATAAAAGGGACTTCAAGAACTGCCATTACGGGGGACGATGGCGCCTTTACTATTCACCGGGTGCCAGCCGGCGACCACCAGTTAGAGATCTCACTGATCGGATACCAGACGCTCAGGCAAAATGTGCGCGTGGAAAAGGGCCAGACAACCAATGTATCGCTCCGGCTGGAATTATCTGATACACAACTGCGGGAAATTGTTGTTAACAGCAACCGTAATAAATTTACGGATAAAAATACAGACCAGGTAGCAAGGCTTCCCCTGAAGAACCTTGAAAACCCACAGGTATACCAGACCGTAGGCAAAGCCCTGATGCAGGAGCAACTGATCACCGAACGTACGGATATTTACAGGAATATTCCCGGTGCAGTGCCCAATTTCGCGGTAGGCGGCTCCCAGGGTATGAGCATACGCGGTTTTGCCAATGCCACGGGTATGCGAAACGGTATGGTCACCAGCGCAATTGTGCCCTTGAACCCGGTTATCCTTGAGCGTATAGAAGTAATAAAAGGGCCTTCGGGCACTTTGTTTGGCAGCAACCGGAACATCACTTTCGGCGGGCTTTATAACTATGTGACCAAGAAGCCGTACGATCATTTCGGCGGAAATATAAGCTTCACCGGCGGCAGCTTTGAATTTGCACGCTTTACCGCAGATGTCAATGCCCCGCTGAATGATGATCATACCCTGCTGTTCCGGCTCAATGCCGCCGGGCAAACGGAAGGCTCTTTCCAGGACCAGGGATATGCGAAGAATTATACCATTGCTCCCAGCTTCTCTTACCAGGTGAACGACCGGCTGAATTTCCTGGTAGACGTGGATATTACCAGGGGCAACTTCGCTACCGGTACTTATGCAGTGAGCGATTTTAAAAATGTGAAAGCGAGAAGCTTTAAAGATCTTAACATCGGGTACAAGCGTTCGTACATTAATAACGGGGCCGATATCAGCAATGGTATCAATAACATACAGGGCAAGATCACCTATAAAATATCAGACGCCTGGACCTCCGAAACGAATTACCTGTTTTCCGAAGGCTTCTATAAACATTTTTACTGGACCAACATGACCCTGCTCACAGATTCCACCATGTCGCGCAGTGTGAGGAATCAGAAACCCGAAACGTTTGGTAATATTCAGTTGCAGCAGAATTTTATAGGCGATTTCAGGATCGCATCGTTGAGAAACCGGTTGGTGATAGGTATCGATTATAACCACAACTATAATAGCCTGAACCGCGTTACTGTTGGCTATGATGAAGTGAATATCAATCAACCGGTAAAAGAACTGAATGCTGACCTGATTGATGCGCTATCCTATCAGAAAGGATTTTCAGCTACCCGTACCAGGTCCAACAGTTACAGTGTGTATGCTTCCGATGTGCTGAACATAACCCCGGCACTGATGACCATGTTGAGCCTGCGCGCCGACCGCTTTACCACTGAAGGCACCTACACGGTGGCCACCGGTAAATATGCCGGTGATTATTCCCAGAATTCATTATCGCCCAAACTGGGTATTGTATACCAGGTATTGAAAGACAAGGTGTCTTTGTTTGCCAACTATATGAATGGTTTTGTAAACCTTGCCCCGCTTGTACAGCCGGATAATACCATCCTGAACCTGAAGCCCCAGCAGGGCAACCAGTGGGAAGGCGGTGTGAAGGTAGAGCTGCTCAATAACAGGTTAAGCGGTTCTGCCAGTTATTACAACATCGATGTGACCAATGTTACCCGGACGGAGATTGTAGACGGGAAAACCTTTATGTTCCAGGATGGTACGCAGCGCAGCAAGGGATACGAGGTGGAACTGACCGCTAACCCGGTAACCGGCCTGAATATCGTTGCCGGCTATGCCCATAACGAGAACAGGTATACGAAAGCATCTCCCGCATTGCAGGGTAAGCTGATTGTGGGTAGCCCGAAAGATATAGCTAATATCTGGGTAAGTTATCATCTGCTGCAGGGAAAGGCAAGGGGCCTGGGCTTTGGTGCAGGCGGAAACTATGTTGGCGACTCCTGGTTCGAATCCAGCAATACTTTCCTTTTGCCGGCATATACCCTGTTGAGCGCTTCGGTATTTTATGATCAGCCGAAATACCGCCTGGCATTGAAAGGTAATAATCTCTTAAATGAAAAATACTGGGATACCAACGGTATACCACAGAAGCCTGTCAATTTCCTGGCAAGCGTAACCTTTAAGTTCTAAAAAGGATGCGGGCAGGCTATCAGGCCTGCCCGCATCCCTGTATATGTTATAACCCCGAAGGATTAAGCTATATTATTTTGAAACGCTCGAAAGCCAATTGTTTAAAAAGTAGGCGGCGCTGCACCTGGCTTAGCATCAAGAAAGTCGTTGATCATCGGTATCAGCCAGTCTGTACGCTGCATCATGCCTATATGCGTAGTGCCTGGCAGGATGGCTAAGCGCGACTGGGCCAGGCCGTGAATATCTCCCATTTTCCCTCCGCCTTTGGCACGAAACAGCTCAAGTGCGTGCTCATATCTTATACCATCGGCATCACCAATAGCCATGAAGATGGGCGCCTTTATATTTTTAACCTCTTTCGACCAATCATATGGTTTCAGGTCTATACTGATCACTCTTTTTACAAAGTCAGGGAAATGGGCAGGGTCATTACCAAGACTATCATACTGCTTTTCCAGGGGAGATCCCTTGAACATATCGGCGTTGATGGTGCTATACATGGCTTCCACATCGGGCCACCATCCATCATGCTTATAGGAACCGGACAACACGATCAGTTTACGCACCTGTTCAGGATGGCGAATGGCCATCTGGAAAGCTATCCCGCCTCCCATACTGTAGCCCAGTATATCGGCGCTGTCTATTTTCAGGTGCTTCAATAAACCGGATACATCATCTGCCATCCCTTCATAACTAAATTCCCTGGCTATATCCCTGGTACGGCCATGGCCCTGCATTTCCGCTACTATTACTTTCCTGTTTCCGGCCAGCAGGGGGATGAAACCCGACCAGTTCAGCGGAATGGTCATGTAGGAACCATGTAATAATACGATCGGCTCACCTTTACCATATACTTCATAGTACATCTTTAAGCCATTTACATCGGCATAGCCCGTTTCATTGGCTTTGATGTTTTGAGGCCGGGTAGTATCTGCAGATCCGGCTGTTTTTTCCGGGGCTTTTTCCTGGTTCGGCTGGCAGGCCATCGCGGTTATAATGATGGCAAGTAGAAGCCCCGCTTGGGTGATGAAACGCTTATTCATACAGTACAGTTTTATTACCTTACAAAGATTCAAAACAATATTTTGTCAGGGGCTGTACGTATGCGACAATTACAGGGCTAAAAACGACAACGCATTACCTGCATAAAAAAGAGGCTGTTTTAAATAGCCTCTACCTGCAATCAAAATGTATAGAGCTGCTTACCCTGCGGGTGGCATCGTTTGAAAAGCAGGCCCGCGCCAAAAGCGCGCTTACCTCAGCGTATGATAAAGACTGCATCATGTACGCGAAGGAGTATCTCCTGCAACATATTACTGCGCCACCTACACTCACAGAACTGGCTGCTATTGCAGGCACCAATACCTTTAAGCTGAAGAATGGTTTTAAGGAATTGTTTAATAATACGGTGTTTGGTTACCTCAGTGATACGAGGCTGGAAAAGGCACAGGGCTTACTGTTGGCGGGGATGCCTGTGAAAGAAGTGGCAGACAGGCTGGGATATTCTTCTGTACAGCATTTCAGTACAACCTTCCGGAAAAAGTTCAGTGTTCCTCCCGGAAAGCTGTACCGGTAATGATTATCAGCTGTTAACTGTATTGATCACACCTCTGAAAAAACCGGCCGACTCGGCGATGCCCGGCAAAGGATCATTCATATCTTTTTCAAATTCCAGGCTGCATACCCCGGCATAATTGATCTTTTCCAGTGCCGTTACCAGTTTTTTAAAATCAATGGCGCCCCTGCCAAGTTCAATGGCTTTTCCATCTTTCTGTGCAGCGGAAATATCCTTGATGTGCAGGTCAAATATCCTGTGCTTATAGGCCAGCACCGCTTTGGATGGCTCTTCCCCGGCACGGGCGGCATGGCCGATGTCCAGGCACAGGCCCAGGCGCTCATCCCTGTTCTTAATAAGGTCGTACGCATTTTTCGGACCGGGATAGAGCTTGTCTTCCGGACCATGGTTATGCACCGCCAGGCGTATATTAAATTCTTTGATCTTCTTTTCCGTATAATCCAGCAGCTCCGGGTTAGGCACACCTACAATTAACGGCACGCCTACACGTTTTGCATAATCAAATGCTTCATCCACTGCTTTTTCCGTTTTCATGTATATAACGCCTACCGCATACACGTGAATGCCTGCTGCGGAAAATTTGCCCAGCACTTCTTTTATTTTTTCCGGAGAGCTGTTTATAGGGAGATGAATATCTTTTACAGAGATATTTTTGATATTCACCCGGTTCATCATGGCGATGGCCTGGTCGAGATCAAATTTGGCAAAGGTATAGCCCGCCATACCAATGGGCAGCGCTGTTTTCCTTGCCAGCCTGCCGGCAGCTGCTGCCGTGGTGAAAGGCGCCATGGTAGTGGCAGCCATGCCCAGCGCGGTTTGCAGCAGAAAGTTTCTTCTTGATGACATATTGTATCGTGTTTCGTGGTTTCAGCAAAAAGTACGGCACTGAAGGCAGTACAACGGGCTAATATCTCTAAAAAACTTTAGTTTTTATCGTTTTTTTATAATGTACCTGGCGATACCCCAAAAAAGGTGACCGGCAAAAATCAGTTGTGCGCCCAGCAAAAATAATATCAGCCAGCGATAGGCAACCTCAGACGTGTTTATGTAGTAGTAGGTTTTTTGCCTGGCGCCAGTGTTATAATAGTCTGCAAAAAACACCACTAAAAACAATATCAGCAGCGTTAGCAGAATATGTGCCCATGTTAGCGCCCGGCTGGGAAGGAAGTGCTTTAAACCGGCATACAACCCTGCAGCAGCTATAAAGCAAAAGGAAACCAGCCAACAGATATGGCTGGTGGGTATCACCAGCATAGTATCGTATATATGGATATCCGTTGTTTGATGAAGGGTAAAAAAGGGGTAAACGATCAACGCCAGAGCGATGAACAGGAATAACAGGTAAGGGCGGCGTTTAACAGATAGTAAAGCTCTTTGCAGCATGAGATTCAGATTATTAATAAAGATACTGATTCTTTCAGAATGTTCAGGCACGTTAATTGCGGCGCCCGAATCGCATTGTAAACACCTAAGCACCTGGTCATGAAGAGATTAGTTTTACTATGGATGATATTATTATATGGTTTGAGCACCCAGGCCCAGTTCAGCGACTCGGTGCATTATTACATCAAGTACGCGTCTACCGGTTCTGTGAACATGACCAACGATGGAAATTCCTTCCTGCTTAATAACAACCTGGGCTTCAAGATCAGCAAGAAAAGAATGACGCTGAATATGGGCGCCAGTTATGTATACGGGAAACAGGACCACAGCGTTACCAACAACGATGTATCTACCGCTTTGGATTTTAATATTTACCGGGGAGAAAGGAAGATATATTTCTGGGGTCTTGCCAACTACGATAAAAGTTATTCCCTGAAGATCAACGATCGCTTCCAGGGTGGCGGGGGCGCTGCTTACGATGTCATTAAGCGGGAAAATGCCACCCTGAACCTCAGCGATGGGATATTGTTTGAAAACAGCGATCTTTTTCTTCACGATACCATCCCGGATGTGTACCAGACCTTCAGAAATTCCTTCCGGGTATATTATAAGTGGGTGATCAAAGACATTATAGTGCTGGAAGGTTCCAATTACCTCCAGAACTCTTTTTCTCACAGTAACGACTATATTATAAAATGCAATAACACCCTTGCTGTAAAGTTGCGTTCCTGGCTTGCCATCACCGCCGCCATGACCTACAACAAATTAAACCGTACCGAGCGTGAAAACCTGCTGATGACTTATGGGCTCACGGTGGAGAAATTTTTCTAGCAATACCTGGTTGCCGGCGGAAAAAGATTTTATCTTATTTTGGTACCATGGAACGGTTATTCCAGACTATTATTTTACTGGGCGTTATCCAGGGCTTTATTGTAAGCGGGTTGCTGTTTTTTTCTGTTAAAAAACGCAGGGCTAACCGTTTCCTGGCAGTGCTGATCTTCCTGCTCAGTATGGCCAGCTTTTGTTTAAGCGGCGAATACCACCAGTGGTTTGGTTCTCCCTGGCTGCGTTTCTTCAGCCAGCTGGTGCCGCTTATTGTTGCAATGCCCTTAGGACCGCTGATGTATTTCTATATACAATCTTTCACCGATCCTGAATTTAAGCTCACCCCCCAACGGCGCAGGCATTTCTGGCCGGTGGTCATTGATCTTGTATCACCGGTGGCCGCTATTATATTTGTGGTGGGCGTGCTCCTGGGTGTATTGAAGAATCATCCCCAGCCATGGATCATCTTTATAGATACCTACAATGTATATTCAGATATTCCCCGTTGGATATCGCTGGCTACTTATACAGGATTATCTGTCAGGTTCCTGGCGGCGTATAAACGAAGCAATCCTCCTGGTGCAGGCCTGCGCTGGTTGCAGCAGTTAACCTGGTTGTTTGCCGGCTTCTCCGCCATATGGCTGGTGTACCTGGTGCCATATGTGATTCCCCGTTATACGGATGTGATGCTTGATAAATTCGACTGGTACCCGGTTTATGTGCCCGTCACCATCCTGATCTACTGGCTGGGAATTAAGGGGTATATTATTTCCTACCAGGAACTGGTGACTGCAAAGAAAACGGAAACAATATTGCCCGAATCCACCACGGCGCCTGCCGTAATGCTGCTGAAAAAAGCCATGGAGGAAGACCAGCTGTTCCTGAACGCGGCGCTTACCCTGCAAATGGTGGCGCAACATACCGGCCTGCCGTCTAAAACTATTTCCGCGGTATTGAACCAGCACCTGCATAAAAATTTTAATGAGTATGTAAACGGCTACCGCGTTAACCTGTTTAAAGAAAAACTGTTGCAGGAGGAGGCTGATCAACTCACCTTCACAGGTATGGCATACGACTGCGGCTTTTCATCATCCGCTACTTTCCAGCGGGTATTCAAACAGCTCACGGGCATGTCGCCTTCCGAATTCAGGAAAAGCGCTTTGCAAACGTAGAAATCCACGCTTTAATATGCCTCAAATCCGGATATGAGTAGGTAACCACAAGGTAAACAGGGAGTTTTGCCATCAAAACAAATAACCCGGATGACACATCGCTTTACTTCCACTTCTTTCACTTTTTTGGGGATCGCCTTGTTTTTATTTGCCTGTGGCAGCAGCCGGCAGGCCACCAACAGGATACCGGTAACTTCCCGCGACGCTGTATGGAGCGCGGAGAGAATAGATCAGTTTGAAAAGAAACTGGAACATCTCCGTGAAAAATATCATATTCCCGGTATTTCGGCGGGCGTGGTAAATGAAAAACAACTGGCCTGGAAAAAGGGTTTCGGCTATGCAGACCTGGAAAACAGGACCATACCGGATGAAAACACGGTTTACCAGGTGGCTTCTGTGACCAAAACTTTTGGCTCCATCATTCTCATGCAGCAGGTACAGGCCGGAAAGGTGAGCCTTGACGATCCTATCGGCAAATACGGCATCAACCTGGGTGCCCGCTGGGGCAGCGATCCGAGGATTAAGGTAAAGCATCTGTTCACCCATACGGCCATGGGCAATATGTTCAACAGTTACAAACCCGGTTATGTATTCCGGTATAACGGCGGATGGTATAATGAGCTGGGAAAAGTAATTGAAAAATCTTCCGGGCAAACCTTCGGTGAGTTGCTGATGGAACAGATCATCAGGCCGTTGTCGCTCAAAAATACGGCGCCCAGTACAGACGACAGCCTCAATTTTGCGTTAACCGGTTATAATAAAGATGCTTTTATGCGGCGGGTAGCCAAACCGTACGATTGGAAAAGCAAGCAGCTGCAACCTGTTACTTTTAAATATGGTTTTGGTCCGGCTGCGGGTATTATGAGCAGCGTAGCGGATCTGGTGCTGTATTCCAATGCCATTGACGACCGGAAATTTCTCGCAGACAGCACCTGGGAGAAAGTGTTTACGCCTTATGTTACTCCTAAAGGGAAAACCATCCAGTATGGGCTTGGCTGGTTCGTAACCTATTACAAAGGCATAAAGGTGATGTGGCATACCGGCTGGTGGACCGGCTATTCTGCCTTGTTTGTAAAGATCCCGCAACGCGACCTAACGTTTATCATCCTGGCCAATTCACAGGATCTGAGCCGGCCTTTCTATCATATTGTACAGCCTTTGCCCGGCATAGGGATGTCCAATCCTTTCCGGCGCAACCTGAAAAAGAAACTGGCAGCTTCCGCATTCGGCGCCGCTTTCCTGGATCATTTCCTGGAATGAGGCGCCGGTTTTTGTATCAATGAGCACCCGGATCCGGTTCAAAATCCAGTGACACGGAGTTCATGCAATACCGTTTATGCGTAGGAGGAGGGCCATCATCAAAAATATGCCCCAGGTGGGAGCCGCAGCGTTCACAGATCACTTCTGTTCTTTGCATGCCCAGGGAATTGTCTTCCTTGTAAATAACGCTGTTGGCTTTCAGTGGTTCAAAAAAACTGGGCCATCCGCAGCTGCTGGCAAACTTGGCGTCGGACCTGAACAAGGGATTGCCGCAAACTGCACAGTAATAGCTGCCTTTTACATCGGAATCCCAGTACTTACCCGTAAAAGGCCGTTCAGTGGCATTTTCCCGGGCTACAGCATAAAGATCCGGTGGCAGTATTCTTTTCCATTCAGCATTGGTAATATGCAGTTTCCGCGTATCCGTTCTGGAATAGTAAGGATTTTTCACTGGCGCTTGTTTATTGTTACTGTTCTGGCTGTGGCAGGCTATCTGCGTAGCCAGGATCAGTGTTAAAAGGAATATTATTCTCATCTCACAAAAAAATACTGGTGAATAATACGGTCATACAAAATTACCGCTTTAAATCCGTAATAAAGATTAGACGGGCAGACCATTGTTTCCTTACAAAGTTTTTAAAAAATGTTAGCCAGTACCACTACTGGCCAGTCAACCTCCGTACCCGCTACCACGTTGAGATAGTTGGTGAAAATATTTCTCACTACGTTGGCAATGATTTCCAATATGGCCCCATCGGTATAGCCCGCTGCACGGAGGGTATGTACATCCGCTTCTGAGAGGCTTTGCGGCGATGTAAGCAGCTGCCTGGTAAACTGCATGGCGGCGGCTGTTTTCTCATCGCCGGCCTGCATTGCCCTGGCTTCCAGGATGTCTGCCGGTGTTAACCCGCTTTTCGCGCCAAGATGGCTGTGGGCCGACAGGCAATAGCTGCAGCCGTTGTATTCCGCGGAGGCAAGCGCGATCCTTTCCGCCATAGCGCTGCCAATGCTGCCTTTCCGGAGCGAGTTGCTGAATTGTACATAGGCCTCCAGTACTGCCGGGGATTGGGCCATAACGCCATACATATTGGGAACACGGCCAAGTGTGCGGGCTACCTGTTCCAGTACCGGTTTTGCCGCTGGTGCAGCTTCTGCTGCTGATAATGCAGGAATTGTATTCATAAGTGTGTTTGCTTCTAGTTATAGACAATTTTGTCTATAACCAGGTAAAAAAATAACCCTTTACAGGGTGGTAATAAATTATGGCTGACCAATTAACATCCTGGCTGTTTTCTTGGCCGTTTTAACCGGCCACAGGTCCCTGTACACTTTGCTTTCCACGATGGCGCCTTCAAAAAGAAGATAGATCGTATCTGCCAGTGCAGGCGTTTGCCCCGGAACAGCGCTTAACAGCTGTTGCAGGTATTTCCGCAGTTTGCGTTTGTGTTCCAGCACCTGTTGGTACATTTCCGGCTGGCTATCACCGATTTCCGCCAGCATATTGATAAACCGGCAGCCTTTGAAATCCTGTTGAGGCAGTTGCTGCTCCAGGAAATCGAATACTGCCAGCAGCTTTTCCGCCGGCAATTTCTTTTTCCCCACGGCAGCGGTAATGCCGGCAAACCAGGTGGTTCTGGCTTCTTTCAGATAAGCCAGTCCCAGTTCTTCCTTGGAGCCAAAATGGCTGTACAGGCTGGCTTTGGCCACCCCGGCTTCTTCCAGCACCTGGTTGATGCCGGTGGAATTATATCCCTGGTCATAAAACAACCGCGATGCGGTGGCCAGTATTTTTTCTTTAGGATTGCCTGGTCTTGCCATGACATAAAGGTAGTAAATGTTTTTGGTAATAGACAAATTTGTCTATAATTATCCGGTGATCATCATTTTGCTGTTTTTTTTCAGGAGATAATTATCTTACAGTATATCTTCATGCTTAAATCATCAGCACATTGGTACGTAAGTTGTTTTTCGCCATCATTATGATGGTTTTTAGCGATCTGGTTGCACATGCACAGCAGTATTATCTTTTTGTGGGCAGTTATAACCATGATAAAGAAAAAGAGGGGGTATACCTGTACCGGTTTAACTACCAGACGGGCGCACTGCAGCAGGTATCCGCCACCAAAGGGATACTCAACCCTTCTTTTCTTACTTTGTCGCCGGATGGAAAATATATTTATGCCTGCTCGGAAGCGCAAACGCCTAACGTAGGCGGTGTAAGTAGTTTTGCTTTCGACCGTGCGAAGGAAACGGTTACGCTGCTTGGCAGGCAGGACAGCGGCGGCGATAACCCCGCCTACGTAGGAGTGGACCCCACCGGCAAATGGCTTATCTGCGCCAATTACAGCGGCGGCAGTTTGTCTGTTTTCCCGCTCAGTGGCAACGGTCATATTGCGCCCGCCAAACAAACTATTTCATTCAAAGACAGCAGCATTGTACGAAGCCGGCAGCTCAGCCCGCACATCCATGCGGCGGTATTTTCTCCTGATGGACAATACGCTTTTTTCCCCGATCTGGGCGCAGATAAGATCCGTATTTACCGCCTGGCGCCCGATGCAGCGGAACCTTTGCAGCCGGGCAACCCGCCCTTTACAGCTACTGTTCCCGGCAGTGGTCCCCGGCATATCACCTTTCATCCGCAACTGCCAATGGCTTATTGCATAGAAGAGATCAGCGGTACCGTTACAGCTTACAAGTACCACAACGGCAAACTGGAAAGGATACAGCGGGTAGATGCCCACCTGGCAAAGCCCCAGGCCGATTACGGCGCCGCCGATATACATATCTCTCCGGATGGCCGCTTTCTTTACGCGTCTACCAGGGAAACATCCAACAGTATTTTTATTTATGCCATTAACCAGCAGAACGGGCAGCTGAAACAAATTGGTGTTGAATCTACACAGGGTGTTCATCCGCGGAATTTTGTGATTGATCCAACAGGTAAGTTCCTGCTGGTAGCCAACCAGAAAACCGGGAATATCGTGGTGTTTAAAAGAGATCAGCAAAGCGGGCTGCTGAAGGAAACAGGGGTGCAGGTAACATTGCCTAACCCGTCGTCCCTGCAAATCAGGGCCTATTAAGGGCTCTGAATATTGTTTGCCCTAAAAAAGCATTAGTTTTACAGCCTTATTTTAAACCAACAGCAACAATTGAAAAGAATACTTTATTTTTTTCCGTTAAATCCGGTTGAAAAAAACAGCGGAAGCCGAACGCGCGCGCTAAGCCTATTGAAATATTTTAAAACGCGTGGATTTAAGGTGGATTTCATTACCAAACTTGTTTGGGGACAGTATACGCCTGAAAGTATTAAAGCCTTCGAGAATGCCGGATTAGCGGAGAATATCTGGATTATGGAGCGTAAGCCGGTAAAGAAGAATCCTTTAAAGTACTTTTTTTCCTATAAGTTGTGGCATATCTTATTTGAACGTAGGCTGAAACTGGTAAAAGGATCTATTCCCAATCACACTACCTGGAACCTGCGCAAACAATTTGACGGGTTTCTCCGGCAGCAGCAATACGATTATATTATTATCAGTTATGCCTACTGGGCAGATCTCATCCGGGATAATCCCAATATAGGTAAGGCTGTAACTATTATTGACACCCACGATCTGCTGGCCTCACAACACCAGAATGATAAAGGATTTGATAAGGGCCAGGCTTTGGGAGATGAATTGAGAAGACTGGCGCTTTTTGACCAGGTATGGGCCATTTCTACCGAAGAAACCTATTTTTTTGGCCAGTTTCTCAGGGAGAAGGTCCGGCACATACCTATGATGATGGACGCTCCTCCAGTAGTACAGACCGAAGGTGATAAAGAATTTGACCTGGTGTACGTGGCTACCGACAACCCGCATAACCTGATTTCAGCCGCATGGTTTTTTAAGGAGGTTTATCCATTGTTATCAACGGAACTTAAGATTTGCGTGATAGGCCCTATCACCAAACACGTGCCGGAAGGATTGAAAAATGTTACCTGTATTTCGTTTGTGGATGACCTGAATGAATATTACCTGAAATCAAAAATTTCGCTTTGTCCGATGCTTACAGGCACCGGTGTAAAAGTAAAGGTTGTGGAAGCTATGTCTCACGGCTTACCTGTTGTATGCACAGAGCGCGGACTGGACGGCCTGCCTGATAAAGCCAATAACGGTTGCCTGGCAACCAATGATCCACGGGAGTTTGCGGGTCATATTCACCACCTTCTTAATAATAAACCGCTCTTCGCACAGATGAGCGCACAAAGCCTGGCATCTTTCCACAGACATTTTTCCAGGGAAGAAGGATATAAAAAGCTGGATAGTGCAATGGGTATTGATAAATAAAAAAAGGAAAGGTATGGTAGCCAGGGAAGCTATTCTTATATCATTTAATGGTAAATCAAATGCCGGTGGGGTAGAAAGGGTTGTCTATTACCTTGATGAGTATTTTCATAGCAGGGGAATTGCTACAAAAATTATTGATGAGCCTTATCTGGTTAATCACACCTGGTTTGGAAGGCTTTTTCAACAATTGTTCCGTTTCCGGCATTTCAGAAAGAGAAAAACAATTTACCTGGCGCGTTATACTTCTGCATTTATCTGGTTAACCAGGCGCTCACATAATGTGGTCATATCGCAGGGAGAATCACTGCCTTTTTATCCGGCCCACTTTGTTTTTATTCATGGAAGTTACCATTGCATGGAACTGGCCTATGGGCGGAAAGATCCTCGTCTCAGCAGAATAGCTGCGCTGCAGCAACGCAGCTGTATGATGGCCAGGCAGATAATTGCGGTATCGGCTAAAGTTAAACAGGATCTGATTACATATTATCACGTTCCTGCAGAAAAGATAATAATACAGAATAACTGTGTAGATACCGCCCGGTTCTATCCATCGGGGAAGAAAACGGCGCAACGCAGGACCTTACTTTATGTAGGCCGGCTGGTAAAGGAAAAGGGTTTGGGCGCCTTACAGCAGTTGGCTCCTGTTATAGAGCAGTCGGATGACTGGCAGCTTTTGATTGCCTGTAATGATACTCCTGATATTGCCTTCTTTGCTGATTTTCGCCATACCAGCGTTAAAACAGGGCTGGATATCAGTAATATCGGAACTGAGGCGTATGCATTTGCTGATTTGCTGATCGTCCCTTCTATGTTTGAAGGGTTTGAACTGGTAACCCTGGAGGCGTTATCTGCAGGCATTCCTGTAACCGGAACGCGGGTAGGGGCTATCAGTGAACTGCTTGACCGGGGATTTCCAGGCGTTTATCTTTTGCCGGAAATTGCTTATGATAATCCGGAGATCTTGTCCCACTTCGATAATGTATTGGCAGCATTCCACTCTTCAACAAATCCTCATACCCTGCATCAGCAGGTAGCAGAGGCGTTTGGTATTGAAGAGTACATGAAAAAAATGGATATTATTGTGGGGCCATCGTTTTTTCATACCAGGTAAAAAAAAGATGTGCGGCTTTCAGGCTGAAGCGACTTATCATTGCGCCGGCATAGAGGGCTACTGTTCTTTTCCTGTAAGCCCGATATAATCCTTTTCTCTGTAGTGTAATAGTATGCCAGTGCCCGCGGAGGGCAGAAATAAATAACGGCCAGGAAGATGAAGCTTTGCTTTGCTGTCTGGAATATACCTCAAAGTATCCGCCATACATCAGCACCCGGCTATTATGAAAGGCGTAGTAGAGGCTATCATATTTGTCAAATACTTTTTTCGATACCAGGAAATCTTTTATCATCTCGTCTGATGTATAAAAACCTGATATTTTAGCAGCGGAAAGGATCCCCGAGGTAATGGATTGTTCTGTAGTGCTGCTTTCGCGGATGAAATAGTTGTACAGGGCATCTTTTACACATCTGATACGGGACGCATGAAAAACCGCCTCAAGCGTAAAGGGCGAATCCTCAAATATCGCCTGCCGGAAGCGTATCTGATGATTGTTCAACAGCGATAAACTATAAAGTTTGCCCCATACGGCGGTGTTCAGTTTAGCCCTGTTATGTGAATTTTCGGACAAAGCTCCTGCAACGTAATCGCTATCTAAATAACAGGCCGGCTCATATTCAAAACGCTGTAATTCAAATTCCCGGCCATCACGTTTAGTTACTTTTCTGAATCCAAAACAAACAATATCTGCCAACTCGCCGATGGCAGTTTCTATGCAGATGGCAACTGTATCTGCTGCTATCCAGTCGTCCCCATCTACAAACAGTACGTATTCTCCACTGGCTTCATCAAGACCGGTATTCCTGGCAGGTCCGGGACCGCTGTTGGGCTGTGTAATTATTTTAAAATGGGGGTATTGCCGCTGGTATTCCTTCAATATCTCCAGGGACGAATCGGTGGAACTATCATTTATGAAAATAATTTCAAGCGGTGCGTAAGTTTGTTCTAACAGCGAGTTTATACAGGCCGGCAGGTAAGGCGCCAGGTTGTATACAGGAACAATAATACTAACTAATGGATTAGGCATACCTGATATCTTCTGAAAAACTAAAGGCAGCGTTATCGCTGCCTTTAAGCAAATCCGTAGTAAAGATAGAAAAATTTATCATTACTGGTTCACCCTGAACTTCTCGGTAGCCCCGATGGTAGTACGGTTGCAGGTCATAGGCTGTGTGCCGCCTTCGCTGGAAACATACTTACCATTGCTGCCTCTCAGGGAAATGGTGCCATCACTGTTGCTGATCCAGTCGAACTGCTCCCAGGGGCCAATAGCTGTTCTGTTACAGTTCATGGCCTGTGTGCCATCCTCAGAACATACATAATAGCCGCCGTTTACCAGGGCCACTTTACCACTGCCGGCGCTTACCACTGCAAACTGTTCCCAGCCCTGGGCTGTAGTACGGTTGGCATTCATGGCCTGTGTACCGTTTTCGCTGCATACATACAGGTTGTTGGAGCTTTTCAGGGTAATGGTTTGCCCTATGGGTGCGCCTGTGCCGCCGCCCACTACAGGCGGGGTTGGGCGGGTAGCAGTTAAGCCGATCTGTCCTTTCAGCATTTTACCGCCATCGCCGGTAAGGCGCAGGTAATAATCTGCCGAACATGCCACGCCATCTTCATCCAGGGTTACAAAGTTGGAACCTGCAGGAATGAAGGAGGCATTTTCCGCTGTTTTCGCGATCTGGTTACCTTCGTTGTATTCATCGAACATAGAGATGTAAATACCCTGTGCGCCAACCCTTACCATGTTGTAAAACTGCCGCCACATGAAATCGCCGTGCGCGCGCTGGTGTTCCTGCAGGTCGCCGGGAAGCACGCAGGGCTGGTAATCGATCCCGTTGTTGTTGCAATACGCCTGGTCGGGTGTGTTTACATTAGTGAAGAAATTATCTGCGTCAGATACATTACCGATCCTGCCTACCATCCATGGGGAAATCATATTCAGTGCGCTGTAGGTGGCAAGGAAGCCCGGCCTGGAGTCGCTGGTTTCTGTGCGCCAGTGTGTAGGCACACCACCAATTACATAGCAGCCCTGGTTCTTGAACCAGTTGATCACATCCAGGCATACGGCGGCAGACCAGGGGTGGTTGTTATCGTTGAAGCCAAAGCCCCAGATACATACCACCGGTTTGCCATTCTGTTTGGCGTAGGCGGAAGAGGAAGTGTAGGCCGACATCTTGGTGGTCCAATCGGTTTTAATTTCCGATTGCATGTTGGTCCATCCGCTTACATCGTACATGATGTAAAATTTGCGGCCATAGTTTTCAGCAGCAGTTTTCACTTTTGCGGTGATGGCATCGCGTATGGGGCCTTCGATGCCGTTAGGGTTAAAACGCTGCAGCGCTGCGGCGTCTATACCGTTTTGCTGCATCCACAGGAAGTGGGTGTTTACGGTCTGGTCGTTGAAAGAGGAGAACAGCTTTGCAGGCTGGCCATTTCCCAGGTTGGCCCAGGCGGTTTGATAGGTGCTGCTGTAATCCCTTACATCCGGCCACGACTTGATACCATTATTCGTGGAAGATGGCGATGCGCCCCAGTTCTGTGTCCAGTGCCACCAGGCATTGATGGGGGAGCCATCGCCGTTGGCGGCAAACCAGCCCTGGTAGCCTACCGTAATTTTGCCGACCACATCGCCAACAGGGGAGCCAAACGCATTGATCCCTGATTTTTTACCGTCGAGCGACTGGAGCGAATTGGCGGCCTCTTTTTTTGAGCAGCCAACAGACAATGCAACAAGGGTTGCGACAAGAAGATGCAACTTGATTTTCATGTGTGGAATAATTGATAATGATTAGGAATTACTATCGGGTTTGCTTTTTTGGTTTTCTTAGAACAATGCCGGGCTATAGATAATAAAACGTGGAAGTTTTCAAGTGCAAGTAAGGAGAGAGGCACTAATCAGGGCATTAATAAAGGGCTAATAAACAAATTAAGGCTCACTTTTTTTTCACCCGGAGCCACAGGCGCCTGAAAAGGATCAGGGAAATCCCGCGTGTAATTCACTAACAGTATTAAAAATATAATCGGGCAATGCCTGTTCCAGTTCCTGCGTACTGCCGTAACCGTAGCCTACAGCAATAGCCGGCAGGCCGTTTTTCTGCGCGCCGATAATATCGTGTTTACGGTCGCCCACCATAATAGTATCAGTTGTGCTCAATTGCTGTTCCTCCACCAGGTAACGGATCAGTTCTGCCTTGTCGGTTCTTGTACCATCCAGTTCACTGCCATATACGGCAGTAAAATATGGGTCCAGCTCAAAATGCCGGATCACGATATCCGCAAATACTTTTGGCTTGGAGGTGGCCACAAACAGTCGCCGGCCCTGTGAAAGCAGCGCAGTAAGCAGTTCCGGGATGCCCGTATACCGCTCATTTTCATAGATTCCCGTTACCCTGAAATATTCCCGGTAAGCATTTACGGCCTCCCATGCCCGGGACTCGGTGAAGCCGTAGAAATCCATGAACGACTGGTGCAGGGGCGGGCCAATAAACGGTACCAGTTTCTGAAGGTCGGGCTCGGAAATGCCCGCCTTTGCCAGCGCATACTGAACAGATTTTGTAATACCGGTTTTAGGATCGGTTAAGGTACCATCCAGGTCAAATAAAATATTGCTGTATTTCATAAGGGCCGCAATATAATTTAAAAAGAGGACGTTGAATAGTTTACCTTATTTCTTAGCTTACAACTGAATACAACTGTCACATGAACGATTTCCTCCGGAACGTCTTGTCCGCTGTTATCTTTATTTCCCTGCTCGCAGGTTGCACAAAAAGCGAATCCACCACTGTTGTTGCCACCGGCTACAGCGATGTGGACCAGGTATTGAGCGATTCCGTGCCCACTGCTTTTAATGGAAAATGTTATGCAGTTATTCATGAAGATGGTAAACCGGTATATGCCAGGGGATTTGGCGGATATACCGGCAGTACCCGCCAGTTGATCGCTTCCTGCTCCAAATGGTTATCAGCTGCGGTAGTCATGAGCCTGGTAGATGAAGGGAAAATAAAGCTCAGCGATACGGTTGGAAAATACCTGCCTGTTTTTACTACTTATCATAAGGGAGATATTACCATTGCACAACTCTTCTCCCATACATCCGGTTTCCCGGGGAATTCTACCCAGGGATATGAATCCAATGTGCTGATCACGCTTTCACAGGCAGCAGAGGGCATCGCCAGGAATGTGGCGCTGCTGAACCCGCCGGGCACCACCTTTTATTATGGCGGCGTAAGTATGCAGGTGGCAGGCCGTATCTGTGAAGTAGCATCCGGTAAAAGCTGGAAGGAACTGGCAGCGGATAAAATATTTACACCCTGTAGCATGACCGGCACCGACTATGGCCTCACTGCCAACCCCCAGATCGCAGGCGGCGCCCGGAGCACACCGGACGATTATATACGTTTCCTGGATATGCTCATGAACAAAGGCGTGGCCCCCAATGGTACCCGCGTGCTCAGCGAAGCCGCCGTTGCAGCCATGGAAGAAAGCCAGACCGCGCACACCGCCATCGCCTATACGCCTTATCCTGCCGCCCTGCTCAATACAAAGGACTTTTATGGTATCGGCAACTGGAGGGATGTAACCGCTCCCGGTGGCGTGCTGATTGAAAACAGCAGCCCCGGCGCCTTTGGCAGCCATCCCTGGATCAACAGGGGAAAAAAGCGCACCGGCTTTATCTTCACCTTTATTGCAAACAATGGCTACCTGGCCACTATGCCCACCTGCCTCAAGATCCGTGCACTGGTAAGGAATAAGTAACGCGGATGTTTCTGACCTACCGCTAAATTACCATCCTGGCAGTAAGCGGTAAAATCAATCCGCCGGCTTTGCCGCTTATTGCCGGGTTACGTATCAGGAAATCGGGGTAAGTATAAGGACTGTATAGTAAGTACTACACATAAACGACTCCTGAGTATCTGAGAAGTATCTGTACTCCCATTCATGCCTTAACCGGACGATACTGCTTTTAAGGTTTTATTTCTTTTATCGTTTTTTTACCAAACAAAGTCAAGATAGTGTAGGTAATAGTCAATTTTCAGGGAGCCAGGTTACCCTGCTGTCTTTAATTTTGGCTGCATACAAATTCCACGGAAAACACATGAATCAGCAATTCTTTCCTTCCCGGTACATCAGGCTTGGTATCCTGGTGATAACAGGCATCTGGCCGTTGACAGTTACCGCACAGCAGCAGCAGCCTTTGCGCCTCTGGTATAACAGGCCCGCCAAAGTGTGGGAAGAAACCGTGCCGCTGGGCAATGGCCGCCTGGGTATGACGCCGGATGGCGGCGTAAACCAGGAGAAGATTGTATTAAATGATATCACCCTCTGGTCCGGCGCACCGCAGGACGCCAATAACTACGAAGCATATAAACAACTGCCTGCCATCCGGCAGCTGCTGGCAGAAGGAAAGAATAATGAGGCCCAGGAGCTCATGGACAAATCATTTGTATGCACCGGGAAAGGCTCTGCCGACGTGCCCTTTGGCTGCTTCCAGATGCTGGGTGAATTGTATTTGCAGTTCAGCTATCCAACAACGGATAGCCCTTCCCGTTATATCAGGACCTTGTCTTTAAACGAGGCAGTAGCCACCACTGTTTATGAAGCTAACGGCGTAGCCTATACGAGGGAATACTTTACGGATTTCAACGGGGATGTATGCGTGATCCGCTTAACTGCCGCCAAGCCCGGGCAGTTGAATATGAGAGTGGCTGTTGGTCGCCCGGAACGGGCCAGCACCCGCATGGAAGGGCAGGAGCTGCAGATGTTTGGAGAACTGAAAAGCGGCACCGCCAATCCCGGTATGAAATACCTGACAAGGGTACAGGCAAAACTGAAGGGAGGACAATTACTAACGGATAAGGATACTCTGGTTATTAAAGATGCCACGGAAGTGATCCTGTATGTATCTGCCGCCACCGACTTCAGGAACCCGCGTTACCGGGAACAAACAAAACAGCTGCTGGATGCTGCCTTACGTAAAAATTATGCACAGCAGAAACAACAGCATATTGCCGCCTTTCAGCGTTTATTCAACCGCGTTAGTATGGAACTGGGCGGCAACAACAGTGCAGACCAGACGCCTACTGATCAGCGGATCAGCGATTTTCACAAAATCCCCGCAGCAGATAACGGCATGCCGGTATTGTTCTACCAGTATGGCCGCTATTTAACCATCAGCAGTACCCGCGTGGGCCTGCTGCCGCCCAATTTGCAGGGCCTGTGGGCCAACCAGATCCAGACGCCCTGGAACGGGGATTACCACCTCGATGTAAATGTACAGATGAACCACTGGCCGGTGGAAGTGAGCAACCTGCCGGAGCTTAACCTGCCGCTGGCTGAGCTGGTGCACGGACTGGTAAAGCCCGGTGAAAGAACCGCCAAAGCCTATTACAATGCAGAAGGCTGGGTAGCGCATGTGATCACCAATATATGGGGCTTTACAGAACCCGGTGAAAGCGCGTCCTGGGGAGTTACCAAATCAGGCTCGGGATGGTTGTGCAATAACCTGTGGGAACATTATGCATTTACCAATGATAAAAAATACCTGGCAGATATATATCCTGTGTTAAAAGGCTCTGCAGAATTTTACAGCAGCATGCTCATAAAAGATGATAAAACAGGATGGTTGGTAACATCACCATCTTCTTCCCCTGAGAATTCTTTTTATCTGCCCAATGGTAAAACCGCCAGCATCTGCAATGGGCCTACTATTGATAACCAGATCATCCGGGAGCTTTTTATAAATGTGATCACTGCCGCTAAAACACTTGGTAAAGATGCTGCGTTCAGCGCCACCCTGGCGGCTAAATTAAAACAGCTGCCGCCTGCAGGCAGAGTAGCTAAAGACGGGCGCCTGATGGAATGGCTGGAAGAATATAAGGAGACAGAGCTTACACACCGGCACATTTCACACTTATATGGTTTGTACCCAGCTTCGCTGATCACGCCGGAAGCTACGCCGGAACTGGCCGAAGCCTGTAAGAAAACACTGGATGTAAGAGGAGATGACGGCCCCAGCTGGTCTATCGCCTATAAGCAATTATTCTGGGCGCGACTGCACGATGGCAACCGCGCATTTAAATTATTCTCCCAGCTGATCAGGCCCACTTATAATACGGATATCAACTACGGCGCCGGTGGCGGCGTTTATGCCAACCTGTTTTCTGCAGGTCCCCCGTTCCAGATCGATGGCAACTTCGGTGGTGCAGCCGGACTGGCGGAGATGCTGATCCAGAGCCATGCAGGCTTCATTGATCTGCTCCCCGCATTGCCGGATGCCTGGAAAGCTTCAGGCAGCGTGAAAGGAATGAAAGCAAGAGGTAATTATACGGTAGATATGACCTGGAAGAACGGTATCGTAACCAACTATAAGATACGCGGCGCCGGTAAGGTAAAAGTAAGGGTTAACGGCCAGATGAAAGAGATCCAGGCAACAAAGATATGAGCAGGAAATTTACAGTACTGATATTCAGTATAGTCATTACCGTTAGTACCATGGCGCAGGAAAAATTTGTGACGCGGTACGGCCGGCTGGACAATATAAGGTATCATATTAAAACCGGTAAAAAGGCCACCATTACATTTATGGGAGGCTCTATTACCAATATGGAAGGCTGGCGTGGCAAGGTGTGCGATTATCTCACGACAACTTATCCGGGCACCGCTTTCCGTTTTATCAATGCAGGCATACCTTCTCTGGGCAGTTTGCCGCATGCATTCCGCTTTGCGCATGATGTATTAAGCAAAGGGAAAACCGATCTGTTATTCCTGGAAGCAGCGGTGAACGACCGTGTGAACGGCACCAACGAAGTAACGCAGCGCCGCGCCATGGAAGGGATTATCCGTCATGCGCTGAAAGCCAATCCCCGCGTGAATATTGTGCTGATGGCTTTTGCAGATGAAGATAAAATGGCCGATTACCATGCCGGCAAAGTGCCGGTAGAAGTACAGGTACATGAAGATCTTGCCAAAAAATACCACCTGCCTTTCATCAATCTCGCCAAAGAAATTACAACCCGCATTGATGCCGGTGAATTTACCTGGAAAGATGATTTCAAAGACCTGCACCCGTCGCCCTTCGGACAGCAGTTGTATTTTAATGCTATCAAACGGTTGCTGGATGAGGACTTCAGCGCCTTGTCGCCAAAGCATTTGGCATCGGTGAAACTGCCCCGTGCAGCAGACCCGCTTAATTATGAAAACGGCGCTTATGGCGATATTCATGATGCGCTTAACAGGAGTGGTTTTGATATAATTGTATCATGGGAACCATCTGATAAGGTTGGTACCCGCGAGGGATTTGTAAAAGTGCCTATGCTGGTGTCGGATACTGCAGAAGCCAGCGTGGAGTATCCTTTTACCGGGCGTACCATCGGTATTGGTATAGTTTCCGGCCCCGATGCCGGTGTGATCAGTTATCGTATTGATGATGGCGCTGTGCAGCAGAAAGACCTGCGCACGCAGTGGAGTAAAAGTTTGTACCTGCCCTGGTATCTTATCCTGGGAGATGACCTGGCGCCCGGCAAACATACGCTGCGCCTGCAAAAGAAGGGGGATGGCTCCGTTTGCCGCGTAGTGTATTTCCTGGTGAATTCCTGAGTTTAATCAAGAGAGGCAACTTCCTTTTTATATTCTCTCGGAGTTTTCCCTTTTATTTTTTTGAAGAAACGGTTAAAGTGCGTGGTATTTCTGTAACCGCACTTATTGGATAATTCTGTTATCGGCATTTCCTTTTCCTGCAACAATCTGCAGGCGTACCCTATCCTTAATTCATTGACGAAATGGGTGAATGATTTTTGTGTCCGGCTTTTAAAGAACCGGCAAAAGGAATGCACATTGATACCCGCCACAGCCGATATTTCCGACAGGGGTATGTCTCTTCTGAAATGCCGGAAAATATATTTGAATATATCATCCATCCTCGACTGATCTTTATCATTATACAGGTTTACATAGTTGGTGCCGGCCAGGAGCTTATATTCTTTAGTGGCCATCATTGTTTGCAGCAGTGTAAGAAAGGAAATGGTTTGCGGAAGATCCTGCTGTTGCAGCATCTGCTGCATCAGCGCCAGTATTTCGGCTTTGGCCTTTCCATGGAACTGGATGCCCCGCTGCGCCTTTTTTAACCATGTTTTCAGTGCGCTGGTATTGGTGAAGGAGCTAAGATGCTCTACCAGCAGATCCGGAGAAATATATAACGCCAGTGATCTTGCCTGCAGCTTGTTCTTCCCTTCAAAATATTTTTGTTCATTATGCCATACATGCGGGGTACCCGATCCTACAAATATCAGTTCCCCGCTTTCAAAATAGCTGATATTATCGCCAATGATGCGGCGCCCGGCGCTTTCCACCACATATACCAGCTGGCATTCATGGTGAAAATGAAACTCCGTGGAAAAATACGGTTGTGTAATTTCCTTTACCAGGTATACACTTTGTTCAAGGGCTTTATCGCCCGGTATTGCAAAAAGAGGCTTCATATTGTCTGCCTAAAATAGGTAAATTAGGTAAATAAGTCAAAATAGTGTTGATTTAAGTCAATTTCACCGGGATGACCTACCTTATCCCTGCTTACTTTTGATTATCCACGGAAAATGAAAAATGATGATACTGCAAAATAGAATAGTGCTGATCACCGGCGGCGCATCCGGCATTGGCCAGGCCTGCGCACAAACCTACGCAAGGCAGGGCGCTACTGTGGCAGTAGTAGATAAAGACAAGCCCGCATTGCAACGTTTGAAACAGCAGATGGGCGCCCCACATATATTCCTGGAAGCAGATCTTAACAGCGGCCCCGCCATAGAACAGGCCATTGACACCATACTCCAAAAATACGGACGGCTGAATGCTATCCATAACAATGCAGGCGTTGCAAGTCCTTCGAAACCTTTACATGATACCACCGAAGAAGAATGGGAGCTGGTAATGAATGTAAATGTACGTGGCATCTATTACACCACCCGTTATGGTATTGCAGCGCTGAAGGCTTCCCGCGGCTGTATCCTCAACACCAGCAGTATGGTGGGGGAAATAGGGCAGGATAACCATGCCGCCTATGCAGGCAGCAAAGGAGCCGTAAATGCGCTCACCAAAGCCATGGCGCTGGATTATGCGGCAGATGGTATCCGGGTAAATGCAGTAGCTCCCGCCGGCGTATGGACGCCCATGCTGCGGCAGTGGAGTAAGGAACAACCGGAACCTGCACGCATCATCCAATACCTGGATAATATTCATGCTTTGGGATATTGCCCTGAAGCAGATGAAATTGCCAACGTATGTGCGTTCCTGTTATCAGAACAGGCCCGCTTTGTTACCGGCTGTATTATGCCGGTAAGCGGGGGAGCAGAACTTGGATATAAACATACCCTGTAAAATAAAAGTGAACGATGAAGAAATTAGCTACTTTCTGTTTGTTGTTACTGGCGCTCCGAAGTGGGGCGCAAACCAATACACAGCTGGATCCGGGGATCCTTACCAGTAAAAATGTAATGGACCGGTTTATGGATCTGCGGTTTGGCATGTTCATCCACTGGGGGCCTGTTACGCTGAGAGGCACGGAAATAGGCTGGTCGCGCCACGTACAGGTGCCGGCTGCCGATTACGATACGCTGTACCGCCAGTTTAATCCCGTAAAATTCGATGCAGATGAATGGGTGAAAACAGCCAGCGATGCCGGTATGAAATACCTGACCATCACGGCGAAGCATCATGATGGATTCTGCCTATGGCCATCTGCCTATACAGATTATAATATTATGGCTACTCCCTTTAAGAAAGATGTAGTGGGACTGCTGGCAAAGGCCTGCAAAAAGTATCACATAAAGTTCTGTATCTATTACTCGGTGCTCGACTGGCATTACCCTGAATACCCGATAGATAATCCGAATGATACAACGGAAAGGGGAATACGAAAAGACGCGCACATGGAGAAGTATGTGACATACATGAAAAACCAGCTGAAAGAACTGGTGAAAAATTATGATCCTTATATGCTGTGGTTTGATGGCCCCTGGGAAAAGCCCTGGACACCGGAAATGGCGCTGGATATGTATGTGTATCTCAAAACGCTGAAGAAAGACCTGATCATCAACAATCGCCTGGGCAAAGCATTTTCCGGCACCGGGGCTTCCGGTACCGCCTCCTTCCTGGGTGATTACGATACGCCGGAACAGCGTATAGGCGACCTGGATATGAACACACCCTGGGAAACCTGTATGACCATCTGCGAGCAATGGGCCTGGAAACCTAATGATAAAATGAAATCGCTGCAAACATGTATTCAAACGCTGGCAAAGGCCGCCGGGGGTAACGGCAACCTGTTGTTCAATGTAGGCCCCCGCCCGGATGGTATGATAGCACCTGAACAGGCAGCGCGTTTAAGGGAAATGGGCGACTGGCTCCGTAAATACGGCGCTGCCATTTACAATACGCATAGCGGTCCTTATTATCCCAACAGCCAATATGCAGCTACGCGCAATGGCAACAAAATATACCTGCATGTTTTTGATCCTGCACAGCAAAGCATTGAGCTTCCTGCTATGCCGGGCGTAAAAGTAACCAGGGCATACCTGCTGAAAGGCGCTGCAGTGAAGCTGACTGCAACGGCTGATCAGCTGACTATAACATTGCCGGCAGCATTACCGGATGCCAACGATACCGTAATAGTATTGGAAACGGATAAACCGGCCATGAGTGTGGCTCCCATAAAAAATGACAAGTTAAAATAAGATGATCAGTAAGATAGTTGTAAAAGATGCCCGGTTCCCTTTAACAGGAGGCGCCGGTAGTGATGCCGTGCATCAGAACCCCGTATATTCATACACGGTAGCCTGCCTCTATGATGACAAAGGCAACTGCGGCACTGGCCTGGCCTTCACTTTAGGGGCAGGTAATGAACTGGTATGTGCTGCCGCCAGGTTTTATGGCGAACAGCTTATAGGCAGGGAGCTGACGGAAGTAATGGCTTCTTTCGGCGACTGGTTTAAACAACGCTCAGATGAGCAGCAGTTCCGCTGGCTGGGACCTCACAAGGGAGTGGTGCACCTGGCGCTGGCAGCAGTTACCAACGCCTGCTACGATCTGTGGGCCAAACAGCAACAGGTGCCTTTATGGAAACTGTTGCTTGATCTCACACCAGAACAGGTAGTGAGCACACTGGACCTGTCGTACCTGGAAGAGGTGCTGCCGCGGGAAGAAGCCATCCGTATGTTAACGGAGATGCAGGATTCAAGGGCTGCGCGGGAAGGCGTGCTGCGCACCGGTTACCCGGCATATGATACCTCGGCCGGCTGGTTCAATTACCCCGATGAGCAACTGGAAGCCAATTGTAAACGTGCATTGGATAATGGCTTCCGGGCACTGAAATTAAAAGTGGGCGCAAAAGACCCGGAAACGGATATACGAAGAGCGCACATTGTAAGAAATGCAGTTGGCGATGAGATCAAAGTAATGGTAGATGCCAACCAGCAATGGAATCTGCCGCAGGCAATTGCTATCGGTAAAAGACTTGCAGCTATCAATCCTTACTGGATAGAAGAGCCCACGCACCCCGACGATGTGCTGGCGCATAAAACACTGGCCGATGCGCTGAACCCGGTGAAACTGGCGCTGGGCGAACATGTACCCAACAAAGTGATCTTTAAGAATTACCTGCAAACCGCCTGCGCGGGCTTTATACAGGTAGATGCCGTTAGGGTGGGAGGCGTAAGTGAGTTTATTACCGTAAGCCTGCTGTGTAAAAAGTTTGGCGTACCGGTGGTTCCGCATGTGGGCGATATGGGGCAGCTGCATCAGCACCTGGTGTTGTTCAATCATATTGGAATGGGACATGAAGCATTGTTCCTGGAGCATATTCCGCACCTGCGTAAACACTTTGTTCACCCCGCATCGATCACCAGCGGTTTTTATCAGACACCTCAAACACCGGGCAGCAGTTGTGATCTGCTTGCCCTTAATACTTTCCCGGGATGATAGCTACTACAGATATTATCATCAGCATTGGCTACGTGGCCCTGATAGTGGGACTGGGCTTCTGGGCAGGACTATCCGGCAGGAAGAATGATTCGGCGGCGGGAGAGTATTTCCTGGCCGGTAAATCGCTTCGATGGCCCATGATAGGCATGGCATTGTTTGCTACCAATATTTCCTGTTTGCACCTGGTGAGCCTTGCCCAGAGCGGTTTTGATACGGGGCTGCTGGCAGGCAACTTTGAATGGATGGCTGCCTTCACACTGATATTGCTGGCGCTTTTCTTTGTGCCGTTTTATATCCGTTCCGGCGTGGCTACGCTGCCTGATTTCCTGGAGCGGCGTTACAACCGGGCTTGCCGCGACTGGCTGGCGGTGGTGTCTGTGGTATCGGCGGTGGTGATCCATATTGCATTTTCTTTCCTGGCCGGTGGCATAGTGTTGGAAACCTTGTTTGGTATCAATATGTTTACCAGCATTATTCTTATTGCAGTGGTAACCGGGGCTTATACGATAGTAGGTGGGCTCAGGGCAGTAGTGGTAACGGAAGCCGTGCAAACAGTAGTACTGCTTACGGGTGCGGTGATCATCACGGTATTGTCGTGGTGGAAAGTGGGGGGCTGGCAACCGGTGATGCAGGTATTACAGGAAGGACAGCAGCTGGATAAGCTTTCCATGCTGCATCCGGCTGGCGATCCCAATGGCCTGCCCTGGTACGCGGTGTTCCTGGGTTATCCTGTGATTGGTATCTGGTACTGGTGCGCGGATCAGACCATTGTACAGCGCGTGCTGGGTGCAAAAGATGAAAATCATGCACGTACCGGGGCTTTGTTCTGTGGCTTTATAAAAGTATTGCCTGTTTTTATTTTTATTCTCCCCGGGTTGCTGGCGTATGTGCTATACAAACAGGGCCACCTGGACCTGGAAGTATTGCGGCAGGCCAACGGGCAGCTGCATACAAAAGGGATCTATTCAGTGATGATCACGCGGTTGGTGCCAACGGGGCTGGTGGGCGTGCTGGTAGCTGCATTGTTGTCCGGTCTCATGAGCCAGATCTCCGGGGCGCTGAACTCTATTGCCACCCTGGTAAGCTACGACCTCTATAAACGGAACCGCCCGGAGGCAACAGATAAACAGCTGGTGAAAACGGGCCGTATAGCGGCTGGTTTGGCGCTGGTGTTGTCGATAGGGCTCTTACCCTTACTGAACAGGTATGAAAGCCTTTTTAATGGCATTAATGATGTTATATCACATATTGCGCCGCCTATCACCTGCGTATTTTTATTAGGCGTGTTCTGGAAAAAGGCATCCTCCCTTGCGGCGCAGTATACTTTATGGATAGGTTCTGCATTGGGGGCAGCCGTATATCTTACCGGTAAACTTTACCCGGTTAATATCCCGCCGCTGATGGTGGCATTTTACCTGTTCATGATTTGCGTGGTATTACAGGTGGTATTGTCGTTTGTATTCCCGGTACAGCATACGGCTGAAAGCAAAGGCCTTTACTGGGAAAGCCCGCTGGCGCCGTTGCGGGTAAAAGGATGGCCGGGCCTGGCTAATTATAAAGTATTGTCTGCCGCTTTACTATTGGTGATGGCAGTGCTTTATTGGTGTTTCAGGTAAATGCAGCATTAAATTTCTATTTTTGCGGAATGAAAGAACAACTGACTACTTTGCTTAACGGATTAAAGAATAATTCACGCCCGTTCAAAGAGGTATTGGAGTTTATAGATACTTACTATCAACATCAACCAACCGCTTTTAAAAATGGGGAAACGTATAATGAGGCTACTCAAAACCAGGGAAGCGCCAGGGTTTTTGCTTTTGCACAGCTGAATAACCTGGAGAAGGAAGACACGCTTCAATTATTTGCCGAACATTATCAATCTGTATTAAATAATCCAGGGGGAACTGATCATCAGAATATCAGGCAGTTTATGATCCATGGCTGGCCTGGAATAAGTTTTGAAGGGCAGGCCCTGCTGGAGAAACAGGCGTAAAAATAAAAAGGCAAGGCCATTCATTTTGAGATGGCCTTGTCTTTTTATTTTTACCGCTTAATGTCCTAATTGCTCCCGCAGGTCCATTTGCAGGGACCATACTTCTTCCACCGGCACTGCTTTTTTGCTTACGTTGTTAATGTCTTTTCCTTCTTTGGAAAAAAGAAATGGCACAAAGCTGAATGCCTGGTTACCGTTTATTGCGGCTACATCTTCACGCCAGCCTTTCCAGCGGAATGCGCTATAAAATCCTTCGATATCGCCGGAGCAGCAGAAGGAAATAAAATCGCTGTAGCTGATCTCCATGTTTTCCCATTCCAGTGTATCCGGCGCAAAGTAAAACACGCTGCCAATGCCTTCCTGTGCGGCAATGCCGCCGGCATTGATGGCGAAGAAACCACCGGTCACATCATCTGCAATTAGTAAAAAGCCGGGCTGCTCACCTGTTTGGCTATACGATTTTCCCTCATTCCAGCCGGGCAGGGTACGGTCCAGTTTTTCATGGCCTGAGCCCAGTACCCGGATCCATCCATGGTCTACCAGCAGGCCGCCGCTTTCATAAATAATGGCGCCCATAGGGGAGCGGGTGGTTACCTGGGTTTGATACAAAGCCTGCTCTGCACGGGCGCTGTCTTTCGGAAGGATTTCTATCTGATTCTTACCATCTTTGATCCATTCCTTTACCAGGTTCCAGCCTGGTTCTTTGGTGTTGATCAGTTCATTAACAGGTTTCATCTTTGCAAATTAAATAAAAAACGCGGGTGAACAGTAGGTGTGTTCATCCGCGTTTTTTATTTAAAGGGAAGATGATTATTTTATTTTACGCTTTAGTTCTTCAATTTCTTTTTGCTGTTGAATGAGATACAAGGTGAGCTCTTCTACTTTTTGTAACAGGAGCTTGTTCATTTCTCCGATATCCACTCCATTTTCTTTTACTTCTGCTGCGGTGGGGATTTCGGGAAGATGACCATTTTTTGTGATGAAGCTTTCCACTTCCTGTAACAGAGGAAGTTTGTATTCCGGGTGGAAAACAAAGTCGGCCCAGTTGGCTTGTTGTGTAACTTTTATACGGCGTGCGCCGATAGTGCCTTCTACAGCCAGTTTGTAGTTATTCGGTGTTGTTGTGCCAATGCCTATGTTGCCACTATTGGTGATTACCATGTGATATCTTGCTGGGCGTGCCGTGGTGTCTGCCTTTCCCCAGCCATTCGCAGTCCATGCCGGCGCTCCGGCTATTTCCAGTTTTGCGGTGGGAGCAGTTGTGCCGATACCTACATTACCAAAAAAGTAGTTAAGTCCACCAAGAGAATAAGTATTACCACTGTACGTACTTCCATTGGTGTTTACATAGTTGTCGATGGAAGTTTTGAAAGTATTGGATATATTGGTAAGAGGCTCTGTATATGGGAGCGGGCCGGAAGCGGTACCATCATATACCGCTACTTTGTCACTATAACGTGAGCTATAGGTATAGCTTGTCTGTCCCCGGAGCCAGATAATCATAATCTTTGAATTATTTCCAGAGGTAGCATCTTTCCAACCCGCCACTAATTTATTAAAAGGCATTGCCGGATTTGAGTATTGCCTGATGTCCGCATCGATAAAATGCGAGCCATGTCCCCAATTGGTGGTGTGGTACCTGAATGTGGCGATAATACTGCCTCTCCAGCTACCATCAGGACCGTCCCTGTGTACATTGGAGCGCCCTATCTGAAGCTCTGAAGCTTCGTCATAATTCCACGCCGTGTCAGTAAATACCACCGGGTAATATTTGTCAATGTCGCCATTCACTACAAAAGTGCCACGAACCTGGGCCTGGGAATGAAAGCTGCACAAGGTTAATAAACAGGCCAATAACAGGCCGGGTAACAGGATGAATTTCATATGTATAGGTTTTAAAAAGAAAAACAAAAACACAGGGTTTAAACGATTGTCAAAATAACATTTTAATTTGATCCGGCATAAAAAAAAGGAGGCTGTATCATAAGTAATTTTTACTCGATTTTATTCGGGTACCTGATGGAGAGAATTTTCGTTTACGCAATTCTCAGGACCTTCAGATTACTTTTGATACAGCCTCCTTCATGAAAAGTTTATTGATTTGTTTATATCTCTCCCTTTTTCAATTGCTGTACCGCATAATCCACTGCTCTTGCCGTGAGCGCCATATACGTAAGCGATGGGTTTTGCGTGGAAGTAGACGTCATACATGCGCCATCGGTTACAAACACGTTGTTACATGCGTGCATCTGGTTCCATTTATTCAGCATGGATGTTTTAGGATCCTTGCCCATACGCACACCGCCCATCTCGTGGATATCCAGTCCGGGCGCCTGTTTGGAATCGCTGGTTCGTATATTGGTAAATCCTGCTTTGGTATACATTTCGGTCATCTGCTCAAAGAAATCCTTCAGCATCTTTTCATCATTATCATCATAATCTACGTTGATATTGATCTGCGGAATACCCCATTCATCTTTCTTTTGTGTATCCAGTGTAACGGTGCTGATCTCTTTAGGGATCGTTTCGCCCATCATGTGGGAGCCAACGTACCAGGGACCTGTTTCGCTGTTAAACAGCTGGTCTTTCAGCGTTTTGCCAAACCCGTTGGTATTGGTATGAGAGCCCCTGCCGGAAGAAAATCCTGCTGCGTAGCCACGGAGGAAATCGGTTTCCTGTTTGTGTACGTTGCGGAATCGTGGAAGGTAAGCGCTGGTAGGACGACGTCCGTCTGTAGTGGAATCTTTGAATCCTTCATACTGCCCGCCGATATGACCGCGGTAATTATGAAAGGCAAAGTATTTACCCAGTACGCCGCTATCGTTGCCCAGGCCGTTGGGAAAACGATGGGAGGTAGAGTTTAGCAGCAGTGCATTCGTATTTACTGCGGCAGCGTTTACGAAAATCACTTTCGCATAATACTCCATCATTTCTTTTGTATTGGTATCTATTACGCGTACGCCGGTAGCTTTTCCTTTTTGTTCATCATAAATAATGGAATGTACTACGGAAAAAGGACGCAGGGTAAGGTTGCCGGTTTTTTCCGCCCAGGGAATGGTAGAGGAGTTGCTGCTGAAATAGCCGCCAAACGGGCATCCACGCTGACAAAGATCTCTTTTCTGGCATTGCCCGCGGCCCTGGTCCAGGTGGATCTGCTGCGGCTGCGTTAAATGGGCGCAACGGGCGTAGATCACCTGCCGGTCTTTATAATTATCTTTTACAAAATCCTTGAAATAGTTTTCTACGCAGGAAAGCTCCATAGGGGGCAGGAATTCTCCATCGGGAAGGTGTGGTAAACCGTCTTTGTTTCCGGAGATACCCACAAATTTTTCTACGTAGCTATACCATGGGGCGATGTCTTTATAACGGATGGGCCAGTCGGTGGCGAAGCCGTCGCGGGCGGGACCTTCAAAATCGAAGTCGCTCCAGCGTTGTGTTTGCCGGGCCCACATCAGTGATTTACCGCCTACCTGGTATCCCCTGATCCAATCGAATGGTTTGGGCTGACCATAAGGATGCTCGGTATCTTTCACAAAGAAGTGCATGGTATCTTCCTTATAGGCATAGCAGCGGCTAACCACCGGGTTGGCAGCCTTAATGACTTGCGGTACCTGGCCGCGGTGCGGGAATTCCCAGGGGAAACTGTTGGTGGTGGGATAGTCTTTCAGGTGTTTTACATCACGGCCTCTTTCCAGCACCAGTGTTTTCAATCCTTTTTCAGTGAATTCTTTTGCTGCCCATCCGCCGCTGATGCCGGAGCCGATAACAATGGCGTCGAACGTACGGTTTTGCAGGCTGGTATTATCTTTACTCATACAATTAAATAGTTAGGCAAGCTTCCGGGTAATGGGTTTCAGTGGTACGCAACCATGGTAACGTGCAGGTACCAGTTCATAAACATTTACTTTGGTAAGGAAATATTTGGAGCTGGTATACGCCTGGATGGTGAGGCGTTTGGTAGTGCGATAGAAAAAAGCGGCATCGTCCTTATCGTCTTTAGCGGCCTCAAAGCTTTTAAGCAGCTCCTCCCGTTGCGCCGGCGTGCTGTCAAGGAAGCTATGCCCGTTTAGTTTCTTACTGGCCTGTTCAAATGCTTTCATGCCGCTGAGCCATTTCTGCTGGTCTTCCTTTTTGTAGCAATCATCCATCATAATGAGCGTGAACAGGTGGGCGGACAGCTCTTTGGCGCCTGGTGTGGTAGTAGCGGGAATAATCGTTTCCACGAGTTCTGCCAGCATTTTTTCCTGGTCGCCGTCTACCGCAATATTCTTTAATGTTAGGGATGTTCTGCTGGTGTGTTGCAAACAGGCTGGCAATATGGCCATGCCGGCTGAAACATACAGCAGTTGCTTGAGCGCAGCTCTTCTTGTCACAGTCATTGATCGGAATTTTTTGTAATAAAACGGGAATTTATCGCCATTATTTTAGTCTTATAAACTGCAAAATCCTTATTTCCGGGCTTTCCGTGCCGGAAATAAAGACTAAATATAAACGAATCCGGGAGTTTTCACAATGTTTTTGTGGTGGCCGGTGAGGAGATCAGGTTCTCCCGCGGGTGTTGATGATCTGGCAGGTATTAAAGCGGGAACCGGTTTTATTTCACCCCTTTTTCAGGATTCCAGTTGCCACGCATTTTACGGATATAAAGGATCTGGCCAATATGATAGGCATTGTGCGTATTAATATTGGCAATAGTGGTGTATTGGGAAGACAGCTTCTTCTCATCCGTCTGTTCAATTGTTGTTTCCCAGGCGGTAAGTACGCTGTCGATCCGCTTAACCGAAGCTTCCCACTGCGCTGCTGTGGCCGGGGAGAAGGTGTCGTCGTTATTACCGTTGAACGCCGACTTTTCTTTCCCTTTAAACTTTTCCAGCTGGTCGAGGTTCCAGAAAGTAAGATGAGTCACCAATTGTGCAATAGAGTGGTTGCCGGAACTGTCTTTCCAGTTGGCCTGTTCCGGCGTAAGCCCTTCTATGGCTGTATTGACCGGTACAAACCATTCGGCCTTATTGTGGGTAGTGCGTAGCTGGTTTAGCAGTATGGATCTGATGGTAGCGGTTTGACTGTAACCTGAAAAAGCCATTAACAGGAACGGGAGTACGAAAATAATTCTCATAGCAGATGTTTGATGTGATTGGAGTTATTATTGGTTGAGGAACCAAATGTAATATTTATTTGATTCCGGGCATGGGAATCACGATGATGTCATCTCACCGGCAAATGAAAAAAAAACACCGGTAACGTTCTCAATGAAAAAAAATAACCGGATAGGTCAAAATATTATCTTTATTGGCATGGCCAAATACTACACACTACCCGCGCACTGGCAATAGCAAAGCGACCGGAGTAATTAAATAACCAAGCATGAAACAACATACAGCTACTGTAGCAGCAGGATCCCTTAGCCGGCGCGATACCGTGATATCGATACTCATTGTGGGTTTATTGTTTTTTGTATTCGGGTTTGTGACCTGGGTGAACGCTATACTGATACCGTATTTCAAGATTGCCTGTGAACTGAGCAATTTCCAGTCGTACCTGGTGGCCTTTGCGTTCTATATCTCTTACTTTTTTATGTCCGTGCCGGCCTCCTACCTGCTGAAGGCGGTGGGTTTCAAGAAGGGAATGATGATAGGGTTCTGGGTAATGTCGATGGGCGCGCTGATCTTTATACCGGCAGCATATACGCGTACTTACGAGATCTTCCTGGCGGGACTGTTTATCATAGGGCTGGGGCTGGCCGTGCTGCAAACGGCGGCAAACCCGTACATCACCATCCTTGGACCCAAAGAGAGTGCGGCTGCGCGTATCAGCATTATGGGCATCTGTAACAAGGGTGCGGGCATTGTGGCGCCGCTGATCTTTGCAGCGGTGATACTGAAAGCCACGGACGGCGACCTGTTCAAAGAGCTGGCCCATATGAGCGGCGATGCGCGCAACGAGGTGCTGGATGCCCTGATAAGAAGGGTAATAGTGCCTTATGCGGTGGTATCGGTGGTATTGTTTGGACTGGGATGTTTGGTTCGCTTATCTCCCTTGCCGGAAATTGATACAGAGCATGAAGATGCCGCCGTGGCCAGCGCCAATGCGGGCAAAACCAGCATTTTCCAGTTTCCCCACCTGATCCTCGGGGCGCTGGCAATATTTTTACATGTAGGCACGCAGGTAGTGGCTATAGATACCATAATCGGTTATGCCGGCTCTATGCATATTCCATTGCTGGAAGCAAAAACGTTCCCGTCCTATACATTATTTGTTACCATTTGCGGCTACCTGCTGGGCATATCGCTGATCCCGCGGGTGATCAGCCAGGCCAATGCCCTGAGGATATGTACTGTTCTCGGTGCATTATTTACGCTGGGCATCATTTACCTGCACGGCGAAGTGCGGTTCCTGGGCCATGTAACGGATATTTCCATCTGGTTCGTGGTATTGCTGGGATTTGCCAATTCGCTGGTGTGGGCGGGTATCTGGCCGCTGGCCCTGGATGGGCTGGGGAGATTTACCAAACTGGGCGCATCTGTAATGATCATGGGCTTATGCGGCAATGCCATGCTGCCGGTAGTGTACGGGCTGGTAGCAGACATATACAATGTACGGCTGGCTTACTGGGTATTGTTTCCCTGTTATCTCTACCTGGTATTCTACGCGTTTTATGGTTATAAACTGAGAAGCTGGAGCAAACAGTGATATGCTTTCATGCGGTTTGACCGGATAAAAAATTGTATACTTGAAGTTTATAAAAACTTCTGCCACATGCTTAAAGAGAGAATCCGGCAATTAGCCAGCGAGCTGCTGGAGGAGGCAACGGCCAACCGTCGCCATCTGCATACCCATCCAGAGCTTTCATACCAGGAATACCAGACGGCGGTTTTTATTGAGAACCGGTTGCATTCTCTTGGGATCCCTTATGAAAGGATGGCTGATACAGGTATTGTTGCTTTATTGCAGGGAGGGCGGGAGCCGTCGGATAAAGTGGTGGCCCTGCGGGCCGATATTGACGCCCTGCCTATCGTGGAGCTGAACGAAGTGCCCTATCGTTCCAGGAACCAGGGCGTTATGCATGCCTGCGGGCATGATGTGCATACGGCGTCTTTACTGGGCGTGGCGGGCATCCTGAGCCGGATGAAGGAAGAGTTTTCCGGGACGGTGAAGTTTATTTTCCAGCCGGCGGAAGAAGTGATCCCCGGCGGGGCCAGCCTGATGATCAAGGCCGGGGTACTGGAAAACCCGCGGCCACATCATATCCTGGGGCAGCATGTAATGCCGGAGCTGCCTGTAGGCAAGGTAGGCTTCCGTTCCGGGCGCTATATGGCCAGCAACGACGAGATCTCCATTACGGTGAGAGGAAAAGGGGGGCATGGGGCTATGCCGCACCTGGGCATCGACCCGGTGGTGATTGCCTGCCATATGGTGATAGCGTTGCAGCAGATTGTAAGTCGCCGGGCCAACCCGTTGCTGCCATCTGTACTGAGCTTCGGAAAAATGCATGCCAACGGGGCCAGTAATGTGATCCCCGATGAAGTGAAGCTGGAAGGGACTTTCCGCTCGCTGGACGAAACCTGGCGCAGTGCGGCGCATGAGAAAATTAAAAAAATGGCCATCTCCATAGCAGAAAGTATGGAAGGCTCCTGTGATATTAAAATAGAAAGAGGATATCCTGTGCTGATCAACGAGGATAAGCTGACGGCAGCAAGCAGGGGGCATGCGGTGGATTACCTGGGGGAAGAACTGGTGGAAGACCTGGACATCTGGATGGCGGCGGAAGATTTTGCCTCCTATTCCCAGGTGGCCGATGCCTGCTTTTACCGCCTGGGCGTTCGCAATGAAAACAGGGGAATTGTTTCCGGTTTACATACCGCTACTTTTGATGCCGATGAAAAAGCGCTGGAAACCGGCGCTGGCCTGATGTCTTATCTCGCTCTGAAAACATTGGGTAATTAATGGAAGCGTTGGCGCCACTCTTATTATTTTGTTAACTACCGGTTAAGGCCTGCTGATTTCATGCATTCACGGGGAATAATAATGCGTTCACGAAATAAGGAGGGCAACTAACGGCCATGAATATATCTTTGTACCAGGTTTTTCATAGGATATGGTTAAAATATTAAGGGGGAGGTAGTCTTGCCACCCCCTTTATTTATGTATACTACAGAGAAGAAATAAAATCTTATTTATCTTCGCGCCCTATGTCAGGGATTACAAATTCTATTGATATTATTATTCCCACTTTCCGGCTGGATGAGCAATATTTGCTTCCACTGATCCATTTGCCCAAACCCGGCGGATGGAAATTCAATTATTATATTATTGCAGACAACCCGGATGTGAAGCCTGGCGCGGAGTTGCAGAGGTTGGCGCGGGAAGGCGTGATACAGTTATTTATAAATCCTGAAAACAGGGGTCCTGGCGAAACCCGCAATACCGGGATTGAAGCGGGAAGCGGAAGCTGGATCTTATTCCTGGATGATGATATTGTGGCAGATGATGATCTGCTGTTCCGGTACGCAGATGCCATCGAAGCGCAACAGGTTGCAATTGGTTTTATAGGGTTAACAGATTTCCCGGCTCCCCTAAATGCCTTTACACGTGCGCTGGATGCTGCCGGGCTTACCAGTATTTTTACTATTGCCCGGAAAAAGGAACAGTTCAAATGGGGCGTGACTGCCAATATCATGTATAATCGCAACGCCTTGCAGGACCTGCGTTTTTCGCCGGAGCTGTCGGCTATTGGCGGGGGAGAGGATATTGACCTGGGAGCAAGGATAAGTATGCTGCATAATACGCAGTTCACCTGTGTGAAAGAGGCGCGTGTTACCCATCCGTGGTGGAATAACGGGCAGCCGCATTACGACCGTTTTACCCGTTATGGCGCGGGCATGGCCATGTTGTTGCCCCGGTTTAAAGCATTTAACTGGTATGCTTTCCCCAATCCTGTAGAGGGACTGCTGTTGGCTTTACTATGTGCGCCTTTGTTCTTTATATTTCTCAGCTGGCAGAAATGGCTGATCCTTTTGGCCGCTATTCCTTTTATTGATATGGGGACTAATTATATAAGGGCTGCAGGTATGGGTTACCGTGATCCCAAAGTGGCTTACTATATGACCATGCTGCGGTGCAGCAATGAATGGGGAATGCTTAAAACCCTTATAGGGCGGGGGGATGCAGGTTATTTTATGCGGCGTATCAATGTTGATTTTACGCGGCCCCGTCATTTCCGTACCAACCGCTGGAGGATCATCAAACTGGTGATCTATCTTATTTTATTATCGTTACTCATCTTCATATAACTAATTATAAAAACAAAGGCCCGGCATATACCGGGCCTTCGCTTTATTTTACTGCGGTAGCTTCAAATTCAATTTTCAATGTTTCAAAGAGGGTTTTCACCTCAAATAAAGTAGTGGCCTGTTTAATGCCATGCTTTGCAATCCAGGCCTGGAATATATCAAAGCAGCTGAAAAATTCTGCAAACGAAGTGGTGTAAACGTTTAACCGCACGATGTTCCCGCATTGATAACCGGCTTCGCTGATCACGCGTTCCAGGTTTTGAAGCGCCAGTATTATCTGGGTTTTCATATCAGCGGTGCTTGATTTTCCATCGGCTTCCACGGCCGCCTGGCCTGCACAATAAAGCGTACTTTCCACGTTCTTTACTTCAACGCCCTGCACATAGCTCCGCTGATCCTGCCATTGCCAGGGATTAATGATCCTTTTTTCCATGTTATTGATTTTTTGTTCGTAGCGCTGCAGGCACGGTTTGATTAAAAAATTGTACACTGCAAAGATGAGCACAATGCGCTGCTTTTTGTGTGACAAACATCACTTTTCCGAAGAGCGGTAAAGCCTGCTGAGCGTTTCGCGCGATACGCCAAGATAGGCTGCCAGCAATGTTTTGGGCACTCTCTGGTACAGCGATGGATAATGTTTGAGCAGTTGTTCGTACCGCTCTTTTGCGTTGGAAGTTAGGAAAGATAAGATGCGGCGCTGGGCGCCGATATGACCTGCATTTGATTTTTCCAGGAAGAAGTGCTCCATCTTCCGGATACCCGCGCACAGTGCTTTATAATGTTCCAGCGAAAGGCAATATACTGTCGTATCCTCCATGCATTGCAACGACATGGAGGCTTTTGTTTGCGTGAACCAGGCCAGGGAATCCGTTTCCCACCAGTCTTCCATGGCGAAGGAAACAATGTGCTGTTTCCCCTGGTCATCGCTATAAGATAACATTAACAACCCCGAGATCACGAAATAAATATACTTTACGCTTTCGCCCTTCTGGATAATGAGCTCCCGTTTTTTATAATTTTTTACCGTGAAATGTTCAGACACAAATTCAAATTCCTGGTCGCTAAGCGGTACTATTTTTTCTATATGTGCGCGTAATTTTTCTTCCATTTGCGGTTTTTATTGCCCCTTGCTATCACACCAGCGGCGGACCGTTTTTATAAGGATATCAAGGCCGCTTTTGGCCGGTTCCGGCTGGGATTCAAACCAAATATCAATATCAGGGGCATAACAAGATTATGAGGGCCTGAAATTAAGTAATTTTGTTATCTTCCTTTCCTGCGTTAAAATTTCCTGCATGAAGAAGGTGCTGTTGCCACTGCCCGATTATGGTTTTGATCCTGCTGAAACTGCTATACCCTGGTTGCTGCTGACCGCAAAAGGGTACGAGGTGCAATTTGCCACACCGGGCGGTTACAGTGCCATGGCCGACCTGCGGGTATTGAGGGGAGAGGGATTGGGTATATGGAAATGGTTGCTGCAGGCCAGGGAAGATGCTGTAATGGCTTATCAACGTATGTCGAACAGTGAGTCTTTTTGCACGCCTTTAAAATATACGGAGATCCGGGCGGAGGATTATGATGCGTTGCTGTTGCCCGGGGGGCACGACAAAGGCATGATTCCCTATCTTGAATCAGCTTTATTACAACAGGTGGTTGCCAGTTTTTTTACAGATGGGAAGCCGGTGGCGGCTATCTGTCATGGTACAGTGCTGGCTGCACGAAGCAGGCACCTGCAAACAGGGAAATCTGTGTTGCATTCCTATAAAACCACCGCCCTGCTGGCCATCCAGGAACGGATGGCCTATCAGCTTACCCGTTGGTGGCTTAAAGACTATTATCTCACTTACCCGGTAACAGTACAGTTGGAAGTAACGGCTGCGCTGGCAACTCCCCGGCAGTTTATCCGCGGTCCGCTGCCACTGCGGAGGGATGATGCCCGGCATCCGGGGCGGGGCTTCATTGTACGTGACCGGAACTATCTTTCTGCCCGCTGGCCGGGCGATGCATATCGCTTTTCCGCCGCATTCATTGATATGCTGGAGCATGCTTAGAGTGCTTACCTAAAGTATATCGCCTCATATCCGTCGGCCGCATTGTAGTAAATTTGTGCCCATGAATAAGCAAGGATTAAGACGGCCGTTGTCAGTATTAGACCTGGCGCCGGTAACAGAAGGAAGTACGCCCGCAGATGCTTTCCGGAACAGCCTGCGGTTGGCACAACATGTTGAAAAGCTGGGATATAAACGTTTCTGGATGGCAGAGCACCATAATATGGTGAGTGTGGCGAGTTCCGCCACAGCCGTATTGCTTGGTTATATTGCCGGCGGCACCAATGCCATCCGGGTAGGCTCGGGCGGTATTATGCTCCCGAATCATGCGCCGTTGGTGGTGGCGGAGCAGTTTGGCACCCTGGCCTCATTGTACCCCGACCGGATAGACCTGGGGCTTGGCCGGGCGCCGGGCACCGACCAGGTAACGGCAAGGGCCTTGCGCCGCGACAGGCTGGGGGCAGGCCACGATTTCCCTGAACAGGTACAGGAGCTACAGCAATACTTATCGTACGATAATCACACCAGTGCCGTGAGGGCCATACCCGGTGAAGGGCTGGATATTCCCATCTGGATATTAGGCTCCAGTACCGACAGCGCCTACCTGGCCGCTGCTATGGGCTTACCCTATGCATTTGCCAGTCATTTTGCACCTGCACAACTGCATGCTGCACTGAAAATATACCGGCAGCATTTCAAGCCTTCTGAATTTTTATCGGCTCCCCATACCATGACCTGCGTAAATGTAATTGCCGCAGATACTGATGCGGAAGCGAACCGGCTGGCTACATCTTTCTACCAGCTGTTCCTGGGAATTATCCGCGGGAAGCTCCGTCGCCTGGGTCCTCCGATCGACAGTATGGAAGGTGTATGGAATGAATATGAAGCCGCACATGCACAACAGATGCTGGCTTGTTCGTTTATAGGCAGTACTGCCACTGTTAAAACAGGGTTGCAGCGTTTCATAGAAGAAACACAGGTAGATGAGCTGATGGCGACTGCACATATTTACGACCAGGACATACGGTTACGGTCGTACGAATTACTGAAGGGTGTAGCAGATAGTTTGTGATATAAACAGAGATGAATATAAATGATGGCGTTGTTATTAATAACAGCGCCATTTTTTTCCTGGAGATGAAGACAGGGGCCTGTGACTGGAAAGGCACGCTTTTTATTGTATCTTTACGGGATAAGTTGTCAGGTGGCAACTTTAAAAACAAAGGCACTCTATGGTTAATGCAATGAGGACGATTATAACCGGTACCGGTAGTTTTATTCCTGCCAATAAAATAAAGAACAGTGATTTTTTGCAGCAGGATTTCTACAGTGACCGGGGAGAAAAGATCCCATATGAGGCGGCAGTCATTATCCGCAAATTCGGAGAGGTGACAGGAATCTGTGAGCGCAGGTATGCCGACCTTGATATGAATGCTACAGAAATGGCCGTAGCTGCAGCGGCAGCCGCCATCAAAGATGCGGGCCTGGACCCCGAAACACTGGACCAGATCATCGTAGCCCATAATTTTGGTAATGTACTTACAGATACGATACAGTCGGATGCCGTGCCCTCACTTGCTTCCAGGGTGAAGCAGGCATTGGGAATACGGAACCCTGCCTGTATTCCATACGATATTTTATTTGGCTGCCCCGGCTGGATCCAGGGCTTTATCCAGGCAGATGCGTTCTTTAAAGCGGGACTGGCAAAGAAGTGCCTGGTACTCGGTACAGAAACGCTGAGCCGGGTGATTGACCGTTACGACCGCGATAGCATGATTTTCAGTGACGGCGCCGGCGCTGTGGTTGTAGAAGCCGTTAATGATAAAGAAAGCAGTGCGGGTGTGATCAGTACCAGTGCCCAGTCGTATGCCATGGAAGAGCTAAACTATATCTACATGGGTAAATCCTTTGCACCGGAAGCAGATGCGCGTATCCGTTATATCAAGATGCAGGGCCGCAAGGTATATGAGTTTGCCTTGAAACATGTGCCGGAGGCAATGAAGGCCTGCCTGGAAGCGGGCGGGGTTCCCATTGCGGATGTAAAGAAGATCTTTATTCACCAGGCTAATGAGAAGATGGATATTGCCATCATCAAGGCTTTCTATGCACTTTATGGTATAAAAGAAGCGCCTGCTGATATTATGCCTATGAATATCCACGAACTGGGCAACAGCTCTGTAGCCACAGTGCCTACTTTATATGACATGGTACGGAAAGGGCATATTGCCAACCAGGAAATACATGCAGGGGATGTGATCCTGTTTGCCTCTGTAGGAGCCGGGATGAATATCAATGCTATTTGTTACCGCGTGTAGTCGTTATCGTTACTACTTATTTTTTTACCGGGATGGCAGTTAACGTATAAGCGTTACCGTGCCTTTCCTGCTGAAGCGGCGTCCTGTATAATCCACACCCTGTACCATCCATACATAGGTGGCTGCAGGAGCGGGCTGTCCGTTCCAGGTGCCGTCCCATCCACCGGGAAGGCTGGCGCTGCGGAAAATTTCCTGTCCCCAGCGATTCCATATACAGAAGAAATCCAGTTTAGGCACACCGGCGGCAATAACCCTGAAAATATCGTTACGCCCGTCGTTGTTGGGCGTGAATGCATTGGGAACATAAAATTCAGGTCCTTCGTATACTTTGATGCTTACATCGTCGTGGTCCTCGCAACCTTCGGGGGAAGTGACCGTAAGGCGGAAGGTCTGGTCTTTTTGCAGTATGGCAGCGGGACTGGCAATGTAGGGATCATTGAGGCCGGTTACCGGCGACCAGGTATAACGGACGCGGGGATTCAGCCATTCCGCCTGCAACTGGAGTGGCTGGCCGCCGGCCACAATGGTATCTTTGCCGGCGCGGGCGAACACAGAAGTAACCCTTACCGGGACTTCCACTTTGGGCGATACACAGCCATCGCTGCTGATAGCGTATAGGCTTACCCGGTAGTACCCGGTATCCGCGAAGCGGAAGCCGCCCTGTTGTTGCAGTAGTGTGTTTCCATCGCTAAGATCCCAGTGCCACTGATTTACGGGAGTAGCTGGTGTAAGGTTGAAACCTTCAAATGCAGTGGTGGCACCCAGGCATACATCTTCACCGCTGCCGCTTACCTGCGGTGTATTGCCTACCAGCACCGTTTTGGTGGCGGCGCCGGCACAGCCCTGTGCGGAGGTGACCGAGAGCTGAATTTGTTTGGCGCCCGGCGTGGTGTAGGGCGCGGTAGGTTGCCGATCGGTAGCGGTAGTGCCGTTGCCCCAGTTCCATTCCCATTTTTCAGCAGCTCCTACGGCAATGGTTGTACGATCTTCCATCTGCATTTTCCCGGTAATGCATAACGGATCGGGGCCGAAGTCCACCACCGGGTATGCCCCTACGGTAAAGGGCGCCTTTAAAGTATCCGACATGCAGCCGCTGTTATCTTCAATCACCAGTTTTACTTCATATTGTCCCGCTGAAGGGTATACATGGGCGGGTGGTAATGGTGCGGTGGACTGGGTTCCATCTCCCAGGTCCCACCACCACCGGGTGATAGATCCAAAAGAGCTGGAATTGTCCCTGAAGCGGATGGGGGTACCATCGCAGAAGATCTGCCCGGGATTGAAATTAAATTCCGGGCGCAGGGCCGCGCAGAATTCCTGTTTGTTGGAGCTGCCACCGGTAGACCCGGCAAAGCCCCAGAATACATTGGGATCGCCGCTGAAAATATCGTTTACAATATCCTTATCAAGTGTAAGCCGCAGTTCATTATCCACGCTTACTTCCATGTGCTGTGTGCCTGCGTCCCAACGGATGCGGAAAAGGTGCCAGTTACAGTCTTCTATATTGTCGCTGCCGGCCAGCGCCGTTACCGGCGCGGTAAGATTGCCCGCAGGATCGTTGTGATCCGTGATACCGTTCATCTGGATGGCGATATGATCATAAGGCGGGTCGTTTTCATCGTTGTTCTGCCAGGTGTCTATAATAATACCCAGCGAAGGCGAGATGCCCTTAAAACCGATGCCCTGCCCGGTAGCGCCGAGATTGGTGCCTTTGGTTTGCAGGATGAAGCCAATGCCATCTGCACCGTTGGCATCTTTACAACCAAGGTTCACATCAAATACGTAATTAAAAGACTGGTGGAGATTGATCTTATTTTTATTCCATACTGTTCCGCTGGTAGTTTGCTGATCGGGTGTGAGCACATAGCAGTTACATGTACGCTGGGTAGCAGCCCCGTTGAGGATATAAGGCAACAACGATTGGCCCGTCAGGCGAGAATAGCTGAGCAATAACAGGCCGGTGATGAGGCATAGTAGTATTTTCATATCAGGGACCGGGGCAGCGTGACAAATTGCCTGTAACAAGTTACATTCTTCGTTTTTAACATCAAAGCATAAATGTTGGCGGCATCCGGTTTTTAAGTAATTTGCAGCCATATGGATATCAGCGTTAACAAATATATCAGTGAAACAGGCTTCTGCAGCAGGAGGGAAGCGGACAAATATATTGAGCAGGGCCGCGTTACCATCAACGACAATATTGCCTCCAAAGGCAACCGCGTAAAAGACGGCGATGTGGTAGAGATAGACGGGGAGCCGCTGAAGAAGAAGAAATCGACCGTGTATATAGCGCTCAATAAACCTAAAGGCATTACCTGCACCACTGATCTGAAAGATAAAACGAACATCATTGACTATGTGAACTTCCCATCCCGCATATTTCCTATTGGCCGGCTGGATAAGCGTTCCGAAGGGCTGATATTCCTTACCAACGATGGGGATATTGTAAACAAGATCCTGCGGGCCGGTAACCAGCATGAGAAAGAATACATTGTAACCGTTGATAAACCGATAGACCTGGAATTTGTTAAAAGTATGCGCAGCGGTGTTCGTATCCTTGGTGTAATGACGCAGAAATGCTTTGTTCAACAGGAGGGGCCGAACCGTTTCCGTATTATATTAACCCAGGGGCTTAACCGGCAGATCCGCCGTATGTGCGAGGCATTGGGGTATGAAGTAACAACCCTGAAACGCACACGGATCATGAATATGACGCTGAAGGACCTGGCGCCGGGCAGCTGGCGGTATTTTACAAAGGAAGAGATCAGCAATATCAATGCACTTGTTGCCAACAGCAGCAAAACAGAGAAAGGCAATAATAACTACCAGGACGGCATGGATGAATAACCCATGTTAAGAGATAACAAATAAGCCGTCATGCTGTAAAGCAGGCGGCTTATTTATTTAATCCAGTTTCTTTACATAGAGAAAGGAAGAGTCTTTGACATTGTAGGTAAAAATAAATTTCCCGTATACATCCGACCCGGAAAGAAGGCTGTTTTTATTTGCCAGCGTATATACCGGTTTATGTACAAAGGCGACTACAAAAGAATCAAGATATACATACTGCAATTGCAGATCGGTGAATCCTGTTTCTTTCATGTCTTTAAACGCATTGCGGCTTTTGTCGTTCATATTTTGCAGGTTCCATAAGTCCTGTGGAAAATGATGAAAAGTGCGGCGGTATTCTTTAACGGCTTCCACAAAAGTGATAGTAGGCTGAATTGCCCGTTTCTTCTTTTTGATATTGAGAGGTAAGCCAGATCCGGTTTCAGTGTGCTCCTGAACTTTGAGCTGCCCATCGGCTCCACGGTAGTAAGTATAGGAAGTTGCTGGCGGGGTACAGGCAGCATAGGCCAGCAATATAATTGCCAGGTATTTTTTCATATAGTATCTGAAGTTATTTTATTTTCCTGTGAAAAAAAATTTGGCGGTTAATTTGGGATTATTATCTTTGCAGCCCTTAATAGGAAAGGATTCCCTAGCTCAGTTGGTAGAGCAATACACTTTTAATGTATGGGTCTTGGGTTCGAGTCCCAAGGGGATCACTGGAAATAAAAAAGGCTTCAGAACTTGTTAGTTTTGAAGCCTTTTTTGAGTTCCTCATCATCACGTAAACAATGTTTTGAGTGAGCGACAGCGGCCACAGGTTTTACATCCTGTTTTAATACGATCATCTCTCTTTTCTGAAAACGAATACCGCCGCTGCGCTTGCAATAAGTGCGCACATACCGTATAGCTGGAAAGCTTTTTCCAGTCCTATGTTAACGATCAGGCTCAACACTAAACTGCCAAGTCCATAGCTCAGGAACAGGAAAAAGGCAAAGAGCCCCGTTGCCGCCCCTTATTGGTACTATATGTTGTAATGATCGCTGCAAACAGCGGATGCGAAAGATCAAAGCCCAGGGATAAAAGAGTAACGAGCATACATGAAGCCGCCAGGCAGAATTGCCGGCTAAGCAGCAGTACCGCTAACGACCCTACGAAAATACCCAGTGGTATGATCTTACTCCGACCATAGCGATCTGCCAGTTTTCCCAGAAAAGGGCCCAGCAATAGCCCGGGAATACCATAACCGAGCAAAGTCAGGCCGATCTGCATTTCATTTGACCCATAGTTTTTATAAAAAAAATATCCCAGCCATGCGAAGATCCCGCTGTGAAACATACCATTGAACATGACATAACTATAACCCCACCTGGCCCGTTTCTGTGAGAGGATGGTGTGGAAGGATGACAGAATATTTTTCTGACTGCCGATAACCTCCTTAGATGCATCAAATAACCAGTTTCTCAACACGATGATCAGGATCGAAATGGCCAAACCGGCTGCTGCAACACCCACAAATAGCCATTTCCAGCCAATCAGTGAAGAAAATAGTGCGCCCACGCTGGAGCCAAAGGCAGTACCGCCTGCCATACCGCCAAAGAAAATGCCGAGTGCATACCCTCTTCGTTCGTATGGAAAGGTGTCGCTGATCCAGCTAATGGTAGTAGGCGCCACACCGGCAGCACCCATTCCTGTCAGTAACCGTAAGAGGATCATCTGGTTGATGTCCTTAACTATAGTGGTGGCCAGCGTAAGAATCGTAAACAACAGCAGGGATAAAATGATGACCTTAAATCTTCCCAGCCTGTCACTTAACGGAGCATAAAATAATGTAAAAAGACCGTAACCCAGCAGGTATGATGGTTCTATAAAGCTTACGTGTCTGACCGATGTGTTGAAATATGCTGAAAGCATAGGCAACAAAGGGGCTACCATTAATCCCTGGAAGAATATAATAAAAGTAGCGAGTGAAATAATCAGTACGGGCAGCATGGTGGCCTTACTGTGTATATCGTTCCCCGTGCCGGCAACGATGATCTTTTTGCGCAATTCCATTTGTCTCATTGATAGGGTTTACGCGATCAGACACACGGTAGCCAATGATAACTCGTGCGGCTGTCCGGCAGACTGCTGCCTGGTGAATCCTTTGTTTTCAAAAAGGGGAAGAAGAGGATTTGCAGCATATTCAGTTAGCCAAACATTTTCATATGGTTTGCAAACAGCGAGGCATTTTTCAAGCAGCGCATCTCTGACAGCAGGCGCCGGGTATTTTTGCAGCACGCCGAAGTCCGCGATACGGACAGCCCGCTTGCCTTCCAGCGACTCCGGTCGTTTACCCTTGGAGGTGATACACGCATATCCTGCGGGTTGATCATCCACATACACTACCAGCCACTGGTTAGATATATTGTTGATCTCAGCGATCAACGCGCGTTCATTAAAATTTTCGGAGATGTATTTATCTAATACTTTTTGTTGGAGAAGACCAGAATACTTCTCCCCGGCCAGTTCTTTGGTCAGCATCAAAAGCGCATCCATGCCCTGCTTTGTAACTACTGTAAATTTCGTGATGATGTTCATAGTCTGTCGTAATTATACAGGCAAATCTATCACGGTGCGCTGGATAATACACAGTACACAATTTGAAATTATTGGTAGTACAGATGTTATCTCGCCAGCTTTCCGGCCAGCTGCAGCGCCTCGATCCTTTTGGGAGAGAATTTATCCGCAAACACAATCCTGAAATGCTTATCGAAAACGCCTGAAAAAGAGAAAGTATAACCTGGCGTAAACCTTACCCCGATTTTTTCGCATTGATCATAGAAGCGCGCCATATCAGTGTTATCGGGCATCTTTACCCAGATATTATATCCGCCCGCAGGTGTAAGGATCGAAGTCTTTTTCGGAAAATGAGCTGATAACAAGTTAATCGCAACATGCGCATTCTTTGCCAGCTGCATTCTGAATGAACGGACATGCCGGTCATAGCTGTTGCCGGCTAACAGGCGGTTCACGGTTTCCTGGTACAATGGCGAAACAGTACTGCCCAATGCAAACTTGATTTGTTCTGCACGTTGCATAAATTTTCCCGCTGATAACCAACCGACCCGTATTCCCGGCGCCAACGTTTTCGCATACGATGAGTAAGATAATACCAACCCGCTGTCATCAAATCTTTTTATTGTGGAAGGCCGCTGACCGTGAAAGTATAGATCTCCATAAATATCATTCTCAATAAGCGCAATATTATATTGAAGTGCAACGGATAACAGCACCAGCTTTTGTTCATTGGTGAGTAAAATGCCGGTAGGATTATGGAAATTGGGGGTTATCACAACTGCTTTAATAGCATTGGTACGACAGGCTTTTTTGAGAAAATCAATATCAAATCCGGTGTATGGGTCAACGGGGATTTCGATCACTCTCAGTTGCAGTACCCTTATCACTTCCAGTACAGAAAAAACACAGGGACTCTCCACGGCAATCACATCCCCCACATTACACACCGCGGCTAAAGCAATATACAGCGCCTGTAATGCGCCATCAGTAACCAGTAGCTCATCGGGATTGATAATGGTTTGATGAACTGCCGCCTTTTTTAAGATATTCTCTTTTAATGCAGTTGATCCGTTGGAAGGGTAATAGCGCAGCAAACCGGCGCCCTGTTCCCTGATCACCTGCTGCATGGTACGGAGCAATAGTTTTTGCGGCATCAGCAGGTCACCGGGGGCCGCTACATTAAACTCCGAAAATCTGCGTCCCGCTTTCAGCGAAGTCGTAAGCCCAAGATGATGCTTGAAAGTGGCGTCCCTGGCTACCAGCCGATGTTTGGTCTTCACCGGTTGATTGGACAGGTCCGGCCTGTTACTGACATAATAGCCCGATTTAGGCACGCTCTCCACCAATCCGCTGGCGACCAGATACTCATATCCCTGCTGTATAGTGCTCATGCTTGTTTGATATTGCGCCTTCAGATCCCGGACAGACGGCAGTTTATGTCCGGGTTTGAAAACGCCCTTGCGTATGTTTTTTTCAATGTCGCTGGTAAAAGCTTCGAATTTATACACCCTCATATCTGTATTGGTAATTTATACATATTCTGTATCTGTACTGTAAATGTAAACGATTTAATTTTGCCGGAAAGAATGCTGAATGACCGAAAATTTTAATATTGATACACCGGATGATTTGCGAAACCTGCCTGTTTCGTCTCTGCAAGGTCTCTGCGAAGAGCTGAGGTCTTTTTTAATTGATCATGTTGCCTCGAATGGAGGTCATTTCAGTTCGAGTCTTGGTGTTGTGGAACTTACGGTTGCATTGCATTATGTATTTAATACACCGGAAGACAAACTGGTTTGGGATGTTGGCCACCAGGCGTATCCGCATAAATTGTTGACAGGAAGGAAGGACCGCTTTTATACCAACAGGTTACTGGGTGGGATCAGTGGTTTTCCAAGCAGGGAGGAGAGTGTATTCGATGCCTTCGGAACCGGACATTCTTCCACCTCTGTTTCGGCCATATTGGGCATGGCCTGTGCCGCCAAATACCGTGGTGAAAATACACGCCAGCATATTGCGGTGATCGGTGACGGGGCCATGACTGCAGGGCAGGCATTTGAAGCGTTAAATAATGCCGGGTATGAACAGCCCAACATGCTGGTGATACTGAACGACAATAATATGTCGATCGATGCCAATACAGGTGCTTTACAGAACTATCTTACGGAGCTCACTGCCGGCAAGTATTATAATGCGTTAAAGCAGCATATCAGTAAGCTGTTGTCACATCCCGGGCAGCCAGACAAGTGGCCGGTGGATGTGGTACGGAAGCTCCAGAAAATGGTGAAAGGAGGACTGTTGCGCTACAGCAATCTTTTCGAAGCGCTGAACATCCGGTATTTTGGTCCCGTTGATGGGCATGATCTTAAAAAGCTGATCCATGTATTGGAAAAACTGACGCATATACCCGGACCCAAATTATTACATTGTGTAACGACCAAAGGGAAAGGTTTTGCCCCGGCGATGACCGATAAAGCGAAATGGCATGCACCAAAAAAATTCGACAGATTTACCGGTGCTACGTTAGATGAAGGAACGGTTGCCAACCAGGCTGTCACCTTCCAGTCAGTATTTGGTGATACCTTAATTGAACTGGCCGGCAGCAATCCAAAGATCATGGCGGTAACACCTGCGATGTTATCGGGAAGCGCACTAACCAAAATGAAAAAGGAAATGCCGGAACGTGTTTTTGATGTAGGCATCACTGAACAACATGCCGTTACTTTTTCGGCCGGCCTCGCCGTTGATGGCATGATCCCTTTTTGTACGATATACTCTACTTTCCTGCAGCGTGCCTATGACCAGGTTATCCACGACGTGGCCCTGCAAAAGCTGGACGTTATATTTTGTATCGACCGGGCGGGTGTTGTAGGGCCGGATGGGCCAACACATCATGGTGCATTTGACATTGCTTTTCTAAGATGTGTACCTGACATCATTGGTGCGTCCCCCATGGACCTGGAAGACTTCAGAAATCTACTCTTTACGGCGCAGGCCAGCAAAGGGAGCGGACCATTTGCCATTCGTTATCCAAGGGGAGCGGGAATATCTGCGTCTGTCTCCTTCGGTTTCAAAAGACTGAAAATAGGAAAAGGAAGAAAGATCAGGTCTGGTAAGGATATCGCCATTCTTTCCCTTGGCCCGGTGGGACAATACGCAAAAGAAGCCTGTGGGGAGCTGGAAGAGGATCAATTGAACGTAGCGCACTATGATCTCCGGTTCTTTAAGCCGCTGGATGAGGCACTGTTACACGAGGTATTCCGCCGGTTTTCCACGGTGATCACTATCGAAGATGGTTGTACCTCAGGAGGTGTAGGCAGTGCTGTGATGGAGTTTATGGTGGAGCATGATTACCATGTTACCTTAAAGCGGCTGGGGCTGCCGGACACATTCGCAGTACAGGGTACGCAACAACAACTGCATGAATTATATGGTTATGATAAAAAAGCGATCATCAGCCTGGTCAGACGACTTGCTATGTATTCCCCAAACCTTGAAAAGGTTCCAGGCAACAATATTTCATGCTGACAGTTCACTTAGTGTGTCGCCATTTGCCCTCATTTCACCAGAAATTAATTGGCTATAGTATTTCAGCTGATTTACGTGAACCGAATATGAAAAGGTTCGGGTTTTGTACCAGAAGGTTCACTGGAGGAGACTTGAAACCTGCGAGCGGCGCAGGTTTCAAGTCTATTTGTTAGCCTTTATCAAAGTGCGAAATTACTTTTCTGGTTACTCAATCTTCTTCACCAGGGTATTTCTCCTGTTTCAGGATTATTTTCCTCGCTAAAAAATTTCCCCGTTGGGCCATCATTGTCAATCAGCGCATATTTTACTACCCGTTTTCCTGCATCTTTAACAGTTCCTGGCCCACGATGTCCATTGAAGTCTGTTTTTGTATATCCCGGGCAAACGGCATTTATTTTGAAGTTGGTATTTTTAAGTTCGTAAGCCAAAACAACAGTATACATATTCAGGGCTGATTTTGAAGAAAGATATACAGCCCCTTTGTAGTCGTAGTATTTGTAGTTTGGATCACTGTGAAACGTAATTGAGCCCTGGCTTGAGCTTACATTTACAATACGGGGTGCTGACGAGTTCCTCAATAGATCAATAAATGCCTGTGTAACCCGCACCGCGCCGTAAACATTTGCATCATATGTTGCTTTAAACTGATCAATAGTTGAGTCGAGTGCCGTTTGGGGATAACCACCGTAAATGCCCGCATTATTAATCAATATGTCCAGGGCTTTTGTTTTTTTACCTATTTCTTTACGGGCTTTAATTACTGATCCGTCATCTGTAATATCAAGCTGAATAGCCTCTACATTGTTTAATCCCTTCTCTTTTAATTTACCAACGGCTTCAATACCGTTCTCCATATTACGGCTGCCGAGATAAACGTAAACTCCTTTTTGAGCCAGTTGCTGCGCAACTTCAAAACCAATGCTTTTGTTAGCGCCTGTTACTAATGCAAATTTCATTTCCTGTATGAATTTTATGAAGCAAAAGTAAAGGGCCGGAAAATAGCGGGAATGGACAATTCACTTTATTTCCCCGACAAATCCTGCCTGGGCAAAAATTCACTTGCGCTTTTTCCTGTACTTTTTTTGAAGAGCCTGGAGAAATAATCAGGGTCGTTAAAGCCCAGTTCATAGGCCAATTCCTTGATGGAAGTATTGGAATAGCGTAACTTTCTCTGAGCTTCCGCCATTAAGCGGTTAATAAAATAATCTTTGGGCGATGTACCGGCATATTCTTTTACAATCCGATACAAACTGTTTGTAGTTAAGGCTAATTTTTCCGCAATTGCGTTGATGGAAGGTTGCTCCGCAAGGTGCGTTTCCACCACTAATTTGAATTCGATAAACTTTGAAAGGTTAGCGTTTAAGATATTGGCGGATTCCTTGTTTTTGAAATAAGCGCTGTTTAATTCTGATAGCAATGAGTTAAGATAAGCTAATATTATCTCGGTGTCGGTCTCATGTCTATCTACGTAAAGTATCTGGTTTAGAATGCCAAAAACCTTTATCACTCTTTCTTTTGCAGCATTGTCAAGTGCTATGGTTTGTGCGTTTAAGGGGTTGACCAGAAAGGGATATTGTTGTGGCAACAATGCCAGTGTATTCTCATCAAACAGTACCTTGAAATATTTAAGATCATCTGTTTTAGCAGGTAGCGTGAAAAATTGATTGGGCATTGCAAAAAGTAAATGCCCATCAGTAAGGGTAAAGTCCTGTGAGTCTATATTGTAGGTAATTGAACCGCTTTCAATTAATACAATAAAATAAGAAGATAATCTGCGTGGTTGCAGCAGTTTTTTTTGAATGTCAGCCGGAAGATAAGGATTATCGTTTGAGCGGATCTTTATCCCCAGCTCATCATGTTGTGAGTCCTCATTTTTCCCTTTTTGTTCCTGCATATTATTTCACCGGGAATACGTCTGTTTAATATTATACTATTTCAGCTAATTTACGTAAATCGGCCATAAAAATGTCCGGCTTTTGCACCATAGGGAAATCAAAGGAAATTAAAACCGCTTGAATAACAGGATGTATGCGGCTTTTCTGTATTTGAGCCTGAATTATTTTTTTGTATCTTTGTATCTTATGCAAAAACAAGTATTCACATATTATAGTTTAGCAGTTGAAATGATTGCCTGATTCCGGGTGTCTTGTTTCTGAAAATTGCCGGCTTGGTAGTTCCCGTATTACCAAAGGTGATTTGTATGCAGCAAACCATTCGGATAATAGAGAATTAGGCAATTTTATTTCATCATTTTAAATTATAAGTAGTGAATAACTTATCATTATATGGTTGGAACGATAGCCTGTTCCAACCTAAACAAGCCTCACAATACAAACATCTTTTCCATGGCCGTGTTTCTGCGGTGAACAAAACCAATTATGAAGTTATCACGGAGAGCGGATTGCTGTTGTGCGAACTGACCGGGAATCTGCTTTATGGAAAGTCATTGTTTGAGCTTCCGTGTGTGGGCGATTGGATAATCTTTCAACCTTTTGACGATAACAAGGGAATAATCCTTGATATTTTACCGCGTAAGCATACGCTGTACCGGAGAAAGAGCGGTACAATATCCGGGAGGCAGGCTATTGCCTCCCATATTGATAAGGCGTTTATCGTACAAGGTCTTGATGCCAATTTCAGTGTTCGCCGGACGGAGCGTTTTATGGTTCAGGTATTGGAAGAAAATATTCAGCCGATATTGATACTCACTAAAGCTGATCTGGAATTTGATCGCCGCCAGGCAGATGAATCGCTGAAACATATTACCCGCCAGATACCCGTGTTTTTCACAAGCATTCTTTCTCCTGAAACAATACTTCCTGTGCGGGAATTTATCAGGCCGGGAGAGTCGATCGTATTTGTAGGATCATCAGGGGTTGGGAAAAGCTCTTTAATCAATGCATTATGCGAACGGACCGTATTTGTCACATCTGAAATAAGCAAATCCTCAGGCAAAGGGCGGCATACATCAACCCGAAGGGAAATGGCGCTGATGGATGATGGTGGTATCTTAATAGATACACCCGGCGTAAGAGAATTTGGTTTAGCCCTGGACAATCCTGAGTCATTGGCAGAAATATTCGATGTTGCCGATTTTGCTGAATCCTGTCGCTTTAAGGATTGTACGCATGTTAATGAACCTGGCTGTGCGGTTGTGGAAGCTGTAAACAGCGGTCTTTTGGAACAGGAGGTGTACAATAGTTATCTCAAGTTGCGAAAAGAATCCTGGTATTTTTCTACTTCTGAACAGGAAAAACGAAAAGAGATAAGTCTTTTGCCAGAATTTCAGAAGAGGCTAAGAAGATAAAAAAACGTTGATTTCCCTATTATTCAATACAGGCGTTTCATCGGGGCAGCTACCGTCGTGGAATATGGATGTTTTTATAGTAGCTGCTACTGATCGTTGCTCTCTGAGTTGGATTTGAGGGTATATTGACGTAACTGAACCTTGTAGAAGCTTATTCTACAAGGTTTTTTTGTTTTTGTGATAAAGTTGTGAAAAGATAAATGCCTCCGTCATACGGATTGTATCTTTACGGATCCTATTCTATTGTTTTAATGATCTTTGCAGGGATACCACCAACAATAGTATTATCGGGAACGTCTTTTGAAACGACAGCCCCGGCGGCGACTATCGAATTTTCTCCGATCGTTACACCGGGAAGAATGGTAACGTTCGCGCCTATCCAGGCATTTTTTTTAATGAGGATACGTCCTACCATCAGGGAGTGCCTGTTTTCCGGCGATACAGGATGGCCTTCCGACAGCAAACTGACTTTGGGAGCCAGCATTACGTTATCCTCAATGGTAATACCTCCCAGGCCAAGAAAAGTACAATCAAAATTGATGAAGACATTTTTCCCGATCTTGATATCTTTTCCATAATTGATATATAAGGGAGTAAATACTGTCGTACTCTCGTCAATTTCTGAACCCGTAATCTGCTCCAGGAAATTCCTGATTTGTACCGGGTCACCTGAGCTATTCATCTGATTAAGCAATTTTATCGTGGCATAGGATGCTTCACGCATTCTATATGCCTGCGGGTCGCCTGCTGTAATGGTTTCCCCGTTTCTCAATCTTTCAAAAATATCCATGGTGTTATTGTTCATTTTAGGTATGATTTTATGATTGTTTTTTGCCGCTTGTTAATCGTGGAACAGCTGCTTCATTTTTTTCTGTATGCTGCCCTGATCATCTGTGCGGAACAGTGATATGTTTTAATTTTATGAAGATATCCGTTGCCGCTTCCAGATCCAGAGCGTCCATATCCACCAATTTCAATGATCTGACCATTTGCAGTGTGGTGGTTTTGTATTTCAGAAAATGCCCGGTTTTCAGATGTGACTGATACGCCTGCTGGTCTCTGTATATTTCCAATATCCTTACCTGTGTTGGAGTGCTCTTTTGGAACATAGGAAAGATAGTAATAACTCCATCTTCAAGTTTTACCGACGCTGCTGCTTCGTGCTTTAGTATTGTTTTGTACTCCTCCAGGTATTGTGGATATATCTCTATTTCTGAAATGCGCACCATCACTTCCTGTTGTTGCGCATGGGCGGTGTTATTCATACAAAGAAGCATTATTATAGCCAGTATGGCCCGCAAGGGGTGTTTAGTGTAAATGCGGTATTGAAATATGGGCCTTTTCATATTACTGGTTGTCAATTTACTTGTTTTTTCATGTTTGAGAGAACTGCTCTTGCTTTGCTGGCTTGTTCCTTGCTTACCGATTTTTCAATAATGTCGAATACAGCTTTCACCTGTTCGGCGGTAATCCCGGTATTCATGCCCATTCCAATATGTGCCTGTAATTGTCCTTCTGTCCCTTGCATGGCAGCCAGAGCGGCATTTGTTACTAGTTCCCTCTGCTGGTAGTTCAGTACATCGCTGTCAAAAATGTTGGCAAAAAGATGTTCTTTCAGGAACGCATCGATACGGGGTGCAAACTCACCGAACCCTGGCGCTGGTCTCGGCTGTGGCGTTTGGGTCAGGATTTCAAGCGTTTTTCTTCCACGTTCATAAGTGTCCGTGCTGTCTTTTAAGGGCGTTGATTCTTTACCTGCCACGTCGGTAATGCCGTTCTTTTTCCGTTCTTCCAATATCTGCATGAAGCTGCTGATACCGTTGAGGCTTCTCGGGAAACCGCAATAGGCATATAACTGCACCAATTCTTCTTTTATTTCATTTATGGTAAGCCCCGCATCGAGCCCGGTATTGAATTGTATTTTCAGGCTTTCAATGTTGCCTGTTGCCACCAGCGCAGAAATAACGGCAAGGCTTTGCTGACGGGCATCCAGGGGTTGCTCTTTTTCTATATTATTTCGTGCGCTCATATTTATTGTATTTAAGATTAAACCCAATGATAAAATACAAATTATAAATCTGTATTGCTGAATGCGATTTTTTAAGACGGATTGCCACATATACTGATTATCTGGTATTGCAAAATTATTCACTATCCGTTGTAAGGTTTTTATACAAAGCACAGATTTATTTACCACTTTCACTGTTATTGCTTTAATTCAATCTGAAACGTGCAGAGTTTACTAAATTTGTATAAACAAAATTCCAGGTCATGGAGCAGGTGGAAAGAATTGATACTGTTAAGCAATACAATGATACCCTGGGAGTTGACACCTTACATCCGCTTGTGAGCGTTGTTGATTTCGATGGCATGCCAACTTATCAGTATTTTAGGAGATACATGGGCATCTATGCCATCTTCCTAAAGTATATCAGATGTGGTGATATGAAGTATGGTTGCCAGCCATATGATTATGAAGATGGTACATTGGTGTTTATTTCACCAGGTCAGGTTTATGGAATTGATAGCAAGGGAGAAATGATCAAGCCCCAGGGTAAGGCACTTGTGTTTCACCCGGACCTGATAGCAGGTACAGATCTTGGCAGAAAAATTAAGAACTACACTTTCTTTTCCTATGAAGTGAATGAAGCCCTGCACTTATCAAAAAAAGAAAGGGCAATTGTAAATGATTGTTTTGAAAAAATTGAATATGAAATAGGCCAGAATATAGATAAGCATAGTAAAACGCTTATTGTTTCCAACATCGAATTATTCCTGAACTATTGTATGCGTTTTTATGACCGCCAGTTTATTACCCGGGGCCATGCCAACAGAGATATTCTGGTAAGATTTGAAAGCTTGCTGAACGAATATTTTCAGTCCGATAAATGTCAGGTATCAGGCCTGCCAACCGTAACCTGGTGTGCCGGGCAGTTGCATCTTTCAACCAATTATTTTGGGGACCTTATCAAAAAAGAAACAGGTAGTACGGCGTTAGACTATATACAATCCAAAGTGATTGACACAGCAAAGTCCATGATATTTGACAGCGATAAATCTATCAGTGATATAGCTTTTCATTTAGGTTTTAAGTACCAACAACATTTCACCCGGTTGTTTAAACAGAAAACCGGGAAAACACCCACTGAATACAGGTTGTTAAATTAAAATATTGCTGATGTTTTCTTCAGTGCTGCTCTTCATTGCAGGTATCATATTACTGACGTTTTAAGGGAAGGTTACGAAAAAAAGCCTGCTTGAATACTTTGCGTAATTCCTTGGGAGTAACAAATTGCCATTCAAATAATCTGCTTTTAAAATATAAAGGAAGAATTCTTTTTTCTTTTTTATGTCTTAAAAGTATAAACCATTTTTTGAAGAGCATTTCATTGAATATATGAACGGAATAGTTCCTGGATTTGGAATTACCCAGTTTCAGGGCCTCAAAAACCTGCAGGAACTCTTTTGAGCTTCTGGATGAAAACCGATAACTGGAGTAGTCATGATGAATCCGAATTAAATTTTCATCCTTGGGAATGCCCAGGTTTGTATGGATGTTCTCGATGATACGGAGCTCTGCACGAACTATTTTTTCATTCTGCACTTTTGAAATGTTATTTCCGTGAAGGCGGTATGCGACAAGGACCTCGTTCAGGTTTGCTACGGGATGATGTATGGAGATCCTGTAAGAAAGATCATAGTCTTCCGCGGGAGAATAATCCCGGTATCCACCTGCCTCCACCATGGCAGATCTTTTGATCATTAAGGTCGAATTGATAAAGATATTATGAAATACCAATTCAGGAGATATATCCTTGTCTCCTGCAATCACATTCAGGTTTCCGGTCTGTTCGCCGGATTCATCAATAGTTATGGCTTGCCCGCCACACATTGCGATTTCAGGATTCGAATTTAAGAAACCGGTTTGTACTTTAAGACGATCAGGCATGGCTAAATCGTCACAATCCAGAATTGCTATATATTGTCCTTTAGCCTCTTCAATCCCACGGTTACGGGTAAAAGTAAGGCCCCTGTTGCTATCATTGTGAATAAAACGGATTCGGGGATCAGTAAATTTATGAACGATGTCGGGTGTACGATCTGTGGAGCCATCATTAATAATTAACAGCTCAAAATCAGTAAAGCTTTGATCGAGGACACTTTGTACGGCCTTTTCAATATAGGCTTCACCGTTAAAGGCAGCCATAAAAACAGTAACTAAAGGGGGATTTACATTTTTATCCATGCAGATCGGTTATTGAATTGGATAGATCATTATGTTCATAAAATATTTTCTTTTCACGGCTATTTATCCTGCTGCTGCCGGTTTTGAGCTCGAAGATAATTTTCATTTTTGATTCCTGTGCATTTTTTTCTTATCAATTGCAAAACAGCAGGAACAGGTTTTACTCTAAAATCAATTATTGTCGTTTAACGAAAACGATCTGCAAAAAAGGATGGATAAACAGATGAAGAATTTCATTCCTGGATCAGCAAAGGATTTTTTATTGTCGCAGAAGAATATAAGGTCCATGCCGGGAACTGCGATTTTTACATTGATCTGTTATTTTATCATAGAACATTGCAGTGTTTAAGCGCAATTGAGTTGAAGGCTGCACATGTCGCCAATGCTTATGGCGGAACATCAGACCTGCAATCATTGGTATCCCGGAGCAGGGCTGATATGGCAGGAAATACCGGGTATTCCCATGGAAAAGAAAAATTAAAGATCACCCCAGAAAAGAATGAAAAGTGCCAGCAGTCCTTGTTTTAATAACGCAGCTCTCAGCAATTTAACGGCTGTTTGTTTCTGGTTAAGCACTGTTTTAGTACTGATGTGAAGTATCTTCACCACTTCTGCAGTATCTCTCCCTTCAAAGTAGATCATTCTAAAAACTTCGGCACAGCCTTTTGGAAGTAAGTTAATCTGTTCGTGCGCGGCAGCAGCCACCCTGGCACGGACCTGCTCAACCTCCGACTGCCAATCATAATCGTCTCCTACAAGCTGGAGCTCATTCAAGGAAAGCTGTTCTTTTTTGAGCTGCCCCAGCCAGCGGAAGCTGGCATGGCGTGTGACAAGAAAAAGATAATTTTTCAGATGCAGGAAACTATCAAAATGCTTTGGCTGTTCAGCGGTTTTTACAAGAATACCGGAAACGATATCTTTTGCTGCTTCTGCATCATTGACTAACTTAAAGGCATAATAACTGAGCTGCCCGAAAAATTTCAGGTAGATATGTTCCAATGCTTTCGGGTCTCCATCTTCAATAAGCGTAAGGAGCTCCTGTTCTTCCAAAAGTTTATCTGCGTGCAATTTTCTGCTTGATTTTCCTTCCGCGCAAACTAAAATAAAAATTTGATAATCTATAGTTTTGGCGCAGGGGAAAAAATGAGAGGGAATAATATGCCCCTGACTTCAGGCTTACAGCTGTTTTTATATCTGGTTAAAAAAAGTGCTTAACGACTGCTCCGTTGGCAGGCCAATTTTTTTTCTTATCCGGTACCGGCTTACTTCTACGCCACGTACGGTTATGTTCAGCAGCTGCGATATTTCTTTTGTGGTCAGATTCAATTTAATGTAAGCGCATACTTTTAAATCGGAGGTAGTCAGCTGAGGGTATTGTTTTTTTAGTTTATTCAGGAAATCATCATTCAACTCGTCAAAATGAGCGGCAAACACTTCCCAGTTGGCATTGATCTTTTCTGCATCCTTAATGAGATCCGTGATACTTTTAATATCATTTGTTTCACTGTTGAGGCGCGACACTCTTTCCTTTATTTTGGTCAAGGTATCCGATTTTTCCATCAGGTGCATACTGGTGTTTGCAAGCTCTTTTTTCTTCAGCAGCACCTCCTGTTCCAGTTTTTCCTTTTGAAGCCTGATGATTTCCTTTTCATTTTTCTCCAGCTCCAGGTGATGAATGTATCTGAGTTTCTTCTGTTCTTCCTCAAATTTTTGCTGTTGCAGCAGCAGCTTATGTTTCAGGTACCTGCGTATCATAAATACCAGGCCGGCTAAAATAGCCATATAGCCAAGTATCGCCCAGGTGGTTTTATACCAGGGAGCCTTTATTATAAAGGTATATGACATCACCGGGGATTCGTTATGCTGGTAGTCCCGGGCTTTTACTTTAAAGGTGTATTCCCCGTTCGACAGGTTAGTGTAGTCTTTTTCTGTTTTACTATCCCAGGATGACCAGTCGTTATCGTAACCTTCCAGTTGATAGCTATACGTAATATTTTGCTGGAAATCATATACCGGGGAGCTGTACTCAAAATGAAAAGCGTTGAATGCCGATGGTAACTGCAGAATTTCCCTGTTGCTGCCGGAAGCGGCGGCTGCAGGATCTGTGTCCTGGTAACCGCCATAGATGGTGCTGTCGGTTCTACCGGTGATCTTCACCATTCCCAGTCGCACGGTAATGCGTTGCTGGGAGGAAGTATATCTTTGATAGTCGAGATGGATCAATCCTTTTTCTGAGCCAATAAATACATTTTCCCTGTTATAGGGATAAATGTTCTCAAACTTCGGAAGGAGCTGCCCGGCCAGCTCCGGGAAATAAGTGACCTTGGGCAAACCACCGGTATCAGCCGAAAAATGCACTACACCTGTCCCTTTCTCGTTGCAGAACCAGATGTTACCTTCCTTGTCTTCCGTCAGGTACCGTACTTTCATCCTGCCAAAAACAGCGGAAAGAAACCCCGAGGGGGAGAATTTTTGGGAGGAGGGGTTAAACTCGTAAAGTCCTCCCGAAGTAGCAAAGAGGATTTGATTTTTTATTTTAAAAACAAAGTTATTTAAGGTAGATGGGAGGCCATCGCTGACGGTGTATAAATGAAAGGAGTATTTTTTCCTGTTGTCCGATAAACTCACCCGGTAAACGCCCCGGTAAGGATGAGAAGCCCAGATATCTCCATTGGCGTCTAATGCCATAAAGCGATAAGAGTCGGGAGTGCCTTCTATTTTGCCTTCATCGTGAAAACTATTGCCCTCATACCGTAGCCGCTTCAGTCCATAATAGGTGCCTACTATGATATCCTGTACAGGATAAACAGAAGATAGCGGAAGGAAATACCAGGTGCCTGCATCCCCGGAAAGCTGCCTGGCTTCAGTGCCCTGTACCTCGTAGCTCCCGTTGTCACTGCCAAGCAATAAATGCCCGTTTATCCCGGCAAGATTCCAGGCTTCACGGTTCTCTGTATTTTTTACCAGGGAAAAATCATCCCTCGTAATGTGTATATCATTACTGTTAGCCACGGGAGCGCTGTACAGGCCGCTGGATGTGGCCACATACAGCCTGTTATTGAATATGGAGGTGGAATAACCGGGAAGGTTGCTGGCCTTGCCCACCTGCAGGTACCTGATGGCGGAGTTGTAGTTGATATAACTGATGCCGCTGTTCAGCCCTGTCCATAAATTATTGCTGGCATCTTTAAATACACTCAGGGCATTGTTGTTCTGAAGGCCCTGGTCATTGGAATAGCTTTGCCATACATTACTTCTTATATTAAGTACCTGGCATCCGCCGGAAGAGGTGGCAAGCATCAGTTCCTCTTCATTTATCTTCGCAGCAGCATTGATGTAGAGATGATCGGGGGTATTATTAAGCACTGTACTTATCGAGTCGTTGTGCAGCAGGAAAATACCATTGGTCCGGCTAACGATGTAAATACTGTCCTTACCCATTTGAAGAATGCCGGCAATGAGTATCCCCGTAAGTTTCTTCCCCCTGGCAACAGGCGCCCATTGATTTTTATCGAACTGTAATAATCCCGCCATGCGGTCTGAAGCATAAATATGCTCACCGGCACGCCCCATGAAAAGCCATTGTGAATTGGAAGGATATACCCTGATCGATTTACCGTTGTATTCAAAGATGCGGCCATCAGCCTGGAAAAAGATCCTGCTCCCCATAATGGCAATATGCCATATATCCGCAAACTTTTTGTGTTGCTCCGGGATATTATCTTTTAAAGATGTATATGTTAGTATACCATTGACATCGGGGGAGAAGTAGCCTATCTCATCCTGCCCGCCCACATAAATTTTCCCGTCGTCGCTAACCGCGAGCGACCATATAACAGTGCTGTTGGGTAATGGATAGAGCTTCCAGTGGCTTCCATCAAAACTCAGCAGTCCTTCATTATTGGCAAAATACATGACTCCCTGCTTATCTTGTCCCATGTCCCAGTTCTGACTGCCACCCTGATAATCAAATTTGGTGTAGTTGACCACTGCAGGAAGCCCGCACCCGTTTTGTGCCTGAACGGCATCACAGTATGCTGACAACAGTAAGGAAAAAAACAGTATATTAAGTAAGGTCTTATTCATATCGCATTCCCCGATCCACCGATGTAGTAGTATTGTAGTAGTGTCTTTTGTTATAAAAATAGGCATTTACGGGATAAGACGTAGTATTGTTGGGGTAGTTTCGACACATTTAATGATAAGCCCGCCTACATTTGTTATACCACGGATCCACTTTATCAGGAACAACCAAAAATAAATTTTACGTATGAAAAAAAAGTTCTTCAGAATTTTTATCCTCCTTGTACTTTCTATTACCGGCCATTTTACAACCAACGCTCAAAACAGAACTGTAAAGGGTACTGTAACTGACGACAAAAACGCCCCTGTCATCGGAGCCTCTATAGGTGTAAAAGGTACGGTTATAGGTACTCTGACAAATGAAAGCGGAACATTTACGCTTTCCGTGCCTCCCGGTGCAGATTCGATTGCGGTGTCGGCAATTGGTTTTGTAAACAAGGTGGTTGCCATCTCCGGCAGCGTATTGAATATTCAGCTGGAGACTTCCAGGACCAGCCTGGATGAAGTAATAGTGGTTGGTTATGGCACACAAAAGAAAGGAGACCTCACCGCCCCGATCACCACTGTTAACACGGAAAATATGCTTAAACGCACTACTGCCAGCCCGATGGAGGCATTACAGGGAAGCGTTCCCGGTGTACAGGTGGTTACCAGCGGGGCGCCCGGCAGTTCCCCGAATGTACGCATCAGGGGGGTAGGGTCATTTAACAATGAAAATCCATTGTATGTGGTGGATGGAATGTTTGTAAATGACATCAGTTTTCTGAATCCCAATGATATTGCCGACATGTCTATCCTGAAAGATGCATCCGGTGCCGCCATCTACGGGGTACGTGCAGCCAATGGCGTAGTGCTGATCACCACGAAGAAAGGAAAAGCCAATATGAAAACCCGCGTAACCTATAATGGCTATGTAGGCGTTCAGAAGCCAACGAATGTCCTTAAAATGGCTAACGGAAAGCAATATACTGAGTTTTCCCTTCAACGGGGATCTGTGGCAGATAGTGGCACCGTGTTACTGTCGTCCGAAAGGTTCGGCGGCAGCGGGCTTAATCCCACTACCAGCACCGATTGGTATGATGTTATATTGAGAAAGAGCGCAATGCTGACCAACCACGGCATTGATGTGCAGGGGGGAAGCGACAAGATAACTTACTCAATGGGTTTGAACTACACCTATCAGAATGGTATCCTGAATGCACTGAACAACTTTAAAAGATATAACGGCCGCTTACAACTGGAAGCTAAGGCGTTTAGCTGGTTGAAATTAGGGTTCTCTGCCATCTTTAATAATTCGGTTACTTTTAGTCCCAATAACGGCGCTTTCCTGGATGCTTACACGGCCTCCCCGTTGTACCCCGTGTATGACGACGCCAACGTAAATGCGTTCCCGGTGAAGTTTACCGCCGCTTCTGTGATTGGAAGGTCTGATGACAAAAACCCTATGGCATCTGCCTATTATAATTACGACAGGTCCAAGGCTTTCCAGATATTGCCTACATTATATGGCGAGGCCGGTTTCTGGGAGAACAAGCTTACATTCAGATCCCAGTTGAGCCAGATCTATGGTTCCCTGCTGGGCACAAACTACCTGCCTCAGCGGAACCTGGGCCCGGGCGCCGGCTCTACCGTATCGCACCTCAAATCCATCCAGGAAAGAACTACCAATTATATCCTGGATAACCTGCTTACCTATAAAGATGGTAAGGGCCTGCATCACTGGAGCTTGTTACTGGGGCAATCAACCAGGGAAGAGCGCTGGCGCCAGACGCGGACAGAAGCCGATAACATACCCAATGTGGAAGAATCCTGGTATGCCGGACAGGGAACATCCAATGCGGCTTACTACGGAGAAGACGGTACCCGTAACGCCGGTATTTCCTACTTTACACGCGGTACCTATGATTATGATAATAAATACCTGCTTACTGCCACATTCCGTGCAGACGGAAGCTCAAAGTACCAGACCAAATGGGGCTATTTCCCTTCCGTGGGCCTGGGATGGGTGCTGAGCAAGGAAGCTTTCATGAAGAACCAGAAAGTATTTGATTTCCTGAAACTGAGAGGTAGCTGGGGTAAGCTTGGAAACGACGGGGTAAATGCCAACGCAGGTTACGCCGTTGTAAAAACAGGCAACAGCGCTTCTGCTGTTTTTGGCAGCACTGCCAACGCCAACGGGGAATATATACCAGGGTATTCCGTAAACAGGTTCTATACAGATATTACCTGGGAAGTAGTAACAGAGTGGGATGGGGGTGTTGATTTTGAAATGCTGAAGGGAAGATTAAACGGCTCTGTTGATTACTACAACAGGAAAACTTCCCAGGCTGCTTTCTCCCGGCCATTCCCTTTCACTTACACTACCATATATGGTAACTGGGCAGATATGGAGAACAGCGGCTGGGATATCGCATTGAGCTGGAACGACAAAATCGGTAACCTCGGATACCAGATAAGCGCGAATATGTCGACCCTGAAAAATAAAGTCACCAACTTAGGTACGCTTCCCAGTTCAACCAGCGGTTTCCCTGAATGGACTGCGGAATTTCCGAACCGTATCGTAGTAGGGCAACCCATCAACTACTTCTATGGGTATGAATTTACAGGCATATACCAAACCCCTGAGGAAGTGAGTGGCGACCCGGTGGCGGCACATTATAACCAAACAGCTACTTCACCTATCCTGCCCGGGTTTCCCAAGTATAAAGACCAGAATGGTGACGGCGTGCTGGATGATAAAGACCGTATCAACATGGGAAGCTATTTGCCCAAAGTTACCTATGGCTTTAATATAGCGCTTAACTATAAAAAATTTGATTTCAGCGTGGCGTTCCAGGGCGTGTCCGGAAATAAAATATTCAACCTTAACCGCGGACGGCTTTACAAAGCTTCCACTTCCCTGAACCTGGACGAGAAATTTGCATCCAGCCTGTGGACCGGCCCCGGATCAACGAATGCCTATCCTTCTGCCTATGCGCTGGGACAGGGCTGGTTTAAAGTAAGCAACTCCTTCTTTGTGGAAAGCGGCGCTTACCTGCGCATACAGAACATTCAGCTGGGCTATAACTTTAATATAGGTAAAGAATCGCCTGTTGCCATGAGGGTATTTGCTACTGCCGACAGGCCCTTTCTGTTTACCCGGTACAATGGCTTTACACCTGAGGTAGGTACAAATAACTCTTTTGGCTACAAGGTGTCCGGTTATGATGCGAACGTTTACCCGGTTTCTTCTACCTACAGCTTAGGTGTAAGAGCTACCTTCTAAAAAAGGCTTTCGTTTAAGGATATACGAAAATGTTGCTGTAATACCAGTTATAGAAATTTAAAAAAAGAAAATATGAGAATCTATATATCAATTTTGCTCATCGCAACGGTTTTATTTTCCGGCTGCTCCAAGTTCCTGGATCGCCCGTTGGAAAATCAGCCCCAGGCAACTACCATCGATTATACTGATCTGTCTTTAATGTACCAGCCGGTGTCTGGTGTGTACAGAACCGCTGCCAGCGGCACTTTCGGAAAATGGATCAGTGTTGCTATCCGGTCGTCACGCAGTGATGATATCGAACCGGGAAATGATGATGCCGGACAGGTAGGCATCCACAATTTTCAAACCGATGTAACCGTAAAAAGTTACTGGGGTATCAACGATATGTGGATCAGCATGTATTCCGTGGTGCTGGGCGCCAACAGCGCATTGGCTGAACTGGACAAATTTGGGAAAAATATCCCTGCGGGCGATGCCGACAAAACCAAGCTGCTGGCAAGGTACCAGGCGGAAGTCCGCTTTTACAGGGCGCTTGCGCAGTTCTGGCTTTGCAGAAGCTATGGCGCAGTACCTATCCTGGGCATAGAAAGCAACGACCCGGCTAACCTGGGCGGAGTTGGCAAAAGCAGCGTTGAGGACGTAAATAAGTATGTGATCTCCGAAATGGATTTCTGTATTGCCAACCTGGAAGATGCCCGTCCCAATGCAGCTGCGCATGTTGGAGGTGTTACGAAGTATACGGCGCTGATGCTGAAAGCCAAAGCAGCTATGGACCTGGCAGGGAATAATAATGGCAGCACTTACTGGGATGTAGTACTGGACTGTACTAACCAGATTGTGAATAGCGGTAAGTTCTCCCTGTTCAGTGATTACTACCAGCTGTTTAAAAAGCCGGGTAAGTTATGTGATGAATCTATTCTGGAACTGCAATATTCGGATTTTGGAAAATCTACCGGCGATATCGTAATTTCCGGTGGCCCGGGCGAAGAATGGGGTAACTTCTTTTTCTTCCAGGGGCCCGAAAATACCTACAGCCCTGTTATCACAGGCCCTGGATGGATGGTGCCCACACAAAAAGCGGTTGATTTCCTGAAATCACGTAATGATAGTGTACGTTTAAAAACAGCCATCCAGTATTGCGGTATTAATGGCGCTCCCGGTACCTATTCCGTTACGCCTGATGGGGATACTATCTCCGGAAACGCGTCCAGGAAGAAATACTTTAATGGTAAATCATATACTCCCCGTTCGCAAATGACGGCAGACAGGATTGACTATTATGGCGCAAATAATAATATCCGGATCATGCGTTATGCAGAAGCGCTGCTGATGAATGCGGAAGCAAAAATCCGTAAAGGACAAAGCGGGGATGCCCAGGTGAATTTAGTCAGGAACCGGGTAAAGCTGGCTTCAATCAGCAATGTAACGCTGCAGCAGTTGCTGGATGAACGCCATGCGGAACTGATCTGTGAATGGTGGGGAGAAAGATTCAACGACCTGCTGAGAACCGAACAGGCCGCCACCGTGCTCCCTGGTTTTATAAAAGGAAGAAGTGAATATATTCCCATTCCGCAGGCGCAGGAAGATGTAAATCCAAAGCTTAAATAAATGATAGTAAAGAAAGCACTTAACCTGATGAAAAGAAGTATTTATTGTCTCGTTTTAACATGGGTGGGATGTTGCTGCATAACAGCCTCCCAGGCCCAGTCCATCAAACGGCATACGAAATGGAAGCTGACCTGGAGCGATGAGTTTAACTACAACGGATTACCGGACAGCACCAAATGGGGATATCAGACCGGCAGATCCGGCTGGGGAAATAATGAGCTGCAGTTTTACACCGGCGCAGATATCAATAATGCGAAAGTGGCAAATGGCACCCTGTCTGTAATTGCCAGGAATGGCGGCAGCGGGGATCATCAATACACGTCGGCCAGGATGATCACCAAAAACAAAGGCGACTGGAAATACGGAAAGCTGGAAGTAAGGGCCAAACTTCCAGAAGGCAGGGGCCTTTGGCCTGCTATCTGGATGCTGTCAACAGACAATGAATACGGAGGCTGGCCTGAAAGCGGGGAGATTGATGTGATGGAGCATGTTGGATATATGAAAGACAGCATCTTCGGAAGCCTGCACAGCAAATCCTATAATCATGTTATCGGAACACAGAAAACAAAAGGGGTGTACATTAAAAATCCTTATAAGAAATTTCATGTGTATGCAATAGAATGGACCCCTGATAATATCACCTTCCTGCTCGACGGGAAGGTGTATTACCAGGTGGCTAATGAGCACAAAGGCCATGAAGGCTGGCCTTTCGACAGGAAATTCTATTTGCTGCTGAACGTGGCTGTAGGCGGCAACTGGGGCGGTAAGGAAGGTATAGATGAAACAGTGTTCCCGGCCGCCATGCAGGTGGATTATGTAAGGATGTACGAATGGGTGCAGTAACACCCCGGTAAAGATCTCAAAGTATAATTTTTAATGAATCTCATTAAGGTAAAAGTATGAAACGAGTGAAAGTTGCCATATTAGGAGCCGGGTTTATTGCCGATATCCATTTGGAAAGTTATACAAGGTTTGTTCCGGAAGCAGAAATAGCAGCAGTGTATGCAAGAAATGCAGACAGGGCAAAAGCCTTCGCAGATAAGCATCGTATTGCCCGGCACTTTTCTTCTGTTGACGAGTTGCTGCAAAGCACGGATGTTGATGTGGTGGATATTTGTCTTCCGAATTTTATGCACCGGGAAGTAACGCTCAAAGCTGCAGCAGCCGGCAAGCATATTATTATCGAAAAACCCCTGGCCGTTACATTGGAGGAAGCAGATGAAATGATTGCAGCCTGCGAAGCAGCCGGGGTAAAACTGATGTATGCAGAGGAGCTTTGTTTTGCTCCCAAATATGAGCGCGCCAGGAAGCTGGTGGAAGAAGGAGCGGTGGGCCAGGTGTATATGCTAAAACAGTCGGAGAAACATTCCGGCCCTCATTCAGACTGGTTCTATGATATTAACCAATCCGGCGGCGGGGTATTGATGGATATGGGCTGCCATGGCATCGCCTGGTTCAGATGGATGTTGAAGAACAGCAGGGCGGTGAGCGTTACGGCATCTATGAAAACAGTGCTTCATAAACACAGGACCAGGGGAGAAGATAATTCAATCGTGATCATAGAGTTTGAAAATGGCGTAACAGGCGTGGTAGAAAACTCATGGGCAAAACAGGGCGGTATGGACGACCGCAGTGAAATTCACGGATTAGACGGCGTGGCTTATGCTGACCTGTTTACCGGCAACTCTGTGCTGGCCTATAGCAAAAATGGCTATGGTTATGCCATGGAGAAAACAGATACTACCATAGGATGGAGCTTTTGCATATTCGAGGAAGCCTTTAATCAGGGCTATCCCCAGGAATTAAAACACTTTATAGAATGTGTACAGCATAACCGGGAACCATTGGTAACGGGGAAAGACGGAAGGGATGTGCTGGAAATTATCTATGCCGCCTACGCATCTGCAGGGCAGGGTAAAAAGATAATGCTTCCTTTTAATGAGAAAGTAGAAAAGCCTGTTGATCTGTGGCTGCATCCAACCTCCATCACTAAATAGTAGATGCGTGAGAATAGTTATTTATCCAACATATGAAGCGCTTTCAGCACAGGTGGCAGCCTGTGTAATGCAGCTGATGCCGGCGTATGACCAGCCACTGCTATGCCCCGCATCCGGCGATACGCCGGCGGGTTTATACAGGGCCATGGCCAACACCTATCAGCAAACGCAGTACGCCAACTGGAACTTTGTGGGACTGGACGAGTGGGTAGGGCTAAACGGCAACGATGAAGGAAGCTGCCGGTATTCTATCAACAGGGAGCTGTTTCAGCCACTGGGCATTCCCGGAAATAACATCTGCTTTTTTGATGGGCGTTCAACCGATCTTCAGGGAGAATGCCGGAGAACGGAGCAGTTTATCAGTGAGAAGAACGGGATTGATGTAGCTATCCTGGGAGTGGGAATGAATGGACATATTGCCATGAATGAGCCGGGAACTGCAAAAGACAGCAGGACGCAGGTAGTAACATTGCATCCGGTAACAAAGAAGGTGGGACAAAAATATTTTACCCGGCCCCAGGCACTGGACAAAGGGATCACTTTGGGAATGGGCACGCTCCTGGAAAGCAGGCATATTATTTTGATGGCGAGCGGTAAGCACAAAGCAGTGATCGTGCAAAAAATGCTGGAGCGGCCACCCACGAATGAACTGCCGGCCAGCCTGTTGCTACAGCATCCGTCGGTAACTGTTTTTTTAGATGCAGATGCAGCAGCTTGTTTATCAAACAGGGATTTATATGAAGAAGACGAAGATAATAGGGGTTGACCCGGGAGGGTGAATAACAATCAGTAAATTTTTTATGTATGGCAGATAGTAAAGATGTTGCTACGGAGTTTGATGCCATTGTAATTGGCAGTGGTATCAGCGGTGGCTGGGCTGCAAAGGAGTTATGTGAAAAGGGATTGAAAACGCTGGTGCTGGAGCGGGGAAGAAATGTGGAGCATATCAGGGATTATCCAACCGCCAATACGCCGGTCTGGGAATTCCCATACAGGGGCGCAGTGCCAGAAAAGGAGCTGAGCGCGAACCCTTATATCAGCAGGGCCGCAGGATATGACGACAGTACGAAACATTTCTTTATAAAGGATGCCGATCATCCTTATATCCAGGAAAAACCTTTTGAATGGATACGCGGGTACCAGGTGGGTGGAAAATCACTGATATGGGGACGGGCCTGTGCCCGCTGGAGTGAAATGGATTTTACCGCTCCGCACCGCTATGGGTATGGGATTGAATGGCCCATAGGATACGGGGATATTGCTCCCTGGTACAGCCATGTAGAAAAATTTATTGGCGTCTGTGGAAATAAGGAAGGCATAGATACTATGCCGGACGGAGAATTTCTGCCTGCATTTGAACTGAATTGTGTAGAGCAGCACTTAAAGGACGTACTGGCCACTAAATTCAACCGTCATTATGTATCCGGCAGGTGGGCCCAGGTAACCCGGCCCACCAGTATTCACAAGGAACAGCATAGGCAGTGTTTAAGCCGGAATCTTTGTATGCGTGGTTGCCCGTTTGGCGGGTACTTCAGCTCAAATGCCTCTACACTTCCCTGGGCGGAAAAGACGGGGAACCTGACCTTACGCCCGTTTTCTGTAGTGCACTCTGTTATTTATGACGAACAATCCGGTAAGGCAACAGGCGTTAAAGTGATTGATGCCAAAACAAAAGAAGCGACGGTGTTCCATGCAAAGATCATTTTCCTCAATGCATCGGCCTTAAACACCAATCTCATTTTGCTGAACTCTACTTCCAAACGGTTTCCAAATGGATTGGGGAATGATAATGGCCTGCTGGGAAAATATATTTGCTTCCATAATTACAGGGCGGGCATGAGCGGCGAGTTTGATGGTTTTGAAGATAAGTATTACAAGGTATCGAAGCCGGCAGAATGTATTATTCCCAACTTCAGGAATGTATATGAGAAAGATACAGATTTTGTAGGAGGATACGTGGTTTTTAGCGCCGCGTACCGGGAAAAGTTAAGCGATAAGAACATGCCCGCTGCATTGGGAGCCAGCTTTAAAGAAGCGATCAGCAAGCCCGGGAAATGGGGCGCGTATATGTATATGCAGGGAGAAACCATTCCGAAGGAAAGCAATCATGTAAGACTGAGCAAAGATAAAAAAGATGAATGGGGAATTCCTTTGCTGATCACATCTGTAGATTATGACGATAACGATGAGCGGATGGTAAAGGATTTTATTGAACAGGGAAAAGCCATGCTTACTGCAGCCGGTGCAAAGAATATCGTGGTAACTGATAATCATCAGCCGCCGGGACTGGATATACATGAAATGGGAGGAGTGCGTATGGGTAATGATCCCGCCACTTCCTTACTGAATGAATGGAACCAGTTACATCACTGTAAAAATGTGTTTGTTACGGATGGCGCCTGTATGACAAGCACAGGCAACCAGAGCCCGTCCATTCTTTATATGTCATTAACCGCAAGAGCTGCTAACTACGCAGTGGAGCAGCTAAAAAAAGGAGCGTTGTAAATGGACCGCAGAGAATTGATCAGAACAATTGCCGTTCTTACCGGGGCCGCATTTGTTGGCGGGGAATTATTTCTTTCGGGCTGCAAAGAAACTAATGGGCCACTTTTCAGCGCAGGCGATATCGCCTTCCTGGATGAAGTGGCGGAAACCATCATTCCCCGCACCAATACGCCGGGGGCAAAGGATACAGCGGTCGGTAAATTCATTGGCTTTTATGCGTCCGGCTGCTACGATAACGGACAACAGCAAATATTGAAGCAAGGCATTACGCAGCTAAACGATGCTTCAAAGAAAAAATTTAAGACAAGTTTTATACAACTTTCCACAGCACAAAAAGAATCCCTGCTTACCGGTATCGATGAAGAGGCCAGGAGCCAGAAAGCATCACCGCATTATTTTACATTGATGAAACAACTGACCTTACTTGGCTTCTTTACTTCTGAAGCCGGGGCCACACAGGTACTACGTTTCCTGCCGGTACCCGGAACCTATGAGGGATGTATTGATTATAACGGGGAAACAGCATGGTCCTGAGCACTGGAGCCGGCTTCACAATGATAACTTCTTAAACCAAACGGCGTGAAGGGAATAGCAATTATATGCTGCCTCATTTCGGCAACAGCTTTCGCACAGCACAAAGGGCAAATGGATGCTGCCCGATTACCTGTACTGGCGCCACATTACCAACCGGAGTATACGTTTGATGAGCCCACAGCTCCCGCTGCCTGGAAAGAACTGCGCGGTGGCCTGCATGCGGCTTTCGGATCAACGGATCAGGCCTATTTCAGAACGGAGGCGCCTTCGCAAAACATCAGGGCCACATGGGAAGCAACAGGGTGGAAGAACGAACGGCTGAATGCACAACTGCTGGTCTGGTCGCCCGATAGCCTGCGCCAGGTACGGTTTACCGTGAGCAACCTGGTGAACACGGAGGGAAAAGTGATCAGTAGTAAACATGCTAAACTGCAGCTGGTGCGTTATGTGCTGTCCAACTATCCTTATGGCGCAAAAGACGCTGTATGTGAAGGCTCGCCATATCAGCAGGGCTTCCTGATGCCCGACAGGTTGGAGGAGTTTGACAGGTTTGACCTGGCGGGGAAAACCACCAGGCCGGTTTGGATATCGCTGGACGTTCCCGTGGATGCAGCACCGGGACAGTACACAGGTACTGTATTGGTACATACGGAACGCTATACAGACACCTTACATATGAAGATCAGGGTGCAACAGCAACTGTTGCCACCACCGCAGGAATGGCAATACCGGCTGGATCTCTGGCAGAACCCATGGGCAGTGGCATGGTACAATCATGTGGAGCCATGGTCTGATGAGCACAGGGCCTTGCTGAAAAAACACCTGCAGCTGTATGCCGGCGCCGGTGGAAAATATATTACCACCTATGCGGTACATTCTCCCTGGTCGGATAATTCCTATATGATAGAAGGAGGCATGATCAATTGGATCAAACAAAAAGACGGCACCTGGAAATATGATTACACGATATTCGACGATTACGTGGAAATGGCTATGGCGCTGGGCATTAACAAGGCCATCACTATTTATACGCCTGTTCCCTGGGGTAACCGTTTCCGTTATACCGATGCAGCCAGCGGTAATTATGTATATGCACAATGGGCGCCGGGAACAGCAGAATACCGCGCACGCTGGCACGATTTCCTGGACGATCTCAGGGCTCACCTGGAGAAGAAAGGATGGTTTGGAAAAACATACCTGGGCATCAATGAAAATGAGCTGCCCCAAACCCTGGCAGCTATTAAAGTAATAAAAGAGCATTCGCCCCAATGGCGTATCACCTATGCGGGCAACTGGCACCAGGAGCTGGATACCCTGCTGGATGATTACTGTTACCTGTATGGTAATGAGCCTGTGGATAGCCAGCAGCGGCAACGCAGCGCAAGAGGCGCTACCACTACTTTTTATGTTTGCTGTAATCCGCCGGTACCTAACAACTTTGTATTTTCTCCTCCCATTGAAGGGCGCTGGATCAGCTGGTACTCCTTTGCGCGTGGCTATGATGGCTTCCTGCGCTGGGCTTACGACGGGTGGCCGGAAGACCCGGTGCGGGATGCCCGCCACGGTTCATGGCCCGCAGGAGATTGTTACCTGGTATATCCCGGCGGCAACAGCAGCATCCGTTTGGAGAAGCTGAGGGAAGGGATCGTGGACTATGAAAAATTACGTATCCTGAAAACACAGGCGGCGGCATCAGGCAATAAAACGGTGAAACGCAGCTGGCAGGCTATAGAGCAGCATTTGAACGTATTTACTGCTGAACGTGGTTTTAAAGAGGAAAAGATCACTGCAGATGTAGAGAAGGGTAGAGCATTGATGATAACATTAAGCAATGAACTGGCGCGTTGAAAAGCAGCGTTTCAATAAACAGTCACCTTCGTTATATGTTATAGCCTTAAGAAGAAAAATCCGTTGAACAGGATACATCTTTCCAGGTATCCATTTCTGCCTGCAATTCTGCTACTAACTTACTCCTCTATCACGAGCGCGCCTTGCTGTTTTAGCTGTTCCAACGCATCTTTCATTGCTTTGATCTGTTCCGGCGAATGTTTTTGCCACACAGTGACCTCGCCCACAACTTTAAACGGATGGATAGAGCGGTAAGACATAGTAGGATTACCCGGGAATTTTTTATCGGTTACGTTAGGGTCATCTTCCAGGGCCCCGGTTGCTTCTACCAGGTATATCCGTTCACGGCCTTCCCCCGAAGCAAGCTCAGCTCCCCATACAGCAGCGTTCAGGGTAGCGGAGAGGTAAATATGTTTTAATTTCCTGTCTACAAAATTGGAGTTATAACCGGTTGCTATAAGATCCCCGATCTTTAAATCCGCTTTGGTGCCATGAAAGAAGGTCTGGGCAAAAGCATTCTGAATAGGTGTCTGGGTTTCGCTCATAATATTATTGTTTTTGATTGATCGTATCTATTTTATGGTTCATCATTTCCATGGCATTTATAAAATACCGCTCCAAAACCTTTAATTCTTCTGATGAAAATGCAGCAAACTGTTTTTCAGTGCCGCTTTGAAAATCCTCATACAGGGGCTTGAACAGCTTTGTTATTTTTTCTGTATCCGGTACGATGATCACTTTTCTGCGATCAGCTTTATCAGGCTGCCGTTTTACCAGTTTTTTCTTTTCAAAGCGGTCTATTAAGCTGGTAACAGCGCCGGTGGTGAGACCTGTTATAACGGAAAACTCCCCGGCTGTCATTTCTCCCTGCTGAAGTAAGAACCCTAAATATTTATGGTCTGTGCCAGACATACCCGCCTTTCTGCCAATGGCTTCGTGCATCTGGATAGAGGTATATGCAAATTGCTGGCTTAGCTTCCTAAGCTTCCTGATTTCTTCTTTAGAAGGCATATATCTTGATTATTAATTATCTTGATTGTAAAGATAAATAATAAATAGATTGTCTCCCAAAAAAAATGGGATTATTTGGAGACAGGGATCACAGACCATCCCAGGTTGAGATAGTTAGAGGGAGTAGCCTGGAAGAAGCAGGCCCCGCATTAATATATATTACTGTTTTGTGTGCTGCCCAAACAATAAATTCTTACCAAAAAAATCCAGCATCTTATCTTCAATTCTTTTACTGACACGGTTAATATGATCCCCTTCATAAATTTCGAAGGAATGGCTGATATGATATTTATTAAGCTCCCTGTCCAGTATCCTGATGCTCTCCGCAATACCCGCATCCCGGTCGCCGGCATCAAAGCCAATAGCCTTCAGTTTCCTGATATTGTAGATATATTGGTCTAAATTATTCAGCGGGCGGTTGGCATCCCATTTTTGCATGATCAATGGCTGAATATTCCCATCCTTTACGGGGAGGTCGATATAAAAAGGAGGGTTTTCCGGGTTGGGCGACCATGCCGCTGCTGATGCAAAAAGTGCCTTGGTGAGGAAATCTGCTTTCTGCAGTTCTTCCACCGTTTTAATGCTTTCCGCACGTGAAAAGCCGGGTGGCATAGCTCCGGCCGATACCGGGGTGGAGTTTAAACAACAAGGGCTCAGCAGGTACACCGTTGAAAAAACATCAGGGTTCTTTTCTCCTATCCGCAATGCGCCATAACCACCCATGGAGTGGCCGCATAAGCCCCGGCTTTCTTTTTGCGCCAGCGTGCGATAGTGGCTGTCCATATAACCCACCAGTTCTTTGGCAACAAAATCTTCCCAGTTGCCGGTGGTGATGGAATTAGAATACATGCTACCCTGGAAAAGCGTATAGGCGTCGGGGGTAACAACAATCATTTCATGAGCCGGGTCCCTGGCAAATACCGAATCCAGTATGGGAGGAAGCGTCATCCAATGCTGCTGGAAGCCATAAAATTTTGCGTCATTATCTGTATAGCCATGCAGGAAGTAAACCACCGGGTAGTGTTTCTTCTTAACTGAATTATAACTGGCAGGTAAATAAACAGAGACATGGCGGCTGGGATCATCGCCACTCAGATTACCTTCCAGCAACTTGCTATGAATGGATATCCGCTGAACAGTGCCTTTCGCAATCTGCTGCTGCGCAAAGCTTCTTGCAGGCAAGGCCAACACCAGGAAAGCAATAATGAAACGGAACATATATTTTATCATATGGCTGCAATTAAGAGTGATTACGGGCATTAATATACGAATTTGAACTTAAAGATCTCACCACTAAAGAACACACCTTGTGCCTCCCTGAATGCCTGTAAAACAGATGTGTAAGCTTTGTATTAAATTTGGACAAACAGCAGCACATATGATAAGCAGAAATGAATCCCGGATGATGGAACTGATATTACGTGTGGCCCGTAACAACGACCGTATACTGGCCGTATTGCAGGATGGATCAAGGTCGAACCCGAATGTAACACCTGATATTTTCCAGGATTATGACATCATTTATGTGGTGGAGAGCCTGGAACCGTTTCTGCAGGATCATAGCTGGGTGGATGTTTTTGGCGAGAGAATGATCATGCAGCTGCCGGAGGATATGGAGCTCTATCCGCCTTCGCCCGAGTTGGAAGGAGCTTTCTCCTATCTTATGCAGTTTACCGATGGCAATCGTATAGACCTGGTGATGGTGCCTTTGGATAAGCTCGATCATTTTACCAGCGATAGCCTTTGCAAAGTGTTGTGGGACAGGAATGGCCTGTTTAATACGCGGCCCCTGCCGCCTGCCGGCGACACCGGCTATTGGGTACAGCAACCTTCCTCCCGCTCCTTTACTGATTGCTGTAATGAATTCTGGTATACCAACTCCGGCCTGGCAAAAGGACTTTGGCGGGGGAGGATGATCCAGGTACAGGAATTGTTCAACCAGGTGATCCGCGGCGCACTACTGCAAATGATGGATTGGTATATCGGTTGCCGTTATGGATTTAAGGTAAACCCGGGTAAGATGGGAAGCTTTTACCAGCGCCTCCTTGAGCCGGAAGTATATGAAAAGTTGCTGGCTACCTATGCTCCCGCCAGTCTGCCGGAAATATGGAAGGCCGTATATGCGGCTATGGATCTTTTCAGAACCGTAGCAAAATTTGTTGCAGCAGCATTGGGCTATACATACCCGGAAACCTGGGATGCCAATGTAACCGCTTATATGCAGCACGTAGAACAGCTCCCTCAGCATGCGGAGACTATTTATGGTTAAGGTGGAAATGAGGACCTGTTTGTATTGATGTGAGATGAGTACCATTAGCCAATATAAACGATGCCCTTTACTATCTTAGCATAATGGAAAGAAAACGTGTCATATTTTTTCTGTTTGATCATGTGCACCTGATGGACCTGGCGGGCGCCGTCACTGTTTTTTATGAAGCAGGATGTTGCGGGCATCCGTATGAACTGAGATACGTATCGCCCTATGCGGCGCCGGGTACTTCTTCAGGATTGGGATTCACCCGTGTGGAACCGCCCGATGCCATCACTATTCAACGGGATGATATTGTGATCGTAGCTGGAATGGACCTGGCGAAATGGGATCATTCAGCCGATGACACGTGGATGCTATGGTTGCAGCAGGCAGCGGCGGTGGGGGCTACCTTATGCTCTGTGTGTACCGCCGCATTTGCGCTCGCAGCGGCAGGACTGCTTGATGGGCGCAGCTGTACCACGCATTGGGGGTATACCGCCGCCTTACAGCAACGCTTCCCGAAGTTGCAGGTGATAGAGAACAGGCTGTTTGTAAAGAGTGATAATATTTATACCAGCGCAGGTATCTCCACGGGAATAGACCTGGCGCTGTTCCTGGTAGAGGAACACTATGGCCCTACTTTCGCTTATACCGTAGCTAAAGACATGGTGGTATACATCCGCCGCGACGGAGCGGCTTCCCAGCACAGCATCCATCTGCAATACCGGCAACATATCAATCACCAGGTACACGAAATACAGGATCATATCACCCATCATCTGCACACAAAACTAACCATCACCGAACTGGCTGCAATGGTATATATGTCGCCGCGGAATCTTACCCGTCTCTTTAAATCTACCACAGGTATTACCATTGGTGATTATATCCGTAACCTGCGCGAAGAAAAGGCCATGCAATTATTGAAGGACGGCCAGAAGCTGGCATGGGTAGCCAAAACCTGCGGGATTGGCAGTACCCGGCAACTGGGACAGTTGGCAAAAAAGGCGGGCATTGCAGCCAGCATGAAAATGGCCTGATCGGCAAGTGGATTGTCCTTCTTTGCAGGTTGGCGTCTGCGTAATTTGCGTGGACAATAATCACATATGAAACATCTGTTTATTCTACTGCTGTGTATCCCATTATGGGGAATTGCACAACAAAAAGGGAGCGATTATGTTTGCCCGCCTTGTGGTCCATGCGACACTATTGTATATCATAGGCCAGGCGTATGCCCGCATTGTGGTATGACATTGGTGCTCCGTGATAGCACCGCAGCATCACAACAGTCGCCCTTAAGCATCTGCTTCTACCTGTATAATGGGACAGAGGTACTCGATTTCGCGGGACCACTGGAAGTATTTTCCTATGCCGGGTTTAAAATATTTACTGTAGGTAAAACCAAGGCGCCCGTTACGGTACAGGGTGTGTTAAAGGTGAACCCCGACTACAGCATACAGGACGCCCCGCCTGCAGATATCTTTGCCATATTTGGCGGGGATGACGACGTAGCCGCCGATGATCCGGAAGTGATCAGCTGGATCAAAAGCCGGGATGCCGGCACAAAAACGTACTTCTCCGTATGTACCGGGGCATTTGTGCTGGGCCGCGCCGGTTTGCTGGACAACCTCACTGTAACGACCTTTCACAACAGCATCCGGTCGTTACAAAAGGCTGTGCCTTCCGCCAAAGTGATGGCCAATGTACGGTATGTGGATAACGGACGTGTTATTACCACTGCCGGCATCTCCGCCGGCATAGACGGCGCGCTGCACCTGGTGGCAAAGCTGAAGGGAGAAGCAGAAGCGCTGCGCATTGCCAGGCATATGGAATACGACAAGTACATGCCGGGGCAGGGGCTGGTGGTGAAACACTGAACCTGACATTTGGCTACAGAATAAGGTAATTGGGCTACAGCCGCCTTCTTGTGCCTGGTTAAATTTGCAGGGGAGATATAGTAATAGCTGCATATCATCCAGGCATTTTTAATCTTAATATTTGATTTTTATGAGAACCGTTTTAATAACAGGCGCAAACAAAGGCCTGGGCTTTGAAACAGCGCGGCAACTGGCACAGGCAGGCAATTTCGTATACCTGGGCAGCAGGAACATTATCAACGGGCAAAGCGCCGCCGGAAAGCTGAAGGCCGCAGGTATCACTAATGTGGCCGCCATCCATATCGATGTAACCGATATAGATAGTATCAGGAAAGCCAAGGATGAACTGGACAGCAGCATCGATGCCCTCGACTTACTGATCAATAACGCCGGTATCTCAGGCGAACAGCCGCAATATATTGCTGAATACAGCATGGAAGCCATCCGCGCTTTGTTTGAAACAAATTATTTCGGCGCTGTGCAAACAACACAGGTAATGTTGCCGTTGCTGAGAAGGTCTTCAGCCCCCTCTATCATCAATGTATCCAGCGAAATAGGATCGTTAACCATGCAGATGTCGGCCGAAAGGCCCCCCAACTGGAGTAATTTCTCTACCTACGGGGCTACCAAAACTGCGTTGAATGGTTTTACCGTTATGCTGGCAAATGAATTGCGCGGGGAGCATATTATGGTCAACAGCGTAACCCCGGGCTATACCGCCACTGATCTTAACCAGTTTAAAGGTTTTAAAACAGTGGAAGAGGGGGCAAAGGCCATTGTGCAGCTGGCGATGCTGGAAGACAGGTCCATTACAGGCAGGTTCTTCAAAGACGGCGGAGAAATTCCCTGGTAGGATTTGCCGTTGCTTTAATGCAAAAGCGGGTGTATCAGCTGCTGATACACCCGCTTTTTATCCGGGTACCTGATGGAAGCCGCCTGCCGTTAAGCCGCGCCTTTATTTTTAATACCCCTTTTAGCCGCTTAGAAAATAAAATTGGTACTAAGGAAGTCAGAACTATGTTCATTCACGATATCTTCCAGCAGCTTTTTATTGGTATCATTCATTTTGGTAGCTACGAGCGACCGTATAGAGAATGAGCGCAGCGCATCATGTACTGAAAGCGTGCCTTCTGCACTGTCTTTCCGGCCGGTGAACGGAAATACATCCGGGCCGCGCTGGCACTGGCTGTTGATATTCACCCTGCTTACCTGGTTTACCAATGGATCTATCAGGGTCGCTATTTCATCAGGGTTATTGCTGAAAATACTTACCTGCTGGCCATGTGGCGATTCGATGAGGTAATCGATGGTTTCTTCTATCTCATCGTAAGGCACTACGGGGATTACAGGCCCAAACTGTTCCTCCCGGTAAAGTTTCATTTTATCATTCACGGGATATACTACCGCCGGGAATACAAATGATTCGTAGGTAGCGCCGCCGTTTTCATTCACAACTGCCGCACCATGCGCAATGGCGTCGTCCAGCACTTCGCGGATATAGGCTGGCTTGCCGGGCTCGGCTACGGGAGTAAGCTGTACGCCTTTCTCCCATGGCATACCGAATTTCATTTTGCTGATCGCCTCACTAAGGCGTGCATTGAATTCATCCGCAATAGAACGGTGTACAAACAGTATTTTAATAGCAGTACAACGCTGACCATTATACGATAATGCCCCCAGTATGGATTCATTCACGGCTACCTGTATATCTGCATGCGGAGTGATAATGGCGGCATTCTTGGCATCCAGGCTCAGCACTGCGCGCAGGCGGTTCAGCTTGGGATGGTGCTTGCGGAGGTCATTGGCCACTTTACTGGAACCGATAAAGGCCAGTACATTGATCTTCCCGGTGGCCATGATACCGGGTATCACAGAAGCACCACGGCCATATATGGTGTTCACCACGCCTTTGGGAAACGATTCCATAAAAGCGCGCAGCAGAGGGTAATGCACCAGCGTACCATGTTTGGGTGGTTTGAAGAGGATGGTGTTCCCCATCAGCAGTGCAGGGATCAGCGTGGTAAAGGTTTCATTCAACGGATAGTTAAATGGGCCCATGCAGAGCACCACACCCAGGGGCGAGCGGCGGATCTGCGCAATGGTACCTTCCCTGATCTCGAAGCGCGAAGAGCTGCGGTCTATTTCTTTGAGCGCATCTATCGTGGCATTGATATATTCTATGGTGCGGTCAAATTCCTTGATGGAGTCTGCGTAGGATTTTCCGATCTCCCACATGATCAGCTTTACGATCAGGGCGCGTTGCTCCGTCATTTTACGGGCAAATACAGAAAGGCAGTTAATGCGCTCATCCAGCCGCATGGTTGGCCATTCGCCACGGCCATTGTCGTATGCGGAAAGAGCAGCATCCAGCGCTTCAAAGGCCTCTTTTTCGGTACATAGCGGGTAAGTGCCTATCAGCTTGCGCTTCAGGCCATCCGCAGTAGGAATGTTAATAGGAGAATATACCTCGCTCACCGGTCCATCCCATTGTTTCATCTCCCCGTTTACCAGGTACTCTCTCTGATGAATTTCAGAAATACGGAACTCCCCGGGTATTTCATTTTCTTCAACAAAGATCTTCTTAAGCTCATCTTGAAAACTCATGTGTTAAAATTTTATGCGTACAAATTACACAAATTAGGTTGAAAAGTAAACATAGAATGTTTCGATAGGGGAGTATGAAAAATCTATCAGGTATATTTAAGGGAGATGAAGGAGCGATTGAAAATGTTGCTAACTTTTTTATTTTCAACGATTAACCCTTAGTTTTGCTGGCTGTTTTAAAATATGTTGCGCATGCCCTTGACGAAAGTTTTGATCACAGTTAAAAGTTACCCCACGTTATCTTCCCATTATGAAGAACAGGTGAGCATCGCCGGTTTCAGGGAAGATGGTGTGTTTATCAGGATATACCCGGTTCCCTTTATAAAAAAGAGTTACGAAGAACAATACCAGCTGTACGACTGGATAGAACTGGACCTGGAACGGAATACCAGGGATTTCAGGCTGGAAAGTTTCAGGCCGGTATCAATGGAGGCGCCTGTAAAAAGAACAGGGCATATCGGTACAGAGGATCACTGGAGCGAAAGGAAAGCCATTGTGTTGAAGAACGTATACCGCGACCTGTCGACCGTGCTGATGGAAGCAAAGCACGAAGCCTTTTATACCTCGCTGGCAGTATTCAAACCAGCCCGTATCCTGGGTTTTGTGGCAGAAGAAACGGAAAGGGAATGGGATAGCAGCCTGCTGGAGAAATTACAGGAAGAAAAAGCGCGCGGCCGGGTATCTGAACAACCGGAAGATCCTTTTGCAGTGATGAAAAAGCTGCCTTACCGGTTTTCTTTCCGGTTTACCGACAGCAGGGAGAAGGAAATCACTTTGCCGGTGGAAGACTGGCAGCTGGCCTCCCTTTACTGGAAAAGCCTGAAGAAGCACAGCGGCCCTGATAAGGAACAGAAGGCTGTTAACGACCTGAGAAAAAAATACCTGCAGGAATACGCGCGTAACACCGACCTCTACTTCTTCCTGGGCACCACCCAAAATGTACATGCAAGTTCGAGACAGCCATTTACCATTGTGGGTTTATTTCATCCTACAATGCCGCCGGCAGTGGTACAGGGGAGCTTATTTTAAGCAGCTGGTTTTTTTCGCTTTATCTCTTCAAAAAATAACCGCTCATTTTCTGACAGGTTATTTTTACTGAGAGAGATAAGGAAACGGGGCACTTCATTTGTTACCAACCATATATTGTTTGACGTGATATCAATGTTCCTGATCCAGGTCCATTCTTTTATTTCGGTCGACTGCCTGTTCTTATGCACTACTACAATATGTGCATCGGTGAAGGTGACCTCTGCGTCAAAGTCAATCTTTTTCGCCATCCTCACGGAAGAAAAATGATATAGCGGTACCAGTATCACTATGGTAAAGATGAAAAAATAGATCAGTCCTGAAAGCAGGAATCCTGGCGGGTTTAACGGGAAAATGTACGCGATGGGCAGTATCGCGAATAAATATCTCCATATACTTCTCTTAAAAAAAAAATAAATTTTAGCTTTCAGTACGCTGTTGTAATCTATCGTTATTCTCTTTGTTACCATGATATGTTTTAATAATGATTAACAAACGGTTTTCAACCTGGATTTTGTAGAAACAGGGCCCGGTTGGGCATCGCTAGTTAAAAGCGGCTTTAAATTCCAGGGGCGACAGCCCCGTTTTGGATTTAAAAAAGCGGCTGAAAGACTGGGGATGTTCAAATCCCAGTTCATAGGCAATTTCACTGACCGACAGCGCCGTGGTGGAAATTTTTTCCTTTGCTTTTTCAATCAGGCTGTCGTGGATGTGCTGCTGGGTATTTTTGCCGGTTAATGTACGTAGCAAGGTGCCCAGGTAATTGGGAGATATATTCAGTGCATTGGCCATATACTGTACTGTGGGCAGCCCGTTTTCCAGCAGCTGGCTGCTATCCAGGTAGTGGGAGAGGATTTCCTCGAAGCGGGCCAGGATATGATGATTGGTGATTTTCCGTGTTATAAACTGGCGCTGGTAAAAGCGCTCGGCATAGTTAAGCAGGGATTCTATCTGCGGAATAATAATGCTTTGGGTGAATTTGTCGATGGAAGAATGATATTCCTTCCGGATGATATCTACAATGTTATTCAGTACCGCTTCTTCTTTCGGGGAAAGGAACAGGGCTTCATTAACGGCATAGTCGAAGTACTCATATTTCCTGATGGTTTTAGCCAGGGGGGTATTCCAGAGGAAATCCGGGTGTATGAGTAACACCCAGCCGGAACAGTCTGTCGGTTTCCCGGTTGTATGTTCAATGCTGAATATCTGCCCCGGGGCCACAAAGAACATCACGCCTGCATCGAAATCGTACTGCTGCTGACCGTATTTAAACCTGATGTCCTGGTGCCGTTTGAGGGCAATGGAATAGAAATCAAGCAGCAGCGATTCTGCTTTTCCGGTGTAGCTGATATCTTCTACGTTTACAACGCTGATCAGCGGGTTTTCCGGTTCCGGTAATTCCCTGTAGCGGTGAAACGCTGCAATGCTATGTATCCGTTTCGGCTGGTGGTTACTCATTTTTTATATCTGACCAGGTTTAAGATTATTATTTTTTCCCGTTGTAAATAACAGCAAATTCCCTGGCATAATCTTCCAGTTTTATTTTCCCGTATTCAGGGCGGTGATGAATAAGGTCCTCCGCCAGTTTCCCGTTATGAAGACTACTGTATATCTCTGTCAGATACTGTGCCAGTAAGGGAGGAATGCCGGCCTTTAAATACCTGTTTTTTGCTTCTTCATCTGAAATCAGGCGCCATTCAAGATCCGGCATGCCGATCTCTTTACCTATGGCTGCTGCTATTTCGTTACAGGTCCGTTCATCACTCATTACATAACGGATCTTCCTGGGGCTACCGGGTTGTTCCACTTCCTCTGCTATGGCAGCGGCAATATCATCGGGGTGTACCAGCTGCATCACATCGTTTCCTCCACAGTTGATGGAAATGGATCCCTGGTTCCTGATCATATCTGCAAAGGCAAGCAGGTTGTAATAAAAAGAAGTAGGGCGCATATGGGTGATCTGAACGTTTTCCAGTTTATTCAGGATCTCTTCTACATAATGGGCTCCCAGGATAACGCCTGTGCCTTTGTTGAGATGCGCGCCAAAACTGCTTAGATTAATTACCCGCTGCACCCCCGACTGCCTGATCGCTTCTCCATAATTTTCTCCTACGCTCCTGTAAAATTCGAGGAGGTCAGCCGCGCCAAAAAAGGGTGGCACCATGGTATAAACGATATCTGCCCCGGCGAATGTACCGGTCAGCAAATTTACATCTTCTACAGAACCTGTAACAGCTTTTGCCCCCATATTTTCAATGATGGCTTCGTTGTGTTGTTTACTGGTGATCACAGTTACCTGGTGCCCGTTTGCCACCAGCCAGGGTACGAGTGGTTTGCCGATATTGCCGATTGATCCGGTTACTACAATTTTCATATTGTTTGCTATTTGTTTACACAAATTTCCAAACAATAAGCCCGGCGGAGCTAACCAAACCAGTGGTTGTTGTAACCAAAGCGTGGGTGCAGCTTACATTGTCCGGTTATGCCCCTTGAAATATCATTTTAAATACTTCACAATGTCCTGGGTTTTTATCTTTATAAAAAATTCAGGCAATGAGAGAAAAGCGTTACCCTCCCAACAATCTCCCCCTTATCAAAGGAGAAATAGCTGATTACTACTATGATCAGCATACCGGCATTTTATATTCCTATTCTAAAAGCATCCTGAGAACAGTAGAGAATATTTCAAATAATATCAGGCTGGTAAAGGAAATCACAGGAAATAAAAAAGTGCCCTTGCTGATCTATCTCACAAATTCTCCTGTTCCTGATAAAGCAACAAGAAAATTTTCCACGGAGCAATTACCTCATGTATACACCGCCATGGCCATGGTTTCCAAGCCTGGCCTTGCAAAGCTGATCATGAATATTTTGTTTAAGCTAAAAGCGCCGCCTATTCCCATGAAATCATTCAGTAATGATGAAGAAGCTAAGGTGTGGCTTCAGCAATATGCCTGAGAAGAAAATGAATTTAAAAAGGGAACAGTCATCCAACGCGGATGACTGTCCCTTTTTTTAAAGCAGTTACTACATCTTTACGATCTTTTTCACCAGTTGTTTTCCCTGCCCGCTTAGCACCAGTAAATACATCCCGGGCCTGATATCACCAAGTTGTATTTCAAACTGCTGCCGGCCATCCAGTCGCTCTGCTTTTATTGCCTTACCGGCGCTATCATGTAATGCTGCTTTCATCCAGTGCCCGGTGGTATTTACATAAACGATGGCGCCTGCAGGATTGGGATAAATGCTTACGCCGTCTGTTTTTTCCTCGTTTACATTTGCGCTCATCATTTTCCGCAATGTAGTGCCTGTGCTGCAAATCAGCATTGGTCGCCGCGTGGAGTCGCTGTTTTCGCGGGAAGTAAAGATGGCGTCAGTAGTGGCGCCCGCCAGCCCGGATACCAGCTTTAAAGTAAGCACGCCATCTGCGGCCTGCTGGGAGAGCGCGATATTAGTGACATCCCATTCTGCAAAGTTCCCGGCGGAGCGTCCCATGATAGTATCTACCGCGCTGGTAGCTGCGGGCATATTGTTATAGGTGATGCCGGTTTCTGTCCAGCTGTCGTTGCTCACATACTGCGCAATCCAGGGCACAGTAGCAATACCGGTGTTTGCGTAGTTCACATACATCCGCAGCTTTACCTGGTTGGTACCCGCCGGTAATGTGCCCACATTGAATTTCAGGAATACTTCCCTGGTATAGCTTACGGTAGCATCCTGTTTTAATACCAGCGATTCTGCGCCATAGTTCACGCTGCCGTAAACGGAGCCCCCTCTTACATAGGCATCGGCCACTGCAGTAATTGCAGCTGCGGTGTAAACAGGCGTCTGGTTGTTTACATGATAGATGGCGGAAGCGCCTGCATACGGCCCGGAGGGCAGGCTGGCCAGCAGTTGCCGCGTTTGCGGAATACCGGGCAGGTTCAGCAGGATGGTTACCGGTGAAGATGATTGTGATGGATCGGCAACGGATACTTTTACATCGGAACTGCCTGCATCGCGCAGCATCAGGGTACAGGGGCGATCCACCGTAACTGTCAGCGAATCTTTATGGAAGGTGCCTGCCTGGTAGAATACCATTTGCCAGATATTCAGTCCGCGGTGATGCACTACCTGCATATTGGCGGTATTCTGCTCTATACGGACGGCGGTAGTATCATACGTGGCCATATTCTGCCCGGGTAATATGTAATAGGCATAAGTGCCGTTCGCAGGGGTGTTGCCATGGTTAAACCACAACAGGAACACATTCATATCCTGTACCGCGGTAGTGCCGCCATTGTTGATACTGCTCCAGGTACCGGATTGGGATTGCATGCTGAGCTGCACCTGGCCTCCTGATGGAAAGTAATAGCTGATACCGTTATGCGTGATCCATTTCAGTGTATTGTTATAACTGTAAGTGCCATTGGCAATGGTGCTTACGGTACCGTTTACATTTGCGGATACAGAACCGTTGAGAAGACATTGGTTCACGGTGGTATTGATGGGTTGGGTAGTGGTGGAGCTGATCCCCGCGCCAAGACAAACCACTTCATCATCAAAAAAGAACCAGGCCTTGCGCGCCTGCGTATTGTAATCGGAGAACTGAAGCGCGGAAACGCCGTACAGCGAGTCGGAAACGCCGCCGGCAAAAGTGGTGGTCCCAAAGTTCACGCCCCAGGGCGTACGCAGCGGGATGGAGGTGATATAGGGAACTGTAGTGCCGGGTATCCTGCTCCAGTCCCATACGGGGGGAATATTATAATACTCACTGCCATTTGAGGCGATATGGGTGGAGCCGTCTGACAGGTAGTATCCTTTCAGATTTTCTCCATTGCCGTTTTCCTGTTTCGCTGTACGGGTAGAGGTCATATGCAGGCCGAACAGGTAGCCGGTGCGATGGTGCAGGGTGTAATCGGAGCGCCAGAAATGGGAATGAAGCGCAGGAAGCAGGTATCCTGGCGCCTGTGTGCCATTCAGCCTCGCTATGTTCTCATTGTATTCGGTAACATGGGCAGTATCCAGCGTTTTGAGCTTTTCCAGGTGGGCAGTAACGCCAACGGCTAAATTATTTACACGGCTGATGCTGCGGCCATTTGTGCCATAATCGATATAACGCCCACGCATAGCTTTAAGGAAACCGTTCCGCACAAAATTGCTGAACACAGACAGGCGGGCGCCGGAAAGTGCATACGACGTGCCGCGGAGGTAATAGGCCATCTTGGTTTCCCCCTCTACAAATACGGAACCGTATCCAAAGAAGTATAATTGCGGCCCATGCTGGTGGTACGACAGGTCGTGCTGGATGCCCTCATTGGCAGTAAGCACCAGTGGGTAAAATATCTGGTCCACGCTGTATTGCATGAGTGAATCGTTGGCTGTGAGACAGGCCCTGTACATAAAATGTGTAGCTACGTCCAGTTTGTTGGCCCCGGTCTGACTACCGGGGTTGCCGCGGTTCATTTGCGTGAGCAGCGCATTGCGCAGGCTGCCCAGGCTTTGCGGCGCCGTATCCAGCAGGATCAGGATTTCGCCGATACGTTGGGGGTTGGAGATCTGGTTATGGTACCAGTTCCAGCTTTGCGGATCGGTGGTGTTCCAGTAAGTAAGGCTGTTCACAATGGCAGTGAAGAGGGTACTGCTATGGTAATACGTACTGGCTGATTTCGTATAGGCCTGTGCGAAAGTTTTTACCCGGTTGATGTGCACATCCGCCGTATAGGTGGTGGAACTGTAGGCATAGTTCACATCCGGCCATGAACCGTTGGATTGCAGGGTAGCCAGTGTACTGCTTACATTGTTGTCCAGCGTGGTGGTGTTGCTGGCCTGCGACAGCAGTTCCGACCGGATACGGTCCATAATAGTGGTATAGGTGGTTTGTGCCCACGCAACAGGCGTAAGGCCCAACAACCCGAAAAGGAGTAGCAATCTGATTTTCATAACAGTGGGATTTGTAACAAATCTAATGATCCCCGCTTACCGGGAGGGGTGGTTTTTCCGAGTAAAAGGGGGGATTTTTCACAAATCAGGGGCTTCCGCAAACTCGGAAGGCGTTTTCCCGAATTGTTTTTTGAACTCACGGCTGAAATATTTCCGGTCGTTGTACCCCACCATATACGCCACCTGGTACACGGTATGCTGACGGGTGCGTATGAGGGCGGCTGCTTTTTTCAGTCGCAGCGATTTTACAAAATCGTTCACCGACATATTGGTGACGGCTTTCAGCTTTTTATAAAGCACCGGCTGGCTCATGGCTACCTTACGGGCCAGCATTTCCACACCGAATTCAGGGTCGTCCATATGTTCTTCCACCAGGGCCATCACTTTTTCCAGGAAGGCATTGTCCAGGCTGTTGGGCAAGGCATCGGGCATTACTGCTGCTGTTTGCAGCTGCCGGCTGAAATGTTCCCGCATTTTTTCCCTGGAGGCAATAAGGTTCCTTACATTGAGCGCCAGTACTTTGGTACTGAAAGGTTTGGTGAGATAGAGGTCTGCCCCGGTTTCAAGCCCGCTTACATGGTCTGTTTGCGAGCTTTTGGCGGTAAGCAGTACTACGGGGATATGACTGGTGCGCTCATCTGTTTTAAGCGCCTGGCAAAATTGCAGGCCGTCCATTTCCGGCATCATCACATCGCTGATCACGATGTCGGGGATCTGTGCAGTGGCGGTGGCCAGGCCATCGGCTCCGTTCGCGCTTTCCAGTACCTGGTACTGATCCCTGAAGGTTTGGCTGATGAGGGCGCGCAGCTCGGTATTGTCTTCCACAATATGAATGGTAAAAGGTTGTAGTGTACCCGTTACCGTGATACCCGGTTCTTCCGGCGCAACAGCTGATTTTACCAGTGCGGCAGGAGCCGCAGAGGTTCCGCCTACAGTATGTTGGGAGCCTTCGAAATGTTTGGCGCCGGCAGGGAGCGACACGGTGAAACAGGTACGCCCTTCTTTTTCCGGCGTGGAAGGTTCGCTTTCAACCGTGAGCGTACCTTTATGCTGTTCTACAATATTTTTGGACAGCGCCAGCCCTATACCGTATCCCGTATTCTGTAAGCCATGATCCTGTACCTGGAAGAAGTTGGTGAACAGTTTGTCGAGATATGCAGGGGCAATACCGCGGCCATTGTCGGTAACCGTGATCACGGTATTTTGTTTTGCAGCAGTTACATGCAGCTGGATGCGGCCACCATCGGGCGTGAATTTAAAGGCGTTGCTGAGCAGGTTAAAGAATACTTTCTCCAGCTGTTCACGGTCGAAATACGCCCAGGCATGTTCTACCTCATGCCGGAATACCATGGTAATATTCCGGTCGAGGGATATTTCCCGGAAGCTGGTATAAATATGATCGAGAAAGGGGATGAGGTCCTGCTCCTGTACATGCAGTTTAAGATGATTGGTTTCTGCCTTGCGGAAGTCCATCAGTTCATTCACGAGCTTCAGCAGCCGGTCGGCATTGTTCCGTAATTGCAACAGGGTGGACTGCAGCGGGTCATCTTTCTTCAGCACATCCATCATTTTCTCTACCGGCACCAGCAGGAAGGTAAGGTGGGTGCGTATTTCGTGAGATACATGTGTGAAGAAGTTGAGCTTTACCTGGTGCAGTTCTTCTTCTTTGCGCAGCAGGGCCCAAAGGAAAAAGAACCGGGTAACGAAGAAGAACAACAGGATAAGGCATAACAGGTAAATGGCATAGGCCCACCAGGTTTGCCAGAAAGGCGGCAGGATGGTGATCTCCATCTTAGCAGGCTCACTCCATATACCATCGTTGTTGGCGCCTTTCACCCAAAAAGTGTAATGGCCGGACGACAGGTTCGTGTACGTTACTGCGGGGTTATCTGTTTCTATCCAGTCGCGGTCCGCGCCTTCCAGCCGGTATGCGTACCGGTTTTTGCTGCTTTTCACATAATTGAGCAGCGCAAACTCCAGCGTAAATACTTCCTGATTGTGGTGGAACCGCAGGGCTTTTGTATAGCTGATATCCTGTTCCAGCAACCCGTTGTGCTGCCCGATGCCCACCAGGTTATTGAACAGGCGAAGGCCCGTAAAGCGCATGGGAGCCGGGTGCGTGTTGGTAATGATCCGGCTGGGAAAGAAACTGGTAATGCCATTGTATCCGCCAAAGAGAAATTCGCCGCGACTGTCGCGCAAAAAGGAATTGTAATTGAACACATTCCCGGCAATGCCATCCCTGGTGGTGTAGGTCCGGAAGCTATTGCGGGCGGGATCAAAACGTACCAGGCCATTATAAGTGCTGATCCATAAATAATGCTGGTCATCTTCCAGCAACCCGATGATATTGTCATTCGGCAGGCCGTCTTTTTCGGTATACCGTACCTGTTGTACCAGGTTGGAATTGTATTTGATCAGCCCTCCGAAATACATGCTCACCCAGATGTTATGCTTTGAATCTTCCTGGATGGAATTAACGTATCCGGGTTGAACCACCCGCACGGAATCGCCTTCAAATACATACAGGTAGCTGATGGTGCCTACCAGGATACGGTGTTGTGAATCTTCAAAAATATAACGGACAGACTGATGGGTGGCAATGCCTGTAAGTGCCGAATCGGCCCGCTTTTCCAGCTCATGGCCTTTGCGGTGATAGAGTTGCAGCAGGTTGTTGGTGCCTATCCAGAACCTGCCCTGGCTGTCTTCCAGCAGGGCGGTCACTTCCCGTGAAAAAGTGTTGGCATCTTTGGTATTATAAAAGAAGCGCCGGAAGCCCCCATTCTCCAGGAGGTTCAAGCCTCCGCCATGTGTGGCGGTCCAGATATTATGGTCTTTATCTTCATACACTACCTTCACGAGGTTGGACCCCAGGCTGGAAGGATTATTGGCATCGTGCTTATAACGGGTGAAGCTGCCGGTGGCGCGGTTAAAATACATCAGGCCACCGCCTTCGGTACCAATCCAGTAATTATGAAAGGCATCTTCATGAATGCTGCTGATCACATTATTGCTAATGCCATCCAGCGGGGGATGTTGCTGCCAGTCTGTAAAAGGGGAGCCATAAGGATGCACGATGTTTACACCGCCAAAATAGGTACCCATCCAGATAGAGCCATTGTTATCTTCATAAATACTATGAACAGAATTCTGACTGATACTATTGCTGTTGCCGGATTTTTGCTGGTAATGCCGGCTGCTCATACTGGCCGGGTCAATGATGCTGATACCTTCCTGGGTGCCTACCCACATATTACCGGTTTTATCGCGCAGCACCCGTCTTACAATATTATTGACAATGCCCGGTTGCGACAGCAGTGAAAATTTCCCGGTAGCGGGATCATATATATTGATACCGCCTGTTTGGGTAGCAATCCATAATTTGCCGGAAGGATCTTCCGTGATGGAAGTAATGAAGTTCATAGCAAGACCGGTAGTTTGCCCGTCCTCATGCCGGAAGGTGGTGAAGCTGTTCCCGCTCATCTTCGTGAGCCCGTTGTTGGTACCGATCCAGATATTACCTTTTTTATCTTCATACACGCAACGCACCACATAACCGGCAATCTTTCCCGGGATAAAGAATTCCTGTTTGTTGCCCTGCCGCATATAAAGCCCGTTGTTGGCGCCAAACCAGTGCCGGCCCCTGGTATCTTCATACACACAGTTGATGCTGATGGGAATAGCTGGATCAAGTACTACACGTTCAAAGCGGTCCTGTACCGGGTCATATTTTGCCAGGCCGGCGGTAGTGCCGATCCACAGCACATTTTTCCGGTCGCGGTACAGGCTCATTACCTGGTTGCCCGGCAGGGAGCTGCTGTCGTCCGCCTGGTGGCGGTAAATTTTGAAACGGTGCCCATCGTAGCGGCTAAGACCATAGTTGGTACCAAACCAGAGGAAACCCTGTTGATCCTGGGAAATGGATAAGACGGCATTATGCGATAACCCGTCTTCCACGGTGAGATGATTGAACGTTACATCCTGCCCGCTGCTTTTTGTAAAAACAGCGAGGATCAGCAGGCATAAGAACGGGAAGCACCTCAAAATCATCCTCTAATATAAGCATTGTATTCACCCGAAAGGCTGTTTTTTATAAAAATCATCCTGTTACTATTCTGATAATCAGTTGGTTGAAGGGGGCTTTATAAAATTCACCCCAATCATTTATGATTATCCCCCTGTGGTCCGGATTGGTTATCACATATTTGTGTATCAACCGTATTTCCGCTCAATTCCACAATTATTATGAAAAAGAGATGCCAATCAACCAGTAAGGGAAGAGCGTCCAGCTTTGCCTTTAATTACTTTTTTACGGGAGTCATGTGGATCTTACTTATCCCGCTTTCCCTTTTTGCCCAGCAGAAAAAAACAGTATCAGGTACCGTAAGTGCCAAAGACGGTACGCCGCTGATCGGGGTAACTGTAATGGTAAAGAATGAAAAGACCGGCACCAGTACCGATGGCAGCGGACATTTTACTATTTCCGCGTCTCCCGGCTCCACATTGGTGTTCACGTTTATCGGTTTCGGAAAAGTGGAACAGGTGGTAGATAGCAGAACGGAGTATAATGTGCGGATGAGCGAGCAGGCCGGAACGCTCAACGATGTGGTGGTAGTGGGCTATGCTACCCAGCAGCGTAAAGACCTGACCGGTTCGGTAGGTAGTGTGAACATGAAAGATTTTGAGAAAGCGCCGGTAAAGTCGTTCGATGAAGCGCTGGCAGGCAGGGTAGCAGGGGTAGCAGTAGCAAGTAACGATGGGCAGCCCGGCTCCATTTCCAACATTGTTATCCGCGGTGCAGGTTCCATCACACAGGATAACTCCCCGCTGTATGTAATTGATGGTTTCCCTACCGAAAGCTCCAACGCCAATGCGATCAGTCCTGCTGATATCGAGTCCATCGACGTATTGAAAGACGCCTCCGCCACCGCCATCTACGGCGCCCGTGGTTCCAACGGCGTTATCCTCATCACCACGAAGAAAGGTAAAACAGGCGCGCCACAGGTAACGTATAACGGCTACTATGGCTGGCAGCAGGTGCCCAACAAGATCCCTTTGATGGATGCTTACGAATTTGTGAGGTATGTGGGAGATGTAAATCCCGGTATTTACGATTCCGTGTACCTGGCCGGTGGCGCCAAGCTGGACGATTACCGCAATAAGGAATCCATCGACATGCAGAACTTTGTTTACCAGGTAGGGCAGAACCAGAACCACGATATTGCCGTACGCGGGGGAAACGATAAAACGCGGTATTCCCTCTCCGGTAACTTTAATAACCAGAAGGGGATCATTATTAACGGCGGATTCAAACGCTACCAGGGCCGGTTTTCACTGGACCAGATAGTGAGCAGCAAATTAAAGGTAGGGCTCAATGCCAACTATGCCTATAATGAAACCTATGGTATCCCGGTGTCTGCCACCAATTTCTATGCATCCGCCACTACGCTGTATTCAGTTTGGGGCTTCCGGCCAACCACCAGTATTTATGGCCGCGACAGCGCCGTGAACCTGGTGGATGAGTTTTATGATCCGGGCAATGAGCTGGCCAATAACCAGGACTACCGCGTGAACCCGTTGCAGAATATACAGAACCAGTATACCATGAACAAGGTGAATAACCTTTTCGCCAACGCTTATGCGGAATACGCTATCACAAAAGACCTGACCTTGCGTATTGCAGGCGGTATCAACACCGTGAATACGGAGATCGATATCTTCAATAATTCCAAAACACAATCCGGCAGTAAATGGAATTCCAATGGCGTGAACGGCAGTATAGAATTCCGGCCTACTTCCCTCTGGCGTTCTGAGAACGCGCTTACCTATCGCAAAACCTGGAACAAGTTGCACCACCTTACCGTGCTCGGTGTATTTGAAGCGCAGGGCTATAAAAATTCGCAGCGCAGGCTCTCGGCAAACCAGATCCCGAATGAAGACCTGGGTATGGATGCCATCGACCTGGCAGCGCCGGCCAATACCTCGCTGCTTTCCCTTAGCTCCCGCTGGACCATGGGCTCCGGCGCATTGCGTGTGAACTATGATTTCGATTCAAAATATCTTTTCGCTGCCTCCATCCGTGCAGATGGTTCTTCCAAGTTTGCCGCCGGTAATAAATGGGGGTATTTCCCTGCGGTATCCGCCGCATGGCGTTTCAGCAGCGAAGCGTTTATGAAAGACGTAAAGTTTATCAGCGATGCGAAGATAAGGTTGGGTTACGGCGCATCGGGAAACAACCGGGTGAGCGACTTTGCTTATCTCCCTCAATTACAGCTTACCAATAACCAGTACTGGTATTCCACAGGCAATGGGCCATTAGGTATCGGCGCCGTAATGGTTTCTTCCGGCAATGCAAACCTGCGCTGGGAAACCAACGAACAAACCAATATCGGCTTAGACATGGCCTTCCTGAAGAACAGGCTGACGCTTACTGTAGATGCCTACATACGCACTACAAAAGATCTCCTGCTGGATGCTGCATTGCCGTATGCCCACGGGATCGAGAGCGCGAAGGGATTCAAGAACGTGGGGCAGTTGCAGAACAAAGGACTGGAGATCGCGGTTTCAGGTGTAATTGCGGATAGTAAAAACTTCAGCTGGAACAGCAGCTTTAATATCAGCTTTAACAACAACAAAATACAATCACTGGCAGAAGGACAGCAATCTATCCTTTCCGGTTCCGGTACTTTTTTCAATACTACCTACTCCGGTCTGTTCCCTTATATTTCTGTAATAGGAAGGCCACTGGGAGAGATGTACGGACTGGTGTTTGACGGGGTATACCAGTACAGCGATTTTGATGCAATGCCAAACGGCACCTACCTGCTGAAACCGGATGTGCCTACCAATGGCGCGGCGCGCAATGCCATCCGCCCGGGAGATATCAGGTATAAAGATCTCAACGGGGATCTGCAGGTGAACAACCAGGACTATACTATTATCGGCAGCGGTTTGCCAAAGCATACCGGCGGTTTCAGTAACGATTTCCGCTACCGCAATTTTGATCTGAACATATTACTGCAATGGTCTTATGGCAATGATATCATCAATGCCAACCGGTATGTATTTGAAGGGGGAATTGTAAACAATCCAAACCTTAACCAGTTTGCCACTTATGCTAACCGCTGGACACCGACGAACCCCAGCAACACCTTGTTCCGCGCAGGCGGTATGGGTAATGCGGCTTACTCTTCCCGCGTAATTGAGGATGGCTCTTACCTGAAACTGAGAACGGTTTCCCTGGGATATAATGTGCCGGCTTCCCTGCTGAAGCGGGCGAAGATAAAGAACGTACGCATCTATGGCGCCGCACAGAATATTTATACATGGACGAAGTACTCCGGTATGGACCCTGAAGTGAACGGCAGGCCGGGTAATCTTACCCCGGGCTTTGATTACGCCGTTTACCCGCACTCGTTGTCTTATGTGACCGGTTTAAATGTAACCTTCTAAAATGATGAACATGAAACGTATTTGCATCCTGGCATGTATAGCAATAGCAGGACTCAGTTCCTGCAAAAAATTCCTCGATACAAAACCGACGGATTTTTATACCACCGATAATTATTACGGAATTGAAGCGCAGCTGCAGCAGGCGCTGAATGGCGTGTACGGGGATCTGATGCGGCCTGAACTGTATGCGCAGGTGATGGGCTTCAATTTTGTATCCACCACAGATGAGGTAATGTCGAACCGCACGGCAGATGGTGATGCGCGCGGTCTGCGTTATAATTACGATGCTTCCCTGGTACATATCGCCAACATATGGCGTTATGCTTATGTGGGCATCAACAACCTCAACACCTTGCTGGACAACATCAATAAGCCTGCAATGGATGAAGGGCGCAGGAATATTATCAAAGGACAGGCATTGTTCCTCCGTGGGTTCCTGTACTTTATTCTTACCAGTAATTATGGAGATGTGCCGGTAGTGCTCCACACGCCTGCTATAGACGATGTAAACATTCCTCCCGTAAAGCAGGGAGATGTGTATGCACAGGTGGAAAAGGATATGAAAGAGGCAGAAACACTGCTGAAAGATTACACCGTAACCCAGGCAAAATTCAACGATGTGGTAACACTCACCGCCGTGCAGGCAATGCTGGCGCGCGTGTATCTTTACTGGGCAGGTTATCCGCAGAATAACACCGCCAAATACCAGGATGTGATCACATATACCGACAAAGTGATCACATCTGGTCTTCATGCATTGAATCCCGATTACCGCCAGGTATTTATCAACCTTGCCACCGACCAGTACGATGTAAGGGAAAATATCTGGGAGCTGGGCTCCCTTGGCGCCGCCGCAGGAGTGGTGAACAAATCAGGTAATGATATCGGCAACTTTGTGGGGATACAATCTACGCTTACTGCGTTGGATTCCACTTCCTACAATTCCGCGGCATGGGTATGGGTTACCAAAAAACTGTTCGACTCCTATGAAACGGATCCCAACAGCAGTGCCGGTCCTAACAAGCCTTCGCTGGATATACGCCGCGACTGGAACTGCGCCAACTACATTTACAGTGGTACCAATCCCCGTGTAAAAGCAGCCCGTTCCAATCCCTGGCAGATGTGCGCCGGTAAGTTCAGAAGGGAATATGTGCCGCAGGCTATCCGCAATACCAATGGGGTAGGCGGTACCTATAATATCAACTGGCCCATGATCCGTTATTCAGATGTACTGCTGATGCGCGCAGAAGCTGAGAACTACGTGAACGGGCCTACGAACGCATATACCTACATTAACCAGGTACGGAAAAGAGGGTATGGGCTGATGAATGGCAATGTAGTAAAATCCATTACCATGACGGGCACAGGTAGCGGCTATACTAAAGCCCCTGCAGTGAGCATCACCGGCGGTGGTGGCAATGGCGCTACCGGCACGGCCATCATTGCCGAAGGCAAGGTAACAGGTATTTACCTGAACAGCCCCGGGGCTTTAACAGCAGGTTCCTATTATACTTCCGCACCTGTGGTAGTAATCGGCACTTTCTGGACACCAGGTGTCAGCTATGCCAAGGGAACACAGGTCACCAATAACGGTAACCTGTATACGGTAACAACGGCAGGCACCTCCACCAATACAGCGCCAACAAATACTTCCGGCGCCTCCGATGCCGCAGTGACCGGCGCAGTATTTACCTATGCCGGCATAGCCGCCACTGCAACGGCAGCCATTACCACCGGCAACGAATCCGATCTTACACCCGGCCTTAGCAAAGATGCATTCCAGCTGGCCATCCGCGATGAAAGGATGCGTGAGCTATGTTTTGAAGCCGTAAGGAAAGCAGACCTGATCCGCTGGGGAAATTTTGTGGCAGACATGCAGAACTTCGCTGCCTGGGCCACTTCCAACGGGGCAGGGGTCACTTCTACCGGTAACCCCAACGGTTTACAGGGAATACGCAACGTGAGCAGCAGGCATGTAATGTTGCCCAAGCCTACTTATGAGCTTAATCTTAACCGCTTACTGGTACAAAACGAAGGCTGGTAAATCTAAAAAAAACAAACATGAAAAAATCATTCCTCATACTGCTGTGCTGCTGTGCCGTGGCCTGTTCCAAAAAACTGGAAGTAGATACACCTGATTTTAATGTTTCGCTTGATCCTGCACGACTGGTGGCAGATACCTTCACCTACCGCCTTGGCGATACTACCCGTTTTAAATTCAATGGTACCGTAGGTAATATCACCTTCTATTCCGGGGAGCCCGGCAAGCGTTACGATGGGCGCGCTGCAGCCTATAAACTGGGCCACATCACCCTTAGCTTTTCTTCAAAAGCACAATACGGCTCACAAACTAATACCCTGCAGGTGCTGGCTACCAACAAACTGGCGGGGCTTGATTCTGCTGCTGTAGTGAATGCCGCCTGGACAGATATCAGTAACCGCGGCACGCTGGCGACCGGTACCACTGAAGTGCCTTTTGACACCGCAGACCTGACCGACCTGCTGGCCAATGAAAACGATTCACTCTTCATTGCTTTCAAATACAGCGGCGTAACCGGTTCCACACAACGCACCTGGACGATCACCCAATTTGCAGTGAACAATGTATTGCCTGAGAAAACAGTATCCTTAAGCTCCTTCTCCACAGATGTAGCTTACTGGACCCGTTACGGCAATGTATGGAATCCCGCCAGCGGGCGCTGGACGGCATCTGCCACTGATCTTAAGATCACAGGCGGCGATGCCGCGGCAGCTACCAATACCAGCTGGGTGGTGACCAAACCATTGTATGCAGGCCGGGTTCCGGGAGATGTAAGCACAGGCATCAAAAGTATCAATGAGCCTGATAAAGCGGAATATGCCTACGCATACCCTGCTGCCGGTGTGTACAAGGCCACCTTTGTAGCATTTAACCATACGCTGGATGAAGAAAGGCGTGTAATACGGGAGTTTATCATTAAAGTGATACCATAGCATATGAAACCATTGTTTTATTTCATCTTAACCGCCGGACTGAGTGTTTTCATTGCCGGCGGTGAGAAAGACTTTGTAGACAGTAATGCAGGCTTTGCGAGGCAACAGCTGAAGCATATGCTGAAGGATACGGAATCGCGGGAGCGACTGGCATTTCCCCGTACTACCAATAAAGAGGGAAAAATGATCACCACCTCTATGTACGACTGGACGCCTGGTTTTTTCCCGGGCTCGCTCTGGTATGCCTATGAGCAAACCAAAGATCCTGTATGGCAGCGGGAGGCTGTTAAATGGACAGAGAAACTGGAGCCGCTGAAGGATTTTACCCAACACCATGATCTTGGCTTCATGATGTATTGCAGCTATGGTAATGCTTACCGTCTTACCGGTAACAAAACATACCGCGATATCCTCATCCAGGGCGCCCGCTCACTCAGCACCCGCTTTAACCCTGTAACCCGGAGCATTAAGTCATGGAACGCCTTTAAATCCTGGCATGGCCAGCAGATGTATTACTATCCTGTGATCATCGACAACCTGATGAACCTGGAGCTGTTGTTCTTTGCTTCCAGGGAAACGGGCGATACCAGCTTCCGCCACATAGCGGTGAGCCATGCAGAAACAGCCATGCACAACCAGGTACGGCCCGATTACAGTTCCTATCATGTAGTATGCTACGATACCACCAATGGTAAGGTACTGGCCCGGGAAACCGCGCAGGGCTATGCAGATAATTCTACCTGGTCGCGCGGCCAGGCATGGGGCATTTATGGTTTTACCATGATCTACCGGGAAACGCATGATCCCCGTTTTCTTAAAACAGCAGCCGGGATGGCGGATTGGTTCCTGGATAATAAAAATCTGCCGGAAGACAAAGTGCCTTATTGGGATTTCAACGCAGAGGAAGCAGGGTATCAACCTGGCATACGTTCCAATGCCAACCGCGTAAAAACAAAATACCGGGATGTTTCTGCTGCCGCTATCGTGTCGTCGGCATTATTTGAATTGAGTGGTTATGTAGATAAGAGCAAGGGAGAGGGCTACCGTAAGGCGGCCATCGCCATACTGCATTCACTGGCAAGTGCTGCATACAGGGCGCCGGAAGGGAAGAACGGTAATTTTATACTGATGCATAGCGTGGGAAGCATTCCGCATAATACGGAGATTGATGTGCCGCTGGTGTATGCGGACTATTACTTTATGGAAGCACTGGAGCGCTACAAGGCTTCACTTGATTGAGATAAAGAGTAAAGAGGGCAGTTGTCCGGTGATCCGGATAACTGCCACTTTTTTGTGCTATTTATTACCGTCCTCTTTTTTGCGTGGTCCCTGACTTTTTCTATATGCCTTCAGCTCATCTTTGTCAAGAAAAGAATCCTTGTTAGTATCAATAGCGGCGAAGTTTTCGCTTATTTTGGAAAGCCGCTTATTGTCTTTAGCCGCTGCATCTACTTCCGTTTTGCTCAGTTTACCATCCCCGTCTGTATCAATCTTCTTAAAGAATCCTTCCCGGTCGTGTTGCTGTGGCTGTTGCGGTTGCTGTGCATAAGATTTTACAGAAACCAGTGTTGTCATTAACAAACCTGCTACAAGAAAATGCTTCATCATAATTGTGTGTTTTTAGTTTTGAATGAATTAATGTTCCTGGTGTTAACTACAGAAACCAGTTCGACATATAGTTTTTAGATGGTTAGCGGGAATGGAAGTTTAAGGAGAGAGAAGCAGAGGCTGAGGGGCTGCAGGATAAGTTGGCGGCTGGTATGGCTTGATAGTATTGGATTTAGGTGTGTTTTAATGGTTGGGGTCCTTAACACTGTTTAACGTTGGTTAGTAGTAATTAACGGTTGTTCTGCCAGATGTGAGCCCGCTATATTAACTTTAGGGCATCATGAAGCGTATAGAAAATATTGAAAGCATTACTGCATTTTTTTCCGATTGGAGGAGCTGCAGAATTGGTGATTGAGAAAAAATGAATACAATATATTAGCATTGCAATGCTCTCATGATCCGCCGAAGGCGCTCAGGTGCCACTCTACGGATAATTGCAACAGATACCGGTATACGAATTGAAATAAAGTCTACCGCTAAATTACCATCCAGGCAATAAGTGGTAAAATCAACCCGCCGGTTTTGCCGCTTATTGCCGGTTCTCGTGACCCGTAAATTGGGTAAGTGCATGCACTAAGCATTGAAATTGCATCATTAGTGCGTGATTGCTGTATGAAGAGTATATGAGGACTATATGATGAGTACTACATATAGACGACTCTTAAGTATGCGAGAAGTATCTATGCGCTCATTCATCTTTTATTGTAAAAAAAATTATCTTGAACAATTAAAGCCTCATTGTGTAATGAAGCAGATGAAGATATTCTTTTTTGAAGTTATCTGAAATAACTGATTATATCATTTTATGAAAGACAAAAAATATAAACCATCTAAATTATTATCAATCTTCAGAAGAAAAGGCGGTGAAGGGTTAATGACTAAAATAATCAACAATGAAAACAGCCCTGACTTTCATCATCAATTTACTTTTTTAAAAACCGGTGAGCAACCGTTATTATGTTTTAAGCAAGATGAATCAAATTGGTTGTTAGTAACGGGTGACCGGATCATAGAAGAGAAAAATGGAGCAACATTGTTTATACCCTATCGGGAGCTGATTGAAGTAGGTATTGCACTTTATGAGGAATATAAAGATGGGGTAATAGATAAAACTGCATTTACACGCCTTGTTTTAAAAGATACTAATGGTAAAAGCTATATCATAAAGTCAGAGAAAGGAGAAGCATATAAGGGAATTTATCAGATGTTGCATCATGTGGCTTCAACTGCCAAAGATAGTACTACGTAATAGCGATATTTATTTTTCTTACGCTAGCAACACTGAACAGCTTTTAGCTATGGAAACAAATTTTTTCCGAACTTTGTATAAGGAAACAACATTCATCACTTAATACCCTTTAAATGGACACAAGAATAACTTTACCTAAAGGTGGTGACTTTTATCCTTTCGTTTTCCAGCTTTTCGAAAAGAAAGAGCAGGCTGCTATTCTTTATGAAGACAATGGGGTTACACGTGCCAATGGAATAATAGTAAGTATTTTTGAACGCGATGGCAAACGCTGGTTAAAGCTGGAGGATCAGACAGAGATCAGTCTTGATAAGCTGTACGCGTTAAACGGTGTATTCTCAGCCGAATATTCTGAATGTTAGAGATACGTGTGTTAGTAAAAAAAATTAACTAACACACGTCATACAAATAACCTCTTATCATCTCCCCAATATCTCTCCAAGCCTCTCTTCCAACATCTCTCCCCGCAGGTTCTTTGCCACAATCTTCCCACCGGGATCAATCAGGAAATTCTGAGGTATCGAGTGCACCTGGTACAACTTCGCGGCGGCATTTTTCCAGAATTGCAGATCGGAAACCTGGGTCCATGGTAAACCATCTTTTTCAATCGCTCCAAGCCATGCTGCTTTTTTTCCGGGTTGATCCAGCGAAACACCAAGTACGGTAAAGTTGTTATCCCTGAACTTGTGGTATGCTTTAACCAGGTTCGGGTTTTCAGCCCGGCATGGCCCGCACCAGGAGGCCCAGAAATCCACCAGTACATATTTCCCCCTGAAATCAGAAAGCTTTACAGGTTTGTCGTTTACATCGTTTTGTGTAAAATCAGGGGCAATTGCTCCAATGGAAAGGGGGCCCAGGTCGTACAGTATTTCCGCAAATCGTTTACCGCTATTGCTGTGCTGCAATACAGGAGAAAGCGTTTGGAAGATCGGCTTAATACGGGGTACATCTATATCATTCCCGGCCACTTCCACCAGGGTAAACAGGCTGATATAAGAGGCTGGATTGCGGCGGATGAAAACATATTTCAGGGAATCCGTTTTCTTTGAAACTTCCCGGTATTGTTTCATCACGCTATCCATCAGTGCAGGGTCTTTTTTCCGTTGGTCTGATGCGGTACGGAATATGGAATCCATGGACCTGCTCATCTGATCCATATAAAGCAGTACCGTTTGTTTGTATCGCTTGTAGTCGTTGTTTACAGGTCCGCCTTTAACGGTAGCGTTTTTGACAGTGCTTGTACCGGTAATGTCTATACGGCCTTTTTCCAGGTAGCAGTCAATAACATCGGCTGTCTTTGTCCATTTTCGGGCTGCTCCTCCGTCATGATCAATGAGCACAGTTACTTTTGAAGGTTCATCTACCTGTCCGTTAAAAGTATAAATACCTTTATGAGGCATTACCGAATCGAGAAGCTGCTGGTTGTTCCATCCGTAATCTTTTACCAGGTAAGCCTTTGCAGGTGTTGCGGTGGTGTTGAGCCTGACAGTCAGCGTGTATTTACCGGATTGTGCAAATGCAAGTCCGGGCGCCAGCAGGGCGGCAATGAAAATATTTTTTTTCATAAAAAGATTTTGTTGAGAAGAACAGGACAGCAGTTTTGCTATCCTGTTCCGGTATTATTTATTGAAGATATCCCGGGTTGGGAGTAAGGTTAGGATTTTGCAGCAGGTCGCCGGGCGGAATAGGCCAATACGCCATGTAACTTTTCCAGGTGGTTAATTTGATGGGCGCTACAACAGCCATTACGGCATCAATGGTACCGGTACGTTTCAGGTCGAAGAAACGGTGGCCGCTTTCTGTGAACAGTTCCGTTTGCCGTTCCCGGGCAATGGCGGCAACGAGAACAGCCTGGTTGCTGTTGGGTAAGGCTTGCAGCCCGGCACGCAGGCGTACAACGTTCAGGTCTTCCACTGCAGTGCTTTTATTTTGCATGGCCCTCGCTTCTGCACGGATCAGGTATTGTTCCGAAAGCCGCAGCAGCACCTGGTATTCTGCATTGGGTACGGCAGATTTATATTTGGCGGGGAAGTAGTAAGTGACCGCCGGACTGGTAGAAGTGGCGGCAACCGTTGAGGTACGCGTCCAACTGGTAAAACGCTGGTCCCCGTTCTCAAAGGTATTGAGCAAAATGCTGCTCAGCGCCACGAAAACGCTGGAGGAAGCAGGTGTTTGCGGCGGCGTGATAGTAGCCGGCATGCCATTATTGTAGTAGGAATATTCACTGGTTGTTTTCGGGTTGTTGGTAGCCAGCGCCCAGATGGTTTCTTTGCTGTTGGCAAGGAATACCTTATCCGGCGCAGGCATCTCATAATTCGTGTTGCCGATCAGTGCAGTAGCCTGCGCCTCTGCATTGGCCCAGTCTTTCGCATACAGGTATACCCTGGCCAGCATGGCTGTAGCTACCGCTTTATTAGGGCGAAATCGATTAGGAGTGGTGATGCCATAACCGTTTTTATATTCATCGCTCAGCAGCGATTGCGCCATTTTAAGATCGGCAATGATCTGCTTGTATACATCTGCTTCCGGTGCGCGCGACAACCGGTTGTTTATTGCGTAGTCGTTTGTTAGCGCAAGCGGTACAGGTCCGTAGATATTGACCAGGTAATAGTAGAAATACGCGCGGAGGAAATAGCACTCGCCCAGCCATTGATCTTTATAAACCAGGTTGCCTTTGCTGGTATTGATACCATCAATAGCGGTGTTAACTGTGAAAAGCTGCTTATACAAATCTGCCCAGTTGCCGCTTTGCCCGCTTTGAACCGCATTTTTATAAAACACATCTGCAAAGTTACCAGACAGCAGGCTTTTGAGCTCATCGGTATACAAGCCCATGGTATAACCTATATTGCCGCTCGCGTTGCCGGTAAAAGGGCCGGAGCTGTTCATGGCCAGGTAAAGGCCTGTAACAACCGTGGACACCATGTTGTCGTTGGAATAAACATCGGCAGCCGCAATGGTGTTGGCGGGCAGCTGAGTGCCGTCCAGGTAGGATTCACAGCTGCTTAGCGTGAAGGTAAGCATCGCTGCAGCAGCAAGCAGGCATTTTGGTAAGCTATGATCAGTATGAAATATCATCTTCATTTTCTCTACATTAAAGTGTTACATTAATTCCGGCTGTAAATACGCGCAATGGAGGAATTACGCCGGCGTTCAGGTTCTCCGGGTCGAGGCCGTCGAAGTTGGAAATGGTAAGCAGGTTTTGTCCCTGGAGGTAAACCGACAGGTTTTTCAGATGCAGCATTTTATTTACTTCAGGGCTGAAGCTATAGCGTATGCTTACGTTTTGCAGCCTTGCATAAGTAGCATTGCTGTATGCCCCGGTACTTTCCTGCAGTAGCCACTGCCGGAATATGCTGGTGAACTGGGAGCTTAGTTTGGGAATATCGGTTACATCACCCGGTTGCTGCCAGCGGCGCAGCCACATGGTGGACCCATTCAGGCCGTATAAGCCAAAAGGAAAGGCAGTTTGTCCAAGGAAGTTTTTACCTGTCCGGCTGGTAAAGCTGAATGAAAAGTCGAAGGTGAGCCGCTTATAGGTAAAGGAGTTTTGCAGTCCCCCGAAATATTTCGGGGCCAGGTCTACAAATTCAGTTTTATCTGCCCGTGTTAATCCTCCTGTGAAATCTGAAACATTGCCTTTTGCATCAGTGAAGCTGTAGTAGCCTGTTTCAGGGTTTACCCCGTTGTATTTATAAAGTAATATCCCGGTAACCGGTTTGTTCAGCACATAGTTCGAATTCTGGTTACTTTGAGATGGAAGCCGCAGCAGCTTGCTCTTTGGTACAGAAATGTTGAACCGTGTTGACCAGGTAAAATTTTTGCTTTTGATATTGGTGGTGCTAAGACTGGCTTCCCAGCCACTGGTGCGGATCAGCGCATCAGAGTTCAGGGTATAGCTGGTATAACCCGTAACGCTCGACAGGGGCTGTCCGAGCAGCTGGTTGCCGGCGCGGTTATGATAATAACTAACATCGGTTGTAATCCTGTCGTTGAAGAAACCCAGCTCCAGGCCGGCTTCTGAATTAAAGTTACGTTCCCAGTTCAACAGGGGATTGGGAAGGGAGTTGGGAGATAATCCTACCTTACCATCATAGGAGCCACCGGTCACACTATAAGTACCAAGATAGCGGAAGTCGCCAATGGCATCGCCGCCTACTACGCCGCTGCTCACTCTTAACTTACCAAAGCTGAGCCAGGGCAGGTTGTCCTTTACCAGCTTTTCCCCGCTGAAGATCCAGGCCAGCGCTGCAGAACCAAAATTTCCTATACGGCGCCCCGGGCCGAATTTAGTGGAACCATCCCTCCGTGTATTAATATCGATAATATATTTATCATCCCAAACAAATTTTATAATCCCATACATACCGATAGACCTGTACTCGGTGAGATTATAATCGGTTGTTACGGTAGACCCGGCGGAAGGATTGTTCAGCAAAGCATCTGATGGAAAACCTTTCCCGGTGATCTCATCAAAATAGGTTACCTGGTTGTTCACTTCACCGCCCAGTTTAATACTCAGATCACCTTTCTTACCAATTAAGGTATTGTATTCGCCATAAGGTGAAATAGTGATAGAGCGGGTATTATACTGGTGAAGAATACCTACTGTTTGCGTAGCTGCCTGGGTGTTGGTAGGATTAATGGTAGAAGTGGGATAGCCGATCAGTTCTTTCCCGGAAATCGTATTATACCCGAAAATACTGCGAAGGGTCACCTTCTTAACAGGTTTGTAGGTAAGTGTAGCATTGGCAAGCAGGTTATTGGTCACGTTTTTATACAACCTGTTTGCATTACTTGCGGTGCCGCTGCTGTTAACGTCATTCCCGATGGATGCCCAGTTGAGGCTGCCGTCTTTATTATAAGCCGGCGGCGCATTGGGCGGTGTGAGCGCGCTAACGGAGAAGTCGTATGGCACCATATCATTTTTGGAGGAGAGATAAGTACCGGTAATGCCCATCGTGAATTTATTGTTTGCCGAGTTTGTGTTTAATGAAAACCTGAGAGAGCCATCCCTGTTTGATCCTTTATGGCGCTGGATGTTACCCATATCACGGAGACTTCCGCTGATAAGATAAGTAGTGTTCTGCGCGCCGCCGCTGTAAGTGAGATTGGCATTGGTGGTGGCTGCGGACTTTCCCATAAACTCCTTTCTCCAGTTCGTGTAGCGGTCGGCCGGCCAGGTACCATTCAGGTCATTATCGCTGGCAGATATATCCAGGCCATCATTCTTTATTGCTTCGCGGCGCAGCATCAGGTATTGCTGGGTATTAAGCAGGGGAGGCGTTTGGCCGCTGACCGATACGCCTGTATAGATATTGGCGTTAAAGGATTGCTGGGCCGACCTGGATTTTTTTGTGGTGATGAGAATTACGCCATAGGCGCCGGAAGAGCCATAGATAGCGGTGGCATCCACATCTTTGAGCACATCGATGCTTTCAATATCGTTTGGATTGATGTAGTTTAAGCCGCTGCCGCCCTGCAGGAAATCCTGCGTACCATAGGCGGTGTTGGTAGAAAGGGGCAATGTGCCACCGGGAAAACGTACGCCATCCACAATGATCAGCGGCTGTGTGGCGCCGGTGGTAAGATTGGCGGAGCCGCGCATCCTGATGGTAAAAGCGCCTCCCGGCTGACCGGTCACCTGTTGTATAAACAGACCCGGTACTTTGCCCTGTAATGCTTCCAGCACATTGTTTACCGGGTTCTTGGCTATTTCTTTAGCTGTAATAGTAGTAATGTTACCCGCGTTAAATCTTTTTGTAGTGGTACCATAGGCAGTTATCTGTACTTCATCAATAGGAGAAGTGCTCACAGCAAGCTGTATGATGAGCGCCGAAGGATTTCCGGATACCAGTTTCGAGGAACCGGCCCGGGAAGTATTCTCCTCCTTATCCTGCTGCCCGGCATTCACCACCTGTACATGATCACCTGTGAAACGAAGGGTGAGCGGAGCGAATCCTACGGCAGATATCTTAAGCACATCTCCCTCACTGGCATCAATGGAAAAATAGCCATTAGCCGTGGAAGTAGTGCCTTTCTTTGTACCGGTTATTACCACGTTCACTCCCGCCAGAGGTTGTCCGTCGGAAGAGCGGACAATACCTCTTACAGGAATAAGCGTGTTAATATAGGAAGCGGAAGGAGAAGGCGTTTTAACAGGAGCTGCGGGCGCCACTTTCCGGGAAACAAGGATCGTTTTGCCCTCTATCACATACTCCAATGGCTGGGTTTTAAAAATATCGTTTAACAGGTCTGTGAGGGGCTGGTCCTTAACAGACAGCGATACCGGCCTGGAATCGGCCAGCACTCCTTTCTGGTTAAGCAACACATAGCCCGTCTGTTTTTTAATGACAGCAAACACCTGTTTTAAACTCAGGTTCCTGCCTGAAATAGTGACGTTTTGCGCCATACTGGTGGCCTGGGCATGAATAAAAGCGGCCGTTAATAGTAAGGTAGTTAATTTCATAACCTTAAAGATTTTGGTAGGCGATCCTTTTTTTAAGGAGGCGCTGGATCCGGCTTTCGCGGATCGGGCAATGCCCTGGCATTCCCCCTGGTTGGCGGGGGGGCAATAGCATTTTTTTTGCATAGATTTGCAGCAGATTTGGTTGTTAATAAAAGTGGTTGGCAAACCGTTTTTTGGACCAGCTGAATTTATCCACCGTCACAGGCCTAAACTGTGACGGTTTTTTTTTAAAAGCTGACCCGGTATATATTGTTATGCCGCTTAAAAGCAGCAGCACAGCATATTCTATTGGACAATCAATTTCCTGCCTTCAATTCGAAAGCGTACATCCGTTCTTTTCAGCATGATCAGTAAACCGTTTAATGATACATCTTTGGTCATCTCCCCTTCAAATTCAATATCGGGAACACCATTTTCATACACTACCTCTATATCGTACCAGCGCTCCATCTGTCGCATGATTTCAGCCAGCGTGGCTCCATCGAAATAGAACAGTCCATTTTTCCAGGCAACCGCTTTTTCCGTATTCGCATTTGCCACCTTAATCCCGGTTATATCGGCATTGCTCAATTGCGCCTGCTGACCGGGACGAAGAACCACAGCTCCCGGTCCACGCCGGTTAGCCACAGAAACCCGTACCGATCCTTCCAGTAAGGTAGTGGCAATAGATTGCTCATTTTCGTAGGCATTCACATTAAAATGAGTGCCCAGCACTTCTATTTCCGCTTTATTGTTTACCCTCACCCTGAAGGGGACAGAGGGGTTCTTTACCACTTCAAAGTAGGCTTCGCCGGTCACTTCCACTTTTCTTTCCTTACCGGGAAACACGGTAGGATAGCGTATTGAGCTGGCTGCATTTAACCATACCAGGGTGCCATCAGGTAAAGTAAGACGGAATTGCCTGCCTCTCGGGGTCGACATCGTATTAAATACCACTTCTCCATTCGTATTGCCCGTGGGATCATACGCAACCAGCCCGTTGGCCAGCACCACCTGTGCGCCGTTCTGTTTGGCAATAACGCCATTGCCGAGGCTGTCCAGCTTTATTTTGGAGCCATCGGCCAGGGTAAGGGTAGCGCCCTCCCTGCCGGGGCCTATGTCTGTGGCTTTAGCCGCTATAGCTACGGTGTGTGTATTTTTTTTATGGACTGTCCAGTAGTAAGCACCGGCGGCAAGCACCAGCAAAACCGACGCAGCGGCCCAGCTCCAGCGGGGCAGGAAATGAATGCGGCGAACAGGCTTATCGCTGTTTAGTGCCTGCTGCAACAGCCGCAGCAAGGCCTCATCCCGGGGGATGTTCATATCCGGTTCTCCCGCCAGCGCCTCAAATGCGGCCTGCAATGCCTCCTGGTGAGCAGGGGCTTGTAACAGGCGCTGGAACTCTTCCTGCTCTGCTTCGCCCAGGCTTTTTTCCAGGTACCGCCCGGTAAGATAATATATGCGTGTATTGTCCATACTCTGATAATAAGATGCGCGGGAAAATGAGTTGTCACTATCCGGCACTAAAAAAATAAAAAAATAATAATGACCGGCAGCCGTATAGCCTGTGGCAGGAAGCTGCGGATAGTTTGGAGGGCGGCGCTCAGCGCATTGCGTACATACCCGTCTGAAAGGCCAAGTTGAGCAGCTATTTCTTTTGTAGGCATACCTTTTTCCCTGCTGAGCTCATAAATGGTACGGCGCTGGGGAGGCATTGACAGGAGCGCGTGCTTCACCGCATGTTGTATTTCCTTAACGGAAATAGTATGGAGTGCAAGGTTAAAACTGGCATCTTCCTGTTTAAGGTTATCCAGTTTGGCATTGTATAAAGAAGTTTTTCGGAGATATTGCAAACATTCATGGATCATGACCTTCCTGAGCCATGGGCCGGGAGTTTGTACATCCGACAGCCGGTCCCGGTTCAGCCATATCTTAATAAAAAACTCCTGTAATACCTCCTGTTTTGCGGTTTCGCTCTGAAGCATACGCAAGGCGATGGCTGCTAATGGTGTGGAATAAAGATTAAACAGGATTGTGAAAGCAGCTTCATCTCCCTCTGCAATACGTAAAAGCAGCTCTTTTTCATTATATGTTTGGTTGGATGACAATTATCTTCAGAGGCCGGATTATTTTGCAAACTAGGGCAAAAAATTATAAGTAGGTAGTGATCCGTGTAATTATTTTTGTTGTATTGTTTTAATTCCCAAACAATGCCGCTTCGTTTATTACCTCCCAGGAGCCTTCCCTGATCTCTTCCTCCAGTTCTTTCCCATCCCATCCACAGTACCCTATAAATATCCTGATATCATCAGCGGTAAGGGTATAGTTGTTGATCAGTTCCATCGCCGCTGCAAAATCCCCGCCCAGGCAAATGTTGCCGGTTACCAGTTCACCATTTTTTATAAGATCGGGGCGTTGATGTATAAAATAAAGATGTTCCTGGTCCACCGGGCCTCCTTCATGTAACGGGAAGGGAATACTGTTTTTAAACTCTTCCAGCTCGTTTATGGCCCGGGGAAATACTTTATTGACCACAAATCCCAGGGCGCCTTTTTCATTCTTTTCAGTAATGAAAATGAGGGTGTCCTCGAAATAGGTGTTGTTGAGGAGGGAGGTGCTTTGTAAGAATATACCTGCGTTCATGGGGTAAAAATAAAACAATGCCGGGAGCCCGGAAAAATATTTATGAATGCCTTCGGATTGGCTTTTTGCTTACATTCAAATACCGTTGTTATTTTCAAAAGTTTAAATGTAAAGGAGCATGGATTTTTTTGATAGTATAAAAAATATCTTTAGAAAGAAAAATAAAGAGATAAATGAAAGAACGTACGCAGGTACTGATGCACGTGTGGAGGCATATATAGAGAAGCATTTAAAAGAAGTGAACAGTAGAATCCCCGGGTTGGAAGAACTTTATGGGACAGATTTTTACCAGTTTTTCTACAGGCCGGACGCGGGTGAGTTTATACGTAAAGAACTGTTGGATGTACTTGGGATTTCACCAGTAGATTGCTTTGATAATGATCACTGGGAGGAAAAGCACCCGTTTAATTTCCCGGGACCTTTCTATACCGGGGAGTCCGACACCTGTGGCACAGGGGAAACAGAGGCGCCTTTCAATGTGCTGTTTGACGCTAATTGCATGGAGTATGTTTTCAGACAACCGAAAAATTATGCTGAATTACTATGCGTGATTGATGCCGGGGCAGTGGAGGTTCGGGACAGTTATTCCTGTAATGGGAATAACCATTGGACGTATAGCGAATGTAAAAACTGGTGGGCAAACAGGGAGAATCTTATACTCCAGTTATCTGATGCAGAACTAAGTAGCGTAAATAGAGGGAAGGAGCAGCTTTATATAAACTATCTTAATTCAGATGCAGCGCATGATTTGAGAAAGTATTGTTTTTTTCTTGAAAATAACTTTTATCCCGGCGAAGGAGTGGCATTGCCTGAGTTGTAAGGCTGGCCTGAAATATAATGAGGTCGCTGCGCCTCGCTTAGGTGGGTAAGAAAAGGTGTATCATATTTTTGATACACCTTTTCTTTATCTTCAAAACACCAGGCTATTTCTTTTTGTCGATCCTGTACAACCCTGCACCATGACGGGCAATAGCCGGGGCGAAAGTCCCTGAAAAGCTGCCCATCCGTTTCCCGGACCAAAGATCCGTTATAACACAGGAGCCGGTAACGCCTAATGTGCTCAGGTCAACTTTAACAGCCGTGGCTGGCGTGGAAGGGTTATCAGCTGTATTGAATACTGCAAGATATTTTGCATCGGTAGCAGGATCTTCTGCCGTCCAGGCGGCCTTATCATCTTCTGTAAAAAGAGGACGGTTGCCTGTGCTGGTGTTTAATACTTTCAGTACATTCTTATTGGTGAGCAGGGATAATGTAAAAGGATCGTTGTCGGGAAGATTACCACCAAACATCAGGGGCGATTTAAAGATAGCCCATAAAGTCATGAGGGTGTATTGCTCATCTTTTGTAAACCCGCTCATACGGGGCTGTCCGCGTTCAGCACGGATACCGATACGGCCCAGTGGCAGCATGTCGCCATCAGGATACGCGCCCGGCGCTCTCCATTTATTCCAGCGCTCAAATACCTGGAAATGTTCTTTCAGCTGTTTCCAGTTATCCCAGAAATCGCCCACGGTCCTCCACATGTTGGCATATTGCTGCACATGAGCGGCATGGTCAATAGGCGTTTCACCCGGAGAGGTGCTTAATACTATTTTACGCCCGGTGCGGTCGATTGCTTTGCGGATCATTTCAATTTCCCCTGCAAAATAGATAGGGGAAGAAAGATCATCTACCTTTACAAAATCCAGTCCCCAGGCAGCATACATCTCAAAAAGGGAGTTATAATAAGCCTGCGCGCCTTCCTTTTCAGGAAGAATAGTGTACATGTCGTGCAGCCATAGGCATTGGCCTTCCTTGGAATATATATCTGCAGCCCGTGCGGAGCTGCCTTTCACCGGCAAATTTTCCATAACGGCTTTAACAGGTATTCCTCTCATAATATGAATACCGAACTTTAATCCTTTGCTGTGGATATAGTCGGCGAGGGGTTTAAATCCCTGCCCGTTTTTAGAAGAAGGGAAGCGGTTTACTGCCGGTACAAATCTTCCATACTGGTCTATATTGTAATCAGGATCTGTTTCATTATAGCCATGCGATTTATCATTGCTCACATACCATCTGATATCTACCACCACATACTCCCATCCGAAAGGCTTCAGGTATCTGGCCATATAGTCTGTGTTGGCCTTTACTTCTGCTTCTGTAACAGTAGGGCCATAACAATCCCAGCTGTTCCAGCCCATAGGAGGGCCCGGAGCCCATTTGTGAAAGTCCTGGCTCTGCCCGCGCTGCGCAAAAAATGTAGTAAGGATAATGAGAGCTAATAATCGCATCATGATAATAGTATTGTTAAAACTGACATGGAATTTATACGGTAATAAGGAACTACCGGAAGCCGAAAGTAATAATTTAAATTATAATTGTCAATTTAACACTTTAATTTTTTACCGGGAGGATGCAAAAGCAAGTGAAGAGCGTATTGGTGAAGAATGAAGTAAAGGTAACGGGAGTTTTATATTTTTAGCTTTATAAAACAGCCCTGTGAAACAACGGTTCACAGAGCTGTTTTGGAAGGAAACTATTGTTCCTGTGTATTTTCTTTTTTTGTCGGTTCCTCCGGGTGACTGTCCTTATGCGAAGGTGGCTGACTTTCCAGCATGGATGCTTTTTTTTCGATGGCCTCTTTGGTAGCAGGGTCATCGGAGGTAACGCCGGAATTATAGTTTCCTCCAACAGACGTTTTCTCTTCCTCATCCTTTCCGGGAACAGCTTTAGAGGTTTTATTATTGTTATCTTGCTCTTTCATAAAAAATGTATTTATTCAATGTTAACTTCACATAAGGCATGCCAGGAAAGCTTTATGATCAGTATCTCATCAGGGCGGCCACAGGGCTGTCTGCCGGCATTTCCTCCTTTTCCACTGTAAATACCTGTCCGCCGTTGGTGATGGTTTTTATCACCGCCTTATTAAGCAGGTCTTCATTATCGCCGGTCATGCCATCATCCATCTGCAGGGTATTGCTCATTTCATCAAATGTTCCCCATGCCTGTGTGTTATTTGCCACAAATAAGGTATCTACCTGCCCATAGTGAGCTGCGGGTATTACATCTGCAATGATGGAAGAAGTAAGGCCAGTGGCCGATTGATTGGCGTATCTTTCTTTTACTTTCTGCAGCTCCCTGTTGAAGTAGGGTTGCAACAGCGTACGCGCCTGCCGGCATAATGCCTGTATATCATCGTATTTACGGTTGCCTGTCACTGTTTCGGGGTACAGCTGCGTATATGCAGTTACAGATGCATATAACGCCACCAGCTCTTCCGGCCCCGCCAGTACCAGTGGTACGTTTTCACTATGCAGCACTTCCCTGAAAAGAATATCATCTATTGCTTTCAGGTATTCCGTGCTGTTGTTGTTGCTGGTGCCGCCAATACCCTGGTAGTTGGTGTCACCGTTTGCCACATCGGGATCTTCAGGCCGGTTAGTGGCTGTGCTGTCAGGAAGCCCGGCAACCTTTACTTCGTTCATGCCTGAAGCATCGCCTTTGAAAATTTTAGCAGTATGCCTGCTGATCACCAGGAGGTAAAAATTTTCGGCCACCAGCATCTCCGGTACCAGTGGAGATAACTGGAACGAAGTGTTTACTACCAGTTGTTCCGGCGGTGCCGACTGCATCCTCATATAGCGGGAAAAATCAGGCGCCAGGAACAAGGCCAGCCCTGTCTGCTGGCTGCGCCAGAAGTCGTTGTCGTATACCAGCGCATAACCGGGCCCCAGTAATTTCACGATATCTGGTTGTTTCAGACCCTTCTCCTGTAATAGTTTTTCTGCCTCCTGCAGTTTATTTTTAAAAAGCACTGCATCAGACAGCTCATTCACCGCTTCACCGGATTCATGTGTGGGAATATAAACCGATACACAATATTTTCCCGAGATGGAAGCCAGTTGACTGAAATCGTCTTTCGTAAGCACACCGGGCAGTTCTTCCGGCGGCGCGGCCGCCGTTTGGGCGATGGGAACACGTTTACGGGCGTTATCTTCCTGTTCTTTTTCGTGATCAGGCTTACCGCTTGTTTTGGTTCCGTATCCCCTGGATGTATTTGCTTTTGAAGTATTCCTGTTGGGATGCAACAGGTGAACATTGGGCGCCAGCTCATCCGGACCGCTGGTATATTTTTCTGTCATTTCATTGTATTCATCCATTTTTTCCGGCGGAGTAGCCTGTGCTCCAAGTCCTTCTTCTTTATTGGCTCCTGAAGGTTTTCCTTTACCTGGATGGAAAATGCCGTCTCTGTTTTTTCCCATAAATTTATTTTTAGAGCGTTGAACAATGACTGGTGTTTCTTTTCCGGAGTATCCACAGCAACTGTACCAATTGCGGCAACAAGGGGATAAAAAATAGAATGTGGAAATTCACCGCGTATTGATTTTTTGAGGAAGGGATTTTACATCAGATAAGCAGTGGCAGGAATGCTGACAACCGCATCCGGATTGGGAGGAGAAGACAACGGCAGATGTTTTCCGGATAAATGTTGCCCGGGCTAATGCAGGCCCGGGCATTGAGTTATGCAGCAGGATTACCTGATCTGCAGGCTCTGAAATATTTTCTTTTCGAGATCAAACAGGTATTCCTGGCGCTCATCTTCGTTAGACAGGATAACCATACCCAGTGAAGAGTGCGGATACATGGTACATAAAGCGTTATAACCGGCATCGTGCCCGCTGTGGAAAATACGCAATCCTTTATCCCATGTGTCGGTCATCATCCATGTAAGACCTAATGCAAACCACCGTACATCGCCATAGTTGGGTTTATGGGATAAAAGAATGGCCAGGTCCTTTTCCTGTACATTGGCGGCAACATACCTGAGTATGTCGGCCGGGGTGGACTTTACCGTGAATATGGACCCGGTTGATTTTAACATGGGCTCTATTTCTTCTCCTTTCGCATTGTAAGGAATAGCCAGGTGTAATATATCAGTTGCTTCCAGGTTGAGTTTTGTGTGGCGCATGCCCAATGTATTGCCAAAATAACCCCGCACTAACGTATCTAACGGTTTTGTATATACGTTTTCAAGGGCCATTCTTAGCAGCATAATGCCCCCTAAAGAGTAGGAATAGTTTGTGCCGGGAAGAGTATCTAATTTTAGGGAGTGCCAGTCCTGCATATACCTGGATATAGGGTAGCTATAAAAAAACTCGTTTTGTTGATGTGAGCTCCAGTTGTCGAAACCTTCGGGGAAGTTAATAAGGTTAAACCGGTTAAAGCCTCCTGTATGGGTAGCAAGATTTACCAGCTGTATGGCATGGCCCTGGTACTGTAAATTGGGAAAACTGCCTTTTAAATATTTACGGATATCATCATTAAGCTGCATTTTCCTGTCTGTTACGGCCTTTGCGAGTAATATACCTACAAATGTTTTAGCTACCGAACCTACCTGGTAAATGGTATTGCTGTCTGGAAGCTCATTTGTTTTTTTATTGGCTACGCCATAGTTGTATATCTGCTGTTTCCCGTCCTTATAGATGCCGATGGAAAGGCCAGCTGCTCTTTTGTCGCTCATATAGATGAGCGCCTGTTTATGCACAATGGAATCCAGCTGCGTTTTTAATGGGTTATCGGTAGGTACCTCTTTAAGGGAATCCGCTTCCTGCAGTACAAGATTGCCGAAATCAAACAGCTTCATCTGTCCGTCTTCTACTCTTAATTCAAAGTCTGAATTCTGATTCCTGCCCCGCCATTTGAAATGTTTAACACTACCGAAATCATCTGTCAGTTCGCTTGATAGAATATCGCCGCTGACAGCCTTATTCTCTTTGAACCTGCTGATGCAGTAATCTTTACTGATATTTATCCTGAACCATTCATTCCCCAGGTCATAAATACCGTCAAAATCGTTGCGGTTATACCGGGCGATGATGGAATCATTCACTGTTTTGCTGCTTGTTATTGCAGCGGTTTGAACAGGAGCTGCCGTCCCTCTTTCTACGCTCTTGATATCTTCCTGCCGGTCTTTCTTAAAATCGAACCGGTTAAATGCCGGATTATCCGGCACTGCTATGGTGTAGCTGTTCAGCGGGGATATTTCAATGGTAACATCACTGGTGATGAGATCAACAATATGCCCGCCTGCATCTTTTTGCCCGGAAAGATAATGGAAATGATAACCGGAGATGTTGGTGTTGTCCATATATGCCGGCAGGCGGTATCCCACCAGGTCGCCGTTGCTGTTGCTGTATTCAAAGAAGTGCTGCAGGCTCAGCATACCGGCCAGTTGCGGATAGGGTTGTTTATCCACCGGCGGAAAGGCGCGTGTTTTTATATACCGGAATTTACCTTTAACATGGATGGCATACATACCATTCATGTTAGGCATAATGCTGTCGAGGTAATGATAGAAGGCAGCTTTGTTCATGCTGTCCGGAACATGTATCACCTTATCTGCCCGGAAGAAATTAACCATGCAAAAGGGGAGAAGGTGATGATGATCCTGTACTTCAAATGTTTTTCCTGTGTACAGTGTCTGGTACACCTTTCCATTCAGCACCAGCAATTCTCCATCAAGTTTATCCGGGGCTCCCAGGCCAAAATCGCCTTTTGTTTTCAGGGGGTCAATAGGGTAGAAGCCATCGTACAGGCCGCCCATTAATCCGCTGGCCACGCCGGTGGTAAAAAGGTGATGATATTTTACGGGCTGTGCCAGCTGCGCTTTGATAAAAGCGGGGCATAGTAATAATAACGCTGTTAGTCTGATAAAAGCCGGGGAAATAGCCATAAAATGTATAATAAGGCCACAAGTTATATGTTTATGGATGAATAATGAAAAGATACAGAGTGAATGCGGGGGCCTATTTATATCTGGCATAGCAAATACCCCGGCAATTGCCGGGGCATTTTTCTTATTGATATCCTTCGTTCTGCGGGAAAGCGGCCGGGTTGTTCATGATATCTATCTCCTGCTGGGGAATAGGATAGATCAGCCTGTATGCCGGCAGCGTTACTTTTTTATTGGCGAGTATTTCAGAAATGGCCCTGTTGGTGCGCACCAGGTCGAACCACCGGTCGCATTCAAACGGCAACTCCAGGCGGCGCTGTTTATACACTTCCGCCCGGAAAGCAGCCTGGTTGGGTAATGCCGCAGAGGTAAGCGCCGGGAGCCCTGCCCTTGTGCGCACATTATTCAGGAAGGTAAATGCGTTGCCCTGTGGAAGGTATCCCTGCTCATTCAGTATTTCTGCCTGCATAAGCAGTACATCTGCAAAACGCAGCACGGGGAAATCGTTCCCGGCATTTCCGTTTACCGGCTGGTCAAGGAATTTGCGCGGCATGATGTTGGCATTGCCGGTGGGCTTTACCGGGTCGCTGAGCGTTTTCCGCAGGTCGGTAGGGTCATAGGCTTTCGTCAGCGTGGTATCTACAGTAACCACCTGTGAGTTGGCATACCAGAACCCGTGATCCTGGTTGGCAATGCCTTTGGCGAAACGCACGGCAAACAGGATCTCTGCATTGTATTTATTGGTGGTGCTGAATACATCTGCAACATTGGGCAGCAGCACAAATACTTTTGAATCTATTACCTGCTGTAATATCATTTGTGCTTCTGCATATTTTTTCTGGTACAGGTATACCTTGCCCAACAAACCTTTGGCGGCGCCGGTGGTAACACGTCCCAGGTCATTGGCGCTGTAGATTGCCGGCAAATTGGCGGCAGCGAAAACCAGGTCGTCTTCTATCTGCTTATAAACTACCGGTACCGCATCTCTTTTTAAATTAACGGCGCTCACCGGGTCTGTAACAGCCGTTAATACCGGTACTGCGCCCCAGAGACGCACCAGGTTAAAATAGCTCAGTGCGCGGATGAACCTTGCTTCTCCTTTAATACGGTTCTTCAGCACATCATCCATTTTAATGGCGTCGATATTTGTAAGTAATGTATTGCAACGGAATATACCGTTATAAATGCCCGTCCAGCTGTTATAGAAATTGGTATTGCCCGGGTTATCGGAGTAGCGGTTGATCTGGTAGTTCTGACCGGCGCCTGACGACGGGTCCTGGTCGGTGTAATTATCAGCGCGGGCTTCCATTAATACCTGGAAAGTGGCTCCATACTGGTTGCTCAACGCCAGGGATTTATAACAGCCGTTTACCGCTGTTACGGCGTCATTAGCTGTTTTGAAAAAAGCCCCGGGCGATATAGCGGATGGAGGCGTGAGATCAAGGAATTCCTTGTTGCAGGAAGCGAATATAAACAGTAATGCTGGAAGATACAGTAGATGCCTTTTCATGATTGCTATAGATTGCTGCATTAGAAAGTGATGTTAAGTCCAACGGAATAAATACGCGCCAGCGGGTAAGAGCCATAGTCTTCCCCTGCTGTCAGCGAGTTATCGGTACGATTACTGATTTCAGGATTGAACAAAGAGTACTTCGTAAAGGTGAACGGGTTATGTACAGCGCCGTAAACCCTTATGGCTGTTACCTGGAGGCGGTTCATCAGTGAGGCGGGGAAATTATATCCCAACGCAATATTCCGTACTCTCACAAATGATCCGTCTTCCACATGCCAGGAGGAAGTGATGCCATTACCACCGGTAGCAAGGCGGTTGGCCCTGTTGATATCGCCGGTGCCTATGTTATCGGGAGACACATAATGCCCTTTTACAAACGACAGGTTATTAAAGTTCCCTTCCACATTGGCAATGTAGCGTCTGAACAGGCTTAATATCTTATTTCCCTGGCTGCCTTGTATAGAAAAGCTCAGGTCCAGTTGTTTATATCTTACGGTGTTGCTGAAACCGAAAATATACTTTGGCTGGAAGCTGCCTATGATGGCCCTGTCGTTGGCATCTATTTTTCCATCGTTATTGATATCCCTGAATTTCAGGTCGCCAACGTAAGTAGGATTGCTTGTTTTGGCAGAAGCATCGAGATCCGCTTTGTCGCGGTAAATACCATCGTTGATGTACAGGTAGTAAGAACCGATGGTTTCGCCGATCTTGGTAATAAAATATGTATTGCCGGTTCCGCCGGTAGCAATGATAGGGGCGCCTGAAGGGCCCAGTTTAGTGACTTTGTTTTTATTGAAGGCAATGTTGGCGTTTGTTTCGAACGACCAGTTCCTGCCCAGTTTCTTATTAAAAGATAATGCTACTTCCACCCCGCGGTTATTAAGCGCGCCGATATTTTGCAGGTAGTTGCTGAAACCTGAAGTACCAGGTACCGGGAGGTTCAGTAATAAGCGGGTGGTATTTGAATTATAGTAATCAACGGTCAGGTTAAGGGCATCGTCAAAGAAGCCGGCTTCCAGCCCCAGGTCAAAGCTGGAGGTGCTTTCCCAGGTAAGCCCCGGGTTGGCGGGCGTAGTAATGGATACGCCGTTCACCAGCATCTGGTTACCAAAAATATAATTACCGTCTGTATTGCTTAGCTGTGCCAGGGAACCATAGTTAGGGATCTGGAAATTACCCGTGGAACCATAGCTGCTCCTGAGTTTGAGTGAGCTGATATATGCTGATTTGGGAAAGAAGGATTCATTGGAGATTTGCCATGCGCCGGAGATCGCGGGAAAGGAGGCCCATTTTTTATTGATACCAAAACGGGAAGATCCGTCCCTTCTTACAGACCCGGTGAGAAAATATTTATCGTTGTAGCTGTACTGCACCCTGGCCAGGTAGGAGTTCAGGCTCCACTGTTCCTGCGTGGAGTTACCAGCGCTGATCTGGCCTGCATTCAGCGTGGTTACTATATCCGTCGGGAAATTGGTGGAAGTGAGGGTATTGTGCTCCTGGTTTTCTTTTTGCACTGTGAAGCCTGCGAGCGCATCTATTTTATGCTTACCAAAACTCCTGGCATACGTGAGCGTATGTTCTATAAGCCAGTTGGTGTATTGATCCGTATTGGAAAAACCCGTTGCCACAGAAAGTAACGTGCCGGAAGGCAGCGGCAGGGTGGAAGGCCGGTAGTAGTCGCGCCGGAAAGTATTGATATCCGTACCTGCGGAAAGTTTGTATTTCAGTCCTGCTATAAACTCATACTCCATATAGGCATTGGCCAGCAGGCGGAAATTCTTGATGCGGTCTTTGATCAGCGTGGCTACTGCTACGGGGTTAAGCTGGTTGGTTTGTCCATATCCCCATACGTTCACAAAATCGGCAAAGGTACCATCGGGGTTATGCACTGGGAAGATGGGCGCATAGCCCAGGGCGAGCGCTATTACGCCTGAATTGGGCGCAAACCATGGGCCTTCGGCATTCACTACATGATTGTCTGTGAAAGACGGGTTCATATTTACCCCGAAGCGGAACTTCTTATGGCCACCGTCGATGCGGAAACGGCTGGCGTAGCGCTTGTAATTATTATTGATAACAATACCATCCTGGTTGAGATAGTTGCCGGAGAAATAATACGACAGCTCTTCTGTACCGCCGGAGATACTGATATTATGATTTTGCATGGGCGCCTGCCGGAAGATCTCTTTTTGCCAGTCGGTGTTGGTGAGGCCCTGTTCACCTGCCAGATAAGGCAATATCTGCGGGGGTATCCAGGTGGATGGGTTATTGGGCCGCATACTGTTGGGATCTGTAGGTTTGCCACCGGGAACGGCGTCGAGGTAAGCATTATTATGACCATCGTATACGAGCTTTGCATAATCGTATGCATTGAGCACATCTATATGCTTGTTCACGGACTGTGTGCCGTAACTACCATCATAGGTAACTGTCATCCTGCCTGCGGCTCCTCTTTTGGTGCGGATCAGCACTACGCCGGTAGAGCCCCTGGAGCCGTATATGGCCGCGGAGGCGGCGTCTTTGAGCACATCAATAGAGGCGATATCATTCACGTTGATCGCAGCCAATGGATTAAAGGGTTGCTGGTAGGTGTTAACACCAGGCGATGCGTTGCGGGTATCGTTGGTAACGGGGATGCCATCTATCACAAAGAGGGGATTGTTACCTGCGCTGATAGAGCCTACGCCGCGGACGCGTATAGATACGTTGCCTCCGGGCGCGCCGTTGGTTTGCATCACCTGTATGCCGGCCATTTTCCCGGCCAGGGCCTGGTCGAAGGAGGTAACCGCCTGTTGTTTCAGATCGCCGGAGCGTACAGAGGCCACAGCGCCGGTAAGTTCTTTTTTGGTACGGGTACCGTAACCAACTACTACCAGTTCATTCAGGCCGCGACTGGCTTCTTTCATTCTTACCAGCAACAGGTTGCCTTCGCCTTCTTTCACCTGGAAACCATTTACATGGCTGCTTTCATAACCAATAAAGTTGAATACAAAATCATACACCGCACCGGCTTTTAATCCCTGGAGCTGGAAAACGCCCTGTTCGTTGGTGGAGGCGTTGTATTTTTCTTTGCCTTGCTGTTGCTTAACGGAGATGGATACACCAATGAGTGGCTCGCCGTTTTCGCTCATTACGGTACCTTTTACCAGGATAGGTTTGGAGTCCTGTGAAAAGGCGCTCATAGCGCATAGTAACAGCAAAAGAACACAGGTGTACTCTTTTAAAAGTCTGATCATTTGATGGATGTTTATAATGATTTATGAATGAATAAGCTTCCCTTCAGCCGCACGGAGTGCTGCTGTTAGCTGTTGAACAGATGATTTATTTCCGGCTGCTGATAATTGTGCTGTCGTTGTTTACCGTAACCACCAGCTGGTTCATGGCGCCGATGGCGGAGAGGATATTTTTCAGGGAATCCTTTTTCAGGATACTGCCTGTAAAATACAGTTTGCTGATGTCCTCTTTATTATAATAAACTGGTTTTTTAAAGTGCTTCTCCAATGAATGCAATACATTTTCCAGCGGCTCATTTTTAAATGAAAGGACTACATCACTGGCAGCATCGCGGGAAAGGGTTTCCTGTTTGCCTGTTTCTTTCACCACCGTAAATAACCGGGTACCGGTGTTTACGGTAAATGCTTCGCCTGGCGACAGGTAAATATCTTTCCCGTTATCCGGCGTATGAATAAGCACCTTTCCTTCTGATAGTTTCACAGAGATCCTGCCCGGTGTGAGCGTGCTAACGGTAAATGTTGTTCCCAGTGCAGTGGTAGCAATGCCGCCTGCATGCACGGTAAACGGTTTGTTCTTATCTGCCTGCACGATGAAAGCAGCCTGTCCCTGAAGGTTTACACAGCGTTCTTTGTTCACCCAGGAAAGCGTACTGTTGGGCGATAGTTTTACTACAGAGCCATCTGCCATAGCCAGGATCTTTATAACCTCCCCTTTATTGCTGATCCTGTTCACTGTTTGCTGAACAGCGGCGGCAACAGCAGTAGTGCGGGAGCCGTTATTCAGGTATTTCATACCGGCAATACCGGCAATTATCAGCACCGAGGCTGCAGCAGCAACCTGCCTCCATACCGTTATCCGGCGCGGCGCCTTTAAAGGAGGTGCCGCATCAGCTTCCATGCGGGCATGCAGCCTGGATAGTATCTCCGCGGTTTTTTCAGGAGCAAGTACCTGTTCCTTATCAGCTACAGTGCGCTGGTATGCTTCCAACAGCTGTTGCTTTAACGCGGCGTCTTCCTCCCGGAGCAGCATCTCTTCCAGCAGCGCAATGTCTGCAGCCGTAGCTATACCGTTCCTTATTTTCTGTAATAATAAACTGATCTGTTCCATGCTTTCATCTATAAAAACTCTATTACCCGCAAAAGGGGGGGATAGGTTATATTACCAAATTGTTAAGCCGGGAATCAATACTGGAAATAGGCGGTAAGCAGTAACAGGCCTGCTGCGGGAATGGTGGCTTGTTTGGTGGCGATATGATTTTTGATAAAGGTGGAAGATGCTTTGAGATATTCTTTGGCAGTATGGGGAGAAATACCAAGAATGGCGGCGGCTTCCTGTAATGATTTACCTTCCAGGCGGCAAAGCCGGAAGATCATTTTCTTTTTCGGGGATAATTTTTCAATGGCATCGTTAATAAGATGCAGCTGCAGGTCTTTCAGGGTGTTGGGCTCTTCTTCTGCTGTAGATAGGGGGAGCTGAGGATGTGTTACCAGTACCAGTTTCTCCCTGGCGGAAGTTTTCAGGTACTGCATGGATTTATTATAGCTCACTACAAACAACCATCCGCCCGCCCCGTTTTCCAGGTCAAGTTTATGACGGTTATTCCACAATGCCAGGAATACTTCCTGCAAAATATCTTCGGCTACCTCATGCTGGGTAACCAGTTTGCATATGTTCTTAAATACCGCATGGTGATATTGATGATAGATACTGTCAAATGCAGCAACTTCGGCCTTGCTCAGCGTTGTCAATGTTGTTGTATTTTCAGACATGGCATTAATGATGGCCAAAAATACGGTTGAATGAACAAGAAAGAAGAGGGGGTACGTTATTTAATGATTATCATTATCGTTATGCCGCTAGCTTTTCCGCTGAAGATGGAATAGTTATACACTCCTTAGTGATGACCCTCGCAATATCAGTTCGCAACCGATCACTTCTCTGGAGGAAGTGATTGTTTTTTTTGATGCCAGCTGTTCAAAGTAAAAACCGGCGGCGCGTTTCCCTATTTCCTGGGTAAATTGTTCCACAGAAGATAAGCCCGGTGTAAGCATCTCCGCAAACATCTCGTTGGCAAAGCCGAATACCCCGAGTTGTTCCGGTATTTTTATACCCAGTCCTGCTGCGGTTTTCATCACACCCAATGCTACGTAGTCGGTAGCTGTGAAGATGGCATCCGGCGGTTCCTTCAACTGTAGCAGTTCCCCGGCTATTACGGAGCCGTTTTCTCTTGTGAGTGCGTTATCATTAACGAAGTGATAGGGGATGGAGATATCTGCTTCTTTTAATGCCTGGAGATAACCCGCTTTTCTTTCTTTATAGATACCGATATGTTCCGGTCCGCCAATATAGGCAATCCTGGTATATCCCTGCTGAAGCAGGTGTTTTACTACTTTATATGCGGTTTCCCTGTTGTTGTTGATGATCTGGTGACTGCTGATTTTATCGGTGGTTCTGTCGAACTGGATCAGCTGTATATTGTTGTTCTTTACTTCTTCCAGGTGATTGAATGTAATGGTTTGGGAAGAAAGGGAGATGATAATGCAATCTACGTTTAGCCGTACCAGTTTTTCCACTGCCAGTACTTCCTTTTCAAACAGTTCTTCCGACTGGCAGATGATCAAATGATGTTTATGTTCAAAGCAGGTAGCTTCTATACCGGCAATAACATTGGAGAAGAAGCTTTCATTGATTTTTGGAACTACCACCCCGATGGTGCGGGAAGAGCCCATTCTTAAATTGGCTGCATTTGAATTGTGCCGGTAGTTCAGTTCCTTTGCTTTCATTTTTACCAGCATCTTCATCTTATCACTGATGCTGGGATGATCATTGAGCGCCCTCGACACATAAGAGGCGGAGATGCCCAGTTCATTCGCCAGGTCATAGATGGTGATCCTTTTATTCTTCTTCATTCGCTAAGCGAGGTTTACTAGTTGTAAATCGATTTTACAAGTTACAAAAACTTTTGTCTTGGAACACTGATTTCGATGATTATGATGATTTCACTGATGTTTATAACTTTTTTAAGTATCTCCGTTTCAGCAGCTTTAAAATAGCTGCTGATTCTTTTTGTTTAAAGGATTTCAAAAACTTTCTCTGGAAAATATCAGTGAAATCATCATAATCATCGAAATCAGTGTTCCAAGACAAAATTCGCCTGTTTACATTATTTTTACAGTAACTAGTTACTCACCAAAACCCTGGTCATGCCTCAAGCAACCCTCGCGCATCCTGGTCAGCCCGTTAATGCTACATCGCTGGAAACCTTTTTCCCCGGTTACTTTGCACTTGTAATGGCCACCGGAATTGTATCTATCGGCTTATTCCTCTGGGGATACGCCTGGCCGGCCGGTATGTTTTTGTGGCTCAATATTGTGTTTTATGCATTGTTATGGATCATATTGATCATGCGTATTATCAGGTACCCGGCCATTGTGTGGAACGACCTGCATCATTCTGCCAGGGGCGTTACTTTTCTTACCCTGGTGGCGGGCAATAATGTACTTGGCAGCCAGGTGGCTATTATTACCGGCAGGATGGATATTGCATTGGTATTATGGATAACGGGGTTTATCCTTTGGGCATTGTTGCTGTATACTTTCTTCCTCGTTAATATTCTGAAAGAGCCGAAGCCCACGCTGGAACAAAGTATCAACGGGGCCTGGCTGCTGATCGTAGTGGCTACGGAGTCTGTGGCAGTACTGGGCGCCATTATTGCCAACAGCAGCGCTTTCCACTGGCTTATTGCTTTTATTTCACTGTGCGCTTACATGATAGGAGGGATGTTCTATTTTGTACTGATAGGGCTGATCCTTTACCGCTGGCTGTTTTTCAGCATGAAGGCAGAAACGCTCACACCGCCGTACAGGATCAATATGGGAGCAGTGGCCATCATTACGCTGGCGGGCTCACGACTGGTAATGTATGCGCGTAAGCATGAGGCGCTGAGCCCATGGTCCGATTTCGTACAGGCGTTCACGATGTTTTTCTGGGCGTTTGCCAGCTGGTGGCTGCCATTGTTATTCCTGATGTTTGCCTATCGCCATTTTATTGCCAGGGTGCCGCTGAAGTATGATCCGCAGTACTGGTCCATGGTATTCCCGTTGGGCATGTACGGCGTATGTACGTTCACCTATGCCGGCGTTACGGGTTTTACATTTCTTAAACCTGTTTCGGCTTTATTTGTTATTTTAGCTGTAGGTACCTGGGTGATTGTTTTTATAGGATTATTCATTGATCTCTTTTCATCAGGAAAAGAAAGAAAGTAACATCGTTTCTGTGTTTCTGATAACCATAAATAGGTGTCAATGCATGCTTCTCTCAATAAAAAAGCCTTACTGGTTGCAACAATTGTTACTCTCGGCTGCGTAGTGATCTCTTTTTACGGGTCCAGGAAACTGCAGAATTTTGACCCGGCACTGATTGCTTATTTATTCGGAACCCTGTTTGCCCTGTTTGGCGGCATCTACCGTTATTGTGTATGGCTGCAGCGGCCTCCCACCTGGATGTATTTCCGGCGCACCTGGCAGTTTATATTCAAAGGCAGTTTTTTTGTTCATATCTGGTTACTGCTGGAAGATTCAGTAAAGAACCTCCTGTTCCAGCGCTTTATTTACCCCAGGGGAAAGAAAAGATGGTTCGCGCATTTTATGCTCGCTTCCGGTTGCCTGGCCGCATTTGCAATTACCATCCCCTTAACGCTGGGCTGGATCAATTTTACACTGGACCCTGGCACCGCACTGGATCCCGGCGCTGTGAAGCTGTATAACGCCAATTTTTTCGGGTTTAAGGTTATGTCCTTTAAACTTGGCTCCGTATTGGCCTTTCTCATCTTTCATGCGCTTACCTGGTGCTCCTGGGCAGTAATTGCCGGAGCGGTTATTTTTTTCGTAAGAAGATTAACCAATGCGGGCCTTATTGCTTCGCAAACTTTTGAAGGCGACCTTCTACCGCTTATATTGCTCATCATCATTTCAGTAACAGGGCTTGGGCTTAATTTCAGCTATGCTTTTATGAAAGGCATGGCCTATGATTTTATGTCCGTTACACATGCTATCTCCGTGATACTGTTCCTGGTATGGATCCCCTTCGGGAAATTTTTTCATATTATCCAGCGGCCGGCGCAAATAGGCGCACATATCTATAAACGGGAAGGCAAAAAAAGAGGCATGGCCGTATGCCCCCACACCGGTAAGGAATTTACCACCCAGCTGCACGTAAATGATCTTAAAATAGTGACCAAACAGGTAGGCTTCGACTTCACACTCGAAGACGGCAGCTCCCACCTGGACTACAGCCCCGAAGGCAAACGCTCCCTGCTTGCCAAAGCGCACCTCAAAGCCAGGCAGGAAGGCGGATCTTTTTTTGGATAACCATTTCGTAAAACCCGGTATACTCAATTACTATCTGTATGGCAAAATTACCCGTATCACCAGAAAAGATCATCGAAGATTTTGGCCCGCACCTGAACTTCACGCCCACTGAAGGCTACCCCGGCAGGGATGAGCCGGATGCCACCGTGAAAACGCATTGCTGCTTTTGCGGTATGCAGTGCGGTATCCAGTTGCTCGTGAAAAATAACAAGGTGGTGGGTTTTGAGCCGTGGATGGAATTTCCTTTTAATGAAGGAAGACTTTGCCCCAAAGGAGTTCAGCGCTACCTGCAGGACAATCACCCCGACCGCCTGCTGGATCCCCTGGAAAGAGTGGAAGGCAAAGGGTTTAAGCCGGTATCCTGGGATACGGCGCTCGACCGCGTAACTGCAGAAATACAGCGTATACAGCAAGCCTATGGTAAAGACGCTTTTTCTATCTTGTCAGGCGTTTCCCTCACCAATGAAAAAAGTTACCTCATGGGCAAGTTTGCCCGCGTTGCCGTTAAAACAAGCAACCTCGATTATAACGGGCGACTGTGTATGGTAAGCGCCGGCGCCGGTAATAAAAAGGCATTCGGGCTAGACCGTACCTCCAATAACTACACCGACCTTGCGCATGCAGAAGTGATCATTGTAGCCGGCGCTAATGTAAGTGAAACCTTTCCTACACTTACCTACTGGATCTGGCGCGCAAGAGACAACGGCGCCAAACTGATAGTGGTGGATCCCCGGGTGATCCCGCTGGCGCGTACCGCCGATATCCATCTGCCCATAAAACCAGGCACCGATTCTGCGCTGTACGGCGCCATGCTTAAGTACCTGGTGGACCATGATATGCTGGATCACGATTTTATCAATAACCATACAACCGGTTTTGATGAAACCATTGCAGCTGTAAAAGATTATACCCTGGAATGGGCAGAGCAGGTAACCGGTATTGAGAAAGAAAAAATAGAACAGGCCGCCGCCATGTGGGGCAAGGCCAGTACCAGTTTCCTGTTGCATGCGCGTGGCATAGAGCATCATTCAAAAGGAGTGGAGAACGTGCTGGGCTGTATCAATCTTGTATTAGCCACAGGCCGTATCGGCCGCCCGTACTGCGGCTATGGCACCATCACCGGGCAGGGCAACGGGCAGGGCGGCAGGGAGCACGGGCATAAATGTGATCAGCTGCCGGGCAACCGGGATATTACCAATCCTGAGCACCGGAAATATATTGCAGGAGTATGGGGCATTCCTGAATCCGAATTGCCGGGAAAAGGGCTTACTGCCTATGAACTGATAGAAGCCATCCACCGCGGTGAAGTAAAAGGGTTGTTGTCTATATGTTTCAACCCGCTGGTATCACTGCCTAATAACAACTATGTAAGGGAAGCGCTGGAGAAACTGGAGTTCTATGTGGCGATCGACTTCTTCCTGAATGAAACGGCAAGGCATGCAGACATTATCCTGGCAGGCTCCCTTCATGAAGAAGAAGAGGGGACCGTTACCACTGCGGAAGGCCGTGTAGTTCGTATACGCGCAGCCGTTAGTCCGCCTGCAAACGCCCGTACAGATACCTCCATTATCCTGGATCTTGCTGCAAGGCTGGGAGCGGCCGATAAATTCACCTATAAAGATTCCGAAGCCATTTTTAATGAACTGCGCATAGCCTCTAAAGGAGGAACGGCCAATTACTACGGCATCACCTATAAGAAAATAGAAGATAACATGGGCGTTTTCTGGCCCTGTCCTTCAGAAGATCATCCCGGTACGCCGCGTTTATGGGAAGATAAAAAGTTCGCCACGCCCGATGGCAAGGCGCATTTTAATCCTGTTCATTACCGCGATCCTGGAGAAGTAACGGATGAAGAATACCCGGTGGTGCTTACCACCGGCCGCGTAGTATCGCAATACCTCAGCGGTACCCAAACCAGGCGTATCGGGAAGCTGGTAGGACTGATACCCGAACCGTTGCTGGAAATTCACCCTGAACTGGCAATGAAATACGGGATCAGGCAACGGGAAATGGTAAAGGTGAGCACCCGCCGGGGTACAGGCGAGTTCCCTGCAAATATTGTGGAAACCATCCGTAAAGACACGGTGTTTATTCCTTATCACTGGCCGGGCAGGAAATCGGCTAACCAGCTTACTATAGGCACGCTCGATCCTGTATCAAAGATCCCGGAGTTTAAAGTATGCGCCTGTAAACTGGAGCCATTGGGAGTTATATCCAGGCCGGGAGAAACAACAGCGTTCGACAGTATCTGATGATCATTAAACCACATTCGCAAAATGGAAGTTACTGCCTACAAAACAGACATGGAGTTTTTCGTTGACATGCAACGATGCATCGGTTGTAAGGCCTGTGAAATGGCCTGTGCGGAGTGTGAAACCAATGGCCAGGAAAGCATGATACATGTGAACTATGTGGAGCGTGCTGTTACTATTCAAACTACCGTACAGGTATGCATGCATTGCGATGACCCGGTATGCGCCAAGGTATGCCCGGCGGATGCTATCAGCAAAGATGATTTCGGGGTGGTGCACAGCGCCAATACCTCCCGCTGCATCGGCTGTTCCAACTGTGTGATGGCCTGCCCCTTTGGAGTGCCTATCAAGGAAGAGAAGTATGATATGATGATGAAGTGTAACATGTGCTACGATCGTACCAGTGCAGGAAAAAAACCGATGTGCGCAACGGTTTGTCCCAGCCAGGCGCTGTTTTACGGCACCCGTGAAGAAATAAGCCGTATGCGGCCTAACAGCACGCCTGTTAATACATTTGTTTTCGGGGAACAGGTAGTGACCACCAAGGTGAATATCATGATGCCTAAAGGAAGTACACAATTGAAAGTTCATTAAACTGAAAGATATGTCTGATCATACTGCAAAAGAACCTAACTGGAAACAGGATTTCCCGGTGGAAAGAACAGAGGCCACATCTGTAAGCCGAAGGGACTTTGCACGGTTTTTATGCCTGGTGTCCGGCGGCCTGGCTGTTGGCAGCGCTTATGTAGCGGTGAAGGCTAATTTCTTTCCACAGGAAGAAGTAAAGGGAGAACATTTTGTTTGCAAAGCAGACAGTGTGCCTGTAGGGGGTACACGCTCCTTCATTATTGCAGGAAGCGCCATCCCTTATATTCTTATCCGGCTGGAGAATGGCCATTGGAGAGCCTATGAGCAGAAATGTACGCATTTATCGTGCGCTGTATATTATAAACCGGGCAGCGGGCAGGTAGTTTGTCCCTGTCATGAGGGCTACTTCGACGCTATGACCGGCGAAGTGGTGGCCGGTCCTCCGCCACGCCCATTGCCGGCCCTGGAGGTGCTGTTAAAAGGCGACGATGTGTATGTAAGAGCACATGGAAAGGAAACCCGTAGTTGATCGATCATCTTAAATAATTTAAGATCATCCAAACAATCATCTCCCTAAAATCACTATATATGAGCAATTTTAAAGAAGCTCAGAACAAGGCTCATCCCAACAAATCGAACACGCTGATGTCGGCGCTGATCGTGATCCTCATTTTAAATATCGGCATCCAGATCTGGCTGTTGTATACCGGCCTCAATAACGCTCTTGGCGATAACAGGGATATTGCATTGCCCGCATTTATAGCCTCTGCGGTTTTATTCCTGATCGGTTTTTTCTGGTTGTATTTCCTGCCCATGGGAGATAGAAAAAAAGACCAATAAAAAATCCTAACAGCGTCTGATCAACATAATCATTGTAATCAGTCTAATCCTGAGTCAGACAACCTCCGCTTCATCTCCGCACCCGCCTTTTTTTATTTTTCTTAAAAAGTTCTCCTTTTTTATTAGCTTGTATCCTGCCAAAATCAGTTACTACACCATGAGCACATTAACAGCAATGCCAGTGGACTCCGGGGCCGCGCCAGTGGCGGCGACCCGCGACAATGAAAAAAAAGGCCGTCTCTATTCCTTAGATGCCCTCCGGGGATTTGATATGTTCTGGATCATGGGGGGAGGCTCCATTTTCCAAACGATCGCCAATGTAACAGGATCCCCTTTCTGGGAGGGAGTAGCCGTACAGCTGGAGCACCCCGCATGGAACGGTTTCCATTTTTATGATCTCATTTTTCCGCTCTTCCTGTTCATGGCCGGCGTGTCTACCCCGTATTCAGTGGGCCGTGAGATAGAGAAAGGCAAGAGCAGGAGCCAGCTTTTATTACGCGTTATCAAAAGAGGGCTGATACTGGTGTTGCTGGGTATTATCTACAACAACGGTTTGCAGATCCAGCCGGTTTCCCAGATCCGTTTCGGCAGTGTGTTGGGGCGCATAGGGCTGGCCTATATGTTTGCCAATATCATTTATCTGTATACAAAGGAGCGGGCGCAGATGATCTGGTTTGCCGCTATCCTGGTGGTTTACTGGCTGTTGCTGAAGTTTACTGCTGCGCCGGGGTTTCCTGCCGGCGATCTTACCATGGAGGGGAATTTTGCCTCGTATCTCGATCGCTGCATCCTGCCTGGTAAACTATACCTGGGTATTCACGACCCGGAAGGGTTTACTTCCACCTTCCCGGCCATCAGCACGGCGATGCTGGGCATCCTTACCGGTAATTTATTACGCAACAGCACTATGGCCCCCGTTAGAAAAGTAGGCGTAATGGCCCTTACCGGTGTGGTTTTCCTGGTGCTGGCGCAGATATGGAATCTCGATTTTCCTATCAATAAAAACCTGTGGACCAGCTCCTTTGTGCTGCAGGTGGGCGGTATCAGCCTGTTGCTGCTGGCCCTCTTTTATTACGTGATCGATATAGCAGGCTACAGGAAATGGGCTTTCTTTTTCCGGGTGATAGGCATGAACTCCATCCTCATTTATATTTCCGGTCATTTTATTGATTGGGGATATACCAACAACGCCCTGTTTAAGTGGCTGGGGCAACTGATGGGCGATCCGTTCGGAGCTGTGGCCATGGCCGTCTCCCTGGTGTTTGTAAAATGGTTGTTCCTGTATTTTATGTATAAACAGAAGGTGTTCCTGAAAGTGTAGAACAATGATATTCAATGAAAGAGGCTGTATCATAAATAACTTTTACCCGATTTTACCCGGGTACCGGGTGGAGAAAATTTTCGTATATGCGATTCTCACACCCATTAAGTTAGTTATGATACAGCCTCTTTTTTTATTTTGCAGATCCGTTAAGTAATCGTAATATTGCGATGTGTTAAAACGCTAATATTTATGGGCGCTACAAAATCAGATCTCTTTACGAAACAGCAAAATGAAATCGCCAACATGGCGAAGGCGTTGGCGCATCCCGCCCGCATCGCTATTTTGCAGTACCTCGTTAAGAAGAATGCCTGCGTTTGCGGCGACCTGGTAGAGGAGCTTGGGCTGGCCCAGGCCACCACTTCTCAGCACCTGAAGGAACTGAAAACCGCCGGTCTGATCCAGGGAACAATTGAAGGAGCCAGCGTTTGCTACTGTATTAATCCAAAAGTATGGAACCAGTACGGTAAAATATTCGGGGCATTCTTCACAGAAGCAATGGATATCAAATCCTGCTGTTAAAATTTTTTGTTTACTTATATCGTAATATTGCAATTATACAATGAATCAGAACTGCAATCCGGTAAACCGTAAAAAGCTTAGCTTTTCAGACAGGTACCTTACGTTGTGGATCTTCCTGGCTATGGCCATTGGCATAGGCGCCGGGTATTTCTTTCCTTCGCTTCCCACTTTTATAAACTCCTTTTCTTCGGGTACTACCAATGTCCCGCTGGCTATAGGTCTTATCCTGATGATGTATCCGCCACTGGCAAAAGTAAAATATAACCGGGTAGGGGAAGTGTTCCGCAATACAAAAGTGCTGTCCTTATCCCTGTTGCTGAACTGGATAATTGGGCCCCTGCTGATGTTCGGACTGGCAGTGTTGTTCCTGCACGGGTACCCGGAATATATGACAGGGCTTATCCTGATCGGCCTGGCCAGGTGTATTGCCATGGTGATCGTGTGGAACGAACTGGCCGGAGGCAACCGGGAATATGCAGCAGGATTGGTAGCGCTCAACAGCATTTTCCAGGTATTGCTTTACAGCGTATATGCGTATGTGTTCATTACCTGGCTGCCAACTGTGTTTGGCCTGAAAGGAATTACAGTACAGGTATCTATTGGTGAAATCGCGAAAAGCGTGGGCATCTATCTGGGCATACCCTTCGCCGCCGGTATTATCAGCCAATATGGCCTGGTGGCACTGAAAGGAGAGGAATGGTTCCGGGAAAAATTCATCCCCTTTATTTCCCCGCTTACGCTGATGGCCCTCCTGTTTACCATCGTGGTGATGTTCAGCCTGAAAGGGGAACTGATTGTGCAGATCCCCCTGGATGTGGTACGGATAGCTGTTCCGCTGATGATATACTTTGTGATCATGTTCCTGGTGAGCTTTGTATTGGGTAAAGTGGCAGGTGCAGATTATTCCAGGAATGCAGCTATTGCCTTTACCGCAGCAGGCAACAATTTTGAACTGGCCATCGCAGTAGCCATCGGGGTATTTGGTATTAACTCAGGGCAGGCTTTTGTAGGCGTTATCGGCCCGCTGGTGGAAGTGCCTGCACTGATGGCGCTCGTGAATGTGGCCTTCCGCCTCCGTAAGCATTGGTATGGCAATACAGCATCTGAAAAAAATAAACCTTTATATCATGAGTAACACAAGAATGACCTGGCAGTCCTTCAGGGATCAGCTGGAAAAATACCCGGAGCAAATACTGCAGTTCGAATATGCAGCAGGTACATTGGTGGCGCCATCTTACCATATTACGGAAATTAAACAGGCGCCTGTTACCTCGGTTGACTGTGGTGGTAAGATGAATACATGGACAGAGATCATTGTACAATTATGGGAGCCGGAAGAATCGCAAACCCACCGGGCAATGGCGGTGAACAAAGCTTTGAAGATAGTGGACCTGGTAGAGAAAAATATGGACCTGCACCCGAAGGCGATAGTAAAAATTGAATTTGGTAACGCCGCATTTGATACCCGGCAGATGTACCCTGCTGAATTGCGGCTGGAAGGGGAGAACCTGGTGGTGAACCTGCAGCCGGATGCCACACAGTGTAAGGCAACGGAGCGTGGCGCTACCTGCGGTACGCCAAAAGAAATACCCGTAACATTGAAAGCCGGTACTTCCTGCACGCCAGGAGGCGGTTGCTGCTGATCTATAAAACAAACAACATGAAAAAAGTACTAGTATTATGCACGGGCAACAGCTGCCGGAGCCAGATCGCCGAAGGTTACCTGAAACATTTTGCAGGCGGCAAAGCGGAAATTTACAGCGCAGGAGTGGAAACACATGGTGTTAATCCCCGTGCCATAGCCACCATGGCGGAAGACGGCATCGACATCTCCACACATACTTCCAACAACATTAATGAGTACAGGGATATCGACTTCGATTACGTAATTACGGTTTGCGATAACGCAAAGGAACGATGCCCCTTTTTCCCTTCAAGCGCCACAAAACTGCATGAAAATTTTCCCGACCCCGCAAAGGCTACCGGCAGCGAAGAACAGGTGATGGCGGCCTTCAGGGAAGTACGGCAAACAATAAAAGACTACACAAAAAATTTCGTAGCGCAATACCTGTAAATTGTCTTGGAACACTGATTACGCTGATTTTGATGATTTCATTGATATTTTTTTGGGGAATATTTAAGGGAGACAAAGGCATATATCCACTTTTATCTCCCTTAATTATTTTCAATCTCTAAAATAAAATCAACTAATCATCAAAATCAGCGTAATCAGTGTTCCAAGACAAAATCCGCGAAACTTTCAATACATTTGTGGCTCAACTTTAGAATACAGGGATGAAGCGGAAAGAGATCACAAACGGGGAGGAGTTGCTGCTACAGGAGCAGTTTACCGCCTATTTCCGGCTGTATGAGTACCCGCTCTATTGCTTCGCCCTGAAAACCATCCAGTCCGAATTACTCGCCCGCGACATTATCCAGGAAGTATTTATTAAGCTATGGACGGTGCGCGACCAGTTCAGCACCATTACCAATATAGAAGATTACCTCTATAAGATGGTCCGTAATAAAGTAGTGGATGTACTTCGCCAGCTGGCAAACGATCGCCGCCTCCGCGCAGAATACTTCAACGATCACCAGTGGGAGGAAAGCCGTACCTACGATAATATGATCGCTAAAGAATATGAATTTGCCCTGTCGGAAGCCATTAACCAGCTGCCACCCCAGCGCCGGATCATTTACCAGTTAAGCCAGGTGGAAGGCCGCACCCGCAACGAAATAGCGGAAAAGCTCAGCATTTCCCCATCTACCGTAAAGAACCAGTTAACCGCCGCCCTGAGCTATCTCCGTAAAATTGCCGCCGGGCAGATTAAATTATTTTAAATTTTTTCCCCCCCAATAGGACATCGCTGTTTTTCAAACGTCAGTAAGATATAGTCCTTTATCAGGACCTGTCATTTTTAATACGAACAGAGATTGGATCAGGCACATTTTACACATCTTTTCAGGTTATACATTTCCGGCAAATGCACGCCGGAAGAAAGGAATGAATTCTTCGACCTCCTGGATGCCAATAAGGAGAACGACCTGATGATATCCCTGCTGGACCGGCTTTACAGTGAAGTACGGCAGGAAACACCGTCGGCCACCTATGTCAATAACCGCGGAGAGATAGACCTGGCTGTCCGTCCTGCTGCACCTGCAAAACTGATCCCTTTCTACAGGCAACGCAATACCATTCGCTGGATGGCCGCCGCCTCTTTCCTGCTGCTGCTGGGCGCAGGCGCATGGATGTATGCCACCCGGCGCAGTCCCGCGCCATTGGCGGCCACCGTCCAGGAAAAGCATACGCCTGCACTGATCGCTACCACCACTTCCATCCGTACCGGCAACCGGGAACGTAAAGTGCTGGTATTGCCAGACAGTACGCGGATTGTACTGAACAGCGGATCGGAAGTTAGGTATCCTGATCAGTTCAACCCGCAACGCAGGGAAATATTCCTGGAAGGGGAAGCCTTTTTTGAAGTGTCCAATGCAGCGGCATGGCCCTTTGTGATCCATTCCGCCGGCGGAATGACCACCACCGTACTCGGCACCTCTTTCAATATTAAAGCCTATCCGGGCCGCCGCCAGGCCATCGTATCGGTGGTTACAGGAAAAGTGAAAATTTCAAAAGATAAAAAAGATATATCCACCCTTATAAAAGGACAGGAAATGCACCTCACCATGCTTACCGGTGAAGTGACACAACGCAATACCAGCGGCATTAATGCCGCCGGATGGCAAACAGGAGACATCAGCTTCAACGATGAGCCACTGGCCGATATTCTGAAAGATCTTCAGATCTTTTACGGGATCAATATAAAAATAAACAACCCGGGATTGGCCAACCTGCTGATCACCACCGGGTTTAAGAAGAATACATCTGTTGACAGTGCCCTTGATATCATATGTGAACTGGCCAATGCAAAGTATGCCAGGAATCAGGACGGTTACGTAGTTTACTGACTACATATTTAAATCAACCAATTAAAGTACGAGATGACAAAAAAGATTGTTGCAGTGCTGCTGGCATTGCTATGCCTGAACTTTTCCCTTTCCTATGCGCAGGAAAAAGAAGAAAGAGTTACCCTGCACCTGGCCAACACTACCCTGAAGGAAGTGTTCCGGCAAATGCAGGCCCAAACGGGTAAATATTTCGGGTACCAGTCGAAAGACCTGGAAGCCCTTCCCCGCGTACAATTCGATTGTACCAATGAACGGCTGGAAGATGCCCTGAAGCAATTGTTGCAAAACACCGGTTTAACCTTCACCGTGAAAGGAAATAATGTGCTCATCAAAAAAAGCCGGGAAACTCCCGCCAGCTCCCGGCAACCGGAAATCACCATTACCCGTGCGGGAAACAGGACCATCACCGGGAAAGTGAGCAACGGCGAACAACAGGGCATACCCGGCGTTAGTATCCTGGGGCTCAACTCTAAGAAAACCGCTTTCACCAACGATAACGGCGAATATTTTATACAACTGCCGGAAGATGAAACCATGATATCTTTTTCCAGCATAGGCTTTGAAAGCCGGAACGTAATGCTGGGCGCATCAAAAAACTATAATGTTATCTTACCGGAACGCGTAGGCAACCTGAAACAAGTGGAAGTAGTATCCACCGGCTATGTAAACCTGCCAAAAGAACGCGCCACCGGCTCCTTTGGCGTAGTTACGGCCAAAGACCTGGAAAAGATCCCGGTGCCTAATGTGCTTTACCGCCTGGAAGGGCAGGTGCCCGGCGTTCTCCTGAACCTTACCGAATCAGACAACACCTTTGTATATGGTAACCTGAATGGTGCCGTACAGGGAAACGGCAGTTATGATATCGCCATCAGGGGCGCCAGCACACTGAACAATGATGTAAATAAAAAACCACTGGTGGTGATAGATGGGTTTCCTACGGAGATGGATATGCGTACTATCAACCCGGCTGATGTGGAACAGATCACTTTCCTGAAAGATGCCGCCGCCGCTTCTATCTGGGGCGCACGCGCCTCTGCAGGGGTGATTGTGATCACTACCAAAAAAGGGAAAGTAAATGACGGCGCGCCACATATCTCCTTTACAGCAGGACTGGGCCTGAACGGCAAGCCCAGGTTATCATCCATGCCAATGATGAACGCAGCGCAGATGATCGATTATGAGCAGGAACTGGTGAACAAAGGTTTTATCACCGATCCGGCCAGCCTGCCCGCCTCCAGCCAGCGGCCCGTAAGCCAGGCGGTGGACTGGCTTTTCCGCCTCAAAAGAAATGAAGTGACCCAGGCCCAGGCAGATGCCGCATTGGCTGTTCTGAAAAGCCGCGATTCCAGGAAACAGGTGGAACAATATCTCCTAAAACCTGCTTCTACCAGCCACTATGATCTTAGTATCAGCGGCGGTACGGGCAGGCATACCTATTTTGTTTCCGGCGCTTACGACCGGGAAAATACCAGCACCAAAAAAACTTTCGGGGAAAGGATCACCCTAACAGCCAACCAGGAATTTACCTTCTTCAAAAATGTAACCCTGTCGGCCAACCTGCGCGGGAACTGGTTCCGCTACAGCACCGGCGGGCTGGGCACCAGCGTATACGCTCCTTCGCCCACACCGCTCATGCCTTACGACCAGCTCGTGGACGATAACGGTAATAACGTAGGTTATTCGCAGGCGTATTATTCAGGAAGATTAACCCAGCTGGAAGCACGGGGATATATGCCCTGGCGCTATAATTATATGGACGAACAGGACATGGTGGACAACATCACCAATGAAAGCAACTACGCCGCTATCCTGGGGCTGAATATACCACTGTACAAGGGGCTTAGCTTTAATGCGCAGTATATGGCAGAACGGTCATCCTCTTCGGGAAAATTCTTTCATCCCGACAGCTCCTACTATACCCGCAACCTGCTGAACATGGCTACATCAATTGATGCAAACGGGAAGCTGGTGTATGGCATCCCCCTGGGCGCTGTCATGGAAACATCCGACTACTCGAAAAATAATTATAGTGTACGCGGACAGCTCAGCCTGGACAGGAACTTTTCCGGCAACCACCAGGTGAACGCACTGGCAGGTATGGAAGCACGGCAAACCATCGACGGAAGCAATACCAACCGCCTGTATGGATTTAATACACAAACACAATTCAGCAAACCGGTAGATTATGTAACTCCCTATGTTACGGTAGACGGCTACCAGGGAACAGTTCCATATAGTGTAAATTACGCTTCCAAACGGAAACGCTACCTGTCTTACTACGGCAACTTTTCGTATACCTATGCAGGTAAGTATACCCTGTCGGGAAGCGCACGGTACGACGACTACAATAACTTCGGCCTTGATAAAAAATACCGCGCAAAACCTTTCTGGTCCACCGGTATAGCATGGGCATTATCCAAAGAGGATTTTATGCAGCAGGTTAGCTGGATCAGCGGGCTTACCCTGCGCGCTACCTACGGCATCAACGGTAATATCAGCACTACCGCTTTGCCATACGACCAGCTGTACCTGGCAAATGATTACCAATACCCGTTCGATCCTTACGCATCGGTAGGTTCGCCGGCCAATCCCTCCCTGCGTTGGGAGCAAACCGGGGTGTATAATGTAGGTATAGACTATGCCTTATTTGATAACCGCCTGTATGGTACTGCAGAATTCTATTATAAAAAAGGCACCGACCTTTTTGCCACTTTCCCGATAGATAATACCGTGGGATTTGACAATGTTACCCGTAACACTTCTTCCCTGAGCGGGAAAGGGATCGACCTCTCACTTGGCGGCAGGATTATCCGCCAGCATGCCTTTGAATGGTCGGCCAACGTGGTGTTCTCCTATAACACCAACAAGGTAACGGACGCAAGGTATAATGTAACCAGCGCCCTGCTCAGATCAGCCGGTGTGAGCGGTCCTATAGAAGGATTGCCTACAGACTACCTGATGGTGTTCCGCTATGCAGGATTGGATAGCAAAGGCAGCCCGCTGGTGCTGGGCGGCAAAGGCGATACGTTGAATATTAACCAGTCGCCAAAGGATATCAGCGACCTGAAAAATGCAGGCCGCCTGTCCGCGCCCTACTTCGGAAGCCTGAGCCAAACGTTCCGTTACAAAGGCTTCTCGCTCGATGTAATGATCACCTATAAACTTGGCTATGTGTTCCAGCGGCCGGTACCCAACAATTATCCCGGCCGTTTCGGATTCCAGAACTACGAGTATAACAACCTGCTTGATAAGCGCTGGCGTAAACCAGGCGATGAAGCCTTTACCAATGTGCCGGGCCTGAGTGGCAACAGCGCAGGAGCCATCAGGTATATCAATGCCGATATCAATGTACTGCCAGGAGATCATATCCGCTTACGCGAAGTGGCGCTCAGTTATAAAGTGCCGGCCCCGCTGTTCAGCCGCCTGCCGGTGAAAGGCATTTCCTTCACGGGCGCCGCCAGGAACCTGGCCCTGCTATGGACCAAAAACGCCGACGGCATAGATCCCGATTTCCCGCCAAGCATCCGGAATATGAAGCTGCCGCCATCGGCATCGTATAATTTTTCACTGAATGTAAGCTTCTGATCTCATCTCAAAATGCAGCCAAATGAAACGATATAAAATATTCCTTCTTTTTATTATTGCCGGCACGCTTCTTCAATCGTGCAGCAAATACACGGATATAAAAACAGAAGGCGCGCTTACGCCCGATGATTATATTAACTACCGTTACCTGATGAACAACCGCCTGGACATGGAACGCTCCGTGGATATGCCGGATATGACGGCAGACGATATTGAGTATACCGGTGCAGGTATGCAGCAACGGCTGTCGCCCGAATTCATGAACGCCTATATGTGGGGCGCCGAATACTATAATGCCCTCACTGCCGATCCCGACTGGAAAATACTGTACGCTACTGTTTATCCCTGCAACCTGGTGATCCGGGATGTAATGAACAGCAATGGTGGTACTGTGCCGCTGAAAAAACAGGTATTGGCAGAAGCAAGAGTACACCGCGCATACAGCTATTTTACCCTGGTAAATATGTATGCCAAACAGTACAATGAAAGCAGCAAAGCTACCGACCCGGGAGTACCTTTGCTCCTGGAACCGGATGTATCTGTTGTAGCCACCCGCGCTACTGTACAGCAGGTGTACGACCAGGTGCTCAGCGACCTGCAGGCCGCCATCCCCGACCTGCCGGCACAAAACACTTACAATCTTTATCCGTCCAAAGTAGCGGCCTATGCCATGCTGGCAAGAGCTTACCTGCAAATGGGACAATACACGGCAGCACTTGAAAATGCAGACAATGCCCTGAACATCCGGTCAGGCCTGCTGGACCTGCCCACGCTTACAAGCTACCCGCAACGGACGGATAACCCCGAGATCATTTTTTCCAAAATAGCGGGCATGAGCCACCAGTATTCCAATTTACAGGTATTGAGCCGGGGCCTGCTGTCGTTATACGATGTGAAGGATTACCGCTACAGCTATCTTACCAGCGACTATACCGATGGGGGAATTACCTATCGTATTTCTTCCAGGGAAGCTGTTGCCGGCGCTAACCGCAACCTCGGCGTGTCGGTCCCTGAAATGCTGCTCATTAAAGCGGAATGCCAGGCCAGGGCCGGCAATGCAACAGGCGCTATGGGCACGGTGAATATTTTAAGGGCCAAACGCTTTGCGGCGGCCGACTTTCAGCCATTGACCGCCAGCAGTGCAGCCGATGCGCTGGTAAAGGTTTTGCAGGAAAGAAGAAGGGAATTATGTTTTACCTGTATCCGCTGGTTTGATCAGAAACGTCTTTTTACAGACAGCCGTTTCGCAGAAAATATTACCCGTACCAATATTGCTACCGGTGAAGCCTATACGCTTACGCCCGGCAGCAATAGGTATATTTTCCCCATCCCGGCATTTAATATCCAGCTGAATCCATCGCTGGTACAAAACCCGAGATAAACACTATAAAAAGAATCTTCAGATGAATAAAGTAAAAACGGCCTTCGTGGTGCCAGCGGTGTTATGCGCCGGGATGGCCTTTTCACAATCGGCCATGAAATTTACGCCGGCGCATCCAATTGCAGGCGATACAGTAACGCTTCACTACAATCCTGAAAATACCCCGCTGAAAGGGCAGGCGCCCGTTACCGGTGTGATCTATCTTTACAAGAACGATCAGTGGGAAACAAAAGACCTGGATATGAAAATGACAGATTCAGGTTGGGTAACACGGTATTATGTACCGGAAAAAACTGCGCTGGTAGTAGCTAACTTTTCTGCCAACGGTATTACAGATAAAGGGGGCACTCCTACCTATGCCATCATTCTCTCTAACCCCGCAGGCGGGCAGATGCCCACCGGCTATGCTGCCTGGGCTTTTTTACGCCTCCCGGAGTTGAAGGAAACAGTGCCGCCCGCAGTAGATGATAGTGTGAAGATCACCAGTGAGGTAGGTCTTTTCTGGATGAACAACGAGCTACGGTTCCACCCGGAAAGCAGGCGGCATATTTTCTATAACGCAATGGCGATCCTGAAAAACGCTGATGAGAAACGCGCCGATACCATCATTCCCCGGGAAATAAATTATATAAGCAGCCTGAAAGATGTTACCGAAGCGGAATTAATGGAGGTGAGCAGGGCGTATAAAAATTTATTGGGAGACAGGGCCCGCGCAGACTCCATGAATAAAGTGATCATTGACAGGTTCCCCTCCGGTGTGGCTGCACGCGATGCGATGGTATATAAAATCTTCACCGGCAAGCCCGGTAGCCGCTATGATATGTGGCAGGAGCTCGTGAAAAAATTTCCGCCGCAGCAGTTTGAGAACGTAAGCACGGAGATCCAGCAAATGTATTACAACAAGGCATTTCGCAGCGTGGTGTATGAAAGGGTAATGGCCACAAAGAAACTGGATATACTGGACGAAATGATGGATGTATCCTCTTTCGAGTCGCTCACGGAATTTCATCGTCACCTGGTCGTGAATGCGCTGGCGCATGATGAAATAAAACCGGAAGCTGCACTGCCCTGGTCCCAAAAACTGGTGGAGCATATTGAAGCAGCTACCAATAAAAAGACCGGCGCTGAAAGCCGCTTCTATTCACCCCTGCAGTGGAAGGCAAAGTTGCCCGGCTACGCGGTACCCGCTTTCCTGGGACATGCTTCTCTCTTGCACACACTCGGCGATGATAAAACCGCCCTGTTGTGGATGGAAAAGGTAAAAAACCAGCCGGCGGCCAACAGTGCCGATTTCATGAGCCTGTATGCCACCCTGCTGGAAAATACCGGTAAGCACGCGGATGCGGTACAGGTGGTGGAGAATGCCGCCAGGGCCAACAAAGCCACGCCGGAAGTAATAGCGTTGCTAAAACAGGAATACATCCGTAAGCACAAAAAAGAAGCAGGCTTCGACGCTTATTTCCAGGGCATGAAATGCGCAGCAGATGTATCTGCGGAAAGGGAAGCCCTGCGGGCGCAACTGATCCGCGAGCCGGCGCCCGGTTTTAAACTGCAGCAGCTCACCGGCGGCATCGCCAACCTGGCCGGTATGAAAGGCAAAATTATAGTACTGGATTTCTGGGCTACCTGGTGCGGACCATGTAAAGCAGCCATGCCGGGTATGCAGATGGCGGTAGATAAATACAGTAAAGACAAAAACGTGAGCTTCTACTTTATTGCTACCATGGAAACCAAACCGGATTACCGCGACCAGATCAGGAAATTCCTGTCGTCAAAAAACCTCCACCTGGATGTATTGCTGGATGCCAGGAGCGATAGCACCGGCCAGCTGGACGACACCTATAACAAGTATGCCAAAGCCCTGTCTTTCTCCGGTATCCCGGCAAAAGTGATCATCGATCAGCATGGCGTGATCCGCTGGCTGGGAACCGGTTATTACGGAAGTCCCAGCGCGCTGGCAGATGAAATATCCTACCTCATTGAGTTATTAAAGAAAGAAGGATGAGTATAAGAAGATGCCTGGCAGTTGTTTGGATTATTATGCTGGCAGGCCCGCAGGTACATGCCCAGGCTACCGGCGCCCGCAGCACCAACGTTTATTTCAGTAATAAAGATAAAAGTATCCGCTTCGGGGGCACGCTTACCATCCCGGCCAATCGTAAAAGCTTTCCCGCCGTTGTGTTAATATCCGGTACCGGCAAACAGGACCGGGACGGCACTATGGCAGGTCACAAAATGTTCAAAGCCCTGGCAGATTCCCTGGCGGCAGCAGGCATTGCAACGCTGCGCACCGACGACCGCGGCACGGGGGAAACCAACGGGGTATACGAAACAGCTACCACCAAGGATTTTGCAAACGATGCACAGGCTGCTATCAGTTTCCTGCGGTTGCAACCCGGCGTTACAGTAACAGGGCTCATAGGCCATAGCGAAGGCGGAGCCGCCGCTATTATCGCCGCCGCAGAAAGTAAAGAGGTGGCTTTTGTGATCACCCTGGCAGGACTTGCCACCACCGGTATCCAGGCGCTGAAGCTGCAAAACAATGCCATCATTGATGCGGCGCCCATTTCCGATTACGACAAAAACCGCCACCGTACCATCACCACGCTGATGTTTGATACGGCTTACCGTTACGCCTATACGCCGGAACTGGAGCCACGGCTCCGCGCTACGTACAATGCCTGGAAACATGCAGACGACAGCGCCTATGCAAAAGACAAAGCCGGGGAGGCAGATCATATGCGCTTCTTCCTGGAATCTTATATCCGGCAGGCTACCGGCCCATGGTATCAATGCCACCTGCGCTATGATCCTGTGCCTTTCCTGCGGCAGATCAAAGTGCCTTTCCTGGCGTTGAACGGCAACAAAGACATCATGGTGCCTTATAAAGAAAACCTGGCCACCATTGAAACCGTATTAAAGGAGAACGGTAATAACCAGGTAACGGTGAAAGTACTGCCTGGCTTAAATCATCTTTTCCTGCATTGTGAAAGCTGCACCAACAGTGAGTTGCCACAGCTGAAAGGCGACTTTGCGCCTGAAGCATGGACGGTGATCAGCAAGTGGATGCAGATGTTCTTATAAGATCAATCATTAGAACGATGACTGCCATCCCTTTACAGGGATGGCTTTTTTATCTTTCGAAAGAAGAAATATCAACATAATACTTCCTGAAATTATTCCTGTCCACGTATACATCTATCTTTTTATCCCGCTCAATATACGGGGTAGGGTCCGACCAGATAAAACCACTTTTAAAAGGATGCGTTATCCCGGTAAGCGGGTCTTTCCATTCACAGCGGATAAAAAAAGGATGGCGGCGGTTAACGGAAACATACCTGTTTACATCTACTGAAATAAAACTGGCGGGTACCAGCTGTCCCGATTGTTTCAGTTGTTCCTGCCGCGAACGGCCCACCTTTCTCACAATATGATATCCCAAACCAATAAGGCCAAATATCAATGCAAATGCACCGGTGATAAATGCGCCGAAATATTGTCGCCAGCCGGCTATTTTAGCATCATCAGGATCATTGGGGTTGTAGCAGATCTCCACGTTGTCGCCAATGTTGTACCCTGCCGGGCTGGAAGATACATCGGAAATATAACGGTGCTTCACCCCGGCATTATCATTAAAGGTCACAACAGGGGAATAGGTAGTGGATTTGGATCCTCTTTTGGCGATCAGATCTACCACGGTGCCACTGGTTTTTACTGCGGAATCGTTGAACTTTTTTACGTTATAAAGAATAACAAGGGTGATGATGAGTGTAACAATGCCTACTCCCAGGAAAATGTTGAAAACTAAAGATACGGAACTGCGTTTCATGTAAACAATGGGTTAAATAAGGGTGCAAGATACCAAAATAAAGAAATGAATAAAGTGAATAGACTGCACCTGCATAAATATCAGTATTTTTAATACCACGCATCAACCAAAATTTACACTATGAATGCGCTCGGAAAGTCTGTAAAAAAAGTATACGTACTCTTATTTGCGCGAAGGGTCTTTTACCCTGTAAATCTCTTTTTATATAAGCTAAGCATGTTTGGGTTGGGTATCAGGAACCATGAGAACGACATCGTGTCCGGGGAAAAAGCATTCATCAGGTTTTTAAAAGCCCAAAGGAAGCTGGATACCGGTGTAATCCTTGACATCGGCGCTAATATGGGAAACTATTCCGTAATGCTGAGAAAGAACGGGATTACCCTACCGGTGTTTGCTTTTGAGCCGCATCCTGTAGCCTTCCGGAAGCTAAGCGCTGTGGCGGAAACATACAACTTTACCGCGGTGCCACTGGGCGCCGGGGAAGAAAGCAGTGCTGCCACTATCTACGATTACCAGGGCGATGGCGGCTCCGAACATGCCAGTATGTACAAGGGCGTTATTGAACATCTTCATAAGGGAAAAGCGGAAGAAGTACCTGTTGCGTTGATCAGCATCGATGAGTTTGTTGCGCAGCATCATATTCGGAAGATAGCGCTATTGAAGATAGACACAGAAGGCCATGAGCTGAGCGTACTGAAGGGAGCCAGGCAAACAATTGCCGGTGGGCTGGCGGAAGTGATCCAGGTAGAGTTCAACGAAATGAATATCATCTCCAGAACCTTTTTCAGGGATATTGTTGATATATTACCAGGCTACGATTTTTACCGGTTATTACCCGACGGGCTGAAAGCGTTGGGCGCCTATAACAGCACCAGCTATGAAATATTTTCATTCCAGAATATTGTGGCCATGAAACGCCCGCTTCATCAGTAAGCATTCTTATCCCCTTTGATCATATTCATCAAGGTCTGGAAAATGATCTGGCAATCGAGCCAGAAACTATAATTTTCAATATACCACAAATCAAAGTCGACACGTTTCTGCATCAGGCCCGAAGCCCTGGTTTCCCCCCTGTACCCGTTTACCTGCGCCCAGCCGGTAATGCCGGGCTTCACCACATGCCTCAGCATATAGTTTTGAATAGTATTCCTCGATTCCTGGTGCAACGCCATGGGATGGGGGCGGGGTCCTACCAGCGACATATCGCCTCTTAAAACGTTAAAGAACTGGGGCAGCTCATCAAGATTGGTTTTACGCAGGAAGCGACCCACGGGTGTAATCCTGGCATCATGCTGCGTGGCTTGCAGGTATCGGCCGTTTGCATCTACTGTATCGCTGTTCCTGGTCATAGAGCGGAACTTGTAGCAGGTGATCTTTTTGTTCTTCAGCCCCTGCCGGGTTTGTTTGAACAGTATAGGGCCGGGAGACGATAATTTGATCAGGAGGGCAATGAGAGGGAACAGCCACCAGAATACGGTGAGGAAAAGTGCTATCGTAAAGCATAGTTCAAAAAGGCGCTTAAACCGTTGTTTTGCCGGGTCATCCAGCGGGGAGGTACGGATCGTTAACAGCGGGAAGTTGCCAAACAGGTTCATGCTGGCAGTAGAAGTACAGAAGCGGTAGCAGTCGGCAATGATCCTTACCCGTTTTGCTTCCTTCTCACTGGTGATGATGATCTTTTCCATTTCTGCGCCGGGCGTTTCCGGCAGGGCTACAATCACATCATCAATTTCATGATCTTCCAGTACCCGCTGAAGATCCGCTATTTTCCCCAGGTACTGCCCGTTGAGATAAGGATTGGTTTGCTCGTCCACAAAACCAACGCACCGGTAACCAAAATGATCGTTGGATAAAATGGTTCTGTAGAAGTTCATCCCGGTATCGCCGGTGCCTACAATGAGTATGTTCTTTATGTTGTAACCGTTTGACCTTAGCCTGAGCAGGGACTGCTTTACAAGGAATTTCATGATGATGATGCCTATAAAGGTCAGGGAAGCATTGAGCAGTGTAAATGTGCGGGGATAAGGATAATACTTGAAACAATAGAAGAACAGGAAGGTGAAGAAACAGGCATGAAGTAAGGTTGTTTTGAGGATGGCAACAAATTCATAGGAGAACGACCTGGTTCTGAATTCATCGTATAAATGAAGCGACAGGCCGATGATGGTCCACGCGGTAATGCTTATCCCAAGCAATAAGCCGTTAAACGGAGAAAAGAATACATCTCCCAAACCGGAAATATACTGCCGGGTACACAAAAAGGCCAGTACCAGTACCAGGTAGTCGATCAACAATCTTAACAGGAAATTGATATGGTTGCCGGGTTTCATGATTTTGTGCTTGAAGGATGACGAATGTTTGTATCAGTTCAGATAGTATTAAATATTTGCAGGAATTTGTTTTCTATATGCTGTATGTCGAAAGTCCTTTCTGCGTATGCGCGGCCGTTGCGCCCCATTTCTTCCCGTAGCGCCGGATCAGTCACCAGTTTCTCAATTTGCCGGCAGAAGCCCTGCGGGTTATCAGGGGCAATACAATAGCCAGCTTTGTTATCCAGTACAATAGCGGCGCTCAGGTTATCCGGCGGCATGGCCAGTACGATGGGCTTTTCCGCGCACAGGTAAGTGAGCACCTTTGATGGTACTGAATAGGCGCCGGCATCCTGCTCCAGTATAGCCAGCAAAATGTCGGCGGCGCCAAGTACCTGGCTCATCTCCCGGAAGTCCTGGAAGGGCAGCAGCAGGAGGTTGTCCAGCTGCTGCTGTTCTTTTTCCTTTTGCAGGAAGTCGGCCCCCAAACCTTCAGAGATCACAATAAACACTACATCCTTATGTTGGCGGAAATACGCCGCGGCGGCGGAGAGCATGGACGGATTATGTTTTAACCCCAATGTGCCTGAATAAACGATACAGGTTTTATCGGCCACCTGGTGCCGGCTGGCCCATTCATTTTTCTTTTTTGCAGGCGTTATTTCCCCCAGTGGCGCCCAGTTGGGGATACAGGTTACCTGTTGTGGGCGGATCTTCCATTTTTGAAAAAGATCATTAAAGCCGGGAGTGATGCTCACCACATGCGCGCTTTTTTTCAGTAAACCGGCTTCCAGTTTTTTGAAGTAGTGCCATAAGGGAAAACCGATGAAACCCAGCCTGCGGCGGGCGATCTGCCGGATGGCAATGGTATAGATATCCTGGCACCAGTACACAAATTTGATTCCCTTATTGATGCAGTATTGCTGTACATGCTGTTGTACAAACAATGGCGTAGTGCCGCTCAGCACCACATCAGGCCTGAATATTTCCAGCTGGCGTATAAGCTGGCGGGCGTAGTCAATTTCCTGTTCCCGTCTTTTTAAAAGAGAGTATTTATCAAATGCGCCTTTGATCATAATGGGCAGTATTGTTAAACTGGTTCCGGATACGGGCAGGTCTTCAAAGTTGCCCTTGGGCGATTGAAAGGAAACAGAGTAGGCATGCAATACTTCATGCCCGCTTTGTGCAAACTGCCGGCTTAACTGCAGGGTGAATGCGTGGCCGGAATGGTCGTTAACTACAATTCTCATGGGTTTTTCTTTTATAAAGCAGGTCCATTTGCAGGATTTGTAATTTTTCTGATTGAAGAAATCCTACCGGGGCAATGAATTCAAATCCAAGCTCTTTTACAAAATGATGCATTTCATCAAACAATGGCTCGCCGTCGTACATCTGTACAAAAGAGGTTTCAAACAACAGGTAGTCGATCTGCCACAGGCTTTTGATGGCGCCTTTCAATACTTCTTTCTCAAATCCCTGTACATCCATTTTCAGCAGTACCGGCGGGATAAAAGTGAGCCGGTGCAGAAGGTCGTCCAGCCGCTGCACAGGCACCTCTATCTGGCGGGTGGTAGCTGTTTTGGGCAGCATGTTTTTTTGCAGAGCAGATACATTCAGCGCTGAGCTGGCGTGGGAGTAGGCATTGCTGTGAAATTCCAGCGTTCCGTTGCAATTGCCCAGGGCCATGTTATAGGTGCTGATATTGCTAAGTCTCCTCGTATTACGTTGCAGCAGGGCAAACACATGGGGAAGGGGCTCAAAGGAATGGATGCGCGCACGGGGGTAAAAGTGAGCGGCAGCCATGGCAAACTGGCCCTGGTTGGCGCCTGCATCTATGATAGCGCCCAACGTGGGAATATAATGCCGGCAGTTATGTAGTATCCGGGTGGAAGCTACGGAGGCGCCTTTTTCCAGCAGTGAGCCAAATCCCCTGCCGGAGCTGAGGAATACCTTTACGGTGTCTGCTATTTTGAAAATAATACTCATGTGGAGAATTTGAGGTTCCAGCAATCTTTGTAAAAACCAATTGTTTCCTGTACGCTTTTATCCCATGTAAATTGCTGCACCCGTTGCAGGCCCTGTTGAATCAGCTGCTGCCGGTAGTTTTCATTTTCGAGTGCGCTGATCTTTTCTGCAAATAATACGGGGTCGGCCGAATCGGCCATCAGGCCTGCATCGCCCACTACTTCAGGCATGGAGGTAGCGTCGGTGGTTACTACCGGGCAACCGGCTTTCATGGCTTCTCCCGGCGGAAAGCCAAATCCCTCATACGCAGAAGTATAGAGCAAACAGAAAGCATGGTTGTATAAAACATTCAGATCGGCCTGGCTGATGGCAGGAAAAATATGATAACGGCCGGCTATCTTTTCCTCCATCATATTCATTTCTTTTTTATTCCAGGGTTCTCCACCCACAGCTACCAGGTGGCAGGAAGGGGAAAGCAGCTCCATTGTTTTTACGGCCATGAAAAAATTCTTATAATGCCTGCGCGCGCCAACATACAGGATGAATTTTTTCTGCAGATCCATGTGCAGCGAACAGCTTACCGGTTGTTGTTTGCTGATGGGGAAGAAGTTGCCGATACCATGATGGATCACTTTTACCTTTGCAGGATGAATGTCCGGGAAGAAGTGCAGCAACTCTCTCCGGGTACTGTCTGAAATACAGATAATGCCATCGGCACGGCGGATGCTGTAGGCTTTTTGCAGGATGTTTGCCAGTCCGCGGGGGAACTTTGTAGCCAGTTTCCGCTCATGGGCAAAGTCGTGCACCGTAAGGATATTCAGGATATCTTTTTGTGGAGATACACGGAGGTAACCTCCATGAAAAACAGCAGCAGGGGGCAGGGAATAACGGAGGGGCAGGTACCGCAGGTATTTGTGGGGGATCCAGCTTTCGCGGATACAGTTAAAGCGGTGGTAATCTATGTTCCGCTCAAAAATATTGTCTGATTGCGGTCTTGCGTTTAAGCAGCCAACAGACAGGCCGCTGTTGCTCATACCGCACAGCAGCTCATACCAGTAGGCGGATACGCCACCGGCTTTCTGAATAGAGAACACAATATTGTCTAAAAATACCTGCATCTTTTATATTGCCGTTAGATCCACATGTGTAGCATCACCGGGTTGCCGGAGATGTAATGAATTCCCTTTACCAGGTGATTGTATTCCGGCACCACGCCTTTTATCAATGCGATCAGCTGTTCGTAGTCCTGTCCTTCGTGATAAGTGGTGATCGCTATAATGATCACTTTGTTTTTATGACGGAAAAGCTCCCGCAGTGAGTCCACAAAAAGGGGTAAGGGCTCCAGCACAAAGATGCGGCTAGCGGTATGCTGGTGTTTGAAGGCAAAGAATCCTTCGGCGCTGCCACAGTCTACCACCACGTCGCCGGGTGCAACGGCTGTTTGAGGGATCTCGTAGTAATGCCAGTGTTGCGGTCTTGCTTCCGCCATCACCATGGCAAAGCTGTACAGCGGGGCGGATGCGGGGTAAATAAATGTATCGTCATAACCCTTTATCCGGTAATAACTGTATTTTTCATCCTTGTTTATCAGGGTAGCTCTTTCATTGGCTACCGCGTACATGCGCGGCGAAAACAGATGGTACCGCATTTCATGCCAGGCCGTTCTCTTCCGTACCTTTTTGTTGAAAAGATAGTGGTATAACAAAGACGACCTGAATTTTAATCCCCAAAGGATACTATGTACTTTGTTCATCTCCCTTTTCGTTTACTGGTTCGTTATAATATGCACAGAGTAATGCCACTATAATCAGGAAAAGATCTATCTGGCTGAAAAAGAAACAAACCGCGACATACGCCAGGTAGCTGCGCTGAAACGGCGGAACGTCCTGCCCTGTGCGGGTTAGTATCAGGAAGAAGAAGAACAGGGAAACCGCCCCGAATTCAGCCAGGATAAAGAACCAGCGCATATTCAGATTGCGGCCGCCAACGCCTTCTATACTACTTTGATAACTGAGCTGTCCGAAGAAATAATTGGGGGGGATAAAGGGGCTGTTGCCTGCACCGTAGCCGGATATCAGGAGATAGGGCTCATCCCGCAGAAAATCCACCACCGGCAGTTCCATATCCCTTTGCAGCGGAATGCCGAGAATGATATTGCTCTTGCCCCAGATTTCCTCGTTGTCGTAGCGGTAGGCGGATCTTTCAAAAAGCAGCTGGTATACCGGTTGATGACGGTTCTCCATATAATGTTTCAGGAAATATTCCTTGGATGCAGCCACTCCCAGGAAAATGCCAATGATCATCCCCAGGGTGGCTGTTATCTTCCATCTTACCGGCACAGGTCCCGGTAAGCATAAAAACAGGAGACCACCAGCCAGGATATTGATCCAGAATGTTTGGGACGAAGTGAGTATGCCCGCCACTATCATCACCGCCGTAGCCTTGTAATTCCGGTCTCTCATAAAGAAAGGGATCGCAAGGGAGAGAAAGGCGCCAAACATTTTAGGTTCCCCGAATAATGCCTGTACCCGTAATCCCAGCGGACCGTTGATCTCCTTCATCAGGTAACGGCTTTGCAACCCGAGTAATTCACTCAGCTCCAAATTGTGGAAAATGAGCTGTACAGCTACCTGGATGGAGGCAATCACACAGGATATGACCGCAATTTTTTTTATGCTCAGGGCGAATTGTTCAAAGGAAAGCTGCTTTCGTTCCTGTACTATCTTGGCGCCGATAGCAAACAGGGGAAGGTAGGTTTTCAGGTAAAAGTACAGGGGCTTTGTATAGAACACAAACAGCTTACCGCCGGGATAATTGAAAGGATCTTTGTAAAGCTGCGTGATCAGGAATACCGCGATACTTGAAAGCAGCGGCAACAGCAGCAGGAAAAGATATTCCTTCCGGATATACTGCCGGCCGGTAAACAATTGATGGGCCTGTTCAAAAAAGATGAACATACCTACGAAAAATGTAGCGGTAAAAGTTGGCCCGATAGTTAGCAAGGTATAGGCTTCCGATGCAAAGGCGTACAACAGCATGTCTATAATGCTGATCCGCCTGTTGTAATACAGGTACAGCAATATGGCCGCAATGATCAGGGGCATGCTTTCCCTGAAACATTCCACGAATAGATTACTGCTTTGAAGACTGCTGTTTACGGTTTCCATATTATTTTACGGGTCAGGAAATGCGTTTGTACATGTTGTATAGAAACGTATTGTTTTTTACTATTTTTTTTATCCTGAGATATAACCTGCCGGGGTTATACAAGGTGTTGATGGTATACCTGTCTGCTTCTTCGTTGATATGGTGACTGCCGGGATGAGTGATGTCCGTTATAGCGCCATACCGGATACTTTTAAACCAGCGGGGAACCACACGGGTATGGGTGGCATCTTTGCCATAGCCAATGTTTTCAACAAGACTTATATTAGGCGTGATCACCCATCCCTTATTGAACCACACGGTCATAAACCATTGAATATCCCAGGTGTCCACCCGTTTGTCGTAAATAGCCTGCAGCTCCGATTGCAGGAAGGTATTGAGCCCTTCCCGGGATGCGTGTTTATATCGTTGAAGGGTAAAGTCATAATACTGCCAGGCACGCCGCCAGGTGGCCCATCCCCATATATGCGCATAACGGGAAAAATAATAGGAAGCGTTTCCCCGCCGGATGCCCGATTGGTAATTACCGCCGTTGATATGCATAATGGTTTCATTCATGCGGTATTGCGTTAACATCTCAGTACAAAAAGAAAAAAAAGTGGGGTCCGGTACACAGTCATCTTCCAGTATAATCCCTTCTTCCACATGGCTGAAGAACCAGTCGATCGCCGAGCTTACGACTTTACCGCAGCCCAGGTTATGGGTGCGGAACAGGGTAGTTACTTTACAGGGCCAGTCGATACCATTGAGTATGGCTGTGCGGGTGGCCTCGCACAACTCCGCTTCCCCGGGTTTGCCGGCCCGCGGCCCGTCGGCGGCAATGAACAGCTGTTCCGGCTGTTGCAACCGGATTTGCCCGAATACCTGCAATGCCTGTCCGGGACGGTTAAATACCAGGAATAAGACCGGCGTGTGTAACATCATTTAGTTGCCTCCAATGCAACGGCGTTATTAAATCTTATTTCTTCTTCCACCAGTTTGAACATGCTGTCGGGGCTGTCGTTGAATGCACAGTGTCTTATGTTCTTAAACCCCGCGGCGGCCAGCTGGTGCGATAAGGAAAGGTGATCCCACATATACAGGTGCTCCCGGTTGCCCAGTGCCAGCTGGATCAGCTGTTTGAATCCCCGCACCCTTTCTTCCTTTCCAAGCAGGGTTTCTTCCATGAACCCCGTATTGGCTTTAGGATCATTCTCCGAAAGCTGTGCAATATATCTCCTGGCGGCGCCGGCCAGGTCGGGCACTACGCACCTGAAGTAACCGCCGGGCTTCAGGATATGAAAGGTATTCCTGATAGCAAGGAGGCAGTCGTTATAAGCCAGGTGCTCCAGTACATGCGAACAATAAATGCCATCGCATGAACTCTCTTTTATCCCCGGAAGCCCCTTTAATATATCGCCTTTCAATACGTCGGGATGGAAAGTAACATGCATGGCCGGCTTCAGCAGTTTCCCTATCAGGGGAACCCGCTGAAGCCTCAGCGTAGGCGAGGAATCATAGTTTTTCCAGCCGGCAGGTGCTGAAAAAGGCCCACAACCATATTGTACATATAACTTGCTTCCAGGCATTTTATGTGTTCATGTTTTTAAAGAAATAGGTGTAATATGTTTTGGCAAACATGCGGTATCCCACGGTTTGCATAAACCGGCATAACTCGCAGGGCCCGGCCTGTAATACATCAAATGGAGGCGACTCCGCCAGCACATAGGCGGGCCTGTATTTATCCCAGTTATTGGATCGCAGTACTTCCATATCAAATCCTTCTGCATCAATAGTTAGGATGTCGATCTTAACATCTTTAGCCAGGTAAGTATCCAGGATCTCTGCCAGGGGCCAGGTATCTATCTTCTTTTCATCAATCACCCGGTACCTGGATACCTGCGTGTATTCCTTCACTTTTTCAGGAGAGAAAGTGTTTAAAGCAGGTTCGTTAAATATGAAATAGGTGAGTTGTTGCTTTACTGCCGACACACCTATTTCCAGGTTGATATCTTTAGGCCGGTACCTGTTGAATAAGGCCATTGAGCCAGGCATGGGATCAATGTTAATCCCCGTCCACCTGCGCTTGTAAAGCAGGTAGGTATTGGATACCCGGAAGGGGTGATGGGCGCCCACATCTATATAAACACCTCTCTTTTTCCCGTCAAAGATCCTTTGTAAAATGAGGTCTTCCCCTTCCGAGCTGTAAGCACGTACACCGTAACTAAGCCTTGGAAACAGGGTAGTAACCAGTTTGGCCGCGATATTTCTCATGCTGCTCATTTGGTATACTGTTTTTGGTTGAAGGTAAACAGACGGGTGGCGAAGATCCACAGGTTGCTGTGTACCTGTTTGATATCTGCAAGGGCCTGTATGGGATGAAACATTCTTTTGGCAAGCAGGTAGCCCTCGCCGCTTTTGTCGAGCAAAACCAACATGGCATACACGGTGCTGTAAGCCCCTACGGTGGCGATAGCCGCGCCTGTGCCGCCATAAGCGGGGATAATGAAAAAGTTTACCCCTACATTAACGAGCAGGCCCGACAGGTTGCCGTACAGGTAGCTCTTGTATTCTCCTTCTACGAACAGGTACTGTACCATTACAACGCTGAGGAACACAGGTATCCCTGCCCATATATGGATCCTCAGCATCCGGGAAGCGGCCGCGTAGCCTTCGCCGTACAGGAAAGGAATGATGAGGTGCGCAGTGAATGTGATCAGCAATGCAATACCCAGGCTTAGCCAGAACGACAGGCGCAGCCACTTTTCCAGCGCGGCCAGGTAAGCACTGCGGCTGCTCTTTTTCTTTTGAATAAGACCGGGCAGTATGGCTACGGATATCACTGTAGGAATGGCGTACCATAGCTCCGAGATCCGTGCCGCGCTTACATATTTCCCCAGTTCCCCCGGGTTGGAAAGCAGGTCCAGCAGCACCAGGTCTATCTTCATAAATAATACCACCACCAGGTTGGAAAGTATCAGCGGCCAGCTTTGCACCAGCAGCGTTTTAGCCAGTGTACGGTCAATACGAAGGGTGAAATCTGCCGTATTGTAGTAGCCATAGATCGCTATTACTACCAGGTAGGTGACCACCAGTTCTATCACGGATGTCCACAGGAATGCCATCAGCGAGCCATCCAGGTATATGATGACCAGTTTTATTGCGCAGAAAGCGAGGAACACCGTTACTTTGGGAATGATCACCTTTTTTACATTGTGCTTCGCCTGGTAGAAGTAGTCCAGCACATCGAAAGATTGCAGCACAATGATCAGTGCAGAAAAAATAGTGCAGTATATATATAGTTGCTGGTGTTGCCGTGTAAACCACACAATGCTTACGCTGATGGCCATACAGATGATACCGGCCACGATCCGCATTAAGATAACGGTAACTACAATGGCGCCCTGTTTTTGCCCGTTATGCAGGATCTCTTTTACAGCGAGTTTGTCCATGCCAAGTATGGCTACACTGCCTATAATAGTGGTGAGGGCCAATGCATAGCTCCAGATCCCGAATTCCTCCGGGCCCAGGTGCCTGGCAATGAGCGCCATGATGATAATGCCCGGGAAAAGTTTACTGAGCTTATCTATCAAAAGCCAACCGCTATTTTCAAATAATTTATGCAATGCGTTGTTTTATTTTTTTAACCAGTGATGACCACGTATGATGCTGCTGTTTATTTTCTGTGTATGAGTAATGATCGTAGTAGTAATAAGGATAGAAGGTATCCTGTTCTATGCCGTTGAAAATGATCCCTATTTTTTTGAAGAAGCCTTTCCGGACATTTTCTGATACAGGTATCAGTTTGGATTTAAGGGTGAAGTTGTAACGCACCACAAACAGGGCACAGTCGACCTGGCCAGAAATGCTTTTCGCATCGGATACAATACCAATGGGCGACATATCGATCACCACGTAATCAAACAGGTCTTTCAGCTGCGCCAGCAGCTCGGCCATACGCTCTCCCTCGATAAGCTCAATAGGGTTGGGAGGAATAGGGCCGGAAGATACCAGGTAAAGCCCGTCGGTGCCTGGTACTTTCTTAATGATCTCTTCTATGGTTTTATTCCCGATGATGTAATTGGTAACGCCAACGTTATGGTCCAACCCCAGGAACTGCGACAGCTTTGGTTTCCGCAGATCCAGTTCCAGCAGCACCACTTTTTTATTACTTACCGTTAAAGAGTTGCCCAGGTGGGCAGACAGGAAGGTTTTTCCTTCTCCTGATATGCTGGAGGTAAGGAGAATGGTAGGCGTACCGGTAACGCCGGTGAGCAGGAACTTCAGGTTGGTGCGCATATTAAATACCTGCTCCACCAGTACCGAACGGTTTTGAAGCGACATATCGCGGGCGCCTTCTTCCTGCTGGTAAATTTCCGCGATAACAGGCAGATCGAACACCTGTTCAATTTCTTTTTTACTGAGTACACTGGGATTCAGGAAATATTTCAGATAGATGTAAGCGCTGGTGAGTACCAGGCCGGCGGCGATAAAGCCGATGAATACAATAGATTTTTTAGGGGCGATGGGTTTGTCCGGTACAAAAGCAGGAGCAATCACTTTGTTATCTACCACGTTACTGGCATAGGCTACCGATGCTTCTTCCTTCTTTTTCAGCAGGTAGAGATACAGGTTTTCCTTTACGCCCTGCTGTCTTTTTATGTTAATGTATTCTTTTGCATAGGTAGGGATGTTGGCTATTTTTCCCTGTATCTGGTTTACTTTCTGCTGTGTTTCTTTTTGTACCACGTTGGCATTCCTTCTGTATCCGGCAATATAATCGCGGATGGTTCTCCGCGTATCGGTGATCTGCGACTCCACGTTTTGCAGGATCTCGCTGGCAGGCTTGAGGGAAAGCGACAACCGTTTCTTTTCCCGGAGCGCTTCTTCGTACCGGTTGATCATGGAGGTAAGTGTTTGATCAATATTACCAAGTACCGGTGCAAAGGGATAATTGCTGGCGGGGTTGCTGATATAGCTTTCCACCTGGTCAAAAACGGAGAGTTGCATATTGGCTTCGCTGAGCCGGATATCTGCTTCCTTTACCTGTTCCAGCGCCAGTTTGGAGCTGGCGTCAATATCTGTGATGCCTCTCTGGATCTTAAAATTTTCTTCCTGTTTTTCCAGCAGCCCCAGTTCTTCTTTTAAGGAATCAATTCTAACTGCCAGGAAGTGAATGGTTTTAAAGGCCACCCGGTTTTTGTCGTCGAGGGTATATTCATTGTAGGCTTCCAGTAAGGAGTTGAGGAAATCGGCGGTCCTTTCGGGTACGGGGTCTTTATAGCTTACGAGTATTACCGTGGCATCGCGGTTCACCAGCGCGGTACCTATTTCTTCTATTTTTTCATAGGTCAGTTCCGGTACCGAATCCACGCGGATACGGAAAGTGCCGGCAGGAGCGGTGGATGCTGTAGCGGGAAAAGTGATCATGAATTTATCTTTCGCCACGGTGAATGGTTCGCCGGGCCTGGTAGTGAATTGCAGGCCGCTATCGGTGGTATTGTTCACCTGTTTTATTTTCAGCAGATCATTTTCCCGGGTCACATCAAAAATGTAATTGCCTACTTTGGTACTATCGCTCAGTACGCGGATGGTGAGTGGAGGATGGTTGTAGATCTCTTCATTGTTCACTGTTCCTTTCAGGTAATACCGGGTATTAAAGCCGCCGGCTGCGATCACTTTTTCCACCAGGATAGGGGCTTTCAGCACTTCCATCTCGTTTTCAATATTTTTCCCGTTGTTAAAAAGTGCAAGGGATTTCAGGGCATCCATTTCTTCCCCGCCACCTTTTTTTTCATCTTTCAGGTAAAGCCTGGCGGTGGACATATAGATCGGTTTCTTGTATTTCAGGTACAGCATGGCGCCTGTTACCATGGCCATCAGTACCAGGAGATAAAGCGGCCAGTGGAATACCACTTTCTGGAAGAGATCATTCAGATCTATAACGGAGCCCTTATTGCTGGTTGTTTTTTGCTGATTCATAACACTGATCATTTACTTAGAATGACGATCGTGGTAATAAGTGATATTACGCCGATGATGGCCGGCAGCAGCTGTATTGTTTTGGACGTAGCGAATTTGCGGTCGGGGCCGGGCTTTACGTACACAACATCATTATTGCTGAGATAATAGTAGGGTGAAGAAAGGGTTTTGCTGTCGTTCAGGTTCACCGATGCATATGTTTTAACGCCGTTGATCTCCCTTATGATCATGATGTCGTCGCGTTTGGCGGTAACATTGAGATCGCCGGCCATGCTCAGTGCATCCAGTATGGAGGCTCTTTCAGCGCCGATGCGGAAGGATCCGGGGCGGGCTACATCACCGAGTACGGATACTCTGAAATTTACCAGCCGCGTAGATACATAGGCGTTACGGACTGTTTTCTCCAGTTCCTGCGATACCAGGTCGTTGATGGCGGCAGTGGTTTTATCTTTTACATTTATTTTTCCTATCACCGGCAGGGCTATATAGCCGGCACTGTCTACCAGGTATCCCGGTTCCATGCCGCTGTTCGAAGCCGGCCCGGAAACGGTAATGTTAGGGTTAAAGATCTGCGACACTTCTTTATCGAGCGTGGTGATCGTGATCTGAAGGATGTCGCCGGGTTGTATTTTCAATTGCTGCATGCGGTGTAGTGAATCTACTCCCGAGGCTGTTGCAATGTCGTTAAAGTAGGTCAGTTTCCGGGAGCTGTTGCACCCGGTAATTATTATCAACGCCAGGATCAATGGAAAGCTGAATTTCAATCCCATATTAAGTGATTAATTTATCTGTTCGGTACGGTATCACAGGAAGTGTGCATGCAGGTATTTCACCGGCATTCATCACCATTTTAAAACAAGGATCTAACGGGTCTCCTCATTGCGGACTTCTTTATGTTGTTACTTTAACATCAGCTATGTTTACACCGGCCCTGTTTGTTTTAAAGAATCTGGCCCTGAGCTTCTCCTGTGCAGGCAGCTCGAAATAGTAGTAAGTGATCAGGCTCAGTGGCAGCAGAATCAGGAAAAAAAGCAATAAAGTATATGGCGACCGGAATACTAGCCGGTTCATATGAAAGGCGTCTGCTACAAGTACAAAAATGATCTGCAGCGGGAAATGAATTAAGTACATCGCATAGCTGCAGTTACCAAGCAACGCCCATTTTTTGTTCAGCACACCCCTGGAGGTTTCCCACAGCGCCAGGGTAAGGATGGTGCAGGGTGACACCGCCGTGCGGAAGAAGAAGTTGCGGCCCAGTCCAAACGCAGATGCGGAGGACTCCGGGCTTTTACCGGGAAGCACCTGCATATACAGCTTTGTCCATATTTCCTGGAAGAAGGAGAACTGGTATTCTGCAAACAGCATGATCCATAATATTGCAGTAACCACAGCCAGGGCCGGCAGGTATTTCCGGGTCCTGTTCTCTTTCGTCATCCATACATACAGATAGTATACCAGCGCACCCAGGAAGAAAGAGTACATTCCTTTACCGATGATGCTATAGAAATACTGAATAAATATACCTGCAGGGATCATGAGGAGCAACAGCCATTTCTTATGTTGTAGCTTCAGGTAGCAGATAACAAAAAACATCAGGTATAACGCCACTTCCACGGAAACAGACCAGGAAGGCCCGTTAAAGGAGGGGCCTTTTTCAAATCCCCAGTTTTGCATGAACAGCAGGTTCAGGACAAAGTGGTAGCTGTCGTTGAACTGTATAATGAAATAATGCCCGGCATTTCTCAACATCAGCCATTGAAGTATGGCCACAGTTACCAGGGTTACCAGGTGAATGGGGTAGAGCCTGCTGAGGCGGAAGAACATAAACTTGCCAAAGTGAATATTCCTGTTGGCGATGCGTTCCGCATACAGCCAGAAGAAAATAAACCCTGAGAGGAGGAAGAATAAATCGACCGCTACCATGCCATCGTTGTAGAAGGCCTGCAGGTAAATATAGAACGGAAGTGCTGTTTTTTCGAAGCCTCCCTGTACCCAGGTATCATTGGCATAATAAAAGAACTGCCAATGGTAGAGGACAACTATAATAGCGGCGATACCCCTTATAGCATCCAGCGCATAAAAGTGCTGTGGGGAATTTTGATTTTGGTTTGAATTCATCAGGGCGTTTTCAAAGGCGATATTATCAATCTGCAGCAACCGGTCTTGTTGAATAATAATTGTATAGTCTTTCCCGTAGTGATTTGTTGGTAACAGTAGCCAGTCTTTGTTAGTTTTGAGATCTTTTCAATAGAGATATTATCACTGAACAGCAACAGTTCTCAATTGTATAATTCTAATTTAATTATAATAATGACAGTTATGATGCCTGCAAAACAAATGGATGTAATGAACGGGGCGGTTTTAAAATGAACAAAATGAATAAGGGGAAATCGAATAGCAGGTGGCTGTTTTTTATGATCTCTTTTCTCAACGGTTTAAGCCTGCAATTTGGATAACTGCTTTATAAAGTTATTGAGTATACGGATCTGAATGCTTCTCTTTCCAGTCATTTTCCGTCACATTGAAATTGGATAGCTTACAGTTGCTTAACAAACTGTTTAATACGCTTCATTACCTGGTCAAATCCAGGTAATCCTTCTCGATCAGGGCAGCATTTATGCCTGATTCCTCTTCTATGATACGTATTAAATCAGCAAAATCCTTATGTTCATGAAGATATTGTGGCATAGTTCAGTGCTCAATTTTCAGACCGGCGTAAAAAATCCTGATATAGTTTCCTGGCCTTGGCATTGCCGTAATAATTAAACAGCTTCATTAGCGTGTTTTTATCAATTTTCTCCATGAGAGAAAATAAGCGTGTAGTCAGTTCCACAGGATCTTCAGCGAGTGACTCCATATTTCCAGCCAGATCAACGAGCAAATATTCGGGGGTTACCTTTTTGGGATAATGCGGAACAATTTTAAAGTCAAAGAATTTATTACCCAGCTGGAATATGCCGTGTCGTTTATGATTATAAACAATACGTTTATTATACAGCTGGGTGGTACCTACTCCCAGGCTATTGTACGCGTTAGGAGAAGTAAGAAGAAAATCTTTAGCTTTTAAAAAACTACGTACCAGCTCCTTTTCATCCGGGGGAACCTGGCCAAAAGTAGATTGTTTGGGGTAATAATAAAGCCCTTGTTGTAGTTTCTTTAATGTACCATCTTCAATCAATTCCATTAAATGCCTGTCCACCGCATTTGTCCATTGCATAAGTTCTCCCCGACGGTAAACCCGGCCAGGCGAACAGGATATGTCCCTGCTGATCAATAAGAAAGTTGGCAGGCGCGCCATTGCGGTTACTAACTGATACCATTCGCACGAAAAGCCATTCCCCCATATCCTTTCGGACATACCCTACATTAAACCGGTAGTGAAAAAAAAGTTTAACCGTACTTCATCCGCATCTTTATAGATACGGCTTATCAGTGTCGCAAGTATGGCTTATCTATGGGGTATCTATCGGGTAAACGGGGAGTAGCTATACAGGAATGCCCTGAACGGCTGTGTTGTCTTTATAAAATGACCGGGCAGATCATTCTATATTCCGCATTACATTTCCGCTGAAAAGCCTGGTCATGGATAAAGATCATCGCAGGTCAAATATCGGACTAATTATCTAAATTACTTCTGGTTAAATCAATACTCAACCCTTATGACATCCGACACAGCAAAACAAACCGGCAGGAAAAAAGCGATAATGTCACTGTTGGTGGCAATGATCATCCTGGAGATCTTTTTGTTTTTTACAGAATCGGGAGGCGATTGGGCAAATGGACTGATCTTTTTTATAGATGCACAGATGAACCCAGAGGTGTTGGTCTTTTTTATATTTGGTATCACTTATTTTTTGGGAGGAAGAGCAGGAACCGGGATCTTTGAGCAACCGGAAAAATATTTATCCGCAGGAACGAAGTATGGTCTGCTTACCAGTTTGATCATGATCATTTACTGGGCCATTGCTTACCTGGTGAGCAATGGGTTTAATGTAACTTTTTACCAGATCATGCTGATATGGCCTGCTTTATTGTTAACAGCAGCTATAGCATCCGGCTGGTTATGGGCGGCCTGGCGGATCATGCAGAACGTGAAGAATAAAGACTTATGAAGAAAATAGTTGTAACAGAACGGGCAAAAGGTTTTATCAGTATTGTGTTTGTGATGCTCATATGGGGGAGTTCCTTTACGGTTACCAAAACGGTGGTAACAGAAGTATCGCCTTACCTGTTTGCTGCACTGCGTCATATAGTGGCCTGCGGGTTGTTGTTGCCTTTTTATTTGCGGCAGCGGAGAAAAGTACCGCAGCCGTTGCCTTATAAAAGGCTGGCTGTAATGGGCATATTGGGCATTACCGTATACTATGGTCTTTTCAACTCCGCCATGCTTTATATCCCGGCATCCACCGGTGCGTTGGTAGAGGGGTTAATACCGGTGGCGATAGCCATACCGGCGGCATTGTTGTTAAAAGAGCATATTGGGGGCAGAAGTATTGCCGGTATCGTATTATGTGTAACGGGTGTGGTGCTGGTAGGGTTTGTGGGAAATACCGGTGGGGCGCATACCCTGCGGGGCAGTGTGCTGATGCTGCTGGCGGTTTGCTGCTGGAGCGCATATACCTTGTTGTCGAGAAGCCTGAAGGATACAGATACCCTGTTAGCCACCGCGGTGAGCACTTTTATAGGATCGGCCTTTTTAATACCGGCCGCCGGCGTGGAACTGTACGCACATGGTATGCCGGAAATATCCGGGGAGGCATGGGCTGGAATTATTTACCTCGGTGTATTTGCTTCTGCGCTGGCTTACTTTCTTTATAACAGGGCGCTGGAAAGTTTGCCTGCCGCCCAGGTAGGGAATTTCCTGAACCTGAACCCTGTGATCGGTGCGCTGATTGCTGTGATATTCCTGAAAGATACTTTTACGCCCTGGCAGATGGCCGGTGGCCTGCTGGTATTGGCTGGCATCTGGCTGAGCTCAAAACGGCTAAAGCAATAGATCGTTTCTGCGGTGATTAAACCTGGTGATTAATGTGCTGTTGGTATGATGCAGACCGCCGTAGTAAAGTTGATTAATGACATGGATGCTGTAATTTTGCAGTGATTGAATCACCAGCAACTGTAATATGACCAACAGCACTGTTAAACTGCAAAGAATAAAGGACAGCAATATAGGAATAGCCACCCTGCTGGCTTTTGCCATGATCCCTATGTCGGGATTTGCCACGGATATTTATATTCCCTCCTTACCGGGCATGACAACCGCCCTGGGTATTTCCAACAGCCAGGCCCAGCTTACGCTGAGTCTTTTCCTCATCAGCTATGGCCTGTCGCAGCTTTTTATAGGAGGGCTGCTGGATAGTTTTGGGCGCTACCGGATTTCACTGGTGGATATGAAAGAGGAAATACGCCGCGAAAGGGCGGTGGAATTACAGGGCGAAGGTCAGCGCATGGATGACCTGAAACGCTGGCATATTGCGCATATTGAGCTTACAAAGCCATTACTGGGCGTACGTTGGGCTGGTACTGAGTTTGCCGCCAAATACCCCAAAGCGCCGGCTCTTACCGCCGATGGCGATGTACTTGCCGACCCGGTGAGCGAAAGGAAATTTACCGAGAAGAACTACCTGTGGCTGGATAAAGTGATCCTGGTTATTGACGATGTGAAAACATATAATACCGGGAAGTTTGAATGGCTGCTTCATCCCGGTGGCGATGCCCGTAAAACAGGAATGGACATCAGTATACAGAACAATAATGCCGCCGTGCTGGTAAGGCCGCTCTTCCCGGAAACACTGATACAAACAGGCTATAATCATGATTTCCCGGAGAAGATGAAGCTGGTGGCAAGAACGGCTCCGCAGGCAAAGGACCTTACCAGAACAGAAACTTATTTCTCTATACAATACCCGGAAGAAGTGAGACAAACAAAGTTTGTTACCACCATCATTCTGAAGGATTCTGTAAACGATAATAACATTCCGCAGATTGAACGGATTACGGCTGCAAACTATCTTGGCCTGCGTATCCGGCAATCCGGGAAGGTAACAAATGTGTACCTGAACCTGCTGGCAGACGGAAGGAAGATGCACCTGAACAGCTGCAACAATATGGGTGGATGGGATACGGATGCTTACCTGCTTGCCTTTACATGGGCGGAAAATAAGGATACCGGTAAGCCGGAAGATCTGCAGGATCTTTTTGTAGGCTATGGCAGTTATGTAAGAAAGGAACAGCGGGTAGTGTATGAATCTTTATCGAAATTATCCGGTATAGTAAGTTATGGGAAGAGTAATATAGCGGCGCATTTCAGCGGTCAACCCTATGCACGGATAGGGATATTTAGTGCGCGTGAGCCAGATGCGTTTTCCCTGAACGGAAAGAAGACCGCCATTAATTATCAGCCCTCGCTGTTTACTTTTTTACTGAAAGAACAATAATGAAAAGAAGCCTGGTTGTGGTGATGCTCTTTGTTTTTTCATGTGTGCAGCTGCACGCACAGGAATGGCAGTGGAGTATACCGGTAAGGGGTATACGAAAAAATAATCCACGTGCCTGGCTATGGATCCCTCCTGCGTGTAAACAGGTAAAAGGGGTAGTGGTAGCGCAGCATAATATGGAGGAAATTGCTATCCTGGAAGATCCTGTTTTCCGGGAGAATTATCGGCATTGGATTTTGCAGAGATATGGGTATCACCACCGTTTGATCATCTTTTCCGTTTTAATGAAGGCGCAGGTGAAATATTTGATTCCATGCTGCTGCGTCTTGCAGAGGGTTCCGGTTACAGGGAGCTGGTAACTGCGCCGGTGGTGCCGCTTGGGCATTCCGCCGCCGCCAGCTGGCCTTACTATTTTGCCGCATGGAAGCCGGAGCGCACATTGGCAGCTATCTCGGTAAGCGGGCAGTGGCCTTATTTCCGTGATGCCACCTTTGCGCCGGATATATGGGGTAACCGTAACATTGATTTTGTACCTTGTCTGGAAACGATGGGAGAATATGAAGCAGCAGATACCTGGAGCAATGAAGGCTTAAAGGAGAGAGAAGCGCATCCCCGTTTGCCATTGAGCATGCTGGCTTGTCCTGCTGAAGGGCATTTTGCCTCCACCACTGAAAAGGCTGCCTACATTGCCTTTTTTCATTGGTAAAGCAGTGCAGTACCGCATGCCCGGCGCCCACCGGTTCAGGCTACAGTTCCGCCCGGGAATGCTTCCTGACACCGGCCGCTATGACATATGGCTGGCGGCGGAACATCCCGGTGATAGCGTGTTTAAGCCCTCTGTGCAACAGGCGAAGATGACAGTGCCGGCTATACTTACCGGTGGCCGTGCGCAGCATATCCGCTTCGATGCATTGCCGGATACCCGGTATCATCAAAAAGGGATTGCTTTGAAAGCGGAGTCTGATGCAGGTTTACCCGTACAGTTTTTTGTAATGGAAGGACCGGCCCGTATCCTGGATAACCGCGTTTACATAACGCCATTACCGCCCCGCAGCAGGTTGCCCGTGAAGGTAACCATCGGCGCGTGGCAATATGGTATAAGAGACAGTATTAACACGGCGGTACCCGTTTACCGTAGTTTTTATATCACCAGCAATAAATGATCATGCAGAAGCACCTGTTACCGTTTTTTATCCTCCTGTTGCTGTTACCGGCCCTGCCGGGAAATGCGCAGCAGGATACCCTGTTGATGAGCGTAGATACCCGCAAAAGTAAAGGGCCGTTAAAACCAATATGGGCCTGGTTTGGCTATGATGAGCCTAACTACACCTATATGAAAGACGGGAAGAAATTGCTCACGGAAATTGCCGCGTTAAGTAAAGTGCCGGTATATGTGCGCGTACATAGCTTACTGGTAACCGGCGATGGTACCGCTGCATTGAAATGGGGATCTACCAATGCATATACCGAAGATGCCAGCGGCAACCCGGTATATAACTGGACCATTATAGACAGGATATTCGACACCTTTATAGAGCGGGGCATGAAGCCCGTTGCACAGGTGGGTTTTATGCCGGAAGCGCTGTCGGTAAAACCATCGCCTTACCGGCATCACTGGCAACCGGATAAGCAGTATAACGATATATTTACCGGGTGGGCCTATCCTCCGAAAGATTATAAGAAATTTGCCGCACTGGTATATGAATGGGTAAAGCATTCCGTAGCACGTTATGGAAAAGCGGAAGTGGAAAGCTGGTACTGGGAGTTGTGGAACGAGCCTAATATCGGTTACTGGAAAGGCACTACAGAAGAGTATATCAAGCTGTATGATTACACTGCCGATGCTGTGAAACGGGCATTGCCTACTGCCAGGATCGGCGGACCGGAAGTGACAGGCCCCAATTGGGATGTGGCTGCGAAGTTCCTTAAAACTTTCCTGGATCATGTGGTGAGCGGAAAGAACTACGCCACGGGAAAAACAGGCGCACCGCTGGATGTGATCACTTTTCACGCCAAGGGCGCGCCCAAGGTAACAGATGGGCATGTACAGATGAATATGGCCGCACAGCTGCGTGATATTGATAAAGGCTTTGAAATAATAGCCGGTTATCCATCGCTGAAAAAGCTGCCTGTTATTATCGGTGAATCAGATCCCGAAGGATGCGCCGCATGCTCGGAAGCATTTCACCCATCCAACGCTTACCGTAACGGCACTATGTATTCCAGCTACACGGCGGCTTCTTTTGCCCGGAAATATGACCTGGCAGCGGCCCGTGGCATTAACCTGGCAGGCGCGGTGACCTGGGCCTTTGAGTTTGAAGACCAGCCCTGGTTTGCCGGCTTCCGTGACCTGGCCACCAACGGCGTGGATAAGCCTGTGTTGAATGTATTCCGCATGTTTGGCCTGATGCAGGGCAACCGCCTGGAAGTGAGCGGGCAAACGAACTACAACTACCGGCAGATCCTCGACAGCAGCGTAAGGGGAGCCAAAAGGGATGTGAACGCATTGGCTGCCGGCGATGAGCACAGTACCAGCGTAATGGTGTGGAACTATCATGACGATAATATCATTCCCGCACAATCATCTCCCGTAAAAATAAAAGTAAAAGGGCTGCCTTCCACACACGTTTTACTGAAGCATTACCGGATAGATGCAACCCATAGTAACGCTTATGAAGTGTGGAAGAAGATGGGATCACCGCAACATCCTGATGCTATACAAACAGTGCAGCTGGAACGCGCGGGACAACTGGAAGCCATCAGTTCACCGGAGTGGGTGCTTCCCCGTAACGGCGAAATTGTATTAAATACAGATCTTCCCGGACAGGGAGTATCATTGCTGCAATTAACGTGGTAACATTTAATTTCCTGCGTAAAACCTGCCCTGCAGCAATAGCTGCAGGGCTTTTTAGTTATGTCGCAAACTCCCCTGATATTGTCTCGTTTTACCCTTTTTATTGGTAGTGAAGTAAATATCTTTGTGGCTGGTCAATTTTTACCGGTAAAAGATTTGGTTTTACCGGTAAAAAAATGATCCTGGCCGGAAAGGCTTTCTGTAGCGCATCTGCGGGATATATATTTGAAGCCCGAATGAAGGAAATTGGTTGCGGGAAGAAAAAACATCCGCCAGATCCATCGATATACAAAACCATCTATCTATATGCACACATCCAGAAAGGCCGCTATCAGTTTTATTTTCGTTACGTTGCTCATTGATGTAATGGGATGGGGATTGATCATCCCCGTGATGGCGGATCTTATTGCACAGTTAAAACATATCCCCGTTAATGAGGCCAGCACTTATGGAGCGCTGCTGTTGTCCGTTTTTGCGATCACCCAGTTTGTATTTTCCCCTGTGATCGGAAACCTCAGTGATAAGTATGGACGCCGTCCTGTTTTATTGCTTTCCCTGCTGGGTTTCGGGATCGATTATATTATTCTTGCGCTGGCGCCGGCCTATGGCTGGTTGTTTGCCGGACGTATTATTGCCGGTATCACCGGAGCCAGCTTCACTACAGCCACTGCCTATATTGCGGATGTAAGTACTGATGAAACATCCAGGGCGAAAAATTTTGGATTGATAGGCGCTGCATTCGGGCTGGGATTTGTGCTGGGCCCCGCGCTGGGCGCATTGCTGGCCAACTGGGGCATCAGGGCGCCTTTTTATGCTGCCGCCATATTGTGCCTGGTAAACTGTATCTGGGGATACTTTTTCCTGCCGGAATCGCTGGGTAAGGACAACCGCCGTCCGTTCGACTGGAAACGGGCTAACCCTTTCGGGTCACTGAAATTTCTGACACAACACCCGGAAATAGGGGGACTGGCATTCGGATTTTTCCTGATCTACCTGGGTGCACAGGCCGTGCAAAGCAACTGGAATTTCTTTACCATTTATAATTTTCACTGGAGTGAAAAAATGGTTGGTATTTCCCTGGCTGTGGTAGGCGTGCTGGTAGGGGCGGTACAGGCGGGATTAACCAGGGTAATTAACCCGAAGATAGGTAACGAAAAAAGTATTTACCTCGGCTTATCGCTTTACACGCTGGGACTGGTATTGTTTGGCTTTGCCACACAGGGCTGGATGATGTTCGTGTTCCTGATCCCTTATTGCCTGGGCGGGATCTGCGGGCCTTCTTTACAATCGGTGATATCCGGTCATGTGCCTGCTAACCAGCAGGGAGAGCTGCAGGGAGCACTTACCAGCCTGATGAGTCTTACCACCATTATTGGCCCGCTGATCATGAACGGCGCCTTTGCCTATTTTACTTCTGCGAAAGCCCCGTTCCACTTGCCTGGTGTACATTTCCTGATCGGTGCAGTATTTATATTACTCAGCATTGTAATTATTTACAAGGTGCTTTCCCGTGAAAAGAAAGAGCACCCCGAACTGGCTGAAGTGCTCAATAAAGACCTGAGCAGTACGCCTATGCACTAACGGGAGCGGGTATACTATATTTGTATCAGCAAACAGGACTGGCTATTGCAGCCAGTCCTGTTTGTTTTTATCCGGGAGATAAAGTGCATTAGATTGTTAACACTGAATACCCTATGGTGATCAGGGAAAGCTGATCACACTGTTAGACGACGGAAACTCCGCGCGCATGGGTTGAGAAAGCTGCCTATACGGTTGTTTACCAAATTCGTTAAAGTCGGGGATAGCACCTGATACTGTAAATTGCTCAAATACAAAGGGAAGTCCTTCTGCACCAAGCGGTGCATCAGCAGAAGCTACATGCAGGTGAAGGTGTGGCCCGGTGGATTGCCCGGTGAAGCCCAGCTGCGCAATGGAGGTTCCCTTTTTTACCCGTTGACCTGCTTTTACCACTATGCTTCCCGGCTGCAGATGCTCGTAAAATACGTAGGTGTTTTCTGCTATTTTCAGGGAAATGTAGTTGCCGGTAGCCAGGTGGGTAGCATAGCCGGGGTGATGGGATATAGCACTGCTTTCAGGGAAATCAGTTCTTACCGTGCTCACAATACCATCTGCCACAGCCAGTACGGTGGCGCCATAGCCGTGCCAGTTAGTGATGGTGTCTTCATTGCCGCGGGCGAATTTGCCGGTGCTGTCAAGTTTTACAAAATCAATGGCAAACCTGCCGGGGATGCGTGCCACGCCATCCTTTACAAATATGACCCGCCGATGCCCCCTTGCCCATGCGGGGTCGTAAACAGCGGTCCATGGCCCGCCTCTGAGCGGCGGCCCAAGTGCAATGGCCGGCCCGGTTGCCGGTTTGGTAACTGCGGTAATCATCTAAACACAAAAAAAATCCGCATGACGTAGTAATGCCGTAGTGCGGAATACAGGTTCTTTAGCGCTAACTGCTACATTTGAGAAGTCGACACCCACATTTCTTTTCAACCAAAAAAACTACCCGTATGAAAGCATTTTTAACACTGTTAGCCTTCCTTCTGATCTGTACTTTTAACACTTTTGGCCAAGCCCCTTTCCGCGTTATCGGGTACATGCCATCCTGGGCAGGTAATGTAAACCAGGTGCAGTACAGTAAACTTACCCATATCAATTACGCATTCCTGCTGCCTACCAGTACCGGCGGCCTGCAGGCGATCGACAACCCGGCGAAGCTGCAGAGCCTTGTAAGCACGGCGCATGCCAATAATGTAAAGGTGCTGATCTCTGTAGGGGGCTGGAACAATGGCGACGACAGTGGTTTTGAATCGCTGGCGGCCAACAGCACCTACCGGAATAACTTCGTCACTAATATGATCAACTTCGTTAACCAGTATGGGCTCGACGGGGTGGATATTGACTGGGAATACCCGGACCCGGGCGCATCGGCCAATAATTATATTACGCTGATGACGCAGCTCAGCACCGAAATGCATAACAGGGGTAAGCTGCTTACCGGTGCCATTGTAGGTACCGGCGGCGCCAGTATCCTCAGCAGTGCATTTGCACTGGTGGATTTCTACAACCTCATGGCGTACGATTATAATAACTTCGATCACTCCACTTATAATTATGCCGCCCAGTCGGTCAGCTACTGGCGCGGCCGCGGATTGCCGGCTTCCAAAACAGTGCTCGGCGTACCGTTTTATGGCCGGCCTACCTGGGAGTCCTATGCACAGCTGCTGGCCCGGGGCGCAAACCCTTATGCAGATGTATTTGATAATGTAGGCTACAATGGTATTACTACTATCAAACAAAAAACCAACCTGGCCTTCGACCAGGGCAGCGGCGTAATGATATGGGAGCTGTCGCAGGACGCTACCGGGGCCAATTCGTTATTGTCGGCCATCCATGAGGTAGTGCTTACACGCACCAATAATCCCGGCGGTAATGCCCCTGTGGGTCAAACCATCTGGCTGCGTGGCAACAACAACCTGTATGTAAGCGGTGAGAACGGTACCCAGGCTATGAACTGCAACCGCGCCAGCGCGCAGGGATGGGAACAATTCACCGTAGTAGATGCCGGCGGAGGCAAAATAGCCTTACGCAGCCAGGGTAAATATGTATCGTCTGAAAACGGGGCGCAGCCCATTACCTGCAACCGCAGCAGTATACAAGACTGGGAAAAATTCACCTGGATCAGCAACAGTAATGGCACCGTTTCATTTTTATGCAATAACGGCGGTTATATCTGCTCTGAAAATGGAACCCAGGCGATGAGCTCCTGGAGAACAGCCATCGGCGCATGGGAATCGTTCAATTATGGAGTGGTGAGCGGACTGGCAGCCATCAGCAATACCACCGCCGCCATAGCAGGCACGCATGGCGCCATACCGGAAGAAACGGCCACTGCTGCCATCAACGTATATCCCAATCCCATCGCGGCGGGCAGCACTTTCACCGTTACCCTGCAGCATTATAACCCAAAGGCGCCGGTGAGGGCCACCCTGGTGAACGCGGGTATGCAACCGGTGATAGTACAGCAACCCAATGCAAAGAACTTTACTGTAAATACCGGGAGCATCGCCGGCGGCACGTATATCCTGGAAGTGATGCACGACAATAAACGGCTCGTGAAAAAGATCGTTGTCCAATAACCCTCCTGATGATAAAACCTATTTTCTCACCCACAATTAAACGTTCATGAATTCCACTGTTTTCTCACGCAATGTTGCGGCAGCAGGACTGCTGCTTTTAGGCATCAGCTTCAATGCCTGTAAAAAGGAGCTGACTTCTTCCGGCCTGCCGGGCAATCTGTCTGCCGGCGCCGTAGCGGGCATCAGTGCCATTAACAGCACATGGTCTGTTAACTGGGACAATTACGCCAATGGCACTACCTACACTTCCACTAATGCGGCCAATGATTTTGGTAATGTAACCGGCTGGAACAATAACCGGGGGTATATTTCCAACGGCAACCTCCGTATCCAGCTGGACCCGAACGCCCTCTCTGCTGCCGGTGGGGTAGTGGCCAATATCGATGTGGCCGATGGCACGGCCTATGAAATGGATTATGATATCCGTTTCCACAGCCAGTTCGACTGGAGCCGTGGCGGTAAAGTGGGCTTCGGTTTTTCCATTGGCGATGGCAACACCGGTGGGGACCCCGCCTGGGATGGTAACGGTGGCACCTTACGCTTAATGTGGTACCGCAACGATGCCAACAGGGTGTACTTTCAGCCTTACCTGTACTACAGGGACCAGCCCGGCCAGTATGGCGATGATTTCGGTCTTACTTACCCGGCCAGCGGCAGCATACAGAAAGGCACTACCTATCATGTACACCTGTATATAAAAAGCAATACCGGCAGCAATACCAATGGTCATGTTCAGATAGTGATCAACGGCACCGTGTTGCTGGACAGGGATATCCGGTGGACGACCAACGACAGCAAGCGCCTGATCAGGGGTGTGACCTTCCACACCTTCCGCGGTGGCAGCCAGTCGTACTGGGAATCACCTACCGTAGGTTACATTTATTACGATAACCTCAGTATTCATAAGATCAACTGATAAAGCGCAACCTGCCGGCATTTACACCGGCAGGTTTCTTATGCCTGACACCGGCGGTACAGGCCAGAGATGTTAGCCCAGCACAAAGCGGTATCCTACACCCTTAATAGTCAGGATCTGCAGGTTGTCGTCTTCCTTCAGGTGTACCCGCAGCCGGGTGATGTATACATCCAGGTTGCGGCTGTTGAAAAAGGAATCGTGTCCCCAGAGCAGGTCAAGGATGTTTTTTCGGTCTATGATACCGTTTCGGTTTTCGTATAGTAGTTTGAGTAGTTCGCTTTCCCTGTAAGATAGTTTTTTCTCTTCCGTATCATTGGCCAGCACCTGGCGGTTGGCATAAAAACGGAACTTACCGATCTTAATATGATTGGCAGAAGGAGAGGGTGCTTTATCTGATTTGCGCAACACGTTTTCGATGCGCACAATCAGCTCTTCCATACTGAAAGGCTTGCGGATATAATCGTTGCCACCCAGTGTAAAGCCTTTTACAAGATCGTTGGTTTGCGTTTTGGCGGTGAGGAACAGGATGGGTACTTCCTGATCAATGGCGCGTATTTCCGTGGCAATTTCAAACCCGTCTTTATTCGGGAGCATAATATCCAGTACGCATACAGCAGGGTTTACCTGCTGGAACAATTGCATGACGTTGGCGCCATCGCTTTCCAGTATCACTTCATAGCCGCGTCGTTGCAAACTCTCCTTCACTATTTTACCAAGCGACAATTCATCTTCGATATATAGAATTTTAATGTTCATCTCACCCTGTTTTAAGCTTTATAACCCGGCGGTTCTTATCATAATGGATCACCGGCGCTTCCACGAAAGGCAGTTTGATGGAAAAGGTACTGCCTTTATTCAGTTCACTTTCCACTTCAATAAATCCCATATGTGATTGTACAATATGTGATACATAGCTCAGTCCAAGGCCATATCCTTTTATATTATGATGGTTGCCGCTCGGCACGCGGAAAAATTTTTCAAAGATCCGGTGTTTGTATTCACGGGCAATGCCTACACCGTTGTCGGTTACACGTAGTTCCAGGTATTGTTTGTGATCAATGATGTGGATGAGGATATTTGGGTCCTGGATACTGTACTTTAACGCATTGTCCAGCAGGTTATACAGTACGCTGGTCATATGCAGCTTGTCGGCAGTAATGGTAAAATTATGGCCGGTTCTTTTTAACGTAGTAACGGCGCGTTGTTTTTCGAACTGCAGCTTCATGGATATCATCACACTGCGGGCCAGGTCGGTAAGGTCGAAAGGTTCTTTGTTCAAAGGTATTTCCCTGTTTTCGAACATCGACAGCTTCAGTACTTTATCTACCAGTAAAGCCAGCCGGTTCATTTCATTCGCTGATATATCCAGGTATTCGAGCGTTGTTTGCAGGTCTTCCAGCGCGTCAAAATTCCTTAGTGCTTCAATGGCTACACTCACCGTAGCGATGGGCGTTTTCAGCTCATGCGTCATGTTACTGATAAAATCATTTTTCAGTTGGGCCAGTCGCTGTTGCTGTTTCAGGTTGCGGTATAGCAGGAGGAAGGAAAAGATGGTGACAGCCAGGAGGAAGAAAGACACCAGTATTGGTTGGCTGATCCGCCTCAGCAGGTACCAGGTATTGTTCTCAAACTTTACTGAGTAGTTCATTGGTTTGGTAAAACCAATGGTAACGGTGTTATCGTCTATATCATCCGGGAAGGTGTGATACATCTGGGAGGTATCAAATGGGGTGGCACTCACTACAAAAGGAACGGTGATGTTTTCACGGTTAAGCGCCTGTTGATACCGGTCTACCACTTCTTTTACGGTAATTGAATCCCGGAGGGAATCTACCCCGGCCAGGAACTGGAACACGCCGGCGGCGGGAACTGCAGGAAGAGCCCGGGTAGCACTGTATTGTACATTCACGGAGGTATCGTTTACCGTTCCGGCTGTCCTGTTTAATGAAACAATCATGGTCCGTTTTACGCCGGAAATGGCATGGGCGGGTACAAAGGAATCCCTTACCCTTTCCTGCAGTACATTGGAAATGCCGGTCATGCCCGCGCGGTCCTGTATCCGCAGGCTGATATTGGAATCCAGGTTCAGCTTCACCGCCTGCAGGCGGAAAATGGTTTCCCTGAAAAGTATATTGGTGCGTACGGTGAACAGTCTTTTTTCTTCCCGGTAATTATTGCTCAGCCAGTAGGCCTGGAAAGCGGTGATCAGCAGGATGGTCAGCGCAATCAGGAAAACAGTGGCCGGTATGGAAAGTTTATATCGCACTAAATTGATTGAATGGTAAGAAATAACAATACTACGGCAAATGTATCACTTCCCGCTTCCTGAACCCACAAACATTAACCTAAATTAACATTAAATCAAGTCATGTTAACCTCTGTTCCAGCGGGAAGGGAATAGCTTTATTTTCTTAAAAGTATGTAACATGAAGAAAATAATTTTTACGCTGGCAGCCGGCGGATGCCTGTTAACCGCCAATGGTCAGCAGCAACAGGGGCGCGTGCTTTATGAACGCACTGTACAAATGCAGATGCGTATGATGGGAATAGAGGCCGGTACAAGTGCGGAAGGAGAAATGGATAACCTGCTGCCGCATTCCCGGAAAGAAAAGCTGGAACTATTGTTCGGCAATGGGCAATCGCTGCGCCGTGCGGTAGAAGAAGCCCCGGAAGAAATTGCAGACGAAGGCGGTATGCACATACGCATGATGGTGATGGGTAATAATGATGTGAGTTACACCAGCTTTTCAAACAACCGCGTAGTGGAACAACGCGAGTTTGCCGCGAAGAACTATATCATTACAGACAGCATTCACCGGCTCAACTGGAAAATGACCGGCGAAACCCGTACCATCCTTAATTATCCCTGCCAGCAGGCGGTTACACAGCGTATTGGCAAACGCTTGATGAACACCGTGGAAAACGGGCAAGTGAAAAGTAAGGAAGTGGCAGACACTGCCAACATCACTGCCTGGTTTACATTGGCTATCCCCGTTCCGGCCGGCCCGGATTTCCAGGGACAGCTTCCCGGTCTTATCCTGGCCATCGATATCAATAATGGCGCTACCGTTTACCAGGCGCTGGAAGTTTCTCCTGTAGCAGATCTTGCGGCCATCAGGGAACCTTCCAAAGGGAAGAAAGTAACTGAAGAGCAGTTTAATAAGGAAAGAGAAAAACTGATGGCGGAGATGCAGCGCAACGGGCGCGGTATGATGCGGGCTACGAGGATTGCGCAGTAAAGCAGTAAATAAGCAAAGGGCCGGGACATTCCGGCCCTTTTTTACATCACTCTTCTAACGCCTTATCATCCTGATACCTGGCATAGCGGCATTGGAAAGGCCGTTTTTACTGAGACTATAAGTAAAGCTTAACAGGAAGAAACGTTGCAGGTTCCTGATGCGGGAATCTTCAATATAATTCTGGTTGGTACTGCGGCTGATGCCCACATTTTCATTGAGGATATCAAACGCGCTCAGCTTTAGCTCTCCCCGGTTAAAGCGCAGGAATTGCCGGCTTACGGATGCATTCCACAGCGGCACTTTTGCATTGAAGCCATCTGTACGGTTACTGTTCACCGTATAATTCAGGCTAGTGCTGATATAAAAATCAGCCGGCAGCTGCCAGTTCACTTCCCCTTCATATTGTTGCATGAAGTAACCGCTGTTCAGCGCAGGCTGCAGGGAATAGGTTGTTTTGTAATAATTGACACCCGCGCTGAAAGAAAGGTCCAGCTTATCGGCAGGGTCCAGGTCAAAGCGCATGGCAGGCCCCAGCGAAACGGTACTGATGCCGTTGGATGCCTTGTTGATAAACTGTTTGGTTTTGCTATAGCCTACATTGCTGCTGAAATTAACGGTGCCTTTCAGTATGCGTAACGGCAGTCCGAGGTTGATACTGCCGGACACATTAAACACCCCATTCACATTCACCGGCCGGCTGCGTTTAATACCTGCGCTGTCTACTACATCATCGTTTACAATTTTATTTTGCGTTTCCTGGATATTAAAGAATGCAAACAGGTTTTTATTCCTGAACGGGTTTACCGACATGAAGTTCAGTTGTACCGCATGGGTCAGCTCCGGCTTCAGGTCGGGATTACCTTCGCGGATATTGAGCGGATCGCTGATATCCGGTACGGGCTGTAACTGGGCCATGTCCGGCTGATTGGTAATGGCGGCGTAGTTGATGCTGAGATTGCGGTAACGGGTAAAGTCGTACTGAAAACGCAGCGATGGCAGCAGGTTATAAAATGTCTGCCGGATCACGGAATCTTTTTTTCCTGCAATGATAGTTCCTTCCAGGGAGGCGCCCTGCCAGTTAACGCCGGCAGCCAGGCTGAATTTTTTTTGTTTGGTACGCAGGCGTATACCGGCGTTGGTATAGCTATAGGTGTTTTCGAAATTGTTTGTGAGCCCGGGATTCAGCTGATCAAATTTGCCGTTACTGTTGTTGTAGTCCCAGGTGGTTTTATCGGAGGTAGTTTTCGTATAGCTGTTACCGATACTGAATTCCATGAGGGAGTGCTTGAATAACGGTTCCGTATATACGGCGCGCGCCGTATAGCTGTTCATATTACCGGATATGGTGTTCCGCTGATGGATGGAGTCGTAGGCCGGCTGTGATGCAGCGCGGTTATAGAAGTGGTTCACCGACAGGAGGCTGCCGTTGCTTTCGCTGTTATTGGCACTGTTTTGCAGGGCCAGTGAAAAGGTTCTGCCTTTGCGCTGGAATTTTTTACGGAACAGAATATCATTGCGCAGGTTACTGCCATGGCCGGTGGAGTAGTTGTTGCTGAAGCCCTGGTTGGCCGGTTGCTGATCTTCCGAAAGGGTTTCATAGGTGCTGCTGTTTTTGTTGCGGTTTTCCTGGTACCCGAAAGAAGAGGAAATTTTAACAGAGTGCAGGGAGTCGATCCGGATATCGGCGCCCAGGTTGAGGCGGTGTGTATTGTTCAGGTTATTGCTGGTAGCATGCTGGTTATAGAAGTAGGAGGAGTCGGGCAGGAAATATTGCCGCCGCATATCGCTTTCCTGCTGAGGGTTGTAATGGTTGTAGAAATAGCTGCTGGTGAATTCTGTTTTTTTCCCGATGATGTTATTATAGTTGAGCCCACCGCCCCATACAGTATTAATACCATTGCCGCTGCCATTGCTCATGAATGTGGCGGCAGCATCGTCGCTGCTCACGCTGAAGCTGGCATTACCGCTGCCGCTTTGCCGCATGCGGTTCAGCTCCCCGCTGAAGCTCATCATATCCATAAAGGAAAACCCTTCCGCATTGGTATTGTTGGCCATACCGATAAGGGAGAGTTGCCTGGCGCCTTTGAAAGAGTTGATATTGAAGCGTCCTTCGTACCTGTTGCTAGTACCTGCGCCGGCCATGGCTTTTCCGAACATGCCTCTCTTTTTGTCCTGTTTTAGTTTCAGGTTGATGGTTTTTTCGCTGTTACCATCGTCGAACCCGGTGAGCTGTGCAGCATCGCTCAGCCGGTCGTATACCTGCACTTTGTCCACCGCATCAGCAGGAAGATTTTTGGTGGCCATTTTAGGATCTTTACCAAAAAACTCTTTACCATCTACCAGTACACGGTTTACTTTTTGCCCCTGTGCTTTTACGGTGCCGTCTTTCGCCACCTGTACACCCGGCAGTTTTTTCAGCAGCTGTTCCACGCTGGAGTTGGGCGGTGTTTTGAACGATCCGGCATTATACTGCACCGTGTCGCCAACGAGCGTTACCGGCGGCGCTTCGCCGGTGATCTCCACTTCATCAAGATTAATACGCAGGTCGTTCATGACCATGGAAGGGAAACTGGCTACAGGAGAGGCCGCGTTAATGCTAACGCGGCGCTGCAGGGAATGATATTTTACATGCGTGATGAGGAGCCGGTATTCCCCGGCGGGGATGCCGGTGATCTCAAAGTATCCTTTTTCGTTGGTCATGGTAAAGGATACCAGCGAGGAATCTTTTTGCAGTAACAGGGTAATGGTGGCTGCTGCCACTGGTCGACCGGCACTGGTATCAGACAGGGTTCCTTTGATCACGCCATTTTTTTGTGCATTGGCGGCAAAGGATAAGCAGCAGGTAAGCAGCCACAGGTAGATTTTTTGCATAGCGGACATTTACTTTGTAACCGAAAGTAGGTCCACGTTCTGCAAAAGCAGGTTAACAAGCCTTGCATTAATGTTAAGGAAGGTTAATGTATTAAGCTTATTCATCCCCCGGTTCCAGCTCAAACAGCTGTTCCACCGTGGCGCCGAAAATCCGGGCTATTTTCAGCGCCAGCAGGGTAGAGGGAATGAATTTGCCCAGCTCTATGGCATTGATGGTTTGTCTTGATACCTTTGCCTTTTCTGCCAGTTCTGCCTGCGTAATATTTTGTTTGGCCCGTTCTACTTTAATCGTGTTTTTCATACAGGTTATTTACTGTGGCTCCCGGTAAAAAACAACTTCGTATAAAATATCAGGATGCCCAGGATGAGCACCAGCATTATAAAGTAGCGGGGTGTAGACAGCTGGAAGGTGAGCATTCCTTTATTATGAAGATAGGTGGTGGTCACCTCAATGATATAACCCAGTGCAAAGCTGATCATGAGCGCATTGGCGCGGATACTTTGCGATCTTTCATCTTCTGTTTTCTCACGGGAAAAAAATATAAGAAACAACCCGGTGATCAAGGGTAGTTCGGCCCCGGTTTGCGCCTGGTTCATCCACAAAACAGGGATGCCGGCAAGTACCAGCGCTATACCGATGTATTTGGTGGCGGTAAACATGGAAAGGTGCTTTTTGAATATAAAAGTAAAGTATACTTTACAAAAAGACAAATTTTATTGACGGACGGAGGAAGTGGATGATCGTTAAAGAATCCTGCAATAATTCTATAACTTTAATTCAGGCATTCATCAGACGCGCCATCAACTGAAATCGCTTTTTCTATAGTATAACATTTATTAATGAAAGTATTTACTATTGTACTCCTCCTTCTGGTTCACATTACTGCCAGATCACAGGATATTTCCCCGGTAAAGGATTCCCTTTTTTCTACTGTACTAAAAGAAACAAGACCCATAAATGTGGTGTTCCCGAAAAATTATAACCCGGCTTCCCCCGGCGAATACGAAGTAATATATTGCCTGGGAGATATCCCGGATTTTTTGAAGGAAGAATGGAACATGTTGCAATGGGAAGGATTTATTCCGAAGAACATGATCCTGGTGGGCATTCCGGACTTTATACTGAATGGGGTGAATATGCGGGAGAGGGATCTTGCACCTACAAAAACGGGCGCCAATTCCGGGGAGGCGGTCAGGTTCCTGCAGTTTTTCCGGGATGAGCTGATGCCTTATATCAGTAAGCGGTATCATGCAAAACCGGGCGGGCATACATTGTACGGGGGATCCATGGGAGGCCTTTTTGTGATGTATACATTTTTAACAGCTCCTGGTTTGTTTACTTCCTATATAGCAATTGATCCGAGTTTGTGGTGGGATGATTTTTACCTGCATAAACTGGCGGCTGAAAGGTTTGCCCGCCGGGATACACTGGATAACACGCTTTTTATTGCAGGGCGTGAAGGCGCCGCTTTTCAGTTCATGGGTGTGGCAGGGATGGACTCCATTCTCAAAGCAAAAGCGCCTGCAGGCCTCGACTGGAAATGTGTGCAGTATAGCAATGAAACCCATTATTCAACAAATTTTAAAGGATTCTGGGAGGGAATGAAATTTTCTTATGGTGGGTTCTATGCCTCCACAGGAGGTTATCCTACATCCCGGAAAATTGTTATTAAGCCGGATAAAGGCATCGTACTAAGTAATAAGCCTTTTAAATTAATATGCTATAACCTGGCGGCAGATGCATATCTCCATTACACCACTGATGGCACAGCGCCCGGTATTTCTTCTCCCCGGATAACAGGAGAAGAAACGGCCATTACCATCAACGGGGATTCAAAAGTGATCGTTGCGTCCCTTGGTAAACGAAAGGAATACAACAGATCGGCGAGTGCTTTTTTTCAAATGGGAGAAGTTTTTACGGCTGTTAGAATGCCGGCAGGAGCCAGGCCTGGCGGGTTGCGTTATAAATATTATGAAGGCAACTGGGATACTATCCCGGATGCAGGGAAGTTAAAACTAGTTGAAACAGGTATTGCTACGGCAGATTTTAATCTTAATAAAGTTTCAAAGAAAGATAATTATGCATTGGTAAATGAAGGATATATTCAGATCAGTGAACCGGGTTATTATATTTTTGAAATGGGAACCGGTAATGAGCATACCAAAGTGTATTTAAATAACAGGTTAATTCTTGGTGCTCATTTCAAAACAGGTGAAGGAGAGAGTTTTATGGTACCCCTGGAGAAAGGATTTTATCCGCTGCGGATCAGCTATCTTCATAAAAAAGGAGGAGATGATCTTCAGCCGGTTTATCTTAAAACAGAGGGGCGGGACGATTTCCCCCTTCCTGCAAATATGCTTTTCAGCGTGAAGTAAGTATTACAGGGGTCTGTAATGAACAGCTGTACCCGTGTTACCCTGTTTTTCATCCAATAGCTTCATGCCCTTTTTTGTTTAGCAGTCCGCGCCCGCTCACCATGTAAGACAGAAAGAAATATTACCCACTTCGTGATGTGATACGCCATTTATTACGGGCGACATGGTCCTTTGCGTAAGCGAGAATCCTACTTTCCCGTATACGACCACGAGGCCACAGTCGATCCCGGCCAGCAGCCTGTTATCCGCAAATGTAGGCTGACCTGCTTTTGCGGGCTGCTGTTCATCTTTCTGCGGCGCCACTCCTTTTACAAGGGCATTGGTAAACACCAGTTCCACATTAGGCCGGATGGTGCCATACAATTGCCAGCGCTTAGAGGTGGCGTACTGGGGAATATACCCGTTGTAGTAAGGGGTCATTTTGCCTATCCTGATCAGCGAGTATAGTGAGAACCCGTTCAGCATGGTACCGGCATATACCTGGCCTCCTGCTGTTATCTCTGCTATTTTTTTTATGGCTGCCACCTGTTTTTCCGCAGTAAAGTTAAGGTTGAGCAGTAATTTATTCCCGATCTGGTTGCGCCATCCCCTGGGGCGTTCATAGCCAAGGATCCGGTGGGCGAGGGTCTGGGTTTCTTTTGCCAACGCCCAGGGACCCATTACACCGGCGAACCACTCTGTTTGCAGGTTGTATTTATGTACCGGGTTGGTGGAGTGAATAGTATGTGTGAGGAACAATCCGCCTGCATAGGAGAAATCGCCGGGTACCGGCTGTACCCGCCGCAGGTCTTTGGGGGTGAACATCACCTGCATGAATCCCCAGCCATAGGTATTAATGCTTTCCTTGCCGGCTTTGGGCATCCAGCGGTCGAAGCCGCGTGGTGGCTGGCTACGGGTATAGAACAAATCGAAGCGGGTACCGTTCGTATATGCCTGGTCCGTTCCATTACCGTTCAGGTTAATGAAGTCATTGTCTTCGTAAAAGCGGAACAACCGCGTATTGTCATCGGAAGTCTGTGCTCTCAGATCGTCCCGGGGTATACCTACTAAGCCACAGTAAATTAATACTGATAAGATCGTCTTTTTCATCTTGTGCCCGACATGCGCACAAAGATCGCATAATGAAGATAAATAAAGATGGTTTTCCTATCAGTTTTATTGATAACGAAAGCCAGTTGTTATCAACCGGCTTCCTGTTTTAAAAAGATCATGAAAAGATAATATGATTATTCTGCTTTCAGGCTTTTCACCGGGTTGGCCAGTGCTGCTTTTGCGGATTGAAAGCTCACCGTAATCAGTGCAATCAGCATGGCGATGGTGCCGGCCAGTACAAACATCCACCAGGAGACAGGCGCACTGTAGGCAAATCCCTGCAGCCACCTGTGCATGGCGTACCAGGCAATGGGAGAGGCCAGCACAGCTGCAATGAAAACATAGCGCAGGAAATCGGTGCTCAGCATGGCGGCAATATTGCTTACGCTGGCGCCCAGCACTTTGCGGATACCGATTTCCTTGGTGCGCTGGCGTGCTGTAAAAGCGGCCAGTCCGAATAAACCAAGACAGGAAATAACGATAGCGATGGTCATACCGGTGTTCATCAGTTGTTCCATTTGCCGCTCCTGTTCGTAAAATTTGCTGATAGTATCGTCAAAAAAATGATAGTCGAATTTTTCATTGGGATAGATAGCGGCATATGCATTTCTTATATCGCTGATAGTGCGTTGCAGCTGTTCACCGCTATAGCCTGCGAGCGAGAGCTTTACATTTACAAAGCGGCAAATCTCCTGAGAGGATGCGATAAAAACCGGTTTGATCTGTTCGCGGAGCGCAAGTGCATGGAAATCGGCTACCACGCCTGCAACAGGTATGATTTTCCGTGAAGGGCCATCGCTCATACCGGATTCCACAAATTTGCCTACTGCATCTGCAGGGGTTTTAAATCCCAATGCTTTGGCGCAGGTTTCATTGATCAGCACTTCACTGATGGTATCGGTAGTACGCAGGTTCCGGCCAGCTACCAGTTTTAACTGGTATAGCGGTACATAGTTTTCATCGCCGAATTCCAGGTGGCAATCTGCCCGCAGTTCGGTTTTGTCCGTGTATTTCAGGAAGGTGCCCCAATGGTTTTTATCGGAAGGAGGCCCCTGGCTCAGGCTTACCATTTCCACCTGCGGCAGCTGCCGGATCTTATCTGCCAGTACACGCGGAAGGGTTGAGGCATATGCGCGGTTGGTATCAAAGGTGATGATCGCATCTTTCTTAAATCCAAGATCCTTGTTCAGCATATACCTGATCTGGTTATTGATCACCAGGGAACCTATAATAAATACCAGGGAGATGGTAAACTGGAAAACTACCAGGCCTATACGAAGATATCCCCGTTGGTTTCCTTTAAGCCCTGTGCTTCCTTTGAGGCTTTGCACCGGTTGAAAAGAGGACAGTATTTTTGCAGGGTAAAGGCCGGACAGTAAAGTAGTGAACAAGGTGATGAGTAAGAGGAACAGGAGGGTAGGCCTGCTGAATAAATGCAGCGATACCCCGTTGGGCATAAATGAACTGAATGCCTGCAGTAAAGGTTTCGCTGCCAGCAAAGAGAGCAGTACGGCAGATGCGGTAAGCAGGAATGTTTCTGTAAGGAAATATGCTACCAGGCTTCGTTTGTTGCTGCCAAGCACTTTCCTGATCCCTACTTCTTTAGAGCGCTCTACAGATTGTGCAGTGGAGAGGTTGATAAAATTGATAGCGGCTATTACCAGTATAAATAACGCAATAGCCATGAGCCCGTACATAGTGGGCAAATGCGCCCGGCGGCCGAAACCGTCTGTATAGTCGCTGTTGAAATGTATGTCTGACAATGGTTGCAGGCGGAAGGCCTTGCTTTCGCCTGCTTCTGTAAGCACGCGCTCACCGGCAAACGCTGCCAGCCGCCTGTTGAGCAGCGCGGTATCAGTACCGGGGGTTAATTTCACATATGCCTGTGTACCTCCGAACATGCCCCATTGATCAAACCCGAATTCATTTTTGAAGGGGCTGTTCTTTACGGTGGCAAAGGAAATAAAATCGTTGAAGATGAGGTCCGTGTTTTGTGGAAGGTCTTTTACAATACCTGCTACTGTTAACGGGATGGAATCGTTATAGGTAACTATTTTTCCCAGGTATCTTTCTGCAGGCAGGTCGCCGAAATATTTCGCTGCCTTGCTGGCGGTGAGCACCACCATAAATGGCTCCTGCAGCGCTGCTTCGGGTTTGCCGGCCAGCCAGGTGTATTGGAACACGCTGAAGTATTCGGGATAAGCAATCACTACATCGGGCTTGTTGCCGCTGTCAAATTTCTTTATTACACCATTACCCGCTGTAACCGATGTTTTGGGGTAAACAGGATGAATGGCCGCCAGTGTTTCAATGCCGGGAAACCGGTTGGATAAAGCTTCCGGGGCAGGGTCCGGTACGCCGGATACTTTATGGATACCCCGTTCCGGCGAACCAAACTGTGATACTACCCGGTAAATATTTTCTTTGCCGGGATGAAAGTTATCATAGCTCAGCTCAAAATGAACACTGAGAAAAATAACCAGGCAGGCGCTGATGCCGAGAGCAAGACCAATCACATTGATAGCTGCATATACTTTATTGCGGAGCAAATTTCTCCAGGCTATTTTTATATAACTTTTGAGCATAACAGGAATTGTGTGAGATTGATCATTAAAGAATGAAAAATATGCCAGTAATAGTGGATATTGATACTGATATGATTATGATTTTTGTTATCATGTAAGTTGTCCGCTTGTGTAACCAGTGTGTCCGGAAATGAACGCGGGAACATTTTGAGCAGTTGTACGTTAATCATTGTTCACCGTCTTAATGTATTATGACAACCGTAGCGCTTCACAGTTCCGCAGGCAAATGGGTAATGGTAACCACTATCCTTGCATCGGCCATGGCTTTTATTGATGGTACAGCATTGAACGTGGTGTTACCGGCCCTGCAGTAAAGCCTGAAGGCATCGGCGGCAGAACTGTTCTGGGTATTGAATGCCTATATGCTGATGCTGGCTTCCCTCATATTGATAGGCGGCTCTCTGGGCGACAGGTTAGGGCGTAAAAAGGTTTTTATGGCCGGTATTTTTGTGTTCATCCTGGGCTCCACTGGCTGCGGCTTTGCCGGCAGCGCCACCATGCTTATTATTTTCCGGATGATGCAGGGGATAGGCGGCGCACTGATGATCCCGGGAAGCCTTTCGCTGATCACTTCTTCCATCAATGAAAATGAAAGGGGAAAGGCTATCGGTACCTGGTCGGCCGTTGCCACCCTGGTTACTATGGGCGGCCCTGTGCTGGTTGGCGCCCTGGCAGATGCAGGGCTGTGGAGGTATATCTTTTTATCAATGTGCCTATTGGCGTGGCGGCGCTGGTATTTCTGGCCTGGAAGGTGAATGAGAGCAGGGAAACAGAAGGTGATCAGCGGCTCGATTTCCCGGGGGCGGTGCTCACCGTAGCAGGACTGGCACTGCTCACTTTCGGGTTCCTGCGTATGCCTTCACTGGGGTTTGACAATCCGCAGGTGTACGGTACTATTGCCGGCGTTGGTTTGCTGCTGCTGTCTTTTGTAAAGCAAACGTATGGAGCAGGAGAATACCGGACTACATTTTTCCCGGGCATTGTGGGTTTGGGATTAGGTATGTCGTTCACCGTGGCGTCATTAACCGCTACGGTGATGGGATCTGTGAGTGATCATCTATCCGGCACCGCTTCCGGTGTGAACAATGCGGTGACGCGTATTGCCGGTGTTTTTGCCAATGCTATTTTTGGTGCGCTGGCGGTGCTTTTTTCTCCGGGGCAGTACAGCGGGAAATCCGTGTGTTACCGCTGAACGGTCCGCAAAGGGAGGCGGTGGTAGCGCAAACGGTGGACCTGGGCAATGCTTCCATACCTGTGGGTATTGACGGTGCGCATCACAACATGATCCGTAAAGTATATAAAGATGGATTTATTACAGCGTACGGGCGCATCATGCAATTGTCTGCCGGTCTTGCTTTCCTGGGTGGCCTGATGGGTTTTCTTTTTATCCGTAAACGGCCGGCTACCGCTTAGAAATACCGGTTTACAGGTATTGTTTCCGTACCCGGCTTTTCTACATTTGTATCATGCAGTATCCTTTCCTCTCCCTGAAACAATCGCTACTTATACTACGTATAGCTGTGGCCGTTATATTCCTGGCGCATGCCATTGTGCGCATCTGTAATGGCTCTATTCCGCAGTTTGGAGCGTTTATGGAAAGTAAGGGGCTGCCATATGGGGTAGCCTGGGTATGGGCTATTACGGCCTATGAAATTGTCGGCGGTTTACTGTTGCTGCTGGGAATTTACACCCGTTTGCTCAGCGCAGGCTTTATTATATTGCTGTTGGCAGGCATTGTTTTAATACATGCCTCTCTCGGATGGTTTGTAGGAGAACATGGTACAGGGGGATGCGAGTATAGTGTGATACTTATTGTAGCTTTGCTGGTGATTGCGGCAGAGAAACGGGAGCGCATCTTATAACCTTCTTTTTTACAATGAAATCATTATTCTGGATTTTAATCATTCTTCCCGTCGTACTCCAGGCCCAAACGATGGATGAAAAACTATATGGATACCGGCATTTTCAATTCCTGTATAAAGGCGATACGGTGAATATGCTGGTGAAGTCGAAAGAGGGCGAAGAAAGAAAACGGAAACCGGTATTGCTTTTCTGCCAGGGGAGTCTGCCTGTTCCACTTATGATCCTTTATAATGAGGGCGGGCGCAAAGAGGTAGGAAATGTTTTTGTTTTCAACTCTGACCTGTTAACAGAAAAATATCACCTGGCTATTATAGGTAAGCCGGGTATTCCGTTGCAGGCCGACCGGCAGGTATTATCGGACAATTTTACATTTAAAGACAGTACAGGATATTTTCCACGGTTTTATACGGCGCATAACCTGCTTGATTACTACGTGGAAAGAAATAAAGAGGTGATTCGTTTTTTGCGTCAGCAAAGCTGGGTATCTGAAGAGGGACTGGTGATAGCAGGTCACTCTGAAGGAAGCACTATAGCCGCTAAGGTGGCAGTGGAAACCAAAGCTGTTAGCGCGTTAATTTATTCCGGTGGCAATCCCATGGGAAGGATCATGACTATTATTGAAAGGAACCGTGCGCTTGAAAAGGATTCCACAGATTTAACCACCGGAGATATGAATTACTGGCAGGAGGTAGTGAACGATCCCGGCGGGATGGATGCCAGCAATGGCGATACGCATAAGGCTACTTATCAGTTTTCCATACCACCCCTGCAATATCTTGAGAAATTGAAGATCCCTGTATTGGTGTCTTATGGTTCTAAAGATGCAGTAGCCCCGTTTGATGAGTACCTGAGAGTGGAAATGATCAGGCAAAAGAAGCAGAATTTCAGTTTCCTTGTTTACCCCGGAACAGAGCATAATTATTTCCCTGTAAAAGCGGATGGCACTATTGATTATGATATTTTTAACTGGGATAAAGTGGCAGGCGACTGGAAGAACTGGTTACTGCAATTGAAGAAAAGTAAATAACACCTACCCGAACACAATCCTGTGTACCGCCCAGCGCCATGTTTCCAGCACTTCTTTATTATCCAGCTGGGAGAGGTCTTTCAGCACTGTAATCGATTCTATCCCGAAAAAAACAGCCAACGCATTTACCATGTGCCGGAAGGTAGCGGGAAGCAATGTTTTCCGCAGTGGCTTCAGAGCTTCCTCTATCAGCACAATACGCCGGCCTGCCCTGGAATAGCCGCTTTCAGGGTGAATGGATTCTGATATGACAGAGCTGAGGAACAACCTGAACTCCGTTTCATTTTTTGTAAAGAGATCGAAGTGATAATCGATCAGTTTATTGACCCTTGCCTTCAGGTCTTTTTCAGGGATACCGGCAAACAGGTCGTCGCTCGTTTGGGCTTTGAGCTGAAGGGAAGCCTCCCGCTTTAAGGAAGACGTTCCCGTAAAATAGCGGTAGGCCGTGGCTTTGGAGATACCGGCTTCTTTGGCTACCAGCTCCACGCTGATATCTTTTCCCTGCAGCAATAGCGTGTTGGCTACTGCCAGCAGCTTTTCCCTTGTCTTTAATTTTTGTTCTATCCTGCCGTCATCCAGTGATAATTTGCCCATATCCTATAAGTGAATGTTTGATTTCCGGTGTAAAGATACTACTTTTGTGAGACAAAAGTCTCATTAATAATGAAGCACGAAATAAAGGTAAGAGGAATTAACATGGTATTCGATGATCATGGAAGAGGGGATGTGATAGTGTTTGTTCATGGGCAGCCGTTTAACCGCAGTATGTGGGATCAGCAGGTGGCCGCTTTCAAAACAAATAAACGCCTGATAGTACCTGATCTCCGGGGATATGGGGAAACCGGTATTCCTTCGGGCACTACGCTGCTGGACGAGCTGGCGCTGGACATCATTCATTTGCTGGAGGCGCTGCAAATTACGAAAGCCACTTTTGTGGGCCTGTCTATGGGCGGACAGATACTTTTTGATCTGTACCGGCTGGCGCCGCAGTTGTTTCATGCCATGGTACTGGCAGATACAGATGCAAAGGCGGAAAGCGCACAAAGCTACCGGGCGAGGTTGCAGCTGGCGGATAATTTAGCAGAGAAGGGAATGCATTTTTATATCACGCAGCACCTGCACGAGTTTCTCGGTAAAAAAACGATGGCAACGCAACCGGATGTAGTAAAACATCTGCGTGAGATGATGGAAAGCACCAACCCGCTGGGCGCCGCTGCTGTGCAACGGGGCAGGGCCGAAAGAAGGGATCATACGGCTATGCTGCCAAATATTCACTGCCCTGTGTTGATTGTGGTAGGGGAAGAAGACGGGTTTACACCGGTAGCCGTGGCGGAAGGCATGCAGGCGCGTATCAATGGCGCGCAACTGGCGGTGATAAAAGATGCATCACATATGCCCAACATGGAGCAACCGGAAATATTTAATCGCCACCTGGAATTATTTTTACAAACAAATCCATAACCCCGGTTATTCATCCCCATAAAAAAATAACTTTTTAATTTATTTTATTATCTTTAGGGGAGATATCTGATCACTGCATCTATGCAGCTTCCTGCCTTTATTCATTCCATGAATCTTCCTTTATTCATTCCATGGATCTTTTTGAGCAATAAACCAGTTTAAAAACCAACACCTGATTTGCTATGAAAAAAAAGGGATTTCTAATCGACATGGATGGAGTCATCTACAAAGGCAGTGAACCAATTCCCGGGGCTGTGGAATTTATTAACGGGCTGAGAGAAAAAGGCCTGCCCTTCCTCTTTCTTACCAACAATAGCCAGAGAACCAGCAGGGATGTATGTTACAAGCTGAATAAAATGGGCTTTAAGGTAAATGATACTGATATTTTTACCTGCGCCATGGCCACTGCAAGATACCTGGCATCCAAAAAAGAAAATGGTACCGCCTATGTGATCGGCGAAGGTGGTTTGCTGACGGAGCTGTACAATGCAGGTTATTCTATAGTAGATGACCAGCCGGATTATGTGATTATCGGGGAAGGAAGAACCATCATGCTGGAATCTGTTGATAAAGCCATTAACATGATCATGAAAGGCGCTAAATTAATTGCCACCAACCTGGATCCTAATTGCCCCATGGGCGATGGTAAATACAGGGCAGGTTGCGGCGCATTGGTGGCAATGCTGGAATTTGCCAGTGGTATCAAGGCTTTCAGCGTGGGTAAGCCCAGCCCTGTGATGATGCGCATGGCGCGTAAAGCGCTGCAGCTCACCACAGATGAAACGGTGATGATTGGCGACACCATGGGAACAGATATCCTTGGCGCCGGCTCAATGGGCTTCACCACGGTGCTCACCTTATCAGGTGTAACCCATGAAAGTGATCTTGCTCATTTCGGTTATTCGCCTGATTTTATTATTAAGTCGGTGAAAGACCTGCTGGATGAAGAGCTGTTTATGAAAGTGATGGGAGCGCCTGCTTTTGCGGAAGCCTACTAAAATAATTTACAGGGGCGCCTGCACAGCACCCCTGTAATTACTAAGCATGTTGATGATAAGCTGTCGCAAAGTCCTTCGCAAAATGATGAAAGGAATGAATACTGCCGGCGGCGTTATGCCGGTGTTCCCGGTAGCTATCCAGCAGTTGGTCTTCCCTCAGTGCCACCCCGATTTCCAGTACATATACTTTCGCCATCTGTTCTGTAAGCCCGTTCTGCATTAAACCATATAACAGGTCGTTGTCAGGAAAACCTATCCATGCAAGGTCCGGCCGGCCAATAGCATTACCCAGTATGGCCGCTACTTCAGCCCCGGTTATTTCATGACCAATATAACGTATATGCTTTCCCGTGAACCGGAGCGTATTATCCAGCGCTTCCGCCGCTACCATGGCAATATCCCGTGGATGGGTAAGTACCATGTTTACGGAGCCATCGAAATTATTGCCTATGATGCCCTGCTGTTTTATCATGGGAATACTGCCCAGGAAATTTGTGTAAAACATGCCGGGCCGTAAATGGAGTATATGCGTCCCCGTTAATTCGTTCAACTTTGCTTCTACATAGTGATTAGCCCCGGCAGGCCCTGCACCGTTTGCCAGGTGGGCGCCCACGCTGCTCAGGTTTACCACATGGCCTACGCCGTTCTCAGCAATGGCCCTGGCATAATTATCTCCCACACTACGCATATACTGGCGGATATCGGCTGCCTGGAAGGCCGGAGGGATCATGGTGTATACGGCATCGGCATCTTTAAAAGCGCTGCGGAGAAAATGGGGATCGTCAACAGACCCGATGGCAGGGATGGCCCCTAAGGCTTCAATAGCTTTTATCCTTTCGGGGCTATGGCTAACTATGGTTACGGTATGCCCGCCTGCAATCAGTTGCTGCGCCAGTGGTAAACTGATATTTCCCAATGATCCTGTTAAAGTAATTTTCATGATTTGTTTGTTTATTTGTTACTTGCACAAAAGTAGATTTGTACTTACTTTTGTACAAGTACTTACCCTAAAGTATGTGTCATGACCAAAGTAAAAGAAGCCTCCGTTATACAGGCCAATAAGCAGGCAGCATTTAATGAATGCCCGGTTACATACGTGATGGAGAAGATCGGCGGCTACTGGAAGCCTATCATCCTCTTTCAATTGTTATCCGGCGAAAAACGTTACAGCGACCTGAGAAAAGGCATCCCCGCTATCACGGAAAAAATGCTGATCCAGCATCTTAAACAACTGGAAGCAGATAACCTGGTAATACGTATAGCCAAACCCGTAGTGCCGCCACATGTTACCTACCGCTTAACAAAAACAGGCGCCAACCTGAAGCCGGTTTTGTATGCCATGGCGGTATGGGCGGTATCCGACAGTAAAGAAAATTCAAAAGTATTCGCCAGGAACCTGAAGAACTTCCCCGGCATTCATTAAACCCACTTCATCATGAAAAAGATACGTGCCCTGTTCCTGTTATGCAGTATGCTCACTACAGGATATTACAGCCATGCGCAAGAAGCCGCCTTACGCGAAGGCGCCCATAATTTTACCCTCCAGTGGATTGGATGGGATAACCCGGGCAAAGTGCAGATAAAGAAAAGTAAAGACGGTAATTATACCGTGAAAGGGGAGCAGCGCGATACGCAGAACGGCGGCTTTGTTACCATAGATGGTATCCTGAAAGTAGTATCGCCACGGGAGCTCACTTTTGAAGGCACCATTCAAACCATGGATAAATCACTGAATGGAGGAAAGGTGTGCGATAAAACCGGTACCTATCATTTCCTGGCAAAAGGAGCGCGTAAATACTGGCGCCTGCAGGAAATGGAAAACTGTGAAGGGAATAATGTAGTGGATTATGTAGATATTTTCTTTTAGCGGAAGAGGACCGGTTTTGTGATGCCCCCAAAGGTGTCCAACTTTTGGGGGCACGCTGTTTATTTGCAGGCCCTTTATCACTGAAGTGATGCCGTAGCAGTTACTCCATCCCGCAGGTGGTTGGCGTTAAGATATTTGATCAGCGCTTCCGGATGATCTGTTTGTACGCCCTGTATGCCTTTATTTACCGCCGCCTGCCAGTCGGCCGGCCCTTCATTGGGCTTTTGCACATCCAGCCATATAGCTACGTTATACTTCCTGGCAACGGCCATCATTTCCGGTTCGGTAATATTATCGAATACGGCTATACGCACTTTTTTCAGAAAGCTTTCCAGCTGTTCCGGCGTACTGATCCCATCCGGTAAACTGGCCATCAGCGGTACTTCAGGCGCTGTGTTGTGCCAGGCTTTGTACTGTTCTTTTTCATTGAGATATACGACCACCTGTTTATACATGCCGGCGGCCTGCAGTTGTTTCCAGGTTTCGGAAACGTCGGCGGCTTTAAAGTCGAGGTAAATATTCAGCCTGCCTTTACATGCCTGCAATGCTTCGGCAAAGGTAGGCACCCGGTATACTTTTCCATCACTGCTGCGTACCTTCAGTTGTTTAATCTCCGCCAGTGTGAGGTCGGCTACATTGCCTTTACCATCTGTCATTTTATCTACGGTGGCGTTATGCATAAGCACCAGCTGCCCGTCTTTTGTGGTGCGGAGATCCAGCTCTGCGTAGTCGGCCCCGCAGCGGATGGTTTCCTCTATGGCGGCCAGGGTGTTTTCCGGCACATCCACATGGTTGCCGCGGTGCGCTACCACCACGAACTTATTTCGTGTAGCCGGCAGCGTTTGTGCGTAGGTATTCATCGTAAAACAGCACAATGCTGCCAGGTATATAGTTGCTTTCATCAGAGAATGGCTTTAGTATCGGTCACGAATACACGCGTACTAACGGTGTAGGTACCGCCGGTAGCGTTCTGGTATTTCAGGTCCACATAAAATGCGCGGTAGCCATTGGAAGGCAGGGGAGTGGTCACTTTCACTTTAGCCTGGTGCGCCTGTCCCAGGCTTTGGGATTCCCATTTATCATTGCGGAAATCCAGGTCGGAAGAATTGGCCGACCAAAGGATCACATCCAGCAAACGATCGGAGGTGGCTTTGGCGGTAAGCTGTACTTTACCGCTATGCGTGGTGGTTGTCCAGCTGCAATCAGGATAAGCCTGTTTGCTCAGCGTCATGCCGAAGAAAGCGCTGAGGCCCTGGAATGCCTGTACTTTATCACCAAGATTATGACCTGCATTAGGTACATAGTTGATGAGGTTTTTACCGGGAATGCTGTCTATATAATTCTTGATATTATCCACTACCCAGTATTCATCGTTGGTGCCCATGAATATCATTTTGGGAATAGATAAATTGCTCCGGTAGGAGTAGGGATCAATCATGGTATTGATGGCCTGGCCTTCGCTGGTATGCGCCGCCTGGGGAATGCCCAGTTTTACGTAGTCTTCTATCTGCACGCTGTATTCTTTCCATGTTTTGATCTGGTAGTCCAGGCTTACCGGCATATTCAGCACATCGATCACCATGGGAGCAATGGCTACTACGCGGCTATCGTTCGCACCGGTGAGCCAGGTGGTCCACCCGCGTTTGGAAGCGCCGGACACCACGAAGCCATTCACTTTGCGGTGCAGGTCTTTCACAGCAAATTCCTGGATCACATCCATTGCCCTTACGGCACTTTTCACCATGGGGAATAACAGCGGCCAGTTGTAGTCGCCATCCTTTTTGAACTGGTGAAGGGTATAGGAAATGAGGGCATCTTCCGTTAATTTCCCAAAGAGCGGCTGATTGGGTGTTTGCCGTAAAACGGCGGTAATGGCGTGGTTGATGGTTGCTACTTTTCCCATCTGCTGGTACAGTTCATCTTCCGGGCCGTTCCAGTTGGGCATTCCTTCCTTTACGGATCCGCCGGTGATGAACAGCAGCGCGCCATCGTATTTAATATCATCGGGCACCAGTATGGTGAGCTGGTGTTTCCAGGTATATTCCCGCCATTGCTGTGAGGTGAGCAGTACGTTATAGCCTTTACCGTTAGTTATATTGAAGGAATCTTTCAGTTCCCATTTGAACGAGGTATCCCCATTGTTCAGGTAACTTTTAAGGGCGGTGGCAGGTGTTACTGTTTGCTGTGCAAAGATGTTTGTTTGGCTCAGCAGGAGAACAAACACGGCAGCGGCATTTAAAAAGAGTTGCTTCATATCCGGGTAAATTGTTTGAAGGGTTTAGTGAAATATAAGAAATTACCATGGTTTTCCCGTGCCCTGGATCACCCAGGGTTTGGACCAGGGGCTGTTTTTACTGCCATTGGCGCCAAAGGAGGAATAGCTGGTTACTTCCAGCCTGCCGGCGGCGGCTTCCATATTGGCTTTGTTCAGGTTACGCTCTTCCAGCATATAGTATAAACGTACAGGCAGCACGGGGCCTTTTGCATAAGGGCCGGCATGCAATACCGGGAAACCTGTTCTCTTGTAATCGGCCCAGGCTTCGGTGGCGGCGGTCCAGCTGGCAATCCACTTCTGCTCAATGATCTGTTCCTGTGTGTGATCGAATTTTACAGCCGGCTGCGCGAGATAAGCGGCAGCGCTTCCACCAACTCCCCAAACATTAAGCGATGCCTGTATGCCTGCGTTGTAATGCGCTTCGGCATCGCCGGCAGCCCATCCTTTCACGGCGGCTGCTTCCGCCAGGATAAAATGTACTTCTGAGGCGGAAATGATCCTTGCCTTCAGCAGGGGTCCTTTCGGTTGCTGGTAGATATCGTTAAGCCAGGAAACATGCGGGTTGCGGGATGCCTGGCTGGCATCGGGACTGAGGTTATATACTGCAGGACCGGAAATGGCCGGCGGCAGTCCCACATAATTTTCGTCCTGGTTAATATCATTGATGGTAAGCCCTTTGGAAGCCAGTACATCAGGGGAGATGTATCTTACCTTCCTCGGCACGCCTGCAATCACGGTGTCTGTGGCTTTATACACGTTGCCGGTGCCGGCTGGTTTGGTATCATCTACCAATAAAAAACACTGTACTTTGTTAGCCCATATGCTCAGTCGCGGGTCATGCCTTAACTGCAGCGCATTTACAAAGGTGGCGCACATTTTTAACCGGCGGTAGTTGCTGCTGTCTGTATCGTAAGCCACGTTTGCCGGCCAGGAATCCGCATTGCTGTTGCCGGGAAAAGACATGGCAGCATCTTCAGCGCCATCCGTATTAAGTATCAGCGGATACTGCGCGGGGTCTGCCACTATTTTTTCAATACCGGCTTTCGCAACGGCAGGCAGCTTCTCCGACAGCCGCATATAGTAGCGTAACGCCAGGGAATTGGCCATTTTACGCCATTTCACGGGGTCGCCCTGGTAGTACACATCCACGGCATCAATGGGGTTGGAATAGGCGCTTTTGGGCTTGGAAAGCAGGGTGTTTGCTTTTTCAAGATCAGCGAGTATCCCTGTGTAAATAGTTTGCTGCGGATCAAATACCGGCAGCGTGGTTTCGGGGGTGCCATTTTCCCCCTGCAGGGCAAAGGTATAGGGGGCATCGCCCCAGAGGTCTGTGATGAGGCCAAAGAGAAGGGATTTCATTACCAGCGCCACGCCCTGGTGCAGCTCACTGTTCAGCGCTACGCCGCGGTTATATACCAGCTGGTTGTTCCGCAATACATCGTAGTAACCGGTCCAGCTATTGGAGCCGGCCCAGTCGTATTCGTTATGCGTGGTGGTCCAGCCATCTTTCTGTGTATGCTGCATCACGCCTGCCATATCCTGGTAGCCCAGGGTTACCAGCTGCATCCCGGCGGTGGTGAGCACGGTAGACAGTACCAGGTTGGGATTGGTGGTAGCGGGATTGGCGCCGTTGGGGTTTTCGTTCATGCTGATCAGGTCCTTTTTACAGGAGGAAACAGATAAACAAAGCAGCCCGATGCTGAGTATAATAGATGTACGCACTGTTTTCATATATCAGGATTAAAGGAGCTCTTAAAAAGTAACGTTCAGTTTTGCGCCCACGGGAATGGCCCACGGAGTGACATTATATCTTTCAATACCCTGCTTGAACTGCATGCCAGAGCCCTGCACCGCGGTGGAAGGCTGGTAGGCATTTTCAGGATCGATACCAATTTTGGCGGCTGTCCACAGGATAATGTTCCTGCTGTATACAGAGAAGCTGGCGCGTTGCAGTTTAGCGGAACGGATCACCTGTTGCGGCAGTTCATAAGTGAGCGACACTTCCCTCAGCTTCAGGTATGATGCAGGGAACAGGAATGCTCTTGTAAACGACCAGGCGGTACTGCCGGCATAAGGTAGCGTAAGCGTTCCGTCGTTGCCAAGGTTTTCCGTATAGCCGGTAGGGTTACCATTGCTGTCGTATCCCTTGGCCCTTACACCGGGAATAAATACGCCGCCATAAGGCAGTACATACGGGCCATAGGTAAATGGAAAACTGTTGTATTCAGGTGTTGGGCCGCCAACCAGGGGGAAGTTATTGCCCGCGGGGATCACCATCTGATCCTGGTGGCTCACCAGGTAATCGCGCAGTTCCTGTCCTTTCATATTCCCAGGGTTGGTGAGCTTATCGAGGAACAGTTGTGAGTTGCCATGTTCTTCCCCGTAACGGTATGTTTGTGAAACAAAATCGCCGCCGTTTCTCCAGTCGAAGATCATGTTCAGCGTAAAATTTTTATAGGAAACAGATGTCTGGAAACCCATGATGAAGTCCGGGTTAAAATTGCCGATCTTATTTTTTGTGTTGATGGCGTCTATACTTTGCCATTTACCGGTGTTATCCAGAATCGGGTAGCCGTAGTAAGGAGATGATTTGTCTGTAACCGTTACCAGCTGCGCATCGTAGATGTCGCCTATATCTTCTCCCACATAGGTCCATGCCCCGCCTTTGCCTTCTTCCCAAAGGGTATAGTAAGGCATATCATCGGGGAGTGAAATGATGCGTGTCCTGTTGCGGGTGAAGTTGAAATTCACATCCCATCTCCAGTTCCTGCGCTCTATGGGTGTGCCGCCCAGCGTTAGCTCAATGCCCCTGCTCCTGAGCAAACCGGCATTGATGCTGCGAGAAGAGTAACCGGAAGAAGGAGGTGTTTTAGGACTGAAGATCTGGTTCTTGTTCTCAACAATATAGTATGTGCCTGAGAAACGCAGGCGGTTCCTGAATAAATTAATGTCGGTACCGCCTTCATAGGAGGTAGCTATTTCCGGCTTCAGGAAAGGGTTCAGCAGGGTGCCGGATGTAGTAAGCCTGGGTATATTGCCCCAGGCGCCTACGCTGCTGAGTGTTGCTGCCAGCTGGTAAGGAGCAGCATCGTTACCTACCTGTGCGGCCCCGGCCCTTAATTTTACCAGGTTGATCTTATCAGAGGTGATATGCGCTATTTCATTCACCAATACGCTCAGCGAGGCGGAGGGATAGAAATAGGACGCGGCGCCGGGGAGGGTGCTGGACCAGTCGGTACGACCGGTTACATCCAGGTAGGCCATTCCTTTGTAGCCAACATTCAGCATGCCGTATACGCTGTTCACGCCTCTTTCAAAAGTGCTGCTATAATAGTTGAGATTAGCGGGAGCAATATTCTGGATGGTATATACCCCGGGTGTATTAAGCCCTGTACCATCTTTGGTGGAGGTGGTGGTATTGCTGCCCGTTTGGTAACGCATATTGCCTCCTGCGGAAACAGAGAAATCGAAATGATGGATCGCTTTTTTATAGGTAAGCAACACATCCATGTTGCGCTCATAGTTGTCGAGGTTAATGATACCATATGCGCCGCCGGGGTTATTCAGGTAGCTGTTGGCAATTTTTGTTTCCCTTTTTTCACCGTAGGTATCCAGTGAATACCGCGCCATGAAGGTGAGAGAGGGTAGTATTTTCCAGTCGGCCCGTATATTACCAAACAGCCGGTCCCTTACAAACCCGTTCTTTACTTCATAAGCCAGGAAGTAAGGATTATTGAACACGCCGTTGTATTGGGTCCGTTGCTGCAGCCCTTCCTGGCCCGGCATCCAGTAGTTGGCCAGGTCGCGCACATCAATATGCGGGGAGATGCTGTATACTGCCTGTAACGGGTTGGCGCCACGGTCGCCCGCAGCGCGGTTGTTGGAGTTGTTGCGGCTGAAATCAATATTGGTGCTTAAACTGAGCTTTGAATTCACCTGTAAGGCGGAGTTCAGGCTCAGTGTATTTTTATAGAGATCGGTGTTGGGGATGATCCCTTTGTTCGACATGTTGGCATAGGCAATGCGGTAGGAGATCTTATCGTTGTTATTAGCAACAGAAGCACCGGCAATGGTGGTAATGCCGGTGTTAACAAAATTCTTTACGTTGTTCTTATGCGAGACCAGGGGCATGGGTATTTTTTTTCCGTTGGCATCGAGTGGGCTGTTCCACTGTACTTCTTCATAACCCATATCCAGTTCTGCACCGAAAGTACCGTCTACATTTTCCTGGATGATGGTACCAAAGGGATTGGTGAGCAGGTTGCCGCTGCGGGAAAAAGGAATGCCCGCCAGCTGACCGGAACCGAATTTCGTTTGCCACTTCAGGTATTTGTAAGGAATATCGAACACGGAATTAACGTAGGCATCCACTGTTACCCTGTTCACTTTCTTACCTGTTTTGGTGGTGATCAGCACTACGCCGTTGCCCGCGCGGGAGCCATATAAAGCAGCGGCGCTGGGGCCTTTCAGGATGGTAACGCTTTCAATGTTGTCAGGGTTGATATCGGAAATGGCATTGCCATAGTCCACCATATTATCTTTACCGATCTGGCTGATGTTGTTAACGGTATTGGCCACCGGTACGCCGTCTACCACGAACAGGGGCTGGTTGTCGCTGCTGAGTGAAGTGGCGCCGCGTATGATCATACTTACAGATGAGCCGGTGGCGCCGGTGGAGTTGATGGTAACGCCTGCTACTTTGCCGGACATAGAGTTAAGTAGGTTCTCCTGGGGCATGCGGTTAAATTCTTTGCCACCCAGTTCTTCCACGGAGTAGCCCAGCGCTTTCTTTTCCCTTTTTATGCCCAGTGCGGTTACCAGTACCTGGTTTAATTCTTCTACTTTTTTTTTCAGTACCACTGATAAAGATAACCTGCTGGAGTCGCTGATCATATATCCCCGAAGGGTATCAGTAGTATATCCCATTTGCGACAGCACAAAATGATAAGGGCCGCCGGCGGGTAATTTAGTAAATGTAAAGATCCCTTTTTCATTAGTGACAGTGCTTGCCAGTACTTTATTGTCTGCATCTTCCATCTTTACCATCACGCCGGGGAGCGTTTCATTGCTTTCATTCTTTATCAGGCCAATGGCAGCAGGACGGGTATTTTGCGCCAGTACATTTCCGGGAGTTAATTGCCACAGCAACAGTAACACCCAGGTGATGGTTGTGCAGCATAAATGTTTGGTTTTTACACACATAAAATTTTCATTTTAGGCAAAAGGAAGTCTGTGCAGCCTCAAAGAGGTTGCGGGTGTTGTAAGTATGGGAAATATTTTTCCGGGATTATTGTACTATGTAGATAACATCATCTTTCTGATTAATAGTAAGATTATTTAACGTACCAATAGTTGCCAGGAATTCTTTTAATGTTTCTTTGCTACTGTCGAATGTGCCGGTGAAGTTCATGCCTGTAAGGCTGTTTTCCATGTATTGGATCTTTACATGATATTTCCCGGACAGCTGTCTGAAAACGCCAGCCAGCGGTTCATTGTTAAAGGTGATAATTTCGTTTACCCGTACAGGTATTTTATCTTTTTTAATGCCGGCAGCCGTATTCACGGTTGCCATTTTCTTTTGCTGGTCGTAGCAAAGCTCCTGCCCGGGCGCCAGGTACACTTCTTTTATTGCGGCGTGTTCATGCTTTACTACTACCTTGCCGCTGATCAGCTGTACCTGTGTAATGTCTTTCTGTTTCCATGCAGTTATTTTAAACACGGTGCCTAATGCAGTAGTGCCAAGCTGTCCCGCATGCACGGTGAATGGCTGGTTTTTATTGGCGGTTACCCTGAACATGGCCTGCCCGGTTAGATAGATTTCCCTGCTGTTGCCGGTAAATACTGCCAGGTATTTCACTTCACTCCGGGGCGCCAGTTCCACTACGCTGCCATCGCTTAGTTGCAGGGGCATCATTTTCTTTGTGTTGTTCATTACTGTGCGCAAAGGAACAGCAGCTGTTATATTAGCCGGCGCCGGTTCTGTTGCCGCAATTTTCTCTCCCGGTGAAGAGCGTAATATAGTCCACAGCAGTCCGCCGGAAATGATCAGTATCACCGCTGCCGCCGCTGCATACCAGCGTTTATGGGAATGTTTTTTCTGAAAGGTATGTCCTTCTATCACCGTCATCATTTTACCGGAAACGGCTTCCGGTAATTGTTCTCCGGTATGGAAAGAATGCCAGCTCTCTTCTGTTAAATAAGGTTGTAAAGCTTCCGGGTGCTGTGCAATGTATTCCTTTACCCATTGCTTTTCTGTCTCACTGCATTCATCCCGGAGAAACTTTTCAATAAGTATTGCTGAATGCTTCATAGTATGTATTCGTTTGAAAACGGTAAATCCCTCACTCGTCATATTTACTTAACAAAACAGGAGCAGCAGCAGTAACAGCAGGGAATTCTTCAGTTGCCGGATGGCGCGCACAATGTGGTTTTCAACTGTTTTAGGGGAGATGGATAACTGCCTGGCAATTTCTTTATGCGGAAGTCCTTCAAAGCGGCTGAGTTTAAAAACATTTTTCCGGATGGGTGATAGTTGTTCTATACTATTATACACCCGGGTCAGCTCTTCCTTTACTGTGATATCTGTTTCCACATGCCAGTTGGTGTTATCCCTTACCAGTATTTCCGTGTGGCGGTTGCGCACCTGTTGCTTGCGGAGCAGGTCGGTCATCACGCTTTTGCCTATACGAAATAACTGTGTGGAGATGCTGAAGCTCATGGAAAGTTTTTCCCGTTTTTCCCAGAGAAGGATGAAGGTAAGCTGCACGGTTTCTTCCGCTATGTATACGGAGTGTGTACATTTCAGAACGTAGAAGTAAAGTTTTGTATGGTACTGTTGGTATACCAGTTTAAAACTTTCGATATTCCCATTGATAATATCCTGTACAATACTTTCCATAATTGCCAGCAAATATCTGATCAGCCTAAACAAGATACAAGGAATTACCGATTATATTATTGTTATTTTCAACAATAGCATACGATATCTCCGGCGGTTCATTTATTTCTTCAGTTTCAAAATAAGCGGTACAGTAGCTACACCTGGGATGGTTACCGTAAGGGAAAGATCCAGGTTGCTGCTGCTGATATTTTCGATCCAGTGCGGATCATTTTCATTTTTTGCAGAAACGAGTTTCAACACCGAATCGTGTACGTCCAGGTCCCAGGTACCGCTGTTGCCTGCTACCGGCAGTATCAGCGTGGTACAGCCTTCAATGGCAAAGGAGCCGTCTTCATTGAACCGGTAGGTATTACCGGCCGTACAGGTGAACAGGGCGCCGCCAGGCCCGAGCAGTGGCGCAAGTGCAAGGATGCTGGTGCCCTTGGGGATGTTCTGTTTATTCAGTTTAACGTCTACCGCCAGCACGATGTCCTGTTGTTTCCAGGTACCCTTCACCAGCTCGTATTTAGGTGATTTTTCGGGCGTTGCAGGCTTGTCTTTTTTACAGGCCCCTGTAAGTAAACAAAATACAGGCAGCATAAGGAATAGATAACGGGGGATAAAAAAGCGCATGAGTGTTGGTATTAAATGATGGAAGGAGTTTCGTTCCTTCTATGTATTCGTTTTGAAACGTCGCATCCCTCACTGCTTAACAATTGGTTAATATCATTTACCCTTTATCCCTGAATTTTTTAGGCGATACCCCCATGATCAGTTTAAACGACCTGGAGAAGGTATATTGATCAGGGTAGCCCATTTCCCTTGCAATTTCCTTTATGGTAAGACGGGTATCTTTCAGCAACTGGCTGGCCTTCTGCATCCGCAGCGAGGTAAACAGCTGGATGGGGGAGTAGCGTGTTTTTTCTTTAAAGAGGGCCGACAGGTACGAGGCAGAAATACAGGTTTCCCTGGAAAGGTCGGCCAGGGTAAGATGCTGATCCAGCCGCTGTTTCATGAGCTGTATACATTGTTCAATGATATTGTCGGCGCCCTTCTTCATATAATTGAAAACCGTAAGCCGGAAAGTGCCCAGGAAACTGTAGAACCTGAAATTTGCATACAGCAGGTTCTCTATATTATTCATGAGGTCGAGATGATGGAGTATATCATCGAACTGTGCATTACGCCCTACCAGTGGGGGAATGGTATGTGGCTTTAAACCGGTGCCCAGGTAACTGTATATTTCATCGGCCAGCTTACCGGAAAACTGCACGGCGTAGATCCTCCAGGGCTCATCTGCCGCAGGCCCCGATCTGAAAGCAAGGCCTTTGGGAAAAATAAGGTACTGGTTGGATTTGACAGGCATTTTCTTTTTCCCGGTTTCCAGCCATCCTTTTCCATGTGTTACATATAATAAGGTGTACACAGGAACGCCTTTAGGCTCACTGATTTCCCTGGCGGCATTTTCGGGATAGAGACCGATGGCGGTAATAAAAAGGTTCTTTCCAAGCGGATGCTTTTCCAGCTTGCGTTTCAGGTGATCAGGTAAGTTCCAGGTGGTCGGTGTGTTGGCTGCCAGGTTGTTCATCGCAATAGTAATTTAAGCTATTCTTTTCATAACATTCAACATTGTTTGATCCATAAAAAATAGCAATCTTCGTGTAACGGCTGTAATATTTTTATCCACGTATTGAAACTGCTTTATCTATCGTTATGCATCAACTGCCAATAATTGATCTGGCTGTAATCGCCATTTACCTGCTATGTATGATTGGAGTGGGGATATGGTTTTCACGGAAGAACGGCAACGCGGCACAATTTACCACAGCATCCGGAACCATACCGGGCTGGGCTTTGGGGCTTTCGTTGTATGCAACGTTTTTAAGCAGTAATACTTTTCTCGGTGTACCGGGAAAATCATTTGGCAGTAACTGGAATGCTTTTGTATTCAGTTTGTCGATGCCGTTGGCGGCATTTGTTGCGGCAAAATATTTTGTGCCGTTTTACCGCCGCAGCGGGGAAGTAAGCGCTTATACACACCTGGAGCATCGCTTTGGTCCCTGGGCCAGAACCTATGCAATGGTCTGTTTTATACTGATGCAGCTGGCCCGTATGGGCTCTATATTTTTCGGGGTGGCACTGGCATTACAGGCGCTTACAGGTTTGGAAATGCGTACTATCATGACCGTTACAGGTATATGCATTATTACATACACCGTATTGGGCGGTATGGAAGCAGTGATATGGACAGAGGTGTTGCAGGGTATTGTTAAAACCGCCGGCGCTGTTGTGATCCTCTGGCTGGTAATTACAGGAATGGATAATGGTGTAAAAGATATCTGGCGGATAGGAATGACTGACGGGAAATTTTCCCTGGGAAGCTTTTCCCTGCGCGATTTCAGTACCTCTACTTTCTGGGTGGTGTTCCTGTATGGCTTCTTTATCAACCTGAATAACTTCGGGATGGATCAGAACTATGTACAGCGATATCATACTGCCCGTTCAGAGAAAGAAGCCTCACGCAGCATATGGCTTTGCGTGTACTGGTATGTGCCGGTGAGCATGGTGTTCTTTTTTATAGGCACTGCTTTATATGCGTATGCCCAACAGCACCCCGAAGCATTGCTGGCGCTGAAACAACAGGTGGCTGCAGAAAGACAGGTACCGGTTGCATCCCTTCAGCCGGCAGATTACGGGGATAAGGTACTGCCATGGTTTATGGTGAGCAAAGTACCCAAAGGACTGATGGGACTAATCGTAGCAGCTATACTTTCGGCTGCTATGAGCACTGTAAGCAGTGGTATGAACAGTACAGCCACTGTGTTTTTGAAAGATATATACCAGCGCTATGCCGATCCGAAGATCACTCCTGCGGGAGAGATGCGGGTACTGTATATCGCTACTACCGTATCGGGTTTGCTGGCCATTGGTTTTGGTATTTCCATGATAGGGGTAAAAAGTATCCTGGATATGTGGTGGGAGCTATCCGGCATTTTTGCTGGAGGTATGCTGGGATTGTTTTTGCTGGGTATAATCTCCAAAACAAAAAATGCCACGGCGGTTACCGCTACCATCATTGGTATTATAGTGATCCTGTGGATGTCGTTATCAAAATACCTGCCTGCCGGATGGGTAAACCTGCGCAGCCATTTGCATGCGCATATGATCATCGTGGTGGGTACTTTATCAATATTCCTGGCGGGTACGCTGTTATCACGCCTGCAACGCCTTAAAACTTCCTGATTTTTTTAAACCCGTTTGTTATGCAAAAGAAATTCGTACCGGTGATGATCACCCCTTTTAATTTGAAAGCACAGATTGATCATGACATGGTGGAACACCTGATAGATTTTTACCTGGAGGCCGGTGTAAAAGGCTTCTTCGCCAATTGCCTGTCGTCCGAAATGTACAGTATCAGCGAGGATGAGCGACTGGCGCTTACCGAGCACGTAGTACGTTATGTAAACGGCCGTGCACCGGTGGTAGCTACCGGTTCATTTGGTCTTACTATAAAAGACAAAGCACTCTTTACACAGAAGATCTATGATACCGGTGTAGATTCCGTGATCATGATCACCGGGCATTTTGCGAATGTAGATGAACCAGACAGTGTATTGCTGCAAAGATTTGAAGAGATGTTCTCCCTCACCGGCGATATTCCCCTGGGTTTATACGAATGCCCTGCTCCCTACAAGAGGCTGATCACACCGGAGATACTACAAACATTGCTGGCTACCAATCGTCTTATTTATCATAAAGATACTTCCTGTAAAGTAGAAAGCGTGCGTGCCAAACTGGCGGTGACAGCCGGCAGCAGGCTGGAGTTTTACGATGCGCATACGCCTAACGCTGTTGCCTCTATGCAAATGGGAGCGGCGGGTATGTCGTCTATCTCCGGGAATTTTTATCCTGAAATACTGGTATGGCTGTGTAATCATGTGAATGATGAAAGCAGGCAGGAAGATGTGCAATGGATACAGTCTGAATTACAAAGGGTGGATCCGCTGATCCACATTGCGTACCCGCTGAGCGCGAAATATTTCCTGCAGTTAAGAGGCGTTCCGGTACGCACTATCAGCCGCGCTCATGCGCTGGAACTGACGCCGGAGCAGAAGGAAACGCTGCAACAGATCTACCGTGATTTCAGAGGCTGGTGCGGGCGTTTACAGATACGCGAGGTGATGCCGGCGTCTTTGTCTTCACATTAAATCGATGTTATTTCTGACAGGAAGTTATGATGGGAACCGGCCAATGTGTAGCTTAGTGAAAGATCCTTATGCTAATTCACATAATAGATGTCAACCAGCCCATACAATCCTCAGCAAGATGAACAGCTCCTGTGGGCCCGGCTCTGTAACGGAGACCGGGAAGCCTTCGGGGAGATATACCGGCGGTATTTTCCGCTGCTGTTCCGGTACTGTATACGGTTTACAACAGACCGCGCGCTGGTGAAGGATATGTTGCAGGATTTTTTCTCACAGCTGTATGTGCAAAGAGCCGGCCTTTCACTTCCTGTCAACCTCAAAAGCTACCTGATGGTATCTGCCAGGAGAAAACTGTTCCGCTACCTTGATAAGTCGGCCCACGGGCCGGCCAGCCTGGATGAAGGAACCGCCTCCAGCTTCGCTCTTGAACTTTCCCCTGAAAGCATCCTCATTAACCGGCAGCGCACCGAACAAACCACCCGCCTGCTGCAACAAAAACTGGATGCCCTTACCCTCCGCCAGAAAGAAGCTATCTATCTCCGTTTCTACGAAGGTCTTTCCTACGAGGAAATTGCCGACATCATGCTTTTAAAGGAAATAAAATACGCCCGCACCTTAATATACCGGGCCATTGCAGAATTAAAGGAGCTGCTGGCGCAAAATGAATCGGCCCTGATGCTTCGCTGAGCGAATTTTGTCTGACTCGCTGATTATGATGATTACGCTGATTTCACTGATTTATTCTTGGATTTAAAAACTGATTTTAAATGATTCGGGGAGATATAAGCGGATTTGCTTACATCTCCCCGAATTACTTATAAAATCCAAAAAATAAAATCAGTGAAATCAGCGTAATCATCATAATCAGCGAGTCAGACAAAATTCGCGAAAAAAAATGCTTTTCCCTGAGGGTATTTTCCCGCCCCGTGACTCTTCTTATTGTACAAGGTACTTTTTTATGAATTATAGTGAATTCGAAGCCGCAGATTTTGCCGGCGACGCCTCATTCCGTGCATGGGTGCTGGAGGGAACAAATGCCGCTTTCTGGGAAAGCTGGATACCGGCGCACCCGGAAAAGGAGGCGGTGCTGCAGGATGCGCGGGCGCTGGTGCTGGCGCTACGGTTCCGCACCAACGAAATAAGCCGGGAAGAAATGGAGGCGGTAAAAGGCAATATAGACCAGTTGCTGGACGAACCCGTTATTAAAAAAAATAACGAACGCCCACACAGGCAATGGTACTATGCCATGGCGGCCGCTGCTGCATTATTGCTGTTTGCCGGTATAAGGTATATATCCCAGCGCGAAACACCCATAGAAAACACCTTTGTACAAACCGGTTTCGGGGAAACCAAAATAGTGCAGCTCCCTGATGGTTCTATTGTACAGCTGAATGCCAATTCATCCATCTCTTATCCCCGTAAATGGACCAAAGAAAATGTAAGAGCCGTTACCCTGAACGGGGAGGCCTATTTCAATGTATCCAAATCTCCCGCAGGGCTGCATCCTAAATTCCGGGTAATGATGCCACAGGTAACCATTGAAGTAAAGGGAACAGCCTTTAATGTGTATCACCGCCATGACCAGGTGAAGGTGTTACTGGAAGAAGGAAAGATAGTGGTGAACGACAGCCTGGATATGAAGCCGGGAGATATGATGTATTTCGCTCCGGGGGAACATCACCGCCTGCAGGCAGATCCGGCTATGCTTACCGCCTGGAAACAGCGCCGGCTCCTTTTCAGGGACACTCCATTAATAAATGTTGCGCAGCAACTGGAAGATATATACGGCTACAGGATCCAGTTCAGGAATAAGAAAACGGAAGGCCTGTTATTTACCGGCTCAGGCCCTGCTGATGATCCTGCAGTGTTATTAAAAGCAATGGCTACTGTGCATCAGCTGAAAATGAAACAAAATAATTCAGTCATCATTTTTGAATAAGGTCTTTAAAATTTACAGTTATGCAAAAGAGCTTTACGAAGCTTTATGCTCCCTGGAGCGCAACGCTGCTATTATTGCTGCTGCTAACCACCAACGCAACCGCACAGCAACTGATGGTAAGAAGCAGCAATACGCCCGGGGAAGCAGGAACTATCCCACTCCGCCAGATGCTGACCAACCTTGAAACAAGGTTTAACATCAGCTTTAATTATTCGCCTACACAGGTGGCGGATAAATTTGTAGCAGGGAAACAAACCCGTGTTACAGATGCCAACCTGGAATCGCAATTACTGAAAATGCTCGCCCCACTGGGTTTACAGGCAGTTAGACTGAGCGACCGTGATTATGCTATCCGCCCTGCTACGGGGGAAGCATCTGTCACAACAGCACAGGAAGTAACTGTTAAAGGAAGTGTTACCGATGAAAGCGGCGTACCTCTTCCCGGTGTAAGCGTGCATGAAAAAGGCACTTCTAACGGTACCGCTACCAATGTAGACGGACAGTTCTCCATCAGGGTAGCCAACAGCAACGCCATCCTTGTATTCCGCTCTGTAGGCTACCAGTCGAAAGAAGTAGCTGCAGGCAACGGCACCCTACAGGTGCAGTTAACAGCCACTGTACGGAGCCTTGATGATGTGGTGGTAACCGCCCTCGGTATCAAACGCCAGGAAAAAGCGCTGGGCTATTCTATCGCCACCCTGAAAGGCGACCAGGTAAGCACCGTGAAAGAAGTGAACATCGCCAATGCTCTTTCAGGCAAAGTAACCGGTGTAAACGTAAGAAGCACCAGCTCCGACCCCGGCGGCACCTCGCTGGTAACCATACGTGGGCAAAGCAGCCTGGAAGGCTATAACCAGCCCCTGTATGTAGTGGATGGTATCCCTATTGCCCCGGCAGTACGTAACCCGAAACAACCGGTAGGACAAGTAGTAGTTGATTATGGCAGCACCATCTCCGATATCAACCCCGACGATATCGCCAGCATCTCCGTATTGAAAGGCGCCAGCGCCTCGGCTTTGTATGGCTCCCGCGCTATCAACGGGGTAATACTTATCACTACCAAATCCGGCTCCGGCGCTACAAAAGGACTGGGCGTTTCAGTGAACTCCAGCGCTATGTTCGATCAGCCCTGGTTATTTCCTGAGTTCCAGAATGACTTTGGTTCCGGCGACCGTGAAGGCTCTGATGAAACAATTTCCGATGCATCATGGGGCCCGAGGCTGAACACAGGTACCAAACATGTACAGTGGAACAGCCCGCTGGATGCCAACGGACAGCCTATTCCCACCGACTGGGTCGCTTATCCCAACCGGCACAAGGATTTCTTCCGTACCGGCTCTACCTTCACCAACAACATTGCCGTTACCGGTAATAATAAGGATGGCAACTTCCGCCTATCGTTTACCAACCTGAAAAATGAAGGCATCATTCCGAATACCGATCTGAAAAGAAATACACTTAACCTCGCAGCAGGATATAATCTCAATCCCAGCATCAGGGTGAGTACCAATATAGGCTATACGAAAAACAGCAGCGGCAACCGGCCTACCTTTAACCGGGGCAGCGTGAGCAACATCGTTTACACTACCACTCCCAACGTGGATATACGACAACTGCGTAATTACTGGCTGCCCGGGAAAGAAGGACTGCAGCAGTTTTCACATGTACCTGGATCTACTGATAATCCCTACCTGGTGGCATATGAATTCATCAATGGGTTTGATCGGGATCGCATGACCGGCAACGTGGAACTGAATATACAGATCACGAAAGACTTATCGCTCATGGGCCGCACAGGGATGGACCTCTACTCTGAAACCCGCGAAAGCAAACGGCCTTTCAGCGCAGTAAAGAACCCTACCGGCGCCTATGCTTTTGAAACAGAGTTTTTCAGGGAACAGAACACCGACTTCCTGTTGAGCTATAAAAAGAATATCAATTCAGATTTCTTTGTATCCGTATCCGCAGGCGCCAACCGTATGAACCAGACAGGTAAAGGTTCCAGCCAGAAATCGGAAGCGCTGGTGATACCGGGATTGTACAACATCGCCAATGCCAAGGCAGGTACCGTGGTAAATACTTCCAGCCGCTACAGCAAACGGATCAACAGTGTGTACGGAATGGGGCAGGTGAGCTTCCGCAATTATGCTTTCCTGGACCTCACTGCGCGTAATGACTGGTCCAGCACATTACCCGCAGGAAACAACTCTTACTTTTATCCATCGGCATCACTGAGCCTGATCGTATCCGATATGCTCGGTATTAAATCCGATGCCCTGTCTTTTGCAAAAATACGCGCCAACTGGGCACAGGTGGGCGGTGATACCGATCCGTATAACCTGTATAACACTTTCAGCTTCGGGCAGGACTGGAACGATGTGAAGCTTGCCAACATCAGTAATGTATTAAAGAACAACCGCCTGAAACCACTGATCGCCACCTCGCATGAATTCGGCGCTGATCTGCGTTTCCTGAAAGGAAGATTAGGTATCGACTTTACTTATTACAATACGGTGAACCGCAACCAGATCATCCGCATCCCGGTAACTATGGCCACCGGCTATTCCAACATGGTCACCAATGCCGGTAAGATCAGGAACAAGGGAATTGAGATAGGGTTGAATGCAACACCGGTAGCAGGGCCGTTCCGCTGGGACCTGCAGCTGAATTATACCCGTAACCGTAACAAGGTACTGAAGCTTATCGACGGCGTAAACAGCTACCAGCTGGGCAGTGCGGAAGGTATCAGGTTCCTCGTGAAGGAAGGCGCAGAAATAGGAGATATGTATGCACAAACCTGGGCTACAGTACCCGACGGTGAATTTAAAGGACAACCTTTACTGAGCAGTGAAGGCGGTTACCAGCAGTTAAATGATTATGTGAAGATAGGTAACTATAACCCCGACTTTATGCTGGGTATCAACAACACTTTTTCTTATAAAGGCTTTACGCTGAATGTGCTGATCGACTGGCGACAGGGCGGTAATTTCTTCTCCTATGTGGCAAAGAACCTGCTCAGCGATGGCCGCACCACCACCACTATCCCGGGTCGCGATCCTAAAACCGGCGGTCTTCCCTGGACAGATGCGGATGGTAACAAACGTACAGACGGCATGATCCTGTTCGGCTATATAGATGAAGGCAACGGCAAATACAAGCTCAATGATAATGTAACCGATCCCGAAAACTATTATGGTGAATACTACTGGAGCTTCAACGGCCGCTCTACTTTTGATGCCAGTTATGTAAAGCTCAGGGAGGCATCTCTTACCTACACATCTTCAAAGAAAACACTGGGTAAGCTGCCACTGGGAAATCTGACGGTATCACTGATCGCACGTAACCTGTTCACCTGGACCGCCGCTGAACAAGGCTATGACCCGGAAACAGCCATGACTATTTCCAACGGCAGCTTCTCACCTGGAGTGGCCAGCTGGGGATTGCCTTATACCCGTTCTTACGGTGCTAAGATAGGTTTCAATTTCTAAACCAATAATTGTATGGTTATGCAACGCATGCCTTTAAAATACCTGGTACTGATCTTTGGTGTACTCTTCGCCTCCTGCGAAAAGGGACTGGAAGATATCAATGTAAACCCGAATGAATCGGAAGTCATCAATCCTGAATTCCTGTTATCATCGGTGCTGATCAATACCGCTTACGACTACCAGAAAGAAGCTTACTTTGATAAGCCCGCTTCCGCCGGCCGTTATATTACGATGGTCCGCAATGAGGGAAATGATAAGTTCGACTGGGGCCCTCAAAGCTGGGATAGCTACTATGCAAAGCTGTCGGCCAACCGGGAAATGATGGACCTGGCTAAGAAGCTGAATGTGCCGCAATATGTGTCTGTAGGCAAAGTACTGGAAGCCTTTAACTTTGCGTATATCACCGATCTGTTTGGTGATATCCCTTACAGTGAAGCGCTGCTGCTGAAAAGCCAGACGCTCGCGCATCCTAAATATGATCAGCAGCAAACCGTTTACCCTGCTTTATTGCAAACACTGAAAGAAGCGAATACTGAGCTGGCCGGCAATATGGATAAAGTGGATACCAAAGCAGATGTGATGTATAAAGGAGAACCGCTGAACTGGCGGAAGTTTGCCAACTCGCTCCGTTTGCGGATGTTGTTGCGCATCTCCAGGAACTATCCCACTGCATTTACAGAAATGCAGGAGATCCTGAACGATAAAAACAAGTATCCCATTTTTGAAAGCAATGCAGATAATGCGGAGATCGTGTACCAGGGCGCTGTAGGCGCTAACAGCTGGCCAGGCAGCCCGCAGGCAAGCTTACCTGATGAATTTGACAAGCGGAAACCCAGCAAGGAAATTGTAGATGCACTACTGCAACGCAAAGATCCCCGCTTGAAAGTATGGATAGCGCGGGTGGATTCGCTGACAGGATGGAAAACAGATCCTAACCCGTATGTAGGCGTTCCCAACGCTATTCCTGCACCTTATGATTATAACGGTGGCAAGTACAATATTTCACGTTTGTCTTCTTTGTTCAGCAGCAGTAAGGCAGATATGTTAAAGGCCAGCATGCTCACCTATGCAGAAGTTTGCTTTATCCTGGCAGAATGCGTACAGGCAGGTAAAGTAACTGTACCGGGTAAAACCGCGGAAAGCCTGTACTACGATGGTATCCACGCCAATATGAAGTTTTACGGGGTAGACCAGGCCGCTATTGATTCCGGTTACTTCAGCCAGCCAGCTGTAAAGTACAATGGTACGCTGGAACAACTCATCGGTCAGAAATGGATCGCAGGTTTCCTGAAAGGGGCCGAAGCCTGGTTTGATAACCGCCGCACTGGGTTGCCCAAATTTGTGCTAGGCCCCCTGTCGTCTACTACGGTATTGCCTAAACGCTATATTTATCCTACCGGGGAACGCGATACCAATGAAGATCAATACCAGAAAGCACTCACTGTATTCGGACCAGATAAACAAACCACGCTCATGTGGTACCTGAAGTAATAGCTATGAAGAAAATACTGATAGGCGGGTGGCTGCTGGCCACCTGCTTTTTCCAACTGGAGGTAAATGCCCAGCGTTTGCAGCCCGACAGGATTGTAATGAACGTTACCGAAAACCCTTCCCGCTCTGCAGCAATCACATGGAGAACAGGTAAGGAGGTAACTGCCAGTTATGCAGAGCTGGCCCCCGCTAAGGCCGACCCGCGTTTCACGCAAACGGCTGTACGATATACTGCCATCACTACGCCGCCTTTCGCGGACTCATTGCCGGTGAGGTACCACCATTTTGTTTTTGATAACCTGCAACCCAATACCAGCTATGTTTACAGGGTAGGGCAGGGCGACCACTGGAGTGAATGGTTTTCTTTCCGCACTGCAGGATTGCCCGGCGAACCCTTTTCATTTATCTACCTTGGCGATGCACAGGCAAATATCTTCTCCATGTGGTCGAGGCTGATCCGGAAAGCCTGGTCGGTAGCCCCGGATGCACGCCTCATCATTCATGCGGGCGACCTGGTGAACAGGGGCAATAATAACAATGAATGGGAGCAGTGGTTTGAAGCAGGTGGTTTTATTCATAGCACGGTTCCTGGTATGATGACCACCGGTAACCACGAATACTATGAGAATGCCGCCGGCCAGGATGTGCCTTCCGCCTTCTGGCGCCCCCAGTTTACCCTGCCGGAGAATGGCCCGGCCGGACTGGAAGAAACCTGCTACTATACCGATGTACAGGGCATGCGTTTTATTTCCCTCAATTCACAGGAAGTGGAAATATCTGATACGCTGCTGGCCCGGCAGAAAGTATGGCTGGAAGCGTTGCTGAAAAACAATCCCAACCGGTGGACGGCCATCACTTTTCATCACCCGGTATTGTCAACAAAAAAGAGCCGCAACAACGAACGGCTCCGGGAAAACTTCAAACCCTTGTTCGACCGGTACAAGGTAGACCTGGTGCTGCAAGGCCATGATCATACCTATGCCCGCGGACGCGACGGCAATAAAGGACCGGTATACGTGGTATCTGTAAGCGGCCCGAAAATGTCGGCCATAGATCCTCAGCCCTGGATGACCCGCACCGGTTCCTATACCCAATTGTTCCAGGTAGTAGAGGTGAAACCTAAACTAGTATCCTACCGCGCCTATACGGCAACAGGTGAGCTGTACGATGCTTTTGATCTCGAAAAACAAACCAACGGAGATAATCTCCTTAAAAATAAAATGAAATAAACATCCTGCTATTCCTCTTTTTTTATTCAACAGTTTATGAAATAATGAAAGGAATCCTTACCATATTGTTTTTTATTCCATTACTTTGCACCGGGGCCGTGCTGCAAAAGCTCACTATTGTATCGAAAGACAATCAGGTAGCAGCACAGGTATTACAGGAAGAAGTAAAACGCCGTACCGGTCTCGTATGGCCCATTACAGCCCGGGCGCCTGAAAACGGCAGGGCGATCATCTTTCAAACAATATCCTGCGCACCGGAGTCATATCATATCCACACTACAGGCCGCACTATTGTTGTGGAGGCCAGCGGCCCCCGCGGATTGCTATATGGCGCAGGCTACCTGCTGCGTATGATGGAGTACCAACAAAATGCAGTTACACTGCCGGATGATCTGAAAGCAGACGCTATACCGGAAAAGGCTATACGGGGGCACCAAATCGGGTACCGTAACCTGGCCAACTCCTACGATGGATGGACGCCGGAACAATATGAACAGTATATCCGCGACCTGGCAATATTCGGGGCCAATAGCATTGAAGCCATCCCGTTTATGCCCGCGTCACCGCATTTTACGGTGTCTTCCAACGAGATGACACGCCGTATCAGCGGCTACTGCAAAAAATATGAACTGGACTTTTCTGTATGGACACCGGCTACCTTCGATTTGAAAGATACCATGAAGCGGCATCATTTCCTGATGCAGTTCGACACACTTTTCCACGATGCAGCGCGGCTCAATGCTGTGTTCTTTCCCGGTGGAGATCCCGGGAATAATCCCCCGCAGCTGGTGCTGCCGTTGCTGGAAGAACTGGCTGTTCCTCTGAAAAGATATCACCCTGCAGCAGCCATCTGGCTATCTCTGCAAGGCTACGATTCCACAGAATGCGCATTCGTATATTCATATATCAGTGAACATAAACCGGCATGGCTGGGAGGCATTGTAGTAGGGCCTTCCAGTCCTTCGCTGGAAGATACCCGGGCCGCATTGGCGCCACCCTACAAGATCCGTCACTACCCTGATATCACCCATACGGTGCGTTGCGACTATCCCGTGGTATGGTGGGACCCTGCATTTGCGTTTACCCTTGGCCGTGAGCCGGTAAACCCGCAGCCCCTGTATTATGCCAACATCTGCCGCTTCATTGCGCCTTATATGGATGGCTTTATCAGTTACTCCGATGGTGCGCACGACGATGTAAATAAAATGCTCTGGAGTATGCTGGGCTGGAACAGCCAGGCAGATGTAAGGGATATGATGCTCCAGTATGCCAGGTACTTTTTTCCTTCCGTGCCGGCGGAGCTGGCCGCCGATGGGATCCTTGCCCTGGAAAAGAACTGGGAGGGCGCTATCGCTGATAATGGCGGTATAACGGCAACGCTTACACTATGGCAGCAACTGGAACGCACACATACAGCCTTGTCTGGCAACTGGCGCTGGCAGATGTGCCTGTTAAGGGCTTACTATGATGCGTATACCCGTGCCCGTGCCATCAAAGAAGCGGCGCTGGAAACGGAAGTGAATAGTACGTTGCTGGTGCATGATGGCAATGAAATAAACCGCGCAGAAAAAATATTGCAGCAGGCAGATAAGAAAGTAATGCCTCAATGGAGAGATCGTATCATAGCGCTGTGCGACAACCTGTATAAATCTGTATCCCTGCAAACCAGCGTAACCAGGTATAAGGCCACAGGGCCGGAAAGGGGCGCTGTACTGGATTTCCTGGACCGGCCTTTAAACAACCGCTGGTGGCTGGAAGATAAGTTCCGTTACATCAGGACATTACCGCCGGCGGAGCAGCGTAAGGCATTGGATACTTTAGGCAGATGGGAAAATCCCAGGCCCGGCAGTTACTACGATGATATCGGCAATGTATCAAAATCACCACATGTGGTAAGGAGTGAAGACCTGCACACGGACCCGCTCATGCGCCGCAGCGATACGCCGGGCTTCGACTGGTGGGAGAGTGGTTACAGCCGCAAAAGATTATCCTGGATGGTGAGCCTGCGATGGCCCTCCGCTATGCGTTATGACCACCTGGATACTGCCGCGCATTACCTGGTAAGAATAACGGGTTATGGAGAAAGCCTGTTGCGGGCCAATGGCGTATTGCTTAAACCATCTCTCTATAATAAAGGAACAGGAGAGATAAAAGAATTCCCCGTACCGGCGGAAATTACAAAGAACGGCACATTGCTGCTCACATGGGATAATATTGATGAAGAACATCTTAACTGGCGTCAGCATTCACGGGTCACAGAAGTGTGGCTTATCAAATTATAAAAGATGGGAATGAAGAAAATAATTTACCTGGCAGCAGCCATCGTATTGTCGTGCCCCGCCTGGGCTACACCTGATCTGCCTTTTACGCAGGCAGTTTCCGTAAAATATCATATCCCGCAGGGATTGGAGCTGGTCAAAGTGATCACAGACTACAACGATAATGTGCATGTGCTCACAAAGCAGGGCTTTTATCGCCTCAGCGGAAACGACCTGGTGCGCGATCAGCGCTTCCGCCCACTGGCACAGAAAATTCCCCTGGATGTAACTACACAGGAAGGAAGTGGCCACCTGTATTATCTCTATGCAGATAAATGTCTTACCAACGGCTATGCAGGAATTCCCTATATTAATCTTCCGCAGGGAAAATTTAACAGGGTGGTTGTAGATGCAGCCGGCCGTATGCTCTTGGCCGGCAATAATGCGCTGGCTGTAGCCAACAAGGGGAAATTACAGGACCTGCCGCCAATCCCCGAAGGCGTGCAACGGATGGAAGCCAACGGCGGCACATTTTTTATTTTAAGCAATAAAGCTGTTTATACTTTCAAAGATGATCATTTTGTACAGGTACATGCCGTTCAACAGGCCACTGCCATGGCTTTCAGGGGAGATGATATCCTGCTGGGAACAGGCAGCGGGTATTATGCCGTGAACCGTAACACCGGCGACACCAGCATAGGGCTGCAAACACGTGTGCCCGTTCCCGTTATTAATGAGCTGATGGTGGCCAACGGCCGCATCTGGGCAGGCACCCCCGAAGGCGCCTTTATGCGTACGGATTCCGGCACTTACCGTTACTTTGCCTCAAAACGCTGGCTGGACCAGGATATGGTAAAAAGTATGGCCGCCAATAGCCACGGCGATATGTATGTACTAACGCCCACCGGTCTTAATAAAATTGCTTTTATACAACAAACACTGGCACAGAAAGCATCGTTCTTTGAGCGTAAGATCCGGGAACGCCATATCCGCTATGGGTTCATTGCTAATCTGCACCTGAATACGCCCGGCGATGTTGGCTCCGCTGAAATGGCGGATACCGATAACGACGGATTGTGGAGCAGCTTCTATCTCAGCAGCCAGGCTTTCAGGTATGCAGTTACACATGACCCCACTGCTAAAAGATATGCCTGGGAAGCGTTTGAGGCATTTGAAAGGATACTCTCCATAAACCAGCTCACCGGTTTTCCTTCCCGCACTTTTGAAAGGAAAGGGTATAAAAATTCTGATCCTGAAAGATGGCGCGATTCCCCCGATCCTGAATGGGAATGGAAAGGCCATACCAGCAGCGATGAGTATGTGGCATATATCTGGATCACCGCAGTGCTGAACGAAATGGTAGCAGAAACACCGGAAGAAAAGAAACGGGTCACTGATTTTATTGATAAGATCATGACGCATATTGTGGATCATAAATACACGATGGTAGACATCGACAATAAACCCACCTTATGGGCGCGCTGGAACCCCGAATATATCAACTGGTACCCGACCACTATCGGCGACAGGCGGCTGGGAAGCACTACTATCATTGCGGGCTTGCAGCTGGCATATAAATTAACCGGTAAAGAAAGATATAAAACAGAAGCCTATAAGCTGCTGAATAAATACGGTTATCTGAAAAATATACAGATCGATTACCGCACCATCAAACAAACGCCTGGATACCTGCATGAAGGCGTTAACATGGGAATGGGCGGCTGGAATCATTCCGATGATGAAATGGCTTTTCTTACTTACTGGGTATTGTATAAATATGCATTCACTGATGAACTGAAAGCACAATATAAAGGCGCTATCCTTAATCATTGGGAAATAGAACGGCCGGAGAAGAATGCAGTGTGGAACCTGATCACACTGGCCATTGCAGGCAACTATGATGCTGCTGCCACTACCTGGTGGCTGCAAACCTTCCCGATGGACCTGATCACCTGGAAGATCACTAATTCCAGGCGTAAAGATATTACGCTGCTTCCGCCTAATTTCCGGAACCAGTATACCGCGGAACTGCTGCCGCTGGATGAGCAGCCGGTACACCGTCATAATGCCAACGCTTTTAATCTTGATGGTGGCCACAATGGAGAATCCGAACTGGCAGGAGATGAATATTTACTGCCTTACTGGATGGCCCGTTATTTAAAAGTACTCGATTGAAAATGAATAGCATGAAACGTATACAACAACTTTGCACAACAGGCATATTGCTGCTGTTTACGCTTACAGCGGTGGCGCAGCAGGTAAGCAAACCCAGGATCGTAGTGGGCATGATGGTAGACCAGATGCGCTGGGATTACCTGTACCGCTACGCCGCCAGGTATGGTGACGGTGGCTTTAAACGCCTGTTGCGTGAAGGCTTTGCCTGTGAGCAAACGTATATCAACTATGCACCCACCGTTACCGCCTGCGGACATACATCCGTATACACCGGCAGCAGCCCCGCAGTGCATGGTATTGTGGACAACGACTGGTACAGCAGGGAACTGCAGCGTTCAGTGTACTGTACGGAAGACAGCACCGTTACCACCGCCAACGCTGCTTTCTGGTATGATGGAAAATCGGGTAATTTTATTTCCAGCAGCTATTACATGAAAGCATTACCCGAGTGGGCACAACGATTTAATGCGCAACAGCTGCCGGTGAAATACCTGGCGAAAGGATGGGAAACGCTGTATCCCATTACCAGCTACATTCAAAGTGATACCGACAATAAAGATTATGAGAAATCATTCGGGCATGAAAATGCGCCGGTGTTCCCGCATGCTTTCACAGGCAGGGAAAAGAATTCCATACGCAGCACGCCATACGGCAACACCCTTACTTTCGCTTTTGCCAAAGCGGCCATAGAAGGATATGGCCTCGGCGCCGGTACAGAAACGGATTTCCTCGCCGTAAGCTTTTCCTCCCCTGATGCCGTGGGGCACCAGTTTGGCCCTAACTCCATCGAGGAAGAAGATCTGTACCTGCGTTTGGATAAAGACCTGGAAGAATTTTTTATTTATCTCGATAAAAGATTTGGTAAAGGCAACTATCTCTATTTCATCACCGCCGATCATGGCGTATCACAATCCCCCGGCTTCCTGGAAGAGCACAGGCTGCCCACCGGTTTACTGGATGCAGATATCGTATTAAAAGACATCAACGCCGCTATTGCAGAACAATTCGGCATTGAACAAGGCGTAGTGGCTTTATCGGCTTACCAGCTGTATCTTAACAGGCCTGCTTTTGCCGCCAGGAAAATTCCGTTGCAACCGGTCATAGAACTGGTGATAGAAAAGCTAAAATCCGCTCCCGGTGTAGCCGATGCCGTTAGTCTGCATGATCTGGGCGCCGCTGCCTTACATGAACCTCTGCGCACCGTGCTGGTGAATGGGTACAACAAGCAACGCGGCGGAGACGTGATCCTCCTGATGCAGGCCGGCTGGAAGGATGGCGGCCGCAGCGGCGCCACGCATGGTTTATGGTATCCCTATGATGCGCATATCCCGCTGGTATGGATGGGGTGGGGGATTAAACCAGGCAAAACTTACCGGACCATTGGTATGACGGATATTGCGCCTACCGTAGCGGCATTGCTGAATATCCAGGTGCCGGGTGGGAATATTGGTCATGTGGTGTGGGAGTTGTTTAAAGCCGCTCCGTAAGATGTACAGTTACAACATCTCCCGCTTCTTTCCCAAGTAATTTTCTTAGCTCCACTTTTACCGGCAGCTTATGCGTGCCGTCTCCCAAAGCCATAAAAGAGCTTTGAAAAGCGTGATGATCGATAGTGCCCTTTACTTTTACCAGCCCACGGGTACCAAAAAAAGCGACCGAATCCGGCCATATTACATATGTCCACCCGCCGGCATTGGCACTCTTCTGCAGCGTTGCGCTAAACCGCTTGTTTAGCTTGCCTTTCGCGGGTGCTTCTTTTACTGTTGCCATATGATAAGGATTTTGTAAGATAAAGGTAGCATGATGGAAGTTAGGAGAAGATGGGTTGAAACGACATTCTTGGGGGCGATTTGCGACAAATGCCCTGATGAGAAATTTTTGCCTGATCTGCAAGAGGTCACCCCTTCATAACCCCGCTCAATGCCTTCCTGCTATCCGCTTTACCTGCCGTCATAGCCGTTAAGCTATCCAGGAAGTTAACCGTTAATTTATCGCCATTAAACACACACTGGATCCTGTCCCCATGCAGCGTTTCCACAAAGCGCAGGTTCAGCTGCAAAGTATTCTCATTGATCCAGGTTGCGGTGCCGGCTACTTTAGTTGGCTGTTTGTTTAAACCCGCTTCGGGAAATTTATAGCGTTGCCTTTCTTTATTCAATACCCATTTTTCCCAGCCCAGGCGGATGCTGGTAACGCCGTCTGCTGTTTGCGTGGTCCAGGTGCATCCTGAAGGAGAGAAGTCGAATTGCATGGTGCTGGCATTGAAATCATTGTTGTCAAGCGTCCAGTTTTTACCCTGGTAACGGGCGGCCATATCCTTATTGCTGCTGCCTTTTACTACGGGAAGGGATAAACTGCTTAAACGTGTTTTTAATGCCGCCTGTTGCACCGGGTCTGCCGGCAGCGTGCCATCATGAAGTGCGGGTAACAGGTGTTCCCAGATAATGTCAAGGGATTTCTGCATGTCGGCGGTTTGACTGGTCACTGCCAGCACCGCATCTTTGCCGGGCATTACAATGCAATACTGCCCAAAGGCGCCATCGCCGCGGTAGGCGTCGTGCCTGCATTGCCAGAACTGGTATCCATATCCCTGGGCCCAGTCGCCGTTACCTTCCTGTGAAGAGGTCTGGTAACCGGTGGCATCTTTTACCCAGCTTTCTGTAAGCAATGTTTTCCCGTTCCATTTTCCTTTCTGGAGATAGAGCTGCCCCAGTTTTGCAATGTCTGTTGTTTTTACACGAAGACCAAAACCAGCCATATTCAACCCCTGCGGAGAAGTTTCCCAATCGTACCCCGTAATATCCAGCGGATCAAACAGCCGCGGCGCCAGGTATTGCTCCAGCGTTTGCCCGGTTACAGCATGCAGGATAGCGCCCAGCATATAGGTAGCCCCGGTGTTATACAGGAAGTGGGTACCAGGTGCAAATTCCACCGGCTGTTCCAGGAATGTTTGCACCCATGTTTTGGTGGCTTTGAGCATCGGCGGCAGGGTATCGGCCCCGTTACCCGTATTCATGGTAAGCAGGTGCTTCACCGTCATTTTTTGGAGGTTGGGAGATGGATTGGCAGGGAGGTCATTGGGAAAGAACGAAATAACAGGGCTTTGGATGTCCAGTCTGCCTTCTTTTACCAGCATGCCAATAGCTGTGCTGGTAAAGCTTTTCGACAAAGAGTACAGCGAGTGTGTAAACTCCGCAGCATAGGGATTCCACCAGCCTTCTGCTACAATATGCCCGTTCCGCAGCAATACAAAGCTATGCCAGCTGATGCCGGAAGCGTTGGCAGCTTCAATAAAGGAAAGAATGCCCCGGGAAGATACGCCCTGCGATTCGGGGAGGGCATGGGGAAAGGACACTCCGGAAGAGCCCCATAACTGTTTTACAGGTCCCAGCACCGGCAGAAAGCCTATCCCGGCAAGACCCATCCCCGCGGTTTTAATAAAATGTCGTCTTGATTGCATTGCGTTCATGGAATTAATGTGAAACGTGGAATTGTGTAAATAAATATGATTTGAATCAGGCCAGCGGAGCGGCATCTTCCGCACTTTTGCGCCTGTTGATTATCACCATCGCAATGCCAAACAACAGTACTTCACCCACCAGCACCAGGAGGTAGTACAACGAATGCACCTCGTATTTACCCGATACCCAGAAAAACAACAGGGCGGAAAATGAGCATACAATGCCCGTGAGCAGAAGTATCCATTTGGAAAATACCATCTGCTGGTAAGCCCGGTGCACTTCTTTGGTGGAGGGTGTTACATCCGGTTTTATTTTGCCTAGCAGGTAACTGTTTTCCATGGCATCAAACAGCCAGGCGATGAGCTGAAGCCATGCAAGGCATTCGAAAAATATTTCGCCGGCAGGCGTCATTTTATTCGCCACCTGTATACACAACAGGAAGATACTGCCATACAGCGCCGGCATAAAAAGGAAATCCACCCACAGCTGTCCCCGAAGGGCGGAGAGTGTGCGCAGTTGCTGCGGAGCCGGCAACGCATAGATCCCTTTGATCAGCTCAGGTATCTCTTTGCAGGAAGCAGGGAACTGTAGGTCGATGATACTGAATTTACGCACCACCACATCAAACAGGTAAAACTGCTTTGCCTGCCGGAGCATAATAAAAGCGGTGACCAGCAGCAACGCTACGGAAAAACATAACCAACACCAGGCATTTGAAATAATGAGTCCCATAATTACTTTTTGAGTTGGATTTGCAGATCAGTACGGTCATTTTTATACGTCTCCCAATTGAAGTTCCTGAGAAATTCGCAGGCGGCTTTTACACCGAGTACAAACATGTCGATCTTATCTTTATCCGACAGGAAAAAGTTCAGCCAGTTGTACTGGTCAGACGACAGGTCCACTTTTCCTACACCCCGCTGGTATACTTCATTCTTGAGCAGGAAATCTTTATCATAATAGTTCCGGATGGTGTTGAACATGCGCCCGAAATACCCTGTGAGCGACCAGCTGAAGGCATTTTCCTGTTTGTCTGCCGGCTTGCTGTCGTCCAGGTCAATACCAAATGATGGCAACCTGGGCACCTGAACATTACTGTTATAAAAAATACTGATCGGGAAATTAGAGAGGATACCCCCATCTACGAAACGCGCGGTGGAAGGCGGTTGTGAAATACCAAAAAACTGCTTCCAGGCGGCTTTGATCCGGCTGTCTTCAGTGGGGATGTCATTGATCATATAAGATTCAAAAAAGATAGGGATAGACATGGACGCGCGTATAAACCCTGCGGGAGATAAGCTGTCGATGTCTGTACGGAAAAGTGAGCACATGGCAGGGAACTGGATCTTGTTCTGGGTCACCAGTTCGGAAGCAATAAAGGTGACATCTCCTTTCAGGTCGCCTAACCCGCTTTCATTAGGCACACGCAGCTGCAGCGGCGGGCACACGGCGGCTTTCCTGTTCAGCTCGCTCACGGTGGTTACCTGGTTCTCCTGCAGCAGTTTTTTGATCCAGTCATAAAAAACATCTCCGGGGTTGATGCCATATCCTGAATTCTTCAGCCGTTTAAAAAGATCGATCACATAGGAAACACCCACACCAATCACCAGCGATAAAAATCCGCTGAGAATAAAACAGATGCCTGTCCAAACGTACAAAGCCGGGAACTGTTTGCTGAGGCCCACCAGCACTACATCGCCAGCTATCAGCAATGCAAATGCCGCCAGCACCAGCAACAGCTTGTTTTTGGCTTTATCGATATAATCTTTTTTAGTGATGAAATTTTTAATCAGCGTGCGTGCAGCAGGATGACCATCTACCAGCGAAAAAAAATCAAGATCGCAGATGGCCTGCAATACTTCCGCCGATTTTTTATCGGACTTATTTTTAATCACCGTGATAAGCGCCGTGTTAATGGCGCCCGCGCTGGTCCCGGCCAGCCGCAGGAACCGGATGCCCATTTCTTCCAGGATATACGTATATCCCACCAGGGCAATACCAAATACACCCCCGCCTTTCTGAACCAGGTTCACATACTGGTGCCCTTCCGCATCCAGCACGTCGGATACGATCAGCGGTTTACCGCCACTGGCAGGATCAAAAGTTTTCTTTAAACCGGCAAGCTCGCCCACCACTTCGTGGTTATTGATAAAATCAGATACGGTTAATTTAACAGGCGTTTTCGAAGGCATAATGTGATATATAAGGGGGTAGCTCTAAATTAATCTTTTTTTTGATTCTTTTATATGGCAGCTATGGTTGCAGAATCGTTACTGATCGATTATATTTATCTGTTATTATTTTCCACGTTATTCAATTTACCTTTATGCACCGGTTGTTCCTGTTATTCGTTATTTGTTGTTGCGCATTCACTGCCCCGCTCCGGGCGCAGGAGATGGCGGAGAAAGCCAACCGGTTCATTCGCCTGCTGAACAAAACGCAACAGGCGCAAACACTGTTTCCTTTCGATACCGGTGAACGTTACCATTTTGCCTACGTGCCCCGCGACGATCGTAAAGGTATCTCTGTAAACGAACTGGATCCTGCCCAGCGCAAAGCGCTTATGAGTTTATTAAACACAGCTTTGAGTGAAGCAACGGTAAAAAAGGTAAATGACATTATGCAGCTGGACCTGGTGCTGAAGGAACTGGAACACAGAGCCGATGATGATCATTACCGCGATCCCGGCAAATACTTCCTCACCATCTTCGGGGTCCCGGGTGCAAACACTATCTGGGGCTGGCGGTTTGAAGGGCATCATGTGGCTTTTAATTTTTCAGCGGATAAAAAGGAACTGGTAGCAGGCACGCCTGCTTTCCTTGGCGCTAACCCGGCCATTGTACTGGAAGGGCCTCAAAAAGGAAAGGAAGTGCTGAGAGAGGAAACCACGCTCGCTTTTGCGCTGCTGCACGCCTTATCAGCGGAGGAGCTACAGAAAGCGCTGGTAACTACCAAAGCCCCTGCGGAAATTATTACGGGCAATAAAAGAAATGCCATGATTGAGCACCCGGAAGGCATTCGTTATAAGGAACTGAGCCCTGCACATCAACAATTACTGCTGGGGCTTATCAGCGTATACGTGCATCGCTTCACCAAATTATTTGCCGATAAAATGCTGAAAGAAATCCAGGAAGACGGCCTGGATAATTTATGGTTCACCTGGGCCGGCAGCACTGTGCACGCATTGGGTAATCCCTGCTACTACCGCATTCAGGGGCCAGGCCTCATTATTGAATACGATAACACTCAAAATAACGCCAACCATATTCACACCATCGTGCGCGACCTGAAGAACGATTTCGGCGGCGATATGCTGCTGCAGCACTACAAGGCCGCGCATGCGGAGTAACGCGGAGTTTGTCTGACTCAGGATTTTGATGATTTCGCTGACTACACTGATTTTATTCTTTTGTTTTATTATAAATGGGAAAGGGAGATATAGGCGAATATCCGCTTCTATCTCCCTTAATTTCTCAAACGCTAAAAAAGACATCAATGAAATCATCATAATCAGCGTAATCATTGTGCCAAGACAAAATCCGCGGTTTTACCTGCCCTGTACGCTCTCCAACTCCGCCGCCAGGGTTTTCACTTTGTCGGGGTATTGTGCCGCCACGTTGTGCTGTTCGCCGGCGTCTGCGGAGAGGTGGTAAAGTTGTGGCCCGGTATCGTTGCCCAGTTCTATGTTCACTTCGCGGGCAACTTTAGCTCCTTTGGAAGGGGAAATATATTTCCAGTCGCCCGAAATGATAGCGAGCGTGCCTGCATGCGTTACCAGGTAGGGCCGGTTCTGCCGGGATCTGCCCAGCAGCTGTTGCAGCATATCGAAGCTGTCGGGCGCTTCATCCGGCTGAATGGTTTGCCCGGTTAATTTAGCAAAAGAAGCAAAGAGATCCACCTGGCTGATGAGCGTATTGGAGGTTTGTTTGCCTTTTATGCCGCCCGGCCATTTGACAATGAAAGGCACCTTGGCGCCGGCTTCAAAGGCGCTGTATTTGCCTCCTCTCAAAGGCCCTGCAGGATGGTGGTTGCCCACCAGTTCCACGGCCTGGTCAAGATATCCGTCGTTTAGTACGGGACCGTTGTCGCTGGAGAAAATGATCATGGTGTTTTTGGTAAGCCCCAGGCTGTCCAGTGCTTTCACGATCTGTCCTACGGTCCAGTCGAGTTGAAGTATAGCGTCGCCTCTCAGGCCCATACCGCTTTTACCCCTGAACATACTGTTGGGGTAACGGGGCACATGGATGTCGCCGCTGGCGAAGTAAAGGAAGAAGGGCTGTTGTTTATTGCTGCTGATGAATTGAATGGCTTTGCCGGTGATAATGCCTGCGATGTTCTCATCTTTCCAGCGGGCGCGGTTGCCGCCGCTCATCCATCCGATCCGGCTGATGCTGTCTACAATGGTTTGGTTATGTCCCTGGCCGGGAGCGGGATGCATACGCAGCTTTTCCGGGTTCTCCAGGCCGGTAGGGTCATTGCCGGTCTTATGTTTATAATTGACTTCAATAAGATCATTGGGATCGGCATTTATCACGTGATGATCTTCTACAAATACGCAGGGTACGCGATCCAGCGTGGCGGGCATAATAAAGGAATAGGTAAATCCTGCTTCCAGCGGACCGGGGCTGATAGCCTTGTTCCAGTCGATCCCCGCATTGGTGCCCAGGCCCAGGTGCCACTTACCGATAACGGCTGTCTGGTAGCCCGCATCTTTTAACATGCCCGGAAGGGTGCGGTGATCGGTAGGAAGGATCAGTGAAGCATCGCCCGGAGCGATGCCGGTGTTCTTCTGCCGCCAGGGATATTTACCTGTTAAGATCCCGAAACGGGAAGGGGTACACGTAGCCGAGGTGGCATAGGCATTGGTAAACCTGACGCCTTGCTGCGCCAGTTGATCGATGTGCTGAGTACGGATCTTTTTCATACCATAACAGCTCACATCACCATAACCAAGATCATCTGCATAAATAATAACGATATTTGGTTTTTGCTGCGCAGATACTGATAGCGAAAGTAAGCCGCATAAAAAACCTGTACTGATCTTTTGAATAAGTGTAATTTTTTTCATCAGGATGATTGTTCACTTTTAATCCCTTATTGTGGAAGGAAGGACCGTAAAGATGCAGATAAATATAGTTTTTTCCTGTTGAAAGTTGTGTATAAAATCCTTATCCGTTATGCAGGTGCTTCACCGGGTTGGCGCCCACTGCGCGGATCACCTGTATGCCGACAGTAGCCAATGCAATAAACAGCGTAAAGCTACCGGTGGCAATAAAGATCCATGCGCTGATGCCGGTATGATAGGCAAAGCCCTGCAACCATTGATTCATGGCTATCCAGGAAAGGGGAGCGGCAATGATAAAAGCAATGGCCACCAGTTGCAGGAAATCTTTTGAGAACAGGGCCACTATGCTGGTAAGGCCGGCCCCCAGTATTTTCCGGATGCCTATTTCTTTCATGCGCTGATGGGTGGCTATATGGGCCAGTCCGAACAAGCCTGTGCTGCAAATAAGCACGGATAGTAACGCGGCCCATTGGATAACTGCTTTCCAGCGCTGGTCCTGTGCATATTCCCTTGCATTGAGGTCGTTGAGAAAACTGTAGGTGAACGCGGTTTCCGGCAGGGCTTTTTTGTAAGCTTTCGCCAGCGCGGCCAGCGAAGCGGCCTGTCGCCGCGGATCCAGTTTCAGCCACACATTACCGCCAAACCATTTGCTCGTGATCATTACCATGGGTGATATGGGCTCGCGCAGGGAGCCGGTATGAAAATCCTTTACCACACCAGTGATGGTTCTTAGCTCCTTGTCGAAGTACTCATCTGTGCGAATACGCGTGCCGATGGGGTTACGCAGTCCTGCCGCCTTTACAAACGCTTCGTTCACTATTACGCCATCCGACCAGCCTGGGCCGAAGTTTTGTCCTTCTTTCAAAGTGATGCCCATTGTAGCCAGGTAGTTGTGATCGATCACCCGGTGTATAGCGGTGATATTTTTTCCGGGGAGATGTACTGCCGAAACACCGCCACGTTCACCACCAAAAGAAAGACCGGTAATACCCGGTTCATTCATCAGTTCATTCTTCAGTACATCCTGCACCTGTTGCAGGTTGCGGTCGCCGTTGATATGTGTAACCACTACCTGTTCCGGGTGGTAGCCCAGGTCTTTGGACTGTACATAATCCATTTGCAGGTAAAACAGCGTGGTAACAATCAGGAAGAAAACGGCCAGGGAGAACTGTGCAACAATGAGCACGCGCCCCGGCAGGTTGTTACCGGTTAAGTGTGTGCGGCCGGAAAATGCCCTGATGGCGCTGAATTTCGCCAGCACATAGGCAGGGTAGGCGCCGGTGAGTATTACGATGAGCAACAGCAATGCAGCTGTTGCCAGCCCGATGAAGGGATGAAGTATAGCACCGGGAGCAATGGCTTTTTCGGTGAGCGCATTAAATACCGGTAATGCGGCGGCGGTGAACAGGAGGGCCAGCAAAAGGGCCGCGGCGCACAGCAATGCGGATTCCGCCAGGAACTGGCCGATGATCTGCATACCGCTGCTGCCGTTGATTTTGCGGACGCCTACTTCTTTAATCCGTTTTAATGAGCCGGCCAGTGTGATATTGATAAAGTTGATACCGGCCATCACCAGTATAAATACAGCGATGCCCATAAAGATCCATGCAAATGCAGGGTTGCTGCCATTTATCACGCCGCCTTCCCTGCTGCCTTCCGGTGAGTACAGCGGATGCAGGTGAATATCCGTGACCGGTTGCAAACCAAATGTAAGGGCAGTGGCATTGTTCCCTCTGGCATGGGATGCCTGTACCCGGTTCAGCTGCCGGGTTACGGTAGTTATATCTGCATCGGGCCGGGTCACCACAAATGTGCTGAGATACATGTTGTTCCAGTCGCTGTCGTTAAACGACAGCTGCAGGAACCGGAAGGGGAGCAATACATCAAACTGTATGGAAGAATGCCGGGGCGGGTCTTTCACCACTGCGCTCACTACCAGGGGCTTCCCCAGTTGCCTGGCGGAGGGGTCTGCATCCATCCGGAGCAGTTCACCCACTACATCGGTGCGGTTGAAATATTTAAGGGCGGTGCTTTCTGTAATAACCGCCGATCCTATATCACTGAGGGCGGTAGCGGAATCGCCTTTTAGCAGGGGGAAGGAGAACACCCGGAAAAAGCCGGGGTCCACAAACAGGAGCTGCTGCTTCAGTACTTTATTGCCGGCAATGATATCCCCGTAAATGTCGCCACCCATTACCCTGCTGTAAGCCATTATTTCCGGCACCTGGGCCTGGAAGGCTGGCCCATGCGGCTGCCCGGTGCTGCCGGTTTGTAACGGCATGTTACCTGGCTGGGTAACGGTGGTGGTAATACGATACAGGTGCCGGTGCTGTTCATGAAACCTGTCGAAACTGTTTTCATCTTTCCAATATAAAAATGCCAGCAGTACACAGCAGATCCCTATGGCCAGGCCGGTAATATTGATCCCGGCATACAGTTTATTTTTCCTGTGATGACGGAGCGCTATTTTAAAATAGTTAAGAAGCATACAGGAAGATACTCTATTTTACTATTGCTTAACTCCCGGAACGGGCGATGGTTTCCAGCATAAATGCCACCCGTTCCGGTACGGTTGTTTCCGGTAGCTGAACCAGCGTGTATTCCAGCCGGCTATATACTTTTATCATGCTTTTATAAGTAAGCACGGCTTCTTCAAAAGATTGTTTACGCTCTTTATCCTGTTCATAAATGGACAGCCAGGGAGGTGTAATAAACACTGTTTTATTAAACCGGTGGGAGGCCGCCGCCTGTTGCATTTTCTCCGGAACAGGCAGCCCGCAAAGCTCCAGGTACCCGATGGTATCGGCAATACCCCTGTCAAAAAATACAGGGCGGCTTTGTTCAGGCTGCACCAGGTAGTCGCGGAGCGACTGCTCAAACATCAGCCGGGCGAATGCCTCCCTGTTGGCCCATGGCAGCGCCTGTCCGCCTGCAGCTACCTGCTGCCGTATAATATCCCGTCCCGTTTCCGGGACAGTAACGTACCCCCGTTCCCGGAGCTCTTCTATAATAGCGGTTTTACCCATGCCAGGTCCGCCCGTAACAATAAAAAAATGATCTCTTGTAATTTTATTCATCTTCAAAAATCAAAAATTAAACAGGCAAATGAAATACCCTCCATAACAGCAGCTAACACCCCCCGGTGCTTTAAAAATAAAATCAAGGTAATCAGTGTAATCATTAAAATCAGGGAGTCAGACAAACTCCGCTGGAAGGGGGGAGAGGCCGTTAAAAAAAATGCCCGGCAACAGCCGTTATAGCGTATCTTCGCAGCATCTATGCCGCAGGGAGTCAAGGAATTTTTATACCGTTCAGCTGAATATCACTGGAACAACATTGTGAATGTTGGCGTACATCCTGCTATGCCTTATATAGAATCCAGGCGCACAAAGTTATTAAATTTACTTTCATTGCCCTGTATTCCTTTTATGTTTCTTTATTGCGTGTTAAACATGGTACAGGGCCGGCATGTGTTAGCGGCGCTGAATGCCGCCACTACCTGTATTTCTGTATTGGTATTGATCTTCCATAAATACAGGATGTATCTCAGCGCCAGGCTGGTGCTTATCTGCACCAGTATCTTTATCTATACTTTTACCGGTGTCTATTTTCATAACGGCTCGGAATACTTTCTGCTGAACATACTTTTCATCGTTATATTGATCTATGATAATAAATGGATAGTAGGATCGGTTAGCCTGCTGGTGATCACCGCTTTTATGCTGATCGTATTTATGCCCCGCTCCTGGTACCTGGCGCCGCCGGTACCGGCAGAAAGGATATGGGCGAATGTAGCGGTATCACTGATCTTCATTGTAGTGGCGCTCAGCTTCTTTAAACATATCCAATCGGATTACCAGCGGGAAATTGAACAGCAGCATCAGGCGCTGGTATCCATGAACAAGGATAAGGAAAAACTTTTTTCCATTGTGGCGCACGATATCCGCAGCCCGCTGGCTACGCTGGAAAGCCTGCTGGATATGTTCCGCAGGGGACAGTACCCCCGCAATGATATGGAAGAAGCGGCAGATATGCTATATAAAAAAGTATCGCAGCTGGGTGTTACGCTCGATAATATGCTGCGCTGGAGCACCCGCAGCATGAAGGGCATTCAGACCCGGCCCCGGCATTTTTTACTGGCTCCCGTAGTAACGGAGGTACTGCTTTTTTTTGAAGGGATCATACAGCAAAAGCAGATCAGGGTAGACCTGCAGATACCGGTGACTGCAGCTTTGTATGCGGACCGCGACCAGGTGTCGGTGATCCTCCGCAACCTCTTCAGCAATGCGCTTAAATTCAGTTACCCCGGCGGCAATATAGAACTCATCGCAGAAATAACAGATGAAATAGTGATCACCGTCACCGACTACGGCGTAGGCATGTCTGCCCAGCAGCTCAGCACACTTTTTACCTCCCATCAGCATCCGGGTTATGGTACCGGCGGAGAACGCGGTACCGGTCTTGGCCTGCTGCTTTGCCGGGAGTTTACAGAACAGAACGACGGCGTAATTAAGGTGAAAAGCCATCCGGAAAGCGGCACCAGTTTTACGTTGCATTTCGTGAAGGGCGATTTTTCCCCGGAAGATGATGCCGCTTTCAATTAACCATCAGCCCGGCTCTACCTGCGAATGGGGAAAATTAACGGCGCCGCCTGTATGAATACGACCATCAGGGAGGTGTTGTTCAGGAAGGCCGGCGCAGGCTATGCCGGTGAGGAAGCCGCAGCGCTGATCCCGTAAATCAGACTACTTATTTGTCGCTTTAGGCTAATTTATTGACGATGGCTTTATTGACCTTTGTTTTATGGAAAACAATATTCATGGAAAAGTAGTGGCAATAACCGGTGCCAGCAGCGGGATTGGTGAGGCAACAGCCATTATGTTAGCTGCAAAAGGTGCAAAAGTAGTATTAGGCGCGCGTCGTAAAGCCCGTTTGGAAGCGCTGGTGAAACGTATCAGGGTTGATGGCGGGGAAGCCATCTGTCTGGAAACAGATATCAGGCAACACAACGATTTGCTGCGATTGGTCAGTCTGGCCCGCGAAACCTATGGCCGTTTGGATGTGATGGTGAACAACGCGGGAATCGCCCGTCTTTCAAGGATAGATGATATCCGGGTTTCCGAATGGGAAGAAATGATTGATGTTAATCTTAAAGGAACCCTGTACGGAATCGCTGCAGCCTTACCTGTTTTTAAGGAACAGGGCTCTGGTCATATTATCAATATCATTTCAACTTCAGGTATAAAAATCGTCCCGTTACAAGGCGTGTATGCCGGCACTAAAAATGCGATTAGAACTATAGCTGAAGCGTTGCGGCAGGAATCAGCCGGGTTATACAGGGTCACAGGTATTTCTCCAGGGCTGGTAAATACAGAAATGCCGGATCATATCACAAACGAAGCAGCGAGATCAGCGGTTAAAGAGAGGGCTGCACAAATTGGTGTCACACCCCATGCAATAGCAGGCGTAGTTGCATATGCCATAAGCCAGCCCGACAATGTGGATGTTGGTGATATTGTTATCCGTCCGAGTGTACAGGATTAAGCCTAATTTAGCATGTATCATGAAAGCTTTGCAACAGCCGGTTATATTTAAAACCATCTCCGAACTAATGCGGGGAATGGAAATGCCGCCACCTTTACATCCGCTGGTGGCGGTTGTAAATTATGACGCGCAGAAGATCAGTCTTGAGAACGCAGGAAGAAGTTTCCTGATCGATTTTTATAAAATTTCTTTTAAGCAAAGTTTCAGGGGGCAGGTTAAATACGGACAAGGCTTTTATGACTTTGAGGAAGGTGGGCTGGCTTTTTTAGCTCCCAACCAGCTGGTCACCATGACAGGCGATGAAACCAGCTATGAAGGCTATACATTGTATTTCCATACAGATCTCATCCGTAATTACCCGTTAGGCAGTAATATTGATCAATATGGTTTCTTCTCCTATGGGGTAAGCGAAGCTTTATTTCTGTCGGACAAGGAGAAGAAAATAATCAGTGGTTTATTTGAGAATATTATTACTGAACTGGATAACAATACCGATGCTTTTAGTCAGGATGTACTGGTTTCGCAGATCGAATTGTTGCTTAATCACAGCAACCGTTTTTATAACCGGCAATTCCTCACCCGTAAAGCAGTTCATAATGATTTGATCAGCCAAATGCATAGCTTCCTGATAAAGCGTTTCGCCGGCCACCTGGACAGCATACCAACCGTACAGGAGGTTGCAGATTATCTCAACGTTTCGCCAAGGTACCTGACCGATATGCTCAAAACACTTACGGGGCAAAGTACACAACAGCATATTCATGATAAGCTGATCGAAAAGGCTAAATTACTGCTTGCAACTACCAGTATGAACATCGCCGAAATTGCTTATCAATTAGGCTTTGAGCATCCCCAATCTTTCAATAAACTATTTAAACGCAGTACGGCTATTTCACCCAGCGGCTTCCGGCGGTCTTTCAATTAAAATGGATACAGTTAACATCCGCCGTACCCGGGATCTTTCCTGACCCCTCAGGACACTACAGGATAGTTTATTGGAGGTATTCACTATCTTGTTACACTCCACGTTTTAACTGTTCAATATGAAAAAACACCTTGTTCCCGGTTTATTGCTGCTTGCGGTAACAGCCGCCGGGCAGTCTGCCAAAGGCCCTGCACCGCTGAAGTTTGAAAAACGGCAGGTCGCAGCGGAAAGTTATGAATCAGTAGCTGTAATGGATGTAAATAATGATAAGGTGCCCGACCTGGTATCCGGCGCTTACTGGTATGAAGGCCCCGCTTATTTCAAACGGCATTACATCGGCCAGGTAAAGCAATTCGGCGAATACTGGGACGACTTCTCCACCATTCCTTTTGATGTGAACGGCGATGGCCGGGTGGATTATATCACCGGTGGCTGGTTTGGCAAAACGCTGGTATGGAAAGAGAACCCCGGCAACGATACAGAATGGAAAGAGCATGTGATAGCCACTCCCGGTAATATTGAAACCACCCGCGCCAGGGACCTGGATGGCGACGGTATACCGGAAATCATTCCCAATACGCCCAACGACCCGCTGGTGGTATATCACCATACAAAAGGCAGTGCTACGTTTACAGCGCATAAGGTGCTGGACCGCAAGTCGGGCCATGGCCTGGGTTTTGGGGATATTAACGGCGACGGCCACACTGACCTGGTAGTGCCCGAAGGATGGATAGAGGCGCCCGCTTCGCCCTACAGCGCTGCCTGGACCTTTCACCCGGAATTTAACCTGGGCACAGCCAGCGTACCGGTGATAGTGGCAGATGTAAATAAAGACGGGCTGCCTGACCTGGTAGCAGGGCAGGGGCACGATTACGGGCTCGACTGGTACCAGCAGGAAAAGGATCCCAGAACAAATAAACGGAAATGGATCAAACATGCCATTGATCCTTTCAATTCACAATATCATACCATGCTGTGGGAAGATATAGATGGAGACGGAGAACCCGAACTGGTAACCGGCAAACGTTACCGTGCACACAACGATCATGATCCGGGCTCTGATGATCCCTGCGGTATCTACTACTTTAAATGGAACGGCAGCTCCTTCACCAAACAGGTGATCAGCTATGGATCAAAAGGAGCGGGATTGTATTTTGTAACGCACGACCTTACCGGCTCCGGAAGGAAAGATGTGATCGTGGCCGGTAAAGACGGGTTGTTTATATTTTATAATAAAGGAAACAGGTAATATATTGCCTGCATAATAAGCAGGCAGTATCCCGTTTAAAATAACTCCTGGGGTGCGACTTAATAAGGTATATTTCCTTTCCTTAGTTTAAGTACCACATGTTGGATCTGCGGAAGTAATAACAGCACCACGATGACACAAACCACACCAGCGAGCATCAGGTCATAATAATCACGTGTGGCGCGTGCCAGTATCTGCTCCCTTACCAGGTTATTGAGGTAGCCTTCTGAAGCTCCTTTTGCCGTATACAGATCGCTGCCGGCATTGATGTATTTGTGTTGAAGATCCGTTAGAACAACCGGTAACCGTGGATGAGTCTCCATCAGCGTTTCCCGTACTTTCTCCCTAACCGCAGATTTGGTATATAGCTGAAGTTCATTATTGAGCGCTAAACTGGCTGTAAACCCGGTGAACCTCGCAAAAATACCAACAAGTGAGGCGTTTGATGCGATCTTTGGCGGCGCTGCAGATACGGTAAAGGAAACTATCGGAACAAACAATACTCCTGTTGCAATACCATAGATGAACATAGGGAGTATAAAATCAGCTGTTTCCCCCTGCACCGAAACAAAAAGAAGCATATAAACATAATACAGCCCCATCATTCCAAAACCTGTAATGATGATCTTAACCAGGTTATAGCCCGTTAGTACAAACCGCGAAATAACAAACATACCGATAACGGTTCCCAGGATGACAGCCATCCATATAGGAATAGTACTGAGCGGATCATTTCCCAGGATGGCCTCAAGATACCCATATGTAAGCCCGGTGCTTCCCTTGAAAATATAGAATGTAAAAAGCATCAGTAAACCTGTAACAAAATTCTTTGTCCTGAAGATATGCAGGTTGATCAATGGCCGCTTCAGTGTTAGCTCTCTGGTTATAAAAAGGAACAGGATCAATATATCACACAGGCTGAGAAAAAGGATCTCAGAACTGCCGTACCACCCCAGTTGCCGTCCGTATACCAGGATGTATCCCAGTACCAGGATAAAAGACAGATAGAACAGGTAGCCAAGCCAGTCTACCTGGTAAAGCGGGATCTTTTTAAAGAATCTTGCTTTACCGTTCATGGTTATCAGCACAATGAATGTTAAGGCTGCCAGCAAAACATTTAAACCATAAAACAACCAGTTGAAATCAAAGAAATGAAGCATGGCACTGCTGTAGATGGAATAAAGAGGAACAGATATCTGTATCCCCGCGTAAAGTATGGTATAGCCTATAACCCTTGCCCGTGTGGATTGTAAGCGCGGAAAAATCAGGTTCAATACAATACCGGACATAAGTGCGCAGGTAATTCCCTGTACAAACTCGCACATTATCAAAAGCGTCCAGCTCCTGGTATGGAAACAGAGCAAAGAGCATACGGCATTGGTGGCAAGTGCAATCAACAGGTATTTCCGTGGAGGAAAATATTTCAGGATGCGGGCATCAAGCGCCAGGAAAGCAACCGTTGAGCCGTAAATAACCACCATAGCATATTGTACATCAGTAGCTGCTATACCGTAGAAACCCATCATGGCTACCGGGCTGCTAAACAGGGCAAAACAGAACAGGCAGGTCATCAGTATGAAAAATATAACCGATCTGGCCAGCCATTCGGGCACCCAGGGGTTGAAAACAGGAATTTTATGTGTTTGCATTATCAATCTTTTATTACATAAACATTGGCATTCATGCCGGCCGACAGCTTAGCAAGTTTTTCAGGTGTATCGGTCAGTTTGATACGAACAGGGATCCGTTGTATGATTTTAACAAAATTACCTGTGGCATTATCAGGCGGAAGGAGCGAATAACGGGAACCGGTGGTGGGAGAAAGGGATTCAATCAATCCATTGAACTTTTCACCCGGAAACGCATCTACTTCAACAGCTACTTTCTGACCTGATCTGAAGGTACTGATCTGTGTTTCTTTGAAGTTGGCAATGGCCCATTTTTCTTCCGACCTGTTCACTAAAAAAGCCAATGTTTGCCCGGGTTGTATCAATTGTCCCTCCTGGATGGTCTTTTTACCCACTTGTCCGTCAAACGGCGCGGTGATCACCGTATATTTAATATCCAGTTCCTGCCTTCCGAGTAAAGCTTCCTTGATCCTGATTTCCGCATCTATAGCAGAACGTTGTGCCCTGATGTCGTTTAGCCTGGATTCAGCTACCCGTAAGGAGGCCTCCGTTTGTTCATAATCAGATTGGGAGATGGCCAGCAACGAACTTACGTTATCAAATTTTTGTTGCGTCGCCGACTCGCCGGCCAGAAGATTTTTGTAGCGCTCGTATTCTTTCCGCTGCTGATCCAGTTTTGCCTTTGCGCCCGACAGTTGTGCTTTGATAACTGCAATGCTTTTGATCTGCGTTTCCTCACTGGCGGCCAGGATGGGTAATTTCGCGCCTGAGCTCTTCAACTCTGCCGATGCAGCGTCTCTTTTCAGCCTGTATTCATCAGGTTCTATAACAACAAGCGTATCGCCCTTTTTAACCTGCTGATTGTCCTGGTAATAAATTTTACTGATGTAACCACCTACTTTCGCGTTTACAGGCGACAGGTAAGCATCTATTTGTGCATCATTGGTTTGTTCATACCGGTAACCTCTGAAGAGATATACGCCTCCCCATATAATGAATGCGACCAATAAGGCGATTCCCAGGTATTGGGTGATGATTACTATCATTCTATCTGTTTTATTGCTATTCATAGTTTTTATATTAAAGTATTCCTGTTATTGCCAATAGCCTGATATGACTCAGTTTTACATTCACCTGTGCGGTAGTTAAATTGAATTTTGCTTCAAGAAGCTCATTTTCCGCATCCAGAAGATCGGTCAGAAGTGACTCCTGGTTCAGGTAACTGTTCCTGATCACCCTGACCGTTTCAGTGCTCATTGCTATATTTTTTTCTGCCGTTGCTACACTTTCCAAAGCCTGTTGCTGCTGCAGGTAAGCTTCATTAACCTCTATGGCGATCTCATCTTTCTTTCTGCCGGCCTTTTCTTTTGCCTCTTCTTTTATAACTTTTGCATGGGCTATGGAATGCTTGCTTCTATATAGGTTATCAATAGAGAACTGTACCCTGACTCCTGTTTGCCCAAACCCCCATAAGTCGTTGGAGTAAGGATAGAAGGATATCTGGGGATAAGTATAATTGTAATTGGAATACAATGAAACGCTGGGAAGCAAAGTGGATTTTACCTGTTTGATATTCATGTCACTTAACCTGATATCGCTGTTTACGATCCTGTACGAAGGAGATTGATTAAGCGCTATGTCCAGATAGTCGCCGTACCCGGCGTCTTTTGCAGTATCCGGGCTGAAGCTGTCCTGGTAAGGGATATCCAGCAATTGCTCACTATTACGCCCCATAAGTATATTCAGCTTTTGTTTGATGTTATCAATTTTCTTTTGAACATCTGAGAGGCTTAGTTCCAGCTGCGATAGTTTAACCGAAGTCCTTAATACATCACTTTTCATCGCAATGCCATTCTTATGCAGGTTTTCTATCATCGCTATCTGCTTTTTTTCTGCGAAAATTTCCGCGGAAATAAAATCGCGGAAATGAAGGAACTTATACAGGTCGAAATAGGCAACAGCGGCATTATATTTTACATTGCTCTTTTGCAGATCAAATTCATATTGTTTGCGTGTTTCCTCTTCCTGCCTGATCCTGATATTTCTCCGGTCTTTTCCACCGTTAAAGAGATTAACATTAAAATTATAGCCAACGCCATATCCATAACCGGAAACAGGTACGTTCTGCGGGGAAGAGAACAGGCCGTTGTTGTAAATAAGGAATTTTGAGTTAAGCTTCAAATCTCCTCCTGCATACAGTTCCGGCAAAAGATCATCTTTTGCTTCAAGCACACTTATTTTACTCTCTGCAACATATAAAAGGGAGAGTTTTAATTGACGGTTACCAGCTGTCACAGCTTTCCAGATCTCCTCCAAAGTAAATACCTGTGCAGTATCAGGTGACTGGGCTTCGACAGGTTGCACGGATATAAATGTGATGATCGCTAAATTTAATATTGATTTACAGAGATTCATTTAGTTGTGTTTTGGTAAGTATTTTTATGCTTTGATATGCCGGGGAACAGGCTCTTTACCATCTTTATTAACTCATCCATGGCAAAGGAGAGGTCAGCCACCGGTATAAAAGGATTGGAATATGCGGAAAGGATATAAAAGTCTGGTGTATTGAATTCGTTTGCTGATGGCTGTGTTTTATCATCATGATCTTTACGGCGCTTATTGGGCGCCGCGCTGTTTTGCTTACTTGTTTTCTGTTTCATAATGAGCGTTATTAATATTTTCATCACAAAACTATTCTTATAGCCAGCCTGTCGTTTTATATAATAAGCCTATTTTTTGTTATTTTTGGCCATATGAAACTTCTTAAGCGGGTAATCGCCAGTGTTGACCAGTATCCTGAATCGATTTTGGTGGTACGGCAACAAACAGAACAGCGGCTGCCATCGCACCAGCACGATAAAGCCCAGTTGTTACTGGTGTTTGGGGGTATTGCCTACCTGCAAACAAGAGAAAGGGATTTCTATATTCCGTCCAACCATTATCTCTGGATCCCGAAAAATTATCCTCATAACCTGATGTTTAATACACAGGATCTGCATATCATTAATATTTATTTCCCGGGAAAAAGTTTGGGTGGCTTCTATGATGAAATGGGCATTTACCCGGTCAGTAAACTGCTTTCCGAAATGTTATCCTTCAGTGAAAAATGGCAGGGTAATTATTTTAAGGGATCATGGGAATACAGTTTTTTAAATACCCTGAAGCATCTTCTTCCCAAAGAGGATCTTAAAAAATTCTCGATTCAGCTGCCTACTACAGACGATCAGCGGCTCAATACTATTTTAGATCGTTTAAGGGCCACTCTGAACGAAAACATTACCTTGGAAGAAACAGCAAAACAATCCGGGATCAGTGTCAGAAGTCTGACCAGGCTATTCCAGACAAAACTCCGGATAACATTTATCCAGTATGTAAAAATGCTCAGGATTATCCGGGCAATTGAACTGATTAAAGATGGCAACCTGAATATGACGGATATTGCCTATGAGGTGGGGTATTCCAATATATCTGCTTTTAGCAATAACTTTCAGCAATTGACCAACATGAGGCCAACTGAATTCAAAGCCATGTCTTCAAAATAGATGCAGGGCTCCCTGCCCGGACCAGGGGCAGGGGAAGATAACATGTTCGGGAAATTAATTATATTTATCCTGTAGCAACAGGTCATGAATTATTTTTCGCCAGCCAGGTCTCTATGGCGGCGCCTATAGCGGCAGTAAGAGTGGTTTCATTATCCTTGCCCTGCTCAAACCAGTGGTTAGCCCCTTCATTGTCCTGCCGCTTTTCCAGGTAAATTGTTTTTTCAGGAAGACGAACAATAAATACATCTTCATCACGGCGTGTAACCCCTGTTTCGTGATTGTTGAGTTGTATGCTGAAGCTGTCCATAGTTACAAAGTTTATTTTTTGGGGTACAATCATTATGCCTCATGTGTGCCGGTTGGTCCTTTTTTTGTTTCTTCGCAGTTGAGTCCTCTTTATTCTATTAAACAAGACCAATAAAATGTGCGTATGATCATTAAAGAGTTACCTGTTGTCATTGAAACCCCAAAAGGGAGTAGTGAAAAATACGATTATGACCCTGTATCCAGGTTCTTTGTGCTCAATAAAATATTGCCTGCCGGTATGGTTTTTCCCTATGATTTTGGTTTTATCCTTGGGACCAGGGGAGCAGATGGAGATCCGCTGGACGTGATGGTGATCTCTGAATTCAAAAGTTTTCCTGGCTGCCTGATCAAATGCCGTTTGCTGGGCGCTATAAAAGCCGAGCAAAAGGAAAGGGACGGCACAGTGGTACGGAACGACCGCTACATAGCGGTGCCCGTAGTATCAAAAGTGTTTAAGGGAATAGATGCGGTGGCCCCCCAAACCATCCGGGAAATAGAACACTTTTTTATTTCTTATAATGAGCAGGAAGGAAAACAGTTCACCCCGTTGGGATATATAGAAGCAGCTCCTGCCTATGAACAGATAAAATTCCCTGAAAAATGAATACCGTGGCTACGCTGTGGGGACAAGGCGATCAGTTGGACGTTCTGCAGATGTCTGTAAGGGCGGTAGTCATGTATTTTGTAGCCCTGGTCCTTATCAGGCTGGGCGGCATGCGTATTTTTGGTAAAAAGTCTGCTTTCGACACGATTATTGTAATCATGATGGGAGCAGTACTGGCCAGGGTAATTGTGGGCGCTTCGCCGTTTAAAGGAACTGTAGCTGCTGCCTCCGTTATGGTGGCCATTAACAAGGCCCTGGCCTGGATGTCTTTGAAAAGTAGTACTGTCAACCGTCTGGTGAAAGGAAAGCCCCTGCTGTTGTACGATGCAGGGGAAATTAAATGGGAAAACATGAACAAGGCCTGTCTTAGCAAAACCGATCTGATGGAAAGCCTCAGGCTGGAAACACTGAAGGGCTCGCTGACAGATGTAGCGCAGGCGTACATGGAAACGAACGGAAGAATAAGTTTCATATTGAAACCGGAGTAAATGAAAACTGTGCATTTTATTACACGCTTTTTATAGTTGGTTGTGGAATTTTAATGGCATCCCTTTAGCAAGGATCAACCAGTATTTTTTTAGGATCTTATATTTTATACCATGATGAATGCCCCCACAAAGGCAAAATTGAGTGAACCGGCCGCCGCGTTAAATGGGTTTCCTCCCGGCGGGGAAACAGGTGAACTGATCCGTTCTTTCAATTGGGCCGCTACACCACTGGGTTCTGCGGACCAGTGGTCGCAAAGTTTAAAGACCTGTGTCCAGATTTTACTTTCTTCTGCACACCCTATGCTGTTATGCTGGGGAAACGAAAGTATTCTTATATATAATGATGCATGCAGGGAACTGCTTGGCAATCAGCATCCCTTGTCCATGGGACAGCCTGCCGTAACGGTATGGCCAGCCCTATGGTCGGCCGCCCAGCCTTCCCCTGAAGGTGCTCCCGCAAATGTTCCGCAGCTACAACTGGTGAAACCCGACGGAAGCAGCTGCAGCTTCAATGGCAGCCCCGTAAAGGATGATACCGGCGATACAGGGTTCCTGTTCATGGGCGCCACACAGCATAACGGGAACGCCCCCTCGTTTGTTAAAACAGACCTTACCGTTTTCACCAGGGAATTACTGGAACAGCTGGATCCGGTGATCCGCGAATCAGGGTTAACCCTTGTGATTAACCTGGATACACTTCCGGAAGATGTATATATAGACAGGGACATTTGGGAGCAGATCGTATTGTCGCTACTTACTAACGCCCTCAGCTATACGCTGCAGGGAGGCGTGGCGGTAAGGCTTACCCAGGAGGGCAACCGTGTAATGCTTTCCGTTGCAGACACCGGCATCGGTATTACCCCCGGACTGTTATCAGAGATCCGGACGGCGTTGCAGGAGCCAGCCCGTTACCGTCGTGGATTAAACCAGGTAAACGAAGGCTTATTGGTTCATGGCGGCGAGCTGCATATCGACAGCATCCCCGCCCAGGGTACCACCTGTACCGTATCCATCCCCGCAGGCTATGCCCACTTACCTGCATCTCAAATCCTTCATAATCCGGCCGCGGTACATAAAGCTTATCATGGCTACCTGCCCGGCATGGCCGCCGATATCCGGAGGTGCCGGGAAAAGCTCCGCCTGCAGCATGCAGGAACGCATTACCGGCAGTTGCTGGAAGCATTACCCGCAGCAGTATACACCTGCGATAAAGAAGGACGGGTACTCCTCTTTAATAATGCAGCCGTTAATTTGTGGGGCAGAACCCCCGTGGCAGGATCCGATATGTGGTGTGGCTCCTGGAAAATATTTGAGCCGGACGGCATTACACCCGTGGAACTGGATAGCTGCCCCATGGCAGAAGCCATTAAAGGCGGTAAGCCAGTGAGGGGAAAAGTGATCATGGTGGAAAGGCCCGATGGCACCCGGCGACTGGTACAGCCATACCCGGATCCGCTTTTCGACAGCGCCGGCAACCTGGAAGGCGCAGTGAATATGCTGGTGGATATCACCGACCAAAAGAACGCGGAAGAGCACATATTCCGGCTGGCCGCTATCGTGGAATCTTCCGACGACGCCATCATCAGTAAAACGCTGGAAGGCATCATCACCAGCTGGAACCCGGCCGCAGAGCGGTTGTTCGGGTATAAGGCCGAAGAAGTGAAAGGAAAGCCCATTACCATTATCATTCCTGAAGACAGGCTCGAGGAAGAGCCAAAGATCATTGAACAACTCCGCGCAGGAAAAAGGGTGGAGCATTTTGAAACAAAGCGCCGCAGAAAAAATGGAGAACTGATCGACATCTCCCTCACTATCTCCCCCATAAAAGATATACACGGAAATGTGATCGGCGCATCAAAAATAGCCCGGGATATTTCCCAGCAACAGAAAATGTTCCTGGCGCTCCAGGAAAGCGAAGCCCAGTACATGCAACTGGCGGTACGGTTGGAAGCCATGGTGGAACAGCGTACCAAAGAGCTGGTGGAGGCAAATTTCTTCCTCGAAAAATCAAACAGGGAACTGGAACAGTTTGCCTATGTGACCAGCCATGATCTGCAGGAGCCCCTCCGCAAGATCCACACCTTTGCCGGCATGTTGTACAACGTGAATAAAGATATCCTTTCGGATACCTCGAGGATGTATCTTGATAAGGTGATGCACAGCGCCAAACGTATGTCAATGCTGATCAGTGAACTGCTGGATTACTCGCGCCTGATTCACGTAAAGGATCCTTTTGTGGAAACAGATCTTAACGAGATCCTGAAGAATGTATTAACAGATTTTGAAGTGCTGATTGACAGGCAGGAGGTAACCATTGCCGCAGAAGAGCTGCCCCGGCTGGCTGTAAGCCCCCTGCAAATGAACCAGCTGTTTCATAACCTCATAGGCAACGCCATCAAGTTTGTGTCGCCCGCAAGAAAACCGCTGATCCGTATCTATGCAACACCCCTGAGCCATGAAGAAGTGCTTGCGCTTCCCGGCCTCGACAGCACACTGAACTACTGTGCTATCATTGTATCGGATAATGGTATCGGGTTCGACCAGGTATATGCGGAAAAGATCTTCCAGATCTTCCAGCGATTGAACGATCGTACTACATATGAAGGAACAGGAATAGGACTGGCCCTGTGTAATAAAATTGCCCTCAATCATAAGGGAGGCATATACGCTACCGGCGTACCGGATGCAGGAGCTGTTTTTAAAGTAGTGTTGCCTGCATAGGAAGTGTTGTGTTTTTGTTAATTGTGTTTGTTTTCCGGAGAATGCGGCATTAATCCCGGCGGCTGATTTTTTCGGGAACATTTCCTGCTGTACTTTTGCAACAGTTACAACTTTTCTTTTTCCTCGTTTGTTTCATAGTACGAATTGTTATCGATTTATCCTACCATTAAAATGCCCTGCAATGAGAGAGAAATTAATCAGCTTACTAATTGGTCCGGATCGCGACCGGCGTAACCAGTTCTATCTTGCACTGGATCTTTTGAATGTGAGCAAAGCCTGCATAGCGCAGGATAATACCAGTAAAGCACTGGACTATCTCAAAAAACACCCCAACCTTAACCCGGACTATATCTTTTTAGACAGCCTGCTGCCGTCAGATGAAACGCCCCGGTTTTTAAAGGAACTGAGAAAGATAAAACGCCTGGTACAGGTGCCTGTTATCTGGTATGCCGCCTCCTTTGATGCCGATCAGCAACTGGCTATACGGGAAGCAGGTTTTGCCGCCGGCCTGGCCAAGCAAGGCGATGTACATAAGCTGAAAGGAAACCTCCAGGTGCTTTTCCGGAGTGAACTGCATGAAACCGCAGTGCCGGACGAAACCTCTGCGGCTGCCCGCTTTAAAATGAAGATGAAGGAGATGTTACTGCAAACCCAGTCTTTACTGGAAGTACCGGAACACCTGCTCACACATTCCTGATCCGCTTTATTCAGATTGTAATGCCTTTACGGGATTCGCCCTCGCTGCTTTCGTACCCTGGTAGCTGATGGTGAGTAACGCAATGAGCGCTGTAAGTATGCCCGCTACTGCAAACATCCACCATTGCAGCGATATGCGGTAATCGATACCGCGCAATGCTTCGCCCATGGCCAGCACGGCCAGCGGCACTGTGATCACAAAAGCAATGAACACCGGTTTCAGGAATTCCTTTGCCAGCATAAACCAGATCCTGCCCACACCGGCGCCCATAATTTTACGGATGCCGATCTCTTTGCTGCGCCGTTCCGCAAGATAAGCTGATAAGCCAAAAAGGCCCAGGCAGGAGATGAGGATAGCAATGCCGCTGGTCCAGTTGAGCATAAACCCACCGGAGCGCATACCGGTAAACATTTCCTGGTAGGCTTCTTTTACAAAGCTGAATTCAAAAGGAAATTCAGGGCTGTTCTTTTTAACAGCCGCTTCTATTTTTGCAAGGACTTTTTCCGGGTGCTCCGTTTTATGCAACCGCACAAAAATATGGTTCATGGATCCGGTGCCCATGTAAACCACCAGCGGGGCCGGCGTCCGGTAAGGGTTATTGGTCACAAAATCTTTTACCACCCCGATGACAGGGTTGGAGCCAAGCAGGGTACCTACCACCGGTTCCTTCAATCCCATTTTCTTTACCGCCGCTTCATTCAACAGGCAGCCCAGGGAATCGCTGCCATAGTCTTCACTGAAATCCCGGCCTGCGGCCAGCTGCAGCCCCGCCGTTTCTACCCAGTTGTGTTTTACCCAGGTAATATTGACAGGGAAATTCTGATCCGCGGTCTTCCCGGGCCAGTTTACACCATCTGTACTGCCATTGAAATGAAGCAGGTCGTCTGTACCGGCCGATACGCCTGCTATTTCAGGTATGCGCAGCAGTTCTTCCCGCAGCAACTGATACTTGCCGGTCATTTCACCACGCAGCGGTATTTCCAGCAGGTCGTCCTGGTTATAACCTACCGGCCGGTTTTCACCATGCTGCAGCTGCCGGTAAATAACGATGGTGGAAATAATAAGAAAGATAGAGATGATAAACTGGAGCGTGACCAGGCTTTTGCGGAACAAGCCATTACCGCGGTGGGCCGACACCGCTCCTTTCAGCACTTTCACCGGCTGGAAACTGCTGAGAAAAAATGCAGGATAGCTGCCGGCTACCAGGCTGGTTAACAAGACCAGCAGGAGTATCCCCGCCCACATTCCCGGGTGCAGGAAGTTAAGGTGCAGGCTTTTGCCGGATATGCTGTTCAACCCCGGCAATACCAGTTTTACGATCAGCAATGCCAGCAGCAGCGCTCCAAAGGTGGTGATCATCGCTTCAACCAGGAACTGGAAAATAATCGTGGTACGGGAAGCGCCCATCGCTTTCCTTACGCCTACTTCCTTTGCACGCCGCTCTGCACGGGCGGTGGAAAGGTTCATAAAATTGATACAGGCAATGAGCAAAATAAAGAAGCCAATAGTGCCCAGGAGCATTATCATTTCTATACGGCCCCCGCTGGGCCGGCCGTTCTTAAACCCGCTATGAAGGCGCAGCGAGGTAAACGGGTAGGCGAACAGGTAACTGGTGGTATCCGCAGCGGTAGTCTGCATGGCCTTGCGCAGTTTTTTATTGAATGCTTCCAGGTCACTTCCGGGCTGCAGCAGTATATAGTTACCGATGCGGTAATTATCCCACCGGTCAATCCAGTCGGCGTTCTCCAGTTCATAAAGGCGGAAGGGGAGCACTGCATCAAATTTAACCGAACTGTTGTAGGGCGCATCACGGATCACTGCTGCCACCCGGAGGTTATGCTGGTTATTATGCCTGATAATCTGTCCAATGGGATCTTTGTTGCCATACAATCTTTTGGCGGCGCTTTCCGAAAGTATGATGGCGCCGGGGTCACGGAGGGCGGCCACCGGATCGCCGGTAACAGCCGGGAAGGTGAAGATGTTAAAGTAATCCGGATCGGCATACATGTTTTGCTGGTAAATACTTTTTTGCCCGGTGCTGAGCAGTTGCTGCCCGCTGTAAACCTGGCGGGAGCTGTATTTTATCTCAGGAAAATCGTGCTGTAGTTTTGCCGCCAGCGGGGCGGGAGTGGCATCGCCGGTAAACCACCTGCCATCGTGATACTGGTTAGTCATCACCATATAAATACCGGACCGGTGCTGGTGGAAGGAATCATAAGTGAATTCCTCATGGAGCCATAACAGGATAATAATACCTGTGGCCAAACCGATGGAAAGACCACCTATATTGATAAGAGAGGAACGTTTGTTTTTAAGGAGATTTCTCCAGCCGTGCCTCCAGTAATTTTTAAACATAGCGATAGTTTTTGGGAGCTATATAAAAATAACCAGGGCACGGACGGTTTTATTTATAATGTGACAGAAAGTACATTTACTGTGATGAAATCATCCTTTTAACTGTTTCCACCCCGTCATGATAAATCCTGTCGCCACCAGCACCAGTAATAAGACGGAAGAAACCGCGGAGATCTTTCTTCCCAGGAAAAAGGTGGCCGGCTCAAAACGGAACACGATCTCATGTTTTCCGGCAGGTATAACCAGCCCCCGCAGGGCATAGTTCACCCGGAGGATGGGTGTTTCTTTCCCGTCGATAAAGGCTTTCCAGCCGGCGGGGTAGTAAATGTCGGAGAACACGCCTAACCCCGCGCCGGTATTTACGGCGGTAAACTTCAGCTCATTGAGGCCATACCTGTTAAGCGTGATACGCGCATTACTATCGGCCGCAGGTGTAAAGGCGCCAACCGTTTGCTGAAAGCGCCGGTCAATGACCACGGTATCGGCCGGGTTAAAATGATCCAGTGCCTTCATTTCCGAATTGGCATCCGGCGCCCATTGAATGGCTTTTACAAACCAGGCGTTTCCCAGGGCGCCGGGGTTGCGCTGCGCCACCGGTTGCCCGCTTTGCCTATCAGGTACAATAAAGTAGCGGGTGTTCAGCATATTGAGCACGGCCATATTGTTTTTGGTGAGCTGGTGCTCAATCAGGTCTTCATAGATCCAGAGCTTGGCGGGGCTCTGACCGCCCACCGATTTATGAAAGTAGCTGGTGTTGGCATCAAGAAATGGATTGGTGGTAACATTGAGCACCCGGTAATAAGGATCTTTGTCGCGCAATATCATTTCATCCGCAGGAGAAGGAGCTATATAATTTTCAAGGTTGGATGCTTCCATGAAGCTGTCTTCATTCAAATAACTTTTATCTACCTGGAACAGGTCAAACAATACTGCGAGCGCAATGATGCCCATGGCGTACCCCGGTTTTAATTTTTCTTTCAGGAAGAACCAGAGTGCAGCAAAGCCAATAAGAATAAAGACCAGCGCCCGGATGCCATCTGCCCGCAAAATGCTGCTGCGGTCCTGTTTGAGGGCATTCAGCAACCTTGCTGCCGGTATTTCGCCACCCAGCATTTGTGTGTAGCGGGCCAGGAAGTTACTATCGCCGGGGCCGTTGAAGGCATATACCATACTGCCGCCAATGGCCAGCAGCAGCACCAGGCCGCCGGTTACATACAGCGCCATGCGGAGGTGCTGTTGTAGCCAGGCTTTTGTCTGCTTACCGGATAACAATTCCTGTAAGGCCCAGCAGGCGAGGATCACCATGGTTACCTGTGGTATTACCAGGGCCATGGTAGGCGCCCGGAATTTGCTGTATAAGGGAAGATGATAGAAGAGGAAGTTATTCAGCCCCGGGAAATTTGAGCCCCAGCTGAGCACCACGCCAATGAGCGTAGCGGCTACCAGCCACCATTTATGCCAGCTGTTCACAATGAACAGGCCCAGTACAAACAGGAAGCAGATAACAGCTCCAAGGTAAACGGGGCCGCCGGTAAAAGGCTGCCCGCCCCAGTACAATTGCCAGAAGGGGCGCTGTACAGCTTCGGCTGCTTTTTCAGGCGGTACGCCTATATCTGTGAGGGTTTGATAAACATGCGAACCGACAGAGAGTTTTTCACTGGTAGATCCTCCCACCAGGTGGGGCAGCAACAGGGTAAATGTTTCGCCCTTGCCATAACTCCACTGGAATGCATAATTAATATCGAGGCCACCGGATTTTTTTGCCAGCTTGCCGGGTTGGTCGTTGGTTAATTCCGACTGGCTCCCGCGGATGGTATAGCTGGTATACTCCTTCATGATAAGCAGGTTGTCCATTGCAGGGAGTATAGCCAGGATGCCTGCCACCACTAAAATTGCACTCGCTTTAAAAAAGGCAGGCAGCTGTTTTTCACGAAAGGCCTGTATGCCTGCCGCCACGGCCAGGCACAAAGCGATGATGCCGGTATAGTAAGTGATCTGCGGGTGATTGTTATAGATCTGCAAGGCTGCGGCCAGGGCAGTAAGGCATCCGCCGGCCAGGTACTGCTTTCGGTAAGTGAGGATAAGGCCGCCCAGTATGGGCGCCATATAGGCCATGCTCATTACCTTGGTAATATGCCCCGCATCAATACTGGTGATGGTGAATGTGGCAAATCCATAGGCAACGGCGCCGGTTATTCGTATCCACCAGGAGAAGTTGAGCACGCAAAGGAATACATACATCCCCATCATCAGTACAAAAAACATATCCACCGGGTTGGGGAGGTATAGGGCAAACGCCCGGTTCAGCCAACCAATTTTATTCACAGAAGGGCCCGTGTAAATGACATAGGTAGGCATACCGCCAAACATGCTGTTGGTCCAGAGGGGAATATCGCCGGTTGCAGCGTAGTAATCTCCTGCTTCTTTTTGCATGCCTTTGTAGTGAACCATGTCTGATTGCAACAATTGTTTGCCCTCCAGTACAGGGCTGCAAAATGCAAATGCCAGGGCCACAAACAGCAACAATGCACCAAGGTGTGGAATTAAAGCGCTAATTCGTACTGATTTCATAATTAACTGGTTTTCATTAGTGTTGTAAAGATTGATTAATGTAAGTAAACAACCTTTTTACGCCTTTACTTAAAGTTTTACTTTAAGTAAAGGCCGGTGCACCACCAATAGCCGGCAGGAGGCTGATGAAAGTAAAAAATGTTCTTCCCATAAAAATGTGTGAGGCGCAAAACTACAATTATCTTCCTTCAAAATATTACCCTACTAATTTAGTAGATTATTCATATCTTACCGGTAAATCCCACAACTGTATATGGATACCAGGCATACCCAATCATTAATCAGTTTGCTCCGTAAAACGCATCATGCGGAATGGGAGGCTACCCCGGCGGCACAGGATGCCATCGCCTGGCTGAACGACCTGGTTGGTTTTTTATTCCCGGGCAATCATCTCCCCAAACAAACCTCCTATGAAGGCATCTTAAAAAAGAACCAGATAGACCTGGAGAACATCCTGCTAAGTTACCTTGACCCACGGGAGGTACCTATAGAAGAAATTGTAAATGACTTCTATAACTCGCTGGGAACCATTTATCAGCATCTTCGCCAGGACGCAGCAAAAATACATGAATACGACCCGGCGGCCACCAGTGTGAACGAGGTGATCGTGTCTTACCCGGGGTTTTATGCCATCACGGTTTACCGCATCGCCAACCGGCTCACCCGCCTGAATGTACCGGTACTGCCGCGTATCATCAGCGAATACGCGCATGGCAAAACCGGGATCGATATTCATCCCAACGCCACCATTCATGTACCTTTTATTATAGACCACGGCACAGGCATCGTAATAGGCGCTACCAGCATCATTGGCTCCAATGTAGTGATCTACCAGGGCGTAACACTGGGCGCGCTGCATGTGACCAAGGAGCTGTCGGATGTAAAAAGACATCCTACGGTAGAAGACAATGTGATCATCTACGCCCGTAGCACCATCCTGGGTGGCAACACAGTGATCGGGCAGGGCAGCATCATTGGCGGCAGCGTTTTTATCACGAAAAGCGTTCCCCCGTACTCGCAGGTGTTTAACACCCACCAGGTGAGGATCACCACCAAAACCAGCGTATAACGGTTCCCCACAAATCCCCGCGGCATTCGCAGAAATATTTATATCTTAAGCTGGAAGAAGACCGCCGGCTGTGGCGGAAAAAGACTTACCGACATGCGAATGAGCGTTTTGCCTCCGGGCATTGTATTAACCATGCTATCCTTTTCCGGGCTAAAGGCCCAGGATACCCTGCAACAGCTGCCGGAGGTAGTGGTGCAGTCCTATTACTCAAAAGCCTCGCTGCAGCGTGTACCCACCGCCGTGAGTATCCTGTCGCCCGCCGATATGCAGCTTCAGCAAGGCGCCTCCCTGCTGCCGGCCATAAATACGGTGCCGGGTATACGAATGGAGGAAAGATCGCCCGGCAGTTATCGTTTATCCATCAGGGGTAGTTTGCTCCGTTCTCCTTTTGGCATCCGGAATATTAAAGTTTATGCAGATGATATCCCGCTTACGGATGCAGGAGGTAATACTTATCTCAACCTGGCAGACGCAGATGCAGTAACCCGCGTGGAAATACTGAAAGGCCCTGATGGCAGCCTCTTTGGGGCCAACTCCGGTGGCGTGGTGCGGCTCGATCTTTTCCCCGCCGCGGCAGACACGCCACACCTGCAGCTGAACCTGCAGGGAGGCAGCTATGGCCTGTTCCATGGCAGCGTAGCCTGGCAGCGGCAGTTTGGCAACTACCAGGTACAGGTGTTCCAGGGCTACCAGCGGGCAGACGGCTACCGGGAAAATACCGCCATGAAACGCTCTTATACCCAAACAGCCCAGCGCTGGGAATACAAACCCGGCTACACCCTCAAGCTGCTGGCGTTTTATTCTGACCTCGCGTACCGCACACCGGGAGGGCTCACCCTGGCGCAAAGCGAAGCCAATCCACGCGCGGCCAGGCCCGGCACACCGGCTACTCCCGGCGCAGTGGCGCAAAAGGCAGGCATCTATAACCGCACCTTCCAGGGAGGGCTCATCCACGAAGCGCAGTTCACACCACGCCTGCAACATGTGCTGTCGGTGTTCGGGGCTACCACTCATTTCGAAAATCCCTTTATCACCAACTACGAAGCCCGGGATGAAAATACCGCCGGCTTCCGCACCTACCTGCAATGGACCAACGATCCGCAACGTAATTCCATCTTCCAGTGGAAATGGCTGAACGGCGCAGAATGGCAGCAAACCACTACCGATGTCATTAATTATGGTAACAGGCAGGGCAAACGCGATACAATGATCGCCGCCGATAAACTGAAAGCCAGCCAGTATTTTTTCTTTACCCGCTTCCAGGCCAATGTAAATGCCTTTACATTCGAGGCGGCGGCCAGTTTAAATTATTATGGCTACGGCTACAACAGCAACGGCCACACGAAAATAAATTTCACGCCCCAGCTGATGCCGCGCTTCTCGCTGTCGTACCTGTTTACGCCACAGGTATCAGGCCGGGTTACGGTAAGCCGGGGATATTCCCCGCCGGCCACCGCGGAAGTTCGTGCATCCGATAACGTGATCAACACCGCCCTGCAACCGGAAACCGGCTGGAACTATGAAGCCGGCATACGGGCAGGCACCCGCAACCACCGCGCTATGCTGGACGCGGCGTTCTTTTATTATAAGATGCAGAACGCTATTGTGCTCCGGCAGCACGACAGCGGCGAGGAGTATTTCATCAACGCCGGCGGCGTTAAGCAAAAAGGTATAGAAGTACAGGGCATGTGGTGGCTGATGAAGCCGTCGCGCCGCGGCGTATTACGCGGTATTAAATGGCAGGAAGGGTATACGCTGAGCGACTTCCGGTTCAGCCATTACCAAAGCGCCGATGGAAAAGACTATTCCGGCAATGCCCTCACCGGCGTGCCGCAGCATGTACTGGTAAGCAGTTTACTATGGCAGTTCCCCGCGGCAGTATCCCTATACGCGCAACATACTTTTACCAGCAGCATCCCGCTGAACGATGCCAGCACCGCCTTTGCCGGCGCCTATCATTTGCTGCAGGCCAATGTGAGCTGGAAACTACCGCTGCGTTCCCGCTGCAATATCAGCATACGTGCCGGGGCAGATAACCTGCTGAATGTAAACTACAGCCTGGGCAACGATCTCAATGCCTTTGGCGGACGCTATTACAATCCCGCGCCAAAACGGAATTATTTTGGCGGCATCAGCATGCAGCTGTAATGATCCAACTATTCATGAATAATATTTTTTTGCAGTTGGGGAATATAATAGCCGTATTGTGCAGCTACATCCTCACGCAACAGGTACCACATTACAACGGCCCCGGTTTAAAATACGTACCAAAGCGGGGCCTGACATTAACATCTGCCCATTTAACAAAAGCGGCATAGAATTGTAATAAGTGGGTAAGCATTTACAAGAAGATGAATTCTACCAACGGAAAATCGGATAAGCCGGTCATAACCGCAAAAATTGATGGCTTTTTTCTCCAGTTCTATAACATCGCCGTCTTTATTGCCCGCTTTTTCAGGGAGGCGTTCCGCCCCCCGATTGAATGGGGGGAGTTTGTACGCCAGTGTTACCAGGTGGGGTATAAGTCGCTTGCCCTTGTTACGGTAACGGGGTTCATCACCGGTGTGGTGTTCACGGAACAGTCGCGCCCCACCTTATCAGAGTTCGGGGTTACGGCCTGGCTGCCGTCGCTGGTGGCCATTGCAGTAGTAAGAGCGCTGGCCCCGCTCATTGCCGCACTGATCTGCGCCGGTAAAGTAGGGTCCAGCATTGGCGCGGAACTGGGCTCCATGAAGGTAACAGAACAGATCGATGCCATGGAGGTATCTGCCATTAACCCTTTCCGTTACCTGGTGGTTACCCGCGTTATTGCTATGACGGTTTGTCTGCCGCTGCTCATGTTCTACAATGCGCTCATTGGTTGCCTCGGCTCTTATTTCGATGTGCATGCGCATGAACAAACCAGCCTGGTATCATTTTTTGATAACGCCTTTGCACAGATCACTTTCCTGGATTATACCACCGCGCTTACCAAAGCTATCCTGTATGGATTTACCATTGGCATAGTAAGCTGTTACCAGGGCTTTAACGCCAGCCAGGGCACTACAGGAGTGGGTAAGGCAGCGAATGTATCGGTAATTGTATCCATGTTCCTCATATTTATAGAAGAAGTAATTATTGTTCACGTGTTTAATTCCATCCGCTAGTCATGAAAACAAATGGTCACCAGATAGATATGAATGAAACCGTGATCAGTATCCGGAACCTCTATAAGTCTTTTGGAGAAAAACATGTATTACAGGGCATCGACCTGGATCTTCACAAAGGGGAGAACGTAGTGGTACTGGGCCGTTCGGGTACGGGTAAATCGGTGCTGATAAAAATTATCATAGGACTGCTGAAGCCGGATGCCGGCACCGTAAACGTACTGGGGGAAGAGGTAGACCAGCTCAAAGATGCCGCCCTGCGCGCGCTGCGGCTCAAAGTAGGTTTCTCTTTCCAGAGCAGCGCGCTGTATGATAGTATGACGGTGGGAGAAAACCTCGCCTTCCCCCTGAAACGCAACAACCGGGAAATGACAAAAGACCAGATCCGTAAAACGATCGATATTGTACTGGACGCTATCGGGCTACCGGAAACCATTAACCAGATGCCCTCCGAATTATCCGGCGGCCAGAAGAAAAGAATAGGCATCGGGCGCACCCTCATCCTGCGACCGGAAATTATGCTGTACGATGAGCCCACTGCAGGTTTGGACCCTATCACCAGTATGGAGCTGAATAAACTGATTGTGGCCGTACAGGAAAGGTTCAATACCAGCTCCATCATTATTACCCACGATCTTACCTGCGCCAAAGAGGTGGGCGACAGGATAGCGGTAATGGATGAAGGAAAGTTTATCCGCCATGGAAGCTTTGAAGAAGTATTCAGTGAGAAGGATGGACTTATTAAAAGTTTTTACGACTATAATTTTATACAGTAAGTTATGGAAGCAGGAAAAAAACGCGCCGTTATTGTAGGCATCTTTGTATTTGTAGGACTTGCCATCTTTGTTACCGCAGTGATGATGCTGGGCAAGCAACAGAAACTATTCAGCAAGTCTATCCAGGTGAAGGCCTATTTTAAAGATGTGAACGGCTTGTCCGTAGGCCGGAATATCCTGTATTCCGGGGTGAAGATAGGTACCGTAAAGAAGATCAGTTTTGTGAGAACCAACCAGATCCTGGTGGTCATGAATATTGATGAAGCCTCGCAGGAATTTATCCATAAAGATGTGGAAGCCCGTATCAGCTCCGAAGGGCTGATGGGAAATAAGATAGTGATGCTTTCCGGCGGTACGCCCAACATGCCGGTGATCGAAGACGGCGATCAGCTGCATGTAGTGAGCGGTCTGAGCACCGAAGAGATCATGAGCACCCTCCAGGTGAACAATAAAAGCCTGGTGGAAATCACCAACAACCTGAAAACGATCACCAAAGGTATCGTAGATGGAAAAGGCACCCTGGGCAGGTTACTCACGGAAGACACCATTTACAAAAACCTGAACACCACCATGGCCGGCCTCAACGATGCGGTAGTAAATACCCGCCGGCTTACCGGGGCTTTGTCTTTATACGCATCCAAACTGCAAACCAAAGGGGTATTGTCCAACGACCTGGTAACAGACACCGTGGTATTTGCCCAACTTCGTACAGCCGTTGCCGAAATGAACAGCGCCGCCGCCAATGCCAATAAAACGGTGGAAGACCTGCGCTTTGCCAGCCAGGGCGTACGCGCTAATCTCGATGATCCCGAAGCGCCGGTAGGCATGCTCCTGAAAGATACCCTGCTGGCGGATGCCTTTAAGGAAACCATCTATAACCTGGAAAGCAGCACACAGAAACTGGATACCAATATGCTGGCGCTGAGGAACAACTTCCTGTTCCGTGGCTACTTCCGTAAACAGGCCAAACGGGAAAAGAAAGCCCAGAAAGAAAAAGAAAAGGCTGAGCGCCAGGCCCAGCAACAGAAATAGATCAGCGTCCCTTTTCAGAGAAAGCGGTAATAGGGGTAAGGGCTACCTTACGGAACTCCACTTCGGAGCCTTCTGCCTGCAGCGCAATTTGTCCTTTACCCGCAGTAGCGTTGGTGCCATAGTTTACCAGGTCGCCGTTCTCCCATACTTTAATGGCGTTACCCACGCATTCAATGATCATGGTGTTCCATTGTTTCAGCGGCTTCTCGGAATTGTCGGTAAGATTAATAATGCGGCGTTGCTTGCCGTCTACCGCGCCCCATTCGCTTTTAGGCCCCCTTCGTTTTTCCATATCCGGTACGGTAATATCTTCCCCAATGCACCAGAAGTCGCCGGCATCATTATGCTGCAGCTGTACCTCAATAGATTTCGGGAACATACCATATAACACCCGCGGGGTGGAAGCGAACACCAGTACGCCGCAGTTGCCCGGTTTACCGGGGAAACGGTATTGTACTTCCAGGCGGAAGTTTTCGTAACTGTTGTCTGTAATAATATGCCCCTGCGGATTGGCCAGGCTTACAAAAACGCCGTCCCTTATAATGAACGGGCTTTTCACATTGGGGTCTTTATCCATGGCGGGAACATCAATATGCCATCCGCTCAGGTCTTTAAAGTTGAACAGGCTGCGCGTTTGTGCGTTTACGTTGGTAAAGGCGGCCAGCAGGGCGGCAGCGGTAAGGGAATGGAAAAGGTATTTCTTCATAAAGGAAATTTATCAGGATCTTCAAAAGATAAATATATGAATTCATTTCCACGGGCTCCCCGCTAAAATGATATCCTGTTCTTTTTAATGGTAGCCTGTTCATTGATCGAACAGGCTTTTTATCTGGTATATTTTAATATTGCTGGCTTGTAGTACTTTCTGCACGCCCTGGTCGAAGTTAAGCAGGAAACCCGCTGATACCTGCTGGTCAGCGGGATTGGTGAACGGCAGCGATAATATGCCGTTGTTATATTCCGTTGTGATCAGTTTGCTGGCAATGGCGGAGGCAATCCCTGTATCATCCGGAAGGGTGGCGCCGGCGGCCACGGCTACATATGTGTCACGGTCCGGGATTACAGTGGCCATAGATACGTCTATCTGGTACTTCCCTTTGGGCAGCATAAAGGTCTGGAAGATCTTCCCGTTGATGATGGGATTATCACTGCTGCTCCAGCGTTCAATACCAAATTTACCCACGTTGTTATCAAAACCGGCGCCGGTGGCCCTGGAACTGGTCACCGCTGTATTGGCTGTCCAGTCGGCCAAGTTCACAAACCGCCCTGAAGCGCCGGGCACGGGGCCGAAGTTTGCATTTTTAAAGTAACTGGCGGTGACCTCTGTTTTTAACGACCCGAAATCATTCATATCCATCAGCAGGTATACGGAATCAGATTGGGTGTTCAATTTATAGGCGCTAACGCCGGTGAGCCTGATCTTGGCAGCTAGTTTTTTACCGGGATGTGTATCTATGGCTGCTTTTGTGACATTGAAATAGAAAGGCGTATTCCTGGCGCCTTCAGGAATAGTGATGGCGCCGTTCATTTGTTTACCATCTGCCGTTGTGCTGATAAAGCATTCGCCTTCGGCAAATGGTTCGTATCCATCGGGCATATCGCTGGAGCTGAGCGTTACGGTGGCATTGAATGTTTCATTTCCCCTGTAGGCGGCATAACTGATGCCCAGGGTTTTTCTCACCAACAGGTTGGTTTTGTCGATGCTGAGGTCTTCCGGTTTCAGGCTTACACTTCCCTGGCCTGTTTGTACCAGGCTAACCGATGGTTCCCTGGCTTTGATATCCTTCAGCGTATCCACTTTGCAGGCGGCAAGCGATAAGAGCAATAAGGCAAAAGGCATGTTTTTCATGATGTAAGTTTTTGGGTGAATAAGTAAAAATTACCAGCCGGGGTTTTGTACACAGGCCCTGTTGCGTACTATTTCGCTTTGCGGGATGGGCCACAGGTAATAGCTTTTTTTAAATACTCTTTTTTCGATCAGGGTACGTTTATAGAATGCAGGATCTGCCAGGTTTTTACCGGCGTCTACATTCATGCCGGTGAGTGGTGCGGCGTCTGTTTGTTCTGCTATTTTCCAACGACGGGTATCCCAGGCCCTGAAGTTTTCAAAGGCCAGCTCCACGCGGCGCTCATCCCTGATGGCGGTGCGCAGCGCTTCTCTGGAGGCTTTCTTTGCCGCTTCCAGTGCAGGCAGGCCGGCCCTTTCCCTGATAAGGTCAATATAATGCGCGGCTTCTTCGCGGCTGCTCTGGTCGTTCATGGATTCATTGAGCGCTTCTGCATAGTTGAGATAAATTTCAGCAAGACGCATCATCACCAACGAACGGAGCGCCCCGGTCCATTCCACGAGATTGGAATTAGGGCTGATATTTTTGCAGCAGAGATAGCCGGTAGCAGAATGATCGTGCGATGCCTGCTTACCGCAGTTGCCGGTGAAATATAGTTGCACTGTTTGCACAGGTTTACCGTTTTCCTTGTAGATCCAGTCGGCCCCGTTATACATCACGGCGGCATAAAAGCGTGGTTCCCTGTTCACATACATGTTAAAGATCCCTGCTTTGGTATATTTTCCCGGCGCCGCGGCAAATCCTGTTTCGCTGTAGCCGGATCCTGCTTCACTGATCTTTTTACCATTGATCATAAAGAAGGCATCTATCATTTGCTGGGAAATACCTACGCCGTTCCATCCATTCACAAAGCGGGGCGCACAGTGTCTTTCCCATCCGTCGGCAGCATTGCTGGAAGCCATTTGCGGGCGGCAGTAAATTACTTCCTGGTTCCATCTGTCCAGTAATACATCACGTACGGAAATGAAAGGATCAAATGTATTGGTGCCAGGTGCTACCTTTTTATAAAGTCCTGCCGGCATCAGGTCTATGAGCGCCTTGGCGGCAGCCGCGGCTTTTTTCCATTTGGTTTCATCATAGGTGGTGCTCACCAGTTGTTTGCCATCGGCGTTTTTAAACCCGGCGTAGTCTGCATTGCCGTTCCAGAGCGGGCTGGCGGCCAGCAGCAGGGCGCGCGATTTGAAGCCCATCACCGTGCGTTTGTCGATACGGCCCTTGTCTTTGTCGTTCACAAATGTTTCCGGGAGGTCGGGGCTTTGCAGTACAGCATCCAGTTCACTCACTATGTAGTTAATGCATTCATCAAATGAATTACGCGGGATCTGTAGTTCTGCATTGGTGGCGTTTACATCAATGGTGGCTTCGGGCAGAATGATCACCGGCCCGTACTGGCGAACCAGGTAGAAATAGTAAATGGCTCTCAGCGCCCTGGCTTCCTGTTTCCAGCTATTGCGGATCTCGATGCTGAGAGTGGGATCATTATTCTTATCAATGTTATTAATAAATACGGAAGCGGAGCGGATGCCCTGGTAAAAAGGTTTCCATTTATCATAGTAGCCACTGCTTACATTCCAGTTACCGATATTCATCTGGCCTGCCCAGGCAGCATCCCATATAAAATCGCCTTCATCGCAGATGCCCAGCAGGTTGTAATTATTCTGCATTTTTGCTTCATCGGGAATAAAGGAATAGATACTGCCCAGGTAGGCCTGCGACTGCGGGCGCGATGCCCATACATCGTCCATCGTAAGCATATCGTCGGGTTGTTTGTCGAGGTATTTACTGCAGGATGTTAACACCAGCAGGCATACTGCAATACTTATATTTCTTATTGGCATGATCCTGTTTTTTTAGTTAGAAGTTGATATTGATACCGCCGTTAATAATGCGCTGAATAGGGTAGGCGCCGCCGTTGGCGCTGCCCAGCTCAGGGTCCCAGAAACGGAAACTGCTGAAGGTATAGAGGTTCAGTCCAGACATATACAGCCGGCAGGTGGAAATCTTCAGGCGCTCCAGCCAGGGCCTGGGAATGGTATAACCCAGTTCCGCTGTTTTTAGTCGCAGGTAATCCGCTTTACGCTGCCACCAGGTAGAGGCCTGGTAGTTGTTGGGATTGTCGCCTGCGCTCAGCCGCGGGAACAGTGCATGCTGATCAGGGTTTTCAGGCGTCCATCTGTTGGTGGCATACCAGGTTACATTGCCTTGTTCTTCTCCCCTGCGATATGGGAAAAATCCATCGCCACCCAGCATAAAGTCCATATTGCCTGCGCCCTGGAAGAACACGGAAATATCAAATCCTTTCCAGTTAACGGAGGCTCCGAAGCCATACACCATTTCAGGCGTGGACGGGTTGCCGATAGCCACCCGGTCGTAGGTATTGATAACGCCATCGCCGTTCACATCGCGGTACTTGATATCGCCGGGGCGTACGGTACCAAAGGTTTGTTCCGGGGAGCTTTTGATATCATCTTCAGAAGTAAATAATCCTTCCGCCAGCAGTCCGAATGGCTGTCCCAGTCTTTTGCCCTTGGCATTCTGGTAGGTATACAGCTCATCAGGCGCGTCGTTATTGAGCAGGTTGTTGCGCGCAAAGGTGTAGTTGCCGCGCAGCGATACATTTACTTCTCCAAAGCGGTGGCTGTATTCCAGAGTAGCTTCCATACCGGCATTTTTGAATTCGCCTATATTACCCCAGGGATTGTTCTTTAATCCTATAATAGATGGTAATGAATTACGTTGCTGGAAAATGCCTGTACGGTGACGGGCAAAATAATCCAGTTGTAAGTAGAAGCCGTTGAGAAAGCGTACTTCCACGCCCATGTTTTTTTCTTTTTCTTTTTCCCAGGTAAGATTGGAGCCCCATTCATCTTCGCCTACGCTGCCCCAGTTGGTATTTACATCATAGCCCATTACATAGCCGCCATAGCCAGGCCCAACAGTGGTGAGATAGGCAAACCTTCTGCCGCCGATCTGGTCATTGCCTTTAATACCGTAAGAAGCGCGGAATTTCAGGTAGGTGATCCATTTCTCCGGAACCAGCGCCTTAAAAAAGGGCTCTTCTGAAGCCATCCAGCCTGCAGCAAAGGAGGGAAATAAGCCGAAGCGATGACCTTTTGCAAAGTTTTCCGAACCATTATACCCGCCGTTTATTTCTGCATAATATTTTGAGCGATAGTTATAGGTAAGCCTGCTCACCAGTCCCATAAAACGGAAAGGGATGGCGTTGATAGCATTGGCAGCATCGGCATCCTGGTAGTCCTGCTGGTTATACAGTACCAGTGCGCCAACACGGTGGTCGCCAAACTGGCGGTCGTAGTTAATATCTCCCTGGAAATAGATACGACGGTTGCCGCCGGCCGATTTCGTATAGCCAAGGCTGGTAGTACCGCTGTAAATTTTCTGCAGCACCAGTTTACCATCCGCATCGCGGCCGGGAGGCACTATGGTCCACTGGTCGCCGCCTTTAGTACGCTGGATCTGGTTATGTGAATAGGCATCGTACGCGAATTTAATGCCTCCTTTCAGCCCTTTGGTGATTGCTGCTGCATCGTATTTCAGGGCAATATCCGTTTGCAGGGTGTTGTTCCAGGCGTTGGTATAACCCCTGTCTTCCAGGTATTGCAATGGGTTGATGTTACCGCCGCCACCGCTGTTGAGATATATTTTTTTATCCGGATAAACAGGATCCGGTATAGCAGGCAGGTATTTGGCAGGTGTAGCCAATCCCATATAATACCATACCGCATCGGTGTTACCGTCACCGGGATAATTACTGAGTGTAAGATATCCGCCTAATCCAAGGCTCAGCTGCAGATCCTTGCGCAGGTCAAGATCGGTATTGGAACGGAAGTTAAACCGCTTCAGCTTTGTTTGCGAATCATATTTGGTAAGTGCATCGGTTGACCATGCGCCGGATTCATCGTAGTAACTGCCGGCTACATAGTACTTCGCCTTTTCAGTACCACCGCTTACGTTCAGCGTGGCGCGCTGGCTGTTGGCAAAGTTTTTCATCATCAATCCCATCCAGTCTACATTGGGATAAAGCACAGGGTCTTCTCCTGAGCGGTATTTATTGATCACCTCTTCGGTGTAAGGCGTTACATAGTTTGGATTGGTAGCCAGGTTGGCTTCGTTGAGCAGTTCCAGGTAAGTAGGGGAGTCAACGTATTTCGGTTTGGAGGTAGCATTCTGCACGCCTTTTTCATACTTGAAATTGATGGAAGCTTTGGCTACGCTGCCCCTGCGGGTGGTAACAAGGATTACGCCGTTGGCGCCCCTGATACCGTAAACGGAAGTAGCGGAAGCATCTTTCAAAACTGAAAAGCTTTCAATGTCTTCCGGCTCTACGTTGTTCAGCGGTCTTTCCACACCATCTACCAGCACCAAAGGCTGGGAGCCTGCGCCAAAAGTACTGATACCCCTGATCCAGAACTGTGCATCATCTTTACCTGGTTCCCCACTGCGCTGCACGGAAATAATGCCTGCCACTTTTCCGGCGAGGGCATTGGCGAGCGACCGTGGCGCCGCGGTTTTCAGGTCTTTTACTTTTACGGTGGAAATAGCGCCTACTACGCTTTCCTTCTTTTGCACGCCATAGGCTACCACCTGTACTTCGTTGATCGAAGCCACATCGGGCTCCAATGAAATACTGATATGCGTTTGCCCGTTGATAACGGCTACTTCCTGCGGTTTGTAACCAATGCTGGAGAAAAGGAGAGCGCTGGTATTGCGCGGCGCCTTCAGCGCATATTTGCCTTTTTCGTTAGTAGTAACACCGATGCCCGTGCCAGGCACTTTTACGGATACGCCTGGCAACGGCGTATCATCGTTTTTATCGGTCACTGTTCCGGTAATCACCGTATCTTTTGCCTGCTGAAGCATGGCCGGTGCTGCCTTTACAAAAAATGTTGCAAGGCACAACATGGTAAATATAAAGGCGGTAGCCCACGAGGAGCGGATTCCTGCGTTTTTCATAACGTTAAATATTTAGGCGGTGGAATAGTTATAACCTCACTATCTTAAAAATCCTGGTTGATCCCGGCATAATGATTTTCAAAAGGTATAAGCCGTTTGGTACTCCGGAAAGATCTATTGTATGTATGGCTGTTGCTGATGTAGTGCCAAGCTGCCGGTTGAAAATAACTTTCCCGGCAACATTGGCCAGAAGAACCATGCAGCGGTTGTTCTTACTGTTGAGCCCCGTGAGATACAGGGTATTTCCTACCGGGTTTGGAAACGCCTGTATATTATCTGCAGAGGAGCGGTTGTTAAATTTGCCTGTTAATACAGGCCGCGTAGCGGAACTGTTGCCGCTATGTTTAATGAACTCAATTTCTGCTACGTTACAGAAACCACCATCCGGGCTGAGGTAACGCACATACTGGTAGTTACTGCTCACTGTTGTGACATTCCAGCCCGGGGCCGGATTGGAAGGTATAGTGTAAATAGTGGTATAGCTGATATTATCATTGGAGCCCTGGAACTTACCGCCGTTCATGCGGTACTCAAAACCGCTTCTAGGGTAAAACCGGATACTGTCCAGCACTACAGGCTGAATAAAATCCATACCGGTATAAGCGCCGTTGGCAGCAGCTGCATCCACCCATGATGCGGTATTGCCGTCGAATGCTTTACCGCCGCCGTTATTACAGCAATAGGGAGTAACGTTACTGAATGGTTGCCCGTTCACATCGAAAATACCCCTCCGCAATTTCACCAGGTTATTAATACGGGTGGCTATCAGCAGTGAATCCAGCCCGGAGGTATGCACGCGGTTACTGTCGAGCGTAACATCGCTGCAGTTTTTCAGGTACACCACCGTTTGCTGTGGTATGCCTGCCTGGCCACCGGTTTGGTTGGGAGTGGTCATCCCCGTGCTGTAAAAGCTGTTATCTTTGATCAGCACATGGTTGGCGGAGGTAACTACGATATTCACGCCGGAAATATCCGTGAACCGGTTGTTTTCCACCCGGATGCTGTCGAAGGTTCCTGCCGGCGATATAGTGTCTGCAGCATTGAGGATACAGATAGCTCCTGCCTGTACATTCCACCAGGCCGACATAAAATGACCGGTGCCTATAATATCATTGTTGCGGATCACCAGATTGCTCATGCCGGTAACATGCCCGGCTCCCTGCTCTGAATGCACGGTTATGCCGCTGTGCGTATTATCAAAGGTGTTATTTTCTATCAGCCCGTGACCGGCTTTTACAAGCACTCTTCCGGTGCTGTGGAAGTAGTTGTTCCGCAGGATAAAGTTTTCGCATCGCCTGCTGGGGGAATAGACATGTGTGCCGGTGCTCCAGGGACAGGTTTTGTTCAGCGTAAGCGTGGAGCCGGTTTTAGCGGTTACATACACTACATCGGAAGAGAGGGAGGTGCGTAATGAATCGCCTACCTCCAGGTTGTCGGGTGTAACGGTAATGCTGTTGCCGCCACCGGAAGAGATCTGATAATCGCCGTCCCAGGTAACGCTCCAGCTATCGTCGCCGGCACTCTTTACCGTGCAGTACTGCACTACCGGACCAGTGCGGGTAAGCTTATGCTGGATGGCATCCCAGGAAACAGAGAGTAGGCGGTCCTGCGTTGCGCCTGCGGGCTTTGGCCCCGGTTCCACGCGGCAGCTGTCGAGCAAGGTGCCACCTGCGCCGCCGGATTCAAAAATACCAAAACCAGGACCGGCGTTTACGGTCACATTCCTCAGCACCATACCACCCTGGCAGTCTGAAAGCACCAGTGTATGCGGCGCCCCTCCGCCTTCCGCACCGGCAGATATGGCGGCCATATCGCCTACCTGCGCTACGGTGGTGATGTTGGGATTATCTGTATTGGTAACACGAACGGTATCGCCCCCAAGTATCTGTGCTGAAGTATTCCATGCAAAAATGCTTCCCCGTTTGCGGTAACGGGTTGCGGGGTCAATAATATCCAAACGGCTCCAGGGCTGTACAGGATAGCCCTGGTGGATCTTAATGTCTACATAATTGCTACCTACATTTACAATATCGCCCTGTGTGCAGGTGAGCGGATCGTAATCGATGGTGAGCCCTTCCAGCGTGATGTTGGCGCATTTGGTAAACTCCAGGGCCCTTACTCTTTTTTCACAGACCATCCGCACACCGTTTGCCACAATGTGCAGGTTAGAGGTATTTTGTATCCAGATAAAGCTGTTGCCGGAAGTATTCCCCCGGTATTCGCCAGGGGGAATTGTTACGGTCGACTGATGCGTTGCCGCAGCATTCCGGATAAGGGAGTCCAGTCGCGCAATGCTGTACTGTGCGCTTGCGGAGAAAGGAACAGACAGGAAAATGAGCAATAAATTTTTTTTCATAGTGGAATTATTGATGATGGTGATTACGGCTACCTGATCCTGCTTCTCATTTCCATTATTTCCTGTTCTTTGCTGGTCATCTGCTGGCGTAGCCGGGCGTTTTCATCTTTAAGTTTTTCCAGGTCGGTATTGGTGAGCAGGTTTTCTTTCATTGATGCAGCCGGCAATACGGGTTGCGCCGGGGCGCTCTCCGAATAAAGCAGTGGCAGCGGCGAAGGGGCTGAACGGATGGTAATGGCGTCGCTTTTCAGCCCGTCGGCATACGCTTTAATGGTGATAAGGCCCGGTTGTGTGCCTGCTCTTACCAGGATGGTAGCGGTGCCGAACTGGGTTTTCATGGGATTGATATTGTTCACTGTTCCGCCAATAAGGCTGCCGTTGCCGGATATTTCAAAATGTACTTCTTCCGAAGCAAGCACTTTTGGAATGCCTTTGTTGTCTGTAATAGTAGCCCTAACCGGCACCAGGTCCGCGCCGTCGGCGCTAAGCCCTATACCCGCCGAATCAACGGTGAGCTTAATACCGGTAGTTCTTTCTGCATATTTTTTTACTTCCCGGCATACTACTTTCCCGTTGATGATGCCTTCGGCGATCATTTCCACTTTATCACTTTTATTACGCCAGTGCGTGGATATATCGTGATACCTGAATACATTCCTGAACACAAATGGCGCGTGTGGCATAGTGTACATGGAACTGTCAGGCCGCTGTGTGCCGATCACCTTTCCCAGCCAGGTAAGTCGTATTTCATCACAGTTGCTGTAAATGGTAACATCGCTGCCGGATACCTGTGTAAGCTCATGCGCGATGTACACCATTGGCCCGGTGGAAATGCCTTTCAGCCGGAAGCCGGGATCGTACTGGCTTTTGAACAGGTAGTAGGAATAGCGCGGCATGCGGTATACATCCAGCAGCCCGCCCCAGAAGGGATCCGGGTGGTAGCCCCGCTGGTGATCAATACCGCACCAGATAGCGGCGCCAATACGTTTGGGCGGTGTGCCATAAATGCCATTCAGACCTTTCGCCCGGACGCTTGCCTGGTTCAGCAGCGCCTGTTCGCCCCATTCTCGTTTAACACGGGTCATGGCGTTCTGCGAGTAAAAGTTCTCTACTTCGCCGCCATCGCCGTATTCCCGGGTAAAGGAGCATTTTTCTTCTTCCATACCACCGTGGTAGTAGAAGTCGAATCCCGCCAGCTTTGCCTTGTCCACATCAGACACCGTGAAGATGCCGGGATAAGGCATTTCCTCATGGGTGATGCGGTGCTGCTCTTTCATCATGGAAATGGTTTGGTCGTCGGTTTCATTGAGGGCTGTTTCCCAAAGTAGAGTGGCGGCATAGTTGCGGTCCCGCCGCGCCATGTTGCGCACGTCTTCGCCTATACGTTTTTCAAACAGCGGGTCTTTGGTGTTGAAGAACTGCCAGCCGGGCGTAGCCACGGCTACCAGCATGCCCAGTTCATCGCAGGCATCCATAAAGGCAGGGTCCATAGGGTAATGCGCCCCGCGTATAATATTAACGCCTCCTTCGCGCAGCAGCTGTACATCGCGCCACTGGCCGGAGTTGGGTAAGGCATTGCCTACATACACATAATCCTGGTGGCGGTTTACGCCTGATAGCTTATGACCTATGAATTGTTTGTTCACGAAAAAACCTTCGTTGCCGCGCATCTCGAACAGCCTGATACCAAAACGGGTGCGGTAGCTGTCGGCCACGCGGCCCTCCTGTATCACTTCCGTCCTGATAAAATGCAGGTAAGGATCATCGGGATGCCAGAGATGTACATTGCGTGGATTCATTTCCTGCACCAGTTCCCGGGTAGCGCCGGCGGGCAGGTTAAAACGTTTCTCTTCCCGGAGAACAACATTGCCGGCAGCATCTTCCAGCGTGCTGCGAAGGGTTACACTGGCAGCAGCACTGCCTTCATTGGTCACTTCTGTTTTTACATCCAGCTGCGCGTTGTTGCCGTTCACATCTTTTACGGCCACATATACACCGCCGCCTGCAATGGTTTTACTCTGCGTGGTAAAGGTGACGTGAACAGGGGAGGTTTGTACCAGGTATACATCCCTGTAAATGCCTCCCAGGTAAGTGAAATCCAGTGCGTCCTGCGGTTTGCCGGGCGGATAGGAAGGATCGTCGGAATTATCGGCCAGCAGGGCCATTACATTGAACTGCCCTTCCGGGTTCAGGTATGCGCTGATGTCGGCGGAAAAGGGCAGGTACCCCCCGAAATGATCAGCTATTTTATGCCCGTTGATCCACAGCACGGATTTGCCCATCACGGCTTCAAAGTATATCACCTGCTTGGTGGCGCGTGCACCTTTTGGTGTTACAAACGTTTTGCGGTACCAGGCCGGCCCCTGGTAATTACGCATACCACTGGCATTTTCTCCCAGTACTTCCAGGCCATGCGGCACATTTACTATTTCCCAGTTCTTGTCGTTGAATGCGGGAGATTCGGCGCCTTTCACATCGCCTTTGTAGAACCGCCAGCCGGGATTGAAATTATACACCTTGCGGGGACTGCCGGGAATACTGTAAAACCCTGCGGTGGAAAACCTGCCGGTCACCGGGTTGTTTTGCTGCTGTTGCGCCGTGGCAATACCGCCGGTCAGCAAATAGCCCAATAATAATAACGTGGACTTACAATTCATTTTTTCTGCGCTGTTTATATTACGTGGTTGATAAAAAAATCAGGGACTTTCTGGCAGCTGTATACTGCCGGACAATATTATCGAACTATTGCCTGGGAGGTTGGCAGATATGTAACATAAAACCTGCTGTTTTGTAACAAAAACCGCCGGGAGCAATGGTTATGGCTTATATTAGCGCCAGGGTCCAATATTTATATTCCACTTTTATGAAAAAACAGGGCGTACTTTTTTTATTCCTGCTGCTATGCCATACCGTCATTTTTGGAACCGCCGTTCCCGATACGGCGAAGAATGTTTTCTTTAATTACCTGTCGGTGAACAACGGGTTGTCTCAAAACTCCGTGACCTGTATCCTGCAGGACAAAAAAGGATTTATATGGATAGGCACCTGGGATGGGCTGAACCGCTACGACGGTTTTGCGGTCACCACCAGGAGACATGAGTCGGCTAACCAGAACAGTTTAAGCGATAACCGCGTGAGATGTTTGTATGAAGATGTGAACGGTCATATAATAATAGGTACGCAAAGCGGGGAACTGAATATCTATGACCCGGTGCACGACCGGTTCTCCCATCTTTCTGTAAACGAGCATCCGTATGAACATGATATCAAAAGTATCAGCAACGACCGGCAGGGCAACCTGTGGATAGGCACAACAGACGGGGTAACGGTGCTGGGCCCTGATTACCGTATCCTGAAAAAGCTGCTCCCGCAGCAGGTGGTGAATATGATCATCTGTGATAAAACAGGCAATATGTGGCTGGCCACAGGCAACGGGCTTTTATTCAGCCAGGGCGGAAAGGACCCGATCTGCATTCCCATTAAGGAGATAGGCAACGCAGTGGTAAGCGCTGTGTATGAAGACCGGCACGGCCATATCTGGTTGGGAGAAAACGACCAGCTTTCCAGGATCACACTGGAGGGAGCGGAATATCCCTATACACATATCGACCGGCAACTGTATCATTTATTCCCGCTGAAAGAACCAGGGGAAGTAACGGGCATACAGGAAGACCAGTACGGCGACCTTTGGATTGCGCACCGTATGCGCGGGCTCTACCAGCTGCATATTGATGCCGGCGGAAATCCCAGTGTAAAGAAAAGGTACGCCACTTCACAGCCTTTTTGCAACATCGCAGAAAACACGATCAGCACGGTGCTGATAGACCGGTCCAATGTGCTTTGGGCAGGCACTTTCCAGAAAGGAGTGAACTATGCCAACCTGTCTATCAAAAACTTTTTTCCCTTCTACCCGCTGATGACAGACCACATCGGCGAATCAGGCTACCAGGGAAAATTTGTTACCGCCGTGTGCGACGACGGACGGCGTATCTGGGTGGGCACTTCCACGGAAGGATTGTTCAGCTATGATCTTCAGCAAAAAAAAGTACAAAGCTATGATGCCATCATAGGGCCACAATGGATCTCTTCCATTTTTACCGCTGCCAACGGTGAGAAGTGGATAGGCACTTCTGCCGGCTTATACCGCATCCGGCAAAACGCGCAGCCTGTACTGCAACTGCCCGGGCTGAATATCCACGCCATTGCAGAAGATCAGCAGCACCGCCTCTGGCTTACCACCTGGGAAGGCGTTTATATTTATGATATCGCGACCGGGAAAATCACCAACTTAAATGTAAAGGAAGGCCTCAGCTCCAAATATACCTTCCTTGTGTATGCAGATCCCGTGTTTCCCGTGATGTGGGTAAGTACTATAGGCAGTGGTCTTAACAGGATCGCCTATAACAATGCCCAATACCAGGTGAGCACTTATCACCAGCAGCCAGGCAACGGTCTTACCAGTAATTATATCTGGAGCATTTACCGCGACAGCTCCAACATCATGTGGCTGGGCACTGATGCGGGCCTTGACCGCGTGCAATTAAACCCGCAGGGAAGTATTGCACGCATCAGCCATATTACTCATGGTATGCTGGAAGATCGCAAGATCCTGGGAATTCTTAAAGACGACAAACAAAATCTCTGGCTGAGCAACAGCCAGGGATTATTCAAATTCAACCCGCAGCGGAATGAAGTAAAAAGATATTCCTATAAAGACGGCCTCCAAAGCAATACGCTCACAGAAGCCGTTTACCGGAACAGCAAAGGGATCATGTATGTGGGCGGCATCAATGGCCTCAACTATTTTAACCCGGACGATATACAGGATAATCCTTTCGCCACCCAACTGGCGCTTACCGGTCTGCAAATATTCAACCAGCCCGTGCAGGCAGGAGAAAAAATAAACAACCGGGTCATCCTGGAAAAAGACATTAATAACACCGATAAAATTATCCTCTCTTATAAAGAAAATAATTTCCTGCTCAGCTTCGCCTCCCTGCACTACGCCGTTCCGGAAAACAACCGGTTTAAATACATGCTGAAAGGATACGATCCCGGTTGGATCATTGCCAATGCCGGCCAGCGTTTTGCGGCCTATTCCAACATGCCCGCCGGCACCTATGAATTCCTGATCACCGCATCCAACAACGACGGGCGGTGGAATGAACATTATAAACGGATCACCTTCGTCATAAAACCTGCGCCCTGGGCCACCTGGTGGGCAAAAGGAATATATGCGCTGCTGTTGGCCGCATTGGTACTGTTCATTGTACGGCATTTTAAAACCAAACATGCCCTGAAAGAACAGGTATACCGGGAAAAGATGGAGAAAGAAAAAGTGACGGAGCTCAACGAGCTTAAGCTGGGCTTCTTTACCAATATCACGCATGAGCTGAGAACACCGTTAAACCTGATCACAGGCCCTGTACGGGAGCTGCAGGAAAAGGCGGCAAACTATGATCACTTCACCCGTTTCCGGCTGGAGCTGATCAACAGCAATACCCAACGGCTTTCCACGTTGATCAACCAGGTGTTGGACCTGCGCAAAATATCATCCCAGAGCAGCAGTCTTTTTGTTACCAACGGGGATATTGTACAAACGGTGGCCGGTGTGAAAAACGCTTTCAACTGGACCGCCGAACAAAAACACATCCGCTACACTTTTGATTTTGACCACCTCTCTTTTTCCGCCTGGTATGATAAAGACAAGATAGAAAAAGTAATTTTCAACCTGCTGGCCAATGCCTTTAAGTATACTCCCGAAAACGGGGAAGTACAGGTAAGCATGACCATCGAAGGAGCCACCACCATGAACCCCGTGGTGCACATTACTTTCCGTGATACCGGCACTGGTATTGATCCGCAGGAGATAGAGCGGATCTTTGATATGTTTTACCAGGGAAAAAAGCAAAGCAGTTTTGGCAGTGGTATAGGCCTGGCCTTATCCAAAAAACTGGTAGAAATGCATCATGGCAGCATAGCGGTTACTTCTGTTGAAAACGCAGGCGCTACCTTTAAAATATCTTTCCCGGCAGGATTGCACAGTTTTCCTCCCGCCGAAATATTTAAAACAACTGATAAATCCCAGCTGGCTTCCATCCCCGTAAAAAAAGATAAGCACCGCCGCAGTTTTTTAATTATTGAAGACAATGAAGAACAGCTGGCATATATCCGCGAACATGTGAGCGAACAATTCGAGGTATATGAAGCACGCGATGGGCAAACCGGCCTGGAATATGCCATCAGGTACCAGCCGGACGTGATCCTTACCGACCTGATGATGCCGCGCCTCGATGGCATTGCGCTTTGCAGGCAGCTGAAAAGCCACGCCGGCACCAGGCATATCCCGGTGATCATTCACAGTGTGCGCAGCAATAATGAAGCGTTGCAGGAGGCACTGGAAGCGGGTGCGGATGATTTTATAGGCAAGCCCTGCGACTACCGCCTGCTGTTGCTCAAGATCAACAATATCCTTCAGTCGGACCAGCAGCTGGTGGCCAACATTTACAAGCAAGATATTGCCCGGCCCGGCCTGGTGGAGGTACCCGATGCAGATGCTGCATTACTGAAACAGGTAATAAGCATCATAGAAAAGAATATTGCCGATCCGGGTTTCAGTGTGGAAGCCCTGAGCAGGGAAGCCGCCCTGAGCAGGATGCACCTGCACAGAAGGCTGCACGACATCATTGGTAAAACAGCCTCAGAACTGATCCGGCAAATCAGGATGCAAAGAGCTGCACAACTGCTGGAAAAAGGACCTATGAGAATTTCAGAAGTGATGGCGGAAGTGGGTATATCCAACTATCATCTCTTTAATAAATATTTTAAAGACACTTACGGACTGGCCCCCAAGGATTATCGTAAGCAGGAATAAAGTACAGCGTGTTATTACTTTCCGCCTAATGGTAATGCTTTCACGACCGCGCACATAGGCGAGCAGGCAGGTGTGGAATATAAAATCCACCGTTGGGATAAGTTGGTTTTTAACTCATTGCCTGCCGCGGATGTTGTCTGACTCAGGATTATGATGATTACGCTGATTCTTTTATATAAAAAAGGGATAGAAGAAAAACACTTCTATCCCCTGAAATAAATAAAATAAAATCCCAAAAGTAATAATCAGCGAAATCATCATAATCCTGAGTCAGACAACCTTCGCACAGGCGCCGAAGGCGCCAGGCCATCCTAATTGAGCACCAGCTCCACCACGGGGATCTCTACATTAGGCTGCTTCTCCGGCAGCGTCAGTACAATATCATCCCCATCGGCAGTGAACTTCACCTCGGAGTTGTCATGCAGTAGCTGTGCGTATTTAATGCGGCCTTTATACCCGGGTAATGATAATTTACTGCTGTACCCGAGCAGGTGTACATACAATCTTTTAGTACCGGGATTGTAAGTAAGCATCGTATTTTTCGGTGTGCTGAAATTATCCGGTGCATAGGTGCAGCCATAAATGGATTCGCTGTTGCCTTTCATCCATTCGCCAATATTGCCGAGGGCATTTTGCGCGCGGTAGTCGAACACGCCGCGGGCGGTGGGGCCTACGTTGAGGATGAGGTTACCGCCTCCGCTTACAGAGCCTATCAGCAGCTCCAGCAGCTGGTGCGTGCTTTTCCAGGAGTTTTCATCGCGGTAGTAGCCCCATGAGCCGGAAAAGGTCTGGCAGGTTTCCCATGTTTTGCCACGGTACTGTGCCAGTTCTTCTACTTTCACCTGTTCGGGGGTGAGGAAGTCGGCGCCGTCTTCATATTCTTCCAGGTTGAGGCGGTTGTCTATGATGATGCCGGGTTGCAGTTTGCGGATCTTTTTCAGCAGGTTCACGGCATCCCAGTCGTCTTTGCCTTTGCCGTTTTTGCCGGGGTAGGAGAAGTCGAGCCAGAGGATATCTATTTTGCCGTATTGAGTGAGCAGTTCCGTGATCTGGTTGTGCAGGTACTGGCGGTATTTGTTCATATCCCTGCCTTTATTGAGGCGGGCGTAGGTGCTGTCGGCGCCGTTATCCACGCGTTGAGGGTGCATGCCGTCGATAGTGAAATCCGGGTGGTGCCAGTCGATTAAAGAATAGTAAAAGCCTACCTTGATGCCTTCCGCGCGGAATGCGTTTACGAATTCACGCACCAGGTCGCGGTGAGCGGGTGTGTTGGTGGCTTTGTAGTCAGTGAACTTTGAATCGAACAGGCAGAAGCCTTCATGGTGTTTGGTGGTGAGCACGGCGTACTTCATGCCTGCCGCCTTTGCCTGTTTGGCCCATGCTTTGGGATCGAACTGGTTAGGGTTGAACAGGTCGAAGTAGTTCTGGTATTGTTCGTTGGTGAGGCGTTCGTTGTGCTTCACCCATTCGTGGCGTGCAGGCAGTGCATACAGGCCCCAGTGGATGAACATACCGAAGCGGTCGTGCGTCCACCAGGCCATGCGTTTTTCTTTTTGCGCCGCTGTTTCCTGGCTTATCTTTTTTTTCTCCTGCGCCTGCAGTGTAACAATTGGGCTGCATAAGAGCAGGATGATCCCTAGTTTCCTCAGTTGTTTGTTCATGATATTAGTTGCTATTTATCTCTGATGAGTAATACTTTGTTGATACGGATGGTTTGTTGTGATGGATTGGAAAGGGTGGCGGTGAACCCAATGGTAACGGTGGTTTGCGCTGTAAGCGTAAAAGCTGCGGATGCATATTTATTATTGTTGTTTACGAACCTGGCGGAGCCGAGCGCTGTGTTTACCTGTTCCACATCAGGAAGGGTATTGCCTGCCGCTACCAGCAGCCAGGTATTTTCCAGTGTGTTGTCGATGTTGGAGGTTTCTGCTTCAAAGCGGTATTCACCTGCCGGGAGGGTAAAGGTCTGGTATATCTTACCGTTGGTGATGGGGCCGTTGTCCCAGATCCAGAGGGTAAGGCACCCGGTGCCGCCGATGTTATCGTAGGTGCCGTTCTTTTCTGCTTCGGCGTTGTATTGCCAGTCTTTCACCTGCCCGAAGCGGCCGCCAAACGGTTTATTATTATCCAGTTCAAACGGCGAGCCGGGATTACGTATATACGTTTGCGTGATATCCTCTTTTACGGCTTTTGTTTCAAAGGGGGTATAGAAAGTATCTACGGCCAGTTTATCGGGTTGGTATAAAGTGCGATAGCGGAAGCTGCTCATAGAAAGATAGTTGGGGAGCACGGTTACCTGTGCTTCCGGTTCGGCGGCAATGATGGTATCGTGGGCTACATGGTCGCTGCTGGTGTATTGCAGCTGCATACCAATGATACCGCCGGTGGTGTCGATGTTGGCCCAGCTTATTTCCGCCTGCCCGTTCTTCATTTCTGCATTGCTGAAAGCCCTGGTCAGCAGGGCCTCTTCATAAAAGCTACCGTATACGAAACCGGTGGCTTCAGAGCGAACGGAGGTATTGCCGTCGCGGTCGAAGTTGTATACCTCGAAGGTATAGGCCCGTTCTTCCAGGTTACTGATAATGTAACGGATGGTATCTACACCGCTGGTGCGTTTAATATCCAGCTGGGCGGAGTCTTTCCGGTTGTTCCAGTATATTTTGGCGCGACTGATCTTCGGATCGGAGATCAGCAGCCAGGATAGCTGTACGCGGTTACGGCCTGCATGTACCAGGAGGGAGTCGGCTTTACCGGTATACAGTATTTCGCCGTTGCCCAGGTATTTTTTATAGTCGTTCTGCTTGGTGCAGGCGCTGATGAGCAGCACGCTGGCAAGTAGTATATAATGAAGTATGCGCATAGAATTTTTTTTAGGTAGATGATCATCATTTGTCGTTACCCCAGAACTTCATTTCCTGGATGTTGGCGGCATATCCGCCATCGGTCCAGGTGCGGAGTATTTTTATTCGGATATACCTTACGCGCGGTGCATCCAGTGGTACGGTCATTTGTTCACCGGCAATGCTGGCGTCTATATCATCCTGTGTTTTTTGTCCTACCGGCAGGCCGGAGGGCTTGATCACGGTGTGTTCCACCAGGCGGGTCCAGCTGTCCCAGCTGCCATCGGAGGCGGGATTGGTGGAGCCCCATATTTCAAATTTGCGCACGTTGTTCTGCAGATAGATCCATTCGTTGGGGCGTTGCCACAGGGTGATGCGGCTCAGTTGCGCAGTAACGCCAAGGTCAAAGGTGATGGACATGGGCATGCCATCGAGCTTATCTGCCGAATGCCATAAGGTGCCGTTCCAGAGATTGGGGATAGGAAGGCCCCAGCCATAATCCACATCTCCCGGTAATTTTACTTCTTTGAAATTTGCTTTATCCAACAGCTTTTCAAAGATGGGCAGCAGCTCCTGTATAATGGTGTCCGACTGGTTGCCCCAGCGGTCGCGCACATAAAAACCAAACTTCCTTTTCTCTGCGGCAAAGCCTCTGATGGAATAGTTGCCGCTTTGCAGTTTGGTGTAATGCACATCGGTGGAGCCGAATACGCCGGTGGAGTCGGTGGTAAGCGTTACGATGGCGATATCTGCTTTGGTATCATTCTTAAAACTGATATTGATACCGCCGAAATCTGCTTTTATTTCCAGCGATTTCCGGACGTTCAGCATAGGGGGCGATAGTGGTTTGATCTTCGTGGTAACCGGGTCGGAAGCAGTTTCATTCCTGCTTACCACGTATAATGAAATCTCGTGGGTGGCGGTATCGCCAAAGCCGTCCACTACCAGGAAGTTATTATAGTAAGATGATCTTATTTCGCGTTTCTCTCCCTTCCGTATATCATACACGGCCTTCACATACAGGATATCTTTGTTATCAGGCAGGCTGTAGGTGATCTTTGCAGCGCCGGGCATATTGGTCACATTAAGATTGGTGATCACGCCCGGTTTTTCGCCGGAGGTATTTACCGGCTGATGGGTTTCTTTTTTACAGGCTGCTGCCAGCAACAGGCAGGCGATAGGCAGTATATATTTATTGATGTTCATGTTGCGTACGGTTTTAGTAAATGAAAGATTACCATCCAAAGCCCTGCACCAGTTTAGGATTGTTGAGCAGGTCCCAGTTTTCGATGGGCCAGAAATAGTTGCGGGTCTGGAATGTTTGCCGGTACAGTGTTCTTACACGGTAGTAGAACACGGGGTCCGACTGCTCCACATCCCATCCTGTAACAGATTTGTTCAGTTCTTCCATACTTCTTCTCCAGCGGCGCAGGTCCCAGAAGCGGGAGCCTTCCATGGCCAGTTCTATCAGTCTTTCCTGCTGCACGATCTGGCGGAAACCTTCTTTGGTCTGGAACTTGGCCGGTTGCTTGGAGTAGGCGGTCCAGGAGGCCTGTACGCCTTTCAGCCCGGCGCGGTCCCTTACTTTATCGATGTAAGTGAAGGCAGCCGGTTGTGGGCCCTGTTCTTCATTTAATGCTTCGGCGTATAACAGGTACAGGTCGGCCAGCCGCATTTCAGGCCAGGGATGGTCTTCTATGAAAAGACCCTGTCCTTCGAGGATCTCGTTTTTCCAGTTCACCAGTTTCTTCGCGAAGTAGCCGGTGGTGTTATTATCATAAATGTTTTTGCGGGTTTGCCACTGGCCTGCTTTGGATTCTATGTGGAATGTTTTCTTTTGCATCATCCACATAGCGCCGTCAAATGCCAGGTCAGCATAAAAGCGTGGCTCCCGGTTGAAGTGCATGGCCGCGGTGGTGTATCCTTCCTGGATCAGTTCACCTTCTGCTTTCACGGCGGTTCGGAGTTTCAGGCGACCGGCATAATCGAAGGTTTTATCTTCATTCATAGGCACGCCCTTATCTGTATAAAACTGTTCGGCAATTTTCATGGTAGGGGCCAGGCTGCCCAGTACCGATTCGTTGCCTATGCGTGCAGGATCGAGGCGGGGCATGGCCTGCCGCTGCATTTCATAGGTGCTGCGGGAAGGGTTGGCCCAGATGATCTCGGGGTTCCATTGCTCACAAAGACTATTACGTATCGACATCTGCTTTGTCAGTGTATCCGACAGCGTTACCCCCAGCTGGCTGAAGGTGTAAAGGAGGTTGCCGGTAGCCTCGCATTCATCGATGGCTGCTTTACAGGCATCGGCGGCCACTTTCCATTTATCGGCGTTGTAGGTGGTATTAAACAGGGGGCTGCCGTCTGCATTTTTAAAGGCAATATAATCGGTATTGCCATTGAACAGCGGACTGGCAGCGGTAACCAATACCCTTGCTTTAATAGCCATGGCAATGGGTTTTGTAATGCGGCCCAGTTCTGTGGACCTGTCTGCAATAATTTCCGGCAGCCCGGCAGCAGCAGTATCCAGCAAATGAGCAATATAATTAAACACCGTATCCACATGTTCCCGCGGCACTTTGGTCTCCTCCGCAGTGCTGGAAATGGAAAGGTTGTAGCGGATCACCGGGATAGGGCCATACTGGCGTAGCAGCAGCCAATGGTAATAGGCTTTGAGGAAAATTACTTCCGCGCTCCAGCGGTCTTTTTCAGATTGCCGCATATCTACCACCTTATGAATATTTTCCAGGAAGATGTTACAATCGCGCAGCGCCCTGTAATACTGGCCCCAGGTAGCCATATACACGTTGTTGGCGCTCTGGAACCCCTGCGCTATCTGCCAGGGCGTTTCGCTGGTGCTGTAGGGGCGTACCATCCAGAACTCGTCGCCGGCCACCAGTGCGGGGTTGCTGGAAAGGTCTGCACTACTGGGCAGGTAAGAGTAGCAGGTGAACAGGTACTTTTCTGCTTCTGCGCGCATGGTAAATGCGTTGTCGATGGTGGCCACGTTATCCGGCACCACGTCCAGGAATTTCTTACAGGAAGCGGAAAGCAGCAGTACGCATAGTATGCACCATTGCAGGAGGCGGCGTATATTGTATGTATTGGTTTGTTTCATTTTTGCATCATTAAACGGTGAATCAAAGTCCCAGTGTTATTCCCATATTGATAACCCTTTGCACAGGATAGCCAAGGCCGTTGCCGCCCATTTCAACATCCCAGGTTTTAAATTTGCTGAGCGCAAAAAGGTTGGAGGCATTGGCGTAGATGCGGGCGTTGGTCATGTGTACGCGGTCCAGCAGGCTTTTGGGAAATGTGTATCCCATTTCCAGCGATTTTAACCGGAGGAAATCACCGCTGCGCATCCACCAGGTGGAAGTCTGGTTATTGTTGTTCACAAAGTAATCGCTGAGGCGTGGCCACATGGCGTAGAGGTTGCGGTTACTTTCGCTCCAGTGGTCGTCGGCAATAGCCTGTAACAGGCCGTGCTGGCCGCCGCCGTTGAGCACAAAAGGAGATATCTCGTAAGAGCTGATCCAGAAAGAGGAACGCGCAGAGCCCTGGAAGAAGAAGCTCAGGTCGAACTGTTTGTAGCCAAAGGAGAACCCGAACCCATAAGTGATTTCCGGGGTGGTGGGCAGGCCGATGGGCACAGCATCGGAAGCGTTGATCTGCCCGTCGCCGTTTACATCATGGTATTTGATATCGCCGCCCATTACTGCCTGTCCCCAGTTCTGGTAGGCGGAATTGGCTACTTCCTGTTCATCTACAAATAGTCTTTCTGCTATATAGCCCCAGGTCTGGGAAAGGGAATGTCCAACGCGGGAGCGGTATGCTTCAGGGTAAATGGGCTCTTCATTTACCAGCAGTTTGCTGGTAGCGTAGGTGAAGTTACCGCGGAACTGCACAAAGGAATTGTTGTTAAAGCTTTTCGTATAGTCGACCGAGAGATCCACACCTTTACCGGAGGCCTCGCCCACATTGGCCTGTGTGTAGGCATTCAGCCCCATGGTGTTGGGAATGGTGCTGCGGGTCATGAGGATGTTTTTCCGGTGTTCCTGGTATACATCCAGGGTAATGTTCATGGCGTTGAACAGGCCCAGTTCCATACCGAGGTTTGTTTTGTAGGATTTCTCCCAGGTGATATCCCGGTTCTCATACCGGTTCACGGATACGCCGGGGCGGGAGTAACTTCTTCTTTCACCGAAGGTGGCGCCTTTACCCGCGTCGTTCATATTTACATCAGAGAGGTAGAAGAAACGGTCGTTTTCATTGCCTATCTGGTCGTTGCCCACAAGGCCGTAAGTGGCACGGAGTTTCAGTTTATCTATTGTTCTGGTGAGTGGTTTAAAGAAGGCTTCGTTCTGGAGGTTCCATGCAATACCGGCGGAAGGGAAGAATCCAAAGCGGTGGTTGCTGGCAAACCTTTCAGAGCCGTTGTAGCCGAAGTTAAATTCCGCGAGGTAGCGGCTGTCGTAATCGTAGGTGAACCTGCCGGAAACGCCCTGGTTACGGTGCGGTAGCGATGTTTGCAATGTGCCTGCATTGGCGGTGAGGTAGTTGCGTACCAGGCCAATGAGCATGCCGGAAACGTTATGTACTTTATTGAACTGCTGGTTATAGTTCACGGCAGCTTCCATATAGGCAGTAGTGTTCAGCATTTTATTACCGGGCTCATAGCCCAGGTATTCCGTACCGTTGGTATTGAGCGAAGTAAGCTGTGGTTCTTTGGTGAACTGGTCGTACTTCATGGTATAGAAATAAGGCGTGTAACGGCGTGTTACATCAAAATAGGAGTAGCGCTCCGTGTAGCCCATCATGCGGGCGGTGAGGCCTGGCAGCAGGAATTTGAAGTCCTGCTTCAGTTCCACCTGCACCAGCAGGGTAGAGGTGTTATACTGCTGGTAACCGGAAACGGAGTTGGCGTAAGGGTTATTATAAAGGTTGCCGCCGTCGCCGGGAAGGCTGTTAAAGCCTGGTTTTACGGCGTTACCAAACAATGGATGTTTCAGTTGTGGTGCATAGCTGGCGGGGTATACCGCGGGAAACATCACCGGGTTGGCCCATACCGTTTGCGAAAAGAGGCCGGCACCGCCGCCTACAGGGCCGTTGTAATCGTCGAACTGCCCGTAGGTGCGCACAATAGCCTGTGAGGTAGGGGTGAGGTTAATGTTTACGTTAGAGCGCAGCGAATAATTTTTTAGTTTGATGTTGCTGTTGAAATTATTCCGCTTATCTACGTTCAGTACGCCATTGTCTACGTTATAGGTACCTGCAATATAGAACTGCGCTACTTTTCCGCCGCCTTTCAGGTTGAAGTTGGTGCGCTGGTTCACGGTATAGTCTTTGATCAGCTGTTCTATCCAGTTATTGTTAGGATACAGCAGCGGGTCATCGCCGGCGGCGGTATGATCAATTTTTGATTGGGAGTATTGTACATCCTGCAATGGGAAACGGGTAAGCACCGCTTCATTCGCCAGCTTCATATAAGTGATATTGTCTGCAAATTTGAAGTTGCGGGTATTGCTGGAGATAGAGTTTTCGAAGCGGGCATTGAAAGATGTTTTTGCTTCCACGCCGGATTTGGTAGTTACCAGTACCACGCCATTGGCGCCCCTGGCCCCATAGAGGGAGGAGGCGGTAGCATCTTTCAGGATAGAGAACCCGGCAATATCATCCGGCTGTAAGCGGGCCAGGTCGTTGGTGCTGGATTCCATTCCATCAATGAGGATAAGCGGATCTACCTTACCCGTACCAAAAGTGGTAATACCGCGTATAAAGAAGCTGGCATTATCCCTGCCGGGCTCCCCGCTGCGCTGGTAGGATATTACACCCGAAAGACGGCCGGCCAGCATAGTGGTAAGGTTACTGGTAGGTCCTTTCAGTTCTTTGGGATTGATGCTGGTCACCGCGCTCACCATACTGGTTTTCTTTTGTGTACCGTAAGCTACTACCACTACTTCTCCCACATCCGATACTTTTTGCTGCATGGTTATTTTAAGCAGCTTATCATTTTTTACCTGTACGGCTACGGGCTGCATGCCCACCATGGTGAACAGGAGGCTGTCGCCTATATTGGCTTCAATGGTGAAAATACCCAGTTCATCTGTAAGGGCGTTGGTGCGCGATGTTTTATTCACTACCGTAACGCCTACCATGGGAGTGCCGTTGCTTTCCGTTACCTGTCCTTTTATTTTTATGCGCACGGCGGCCGTGGAAGCGGCAGCGGTAATGAGCGGTTTCTTTTTAAGTACAATCGTTTTTTTAACGATGGTCCAGGTAAGCGGCTGATCCCTGAACACTTCTTCCAATAGTTGTTCCAGCGATACATTTTCCTGTGAAACGCTCACCGGGTTGGCGTTGTCTACCATCTGCAGATCAAACACAAATACATAACCGGTTTGTTTGCGGATTGATTTGATCACCTCCATGAGCGGAGCTGCTTTTACGTGGAGTGTAACGGGCTGCGCATAGCCGGTGGCATGTGCCTGGAGTATGGCCGACAATAGCAGCAGGAAGGTTAGTTTCATAAAGCATAATAGTTTTTGGTTTGATGAAACATGCCACCGGGTACGGCGGACTTGCTGAAAAGTTTGCATCATTTGTTACTGCGATTTAGCATGTTAATTAAGGTTGATGACGGTACATAAAGGCATAGCTACGCCAGAGCGTGCAGGCCGCTAATGGTTATTCACTGTCGGTAATAAAAGCTGAATGCTAAGCTGTTGCTGATTTTGGCTGATGTCTGTTTTTCTTCATAACTAAAAGATACGCGTGGTTTTTTTATGGACTTACTATAATTGTTTTATCGTTGATATTGAAATGAATGCTGCCTGTTAATTCCAGTGTGCGTAAAATATCTTCCAGGCTATCCTGCCGGGAGAAGGTGCCGGCAAAGGCCCTGTTGGTGATTTCCCCTTCATAAATAAATTGTACATCGTACCAGCGGGCCAGTTCACGCATAATACTTTTGATGTTGCCATTGAACTCAAAGCGCCCCTCTTTCCAGGCAATGGCCGCATCCACATCGGCGTTGCTGATGCTGATGCCTTTGTGCTCCCTGTTCACCAGCGCCTGCTGGCCCGGTTTTATGAGCCTTACGGTGCTGCCGCTGATCACGTTAACGGCGCCTTCCAGCAGCGAGGTGCAGATATTTTGTTCCTCTTCATAAGCCATCACGTTAAAGTGAGTGCCCAGAACCGCAATTTCTATGGTATTGGTTTTTACAATAAAGGGCTGGCTGGCCTGTTGTGCTATTTCAAAATATACTTCTCCCTGGATGGTTACTTCCCGGGTGCTGTCTGTAAATGCGGTAGGGAAACGGATGGACGAAGCAGCGTTCAGCCATGCCTTGGTGCCATCCGGCAGTACCAGCTGGTAGGTGCCTCCTTTATTGGTATACAGGGTATTGATGGTAGGTGTAACGGCAGCATTGCTGGTATAGGAAAGGGTATTGCCCTGGCGGTTTACGGATACGCCGGATTGTACATCCATGGCGGTATCTTTATAATGTTCCAGGTCAATCACCGAGCCGTCGCCACGTACCAGGCGGGCGCCATCCTCTTTTTTAGATGCAGGGGCATGGTTGCTGGCAACGGGCATATTCACCACTTTGTTGTTTACATAAATTTTATACCCCGCTATCGCAATAGCGGCCAGCACACAGGCGGCAACGGCTACACGCTGCCACATAGGTATAGTGCGAACGGGAGTCGGCTGCGGAGCAGCAGTGCCGGTTTGCATAATGTGGCGGAGCATGTTGGCGGCAGTATCGTCCGGCATAGCGCCGGTTTCTTCGTCGGACTCCAGGAGCAGATCGTCCAGCAGTTGCTTCAATTCTTCGTCGTATGCCGGTTGTTCCATCAGGCGCATAAATTCCTGTTGTTCTTCCGGTGTACATTGCCGGGAATAGTAACGGTTAAACAGGTACCTGAATCGGGATACTGTCATGAATAGCTATTTGATTAAGGAGACTATAAAGTGGGGTGGATGGGTTAGTGCGTTTAAAAAAAAGTTTTAACTGCATACCCATAAGAGGATAAGGAAGGTGTTGAGATCCATCCGGGTGAGGCAAAAAGCACGGATAGAGCGCATGGCATTAGCCAGGTGCACTTTAATGGTTTCGGGGCTCAGCTGCAGGCGGTCGGCAATTTCATTTCTTTTCAGCCCTTCTTCCTTGCTGAGCTTATAGATCAGTCCCTGTTGGGGCGGAAGCTGTGCAATAGCATGTTGCAGGATCTGCTCATATTCCTTGTAAAGGATATGGGCGTCCCTTACTTCATGCACCATGGCGGCGGATAGCTCAGATTCCATGAGCTGTTCACGGGCCAGCAGCTTCAGGGAAGTAAAAATATGATTGCGCGTAGCAGTAAAAAGATAGGCCTTGAAGTGACTGATCTCGTGAAGCTCATACCGCTTCATCCACATCTTCATAAAAACATCCTGTAGAATATCTTCCGCCAGGGAAGCAGAGTTTAAAAGACGGAAAGCAATAGCGTATATACGGTGACGGTAGTGATGGAATACATCCGCAAAGGCATGATCATTGCCCTGAGCGAGGCTCAATAAAAGCTCCCTTTCATTGTAGGTGTTAATTTCCATACGTGGTTACAAGTACAACCAAATTACTTGATTTATAGATAGGTTGTTAACCGTATATTAGCCGCTATTAATAGTATTTTATCTTTTAGTAAATGTAGCAGGAATAACCGTCTACCACATTTACCAAAACATTGGGCGGTGGTTCCCTGCGGGTAACCACCGCCTGCTATCCCGAAATGATTTAAATTAGCGGTTTAATACTATAATATAGGACGATTAAATGTGACAAAGGACTTATGGAAATAGCAAGTGAAGCAACATACCAGGCCGCCGCAAAGGTGTCTGCAACTATAGAAGCACATTTTAAGAAACATCTCTGCGCTGCCAGGCAAAATGGAGAGGATGATCTCGCCACGGTACCGGCAGCCCGGCAGGTAGAGAAAATTATTGACGTAGCCTTCTGGGCCAGTTTACGGAAGGAGGAAGGAAACCCTATCCGCATCTCCCTGGCTTTTTTACCTCCTACACAGGCCGGTAAGCCATTACTTTTTGCGGAACCGCTGCCCCTTACGCCGCAGCTGCTCACCAAACTGGCGCCGGGCGTAGAACGGCCGGGCATCCACATCGGCGTTTGGCCGGTGGGCGATGAACTATATGTATGGGGCACTACTATAAAACTGCCTAATCTTTGTTTTGTGCTGGATGTATCCGAACCGGGCCTGCTGGTGGTGAAACACCGTCGTGCGGCAGGTTTGGGCAAGTTCACCAACGTGGCCATGCTGCGGGGCGACCAGGTAAAGGTGGTGAATGAAGACAGCGGGCTGTTGCCCGACAGTCCGCCTATACTCAGGTCCTTACTGGGTTTAACGCCTTCCTGTTTATGGAACAACAGTGTAAACGTACTGATACAGATAGCCGTGTCTATGCGCGCGCATAAGCGCGGCGGCATATTACTGGTAACGCCTTCCAACAGCGACGCCTGGCGGGAATCTATCATCCACCCGCTGCAATACCCCATCCACCCGGCTTTTTCCGGGGTGGCCGACCTGCTGAAATACGACGGCAAAAGCGTTACCGAGATCTTCTGGCAGAATGCGCTGCGCCGGGAGGTGGAAAATATCACCGGCCTGACCGCGGTAGACGGCGCCACCATCGTAAACGACCAGCAGGAGCTGCTGGCCTTTGGCGCCAAGATCACCCGGGCCAAAGATGCCTGGCCTATCGATAAAGTACTGCTTACCGAGCCCGTGGAAGGCGGTGTGCCGGCGCTGATACATCCGTCTGCCATCGGCGGCACCAGGCACTTATCGGCCGCACAGTTTGTGCACGACCAGCACGATTCAATTGCGCTGGTAGCCTCTCAGGATGGTTACTTTACCGTATTTTCCTGGTCGGAACAACAGCAGCTGGTACAGGCGCACCGGATCGATATCCTGCTGATATAACATATTTATGCACAGATACTTCATTATAAACAAGCCTTTTGACATGGTGTCGCAGTTTGTCAGCTCGCATGAAGTGCGGTTGCTGGGCGATCTGTTGTTCGATTTTCCCGAGGGCACGCATGCCATAGGTAGGTTGGATAATGACTCCGAAGGACTGCTCATCTTAACCACCAATAAAAAGGTAACACGGTTATTGTTCCAGGGCGCAGCGCCCCATGAAAGAACTTACCTGGTAAAAGTAAAAGGACATATGAGCCCTGTTACCCTGCAGCGCTTAAAAGAAGGCGTGCCTATTTGTGTGGCCGATGGCGCGGAGTATATCACCACGCCCTGCCGCATAGAAATAGTAGAGCGACCGGCAGGATTGTTCGATCATCCGCGGGAACTGCCCGTGAATGCACCGCATACCTGGCTGCTGATCACTTTAACCGAAGGCAAGTTTCACCAGGTGCGTAAAATGGTAGGCGCCGTAAACCACCGCTGCCAGCGGCTTATACGCGTATCTATTGAGAACCTGCTGCTGGGCAACCTGCAACCGGGGGAGGTAAAGGAGCTGCCGGAAGAAGCTTTTTTCCGGTTGCTGAAGATCACCGACTACAAAGATTAACGCAAGATAACTGCATGATAAGCGAAGATCCCATTAGTTTTCTGACGGGTTTCTTATTAGGTTTGCCACCCGGACATCATGCTATAACGAAACATTTTATGAAGAAGACTTTCTGGCTTGCAGGTGCTTTGTGCTTATTGCTGCAGGCAACTTTCGCGCAATCTGCGCGTTATCCCCTGATTCCTTACCCGCAGCAACTGGAGGCCAGGGCGGGGCAGTTTGTGATCACGCCTGCCACAAAGCTGGTAGTGCCCGCAGGCTTCCCTACAGAAACGGCGCAGCTGCAGGCATTATTGAAGCAGGCACTGGGCAAGGCTTTGCCGGTGGCGAAACAGGCGGCAAAAGGCGCCATTGTTGTACAGCAGAACCCTGCACTGGCAGGAGAGGAGGATTACACTATGGAGGTGAGCGCACAACAGCTATTGATCACCGCCCGCACCGCTACAGGTTTTTTCCGCGCCATTCAAACATTGAGGCAGCTGATGCCGGCCGGCATTGAAGGTGCGCATACGCTGAAGCGTATAGCTATCCCCGCTATGCTGGTGAAAGACCATCCCGCCTATAGCTGGCGCGGCATGCACCTGGATGTATCCCGGCATTTCTTCTCCGTGGATTATCTTAAAAAATTCATCGACCTGCTGGCCTTATACAAAATGAACAAACTGCACCTGCACCTGACCGACGACCAGGGCTGGCGCATTGAAATAAAAAAGTACCCGTTGCTTACTTCCCAGGGCGCCTGGAGAGAGTTTAACAACCAGGATTCCGTTTGTATGCAGAAGGCCAAGGATAATCCTGACATGGCCATCGATCCGCAGCATATCATCAAAAAAGATGGCAAAACCCTGTATGGCGGCTTTTATACACAGGAGCAGATGAAGGATGTTATCCGCTATGCGGCCGACCGGCAGGTGGAAATTATCCCTGAAATAGATATGCCCGGTCATATGATGGCGGCTATCCGCTCGTATCCTTTCCTTACCTGCAGCGGTGAAGTGGGTTGGGGCAAGAATTTTTCAACACCCATTTGCCCCTGCAATGAATCTACTTTTTCTTTTGCGGAAGATATCTTTACAGAGATAGCCGCTTTGTTTCCTTCCAGATACATTCACCTGGGCGCCGATGAAGTAGAAAAAACCAGCTGGGCGGCTTCTCCCGCATGTGCCGATGTGATGAAGGCCAATAACCTGAAAACCGTAGAAGAACTACAGAGCTATTTTGTAAAGCGGATGGAGAAATTTTTCAACTCCAAAGGCAAAGTGCTTATTGGCTGGGATGAAATACTGGAAGGAGGGATCAGTCCTACCGCGGTGCTGATGTACTGGCGGGCCTGGGTGCCGGATGCGCCTATTAAAGCAGCCAAACATGGTAATACAGTGATTATGACGCCGGGCAACCCGCTGTATTTTGATGCCGTTCCCGATCGCAATTCCATTTATAATGTATATCATTTCAACCCGGTGCCAAAAGGATTAACCACGGAGGAAGCAAAAAATATTATAGGCGCACAGGCCAATATATGGACGGAATATATCCCTTCTGAAAAGCGGGCCGATTATATGTTCATGCCCCGCATGACCGCCCTGGCGGAAGTTACCTGGACCAATCATTCCAACTACGACAGCTACCTGCAACGGCTCAACGCACATTACAAACGCCTGGACCTGCTGGGAGTACATTACCGCCTGCCAGACCTGGACGGTTTTACGGAAGACAATGTATTTGTAGACAACGTAACCCTGCACGTACAGAAGCCACTAACGGACATGACTATCCGCTATACCACCGATGGTAGCATCCCCGATGCCCATTCCAAAATACTGCCCGGTAACTATGTGATCCGCGAGCCGCAATCCATAAAGCTGGCGGCTTTCAGCCCGACGGGTAATCGCGGTGATATTTATAACCTTCGTTACCGCAAGGAAGCCTATCTCAAATCTACCGTGGTAAAAGATGCGCGGCCCGGTCTGAAGCTGGATTATTTTGAGGGTACTTACAAAAGCGCAGCAAAGATCAAAGAGCAGGCCGACAGCTCCATCCGCGTAAGCAACGCCATCATCCCCGAAGGTATGGGCAAAGGCGGCGGCCCCTTTGGCGCAAAGGTGTACGGCTACATCAATGTACCCACCACCGGCATCTACAGCTTTTATCTCACCGCAGATGACGGCGCTATTTTATATATAGACGACCAGGAAGTGGTGAACAACGATGGCTGGCATGCACCGTTCCAGAAAAGCGGGCAGGTGGCCCTGGAAAAAGGCTGGCACCCTATAAAGGTAGCCTTTGTAGAAGGCGGGGGCGGATACACGCTGAAGCTGGAATACAGCCTGAATGGCAGCAAGCTGCAACCCGTGCCGGATAGCTGGCTGGGAGCGGGGCTGTAAAAAAGATTATTTAAAAATATAGGAAACGGGTGGCGGTAAGCTGCCCGTTTTTGTTATTTTTAATACCAGCTATGCGCATTATAAAAATATTCCTGTTCCTGTTAACCTTTGCACTGCCGGCATCCGCAACAGATGCGGCGTTAGCGAAGATCCTGGCCTCTCTTAATTCCGAGCAAAAAACATTGTTGTATCAATACGGTACCCTAAACACCTGGGCCACTCCTGCGGAGGCGGATAGCTTCTGGCGCGTGCACCAGCCGGCGTTAGGCGCTATTACCCCTGAACAGGGTAAAGTGCTGGCAACAGAGCTGTTGAATAACACCACGCTCAGCTATGATATCAGGAAGCCTTCCCGGTTGCAGGCGCTCAGGGGCGTGTTCACCGCTTCAAGGTTGTTGCTGGGCCTGGCCGCGCTGGTAGCCGCTTTTGCGGCGGTGCAGTTGATCGGGAGATATTTACCGGGAGCGTGGCAATGGTTGCTCCGGAATTTTTACCCTTTGTTCCGGAAGTTATTTTCTCCGCAGATGCTTAGCTGGGAGTTACTGGCAGTAGCCCTGGCAGGTATTTACTGGGGCCCTTTCATCCCCGGGCTGATACTCCGTACCATTGTGATCCACGTAGGGCTGGTGCTGCTATGGACCCAACTAACGGCCATCCTTACACGCCGTTACTTTGCAAAGCAGTACACACATATTATCCTGCAGAGCTTTGATCATTACAATACACCGTTACAGGTTTTTTTATATGTATCCGTACCGGCGCTCCTTACCTCCGTTGCGGTGTGGTGGGTGATGCAGGTTTGTCCGGATGCCTGGTACCCATATGAAGTGATTGTGCCTGCCATGGTGGGCATATTTACCTTACCGCCGCTACGGAACATGGAAAAGGCATTGAGCCGTTTGCTGTTTCCTTTTTCCTATGAACGGCTGCGGGCAAAAGACCAGCGTGCCGCTACCTATGTTATTATTTCCCTGGTAGTGTGGGTGCTGTTGTTACTGCTGCCCGTGTTGCTGAAGGAGGCCTTACTGATGCTCACCATTTTCCTGGTAATGGCGTTACTGTTTATTTCCATTGCCGACGTGATCCACAGCGGTGGCAAAAACTATATCTGGCTGCAGGTGGTTACCCTGGGCTTTCTTTTTACAGTAGTAGTAACGGGCGCCCAGCTGGGGCAGCTGTTACTTACCTGGACCGGCATGGGCGGTTTATTACTGTATGTGCTGATCAAGTACTGGGAGCTGCCGGTGATATTGGGTTGGAGCTGGAAGAATAGAAAAGCATGGGGCGCATTGGGTATGGCCGCACTCATATGGGGGATTGCAGTATTGATCCGTTCCCACCCTGAATGGTTTACTTTTTTTCCGGGATGATGAAGAATTTGATGCAAAAGTGTATTTTTGCGCTCCTTACATGCACGGTGTTTAATTAATTTAAGATACGCGCAGATCCGAAAACGTACTGACAAGGCTTCTCAGGGCCTCCAAGGCGGAAGTAGGGTTTGCGCTTTTTTATTTTCCTTTCTTTCCTCCGGAGATTTTTTTTTCGATAGCTGGTACTAACTGCGGTTATGGACGATATACAAGTGACCGGGGCACTTTTATGATGAGTGGTTATGAATCCCCCGGAAAATGTAATACTTTTATTAACTGTACTTTTTACGCTTAATCGATTTATCAAATCACGTTATGGTGAGAACATTTGCATTTTTAGCCCTGCTGGGCATTGGCGGCAGTGCAATAGCACAGGAACAGAAGGCGCCGTCGTATCCTCTGATCACGCATGATCCTTATTTCAGCATCTGGTCGGCCACGGACGAGCTGAACGGCAGCACCACCAAACACTGGACCGGCGCTACCCAATCGCTTACCGGGCTGGTAAAGGTAGATGGCATTACCTACCGCGTACTGGGCCAGAACGAGGCCTGCTACCAGGCAATAGCCGCCACCACCGATGAAGCGGCCTACCAGGTAAAATACACGGAAACCGCCCCTGCAGAAGGATGGGAGCAGTCCTCCTTCAACGACAATACCTGGAAAACAGGCCAGGCGCCTTTTGGCGATAACCTGAGCTCAGGCGGCACCCGCTGGGAAAGCCGTGAGCTCTGGACCAGGAGAACGTTCGACGCCGGCGATGTAGCCACCGCAGACCTCTTCCTGAAAATCTCCCATGACGATAATATTACGGTATATCTGAACGGCGAGGAGATTTACAAACACAAAGGCTGGCTGAACAAATATATTTACAAGCCCCTGTCAGAAGCTGTAAAAAGTAAGCTGAAGAAGAAAGGCAATATACTGGCTGTGCATATTCATAACACTGCCGGCGGTGCTTTCCTGGATGCAGGCATTGCCCGCTTGTTACCTCCTCCGGGCAACAAAGGCATAGAAACCGCTAAGCAAACAGCCGTAAACATCAACGCCACGCAAACCAGTTACCAGTTCACCTGCGGTAAAGCGGATGTAACGCTCACCTTTACATCGCCCCTGCTGATGGATGACCTTATGTTGCTGTCGCGCCCCGTTTCCTACATCTCCTATAAAGTAAGCTCCAACGATAACGCACCCCACCAGGTGCAGGTATACTTTGGCGCCTCTACTAATATTGCGGTGAACACACCTGCTCAACCGGTAACCACCTCCAGGTACACCAATGGCCAGCTCTCCATTTTAAAAGCCGGTACCAAAGAACAGCCCATCCTGAAAAAGAAAGGGGACGACCTGCGTATCGACTGGGGCTATATGTACGTGGCAGCGCCTACTGCAGCTCACCCGCAACAATACATCAGCACCGCCGGTGATGCCATTGCAGCATTTGCCAACGGCACTACCGCCACCACCGAACTGGACAAACAGCTGGTGCTGAGCACCTCCATCAACCTGGGTGCAGTAAGCACGCCTAAAGAACAGGTGTTCCTTCTCGGCTACGATGACCTCTATGCTTTACAGTATTTCAATACCAACCTGAAAGCATGGTGGAAAAACGACGCCACCCAAACCATCGATAAACAACTGAACGCCGCTTATAAAGACTACGCCACTATCATAGGCAAATGCGAAAAGTTCAACGAACAACTGCGTAAAGACGCGATCAGCGCCGGCGGGGAAACCTATGCCAAACTCTGCGAACTCGCCTATCGCCAGGCAATTTCCGCGCACAAACTGGCGAAAAGCCCCCAAGGCGATATCCTGTTCCTTTCCAAAGAAAACTTCAGCAACGGCTGTATCAATACCGTGGATGTTACCTATCCATCGGCCCCGCTGTTCCTGATCTACAACCCCGACCTGATGAAGGGCATGATGAACGGGATCTTCTACTTCTCCGAAAGCGGCAAATTCACTGAGCCCTACGCCGCCCATGACCTGGGTACCTACCCGCTGGCCAACGGACAAGCCTACGGCGAAGGCATGCCGGTAGAAGAATCCGGTAACATGCTGGTACTGGCCGGCGCTATTGCCCGCGCAGAAGGCAACGCCAACTACGCCAAAAAACACTGGAAAACGCTCACCACCTGGGCGGAATACCTGCTGAAAGAAGGCTTTGACCCCGCTAACCAGCTTTGCACGGACGACTTTGCCGGCCACCTGGCACGCAATACCAACCTTTCCCTGAAAGCTATTGCCGGTATCCGCTCTTACGCCATGCTGGCCAAAATGCAGGGCCTCAGCGATGTTGCCGCCAAATACGAACAAAGCGCCAAAGAAATGGCTGCCAACTGGGTAAAACTCGCTGATGACGGCGATCATTTCAGTCTTGCTTTCGAAAGCAAAAACACCTGGAGCCAGAAATACAACATGGTATGGGACAAAGTGCTCAACTTCGACTTATTCCCTGCTGATGTGTACAAGAAAGAAATCAGCTTCTATCTTAAGCACCAGCATAAATACGGCCTTCCACTGGACAGCCGTAAAACCTACACCAAATCCGACTGGATCATGTGGACGGCAGTGCTCACGGATAACTCTTCAGACTTTAATGCTATCGTTGCACCATTGTACACCTATGTAACGGAAACGACTACACGGGTACCACTCAGCGACTGGCATGAGACCACTGATGGAAAAATGGTGGGATTCCAGGCGAGGAGCGTAGTGGGAGGGTATTTTATGAAGATGCTGGATGCGAAGTTTAATCCTGCTTCTACGTCTTCAGCTTCTGCGTCTCGTTGATTTATTTGCTTTATTTGCGCCCTTTCTGCGTTGAGTAGGAAGGGCGTATAATTTTTAGAATGGATTTGGAAGTGATTTAGAAATTATTATCTTTGCGGTCCGTTAAAATGATTCCCTAGCTCAGTTGGTAGAGCAATACACTTTTAATGTATGGGTCTTGGGTTCGAGTCCCAAGGGGATCACCATCAGGAGTAAAAGTAAATACTCTGAAGTAATTAAAACCTTGTAGAAGCTGATTCTACAAGGTTTTTTTGTTTTTAGTGGTAAATGTGTGAAAAGATAAGTAAGGATCAAGTTGAAAAGTTGGGATCAAGTTGAAAAGTTGGGGGATATGTAAAAAAATAGTTTTTTTGCACCCAATTAAGATTAATAGCCGTGGATAAGAATTTTAGCCTTCTGATCGAGGCCCTGCTACCAGAAGGGATTTTATATT
>NZ_CABFVU010000006.1 GCF_902150045.1 Chitinophaga polysaccharea
GAAGAAGTATAATGGGATAGAGTATACGAGTGAGCTGGATCTGGATATATATGATGCGCAGTTGAGGAATCTGGATCCACAAATTGGCAGGTGGAATCAGATCGATCCGAAGATAGAGAATATGGAGGCATGGTCGCCGTATGCTTCCAACTATGATAACCCAATCAGGTATAATGACTTTTTAGGAGATGAACCAAATGGCCCAGGTGATCCTATTAAAAAGGTTGGTCTTGTTACCGGTAGGGAATATAATCTTACCGCTCCAACTGGCATAGGATCAGGATTAAAATTTATAGGCCAATATATAGCAGGAACAGCGAATGAAATAGTCGCAGGGATAAATCAGAATTTAAATCCTGTCTATGCTGCTGTAAATGGTGTGCAAGCTCTTTCTACGGGTAAGGATATACAAACGGGCCGAGCGATGAGTACAGGGGAAGCATCCATGAGTGTTTTGAGTGCAATACCTATATCAAAGGCCGCAAGTATGGTAGGTAAAATAGCTGGTTTTGCAGAAGGTATGATTGCTCGTGAGGCGACACAAGGTGCAACACAGGGAGTAATGCAAGCTGGCGCTAAGGAAGCATTTAATCCTTCAACTTTTGCAGAAGATATAGTAAAGCTCAATAAAGCTACAGATGGAGGTGGTGTTTTGTTGAATGGGACTCCATCGTCAGCAATTAACTCCGCGATGTATTATGAAACAGCTGCAGAACAAGGGGCTGCAATTTTTAGGTCAATATCGGCTGGACACATGTTTGTCAATGGTAATAAAAGAACAGCAGTAGCGGCATTCCAATTATTTGCTCAACAAAATGACTTAAAAGTCGTAGGGCAGAAGCAAATGATGGATGCATCGACAAAAGTTGCTACAGGGGTAGTTACAGAAGTTTCAGAAATAGTAAAAATGTTAACTAAATAAATATGAATTATATAAGAGAAATAATAGGAAAGAAGAATCCATCACTAGAGGAACTAATTGGTTGTTTTGAGCAGGTTAAAAAAAATGGGGATACTGCTGTAATAAAGTTTGATGGGGAAAGATTAGAAAATGGATATACGATTTTTATTACGTTCCCAACAATCAAGAGGAAGGAGATGATCCGGGCAGATGAAAATGATTTAGTGGTAGGTTTAACAAAAGTATTAACTAGGTATTTAGAAGGGAATTATTAAAATAAGGAATACAGGAGAACTATTGAGTTCTGTATATAAGCGTCGAAGAAAAAGGACTGCCTCGTCAATACCGGGCAGTCCTTTTTGTTTATCTGGAATATGCTTTTTTAGTTTTGTTATAAGTGATAGCCATATCAATGAAGTAGTAAATTTTTTCTTTTTCCTCCTCCGGTAAGGCTTCAATATCTTCTATTCTTTTAAGGAGCTTTTTATCCAGTACCATGCTGGTAGAGCCACCAATCAGGTAATCCACGGTAACGCCCAGTTCATCCGCAATTTTTTTAGCCATCTCAATAGAAGGCTTGATCTCACCACGTTCATAGCGTCCAATAATGGGCGCTGAAGTTCCCACTCTTTTAGCCAGTTCGTCCTGGGATATTTTAAGCTGCTTACGCTGCGTAGCAATGTGTTCACCAAAAGTCATAAAAAGGTACTTTAAATACCCTGTAAAAGCAGGGGGTTAACAAATTTAGTTACTTATTTATGCTAGTCAAAATAAATAGGTATTGGTTAATTAAAACCAATCCATTACTTTTGTTACCAATTGGTACTATAAAATATTTTTCCACATGGGAACAAAACAAATCCGACTAGTCAAGTTACACGGCAAATATCAGGAATTAAAAGAATGCCGCAATCCAGGCGGGCGCTATGTTGCGTGGCTCAATGTCAGTGGGCTATGGTTAGAGAAAGCAGGTTTTAATGTGGGGGATCAGGTGGAGATTACAGTGGGAGAAGAAACACTGATAATAAAAAGAAAGCCTGGTCATGGAAATCAAGGACATTAAGCAGCAGTTGTCTATCGGTCAGGTGCTTGCCCACTATGGTTTACAGCCTGATAAACATCAGCGGGTATTGTGTCCGTTCCATCCTGATAAAACGCCTTCTTTACAGCTTTACCCTAAAACAGACACCTATCATTGCTTTAGCAGTAACTGTAATGCTGGTACCGGTGATGTGATCAGGTTTATACAGCTGATGGAAAAGTGTAGTACACATGAGGCCATCATGAAAGCTAAATCCTTGTCGGGCGTGGGTAATGCCGTATCTCCAAAGCAAGTATCTGAAACCCCGTCATCATTAAATAATGAAGCGGATCTGTTAGAGCGGGAGGCGTTAATGGTAAAGGTGTTCAGCTATTATAAGAAAGCACTACCCGTTAGTAAAAGAGCCATCCAGTACCTGCAAGGGCGCAGTATAGATTACGGGCTGCATGATATGGGTTATAATAGTGGAGGCTTGCATACAGAAAGTAAAAACCATCACCTGGTTAATAGCATGGTAAAGTATGGGTTGCTGAAAGCTAATGCGGTGCATGGTTACAGCGTATGGGCAAAGGAGAGTGTAATCTTCCCTTTACGTAATCATGAAAATAAAATAGTATCCCTGTACGGCCGTAGTATCAGTAATAATGAGGATCAGCGGCATTTTTATTTAACCGGTCGTTCTGGCCTATATCCCTGTTATCCTACGCCTGGTGCCACAAGGTTAATACTTACAGAAAGTGTAATAGATGCTGCCAGTCTGTTACAGCAAGCGGAAATCAGTACAGCGTATGAAGTATTAGCCTTGTATGGCACTAATGGTCTTACTACGGAACATCAGCAGGCCATTATTGCCAGCACCGGTTTACAGGAAATTATCTTTATGCTGGATGGTGATGATGCAGGAAAAGCCGCTACCGTAAAGCATAGTAATACGTTGTTGCAGTTGCTGCCCCGTGTAAAGATCACTACCATACAGCTTCCTGATGGGGAAGATATAAACAGCGTACTACAATCCCATGATGATAGCCGTGTCCTGGTGGAGCTGATCGAAGGCAGGCAGCCCGTGTCTTTTTATACTGCCCCAGAAACCGTGCCTACTGAAAACCTTACTACACCTGTATTGGTGGAGAGTGATGCCAGGCTGAATACGGTTAATCCGGAGTTGTTAATTTATGATGGTGGTGTATTGCTTATTACTGTTTTAGGAGGCATCAAAATAACCGGTTTAGACCGGTTGCGGGTAACACTGAAAATAGAGCATAAGCAAAAACAGTTATTGCCGCTGCGTCATCATCTGGACCTTTATAACCATAGCCATACACAAGGGTAATCAGCCAGGTATCAGCCTCCTATGATATGAGCCAGCAGGTAGTTACAGCCATTATTGCGCAGCTAACAAATGCGCTGGAAGGTTACCGGGTGCAACGTATGGAAAGTATGCAACCTAAATCAGCAGCTAAACCGGAGTTATCACCAGCACAACGGGAAGCAGCTATTAATTACCTGAAAGCGCCTGATCTATTAAAGCGTACCAGCGAAGATATAGGCAGGTCGGGCCTTGTAGGGGAAGAAGTAAACCGGATGATTGCTTACCTGGTGTACAGTAGCCGTAAACAACACACTCCGCTGCATATTATGTTTTTAGGCAGCAGTGGCAGCGGTAAAACCTATCTGCAGGAACGGGTATCAGACCTGATCCCTGCAGGAGATAAAATAGAGATTACACAGATAACAGAAAATGCGTTTTATTACTTTAAGCAGGACGAGCTAAAACATAAGCTGCTACTGATCGAGGATCTGGACGGAGCGGAAACTTCCCTGTATCCCTTGCGGGAACTGCAAAGTAAAAAACGTATCACTAAAACGGTTACCCTAAAAGACAATAAAGGCAACCTGAAAACGGTTACTGTTATGGTAGAGGGCCCGGTAAGTGTGAGCGGTTGTACCACACGGGAAAAGCTATACGAAGATAATGCCAACCGTTGCCTGCTGCTGTATGTGGATGCCAGTAAAGAACAGGACCGGCGTATCATGGAATACCAGACCCGCCAGAGTGCGGGAGCAGTTAACTACAGCCAGGAACAGGGCATTAAACAGCTTTTTAGGAATGTACAGCAGGTGCTGCAACCGGTACGGGTGGTGAATCCCTATGCAGGCTGTATCCATCTACCGGAGCAAATTTTTAAGCCGCGTAGAACCATGACGCTGTTATTATCGTTTATAGAAACGATCACCTTTTATCATCAGTATCAGCGGGAAGTAAAGCGGGATAGTAACGGGCAGTCCTATATTGAAACTACGCCGGATGATATTGCTGCTGCGTTTGAGTTGTTAAAGGAGGTGATGTTTAGTAAGGGTGATGAACTGGCAAGGGCTACGAGGATCTTTTTAGAACAGCTGAGAGATTACCTGCATAATAATGGGGAGGATAGTTTTACTCCACAGCAGATAAGGAAGCAGTTCAGGCTACAGCCCCGTACCGTACAGCGTTACATCAGGGAATTACATCAATACGGTTATATCCGTCAGGTAAGCGGTTATAAGCATCGTCAGGGTTTTGAATATGTTATCTTAGACGGTAATGAATATAAGGAGCTTACCCGCCTTATAGATGATCAATTACAGGCCATACTCTCCGGATTACAATCTACTACGCCTACTGCGACAGTGCCGCGACAGTGAGTTACTGTCGCAGTAAGAGGTGCCACAGTAAAGGTTTTAAGTTACTGCGACAACTGCGACAGTGAAAAAGACTATAGTAGTAATTTTTTTATCTTCTCTTTTACTCCGTTTAGTCCCTCTCTTATTATTAAAATTTATTGTTTATGGAAACAGTGTACGTACTGCACAGTAATGAGCATGTATTACTATGTGCAGGCTTTAAGCAGTGGCTTGAAACGGTTAATTATGCGGAGTGTAGCGTATATAACCTGCCGCGTTATGTAGGTGGGTTCCTGTATTATCAGGAGCAGCGCGGTAAGATGGGGCTGCAGCAGCTAACGGCAGCCGATGCCAGCAGTTATATAGATCATCTGAAAATGCAAACCGGTATCCGTACTGGCCGTGGATATAGTGCAGGACATATTAATAAGTACGTGCAGGCTTTACAACTGTTTAGCCGTTACCTGCGTGAAACCAGTAAAAGCGGGATAGGCTTTAATCTGGAATGGTTGGAGGATAGCAGAAATAAACCTGTATGGTTAACCGTGCAGGAAATCCAGCAACTATATGAGGCTACAGATGATAGTGTGTTAGGTCTGCGTGACCAAGCTATACTGGCGGTGTTCTATGGTTGTGGGCTGCGACTGAATGAGGGAGCCGGTCTTGAGGTAGGCGATGTTGTTACAGATCGTCGGTTATTGTATGTACGTAAAGGTAAGGGGTACAAGGAAAGGTATGTACCTATGGCTGGTGGCAGTTACGAACAGTTGCGGTTATACATAGAACATGGCCGCCCTCAGTTGTTGCAAACATCTTCACAAATGCTGTTTATAGGCGCAAATAAGGGCAGAGGGCTCACGAAGCAGAGTTTATATGTACGTATTAAGGGACTGGCTAAAAAGGCCGGATTAATCAAAAATATAGGCACACATACGCTGCGGCACAGCATAGCCACCCACTTGTTACAATCAGGTATGAGCCTTGAACAGATACAGGATTTTTTAGGACATGAGGTATTAGACAGCACACAGATTTATACTCACCTTGTAAATGATATGCTATGATGTTCACTGATTATCTAAAGCAGAAGGGGCACAGTGGCTCTACCATCAGCACTTACAACAAGTACCTGGCCTACCTTACAGAGTGGTTACAACAGGAGCAGTTATCAGCTGATGTTATCAGTTATACGGAACTGCTGGATTTTATCCGTCATCTGCAATCCATGAATAAAAGTAAAGCCCTGATAAATGCTATCTTATGCCCGGTGCGACATTACTTTAATTACCTGGTGGCGGAAAGTAAACGTACCGATAACCCCGCTACAGGCTTGTTTATGAAAGGCATTATCCGGCGGTTGCCTAATAGCCTGTTAAGCCATGATGAAATGATCCATCTATATGAATGTTACAGGTTGCAATTACTGGTAGATGCCTCAAAGAAAATTATGTTAGGTCTGATAATCCATCAGGGAGTAACGGTGGAGGAACTGAAACGGCTATATGTAACGGATATTTACCTAAAGGAAGGTAAGGTTTTTATTAGTGGCAGCAGTCATAGTAATGAAAGGTGGCTAAGGCTGGAAGCTACGCAGGTGCTGGAACTACAAGCCTATATAAAAGCTAATAAGTTTAAAACCGGTCCGTTGCTACAGGAAAATAAGAAACGCAAAGCGAGTGCTAATAACATCGTAAATCAGGTGGGTGGTATGATGCGGCAGTTACGGCAGCTTAATGCTAAAGTGATCGATGCAAAGCAGATCAGGAGCAGTGTAATAACAAATTGGTTAAAACAATACAACCTGCGACAGGTGCAGTATATGGCTGGTCACCGGTATGTGAGTAGTACGCAGCGTTATAAACTCAGCAACATGGATGATCTTCAAAATGCCTTGCAACGGTACCATCCGTTGAAATAGTGCGGGTTCTATCTAAAATGATATATCCCTACCCGTTATTATAAAGCCTTTATGTTGAAGGAAAAGCGGTCTCACTGCGGGCTTGGTCGGCAAAAAGGCGCGCCAGTCCTACGCCCAGCCCTTCCGCTGCGCTTCAGGGGCTGCGCTGCGGCCTGTCACGCTTTTTGCGCTCCTGCGCCCTCCGTTCGTCTAGCTCCCGGTCTGGCTAAGGGCTGTTTTTAATCGTGGTTGCCTTAATGCCCGCCATCCCTTCGCTGTCCATTTTTGTCCGCCCCCCGCTCTCCCCCCTGGCCTTCCATTTTTGATTTTGCCGTCCGCTGGCGCTCCCGGCGAGATAAAGGACGAAGGCGCGGCCTGCTGCGGCTCGCCCTCGCTGGGCCCTTCCGCTGCGCTTCAGGGCCTGCGCTCTGGCTGCCGCCGCAGCGGCCAGGGGGGAATGGCGGTGTGGGGCGGAAGACGTTTTGTTAGGGCGACAGAATATAGCCATCAGCGTTATACCGCTGACCCGGCGACGGGAGAATAAACGGCGCGAACACCAGCGTCAGTACCTTGATCAGCTCTTGTACTATCGCGCTTCCGTCCGGGGATGGATGATGTGATCAGCGGCAGAATATAGGCTGGGCGATAAATCTATGATCAACATGAGAATATAAAATCAGCAGCAGTAACACATCATCTATCCCCAGACGGTGACCGCGTTTTATGACCGATCAGATTTTTTTCTTTCATATGAAAAAATAAAATCCGTTATTTTTAGTGGTAGAAGTTCTTTGAGACCGGTGTTGGAGGAGACGCATTATTATCCGTTTGGGTTGACAATGGCGGGGATTAGTGCGAATGCGTTGAAGGGAGCGAGTTATGCGGAGAATAGGTTGAAGTATAATGGGAAGGAGCTGCAGTCGAAAGAGTTTGGAGATGGAAGTGGGTTGGAGTGGTATGATTACGGGGCGAGGATGTATGACGCGCAGATAGGGAGATTTGGTAAGATTGATAGATATGCAAGGCTAGCGGAAGATTTTTCTCCTTATCATTATGCTAATAATAATCCTTTTTTATACATTGATATTAATGGTGATTCTACGGTGCCTGTCAATCAGGTTAGCTGGCCTAATTTTGACACCAAAAATGATGAGATTGGATTAAGTCCTGTAACGATTACACCTAACTCCGGATCAGATCAGTCAAGTAGTAATACAACAAGCACTACGGCTTCTTCTTCAAATTCAAGTTGGTATACATGGGGTGGCAGAGGTAATTATGCATATGGAAACACCACTTCTGTATTGGAAACGCTACCAGGTACATTTAGAATTACTAATGGAGTTCAAAGGCAATTTAGCCCTAAATATTATAACAGTGGTTGGATAGGAGGTAGTAAAGCAGGTATTAGAACCTATAAGGTAGCTAGGTGGGCAAAGGCAGGAGGAATAGTTAGTTTAGGTATAGGAACCGCAATGGATGCCGTGGCTGTAAAAAATTACTATGAAAAGGGACCAGATGATCCTAACTCAACACATCCTGCCAAGGCAGGCTTGAATTTAGGTATGGGTCTTTATGGTTTACAATATAACCCTTTGGCAGCAGGTGTTTATTTTGGTGTAGACGCATTTTATCCTGGAGGTTGGCCTGGTTATGCTAATGATTACGAGCAATTGCAGAATGCGAACCAGCAAATTTTGGGTGATGGATTTATAACAGCCCCGTTTGGTGCAATGAAACAGTAAATGAATAATATTTTAGTATGAAGAACGGATATAAATATTTTTTTTATAAGATGTATAGGTTCGCTGAAAAAGTTCCGTCCCCTTGGTGGAGTGAGTGGAAAGCGGCATTTTATCTGAGTATTATAGAGTTGATGTTTTTAATGTCTTTGGAAGGGTATTTATTAATTATGTATAGGATTGATATTTTTAAAATTTTTTTCAATATTCCTTTGATCCTTGTTTTACTAGGGCTTAACTACATGCTATTTTTACATAATGATAAATGGAAGTTGTATATTAAAGAATTGGATAAGCAATCTAGAAGACAGCAGCTTATAGGAGGATTAATTGTTTGGTCGCTAGTATTTTTAATTTTTGCGAATTTGATTTTTATGTTTTATCTAATGAGTAGAATAGATTGGTCATTGTATAGATAGGGCCATATTCTTTTGCTATAAGATTATTTATAAAGCCGCAGGTGTTCAGCACTTGCGGCTTTATAATTTATATGCTTTACGTGCTTTGTAATCGCGTAAGTAGGTATCAATGATATTAAAAAGAATCGTTTTAGTGTTAGGGTCAATGGCTTCAATCTCTTCAATGCGTTTAATCGTCTCTTTGTCATAAGAGGCGTGTTTACCTTCCCCGATCAGATAGTCAACGGTAACATCAAAAGCCCTGGCGATTTTAGCCGCCATCTCAATAGAGGGGCTGTTCTCGTTGCGTTCATACTTGCCAATAATATCTCGCGGCTTCCACGGCTTTTGCCAGATCGGCTTGTGACCAGCTTTTATGCTTCCGCAACTCTGTAATTTTATCTACGATGTTAAGCATGTTACACTAAAGATTAGGAATTATAACAGGTTCTTGCAAAGGTAGTTAAAGAAAGTACACAAAAAAAGAAGATGTTACTTATTGGAATAAGAAACAAGTTCTACATTTTTGCCAGATGTTACACAATCAAATATTTTTCCACATGGCAAAAAAATACCAGATTAGTAAAACTGCATGGCAAGTATCAGGAGTTAAAAGACTGTTATAATCCCGGCGGTCGTTATGTAGCCTGGCTGAATGTAAGCGGGCTATGGTTAGAGAAAGCAGGTTTTAATGTAGGGAATCAGGTAGAAATTACAGTAGGAGAAGAAACGCTGACGATAAAAAGAAAGTCTGGTCATGGAGATAAAGGACATTAAGCAGCAATTATCTATCGGCGAAGTGATTAGCCATTATGGTTTACAGCCTGATAAACATCAGCGGGTCTTGTGTCCGTTCCATCCTGATAAAGCACCTTCTTTCCAGCTTTACCCTAAAACAGATACCTATCATTGCTTTAGTAGTAACTGCAACGCTGGTACTGGTGACGTGATAAAATTTATACAGCTGATAGAAAAGTGTAGTACACATGAAGCTATTATGAAAGCTAAATCACTGCTGGGCGCAGGTAATGCCATACCTCAAAAGCAAGTATCTGAAACCTCGCCACCGAGCAGTATAATCTGCGACAGGTGCAGTATATGGCTGGTCATCGGTATGTGAGCAGTACGCAGCGTTATAAACTCAGTAACATGGATGATCTTCAAAATGCCCTGCGACAGTATCATCCGTTAAAATAGTGCTGCTCCACTCTAAAATAACATATCCCTTCCAGTTAGTATAAAGCCTTTATGCCAGAAGGGAAAGCGGTCTCACTGCGGGCTTAGTCGGCAAAAAGCGCGCCAGTCCTACGCCCAGCCCTTCCGCTGCGCTTCAGGGGCTGCGCTGCGGCCTGTCACGCTTTTTGCGCTCCCTCGCCCTCCGTTCGTCCAGCTCCCGGTCTGGCTAAGGGCTGTTTTTAATCATGGTGGCCTTAATGCCCGCCATCCCTTCGCTGTCCATTTTTGTCCGCCCCCCGCTATCCCCCCCTGGCCTTCCATTTTTGATTTTGCCGTCCGCTGGCGCTCCCGGCGAGATAAAGGACGAAGGCGCGGCCTGCTGCGGCTCGCCCTCGCTAGGCCCTTCCGCTGCGCTCCAGGGCCTGCGCTCTGGCTACCGCCGCAGCGGCCAGGGGGGAATGGCGGTGTGGGGCGGAAGACGTTTTGTTGGGGCGACAGGATATAGCCATCAGCGTTATACCGCTGACCCGGCGACGGGAGAATAAACGGCGCGAACACCAGCGTCAGTACCTTGATCAGCTCTTGTACTATCGCGCTTCCGTCCGGGGATGGATGATGTGATCAGCGGCAGAATATAGGCTGGGCGATAAATCTATGATCAACATGAGAATATAAAATCAGCAGCAGTAACACATCATCTATCCCCAGACGGTGACCGCGTTTTATGACCGATCAGATTTTTTTCTTTCATATGAAAAAATAAAATCCGTTATTTTTAGTGGTAGAAGTTCTTTGAGACCGGTGTTGGAGGAGACGCATTATTATCCGTTTGGACTCACCATGAGTGGGATATCTTCAAATGCGCTGAAAGGAAGTAATTATCCGGAGAATAGAAAGAAGTATAATGGAAAAGAGCTACAATCCAAAGAGTTCGGAGATGGATCAGGGTTAGAGTGGTACGACTATGGAGCAAGAATGTATGATGCGCAGATAGGAAGGTGGCATGTTATAGATCCTAAATCTGAGACTTATTCTTTGGTAACTCCGTACAATTATGCATTAAATAATCCGATATTATTTGTTGATCCGGATGGTAAAGATGTTGGAGTAAGTATTGATCGCGAAAATCATCGAATAGTTCTGTCTTCCACTATTTATGTCTTTGGCAATGGTGCAAAAGATAAAGCTGCGTCTTATTCAGAAGCTGCAAAAAAATATGCCGGACTTGGTGGAGAATATAAAGATGATGAGGGAAATACTTGGAGTATTAGCATTAATATGGATTTTGTGGAAGGTACACCCGAGGATCAGAGAAGAATAGAGGAAGCTGGAAGTGGAGTGGCAGCGGAGAATATGCTTTTTTTAGATCCAGGGAGAGAAGGTGCGAGCAATGTTTCAGTTGTTGGGCCGGATGGAAGGCCTGAGAATAATGTAAAGCAAGAAACTGAATTTAGGAATGGAATACATGTTCCGGTGAATAAAACGTTTCTTACTTCACGTAAATCTGAACTGCAAAGTACTTCTGTTTATTACTCATCAGCCCTGACAGCTATTCATGAAACACTTCATCAATACGGCTTAAGCGATAGGTATAAAGGCAAGAATGGATTGAAAGAAACACCGGCGAATTATAAAAATGACATAATGGGAGAGGCTTATGGTTTAAAAGACGCTGGATTTAGTCAAACACATTACAATAATATTGGAAGCCAAATCCTGGAGTTAAGTAAAGTAAAGAAAAGCGATAATTTTATTTCGAATGTGGTTGTTGATTTGGATCAAAATGGAAAACTAAAAGGTCAATAACTATCAAGTATGAACAAGTTTATATCTATACTGCTTTTGCTGGTTATCAGTTCCTGTAACTATAAATTTGTAGTTAATAAGGATAGAGTATATAATTCAAGGAGCGGGTATTTACTTTTCTTGAATAGGCAGAAATTTTTCTTTCCCTCAAAGAATATCGAAGGGAATAATTTTTTTTCAGACAGGAAAAAAAGACCTGGCTACATCATATCCTTTGATAAAGAAGAAGATGTTCTTTATCATGTAGCTGAAAAGTATGTCGTAGATTATAATTATAACGGGGAAGACTCCTCTGTCCTTATTAGAGATACAATTAAAGTTCTTCCAGTTACAATAGGCTCATTGCCTTATAAGTTGAAAGGAAAAAGAGGGAAGGGAGTATTGACTATTAAGTATGTAGATAAATTATTAAACTTAGAATACTATAATACTAACAATGAAGCGGTATGGTCCGTATCTCCTCTCTTATCCCAGGATATTAATGAGGCATCACACTATTACGATCAATAGTGGGAGGGCATGGACTGTTTAAGATATAACAAACAAGTGCCCTGCAATCTGCAGAGCACTTGTTGTTATAATATTTAAATATTTTCTTAATTATTTTTCCCCGCCGGGTCCTGCCTGAACATCTTCGCTAACATCCCATACAACTCCGGGTGCTTCTCCGCCAGCAAATCTGGCCGCTCAAAAAAGTACTCGGATATCACGGCAAAAAACTCCGCTTCATTCATCGCTCCATAAGGATTTATATCTGTATGCCCTTCCGATATCTGCTGAATGGTTTGATGCACCAGCTTCATCCACGGAATGCTATAGCTATGATCCAGCAATTTACTGGGGAAGCCATCTATGGAGCCATCGGTTTTATCCAGCAGATGAACAAATTCATGTATGGCGGTATTGTTTTTATCGGTTACATTGGAGAAGCCTTCCCGCAGGGCGGAGCGGGAAAGGATCATTTGCCCGTTCAGGGCGCCGGAGCCTACCATGCCGAGAATGTTACGGCGATTGCCCTCATACTGGTAGCTTTCGTCAAAGGTATCAGGGTAAAGGATCACGTTGGTAAGATTAAAATATTCCCAGTCTTTGAACCCAAAAATAGGTATGATGCCACTGGCAGCTACCAGCACACGATCCAGCGGTTCTACTTCGGTGCCTACGCCTTCTATGCTGGTGCGTTTGAGGAAGCGTCGCACCATGGCTTCAAAACGTGTTTTGTCGGCAGGTTGCAGTTGCTGGTAATAGCGTACATGTTCTTCTAACAACGACTGGTACCCATCGGGTACGGCCGTTTTCTTCCCTTTCCGGCGACTGTACATATTCTGAAAGTACAGGAACAGGATAAGCCCTATCATTATTAATCCAAATAAAACCATATCTGTAGTTATTTTCTGTATGCTTTAAACTCTGATCCTTTCTTCCATGCAGGGAAACTGCTTTCATTGCTGAGCTGGTAGCCAACGTCGAACAGGAGGCGGATGTCTTCTACCATGCCGTCCATGTTCCAGGTATTGGCGTCAAATTCATCGGCAGGGGAGTGGTAACGCAAACGGTTATACGCTGCGGTTTGCTCTTTCCCCCAGCTGGGTTCGTGTCCTAATGCATCGTTGCCTGGGCCGATATATAACCCCGGTACGCCTTTCTTGGCGAAGTTGAAATGGTCGGAACGGAAAAACCATCCGCCTTCAGGATTGGCTTCCGGAACAGTGATCCGCCCTTGCTTTTGGGCAGCGCGCCGGGCATATTCATCGAGCTCCGATTGTCCATATCCTATTACCGTGATATCACGGGTACGGCCAAACGTATTGAGTACATCAAGGTTAACGTCGGCAACGGTTTTCTCCATCGGGAATACCGGGTGCCCGGCATAATATTCCGAGCCCAGCAATCCCTGTTCTTCCCCGGTAACCGAAAGGAACAGGATGGAACGGGCCGGCGCCTGCGGCAGCCTGGTAAAGGCTGTGGCCAGTTCCAGCAGTCCCGCGGTGCCGGTGGCGTTGTCTACGGCGCCATTGTAAATGGAGTCGCCTTTAATGGGCTCGCCTATCCCAAAATGATCCCAGTGAGCGGAATATACTACACATTCCTGCGGGCGTTTGGCGCCGGGTAAAATAGCCAGCACATTATGCGAGGTGGATTTTTTGATGGTATTATTTATAACAAGAGACGTATTTAAATGAAGATCCACCGGCTTGAAACCTTTCGTCCTGGCTTGCTGCATAATAGCGGGCGATACGCCGGCCAGTTGGAATATCTTCTTTGCCGCATCCAGCGTGATCCAGCCTTCCAGCGCGGTACGATGCATGTTGTTATTGGCGGTTTGTAGATGCAGCTTGGAATTGGACCAGCCGCTGCGTACCACCTTCCACGGATAACTGGCTGCAGCCGTTTCATGAATGATGATCACGCCGGTAGCGCCCTGTCGCGATGCCTCTTCAAATTTATAGGTCCAGCGCCCATAGTAGGTCATCACTCGGCCTTTGAACAGGGTGCTGTCTGCAAAGCCGGGATCGTTGATCATCACTATCACTGTTTTCCCTTTTACATCCAGTCCTTTATAATCGTTCCAGTTGTATTCGGGTGCTACAATACCGTAACCGGCAAATACCAGTTCACTCGTGGGAATGGTTACCTGTTCCTGTACCCGGCGGGTGGCTGCTACAAAATCTTCCAGGTATTGTAACGACAATTCACCATTAGGGCCTTTTATCACCAGGTTGCCGGAGGGTTTGGAACTGATGGATACCATCGGGACCTCCTGGAAATAGCTGTTGCCGTTGCCAGGCTTTAGTCCCAGCTGCTTAAATTGTGCAGCAAGGTATTGAATGGAGCTGTCTTCCCCGCGTGTAAAAGGTTTGCGGCCCTCAAAGGCATCGGAGGCAAGTACGCTGATATGCCGGGCAAAATCGGCCGGGTTAATGGCTTTGATGGCTGTTGAATCCTGCGCCATGAGCCGGGTAAGCGGTAACAGCGCCGCTATAGCCAGTATAATGGATGCTTTCAATGTTTTTATGGTTTATTCAGGGCAAAAATTAGCGGACTTAAGCTAGATTTCCAAAAATAAGCATGGATGATAGTACGCGGATATTTTTTAAATAGCGTGGGAAAAAGGATTTTTTCGGTTAAAATCTGCACACTATTGATTAATTACAGCAGCGTGCTATCGGGCCTCCACGGCTATTTTTGTTGACATAAAAAAGATAGGAAAATGGCAGCAATTAACTGGCAAGGCGTATTTCCCGCACTGCTTACCCCTTTTACTGCGGATGATCATATTGATTATGAGATGTTCGACAAAAACCTGCAGGCACAGATCGATGCAGGTGTTAATGGTATTATCCTTGGCGGCTCGCTGGGAGAAGCCAGTAGTTTACTGAATGAAGAAAAGTATGCGCTCGTGCGGCATGCAGTAGCTTTCCTGGCCGGTAAAGTACCGGTAGTGATGAACATCGCTGAACAAACCACATCTGCTGCTATTGCCTGCGCAAAAGCCGCGGAGGAAGCCGGTGCAGCAGGGCTCATGCTGCTGCCTCCCATGCGTTATAAGGCAGACGACCGCGAAACGGTTGCCTACTTCCTCGCAGTTGCAGGCGGCACGTCTTTACCAATCATGATCTATAACAACCCGGTGGACTATAAGATCCTGGTTACCCTGGATATGTTTGAGGAACTGGCCAAAGCGCCTAATATCCAGGCAGTAAAAGAATCTACACGGGATACCACTAATGTAACCCGCATGATCAACCGCTTTGGCAACCGTTTCAGTATTCTCTGCGGTGTAGACACACTGGCGCTGGAATGCCTGGTACTGGGCGCCAATGGCTGGGTAGCCGGACTGGTAGACGCTTTCCCACGGGAAACAGTAGCCATTTACCGCCTCGTAAAAGCAGGCCGTATCGCGGAAGCACTGGCTATTTACCGCTGGTTCATGCCGCTGCTGGAACTGGACATCGATCCCAAACTGGTACAGTATATCAAGCTTGCAGCTGCTGCCACAGGCATCGGCAGCACATATGTGCGCGCACCCCGCTTAATCCCGGTAGGAGCCAACCTGGCCTACGCGGAAAATGTAATTACAACGGCATTGGCTAATCGCCCCCAATTGCCGGATTATTTAAAACTTCCTGCATGATAACAGGCAAAAATATCATAGGTTTCGCAACAGTTGCAACGGGAACGGATACACTTCGTGCATTCGATCCCGTTAGCAATACGGTACTGCCGGAAACGTTTTTAACTGCTACAACGGAGGAAGTAAACCAGGCAGTGGAAAAAGCTACGGCGGCCTTCAAAATATACCGTCATACTTCCCCTGAACAACGCGCACAGTTCCTGGAAGCCATCGCCACAGAAATTCTTGCTGTCGGTGATCCGCTGCTGGAAAGGGCGGTGGCTGAATCCGGCCTGCCGCTGGCCCGCATCACCGGCGAGCGTATGCGCACAGCAAATCAGCTTCGCCTGTTTGCAGCAGTACTTCGGGAAGGGTCTTGGGTGGAAGCAGTCATAGATCCTGCGCAACCGGAACGTACACCGCTACCGCGGGCGGATATACGAAAAATGCTGGTGCCGCTTGGCCCGGTTCTCGTATTCCCTGCCAGCAATTTCCCGCTGGCATTTTCTACTGCCGGTGGCGATACTGCTTCAGCACTGGCGGCCGGAAACCCGGTGATCGTGAAAGCCCATGAATCACACCTGGGCACAAATGAACTGGTGGCCGCCGCTATACAAAGAGCAGCACAGGCCTGCGGTATGCCGGATGGTGTGTTTTCCAGCCTGAACGGCGCCGGCGCATTGCTGGGCCAGCAACTGGTAAAACATCCGGGTATCAAAGCCATCGGCTTCACCGGCTCCTTCAAAGCAGGTACCGCTATCTTCGATGCAGTGAACCAACGGGCAGAGCCCATTCCCGTATACGCGGAGATGGGCAGTATTAACCCGGTATTGTTGCTGCCAGGCAAACTGGAGGAAGCTGCGCAACAAACAGCACAGCAATACGCCCAATCTATTACACTGGGCACAGGACAGTTCTGCACCAACCCCGGCCTGCTCATTGCTTTGGCGGGTGAGGCTACAGAACAGTTTGCTGCTGCGCTGCAAAAGGAAATGGCGGCTATCCAACCTGCTGCCATGCTCAATCCCGGTATCTGCTATCACTATTATGAGAACAGGGAACAACTGGCGCGCAGGAAAGGTGTGCAAACACTGTTTGCCGGTCCGCCGGAGAAAAGCGCTGTCAAAGGATCTCCGGCCCTCTATCGGGTGGCGGCACAGGATTTTATAGCCAGCGATGAACTACAGCAGGAAGTATTCGGGCCTTCTTCACTATTGGTTGTGTGTAAAGATGATACGGAACTATTAAACTTGTTGTTACATTTACATGGTCAGCTAACAGGCACGGTAATGGCCACGGATGCGGACCTGCAAACATACGCAGCAGCAGTGGAAACCCTTTGCCAGAAAGCCGGCAGGGTGATCCTCAACAATGTGCCCACCGGCGTAGAACCAGGTTATGCCATGCATCACGGCGGCCCGTTCCCCGCTACCACGGATATACGGAGCACATCTGTAGGCGCTTCGGCAATCGTACGTTTCGCAAGGCCATTATGCTTCCAGGACTGGCCACAGCAGCTGCTTCCGGATGCACTGAAAGATGGCAACCCGTTGGGTATCTGGAGAAAAATAAACGGTCAGTTGACAAAAGACGCCGTTAGTAGTTAAAATATTGAATATGTCGACCAATACTTTTTTTTGCATAGATGCGCATACCTGCGGCAACCCGGTCCGACTGGTTGCCGGAGGCGGCCCGCCGCTGAAGGGAAACAACATGATGGAGAAACGCCTGCATTTTCTCCGGGAATTCGACTGGATCCGTAAAGGGCTCATGTTTGAGCCCCGCGGCCATGATATGATGAGCGGCAGTATCCTTTACCCGCCTTCCGATGAAGCAAACGATACAGGCGTATTATATATTGAAACCAGCGGCTGTTTGCCTATGTGCGGTCATGGTACCATTGGTACGGTGACCATCGCCATTGAACAAGGCTTGATCAATCCCAAGGTACCGGGACAGCTGCGGCTGGAAACACCTGCAGGACTGGTACTGGTGAGTTACGTCAGGGAAGGGAAGAAGGTGAAGTCGGTAAAGCTCACCAATGTAAAATCTTTTCTCGACTCCGAAAACCTGGAAGTAGAATGTCCTGATCTTGGATTGCTGAAGGTAGATGTGGCCTACGGCGGTAACTTCTACGCAATTGTAGACCCGCAGGAGCATTTCAAAGGACTGGAGCACCATACGGCAGACCAGCTGGTGTCGTGGAGCCGCGAACTACGGAAAAGACTAAACGAAAAGTATTCGTTCGTGCATCCTGAAAATGAGCATATCAAAGGATTAAGCCATATCCTGTGGACCGGCGCTACTATCAGCCCGGAAGCCACTGCGCGTAACGCGGTGTTCTACGGCGATAAAGCCATCGACCGCTCTCCCTGTGGCACAGGCACCTCCGCAAGAATGGCGCAATGGCATGCCAAAGGAAAATTGAAGAAGAGCGACCGCTTCATCCATGAAAGCATCATCGGCTCCCAATTCATCGGCACCATTGAAGAAGAAACCACCATTGGCGGAAAACCCGCTATTGTACCGGGCATAGAAGGCTGGGCAATGGTAACCGGCTACAACACTATTATACTGGACGATGAAGACCCGTATGTACACGGATTCCAGGTGATCTAATTTATTTAAACATGAAAGCAATCGTCATCGGTGGTGGGATTATCGGCCTTTGTACCGCTTATTATCTGAACGAAAGCGGGTGGGAAGTAACCGTGCTCGATAAAGGAGATTTTAATAACAACTGCTCCTATGGTAACCTGGGCATGATTGTGCCCAGTCACTTTGTTCCACTGGCGGCGCCGGGTATTATATCACAGGGCATCAGGTGGATGTTCAGCAGCAAAAGCCCGTTCTATGTAAAGCCATCGCTGAACAAACAACTTATCGGCTGGGGACTGAAATTTATGAAAAGCGCCACGGCAAAGCATGTGGAAGCTTCAGCAAAGCCGCTGCTGGATATTAATATTTTCAGTCGCTCTTTATATACATCGCTGGCGCAACAACCCGGGTTCAACTTCGGATTGGAGCGCAAAGGCATCATCATGTACTATAAAACGGAGGCTGTTGCGGAAGAAGAAGCCCACCTCGCTGCACAGGCCAACACCATTGGCCTCGATGCAGCAGTGCTGGATAAAGCTGCATTACAGGCGCTGGAACCACAGCTGCAGCTGGATGTGCTGGGAGGCGTGCATTACCGTTGCGACGGGCACCTTTATCCGAATGACCTCATGCAGCAGCTGAAACAATACCTGCAGCAAAAGCAGGTGCAGTTCCTGCCGGAACGGGAGGTAACAAAAATAAAGACCAACGGTAATAAAGTAACGGCAGTGATCACCGGTCAGGAAACACATACAGCCGATGTATTTGTGTTGGCGGCCGGCTCCTGGAGCCCGGCGGTGGCCCGTTTGGCGGGTATGCAGCTGCCCATGATGCCGGGTAAAGGCTATTCGGTTACACTGGATTCCCCGGCCGTAAATCTCAATATCCCTGCTATCCTCTGCGAAGCGCGGGTGGCGCTAACGCCCATGGGTAAACGCCTGCGCTACGGCGGTACCATGGAAGTGGCGCCGGTAAACGAACAGGTAAATATGAACCGCGTGGCAGGGATCGTAGATTCGGTGAACCGTTATTTCCCCAATCTCCCGGTACAAATGCCCGACAAAAAACAGGTATGGAGCGGCTGCCGCCCCTGCTCGCCCGATGGCTTACCCTATATCGGCTATGCGCCCGCCTACACCAACCTGCTGATGGGCGCCGGTCATGCTATGATGGGCCTCAGCCTGGGACCTGCAACCGGCAAGCTGTTGGCGGAACTGGCCAATAACGGTAAAACAAGTATTGATATCAATGCATTTTCTCCCGCAAGATATCGTTAGCTAACAGTGAATAGCTATATTTGTTCCATGCAAACAGATATCGGTAAAAAAGCAGCAGGCGAAAAAGCTGCTGAATATATTAAGCCGGGTATGACCGTTGGTTTGGGTACCGGCAGCACAGCGTATTATACCATTTTACGTATAGGCGAGTTAGTTAGGGCGGGCCTTGAAATAAAGGCCGTGGCCACCTCCGCACAGTCGGAACAGCTGGCCATAGAACAGCAGATCCCCCTGGTGGATTTTGATAAAATAGAGCAGATAGATATTGATATAGATGGGGCAGATGAAGCAGACGCACAGCTGCAGCTGATTAAAGGCGGTGGCGGTGCTTTACTGCGCGAAAAGATCATTGCCGCAGCCTCCAAAGAAATGCTGGTGGTAATAGACGATAAGAAACTGGTGAAGCACCTTGGTAAATTCCCTTTGCCGGTGGAAGTAACCACTTTTGGATGGGAACTAACCTTTAAGCTGCTGGCAGCACAGGGCGCCCATCCTGTTTTGCGCTTAAAGGACAACAACCGCTTTGTAACAGACAATGGCAACTATATCCTCGATTGCCACTACGAAAAGATCCATAACGCGGCAGCGCTGCATACACAGCTGAACAACATTCCCGGTGTAGTGGAAAACGGGTTGTTTCTTCATTATGCCACCCGGCTCATCATCGGCAACGCCGATGGCTCCGTCCGGGAAATCACGCATCCTTATCAAGCAAAGACGTCTTTTTAGTATCCCGCGAAGTTGCATATACCAGCAGGGAAATAAAGATACACCCGGTTACGTACCAGTAATACAATGGTTCGTAACCGGCTTTTTTAAAGTATAATGCAATAGGTTCGGCTGTTCCTCCAAAAAGGGCCACGGTGATAGCATAAGGGAATCCAACGCCCAGCGCCCGCACTTCTGCAGGAAACAATTCCGCTTTTACCACTGCATTAATAGACGTATAGCCGCTCACGATCACGAGCGCCAGTAAAATAAGCCAGAAGGCGATCCATTCCGACGTAGCATGGCTGATGCCGGTGAGTATGGGAACGGTGAGCAGGGTGCCCGCCACGCCAAATCCTATCAGTAAAGGCTTCCGGCCATAGATGTCTGATATCCAGCCGAAAAGCGGTTGCAGAATGGCAAAGATGAGCATGAGGAAGAAGGTGAGGGTAGTGGCGTGTTCTATGGTCAGGTGTACGGTGTTTACCAGGAACTTCTGCATATACGTGGTGTAGGTATAAAACGCCAGCGTACCGCCCATGGTTAATCCCACTACAGTGAGCGCCGCCCTGGGATGCTTTCGGAACAGCAGCTTCAGGGAGCCTTTATCTTTTGTTGTTTTTATTTTTTCGAAAGAAGTGGATTCCTGCATATGCCGGCGCAGGTACAACGCAAAAAAAGCCAGCGCGGCCCCGATCACAAAGGGTATCCGCCATCCCCATTCATGCAGCTGTTCAGGGCTGAGAAATACCTTTTGTAACAGCATCTGTACGCCCAGCGCTACCAGCTGTCCGCCTATCAGCGTTACATACTGGAAACTGGAGTAAAAGCCCCTCAGGTCCCTGGTAGCCACTTCGCTGAGATAGGTAGCGGAGGTACCGTATTCGCCACCCACACTGAGCCCCTGTAATAAACGGGCAATCAGCAGCAGAGCCGGCGCCGCCAGGCTAATACTGTTATAGGAAGGAGTAAAGGCAATGAGCAGCGATCCCAGCGACATCAGCAACACAGACAGCGTCATGGAGGCCTTACGTCCCTGTTTATCGGCAATACGGCCAAACATCCAGCCACCAATGGGCCTCATGAGGAAACCCACTGCAAATATGGCCGCAGTATTGAGCAACTGGGCGGTATAACTGCCCTTCGGGAAAAAGACCGGCGCGAAGTAAAGCGAGAACGTGGCGTAAATGTACCAATCGTACCATTCAACAAGGTTTCCGGCAGAGCCAGTTAATATGGCTTTTATCCGCCATGCGTCAGGATGTTTCATATATGACGCGAAAATATATTTTAATAGTGGAATTATGAGCCAGCAGGCCCACTATAGCGAAGAAAAAGTTTAAAATAAATTAGGGTTGTATACAATAAATCACCTATCTTCGTACCGCTTCTTAAAGATAATGTAGTTCAATTCTGTTGGTAGATCACCTCTCACACTCAGCTTTTTCTTACAGTTTTTCTTCTAGTTGCCCAGGTAGCCGCCTGATGTAATAATGGCGAGAACACGTTCACAATTAAATATTAAATATAATGCAAACAGGTGTAGTAAAATTTTTTAATGAAGCTAAAGGTTTTGGATTCATTAAAATCGAAGGTTCAGGACAAGAAATTTTTGTTCACGTATCCGGTATCAAAGAAAGCATCGGCGAAAATGACCGCGTAGTATTCGACGTGGAAGAAGGTAGAAAAGGCCCGAATGCTGTTAACGTAAGACTGGCATAATTTATTTTATAATAGTTCGTTATGACCGCGCTGGCTTTGCCAGGGCGGTTTTTTTATGCATATGCTCCCTGTTGGGATAGCGTGTTTGCGGAGGCGACAGACCATTTCCACGAACTACTTACAAAACGAACAGCTTTCCTTTGTACATTTTGTTCAATTGCTTTTGCCTGTTTTCCCGCCCTGCCTGTTTTCGTAATTTTATAGAAACAGATGTAATACCATATGGCCAAACAAACAGGGATCGCTCTTTTTACCGGTAAGCTGGAAAACCAGGTAGGATACCGGAGGAACGGGAAATACTTTATCCGCGCTATGCCGCAAAAGGTGCAGCAAACGCCTGCTACGCGGCAGTCGGCCCAAGAGTTCGGCATTGCCAGCCGCAATGCAAAGCCGATCCGGCAGGCTACCGCCCCGCTGCTGGATATGATACCGGATAACACCTCCGTAAACCGCCTGAACAAAGCGATGATCAGGACCGGGAAAACCCGCCTGGAGGACATCCGCGGCTTCCGGTTCAATAAGCGTACTGCTGTGTCGCAGTTTTTCTGTACACAACCGGTGTTAATGCCCAACGGAATATGGTACATACCCGCACAGAAGCTGCCTCCTCAGGGAATGCCACTCACCTCCACATCACCGCCATTGCGGTGCGCATCAGCTTTATGCAACAGCGAATACTCGGCAGTTTTGCCCGTACCGTTACCCTTGATTTGAATGAGCCCTTTAATGGCGCCGAACTGCCAATAAACCTCCGTGGCAGCGGAACATTGCTGCACATATTACAGGTAACTGCCTCCCTTAGCCAGTTCGCCCTGGCCAGCCACCGCCACAATGCCGCCGATATCATGCTGGTAGTTCCTGCGATATCCAGGCCGCGGAAATCTGCCAAAACCCTTTCCGGTAAGGCATTACCTGGTCAAGTCCACCTCCCCTCCGCGTAAACTCCACGTGCCCTGCACGATGTATATATGCGCCAGGCAATCCCCACACTATCGCTATATATCTCCCAGCCCATCATCTCCCTGAAACAGGTTACTATCGCCATACGGTATATCTCCCCGGCTCATTATCTCCCTAAAACAAAAAACCGCTCCACGAGGGAGCGGTTCCTTTATACAAGAAGCTAAAAAACGGGTTATTTTAAAGCTTTGTAAACGGGGTCAGGGCCACAAAGATAACCAGTTAGCCGGAATTAGTGGTTTTATTTCCGGTGAAACCGATAAAATCCGCAGCCATCCCCGCTTTTTTATTTGTATTATGATTTTGTTTAAATTATCAAGTGTTTATACCACTGGTCCGTCATATCGTTTTACGGCTTCTCCTGCAACCATACCACCTTTTGTACAGGTGTATGCGCTGCAGCAATCACTTCCCCATATAAATCGGGCCGCCGTGCCAGCCGGTACCGGTACCCGCCGGCCTCGGTAAGCTTATTTCGTGTAAGCGTTGCCGTTACTACGTCGTTATCAAGCTTTCTGCACTCTGCTATTATATCGCCAAAAGGATCAATGATCATGGAACAGCCATTTTTCAGCTGGTCGTCATCCATACCTATGGGATTGGAGAAAACGGCGTACACGGCATTGTCGTATGCACGGGCCGGCAGCCATTTCATGAGCCAGGCGCGCCCTTTCATACCATCAAATTCCAGTCGCAGCGAAGTAGGGTCTTCCCGCCGCTTTTCCCAGAGCGCCGGGTCTACAAAACCCGCACCGGGCCGGGTAGATGGCGTACACATGGTTACATGCGGCATGAAAATGACCTCTGCGCCCAGCAGGGCCGTGGCACGTACATTCTCCGTAATATTGTTATCATAACAGATCAGCATGCTGCATTTCCATCCCTTCAGATCAAAGATCACATACTCATTCCCCGGCTGCAGATGCGGGTTGATGAACGGATGCAACTTCCTGTATTTTGCCACGAGCCCGTTTTTATCTACACATACATAGGCCTTGAATAAATTATCATTGGCGTCTTTCTCAAATAATCCCGTCAGTACGGCAATATCATTTTCGGCGGCGATTTCCTGCAGTGCCCTGACAGATGGTCCTTCGGGGATGATCTCAGCCAGCTCCAGCATCTGTTCCCGCGATAAATTCCTGGCAAAAGTATAACCGGTCACGGAGCACTCATGGAATGCTACGGCATCTGCGCCATCTGCAGCAGCCTGCCTGGATAATTCCCGGATCACACCCAGATTGTATGACTTGTCGTTGCTCCTGTTTTCAAATTGTGCAGTAGCAATTTTAAGATCGTTCATATGAATAAAATTTTTTTGCAGGCAGAATGAAAAACGAAGATACTGTATTTCATTACACGCAATATCCCCGCGCTTTTCACCACTTTTTCTGTATATTGCCCTTTCAATTCAACAACAGATGCCCCAACCGGATAATACAAATACTATCTTTCACCTGGCGGCAGATTTCATAAACCATACACACCGCCATATCTTCCTTACCGGCAAGGCCGGTACAGGGAAAACTACGTTCCTGAAATATATCAAAGAACATACGCGTAAAAACACGGTAGTAGTAGCGCCCACTGGAGTGGCCGCCATCAACGCCGGTGGTGTTACCATGCACTCTTTTTTCCAGCTGCCTTTCGGACCTTTTATCCCGGGCACAAAAAGAGGGTTTGGATCAGATGAAATCAGCAGTACGGATAAACATGGCCTGTTCCGCAATATTCGTTTTACCAACGATAAAAAAGTATTGCTACAGGAAATGGAATTACTGATCATTGACGAGGTGAGTATGGTGCGATGCGATATGCTGGATGCCATCGACGTGATCCTGCGTCACTTCCGTAATAAACCACTGCTGCCTTTTGGTGGTGTGCAGGTATTGTTCATCGGGGATCTTTACCAGCTCCCGCCCGTAGTGCCCGATGCGGAATGGCGCATGCTCTCCGAGTACTACAACAGTACCTTTTTCTTTGCAGCTAAAGTAATAGAACAGGCGCCGCCGCTGTATATTGAACTAAAGAAAATTTACCGGCAGAATGAACAGCATTTTATTGAGGTGCTGAACAGGATCCGCAATAACGAAGTGCTGCATGATGACCTGCAGTTGCTGAATGAACATTACCGCCCGAACTTTACGGGAGAAGATGAAGAATACATTGTGCTCACCACCCATAACCGGAAGGCAGATGAGATCAATGCCCGGCGCCTGGCAGACATGCCGGGGAAGGTATATCGCTTCGAAGGAAAAATTGAAGGCGATTTCAGCGACAAGGCACTGCCAACTGAATTACTGCTGCAGTTAAAGGTAGGCGCCCAGGTAATGTTCCTCAAAAACGACCTGGCGCAGCCCCGCCGCTATTATAATGGCAAAATAGCCACTGTAAAGGAGATCAACGATGAGGAAATCATGCTGGTGCTGGCAGGTTCCCATGAAGAGCTGAAACTGGGCAAGGAAACCTGGCGAAACATCCGCTACTCCTACAACCAGGATGAAAACAGTATTGAAGAAGAAGAAATAGGCAGCTTCACGCAATTTCCCATACGCCTGGCCTGGGCCATCACTATCCACAAAAGCCAGGGGCTTACCTTCGAGCGCGCCATTATAGATGCAGGGTACGCCTTCGCACCCGGACAGGTATACGTAGCGCTCAGTCGCTGTACTTCGCTCGACGGACTGGTTCTGCATTCCCGCATCGGGCATGGCAGCATCAAAACGGACCGGCAGGTGATTGAATTCGCAGAAAAAGAGAATGAAGCCAATGAACTGGTGGTGCTCCTGGAAATGGAGAAGAAGAAATTCCAGGCTACATCGCTGTTGCAGCAGTTCGACTGGTACCGTATGCAGGCTGCTATCCGCAGTCATGCTGTATGGATCCAGGATAAGAAACTGCCCGACTTCGACGCCGCCATTAAGTTAAGCCGTAGCTTATCGGCCAAAGCAGAGCAGCAGCACGAAGTGGCGGCCAGGTTCGTCACCCAGCTGCACCAGCTGCTGGATACCGCCGTACAAACCGGCGAAATGGAACAGCTGCAGCAAAGGGTGAACAAAGCCATTGGCTACTTTACCCAAAGCATATACGAAGATCTTATACAGCCTTTACAGGCGCATATTGCCGATGTCAAAAAAGCGAAGTCGAAAAAATATCTCCTTCAGCTTATGGCCCTCGAAGCCGATTGCTGGAATAAGCTGCGCCATGTGTGGGAAGTGGCTTATGCCGATCTTGATTTCACCACCGGTCTGAAAGACTACACCAAACTAAGAGAAGCAGATGCTGCTAACGCCCAGGTTCCTGCCGGCAAGGAGAAAGCCGCCAAAGGCAAAGTGGAAAAAGGAAGCAGCCGTCGCGGCACACTGGAATTGTACCTTGCAGGCAAATCCATTGCCGATATTGCCACTGCGCGGCAGCTGGCTATCAGCACCATTGAAAGCCACCTGGCCCAATGCGTGGAAGCCGGCGAAATGGATATCAACCGTTTTGTGAAGGAAAGCACCATGCGCCTTATCCTTAAACACATCGGGGAGCTAGGCGCTACCGCCGCAGGCCCCATCAAGGAAAGAGTAGGCGATGCTGCCACCTTCGCAGAGATCCGCGTGGTGCAATGGTACCTCAAAAAGAAACAGGAAGAACAAATTATGAACGATGCGAAGGTTGTCTGACCTGGGAGTATGATGGTTAAGCTGATTTGTCTGGTTGGATCGTGCCGGATCTTACAGGATTTGAGCTAAGAGAGAGGATTATTTCCTGGATTTTAACTGTAAGAGATAACCTATACCGGGAAAAAACAATGGAATGTATGCTGTACAGACAGAACAGCTTAAAGCATGGGAAAAGCATAGCTTCAGTATGGATACTCCCAGTTTAACCCATAGTTGCGCCGGATATTACCCGTACTTAACCCGTATATAATTGCATCCTGATAAATACGGCGTATCAAAAGGGTAAGTTTATCTTACTTTCAGACGATGCATAAATATAACAGCAAGACTCCGCAGGATGCCTTACACCGGTATTAGTTTTTGCATATGCCCAGCCCAGGCCCCCAAAAACAAAACCGGGGTAATCAGCCAGGCAAAATCCACATAACGCTTAGCAGGACAGACCGGGTTGCCAACCTCCAACCGCTGTATTAATTTGTAGCAGTGAAAATTAAGCCAGTAACCGGTAAAAAAGAGGGAGGATTACTGTTGTGTTGCCCGCTAAATTTGCAGGTCAGCAATGATCATTTAAATACTTTGCCCGTGAAAGTAGGATTATTTATACCATGTTATATCGACCAGTTCTACCCGCAGGTAGGCATTGCCACGCTGCAGTTGCTGGAAAAACTGGGCTGTGAAGTGGAATACCCGCAGGGACAAACCTGTTGCGGCCAGCCAATGGCCAATTCAGGATACGAGCATCTTACACACCAATGTAATAGCCTGTTCATCAAGAATTTTGCTGACTACGATTATATTGTAGGTCCCTCCGGCAGTTGTGTGCTGCATATCAAAGATCATTTGCACGATCCTGCAGCAGAAACAGCTGCCACGCATATCCGGGAACGGATATACGAACTTACAGAATTCCTTACGGATGTGCTCAGGGTACAAAACCTGCCGGCCCGCTTCCCTTGTAAAGTAGGGCTGCACCAGAGCTGTCATGGTCAGCGGGGCCTTGGCCTGGCCCAGATGAGCGAACTGGTGGCAGCGCCTTTCTCCAAACCGGAAAAGCTGCTGCGTATGGTGGAAGGAGTGGAGCTGGTACCGCTCGACAGGCAGGATGAATGCTGCGGCTTTGGCGGCACTTTCTGCGTTACGGAAGAAGCAGTATCCGTAAAAATGGGTAAAGATCGTGTAGTCGATCACGTTAAACATGGCGCTGAGGTGATCACCGGAACGGATGTGAGTTGCCTCATGCACATGGAAGGCATTTTACGTCGGCAGCATGCCGGTGTGAAAGTGATGCATATTGCAGAAATCCTCAATCAGAATATCCATGAACAGGCAAACAGCTGATCACGCCACGCTGGCAGACAGGTTCAACGAAAATGAGCCCCGGGTCGACTGGCACGACCAAACCCTCTGGTGGGTACGCGCCAAGCGTGATAAAATGGCCCGGAGCATCCCTGAATGGGAACAGTTGCGGGACACCGCTTCCGCCATCAAACGGAACGCCCTGGGCAACCTGTATGAGTATCTTATACAGTTTGAGCAACAGGCCACACAGAACGGCGCCATTGTACATTGGGCAGCGGATGCAGCAGAGCATAACCGGATAGTAACGGGTATATTGCAGCAGCATGGTGTACGCCACCTCGTGAAAAGTAAATCCATGCTTACGGAAGAGTGTCATCTCAACCCGCACCTCGCGGCCAATGGCATAGAAGTAATTGATACGGACCTGGGAGAACGGATTGTACAGCTCGCTAAAGAGCCGCCCAGTCATATTGTACTGCCCTGTATCCATAAAAAGAAAGAGGAAATAGGAGAGTTGTTCCATGAGCACCTGGGCACTCCCGCCGGTAATGCAGATCCCCAGTTCCTCACCGCTGCCGCGAGGCAGCATCTCAGGAAAGAGTTCCTGCAGGCCAAAGCCGCCGTTACAGGCGTGAATTTCGCCGTCGCGGAAACCGGTGAAATGGTGGTATGCACCAATGAAGGAAACGCCGATATGGGCGCACACCTGGCAGATATACATATTGCCTGCATGGGCATTGAGAAAATAATCCCCCAGCGGAAACACCTGGGGGTGTTCCTGCGCCTGCTGGCACGCAGCGCTACCGGTCAGCCTATTACTACCTATTCCAGCCATTTCAGGCAGCCCCGTGCCGGGCAGGAACTGCATATAGTACTGGTAGATAATGGCCGGTCGAGGCAACTGGGCCGGGAGGATTTCCGGAATTCACTGAAGTGTATCCGTTGCGGGGCCTGTATGAACACCTGCCCGGTATACCGCCGCAGCGGGGGGCATAGCTATCATACCGCCGTAGCGGGGCCTATTGGCGCTATCCTGGCTCCCAACCTGGATATGAAGGATTATGCGGATCTGCCCTTTGCGTCTACGCTATGCGGCTCCTGCTCTAACGTATGCCCGGTGAAAATTGATATTCACCAGCAATTGTATAAGTGGAGGCAGGTGCTGGTAAAGGAAGGGCATACCACGGCCTCAAAAACGGCGGGGATGAAGATGATGAGCGGGGTATTATCTGCTCCACGCACTTATCGCGCTGCCGGAAAAATGGGTCGCTGGGTAATGCGTGCTTTTCCTGGTATGGTAAATAACCGTTTAAATCCCTGGTATAAACAACGGGAAATGCCTGCTCCCCCGGCGCAGTCGTTTTCCCAGTGGTATGAAAAAAATAAGAAATCATGAGTAGCAGGGAACAGATCTTAGCCGCTGTCAAGCAGCATCAACCGGAGGCATCCGTATTGCCATCCCTGGAAGGATTATCCGGTTCCATGCCTGGTACCCTGGAGGCTTACCGCAAGGTGCTGGAGGGATTAGGCGGCAGCTTATTCGAAGTAAAGGACGAAAAGGAGATACCCGCTTTACTGGCAGAACATTACCCGCATCTGCAGCGTATCATTACAATAGGAAGCAATGAACGTGCATGGATAAACGAAGATCCGCACCTGCTGGAAAATGTGGATATGGCGGTTGTGCCCGGTCTATGGGGGGTAGCCGAGAACGGCGCTATCTGGCTAACTGAACAGGAGGTGCAGGTAAGGGTGTTACCCTTCATCTGTCAGCACCTGGCCATTGTGTTGCCTAAAAGCAGGATACTGCCTACTATGCATGAGGCGTATGAAAAGATAGGGGCCCCGCAAAACGGCTTCGGGGTATTCATTGCCGGTCCTTCCAAAACAGCAGATATAGAACAGTCGCTGGTGCTGGGGGCACACGGGGCAAAGAGCCTGGTGGTATTCATTACAGAAGCATAATATCTTTTACGTATACACGGTTACGTTAGTTACAATAAACGGCCTCACCACTTACTGGTGAGGCCGTTTATTGTAAGGTATCCTGACCGGGCATTTATTAAAGTATATTTTCGTTATTTTTTAACAATTGATGCAGTATAATAAATACTTCATTAACTTTAGGCCGGGAAATTAAATGAAGCCCCGAGATTGGTATGGTGTTTGTTCAATTGCGTGCGTTGCAAAGAACCGATAACGCAGTGATTTTTTAACCATATTATTATATAGCCATATTTAGCAGCTGCGTTAACCAGAAAAATTGAAAGACCATGTATCATCTATTTAACACTTTAGAGCGGCGGCGTAGCGCGTCGTTGCAGCAAAAGTTCCAGGTGCATCACCACCAATGTCGCATCACAGGGAAAATTTCTTTACTAGCCGATAAAATGGACAGCATGATTGGCTGATCCGCAATTTTCGTTTATCCGGAGAGGTTATTTGTCGTATGTGCCAACTGATCAGTGTTTAAGACGACAAACCGGGAAACAGTTTTCATTATCGCTTTTGTTAAAGTGGTGCGGAAATGTTTTGTACTATTGATTTTTCGGTAGCATTAAAAGGTGAATTTTTTTTCAACAGTTTACCTTTTCATAACAGAAGTTTTCACTTTTAGTAATTATCTTGCGCTAACTTTGAAAACCGAAAGAGAGATTGTAGTCAATTAGTTTTTCCGTCCTGTATTTGACAAAGCGCCTCTATGAAAACCTTGAAACTTGCGCGACTGAGTTGAACAGGCGAGTTTGTATTTATTAATAACCATATCTTATTAATTGAACCTATGGTGCGTAATTCATCATGGATTACCCCGTCGTGGCTGATTTTGCTATTAGACCTGGGGTGCTCTGTCATCGCAATCAATTTAGCCTTTCTCCTGAGACTGAATTTTGATGCATCTGCTATAGTCTTGTATCCATTGGGGAAAATAGCGTTGCTTACAGGAGCTGTCACGCTCATATTATCATTACTGCTGCATACTTACAGGGGAATAGTACGTTTTACCAGCCTGGCAGATATCGGGCGTATCGCAGCATTGAATGTTATCAGCTGTGGAATATACCTGGCTATCGGGTACAGCTACCTGCTTGACCCGGAACAGACGCTCTTCCCTATGTCTGTTATCCTGATTAATTTCTTTATCAGCTCTTTCCTGCTGTTGTCCTATCGCCTTCTGGTGAAATGGATCTTCAAGTATTATAATAATTTCCGCGCGGTTAACAGGACCCGGGCCGCTATCTATTATACAGGACATTCCAGCCTCATGCTACGGAAAGCTATCAGCGATGATCCGGATTCAGATATCCGCATTACGGCTTTCCTGGCAGACACTAATGCTCATGCAGGTAAATCACTTGAAGGACTGCCTATTTATGCTTCCCGCAAAGGAGAATTGTATAAGCTGGTAAAACAGGCAAAAGCAACGTTGTTGTTGATCCCGGAAGATCACCTGGACAGGGAACATCTTAATGAACTCGTAGAAGAATGTATGTCATTAAATATACGTGTACAAAAAATCATTCCCGTGAGCCAGTGGACAGAAGGTAACGCCAATAACGGTATCCAGCTGAAGGATATCAATATAGAAGATCTTCTTGAAAGATCTGTTATCGACATCAAAAACAAGCAGCTCAGCAAAGAACTGAAAGGGAAAAGTATCCTGGTTACAGGTGCCGCTGGTTCTATTGGCAGTGAAATTGTAAGACAGGTGATGAAGTATGATCCATCAGTGGTCATTCTTTGTGATAAGGCAGAATCACCATTGCATGAACTGGAGCTTGAATTGGCGGAAGTTACAACCGGCGCACAGGTGATCCCGTTTATCGGTAATGTGTGCGACCGGGTAAGAATGCAGCAGCTGTTCGAAATTTATGCGCCTGTTATCGTTTATCACGCTGCTGCTTATAAGCATGTGCCAATGATGGAGAAGAATCCATCTATTGCAGTGATGAATAATGTATTGGGCACTAAAATAGTAGCAGAGCTGGCAGTGGAATATGGCGCGGAAAAATTTGTAATGGTGTCTACAGATAAAGCGGTAAACCCAACTAATGTAATGGGCGCCTCCAAACGTATTGCTGAGATCTTTTCACAGTCCTTCAATAATCATCTGAACGAAAAATACCAGAAAATGGGCCCAGTGTATGGTACACCACCCACCCGTTTCATCACTACCCGTTTCGGCAATGTGCTGGGATCTAACGGATCGGTAATTCCACGTTTCAAACAACAACTGGAAAAAGGCGGACCTTTAACTGTAACACATCCTGATATAACCCGTTATTTCATGACTATCCCAGAGGCTTGTCAGCTGGTACTGGAAGCTGGTTCTATGGGGAAGGGCGGTGAAATATTCGTGTTTGACATGGGCAAGCCCATGAAGATTGCCGAACTGGCACGTAAAATGATCCGCATGTCCGGCAAAGAGCCGGGGAAAGACATACAAATCGTTTTCACCGGACTACGCCCGGGGGAAAAGCTATATGAAGAATTATTAAATAACGCAGAGAATACACTTCCCACCTACCACGAAAAAATTATGATAGCAAAAGTACGTGCATCTGATTTTACCGAGGTGAACGAGCAGGTAAACCAACTGATTGAATCCGCCAGGAAACATTATCTCACGCCAACCGTGGCTATGATGAAGCAATTGGTGCCAGAATTCATCAGCAAAAATTCTGCTTATGAAGAACTCGATAAGGGAAAGATGATCATCTGATCATCCGGTATTCATTACTAATAAGAAACAAGAGCATCAATTATGTGTGAGCGATCTATCAGGGATTTTAAAGGATTATTAATCATGTTATCGGGAGTGGTCACCTTGTTTATCACTTCCTGTTCGGCGCCAAAAAACATTACCTATTTCAGAGATGTACCGGATACTATCAAACAGCAGGAAATTCAACAGGCAGCATATTCAACGCCCTTAATCCAGGCAGATGATATCCTGCAGATAACCATCCAAACCCTGGATCCGGCAGCTACTGCCATGCTGAACCAATCCGCCGGCGCTGTACCGGTAAGCGGCAACACGGCTGTTGCGCCAGCTGTCACCGCTGCAAGCGGTTACCTGGTAGATAAAGACGGATATGTGGTACTGCCCCTGATCGGTAAGATTATGGTGCGGGGAAAAACTACCGATAGTGTGAGAGATGAGATTAAAACAATAGCGGCTACTTATTATAAGGACCCGGTTGTAAATGTGCGGTTTGCGAATTTTAAGATCACAGTGTTGGGAGAAGTAAATAAACCATCTACCTACGTGATGCCGAATGAAAAAGTGACCTTGCTGGACGCATTGGGTGCAGCAGGTGATCTTACCATCTATGGGAAAAGAGAAAACGTCTTGTTGATAAGGGATAACAATGGTAAGAAAGAGTTTGTAAGATTAAATCTGAATCAGAGCAATATTTTTTCCTCTCCCTATTTTTACCTGCGCCAGGGAGATGTGGTGTACGTGGAACCCAACAAGTCGAAGGTGTCCAGTACAGACTTTGCACAGGTAAAACGTATTTCAATCCTGGCATCTGTATTATCATTGCTGATCGTGGCGGTATCGAGAATTAATTTTTAAATTTTTAATAAGACAATATGCCAGAGCATATCTTTACGAATCACGCTGCTCATTTAAATGGGCACGAGGCAAGGGAACCGGAAAAAGATAGCGGGATCAACCCCCGTTATATGCTGGATACCCTGATGAGGCATTGGTACCTGTTTGTTATTTTTATCATAACAGGTGTGGCAGCTGCGTGGTTGTATCTCCGTTATGCCACTCCAAGTTATAAGATCAGCGCTAAAGTATTAGTGAAGGATGATCAGAAAGGCGGGGATATCCCGGGTCAGGAAATACTGCAACAGTTGGAAGTTTTTTCCAATAAAAGTAGCGTGGACAATGAAGTGGAAATATTGAAATCACGTACGCTGATGCAGAAAGTGGTGAACAATCTGCAACTGAATACATCATATTTTGTGGATGGAAGGGTGAAGGAAACAGAGCAATATGGAAATCTGCCTTTTTCCCTGCAATGGCTTTCCCTCAACGATACTATTAATAAGACCTCCTATGTTATTTCACCTGTGGGAAATGACAAGTTTGAGCTGTCTGGTAAAAAAGAAACCCGTACGGCATCCTGGAATGACACACTTCATCTCCCGGAAGGCGTGGCAAAAATAACCCGTACAGAATTTCCTTTTACCCAGTCTGCTTACACCATCAAGGTAGCTTCTGTGGATGAAACTACGGCAAACTACCAGCTCCTGCTGGATGTGCGTATCCCCAACAAGCAGGTGAGCACCATAGACCTCAGTTTAAATGCACGGATCCCTGAAAAGGGGGAGAAGGTGCTGAACAACCTGCTTACAACTTATCTGAAAGCAAGTGTGGAAGATAAAAACCGTATCGCCGACAGTACCATTGCATTTATCGATAACCGGCTTGTGATTGTAACACAGGAATTATCCGGGGTTGAAAAGAACATACAACAGTTTAAGCAGGAGAATGAACTGGCGGATATTGAGTCGCAATCCAAATTGCTGGTAGAAGGTACCGGCGATGCCCGCAAGCAACTGCTTGAACAACAGGTGCAGCTAAATGTGGTGGAATCGCTTGAACAATACATGCGTGATACTGAAAATAACAAAAGGGTAGTGCCTTCTTCCCTGATCGTACAGGACCCTACTTTTGTAGGACTGGTGCAACGTTATAACACCCTGCAACTTGAAAGGGAGCGGCAGCTGATGTCCAGTACCCCCACCAACCCGGTGGTGGTAAATATGGATCAGCAGCTGGCAGGCATCCGTTCAGATCTGTTAAGCAACCTGGCTTCCCTGAAAAAAGGTATCCAGGTGGGCATCGAGGAGCAGCAGAAGAATGCGAATGCCCTGAACCAGAAGATCCGGCAGGTGCCAGCCAAGGAAAGAGTATTCCTGGATATTTCCCGTCAGCAGGCCATCAAACAGGAACTTTACCTGTTCCTCCTGAAGAAAAGGGAAGAGTCGGCGATTTCCAAAACCTCCAACCTGGCCATTGCCCGTATCATTGATGACGCAAAAAGCGATGCACTGCCCTTTAAGCCCAAACGTATACTCATCTTCCTGCTGGGATTGGTGCTCGGAATGGCCCTTCCGGCCGGATACCTGTATATGAGGGAGCTGTTAAGCAGAAGGATACTGAATAAGCAGGACATTACCAGCAACACACCGGTGCCGGTACTGGCAGAAATAGGCCATAGTTCAACAAATATGATCGTCACTAAAGCGGATTCCCGCACTCCTGTAGCAGAACAGTTCCGGGCTTTAAGGACTAATCTCCAGTTTGTGCTGTCCGATATCAGCAATAAATCAGTGATCGTTACTTCCAGTATGGGAGGAGAAGGGAAGTCCTTTGTATCTACCAACCTGGCCGCCATCCTGGCACTTTCAGGAAAGAAAGTGGTATTAATGGAAATGGACCTGCGTAAACCTAAAATCGCGGAGCGCCTGGGCCTGCCCAATCACGAAGGATTTAGCACCTATGCGATCGGGAAAACTTCCATGGAAACGCTTATCAGACCGTCAGGGATTCATGAGAATTGCTGGATCATTAGTTCCGGTCCAATTCCTCCGAATCCTACAGAATTATTGTTGCAATCAAGAACGGAAGCGTTGTTCAAAGAACTGAATGAGCGTTTTGACTATATCATCATCGACTCGGCGCCTATAGGGCTGGTTACAGATGCACAGGTGCTGGGCCGCTTTGCGGATGCCACGCTATACCTGGTTCGCCACGGCTTTACGTTCAAACAGCAACTGCAGATCACCAAAGATCTGTACCAGCAACGAAAGTTGCCCCGGATAAATATTGTCATTAATGACGTGAAGAATAAGAGTGCCTACGGTTATGGCTATGGCTACGGTTATGGCTACGGTTATGGTAATGAACCCGCTACCGGAAAGGGATTCCTGGGTAAGTGGAAAAGACGGGCAGTCCTGAACGGGAAATAGCATTACGATATTATGTATATTCGTGTATACATCGCCATTGGGCCCAAGAACCCTGTACTTATCAGTTGGATGGATTGCAGGATAATATTAAAAGACTTAAAAAAAACAAAAGACAGACAAATATTTTATGGTGAAGATTAACAACAGCGTTGAGAATATCCATCTTGCCGTTATAGGCCTGGGCTATGTTGGTTTGCCGTTAGCAATTGAATTTGGCAAAAAATACGATGTATTGGGTTTTGATATCAACAAGGAAAGGGTAAATGAACTGGCTGCAGGTACCGACCGTACCAGGGAGGCTAATCTCGACGATCTGAACGCCGTGATAGCCCTTAAAGCCGCACAGAAGTCTGATATCGGGCTTGCTTTTTCGTCCAATGTAGATGATCTGAAAAAGTATAATACCTTTATCGTAACTGTTCCTACACCGATCGATGTTTATAAGGCGCCGGACCTCCGTCCTCTCATTAAAGCGTCTGAGATGCTGGGCCGCATCCTGAAAAAAGGGGACCTGGTTATTTATGAGTCTACCGTTTACCCCGGCTGTACAGAAGAAGACTGCGTGCCGGTACTGGAAAAAGTATCAGGTCTGAAATATAACGTTGATTTCTTTGCAGGATATTCCCCGGAAAGAATAAACCCGGGCGATAAAGTAAATACCCTTACAAAGATCAAAAAAGTAACCAGCGGATCTACCCCTGAAATAGCAGACAAGGTAGACGCCCTGTATGGTTCCATTATAGAAGCGGGTACCCACAAGGCGCCAAGCCTGAAAGTGGCTGAAGCTTCCAAGGCTATTGAAAATGCCCAGCGGGATGTGAACATCTCATTTGTGAATGAACTGGCGTTGATCTTTGATAAGATCGGTATCGATACCAACGATGTTATTGACGCAGCAGGTACCAAATGGAACTTCCTGAAATATAAGCCAGGATTGGTAGGTGGTCATTGTATTGGCGTAGATCCTTATTATCTCGCCCACAAAGCGGAATCTGTAGGCTATCACCCGCAGGTGATCCTGTCCGGTCGCCGGGTAAATGATCATATCGGACATTTCGTTGCTAATAAGGTGGTGAAGCTGATGATCGACAAAGATCATAAGATCAAAGGCTCAAGAGCGCTCATTATGGGTATTACCTTTAAAGAAAACTGCCCGGATGTACGTAATACCCGCGTAGTGGATATCTACCATGAGTTGAAACAATTCGGCCTGGAAGTAGATATCTATGATCCATGGGCCGACCCCGCGGAAGTAGAAGAAGAATACGGTTTGAAGATCTCAAACGCCATCGATAAAGCCTCTGTTTACGACGCTATCATCGTAGCAGTAGCACATAAAGAGTTTTTAACCTTTGATTACCTGAAATACAGACGTAACAACGGGGTCATTTTTGATACCAAAGCTTGTGTAGATAGAAGCCTGGTAGATGGCAGGCTCTAAGAGCTGTTAACGTGGAAATATATATATGAATAATTTGGAAATTGATATTTGATGTCAACGAAAGGGGTGAGCTATGAGATGTCGCTAAATTTAGGGACGAACTTCCTGGCTCTGGTTTTAAATATTTTACTGGGGCTGGTTGTTGTACCGTTTTATATAGCGAAGATTGGTGTGGATGGCTATGGTATCATAGCATTGGCTACTTCTTTCAGTTCATACCTGTCCATTATAACCATCGCTATTGATGCGGCGGTAGGAAGGAACTTTACATTGGCTATGAGAAAGGAGGATCATGCGTCGTCAAACGCTATCTATTCTTCCTCTATTATTTCCGCCATACTGCTGATAGTTGCCCTCCTGCCCCTGATAGGCTGGTTCTTATATAAAATAGACAGCATCATCAGCTATCGTGGATATGCAGTGGGAGAAATGAGGTGGGTGTTCATTGCCATTATTACCTCTTTCGTGCTCACCTTTATTCGCGGGCTTTTCCTGGTACCGGCATTTGCGTCAAATAAAATTTATATCCAGCGTATCATTGCCATCCTGGAGATAGTGGTGAGAACAGTGCTGATCTTTTTATTGCTGAATGCTTCCGCAAAGTTGAGCCTGATAGGGATTGCCTTTTTTATGGCTTCACTGGTATCTTTTGTGACAGCGCTGATCTGGATCATCCGCAAATTTCCATTTTTGAAATTGCAGATTGCCAGTTTTGATAAGAAGATAGTAAGATATGTGGCTTCTATGAGTTTCTGGCTGGTGATTAACCAGATCGGTACTTTGCTCTTTATTAATATTGACATCATTCTGCTGAATCAGTATTATGGGGCTACAGCTACGGGGGAATTCAGCACAGTAGCGCAATGGCATACATTATTACGCTCTTTTGCAGGTGTATTTGTAGCCATATTTACCCCCGTGGTATATAAGTATTATGCAGATAAGGATTTCAGTAACCTGCTGAAGTTCTCGAAATATTCGGTGGTCGCAATGGGCCTGGTACTGGCTATCCCAATAGGCATTATCGTTGCTTATTCGGATGTGATCCTCCGGTTGTGGGTAGGCGAAAAATTCGTGCATTTTTATCCGCTGATGATCCTGCTAACCGGGCATCTGATCTTTAACCTGTCGGTATTGCCCATATTGTCTATCAATTCGGTATATAATAAAGTGAAGATACCAGGGCTCACTTCTTTTTTCTGTGGTATACTGAACCTGGTATTGGGCATTTTGGTCATTAAATACTTTAACTGGGGGATCTACAGCGTGGCCATTGTATCGGCAATACTACTCACAGTGAAAAATTTAATTTTTTCACCTACGTATGCTGCAAGGATACTGGAACAGAAACCGTGGTTTTACTATCCTGCTATTCTGAGAGGATGTGGGTTATTTGTATGGGTATTGCTGTTGTCCTGGTGCTGCCGGAAATTCATGCTGCCGGGTTCCTGGGGAGGACTGATGATATCGGCGGTGGCGATTGGCGTTTGCAGTATTCCATTCGCCTGGTTTATAAGTTTAAATAAAGAGCAGCGATCGTTGATCGGAAAATTGATAAGAAGACAAATATGAAAAAGGCGTTAATCATTAATGAAGGATTTTCCAATAATCTGGGTGATCAGGCTATCCGTGAAAGCATGACCAGTTTATTACGGGATAGTGATTTTAGTACTGATTTTGCCTATTTCACCAATCCAGGTATGAGCAGTATGCCGGCATATAATTACCTGGCAGGAGGAACAACTGCCATAGCGCCACCAGCGCTGTCATTCGCCAAAAAAGCAAAATTGAAAATGGCGGGTCTGTACTGGATCGCCATTAACTATAAACATATCCGCGCAAAATTGCGTAAGGGAAATTACGATATCGTGGTGATCGGCGGGGGACAACTGATTGAATCTTCCGGGAAAGAATATCCCAGCCGTTTCGCTATTGCCATGTACTGGTGGACGCGACTGGTAAAAAAGCTTACCCGTGCAAAACTGTATATCATTGGCGTAGGAGTGGGCACTACTTTCAATCCAAAGGAACAACGGCTTTTCTCTAAAGCTTTGTCAGAGGCAGATCTCATCTGGGTGAGGGACACTTATTCAAAAGCATCCCTGTTTGAGAAATTTGGCCATAAAGCCGTGCTTACACCGGATATAGCCTTTTACAGTGGTAAGAACCGGGTTGAAAAAGAAAATAATAACAGGAAAGCATTGGTGGGAATCACCAGCTTTAACGAGGTGTTTGCAAAATATAATCAGCCCGGCAAAACGAATGCAGATTATTATGAAGAATGGTTTACCGTAGTGAAAGGGTACCTGGATGCAGGATTGCAGGTAGAATTGTTTTATACTACCATTACTGACGCAGCGGAAACGATTGCTTTCCGTAATTATGTAAAACTGAATTACCACCTGGAGTTGCCCGTAGCCAGGCTATCTTCCGTAGATGATCTGAAACAGTTATACCAATCGGCATCAGACGTGTATTCCGGGAGAATGCATGCACTTATACTGGCAATGAAACATCAATGCACAGTAAAGGCTTACCTCATTTCACAGAAATTGAAATCTTTTCACCAGGAGTATATTTTACCGGGAAATCAGCCTACAGAATACAGCAGGAAAATCCGGGGAACATTTAATGATCTGATGCTCAATGATGTAAAACTATAGCTTATGAGAGTCAGACAATTAATTAAATCGGATCTGCACCGTTATCACGGGAAAACAGATGGGAAGAGTTTTATAAAGGCGTTCTTTTTAATAGAAGGATTCCGCTATATGTTTTTTTTCAGGTTGCAAAAGGCTGCTGCGGGACCTTTCAAGCTGCTGTTGAGGCTCATCCTCCGGCATTATTCGTATAAGTATGGATTCCAGATACCATATACTACCAAAGTAGGGTATGGGTTATATATAGGGCATTTCGGCACAATTGTTATTAATGGGAACGCCCAGCTGGGAAATAATGTGAACCTTTCCCCCGGAGTAGTGATAGGACAGGCCAGTCGGGGGCGTCTTATGGGAGTGCCGGTGGTGGGTAACCGTGTATGGATTGGTTCTAATGCAGTAATTGTAGGTAAAATTAATATTGGAGATAATGTGATGATAGCGCCAGGAGCATATGTAAACAGGGATGTGCCTGCAAACTCGCTGGTAATGGGTAACCCCGCGGTGGTATATGAAGGAAAGGATGTAGAGGGGTATATCTGTAACGAATGGGGGCTATGAAAAATGTTTTAATCATATCTTACGAATTTCCGCCTATTATCGGAGGTGCGGGTGTGTATGCACATGACCTGGCAATAGGACTGGTAAAGAACGGGCACCAGGTAAGCCTGCTTACTTATAGAACGCCCCGTAATGAAGCCTTCCTGGCGTCGTTCGAAGAAAAATACGGTGTACGCTGTCATACCATCCCCGAAAAAAAATATATTCATTTCTATCTTTTTTTCCGGCAATTAAAAAAGATAGTAAAGAAAAATTCTTTCGATACTATCATTTTCAGTGATGCCCGCGCAAAAAAAATGGGCGCTCTCTTCTACCCGGCGTTAAAGCATTTGTCTGCCCGCTCCCTGTCTGTATTGCATGGCAGCGAAAAGGCGAGCTTTTTCGAAAAACCTTCTTTCCTGCTGCGCGCTTTTGGTATGCAGCAGCGCATGTTAAATTTCCTTCAGCATCAAAGAAAAATTGTGGTGGTTAGTGAAGCGGAGTACGAGCTATGGACACAAACTGCACTGAAGGAAAAGCTGGAGCTGATACGTCATGGTATTGATACCGATATTTTTCACCGCCGTACACTGCAGGAGGTGGCTGCCATTAAATCCCGGCTGGGCATTGACCTGCATCGGCCTGTGCTTTTTAGCGCATCCCGTCTGGTGAAGGAGAAAGGGCAGCAGCTGATCATTGAAAGCCTGCCTGAAATAGTGGCGGCAGTACCAGGATTGCTTTGCATAATTGCCGGCAGCGGCAATTATCTTCCTGCGTTACAACAGCAGGTAAAGGAGCTGGGATTGGACGAACATGTATTGTTTACCGGTGGTGTTTCCCGTGAAGTGCTCTCTGATTATTTCGCCATCTGTGACCTGTTTATTCTTCCCAGCCAGTTTTATGAATCGTTCGGACTGGTATACCTGGAAGCGGCAGCCTGTGGTAAAACGGCGATTGCCGGTAACAGAGGCGGTACCAATGAGGCGGTTGTGAACGATGTAACCGGTTACCTGGTCGATCCTGTATCAAAAAAGGAAATTGTAAATAAAGTAATAACTGTTTTAACTGATGCCGATCTGCGGAACAGGCTGCAAACAACTGCCTATACAAGGGCGGTGGCCGAGTTTTCGAATGTAACAATGGCCGGCAAAATTATTAACATCTGACGGGAATGAGGAATAGCAATGCCAATACCAATTTACTGCTCCTGCTGAATTTTATATTCGCTTGTATTGCTGGTATTGTATCGGTGAGTGTAGCCACTTTCCTGTTCAATATTATCCTCCTGGGGATTGGAATGCTAAGCATTACTGCTATGTTTAAGACCCCTGCCCGCAGGCAAACAGGTTTGCGGATCTTCCTTTCCTTTTTCCTGGTTTACGGCACTTTTATGTTGATAACAGATACCGTTTATATCCAGGACCCTTTCCGTGACATTTTTTATGCAAAAGATTCTGTTACATTTTATACTTATATAGATAAAGTGGCGTCAATGCGGACATTGGGGGATATTACAAATTTCTACCGCGACGACTTCTTCTCTTCCGACTGGAAGGGATTCGCCTGGTTTTCCAGCGTACTGGGCTTTCTTGCCAAGGGCATTGATAACAATACACTGGTACTGCAGAAATTACAAATCGTGTTCTGCTCGGCTTTGATCCTTACAATCCTGTTCAGTATATTATCTACTTACATTAACAGCGAAGTCAGCGTAAAGCTCACAGTGGTATATGCTTTCCTGTCGTATAATTTTTTCTTCTCGGCGGTGTATCTGAGGGATGTACATATCGGTTTGCTGTTTGGCTTATATTTCCTGCTGATTATTAACAGGCAGGGGCTTACAGGTGTTTTTTACGGAATCCTGCTCACTGTGCTCATCTATTTATTCCGGCCGGAACATGGATTTTTCAGCGCCACTTTTTTAATGGCATATATCTATTTGTTGGTAACAGACAGGAATAACAGAACACTTAATAAATTTAAAATACCCATTTTAATCCTGCTGGCGCTGCCCGCATTAACACAGGTGGTTTACCTGCAGCAGGGGTTGGATACTATTCAGAGCACCAGCGAGAATTACCTTGACTCTTCCATGTCAAACGCCGGACTGGGATCATTTGGCAGTATGCTGTTGAAACTACCTTTTGGTGTGCGGCATGTGGTTGTAGGACTGTTTTCCCAAACCCTGCCATTCCCTTTTTATGCAGTATTGGAAGAAAACCCCTTCTTTATCCCATGGGCGCTGGCCGCACTTTTCTGGTTTGTGGTTTGGGGTGTCTTAATTTATACTGCATTGGTTAAGCCGCGGAACCCGTTCTTTAAGATCAGGGAGTTACGCTTCCTGTTTATTATTGCGGTGCTGCTGATCCTGGGAGCGAGCTCCAATGCGGATACCAGGAGGATTATGTCGGTATACCCGGTTATATATGTTGTTTTTGCAGGTGGATTTTTATCACTCGATAAAGTAAAACGGAAGCAGCTTGTTATGGCGTCGCTACTGTTTTATTTCGGATTGGTGTTTGTTTATGCATTGATCAAGTGACAAAACTTATTGCTATGGTGAGATCAGTATTTTTCTTTTTTTACATGATATTGGCGATACAGCTTAACGCGATTGCCCGGCAGGTCATTTCAGGTTGGCAATGTAAGGTAACACCCGCACCGAATTATAGTCTTACGAAAGACCAGAGCCAGATCGCATCGTTATCTGATGGAAAATATACCACCGGTAATTCTTTTTGGAAGGATCCGGGAACGCTGGGGTGGCAAAATACAGGCAGGATCACTTTCGATATCACTTTGCCGCAGGCTTTGCCGGTGACAGGCATCAATCTTAATACGGTAACCGGCCAGAAAGCCCAGGTAACGCTGCCAATGAGCATACTGGCTTTTGTAAGTAATGATCAGCAGAGCTGGTCATTTGCAGGAGATATGATGGCACAGTCATCTGCAAGAGATGAGTATTACCGCATTGTGCCTTTAACACTCCGGAATATCGGTATAACGGGAAAGTATATACGACTGGTGGTTGTTCCCAATGGCAGTTACTTCTTTACAGACGAAATACAGGTGCTTACTGGTAAGCAAACAGCTGCAAAGAAACCAGTCATTGTTGCCTCTTCCGCCATGGAGAACTTTGTAAAGGAGCAGCGTACAGCAACTATCAATAAACGTTTTTCTGCAGAGAGTGAGAGCGTGGCTGCTCCGGTAGCCAGGAGCATGGCTGCGGTAGGGCCTGCCGGCGGGAATGGGATTACATTAACGCTACTGGCTTCGGGTCTGTCGGCTCCGGGGCAGGCCGCTAATGGCGATGCTATTATCAATACTATGCCGGGATTCTCTGAATATGCAGCTTTTTCCTTAATCAATCATACAACGGCAGCCACCGGTGTGAAACTCACATTTACGGCCTCCACGCCAGCTGTCCGTTATCAGGTGTATTGGGCTAAGCCGGTAAAGAGCCGTGATTTTAAAATAGTGCCTGATGCGCTGATGGAGGTGCAGAGCGGGGAAACAATGAACCTGGGGAAGAATGAGTCCAGGTTGTTGTTTGTAAAGGCCATTGCCCTGCAAAGCGGCACAGGTAAATTTACGCTGACAGCCGGGGATGCCCGTGGACAGCTGACGGTTAATGTCGGTAGCGGTTCATTATCTTCTTATAAACAGTTTAAGCCCGATGTAAATGTATGGCCTTACTTTAATGACCCTTTCTTCAAAGGACGCGAAGAAAGTGCCCGGCAGGATTTGCTGGCGCACTACGTAAATACTTTTTTATTTCACCCGGGTATTCTCCAGGCAGGTGTGGAACTGGTTAAAAACGACAGGCTCCGTGCCAACCTGGCGTATGTAAAGGGGTTTACCAATGTGTTATTGTTCCTCGATTTCTCCGCAAAAAAAGATGGTTTCTTATCAGACACATGGAAGCAGTCTTTTTTAGCATGGTATGACGCTATGGTAGCTGCTTTGCAGCAGCAGGGGATTGCAGCATCCAATATTTACCTCTATCCTTTCGACGAAATTAAGCCCGGTCAGCTGCCTGTTTACAAACAGTTCGCCACGTGGATAAAATCAGTACGAAAAAATGCCAGGCTATTTGCTACTGTTTCCAATGCTACCGTATTAAATGGCTTAGCAGGAGATGTGGACATATTCCAGTTATATGATAATGGCAACGTGTTAAGAGCATACCGTCAGCAGCGCATACCGGCACAACAGGTATGGCTGTACGATACAAAAAAACCTACAAAATCATTATCTCCTTACGCTTACTACCGGTTGATGGCCTGGAAGGCATTTGCGGATGATGTGACGGGGATAGGCTTCTGGCAATATGCTGATGCAGGGCATGAACAAAACGCAACTTCCCTCTGGGATGATTTTGACGGCAAGTCCGCCGACTTTGCCGTAGTATATGATAATGGCAGCCAGGTACTTTCCAGCAGGAGATGGGAGGCGTTTAAAATGGGAGTGGAAGATTATATGCTGCTGAAAGCCTATGCTGAAAAGAAAGGTAAGGCTGCGGCAATGAAAATATGCAACCAGGTATTGAATGATCCTGGTAATCCGCAAACAGGAGATCAGGCAAGGACTCAACTTATAAAAGCATTGGAATGAAACAACGCCCGAAATTGTTAATACTGGCTACTATGCCGCCACCGATAGGCGGGGTGACCATTCATATACAAAGACTTTTGCAGTATCTCGACAATAAGGGATATGGATATACATTTACTGATTTCCGCCGCAGCACAAAAGGCACCATTTTAAAGCAGATCAGGCAACATCGTTTTATCCATTTTCATATTTATCACCCGGTTGTGAGATGTGGGTTTGTCCTGTTAGGTACAGTATTTGGTAAAAAGATGCTCTTTACTCTACATGGCAACCTGGGCCGGCATAATTCCTTTTATAACCTGTTGGATCAGCTTGCATTCAGGATCGCGTACATGCCGGTGGTACTGAACCAGAAGAGCCTGGAGATAGGGAAGAAATGGAATAAGCGGACACAGATGATAGGTGCATTTATCCCACCGCAGCAGCCGGAAGATTTAACAGCCTCTATCCAGGCGGCAGTTGCAGCCATGCGGGCGAAATATACCGGGATATATGCCACAAATGCATCTACAGTTTCTATAGACAAGGCCGGAAATGAAACTTACCAGGTGACGTTACTGATAAAGATCTTCCGGAATTTGCAGCAGGATGCCTTAATAATTTCAGATGCTTCCGGGAAGTATAAATCTTTCCTGGAACAACAGGGACTTGAAGTTCCTGCTAATGTGTTATTAATAAGCGAACCGCACCCTTTCTTTGAGATACTGAAAAGATCGGATGTGTTTTTACGGATCACCACCACAGATGGCGATTCATTGTCGGTGAAAGAAGCGTTGTTCCTTGGTAAGCGGGTGCTTGCTACGGATGTGGTAAACCGGCCTGCCGGTACGCAACTGGTGGCATTAAATGAATGGGACATCGCGGATGCAATCAGTAAAATGAAGTATGATAACATTCCTTACAGCAGATCACAGGTGAGTAATGGCGGGGAAGAATTACTGGAATTGTACAGAAGAATAGTAGCATAATAAATGTGCCGTGTATGCAAATACAGGCACATGAACGAAAAACCATATTGAAAGATCTCCCGCACCTCCGGGCGCGGGATAAAACCATATTAAAACCATATCGATATGAAGTTAACCATCATTGCAGGGGCGCGCCCTAATTTTATGAAAATAGCCCCCATCATTGCCGCTATACAGCAAAAGCGGAAAGAGGGCTATGACATCAGTTACCGCCTGGTACATACAGGTCAGCATTACGACAAAAACATGAGCCAGTCTTTTTTTGAGCAACTGGGCATACCTGAGCCGGATGCCAATCTTGAATCTGGCGGCGGTACACAGGCGGAGCAAACTGCAAATATTATGATCCGCTTTGAAAAAGAACTGGCGGCGCATCCCTGTGATCTGTTGCTGGTGGTAGGCGATGTAACTTCAACATTGGCCTGCGCAATTGTGGCAAAGAAAATGAAAATCAAAGTGGCACATGTTGAAGCGGGTATCCGCTCCGGCGATATCACCATGCCGGAAGAAATAAACCGCCTGGTAACAGACTCAATAACTGATTATTTCTTTACTACATCGGTGATCGCAAACACCAATCTTCAAAAGGAAGGTAAAACAACAGAACAGATCCTGTTTGTTGGCAATACCATGATCGACACATTACTGAAACAGCGGAGCCGCTTTACACCACCTGCTATATGGGAACAGGCAGGGTTACAGCCGCAACAGTACCTGGTGATGACGCTGCACCGCCCTGCCAATGTAGATGAGGAAGATAACCTGGCTTTACTGATCAATGAAATTATGTTGCATAGCCAGCAGTTACCGGTGGTTTTCCCCGTACATCCACGCACGGCTAAAAACCTGGAGAAAATTGCCATAGCGCATCCGCGTTTGCACCTGGTAGAGCCACTGGGTTACCTGGAGTTCAACTATCTCGTGGAAAACGCCAAGGCAGTGATCACCGATTCCGGTGGTATCACAGAAGAAACTACAGTAATGGGTGTGCCCTGCATGACGCTGAGAGACTCTACCGAAAGACCGGAAACCTGTATTACCGGTACGAACGAATTATTGGGCACGGATCCCAAAGCATTGGCGCCTGCTATGCAGAAGTTGTTTGCAGGCAAGTGGAAAAAAGGTGCTATCCCTGCCTTATGGGACGGCAAAACATCAGAAAGGATTGCTGAACATTTAATTCAAATTTTTGCTGTAAAACAGCAACAGACAGCAGTGGTATGAGTAGTTTGAACACAGTAATAAATGGCCTGAAAGTAGTGCGGAATATGGGGTGGCGTTATGTGGCGTTCCGTTCTGTTCATGAGTTGAACCGCAGAACGGGCCGGCTTAAGAAACGCTTCCCACAAGCGCCTGCATTTCAGCGTTACCTGTCGTTGGATGAGTGGAAAGAGCAAACAGTGGCTTTCTTTTTCGGAAGCAGGGAAGAAGTGCAGGCATTACGTACACCTGCGCCTGCACTGGCAGAGCGATATAAACAAATTAAAGAAGGGAAGCTGACTTTTTTCAATGGCGCAACTTTATCGCTCGGTAAAGATTTTCCGTGGATGAAGAACCCGGATTCAGGCTTTATGTATGATGGTTCTCTGCACTGGACAGAGGTGAATGATTATACAGCTGAAGCCGGCGATATTAAATATGTATGGGAGAAAGCACGGTTTGCATACCTGTATGATATTATCCGGTATGACCATCATTTTGAAAAAGATAATGCTGCGTTGGTGTTTGGTGATATCATATCATGGATCAGCGCCAATAAAGTAAACAGCGGGCCCCATTACAAGTGTAGCCAGGAAATAAGCCTGCGGGTACTGAACTGGACCTTTGCCTTATATTACTACCTGAATTCGCCCGCACTCACAGAAGATGTTTTTGACCAGATTCAATATGCTATCTATTGGCAGCTGCATCACGTATTTCATAATATCAATTTTTCACGGATCGCCGTGCGTAACAATCATGCTATTACTGAAACGCTGGCATTGTATCTCGGTGGGTTATTGTACCCGTCGCTACCGGGAGCTGATATCTGGAAAGAACAGGGGAAGAAATGGTTTGAAGAGGAAATTGCTTACCAGGTTTATGACGACGGTACCTTCCTGCAGTTTTCCATGAATTATCACCGGGTGGTGATTCAGTTGTTTACCTGGGCGCTGCGGTTGTCGGCGCTTAATGGGGAATCTTTTGCGCCACACGTCAAAGAGAAAGCGGTGAAGTCACTGCAATTTTTACGTGTATGCATGAACGATGGTAACGGCTGGTTGCCTAACTATGGAGCGAATGACGGAGCGCTGTTTTTCCGTCTGAATGATCAGCATTACCGGGATTACCGCCCGCAGCTACAGGCGCTTGCCGTGTTGCTGGAAATGGATGCGGAGTTCCCGGAGCTGAGTGAGGATGTTTACTGGTATGGATTATCACCTGCCAATTATGAAACCACCCTACTGGAGAAGGATAAAACGTTATACTCATTTCCCCGGGGGGGATATTATGTTTGCCGGGAGATGGAAACGCTTACTTTCCTGCGTTGCGGAAATCATAAAGACAGGCCCTCGCAGGCGGATAATCTCCACCTGGATATCTGGCATAAAAATGAAAACCTGCTGATGGATGCAGGCAGCTATAAGTACAATACTGATGAGGAAACCCTACGTTATTTCATGGGTACCGCTTCACACAATACCGTGATGCTCGACAACTACGACCAGATGCTGAAAGGCCCCCGCTTTATCTGGTATAACTGGTCGCAGTGCTCACGGGCAAGATTATACGAAACTGCAGATGAATATATATGGGAGGGGGCTGTCAGCGGGTTTCAGCATGTAGGCCCTGATATCGTTCATATACGGCAGGTACGCAAAAAGAAAGACGCACCGGTATGGATAGTAAAGGATCATGTGCAGCATAAACCGCCTTACCTTGTAATGCGGCAGCTATGGCATACCTGCGCACCGGAGAAACTCATTATAAAGGCGGAAGACAGCTCGGGCGCCATTTTGCAGCCGCTGGGCAAACCTGGTATGTATTCGTCTCTATACGGAGTAAAAGAAAGCAACAGCAGCATCATATTTACAACAGAAGCGGACACCATTATTACAGAGATCATAATTTAATTATCCATGAAAATTTTATTAGTACATCAATACTTTTTGGAAGAAGATGATCCGGGAGGCTCAAGATGGAATGAGATCACAAAATCATGGACAGACCAGGGCGCAGAAGTAACTGTGCTAGGTGGCATGATGCATTACAACGGTTCTGCAAAACGGGAGGAGTACAAAGGAAAATATTTTGTGAAAAAGCAACAAGGCGCTATCACTGTATGGCGCTGCCATGTATCAGAGTCGTACAATGCTAATTTCCTGGGCAGGCTTTGGGGATATTTTTCTTTTATGTTCTCTTCTCTCTGGGCTGGCCTTTTCAAGGCGAAAGGGAAGTTCGATGTAGTGGTGGTTACTTCTCCGCCTTTGTTCGTAGGCTTCTCTGGTTACCTGTTATCGAGGTTGAAACGGATGCCGCTGGTATTTGAAGTGAGGGATCTCTGGCCGGAATCGGCTATTGATACCGGCGTGCTGAAGAACAAATTAGTTATTAAACTGGCGTATTGGGTAGAGAATTTTATTTACCGGAAGGCAGATATGATCAATGTGCTTACACCGGCATTTTATAACACCCTGAAGGATAAAAAGAAGGTGCCTGAGCAGAAATTGATCTTCATTCCCAATGCGGCAGATTTTTCCCTGTCTGATCACCTGCTGCAATCCTTTGATAGTACGGAATTCCGCCGCCAGAACCAACTGGACGGAAAATTTGTGATCACATATGTAGGAGCGCATGGAGTGGCCAATCACCTGGAGCAGATACTGGATGCAGGTAAAGCACTGGAAGATACACCTGTATTGTTCCTGTTGATAGGGCAGGGGATGGAGAAGCCCCGCCTGCAACAACTTGCTGCGGAAAAGGGCGTGAAGAATGTACGGTTCCTGGACGCTGTGCCAAAGGCAGAAGTGTTCAAATATATTCTCGCTTCAGAAATGGGCGCCTCTGTATTAAAACGAGTAGACACATTTAAAACAGTGTACTCCAATAAAACCTTCGACTATATGGCTTGTAAGAAGCCCATCCTGATGGCCATCGACGGCGTATCAAGAGAGCTGGTGGAAACAGCGGGAGCAGGGTGTTATGTAGAACCGGAAAATACAGAAGCTTATAATACCATTATCCGCAGTTATCTGCAGGATCCTGAGCGTTTGCAACGGGAAGGCGAAAGCGGTTTCCTTTACGCGAAACAGAATTTCGACAGACAAGTACTGGCACTCCGTTATCTGAACTTTATCAGGCAAAAAGTAACAAAAGAAATAAGAGCAACCGATGCATTGGTACAGGAATCTATTTAAGCCACTCGTAGATATCACAACTGCACTGCTAGCACTGGTATTACTATCACCGGTGATGGCGGTGCTGATCCTTTTGCTGGCCATCGCTAATAACGGGAAGCCTTTTTTCCTGCAACCCCGGCCAGGAAAGAACGGCCGTATATTCCGTGTTATCAAGTTTAAAACCATGAACGACCGGAAAGATGCGAAAGGCGGCCTGCTGCCGGATGAGATCCGGCTGACCCCCGTGGGAAAATTTGTCAGGAAAACATCCCTGGATGAAATTCCCCAATTGATCAATGTGTTAAAGGGGGATATGAGCCTGATAGGTCCCCGGCCGTTGCTGGTGGATTATCTGCCATTATACAACGCTACACAGCTTCGCCGCCATGAGGTTCGCCCGGGTATTACAGGCTGGGCACAGGTGAATGGCCGCAATGCTATCAGCTGGGAGCAGAAGTTTGCCTATGATGTGTGGTACGTGGATAATATCAGCCTGGCCCTCGATATAAAAATAGCCTGGATGACCGTGCAAAAAGTTCTTAAATCAGAAGGGATTAGCGCTGCGGGATCAGCCACCATGGAACGATTTATGGGCAACGGGTGATGTTCTTACAGTAAGGTAGCGGTGATAATCCGCGCATAAAAAATAAACGCAAAAAAAATTGTTATCATGAATAAAAAAATTTGGTTGTCATCGCCCCACATGGGAACAAATGAACAAAATTATGTGAAAGATGTGTTTGACTCCAACTGGATTGCCCCTTTGGGAGCATATGTAGATGGATTTGAGAAAGATATCGCCAGCTATACACATACTGCATATGCAGCCGCTTTGTCATCTGGAACGGCTGCCCTTCACCTCGCTCTGATACTTGCCGGCGTGGGCGCAGGTGATGAAGTTATCTGCCAGAGCATGACCTTCTCTGCCTCTGCCAACCCGATCACTTACCTTGGTGCCACCCCGGTTTTCGTAGACAGTGAAACCAGCACATGGAATATGGACCCCGTACTGCTGGAGGAAGCGGTGAAAGACAGGATTGCAAAGGGTAAAACGCCCAAAGCCATTATTCCGGTTCACTTATATGGCATGCCTGCGAAAATGAACGAAATCATGGAAGTAGCCAACCGCTACGGAATTCCGGTAATTGAAGATGCGGCTGAGGCATTGGGCTCCCGGTATCATGATCAACCATGTGGAAGTATCGGTAAGCTCGGCATTCTTAGTTTTAACGGGAATAAGATCATCACCACCAGCGGAGGTGGAGCCCTGATAGGTAATGATGAAGCCCTTATCAGTAAATCACGCTTCCTGGCTACCCAGGCAAGGGATCCTGCTCCGCATTATGAGCATAGCCATATTGGTTATAACTACCGGATGAGCAACGTTTGCGCTGCTATTGGTCGCGGACAGATGGAAGTGCTGGAAGAAAGAGTGGCCCGGAGAAGAGCTAATCATCAGCATTATGTGGATCAGCTATCCGGTATAGCAGGTATTACTTTTGTTGCTGAACCCGCCGGTTTTTTCAGCAACCGCTGGCTCTCGGCCATCCTGGTTGATCCATCTGTGAGCAATGGCATTACCCGCGAAACAGTTCGGCTGGTACTGGAAAAAGAGAATATTGAATCAAGGCCATTATGGAAACCTATGCATATGCAGCCGGTTTTTGCGCAGGCGCCTGCATATGTAAACGGTGTTTCGGAAAACCTGTTTAACAATGGCCTTTGCCTGCCAAGCGGATCAAATCTTACAACCGCTGACCTCTTTACAGTAACTGATCATATAAAAGAATTATTCGCAGGAAAAACAGCAAACGTAAATGTTTCCCCTGCTTATCTTTCATAGGAACAGGCATACAGGAGGTATTATGGAGGTTTATTTTTTATCTGAATAATAAAAACCAACATAATACCTTTTCTTTGCTCTGTTCGTGAGAATCAATGGCCAAAGGGTAAAGAATAAAATAATTAAAAGAAACAAACATGTATTTATGCGGCGCAGGCGGCCACGCCAAAGTAATTATTGAAATTTTACAATCCCGGGGTATTCCAGTGGAAGGATTGTTCGATAGTAACCCGGATATAAAGCAGCTATGGCAATATCCTGTTATTCATTCATCGCCGTTGCCCTCCCATGAGGTTATTATCGCCATTGGTAATAACGCGATACGGAAAAAGCTGGCAGAACAGCCTTGCCGCTTTGGGACCGGGCTTCATCAACTGGCCAACATATCGCCTACTGCAAGGATCTCCGAGGGCACTGTGGTAATGGCCGGCGCCACCATTAATGCTGATGTAGTGATTGGAAGGCATTGCATCATCAATACCAATGCTTCCGTAGATCATGATTGTATACTGGAGGATTTTGTTCACGTTTCGCCCAATGTGGCCTTATGCGGAAATGTAGTGGTAGGGGAAGGCGCACATATCGGCGCCGGTGCGGTAGTCATTCCGGGGATTGTTATTGGAAAATGGGCGGTAATAGGTGCCGGGGCCGTGGTAGTCAGAAATATTCCTGATAATACAGTGGCTGTAGGAAATCCTGCCCGCAAAAGATAAATATTTCCCTGCCTTTTACATGGCATGGCTAAGCGAATGAGCATATTATGAAGAGATTATTTTTTAGCTTAAAGAATAAAAAAACAATAGAATCCGTTTTCTTTGTAGCTATAAAAATCAAAGGCTGAAGGCCTCTTTTTTCCTCAGAAACCAGACTAACTATGAACCCATTGCTGTTAAAGCATAACGACGTCATGTCCGGTGCGTGCAAACGTATCGCAGTAGTGTTGTTTTGTGTAATCAGCGTTTTCCAATCCCTTACCGCGCAGGATATTTTATTGAAAAATCCTTCTCTTGAGGGCAGCCCCGGGCAAGGCAAAGTGCCTCCCTCCTGGAGGGGACGGAATACACCGGATATACAACCAGGCACACTTAATATTACGCAACCGGCCTCGGATGGGGCTACCTATATAGGTTTACACAGCGGACCTGCGTGGTTGGAATCAATCAGCCAGGAAGTACCGCTTATCGGCGGTAAAAGTTATACAGTGGCAATGGACCTGGCATATGCTCCTGAGTACGCATTCCTCGCCTGTTACGCAAATCTCACAGTGTATGGCGGTAACGCCCCCAGCGATACGGCAGAACGGTTATGGAGCTCAGGTGCTTTTTTTCACACCAACTGGAAGCGCTATACTTTTGTGTTCCACCCTGCACGCAATTATAAGTTTATCACTTTCATGGCTGATCCGGCTATCCCCTGCGATAAAAGTATTTATGGTTCCGCTTTATTAATAGATAACCTGTCGGCCGAATTGTTGGAAACACCCCAGCTTTCGCTTTCTTTAAAGCATACCTGTAAAGGAGAACATACCGGCGAGGCAAGCGTAAATATTACAGGAGTTACGGGTAATTGCACCATCCGCTGGAGCCCGGGCGGAGAAACCACTTCCCGTATAACGAACCTGGCGCCTGGTGATTACGAGGTAACTGTTACCCATCCGAATGGGGTGAGCGTAACAAAAAAGGCTTCAATTATAGGAAGAGAGGTGAAGAGCAAAATAATAATAACCCCCTCTCCATGCCATGGCGATAATGAGAATACGATTGCACTGGAAACAGATGGGGGTACGCCGCCTTATCGCTATTATTTTAACGGAAGCACAACAGGGACCTATACCCCTTCTTTTAAAAGCTTATCACCGGGAAGTTACAGGATGCTGGTAAAGGATGAGGAAAACTGCTCGGAACAGCTTAATCATATTGAAGTGACTGAACCTGCAGCAATGAATATTAAAGAGGTACGAAAGAAAGATATAAGCTGCAGTACTACGATGGATGGAAAAATAATGCTGAATGTTACCGGTGGGACACCTCCTTATACATACAAACTGGATGGGAACCAGTGGCAGGGGGATAGCAGCTGGTCCGGGCTCAATGAAGGCATTTTTCATTTCAGGGTAAAAGATACTCATAACTGTGAAACAGGAGGTAGTACCGATATTATCCGCAACATCCGTGAATGCGCCGTATTCGTTCCCACCGCATTCTCTCCCAACGGCGATGGCCAAAACGACCTGTTCCGCGCAAAAGTACACGACGATGTACACGATTACCGGCTGGATGTATTTACCCGGTGGGGACAAACCGTATTCAGCACCAATAGCCCCGATGGCGCATGGGACGGGTTATTTAAAGGCCAGCAGCTGCCAACCGCTATTTATGTATGGGTGCTTTTGTATACCGACAGCAAACAGCAGGCAAGGAAGCAAACCGGCACAGTAATGCTGATCCATTAACTATAATGCCGCATTTCCAAACGGATAGGCCTCCAGTACTTTCCGGAGCTTTGTGTTTTGTGCGATCCCGGCTATGGCGCGCAGGTGCTTCTCATGATGCAGATCCGTACCTATCAGATCAGGTAACCTGGCAGCCATCAGCTTTTCTGCCGTTTGTTGCACATGTTTCCCGTAATAACCGGTAAGCGATAACAGGTTAAGCTGCAGCAGGCAACCCTGATGTTTCAGTTGCTCATACTGAGATATGTTTGCATGATAATAGCCATACCGCTCCGGGTGGGCCAGTACGGGCTGATAGCCAGCTGCCTGTATATCAAACAGCCATTGCGCCAGTTGCGGCGGGGCCGACATAAACGAGATTTCCACCAGTACCATATTCCCGCTGATGGTAAGCAAGGGTTGCTGCATCAGCGGCACAAACTGTTCATCAAGGTAATATTCTGCGGCAAAATGAAAGGGGAGAGAGTTGTTCCTCCTGGCCAGTTCCTGCTGCACCTGCCGGTATGGGTCCGTTAGGGTGCCTGCAGAATTTGGGTACCTGTCCATCATCACATGCGGGGTGGTTACAATTTTCCGGATTCCCATGGCCTGCAGTTGTTCAATGAAATGCAGGGACGTTTTCACATCAGGCACACCATCATCCACACCGGGTACAAGATGGGAGTGAATATCTGTAGACATGAAGGCCAGCAGGTCTGCCGGCGTCGCTGTATTTTTTTTCCTGAAAAAAAGCATAATTGTTCCTCAATAAAGCAATGATATAAAAATCCGCCCTGTCACAACACAATCAGTGCCACAATTTCCTCCAGGTATTGCTGATCGGTAGCATCAAAATGAGCAAGCTGCTCACTATCCACGTCCAGTATGGCTTTTACTTCGCCGTTGCGGATCAGTGGCACCACTATTTCTGATTTTGATAAGCTGCTGCAGGCAATATGCCCCGGAAACGCCTCTACATCAGGAACAATAAGCGTGGCTGCCTGCGCCCAGCTGCTGCCGCAAACCCCTTTGTTCTTACGGATACGGGTACACGCTACAGGGCCCTGGAAAGGACCAAGCACCAGTTCTTCTCCCTTCACCAGGTAAAATCCCACCCATAGCCATCCAAACTGCTCTTTCAGCGCAGCGGCCACATTGCCCAGGTTCGCTACCAGGTCGGGTTCTCCTTCCAGTAATCCTTTTATCTGGGGGATCAGTGACGTGTATTGCTCCTCTTTATTTCCCCTGATGATTTGTAAGTCTTCTGCCATTTTAGTGGTTATTGTATTACAAAAGTCCGGAAAATTTATATTATATTTATCCAAATAACCGTTAAAGTATTGCTGTTAACCATTCAACCATTTATTACCTGTAGAAACATAGTTTTTTTATTCTTTGTCCTATTTTTTATCTGCCGGAAGTTTAATTAAAATATCTTTGACAGTCTATGAAATCACCGGACGTAATTTTAGTGAACGAACAGGATGAAGCTATTGGAACGATGGAGAAGATGGAAGCTCATGAGAAAGGATTACTTCATCGTGCTTTTTCTGTATTTATTATCAATGATGCAGGTGAGATTTTATTGCAGCGCAGGGCGCTGGAGAAGTATCATTCTGCAGGATTATGGACCAACGCCTGTTGCAGCCATCCGTATCCGGGTGAAGATACTGCTGTTGCTGCGCACCGGCGTTTAAAGGAAGAATTGGGGTTCGATTGCGATCTCCGGGAGATTTTCTCTTTTACTTACAGGACGGGTTTTGACAACGGGTTAACCGAACATGAATTTGATCACGTATTGCTGGGTACCTATAACGGCAACATATTTCCTGATATCTCAGAAGTATGTGATTACCGCTACCTGTCGTCCGGCAAAATACTGGAATTAATGGAAAAAGAACCTGCTTCGTTTACGATCTGGTTCCATCGCGCACTACCATTGGTATTGCAATATCTCGGTATGCCGGTGAGCGCCCTATAATTAAATTTTTATTTTACTATGCCACTTTTTACTGTTAACCGGGTTACTTTATCTTAATAAGATGATAACGCCTATCTGTATGGCCTTCTGCCTTTAAGCAGCGGCTGATCCTGTGTGCCTGCTCCCCAGTACTTTTCCGGAACCCACCCCGGTAATGCCAGCGTCGTTTTTATTACCCACCATAATTAACTATTAAACCCAAAGACACATGACAACCATCCAAATGCCAACTATCAGTTATCCATTCCCTTCAGGCCTTAACCAGCATGTACATGAAGCCCAGCAACACGTTGTTTCCTGGGTAACATCCTATGGCCTCATCACCACAGAAACAGCCCACCAGCGATTTGAAAAGGCCCGTTTTGCCTGGCTTGCCGCCAGGGCCTTTCCCGACGCGGCCCTGCATGAGCTATGCATCATTGCAGACTTCAACACCTGGCTGTTTATCCTTGATGATCAATGCGATGAAGCCACGGTAGGGCGTAAAGCAGATTTCCTCCGGAGCATGATGGCAGGACTAATGGACATCCTGCATCACAACCGCCTGGTAACCCCTGAAACCGGGGGAGCAATGTCTGCTGCCCTTAGCAGCATCTGGGAACGTATGCGCGCTATCAGCAGTCCTTCGTGGCGACTGCGCTTTATCAGGAGCATGGACGATTATTTTACCTCCTGCATCTGGGAGGCGGAAAACCGCGAAGCGGGGATCACGCCTTCCATAGCGGATTATGTGCACATGCGGCCCTATACAGGTGCGCTCCTTGCAGATATTGAGGCCATCGAAATTATTGAGAAGATCTATCTCAGCAGGGAGGTAGCAGAACAGCCACTGGTGCAGCGCATGATCCAGGCCTGCAATAACATCGTTTGCTGGTCCAACGACCTGTTCTCCTGTACAAAGGAAGTCCGCCAGGGCGACGTGCATAACCTGGTGCTGGTATTACAGCATGCCCGGCAATGCTCCCTCCAGGAAGCCATCAACGAGGCTGCACGTATGCACAATGAGGAAGTGGCGATTTTCATTGCCCTGGAAAAACTCCTTCCCCTGAAAGGTGCTGAAACCGATTATGAACTGTTGCGTTTTGTATCAGTGCTCCGGTCATGGATCACCGGGAATTACGACTGGAGTGTGAAAGATACCGGCCGTTATGGTATAGCCGTTGGCGATGTGGTAGCAGCTTAGCAGAACGCCTGCGGCGTTTGTTCTCCCGGGAAGATGACAAACGGCCGCAGGCCTTTTTATTTTCGTACGTTTCCCTGTTTCATTCTTTTTTCAATAAGCCGGCCCACCCACCAGAACGATAATGCCAGGATGCCAAAGAAAAGGCCTTTGTTGGTGAGGTCCCACAGGTATTCAAAGTAACGGGTATACAGGTCCAGCAGGAGGAAGGCCACACCCAGGTCGCGCAGCAGGTCGTCTTTCAAACGGAGGCCCAGCAGGAGCACACCTGCACATAATGCAGTGTAAATGATCACCCATTGCAACAGGTGAACCTGGCGCAACTGCTGCCATTCATCCCAGGTGCCGCAGTTGCCGAAAATAGAGATCAGCCAGCCGGAAATAAGCAATAGCAGCCATCCGCCACTCCAGGTAATATCTTTAACAGGAGCATATATCCGGAATTGCCGCAGTAACCAGGCTACTCCTGTAAGTAATATGCCCAGCAAAGCCATGCGGCAGGGCAGGTTCATACCCAGGAAATAGGAAGCATCGCCGGTAAGGAAATAGGTGAGCTTCACATAGGCCGGGATCAGGCAAAGAAGGGTGGCCACCCACAGCAGCCGGGAATGCAGGGTAATGCCCAACACGCCATAACAAACAGTAGCCAGCAGCCAGAAAGCGCCGTAATTTCCTTCCAGGTAATTAACGCTTTTACCAAAGTATACTACGGTCACGCCTATACTAAGAACAGGCAACAGCCAGAAAAGCTCCCGGTTAAAGGAGAACAGCGGCTGATGCTTATTACGCCGCCATCCTTCGTAACAGAGAAAAACGGTCAGCGCGCCAAATAATAAGGCAATCACACCATCTGTCAGCGAAAATTTCTTCCGGATAATCTCAATCCACTTCTCATCCAGTACCAGCGATCCGAAAGCCATCAGGGCACAGGAAATAGCTGCAATGAAAATATAGAGCGTAAGGGTTTGCCAGTCGGTGTTCACTACCCTGTAGCTTTTTTGGAGCTCCCCGGCCTGGTCATCGCTGATGAGCCGGTCCTGCTGCCACGACTGTATCGCCCGTTGTATTACCTGTGCTTCCTTCTTGTCAAGTTCTAACATAGGCTGTTTTTTCAGTGGTTAGCTTCCATTTTGTGTACCAGGCGGAGCGTATTACGTTTTTTTATCTTTAAGCGGAAATAATTAAACAATGCCAGTGCGGGAATCAGGATATAACTGATACGCTGGTACGCTGTATTTTCCGGGAAGAGGAAATAGGTCATGGCTATACATGTGAAACCTGTTGCCATAGTGAGAAAACCGTATTTAAACCGCTGGTATAACAGCTCTTTTTCTGTATGATGCCCTGCTGCTGCCAGGTCGGGGTTTTTCTGGAAAACAAAATAGCTGATCCAGAACAGCGCCGCCAGGCAGCCCGCCACATTGCAGAGATAAATAAAGAAGGGCAGCATGAAATGGGAACTGGTATGCAGCAACGCAGAAGTAGAAAATGGAAACGACACAATAAAAAATAAAAAGAAAAGATGACGATGAATCAATCCTTCATTGTAATTTTGGAGAAACCGGCATAACTGAAGATGCCGTACCCAGAAATTTCCAATGAAAACAAAACTTACCGCAAAGGCCAGGAACTGGATAGCGGTAGGCTCGAAAAACTCCCAATAACCGTTGACAGGCATTTTTCCCGGAAGGGAAGGCAATTTGATTTCAAGAATCAGTAAAGTAATGGCAATGGCAAACACAGCATCACTGAAAAGAAGCAATCGCTCCAGCTCAAACTCTCGATAAAACGGTTTGGGTTCTTTTATAACAGACATAGACATAGTTAACAATAACTTTTCCGAAAGATACGAAAATAGCTTTTAGCGGTAATTATTAGCCATCCCGTTCATTTCAGGGATGGTAAAACGGCTGGTTGCCCAACAGAACCTTTTTACCTGTTTGTTGTTAAGTATCTATCAATCATCATATACTTTCAAAGTAATACGTATGCATTGTCGTCTTTTTCTATGCACCTTTATTTTACTTTCAGGGATAACAAGAGCTTACGGGCAAACAGATACAGCACAACAGGGACCTTTTGCTTTTAACCTGGCCAATTGCATACAGTATGGACTTGCACATCAGAACGATGTCGTAAATGCCCGGCTGGATATCAATTTTTCCAGGGAACAGATCAAAGAAGCCACAGGGAAGCTGCTGCCCCATGCAGATGTGAATGCCAGTTTTACAGACAATCTGAAGCTGGCTACCTCTTTGATACCCGATCTGACCAACCCGACTTCCGGTGTAAGAATTCCCGTACAGTTTGGAACCAAGTATTCCTCTGCTGTTACCGGGCAGGTAAACCAGACCATCTTTAACAGCGATTACTTCCTCGGTCTGAAGGCAGCGAGGGTATATGGAGGGCTCGCAGAAAGGACCTATAAAAGAACAGAAATAGAGACCCGTGTGGCTATCACCAAAGCCTATTACGCCGTACTGGCCAATGAAGAGAACATCCGCCTCTCCAAAGCCAATATGGACCAGCTGGCGAAAACCCTGAAAGATACCAAAGCCCGTTACGATGTAGGAGTGGCCGAAAGGGTGGATGTAGACAGGATACAGGTATCCTATAATAACGTGGTCACCGATATTGAAACACAGATCCGTTTACTCGTATATACTACCCAGTTACTCAAGTTCCAGATGGGTATGCCGCAGGAGGCAAAACTGGACCTTACAGAAACTGTGCAGGACCTCAACGTGGAAGCATTCATTGCCGATACCGTTGATTACCTGGTACAGGACCGCGTGGAATATGACATCCAAACCACCCAGATTGCCCTGAATGAGCTGAACCTGAAAAGTAAAAAGATGTCGTTCCTGCCATCCCTGAACGGTTATGTGAACTATGGCTGGAACTATTTCTCTTCAAATTTCGGGGACCTCTATAAAACAGGTTTTGGCGCATCCGCACTGGGATTAACCCTGGCATGGCCCATTTTCACCGGCACCGAAAGGATACACCAGATCAGGCAGAATCAAATAACCCTGGAAAAATCAAAGAATGACCTTAGTTACCTGTCGCAACAGATCAAGCTGGAAGTGACCAACGCCAATACACAGTATCTCAACAATAAATCCCGGTTCACCACCCAGAAAACAAATATGGGCCTCACGCAGGGTATTTATGATCGTATTGTGCTCAAATTTGAACAGGGAGTGGCCAGCAGCCTGGATGTGATTTCTGCAGAAAGTGAACTGAAACAGGCACAGGTAGATTATGTGCAGGCCCTGTTAAACACCCTGATCAGTAAAACAGACCTGGATAAAGCCATGGGCAAAATCAAATAAAGTATCAGCATTCGTAATTCGCAATTAATTTCTCATATGTATCTAATAAATTACAAGCGGACCTTTTATGTGGCAGGAATGATACTCTGTGCTGCCTGTGGCAACAGCAAAAAGCAACAGCAACAGGCCGCCATGATGGGGATGATGAAACCAACCGTTGTAGCTGCAGAAGTAGTACCGGCCGTATATACCGTGTCGGAGAAATTTCCTGCTACCCTGGTGGCGCACGATGTGGTGCAACTCAAGCCGGATGTTTCCGGTTACCTGGAAGCCATCCGGGTGGCCGACGGCAGCAACGTAACCAAAGGACAACCTCTGTATGATATAGACCGCAGCCGCTATGCCGCTGCCTACGGGCAGGTAGCCGCTACCCAGCAACAGGCGGAAGCCGACCTGGCACAACGGCAACGGGACTACGAAAGATATAAATCCCTGCTGGAACATGATGCCATCTCCAAGCAAACGGTGGATCAGGCCTATACGGCCATGCTTACTGCACAGGCCAATGTGGCCGCTGCAAAAGCGTCTGTAGCCAGGGCCGGTACCGATGTAAACCATGCGGTAGTGCGCGCCCCGGTAACCGGTAAGATCGGTATCGTGCAGGTAAAGGTAGGGGATGTGATCAACGCCGGGCAAACGCTGATCAACACTATCGTTAATGAGCACCCAATGTTTGCAGACATGGATATTCCCCAGGCCCGCCTGCCGGAATTCCTCCGCATCCAGAGCGGTAAAGGCGGCGATGAAAAATTCTATATCCAGTTCGGAGATGGTACCCGCTACGGGGAAGCAGGGAAAGTGCTTACCATCAACAATATTGTAGACCCGCAAACCGGTACCGTAAGGGTACGGCTTGTTTTTGAGAATAAAGACGGTATGCTTAAATCAGGCATGAGCATCGTTGTGGTAATGCAATACGGTACACCTGCCACACAGCTGGCCATCCCGGCGAAAGCCATTATCCAGAATTTATCGGAGACCAGCGTATATACCATTTCAAAAGACAATGTGATCCGTGCCCAGGATATTGTGCCCGGACCAGTTACGGATACCATGCAGCTGGTGACCAGCGGCCTGAAAGCCGGCGACAGGATCGTGGTGGAAGGTATACAGCGGGTAAAACCCGGAGATACCGTGAACATAGCCGGAGCAGGAGCAGGGGCAGCCAAACCATAAATATTAAATCAGCATCACAGTATGATCTCAAAAACATTTATAGAGCGCAAGAATACTACGATCGTAATTGCTATCATTATTGTGATTGTAGGACTCATCTGCATGTTCAATCTGCCCATTGCACAATTGCCTGATATTGCACCGCCGGTAACAGATGTAAGGGCCAACTATGTGGGAGCCAACTCCACAACGGTAGAGGAAACAGTGACCACTCCTATAGAAAACCAGGTGAATGGTACTCCCGGCGCTATGTACATCCAGTCGGTAAGTGCCAACGACGGCTCCATGAGCATCACGGTTAGCTTTAAGCTGGGCACCAACCCCGATATCGCTACCCTGGATGTACAGAACCGTGTGAGCCTGGCACTGCCAAGTACGCCCGATGAAGTACGCCGTGTAGGGGTAACCGTTAAGAAACGGTCCAATGATATGCTGATGGTAATCGCGCTGAACTCTCCCAAAGGAAAACATTCGCGCGAATTCCTCGATAACTACCTGAATATTTACCTGAAGCCGGAACTTGCCCGTGTGGCCGGAGTGGGTGATGTAAATGCCTTTTCGCAGGATTATAGTATGCGTATCTGGCTGAACCCGGATAAGATGGCGGCGCTTGGTCTTACCGCCGGCGATATTGCCCGCGCCATTACGGAACAGAACCAGCAGGTACCCGCCGGTTCCGTGGGTGCCGCTCCTATGCGCAGTACACAGGCGTTCGAATATACGGTGAGCGTAAAAGGCCGTCTTGCCACTACGGAAGAATTTGGCAACGTAGTAGTAGCCACCAGCCAGAATGGTAGCCTCGTCCGCCTCCGTGATGTGGCACGGATAGATCTCGGCTCCTTTACTTATGCCATTGAAGCCAAAGCGGATGGTAAAACAGGTAGCGGTATGGCCATCTACCTGGCCCCCGGCGCCAATGCGCTGGATGTGAACGACCTGGTAATGAAGAAAATGGAGGAAATGTCGAAACGCTTTCCCGATGATGTGCAATGGCTGGTGCCGTTTGAATCCACTTCCTTTGTAAAGATCTCCATAGAAGAAGTAATAGAAACCTTTGTGGAAGCGCTGATCCTGGTGGTGATAGTGGTGTTCGTGTTCCTCCAGAACTGGAGGGCTACCATCATTCCCATCCTGGTAATCCCGATCTCCCTCATAGGTACTTTTATATTTTTCCAGCTGCTGGGCTTTTCCATCAATACCCTTACCCTGTTCGGTTTCGTATTGGCCATCGGTATCGTGGTGGATGACGCCATTGTGGTGGTGGAAGCGGTGCAGCATCATATCGATGCCAACCTGATGTCGCCAAGGGAAGCCACATTCAAAGCCATGTCGGAGGTGCAGGGCCCTGTAATTGCCATCGCCCTCATCCTGGCGGCGGTGTTTGTGCCGGTGGCCTTTATCCCCGGTGTAAGCGGTCGTTTGTACCAGCAGTTTGCGCTCACCATCGCATTCTCCGTGTTATTGTCGGCATTCCTGGCACTAACGTTAACGCCTGCACTTACTGCCATCCTGTTGAAACCTGCGCACCTTACACAGAAATCAAGGGGATTGAACAGGATCTTCTTCAAATTCAATGAATGGTTTGAAAGATTTACCAACCGCTATGGCAGGGGGGTAATGTTCAGTATCCGCAAAACGCCGGCAGTACTGGTGATCATGGCCCTGCTGTTTGCTGCCGCCTTTTATCTCTTTAAGAAAACACCAACCACCTTTGTGCCCCAGGAAGATATGGGCGCTATGTTCATCGCCCTGGAACTGCCGGAAGCCTCTTCTTCGCAACGTACGAAGGAAGTGGTGGCGCAGATCAGTGATATCCTGCTGAAAGATAGTGCAGTACTCCATTTCTTTGGTATCACCGGGATCAACTTCGTGGCCAATGCCACCAAGCCCAACTCCGGTACATTCTTCGTGAGCCTCCGCCCCTGGGATGAGCGCTACAAACACGGAGATAACATGAATAAGGTATTGGGAAGAATTCAAATGGCCACCGGGCGTATTATCGGCGCCAATATTATCTGTATTCCATCTCCTACATTGCGTGGATTGGGTAATACAGGCGGGTTCTCCTTTATGCTGGAGCAACGGAGCAATCCCGATATCAACCAGTTCCTGCAGGTAATGGGGCAGTTCCTTATGGCTGCCAACCAGCGCCCTGAAATAGCACGGGCATATGCATTCTTCAGCGCCAATACCCCACAGTTCAATGTGGATGTGGACCGCGATAAATGTAAACAACTCGGTGTAGCCGTGAGCGATGTATTCAACGCACTGCAAACTTTCCTCGGTGGATTATATGTAAACGACTTCACCAAATTCAGCCGGAGCTTCCGCGTGGTATTACAGGCGGATTCTACCTACCGTACCAGTATCAATAACCTGAATACTTATTACGTCCGTAACAGCACGGGGCAGATGGTGCCGCTCAGCGCACTGATCACCACCAAAAAAGCATCGGGCGCACCGGTGATCAATCACTTTAACCTGTACCGCTCTGTGGAAATCAACGGCGACACCAAACCTGGTTACAGTAGCGGAGATGGTATCAATGCACTGAAGGAAGTGGCCGCAAAGGTGCTGCCGGAAAACTTCTCTTTCGAATGGGCCAATGTATCCCTGCAGGAAATTGAAGCCGGTAACAGTAGCACGCTCATCTTCGGATTATCTATCCTGTTTGTGTTCCTGTTGCTTACAGCCCTGTACGAAAGCTGGTCGGTGCCGTTCTCTGTATTGCTGGCGGTACCTATTGCCTTGTTCGGATCTATCCTGGCGCTGTCGCTGACAAAACAGGCCAATAGCGTATACTCCCAGATCGGTTTGATCACCCTGATAGGTCTTGCGGCAAAGAACGCCATCCTGATCGTAGAGTTTTGTAAGGAACGTGTAGACAGGGGCATGCCGCTGCTGGATGCTACCCTGGAAGCCGTAAAATTACGTCTGCGTCCTATCCTGATGACGTCTTTCGCCTTCATATTAGGGGTAATGCCATTGTGCCTTGCACAGGGCGCCGGCGCGGCTTCCCGTGTTAATATAGGCTTTACCGTAGTAGGAGGTATGCTGGCCGCAACAGTATTGGGGATCTTTACGGTACCGGTATTGTACGTGCTCATCACAAAGCTCTCTTACGGTAAGAAGAAACTGGCAGACCTGGAAGCACATGGTAATGAGGAGAAGAAGCCTAAAGGATTAGGAGAATAATCCTAACTTCATTACTTATGAAAAATACTGAACGTTTCAGCACCCGCGTAGATAACTATATCAAGTACCGGCCACATTATCCTGTGGCCGTTATTCCGTACCTGGAAACCGCTGCCGGTCTTACCCGGCAAACCATCGTGGCGGATATAGGCGCAGGTACAGGCATTTCCGCCCAGCCTTTTCTTGACAACGGGAACAAGGTATATGCCGTGGAACCTAATAAAGAAATGAGAGAAGCCGCTGAAAAGCTCCTGAGCCGGTATCCCGATTTTACCTCCGTTAACGGCTCCGCCGAACATACCACGCTGCCGGATACCTCCATAGACCTGTTGGTGGCAGGCACCGCATTCCACTGGTTTGATCAGCAGGCCGCTGCGGCAGAATTCCGCCGCATAAGCAGGAAGGAAGCCTGGGTGGTACTGATGTGGAACGTTCGCCAGGCGGAACTGCCATTTGAAAAAGGATATGAAAAGCTCCTGCATCAATACGGTACAGATTATAAAGATATGCAGCACCGTAACGTAGGGGCGTCACAGTTATCTTCCTTTTTTCAACCCGGCACCATGCAGGAAAAAGTGTTCCAGAATGCCCAGCTGTTCGATTTCGCCGCACTGAAAGGAAGATTGCTTTCCTCTTCATACGTTCCTGAAGAGGGCCATCCATCGTATACACCCATGATGCATGCCCTGGAAGACCTGTTCCAGAAATATAAAGAGCAGGGCATGGTGAAGTTCCACTATGAAACCAAACTCTATGTAGGCAAGGTATAGCGGATTTTGTCTGACTCAGGATTATGATGATTTTGGTGATTAGCCTGATTTACTTTTTTAGTTTTGTTAAAACAGGTAAGGGAGATAAAAACGGAACCTATCCGCTTTATCTCCCTTACTGTTATTATATAATCTCAAAAAAAATAATCATCAAAATCATCATAATCCTGAGTCAGACAAGATCCACTACACCAGGCTGTTGTACAGAATCTCCACCGGGTGCAAAGCTTTAACGCCGGTACCGTCTTTAACCTGGTGGCGGCAGCTGGTACCAGGTGCCGCGATGAGCGTTCCCTGGGCAGCATTGCGTACCGCCGGGAATAAAACCAGCTCGCCTATTTGCATGCTCAGGTCGTAATGCTCTTTTTCATAGCCAAAGGAACCGGCCATACCACAGCAACCGGAAGGGATTACCTCCACGGAGTAATTCTGTGGCAATGAAAGCATTTTCTGGCTGTGCAGGGCGGAAGACAATGCCTTTTGCTGGCAATGCCCATGCAGTTTAATATGCTGTTTTTCTGTAGTGAACTGTTCAGACGTGATATGTCCTTTATCAGCTTCTGCGGCAATAAACTCATCGATGAGGAATACATTTTTTGCCAGCCCTTTGGCTTTACCGCGCAGCCCTTCGCTGACCAGGTCGGGGTACTCATCGCGGAAACTAAGTATGGCAGAGGGCTCTACGCCAAGTAAAGGTACGTTTTCATTAATAACGTCACTGAATATACGAACATTGCGGTCGGCGTATTCACGTGCTTTCCGCAGTAATCCTTTCGACATATAGGCGCGGGCGCTTTCCGGGTGTTCAGCCATCTGCACATCATAACCGAGGCGGTGCAGCAGTTGTACGGCTTTGATACCTATAGTAGTGTCGTTATAATTGGTGAACTCATCGCAGAAAAGATATACTTTTTTATTGCCGGCGGCGCCTTGTTTTTCCTTCGGCCATTTTTCGTTGAACCATTTCCGTAAGGTAATGCTGTGAAGACCGGGCAGGGAACGTTTCGCCGCAAAGCCGGCAAACTTACGGATTATGCCACCGGTGAAGGAGTTGTTGACCATAGCGTTGTAAACACCGGGTGCAATGGCGGCCAGGCCGGATAATTTGGAAAAGTTGCCGATCATGTTGGCGCGCAACGGTACTCCGTTGGCATCGTGGTAGTGCTGTAGGAATTCCATTTTCAGCTTGGCCATATCCACGTTGGAAGGGCATTCTGATTTACAGCCTTTACATGCCAGGCAAAGATCCAGTACTTCATAAATTTCTTTATGGTCGAAGCGGTTTTCCTTGGTGCTGTTGGTAAGGAACTCACGGAGGATATTGGCCCTGGCGCGGGTGGTATCCTTCTCATTACGGGTGGCCATGTAGCTGGGGCACATGGTGCCGCCGCTCAGCTGCGTTTTGCGGCAGTCGCCCGAACCATTGCACTGCTCTGCATGTTGCAGCATGGTTTGCTCCGGGAAATGAAAAATGGTTTTCAGCTCCGGCGCTTTTTGCCCTGGTTTGTAGCGCAGCATCGTGTTCATGGACGGTGTGTCTACGATTTTGTTGGGATTGAAAATATTTTCAGGGTCCCAGGTATATTTGATCTGGCGGAGCAGCTCATAGTTTTTGTCGCCCACCATCTGTTTAATAAACTCGCCCCTGAGCCTGCCGTCGCCATGTTCACCACTAAGGGAGCCATGGTATTTTTTTACGAGGGTGGCAATCTCTTCTGCAATTTTACGGAACAGTAAATTTCCTTCTTCTGTTTTCAGGTTGATGATGGGACGGAGGTGAATTTCACCGCTGCCCGCATGTGCATAGTGCACCGCGTATAGTTTGTATTTCGCCAGTATATCGTTGAAATCGCGGATAAAGTCGGGCAGGTCTTCCACGGCCACAGCGGTATCTTCAATTACCGGTACCGCCTTTTCATCGCCGGGAAGGTTACTGAGCAGGCCCAGTCCGGCTTTGCGGAGCGCCCATATCTTTTTGGTATCGTTGCTAAACAGCAGGGGGAAATGATATCCCAGTCCGGCTGCCCGCAGGGTGGCTTCCAGCCTGCCGGCAATTTCAGTGATCTCTTCGCGGGTGTTGCGGCAAAACTCCACTACCAGGATAGCGCCGGGATCTCCCTGTACAAAAAAGCGGTTCTTGCTTTGTTCAATGTTATCCTTGGTGCACTCCAGGATGTAGTGGTCAATCAGTTCACTGGCGCTGGGTTTGTATTCCATTACCAGTACATTGGCCCGCAGTGATTCATCTACATTATTAAAATGTATGCAAAGAAGGCCGGTTTCCTTTGGAGGAAGTGGGTCTACATGCAGTTTTATTTCGGTAAGAAAAGCCAGGGTGCCTTCGGAGCCGGCAATCAGCTTGCAGAAGTTAAAGTCTTCCGTTCCGGCGGTAAAGGGATTCGTTTCCAGCAGCATATCCACGGCATAACCTGTATTGCGGCGCGGAATGCTCTTCTTTGGGAATTCTTTCCGGATCTCTTCCTGGTAGCTGTGATTACTTAAGCTGGTACGTATCTGTTTATAGATCCGGGTTTCCAGTGTATCGGGGCCTTCGCATTTCCGGTGAAAGGTTTCGGCGTCCATGCTGCCGAAGGTAACTTCTTCGCCGTTGCTGAGCAGGGCTTTTACTTCCAGCAGGTGTTCGCGGGTGCTGCCGTATACCACGGAGTTGGAGCCGCAGGAGTTGTTGCCCACCATACCGCCTATCATAGCGCGGTTAGCGGTGGAGGTTTCCGGGCCAAAATAGAACCCGTGCGGTTTGAGGAACATGTTCAGTTCATCGCGGATAACGCCGGGTTGCACACGTACCCATCCTTCTTCTTTATTAAATTCCAGTATTTTGGTGAAAGTGCGTGACACATCGGTTATGATGCCGTTTCCTACTACCTGCCCCGCCAGCGAAGTGCCGGCGGTACGGGGTATCAGGGATGTTTTATTTTCACGCGCAAAACTGATCAGTGTTTTAAGATCTTCGATATGCTGCGGGATAGCTACTGCCAGCGGCATTTCACGGTATGCCGATGCATCGGTGGCATAAAGTGTCCGCATGGTATCATCTGTATAAAGCGTGCCTTCCAGTTTCCCGGCTAATTGTTCCAGCTTGTCGCGCATCATGGTAAAAACCTGTTTTGAGAGGGCGAAATTAATATTTCAGTCCGTCTTTTTCACCCCTTGTAATGTATTCGTAAAAAAAAGCGCTATTCTTTTACAAATTGGGGCTTTTTTACGTCTATCCCGCAAACAGCTTCCAGTTTGTCGATAAGATACACGGCCAGTTCAGGCGAAGTAGCCTCATCGTGCATGTGCATGAAAAAATAAACCTCCTTCAAACCATTGTCCAGCCAGTATTTAATACGGTTGGCCCAGTCGTCGATCCGCGTATAATCCGTTGGATGCAGGCTGTTCCCTACAAAGCGGATAAATACTTTCGGGATAGTGAGATGCATATGCGCTACATCCCGCCTGCCGGCAGTATCGGTAATAATGAGGCCTACATTGAGTTTATTGAGCTTTTCGTATAATTCCAGCCGTATGGCTTCGTTCTCATACCATTCTTTATGGCGTAATTCCACGAAAAACTGGAGATCGGTGGGCAAAGAAGCAAGATATTCGTATAGGTATTCCCGTTTGGCCGGACCATATTTATCACTCAATTGTAAAAAGATGGGTCCCAGGTGTTTGCCAAAGGCCAGTACCCCTTCCAGGAAAGCGGTGGTTTTAGGACCTGAGCTTACCAGGTTGCTGAAATGACTGATGGCCTGAGGCACTTTGGGGCAGAATTTAAAATCCATGCCCTTTGCTTTTTCATCCCATTTGGAAATGGTTTCCGGGCCATAGATCTGGTAATGGGTGGCGTTCAGCTCAATACTGTTGAAATGTTTTACATATTCGCCAAGGAAGGCAGATTCCTTTGTGCCTTTGGGATATATTTTCCCGATCCACTCTTTCCGCCCCCATTTGGCGCATCCCAGCCAGGCCTGCGGCTTTTTCACGGGTTTGCCCTTCAGTACCTTTTTGTTGAAAACAGGTTCGGCGGGCAACTTAAAATCAATGTCCATCAGCATATCTTCGGGAACGCGGCCAAAATCCATGAGCATTCAGCATTTAGAAGTGAAACACATAACAATTACTGTTACAAATATAAACTATCACGGCGGCTCATGTGATCGCCGGCGGGGATTATCATAATAATCATAAAAAATCACAGGGAAGTCTTTGTTTTCTTATTTTTCCAGTTTAACTTAATAAGGATTATCAACTTAACAGCATGGAGATTTTACACATCAGCGCGGAATGTTACCCGGTAGCCAAAGTAGGTGGACTAGGTGATGTAGTAGGGGCGTTGCCCAAATACCAGCACCAGTTAGGCAATTTTGCCAAGGTTGTGATACCGGCCTACAGGAATAAGTATTACCATACCCACGAATTTGACGTGGTACACCAGGCCGGCATGTGGCTGGGGCACAACTGGTACCATTTTAACGTTATAAAGGAGCGCAGCAATGAGCTGGGGTTCGACCTGTACCTGGTGGATATCCCCGGTTTACTGGATACTCCCGGCGTTTACGGCTATCCTAACGATACAGAGCGGTTCCTGGCCTTCCAGATCGCCGTATTGGACTGGATCAACGAATGGCAGCACCAGCCGGACGTGATCCATTGCCACGATCACCACACGGGCCTGATCCCTTTCCTGCTCAACTACGGTTATAAATATGAGCGGCTGAAAAGTATCCCCACAGCGCTTACCATTCATAATGCACAGTACCAGGGCCAGTTTGGCTGGGATAAACTATACCAGATCCCGTCTTTCGACCTGTGGAAGTCCGGCATGCTCGACTGGAACGGGGCCATCAACCCGCTGGCATCGGCCATTAAGTGCGCCTGGCGCGTTACCACCGTATCACCAGGCTACCTGGAAGAACTGTATTCCAATGCCAACGGGCTGGAAAGCCTGATCAACCAGGAAAGGGCCAAAATGGTGGGCATCCTGAACGGGATCGATACGGTGGTATGGGATCCCTCCACGGACCGTATGTTATCGCTCAATTATGATATTGATACGGTAAGTACCGGAAAAAAAGAAAATAAACAGCTCCTTTGCGAACGCTTCGGGCTGGACGCTTCCTTACCACTGATCTCCTTTATAGGCCGCCTGGTAGGCGATAAAGGGGCCGATCTCCTGCCGGAAATAATTGGCAGAACCCTGCATGAACTGGCAGGTGAAGTAAATTTCCTCGTATTGGGGAGCGGGGAGCCCCATATTGAATGGTCATTGCAACAAACCCGCGCCGTGGTAAGCTACGGCTTTAATGTACATATCGGGTACGACGAATCGTTATCCCACCAGATATATGCCGGCAGCGATTTCCTGTTGATGCCCTCCAGGGTGGAACCCTGCGGCCTTAACCAGATGTATGCCCTGCGTTATGGAACTGTTCCGGTAGTGCGTAGTACCGGCGGACTGAAAGATACGGTCATCGACTTTGGCGACCAGGACGGCGTAGGTATCCGGTTTAACCAGGCCAGCGTTTGGGATGTTTGTTATTCCGTAAAGCGCGCCATAGAATTGTACCGCGACTCCAAACACCTGGACGAAGTACGATTAAGAGGCATGAACATTGATAATTCCTGGGACAGTTCCGCACAGCGGTACCTGGACATGTACAAGCGTATGAAATAGTAAAGAATAATTGAGTGATGACCTTCTAAAACCAATTCCCATTATGACGAACGATGTAATATCCATTATTCTCGGAGGAGGGGCCGGCACCCGCCTGTATCCGCTTACCCGTCGCCGCTCCAAACCAGCGGTGCCCCTGGCAGGTAAATACAGACTGGTGGATATTCCTATCTCCAATTGTTTGAACGCAGAGCTGAACCGCATCTTTGTACTAACGCAGTTCAATTCCGCCTCCCTGAACAAGCATATTAAAAACACCTATCACTTCAGCAACTTTGATAAGGGGTTTGTGGATATACTGGCAGCGGAGCAAACCCCCGATAATCCTACCTGGTACCAGGGAACGGCAGATGCCGTAAGACAATGCCTTCACCACATGGAGAACTTTGAGTTTGAATATATACTCATTTTATCCGGTGACCAGTTGTACCAGATGGACTTCAGAAAGATGATCAAACATCATATCGACACGGGTGCGGAAATATCTATTGCCACTATCCCCGTAAGCGCCAGGGATGCTTCTGATTTTGGTATTTTAAAGGAAGATGAACAGGGCGCCATTGTTTCCTTTACAGAAAAACCTTCGCAGGCTGTGCTGCCCCCGTGGGCTTCCGAAGTAAGCGAGGAAATGCAGAAAGAAGGCCGGGTATATCTTGCCAGTATGGGAATTTATATTTTCAGCCGACAGGTGTTGTTTGATATGCTCAATGCACAACCGGAAGCGGCGGACTTTGGTAAACAGCTCATCCCGCAGGCTATCGAAAACAAACGGCGCATCTTCAGCTATCAATATGAAGGGTACTGGACTGATATCGGTAATATCCAGTCTTTCTTCGAAGCCAATATTGGTCTTACCGATGAAATCCCTTTATTTAACCTTTTTGACGAGTCACAAACCATCTATTCCCGCGCCCGTATGCTGCCGCCCACAAAAATTTCCGGGCATATGGAGAAAACAATGATCGCTGATGGTTGTATTATTATGGCAAACAAGCTGGAAAGAGTAGTAGTAGGGATCCGTACCCGCATTGGTAAAGGCAGCGAAATCAGCAATGCCTATATTATGGGAAGCGACTACTACGAAACGCTCGATGAAATAGAAAGATCCCGCGCAGAGGGGAGACCTTTAATGGGCATCGGTGAAAACTGCGTGATCAATAATGCCATCATTGATAAAAACTGCCGCATCGGTAACGGCGTACATATAAATGGTGGAAAGCACTTAGCTGACGGGGACTTTGAAAAATATACAGTAAAAGACGGCATTGTTGTTGTTAAAAAAGGAGTTGTCCTGGAAGACGGATTCAGTATTTAACAAACAAGATAACCATGCGATTGTCCATAGAGCGGAAGAGTACCAAGATTTATCCTGACCTTAAAAGGGTAGTAGCCAGGTTTTTTTTCAACGGGGAAGCACGGGCCAAGTCCATTATTCAACAGGTAGCCGCCATGAGCGATGCTGAAGTGGATGTAACGATCATGCCTATACTAAGAGAATTTTCCCGGAGGCACCGGAATATTACCAGGATATTTGAACGACATGCAGACCGGCTGAGACACCTGTTTCCCGGTTTGCAGATCGATTACGAAGCCCTCTCGCACAAACGCAAATTGCTCACCGGTTCTTATTTCACCAATGAATACTCCATAGAATCAGCGGCTTTTTTCAACCCCTCCCTTGTGGAGGACGTGGACCAGAGCGGGCTGGAAGAAGGACAAAAACGCGTGATCATGAGCTTCCGGGCAGTAGGGGAAGGGCACGTATCTTCTATTGCTTTCCGGTCGGGTATCATCGACAAGAACAATGAAATTTCACTGATAGCGCCCGGTAATTATGTAGATGAAGCGGAAATCATCCGCAACTCCCTCTATCATAAACAAACGTTCTTTCAGAATGCCGCATCCATCCGTTTGCCGGACTCCGTGATGCGTGAAATACAGAACTCCCTGCCAGACCAGTTTGAATACCTTGCCTTAAAAAAGGTGATCAGGGAAATGCAACAGCGCTTCCAGGTAGATCATCTCCTTAAAAAAGGCCTGGAAAGGGTACTATGGCTGGCGGATTCTTATTACGAGCTGAATTTTTCACTGGATACCGACCTGTCGGACCGCGTTATTTTTCCTTATTCAGAGGCGGAAAGCAGGGGTATTGAAGATGCCCGCTTTGTAAAATATACCAGCGAAAACGGCAGTGTTACCTATTATGCCACTTATACAGCATACGATGGTATCACCATTCAGCCCAAGCTGCTGCAAACAAAAGATTTCTACAACTTCAAGATCATGCCGCTTTACGGTGAAGGAGCGCAAAACAAGAACCTTGCGCTCTTTCCCCGTAAGATCAACGGCAAATATGTGATGATCTCCCGGATCGACGGCATCAACGGGTATATCATGTACTCCGATAAAATCAATATCTGGGAAAACCCGCAGCTCCTTCATACGCCCAAGTACGCCTGGGAATTTGTACAGGTGGGCAACTGCGGTTCCCCCATTGAAACCCCGGACGGCTGGCTGGTGATCACCCACGGTGTAGGCCCTATGCGTACTTATTGTATTGGCGCCAGCCTGCTGGACCTGGAAAATCCCACAAAGGAAATAGGCCGTTTACGCGAGCCGCTGCTCATGCCCAACAAAGATGAAAGAGAAGGATACGTGCCCAACGTATTGTACTCCTGCGGATCTATTATTCACAACGATGAACTGATCATTCCCTACGGCCTCTCTGATTATGCATCAGGCTTTGCCACCGTTAAACTCGATAAACTGCTCACACAGATCAAAGAAGACGGCGTATAGGTGCTATAAGGAATTATATACGTTGATGTATTGTTCTGTCATGGTTTCTGCACTGAAATTATTTTTTGCGTGCAGGTGGCAGTCGTGGCGGTTAATCAGCGTAAGATCTTCAATACAGGCGGCGGCTTCCTGTAAATTGTTTACCAGGAAACCTGTTTTCCTGTCGAGGATCAGTTCCGGCATGGAGCCGCGGTTATACGCAATAACAGGTGTGCCGCAAAGCATGGCTTCTGCCACGCTCAGTCCAAAAGGTTCGTTAAAGTAGATAGGATGTAACAGGGCGCTGGCCTTGCCCAGCAACTGGCTGCGTTCTTCCCCGCCTACAGCGCCGATAAAAATGATCTGTTCATCATCTATATATGGTTTCACTTTCTCATTAAAATAGGCTTCGTCCTGTATGATCCCCGCAATGATCAGTTTGCGGCGGGAGTGAAGAGCTATCTGCACCGCGTCGTATGCACCTTTGTCGGGATGGATGCGGCCATAATACAAAAGATAGCTGTCGGGCGCAGGCTCGAAGGCAAAATCCCCTGTCCGGATCCCGTTATACACAGTGGCTGTGTAATGCAGCGATGCATGGCGGTCGGAGTTGCTGATAGACACATATCTTCCTATATCATTATACCGCTGGTATACCGGTAATATTTTGTGAGAGGAAAATCCGTGGATGGTAGTTACCATCGGCGTTTTAATAAGCCTGGAGTAGGTGAGGGGAAGAAAATCGAAATGATTATGAATGATATCAAAATCCCGGGCCTGTTCCATCAGGTAACTGATATGCATACACTCGTTCACTTTGGCGTCAGCTTCACGGTCTTCCTCGTACCCTTTAGCGCAAATGGAGGCCAGGACACCGGAAGTTACCGAGTCGGCGGTGGCGAAAAGGGTTACCTCCATTCCTTTGGCTATCAGCCCCTCTGCCAGGTTGGATGCCATTTGTTCCCAGGGTCCGTAATGCCTGGGCGGTGTGCGCCAGGCTATGGGCGATAATATTGCTACCTTCATAATGCTGTGTTTTGCTGGTTTCGCCTTTTCAGAGCGTTGTTTGCACCATCACTGTCAAAACAAGCGCCAAAGAAACGGGGGGATTGCCGGTCAACCAATATTCTGATCAACCAATTGACTAATTACCTAACTTCGTACATTCAAAAATTTCGATGTGTTGGCACTGCATCGTTTTGTAATTGGTAATTTGTAATTCGAAACTCAATATGCCCGAATATATTCCTTATGGGAAAACTGGTTATTTTAATCAGCTGGTAACAGATTTTTTAGCAGAACGTCCGCAGATCAGACCATTTTATACCTATTCTCCTGTACATCCGGATTTTAACGCCGCCATCGCTGCCCGGCAGCAGTTTAATACGCCACGCGCCGCACTGGTAGCAGCCCTGGAACAGCAATACGAAGGCCTGGAGCCTATAAAGGCGGTACAGGATAACATCGCAGCCCTGCTGCAACCCACTACCTTTACCGTATGCACCGCTCATCAGCCCAATATTTTCACCGGTTATCTTTACTTCGCCTACAAGATCCTGCAAACCATTAAGCTTTGCCGTGAACTGAAGCAGCAATATCCGCAGCATCATTTTGTGCCGGTATATTACATGGGCAGCGAAGATGCCGACCTGGAAGAACTGGGCAGCATTTACCTCGAAGGGAAAACCATCACCTGGAACACCACCCAGCAGGGAGCGGTAGGCCGTATGCAACCTGATGGACTGGAAGCGCTGATTGCCGAAGTGAAGAAAGCACTGGGATATGCGCCTCACAGCGAGGAGCTGATCAGCCTTCTGCAGAAGGCTTACCTGGAACACGCTAATATACAGGAAGCCACCATGTACCTGGTACATGCCTTGTTTGGCCGGTTCGGGCTGGTTACGCTGGTGCCGGACAGCGCTGCATTAAAACGTTTATACCTTCCCGTTATAAAGGACGAACTGTTTAACCAGGCATCGCATGCTATTGTAAGTGATACGCTTGAAAAGCTGGGAGAACATTATAAAGTACAGGCCAATCCACGGGAAATAAATCTTTTTTATTTACAGGATGGCTCGAGGGAACGCATTGTGCGGGAGGGCGATCAGTGGAAAGTATTACACACCCCGTTGACTTTCAACGCCGCTTCCCTGGAAGCAGCTTTGGAAGCGCATCCTGAAAGCTTTAGCCCCAATGTTATTTTGCGGGGCATGTTCCAGGAAACTATCCTGCCCAACATTGCCTTTATTGGCGGTGGCGGTGAAATAGCTTACTGGCTGGAGTTAAAAGGGCTTTTTGCACATTATAAAGTACCATTCCCCGTGTTGCTGCTACGCAATTCGCTGTTGCTCACAGATGAAATATCCCGGCAACGTATTACTAAGCTGGGACTTAGCACCAATGATCTTTTCAAAGGAACGGAAGATATTGTGAACGATTATGTGAAGCGCCATACCAATGCCTCGCTGGTGTTGAAAGATGAATACGCTGCTATTGAGCAGTTGTTCGATGCGCTGGAAGAAAAAGCCCGCAGCATTGATGTAACGCTTATTGCTACTACGGCATCTGAAAGAAAGAAAGCGCTGAAATCGATCGGTAAGCTGGAACATAAATTCCTGCGCGCAGAGAAGAAGAAATTCGCCTGGCAAACGGACCAGATCCGCCAGATTAAAAATAAACTATTCCCGGCCGGCTCATTGCAGGAGCGTAAGGAAAACTTCCTGCCCTGGTATGCCCAGGAGGGGCCTGCGTTCTTTGACCGGGTGCTGGACGCGATTATTCCCATAACCGACCAGTTCACCATCCTGGGGGAATAAGCGGAGGGATCGCCTTCGGCGATTGTCTTGGAACACTGATTATGATGATTACACTGATTTATTTTGAGATTTTATATATGATTAGGGGAGATAAAAGTGAATATTGCTTTTATCTCCCTATTTTTTTTATTAATTCAATCCTTTAAAATCCCGAAAAATAAATCAGTGTAATCAGCGTAATCATCATAATCCTGAGTCAGACAAAATTCGCATCGCCGAAGGCGATCCCTTCGCTACGCGCTTTGTGTCAGGGCTTTGCTCATATCTTTTACCAGCGCCAGGATGGCCATAAGCTGGTCGTGTACCTGTTTCGTTTCCAGCATTTCGTCGCGGGTGGGCGTAGGGCCTTTTCCATCATTGATTTCCTGTTGGCGCTGATGTACCAGGCTTTCCAGGTGGGCATCCAGCCTGTCGAAAGCATGGATTAGTGGCGAAGGCTGAGCGCTGCCGCCGGTGGCGGGGTCTGTCATGAGTATGAGCTGGTCCATATAATGGAGCAGGTAATCCGTGATTTCGCGGTATTCCGGGCGCGGGAACTGTACCCCGTGATGAAGGCTGTATGCCGCCAGGGTGGCTGTGTGGGAAGTGAGCGTATGATTCAGTACCACGTAGTGGTATACTTCAGAAGCGTTCTTTTGTTTGCTTTTAGGTTCGGATAACATGCGCTGGAAGGCAGACATCAGATTGGCAGCAGCTACATAAGCGTCTTTCCTGGCCAGTTTGAAATCGGTAACGGATACCTGTTCACTGGAGTAGGCGCGCATTACCAATTCAAAATATTTGCGGTTGGCTTCCATCATCTTTTTCATATGGTCCGGCAGGAAATTATGTTCCCAGGTAGGCCACAGCAGCATGTTCGCAAAGAAGGCAATGCCTCCGCCGATGAAGGTGTCCAGTACCCGCTGTGTCAGGTTGTACAGATCGGAAGGGTGGAGGAAGTGCAGGAGGAAGATGATAAACGGTGTTACAAAAAATACACTCAGCGTATACTGGATGGTCATAAAGCTATAAGCGCCGAGGATACAGATAAGCATTACCACGAATATCACCGTATCGTTATGGGTAATATAAAGCAGGCCGGCTGCAAACAGTGCGCCGGTAACGGTACCGATTAAACGCTGTATGCTGCGGGATTTCGTAAGGCCGAAGCCAGGTTTCAGGATCACCACTACCGTGAGCAGGATCCAGTATATACGGTCCAGGTGAAGGGCCAGCCCCAGCCCGTAACCCGCCAGTGTGGCCAGGCTCACACGGATGGAGTGGCGGAAGATATGTGATTTGAACGTGAGGTTGTCACGGAACGTTTCGAAGTCGTATTTCTGCCGGGTAGTGAATTTGGACAGCTCCAGTTTGGGATCTATGGATTCGTCTTTCAGTCGCTCCAGCCGGGTAAGCCGGTGCAGGTTATAAATGCGCTGGGCCATATCCTGCAGGTTCTGCAGGATGTTGGTAAGCGGAATAGTGCGTGTTCTTTCCTTAAGGGTAGGTAGTTTCAGGGTAATATCGGCGATAGCCTGTTTTACCTTCTCCATTTCAAATTTCAGGTTGGCTTTGGGCAGGGAGCGCTGACCCGCGGCCACGGCCATACCTATGTTCTTCAGTTCCTGTACGAACTCCATAATGAGCAGGTGGAATTTCTCGAGGATGGCTTCGTCTTTGAAATCGGCCTGCAGGGCATTATAGTCCGTTTGTGATGCCATGATCTGTTCCTGGAGATCTACCATATCAAGGAAAATGAGCACCATGCTTTTATTCAGGCTGGTAGTGCCTTGTTGGGCGGACCGTCTTTTCAGCAGCAGTTCGCGTACATTTTCCTGTTTTTCATTGACGATCACCTGCTGTGCCAGCACGGCTTTATAGTTCTCGTTTACATTGATGCCAGGGGTATAAAAATTGGCCCTGACTTCAAGGTAGCGGGCAGTTTGCAGGATACAATCTCCCAGCGCCTGTTGTACGTTAAGATAAGGGCGGATCTGCCAGAGGGTAAGTGCCAGCACAGCATACCAGATACTGCCCAGCAGCACCATGGAAGCATGCAGCAGGGTGAGTTGCGGGGTAAGCTGTGTTTCTCCCAGTATAGACACCAGTACCAGCAGGCAGCCGGTACCTATATTGCCACCGCGGTTGCCGTATACCAGTAGCATGGCAAACATAAAACAGCAGATACCTATCCACACGGCCATAGGGATGGTATAAGGGATTAGCAATCCTGTACCCAGTGCAGTAAAGAAGATCAGGATGGTACTGATGATAAGACCATTCCGTTTGTGTATAATGGTACCTGGTACGTCGCTGAGGGCGGTACACAGGGCGCCCATGGATACCGCGATACCCAGGTCCAGCATACCAAACCAGGCGAATACCAGCGAAGGTACTACCACACTGATAGTGGTGCGCATACCGTTGCTGAAATGATAACTGTATAGAAAATTTTTGACGTTGTTGATCTGCTGTTCTGTACGCAAACGTAAATGGGTTTTTGATGGCGCAAAGATAAGCGGATTTTATGCGAATTTTGTCTGACTCACTGATTACCTTGATTTCGCTGATTAGAGGAATTTTAACCTGTGTTTTGTGTTGTAGGCGTATGTTGTCTGACTCAGGATTATGCCGATTACCGGAATTTTTATTACATTATATAGTTATATTATATTGAAGAACATTAATTTAATGTGGGTTTAGAAAAATATATAAGGTAAATCAGCGTAATCAGGGTAATCAGTGAGTCAGACAAAATCCGCTGGCCCGCGTAATTTTCTCACAGGGAATTAAATTGTAATTGTTCTTTTTACTATATTTATAACCAGTCTTTTAGACTTTAGTTGCGTGCTGCGGACAGAGAGTAATAAGCAGTGATTGTGTATAAATAATTACTGTATATTATTGCATCTCACTTAAATTACTTTTTGATTCGGGTAAAATTATATCTTTGACGCCTTAAAAAACCTCGGAGTACGACGTGCGCTTAAAAACACTAGAAATTAAAGGCTTTAAAAGTTTTGCAGATAAAACCGTTTTGCAGTTCGACGAAGGCATCACTGGGGTGATTGGGCCAAACGGTTGCGGCAAAAGTAATATCATCGACTCCATCCGCTGGGTAATCGGCGAGCACAAAATCAGCAACCTCCGCTCTGATAACCAGGCGGGACTTGTGTTCAACGGTTCCAAAAGCCGCTCTGCAAGCGGTATGGCGGAAGTTAGTCTCACTTTCGAGAATACGAAGAACGTACTACCCACCGAATTCACTACGGTGACGATTACACGTAAGTTTTATAAGAACGGCGACAGCGAGTACCGTCTCAACGACGTGGCCTGCCGCCTGAAGGATATCCATAACCTGTTCATGGACACGGGCGTAAGTACCGATTCCTATGCCATCATCGAGCTGGGCATGGTGGATGATATCATCAAAGACAAAGAAAACAGCCGTCGCCGTATGCTGGAACAGGCGGCTGGCATCTCCATTTATAAAACCCGGAAAAAAGAAGCCAAATCCAAACTGGACGCCACCGAAGGTGACCTGAACCGTATTGAGGACCTGTTATTTGAAATCAATAACAACCTCAAAACACTGGAAAGCCAGGCCCGTAAGGCAGAACGCTTCTACGAGGTAAAAAAGGAATACCGCGAAATCAGTATTGAGCTTGCCAAAGCCGCCCTGGAAGGCTTTAACGTTACTTTCAAGGAACTGTCGGACACCCAGCAGAATGAAAGCGACCGCAAACTGGCGCTGGAAACAGAGATACTCAGCGCAGAAGCAGCCGTAGAACAGGATAAACTGCATTTCGTAGCAAAGGAAAGGGAACTGCAAACCATGCAGAAATCCTTTAATGAACTGGTTTCCACTATCCGCACTAAGGAAAACGATAAGAACCTCGCCACGCAGCAGCTCACATATCTGCGCGAGCGGGAAAAAAATATCAGCGACTTCCTCAATAATGCAGAAGGTCAACTGCAGGGACTTACCACCTCTATTGAATTTACAGAGAAACAAGTGGAAGAAGAAGGGGACGTGTTTGAAACAATGGCAGACGAACTGGAAACCCTCCGCGATATGGTAGAGGAAAAGAAAGAACGCTTCCATCAGAAGAAACAAGCCCTCGAAACCCTGCGCAATGACCAGCAACGCTGGCAACGCCAGCAGTTTGAGGCGGAAAAGAAAGTAGCCGTTGCCGATACTTCCGTGATGAACCTGCAACGTAGCATGCAGCAGCTCCAGGAAGAAAAAGCCAGCCGCCAGCAGCAGATCGCCCAGCTGGAAACAGAAAAAGAGGCATTGCAGCAAACACTGACCGGCAGCAAAACGGAACTGGAAAACATGGTCCGTTTCCAGGAAGAAACCAAAAGTAAAATCCTCGCCACCCAGTCCGATATAGAAGGGCTGCGTGATAAGCTGGTGGATGAAAACCGTACCCTCGATGCCAAAAAGAACGAGTTCGACCTGCTCAAATCGCTGGTCGACAGCCTGGAAGGCTATCCCGAGAGTATCAAATTCCTCAAGAAAAATCCCGACTGGAACAATAACGCCCCTATCCTCAGCGATATCTTTTTTTGTAAAGAAGAATACCGCACCTGCGTGGAAAACCTGCTGGAACCTTACCTGAGCTATTATGTTGTAAACAACGTACAGGAAGCGGTACAGGCTATCCAGCTGCTCGACAGCAACAAGAAAGGCAAGGCCAATTTCTTTATCCTCGATCAGTTCCGTACCGATTATTCGCCGCTGCTGGCGCCCGCAGGCACTATCCCGGCGCTGGAGGTAGTGGAGATCGAAGAAAAATACATGGGGCTCGGGCATCACCTCCTGGGTAAAGTGTTTATAGGGGAAGACCTTACAAGGCTGGAATTCAGCCAGGTGGCAGACGAAAGAATGCTGCTGGTGGAAAAATCAGGCCGCATGCACCGTGGCAAATACAATATCAGCGGTGGTTCTGTAGGATTATTTGAAGGTAAGAAGCTGGGCCGGGCCAAGAACCTGGAAAAACTGGAAACAGAGATCAAAGACCTGGAAAGTGTAGTAGGCCGCCTGAAAGTAGCGCTGCAAAGCAAACACGATGAAGTGTTAGGCTACAACAGCCAGTTAAACGAAAATAATATCAATGCTGCAAGGGAAAAGGTAAACCAACTGAGCAACCAGCTGTTCGGCTTGCAGAACAGGATTGAAAACTTCCATCATCTCATTGAAGCCGGCGACAAACGCCTGGAGGAAATGCAGCAATCGCTGGAAACCAACCAGGAAAGTATTTCCGGTGTAAAAGATGAACTGGAAAGCCTGAATGAAAGGGTGAACGAACTGCAGGACAGTATCGCGGATGCCGACAGGACAGCCCAGGAAGCGGAACAGCAGTTTAATATGGCCACTGTGCAGTTCAATAACCAGAACCTGCAACATACCCGCCAGCAAAGTAAAGTACAGGCCCTCAAACAGGAACTGGAATTTAAACGCAAACAACTGGCAGACCTGCATGTGCAGATCACCAGCAACAAATCGCAACTGGAAGATGCAGTGGCCAACATCGCTGCTGCCGTGGAAAAACTGAGCCATGCTGATGACGGCCTCGTGGAACTGTTCCGCCAGCGTGAAGAAGAAGAAAAAGCCCTCAACGAAAAAGACCAGGAGTACTATAATTTCCGTAACCACCTGCAGGAACTGGAAACCACGCTGAGAACAAAACAGCGCGCCAAACAGGAACTGGAACAACAACTGAATACTATCAAGGATAAAGTGAACGAATTAAAACTGCAGCTTACCTCTATGAAGGAAAGGCTCAGCGTGGAGTTTAAGGTGAACCTTGATGAGATTATTGATGAGCAGCGCAGCTCCGAACTGTCCGTGGAAGAACTGACCGGCAGTGCAGAGCGATTGAAAAAGCGCATGGAAAATATGGGGGAAATTAACCCCACAGCCATTGAGGCTTACCAGGAAATGAAGAAACGTTATGAATTCATCCTGGAGCAGAAAACGGATCTTGTTAATGCGAAAGACTCGCTGCTGGCTACTATACAGGAAGTAGAGTCGACCGCTAACCAGAAATTCCTGGATACCTTTAACCAGGTGAAAGAGAACTTTATCAGGGTGTTTAAAGCATTGTTTACGGAAGAAGACCAGTGCGATATGATCCTGAGTGATCCGGAAAACCTGGCAGACACTGGTATTGAAATCATCGCGAAGCCAAAAGGTAAGCGCCCGGCGGCTATTACACAGTTGTCCGGTGGTGAAAAAACACTCACGGCCACTGCATTGCTGTTTGCCATTTACCTGATTAAACCGGCGCCATTCTGTATCCTGGATGAGGTGGATGCCCCGTTGGATGATGCCAATGTGGGTAAATTTACCAACATGATCAGGAAGTTTTCCGATAATTCACAATTTATTATTGTAACACACAACAAGCAAACAATGGCCGCTGTAGACGTGATCTATGGCGTAACCATGCAGGAGCCGGGTGTAAGTAAACTGGTTCCGGTAGATTTCAGGAGTTTAAACTAGCCACTTGGTTTGGTTGTTGTGAAGACAGTTTATTACTTTTATTCTTTATTCTAAAAAAATAAAAAAACGTAAACACTATGGGCGCATGGGGCACCAGAAATTTTGAAAATGATGGATCACAGGATTGGATATTTGACCTGATCGATAATAAAGACGGTGGTTTGGTGGCTGATACGCTGGCGCGTATCATCAATAACATCGAAACACTGGAAGTTTCAGATTGCGAAGAGGCACTGGCCGCTGCAGAACTGGTGGCAGCATTGGTTGGTCGCCCTAGCGAAGATTTCCCGGAAGATCCGCTGGATCAGCTGGATGTACTGAACCTCATCGGTACACGCGCACTCAGGAACCAGGCGATTGCTGCTGTAAACAAAATTGTAGCAGCTTCCGAAATGAAGAATTACTGGGAAGAAGCGGGGCACGGCGAAGAATGGGCTGGCGTACAGGCTGGTCTGATCAAGCGTTTGGAGTAGTGGGAGTGCTTTGGGCACTTGTCTTTCTTTCCGCGGATTTTGCCCCGGAACACTGAATCAGCTGATTTGTTTGATTTTGTTTTTTGCATTTTACTTATAACAATTAAGGGAGATGTAAGCGTATATCGCTTATGTCTCCCTTAACTATTTTAAATCAAATATTTAATAAGATCATCCAAATCCTGAGTCAGACAACCTCCGCTTAAAACAACAAAACAAAAGCAAAAAATTCAAGGTAATCATTAAGATCATCCAAATCCTGAGTCAGACAACCTCTGCAAACGCCGAAGGCGTTTAAATCAATATCCCCGCAATGGAAGCAGACATATAAGACGCCAGCGTACCGCATAACAGCGCTTTAAGCCCCAGTTTCGCCAGGTCCGACCTTCTGTCGGGGGCAAGCTCGCCAATACCGCCGATCTGCATACCTACGCTGCTGAAATTGGCAAAGCCGGCAATGGCAATAGTAACAATGGCAATGCCTTTAGAGGTCAGCACCGGAACGGTTTTATCAGTAAGACTTTTAAAAGCCACAAATTCGTTGATGGTGAGTTTTTGTCCCAGCAGGGTAGCTACGTTCTGCACATCTCCCTGTGGCACACCCATGGCCCAGGCCATTGGCATAAATACTTTTCCGAAAATCCAGTCGAGGCTGAGGCTAAAACTGGGATTGAAAATATGACCGATATGGATCAGGATCCAGTCGATCAGCGCAATAAAAGCAATAAACCCGATCAGCATGGCAATCACGTTCATGGCTATTTTAAAGCCATCGCCCGCGCCGTGTGAAATGGCGTCTATCACGTTGGTATAATTACTCTTTACTTCCATCTTTACGCGGCCCATGGTTACGCTTTCTTCTGTTTCCGGGAAAACGATCTTGGAGATCACCAGTGCGCCCGGCGCCGCCATAAGACTGGCAGTGATAAGGAAGGGCGCAATATGCAATCCTGCCTGCAGTCCCATGTTCACATACACCACCAGGATACCGCCCGCAATACAGGCCAGGCTTCCGCTCATAGATGCCAGGATCTCGCTCTTGGTCATACTCGATAAGTACGGACGGATCATTACCTGCGCTTCTACCTGCCCTACAAATGCGCTTGCCACATTGCTCAGCGCTTCCGCGCCACTAACACGCATCACGTAATTCATAGCCCGGGCAATTACTGCTACTACGCGCTGCATGATGCCGTAATGATACAAAACCGCTACCAGCACACATACCAGGATGATGGTAGATGTTACATTAAAAGCAAATACAAAACCACCGGCGGCGTAGTCCTTTAATCCCGTGCCATCCGGCTGGGATACGCCAATGCCACCATACACAAAGGCCGCGCCTTTACGGGCAAAGGCTTCCAGCTTCCCCATCGCATCTCCTACCCGTTGGAAGAACCAGGTAATAGGGGGCACCTTAAATACCAGGAAACCTATCAATACCTGTAAGCCAATACCACTGAATACCAGCCTGTAATTGATCTTACTTCTGTTGTTGGAAAATAGAAAGGCTATACCCAAAATAAGTACAATGCCTATGATGCCCTGAAAGCGTTCCATAAATGCAAATAAATCGTAAAATGTATGCAATGAAGCGACGAAGATAAGTTTTTTTGACGTGGTGCAGATAGTTGATCTTTCACTCATATAATTTTTCGAAAAAAATATATTTAGAAATGTATTTTTATTGCTTTCGCAATCGAATGATAAACCAAATGCAGCGTATTCACTATCGTTTAATCACCACGTTATGCATGGCTCTATTTGCCTGTGGACAAGGGAATCAGCCAAAGAACGGAGACAAGCACAGAAAAGATTCTATTGCCATGCGGGAGCAGTTTGCCACTTCACCCGTACTGGATGCCAAAGCAGCTATTGGCCAGATGCAGGTCGACAATGGCCTGGAAGTACAGCTGGTAGCCGCGGAACCTATGATAGTGGCGCCAGTGGCCATGTCGTTTGATGAGCGTGGCCGCATGTGGGTAGTGGAAATGACCGGCTTTATGCCCGATACCACCGGCACCGGGGAAGATAAACCAGATGGAAAAATAGTGATACTGGAAGATACCAACCGTGATGGCGTAATGGATAAACGTACCGTTTTCCTTGATTCACTGGTACTGCCAAGAGCCATATGCCTGGTAGAGAACGGGGTATTGGTAGCCACGCCTCCGCAGCTTTGGTTTATAGAAAATAACGGCGATAAACCCGGTAAGAAAACCCTGGTGGATGATCAATATGCCGCCGGCGGAAATGTGGAGCACCAGCCCAATGGCCTGCTTCGCGCAATGGATAACTGGATCTACAATGCAAAATCGGATAGGCGTTACCGTAAGGCAGGAAATAAGTGGTTAAAAGAACCTACCCATTTCCGGGGTCAATGGGGAATTACCCAGGATGATCGCGGCCGTCTTTATTATAATAACAATTCCGAAAACCTCCTGGGCGATTACTTTTCACCCGGTTTGGGCGGCACTAATCCCCTGCAGAATAATGCAGCAGGCTTCGACCAGAAAATAGTGCCCGATAACCGCACCTATCCCGCTCATCCAACGCCCGGCGTAAACCGCGGTTACCAGAAAGGTACGCTGGACGACAGCCTGCGCCTGGTAAATTTCACTGCGGCCTGTGGCCCGGTGATCTATCGCGGCAACCTGCTGCCTGCTGCTTATGCAGGCAATGCGTTTGTAGCAGAGCCCTCCGCCAACCTGATCAAAAGGAATATTTTGTCGGACAGCAGCTATATTGTGAAAGGCGTACAGGCCTACAAGGGAAAGGAATTCCTCGCCAGCACAGACGAGCGTTTCCGCCCGGTGGACCTGCGCACCGGTCCTGACGGGGCCTTGTACATCGCCGATATGTACCGTGGCATCCTGCAGCATAAAACCTACCTTACAGACTACCTGAAGAATGAAATAAAGATGCGCAACCTTACGCTGCCCCTGAACTGCGGCCGTATTTACCGGATCGTTCCAGCCGGTAGCAAGCCTCAGCCGGTAACGTTTGAGCTTACGCCTGCTTTTCTCGGTAAAATGCTGGGTAATGAAAATGGTATTTTGAGAGATAAAGCGCAGCAACTCATCATTGATCAGCACTTAACAGCCATGGCGCCCGAACTGCGGGCCATGCTCAAAGACGCTGCGCATCCGCTCACCCGGATCCACGCCCTCTGGACCCTGGAAGGATTGCACAGCCTTACCGCGGAAGATATCAGCTGGATCTGGCAACAAACAGACGCAGGTCTGAAGATGCAGGGGCTGGCAGCGTTACCGTCTGTATTGAACAGCAGCAGCATCAAAGCAACTGTAGCAGCGCTGGATTCTTTATCAAACAACCCTTACCTGGCGCCGGCGGTAACATATATATTACCGGCAATAGGCAAACTGGACAAAGCAGCGGCCACCCGCCTGGAAGATAAGATGATAAAATCGTATGCCCCTGACCGTTATGTGGCAGCTGCGTTGGTAAACAACGCCGCCAACAGGGAAGAGGCCTTATTGAAACAGGTAATTGCCTGGAATCCCGATACCGCACTGGTATTGCGCCGGCAGCTGCAACAAGTGCTGAAGAATATGGACAGTAAAGCCAATGCTAAAAAGATGGAAGCATTGCGGAAAGAACTGCCAAGAGGGTATAAGATCTTTAATACCGTATGCCAAACCTGTCATGGTAAAAACGGGGAAGGCATAGCCTCCATGGCGCCACCACTGAATGAAAGCAACTGGGTAAACGGCAATAAGAAAGCATTTATATCTATTGTATTATTCGGGCTCACCGGGCCGGTAGAAGTACATGGAAAAATGTACAAGGCGCCCGAAATAAACGGCGATATGCCGGGCATCGGCGCCAGTGATGAATTCAGCGACGCAGACATTGCACAGCTGCTCACCTTCCTGCGCAGCGCCTGGAAAAACAAAGCCGATAAAGTAACCGCTGCGGATATCCAGCAGGTGAGAAAGTTATATAATGGCCGCCAGAAGCCTTTCACAGCGGGCGAGTTAGCGAATTAACCTTTTGTTGTAAATAAATGCCTTATATTTGCCGGATACAATTATTTATTAATTGCGTCCGGCAAATTACATATTACCCATACTCAATACACCCCGTGCTTCCAAATGCACGTGCGGGTTCCTTTTGCCGTTCTTATCCTGCCCCAAAGACTTCAACAATTAAGCCCGGGCAACTTTTAGCATACAAAGTGTTGTACCCGGGAGGATAACTGCATCTGCGCAGATTTATTCCATTAGTATTTCCAAAACAATCTTATAAAATCAATTTTATGAATCATCGGATAGCACGATGGGCAGTTTATTTTTTATGCCTGTTGCTGGATGTGAGCGTGGCTGCAAGCCTTTATCGTGGTTATTTAAGCGGATGGATCTTATTACCTCTGGCTGCAGGCCTTACCCTGCTCACGATCTACGACCGGTTGCAGGGCAAACATGCGTTGCTGCGGAACTATCCCTTGCTGGGTCGGTTGCGTTACCTGCTGGAGCAGATAAGACCGGAAATGCGGCAGTACTTTTTTGAATCCGATACAGACGGGCGACCGTTCAGTCGCCGCCAGCGCGCAGTTGTATACCAGCGTGCAAAAGACGTAAAACAGACAGTGGCATTCGGTGCGCTGGAAAATATGTATGAACCGGGCTATGAATGGGCCGCTCATACGGCATTTCCCACCAGGGTAAAACCGGAGTCGCTGAGAGTGAACATAGGGAACGAACAATGCAGCAAGCCCTATAATGCCAGCCTGCTGAACATCAGCGCCATGAGCTACGGCGCATTGAGTAAAACAGCGATCGCCTCTCTCAATGGCGGCGCGCAGATAGGCAATTTTGCGCACAATACAGGCGAGGGCGGGATCAGCCCTTACCACCTGCAACATGGTGGCCACCTTATCTGGCAGATCGGTACGGGTTACTTCGGCTGCCGGGATGAAAGCGGCAACTTTTCCCCGGACGTATTTGCAGCAGCAGCAGCCGAACCGGCTGTAAAAATGATTGAAGTAAAACTGAGCCAGGGCGCTAAACCGGGTAAGGGCGGGGTATTGCCGGCCGCCAAAAACACGCCTGAAATTGCGGGCATCCGTAAAGTAAAGCCGGGGGTAAGCGTATTATCGCCTGCAGGCCATACCGCCTTTAGCAATGAATACGAAATGCTGGTTTTCTTACAGCAGCTGCGTAAGCTTTCCGGCGGCAAGCCCGTAGGGTTTAAGCTATGCGTAGGGCGTGCCGATGAATTTGAGCGTATCTGCACAGCCATGATAAATACAGGTATTTACCCCGATTTTATCACAGTAGATGGAGCAGAAGGCGGTACCGGCGCAGCTCCGCTGGAATTCACGGATTCCATCGGTATGCCATTATATGATGCCCTGGCGCTGGTCGTTAACCTGCTGAAACATCACAAATTAAAGCAACATATACGCATTATTGCCAGCGGAAAAATAATTACCGGCTTCGATATCCTGAAAGTGCTGGCCATGGGAGCAGATGCCTGCTACAGCGCGCGGGGAATGATGCTGGCCCTGGGTTGTATCCAGGCGCTGCAATGCGACAGTGGCAACTGCCCTGTGGGCGTGGCTACACAGGATCCGCATTTGTACCAGGGTGTAAATGTGGCCGACAAAAAAGTACGGGTAGCCAATTATCACCGCAACACCATTGCCGCACTGGCAGAACTGATGGGGGCCTGCGGATTTGCTTCCGCGGAGAAGGTAGACCCTGCCGCCCTGTACAGGCGTGTAACCAGAACGGATATACGATCTTATGAAGAAATATATGCCCCGGACCATAACAGCAAAGCAGGCGCATTGTTGTACCCGGGGCCATCTGTAAACAACTGACATAAAACCCGGCTATCATGAAAAAGAAACAGATCATTGTGTCCCAACATGATTACGAAATCCTTAAAACCCTGTGCTATCATGCACCGGGTACGGACAAACTGAAAGAAGAGCTCGAGAGGGCCACTATCAGGAAAGGCAAGGTACCTGCCGATGTAGTGCAGGTAAACTCTACCCTGCGGTTCAGGGATGAGCGTAGTGGGGCTATCAGGAATGTACAGCTGGTATTGCCGGCTGCCAGCAATTTACAGCTGGGCAAATTATCGATCCTTTCTCCCATAGGCACAGCCTTACTGGGATACAGCACCGGTGATGTAATAGATTGGGAAGTGCCTGCGGGAAAAACGCAGCTGCACATACTGGATGTGGTTAATACGGAGGTAAACGTATAGAAAAGGCTATTAGTGTTAGCGATCAAATATGTATCAAAGCAAAAAAGCCCTGGCGTCTGCCGGGGCTTCCTTTTTTATTGATAAGTTATTTTATCGCCGTATTTGATATGATATTTATCGGAGAACCCACCGTTCACTTCCAGCACGTATTTCGCTTTTTTGAAAGAGGGAAGACTTTCCTCTGAAAGGGGAGTAGCATATTTCTGGATAGACACGATTTCCATATTATCTGCTATGTAAATAATATCAAGGGAGATGTAGGTGTTTTTCATCCAGAACGCGCGTTCCTCCATATCAGGGAAAATGAAAAGCATGCCCTGGTCGTCTGTCATAGATTTACGGTACATCAGCCCGTCGGCCCGCTGCTCGTCTGTTTGCGCCAGTTGAATATCGATTTTCCGCAGGGTATCAGCACCGGTTTTGGAAATGAATGCCAGGGTGCCCTGTTTTTTGAACTCAATGCCGTTGGTGGTTTCACCAGTAACTTCCGTAGTGGTTGCAGCAGCAGTTCCCGCATCGGAGGAGGCGGAACCGGTATTATTATTACTGTTGTTCTGGTGACAGCCGGCTACGTACAAACTGGCTATCAATATACATTTCAGGTGTAATTGCATAAGCAGTGATCCTATTTTGTGAGCAGTTCTTCATCTGAAAAGACCACGTCTGTATAATCTCTGATCTCGTTGTACACGGTATCTCTTTCCACGGGCCTTCTGCCCGCCTGCTTGATGAGCATGGTCAGCTGGGCGGTATTCATGGAAGGATTCTGTTCCTCCGCACCGGCCATAGAGTAAATTTTGGTAGTATCATCTATGGTGCCATCAAGGTCATTCACGCCGAACGAAAGGGTCAGCTGCGCGGTGTTTCTTCCCAGCATGGGCCAGTAGGCTTTCAGGTGGGGGAAGTTATCCATATATAGACGTGCAATGGCGTACAGTCGCAGGTCTTCCACGATAGAAGTTTCCGGGATATTGGACATATCATTGCCTTTATTACGGAATTTCAGCGGGATAAACGTATTAAAGCCGCGGGTTTCATCTTGCAGGTTGCGCAGGCGTTCCATATGGTCTATACGGTCGGCAAAGGATTCTATATGGCCATACAGCATGGTGGCGTTGGTATGCATGCCACGGTTGTGTGCTGCCCTGTGAATCGCCAGCCATCCTTCGGCATCTACTTTATCGTGGCATATTTTTGCGCGCACTTCGGGAGCAAAAATTTCAGCGCCGCCGCCCGGCATGGATTGAAGGCCGGCTTCGTTGAGTATGCGCATCCCTTCCTCTATGCTTACCTTGGCTTTGCGGAACATATAGTCCAGTTCCACGGCAGTAAACCCTTTGATATGGAGGTCCGGGCGATGTGCCCTGATCTTCCGAATAAGCTCCACGAAGAAGTCGAGCTGCATTTTAGGATGTACGCCGCCAACAATATGCACTTCCGTAACCGGTTGGTTATCGTACTTCTTAACGATGTCCATCATCTGGTCTATACTCAGTTCCCATCCGTCTTCCCTGTTCTTATACAAGCGGGAATAGGAGCAGAAGTGACAGGTAAATACACAAACGTTGGTAGGTTCAATATGGAAGTTACGGTTGAAGTAAGTTTTGTCGCCGTGCATCCGTTCCCGTACCAGGTTGGCTAATGCACCTACAAGGCCGATATCGCCTTTTTCAAATAAGATCAGCCCTTCTGCGGGTGTAATTCTTTCCTGTTGGAGGATCTTTTCTGCTATACGCTTCAATGCTGCGTCCAGGTTGGGTTGCTGAAGGAGCGTCTGAACAGCCGGATAATCTTGTCTCATCGTCATCTTACTTTCATTAATTTAATGGTGTTGGCCCTGTTCCTGTAAATTAATTTTACAAAATAAACACCATTTGGCTCATTTACCAAATTAAAGGTCAGCCGGTTGCCTGCCCCGATGGCAGCTGCCGGGCGGCTCATAATAAACTGCCCCTGTACATTATAAATGGATACCTGTAAGAGGTCTTCCGGTACTTCCAGGAAAGTAACCCAAACAATGCCGTCTGTAGGGTTAGGGTTCACCATTATTCCTTTTTCGCGGAGTATCTGATTTACCGGCCTGGTAACGATATTTATATTATCAATATAGATATTATTCTCTGAATTTGAGATATTTCTGAAGGCTACCTGAAACTTTCCTTTATGGCTAATAGCGGTCAGATCTACTGAATCGCGGCGCCATTCCGCAGCGGTTGGGGTGAACTCTGTTTGTATGGCTGTTGGGCGTGTAATCAGGTCCCTGCCCCATTTGGAATAGAGGACCTGGCCTGTTTGGCGGCAATCGTTGGTAACAAGCACCTGCAGGGTATCCCATACGTTCCCGGAGGTGGCCGGGTCGGTATACACGGCGGCCGCCACATCAAAGAAGAGGAACACCGAGTCGGCGCCCAGAGGATCAATTACGGGTGTAATGAGATCATCCGTTTGGTCGTTGGTATTGTATCCAAGGTTGCGTACCAGGGCCGATGCGCTACTGTTCCTGCCTACATTACGGATGCGTTCCCAGGTGAAGCTGTGGTCGGGGTTGTAGAGGTCCCAGCCCGGTGGCGGGAAGCTGTCGTCTTCAAAACCTTCTTCAAAAGGTAGGATGGCTTCTGCGTCATAACGGAAACGGGTATTCGCGGTATCGTTGGTAATGTTGCCATCGGGCTGGCCGTTGGGCGATTGCGTATATGCTTTCAGGTTATAGTTCCCTATGACCACACTGGAGGAAGGCAGCGTAACCGTGGTTTGCTGCAGGCTGGCCAGGGAGCCTGTCCAGTCGTAAGCTGTAAGGGCGCCGCTGTTCACCTGGTACCAGATCTTCACGGTGGTGAGGGTATTGGCGCCGCGGTTGCGCAGGGTAACCACTGGCGTAATATGGTTATCACATATTTTGCCACCGGGCGTATTGATGCTTAGCAGGGAGGCGTCGTTATCTGCCATGGAAGGGGGCACGCAGCCGTTGGAGTTGATGAGGCTGGCGGTAATGTTTTCCAGTACATAGCGCATACGGTCTACCTGTCCGGTTGTGAAAAGATGCATACAGGCATCATCGGTATAGTCCATGTAGTTCATGAACATGATACCGGGTGCGGTACGGGTGCAGTTATCGAGCCTGGGAAAAGTGGGGCATCCGTAGGTATTATCGCCCTGCAGGGGGGTATCTGTGATACCGTCATCAATATCGCAGGTGCCATTGTCATCTCCCCAAACGTGTTTTAAGCCGAAATAATGGCCTATTTCATGGGTAGTGGTTCTTCCGAGGTTGTAGGTAGCCCCAACACTGCCGGTAGTGCCAAAAGCGGTGTATTGCACCACTACACCCTCCTGTTCCACGGGGTAGCCGGTGCCCGGAGGGGCGGCCACGCCGAGATAATTGCCGGAAAGGCGGGTGACCCATATATTAAGGTATTTGCTGTGGTCCCAGGCATCGGAGCCACCAGCACTGTTGTACTTGGCGTCGGCTGCGGCGTTGCTGATGGAAAAGCTTTGGCCGGCAGCAGTTTGCACCCTTATAATACCGCTGGTGGGCTCATCGCCGGGTGTTCTTTGCGCCAGGCAGAAGTTAATGCGGCTGTTGCCAATGAGGGATTGCCATACGGAGGGCACCTGGGAAATATCAGGGTTCAGGGCGTTATAATCGCGGTTCAGTACATCTATTTGTGTGGCTACCTGCGCATCTGTTACCAGCGCGGGGTTATCCAGCACTATATGTACCACCACGGGAATAGTTACTGTTTGCGGGATCGCTTCCACGCGGGCGCGGAGCTGCTGCCGTTGCTGGCCCAGCATCATCCGGGCTTCATTATCCGTTATAATTTTCTGAAGGGAAGGAATTTCTTTTACCCGCTGCTGCAATGCTTCGGCGGTGCCGCACTTGCGTTGAGCGATGGCTGTGGTGCAGTAAAAAAAGGTAACCAAGGCAAGGAAATAGTGACGCAAAAAGGTAAATTTTGGTTTGAAGATACGCGAATTTTGTCTTGGAACACTGATTACGATGATTATGACGATTACTTCGATTTTATTTTAAAAACCTGGTAAATCTTAAGGAAGATATGAACAGATATACATGTTTTTATCTTCCCTGATTATTTTAAAACTAAAAAACAGCAACGTCCAAAATAAAAAATCAAGCTAATCAAGCTAATCAGTGTTCCAGGACAAAATCCGCGCAAAAAAAACGCTCCGGAACACCCCGGAGCGCTTTCAAACTCAGTTTTTATAAAAATTACATATTGGCCTGTATTTTTTTATCCAGTACGGATTTAGGCACAGCGCCTACCTGTTTGTCAACAACCTGACCGCCTTTTACGAAAAGGATAGCAGGGATACTGGTGATACCGTAATTTACAGACAACTGTGGGTTCTGGTCCACATTAACCTTTCCGATATTTACTTTACCTGCGTAGTCTTTAGACAGTTCTTCAATTACAGGACCGATAGCGCGACAAGGGCCACACCATTCTGCCCAGAAGTCAATAACAGTTAATTTATCGGAATTCAGAACTTCCGTTTCAAAGTTCGCATCAGTGATTTCTAAAGCCATATTCTTTGATTTTAAAAAGTTTTATTTAACGATTGTTTTGATTTTTATGATTTGTATTATTACGATCAAATCTTGATCCGAGTGCAAATTACTGCATTTCTGACATCTTACTTATTGATTATCTCTATATACACATCGATATCCGGCTGTTTATAAAGGAAACCCGCCAACTCGTCATTCATTTCGATATTACGGTTAAAGGTATGCAGTTTTGCCTGGGTTTGATCGTCGCGGTCGGTCAGGTGTACGTGCAGCACACTATTGCCCGGGTAACGGTTGATATTGTCTGCCAGGAAATCGACTGTTTCCCGGTTAATGAACTTAGGCATGGTGTTCAGAAACACTTGTTTGGTATGGGTTTTCTTCACTTCCTGTAACAGCTGGATGCTACTTACTTTAAACTCATACTCATTATCATTGAACCGTTTGGATTTGAAACCACCATTGATAAACAGGCAAAGACCCGGTTTCAGGTAAGGGGCAAAGCGGATAAAATCTTCACTCCATAAAGCAAATTCAAACTTACCGGTATAGTCTTCTATGGTCATTACGCCAAATTGACGGTTATTTCGGGAAATCCTTTCCTGGGCGCTGGTAATATATACCGCCAGGCGGAAATTGCGCTCCCTGGCCCGGCCTCCGGAACCGCCCGGCTGGGATATTTCGGCCTGGTATTCCACCAGTTCCTGTACTGAGTTCATGTGGTAATGCTTCAGCTCAAAGCGGTAATCATCCAGGGGGTGACCGGAAATGTAAATACCGGTGATATCCCTTTCGTTGTTAAGCTTCATGATCAGCGGCCATGGATCACAGTTAGGAATCTTGGGCGGTTCTACATCGGGCAGGTCGTCTGCACCGAAGAGGCTGCCCATATTGGAAGAGCCAGCTGTTACCTGCTGCCCGAACTTAACAATCCTGTCCAGCCCGGTAAGGGGTTCACCTTCCGGTTTATGGAAGTATTGAGCACGGTGTAATTCGGGGAAGCTGTCGAAAGCGCCGGACATCACCAGGGCTTCGAGCGATTTTTTATTAACTGCACGCTGGTTTACGCGTTTGATAAAATCGAAGATGTTTTTGAAAGGGCCATCCTTTTTGCGTTCTTCCAGCAGGTTTTCGATAGCGGCTTCACCCACGCCTTTCAAACCACCCAGGCCAAAGCGTACCTGGCCCTGCTTGTTTACGGCGAAACCTTTGAAAGATTCATTCACATCGGGCGGCAATACGTCGATGCCCATGCGTTTGGACTCTTCCATGAAGAAGGTGATCTTTTCAATATTGCTGGCGCAGTTCAGTACAGCGGCCATATATTCGGAAGGGTAGTGGGCTTTCAGGTAGGCGGTTTGATAAGCCACGAAAGCATAGCAGGTGGAGTGGGACTTGTTGAACGCATAGGAGGCGAACGCTTCCCAGTCGGTCCATACTTTCTCGCACACCTTAGGATCATGTCCGTTTTGGGCGCAACCTTCCATAAACTGCGCTTTCATCTTGTTCAGTACCGCGATCTGCTTTTTACCCATCGCTTTACGCAGTACATCCGCATCTCCTTTGGAGAAGTTAGCCAGTTTCTGGCTCAATAGCATCACCTGCTCCTGGTATACCGTGATACCATAGGTATCGCTGAGGTATTCCTCCATTTCGGCGATATCGTATTGCACCGGTTCCAATCCGTGTTTACGGCGGATAAACGAAGGGATGTACTCCAGTGGTCCCGGACGGTACAGGGCGTTCATGGCGATAAGGTCGTCGAACCTATCGGGTTTCAGCTCCCGCAGGTATTTCTGCATACCTGGCGACTCGAACTGGAACGTAGCGTTGGTTTCACCTTTCTGGTAGAGCTCATATGTTTTGGCGTCGTCCAGCGGGATATTGTCGATCTCGATGGAGATACCATGGTTCTGGCGGATCAGTTCCAGCGCACCTTTGATGATGGTAAGGGTTTTCAGCCCCAGGAAGTCCATCTTGATTACGCCGGCAGATTCAATAATGCTTCCTTCAAACTGGGTTACCAGCAGGTCGGAATCCTTTGCGGTAGATACAGGGATCAGGTCGTACAGGTCCTGCGGGGCGATGATGATACCAGCCGCATGGATACCGGTATTACGTACGGAGCCTTCCAGTACGCAGGCTTCACGTAGCACTTCTCCCTGGAGGTCGTCCCCTTTGATAAGCTCCCGCAGTTTTTTTACGTTCTCAATATCTTCACCGGCGAGGCCTTCTTTATCGGCGAGGCTTTTTTCACCTTCAAGGGGAGCATTGAAAATGCGATCCAGCTGTATGCCGGGTTTATCCGGTACCAGCTTGGCAAGCGTATTGGATTCCACCAGGGGGAGGTCCATTACACGGGCCACGTCCTTGATACTCATCTTGGCGGCCATGGTACCATAGGTAATGATCTGCGCTACCTGGTTGCGGCCATATTTCTGTACTACGTAGTCAATTACTTTCTGACGGCCCTCATCATCGAAGTCCGTATCAATATCGGGCATGCTCTTACGTTCCGGGTTCAGGAAACGCTCAAACAGGAGGTTATATTTGATGGGGTCAATATTGGTGATACCAATACAGTAGGCTACCGCCGATCCTGCGGCTGAACCACGGCCCGGTCCGATAAATACGCCCAGCTCACGGCCGGCTTTGATGAAGTCGGCCACAATAAGGAAGTAACCGGCAAAACCCATGTTCTCGATTACCTGCAGCTCAAAGTTGATACGTTCTTCAATATCGGCGGTCATTTCCAGGTACCGGGAACGCGCGCCTTCGTAGGTAATATGGCGCAGGTATTGGTCCTGTGTAATAAATTCTTTGGGAATAGGGAAGTTGGGCAGCAGGATATCTCTTTTGAGATCCAGCAGCTGTACCTTATCTACAATTTCGTTGGTATTATCAATGGCCTGCGGAAGATCATGAAAGAGGGCCGACATTTCTTCCGTTGTTTTGAAATAGAACTGGTCGTTATAAAAAGCAAAACGCCCTTTCTTGCCACCTGCGCTGTCGTCGTCGGAAAATTCCTTGTTGGTAGGCGTACTTTTTTTCTCGCCCGTATTAATACAGAGCAGGATATCATGCGCGTTGGCATCGGCCTGGTCTACATAGTGAGAATCGTTGGAAGCAATCACCTTTACATTGTACTTCTGCGCAAAGCGAAGCAGTACGGCGTTTACCTGTTCCTGTTCGGGAATACCGTGGCGTTGTAATTCCACGTAATAATCTTCCCCGAATATGTCCAGCCACCAGCGGAATTCTTTTTCTCCTTCCTCTTCACCGTTACGGAGTATGATACGCGGCACGGAGGCGCCGAGGCAGCAGGTAGTGGCAATAAGCCCTTTATGGTATTGTAATACGAGCTCTTTATCAATGCGGGGATATTTACCGTACAATCCTTCCATGTAACCCAGTGAACAAAGTTTGATGAGGTTGCGGTAGCCTTCATCATCTTTTGCCAGTAACACCTGGTGATAACGGATATCTTTTTCTTCCCTTGTAAAGGCCCTCTTGTGGCGGTTTTCCACTACATAGAACTCACATCCTACGATAGGCTTTACTTTCAGTCTTTTATCTTTAGGATCGCCGGGATTTAATTTATTATTGTATGCTTCTGCCACAAACTGGAATGCACCAAACATATTACCATGGTCGGTAATTGCCAGTGCAGGCTGATTGGAAGCCATCGCTTTTTTATAGAGCGATTTAATATCGGCTGCCCCATCCAGTAAGGAGAATTGGGTATGAACGTGTAAATGGGAGAAAATCATCGGCTAATCTGTTTCGTCAAGCGACAAAAGTAATGTAATTCGCGTAAAGATCGCCTTCGGCGATGCGGATTTTGTCTGACTCAGGATTAAACTGATTACGCTGATTACACTGATTTGATTTTAGAATGATTTTTAAAAGATCTGGCGAGATCTAAGCGAAGGTATCCGCTTAAATCTCCCCAAATCATTTTAAATCCAAAGTAATCCAATCAGTGTAATCAGCGTAATCAGTTTAATCCTGAGTCAGACAAAATCCGCGTCAGACAAAATTTGCTTATCGCCGAAGGCGATAAGCAAATTCCACATTTGTAAATCCCTATATATTTGTATTTTAGCGAAAATTTAGCCAGACGCTTATGATCAGAGTAAAGGGACACCTGCTTGTGAAGTTATCGATATGTGCATTATCGCTCAGTTCCTGCGCTTCATTAAAAAAAGGTACTGCTAAAAAACAAACCAGCGTACCAGCTACCGCTAATAATAACCGGGTTGAATTTATAGATGGCATTGCCACCAAACGTCCTGTCCGCAACATCTCCCGCGAAAATAACAGGGATATCAGCATCAGCAGGAATATTACCAGGGGCAGCGCCAACCTGGAAAATGCGCAGAGCTGGCAATTCAAATATGCGCAGCTGCTGGATGTTGCCGTGGAAGATGTATTGAACCAGAAACTGTATAGTTTTATAGACGACTGGTACGGCACACCTTACCGGCTTGGTGGTAAAACAAGAGACGGCATTGATTGCTCAGGATTCGTGAATACTCTCATGAATACTGTATTCCAGATGGGCCTTTCCGGTAACTCTGTAGACCTGTATTCACAGGTGAAGAAAGTAAAATCACAAGATCTGCATGAAGGCGACCTGGTGTTTTTCAGGATCCGTCATAAACGGATCTCCCATGTGGGCATCTACCTGGAAAACGATAAATTTGTTCACGCCTCCACCAGCGCCGGCGTCATGATCAGCGATCTGAATGAGCCCTACTGGAAACGTTATTTTGCCGGCGGAGGACGACTATAGCCACTTCTACACATTTGTTTTATTGTTATTTTTATACGATTTTTACCGTTTTAACCTAACAACTGCACTACGCAGTGCTTTTTCATATCATGGAACTTGCTCCCATCGTATTATTTGTATACAACCGGCCAGAGCTGACACTGAGCACCTTAGAGCACCTGAGTAAGAACCGGGAGGCAGGGGAGAGTACCCTTTATGTTTATTGTGACGGTCCCAAAGCCAATGCAACCCCCGAACAGGTGGCACTGGTAAAACAGGCGCGGGAAGTGGTGCACAGCAGGCAATGGTGTAAGGAAGTGGTGGTGCTGGAAGCGGAAAAGAATAAAGGCCTGGCTACTTCCGTGATAGATGGAGTTACCGAAGTGATTAATAAACATGGAAAAGTAATTGTTTTGGAAGATGATCTGGCAGTGTCTCCTTATTTCCTGCAATACATGAACGACGGCCTCTGGAAGTATGAGCAGAACGAAAAGGTGATTGCCATTCATGGTTATCTTTATCCGATTGAAATGCCGGCAGACTATAAGCCATCTACTTTTATGATCCATGATCCCGGCTGTTTGGGCTGGGGTACCTGGTCAAGAGCCTGGAACAAGTTTGAAAGAGATACCGAAACGGTTATTGAAAAGATAAAAAAAAGCGGGCTGAAAAGAGCCTTTGATTTCTGGGGAGGTTATCCTTTTTTCAGGATGCTGCACCAGCAGAAGAATGGAAAGGTGAGCTCCTGGGCTATCCGCTGGAGGGCTACTGCTTACCTGAATGATATGCTTACCCTTTATCCCGTGAAATCCCTGGTAAGGCATGATGGCAACGTAGCCAGTGCTACCCATCATTTTATGGAGCATGATTATACCTATACAGAGATTTACCAGGAAAGAATTCCTGTAGAAGATATTCCTGTAAGCAATTACCTGCTGATAGAAAAAAAGTTTGGTACTTTTTTAAGACGCAATGCAGGGATGACCTTTAAAGCAAAGGTGAAGCAAAGGATCATTAAACTCTGGAGAAAAATCACTAAGAATGGTTAAGCTGCTCAGGAAGATATTAAAGCGCCTGAAAAGGAATACGGTTTCGCCACTGTCGTGGACCAGCCTGAGAAACCTGCAGCCGCTGTCCACAACTTTTGGTTTCGACCGGGGCACGCCTGTGGACCGCTATTATATAGAACAGTTTCTAAAGGCTAACACTGCCCATATTTCAGGGAGCGTACTGGAAATAGCGGAGAGCAGATACTCCAGGCAGTTTGGCCACGGAGTACATACCTATGAGGTGTTGCATATGAAGCAGGAACCACAGGTAACCATTGTGGGAGATCTTACCAACCCGGGTACCTTGCCTGAAAACCGTATCGACTGTTTTATCTGTACACAAACCTTCAATTTTATATATGACTTTAAGTCGGCCATAACCGGCGCCTATTACCTGCTTAAACCGGGAGGCGTATTACTGGCTACCCTGGCGGGCATTACGCAGTTGTCTGCCACAGATATGAAACAATGGGGGGATTACTGGAGATTTACTACCCAGTCGGCTGCCAAAGCATTCGGTGAGGTTTTTGGAGAAGAGAATATTGAAGTATCTTCCTCCGGGAATGTGCTCACCTGCACGGCTATTTTGCAGGGCATTGTAACAGAAGAGCTGACAATAGCGGAATTGGATTTTAATGACCCGGTATACCCGGTAATAATTACCATTAAAGCAAAAAAAAGACTACATGGGATTGATCAGTGAAAATCTGCAAAAGATTAAACAGGTTGTCAGCAACAGGTATTACCGGGAGTTTTTACGTTTACACCGTAAGCATTATCAGCAGCGGATAGAAAAACAGGCTCCTGCTGATTTCCTGCACTATCATATAAATATTGTAGATGGACCATCCTTTGTATTCCAATACAAAGAGATCTTTTTTACAGAAGTATATAAATTTGAAAGCAGCAATAAAGCGCCGGTGATCTTTGACTGTGGCGCTAATGTGGGCCTTAGCTGTATTTATTTTAAATCACTTTTCCCCGATGCAAGGATTACTGCCTTTGAAGCAGACCCGTTTATAGCAGGCGTTCTCAGTGATAATCTCCGGAAAAATAATCTTACCGGGGTAACAGTAGTGGACCGGGCTGTATGGACCAATGAGGAAGGCATTACCTTTTATACTGATAATGCAGATGGCGGCAGTGTATTCGGGGAGGGAAGCGGTAATAAAGTAACAGTGCCAACCGTGCGGTTAAAAAGCATGTTGGAACAGGCAGGAACCGTGGACTTTCTCAAAATGGATATAGAAGGAGCCGAAGTGGCGGTGATAAAGGATTGTGACGGCGTGTTATCTGCCGTAAAAAATATCTTTATAGAATATCATTCTTTTAACAAAACACCACAGGGATTGGGAGATATCCTGGAAATCCTCCAGCGGAACGGCTTCAGGTATTTCATTGAATCTGCCACAGAAAGATCTTCCCCCTTTGTTAATAAGGCAGCAAATGATACGATGGACATGCAGCTGAATGTATACGCCTATAAAATGTAGTAGCACCTGATGGGAGACCTGAGTAAAAAAATATTTTCAGTGATGCACTATGTGGCCAACAAAGTGCAGCAACCGGCGGTAATATTATTGTACCACCGGGTAACTACCCTGCAGCAGGACCCACAGGACCTTTCTGTTACGCCTGGTCACTTCGACTCGCATCTCGCGCACCTGGCCACCGGCTATAACCTGCTGGATGCAGATCAGTTCCTCTATCATGTAAAAAACAAAAAAGCCTTTCCTCAGCGGTCAGTATTTGTGACCTTCGATGATGGCTATGCAGATAATTATCACGAGGCATTGCCTTTGCTTACCAAGCATAAAGCGCCGGCCCTGTTTTATATCACTACTTCAAAGATCAATACCGCTTACGAATTGTGGTGGGACGACCTGGAGAGGGTACTGCTCACACCCGGCAACCTGCCGCCGGTGCTGCAGATCAGCATCAACGGGAAGGCCATGCAATATGCCACCGGCACGCTAACGGCTATACGTGAAACCTATTACGCGCTGCAGCAGGTGCTGCGCTTCTGCAAACCCGCGGAAATAGAATCGGTCATGCAGCAGCTGTATGAATGGTCCGGCCAAACTGCTACCGGCCGGCCTTCCCACCGGCTGATGACCTGGGAAGAAGTAAAAGCCATGAACAGCAACGCCTATGCTGCTATTGGTTGCCATACTCACCGCCACCCAGCTGTAGGCATGCTGAGCTATGAAGAGCAGTATACCGAGATAGGTATGTCCAAAGAGATCCTGGAAGGCGTGCTGGGCGCCCCGCAGGTGCACTTTTCCTACCCTTTTGGCGGGAGAAAGTTCCTGGGCACCAAACGTTATTATAATGCCGACAGTATCAAAGCATGTAAAGCACTTGGCCTGCAAATGGTATGCGCCAACTATCACGGGCAGGTACATAGCTGGAGCAATCCGTATGCGCTTCCACGCATCCTGGTGCGCAACTGGCCACCGGATATATTCCGCCAACAAATGCAACAGTTCTTTAAATACTAGCCGGTGAAAGTACTTTTTATCAATAAATATGAGAAGAGCGGAGGCGCTGCTATAGCGGCGCAAAGGATTGCAGCCGGGCTGGAGGAATATTATCATACCTCCAACGATTTCCTGGTAGGCACCCATACCGCTTCCTCCCGCGCAACGCCCACCCGCCCGGGTACCGTGCGTAATGTGATTGAAAGGGGGCTTAATGTAATTAGTAACCGCGCCGGACTGCAATATTTATATTTCCCGTTCTCTACTTCCGCCATCATGCGGCATGTACAGGATTACCAGCCGGATGTGATCAGCCTGCACAATATTCATGGTGGATATTTTGATGCTACGTTGCTGCCGCGCTTATCTGCCATTGCCCCTATTGTATGGACCCTGCATGATATGTGGGCCATTACCGGCAATGCAGCGCATACCTTTGGAGACACCTCCTGGAAAAACGGCCGGGCCGGCAAAGGAGAGCACCGGCGTTCTCCTGCCATGGGCCTGCCTACCGGCAATTACCTCATCAAAAGAAAACAAAAGCTATATGCCGGCAGCGATCTCCATATAGTATCGCCTTCCCGCTGGTTGTATAACATGACCGCGGAAAGCCCGCTTACAAGGAACAAACCATTGTACCATATACCCAATCCTATTGACACCGGTTATTTCCGGCCACAGGATAAAGCGGCCTCCCGCCTGGCGCTGGGCCTCCCTGCAGACGCGCAGGTGATCACTTTTGTATCCGAGCGCCTGTTTGCCAGCGAGTTTAAAGGCGGCGCTGAACTGCTCCATATTTTACAGCTGCTGGATGCGCAGCTCGACCGGAAGGTATACCTGCTCATGATAGGCAGGGACCAGCTGCCCGGAACATTTAAACACCTGGAATGCGTATATACCGGCTATGTGAAGGATACGGAGAAAATGATGCAGTGCTACAGCGCCAGCGATATCTTCTTTTATCCCACCAAGGCAGATAACCTGCCCAATGTGCTGATAGAAGCGGGAAGCTGTGAAACGGCCTGTATAACCTTTGATGTGGGCGGATGCCGGGAAATAGTGCAGGACGGCCTGACAGGATATGTGATCCCGCCAGGCGACCAGCAACAGTTTGCCGCACAAACGCTCAGGCTCCTGCAGCATCCTGATGCCTGCCGGCAGTTTGGCCAGGCCGCGAGGGCATATATAGAACAGTATTTCGGAATGAAAGTAGTAGCCGGACAGTACTATCAGCTGTTTCAATCGGTAGTAAGGAACCCGCAATCAACAGATACATGAACAAAACATCTTCCCCGGTACTGAGCATTATTACCGTATGTTTCAATGCCGGGAAATTTATTGAACACACCATCCAAAGCGTGCTGGAGCAAACTTATCCGCACATCGAGTATATCATTGTGGATGGCGCTTCGCGTGATAATACCATGGAAGTGATCGAAAAATACCGCTCCCGTATTGCCACCGTGATCTCCGAAAAAGATAAAGGATTATATGATGCCATGAATAAAGGCATGCAACTTGCTACAGGCGAGTACCTGTTGTTTCTCAATGCAGATGATGTACTGGCTTCGCCGGATGTGATTAGCAGGATGCTGGCCACCTGCAGCGATGCTGATGTGTACTACGGGGAAGCAATGTTTATGGATGAGAACGGGCGGGATATAGGGCTGAGGTCTGAACAAACCCCGCACCGCGTGCCGGAGCAGTTAACGTGGAAGAGCCTGAAACATGGCATGGTGGTATCGCACCAGGCCTATGTGATCCGCCGTAGTCTGAGCCCGTTATATGATCTTCAATACCGTGTGTGTGCGGATATCGACTGGATGATCCGTACGCTGAAAGCGTCGCACAAAATATGCAATACGCACCTGGTGGTAGCGAGGTTCAGGGTGGGTGGCACTTCAAAGCAGCACCAGCAGCTGGCGTGGAAGGAGCGGTACAGGATATTGAGCAGGTATTACGGACATTTGCCTAATTTTGCGCACCATTTGTTTATTGGGTTACGGTACATTTTTTCAAGGAGATACTAAGAGGTTTACAATAAGAAGGGAAGGCTATCTACAGATGGCCTTCCCTTCTTGTTTGTTACCCGGAAATACGGGTTATTTTTTTGAGATGCCTACATTCTTTTGTTCACCCGGTTGTTTTATCTGCCGGTAAAACTCCCATCCAAACAGTAATACCACCAACAACAAAAGGAGAGAAGAAGAAATGCCTGCTACTTTAAGACCAGTAATAAACGTTTGCGGTTCAAACCTCATTTCTATTTTATGCTCCCCTGCAGGTATTTTCAGTCCGCGTAAGGCATAATCCGTACGGATAATATCTGCTGGTTTGCCATCAATAAATGCGTTCCATCCGGCCGGGTAGTATATTTCAGAAAACACGCCAAAACCTTCCTGGCTGTTACGGGAAATGTATTCCAGTTTATTCAGGCCGTATTTGGTGAGCTTGATGGAAGCGGTACTGTCGGCGCCAGGCTTGAAGTTGCCCAGTTGTTTTTCAAACCGTTTATCGATCACTGCGGAGTCGCGGGTGTTCAGCGCATCCAGCGCTTTCATTTCGGTATTGGCGTCGGGGGCCCATACGATATCACGTACAAACCATGCGTTACCATAGGCGTCGGGGTTCCGTTGTGCAACAGGCTGACCCGTTTTCTGATCCGGAACAATAAAGTATTTCGTGTTGAGCATGTTCAATACATGCATGTTATTCTTGGCAATCTGGTGTGAGATAAGATCCTGGTAGATCCACAACTTAGCCGGGCTGTAGCCGCCGATGTTTTTATGGAAGTAGGACGGGGAAGCATCATCAAACGGAGCCGTAGTAAGATTGAATACACGGTAATATGGATCCGGGTCCTGTTTAATTTGCTGATCAGCGGCAGACGGTTGCAGATCCTGCATATAGCTCATGTCGTCCACAAAACTGTCGCTGCCCAGGTAATTTTTATCCACCGCCCACAGGTCGATGGTTACCGCTGCAGTGATAATAATGGCCGATACCTGCCATTTCATTTTATTGGTAAGATAAGCCCATATAGCGCCGGCGGCTACAAGGATAAAGAAAGCAGAGCGCAATCCATCTGTAAGCAATAAGCTGGCACGGTCTTTTTCCAGTGCGCGGATAAGCAGCTTACCATTTTCCTCGCCGCCCATCAGCTGGGAGAAATACTGCAGCATACTATCGTCGCTGGCAGATTTAAAGCCTACAAAGAAGTAGCTGATGAGGATAAAACCAAGGATACACGCACCGGTGATGATGGCGGACTCTTTCAGTTTTTTCAGCAGTTCTTTTGTAGTGTGCTTGCCATTGGCAATTTCCTGTAAGCCCCAGCAGGCCAGCACCACAAAGGTGAGCGATGGTAATACCAGCGCCTGTGCGGGAGCGCGGAACTTATTATAGAGCGGAAGGTGGTAGAACAACGGATCGTTGATGAACGACATGTTTTTACCCCAGGCCAGTATAAAGCCGATAACGGTGATGGCAATCAGCCACCACTTATGCCAGCTCTTTACTAACAGTAATGATAATACGAAAAGGAAGCAGATGATAGCGCCTACATACACAGGACCGGAAGTGCCTTTGGATTGAGCGCCGTAGTAGAGCGGCAGTTTTTGCTGGCTGAGGTATTGCTCTACCTGGGCTTCGTTGGCACCAAGACTGATCATCTGCTGGCCGAAATTAGAGCTTACCTTCAGTTTCTGCCCGGAGGAGTTACCTACATAACCAGGGATCAGGAGGGTACCGGATTCCGCTTTACCATAGCTCCAGTCGTACGCATAGTCGATGTCCAGGCCGGTAGATTTCTTCTGGTTCACATCGTCTTTATCGAGCGTTAGCTCCGACTGGCTGCCACGCATGGTGTAATTGGTATACTCACGCAGGATCATGAGGCTGTCCATAGAAGTGAGCACTGCCAGCACGCCGGCCACGGCAAGCAGGGCGGATGCTTTAAAGAACTGTACCAGTTGCTTCTCCCGGAAAAAATGTATAAATGCACACACGGCCAGGCACAATACCATGATCAATGTGTAGTAGATAATTTGCAGGTGGTTATTATAGATCAGCATGGCGGTGGCCAGGGCGGTCAACGCAGCGCCGGTGATCAGGCGGCCCCTGTAGGTGAGCACTATACCGGCAAGTACAGCGGGCATCAGGGCAATGTCGTACATCTTTGTAACGTGGCCCACATCAATGAGGATCACATTATAGGAGCAGAATGCAAAGGCAATGGCGCCCATCACCCGGATCCAGTATTTAAAGTCCAGTATACAGAGAAGCAGGTACATGGATATCATGGCCAGGAACAGCATATTTACAGGATCCGGCGTATACAGCGTTATAATCCTGTTCATGTACGCTATTTTATTGGCGCCCGGACCTGTATATATCACGTAGGAGGGCATACCGGAAAACATACTGTTGGTCCATAACGGACGTTCTCCGGTTGCTTCATAAAAGTCCTTTGCCTCTTTCGCCATTCCTTTTACATTCTTCATGTCGCTCTGATTCACCACTTTGCCCTCGAGGACAGGAGCGCAATACACGAATGCCAGCAGGAGGAAGAGCCCTATTGCTGCAACATGTGGAAGAATGGCTTTTAGCCAGTTTTGCTTCATCGGATATTTTGGATTTAGTTTTAAAGAAACAAAAATAACTGTAATTTATCCGAAATTTCAATATGCGCTGGATCCGGTTCCTCTTAAAATTTGCATTTATCTGCAATCTGTGCTTTATAATCAGTGAAATCCTGCGCATTACAGCATATGATCATTCTTTTGATAATGTAGTGAATCATATACTGGTATTGGGTGTGGGGATTGCTTTTCCACTGAACGCCCTTTTGTGTGTGCTTACCGGTGTGTTATTATTGTTAAAAAAAATACAATGGAAAACATTACCGCCCTGGTTATATTTGTTCAATATTGCTATCCTTATATTTCAACTTATAGTTAATTACTGATGCTCAGGAATTTGTTAAACGATAAGCCCACCAAACTGTTCGTGATATTCACCAGCTTCTTTGTAGCGAACGCACTCATTGCAGAATGTATTGGTGGTAAATTATTTTCCCTGGAAAAGCTGTTGGGATTACCCGTACACACCTTCACGCTTTTTGGCCAGAGCGGGTTGTCGTATACCTTAACGGCAGGCGTATTATTATGGCCGCTGGAGTTTGTGATGACGGATATTGTGAATGAATATTTCGGTCCCAAAGCGGTGCGCCGTATTTCGTACATCGCGGTAGGGTTGATCTCCTACGCATTCATCATGTTCTGGGTAGCCATGAGCGTGCCCGCTGATGGCTGGTGGAAGGGCAGCCGCGCAGATGCCGGAATCCCCGACATGCAGAATGCTTTTACCAGTATTTTCGGACAGGGTATGTGGATCATCCTGGGTAGCCTTACCGCCTTCCTGGTGAGCCAGATCGTGGATGTAACCGTGTTCCACAAAATCAAGAAACGCACCGGGGAAAAGCACGTGTGGTTAAGGGCTACAGGGTCAACGATTGTATCGCAGCTGGTAGACAGCTTTATAGTGCTGTACATTGCCTTTAAGCTGGGGAACGACTGGAGCTGGCAGCGGGTACTGGCCATTTGCCTGGTGAACTATAGCTATAAGTTTGTAGTGGCAGTATTGCTTACACCACTGATCTATTTGCTGGAGCACCGGATAGAGCGTTACCTGGGGCATGATACTGCGAAGAAAATGAAAGCGGCGGCGATGGGGAAGGAGCAGCCTTTTGAAGAACCAGTTACCAACAACTGATAAAAGAGGAGGGCTGTTCTACCGGAACAGCCCTCCTCTTTTTAATATTTTGCTTTCACCATATCCGCCACTACTTTATCAATAGGCAGGGTAACCGCCTCGGAAGAGAATTCATCCCAGTTGATCCAGCGGGCGCGTTCCACTTCTTCCACGCCTTCAGGCACGGTAAAATCGAAAGGTTTGCTGCCTACAGAAGCCGTAAAAGGCGATAAGGGCGTTACGAGGTAGTATATGGAGATGATCTGGGTCACGTTGTCGAATGCAGAGATCTGGAAGAAATCGGTAGTATAAATATGCTCCACTACTTTTACGTCCTGGCCAAGTTCTTCCTGCCATTCACGAACAATGCATTCCAGGGTACCTTCCCCGAACTCCAGGCCACCGCCGGGGAATTTGGTATAATATCCCCCACGGATATACTCATCGCTTACCAGCACCTGTTTCTGATCGTTGATCATGATGCCGTATACTCTTACGTTAAATCCAGTTTGCATATGCTTGTTTAATAAAGGTTAGAACCACTTCTTCTTCATAAAATACCAGCTGATGACTACAGAAATGGCGATAGACAGGATAATGGGTATGTAAAAGGCGTGAAGGGTGTGCTGGTAGGGGATATCCACGTTCATGCCATAGATACTGGCCACCAGCATGGGAAATGTAAGGATAATGGTAATGGAGGTAAGGCGTTTCATTACCACGTTCAGGTTGTTGGAAATGATGCTGGCAAAGGCATCCATGGTACTGCTGAGGATGTTGGTATACACATTGGCCATTTCCAGGGCCTGGGAAGTGTCTACGATAAGATCCTGCAGGAATTCCTTTTCATCTTCATTGAGGCCCAGGAAATTGGTACGTTCCAGCTTCATCAGCAACAGTTCATTGCTGCGAAGGGCGGTTACAAAATATACCAGGCTTTTCTGGATACGCATGATGCCCAGCAGTTCCTCGTTCCGGTTGGAATCGTACAATTTAGCTTCCAGCATGTTCCTGCGCTGGTTAATTTCCTTCAGGTAATCAAGGAAATTGATAACCACCTTCTCAAATATTTTCAGCACCATCATATTCCTTTTTTCCGGGGAGCGGTTGTGAAAAGTATTCAGGAATTTTTTGATGGCGGTATTATCAAAAGAGTTTACCGTAATGATCTGGTGGTGGGTCAGGATAATTACGATGGGAATGGTAATATAATAAGCTTCGCTTTCATTGATCGAATTGTTTTCGGTAGGTGTTTTCAGTACAATGAGCTTTACATTGTCTTCCAGCTCAAACCTAGCTTTTTCGTCAATATCAAGGGAGTCAGTGAGGAAGTCCAGGGGAATATCGAGTTCCTCTGACAGCTGTTCAAATTCGGCCTGTTTCAGCGGCGGGGTAATATTTACCCAGGCGCCGTTTTCGGGCTGGCGTATTTCAACAGTTTTGGAATCTATATTTGTAAAATACTGGATCATCGGGCGCAAAGGTAGTTAAAATGTCGAATCGCAATGCTTTTCCCTTACAGATCTTTCCCAAGCTTCCTTTTTACAAAATTTAGTCGGCTTTTCTTTGTCGACAGCAAATTATTGTTCCTGATAAGTTTCCTGAATGCCCGTATTATCCTTTTCATACCTCTGGCGGATGAGGAAACGATTTCCCAGTTTTGTTCGGGTTTCCGCAGAAAGGCATGGGTATAATCGCCTCTGCACCAGATTTCCATTTCCAGGTAAAGAATAACATCTGTTGCCGTGGTATTGGCCAGAGCGGAAATAGTATGGATATTTATATCTTCATCTACCGGTTGGATCTCATCCGGTACATTTTTTTTCAGGTAATCGAGGTGTTTGGGAGTTGGGAAAGTGAGAAAAACAGTGCCCTGTTCACTGAGAAGATCTGCCAGTGTCTTATCAAATGATGGCCTTATCTCATTGGAGATATGTTCATACACATCCATCAGGACGATGAGGTCAAATTTTTGTCCGGCAAATACTTTTTCATCAAGTATACCGACAACAAACCGGAGGTGGTCGTTACTGAAAAGTCTGTTAGCTACTTCAATGGATTTCGGGCTGATATCCAGTCCTGTTACCATGGCTTCCGGCCAATGTGTATACATTTTATAGCAAAAATCCCCAATACCACAACCAATTTCAAGTATGGTTTTAGGAGCTGATAACAAATTGGATGTGAGAGTTTTCCAGCCCATGTCAGCTCTTGGATTACCGTTATAAAAACCCTGAAGTTTACCGGTAATGTGCTCATCATAATATGCTTCGACGTTTTTTCTATCTGCCATGCGTTATTTTTTAATCAGGATATGGTTGGATTAACCTGCAGGTTTTGACCCGTGGTCAGTTAAAAATATAAAATTATGCCAGAAATAAACATATATTACTAATATTTAATAATATGATCTCATTCTTTATAATGTTGATTCATGTTGGCATTTAATGTAATATTGTGCGTTCAAACAAGTTTTAATATTTATATATATAAATGGGAGTAGTAAAACATCAAAGTATTAAATCATCTATACTGATTTATCTCGGGTTTGCGATAGGAGGGATCAATACAGTTTTGCTTTTTCCGCATTTTTTTACCGGCAATGAGTTTGGGCTCACCCGCATCTTTTTTGACCTTGGACTTATTCTGGTGCCTTTTTGTACATTCAGTACGGGTAACATGATGAACAGGTTTTATCCTTATTATTCAACTCATTTGCCTGAAAAGAAAAACGACCTGTTAACCTGGGTGGTTTTGATAAGTTTTTTTGGGTTTCTTTTGTTTGTATTAGGCACCTTTTTGTTCAAGGGTCTTATTGTAAGAAAATATGCCACTAATTCCCCATTATTTATCGATTATTTTTATCTGCTGTATCCGGGAGTATTCGGTCTTGTGATGTATACCGTGTTTGAGTCATATAGCTGGTCGAGGCATGAAACGGTTTTATCCAATTCATTAAAGGAGCTAGGAGTGAGAGTATTCACCACCTTCCTGATTGTTTTGTATATATTCAAACTGATCAGTTTCCCGGTTTTTATGTGGTTTTTCAGCTTATCATATTTTATTGCTTTACTGGTATTACTGGCTTGCCTCAGGCGTAAAAACCTGTTGCATCTCACCTTCCGCATCAGTGCTGTTACCCGGCGCTTATATAAGCGTATGGGGGTTTATTCCGGAACTGTGATGTCTGCCACACTTTTCTTCGTAGTGGCGCAGAACATTGACTCGTTGATCATCTCCAGTTTTAAAGGATTGAATCAGGCAGCTTATTTGTCTATTGCCACTTACATGGCCACCCTTATACAGGTTCCGCAACGAAGTATTGCTTCCATTGCCACGCCTGTAATGGCGCAGGCGTGGAAGGACAAGAATCTTGATAAGATAGATGAGATATATAAAAAGTCGGCAATACTGCAGCTTGTGGCCGCCTTATTTATATTTCTTTTTATCTGGCTGAATATCGACGATATCTATAAAATGATGCCTCCAGAATATGCAGCAGCGAAATATGTTGTATTTTACCTGGGAGTTGCCCGGGTAATAGATATGGGTACAGGAGCTAATCAGCAGCTGTTATCCACTTCAAAGTTGTGGTATTTTGAGTTGATCAGTTCCACCTTGCTGGTGGCGATGTCTATCCCGCTTAATTATTTCCTGATCAAAGAACACGGAATTACCGGCTCTGGTTATGCTTTACTGATTTCTATGTTCACTTTTAATACCATCCGTTATATCTTTATATGGCACCGGTTTGGCTTACAGCCTTTTTCACTAAATACGTTAAAGGCGCTGGGAATTGGTGCTGTAACCTATCTGGCATGCTATTACATGCTGCCAGACCTGGGAAATCTATATATCAATATATTTATCAGTGGCGTGTGTTTCACCTTGCTATTTATTACCGGTATACTTTTGCTACGGGTTTCGGATGATATTAATTCTACTTTTTTTTCTATCATTCATAAAATAACAAAGAGGACCCTTCATAAATAATAAAAGCGATTAAATGAGTGATTCAAGAGAAGCGGGCATAGTACGGTTAAAGCCCGGTATTTTCAGCCCAAGACGATATTACCTGATACAGTTGAGGAAACAGGTGGAAGCAGTTGTTTCCCTTTTCATTAGTCCGTTAAGGGGGCAACTGGTCATCGCAGATTACGGTTGCGGGAATATGCCTTATCAGCCACTTGTGAAACCTTATGTTAAACAATATATTGGTATTGACCTGGCGGAGAATAAGAATGCAGACATCCACATTGATCCGGAAGGGAAGATAGCAATGGCAGACGCCAGTGTGGACCTGGTGTTGTCTACACAAGTATTGGAGCATGTGGAAAATCCTGTTTTTTACCTTACAGAGGCACTACGCATCCTGAAGCCCGGGGGAAAGTTAATTATCAGTACCCATGGTTACTGGATGTTTCACCCCGATCCTACGGATTATTGGCGCTGGACTTCTGCAGGATTGAATAAGATCATTACGGAACGGGGGTTTGATATAAAATATTTTCATGGCATAATCGGGCGTTCGGCCATGGGATTACAATTGTTCCAGGATGGTTTCCTGTTTAAGCTGCCTGCTTTTCTGCACCCGGTGCTGGCAATCATTTTCCAGCCGCTGATATGGTTGTTTGATAAAACCACTTCCCAGGGCAGCAAAAACAGGGATGCCTGTACTTTCGTGATTGTAGCCGAGAAAAAGTAATTTAATGAACCAACAATTATGCATTGCCAGTCCTAATCTGGGAGCCTACTCAGAAACATTTATAAAGGACCAGATTACGCAGCTACAACCCGGAACTTTGATCTATCATGGCAATTATCCGGTGAAGTCCAGGGATGGCGATTGGCAGTTGCCGTTCCCTCTGAATATTCACCTGTTAAAAGGCGTATGCCGGAAACTGGCGCCCGACTTTTTTCACAAGATATTTTCCAGCTCGTTGGCGAAATTTCTTAAGAAAAGAGGAGTGACCACTTTATTGGCCAATTACGGCCCGCTGGGAGTTGCGGTTACGGATGCCTGTTTAATTGCAAATGTTAAACTGGTTGTGCATTATCATGGATATGATGCTTACGAGTATGCAACCATCGAAAAGTATGGGGAAGCATACCGGCATATGTTCAGGCATGCGTATAAACTGGTGGCGGTATCTACTGAAATGAAGGATCAGCTCATTGGGCTGGGTGCCGATCCCGGGAAGATTGCTTTCATCCCCTATGGGATTAATCTCCATCGGTTTACTGTTACAGATCCTGCCTCAAATCCTCCGGTATTAATGAACATAGGTCGGTTTACTCCTAAGAAAGCGCCTGATTTGCTGATCAAAGCATTTAAGATAGTACATGAAACGATACCGGAGGCACGTTTGGAGATGATTGGAGGAGGAGAATTATTTGAATCTACGCGAGCCCTGGCGGCAGAGCTTGGGCTTACAGAGGAAATTACATTCCATGGCGTGCAAACGTCCGAGGAGATCATCCGGAGGCTTCACTATTCAAGGATGTATGTACAGCATTCATTACGACCAATCAGCGGCGATTCGGAGGGAACGCCGGTGAGTATCCTGGAAGCATGCGCCTGTGGCTTGCCGGTAGTGAGTACGCGGCATGCCGGCATTAAAGACGCAGTATTGGAGCAGGTGAGCGGTTTGTTAGTGAACGAGGGAGACTATAAAGGGATGGCGGATGCCATTATTACTTTGCTGAAAGACCCTGAGCTATGTAGACAAATGGGAAAAGCTGCACAGAAAAGGATCTCTGATAACTATAATTTCTCCATTCAGGCTGCAAAGTTAGCTGCGCTTTTAGATCTTTAAGAGATATCCTGCCAGAGCGGAATATCTCTTAAAGTATGATTATTTCAATATCTCCCCTTCAAACACCAGCGTCGCCGGGCCACAGAGCCAGATATTCTCAAACGTCCGTTCACCGGTTTTGGTGAAGCGTACTTCCAGCTGTCCGCCCAGGGTTTGCACCGGTACGATGTATTCTTTTTCTTCTGCCCCCGCAAAAGTAAGCGCAGCAGCGGTTACGCCGGTACCGCAGGAGTAGGTTTCGTCTTCCACACCTCTTTCATAGGTACGTACAAAGATGCCGTTTTCATATTTCTGTACGAAGTTCACATTGGTGCCTTCTGCTGCGAAGCGGTCGTTGTAGCGGATACCGCGGCCTTCGTTAAACACATCCACGGCCTGAACATCTTCCACATACTTTACAAAATGGGGTGAACCGGTGTTGAGGTAGTAATAGAGGGGGCCGTGTTCCACATAGTCCACATCCTGCATTTTCAGGTTTACCCAGTTGTTGCCATCCATAGTGGCCTGGTGCTCGCCATCTACTGCAATAAAATAGAGGTTACCGTCGCCTACGCCCATTTTATGGGCAAATGCGGCGAGGCATCGGCCGCCGTTACCGCACATGGTGCCTTCACGGCCATCGGCATTATAATATTTCATGGCGAAGTCGTATTCCTCGCTTTTGTTGAGCAGCATTAAACCGTCTGCGCCTATACCGAAGCGGCGGTCGCACAGTTCATTCACCTGTTCGTCTGTGAGCCAGTCGTATTGCCCTTCCCGGTTATCCATAATGACGAAGTCATTGCCGGTTCCCTGGTATTTATAAAAGTGGATATTATTCATAAGTACAAAGATAAAAAATTAACGCGGATGTTGTCTGACTCAGGATTGTGATGATTACGCTGATATTATTTTTTGATTTTAAAAGGATTTTGAAGATACTGGTAATAGATATATTTGTTTACATCTTCCTAAGCCCTCTAAGTTCCATACATTTAAAAAGCATCAGCAGATATATTCGCTTACATCTTCCCCTATCTTTTAAAATCAAAAAATAATATCAGCGTAATCATCACAATCCTGAGTCAGACAAAACTCGCGGAGGCGACTACATACCAGCAATCACGCCCAGCCCTTTTTCGATAAGCGCCGCCACCGCCGCGCCGCCGTCTTTGCTGAACTCCTTGCGGATACGGTTGGCAACGATAGCGCTGATGGAAAGGCATTCATGGCCCAGCACGCGGCCCATGCCGTAGATGGCAGAGGTTTCCATTTCAAAGTTGGTGATGCGGTGATGTTCGTAGTTGAAGTTGGTCAGGTTATCGATCAGGTGGGGGTTCGACAGGGTACCACGGAGTACACGGCCTTGCGGCGCATAGAAACCGGGGCAGGTAACGGTGATGCCTGTATGAAAACCTTCTGTGAACAGTGACTGCAACCTGGCGGATGCTTCAAAGAGGCATGGATTAGCGCCCCCGGGCTGCAGGAATACCTGGCCGCGGAAAGATTGCAGCAGTTGTTTTTCTGCGCTGGTATTTTCGAACGCATAGTAATTCATGAGGTTGTCGAGGCCAAGACCGTGCGACGATACCACGAAGCTGTCTACCGGGATGCTTTCCTGCAGCGCGCCGGAAGTGCCGAGGCGGATGATTTGCAGGGAAGTGAGGGCAGGTTTTACCAGGCGTGTTTCAAAATCTATATTTACGAGTGCGTCCAGCTCATTGAATACGATATCGATGTTATCGGTGCCAATACCTGTGGAAACCACGGAGAGGCGTTTGTTACCGATATAGCCGGTATGCGTTACAAATTCGCGGTGCTGATGTTTGCTTTCTATCTTATCAAAGTGTTTACTTACTGCGCCTACACGGTCTGGGTCGCCAACGGTGATGATGGTATGAGCCAGTTCTTCCGGTCTTACATCCAGGTGATATACGGCTCCACGGTTGTTGATGATCAGTTCTGATTCTGCAATACGATTATCCATTTGTATTAAATTTTTGTTATTCGCAAATCAACATTTCCAGTGCCAATATTCCTTTGTTCTGCTATATTATCAAAATATTTTTTCAGATATTTATTAAATAATATTTGGTGGTTATCAGAAATTCACTACTTTTGCAATCCCACAAAACGAATGAGATGTACGCCAGTGGGGAACTTCCGGCGAACATTTTGAAAATGATGGTTCCGTGGCCGAGTGGCTAGGCAGAGGTCTGCAAAGCCTCGTACAGCGGTTCGAATCCGCTCGGAACCTCTACCTGTTTTCTTTCTTAAAGCCGCGATTTACGCGGCTTTTCTTTATTACAACAGCCCCCAAACCATGCTCTTGCGCCTGAAATATGTGGTGGTGGCCGCTTACAGGGATAAAAAAGAAATAATACAAACTATGTTGAAATATCAACCCAAAAGCTTATATTGCATACCCCGCAAGAGGCAGGTGAGGTTATCAGAAGGCAAGAGATTTATCAATAATTTACTATAGCTATTTAAACACAGCGTGTGTAATTGATAATAAAGATATCGGCGGCATTTTCCATTAAACATGGAGCTGCCAACATTTTCCGGTCAACAAGCCTTCTGCATGCAGAAGGCTTGTTGCGTTTTATATACATTAAAAAGAAGTGGTTATGACAGAGATTATTAAAGTAACCGCCGAAGATTCCAAGCACCTGAACCAGGTGAAGCTGCTTTTCCGCGAATATGCCAACTGGCTGAATGTAGACCTGAGTTTTCAGCAATTTGAAGATGAGCTAACAAACCTGCCTGGTGTGTATGTGCCTCCCACCGGAGCATTGTTCTTGGCCTTGGTAGACGGACAACTGGCCGGATGTGTGGCCATAAGATCATTCGACAACAGTACTGCAGAAATGAAACGTCTTTTTGTGAAGGACGCATTTAAAGGCCATGGTGTAGGGAAAGCCCTTGCCAGTGCAGCTATTACAGAAAGCAGGGAACTTGGTTATAAGCGGATCCTGCTGGATACATTAGCGCATATGCGCCCTGCTATTGATCTGTACACATCGCTCGGGTTTCAGCCGATAGCAGCGTATTACGATAATCCTATCAGTGATGCGGTGTATTTATCATTGAATATCGAGGCCGCCGATACTTTAACTTAAAAAAAATGCAGCGGAGGATCTTTCCTCCGCTGCAATAATATAAGAATGATAGCTTACAGGGGTCTTATCCAGATATTCCTGAAGCTCACGGGGTTTCCGTGATCCTGCAGTGCGATAGATTTAGCACCGTGTTTTACATAAGTTGGTTTGCCTATATATTCTGTTTTGCCTTCCAGCTCCACATTATTCTGTACCAGTACGCCGTTTTGCAATACGGTGGCTCTTGCCGGAGATTTCAGGGAACCGTCGTCGTTAAAGCGGGGAGCGGTCCATATCACATCATAGGTTTGCCATTCGCCTGGTTTTTTGCAGGCATTTACCAAAGGAATTTTTTGTTTATAAAAACTGCCGGCCTGCCCGTTGGAGTAGGTGCGGTTATTATAGTTGTCCAATACCTGCAGCTCGTATTGCTCCTGCATAAAAACGCCGCTGTTGCCGCGTCCCTGGCTTTCGCCTTTTACTTCTGCGGGCGTGCGCCATTCAATATGCAGTTGGAAGTCTTCAAACTGCTGCTTTGTTTTAATAACACCGCCTCCTTTTACAACGGTCATAGCATCATCTTTCACCTCCCATTTTGCAGGGCCTCCGTTTTCTGATTCCCAGTTGTCGAGGTTCTTACCGTTGAACAGCACAATGGCATCGGAAGGAGCGGTGAGGGTTTCTGTGCCCGGCGTAATTACTTTTGGCACCGGTTCCCAAACCTCTGTAGCTTCAGGTTTCATCTGCTCCTTGTTTTGCGCGGTGGCGGCCACCGTGAGCAGGGTACAGGCAGATAACAGTAGCGTACGCATATGTCTTTTATATTTTTTTATAAAGATGTTAAGAAGATATTTTCGTTCAGGCAGTAACGTTAGGCAGGTGATACCCGTTATGGTATTGTGCTGCTAACAGTTTGTTGGCGTCGCTATCTGTGAATTTGCCAGATGCCTGATCCCAGTATACTTTTTTGCCGGTGCGGTAGGCTATATTGCCCATCTGTGCAGTGGTAGCCACCAGGGAACCTACCTGTACAGAAGCATGAAGGTCGTCCAGCTTGCGGGATTTCACTACTTCTATGAAGTTGGTGGTGTGAAGATCCAGGCCATTGTCGACCGACTTTTGCCTTGGCACCGCTTCCATTTTATCTTTTTCAGGTATTACTTCCCATCCGCCACGATCCAGTACCAGCGTACCGTTGTTGCCGATGAAGGCAATGCCGTGATCGCGTCCGTAAGGGCCGCCATCGATGCCTATCGCCTGTTCCCACTGGATATTGTAGTCGTCGAACTCGTATACAGTAGTGAGTGTATCCGGTGTTTCAGCAGCGTCGTCAGGGTAGGCGAACTTACCACCTGCGGCCATAATGGATTTTGGTGCGGCGGATTTCATACCCAGCAGTGCATAATCGAGCAGGTGAACACCCCAGTCGGTCATGAGGCCACCGGCATAATCCCAGTACCAGCGGAAGTTGAAATGGAAGCGATTGGGGTTGAAGGGGCGGGTGGTAGCGGGGCCCAGCCAGGCTTTATAGTCCACGCCAGCTGGTGGAGTGCCATCGGGTTTTACCGGAATGGATTTCATCCAGCCCATATAAGCCCATGCTTTCACGAGGCGTATCTGGCCGAGCTTACCGGAGTGTACAAATTCTATAGCGTCTTTGAAGTGCTGCTGGCTGCGCTGCCATTGGCCTACCTGCACAGCGCGACTGTATTTCTGCTGTGCTGCAACCATAGAGCGGCATTCTACAATGGAATTGCCCATTGGTTTTTCTACGTACACATCTTTACCGGCGGCACAGGCATCTGTCATTTGCAGGCAGTGCCAGTGATCGGGTGTGCCAATCACTACTGCATCAATGTCCTTATCTTCCAGGAGCTTGCGGTAGTCGCTGTAGGCTTTCACTTTAATGCCTTTCTGGGCCAGCTCGGCCACCCTTTTGTCCAGCACGTTTTTGTCCACATCGCAGAGGGCTACGCATTGTGCAGCGGGATTTTTCAGCATAGACGTAAGGTCGGCCCAACCCATACCGTTGATGCCAATGGCGGCTACATTGAGGCGGTCGCTGGATGCTACGGTCCGTAGCGGAAATGCCTGCAATCCGGCGGGCAGCGCGGATGCCAATCCTGCCCCGGCCATCAGCGTGGAAGCGGATTTGATAAAGTTTCTACGGGAATTGTTCATGTAATAAAACGTTTTTGTGGAATTGTTAAAATGACAATTAAAAATACAAAATAGACAAAAACAGGGAGATTTTAGCGGAGGATTGTGGAATTTGTCTTGGAACACTGATTACGCTGATTATGATGATTAGCTTGATTGATTTTTTTGGATTTATAGAGGATCGGGGAGATTTTGGTGTAATGATCGTCTTCGGCGATGTAAATTGTCTTGGAACACTGATTACGCTGATTATGATGATTTGTTTGATTTTATTTTTTTGGATTTATAGAGGATCGGGGAGATTTTGGTGTAATGATCGCCTTCGGCGATGTAAATTGTCTTGGAACACTGATTACGCTGATTACGCTGATTTGTTTGATTTTATTTTTTTGGATTTTATAAATAAGGGAGATATATGCAAACGCTGCGTATATCTCCCTTATTTATAAAATCATCACATTATCCAATCCACAAATCATCATAATCAGCGTAATCAGTGTTCCAAGACAATCGCCGAAGGCGATCCCGTCCGCTTACTCCTCGGGTTCCTCGCTTTCGCTGCCCAGGCTGAAGTTCATCATGGTGCCCAGCAGGTCGCTGAAGCGGGTTTCGTTTTCCACTACTTTTTTACTGATGAGTGAATAGGATGATAAACCGTGCAATACGAACTCCATCAGCAGCAGGGCTTCCTTGTTGTTGGCTTTAGGGAAGCGGGCTTTGATAAGATCTTTCAGCCCTTCCACTTTACTGAGGGTAGCCTCGTATTGTTTATCGCTGATATCCTGCAGCAGCTGTACAGAGTTGCCTTTGTCGAACCACTGTATTACGCTGCGGTAAGGATTTTCAGCAGGGGAGCCGGCTTTCTTTTTCTTAAAGGAGTCCGGGTTGGGAAAATAGATAGCAAAGAGGGTGCGGATGGCTTTATCCAGCAGGTTATGCGCCACCTGGAGGGGGCCTTCCTGTTCACCTTCGTATACCAGCTCAATTTTACCGGTAATAGCAGGGATAATGGCCTGCAGATCGGCAATGCGCACCTGTGTTTCCTTTTCCTTGTTGATGATGGCCCTGCGTTCGCCTGCGCTCACTGCGTTTTCGTAGGCGGCGATGGTTAAGCGGGCGGATACGCCGCTTTTCTTATCCACGTATTCGCTGGACCGTGCTTCAAACGACACCTGTTCGATGAGGCGTTTCACCATATCGGCAATCTGCACTTTGGCTTGCTGGTCTTCGTGTATATCGGCTTCCTGTTCGGTGATGAGCAGGGAGTTTTCAATTGTTTTAGGGTAGTGGGTAATGATCTGGCTTTCGATCCTGTCTTTCAACGGCGTAACAATCGAACCACGGTTCGTATAGTCTTCCGGGTTAGCCGTGAAAATAAACAGGATATCCAGCGGCATCCTTACTTTAAAGCCCCTGATCTGTATATCTCCTTCCTGGAGGATATTGAACAGGGATACCTGTATGCGCGCCTGGAGGTCGGGAAGCTCATTAATTACGAAGATGCCGCGGTTGGAGCGGGGAATGATACCGAAGTGGATCACTCTTTCATCGGCATAACTGAGTTTCATATTGGCTGCTTTGATAGGGTCTATATCGCCTACCAGGTCGGCCACGGACACGTCTGGTGTGGCCAGCTTCTCGCCATACCGTGCGCTCCTGTGGAGCCAGGTGATGGGGGTCTGGTCGCCTTTTTCATCGATCAGGTCTTTAGCATAGCGTGATAGTGGGTGGAAGGGATCATCATTTACTTCAGAACCTTCCACTACGGGGATGTATTCATCCAGCAGGTCGGTCATCTGGCGGGCCATGCGTGTTTTGGCCTGGCCGCGCAGGCCGAGGAAAAGGATATTGTGTCTTGACAGCAGGGCTCTTTCCGTGTCGGGGATCACCGTGTCTTCATAACCGATGATGCCGGGGAAGGTCCCTTCTTTGTCCTGTAGTTTTTTGACCAGGTTACGCCTGATCTCTTCTTTTACTGAAACCGGTTTATAGCCACTTTTCTTTAGTTCGCCCAGTGTTTTTATGTTTGTATTCATCTTTGATAATTACGCATTACGAATTGGCAGTAGCTGGCGTTGGATGCTGGATCCGTTTTAACTATGCTGCTGTTTACTATTAATAAAATTTCCTTTTGCCGCTTTCAAAATCGCGGAAAAGGAATTGTCCCAGTTTATCGGTGCCGGAGAAAAAGGCTTTACCGGCATTGGTTTCGGTAAATTCCTGTACAAATTTCTGCAGCCACGGATCGGTGGCAACCATGAAGGTGGTGATAGGTATTTTCAGTTTTTTGCATTGGGCGGCGAGGTTGAGGGTACGGTTAAGTATTTTCCTGTCGAGCCCGAAGCTGTTCTTGTAATACTGCGATCCTATTTTCAGGCAGGTGGGTTTTCCATCTGTGATCATAAAGATCTGCTTGTTCGGGTTACGTCGTCGGCGGAGCAGGTCCATAGCCAGTTCCAGACCTGCCACGGTATTGGTATGGAAGGGGCCAACCTGCAAATAGGGAAGGTCTTTGATCTCTATCTGCCAGGCGTCGTTTCCAAACACAATAATGTCGAGCGTATCCTTTGGATAGCGGGTGGTGATCAGCTCCGCCAGGGCCATAGCCACTTTTTTAGCGGGCGTGATCCTGTCTTCCCCGTAAAGGATCATGGAATGCGAGATATCGATCATCAGGGCGGTAGACGTTTGCGTTTTGAAGTCGGTTTCCTTCACCTCCAGGTCGTCCTGCTGGATGGAGAAACTGTCGATCCCGTGATTGATCTGTGCATTCCGGATAGAGGCGGTAATATCCAGCTGGTCCACGCCGTCGCCAAATTCGAAGGGGCGGGTTTCTGCATTGAGCTCATCGCCCATGCCGGATTTGCGGATATTATGATTGCCGGTAGTTGACTTTTTCAGTTTGCCGAAGATCTCTTCCAATGCGTTTTTGCGTATAGTTTGTTCCGCTTTGGAAGTGATTTCTATGGCGCCGCTTTCCTCGTTTTCGCGGATGTACCCTTTATCTTTCAGCTCCTGTATAAAATCGCCGATGCCGTATTCCTGGTTGGTGAGATTATACTCGTTGTCCAGCTCAGTAAGCCATTGCAGGGCTTCTGATACGTCTCCGCTGGTGTATGTAAGGAGTTGGGTGAAAAGATCCAGTAATTTCTGGAAAGGTGGTTTTTTGTTGTCGCCCGGGTTGAACCTGGTAAATTGTATTCCTCTCATAGCTTAGCTCATCTTCAGAATTAAATTTACCACTTTTCGCGGAATTTGTCTTGGAACGCGAAATTTGTCTTGGAACACTGATTTTGATGATTATGATGATTTCGCTGATATTTTTTTATTGGTTTGATTTTTAGATATTTTGGATGATAAATAGTTATCATTCTACTAAAATCCAACCAGTTCAAAAGAATATCAGCGAAATCATCATAATCATCAAAATCAGTGTTCCAAGACAAAATTTGCTTAAAGCTTGCATTTTACATTGAAAGCAACTACTTTCAATCATCAAAAAAATGACTATATGAAAAAACTGAGAAATGCGTTGATGCTGGCAGGCGGTCTGGCGGTTGCATTGTTTGCAAATTCAGCAGCTGCACAGGCCAGGGCAGATGCATTGGGCTGGAAGCTGGGGGCGCAGGCCTGGACGTTCAATCATTTTACACTGGCCGAGGCGCTGGATAAGATGGACAGCTGCGGGATCCAGTATGTGGAAGCTTTTCCCGGACAAGTAATTGGTGGCGGTATTGAAGGTAAATTCGATTACCATATGTCGCCTGCCAAACAGGAGGAAGTAAAAGCCCTGTTTAAAAAGAAGCACAAAACGCTGATCGCGTTTGGTGTGGTAGTGCCAGGATCTGAAGCAGAGTGGCGCATGCTGTTCGACTTCGCCAACAGGATGGGTATCCAGAGCATTACATCCGAACCTAAGGAAGAAGACCTTGACCTGATCTCTTCCCTCTGCGATCAATACCAGATCAAACTGGCTATCCACGATCATCCGAAGCCAAGCCATTACTGGAACCCGGATATTGTGCTGGCAGCCATCAAAGGCAGAAGCAAATTAATGGGCGCCTGCGCGGATATTGGTCACTGGGTGCGCTCAGGACTGGATCCTGTTGAATGCATCAAGAAACTGGACGGTCATATTGTAAGCCTGCACTTCAAGGACCTGAACAACAAATCAGCTGATTCCCATGATGTGGTTTGGGGCAACGGTGTTAGCCAGATGCCAAAGGTAATGGAGACATTGAAAAAGCAGAAGTTCAAAGGCCTGTTTTCCGTGGAATACGAATACGACTGGGATAACAATGTGCCTGAAGTGAAAGCCAGCGCTGCTTTCTGGAGAACTATTGTTAGCAACCTGTAATAACTTTATACATCACAAATAATGAATCCGAAGATCCCGGCCGGGATCTTCGGATTTTTTTTAGCTGTCCGGTACCGGACATATCCTGTTCTTTACTGAACATTGGAAGCCATTCTCTTTGTTATATCTCCCTGATAACTAAACAAATATATTTTCGTCCCGGTTTTTGTATACAGGGTGGCAATACTTCCTGTTATGATCAACAATTTCTTCAAACTTTCGTTTAGGGCGCTCCGAAGAAAAAAGTCCTTCGCCCTGATCAATATCATAGGCCTGGCAGTGGGTATAGGCGCCAGCCTGCTGATCTTTCTCGTGATCCACAACGAAATGAGCTACGACGCCTATCAAAGTAAGCGGGAGCGCATTTTCCGGGTGGTAACTACGGTCACCAACCGTAGCAGCGGGGAAATATGGAGGCACAGTATGGTGCCGGCGCCGGTTGCAAAAACGCTTCGCCGGGATTTTCCTTCCCTGCAAACAGTAGCGGATGTGGAGTATATTGGGGGGGCGCAGGTGTATGTGCCCGGAAAAACCGGGGCTGACGAAAAAAAGTTCAAGGAAAAAGAGGGACTCTTTTTTGTGGAACCTGCTATTTTCGACATATTTGATTTTACCTGGCTGGACGGAAGTGCCAGGGAATTAAAGGAGCCCAATACAGTGGCGCTCACGCAAAGCATGGCTGAGGCCTACTTCGGTGATTATAAAAGCGCTATTGGAAAAACGATCCAGTTGTGGTCGTACCGGGTGCCCCTGCGCGTGACCGGGGTTTTTAAAGATCTGCCATATAATACGGATCTGCCGGTACGCATGGCGGCTTCATATGCCACCTGGCTGAAGCTTGATGGACATGAACGACAGGTCAATGAAGACTGGCGCTCTCTTTCCGGCGGAACGCAATGCTTTGTATTGACGTCCCCGGGGGAAAACATACAGCGGCTACAGGCGCAATTGCCGGCTTTTGTAAAGAATAATTACCGGGAAGACGAAGACCAGACAACAGGTGTTACCAGCCTGACTTTTCAGCCGCTGAAAGAGATGCATCCCGACAAACGGTTTGCTACGGTAAAAGACGACTCGCTGTCGTCAACAGAACTATGGGCACTGGCTATTATAGGGTTATTCCTGTTGCTGGTGGCCTGTATCAATTTCATTAACCTGGCTACAGCACAATCGGTGAACAGGGCTAAGGAGATCGGTATAAGAAAAGTACTGGGCAGTGATCGTTTTCAATTAATAAAACAATTCCTGGGGGAAACCTCCCTGATCACAGCCATGGCCGTCGTATCCGGTAGTGTGATGGCCTGGATAGCCACTCCTTACCTGGGCAACCTGGTAGGGAAGCAGCTGGTTTTAAATCCTCTGAGTGATCCGTCTGTATTGCTTTTTTTAATATTAACCGGGGTAATGGTTACTTTTCTGGCGGGTTTCTATCCGGCCATTGTGTTATCAGGTTTCAATCCTGTGGCAGCCATTAAAAGCAGGATCAACAACCGCCCCGGAAACAGCATTTCTTTACGCAGGATATTGGTGGTTTTCCAGTTTCTGGTGGCGCAACTGCTGGTAATAGGTACGCTGGTAGTGGTGAAACAGATGAAGTTCTTCAGGGAGCAACCAATGGGATTTGAGAAAAAAGCAGTGGTATTACTTGACCTGCCCAGCGACAGTACCCTAAAACTAAAATACGGCTACCTGAAATCCCGGCTTCTGGAGCTTGGGGGTGTAGAGGCGGGTAGTTTATGCTCCATAGAGCCTTCTTCCCGCTTCGGGCGGTTCACGGATTTCTTTTATAACAACGGGACAGAGCGACAGCCTTACAGCGTGAAGCGTATCAATGGCGACACCGGCTATTTCAATACCTTCCGCTTAGACCTGGCGGCAGGGCGCTACCCATTTCCCAGTGATACTACCCGGGAAGTGCTGGTGAATGAAACCGTTGTTAAAAAACTGGGATTACGTTTGGAAGATATTATCGGGAAAATAGTTGCTGTTGATAACAACACCCGTAGATTCCCTGTAGTGGGCGTATTACGGGATTTTAATAATAATTCGCTGAGAGATGAAATTTCACCATCTGTTATTTCTTCCGATAATAACGATTATGGTACGCTGGCGCTCCGGTTGAATCCTGAAAAAGTACCTGCTACATTAAAGCAGATAGAACAAATATTTACGGCTGTGTATCCCAGCTACATTTATGAATGTACTTTTTTTGATGAGCAAATAGGTAGCTTCTACAGGGCGGAAGCCATTACTGCAGCGTTGTTTAAAGTATTTGCGCTGTTGGCTATTTTTATTTCCTGCCTCGGGTTATACGGGCTTGTTTCCTTTATGGTAGCACAAAAAACCAAGGAAGTGGGCATCCGTAAAGTATTGGGCGCTTCAGTACAAAGTATATTGTACCTGTTTTCCAGGGAGTTTACCACTTTAATAGGCATTGCATTTTTGATGGCTGCACCGGTAGGCTATTATTTTATGAAGAAGTGGCTGGTTGGTTTTCATTATCACACCGAAATAGGCTGGGGCATTTTCGTACTGGCTATAGCGTTATCCATTTTAATTGCCTGGATAGCGGTGGGGTATAAGGCGATAAGCGCTGCGCTTGCCAACCCGGTGAAGAGTTTGAGAGCAGAGTAATTTATATTTATAAAGCAGAAAGAGGCTGTATCAAAAGTAATTTTTACTCGATTTTATTCGGGTACCTGATGGTGAGAATTTTCGTTTACGCAATTCTCAGGACCTTCAGATTACTTTTGATACAGCCTCTTTCTGCTTTATATCAGGTATTGCCGTTATTTAGCTGAATCCTCGGGTTTGGGCATCGGCGTTGAATCTTCTGAATTCACCTGTATGGCGCCGTCTTTATTTTTACGGGTACCATTAGGACCAAACTCGCCTTTCATCTGGTTTAACCAGGTAATGAACTGCTGTGCATTCTGGCCATCGCGCTGTAAGTCGTTGGTCATTCTGCTTGGTGGCAGGGAGCTGTAGTAGCGCAGCTGCTGTTCGCAGTCTTTGATCACCTGGTTCGACAACTCTTCAGCTCTCTTCGCATCGCCGGCCATATAATAAGCATAGATGGTTTGAATAGAAGCATAGTTGTGCATATTGCCTGGTGTAGTGAGAGCATACGGGAAGTTGGTTTCCATGATGTTCTTGTCCATGTAGCGGAGCACGTTCAGTGCACTGTCTTTCGCAGCACCTTCCTGTGTCATGGCTACAGAGAGTTTGGTGAACGCCTGGCGCAGGTACATGATCATTTTCCTGTTGGGCTCATCGAAGTAGGTACCGCGGGTTTGTGCACCACCGAATTCAAATTTGTGCATCAGGTTATCGTACATCACGCCTACGTTCGCATTGATGTCCATGCCCAGCAGATCGGTGGATGTAGCTTTAGGCAAAGGCACCAGGTGGTAGGTAAGACCATCGGTTTGCATGTAATCATTTAAGCCGAGATCGGTAGGGCTGGTGAAATAGATAGGCCGTTTCCAATCATTGGCAGCGATGATATCATATACTGCGAGGTCATTTTTTAGCAGGTAGCTCTTGCTGAGCTTGAATGGCATAGAGGCCAGGATCTTAGCGCTGTCTTTTGCTGCAACCACGCCATTAGCAAGGATCGCCTGTTTGTCGACAGGGATAAACAGCTGGCGGGTAGGCAGGAAGTTTGCTGATCCGCCATCCTGCGTGGTTACTTTACTGTTGACATCATCGCTTCCCATGAAGTTCATGATCTCTTTCAGGTTAAAGTATTTATCTGCAGGAATATTTCCCGGATCAAAGAAGCGGATAATGTTGCGGTTTTCACCTTTATATTTATCGGCCGACCAGGTCATTGGAATGGCGGGGCTCTGGTTTACAGCTCTGCGCATCTGGTCAATGTACCAATCCACACTCAGGAGGCTGAGGTTGATCACCCTGATATCCGGGCGGATGCCTTCCACTTCCTGTGCATACCACAGGGGATAGGTATCGTTATCGCCCACGGTAAAGAGGATCGCATTTTTCTGGCAGGACTCCAGGTAATCTTTTGCCACATCGCGTGCTACGTATTTGGTAGAGCGGTCGTGGTCGTCCCATTCCTGGAAGGCCATCAGTACTGGTACTGCCAGCAGGCAGATGGCGGTAGCCAGTACAGGAGAGAGTGCGCTCTTTGTTTTCTTCTTCAGGAAATTGTATACCGACAGCACGCCTAACCCGATCCAGATAGCAAAGGCGTAGAAAGAGCCTACATAAGCGTAGTCACGTTCGCGCGGCTGGTTACCTGGCTGGTTGAGGTAGATAACGATGGCGAAACCTGTGAAGAAGAACAGCAGGGATACGATGAGGGTATCTTTGCGGTGGTTATTATATTGATAGAAGAAACCGATAATGCCGAGAATGAATGGCAGGAAGAACAGGGTATTGTGCGCCTTGTTATCTTTCAGGCTATCCGGCATCATGGATTGATCGCCATATAAGAAATTATCGATGAAGGGGATACCGGAGATCCAGTTACCGTCGCGCACGTTGCCATAGCCCTGGGTATCATTTTGTTTACCTACAAAGTTCCAGAAGAAATAGCGGGCGTACATGAAATTCACCTGGTACTGGAGGAAGAACTTGATGTTATCGCCGAAGCTGGGTTTTTCGTCCTGCTGGAGGCCCAGCCAGGTACGGTAGTAATCAGCGTGGCCCTGGTCGTTGCTGGCATCCCATACGCGGGGGAACAGCATCATATCAGACGGATCATATTCCGGTTCCATCTTCGTACCTGCGATTTCATATTTTTTAGCGCCGCGGGCGTAGATGTTACCACCTTCCTTGTACCCAGTTGGGCGGGCGGTGAACACCTGGCCGTATACCAGCGGGAATTCGCCATATTGTTCGCGGCCCAGGTAACCTACCAGGGAGATGGGATTATCTACATTGTACATATCTACCGAAGGATTGGCAGTAGAACGCACCATGGTAGTAATATAAGTGGAGTAACCCACCAGCATGAACAGCACGAAGGAGATAGTAAGACGGCTGAAATGCGCAGTTTTGGATACGTCCATTTTCACACCTACTGCTTTCAGCAGGTAGGGGATGGCTACGAAGAAAGCTGCCAGTAAGAATTTGAAGAAGATAGTGCCGCCGCTAGCCTCGTTAAATGCTGGTACCACGATGATGGTGGCAATAACGATGAAAGGGGCGTAGATACCAAATTTTGGTTTGCGGTATCCAATAATTAGCAATGCTATAATGAGTACGAAATAGAAGATAAATCCGGAGAAGTATCCCATTCCGAGGGAATTTACGAAGAATACGTCCATATACCCGGAAGCCTTAACGGTATCCTGGATGAGGTATTTCTGTACCAGGCCGGTGATGCCGCAGCCTATAACAAAAGTCCAGAACGTGCCCCAGCCGGTAACCTTAAAGCGCCTGAAGTAGTACACCATTACCATTGCCGGGATGGTGAGGAGGTTGAGGAGATGGACGCCGATTGAGAGGCCCAGGAGGTACCCGATAAGCACGATCCAGCGGTCTGCATAGGGTTCATCGGCTTCATGTTCCCATTTCAGGATGGCCCAGAACACGATGGCGGTAAAGAAAGAGGACATACCATATACTTCACCTTCCACAGCGGAGAACCAGAATGAATCGGAGAAGGTATAGGCCAGTGCGCCTACAGCGCCTGCGCCCATGATAGCGATCATTTTTTCGCGGGAGATCTCTTCACCGGCTTTCACCATGAGCCTGCGCGCGAAGTGGGTAATGGTCCAGAACAGGAACAGGATAGTGAAACCACTGGCCAGGGCTGTCATGGTATTTACGCCGAGGGCGGCCTGGGATGGTTTCAGGAACATACTAAACAATCTTCCAAGCAACACGAACAATGGTGCTCCGGGCGGATGGGGAATCTGTACTTTGTAAGCGCTTGAAATAAACTCGCCGCAGTCCCACAAGCTGCCTGTAGCTTCCATCGTTTTAAGGTAAACAAAGCAGGCAATGATGCAAATGATCCAGCCGACCATGTTGTTGGTCCTTTTGAAATTCATAAGGTTGTTTTAAGGTCCGACAAAAATATAAAAAACAGCAAATTATGCTAATCTGGTGAACAGTTTTAACTTTTTGTAAATATCTTTTTGGCTGTTAGCCTTTGACCAGCAGGATCCGGGCGCCGGGAGGGCGTTTTCCGGGAGATTAAAAAAGCATTATAGTTACAGGCTTACGGCGGTTTGCACCGTCCAGGCGGCGGGTTTGGCATTGAAAAGCACCTTGGTGGCGGCCCATGTTTCGAGGAAGAGGGTGGATTGCCGATACTTTTCGAGTGCGGTTTCTGACTCCCACTGGCTGAAGGTGAACCAGGTGTTGCCGGAGGCGGCGTGTTCCCAGAGCTCGAGGTGGAGGCATCCGGGGAAATGGCGGATCAGCTCCTGCTGTTTGGCAAAGAGCTCCCGGAAGGTGTTTACTTTTCCCGGGTCGAATTCCATTTTAACGATACGGTTAATCATTGAAAGATTATTCTAACAGTTTGGTAGTATGATAGTTGCTGGTAGCCGGCCGGCTGTGTGAGCTGATCGCGGCGGAAGCCCTGCAGGCCGAACAGGCCGGCTGCATTTCCTTTATTGATGGCTATTTCCAGGTAACCGGCTGCATTGAAGAGGGCCAGCTTGGTGCCTTCGGGCACGTCCGCATAGGTTTCACTGATCTGGCTGATCACCTCATCGCGGCGGAAGAAGATGCGGAACTTCCGGTTTTTGCACTGCATATCGAACTGCTGCCGGGTGATATTGACCACCACATTCTCGAAGCTGTCGATATGAATGATCTGTCCTTCTATAAAATCGTCACCCACCAGCGGCTGCAGGTTGTGCTTTACCTGGATCTGCTGTGTGAGCGGGGCCAGTTCTCCCAACGCCCTGCCACGGCTTAGTTCCCGGGCTACTACTGCCAGCAGCTGTATGATGGTGAAAGTATTTTTAGGCGCTTCCGGCGGAAGGGGGATCTTAATTACCTTTTCCGGCATACCGCCGGCAATCATGGTAAGCAGGCCATTATCCGCGCAGCCGATGTATTGCCCGTTATGTTCAGCTACCAGTACATGGTCCGGCCGCCTGTCGAATAAATTGATCAGAACAAAATGAAAGGTACCCAGTGGAAAGTAGGAGAAGGCGCTTTTGCAGATATAGGTAGCCTGTGGTAAATTAAAAGGGCTGATATGATGGGTGATGTCCGTAACATGACATTCCGGGCAGTATTGCCAGAGTTGCCCTTTGATGGCACCTACCAGGTAATCCTGCATCCCTATGTCTGATGTTAAAGTTATAATGGACATGCCCGAAAATCTAAATCCAAATCCCAGTGTTCAAAACCCACCAATCAATTCCTGTCCTCACGCGTCGTCTGCAGTTTTTCAATTATCCGGAATGGCAAATTAAAAGTGCGCTTTCCTTCCAAAAAAGATGCCATTGGGGGTTAAGTGAAATAAACTTAGTGCAAATAACGATAAAAAAGCCGAGGCAGCGGTATTTTAAACGGAATTTTTTGCACTAACGTTAACGGCTACAGTTTATTACTGCAGGGGGGAACCGGGTTCTTTTTTAAAGTGATTGTACACCATTTTGTCGAGGAAGCCGGGGAGAAGTTTACTTAGCAGCACTGTCAGTTTGCCCTGGCCTGTAAGCACCAGCGTACGCTTACGCCTGGCAATAGCCCTGGCAATTTCAGCAGCCACTGCTTCTGCACTCATGAGCTTACCCTCATCGAGCGGGGTTTCGCTTTGTGCCTGCCCCTGTGGGTTGAGCGCGGTGTTACGAATATTAGAGGCAGTGAAGCCGGGGCATACCCACATCACGTTAACGCCTGTATGTAAATTTTCTGTACGCAGTGCTTCGAGGAAACCCTGCATGGCAAACTTGGAAGCGGAGTAACCGGTACGTGCCGGCAAGCCCCGGTAGCCGGCAATAGAAGATACGCCTACAATAGTTCCTTTATTAGCCAGGATAGAAGTATACGCAAACTTGGTACAATATACCGTGCCCCAGAAATTAATATCCATCAGCGATTTCAATACACTCACCTCCAGATCCCGGAACAATGCCCGCATGGAAATACCTGCATTGTTCACCAGGATATCTATTTTCCCGAACTTACTGATCACGCTTTCAATAAATGCTTTACAGTCGGCCTCTACACTTACATCCGCCACGAAAGTAAACAGCTGCTTGCTGTTCACCTGTTGCTGCAGCTCAGTGAGCGCTGCCTGTTTTCTGCCACACACCGCTACATTTGCGCCATGCGCCAGCATTTCCGTAACCAGCGCTTTCCCGATTCCTGATGATCCGCCGGTGATAACCACGGTTTTATTCTGAAAGTATGTTTTCATGGGTATATTTTAGCCCCACAAAAATAGGTGAGTAACATCAATTTATTACAGGTCATTTACAGAAATGTGATGAACTATTTTTGGGTATGAGGTGTTATAATACTTTGTGGGATTGGGTTTGGGAATAAAATTCAATAAAAGTTTGGCAGGAATAAAAATATTCCTATTTTTGCAACCGCTTAACAGCAAAGGATTCCGTAGCTCAGTTGGTAGAGCAATACACTTTTAATGTATGGGTCCTGGGTTCGAGTCCCAGCGGGATCACTGGAATTTGGCAAGACCTGCGCGAAGCGCGGGTTTTGTATTTTTAGTCGAGTGGGTGGTCGAGTTCCTTTTGTATAACCTCTTTTGCTTTCCTATACTTTATACAGGTTAACCAGCTTTTACTAAGGTACAAAATCTTCTTGACAGCCATTAGGAATGGCTTAGCGAAGCTTTCATTACACCTATCTCTGGATCAAGTTGAAAAGTTGGGGGATAGGATAAAAAATAGTTTTTTTGCGCCCAATTAAGATTAATAGCCATGGATAAGAATTTTAGCCTTCTGATCGAGGCTCTGCTACCAGAAGGGATTTTATAT
>NZ_CABFVU010000007.1 GCF_902150045.1 Chitinophaga polysaccharea
AAGTGAGGCTCCGCTACGCTTCGCTCCACCTGCCCGGGTGGTTTATCCCCCTAATACAGTTACTTACATTTATTTACACAAAGGATTTAATACTACCAAAATAAAAACCAGCCAGTGGCTGGTTTTTATTATTTGTAAGTCTACTTTAACTTCCCCACTTAATAGCAGGAATAAACTCAATGACAGACTTATCACTGCCATAAATAGTAAACTCAATTTCATCATTAACTTGCTGTAGTTCGACAATATATTTCTTCGCAGCAATAATATCCTCAAACACTAAATAAACCTCATCATTACTATCCTTATGGAACACCTTATCATTAATGTTTAATACATGTCCGGTATTCCCATCTACCTTCAGTACAGCTACCTGTTCGCTAGTTAATTCTGGTATTTTAATCATTTTATTACAAACTATCAGTGATTTACTTTTTCTACCTTAGCCCCCTTCACCGTTCCTTTCATGAGTACCTCTGATTCGGATACTGCTGGTGCCTCCGGAGCTGCTTGTTTCAGTTTAATTATTTTTGTATTTGGACTCTCTACTGTTATTGATTTAGGAACTTTTATCTTAAGTACCACTCCTTTACCCTTAGGCCTTAAAGCATAATTAAGAGCTACTTCATAATCTGTAGTCCAAGATGTAAATGAACTATTCAATGTCGATACAGCATTATGTTCTAAGGGCGTAGCTGCTCCTCCATTAGCTTTAGTAATACCCTTTAATTCATTCTTATAACCTACATGGCTCTCATTCATACCACGATACAAAGTTACTGTTTCTTCTACTTTGGCTGCGGTAGCAGGTTTTAACAAATTCCCTTTAATTGGCACGGAAGGGATCTTAGCACCCAAATAAATACCAGCGGCCAATTCTAAGTTAACAGGATTGGTCATTACATCTGTAAACTGCTTCGTAATAGGCGTAGTAAATGAATATTTCGCGCTACCTGCTACAAAATTACCTATTCCTTTAAACTCTCCTCCAACATCATGCAGATATGTTCCTTTGCCTAAAGACTCTGCAGTTGAGACCCCTGAATTCCATACAGTTGGAACAATGTTTAAAAAATCAACCCCTGCATTATTTACTGCCGCCAAGACATCCCAACCATTTTGCTGATAGCTGAATCTCTGTACGTATGGCAATTTCTCTGCTCCAACTAAATCAATATTCCTTATTACATCATTTTCTGCAAAAGCATAAGTACTATTCCAGGGATAATCTTTTGTCAATGGATCTACTGATAAGAACTTTCCAATACGCGGGTCATAAATCCTCATCCCATAATCCTGCTGATTCCCCTCTCCTTTGATTTCATTATCATTCTCCTTCCCGTTAAACCCATACCTATACACTCCTCCCAACCCCCACTTCCTTCCCTCCATCTGCATTCCAAACGGTGTATAATCCGACATATGTTTAACCGTTGAGCGATATCGTCGTGCTTAAGCCCTTCTATACGGCTCATGCGATATACTTTCTGTTGCTGTGCCGGCAACTGAGCTATGGCCTTGTGCAACAGTTGTTCCAGCTCTTTGCCCAGCGCCGCTTCTTCCGTAGGGTTATGGCCTTCCCGCGAGGGATACAGCTCCCTGATAAGGCTTTCCTCATGCGCCCGCCGCTTCATCCCGTTAAGCACCTGGTTGCGGGTCATCCTGTTGATATAGGCAGACAGGTTATCGATGCTATGCAGCGACCGGCGGTTTATCCAGATCCTGATCAGCACGTCCTGTACCACATCTTTGGCGATAGTGTCTGAGGCTGTCATCCTGAGTGCGAAAGAATAAATAAAAGGGTGATAACGGTCAAACAAAAGCCTGAACGCTGACTCCTCTCCCCCGGCTAACCGCTCCAGCCATTGCCGCTCCGTATTCAAATTTTCTTGCATGTTCCGAGACCTGCCTCCCGGGCAGTAATTGGTTGATTAGCGGCTAAAAGTAGTAAAAAACTGATTTGTTGTGATGTCTGCAACGAAAAGATTTAATTACATTATGATTGATTTTTTATATTTTTAGACAGCGCGCTGAATGCAGCGGTTAAAAACAGATAACTGTCGTAGAGAGCACCGTCTGCCCCATGATTGATGTATCAACCAATACTGTAATGCGGTATTTTTACGTATTTTATAATGAATATTCTAAGAAGCATATTTTCATTATCTCCGCGGGCAAAGGCCTGACCGGGGAGATTACTCAATTTAACTGATTCGTTTTACCCTGAACTATAGCTTTTATATCAACCCTTACGTATGAAATATTATTTCTTTCTGCCGGCACTGCTGATGGTGCTGTTCCCTCTTTTTACATACGCACAAAAAGATGCGCCGGTGGCCGGGCACGCAGCAGTGCTTACGGATCTGCTGAAGAAAAATTACAACGCCATTGAACCTGCACAACGGGAAGATGAGATCAACCGGGACAGGACACAGGTGCTGGCTATTTTTAAATCGTATTTGCAGGACAGTGAATTGTCGGATATCTCCGCTACGGGATTCGATGCGGCAAAAAACAGGCTGAAAAAGTCGCAGGATTCTCTGACAGTGGTGAAAAGAAACTTCGACAGTTATGTATCTTCCAACAATAAGGATACACACGAGCTCTCTGAGCTCTCAGACAAACTCGAGAAAGTAGTGAGCTCTGTAAATGAGCAGAGAACCAATATCGATTTAATGGAGCTGGCAGCAGTTAAAATTGCTTACAGTAAAAATAAACTGGTAGATACCGTTATCGGGAAGTTTATTGTGAAATATAACTCCCTTCAAAAAGGGAAGATTGATATAAATGCCTCCGCCAATGCAGCTGCCGATATTCAGAAAAGCATTCCTTTCCTGGGTGGCAACCTTGGTTTTGAAACCATCATTGATGGCCTGGGACGCTTTATAGCAAAGCGGCTGAAGGAAGAACTAACTACCTATGCCATTGACCGTGTAAAGCAATGGCTCCTAAATCCTGATCCCAATGATCCATTGACGGATCTTAAAATACTGCTTCCGAAAACAAGCAATTACCTCTTAGGCTTTAAGGCCGACCAGGTGACAAATTTTCCTAACGAAATAAAACAATATATTGAAGATGATCTTAGCCATATACTCGACAATGCAGGTAACCTGCGCAATACGCCGCGGGTAGAGCGTTTGCTGCTACAATATCCCGATCTTGATTTTGCTTTTGAAGCCTTGCAGCTGATCCCGCAAATTTCTAAAGTAAAAACACCGGTAGATTACTTTACTATTCTTGAAAGCAGCCGGAATATTAACCGGTGGAAAGGAAATGCTAACCAACCTGTTCAATTTAATATAGCCAATGGCGTTAGTCTTACCGGGCTATTGGCACGAAGCCTGGTGGTGGTAGATAATGGTGAAAAAAGATTTGCAGGAACAGAGTTCCTGACCGCCTATGCCCAGGAAAGCACCTTCTATTCATTATATGCCGGGTTTATTTACCAGCAGGATCTGAAATATTACAACATAAAATTCCTTAACTGCGATAAACAGACTATTACTTTCAGCGAATCCTATAACAAGAAAATAGTTAATGCAGGTATCAACGCCACCAACATCGAATTTATCAGGGAGATAGTTACACGCACCGTACAGAATGCTGAAAAAGTTTTCAATAACGCTACAGAATTGCGTAAAGCAAGTAAAGCAGGTCAAAAACCGGGAGCTGATACGATATATAATTTTGTAAAGAGTATCATTGATTTTTCCGAAGATGCTACGCATGCTGCTGATACACTGCTGGACTTTGTAAAATCAGACCGTTCGGAGTTACAGTTATATCATTTAATGTATCCTTATTTTTCCGTTGCGAATACCACCAATGAAGTGATGTACGACATTCAACAGAAAAAGTATACCACTGCCTTGCTGAAGGCATTGGAAGTTACCGCCCCATTGGTGAGCAGGAATAAGGTATCGGGGGTCAATACACTGGCGCAAAGCTTATCCAATAGCGCTTACAGCCTCGCTGCTGCCCACTGGTCGGAAGTAGCCCGCTGTTTTAAAGATACCACCGGCGTATCAACCGGCAAGCATGTAAAAAGTATTCCTGCCAGGGAGAAGCTCAGGGAATCTCTCATCATTGTTGCATCAGAACTGAATAAAATAAAACTTTACTACCGTGTAAACTATAGCGAAACGGCGCTGAATGATCCGCTGAACGAGTTTATCTCGGTATGTGAGCAGGGATCTGCAGTGAAGACTATTGTACGAAACGACAGTCTGAAAAGGGTAATTGCGCTGATCAGCTCGAATAAAGACTTCCAGGAACTCGTTATTTCCTATTATGCCAATACAAACATCAAATCTTCGATCGACCATCTCAATACGCAGATGGCCAACCTGAAAATTGAAGGAACAGCCGGGAAGCCGGAAATCCCGCTGATACTCCCTTCCGAAAGAGACACTATTACTGCCAGTATCAATAATTATGTAACTGCATTGTTTGGTTACTTTACAGATAACAGTGCCAGGAAAAACCTGGATGCTGCGCAGCAAAACATGGAAGCCGCTATCCGCCGGGGACTGGCCTCCATACCGCAACAAACAAATCCCCAGCTGAACTCACACGTAGTATCGCTCATTCATTTTGTAAATGACATGGCCGAAGCAAAAGATGCCGGAGATGTGGAAACAGCCATAGAAGCATTTGTATTGCCCGCAGGCAGCTACGCTATCAAACGGAAAGCCAGGTATAATTTTTCACTGAACAGCTATCCCGGGCTTTTAGGCTCCTATGAAATAACACCGGAAAAAGGCAATTCATTCAGTACAGGCTTTACAGCTCCTGTTGGGCTTAGTCTTTCCTGGGGAAGCCGCAATGAAGGCTCATTAGGATTATTCCTTTCTATTATAGACATAGGCGCGGTAACAAGGTTAAGGTTAGACAGCAGTAAGGCTACCGACATGCTCCCGGAATTCAGCTTCAAAAATATACTGGCTCCCGGCCTGTACTTTGTTTACGGATTTCCCAATACCCCTTTATCTCTTTATGGTGGCGCCCAATATGGGCCCCAGCTAAGAGCAATCGAGGATAAGGATAATTACAGAAATTATGACTCTTATCGCCTGAGTCTGGGTATAGTAATGGATCTCCCCTTACTCAATCTTCACACCAGACCTCACTAGCATGAAGCGCACTTTAATTTTACTGTGGTGCATGCTGATGGTAACCGTTTGCACTGCACAAACAGATTCCGCGGCTGCCAAAGTGGAGAAGATGATGTATGACTTTAAAGCCAAAAGCAACAACTTCAAAACAAACACGCAATCAACCATTCAAAGGGAACTCGAGAAGCTCAGGCATATAAAGGAGCAACCTTACCAGCAGCAGCAATTGGATGCCATAAAGCAATGGCAGGAAGCGGCAGCCAAACTATCCGCGCAGGAAAGTAAACAGGTGGAAGCAGCGGCACAACAGGAACAGCAGTTACAGCAGCTACAGTTGGAGCAGTTGGATCAGATAAAAAGTCTGCATCCTGACGACGTGTTTGAGAAACCCGGACAGCCGGCGATACCGCTTCCCGCACCCAGGGAAGCAACAGACATTAAGCGTCTATATCCCTCCGCCGCTGAAACCCGGCGCCCCCGGTTAAAAGGCCCCACGCAGTTCGACAGCCGTATTGAGCTTTTCCAGCTGGATGTGCTCTATGAACAGGACCGGCGTATCCTGTTCAACGCCGCCTCCGTGGGGCTGGTTATCCGCAAAGAAAACCTCGAAGCCGTAACAGATAGTTTTTTTCGTATAAATACCAGTCTTACCCTGGGAAATAAATACAAGCTATGCCCCGGCCAGGCATTCGTCAAACAACCCGTTGCCGGAGAAGGCACCGCTTTCCTCATCCAGGGCGATCAGCCGAGGATGATGACCGCCGGTCATGTATTCAGCGAGCCTATCGACCATTACGCCATCATTTTTGGCTTTGAAATGGAGAATGAAGTAGGCGCTTATGAAACCCTCATCCCCATCCAGAACCTCTACTACCCGGAGCAGATCACCTTTAAAGATGATGCGCTGGACATTGCCGTTTTTACCTTAAACAAACCTACCGACAGACGCCTGCTGCCTCTCGCGGCAAGGGAACCGGTTACCGGTGAAGAAGTATATATGATCGGCTACCCTTGCGGCCTCCCGGTAAAAGTTGCGCTCAATGCCGGTGTGAAAGAGAACAACCATCCCCAGTACTTTTTCACCTCGCTGGATGCGTTCCAGGGTAATTCCGGCTCCCCGGTTTTCAGTATGAATACCCATGAAATTATTGGCGTCCTGGTTTCGGGGGAGGTCGATTTTATATGGAACGGCTCCTGTAACCAAGTAACCGTATGCAGTATCCCGTTCTGTAAAGGAGAAAAAGCCATCCGCATCAGCGCTATTCAAAAAGCAACAGAATAGCGCACGGCGCTTATCTTTATAAGCTATTGGTAAAAGGACGGCTTTTTCTACACCGTAGGAATTTTTATTCCTAACTTTCCGGGCATGAAATGGATTACCCGTGAACGTCCTAAAATCGACAGGCTCGCCTGCCCATGGCTTATTAAAAGGTTTGTAGATCCGGAAGCCACATTTATTTATGTGCCGTTCAGCGATGTACTGCCAATGGCTGCACAAATGGAGGCCATTCCTTTTGATATTGCCGGTGTGGAATACACGCATTACGACGATCAGTGTACTTTCGATTATATCATCAAAAAACACGGCATTGAAGATGCTGCTGTGCTGACGTTGGCGCCCATTGTTCGCGGAGCGGATACCGACCACCACAACCTGGCCCCACAGGCTGCTGGCCTCTGGGCCATCTCCGCAGGCATGGCATATGATGAACCGGATGATAATAAGCTCCTGGAAAAGGCAATGCTGCTCTACGACTCCCTGTACAGCTGGGCAAAATACCTGCAACAGGTTAAACATACCCAGCAGCCTTTTGAAAACCAGCTGCTCGACATCTTCAATAATTTTCTCCAACGCGAAAAAGACACAAAAAAAATTCCCGCCTGGGCAAAGGAACTAAAAGAAATCATGCAGGATCAGATTGATACCAATCTCAATCTAAGCCTGAAGGGACTTTCTGAAACCCTGCGGGTACATCCTGCTTATTTATCGAGAGAGTTCTCCAAATATTTTGACGATCTTTCTTTCGGGGACTATATCCGTAAACTGCGGATCGACAAAGCCATACAACTCCTTTCCTCCAGTCACTCGCTCACTGAAATTGCTTACCTGACGGGTTTTTCAGACCAGAGCCACTTTACCCGCATCTTTAAGGTACATACCGGTAAAAGTCCGTCTGCCTACCGGAAAAGTTTAGGAAAAAAGTAAAAACTATACAAAACCTTTGTTTTCATTCTATTTTTTGGTGACAGGTTGCCGGATTTTACAGGCAAATTGAGTTATCAGAAAGTAATGAACAACCATCAAAACATACCTTACACGCTTCGTCAGCTGGTATTTTATTTCCTGGGGCTCGGTACCTGGGGATTTGGCGGCCCTGCGGCGCTGGCTGGCTATATGCACCGCGACCTGGTAGAGCGACGTAAATGGATCAGCGAAGAAGATTATAAAGAAGGACTTGCCCTGGCACAGCTGGCGCCCGGCCCACTGGCCGCACAACTGGGCATATACATCGGGTATATCCACTACCGCGTGAAAGGCGCTACGCTTGCAGGGCTGGCATTTGTACTGCCTTCATTCATCATGGTAGTGTTGCTGGGCTTCATCTATACAAAATGGCAAGGCATTCCCTGGATGCAGGCCATATTCTATGGCGTCGGTGCAGCCGTAACAGGCATCATTGCCATGAGCGCCTGGAAACTTACCCGTAAATCAATAGGCACAGACCAGTGGCTGGCTGGCATCTACCTTGCTACCGCAGCATACACCGTTTGGAAAGAAAATGAAAATGTGTGGCTATTCCTGGGTGCAGGAGGCATTTACTGGTTGCTGAAATCCCCGAAAAAAAAGGCCGGTCATCTTATTAAATCATTATCATTTCCGCTGCTTTCCAATATCTCACTCTCTCCCCCCGCTAACACCCTCTGGCAACTCCTGCTGTATTTTACAAAGGCCGGCGCACTCGTATTCGGCAGCGGCCTCGCTATTGTTCCCTTTCTTTATGGCGGCGTGGTAAAGGGACATGCCTGGCTGAATGAGCAACAGTTTATGGATGCAGTGGCGGTAGCTATGATCACTCCCGGCCCGGTGGTCATCACCGTAGCATTTATCGGCTTCCTCGTTGCCGGGCTTTCAGGCGCCTGTATAGCCGCCTTTGGCACCTTCTTTCCCTCCTATGTTTTTACGGTAATACCGGCCCCTTACTTCAGGAAATACGGGAAGCATCCCGGTATCAAGGCATTTGTAGACGGCGTTACCGCTGCTGCCATCGGCGCTATCTCAGGCGCGGTGATCGTTCTGGGCAAAAGATCGCTTATCGATGCCTGTACAATCGGCATTGCCATTATCACTATCACCGTACTATGGCGGTTCAAAAAACTCCCGGAACCGGTCATTATCCTGGTGGCAGCAGGTATAGGGCTGTTATTAAAAAATACCAGGGGATTGTAATATCTTAACGGAGAATTCTCTCCTTGCAGAAAGACCAATACCATACTTTAAACAGGTTTCATAAATGAATGTTTTTCATAAAAAGATGCTGATCAGCAGTTGCTTTGTGATGTTGTCATTACCCGGCATAGCGCAGCAAAAAACTATCCATATCAGGGACCTTCTGTTATTGGTGCAATCGCAGCCGCAGGTAAAAGCCACTGAACAACAGACACAGGCTGCGCAATACAATACACGAATGGCCCGGAACACGCTGGTACCAGAGGTTACAGCGGCTTACCAGGCAGGCTATGCCACCTACAATAATATTACGGGGATGAGTTATCCCGGTTCGTTTTTACCCATCAGCGGGCCTCCGTCTGCAGGCAATATTTACGACCCGGTTCCTGGCACGGCTTTAACCGCACTGGTAAAATGGAACCCGCTTACTTTCGGGCAGCGGCAGGCCGCCGTAGAAAAGGCAGCAGCCCAGTACAAACTGGCCGGCAGCATATATAATGAAACGCTATTCCGCCAGCAATACCTGGCCATATCCACTTACCTGGATGCCGTGTATCTCAAAAAATTATTGTTAAGTTTTGAGATGAACATAGAACGTACCAGGGCAGGCCTGCAGCAATCATTGGTACTTGCACAGCAGGGATTGCGCCCGGGTATTGATACTACACAGTTCCAGTCGGTACTGGCGCAGGCACAAACAGACCTGCTGGCCGCGCAACGGCAATATTATACCCTGATCACTGAATTGAGCCGGCTCGCAGATCTGCCCGATAAACCGGATGAGATTATACTGGCAGATACCTCCCTCATCAACCAGCTACCCACCGGCGCTGATACCACTGCCCATTTTTCGGCACATCCATCTTTTCAATATTACCAGACTAAAAGAGAGGTAAGTGAAGCGACTTTGAAAGAAGCCGGACGCGCATGGCGCCCTAAACTGGACCTGTGGGCAAATGCCTATGCCCGCGGCTCAGGCGTGGATGCCGCAGGTAACGTCAGCAAGGCAGATGGCTGGTCGCTTTCCCGGAAAAACTATGGGGCCGGCATACAACTGAGTTTCCCGATCCTGCAGTTCTCACAGGTAAATCTCCAGAAAAAACAATACCGCTTATTATTAAAATCTGATGAAACACAACTGGACCAGGTAAAGCTGAACCTGCAAAAACAACTGGAAACCGCGCAGTTCAGCTACCAGCAAAACCTGCTGATTGCCAAACAGGCTTTAATACAGTCGCAGGCAGCGCGATATGCATTCGACGGATTGAAGCTCAGCTATGAAAGCGGCCTGGCGGATTTTACCCGCCTGGTACAGGGGCAGTACGAGCTGCTGAAAGCAGAAACGGGCGAAGCGGGCGCATTCCTGCAGGCATGGCATGCTTTGCTTGAACTGGCCGCCGCAAATGGACAGCTGGATGTTTTTACAGATAAACTGAAATAACGATATACACTTTATGAAACTAATCATTCAGGCATTACGGCATCCCATCACCATACTGGTAGCTGTTATTGGTATTCTTTTCTTTTCATTCCTCTCCATCCGTAATGCAAAAGTGGATATATTCCCGCGGCTAGGGCTGCCCGTGGTATACGTTGCGCAGCCTTACGGCGGCCTGTCGCCCGAACAGGTGGAAGGTTTTGTTACCTCCTACTACGAATACCATTTCCTGTATATCACCGGCGTTAAATATGTAGAGTCTAAAAGCATACAGGGAGCTGCGCTCATCAAAATAGAATTTAACGAAGGCACCGACATGAGCCAGGCCATGGCCGAAGTAGTGGGATATGTGAACAGGTCCAGGGCGTTTATGCCTCCCGGAACGGTGCCGCCCTTTGTTACCCGTTTTGATGCCGGCAGCGTTCCGGTAGGGCAACTGGTATTCAGTTCCGACAGCAGGTCGCTGGGAGAAATATCGGACCTGGCGCTGTTCCGTGTAAGGCCTATGTTTTCAACGCTGCCCGGTGTATCCGCACCTCCGCCCTTTGGTGGTAACCAGAAAACGGTGCTGATCACTGTAGATCCGGAGAAACTGCGGGGACATAATCTTTCACCGGACCAGGTGGTCCAAACCATTGCAAAATTCAACAGCATCTCCCCCGCCGGAAATGTGCGTATTGGCGATACCACTTACATCACGCCACAGAACAGCGTGATAGAAACATTACAGGACCTGCAGAATACACCGCTGCAATCCGGTGCCGGCCCTGCGGTATATGTAAAAGATATTGCCAACGTTACCATGGGATCGGATGTAACCACAAGCTATGCGCTGGTAAACGGCAAGCGCTCCGTTTATATTCCGGTAACCAAACGCGCCGATGCCTCCACCTGGGACGTGGTGCAAAAAGTGAAAGCGGCGCTGCCGGATATGCAGGCGGCCATTCCTTCAGATATAAAAGTAACCTACGAATTTGACCAGTCGGGCTACGTGATCAATTCCCTGAAAAGTGTGCTGTTTGAAGGCGGGCTGGGCGCCCTCCTCACGGGATTGATGGTATGGCTGTTCCTGGGCGACAGGCGCAGTGCGCTCATCGTGATCACCACCATTCCGCTGGCCCTTCTTTCTGCGGCTATTTTATTATTTCTCAGCGGGCAAACCGTCAATATCATGACCCTCGGCGGACTGGCACTATCGGTAGGCATACTGGTAGACGAAGCCACGGTAACGATAGAAAACATTCATCGTCACCAGGAAAAGGGTAAAAATAAAGCAAGGGCCATTGCAGATGCATGCCGGGAAATAGCCGCACCCAAACTACTGATCCTGTTGAGCATCCTCGCAGTATTTGTGCCATCACTGTTCATGAGCGGCGTACCCAAAGCCATGTTCCTCCCGCTGTCTCTGGCCGTGGGATTTGCTATGATAGCCTCTTTCCTGTTATCGCAAACTTTTGTGCCGGTGGCAGGCAACTGGTGGCTGAAAGATCACCAGCAACGATCCGGAGCTGGGTTTTATCATCGCCTTGAGCAGCGGTATACTGATATGGGCCAACGTTTTCAAACCGGCTTCGGATGGCTGACAACCCTGTTCCTTGGCATTTCCCTGCTGCTGATGATAATACTGTTTTCTGTTACCGGCACTGAATTATTCCCGCAAACTGATAGCGGGCAAACACAGGTCCGTTTGCGCCTTCCCACGGGCACCCGCTTTGAGCGTACGGAAGATGCCACCAGGAGGTTACTGCAGCTGTCGGACAGTATCGCCGGTAATGGCAACACGGAAATAACTTCCGCTTTCATTGGTACCCAGCCATCCAGTTTCCCCGTTAACTATATTCACCTGTGGACGGGCGGTCCACATGAATCTGTAACAAAAATAAAGTTGCAGAAAGATGTAATCCCGGTAGCTGTTTTCAGAGAGAAATTACGCAGCGCCGTTGCAAAGGAAATTCCAACAGCCAGGGTTTCTTTTGAGCCGGGAGATATAGTAGAACAGGTGCTGAACCTCGGAAGCACCAACCCGGTTGAAATAGCCGTTGTAAACCGTAACCTGGCGGAGGGCAGGGAAACAGCCCGGCAGTTGCTGCAGCAACTGGCAGCTATTCCATCCCTGCGTGATCTCCAGGTTGCCACACCGCTGGATTACCCCGCCATCAGGCTGGAAACAGACCGCGTAAAAGCCGGGCAACTGGGTATTTCCGGCGAACAGATAGCCCGCTCCGTGGTAACAGCTACTTCTTCCAGTCGTTTTACTTCGCCTAATTACTGGCTTGATAAAACAACCGGAACCACCTACCAGGTACAGGTGCAATACCCTGAGTACCGGATGAACAGTACTGCACAGCTGGAAGCTATTCCCATTTCCGGCGGCGCCGGCAACACACATTACCTCAGTGAGGTAGCCAGCTGGAAACGGACCGTTGTTACCGGCGAATACGACCGGCTCAACCAGCAACGCTATATTACCATCACCGCCAATATTCACCGGCAGGATGCAGGAACCGTTTTCAATAAAGTAAACAGTATCATTGCCGGGATGGGTAAGCTGCCCAATGGGGCAAAAATCCTGCTTCGGGGACAACCGCCATTGTTGGCGCAAACGCTTGACAGCTTACGGTTTGGCCTGTTGATTGCGATCGTTGTAATTTTCCTGCTGATGACCGTTTATTTTCAGTCTTTCCGCGTAGCCCTGGCCACCTTGTCCGTTATTCCGGCTGTAATAGCAGGTTCCCTATTGTTTCTTTTCCTTACCGGCAACACGCTGAATATCCAGTCGTATATGGGCGCCATCATGACTGTTGGCGTGGCCATTGCCAATTCTGTGCTTTTTATTACCAGTGCAGAGCATAACAGGCGGCAGGGTATGGAGGCCGGTCATCTCCGCGCAGCGGAAATACGTCTTCGCCCTATCCTGATGACAAGCGCCGCTATGATAGCCGGTATGATCCCGATGGCAGCAGGTCTTTCAGAAGGAGGCGATCAAACCGCGCCCCTGGCCATCGCGGTAATCGGCGGTCTCCTGTTTTCAGCCATCAGCGTATTATTTTTCCTGCCACAGGTATACCAGCTGATCACCGGAAGAAGAAAATTTGTGGTTGTTTCCCTTGATCCGGACGATGCCAGCAGTGTTCATTACGATAAACAATCTTAAAAAATAAAATCAGTCATATGCGATCCATCGCGATTATTAGTTTGGTTCTTTTACTGGCAGCCTGTGGTAATACCTCCAGGCATCCGGAACATACAAACAACAGCGCCGCATCCGATACGGTGCCGGTGTTCATTCTGAAACAGGATACTGCCAGGAAAACAATAGAGCTGCCTGCTGAACTGGTGCCTTATGAAACCGCTGCATTGTTTGCCAAAGTACAGGGCTTTGTGCGCAGCATGAATGTGGACCTTGGCGACCATGTAAAGAAAGGACAAACACTGGCGGTAATTGAAGCGCCGGAAATTAACAGCAGGCTGGCAGAATCCGAAGCCGCTTTGCAATCGGCCAAAGCGAAGTGGGCATCCAGCAAGGATCATTATGAAAGACTTTACAGGGCTTCACAGGCAAAAACGCCCGGCATTGTAGCCCCGGCAGATCTTGAGCGCAGCCGCAACCTGATGCTGGCCGACAGCGCCTCCTACATCGCGGCAGGCAAACAATCACAAACCAATAAAGCGGTATCCGGATACCTGTATATCACCGCCCCTTTTGATGGCGTCATCACCGCGCGCACAGCCGATCCGGGCGCACTGGTAGGCACCACAGCCATGCTGCTCACCGTTCAGAATAACCGCACGCTGCGTCTTCGTGCAGCCGTTCCCGAGATATATACGGCCACTGCCAGTCTTTCGAAGAATATCGACTTCCGGGTAGACGCCTATCCTACCCGATACTTCAAAGCCACGCTAACCCGTAAATCCGAAACTATTGATCCCGGCACCCGCACCGAGTTATGGGAGTTCCAGGTAGACAACAGCGATCACCTGCTCAAAGCCGGTTCTTTTGCTTATGTAAAACTTACCCTGGAACGGGGAGGCACATCTTTCATTGTACCATTTGCCGCGGTAACCACTACGCAGGAAAAAAGATTTGTGATCAGGGTACACGAAGGAAAAACTGAATGGGTAGACGTACGCCAGGGTATGACCCTGGATGCAGGTGTTGAAATATTCGGTAACCTGGCCGCCGGTGATACCCTGCTGAAAAAAGCAACAGATGAAAGAAAACCTGGCAGCACAGGCTTATGGATGCTGAAATAAGAGGTAATATAACAAGGCCCGTCGCCCACAACCTACCGTTGCCGGCAACGGGCATCCTTTTCACTACCGGGCGTACACCTGTTTATGCCCGAACCTCCTCTCCTGCAACTGGTCATATTCCTTTACATAATCCGGGTGCTCTGTGCCCATAACCCTGTCCCATACACGGAAATACAACCCATAATTCCCGCGGAACTTTTTATGATGCAGGTTGTGATGAACAGAGGTGTTCACTACTTCAAACCACCAGCTATACCTGAACTTCCGCGGCATCAGCTCATACCCGAGGTGGCCGTATACATTAATGATAAAACCTGATACGGTAAACAATAATATGGTAAGCGGATGCATAGGCATTATGCTGGTGATCACCACCAGCACACCCCCTTCCGCCACGGCTTCCAGGAAATGAAAACTGTAGGAGGCCCATGGGGATGGATTGATACTCTGGTGATGTACCAGGTGCGTGCGTTTAAAGGGGCCGTATCTGCCGGCAGCACGCCGGCCAGGTCAAATAGCAACTGTTGCAAAGTAGTGATGGATGCGCTCATATAACTTGTACCGGCGCTAAATTAAGGTTATTTCCTTATTTGCAACAATCCCACTACTCCCAGCTCCCCATGATAGATACGTTCAGGTCATCGCTCTTCACTTCCATATCTATAGGGAAAATAATCTTATACTCCTCCATGTTTACATCGCAGGCGCCTATGCGCCCTGTGGAGTCGCCCCATAGTTCTATATGATACCCCTTGCGGTATAGCTTCCATTTCACTGCGGGGCTAACGGAGAAAGTGGCCGGCAGCGTGAGTTGCGCCGGATAGGAACGGGTAACGGCAAGCGGATCTCCCGGGTGGCTGATATCAAGTATTTTCAGGAAAAGATGCTCAGCGGCATTGGCCGGCATCTTATAGGAATTGAGCTTAATTGCTTTCAGTGTAAATTCCTTATTGTCCTTATTACAGGACAACAGCAGCAAGGCGATCAGTAATAAATATCTCATCTCAGTAATTTAAAAAACAAACAGACCTAGGCAGGAGAAAGCCGTCCTGACCGCAGGTATACCACCGTTCTGTTCAGGTACGGAAATAAAGCGATCAGCAGCAATATAGCTACGAGCAGCAACGACATCATTTCGTAGTAGTCCATCGCAAAGCGAAGCTGCCCCTGCCCGTTCACAGCGTTCACCAGTAACCTGCCGGCTGCCCTGCCAGAGGGGCCGGGAGCCATTCCACGGGCCTGCAGCTGACGGACCTGCGTGCTCACTACCTGTTTCACGCCTGGGTCCAACCGGGTAAGATGATCCTGGAATGCATTGTAGTGGCGGCTCTTTTCATACAGTTCAAAAAAATTGATGATGCCAATGCTCACACAAAAGCCCAGGTAACGCACCGCCAGGCAAACAGCTGATGCCGACGCACCCATGGATAAAGGTACAGAAGAAATGGAATAAACAATAGTAGGCACCATAATCAACCCCACGCCGAGGCCCTGTATAAACAAAGGGATATAGTAACTGAACTCATTGGCCTGTACATCAAAAAGAAAATACATGCTCACATGAAATGGCAGCAGTAAAATAAATCCCGGCATCCATATATAACGGATGCGCCGCTGCTGAAGGATCATACAGCAGGCAATAATAACACCGGCCACTATACCAGCCAGGTTGAAAAGATTGATATAGGAAACATGCATGGGATCGAGGCGCAACACCGTAGCAAAAAAATTATTGGTGATGCCTGAAGCAAACCGGCAGATATACATCATAAAAAGCACCAGTAATCCTACTTTAAAATTACGGAACCGGAAAATGCGCAGGTCCATATACGGATGCTTCATACTCCTTTGCCGGAAAAGATAAATGGCTAAAAGCACAACGATACCCGTAACGCTGTATCTTATCCGCGGATCTTCCAGCCAGTAGTATTCCTGCCCGTAAATCATGATATAGCCCACCAGGCAAAGAGCAATACTGTAAAGGGTAAAGCTCTGCCAGTCCAGCTTATACAAGGGGAAGCGCACATCGGGCCTGACATTGTTCATACTGAGCATTAACAGGCAAAGACAGGGCAGGTAGGAAAACAGCGCCCCTTTATAAACAATATTAAAGTTCCAGGAGTCGATCAGATCTGCCGTTACAAAATTGTTGAAAGGAATGGCGCATAGCAGTAAGCCGAAGAATACAGAAAAGCTTACTTCTCTTGCCCGCTCCGAGCGCAACCGGGTAAACATGAGGGAAAGCGACAGGTTCACTGTACAGGAAAACAGCATTCCCTGGAAAAATCTCACCGGAAAAAAAATATACAGTTCATGTGTATGATAGCAAACCAGGCTGGTTAATATCTGCAGGAAAGTAAACAGGATGAAATATTCCCTCGACGCGAGGTAAAGAAAAAAGCGCCGTTCCAGGCTGTAAAACCCAACATAGCCTGCATAAAACAGCGCTACCGAAAACTGGATATCCGCCGGCTCGCTGCCATAGTAACCTGCCGCAGCGTTGATGTTGGACAAGGGCAGGAAAAACAGTACGATGCTTGGCAGCAGCAGGGAAAAGAGGATCACTTTCACCAGCCAGTCCGGCGCCCATGATTTAAATACAGGAATAGCATTATCCACGGTGACGGGCTTTGGGTACATATACATTTACATTCATTCCTACTTTCAGCACATCAATATCTTTCCTGGCGCCATCTACACGGATACGCACAGGAATACGCTGCACAATCTTCACATAGTTGCCTGTGGAGTTATCCGGCGGCAGCAATGAAAAGCTGGAGCCCGTGGCAGGCGACAGGGAAATGATGGTTCCTTTAAATGTACGGTCGGGGTATGCGTCGGCTACTATTTTAACGGAGTCGCCTATACGCATATTGGCGATCTGGGTTTCCTTGTAATTGGCCACTACCCATTTATCGGTTTCATTGTTTACGATATAGGCCAGAATTTCACCGGCATTGATCATCTGCCCTGTTTCCACGGTACGGCGACCCATGCGGCCATCATACGAGGCCGTGATCACGGTATAGCTCACATCCAGCTTATGGCGGTCCAGCAAGGCTTTCAGCCGGTCGATCTCTGCTGCCACTACCCGCTTCTCTGCATGGATATCAGCAATGCGGGAGAGGGCCGCCCCGTAGTTGTCTTGCGACGACTGATAATCGCTGGTGTTCACATCCAGTGCCGCCTGCATGTTTTCCAGCTGCTGTTTGGTAGCTGATTCCTCGTTGTAAAGCTGGCTGTAACGCTGGTAGTCCAGCTGTTGCTTCCACATTTTCGCTTTTGCTGCAGCGATCTGTGCTTCCGATGCGTTAGCCATTTTCTCCAATGTACGGATATTGCTTTCCAGCACTTCCATGCGGGCCTCCGCTTTCTGCAGGGAAGCGGCAGTTTGCGCCTGTTGCAGGGTATATTCCCGGTCGTCGATCAGTAAGAGCGTATCTCCTTTCTTCACCTGCTGGTTCTCTTCAAATTTCACTGCCACAATAAAACCGCCTGCCCTTGATATTACCGGGTTCACATATTCCTGTACCTGTGCATCGTTGGTTTGCTCATAAATATAATATTCCCATATGGTATAAACGCCCCAGCAGAGGAGCAAGAGAATAATGATCCCTGCCATCCAGCCCGTGATACGGGTGATCAGCCTGTCTGTAACGGTATATTTCTTTTTCATTGGTTAAAGAACGCCTGTGATATGCTGTAGAAGATAAAATTTATTTTGTGCCGCAATTTTTGCTGATGCTAGTTCAAACTGTGTTTGAAGCACCTGGATATCGGCATCCAGTAAGTCGGTGATTAACGATGCCTGGTTAAAATATGTATGCCTGATAATACGCGCATTTTCCTGCGCCTGCGCTACATTCACTTCCGACACCCCGATCTGTATAATTGCTTCTTTGTAACGGAGAAAGGCTTCCTTCACCTGTTGACGTACCTTGTCTTCCGTGTCTTTATGTGCCTCCTCTTCTTTCTCCAGCTCAAGTTTTGCCGCTCTTACCTTATGTATATTATGATAGAGCGACGATATGGGGAAAGACGCTTTCAGCCCGGTTACTCCCAGCGAGTACCAGTAAGGGTTATAGGGATAAAGGAATATCTGTGGGTTGGCATAGTAAAAGTCGCCGTACATGCCTGCCTTGGGACGGACATTCGCTTTTACCTGTTTCAGATGTATTTCGCTCAACCGGGTTTGCTGTTCAGAAATGTGATAAGGGAAAGAATGCTCCAGCGCTATGGCCAGGTATTCTTCATAAGCCCCGCTGCTGCCCGGGCCTGTTTCAGGACCGGCGGGAAAGAGGATCCTGTCGTCCGGCTCTCCGAGAATGATATTCAGTTTCTGCGTGGCGATCAGTATATCATTTTCTATGCTAACAAGGGTCATCTTTCTTTTCGACAGATCCAGCTCTACGCGGAGCACATCGCTTTTCAGCACGATGCCGTTCCTGTGAAAGGCTTTGATCTCCTTCAGTTGTTTTTCCTGGTCGGCAATATCTGCTGTAATAAGATTTCTGAAGATAAATGCTTTTTGAAGATCGAGGTATAAAGACGCCGTTTTATAACGGATAGCTGAAACGGATTCATTTTCCCGGATAGTACTGAGCTGGTGGAGGGTTTTATTTTCCTCCATTTTCAGGTTGAGCTTATTGCCGTTATAAAGATTGAGATAAAAATCGGCTCCTGCTTTATAAAGGGTGTGGATCACTTCGTGCTGGGAGGGTTTGGAGAATAAACCATTTTCATAGATAGGGATGTTAGAGGCTTTTTCTGCACTGCCGCTAATGCCAATTTCCGGTAACCGCTCCGTCCTTGTATCCCTGATCTCTTCTGCGGCAATTTCAGTGGCTTTCCTGTTTATTTCAATGATGCGGCTGTGCTCTTCTGCTTTCCGCCATGCTTCGGAAAGCGTTAATTTTAAAGTATCCTGGCCAGTGGCAATAAAACTCCTGCCTGCGAAAAATACTCCTGCTAAAAAAAGACTTCTGCTGTTCATAATATTCGGGGGCAAAATTATCACGATAATCCATTGTTAGTTTCACCGTAATAGCCAATTTTTTCATCATTCCGGACAAATGTTATTTTTATACAGCTACCTTACTATTTTACATTAACAAACAATGCTATGGGCTTAATTGCTTCATTACCGGAAATAGAAAAAAAGAGGAATTCCGTTTTCGTGATGCATGAAAAATCGGAAAAGCTGATCCCCCTTCACCGTCATAACAAGGGGCAGTTAAGCTATGTGGAAGGAGGAATTGCCTATATCACTATTGAAAACCTTACTTATGTGGTGCCGGCCAGGCATTACTTCTGGATTCCGCGCGGCATGTGGCATACATTACGGCTCGGGCACAAGGCCACGGTGCTGCGCTCACTTTATTTTTATGCGCACGATGATGCAACAGATCCTTTTTATAGCCAGCTGGGAATTTACCCTGCCAGTGAGTTACTGATCCAGATGATCAATTACACCGAGTGCTGGGATGGCAGGCATGTAGGCGGCAAAGACTATAACTTTGAATTCCTGGTGGCGCTGAAAAAGATGCTGCCGGAAAAAAGCAGGAAGGCGCTTCCTATTGTGTTGCCGGCTACTAACAATGAGCAGATGCAGGATATTACCGACTACCTCGAAAGAAATATCGGGAAACGGCTTACACTGGGCAGTGTAAGCAAACAGTTCAATATCGGGGAACGCTCCCTCTCCCGGTTATTTCAATCGAACCTGAAGATCTCGTTCCTGCAATATCTTAAAACCATAAGAATGATAAGGGCCATTGAAATGATCCTGAAAACAGGCAAGCCTATCAGCGAAATAGCGTTCGCGGTAGGTTACAGCTCTATCAATTCTTTTAGTGATACATTCCATGAATTCGTGCATGCCAGGCCTACCGATTTCAGGAAGCCATAACAAGGCAACCGGCAGCAGCGCCGGTTGCCTTGTTCATCAGGAACGTTGTGTATTGATCTTTGTCAGCTGTGCCAGTGTGTAGGCGCCTACGGCCATAACAAGGTCACGGACCGCTACGTCGAAATACTGCCCGGCAACAAGCAATTGCAGTGCAATGCAGATCAGCCAGGCCATTACCACGTAGGCGCCCAAAAGGGGACGTACCAATACCAGCACTCCGGCGGCAATTTCAATGATCCCGACAATTTTCATGAAAGTGGCGGCGGCGAAGGGGATCAAAGCAGCATTGCTGCCCAGGTAGTTTTCCCAGTGGGTAAGTAGATTGGTGAATTTGTCCAGCCCCGCTACAATGGGCACAATGCCAAAGGTAAAACGTAAGGTTTTTTGAAGCTGTTGGATAGTTGCCATAATACATATGTTTTAGTATGATGGTTAGAGATACAGCGCAAAAAAAGGTTACAAAAAACACACCTTATTTTTTTGTAACCTTTTACCGGTTATTTCATCTAATTAACATGACACCGCAAAAGGAAGACATAGTAAACCAGGTTTCCGATCAGGAAGCAATCGCAAGGATACTGGCAGGTGAGCGCAACCTGTTCCGCGTGATTATCAGCCGGTATAACCAACGCCTTTACCGCACCGGCATGTCGGTACTGGAAGATGATGCAGCTGCCGAAGATGCCATGCAGAACACGTATATCAATGCCTATAGTCATTTGTCGCAGTTCGCGTTCCGTGCCTCTCTCGGTACCTGGCTCACACGCATTATGCTCAACGAGTGCTATGAATTGAAACGGAAAAACAGGAACAGATTTACCAGTTCACTATCACCAGATAAATTTACAGATATGACAACCCCGGCCAGGGATTTAGCAAACAAGGAATTGAGCCAGATACTGGAAGATGCCATTACCCGCCTCCCGGAAAAATACAGGCTGGTTTTCGTGCTGCGCGAAATCGAGGAAATGTCTGTAAAAGAAACTGCCGGAGCGCTCACCATTGAGGAAAACAATGTGAAAGTACGCCTCAACCGCGCTAAGGCGATGCTCCGGGCAGATTTAAACGCCTATATGAAAGATCATGTTTATCATTTCCATTCAAGTCGCTGCGACCGGGTCACCAGGAACGTTTTAAAGCGGCTGGGAATAGAGGGAAGCCCCAATACGCCGGAATAATAGTAACCATACCGGGTCCTAGAATTTATAGGAAATACTGCCTGCAATATTTCTGGGGCTCTGCGGATCATTATTGATCCCCCAATATTGCGCGTTTGTAATGTTATTGATCTTTACACCAATGCGGAACTTCGGATAATCATAAAAAACCGTAGCATCCAGCCTGGTATAAGCAGGGATAGTAAGCAGGTTACTTTCATTTTCCGGATAAGTATCACTTACATAGTTACCACCTATGCCAATACCAAACCCATTCAATATTTGTTGCGGGAATTTATAGCTGACCCACAGGTTGGCCATATGAGCAGGCAGCCCGTTGCTGGTGCCTTCCACTCCTTTATTCGCTTTTGTATAGGTAAATTTGTTATAGCCATACCCGGCGATGATGTTCAGTCCTGCCGCAGGGTTGGCAATAATATCTGCTTCAAAACCTTTACTCAGCTGTGAGCCATCCTGAATGGAAAAGGTAGGATTATCGGGGTTGGCACGCACTGCATTATTTACACTGATATGATAGTAGCTCAGTGTTCCGCTCAGCTTATGTTTTACGATATCTACCTTGGTGCCTGCCTCCCACTGATTCCCGTACTGAGGTTTCAGCACCAGGGCCGTCTGATCCGGCTGGGTAACAGGAGCCATATTCTGAAACCCGTTCATGTAATTGGCAAACAAAGATACCTTGTCTTTTACCGGCTGATAAACAATTCCCAGTTTGGGCGACACGGAAGTTTGTCCATAAATGCCTGCTGCCGGCGCTTTCGCCCCGTTGGTGGATGTCCCTTTATTCTCAAACCTGTCGAGGCGCAGGCTCAGCATTAACATTAACTGATCGGTAAAGTTCAGCATATCTGATACATAAGCGCTGTAACGGTATTGGGTAGCCACGGTCTGATTGGCAGACCCTACCGCCGCTACCATATCGTTCATTCTTGCCAGCGACATGGGTTTGATGGATCTGCGGACGTTCACCGTATCATACAGCAGCGTGCCATACGACATGGCTTTATTGGCCAGGTAATAAACCTCCGCGCCGGCAACCATCCGGTTACGAAGCCTGCCTATCTTAAAATCGCCGGTAAAGTTCTGTTGAAACTGGATAGAATTGTTCACGCTTCCCCTCGAAGCAGCAAAATTGCGTTTGATGGTAGAATCACTGAGGATTTCGGCAGGCCAGAGGTAATTGATATTATCAAAGTTCGCCTGCCCCATGGCATACTGGGTAGATGATGTCCATTGATCAGACATCTTATAATCTGCCTGCACAAATACATTCAGGTTGCCCTGCTGTACAATAGGGTCGCTGGTGCCAATCGACTGCTTATAATCCAGCGCCAGATCAGAGATTTTCCTGAAAGATATTTTCTTGAAATCGTATGAATATGCAGGCTGGGCGCTGCGGTCCACTTTATAAATTTCTGCGTCAAGGGAAAGAGTGAGACGGTCATTTACCTTATAGGAAAAGCTGGGAGCCAGGGCCAGGCTGCGGCTGGCGCCGTACGACTGGAACGAGTTCTCTGTATGCACCGCTGCATTCAGGCGCAGTAGCGCTGATTTATCATCATTCAGAGGGGTATTGATATCTGCAGTTAAGCGGTTCAGGTTCCAGCTACCGGCAGTGTAATTAACTTCTCCCCTGAAGGTATCAAAAGGTTTTTTGGTTACCAGGTTGGAAAAGCCGCCAAAAGAAATAAGGCTGGATCCGAACAAGGTGCCGGAAGGGCCTTTCAGTACTTCAATACGTTCTACATTCACCGGGTCAATACCGCCGCTTTGCATAGCCGCCATACCATTGCGGATCTGGCTGATTACCCAAAAGCCCCGCAGGATCATATAGGTAATACCGTTATTAACGCCGCCAAAGCCTACAGCTGCTCCCGGCACGTTTCGCAGGGCGCTTTTATAGTCAACGGTTACCTGTTCCTGCATCAGGTCTTTTGAGATCACATTATATACCTGTGGATTTTCCAGGTTTTTCAACGGAAGCCGGGCAATATAATTACTTTCCCTTTTTGCAAATTTATTCCCGCTGCCGGTTACCGTGATCGCTTGCAGCTCCTTGTCGCTGGCCTTTAAGCGAAGCTCCAGGATGGTCGTTTTATTGGCTTCTACCTGTATATTTTGCAGCAAAGGCTCATGCCCTACCAGGGAAACACGGATAGTATAGTTACCTGGTTTTACCTTGCGTATAATAAACTCACCCTGTTCATTGGTGATGGCGCCCTTTTGTTTATCGCCCAGCAGGATCGTTACCTGGGAAGCGGGTTGATTATCTGAGGTCAGTACCCTGCCTTTCACGATCCCTGCATCGTCCGGCCCTTCCGGTATGCGGGCATATGAAAAAACAGACAGGATCAATAATAGCTGTAATGTAAAATATGTTTTCATTCTTTTATTTTTTTTGTGAGATGACTACTTGTCTGTTCCAACCGTGAATAAGCATTTCACGCCGGTGCCTGATAGCGGCTTACGCACCCACAGCAACAGAAAATGGTTGTATTGACGTTAAAATAAAAACTACGCAAAGATGAATAGTTTACGGGGGCAGCAGTTTATCTAATTGGGAAAAGTAATTACGATATCCGGAAATTCCGGGCGTCACATCTGTCTAAATCAACCTCGTTTTTGTCTGGTTCACCCCAAAACCGGTTTTCATTGCAGCCTCACCGGGGTACTTTCGTTCTGCCCTGGTGCACAAAAGCATCACAGCAAAGAATCATGGCAAACACCGGAAATTTTAACCGCAGACATTTTCTCAGCATGGCCGCTTTAACCTTAGCGGCAACAAAACTATCCCCCCTACAGGCATTGGCTTCAAAAGGTGGAGATCAGCAACATACGCCACGGCTGCTGCCCTCTTTCGATAACATCAAACAGGTAAAGGCCGGGCTCCTGGATGTAGGCTATGCAGAAGCAGGACCTGCAAACGGGCAACCCGTTATCCTGCTGCATGGCTGGCCTTATGATATCCACAGCTATGCAAAGGTATCCGATATACTGGCTGCCGAAGGCTACCGGGTAATAGTGCCTCACTTGCGCGGACATGGCACCACCAGGTTCCTGTCCGGTCAAACATACAGGAACGGCCAGCAGGCTGCGGTGGCCGCCGATATCATTGCCCTCATGGATGCCTTGAATATTAAAAAAGCCATCCTTGGTGGTTTCGACTGGGGAGCGCGCACGGCCAATATTATTGCGGCATTATGGCCGGAACGCTGCAAAGCAATGGTATCTGTAAATGGGTATCTTATCAACAACCTCGAAAGAAACAAACAACCATTACCTCCCAAAGCAGAACTGGGCTGGTGGTACCAGTACTACTTTGCTACCGAGCGTGGTAAACTGGGTTATACCGCCAACTGGTATGATTTCAATAAACTGATCTGGAAAAATGTTTCACCGCAATGGAATTTTGATGACGCCACCTACAACGTGTCCGCCGCTTCTTTCAAAAACCCGGATTATGTTGCCATTGTGCTTCACAACTATCGCTGGCGGCTCAGCATAGAACCGGGCGAAGCGCAATACGACGCCATTGAAAACAGGCTGGCCGCATCGCCTTCTGTTACTGTGCCATCCGTTACGCTCGACGGTGATGCCGATGGTGTAGTTCCCGCCAGCGATGGTTCCGCTTTCGCACACAGGTTCACCGGCAAGCACGTACATCATATTATCAAAGGAGCCGGTCATAATCTCCCGCAGGAAGCCCCGGAAGCGTTTGCCCGCGCTATTACCGAGGCAAACAGTTATGCCGGCTAGTATCTATTTAGCAATTAAAAAATTGATGTATGAAAATACTTACAAGGAAAACAGGATGGATAACAGCGCTCATTGTATTGCTGATCACGGCCATGCAATTTATCGGGCAGCCAGTGCAGAACCACCCCGCAACGGCTCCCATCCAGGCTCCCGATGAAGTGCTGGGCATTCTGCGCCGCGCGTGTTACGATTGCCACTCCAACGAATCGAGGCTTAGCTGGTACGATAAAATTGCACCTGTTTCCTGGCTGGTATCCGCAGATGTGAATGAAGCAAGATCAAGATTCAATCTCTCTACCTGGGACACGCTTTCTCCTGCAAGCCAGCAGGGCTTCCTCTGGGAAATGGTGAACATGGTACTGACAGGCAAAATGCCCCTGGGCACTTATGCCGCCACACATCCTCAATCCAGGCTTACAGCAAATGATATTACCACGCTGAAAAAGTATGTGAATGATCTCAGTCCTGCGGTATACCATGATACTGCCCTGATACAACAGGCAGATAAAGAGCTGAGGCAATCCCGGGAAAAATCTACGGCTGCAGCCGGAAACCCTGTAGCCGCCAATGGTGTAGCGTATACGCCTGATTTCAGGAGATGGCAGGTGATCAGCACCACCAACCGGTTCGACAATCACAGCATTCGCGTGGTGTATGGCAACGACATTGCCGCGAAAGCCATTAAAGAAAACCGGATCAATCCCTTTCCTGAAGGCAGTACCATTGTAAAGGTAGTATGGAACAGCATTGAAGAAAAGAACGGCGATATCCTTCCCGGATCACTGAACAGCGTACAGATCATGACGAAAGATAACAAGCGGTTCACCGACAGTAAAGGCTGGGGCTTCGCAAAATTCAACGGTACTGCGCTCAAGCCATACGGGGCTACGCCTATGTTCAATACCACCTGTTTCAATTGCCATAAAATTGCCAGTGCAAACGACTATGTATTCAATCTCCCATTACCCAACAATGAACTGAAATAGCAGCCATCTTCTCACTCATCAAAATAAATGGTATGAAAAATTTTCTTCTGCTTTTCCTCCTTACTGTTACAGGCGCCTGTAGCCGGCCGGTTCCGGACAGGCAGCATACACGGGAGATATTCAATGCAGGCGGTTTGCAGGTGATCACCTCATTTGCCAACAGGCAGCAACAAACCATGAGCGTGTTGTTTGGCAATACGGCCGCTGAAACATGCGCGCTTGGCGGGTACAAAACACATGTTCCCGGCGAAATATTCAAACTCGTTACCTTTAAACAGGCCGGTAATAAATATTGGTACGGCAGTTACATCAACGGTGCTGTTCAAAGTATTGAAACAATAACCGCTGCCGCAGATGCACCGGAGCACCTGGAATACCGGCTGGAACGCCGCCACGGTAAAGGTAGAGAGACAGGCCCCGCTGCACGGATCAGTTATATATTTTCTCACAGCCCTTCTGTTTTCCCGTAATATGTACGGCATGAATAATAACATACCATCAACTTTTTCTGATAGTAAGGTAAAAATGAATATTTTTATCGCCAGTAGATTGATTTATTACAGATGAAAAATCCAGGTTTTAAAATATCACAGGCAACCATATGGGTTAGCTCTATAGGCTTAGGGTTACTTTCTTCCGTACCTCAAATTGCCGAGCATCATTTCCACCTGGCGGAAGCAGCTGTGAATGCGGGTATAACAGCCACCTTTGCATTGCTGATGTGGTATTTCAATATTTACATACTGTCAGGTCAGTCTGATCAGCCGCGCAAACAAAGCATCTCGTATTCAAAACTGCTAAGCAGCCTGCTGTTTGGCCTGGTAGTGATGCTCGGACTTGCTTATATCCAGCAACTGATCCTGTCGCATATCAATTTTGGCCCTGTGATGCTGATGGTGGAAGTAAGGGGTATCCTTATCAACCTCGTGTTTTATATGTTCCTGCACCTGCTGCAACAAAATTACGAGAACCAGCATGTAACAATGGAACTGGAACGCATAAAGAGTGATAACCTCAGCGCCCAGTACGAACTGCTGAAGCAACAGGTAAACCCGCATTTCCTGTTCAACAGCCTGAATACATTAAAGGCAATGGTAGAAAGCGGGGAACAGGAAGCGGTTGATTTTATCATCAAGCTATCCAACTTCTACCGCTTTACACTTGAAAGTCGGAAGCTGGACCTGATCCATGTGCGCGAGGAAATGGACATCCTCAATGCTTATCTTTTCCTTCAGAAAGCGCGCTTTGGAGATGGCTTTACTTTTACAAGCACACTCAGCGACCAGCTGCTGGAAACACTGATCCCTCCGTTTACCCTGCAACTGCTGGTGGAGAACTGTATCAAACACAATATCGTTTCCCTTGACAAACCGCTGCATATCAGGATCTATGAGGAAGATGATAAAATCATTGTAGAAAACCAGGTGCAGCAGAAAACAGGGGAGCAAAATTCTCTGGGTGTAGGGCTTAAAAATATTGACCTGAGATACCAACACCTGATGCAGCAGCATATCGATATTGTTGCTAACGAAAAAACCTTTAAAATCAAATTGCCGCTGATCCATGAACATCATCATCGTTGAAGACGAGCTCAAAACGGCCCGGTCGCTCGAAAATATTATACTGGGCCTGAAGCCCGGAGATAAGATCACCGGCCAGTATCAAAGCGTGGAAAGCACAGTTGCCGCGCTTTCAGAAGGGCCTATGCCCGATCTTATCTTTATGGATATCCAGCTGGCAGATGGCCTTTGCTTTGAAATATTCAAACAGGTAAAAATCACCTGTCCCGTTGTATTCTGTACAGCTTATGATGAATATTCCCTGGAAGCATTTAAAAGCAATGGCGTGGACTATGTGCTGAAGCCATTTTCCAAACAGGATATACAAGACGCGCTCCGGAAAGTGGATGAGCTGAAAAATTTCTTCCAGCAGAAAGCTATTCCCGACCTGGGTGATATTCTTTCTAAACTAAGCCCGCCAAGTGGTAAGACCAGCTTTCTCGTTTTCAAAAACCAGAAATACAAAACAGTTAGTATTGAAGATATCGCTTTCTTCTATGTTCGCCACGATGCTACCTGGATCATGTGTTTCGATAAACAACAGTATAACGTAACCCAGTCGCTCGACCAGGTAACGCAATCCGTATCTTCCCTGCAATTCTTCCGGCTGAACCGCCAATACCTGGTTAACTTCAAGGCCATCAAGGAAGTGGAGCCTTATTTCCTGCGTAAGCTTCTCGTGAAGCTGGTGATTGAAACACCGGATAAGCTCCTGGTCAATAAGGAGAAATCACATAGCTTTCTTAGCTGGATGGAAGACCGGTGATATAATTTTCTCCCGGCTGTTTTGTCCCGGTTGAGCACCGAAAATGCCTGGCTGAAGGCTTTTCCGCTTACCCCCACCAATAACAGCCGGTACTTTTGAATAAAATAAAATTCAAAAGATATGAAACAGGTAATGATGCCCGCAATAGGCGCCGTAATTGTACTCACACTATTATCCGCAGTATTTGCCAACCGGGTTAGCGCTTCAAAAAAACAAACCCGTACTAATAACGGCAATAGTTTTGCAGTGCTGGAACTGTTCACCTCAGAAGGATGTTCCAGCTGCCCTCCCGCAGATGCGCTGTTAGCCCGCATACAAACAGAGGCCGGGAATAAACCCATTTATGTATTGGCTTATCATGTGGATTACTGGAACCGCCTTGGCTGGAAAGATGTATTTAGCCAACCCCAATATTCAAAGCGCCAATACCAGTACAGCCAGCAGTTGCCCAGCCAGGTATACACTCCTCAGCTGGTTGTTAACGGCCAGACATCATGCATAGGATCCGATGAATCTGCTGTAACCAATGCCATTGGCGATGCGCTTGGCAATGGCACAACTGCAAGCCTGGGCATAAAAGCGCAGCTGCAACCGGGCAAAGCAAATTTCACCTATGAGGTGACCGGTAATACCGGCAACAACCAGTTACTTATTGCCGTTGTGCAAAAACATGCAGTAAGCAAAGTGGAGAGAGGTGAAAACGAAGGGCGTACTCTTTCTCATGTACAGGTGGTACGGGATCTGCAGGCATTTAAGCTGCGGGATGGCAAACAAGGCGCTGCAAGCATCCATCTTCCCGATGGGTTTAACACGCAGGACTGGGAACTGATTGGCATGATACAAGATCCTGAAACAGGCGTTATCAGTGCCGCTGCAAGGGCTTCCCTGTAACAACTGCCGGTCATCTGCATAAAAAGCAAGAGGGTGTATCGTACTTGATACACCCTCTTATCATCCGGGTATCTAACAGCGGCCGGCCTCCATTTATTTTGATATATTCCCGCTTTGTTATCCATGCTTTGCCAGGTCGATCATCAGGCTCATCTCTTCCACAAAGGCGTCATTACCGGCCGACGATCCACCGAGAGAACGAAAACGGATCATCCCGTTCTTATCAATGATAAACTTTGCCGGAATGCCTTTCAGCTTATATCCCACAGCGGCTTTATTGGTTTTGGTCACCGGGTCTTTTAAATCCATTAACAGGTTAAAAGTGTATTTATTGCTCCGGAGATAGTCCGCGGCACTTTTCACAGGATCGGCATCAGTTTCCCAGGTATGAATGAAAAGAAATACCACACTGGTATCATCTTTAAACTTATTCACCGCAGCCTGCATATGAGGGAAAGAACCTTTACAGGGGCCGCACCAGGTAGCCCAGAAATCAAGGATCACTGTTTTTCCCCTGTAATCTGAGAGCGACACCGTTTTCCCATTTACATCCTTTACAGAAAAATCAAAGGAAGGTTCCTTAATCATTTTTTGGGCCAGGTCTGCTCTGATCTTTTCTTTCAGTTCATTATAAAGCGACTGCTCATATTCGTCAAACCCCTGACCGGTACCCTTTACAGCGATATAGGCATTCTTAAACTGTGTCTTTACTTCTTGCGAAGCCCTTCCCTCTTTAATGCTTTGTACCATTAAAGGATATGCTTCGGCAAACTGTTTGTTGGCTACCAGTAAGTTTAAATACGTATCGCTAAATGCAACATCTTTTTTATCGTTCCGGGCGTACACCTGCCGGGCATATTTCAGTCCCTCTGCATATTTTTTATTGGCATACAGGATGGCTGCATATTGCCTGGCATAGGTATAATAGTCGGCCGATCTTTCAGCAGATCTCCGCGTTTCATCGCCAATGGATTTTCTTATCAGGCTTTCTGCCAGCACGTACTCTTTTCTACCATAGGTTTCCCTGGCAGCATAGGAAAATGCCCTGGTTTTATAAACGGTATCCTGGATCATATCCAGGTATTGCATGAGCTTTCCGGGATTATCTCTAAAAGAAACCGCCACATAATATTTAGCTGCATCGAAAAAGAAATGTCCCCTAAGAGTAGGATTTGATCCAAACCTGGATACAAACAGCTGGTATTTCTTCTCATTCTCAACAGGATTGGTTTCATTATAGATGTCCCCCAATGCCTTATCAAAAGCAGCGAACCCATTAGGAAACTTCCGGATAGAGAGCTGTGTAATGGCATCCCTGTTATCCTGATCCTGTTTCATATTGTAATAGGAAACCAATAATTTCAGATCATCTTCCACATCGCTTTTGGAAAGCGCCTCCAACTTTTCCTTCAACCGGATGGAATCTTTCTGGTTCAGCAATTCCGTGAGCTTAGGATCAACGGGACCGCGGTTTTGTGAAAAAGCCGCCGTTGTAACCAGCAGGAGCAGCACGCCGCATATTTTCAGATACTTCATTTTCCAGGAATTAAATTAATGATCTGTTTTTTTAGCAGCTGTGGAATCGGCTTTTCTGAGCATCTCAGCTGCCTTGTCTTTGTCACCTGCTTTTACATATAAGTCCGCCATTTTTTTGTAGGTATCCGGAAAATCCATGCTCCAGGGATAAAGGTTGAGTTGCGCCTGGTAGCTGTCGGCCGCCAATAGATAAAGCGATGCGGGCAGATTATTTTTCCCTGATACTGCGTCTGTAATAGTGGAAAACGGGGGATAGTCGTTGTGCTTAAGCCATTCCTTCCCAAATTCAACCGCTTTCTCGGGATCTGTTTTAGTCAGGGCGTAAAAAGTAAAGTGCCCTACTTTGGGATAATATTTAAGCCCCGGATCCCTGCTGAGGATTGAATCGATCTTCTTTAAAGCGCCGGTAGGATTCCCCGGGTTGCCCATATAGGTATTCATCATGGGTATGATATCGTTGTCAATTTTAGAAAGCCGTTGCCATTCTTTTCTTTTTTCAGCAGCATCCTTAATATCCCAGGTTCCTGAAACTATCTGTGGCAGCACATTATCCAGATTTTTAGGCGGGCCTGCCCAGGCAACCCTGCCCTGCTGGTCTATCACAAATGAATAAGGGATTCCCCGCTCACCATAGGCTTTCATCCAGTTTTCCGCCATCAGGTTATTTTTTTCTGTAGCTACATTGTAGCTCATCTTGTCTCCCATTCCTGCAACAAATTTTTCTATAACAGGGAGTGTGGTTTCTTTGCGTTCGTGTATGCTTATGCCCAATACCGTCACATCCTTTTTATACTTCTCTGCCAGTTCAGACAGGTGAGGCATCCCGGCAATACAGGGCTTGCACCAGGTAGCCCAGAATTCAACAACATATACTCTGCCCTTTTCGAATGCTGTTACCGGGCTCCCTTTTATCCAGTCAGAGATATAAAGGGAAGGGGCTGGCTCTCCAAGCATTTTAACTTTCACTCCGGGTTGTTGTGCCTGCGCTCCGGCAGCACAGCAAATGATGGCTGTCAGCAAACGTATTTGTCTGGTTAATTTTATCAGCATGGTTGGTATAATTTATTTTATCAGGCTATTTGTAACCTTCATTCTGAGTGAGGTTTTTATTATATAAAATCTGATTCGCCGGTACCGGGAACAGAACAGCAGTAGGCTTCCAGGTTGGTTTTTGCGGACCAAGAACAGCTGTAGCCCTGTTTGTTCTTTTTAAGTCGAACCAGCGATGTCCTAACTCAGCAAACAGTTCATGCGCCCGTTCATTTTCTATGGCGAGCAGCATGGCGCTTTGGCCCGTGGCAGTGGTGCCCTGCAATCCTGCGCGCTTTCTTACCATATCAAGGTCTTCAGCAGCACTGCCGGCTCCGGTTATTTTACCCAGCTGTGCCCTGGCTTCTGCACGGATCAGGTATTGCTCCGCCAGGCGAAGCAGCACATTATACTCGTTGCCGGCAGTGGCATTGCGCAGTTTATACTTGTAGGGATAGTAGTAGCTAACACCACCTACCGGGAGGGGTTTAGCCCATTTATCCATACGCGCATCGCCCGGCTCGAAGCTTGCTGCCAGCGAAGGGTAAAGCACGTAGTTGGGGCTGGTACCGGAAGGAACGAAGTTAAGCCCGAAAACAGTGTACCCGTAAAAGGTAAAACGTTGCCATATCACTTCGTTGCTGGTATTGAGGAAAGTACTGTCGAGGCTTTCCAGTTTGTAGCTGCCATTGCTGATCACAGCGGTCGCCTGTGCTTCGGCATTTGCGTAATCCTTAGTGTACAGGTATACACGGGAAAGGAGGGCCGCTGCTGCAGCTTTGTTGACCCTTGCACGTTGTGCAGACGGATAGGCATCAGCGAGGTTGCCCTGGGCAATTTTCAGGTCACTGATGATCATCTGGTAGATGTCGGCCTGTGGCGCCCGGGGCAATGTTAAATTCACACTGTTAACAGTGCTGGTTACCATGGGCACATCTCCATATAAATTAGTGAGATAAAAATAAATGAAGGCGCGCATAAAGTAGCATTCTCCCAGCAGTTGCTGTTTCAGGCCGGCAGATACGCCTGTAGAAGCATTCAATCCTTCAATAGCTGAATTGGCAGCGAAAATAACCGCGTATGCGTAGTTCCAGGTATTATTTACATACCCGCTGCTAACAGTGATGGTATTGGTTTTGAACTCATCCAGGTAAGTGGCGGAGCTCAGGTAAATATCATCTGCGGCAGCCCCTCCGAAGGAGGTAACAGCGCCCAGTAAAGAGTATTCTGTGCTTCCGTTGGTGGTAAGCAGGTTATTATTGGCATACAGGCCCAGCACAGAACTAAGTGCGGTGGCATCATTGAGGAAGGCTTTATCGGAACTGACCTGGTCAATGGGAACATCTACCTGGATAAATTTTTTACAGGAAACAGTGGTGAGCAGCATACCTGGTATTAAAACCCGGCAGATGGTATGTATGGAGAATAATTTCATGTTGATGTTGATTTTAGTATTAAAAAGAAGCATTCAGACCAAAAACGATGGTGCGCAGCGCCGGCATTCCCGGTCCGCCTCCCTGCCCCGCTCCCATCTCCGGATCGAAGGCGTTTTTGAATTTCGATACTGAAAAGAGATTTTGTGCCTGTCCGTATACTCTCAGATTGGAGAGCCTGGCAGCAGTGATCCAGCGCTTCGGGAAATTATAAGCCAGGTTCACATTTTTCAGCTTCAGCCAGGAAGCATCGCCAAAGAAAGCGGTGGAACTGTTATAATAAAAACTATAAGCATTGTAAGCCGGGTTGCTGAAATTAGCCGTAGGGGCTCCAAATTGCGTATTGTCGCCCTTTTGCTTCCAATGGTCCAGCGTAGTGGTGTTCTGGTTGTTTAAGGAACCGAGTGATCCGGTTACGCTGTTGATATAACCATTCTGATGTTTGAACTGGAAGAAGAAACCAAGCTCAAACCGTTTGTACGTAAAAGTATTATTCAGTCCTCCATAGTAGGGAGTGCCTACAGGTGTTGGCCGCTGATCTACCAGGTAAGATGGAATACCATTGGGATTAGCCGTTTGGTAGGTGATCATTCCGGTAGCAGGGTCTATCCCGTTAAAGATATATTGCCTGCTGAATGGCACAGGGTAGCCTACCATAAACTGGTTGGCATAGAAGCTCAAACTGGCAAGGTTATCAAATTTGGAAATCCTGGATCGGTTGACAGTAAAATTGAATGAAGTTGACCACCTGAAATCATTTCTTTCGATATTCTTCGTATTCATTTCAAATTCCAGTCCCTGTGCCTGTATGGTGGCGGGGAAGTTGCCCAGATAGCTGGAAAAGCCTACCTGTCCGGGTGTTGAGATATACAGCAGCTGGTTGCCGACCGTATTCCGGTAAACAGCGGCAGAAAACTGTATCCTGTCTTTCAGGATGCCCAGTTCCAGCGCCAGCTCCAGCTTTTTATTACTTTCCCATTTAATGTCAGGGTTAGCCAGTCTTGACGGGTTTTGCACCGTGATTCCCTGGTAACCGTTGGTAGATCCGCTGGCAGCATATGTGGAAAGGTTCTGGTAATTGGCTATCTGGTCATTTCCCGTGATACCATAACTTCCGCGTAATTTACCAAAGCTTAGAAAGGATAGATGTTCCTTTACAAACTGTTCTTCTGAAAATACCCATGCTGCACCGATGGCGCCGAAATTGCCAAACTGGTTGTTCGATCCGAAACGGGAGGATCCGTCTCTTCTCATGGTTGCGTTCAGGATATATTTGCCCAGCCAGTTGTAGGTGACCCTTCCAAAAACGGAGCTGAATTTATAATTATCGTAGGAGGTTCTGGCGGAGAGTGTTCCTGCCGCAGCCATACTGCCTAACAAGGCGTCGTTGCTGTAATTGGTGCCGGTTGTGGTATTGGTGATGCTGGTATTGGACTGGAAAGTGGTTCCCAGTAAAGCAGTCAGTTTACCTTTCCCAAGATCTTTTATGTATTCCAGCTGGGGTTCCGCAATATAAGATCTTGCGGAGGTGGCTCCGAACACCGCGCTGCTGATCGCCGCATTATACGCCGGGTTAATTGTTGAAGCGGGGAGCTGGCTGTTCTGATCAAAATTCAAAGAGGTATAGCCCAGGCTTGCTTTTAAGTTTAATCCGGGCAATATCCGGTATCTCAGGCTCATATTGCCGATCAGGTTAGCTGTTGCCGCATTGTATTTCTGAGCCAGCAGGGCATATGGATTATATTGTATAAGGGGTGAAAAATTGAATGCACCGGTAGCGGTATATGGATCATAATTAGGAGGAAGATTATAATAGCTGCTCAGATCCCTTGTTGGCAAATTGTTCTTATCATAAGAATAAGCGGCAGATATTAACGCATAAAACCTCTTATCTTTTGATGTGTGATCCAGGTTAAGCCTTGCTGAGATCCTGTCTTCTGTAAAGCTCCCGGGAAAAACAGTTCCTTCCCGGTGGTAGCCGGTACTGAAAGCAAAGTGTGTATCCTCATTGCCACCGCTCAGGGTTCCCTGTGCATCGCTGTAACGGGAGGTACCGCCCAACAGGTCATCCTGCCAGTTTCTGAACTTTGTCTGGCTCCAGGTGGTCAGATCAGGCGCATTGGCGGTAGTAGGAGTAACGTTATCATTGGCAAAGGCTTCTTTACGCAATGCTAAATACTGCTCACCATTCAGCATTTTAATCTTATTGCCTACTTTGCCGAAGCCGGAGTTCACATTGAGATCCAGCCTGGTTTTACCGGCTTTCCCTTTTTTAGTGGTGATTAAGATCACACCGTTTCCTCCCCTGGCGCCATAAATGGCAGTGGCATCCCCATCTTTCAGTACATCGATGCTTTCAATATCTGCGGGGTTTAAGCTATTCAGCGGGTTCACCGTGCCGTTGGAGGCCGTTTGATAAACATTCAGACTGAAATTGAACGGAACACCATCTATCACATACAGTGGTTCCACACCACTATTGATGGAATATTGCCCGCGTATTTTGATTGAAGTTCCCGAGCCTGGCAAGCCGTTGGATTGGGATACCTCCACACCGGCCATTCTTCCCTGCAAGGCATTGATCACATTGCCAACGGGTTGCTCCTGTATGGTTTTTGAATCTACCCTGGAGATGGAACCTGTAAGGTCTTTACGGGTAGAGGTACCGTAACCGATCACCACCACTTCATTCAGGCTTCCCGCAAGTGGCGAAAGCACTACTTTGACAGACGTTTGATTTTCCATGTCAATTTCCCGGGTTTTATAGCCAATATAGCTGAAGAGAAGCACCCTGCTGCCAGTCCCGGACACCACGATGGAAAAATGACCATTCTGATCGGTAGCAGTACTGGCGCTGTTGTTATTTTTTACTCTTACAGTGACCCCGGGAATAGGATCTCCGCTTTCATCCACCACCATTCCGGATATCCGGATATCCTGTGCAGCAAGGGAAGATTTTTTCTCTGCGGGAGAAATTAAAATTTTATTGTTTAGTTCTGTTATCTTAAAATCCTTCGGGTCAAAAAGCAGGTCTAAGATTTCTTTAACGGAGCGTTTTCCGGGAGGGAGACTGAAAGCTTTAAGGCCGGAGAGATCTTTATAGCGGTATACAAACCGGAAATCAGTTTGTTCTTCTATTTTTTTAATGGCTGAAAAAACGGATTCATTTTGAAGTTCTACCATCACTTCTACCCTCGCAGTGCTTTGCCCGTTGCCAGGCGTAGCCGATATCAGCTGAACAGTGGCAAAAGTGATAATAGCTGTAATCAAGCTTAAACGCATAATCTGACGAATTACATTTCGTGAGTTACTAAAAGTGGGAAGGCCTGGACAGACTTTTCCTCCCTCTGCTGGTTTTGCAGAAAATTTCATAATTTTAAATGTTTAAATGATTCTCCAAATTGTTTAACGATTTGCTCCAATTAGCGTTGAAGCAAAACCAATTACAGCTCCCTGTTTAGCGACAGGGAGTTTCTGTCAGATACGCATGTGATATAATTCTCTCTTCATCCTTTTGGTTAATAATGATTAATTGCCGGTTTACCGGCTGATTGATTGGTTGATTACTGGTTGGCTGGTTATTGATTCTTAATTATTACAATTTTTCCCGGAGATCATAATTTCTCCTGGCAAGATCTTATATTCTGCATCGTTAAAAGAAGTAATGACCTTCAAAATCTCCTCAAGACTTTCACCTTTCAGGAAGGTAGCCGTGAAGCGGCAGTTTTTCCCCTGGTCGTTTAAAAAGGTAATCTTAACATTGAACTTCCGGGAAAGTATAGCTGCTGCCTGTTCCATTGTAATGTTCTCAAAGAACAGGTCATTTTTCTGCCACTGTACAATTTCTTCTGCCTGCACTTTTACCAGGTCTGGCTTTTTATCATCGGTATGAAAAACCATTTGTTCATTGGAAGCAAGGATTCCCAATACCTTATGTTCGTCCGCTATGCTCACTTTCCCCGTGGTAACTGTTACAATAATCTCCTTGCCCCCGTTCAATGATTTTATATTAAATGCGGTTCCCAATACGGTTGTTTTTAGTTTCCCGGATTGTACGATAAACGGGGTGGCAGGGTTATGCAGGATCTCAAAATAACCTTCTCCATGCAGTTTCACCGTCCTGGTAGCGCCGGTAAATTTTTCCGGGTATTCCAGCGTGCTGTTGTTGTTCAATATAACGGTGCTTCCGTCGGGCAGGATGATTTTTTTATGTTCAGACCTGGCAATGGCACTAACCACCGGCAATTGATCCGGGTTGTGGCGACGGCCAGGGAATTTTGAATAAAATAGCAGGGTACCAACACAGAGCAGCACAGATGCCGCCGCCCATCCCATCCATGGCCGGAGCGTTAGCAGACGGGGTCTTTTTTGCGGACTTACCACCTGTTCAAAGATCCGGTTAGCGGCCTTATCATCCAGTGTCATTAACGCTGAATCGTCGTCCCAGGTTTCGTTCATCAGCGCTTTTATCTCATTCAGATCGCTTTTCTCATCCAGCAGGAATTGCATGAGCTCCGCCTCTTCAGCAGCTGTAATATCGTTGCCGGTATATTTCTTAATTAAATATCCGATTCGTTCGTTTTTCATAAAATTCTTATATGAACGGTTGTTCAGGGCGCTTTATAATATCTGACGAACGGAAATTGAAAAAGGAGTAGCGGGAGAAAAAAAATTATTTATAGATCCCGAGGAACACCAGGGATATCAATGAAAGTGAGTTGCCGTTTTTGAGATGTGCTTTTAAGGTTTTTACGGCTTCTCTTAAATGTACCTTTACGGTTAATGGGGAAATGTTGAGCTGTTTGGCCACATCTTTTTGCTTTAATCCTTCGATGTAGCACATCTGGTAAACAAGTTTCTGTTGTTTGGGCAATTGATCTATTGCCATGGCCATATAAGCCCGGGAGTCTTTGAGCATTATGTCTTCCTCGGTGGCATTGTCGAGGTCCGACCATTTATGGTGGGTATTGTTGGCGGTCTTATAATCCAGCGCCCGTTTTCTCAGCGCATCAAAGGTAAGGTTATTGGTCACCGTCCTGATAAATCCCCCGAAATTGTTTATTTCGGATAAGCCTTCCTTTTTTATCCAGATCTTCAGAAACACCTCCTGTACTATTTCTTCAGAAAGCTCTTTTGATTTCAGGTACCTGAACGCGTAGGTAAATACCCGGTTGCTATACGCATCAAAAATTAGGCGAAATGCTTGCTGATCACCACCTGCTATTTTTAATAATAGTGATTTATCATCCCCCAATTCTCTGTTTTGCATACGTAAAGTTAATACTTTAACGAGAAATTTCTACCGGGTACAACATTTGGAGGGGGCCATCGAAAGAAGGGGTATGAGTGGCCGGGGAACCGCTCCCCCGGCATAGTCCTACCGCTGTGAAAATTCCATATTCAGACCGGGATACATTTTCCGGAACATCAGGTATGTTACGCTTACCATCACAAATGCAATTACTGCATCCAGCGTTGCCGGCAAACCCAGTACGGCGAGCTTTGAGCCAAAGGCAAAAATGATGTCGAAAAATATACCTGCAAACACCCATTCTTTTAAGCGGAGCAACTTACCGGGCATTAAAAGCACGGCAACACCCGATAATTTGAAAACGCCAAGTAAATAGATGAAATGCGCAGGGTATCCCAGTTGCTGTGTAATGCCCCATACCACCGGGTTCCCGGTGATCTCAAAGAACCCGCTTGCTCCAAACCAGATAGAAGTGAGTACAGCGCCTATCCAATAAATTATTGTCACTGTTTTCTGTGTCATGACTGATAGATTTAGTGTTAATGATGACACAAAATTGCTGCGGAAAAAGGGAAGCGGCCAGGCCATTTGGGGTGAAACGGACAAAGAGAGGCGCAGATCAGACAATTGATCACTTTAACCAATTCACAATGGTAATTCCGCCGAGGTATCCCATGATAAGCACCACCAGCCATCCTGCCAGCTGCATCCATACCGGGTGCCTGTAATGCTTCAACAGCCGGGCGCTATTGGCCGCCACCAGTACAACTGCCAGGGCAACAGGCAATATGAGGCCATTCAGTGCGCCTGCCATCAACAACAGTTGTACAGGGTTACCTGCCAATATAAAAACGATAGTGGAGAAAAGTATAAAAAAGCTGATCAGCCAACGCTCATTGGCTGCAATAAAAGGATGAAAGGTTTTCAGGAAAGAAACCGATGTATAAGCCGCGCCTACCACCGAAGTAATGGCCGCGCTCCACATCACGATACCAAAGAAACGGTAGCCTATCTCTCCTGCTGCTATCCGGAATACGGAGGCAGGCGGATTCCCACCATCCAGCACCGCACCCTGCATAATAATTCCCAGGGCCGCCAGGAACAGCAGAACGCGCATAACAGCGGTGATAATAATACCGCTTACTGCGCTGCGGTTAACAAAGGGTATCTGCGTGGTGCCACTGATACCGGCATCCAGCAACCGGTGTGCGCCGGCAAAACTGATGTACCCTCCCACTGTTCCGCCTACCAGGGTAACAATGGCCTTTGTATCAATCACCGCAGGCCATAGGCTTTGCCGTACCGCCTGCATTACCGGCGGATGGGAGCTCACCGCAACATACAACGTGAGCAACACCATGAGGATACCCAGCCAGCGTGTAAACTGATCCAGCACATTGCCGGCTTCCTTCATCCAGAAAATAAATAAAGAAATACCACAGCTCAGCAATGCCCCGTAAATGGTGTCCATACCGGTGAGTACCTGCAGGCCCAGCCCGCAGCCGCCTATATTGGCAATATTAAAGGCCAGTCCGCCCATCAGCACCAAAGCGGCCAGCACATAACCCAGGCCAGGCAGCAGTGCATTTGCCAGATCCTGCGCACGGTACCCGGAAACAGTGAGCACGCGCCAGATATTCAGCTGGGCGCCGATGTCAAGCAATACAGATATCAATATTACAAACCCAAAAGACGCCGCCAGCTGCTGCGTAAATACCGTTGTTTGTGTGAGGAAACCGGGCCCTATGGCAGAAGTGGCCATGAGAAAGGCGGCGCCCAGCAGTACGGAAGATTTTTGTTTGTTCAAGGCCTTTGTATGGTTAATTGGTGATCACGTAATGCTGCATTGATGGTGCGTGCAAATGCTGCGGCATGCGCCCCGTCGCCATGTATACAGATCGTTTCAGCTGTTATCGGGATCGTATGCCCGTTAACGGTAGTCACCTTTTGCCCGGTGACCATCTGCAGCACCTGCGCGATAGCCAGCTCCTCTTTTTCAATAAGCGCGCCGGGATGTGAACGGGGCGTAAGAGATCCGTCGTCCTGGTAGGTTCTGTCGGCAAATACTTCACTAGCGGTTTTTAGTCCGGCTTCCTTTGCGGCTGTAATCAGCCAGCTGCTGCTAAGCCCGAAAAAACAAAGCTGCGGGTCTGTATCTTTCACCGCTTTCACGATCACCCGCGCCATGACCGGCGATCTGGCGGCCATGTTATACAGCGCACCGTGGGGCTTTACATGCCTCATAATGGCGCCCAGGGATTTACAGACCAGCTGCATGGCATAGAGTTGTGTAGTAATAAGCTCGTATAATGCCTGATCAGAAAGCTGCTGCTCTGTTCTGCCAAAATTCTCCTTATCGGCAAACCCCGGATGAGCGCCAATGGCCACGTTGTTTTCGAGCGCCAGTGTAGCCGTATGCAGCATGGTATCATGACTGCCCGCATGGTAACCACAGGCAATATTTGCGCTGCTGATAAAAGGCATAATAGCGGCATCATTGTCCAGCCCCTCTCCCATATCGCAGTTAAGATCTATACAATGCATAATGATAGTTGTTAAGCAGGCTGCTGTTGCTGCCATTCTTCCAATCGTAATTTACAGGCATTTTGAAGAAAGAGCAAGTCCTGCTCCTGTTTCCATAGCATTGCCTGTGCAATTTTCCCGTCGCTCATACTGAAGTGCAGCTCCTGGTGCGGCATATGTTGTGCAAGAGCAGGCATATCTGCGGTAATCACATGTGCCAGCCTTGCGTATCCGCCGGTTGTTTGATGGTCTGCCATAAGTATAATAAGTTGTCCGTCGGGCAACAGCTGTATAGTTCCCCTTGTGATACCGGCAGATAGTTGTTCCTCCCGTGGCTGTATGTCCAGCGGCGGGCCGTTCAGGCGGAACCCCATGCGGTCGCTTTGCTCCGTTAATGTAAATGCTGCGCTAGTAAATTGCCGGCGGGCTTCCTCCTGTAACAGGTCCCATTGACTGCCGGGTAGCGTATGTATGAGGCTTTTTGTGGGGTACAGGTGGTTTACATCGGCGGTCCACGGCAATGCTACCGCTTCTTTGCCCCGCAGCCATGAAAGAGGAATATTTCCCGACTTAAAATACAACCGGTCATTTTTTTTCAGCGAGCGGCCCTCCAAACCGCCGGCGACCGCCTTCAGGTGGGTACTGTAACTTCCCAGCCAGGGCTGCAGCGCAAGCCCGCCCCTTACAGCCAGGTAGCAGCGGGCGCCGGAAACAGGTTTGCCAAAACGCAATACGGTTTGCCTGCTCACCAGTACCGGTCTGTTAATATCCAGCGGCCTGCCATTGATGACAGCTCCGAAATCAGCGCCGGATAAGGCAATCATGGCGTCTGTTTCAAAGAGGAAAGCCGATGCGGGAAAATGTAATTCAATAGCCGCTTCATAAATATCGTTCCCTACCAGGCTGTTGGCTACTGCAAGCGCTATACGGTCCATGGCTCCACCGGGATTAATACCCAGGTGCTGGTAACCGTACCGTCCTGCATCCTGGATGGTATCCATCAATCCTTGTTGTACTACCTGTATCAATGTTTCCTGCTGTTAAAAGTGTCAAATAGCATGCGTCATCTCCCGGAAATCGGCCAGCGATACCGGTATAAACTTCACCTGGTCGCCAGGTCCGCAATAACACGGGTCCTCCGAAGCAGCATCGAATAACTGCAGGGGGGTACGACCAATAATATTCCAGCCTCCCGGAGATTCCTGGGGGTAGATCCCTGTTTGTGCACCGGCAATACCTACGCTTCCTGCCGGTACTCTTACACGGGGATGTTTTAACCGGGGCGTTACCAGCTGCCCGTGCACCTTGCCCATGTAGGGAAAGCCCGGCAGAAAGCCCAGCATATACACCGTATAGGTTTGGGTTGTATGCAATTCGATGATCTGTTCGGGAGAGATACTTTTTCGTTCAGCCATGACAGTCAGGTCCGGAGCAAGAGAAGGATGATAACATACCGGTACCTCCAACAGGCGTGATGGCCCGGCAGTAGTGGCAGATGTATTTTCCAGTGTTGCGGTGACCAGGTCACTGATAGTTTTGCCGGTATAACCATGCTGTTCCCGGTACAAAAGTACTGCATCGTATATAACTGTTAAGGAGGCATATGCGGGGATGAGATCCAGGATATAGGGCTTCCGCAGGCTGTGCAACCCGTGGAATGCCTGCATTACCTGGCGATGAATCTCCCCGCCGATCTGCTGTTCCCATTCAATGATAATGGCCCGGTCGCCCAATGGAGATATACGGTAGTTGCTGTGCATATATTTATGAAGATAATAACTTTAAAACATATTGCACATTGGCGGGGCTTCTATTCTTCCTGATATCAGCTCAACTCTGTCAGTTTGCGGTACCGGAAGGACAGGAGCTGCAAAGGCAACGCTGAATGTAATATATCTGGGTTATTCTTTCTTGTACTCTAAAATATCACCTGGCTGACAGTCGAGTATCCTGCATATCGCTTCCAGTGTATCAAAGCGAACGCCCTTGGCCTTTCCCGTTTTTAAAATAGAAAGATTGACAGTTGTTATTCCCAACTTTTCCGCCAGCTCTTTGCTCTGCATCTTTCGACGGGCAAGCATTACATCTAAATTGATTATGATCGGCATACTAAATAAAAAGGTCTTGGTCTCTCTGTAAATTCAACCCTTGTCTAAAAATATTCGCAAGCAATAAACTGAACATTCCAAGCATAAAATGGACAAAAACCAGTAACCACATTGCAGCGATCACTTCCACAAAAAAAGCGGAAACTATAGTTACCGGCAATGGTATAAACAGATTGGCGATATAAAAATATCTGAGCCTGGCTATATTTTCCGAAGTGAAATACCTGGGCTGAAAGAATATCCTGAACACTTTTGCCGACAGCCAGAAGAAAAATCCATAAAGCAGCAGCGGCAGCAAAAAGGAGAAAATTTTGTATGCTGTGTTGTTCTCAATATTAATAAACGGGGTTCTTGTAAAAGGATAGTTAATATGCAGATAGTTATTAACCTCATAAGACGTGATGCCGCTGTTTGTAAGCAGGCAAAATGCCGAATATAAAGTTGTTGCAAAATACCCTGCTGCCAGGATACAACACACAATAAATAAAGTTCTGGATATAATTTTCGTATGGTTCATCAACTAAATAATTAAACACAATGACCATGCGAATTTATAAATAATTATCGTGAAACGATAATTGTTAAATGAAGTTCTTTATTTTTTCAGCTCTGGTATGTTTGATTTTCTCAGGTATCCGTTTAGTTTCCTTTAGCAGCGAACAGGTACGCCGTTCGAACATTGCAACATATTCAGGGAAAAAATTGAAGAAAAGAAAAATGAATATAGATACGGCGCCAGCTATCCTGCGATCTAAGCGGCTTAACTTCCACTGCTATCGTTGCCAATGCTCCTTTACCGCATTTTCCGGGAAAATGCTTATCTTCCAGCCTCCAGCATAGTAACAGCCGGCATCCGAAAATGGAAGATGAACTCATTCTGAAAAACATTGAACGCTATATTCATCTTGAAAAAGAAGAAATTAACCTGCTCTTTTCCCTGTTAACATCCCGTACACTTAAAAAGAAGGAATTCCTGCTCCGGCAGGGAGAGGTCTCTAAAACCGAGAACTTTATCACCAAAGGTTGCCTGAGAATGTATACCATTGATGGTGTCTGAAAGGATTGTCCCAGGAAGGTGCGTTTGACCTCCATTGATATCATTCAATTCGCTTTGGGAAAGTTCAACGAATTGATACCCCTCTGGTGTTTTCATAAAATTGGTTTTAATGTTTATTAATAAAACAATAGCAAACTCAATACGGAGGAAGAATTCCGCTACCCCATCATCCCCTGGTGATGGCTCCATAACTTTGCATACACGCTATCCTTCTCCATCAGTTGAAAATGTGTTCCTTCTTCTGCCAACTGCCCGTTTTCCAACACAATAATCTTATCCGCATTCACTACCGTACTCAATCGATGGGCAATTACAATCACTGTCTTCCCCGCTTCACGCAGCTGTTGCATTACTTCCTGTACCAAATGATCCGAAATGGGATCGAGTGATGACGTGGCTTCATCCATGATCAGTACCTGCGGATCGCGGTAAAGCGCCCGGGCAATGGCCAGCCGCTGGCGCTGTCCCCCGGAAAGATTGGCGCCATGCTCTCCCAGCAGCGTATTGAAACCATGAGGCAGCTGTTCGATGAAGCCGGTGATATCCAACCACCTGGCTACTTCGAGCACACGCTGCATATCCGGCTCAAATTCGCCTACGGCGATATTGGAGGCTACGCTTCCGTGAAAAAGATCGATGTGTTGTGGCACTACGCCTATCCAGTGCCGCAGGCTTGCCGGGTGTATATACCGGATATCCGTTTGCCCGATAGCGATATTCCCTTCCTTCAATGGATAGATATTTTGCAGCAGGGCCATCAGCGTGGATTTGCCGGAACCGCTCTCTCCTACTATGGCTGTAATACTTCCTTTCCTGATGTGCATGCTGAACTGCCGGAACACTTCCTTCCGGGTACCATAGCTGAAAGCAACATTATTGAAAGTAATATCTCCACTGTGCTGTGGCGCGAGGTCCATTTTATTAGTGCTGTCTTCCTGTTGCAGGTCCATGATTTCAAAAAGGCGGTCGGCTGCAATGAGCGCGTCTTGTACGCTTTTATTGGCGCCAATCAGATTGGAGGCAGGCCCGGTAAAGTAGTTAATCAACGCATAGAACGACAATAACGCACCCGCGCTCAACTGCTGATCCAGCACATAGCCGGCACCTGTCCACAGGATAATGATCACAAAAAAATTAGTGATAATGCCTGCAAAACTACCGATATACAGGTTTGCCATAGAAGAATGAAAAGTGGTTTGCAACACTTGTAGGAAGCGGTTTTCCGTTTTCATATTGGCATATTCTTCCAGTGCAAAACGCTTGATGGTGGCTACGCTGTTCAGCGATTCTACCAGTTGGCTGCCGAGTTCCGCGTTTTCTTCCATCAGCTGCCGCTGGTACTTTTTGTTAATCCTGTTACTCACTGCATAAATAATAAGAAACAGTGGGATAATGAGCAGCATGATCAGCGACAGCTTCCAGTTATAACTGAACATCAGGCCAAAGGAGAATACTACAATGAAGCTGTTTACCACCAGCGATATAGACACATCGTTGATAAAAGCGCGGATCTTGATGGCATCGTTGATGCGCGAAGTGATCTCCCCTACCCGCATGGTATCGAAAAACTGCTGCGGCAACAGTAAAAGATGTTTATAATAGCCGAGTATCAGCCTGGCATCCAGCTGCTGGCCGGTTTTGAAGATAAAGATACTTTTCAGGTTGCCGATGAACAATTGCAGGACGAGGATAACCAGCATCGTTACGCTGAGCATATTCAGCAGGTTCCTGTTCCCGTCTACCAACACATTATCTACAATTTTCTGTACATAGATGGAGGTAGACAAGCCAAGAACAGTGTAGATCATTGCTCCGAAGATTGCCTGGATAACGACAGCACGGTGTGGGCGCATCAGGTACCAGAAACGCTGCAGGTGCGACACTTTCCTGTTGCCCGCCTGGAATTCATCTCCGGGCAGCAGCAGTACCAGCACGTTAGTCCATATCGCTTTGAATGCCTCGTGGGTAAGCCGGTGGTACTGTCCATCAACGGGGTCCATCACCACTACCTGTTTGGCCGTTACCTGGCAGATGACCACAAAATGTTGCAGCCGCCCGTTCACCACCACATGAGCTATAGCAGGCTTGGGAATGCCAGCTAACGCTTCAAACGGGCCTTTCACGCCTTTAGCCTGGAATCCGAGCTGCTGGGCGGCGGTGATGAGCCCCATTACATTGGTTCCTTTTTTATCGGTACCGGCATATTGCCGGATCACCGCCAGTGGGATCCGCAGTTTATGCCAGGCCGCCACCGAAGCCAGGCAGGCAGCACCGCAGTCCGTAATATCGTGTTGTTTGATCTTAGCCCCGCGCTTAAGCCGGGCAGAATGATGAACGCTCATGTACCAGTGATAAAAGATCAGTTTTTTGTCGCAGTTATAGCCACAGTCGCAGAACCTTTCCGGTTGTTTGGATTGATCCAGTCGTCGGTTTTATCGTATAACAACTGAAACAGGCTACGCCGCGTGAGGATGAACCTGGCCTGCAGCGTCATTCCTTTTTTCAAGGAGGCAGTTACCCCGCTGGTTGTACGCAACGTTGTACCGTCAAACTGGCATCGTACCTTGAATGCCGGCTGGTTATTGATAAGTACAAAATCGTTATCTATAGACAGTATTTTGCCTTTTACCATCCCCCATTCGTTATAATTGAAGGCGTCTACCTGGAACCTGGCCGGCATCCCTTTTTTGAGGTAGCCGATATCCCGTGGGGAAACATAGCATTCCGCAATCATATTGGAATCCGGAGAAATGACGCCAAGCAAGTCGCCAGTTTGAACGTAGCCTCCGGCATACTTCCCTGTAAATTGCTGCAAAGTGCCACTTACGGGCGCAGTAATAATGTTCCATTCTTTCTCTTTGGTGAGCTGCTGGTTATCGGCGCGCAGGCGATTGTCGTCCAGACGCAGCTGGTTCAGGTCAGTAGCCCATGTAGAGCGTTGTTGCTGTATGGCGGATTCATAGGCAGCTTTACTTTTTTCATATTCATATTTCCGGTCGAGATACTCCTTTTTAGCGATTACTTTTTCTTTGAAGAGCTTATCATACATCTCGAGGTCCAGCTTCAGTTTTTCCATGGTAGCGGCCTGTTCCCGCAGGGAGGCCCGGAACCGGGCGTATTGTTGCTGGTACAGCGACGAGTGCAGGCTACTACCGCCGGCTACCAGTGTTTGAAGATCCTTGATCTGGATTTCCCGCTGCGACAATTCGAAATTATTCTGTGTCAGCTTGCTGTTGCTGATATCTTCCTGCAAGCGGATAAGCACCTGCCCCTTTTGTACGCTGGCGCCATCGCTCACCAATATCTGCGCTATAGTACCCGCCACCATACTCCGCAATTCCGTTTTTTCGGTAACAGGCCGCACTATACCACCGGTAGCAATAGAAACATCTACTTTGATGAATGGCAAAGCGGCCAATATACATAGGATAGATAGCAATACGGAAATGTAAATGATCTGGGTATGCACGCGCACCCTGGGTAGCCAGTTAAATACCGATTGCTGCATGATAGCAACAGGAAAAAAGTTGGACTTCATGAATGGAATCTATGGTATCATCCAATATACTCAATTAGTACGCAGGAGTAACCGGTTATTTAAAATGGACAAGCTGAATAGACAATATCAAAGTGAACAAAATGAACAGTTAATCCAGGGATCCTGTTTTTCATCTCTACCTTCGGCAAAGCCCCTTTGACAGTAATAATGTATCCAACGCGTACTGTTGGAACTACTGAATAAATCCCTGGTGCTGGATGGAATAAAAATAGGCGGTATCAACATCACCATTACCTTTCCTTGCGCCGGGATGTTATTAATGGTAATTAAACGAAATGGTCAGTTACGCTTTTTTGTTGCTGACAAATTTTAAATTTTGAATAAAGAGGTTGCTCCATTGTCGGAGCAACCTCTTTGGACGATCATTACTACCAAGGCAAAAGACTACTCAGCAGATTTTTGATGCCAATACCGATGTTGGAAAGACCAATGCCCAGGCCGCCACCGGTAAGATTCAGTCCGCTGCCCAATGCAGCCAGACCTGCGCCCAGGCCGGTTCCCAGGTTGCTAAGGCCATTACCCAGGCCACCGCCCAGAAGCGCCAGACCTGCGCCTAAACCTTGCCCCAGTTCGTCCAGGCCTAAAAATCCACCGTTAATGTCTGTAGCTTGATCAAAGCTCAATTCTGTAAATTGTTCTAATTGCGCAAAGTTTTCCATAGATTTTTTTTTTGGATAAAATGTAAAGGGTTAAAAGCGGTGCTCAGGAAGTAGGATACCTCAGGTTAGCCAGGAAGAAGTTGGTTCCCTGACCGAGATTAGAGAGGTAATCGGCGAAACCTCTGTTGGTGGTGAGGTAAGACTGCCCCATAAAGGAAGTAAGCCCTGTATAGTTTACCGAACTATAGCTGTGACCACCAGCTAAACTATCGAGTAAACTATCGAACAACCCACCTCCGTTTGTGCTGAATAGTTCCTTTTCAGACAAGGGTACAAATTGATTCATTCTTTCCATTGCGTAACATTTATCGGATTAATAAAAAAATGGCTAACATGTCGTTACAAACCCTGTCGTGATGCTGCTTCTACCCTTCGCGTCATACAGCCACCGACGACCCACTCTCCATAGCATATCTACAAAACGAAGCTAACCTTAAGCAACATGCCGTCCATTAAACTTATTTAATAAATTAAACGGGGCCGAAATATTAGTATACAAGGGTGGTATATTGGGAATGCCAGCTGCGGGTTTTAATGTAAGCCATCTAAGAAAGCATCCCCCGTTGCCTGAGCGATTTCATGATCCTGCTCTGCCGTGCCGCCGCCACTCACCCCAACAGCACCGATCAAATGGTTATTACAGCGTAAGGGAATGCCACCTCGCAAGGTCACGATCTTTCCTCCCAGCACTGCTCCCATTTGGGAGAAATAAGTTCCCGGTTGTGCAATTCCCTCTATATCTTTCGTAGCCAATTTAAACATGACGGCTGTATATGCTTCCTTAGGCGCTAATTCAATACTGAAAGGTTGGGCGTCCTTCATTCTTAAAAAAGCCAGGGACAGCCCGGAGGCGTCCGTTATACAGACGGTTACCGGCACCTGGATGGATTCCGCCTTGCGAACGGCGATTTATAAAACCCGGAACGAGTTTTCTACGCTGAAATTCGCCGCAATATCTACCATATGTATTTCGCTGATAAATTATAACAACGGTTGATTTTCGGTCTTAATCCAGGCCTCCATCTGCATTTCTTTCACTAAATCAATGAATTCTTTGGGGCAGATATTGCGATATACCCCTTCGTCTTTCTCGGCTACTTCCACCATCTTATCAATCATTTCCTGTGGATCAAATTGCTCAAATGGAAATACAGCTTTGGTTTGATCAATAAAATTCACTTTCGGATCGTACCATTTTTTGATAGTTTCCATCATCCTGCCATTAAATCCTGTATCGAAAGGACCTGGATTGATGGTGGCTACCTGAACCCCAAAACGGGCCAACTCGTCAGACATCACTGCTGCAATCGCTTCCAGCGCGTGTTTCGAAGCTGCATAAGCTCCGGTTAAAGGAACTCCAATAAATCCGGCGACAGAAGAAACAAAGATGATTTTTCTTTTTTTCCGTTTAACCATATTTTTAATAAAGCCTTGCGTAAACTCGAGATTTACAAATACATTCGTTTCAAAAACTTTACGTACGAAGGATAAAGGAATTTCAGATATTGCCCCGGCTTCAGCAATCCCCGCATTATTGTACAATACGTCTACATCCTCAATTGTCCACGCGAACGCACGGTCTGCTGGATCTAAAATATTAATTTGTTCTACTGCCAGCGTAACGTCATTCCTTTTTGCTTCCTCTCTCAAAGCTGTGACCTGGGACGATAATTCCACACAGGCAATCACGTCATGTCCATTTCTTGCCAACCGTAAAGCAGTGCCCTTACCCAATCCACTACCTGCTCCGGTAATTAAAAATTCTCTTCTTTCTCATTTGGTTTAAATTTATAACCACAAAACTGTTGGCATGTAAGGTTTGAAAATATTAAAGCAGATAGATTTCATATATTTTTGGGGTTAATTATTGAAGTACAATAATAGGGATTGATCCGATAATAGGGATTGATCCTTGATCCCCAGTTTGTTTGCAAATTGTTTGCAAATAAAAAAGGTCCACTTTCGTGAACCTTTATAACTAACTGATAATCAGGCGCCCAGAACATGAACTCCTAAGCCCTGGAAATCAATATCTTATAGCAATTGATTGTCAAATAATTATCAACACCTGATGCCCTCCTATTCTCACTCCAACCTATCGCTATAAAGGTATGAAAATTCGATAACAATGATGGTAGTCCTAAAGTATCTTCAGCATTGAACTCATCTATTCGCCGAAGATCCTGTCAAGTAAGAAGATTATCCGGGTAAATAAGCTATACTCACTTATTCATACTTCCGGGAGTCCGCTCCCCAGACATCATTGAGTCCAGATCCTTTCTATTAAAATAACCGCTGCTATTTTTAAATATTGCATATTCTGCGCATTTTTTGGCAAACTGTGTTCTACCAAGGTTACAGTATATCAATGCTTCCTCAACCTTAAGATATGGTTTAAAGCAAATAGCTATTGCTCGCATTACAATATATTCATCTTCTCTGACCATAATAAATAATGCAAAATTAGAGATGGAATACTTCAGGCTTACCGTCTTATTCGCTTTCTTCTACCATCACATCTGCAAAAAGAAGAAAGAAAGCATGTAGTTTCATATGAAATCACATGCTTTAAAATGCCATTAGTCCGGATGATTGGACACTTTTCGAACCTGTTCCTGAACGATTTGGCCCTGATTAATGCCTATTCGCCCAATTTAGCAAATAACCGGAGTACCTTTTAAAAGCCTTTTGAAGATAGCTGTTTCCTTTCGGCAGAGAGAAAGTTACCTGTAGGCCGCAATAACGGTTGCAAGTATTATGGGTTCTAGACTTTAGAACCTTCGGAGGATACCAGAATTGGACATAATTTGAAAATTATTTTATCCCTGGCAAAAATATTTCCCTTACCGCTGTCCAATTTCCACTTTCCCAGCCATTATTATGGTAAAACAATTAGTTACTGACAATTATATTTTTACCATGAACAAAAGAAAAATAATTTTGGGATTGATGCTCCTCTGTAGTGGAGCACTTCCCAGGGTAAATTACGCTCAAACTTCGCAAACAGCAAACAAATCAAAAAAGGAGACAATAATGACAGCCCCAAAAAACAAAGCAAGCGATGAAGCCCAGATTCGACAACAAATCGACAATTTTGTTAAAGCATTTCGCACTAAAGACTTGAATCTAATGATGTCCCTTTATGCTCCTGGATTCGTAGCGTTCGATATCGTGCCCCCGCTGCAGCAGGTGGGAACAGATACGTATAAAAATGTTTGGGGAAAAGTATTCGCTTTTTTTCAGCACCCCATTGATTTCGAGACACGTGACCTAAGCATTGTCACGGGCGCCGACGTGGCATTCAGCCGACAGCTCCTTCGGCTACAGACAACAATGCCGAATGGACAGAAGGTCGATCGTTGGGAACGCCTAACCTTTGGCTTCCGTAAAATTGATGGAGTATGGCTGATTGCGCACGAGCACGTTTCGGTGCCTGCAGACCTTTTCAGTGGTAGAGCGGTACTGGACCTCCAACCTTAAGTAGATTAAAAATTAGTGGAAGTAAAAAAGCCCGCTGTCAAAGCGAGCTTATAAAACGAAGATAAAGCTGTCGGGATGACTGGCCGACATGATGTGTTCTCAACTATATAATTATCAATATTTTCACAATAAAGAAATCGGTTTGTTCACCTTTTTGTTCTGGAATCTGAATAAAAGAGCTGACATCGAAGTATAATATTCTTCAATACAGCACTACACTTAATACTGGACAACCATTGGCTAGGGTCCTGCTTGGAGAAAAGGCCCAATTTCATAATAAATAAATTCAACCTATATTTGTAGGCATATATTATACTGTAATGCACAAACCTATTACCTACTTATTTCGGATACTTATCTTGTTCCTCCTTTTTACTGCCTGTTCACATGAAATAAAACCTGAAGACCTAACAGCAGTAGGCACTGATCCGGACTCTATTACCGCACCGGTACCTGTACGCAATAAAAAAGTCAGTGCAGGACTAATGGGAACAATCATATATTCCGATAATCGGCCAGGACTAAACGAATATTACTCTATCAAAGGCTTTTTTGAAGATCAACCTTATAAATACAAAACTAATGAGTATGGTTTTCTTCAATTTAACAATGACCAAATGTTGCAAGATGGTACAATTCTGAACTTTTACTATACACATATCCCAATATCAGCTCCTATAATACTTCAGGAGGGACGTACCCATTTTATCAAAAAAAGGCTCTTTTATGAATACATGCGTCAAGAAATCTCAGCTGCGGGAATGTCATTTGAAAATTCATCTGAAAATGGATTAGCATTTGAATTTACGAATGGTGTTTGGGCATTAAATAAATTACCATATGAAGGCTCATTTATACTAAACACCTTGGTTCTAAATAATAAAACACCATCGCTTGATGAAATACAACCAGGTGACCTGCGGGGTGTCAATAGTGAAGGACGAATGGTTGTTTTGAGTCCGTACTTATTGGCAGGATTCTTTCCTGAACAATCTAACGAAATTAATGAAAGGATAGATCTTAAATTGGCAGCAGGAAAAAGTATAAATGTCAAAGTAAATATTCCTACAAATGCCATGCCCATCGCCCCTTCGGAGAGTACTCTTTGGCAATATAATCAAGTAGAAGGGCTTTGGATCGAAGCCGGTAAAGCCCCAAAAATGGGCGATAAATATTATTGCAATTTGTCCCAAATTGGTTTTTTCTGTATTGCGGAGCAGGCACCTGCTGTTTATGTACACCTGAAACTAATAGACAAGAATAATAATCCTCTTATATTTACGCCTGTACAAATCAACATACAATCTCAGGATCCCTCAAAAACATGGCCTAATGGGCTTTATACAAATAGTACTGGAGAACTCTCAGTCTACGTGCCTTATGATATTGCCTGGTCAATTACTATAAAAGACAATTGCGGTTTTAATATCACAACAAAAGAAATGTTGCCGATTAGAGAAAGCCTGTGGAAGACACTCGAAATAGAGTTAACAACACAGAATCAAGCAGTAGTGGAAGGTAAAACGTACAGTTGTGAAAAAACGCCTATGAAAAGTGGGCATATTGTTATAAAAAACGGCCCCGTACAATACGCATATCCAATAAAGGATGGCAAATATTCCGTAGCCATTCCAATGTGTTCAAGTAACTCCAATCCCGACTTTCAATATAAGATTTACGATTCTAGCAATCGTCATGAAACAGCACCCAGAAGCTTCATTCCAATAAAAGGAGGAAAAATATCATTGCCCGACATAGAAGTATGTAATTCTTTGATTAGACCAACCAACGGAGAAATAGTATTTAGAGTGGATAATCATACTTACACGATGAGAAGTCCACAGGATAGTCTAGCAATATACTATTATGTAGATAAATATACCATGAAACCCAGTATAGGTATCATGGTTGTAAACACAGGTATATATATGTCTTATGGTGGGGAATCAGCAGGAAACTATAAACTAGGTATTTTATCTTTTCAAGCAGCTTCTTCCCCAAGCTACTTTATGGCGCTTGCCCCCGATTATGAACGAGGTGATATTAAAGTAGATGAATTGGATTTTAAAGGAAGAATTATAAAAGGAAGCTTTCAAAGTACTGTTACAAGGAATCCGACTGTCTATACTCTTTATGATACAACTACTATCACCGGAACATTTAATTTACATCCATGAGGTGAAGAGGCAGGCGAATTCTAAAGTAGTCGGACAAACGGTAACCTTATCGATGAAAGATGGATGCTCACCTGCAGTGACATTACAGAATTTTTCAAAATGATCGGGCCGTCTGGTGCGCTTAAAAATGATCACATGTATATCTATTTTCCATCTCTTAACAGATCCTAACAAGAACAACACATGTATACTGAATCAATTATCTTATCACATTTCGACTCGGATTCGGACATTGAACAAACAAACTACTTTCCGGTTATCGGCAGCAACGATATCAAATATCATTTCTGGCTCGACCTGGAACATGGTTATTGCGAAACAGCCAGCAGCAGAATCCATCTATATGCAGATGAAGCGCGATGGGCCGTCGTTGCAGAAAAAGGCGGTTATCAAAACCGGGGAAACCGGGCAGAAATTGATCTATATTATTTTGGCAATTGTATAGACTATAATATAACTACCTATACAGATACAACTTACGTCTCAAATTTACATCACGTCGTGCTAATCACAGAAGAAGAATGGGACCGGATCTGTAATGATGAGGGAGAGGACATGGAACAATTTGAAATGATCAATCCAGCTGCTACATATGTAACGATCAGAGATGTCCAAGTGCCTATTGAGCAGGAGGCATCAAAATATCATGATCTCGGGATTCATTCAAGAATTGATGGGAATCCGAGAAATTTGATCAGCTACGAAGATTTACTCCGATACTTTAACGATACTCAACCATCATTAATCAGCGCTAAAGAGACCGAAATCCGCCAACATATCCCTGAAGATCTGCCAAAACTAATGACCATTGATCATTTCCACTTCAGCAGTGTCTATGCAGATGATCATAATCCTAGCCAGGAGGAGCTATATCAGCTCATCGCAAAAATTTTAGTCACCAAGGATACTACCTTATGGAAACCAACTCTACCTGCCAATAATCACTGGTCCAACTGGGAGTCAGGCCATCTTTAATTGTCGTTAATATGAATTTCCAGGCAGTTGGCCCCGGTAATATTAAGGCAATAACCAACAAAGTAACCATCTATACCGGGGAAACGCGAGGGACAACCAGGCAGAAATTATCATACAAGCAAATATATGCAGTGCTTCTATAATATATCAGGATAAGTTACCGCAATCCTTTTCACTAGTTCCTTATAATAGTCATAGGGAAACTCCCCTTCCCTGTCTTTCGCAAAACTTTTCTCTGAAAGTAAATGAAAATTCTTTTTCAGCTGATAAAACATAACAATCAAAAATTGCTTTTGCTTAATCCTAAAATCTACCATCTTTTCATACTGACTGCCATCCCGATCTTCAGCAATACCAATTTCCACCGACAGAATATGTCTTTGTGTCTTATCCCTGGAAATTTGAAATATGCTCCAGCCAGGCTCATCAGCCCAGTGCATGGTCATTTCATCTTCATTACTTAATAAGGAAAGTAACAGCTTTGCAACATCATATAAAGGCTCACTAAATACACTTGAAATACTGATTTCGTGAATAGCACCATTTAAGTTGAGCAAAAATGTATTCCAGCCATACTTATTCAGAATTAACAAAAAGTCAATATTGTCTTCCATGAAAATGATTTTTAGCGCATCACCTAATCTCCAGGTTCTTAAAGTTAAATGTATGATCGAACAAATAGGAATAGATCGGATAAGGCCCCGCCCCACTTTGTCCCTCTAGAATAATTCCAGGGGTAAGATAACGGTTCATCAACATGCCATGACTCGCATAGTTATGGCTGGGAAAATATTGCTTTGTTAAGTCCTCTACCTCTTTCAATAGTGCCTCCTGGTCAAACGAAAACTCCGGCAATAAGTCCTTGAAAGTAATCCTGAATATGGGCCCAAATCGATAATGTGCAGCCCGGATCGTATTAAATCGATAGGTATCTAAATAGTAGATAGTATAATAGGGACATAGCAAAGATACCACCACCACTAGCTCTCGTTGATGAAGAATTTCCGGTGTAGAAAAGTCCGGTGTTTTAAGTTTAATATGTACAACGTAGCTGGGAAATTGAATAAAAGCCATATCCAATAGCTCCCAGTCACGCTTTTTCAATTCCTTTACAAATAACGACCAGGCAGTCTCTTTTCCTTCAATCAAATCATTTATTTTATTGGCCACAATGTGGTCCCGCTCTATCATTCTCCTGGGTTGGTTATAATACTCAGGCAGGCCAATTGGATAATACTGGTGAATATATTTCAGGAGATCAAGCATTATCTTATCTCCTATTGATGAGTCAAACGTCAGGGTTGGATACATTAAAAGTCTTTTTAACCAACGGAGAAATTACTGAACATTTCTGAGATCGGAAAATCACGCGCCAAACTTATCTTGTCACAATAGCAACTTTCAATGCTATCCTAATACCTCCTTCTTCCCGAAAGAAGCGTATCCGGGTAACCACGCCCATCCTCCCGCCAAAGCCATTAGGCTTTTTCCCTGCCAAATCTTGCTTTGTCTGTGCAACCAGCGGATAATGTTCCTTCAATCTCCCTTTGCAAAATGTTCTTAAGCGATGGCCCCTTCTTTATGGCAGCTCCCTCCTGCCTGAGCTCCAGTTCCACCGCCTCTTCACTAGCTGTTCTTCCTGGTAAGGGCAGGATGCTGACCTTTTTTCCAGCTTTCACTTTTTCCCAGTGTCCGGCTTTCGGTAAGGGAATATCCATTTCTAAACATATCCTACGTAATCCGACGTCAGAGACATAGTACTTCCTGGAGAGTGAAAGCAGCGACGTGGACCAAACCAGGTCGTAAAGCTCTTTGCGGGTTAGGCGTACTTTGTTCATGATCTAAAAAACATTATTTTGAATAAAATAAACGAAATTAAATACGTCAACTCCAGACTACCTAATATGAATCTAGAGGAAGCAAAAAATAGGGTAAGACAAGCTATCAAAGAAAATATAAACTATGATAGTGAATATAGAATTGATGAGGACGGGATAATTGGGACTGACTTTGCCTGGTATATACCATTTATGGATATAGGCATTAATAAACAAGATATATTTGTTGGGGCCTACTATGGCTTTATTGTAGGAAAAATTTTGGGAGATCTACATCGACCCGGAAGCGGGTTCACTATCGAAAAATGGCTGATAAGTTATGAACTTGGATTGCTTGATGGGCCACATGATCTAATAATTACCAAAATAAAAAATGGACCTGCCACAAAACTGTACCTTCGAAAACTAAATCTCACATATTTCCGCGTGGAAATAGAAAATGGCATTCACTGGAAGATCCCCAAACATTTCACAGACAAAATGATTAATGAAAGACTCGCAAACCTCCCATGCAAATTTAAGAACCAAAGTTTTTCTTTTCATTTCGAAGCATTCAAAGAAATAAAAGAATCAAAAATATTCGACTATGAATTAATAAAAACAGTCGATGCAAAAGCAAATGAAATTGGTGAAAGAATAGAGTGAGCCCGGGACATTATAAACAGCACGAACCCGTCAAAACCTTTTTAAGTCAATAACATATGGATAAGCAACAATTTGTGACCGCCGTTAATGCAAAGGTAGTCGCTGGTAGCGTCGAAGGATTAAGGCAAATACTCTTACAGCCACCTGGTCGGGAACCACATAAAGATCTGGTAGAAGAATCAAACTGGTTCAAAAGCTTGAATGAAGAAGATAAAGCTATGGTCGAAAAAATCATTATAAGATCAGTTGAACAAGCAACTTTCACTTTCCTATGCATATTAGATGGTGTTAGTGCAATTGAAGACGGGCCTAATAAAGGGATACTAAAGTTAGTCTACGAAAAAGACGGGAAACAGGTACTCCTAAATGATGAGGACAGCGATTATTTACACGATTTGATGTAGCCACAGACCATATTATTTAAATTACTAACAACCATAGAGGTTGACGTCTACATTTTAGCAACATAAGTAATCGTGGAAAATTGGATATGGTATTTTATTGCCAATGCGGATCTTGGTTTTATCTTACTTAGTTAATTCCTGGAGTAAATTTACAAAAAATGGTTAGCTCAAAAGGAAGGAAAATATAATTTTCTGGGACTATTTCAATAAGTGTGTAAACTTAAAAATCGGGGATCAAATTAATAATTAGATTCTCACTCTTTTATCAAAAATAGTTAAAAACTGATTTAGGACCATGCCCCAGTTTCTAATGGGCATGG
>NZ_CABFVU010000008.1 GCF_902150045.1 Chitinophaga polysaccharea
TAAACTGCTTCAGAAAGTCGTCTGATAAAAAATCTTCTGTCTTCATAAAACTGTATATGCTTTAAAATTAAAAAATCAGAGCTAAACCCCGATTTTTAATATTTACACAGTTTATGAGATAGTGTCAGGCATTGCCTGCGGCTTCGCTGTTTAGCGGATCCAGTTACGACAATAACATAAGTCTTTATGTTTCTGCTGTTTTTATCACATTTACCATAATAAGACCAGGCTTTATCCTTAAACAAAAGAACCAAACATTCTCAACTCCTTCAACTTTAGCTGGACGTTCATTATTAAGCTCAATTTGTAATTCCGATTTCCCTTTCTCACCTAAAAACTTCACCTGAGACAAATCCAAACTTTTACCCCACAAAATCATAGCAGCATTTATATTAGATCCATTAACCTGACTAATATATGTCCCGCCTCTAAATTCCATAATAAATGTATATATATCCATACCCTAATTTATTAATTACTTCCCTTAGCTTTTCTACTATGATTTTCTCCTGTATTGTCCATTTTCTTCTTTTCATGATCTACAGTTCTCTTTAATTTATCCAATGAGGCCTTGTCATCCTTTGTCTTGTTGGGCTTGCTTTTTAATGCCTCGTATTCTTTTTTTGCCGCCTCATATCTATCTTTTGCTGATTCTCTAGCTTTTTGATTAGCATGTTGCCCATTCTTACCTCCACCATGTTTTTCAGGTATTGTTATGGATTCCATTTTCTCCAGTTTATCAGCAACTTCCGGAGATACCTGAGGCTTTGATTTTTCATCAATGACTTTCTGGGGCTGGCAATGGAACTGCTGTCTCATCTTTAGCCGCAGGGGTCACTTCTTTCCCCTTAGGCTTAGCTCCATCTTTTCCCACTCCCTCTGATAACAAATTAATAGCTGTATTTACCGTAGCATAGGTTCGATAACTAAAAAGTGCAACTTCAATTGCCTCAATTACTATTGGAACAAGTACAATAGGGTTTCTTCCATCTGGGTCACCATATCTAACCGGATTATTAAATGCAAAATGATATGGTGTTAAATCTTCCTGATTATTCTCAATTTCAGGATCTATTTGTAAGAATCTTCCTATTTGAGCATTGTAGGTACGAGCATTAAAATCATACAAATCCAACCCTGATCCATCACTGAACTCCCCTGATTGCAACTCATTTCCGTTATATTTCTTCCTATTTTCCGCATAATTACTCCCCTTCAACGCATTCGAACTAATCCCCGCCATCGTCAACCCAAATGGATAATAATAGCGTCTCCTCCAGCACGGCACTCAAAGAACTTCTACCACTAAAAATAACGGATTTTATTTTTTCATATGAAAGAAAAAAATCTGATCGGCCATAAAACACGATCACCGTCCGGGGATAGATGATGTGTTACTGCTGCTGGTTTTATATTCTCATGTTGACCAGAGATTTATCGATCAGCCTATATTCTGCCGTCCCCCACATCATCCATCCCCGGACGGAAGCGCGACAGTACAAAAGCTGATCAGGTTACTGACGCTGGTGTTCGCGCCGTTTATTCTTCCGCCGCCGGGCCAGCGGTATAACGCTGATGGCTATATTCTATTGCCCCAACAAAACGTCTTCCGCCCCACACCGCCATTCCTCCCTGGCCGCTGCGGCGGCAGCCAGAGCGCAGGCCCTGGAGCGCAGCGGAAGGGCCCAGCGAGGGCGAGCCGCAGCAGGCCGCGCCTTCGTCCTTTATC